>JAOALD010000001.1 GCA_025153755.1 SAR92 clade bacterium H921
CTACGTGACCAATGGTGCCGACGTTTACGTGCGGCTTATTTCTTTCAAATTTTTCTTTAGCCATCTCAGTGTCTCCTAAACAGAACATTAGCGGGCCATTATCAGTTACAACTAATGCCCTTAACTTTTAACCTAATTACTTACAACAATCGTTTTTAAAACTTCTTGTCACTAAACCCAAAAGAGCACTGCTCTTTTCGGAAAATATGGAGCTCATAACCGGATTTGAACCGGTGACCTCTTCCTTACCAAGGAAGTGCTCTACCGACTGAGCTATATGAGCACAACCTCTGTTTTTGATGGAGCGGGCAGCGGGAATCGAACCCGCATCATCAGCTTGGAAGGCTGAGGTTCTACCATTAAACTATGCCCGCTAAACATTCCTTTCTCAACAGCGCCTGCTTAACAGTGCCCACAGGCCTTTAAACTGTTGCCTTTAGCCTTCAAAAACATTCTTACTATTTAACAACTATCTAACAAAGCACCCAATGCGCCCGTTCATTTTTGGTGGCGGGAGGTGGATTCGAACCACCGAAGCTTTCGCGTCAGATTTACAGTCTGATCCCTTTGGCCGCTCGGGAATCCCGCCAAAAATGGCCGTCTATTCTCTTTTTAACCGGATATTGCCGATCACTGCCGGTAATACCCGCATCACGAGGAGAAAAATGGAGCTGGCGAGAGGAGTCGAACCCCCGACCGGCTGATTACAAGTCAGCTGCTCTACCAACTGAGCTACGCCAGCATCTCAATAACGGTGCGCGATTTTAGTGAAACTTAGCGCTATTAGCAACCTTATCGCAGTTATCTTTTAGGGTTTTTTTACTTGGACATTGATCATTTACTTAAATAGGTGAAAATTGGCCAGCATTATACGGTGATTTTTAGCCCGCTCTTCGTTTTTATTGTTTATAATCAACATCTTATAATCGAACGCTTGAATCGCTGCTCTGTTCTGCTGATTCTGCAACTGCTGGCCCGCCTCAGAGAGGTTTTGTCTATAGGCTATGTAAATATGGCCCCTACTGGGTAATTTAAGCAACACTCCTTTTCCCGGCGGGTATCGCCGACGTCGTTAAGATGCTTTGTGAGTTATAACTGGCACTTATTTGGACTTAGATTTGGCGCTAGAGACATTCATCAAAAATCAAAGGCGTCTTTACCACCGATCACTCTACATTAAGGCTGTTTATCAGCCGCTAACCAGCGCTATATCTTCAACAGCCAATCCATCAAAGACCAAATCGGGTTTATATTCAGTTTTCAATGACAGCGCATCGGCCAAGGTCGCCCCGTCACCACCGGTGATCACCACAGTGGCTGGGTAAGTAGAGGCGATTTTTTCAACAGCCGAAACGGCCGCAAGTAGGCAACCTCGATTTACCGCATCTTCGGTGCCTGCGCCTGGTACAACCATATTTACGGTCTCTATTGCTGCAAAAGACTCTAGCTGCTGCTCGGGTCGAACCTTTTGGGTGCCCCGCCAAAGTGCATCACGCATGAGGCGCAGACCCGGCAGGATATAGCCGCCAACGTGGGCGCCTTCCGGGGACACCAGATCGAGCGTCATAGCGCTACCCACATCAACAACGAGCACTGCGCGTCGATAGCACTTAAAGGCGGCGACCAGGGCCAACCATCGATCTACGCCAAGCGCCTTGATCGGCTCATAGCCACAGGTTACCCCGCCAGCATGAGCAGAGACCTGAGCAATCTGCAGCCCAATATCATACTGGTCAGCGAGCTGTTGTTTTATACCCCTGGTAATTTCAGGAGAAGCCACGGAACACAGACGAGCTTCGGTCACAGAGCTAACAGTGGTGAGATCTAGGCTTTTAGCCAATAAGGAACTTGTTATCTGACAGCCTCGTGCCGACAGGTTTTCGCCATCCATGAGACGCCATTTTGTCTGGGTGTTGCCAACATCAATTTGTAGCATCATTTAGCTAGCCTCAGGCTAAGTTCGCCGCCAATAAAACTCTGCACCTCTCCATTGGGTAGACGTAATTGAACGGCACCGCGGTTATCGACACCAACTATGGTTCCAGATATTGCATCTCGAGGGGTTTGGATGGTGCCTTGCCGGCCTTTGAACGCGTCTGCATCTTGCCATTCGTCACGATAGTGGCCAAAACCAATAACTTCGAAGCTGTCCAGTAGCTGGAAGATGTGATCTGTTAAATTAGCAGCCAGCTTGTTGCGCGACACAGGCATGGCAGACTCTGAATTTAGATCAGTCCAAGGTTGGTCAATATCTACGGTATTTTTCGATGGCATGGCAACATTGATACCGACTCCAACAATGACAGAGCACTGGCCCGCTGGATCACCAATCATTTCCAATAGTATACCGCCTAGTTTTTTGTCTCCAATATAGATATCGTTTGGCCACTTTAGGCCTACATTGCCAATACCCAACTCAACTAGTGCTCGGCGGACTGCAACACCAACTCCGAGACTAAGCCCCTCTAATGCTTGGGCGCCCTGTTCAAAATCCCACAGAATTGACATATAGATATTGGCGGCAAAAGGGCTGACCCAGGCCTTGCCCCTCCTACCGCGCCCCGATGTTTGCCTCTCAGCGAATACAACAGCCTTTGAATAATCAGCATCGGTTTGTTCATGAAGATATTTGTTTGTTGAATCGACACTTTTTAGTATTTCTATGCGTCTAGGTATTTGAGCCTTGGCATTACACAGGTGCTTAACGATAGAGGTTTTAGCTAGCAGCTCCAATCCATTTGCAAGCCGATAACCTGTGCCCTTTACAGACTCCACAGGCAAACCCATATCTTCTAACTTCTGTAACTGCTTCCAAATCGCGGTGCGACTAACGCCTAATTGTTCACCTAAACTACCGCCAGAATGAAAATTGCCATCTTTAAGAATATCTAAAATTTGATTTTGTAAGTCAGACACATGAGCCGCCGATATTATGTTTTTTACTGTGCAATGTTAATCCATATAAAGCGAATGCCAAACACTAATACGACCCAGCCGAAAGATCGCTTGAGACTCTGTTCATTCAATCGATGCGCCAATAGCGCCCCCACTCGAGCAAAAGGTGTACTCGCAACCACAATGCCGAACCAGGCCGGCAGAAATACATAGCCCAGATTTGCACCATGGATGATCTCACTAGGCACATTAGACGCGCTATATACCAGCGTGGCAACTACGCCAATGGGAAACCCACAGGCCGCTGCAGTTCCAATAGCCTGGTGCATTCTGACACCAAAATGAGCTAACAGAGGTGCAGTTAAGGCACCGCCACCAATACCAAATAGGGCGGAAATTCCTCCTATGCCGGAGCCCAGTGTGACCATTGTTGATGCTCTGGGAAGAGGTCGGTTCTGGGTAATCGGACGATAAAAAAGCATCTGTAAGCCAATACAGGTCAGAAAGCACCCAAACATTAGCTGCAGTACAACGCCATCGAGTGATACAGCAAAAATCCCACCCAGCACAGTCCCAATAATAATACCAGGGCCGAGTCGCAGGACTAGGTCCCAGCGAATGGCTCGCTTTTGGTAATGGGTATAAATTGAACTCAGTGATGTTACGACAATCGTTGCCAGAGATGTGCCAATTGCCAAATGGGTGGATATTTGCGCATCAATTCCCTGAGCGGCAAACGCGAAAATCAGTAGAGGGACAATAATGGAGCCGCCACCCAATCCAAATAAGCCACTAATTAGGCCAGATACTGCTCCTAGACCTAGGTAAAACACATATTCCATTACTGGTGCTCTTAATGATTGCGGTTGGGAACATTATGCCTCAACTGGAGACGCAAGACCTACCATTGTAAAACACCCTGCCTAGGGCGCCGGCTATAATAGGCGCCGTGAGCCAGTTAACATTGTCGGGATCATATAGCGCTCTGTCTCGAATCCGTCTGCGGCCAGCCTGACACAGATAAAAAAAAACCCCTGCATCTTAATACAGGGGTTTTTTAATTTAGAAGCCTGGCAATGACCTACTCTCACATGGGGAAGCCCCACACTACCATCGGCGATGAACCATTTCACTACTGAGTTCGGTATGGGATCAGGTGGTTCTAGTTCTCTATGGTTACCAGGCAAACTGGTATGAAGGGCAAGACAATAATCTATTAGCTAGTGATTACATCACTACGCTAATCAGGGCATAGGTCTCACTCTTCAAATTAGGTCGACGATTATTGAATACAATTTTTTCATGGCTAGCATGTACTTCAGACAATCTGTCCGTCGTCTCGCTTGCATTATATGGTCAAGCCTCACGGGCAATTAGTATTGGTTAGCTCAACGCCTCACAGCGCTTCCACACCCAACCTATCAACGTCCTAGTCTTGAACGGCCCTTCAGGGAACTTAAAGTCCCAGGGAAAATTAATCTTGGAAGGGGCTTCCCGCTTAGATGCTTTCAGCGGTTATCCTGTCCGAACGTAGCTACTGGGCAATGCCATTGGCATGACAACCCAAACACCAGGGGTTCGTCCACTCCGGTCCTCTCGTACTAGGAGCAGCTTTCCTCAATTTTCCAACGCCCACGGCAGATAGGGACCGAACTGTCTCACGACGTTCTGAACCCAGCTCGCGTACCACTTTAAATGGCGAACAGCCATACCCTTGGGACCAGCTCCAGCCCCAGGATGTGATGAGCCGACATCGAGGTGCCAAACACCGCCGTCGATATGAACTCTTGGGCGGTATCAGCCTGTTATCCCCGGAGTACCTTTTATCCGTTGAGCGATGGCCCTTCCATACAGAACCACCGGATCACTAAGACCTACTTTCGTACCTGCTCGACGTGTCAGTCTCGCAGTCAAGCACACTTCTACCTTTGCGCTCATAGCATGATTTCCGACCATGCTGAGTGTACCATCGCGCTCCTCCGTTACTCTTTGGGAGGAGACCGCCCCAGTCAAACTACCCACCAGACACTGTCCGCGACCCGGATAACGGGTCTACGTTAGAACCTCAAACATACCAGGGTGGTATTTCAAGGATGGCTCCACGCTATCTGGCGATAACGCTTCAAAGCCTCCCACCTATCCTACACAGATAGGTTCAAAGTTCAGTGCCAAGCTATAGTAAAGGTTCACGGGGTCTTTCCGTCTAGCCGCGGGAACACGGCATCTTCACCGCGATTTCGATTTCACTGAGTCTATGGTGGAGACAGCGCCCCCGTCGTTACGCCATTCGTGCAGGTCGGAACTTACCCGACAAGGAATTTCGCTACCTTAGGACCGTTATAGTTACGGCCGCCGTTTACCGGGGCTTCGATCAAGAGCTTCGCCGAAGCTAACCCCATCAATTAACCTTCCGGCACCGGGCAGGCGTCACACCCTATACTTCCTCTTACGAGTTTGCAGAGTGCTGTGTTTTAGATAAACAGTCGCAGGGGCCTGGTCTCTGCGGCCAGCCTCAGCTTAGGGAGTAAATCCCATCACCAAAACCGGCGTGCCTTCTCCCGAAGTTACGGCACCATTTTGCCTAGTTCCTTCACCATAGTTCTCTCAAGCGCCTTGGTATTCTCTACCTGATCACCTGTGTCGGTTTAGAGTACGGTCTCTATATACCTGAAGCTTAGAGGCTTTTCTTGGAAGCATGGCATCAATGACTTCGCTCGCAATTGAGCTCGAATTCGCATCTCAGGATAGTGATTCCCCGGATTTACCTAAGGAATCTCCCTACTTGCTTATACAGGGACAACCATCGCCCTGATCACCTAGCCTTCTCCGTCCCCCCATCGCAGTATATAGCGGTACAGGAATATTAACCTGTTTTCCATCGACTACGCCTTTCGGCCTCGCCTTAGGTACCGACTAACCCTGTCCCGATTAGCGTTGGACAGGAAACCTTGATCTTCCGGCGAGCGGGTTTTTCACCCGCTTTATCGTTACTCACGTCAGCATTCGCACTTCTGATACCTCCAGCACACTTTACAATGCACCTTCAACGGCTTACAGAACGCTCCTCTACCATGCACACAAGTGTGCATCCGCAGCTTCGGTTATCAGTTTAGCCCCGTTAAATCTTCCGCGCAGGCCGACTCGACTAGTGAGCTATTACGCTTTCTTTAAAGGATGGCTGCTTCTAAGCCAACCTCCTAGCTGTCTGAGCCTTCCCACATCGTTTCCCACTTAACTGATATTTGGGACCTTAGCTGGCGGTCTGGGTTGTTTCCCTCTCCACGACGAACGTTAGCACCCGCCGTGTGTCTCCCATGATTGCACTCACTGGTATTCGGAGTTTGCATCGGGTTGGTAAGTCGGTATGACCCCCTAGCCGAAACAGTGCTCTACCCCCAGTGGTGAGACATGAGGCGCTACCTAAATAGCTTTCGAGGAGAACCAGCTATCTCCGGGCTTGATTAGCCTTTCACTCCGATCCACAGCTCATCCCCTAATTTTTCAACATTAGTGGGTTCGGTCCTCCAGTGCCTGTTACGGCACCTTCAACCTGGCCATGGATAGATCGCCCGGTTTCGGGTCTATTCCCAGCGACTAAGACGCCCTATTAAGACTCGGTTTCCCTACGGCTCCCCTATACGGTTAACCTTGCCACTGAAAATAAGTCGCTGACCCATTATACAAAAGGTACGCAGTCACAGAACAAGTCTGCTCCTACTGCTTGTACGCACACGGTTTCAGGATCTATTTCACTCCCCTCTCCGGGGTTCTTTTAACCTTTCCCTCACGGTACTAGTTCACTATCGGTCAGTTGGTAGTATTTAGCCTTGGAGGATGGTCCCCCCATGTTCAGTCAAGATAACACGTGTCCCGACCTACTTTACGTAAGCTTAGTACCACAGATGCGTTTTCGCGTACGGGGCTATCACCCTTTATTGCCGGACTTTCCAGACCGTTCCACTAACACTTCTGCTATCACTTACAGGCTGCTCCCCTTTCGCTCGCCGCTACTAAGGGAATCTCGGTTGATTTCTTTTCCTCTGGTTACTTAGATGTTTCAGTTCTCCAGGTTCGCTCCATACACCTATGAATTCAGTGCATGGTACCTAGCTTATGCTAGGTGGGTTTCCCCATTCGGAAATCTTCGGATCAAAGGGTGTTTGCCACCTCCCCGAAGCTTATCGCAGGCTCCTACGTCCTTCATCGCCTCCAACTGCCAAGGCATCCACCGTGTGCGCTTACTCGCTTGACCATACAGTACAAGCTAGCAAGATTTTGTTGCGACTTACTATTTTCATAGTAGTTAGTAACAAATTTCGCCGGACAGATGTGTAAAAAATACACACTGGCCTTGAAAAAATATTTCAGTATTCAATAATCATCTTTTTAAAGAGCTCTGGCATAAAAAAAGCCAGTGATAAACGCTGCGCGCTTATCGCTAACTTCTCGTGGCAGTAAAGTGGTGGAGCTAAGCGGGATCGAACCGCTGACCTCCTGCGTGCAAGGCAGGCGCTCTCCCAGCTGAGCTATAGCCCCAATTTCGTACAAAAATTGGTGGGTCTGGGTGGATTTGAACCACCGACCTCACCCTTATCAGGGGTGCGCTCTAACCAACTGAGCTACAGACCCAATTCTGTTGCGACGGGTCTTAGCAGCCCGGTCGGCATACCATACTTTACTGTTACCAATAATAATCAAACAATGCGTGTAGACACTTACTAACCGAAAGGATTTTCGTTTAAGGAGGTGATCCAGCCCCAGGTTCCCCTAGGGCTACCTTGTTACGACTTCACCCCAGTCATGAATCACAAAGTGGTAACCGGCCTCCCGAAGGTTAGCCTAGCTACTTCTTTTGCAACCCACTCCCATGGTGTGACGGGCGGTGTGTACAAGGCCCGGGAACGTATTCACCGTGACATTCTGATTCACGATTACTAGCGATTCCAACTTCACGCAGTCGAGTTGCAGACTGCGATCCGGACTACGACCAGCTTTGTGAGATTAGCTCCCCCTCGCGGGTTTGCAGCCCTCTGTACTGGCCATTGTAGCACGTGTGTAGCCCAGGTCGTAAGGGCCATGATGACTTGACGTCGTCCCCACCTTCCTCCGGTTTGTCACCGGCAGTCTCCTTAGAGTTCCCACCATTACGTGCTGGCAACTAAGGACAAGGGTTGCGCTCGTTACGGGACTTAACCCAACATCTCACGACACGAGCTGACGACAGCCATGCAGCACCTGTCACTAGATTCCCGAAGGCACCAAAGCATCTCTGCTAAGTTTCTAGGATGTCAAGACCTGGTAAGGTTCTTCGCGTTGCGTCGAATTAAACCACATGCTCCACCGCTTGTGCGGGCCCCCGTCAATTCATTTGAGTTTTAACCTTGCGGCCGTACTCCCCAGGCGGTCTACTTATCGCGTTAACTGCGCCACTAAGAGATCAAGTCTCCCAACGGCTAGTAGACATCGTTTACGGCGTGGACTACCAGGGTATCTAATCCTGTTTGCTCCCCACGCTTTCGCACCTCAGTGTCAGTATCAGTCCAGGTGGCCGCCTTCGCCACTGATGTTCCTTCCTATATCTACGCATTTCACCGCTACACAGGAAATTCCGCCACCCTCTACTGTACTCTAGTCAGACAGTTCTAACTGCAGTTCCCAGGTTGAGCCCGGGGCTTTCACAGCTAGCTTATCAAACCACCTACGCGCGCTTTACGCCCAGTAATTCCGATTAACGCTCGCACCCTCCGTATTACCGCGGCTGCTGGCACGGAGTTTGCCGGTGCTTCTTCTGTAGGTAACGTCAGGGTATGCAGTTATTAACTACATACTTTTCCTCCCTACTGAAAGTGCTTTACAACCCTAGAGCCTTCTTCACACACGCGGCATGGCTGCATCAGGCTTTCGCCCATTGTGCAATATTCCCCACTGCTGCCTCCCGTAGGAGTCTGGGCCGTGTCTCAGTCCCAGTGTGGCTGATCATCCTCTCAGACCAGCTACGGATCGTCGCCTTGGTAAGCCATTACCCTACCAACTAGCTAATCCGACTTGGGCTCATCTAATAGCGCAAGGCCCGAAGGTCCCCTGCTTTCTCCCGTAGGACGTACGCGGTATTAGCGTGCGTTTCCACACGTTATCCCCCACTACTAGGTAGATTCCCAAGCATTACTCACCCGTCCGCCGCTCTACTCACACCGAAGTGCTTTCGCGCTCGACTTGCATGTGTTAGGCCTGCCGCCAGCGTTCAATCTGAGCCATGATCAAACTCTTCAGTTCAATCTTTAACCTCACCGTTAGGAGAGGGAATGGTTACGCAAAACTTGCTTTACCATTCAAAATCTCAGTTTCATAATTTCGAACTTATCACTTCATAAATGAATCGATGAGTACTTACTATGATATTTAATAATCCAATATCAATTAGCAAGTGCCCACACGCATTGCTTGATTATATTTTTAAAGAACGATTCGCTCATCTGAGCGGGGGGCGTATTCTATAGAAAGCCAACCCTTTGTCAACAAAGAAAGTGAATTAATTCAACTTTAATTTCACTTCGTATTTTGCTGCCTGTTTTACGTCTCAACATTGCTGTTGGGAGCGCGCATTCTAGCGTCAAAAATACTCCTGTCAACTACTAAGTGAAAATAACTAAAATCGCTGTTTTCACCCGCTATTGCTGAGAATTTCGCTTCAGCTCACCTTTGCAGGAGCGCGCATTCTACAGATAGGCTAGGCACTGTCAACTACTTATTTGAGATTATTTAAATTGCCAGTTAAAAGCGCCTGTTAAGACGCCTTTTTGCCGCGATTAGCGACCGCCTACACCCGCTCGAATATGTGATACTTCTTCTTTCCCAAACGAACCAGAAAGAAACGACCATATAAAGCCTGCTCAGGAGCAAAGATCGCGGCGCTATTCATAATATCTTCAGCGCCTTTGGGCTGACCATTAACAAACACAGAATTGCGCCCTAGGGCATCTTTGACTTCACGGCCAGCCTTGGCCATACCGCATTCAGTTAGCAGGTTGGTCAAGGGAGACTCCAGGACATTCTCGTCAGCTAACAGCGAAGATGGCAACCCATCTTGGCGTAATTGCTGAAAATCCTGCTCGGACAAAGCATTGGAATCGCCACTAAATAAAGCCTCTGTTATACGCAGAGCAGCCTTGAGACCGGCTTCGCCATGGACTAGCCTAGTCGCTTCGCTAGCAAGTATAGCCTGACCCTGAGGCCGGCCCTCCGCGGCTGCGTCTGTAGCCTCAATGGCGGCGATCTGTGTTGTTGCGATAAAAGTGAAGTAATGGAGAAACTTGTACACATCGGCATCAGCGACACTTAGCCAAAACTGGTAAAAGCTATACGGAGAAGTCTTGCCAGCATCCAACCATACGGCTCCAGCCTCGGTTTTGCCAAATTTAGTGCCATCCGCCTTGGTAATAAGCGGAACAGTAAGGGCAAAACACTGGGCTTTATTCTGGCGACGGTTCAAATCAAGGCCGCTCACAATATTACCCCACTGATCACTACCGCCCACCTGCATGGTGCAGTCGTGCCGGCGATTTAACTCCGCGAAATCCAGTGCCTGTAAAAGTGAGTAAGAAAACTCAGTGAAGGAAATACCAGAGCCCTCTCTATCTATACGCTGCTTTACTGACTCTTTGGCAATCATGCTGTTGACCGAAAAGTGCTTGCCCACATCACGGAGGAAATCAAGGGCGCTCATCTGCGCAGTCCAATCTAGGTTATTTGCCACAACAGCCGAGTTGTCGCCGCAGTCAAAATCAATGAACTGACTGACCTGACCTTTTATTTTATCGGCCCAGCCCGCAATCACCTCCGGAGTATTGAGCTTGCGCTCATCCGCCTTAAAACTTGGATCTCCAATCATCCCTGTGGCGCCCCCAACTAAGGCTATAGGTCTGTGCCCTGCTTCCTGAAAGCGCTTTAGCACCAATAAAGGTACTAGATGCCCAAGATGCAAACTGTCGGCCGTGGGGTCAAACCCGCAGTACAAAGTGCGCGGCTGATCAAGATGCGCCGCTAACTCACCATCACCAGACACCTGTGCGATTAATCCACGATTACGCAACTGTTCGATTAACTGACTACCCGTTTGATTCATCTTCACTCGTTTCACTGTATGACAAGGAGCGCCAACTCTACAGATTGAACCGTCAAATACAAGATTTTCTATGCCTCAATTCGCAGACATAGTGCTGTAATAACCTGTTCATGAGTAATAACTGCTATTAAAAAGCGCGAGGTTACCGTTGTAACTTGTTATTTAAGCAGGCTAAAATTGGCGAATGCATAACTAACCGGTGTTCTTCCTCTATGGAAAAAGTGCAAAAGTTATTCCGTTTTTTGCTTTCAATAGCCCAAGAACTCCCTCGGCGGCACCTAATGCTAGCCGCCTCCATCAGTGGCTGCCTGTTCGCACTGCTGATGTACCCTCAAGACAACAGCTACACTAAACGCCAAATTACCGAATCTATACCCATTGTTGTGCAGGAGCAAAGCTCAGACATCTCGAACAGTGCGCCACCAGAGCTGGGACTATTTTGGAAAGAACAGAAAGTAGCTAAAGGAGATAGCCTGTCGCTGCTTTTCCAGCGGGCCAATCTGAGCGCTACAGATGTGTATCGGGTGTCGTCCTCTAAAAGTGGCAAATCATTGCGCAACCTCTTTCCTGGAGAGATATTTCGTTTTGGTATAGACACGCAAGGACAGCTTGAAGAGTTGCACTATATCAAGTCACCATTAGAGAGCCTTATATTTACTCACAACAATGGCACCTATAGCGCACAGAAACACCTGCGCGATCCAGAGATATTGTTGAGCTATAGGCAGGGCGTTATTGCAGACTCCCTTTATTTATCGGCCAAGAAGGCTAATCTGCCGGACAAGGTAATTATGGAACTGGCCAACATCTTTGGCTGGGATATCGACTTTGTTTTTGATATTCGACCCGGAGACTCGTTTTCTCTATTGTTTGAAGACCGCTATATAGATGGAGAAAAACTCTCGTCAGGCAATATTATGGCGGCGTCATTTACTAACCGCGGGAAAACCTACCAGGCTGTGCGCTATCAAAATAGTAAAGGACTTAGCAACTACTACACTCCCGAAGGGCTTAGTATGCGCAAGGCCTTTTTGCGCACTCCACTGGATATTTTCCGTATCAGCTCTGGCTTTAATCTAAGACGTAAACACCCTATTCACAAAAAGATAAAAGCTCATCGCGGTGTGGACTATGCGGCCCCTCGAGGTACGCCTGTTTATGCAGCCGGTGATGGCAAGGTCATCGCTACTGGCTATACCAAGGCCAACGGTAACTATGTCTTTATTCAACATGGTCAGACCTATGTCACCAAATACTTGCATCTAAATAATAAAAAGGTGCGCAAAGGGCAGACTGTTCGACAGCGGCAGCTTGTCGGTACTGTTGGTTCAACCGGCTATGCTACGGGCCCACATCTGCACTATGAATTTTTGGTCAATGGTGTCCACCGCAATCCCCGCACGGTAAAACTGCCTCAGGCCCTGCCCATAGCGCAGACTGAAAAACAGGCGTTTACCAGACGTACTGCACCTGTATTGGCTCAGCTCGCAGAATATCAAGCAGCAACCCGACTAGCCTCGACTCAAGGCGACAACGCCAGTGCCAATTAATCCTGCGAGGGAACCCACTATTTACCTGGGCCTTATGTCAGGGACCAGCATTGACAGCATTGATGTAGCGGCAGTCGACTTTGAGCAAGGGAATAATGGAGATCTTCATTTACTTGGTTGCCATACTCACTCCATTCCCGCACCCTTGCGCCGAGATATTATGCGCCTATGCGAACCAGAATTAGACACCGTTCAGCTATATGCTGAAACAGATAGCGCCCTAGGGTTACTGTTTGCTGAAGCAGCGGCAACTCTGATGGGCATTCTCGATTTAAGCTCTGACAGCATAGTAGCGATCGGCTCCCACGGACAAACCATTCGCCACGCACCTCCGAGTTATTCGAAGCAAGGGTATAGTCAACAGATCGGTGACCCCAATATCATCGCTGCCCGCACTAACTGCGCTGTTGTCGCTGATTTTCGGCGCAAGGATATTGCATTGGGGGGCCAAGGCGCGCCGCTGGTGCCCGCATTTCATCAGCAACTTTTTTTCAGCCCACAAAAGAATCGTGTGATCGCTAATATAGGGGGTATTGCCAATATCACTGTTTTAAACAGCAATGGTGACTGTGGCGGCTTTGATACTGGACCTGGCAATATGCTGCTGGATGCCTGGTGTCAAAAGCATACAGGTCATGCCTATGATAACAATGGCAATTGGGGTGCCGGCGGCACTGTTGATGATGCGCTTTTAAGGCAGCTAAAAGCCCATCCATTTCTTGCTCAGTCGACACCCAAAAGTACGGGGCGTGAAGACTTCAATCTGCCTTGGCTAGAGCTCCAACTGCAGCAATACAACCTGTCTCCTCAAGATATTCAGGCGACACTGGCGCTCTTAACTGCCGAAACTCTGGCCGACTGCATCAATAATCTAGGGACACAGATCGACGAAGTCTTTGTTTGCGGTGGCGGCGCATTTAACGGGCAGCTAATGGCATTGCTGCAACGTAGCCTTTATAAGAGCCAGGTGCAGTCCACGGCAGAGCTAGGGTTAGATCCAAACTGGGTCGAAGCCTGTGCATTTGCCTGGCTGGCCAAGCAGCGAATGGAACACAAAACAGGGAATGTGCCTGCGGTGACCGGCGCGCACCAAGCAACAATTCTTGGCGGCTTATACCTACCCTAGATATGTCAAACATGGAGGGGCTGGCTAGGACTGCTATCACGCGCTTATGAATGTCGTCAGCTGCACCTGACAAACTCGATGACCAATATCGAGCGCGACGAAAAATACTCTTGCCTAAATCGAAAACGAGGCCCCGCATCCACAGGTGGTCGAAGCATTGGGATTGGTGATAATAAATCTCGACCCCATGAGGCCCTCTTCATAGTCGACGGTAGACCCAGCTAGATACTGGAAACTGAGGGAGTCGATAAGCACCGTAACGCCTTCCCGAGATACCGGCGTATCGTCTTCAGCCATTATGTCCTCAAACGAAAACCCATATTGGAAACCCGAGCAACCGCCGCCAGTGACATAGACGCGAAGTTTTAGATCTTCATTGTCCTCTTCAGCCTTGAGGCTTTGCACTTTGGCAACCGCACTATCAGTGACCTCTAGAGCGCTGGGTGTAAATGTTTGAATTCCTGACATACTTTCTCCGAGCCGCACAACATTTTAGGATTATTTTTCGACTTTCTTGGCCAATTCTTCAGAGCCTTCAGCACGGCCCTCTTTTGGGAAAGCAGTAACGTTTGTTTGTGGCTGCTCATGCACAAAACTACCTACCACTTCTGCGCCTTTTTCAATTTCAATTAAATTGTAATGCACATTGCCTTCGACCACAGCTTGCGAAGCTAACTTTGCCTGCTTGCTGGCGTAAATGTCTCCAGTTATACGGCCATTTACAAGGACTGTTGCAACCCATACATCTCCTTTAATTGAACCGCCCTGTAGGACTCTAATTCGCGCATCCTCGTCTTCCGATAGAATGTTGCCAGTTATAGAGCCCTCTATCTCTAGGCTGCCTTTAAAGTTTAAATCCCCTTCTAGTTCAGTTCCTTTGGCTATCAAGGTTGTTGATCCCAGGGAGAATGGTCCATGACTGTCGCCGCTTTTTATGCCAAACATTTTTTATTCCTCAAGTTCCCAATTAAACTTCTGGTCAGACTGTGCTTCTTTCATCCAAGTATATCTCAAGGTAACCCTAACCTGCTCTGGCTCGAAGCCCTCAGGTAACTCCACAATACCCTGATTAATCGAGAAATACTTAAATTCAAGCTTGGCAGGCTGTTTTTTAACCTGGTCATCGAGGCTTTCCAACCCCAAACTTACTGATTCCCCGTTTTGCGTGCCCAGCACCCACATATGCGAGTAGATACTGAGAGTTTGCATTTTCACTGTTTTCTGACGAGCCACCCAGCGATACTTAAAACGCCCATCGTCCAAGGCGACCAGATTGAAATCACTAACAGACAACCCCTTGGGCTGATTATTGTCCTGCAGAAGCTCCTGATAAAGCTTTAGCTCCTCACCTCGTCGATACATCTTACGCTGCAGGCCAATCATTTCCTGTCGTGTATTTTCCAAGGCAACTGCATCTACTTCGGCACTTAACTTTATTCGGCTCAGATCTCTATTACTCTGGGTCAGCTGAGCCTCTAGTTCTGCCGCTCTTACCTCCAAGCTTACTTTCTCAAGCATTTGCTCGTCAAAGACTCTGCTGCCCCAATACCTACCTGAAAATAGACTAACCATCACCACAAAAACTAAGCCACCAATTAACCAGTAGCCCTGGCCGGGTCTGTAGTTGATGACAATTGGCTTGCGCTCTATCATCAGGGCATCAAACCTGGCAGGTTAAGACCTGACCTTTCTGGCAATTCGAACATAAGATTCATGCACTGTATGGCTTGCCCTGAAGCTCCTTTAGTGAGATTGTCCTCGACCACCAGCACCACAATTTTGTTACCGCCGCCAGGACGATGTACGGCAATTCGGCAAAAATTAGAGCCCCGCACGGTGCGAGTTTCAGGGTGGCCGCCTGCGGGCAACACGTCAACAAAAGGTTCATCCGCATAACGCCTTTCGAACAGCCCCTGAACATCTACATCTGTGTCAATTAAACTCGCATAAATAGTTGAATGAATACCTCTATTTATAGGTAGTAAATGGGGCACAAAGGTCAAGCTAACCTCTGTTCCCGATATATCAGCCAGCCCCTGCTCTATTTCAGGCAAGTGCCTGTGCCCTGAGGCTGCGTAGGCTTTAAAACTATCGCTGGCCTCAGACAGCAGATTAGCCACACTTGCCTGCCTTCCAGCGCCACTTACACCAGAGGCTGAATTAGCAATCAGGTCATTCACATCGATACAGCCAGCCTCCAAAAGAGGTAGTAGCCCAAGCTGAATACTAGTTGGGTAACAGCCAGGGCAGGCCACTAAGTTTGCACCGGCAATGGCCGAGCGGTTGAACTCAGGTAGACCATACACAGCCTCGGCGACAAGCTGTGGAGCCCCATGGGTCTGTCCATACCACTTTTCCCACAGCTCAATATCTCTGATTCGAAAATCGGCTGACAGATCAATAACTTTAGCGCCAGCAGCTAAAATTTCCGGCACCGTGCCCTGAGCGACGCCATGGGGGGTGGCAAAAAACACCAGATCACATTGACCAAGTACCGCTATATCAGGATCGGAAAATGCCAGGTCCACAATGCCCCTAAGGTTAGGGTAAAGCTGGGCAACAGGTACGCCCTTCTCGCTGCGAGAGGTAATGGCTACCAATTCAGCATTGGGGTGCCCAGACAACAGCCGCAGAAGCTCTGCTCCTGTGTAGCCCGTTCCACCTACTATGCCAATTTTAATCACCTTTGCCTCGCTTTTAAATATCCAGAACCGTTTTGGCCACCTATAATACCCCAAACTTAGACAGCCAGATATGCTAATACCAAGGGTATCGGCACTTGCGTGGGTTAAACGAGGTATTAAATGTTCAAATGGGTTCTAGCTTTTCACATTATTGCGGTTATCTGTTGGTTCGCCGCGCTATTTTATCTGCCTCGGTTATTTGTCTATCACGCCATGTCGGATGACAAAATAAGCATTGAGCGATTTAAAATCATGCAGCGTAAGCTCTATCGTGGCATAGCCAATCCCTCCATGATTGCTACCCTGATATTTGGCCTTTGGCTGGTTTCAATGGCCCCGGAAGCATACCTTTCGCAGACTTGGTTTCAAATCAAAGCTGTATTAGTGGTAGCTCTTATCGGCTATCACCATATGTGTCTGGGCCATATGAAGAGACTGGCGACTGATACCAGCGACAAAACCCACATTTACTTCCGGATTTTCAATGAGGTGCCAGTCGTTTTTCTTGTGGCAATTGTTATTTTGGTGATTGTTCAGCCCTTTTAATCCGGCCATAACAGGCATCCGTATCCGCTCCGTTATCAGGTGCTTTTTAACGGACTGTAAACCCAATTAGGACAACTTAATGACAGCTTTGAATTCTCGCTCCAACGAACTTTTTAATGCGGCACAGACACGTATTCCAGGCGGCGTTAACTCGCCAGTGCGCGCCTTTGGCGCAGTCGGAGGCACACCAATATTTTTTGAGAGCGCCAGCGGCGCCTATATGTTTGACGCCGACGGGAAACGTTACACTGACTATGTGTTGTCTTGGGGCCCAATGTTGCTGGGCCACGGTCATCCAGATGTACTAAATGCGATACGCACCCAGCTTGAGAAAGCCATGACCTTTGGCACCCCCACGGAGCTTGAGATTCAACTAGCTGATAAAATTTGCTCCATTGTCCCTGGCATGGAGATGATTCGTATGGTCAATTCGGGTACCGAGGCGACAATGAGTGCAATCCGCCTAGCCCGCGGCTATACCGGACGGGATAAGATTATTAAATTCGAAGGCTGTTACCATGGCCACTCTGACTCACTTTTAGTTAAAGCGGGCTCCGGCGCTCTAACCCTTGGGGTTCCCAGTTCACCCGGGGTGCCAGAATGTCTAGCTGACCATACAGTTACGCTGTCCTACAACGATATTGATCAAGTAAAACAAGCCTTTGCAGAGATTGGCGATCAGGTCGCCTGCGTCATAGTTGAGCCTGTGGTTGGCAATATGAATTGCGTACCACCGATTCCTGGCTTTTTAGAAGCGCTGCGCGAATGTTGCACAGCTAGCGGAGCGCTGCTGATTATCGATGAAGTCATGACTGGATTCCGCATTAGCCAGCAAGGCGCGATTGGCTACTACGGTATTGATGCTGATTTGATCTGCCTGGGCAAAGTTATTGGCGGCGGCATGCCAGTTGGTGCCTTTGGCGGTAAACGAAAAATTATGGAGCATATTGCTCCATTGGGCCCGGTCTATCAGGCCGGTACATTATCGGGCAACCCCGTGGCTATGGCCGCAGGTCTGGCTACACTTAATCTAATTTCACAGCCTGGATTTCTGGCTCCTGTATCGGCACGTACCACGAGACTAGTTGAAGGCCTGTGTGAACGTGCGGATGCCGCAGGCGTACCCCTAACCAGCAACCATGTGGGCACCATGTGGGGTATCTTTTTTTCTACAGAAGAAAAAATTATTAACTACTCACAGGTCATGAAATGTGACACAGAGCGCTTTGCTAAGTTTTTTCACGGCATGTTGCTGGAAGGGGTTTATCTGGCTCCTGCATCCTATGAGGCAGGCTTTATGTCTGCTGCTCATACAGATGAGGATATCCAAAATACCCTTGACGCGGCCGAGCGCGTTTTTGCAAAACTTTAAGCTAACTAGGGTTTAAGCTGTAGAATAAAACCCTCACAGCTCTTTAAAATAGGAATACCTATGAGTTTTTCAACAAGTCGCGGCCCTTATCCGTCCACACGCATGCGTCGCAGTCGCGCCACCGAGTTTTCTCGCCGCCTCACTAGAGAAACGGCGCTATCTGCCAATGACCTTATCCTACCTATGTTTGTAATCGAGGGCATGGGAAAGTCTGAAGCGATAGCTTCAATGCCTGGCGTAACTCGCCTTTCAATTGATCTGCTGGTCCAAGAAGCTATTGAAATAGCGGCGCTGGGTATCCCCGCTATTGCACTATTCCCCGTTATAACTCAAGACAAGAAATCGCCCATGGGCGAGGAAGCATACAATCCTGAAGGCTTGGCTCAGCGCGCTATTCGCGCAATCAAAGAATCAGTACCTCAGTTGGGTGTGATCGTTGATGTGGCTCTGGACCCATTCACGAGCCATGGTCAGGACGGGATCATTGATGGACAATCCGCCTATGTACTCAATGACATTACGATTCAAGCACTGGTAAAACAGGCCCTCTCTCAGGCGCAAGCCGGAGCTGACATCGTCGCTCCCTCAGATATGATGGATGGGCGGATTGGCTCCATACGCGAAGCATTGGAAGAAAACGATTTTACCAATACTCAGATCATGGCTTACTCTGCTAAATATGCCTCTAGCTACTATGGCCCTTTCCGCGACGCGGTCGGCTCAGCCACCAATATTCAAAGTGGTGATAAGAAAACCTATCAAATGGATCCCGGGAATTCTGATGAGGCCCTCCATGAATGCGCCCTCGATTTAGACGAGGGGGCAGATATGATTATGGTAAAACCCGGCATGCCCTATCTCGATATAGTTCGCCGTGTAAAAGATGAGCTGAAAGTTCCTACATTTGCCTATCAAGTCAGTGGTGAATATGCCATGCACTGCGCCGCATTTGATAATGCCTGGCTTAACCGTGAAGCGGTAATTTTAGAGTCGCTGCTGGCATTTAAACGGGCAGGCGCAAATGGCGTGCTGACCTATTTCGCTAAAGAAGCGGCCATCATGTTGGCTTCGGGCGTTAAGTAGTGTTGCGACTCGACAAATATATTAGCAATGCCACCGATCTTTCGCGCTCCGATGCTAAGCGTTTGATCAAAAATGGGGTGGTCTGCATTGATAACGAAATAGCGACTAACCCAGCGCAGAAAATTAACGATGATCAAGATATCACCATTGAAGGCTCGACCATTAGTAAGGCCGGCAAACGCTACTTTATGCTCAACAAGCCCGCAGGTGTTGTCTCGGTTACGAAAGATAATAACAACCCTACAGCGATCAGTCTTATGTATGAACACCGCAGTGAAGAGCTACAGGTTGCTGGTCTTCTGGATATAGATTCCAGTGGTTTACTCCTAGTCACAGACGATGGTCAGTGGAATCACAGACTTACTTCACCCCGTTCAGGCTACGCCAAAATTTATAGGGTGGAGCTGGCAGAAGCTATTACCCCAGAGTATCCTCAACTACTCGCCCAAGGCGTCCTACTCGAAGGTGAAAAGCATCGATGTATGCCAGCGACCATGGAAATCATTGATGATTATAATATCAATCTGACTATTGCCGAGGGTAAGTACCATCAAATAAAACGCATTTTTGCTGCCCTAGATAATCATGCTGTCAGTCTGCACAGATTTAAAGTTGGAGATATAGAATTAGACCCAAAGTTGCAGCCCGGCGAATACCGGCCGCTCACCCCATTAGAGGTAGCCTGTATTTTATGAATCAAGCTGGCATCGATAACAGCGTTGCAATGCTGTTACGCCAACTGCAAGGCGAGAGTGGCAACTGTATTCTTGTGGCTGACGAAAACTGGAGCAATATAAATTGGCAGATGGCGCGTAGTTCACAGCAGCGTTCGGTAAGGGTTTTTAGCAACCGCTATGACATTGAGAAAAGTGCGCGAACCGCCAATCTTGATACAATCTTTAATGATTTTGACTTTTCTATCATAGAGCCACACAGCATTGACTCAGTGTTCTTTAGAGTGTCAAAAGAGCGCGCTAGTAGCCATTATATTATTAATCAGGCCGCAAAACTGCTCAAACCTGAAGGCAAGCTGGTATTAACCGGCGGGAAAAACGATGGCCTCAAAACCTATGTTAAGCAGGCCTGCGCAATTTTTGGCGACCACACCAGTGCCGAGAAACATGGCTCCTGCTACCTAGCTACCGTGCAGCGCCATAACACGGATCTAGCTCAGCTTGATGACAAAAATTATGCACAAACTCGCACTGTGGAAGCTCTATCTTTGCAGAGCAAGCCTGGTATTTTTGGCTGGGAAAAAATTGATCGCGGCAGTGCGTTCTTGTGCACTCACTTGGCAGCGTTTCTAGCGCGTCGCTCAGTAGCGCCCAGAACAATGCTCGATCTGGGCTGTGGTTATGGCTACCTATCGATGCAAGCAAGCGAGTATGGTTTCACCCATATAACGGCAACTGACAATAACGCCGCGGCGCTCGCGGCAACTACAATAAACCTAGGTCAACTGACTATAGATACTGATATTATTGCCGGAGATGCAGGAGATCAAATCAACCGACGCTTTGACATTATTCTTTGCAACCCACCCTTTCATCAGGGCTTTTCAATTGACGGAGATATGACAGTTAAATTTCTCAGTGCCGCCAAGAGATTATTATCCAGTGCGGGGCAGGCTCTGTTTGTGGTGAATAATTTTATTCCCTTGGAACACAAAGCTAAGGACTATTTCAGGTATATTGAGGTTATTGCCAACAATGGCTCCTTTAAATTGGTTGCCCTAAGTCAATAAGAATCAAAGCGAGACTAAATGAAAAGCCCTAAACGACTGCAACCTCTATTAGACGATGGCGTGATAGACGAAGTCATCGGCCAACTGATGAGTGGTAAAGAGGCTACTGTGTATACGGTTCGCTGTGGTACGGATTTGCGCTGCGCCAAAGTCTACAAAGAAGCGGCCAAACGCAGCTTTAAAAAGGCGGTGCAATATCAGGAGGGCCGCAAGGTGCGTAATAGTAGGCGTGCCCGCGCCATGGACAAGGGCTCTAAGTACGGCCGCAAGCAACAGGAAGAGTCCTGGCAAAATGCTGAAGTAGACGCTCTGTATCTATTAGCTAACGCAGGTGTAAGGGTACCCAAACCCTATGGCTGTTTTGACGGCGTCTTATTAATGGAGCTGGTCAGTGATGAGGCTGGCAATGTAGCACCCCGCCTAGGCGATGTCGCCATGGATGAGGAACAGGCTCTGGAGGACCACGCAGTTGTTATGCAATACGTGGTGATGATGCTATGTGCGGGTATAGTTCATGGGGATCTATCTGAATTTAATGTCCTCGTGGATGACTATGGCCCAGTAATTATCGACTTACCTCAGGCTGTGGATGCCTCGGCCAACAATAACGCCAAGTCTATGCTGGCTCGTGACATAGCAAATATGACCGCCTATTACGGACAGTTTGCACCGCAATTATTAGGTACCAATTATGCCAAAGAAATTTGGGCTCTATATGAGGATGGCGCTCTTAAACCAGACACTCCACTGAGCGGCTTCTTCGCAGAGACTGAAGGTGAGTCCAATGTCGATGCTGTGTTAAATGAAATCAAGGCGGTATTAAGAGAAGAAGAAAAACGCCTAGATCGCCTAAAAGACGACATCGAAGGTGCGTAACTTAGGTATTACATACCCATGGCTTTTCTAATGATGGTGTTTTTAAACCGTTGCAACTTATTAAGCTTAGACAGCCCCATATTGCGCAATAATCGTAGGGTTACGTTATCTGCTCCAAACAATCGCTTAAAACCTTCCATTGCTGCCATCGTTATTAAATTATCTGGCTTGCGGCGACGCTGGTATCGCGTCAATGTGCTCAGAGCACCTATATCATTTCCTCGCGCCACCGCACGGTCGACCTCATCGACTAACGCCGCCACATCAGCAAAGCCCAGATTCGCCCCCTGCCCCGCCAGCGGATGAATGGTATGCGCCGCATCGCCAAGTAAGGCAACCCGGTGCACCACATAATCAGTAGCATGGCGTTGGCGCAATGGAATAAGGAAACGTTTTTCAACAGATAGCACATTGCCCAAGCAATGTTCACTAGCCATAGATAGCTCGGCACAGAATTGCTCATCGTCCAATGCCATCAGCCGCTCAGCTATCTGTGTTTGCTGTGACCAAACAATTGAACACAGGTTAAGATCACCATCATTATTTAAAGGCAAAAATGCCAGTGGCCCTGAGGGCATAAAACGCTGCCAAGCAGTTTGCCGGTTAGGGTGTTGGGTCCGTATAGTGCTCACAATTGCCTTGTGACCGTAGTCCCACTCTTTGGTGACAAACTCAAACTGCTGGCGGATGGCAGACTGAGCACCGTCTGCGGCAACGAGCAGCTTGGTTTTCAGATAGCGACCATCATCTAACTCAAGACCAAGGCCATCGTCTAATTGCCGGTATTCGGTTATTTTTGCTGGACAGATAAAATCAATATTGTCTAACGCCGCAACTTTCCCTAACAGCGCCTCTACTATTAATCCGTTCTCAACAATATGGCCCAAATTTGGCTGTTCTATTTCAGTACAGTCAAATTGAATTCTCCCAGTACCCTCAGCATCCCACACTTCCATTGCATGAAAGGCGCTAATGCGTCTTTCAGATATGGTGCTCCACACACCGCATAGTTCAAGTAACTGGCGAGATTGCTCAGTAATAGCGGCAACCCTCGGGTCAAATTGACTGGTATCAAACGCATCAGCTGGGCTCGTTTCAACCAGCGCGATACTTAGCGAGCCACTTTTGTAGTTGTGATTTGAGCGCGCCAGTAGACAGGCCGCTGAGGCGCCCACCATGCCGGCGCCGACAATAACAATATCGTAGTCTTGGTTGTTTGCACCTGCAGCGGCCATAGCCTTATCCTGCCATCAGTAATTCGATCTGATCTCGGGTCTTGGGTACTCCAGAGGTCAAGTCTTCACAGCCAGTTTTGGTTACCAAAATATCGTCTTCGATTCGCACCGCGATGCCACGCCACTTAGCATCTACATTCTTATTGTCTGGGGAAATATAAATACCTGGCTCTACGGTTAACACCATACCCGGTTCATAGACGCGCCACTTGTTATCAATTTTATAATCTCCTACATCATGCACATCCATGCCCAGCCAGTGACCCGCACTGTGCATATAAAACTCTCGGTAGGCTCCCTCAGCAATTAACGCATCAACCTCGCCGTGCAAAATATTTAACTCCACCAGACCCTCAGTGATCACGCGAATTGTTGCTTCATTGGCCAAATTGTACTCAAGGCCAGGGCCAATTAATTTAATAGCCTCCAACTGAGCCTCTAGCACAATGTCATAAATAGCAGCCTGAGGTGGCGTGAACTTTCCATTGACGGGAAAGGTTCGGGTGATATCCGAGGCGTAGTTTTTATATTCGCAACCGGCATCAATCAAGACTAAATCACCAGCTTTTAGCTGATCGCGATTTTCAATATAGTGCAGGATACATCCATTTTTACCGCCGCCAACAATGCTAGTGTAGGCCGGCGCAGAGGCCCCGCGGGCCATAAATTCATGCTCAATCTCGGCCTGAAGTTGATACTCATAAAATCCGGGCTGACTGAGTTGCATTGCTCGACAATGAGCCTGGGCAGCTATCTGACTTGCTCTGCGCATTAACTTAATTTCACCGGCGGTTTTAATCAAACGCATCTCATTGACGAGATGGTCTAGATCAACAAATTCCCCCGGGGGCATGGCATCGCCATCTCGCAGAGTGCGCACATTATTGACCCAATCCATTAGCTTCCTATCGAACTCTACCTCTTTGCCTATAGCATAGTAAACACGATCCTTGCCTTCGAGCATGCCCAGCAAGATATCATCGATATCATCAATGGGAAAGGCATCATCGGCGGCGAAATTTTTTACCGCTCCCTCAGGCCCCTCGCGGTAGCCGTCCCAGGTCTCTCTAAGAGGGTCTTTATCACGACAGAACAAAACGAACTCACCATGATCGCGATCTGGCATTATTACCATAACCGACTCCGCCTCTGGAAAACCACAGAGGTAGGTCAGACTCGTGTTCTGCTTGTACGGATAATGAGTATCCTTGGAGCGTATTTTTTCTGGCGCAGCACAGATCACAGCGATACTATTTGGTAGCATCATCGCCATGAGCTCTCTTCGTCTGGATGCGTACTCTCGTTTAGATATCATAATTTAGTGAATAGTTGGCTCGGCCTCGGTATCGAGCTCTGGACGGAGATCGCTGAAAATAAGCTGTACGGCTATACGAATAAATTCTACCAACTCTGCATAATCACGTTCACCGTCATCTTCTATTTCAAAGTCGACTGAGATCTGACCAATTGCAGAGATATCTTCTAGGGCCTCTTTGCCATCCATAGATATATCGAACTCCTTGCCCATGCCTTCACCAAGGCCAGAAATATAGTTAGTACACCATTCTCCGACAGCCACCAAGCGCTCTGTGAGGGGCAACTCATCATCGGGCAGAACCGGTAGGAAAAGAAAACTTATATCCTCAAGATTGTTCAGGGAGGACTGATAAAATTCTTCAAAATCGTTCTCTGCCGCCTCAGCCTGCTCCGAAGATAGTCCCAACCAGCTAGTTGACGCATCAACAAGCTGTTTTAAATCCACAGCGCCACAGCTTAGCCGTCCACAGAGAAAACCATGGAACCCCGAAGGGCTAGCATTTATTTTATGGGCAAAAAATAGGTCTTCTAGTTGTTCAAATGTCACAGCTTCACCTCGGCTCTTTCAACGCGCATCCTACCACCCTTAATATATCGCTGCACCCAGATTTCGGGCATCAATCACAACATGTTGTAATTGACCATGCACCCCACAATGCCTATAGTTAGCAGACAACGACGTAGTTATTATCCCTTTCTTTGGCGCAATGGCACTTATGATTGACCCCGATATGTTTGAACAAAAGCTCGACCGTCTGATTGAGCTCTGCCAGCAGCTAAGGCATGAAAATCAGGCACTGCGTGAGCGGGAAGTCGGACTATTGGGTGAGCGCAGTGAACTATTGGAAAAAAATGAAATGGCGCGGCATAAGATTGATACCATGATTAACCGATTACGCAGCCTGAGTGCAGAGCAGTAATGGCGTCGATTTCCCTTAAAATCCGTATTCTGGATAAAGAGTATCAGGTTAATTGTAGGCCCGATGAGCGTGAGGCATTAGAGCACTCGGCCTTGCTTCTCAACGAGAAAATGGAAGAAATTCGCCACGGCTCCCATATTATTGGCCTCGAACGCATTGCGGTTATGGCTGCACTAAATCTAAGTCATGATTTAATCCGCTCAGAAAACTCTGCCAAACAGGATTCTCAGGCCTCTGGTGTTTTGCAATCACTGGATTCAAAACTTGATTCTGCACTAGCGGATCTAAGCAACTAGCTCTGAGCCAACATTTTTAGCATTTGCCCTCAAGCAATGACAGTTTCTCCTGCAATTCATTTTCGCCCTGCTATAATGGAAGTCCTGGGGTGTTCGCCAGCCAAGAAGTCCCTGAGCCGATAATTTATACCCGGCTTCTTTCCGTCAACAATGTTGTGCACTTCCGTGCGTCGGAAAGCCTGATTTGTTGCGAGAGTCGCCACCTTGAACTTCTCGGTTCAAGGCCACGTTGGCAGCGGCACTCTGGGGCTTAATTCAAATTGGTGCAAATTCATGACTAACGTTGATGTCAGACACCGACTTCGCACAACTAGGCGAGCTCTGTCGACGGTAGAGCAACGCCGCGCTGGAGCGCGGATAGCTTCAGATCTGCGTAGAGAATACTTTTTTATGCGCGCTAAGCGTATCGCCTGCTATCTGGCTAATGACGGTGAAATCGATCCTGCTCAACTTATGGATACTGCCTTTAAATCGGGTAAGCAGTGTTTTCTGCCCGTATTACATCCATTGCAGGCCAATCAGTTGTGTTTTATTGAATACACGCCTAGAACTAAGTTAGTGCCTAATAAATTTGGCATCTTGGAGCCTGCTTTCAACAACACCCATATTGCGCCAACTTGGAGTCTAGATGTTATTTTCATGCCCCTTGTTGGCTTTGATAGGCAGGGCAATCGTATGGGGATGGGGGGTGGCTACTACGACCGTACCCTGGCCTTTATGAGCGGCGAAAGAAAACCAAAACCCAAACTCGTTGGTCTTGCACACAGCTGCCAAGAACTGGCTATTATTGCGCACCAGAGCTGGGACATTCCCCTACATTTGATAGTAACTGACCGCGAGATAATATGCGCAAAACAAAAATAATCTGCACCATTGGCCCAGCCTCAGAATCTATTGAGATGCTAGAGCAGCTGGCCAACTCAGGTATGAATGTTGCCCGGCTTAACATGTCTCATGGTGACCACGAGTCACACGCTAAAATCATTCAGGCTATCCAAAGCCTAAATAAGAAACTTAACCATCCTATAGCGGTGTTACTCGATACTCAGGGCCCTGAAATTCGCACTGGGGATATGGTCAATGACCTACACCTTAACGAGGGTGATACGATTTCAATTGTTGCCCGTGGTGCTGAGGATGTTGAATCATCCTCCATTCATATTAACTATGATGACTTAATCAATGATGTCGATGTCGGCGATATGATTACCGTAGATAACGGCTTGATTAACCTTGAAGTACTAAGCAAAGAAGACCGCATAATGCGGGTCAAAGTTATAGATGGTGGCCTGCTAAAAAGTAAGCGTCATGTCAATCTACCCGGTATTCGCGTGAATCTTCCTGCCATTACCGACAAGGATCGTCGCGATATAGAGTTTGGCATACAGCAAGGCGTTGACTTTATAGCACTCTCGTTCGTGCGCCAAGCTGATGATATCCATGAATTGAGAGCGCTGCTCGGCGACAGGGCCGAAAAAATTAAAATCGTGGCTAAATTAGAAGACCAAGAAGCAATCACCAACATGGTAGAAATTATTGCCGCGGCTGACGGCATCATGGTGGCCCGTGGCGATTTAGGCGTAGAGATCCCTCTGGAGGTATTACCTCGCGTGCAACGCCGAATCATTCGCACCTGTGCCGAGATGGGTAAGCGAGTTATTGTTGCAACTCATATGCTTGAGTCGATGATTGAAAATCCCATACCAACCCGCGCCGAAGTTACAGATGTGGCCAATGCAGTTTACGAGGAAGCGGACGCTATTATGCTTTCAGGAGAAACCACCGTGGGTAAGTACCCGGTAAAATGTGTTGAGATTCTCGACCGCATTTCGCGCTCTACCGAAAGTAGCCGCGGACTGCGGTTTACTGACAAGTTAGCCCTAGAAAGTGATAAGCAGCAGATTGCCATGGCCGCCGTTAACCTAGCTGAGTCGATTGCCGCCAAGGCCATTATCGTACCCACACGGCGGGGACGCATGGCTAATCGGGTAACTAACTGCCACCCGCAAGAATCCATTATTTGTGCATTTACCGATAACAGCCGCACCCGCCGCCAACTGGTAATGAACCGCAATGTTTTGAGCTATCAGATTGAATTTAGCGATGATTCAGAAAAGACGCTGGCCACGGCCGCGGCCATTATGATTCAGCGTAATGAATTCTCACCAGATGATCGCGTGGTAGTAATATCAGATGCCCTAGCCGGCTCTGGGTTTGAAGCCATCGAAATCCGCTTGATTTCAGACTTGCTTTAAATCATCCAGCCCGATAGTTGCAGTTAACTGCCGAGAAAAAACCGATAGGCATCATTATCGGTTTCATTCTCATAGCGATAACCCAGCTCATCTAAAAACTTCTTTAATTCCCGTTGGTCTTTTTTGGATGCCTGAAAACCCACCAGCACTCGACCAAATGCAGCACCATGATTTCGGTAATGGAACATCGAAATATTAAAACGCCCACCCAGATGAACCAGAAAATTCAACATGGCACCCGGCCGCTCTGGGAACTCAAAGCGATACACCTGCTCTTCACCAACCTGAGGTGAACGACCTCCAACCATATGGCGAATGTGTAACTTGGCCATCTCGTTGTCAGTCATGTCCGACACTGTGTAGCCTTGCCCTTCGAGTTGAGTAACTAGCTGGATGCGATCCTCATCTGAGGTCACCTTCATACCAGCGAAAACCTGTGCCCGATTGGCATCGTTGTAACGATAGTTAAACTCAGAAATACTGCGCCGTCCCAAGAGCTTGCAGAAGGCCTGAAAACTTCCCGGCTTCTCATCGAGGGTTACCGCCAAAACAGCCTCACGTTTTTCACCTGTTTCAGTGCGCTCGGAAATATAACGTAAACGATCAAAATCAATGTTGGCGCCACATTGAATGGACAGTAATGTCTGCCCTTGAATACCATGTTGCTCGACATATTTTTTTAATCCGGCAACGCCCATCGCTCCTGAGGGTTCGCAGATTGCACGAGTATCATTGTATACATCTTTCAGGGCGGCGCAGATTTCATCAGTGCTGACCGTGATCACCTCATCAACAAGGTCTTTGAGAATTCGAAAAGTCTCCTTACCCACCTGAGCCACAGCGGTGCCATCGGCAAAAATACCCACTTCTTTTAACCGCACTCGACGGCCTGCTTTCATGGCCGCATCAAGGCAGGCGGCATCGTCAGATTCAACCGCAATAATTTTAACTCCAGGGCGTACATATTTGACGTAGGCTGCCACTCCGGCACAGAGTCCACCGCCACCCACAGCAATAAATATTGCATCCAAGTTGCCCGGATATTGACGTAAAATCTCCATGCCTACTGTGCCCTGACCAGCGATGATATCTGGATCGTCAAATGGGTGAATATAGGTCAGCCCCTGCTCTTTAATTAATTTATCAGCGTGGGCAGCGGCAGTGTCATAGTTATCACCCATGAGTACAACCTTAGCACCTCGTGCACGGACGGCGTCCACTTTAATTTGGGGGGTAGTCCTAGGCATAACAATCGTTGCCTTTACATCCATTTGCTTGGCCGCCAGGGCTAGGCCCTGAGCATGGTTGCCAGCCGAAGCCGCAATTACACCAGCGCGGAGTTGCTCATCAGATAGCTGACGTAATTTGTTATAGGCGCCGCGAAGCTTGAACGAAAATACCGGCTGTAAGTCTTCGCGTTTGAGCAAAATTTTATTGTTTAACCTCTGCGAAAGTAAGGGTGCTGAATCAATTGGCGTCTCTATTGCTAAGTCATAGATACGAGCATCGAGGATTTTTTTTACATACTTTTGAGGCATTAGACTTCCAGCATTATTCGGTTTGAGGGTAATGGTAATTTGATCCCACAGTTTACGCCAGTCCAATAGCAAACAAAGAGTGCAAGTAAAACTTTTGGGCGCTGTGTTTTATGAGTAAGATCACCGTATAATCACGGCTTTGAATTAATCACTTTGAGGTTTTCCGTGGATCAAAATCAACTTAAGCAAGCAGTAGCTCAAGCCGCCGTGGATTACACCTTAACCCGAATTGACGATAGTAGCATCATCGGCATAGGAACAGGCTCAACAGCCAACTTTTTTATTGACCTGATTGCAGCGCATAAAAATAGATTTCAGGGCACAGTGGCTAGCTCTGAAGGCTCGGCTGAACGTCTGCTTAGCCATGGTATTAAAGTATTCGAGTTAAACGCGGTATCTCAGGTGGATATTTATATTGACGGTGCAGATGAGGCGAATGAGCGCCTTGAACTGATCAAAGGGGGTGGAGCAGCACTCACCCGAGAAAAGATTGTTACCGCAGTAGCTAATGAATTTGTGTGCATTGCAGATGAAAGTAAATGGGTTGATTTTCTTGGTACCTTCCCCCTGCCTGTTGAAGTAATTCCTATGGCACGTAGCTATGTGGCTCGCGAACTTGTAAAGCTCGGTGGAGATCCAGTTTGGCGTGAAAACGTGACCACCGATAATGGCAATCTTATTCTAGATGTCCACGGCCTCTATCCAATTGATTCTGCCTGCGCCCTAGAAGAGCAGATAAACCAAATTACCGGTGTAGTTACCAATGGTCTGTTTGCCGTTAAACCTGCTGATATATTATTTCTGGCAACACAAAAAGGTATTTTGACTAAGACTGCCAAGGTATAAAAATGAAAAAATACCATGTTTTTGGCTTAGGTAATGCGCTGGTGGATACTGAAATCCAAGTCTCGGACGAAGATCTTAGTCGCTTGGACATTACAAAAGGTCTAATGTCATTGGTGAACCAAGAGCGACAGCAATTTCTAATTGATGAGCTACAGGATCATCTGACCCTATCTAGTCGCGCCTGCGGTGGCTCGGCGGCCAACACGATTATTTCCGTGGCTCAATTCGGCGGCGATGGCTATATGGCCTGTAAGGTAGCCAGTGATGAAAACGGTCAATTTTATCTTCAAGATCTAATCGATAATGGCGTCGCTCACAGCGGCAATGAAAAACTCGACTCTGGTGTGACCGGCAGGTGTCTAGTGATGATCACACCTGATGCCGAGCGCACCATGAATAGTTTTTTAGGTATTGGGGAAACTCTGGCTCCCGATGACATAGATACTGTGGCAATCGCTGCTTCTGAATATATTTACATCGAGGGCTATCTGGTCACGAGTGACACAGGAAAAGCTGCAGCTATAAAGGCGCGTAACGCGGCGCTAGCTGCGGGAACTAAGGTAGCCATGAGCCTTTCTGATCCGGGAATTGTTGAGCATTTTAAAATTGGACTTGGACAAATTATTGGCGATGGCATTGACCTACTTTTTTGCAATAGACTGGAGGCTCTCACCTGGTGTGACACTGACAATTTGGATGAAGCTATTGTACGACTGAAGGATATCGCCAAGCAGTTTGCCATTACCCTGGGTGCTGAAGGCGCAGTCATCTTTGATGGATTTAATGTACTTCGTATCGAGGCTCAGCCAATTACTGCCGTGGACACAAATGGAGCTGGTGATATGTTTGCTGGAGCCTATTTGTATAGTATTACCCAGGGCCAGTCTGTAATGGATGCAGCTAATTTTGCCAGCCGAGCCGCCAGCCTAGTGGTGGGGAAATACGGTCCTCGCTTGGACAGCGATGAATATATCGGTCTCAAGTTAATCTAGAGTTTAAATCAGAGTAGCATTTTGGTTATCTAGGGGCTGGGGCGGGCACCGCGAATGCGGTTGAATATATTCTCTGTCGATTTTTTGACCCGAGCTTACTGCGTCTGTTTGTCTATATCTTCAGCCGCCGCTGCCATTCTTAAAATGATAGTAATTGGTTGCGCTAGTCTTTGGCCTTATAAACCAAGACGCGAATGGCACACCTTTAAAGCGGCCATAGGAATGGTCAGCAAATGTTAGATCTCAATCACCATCAAGGTAGCCTCGTGGGCGCCCCAAATATAAAGAGATGTTACAGCAGGCTAACCTTGGGAAAGAAGCTCACGTAAATCAATAATCGCTGCATTGGCACGACTTATATAGGAAGCCATAACCAAGGAATGATTAGCCAGCATACCAAACCCTTCACCATTGACGATCATCGGCGTACTTACCGGCTGCTGCGTCATCTCCAATTCGCGAATAATTTGCTGCACGCTAGTAATGGCATTTTTCTTAGCCAATACATCAGCGAAATCGACTTCTATGGCTTTTAGGAAATGAAGTAGCGCCCAGGATGTGCCTCGGGCTTCATAAAAAACATTATCGATCTGCAACCAGTTAGTCTTTATCTCTAGCTCACGAGGAGATTGAGTTGACTGCCTAGCTCCAATGGATCCGGCTAAGTCTGTATTAATTCGACGCTGACCCACACTGGCCGAGAGCCGTTGAGACAGGCTCCCCAGTCTTGTTTCCACTGTACTTAACCAGTAGCGGAGGTTGTCTGCCCGCGCATAAAACTGAGCATCAAAGGCCTGCTCGTCACCCAGACGCTTGAGATAGCTGCTTAAAAAATCACGCCCCTCTGAATATTCTCTTTCGGGCCAGGGTACCGCCCAGCTGGTATGGTCAACATTAAAACGTGGCTCAGCAAATGCAAGATCTCGATCTTCCGTGGATTGGGACTGGGAGCGACTAAAAGACTCTCGCATAGCTTTACTCAAATCACGAACCTGCACAATTACGCCAAATTCCCAACTAGGTACATTATCTAGCCAGATACCGGGAGGCATAACATCATTGCTCAGATACCCACCAGGCTTATTGAGTACCAGGTCGATAACCTCAATAAGCGTGGTCGTGGTAGCGGTGCCAATCACATCTTGACTCTCACCTTTTGCGACTGCACTCACCTCAAACTGATCGGGCTCATTACTCCAGTACCAACCCAACAGGACCAATAGTACTAAAACAATTGCAGCACCGAGTAAACCGTAACGCAAACTTTTCGGCGCGCGCGCGCCTATGAAGTCATCGGACAGCGTTTCGCTTACATCTTTAAAAGAAGCGCTCCAGCGGGACTTAAGACGCGCAATCCAGCTCATTAGTGGCGCATCCCATCCATTGGCTTAGAATTTTTGATGAGACTACGCACTTCTGGGTTGAAGCTGACCGAGCCACATTGATCCGTGACCAACTGCATTTGCGTACTATCACCAGCCTGCAAAGGGCTGGTAAGGTTAAATAGCATAATGTGTAGCCCGCCTGGTTCGAAAACCACGGTCTGCCCCGCAGATATCTCGACTTCGGCAACTTGTCTCATTCTCATCATGCCCTGAACATGCCGGTGCTCGTGAAATTCAAGGCGGTTACTAAGGGTTGATTGGGCGCTTACTAGTCGGCAGAGCTGGGTGCCGGTGTTTGTAATCTCAAGAAAGCCTACGGTTTTGGATTGTCCCGGAGGCATTGCTCTAACGTACGCATTGGCCACGCTAAGGCTTGCAGAGTTAGTATCATTGGGGGCAGCGGTAACCGCCGTAGCCAAAGCGGCGGTAAGAGTAATAGAAAGAAGAGCATGCATTATTTGGTTTTTCATTGAGTACCTCATGGAAACTATAGCACGGGCCTCAGCATGGAGGCCGACCAAGGATAGAACTTTTAGCGTCAGACATTAACCTGTAATGTTACAGTGCCGGTAATATACGGTATAAAATCTAAATTACGACTACAGCAGGACAGTTAGCCCTATGAGAAAAATCCTTCACATCAGCCTGCTGGGCATATTATGCATGATTGGAGCCCATGGTTGGGCGCAAAGTTTCGCAGCTAATGCTGTAGCACTTGGGGCCAGCAAAGCCCCCACAACCAACACCGTAGCTAGTTTCGTTCCAGTAGAGCAAGCCTATCAACTGGGGGTCCAGCTAGACGACAATAAAATTATCTTTAACTGGACCATACGCGATGGTTACTACCTGTATCGCGATCGCTTCAAATTTAATGCTGTCGATGCCAGTAGTCAGCTTAGCAGTCCCATATTTGAGACCGGCAAAGTGAAATGGGACGACTATTTTGAAGCTAATGTAGAGGTTTATTATTCCCAGACTTCAGTCGCTGTGCCTTTTCAATCCAGCGCACAAAAAATCGAATTGCAGATAGAGTCACAGGGCTGTGCTGACGCCGGCCTATGCTACCCGCCCTACAAGCAATGGTTAACCATTGACCCTGTTAGCGGTATTGTTGACATTAGCACAACGCCCAGTGCCTCGGCGCGAGGCGCGGGATCTGCCACAGCAGATACAGGTAATGGAGAAAATTTTTCACTGGGCATTATTCTGCTATTTGCCCTAGCCGGAGGCATGATTCTCAATCTTATGCCCTGTGTTTTCCCGGTGCTTTCGATAAAAGCGCTCAGTTTCACCACGACTCACCAGACAGATAGAAGCAAACAGGCCCACGGCATTGCTTACACCGCAGGTGTGGTCTCAAGCTTTGTTGCTATTGCCGTTGTCATGCTAGCGCTGCGCGCCGCGGGCGAGGCGATTGGGTGGGGTTTTCAGCTGCAGTCGCCGCTGTTTGTAATATTTTTGATCTATTTGTTTTTTATTATGGGCTTAGCATTTGCTGGTTACCTCGAGATCGGGAGTGGACTGATGTCAGTAGGGCAGTCATCTGATAAGGATGTGGGACTGGGCTCTTCCTTTATGACCGGCGTACTGGCCACCACAGTTGCCAGCCCCTGCACCGCTCCTTTTATGGGGCCAGCCTTGGGTTTTGCTATCTCACAGCCGTCCTATGTTGCCCTGATGGTTTTCGCCTTTTTAGGCCTGGGGATGGCACTGCCATTTATTTTGCTAACCTGGATTCCCGGCCTAAGCCAAAAGCTTCCCCGACCAGGACAGTGGATGGATACCTTTAAGCAGTTTCTGTCTTTTCCACTTTATATCACCGCCGTTTGGCTACTTTGGGTTGCGGGCCGACAAACCAACATCGATGTCGCTATAACAGTAGTGATTGGTCTGGTGCTAATTGCTATGGCCATATGGCTCTGGAAACTCAATAAATCAGAGGGCCTATCACTCAGCAGAGTATTTGCCAGCGCCTGCCTGATAGGCGCCCTAGCACTTCCCACAATATCAGTTTCTGAATCTAACAAAGAGCCACTATGGCAGGCTTATTCTGCGCAGCTACTCAATAGACTGCGTACAGATGGTAAACCGGTGTTTATTAATTTGACCGCCGACTGGTGCATCACCTGCCTAGTCAATGAGAAAGTTGCACTTAGCTCAGACACTTTTTATCAAGCAATAGCAGATAACAATATTACCTACCTCAAGGGAGATTGGACCAACAATGACCCGGAGATCACCAAACTTCTCAATCAATACCAGCGTAGCGGCGTACCTCTTTACCTGATGTATCCCAATGGGCAGGGCGAGCCTGAAATATTACCGCAAATTTTGCTTGCCCCTATGGTTCTTGATGCAATAAATCGCACTAAATAGGATCTTTGCGTATTTTAGGAGATTATAGCGTCACAATTGGCGAATTTGGTCGATCTTCGCCTTTATTGCACTAAATTAGTGCGAAAATGGCCTTAAATGAGCTTATCTTTTTCTCTACAATCTAAATCTTCAAACTATCACCCGTTAACTTTCGCAAAAATATCATTAAATTCTGCAAAGTTCGCCGAAAATGTGCTTTTTTGTGCATTTTCTAGACAGCCCGAATAATTTAGTGCAGACTGCCGCATTAGCCATTCACCGTCCGAGAGTTATCATGGCAACGATATTGTTACTTCACGGCCCCAATCTAAATCTACTCGGCACACGTGAGCCAGAGTTGTATGGCGCCCAGTCATTAGAGCAAATAAATCAGCAGCTAACTGACCTAACCAGTGCGGCGGGCCATCAGATGCTCGCTTTGCAAAGCAACGCAGAGTATGAACTGATCCAACGTATTCATGACGCCAAACAAGAGGGCGTGAATTTTATTATTTTTAATCCCGGTGCATTTACTCACACTAGTGTGGCTCTGCGCGATGCGTTGCTGGGGGTAGAGATTCCCTTCATTGAGGTGCATCTATCTAATGTACATGCCCGCGAGGAGTTTCGTCACCACTCCTATTTTTCAGACATTGCTGAAGGCGTTATATGCGGCTTTGGCCCCAAGAGCTACGAACTTGCCCTGCACGCTGTGCTCGACAAATTCGACCACTAATCGACCAACTGAGAGACTACAATGGATATTCGTAAAGTTAAGAAGCTTATCGAGCTACTTGAAGAATCCAACATTAATGAATTAGAGATAACCGAAGGTGAAGAATCTGTGCGCATCAGCCGCGGTATGACTATGGGTAGTTATGCCGCGCCCATGGCAGTAGCACCAGCGCCAGCACCTGCAATGGCTGCGGCGCCGACACCAGCGGTGGCTCCAACCTCTTCAGTGGCCCCTGCCCCTGAAGCACTAGCAGGCCATGTGGTGCGGTCACCCATGGTAGGGAGCTTCTATGGTTCTCCCGCACCCGGCTCACCCACATTTGTAACAGTTGGTCAGACGGTGGCTCAGGGCGATGTTCTTTGCATTATCGAAGCCATGAAAATGATGAATCAGATTGAAGCAGACAAGGCTGGCACCATTGGCGCTATCTTGGTCGAAGACGGTGAACCCGTTGAATTTGACCAGCCTATGTTTACAATTCTCTAGGAGCTAAATCATGCTCGACAAAGTGCTTATCGCCAATCGTGGTGAAATTGCCTTGCGAATACTTCGTGCCTGCAAAGAGCTGGGTATCAAGACCGTCGCCGTCCACTCAAAAATTGATGCTGATCTCAAGCATGTAAAGCTTGCCGATGAAGCGGTATGCATTGGTCCCAACCCGTCTCCCCAAAGCTACCTTAATGTTCCAGCTCTTATCAGCGCTATGGAAATTACCGGCGCACAGGCTGTACATCCAGGTTATGGATTTTTGGCTGAGAATGCCGATTTTGCCGAACAGGTAGAGAACAGCGGCTTTGTATTTGTTGGCCCCACAGCGGATGTTATTCGTGTAATGGGGGATAAGGTTGCCGCGATTAAGGCGATGAAAGCGGCGGGAGTGCCAACGGTTCCTGGCTCTGATGGCCCGCTGTCCAACGATCCTGTGCAACTCAAGGCGACAGCCTTAAAAATTGGCTATCCAGTAATTATTAAGGCTGCCGCCGGCGGCGGCGGTCGTGGAATGCGTGTTGTTGAAAATGAGCAGAGCCTTATCAATTCGATAGCAATTACCAAGACCGAAGCGGCTGCAGCTTTTGGCGATGGCACAGTGTATATGGAAAAGTTTCTGCAAAATCCGCGACATGTGGAAGTACAGATACTTTCAGATGGTCAGGGCCATGCTATCCATCTCGGAGATCGTGACTGTTCGCTCCAGCGCCGCCATCAAAAGGTTATTGAAGAAGCACCTGCGCCCGGAATTCCCGAAGACGCTCGCCAGGCTGTATTTGAGAGTTGCGTAAATGCCTGTATTCAAATTAATTATCGTGGCGCCGGCACCTTTGAATTCCTCTATGAGAATGGTCACTTTTACTTCATTGAAATGAATACGCGCGTTCAGGTCGAACATCCTGTCTCAGAGATGATCACCGGTGTTGATATAGTTAAGGAACAACTGTTAATAGCTAGCGGCCGCGAACTCAGTTTCACTCAGGAGCAAATTATTTTCCGAGGTCACTCTTTCGAGTGCCGCATCAATGCAGAGGATCCGGTCACATTTATGCCTCAGCCCGGCACAATTAATGCCTACCATGCCCCTGGTGGCAATGGTGTCCGTGTGGACTCACATATCTACAATGGCTATCGGGTGCCACCTAACTATGATTCGTTGATCGGCAAAATTATTACCTATGGCCGCGATAGACAATCGGCATTATCTAGAATGCGTAATGCCCTCGACGAGATGGTAATTGATGGTATAAAAACCAATATTGATCTCCATGCAGAGCTGGTCACAGATGAAGCCTTTATAAAAGGCGGTGTAAATATTCATTATCTTGAAAAAAAGCTCGGGCTATAGCATTTTAATCTGAACAAATAGCTCGCCTAGGTACTGCTATGCAATGGCTCCAACTACTAATCGATGCTCCTCGTGAGCGCAGTGAAGACTTTGAAAATGCTATTGTTGAATCCGGTGCAGTGTCGGTCACATTGCAAGATGGCGCCGATCAGCCGATCTTTGCACCGGGCGTTGGCGAACGCCCTCTTTGGGACAACTGTATTATTAAAGCGCTTTTTCCCGCTACGATCGACACTGATCAGGTCCACCGGCAGCTATCTGTCACTATTCAGCCTACCCCAGTAATACGCTGGGAGCTACTTGAAGACAAAGATTGGTCCCAAGAGTGGAAAAAATATTTCCAGCCCCTTAAATGCGGCCATCGCCTGTGGATTTGCCCGAGCTGGATAGACCCACCAGACCCCAATGCCATCAACCTCAGCCTGGATCCCGGACTGGCCTTCGGCACAGGTAGTCATCCTACGACCCATCTTTGCTTGCGCTGGCTCGACCAACAGGATCTATTAGGTAAGACAGTTATTGATTACGGCTGTGGCTCTGGAATTTTAGGTATTGCTGCACTTTTACTCGGCGCGGCAAAGGTCATCGCGATAGATAATGATCCCCAAGCTTTGCTAGCTAGTCGCGACAACGCTCAACGCAATAATATTGCTGATGAGAGATTAATTACCTACCTACCGGATGACATTCCCAAGGGTTTATTGGTAGATGTAATGCTCGCCAATATTTTGGCCGCGCCATTGATTCATCTAGCACCGAGCATTAGCAATCTCACCTCCACTGGCGGCATACTCTGCCTATCAGGGTTATTAGAAAGCCAGATTGATGACGTCTGTGCACCCTATCTTGAGCACTTTAGCTTCCAGTCGCCAACTATCGAATCTGACTGGACCCAATTGAGCGGGCTCAAGATTAGCTAGACAGCATCCGCAGGTATTACTTCCGCTTTGAATAAACCATAGCTTAATAATCGGGCCGCCAGCTAGATACTAGGGTCTGTTTACTCGATTAAGCTCAATAATTTGGCCTTTTTTTGGTTGATCACTTTTTAATCAGTTGGCCACAGGTTATTATGGCTCTTCTACTTTATAGCCTTATATTTGAGCGTTTTTTGTGTTTACCATTGGCCCCTATCAAATCGAGCACAAGACCATTCTAGCCCCTATGGCTGGGGTGACCGATCTGCCATTTCGACAGCTTTGTCGTCAAATGGGTGCCGGACTTGTGGTCTCCGAAATGGTAGCGGCAGATCCCAGCACCTGGTCTACTAGAAAATCACGCTTGCGGATTCAATTTGGTGACGAGCCGGCACCTAGATCCGTTCAGATTGCTGGCTATGATCCTCAGATGATGGCAGACGCGGCTCAGTTCAATGTTACTCAAGGCGCTCAGATTATTGATATTAATATGGGATGCCCAGCCAAGAAGGTCTGTAAGCGTGCCGCTGGCTCCGCATTGTTGCAAGACCCTCGGCTGGTCGAGGATATACTCAAGACTGTCGTTGCAGCCGTGGAAGTTCCTGTTACCTTAAAAATCCGCACTGGGTGGGATCGGCAAAATCGCAATGCTGTAACTATTGCTAAAATTGCCGAGGAATCGGGTATAGCAGCATTGGCTGTTCACGGCCGCACCCGCGCCTGTCGCTTTGTCGGTGAAGTAGAATACGACACAATTGCTCAGGTGGTTGAAGCTGTAGACATACCCGTGCTGGCCAATGGAGATATCAATAGTCCAGAAAAAGCAGTGTCGGTACTCGAACATACTGGAGCGGCGGCGGTAATGATCGGCCGTGCCGCTCAGGGTAATCCATGGATATTCAAACAGATAAATCATTATCTAGAACACGGCCAACTGCTAGCGCCACCGAGCGTTGATCAGGCAGGCCGGGTAATGTCTGGCCACCTCATGGCTCTGCATGACTTCTATGGCGAGGTGGGCGGTGTGCGTATCTCAAGAAAACATATCGGTTGGTATATAAATCCCCTTCCCGGCGGTAAGGATTTCACCCAACTATTTAATCAACTCGAGAGTACTCAAGAACAGCAAAAACTGCTTAACCAGTTTTTTAAAGACTACGCACATCAGGAACAGGCCGCATGACCGCTACTCAAAATACCTTATTACAAACAGTTGACGAGGCTCTAAATCAGACTCCAGCGACTAATAGGTCTATGCAATCTCAACAATCTCTTCGCTACAGTGTGGCCGAAGCAATGCAGCGCTATTTTGACGATCTAGATGGGCAAGACACTTCAGCTCTTTATGAGCTCGTTATGAACGAAGTAGAGCCACCGCTGCTTGCCGCAGTGATGAATTACACACGTCAAAATCAAAGTAAAACTGCCGAAATGCTTGGCCTAAATCGCGGCACATTGCGCAAGAAATTAAAACAATACAACCTTCTATAATCATCTTTTTAACTCGAGGACTCCATGAGCGACCTAACAAAAGTCTCACGCGCACTTATCAGTGTTTCTGATAAAACTGGCATTGTTGAATTTGCCCAAGCCCTAACTACACAGGGTGTTGAGCTGCTCTCAACCGGCGGTACCTTTCGCCTACTCAGAGAGCATAACATTGCGGTAACAGAGGTTTCTGATTACACAGGTTTTCCAGAGATGATGGATGGCCGAGTTAAAACATTGCACCCAAAAGTACATGGTGGAATTTTAGGGCGTCGCGGTAAGGATGACAGTGTGATGGCTGACCATGGAATAAAACCAATTGATATGGTGGTGGTAAATTTATACCCCTTCGCCGCCACAGTAGCAGACCCAAACTGCGATCTGCCAACCGCTATTGAGAACATCGATATTGGCGGACCCACTATGGTTCGCTCCGCAGCCAAAAATCATAAAGATGTCGCTATCGTGGTTAATGCCAGTGATTATAAAAGCGTTATCGATCAGATGCAGACCAATCAGGGCAAGCTCGATTACAAAACCAGATATGAGCTGATGGTTAAGGCATTCGAACATACCGCCGGATATGACGGCATGATTGCCAATCACTTTGGCGCCAGAAATACCGACAATGAAAAACGCGATTTCGCAGATACTCTTAATATGCAGTATTTTAAAACTCAAGAAATGCGTTATGGTGAGAATCCTCACCAAAAAGCGGCTTTTTATACTGAAGCTAACCCAACAGAAGCTAGCGTAGCGACGGCCAAACAGTTACAAGGTAAAGAGCTCTCATTTAACAATATTGCCGACACCGATGCTGCGTTGGAATGTGTCAAACAATTTGACCAGCCTGCCTGCGTTATTGTTAAACATGCTAATCCCTGTGGCGTCTCTGTAGCAACTGATATCAGCACCGCTTACCAACTGGCCTTCGCCACAGATCCAGAATCGGCCTTTGGGGGAATAATTGCGTTTAATCGCGAGCTTGATGCGGCCACTGCAGCCGCCATTTGTGAAAAGCAATTTGTTGAAGTTATTATTGCCCCCAGCGTTTGTGCAGATGCTGTGCAAGTAGTAGCCGCCAAAAAGAATGTGCGACTTTTAGAATGCGGCAACTGGGGTGATACACGTCCACAGGACTTCGATTACAAACGGGTTAATGGGGGCCTGTTAGTTCAAGACCGTGATAACGGTATGGTTTTAGAACGGGACTTAAAAGTGGTTACCAAACGAGCGCCTACTGAATTGGAAATGGGCGATATGATGTTTGCCTGGAAGGTGGCGAAGATGGTTAAGTCCAACGCGATTATTTATGCCAAAAATAACCAGACCATTGGCGTGGGCGCAGGTCAGATGAGTCGAATTAACTCAGCGCGTATTGCCGGTATAAAGGCTGAACATGCAGGTCTAGAGGTGGCTGGTGCAGTTATGGCATCCGATGCTTTCTTTCCCTTCCGTGATGGTATCGATAATGCAGGTGCCGCTGGTATTAGCTGCATTATTCAGCCCGGTGGATCAATGCGCGATGATGAGGTAATTGCTGCTGCCAATGAGCATGGTATGACAATGGTATTTACCGGAATGCGACACTTCAGACATTAGAAACGTCGGCTACTTGCAATAATGTTTAACGAGTGCCCGCACCCTGCGGGCTTTTTTAACTGCTTATTTTTGTTAACTTAAATGCCTCTAGCGCTCTCTCACGGGACTCTTTTATGTCTACCACAGGTGCTGGGTAATTGGCACCGATCTTTACACCGGCAACTGTAAGGATTTCCGCCGGCGCTAACCAGGGCGCGTGAATATACTTGTCAGGCAGATTCGCCAACTCAGGTACATGGCGGCGAATGTATTCTCCCTGCTTGTCGAATTTTTCACTTTGAGTGATGGGATTAAAGATACGGAAGAACGGTGCCGCATCAGCTCCACAACCTGCAATCCACTGCCAACTGGCACTGTTACTTGCAAGGTCAGCGTCAACCAGACAGTCCCAAAACCACTCTTCACCCCTGTGCCAGTGAATTAACAGATTCTTGACTAAGAAAGATCCCACCACCATACGCACACGGTTATGCATATATCCAGTGGCGTAAAGTTCACGCATACCTGCATCTACTAGGGGGTAGCCCGTCTTGCCCTGCTGCCAGGCCTTAAGATCCTGCTCTGTATTGCTGGCCCAGGGGAATACATCAAAGCGCGTCTGTAAGTTTTTAGTCGGTAGCTGTGGGAAATGATAGAGTAAGTAGTAGGAGAACTCCCGCCACCCTAGCTCACTCAAAAATGTGTCCAGGCTATCTTCATTGCTAATAATAGCTGCAACATCAGCTGCTCGATGCCAAGCTGTATTCGGTGAGATTTGACCAAAATGAAGATAGGGTGAAAGTCTGGAAACATTGCACTTATTGGGAAAATTACGACCCTCTCGGTATTCCTCGAGCTCAGTCATTACAAAGTCATCAAGTCGATCTTGCGCGGCCGCTTCGCTGATTTTCCAGCAATCCTCCAAGCCGGTATCCCATTTTATTTTAGGCAGTAAATTGAGAGCGTCCAGCGACAGTGATTCATCACTTACAGGTCTGCATTGTATTTCTTTTGGTTCGCTTAGGGGTTTTCTTGGCGGCACGTTGGAGAGGCACCCTCGGCGATAGTAGGGTGTAAAAACCTTGTAGGGAGACTGGTCTTTTTTGAGCACTTGCCAGGGTTCCCACAACAGCGACCCGTTGAAGCTCTGCACCTCAATGTCAGCGGATTTTAGTGCCGTTTTAATTTGTCCATCTCGGGCAATTCTCCAAGGCTCATAGCAACGGTTCCAATAGATGGCCTGCGCCGAAGAAGTCCGGGCGAGGTCAACCAATATCTTGTGAGGCTCACCGCTAAATATGTTTAGCCTGCCACCGAGAGATTCATTGAGCGATTCCAGGGCGTGGTGTAACCACCAGCGACTGGCACCGCCCATGGTCCAGTTTCCTGCCCCTGCATCATCAAGTATATAAACCGGAATAATCTCGCCTTTTTCACAGGCGGAAACGAGCGCAGGATTATCTGCAAGACGCAGATCCTGGCGGAACCAAACAATGGAGGGTGTTTTAAAATCTGTAATGAGAGCTTCCTTATCGTTATATCTGAGTTACGGTTTGTGAAACTGTTTGGATTGTCTTTTAAGGTGATTAGCATTTTTTTTAAGGCCATCGTCTGATGCTTCGCTATTGGCTTTTTTTACTGCGCAATTTCTTCACTCTGCTACAATTCCCAGCTAAATTTTTAAGGCGGAAGACAATTCATGAATGTACTGGTTATTGGGTCAGGTGGCCGCGAACATGCACTGGCTTGGAAGGCAGCACAAAGTGCTGAGGTAGATACTGTTTTTGTGGCGCCTGGCAACGCGGGTACAGGTATCGAACCTGCCCTTAAAAATGTACCGATTGGGGCTAATGATTTTGCCACTTTGGCAGATTTTGCTGAGGCTAACCAGGTTGGCCTTACCATCGTTGGTCCAGAGCAACCTTTAGTTGATGGCATAGTGGATTATTTTCAACAGCGCGGGCTGCCCATTTTTGGCCCCTCAAAAAATGCGGCTCAACTTGAAGGCTCCAAAGCCTTTAGTAAGGATTTCCTCGAACGCCAGAAAATCCCGACTGCTGACTATGGTAATTTCACTGATCTTGATGAGGCGCTGAATTATCTTCACAAAGTGGGAGCACCGATTGTTATCAAAGCCGATGGCCTAGCCGCAGGTAAGGGTGTGATTGTTGCTATGACTATGGTCGAGGCTGAACACGCTATTCGCGATATGCTAGCGGGCAATGCATTTGGAGAAGCGGGCCACCGGGTCGTAATTGAAGAATTCCTTGATGGGGAAGAAGCTAGCTTTATTGTTTTGGTGGATGGCGCCAACGTGCTGCCTATGGCCACTAGCCAGGATCATAAACGGGCAGGCAACGGCGATACCGGACCGAATACTGGAGGTATGGGCGCATACTCTCCCGCCCCAGTGGTCGATAGCAAGATTTATAAGCGAATTATGGACGAGGTCATATACCCTACCGTCAATGGTATGGCAGCAGAGGGTAATCACTACACCGGGTTTCTCTATGCTGGGCTAATGATTATGGCAGACGGCACCCCCAAGGTTATTGAGTTTAATTGCCGCTTTGGTGATCCTGAGACGCAGCCAATACTTCTGCGACTACAATCTGACCTGGTCAGCCATTGTCTCGCCGCCCTGACAGGCGATCTGGACGGACAGGTAGCTCAGTGGGATGCTCGTCCAGCAGTTGGAGTGGTGCTCGCTGCCGGAGGCTATCCCGGCACCTACCAAGGTGGCGATGTTATTAGTGGCCTGCCATCGGCCTTGTCCACTGAGCAAAGCAGTAAGGTTTTTCACGCCGGTACATCTGAGCAAGATGGTAGGATTGTTACCAGCGGTGGGCGCGTTCTTTGCGCTACAGCCATGGGTAGCTCAGTTGCCGATGCTCAGCAAAAGGCCTACGAACTGGCGTCTGAGATTCAATGGGATAATATATATTTTCGTGATGATATTGCCTGGAGAGCCATTCAGCGCGAACAGACTGATTAAAAAGGATTTAGACTACAAACTCACTCCAATAACGACCTATTAAAAAGCTGGAGTATTAGTAATGAGTGACCTTTTGTTCTTTAGAGTCGACATTCCCTTTACCTCGTTTAGCCTTTCTCATTGGCTGGTACTGGTTGTTTTTGTGTTCCTTTTGGCAACCATTGTCCTGCTCGGGAGAAACCTGACGAGGCAACAGAACCTGTTACTTGCAAGGGCGTTGTCTGTATTTATGTCAGCTTCGGTAGTGATTTGGGCCGTGCTACACTTGGTCTTCGATCGCTTTAATGTTGCTGTCGACCTGCCCCTATCTCTTTGTAATCTATTTGCGCTTATCGCGCCGCTGCTGTTCTGGAATCCAGATCACCGACGCTTTGAAGTGATCTATTTTATGGTTATGTGCGGGACCTTTCAGGCCATCATTACACCTGATCTCTATGTCGGCTTTCCAGGCTATGGTTTTTTTAAATACTGGATTGTTCACATCGGCTTAGTTTTGGTTGTTGTCCATTATCTGCTGGTCTTCCGCCTCTACCCTCGCCCGCAAGCCATGATTACAAGTTTTGTCTGGCTAAATATCTATTTACTAAGTCTGGTCCCAGTCAACTTGTGGCTGGATGCAAACTACTTTTATATGATGGAAAAACCTATCAATCCTTCTATCTTGGATTATTTTGGGCCCTGGCCGGTTTATATTTTGGTCTCAGAAGCCTTGGCATTCGTCTTTTTTGCCGTTGCCTACGTACCTATAGCTGTTGCCAAGAAATACTTTATCAATCCAGCTACAATTCACTCATAAATAGCTACTTAAGAGCACGTGGAACCTATGTCCAATCGACAGCTAACCGCTATAGACAATCTGTTGACTCAGCTAGATCAAGGGTTACGCACAGCGTTTGCCAGTGCGCCCAGGCCACAGCGATCATCTCCAGCCGCATTGATTGAAGACAGTCCATTATCTGACCAAGAACGTGACCATGCGATTGGCTTAATGCGCGTCAATCATGCTGGCGAGGTCTGTGCTCAGGCTCTATATCAGGGGCAGGCCTTAACGGCTAAACTCCCCGAAGTAGGTGAACAGATGGAGCATGCAGCGGCGGAAGAAATTGATCACTTGGCCTGGTGTGAAGAACGTATTACTGAACTGGGCGGTAACACCAGCATGCTCAATCCAATTTGGTATGCACTGTCATTTGGCATAGGGGCTGGCGCTGGCTTGGTAAGCGATAAGTTAAGCCTAGGATTTGTAGCTGCTACTGAAGATCAGGTATGTGCGCACCTAAGAACCCATCTCGATAAGCTACCGGTCAATGACCGCAGAAGTCGCTCTATCATTGAGCAGATGCTAGCCGATGAAGAGCGACATGCCGAAACCGCTCTAAAAGCTGGCGGCCATCGCTTTCCAAAGTCGATAAAAGCAGTCATGACTGCGGTTTCTGCGGCCATGACTGGCAGTAGCTACCGCCTTTAGAGGGCGGCGCTATCAGCTGCTAGGTCTTTGTCCCACTCGCGCATCAGGCCAACAACTTTATCTGCGAGCCATTGATGAATAGGGGATCCTGAGGTGCGATTATGCTGCAACAGCACCAACGAAATAGTTCCTTCATGGGGAAGCTCCTGGGGGTAGCGCTTTCGCACTATGCGATACATTTCACGCTCCATAGTGAGACCGTACTTGGCTGCCACCATCAGGCAATCGGTATCACAGACCGTCTCCATCGCGGTCATAAGCTGGTTGGTTACCATGGCTTTTTTGCGCTTGCGGCCTAGATCACGTAAAACACGGTCAAATCGAGCGTCAGTTCTTGCGCTCACTCGCTTGGAGATAAGTAGATAATACTGCACAAAGGGGTATTCTAATATTTCATCTAAGGTGACTCGCGATTTTTTGGCCAGTGGATGCCCTTCTCTCATCCAAATTGAAGGCGTAAATATAGCCAGATTTCTGGCGCTGATATCTTCAGTGATGCCCTTTTCAATATCAATGGCAAAGTCTAAAACACCGTCTGCCAGCTCACCTTCAACACTGTCTGTTTCACTTGAGATAGATAGAATGACTCCAGGAGCATATTGCGTAACCACTTTGGTTAGCTCCGAAACGAGTGATATTGCGACAAACTCAGGCACTGCAATGGTGATTTCGCCGACATAGGCGGCGGGGTCAAACTCCCCCTCGCTGACCATCTCTAATATGTTTTCGAGTAGCTCAGGTAACCGCATCTGTAAATCTCGTGCCTTGGGTGTGGGGACCAACTCATTGCCTGTTCGGGTAAACAGCGGGTCATCCAATTGGTGTCTCAAACGTTGTAGAACTCTGCTCATGGCAGGCTGAGTAATAAAAAGACGCTGGGCCGCGCGAGTGACACTTTTTTCCTCAAGCAGTGCCTGCAAAGACACTAGCAAATTGAGGTCGAGGCGTGAGAGCTTTTGTAGATTCATGGCTAATACCTTGGTCATTACCTAAACGCATATAGTTGATGCAAACAATGCATTGGGATTATGGCACGGGAACGCTTATATTGTCACCCATAGAGCAATGGCTCTGAAACGTAACCAAGGAGATACACCATGACACTCGTTTATATACTGATCGGTTTCACCGGACTAGCGGGTGCTGCAATTGCGAAAGACGATTTCGTTAAGTTGGAAGCACCTTCACTGGAGGCTTCCAAAAAGTAGATTTACCAGATTTGTAGTTCCCCGATTTACCCCTCTTAATCCTCATTATAGGATTCTTTTATAGGGACCCGCCAGGGTCCCTTTTTTTTACCAACAGCCAAAGGTATTACTTAAAAGCATAACATAGATGCAAATAATGCATTGGAATTATGGAGCTGATATTTTTAGTATGCAAGCCTGACTTGATCGACCGTACACGAGAAGCTGCTCAGGAGCAGTTTTTCAAAGTTTTACCCCTTCTTTGCGTTTCATCCAAAGACTTTTTAAGGAGCCTTTCTTAGGCTCCTTTTTTTTGTCCCTTACTTTTTTGCCTCAGGCTCCAAACTGAGGCCGTTAAGCCTCTTCAATCGCGTAGCTATGGCTTATTTCGACACCACCAGCTTCAAGCATAATTGATGCAGAGCAGTATTTTTCAGCAGAGAGCTCGACCGCACGCTTTACTTGGCTATCTTTTAGCAGGCTTCCAGTCACTATGAAATGAAGATGAATTTTATTAAATATTGCGGGGACAGCATCAACGCGCTCTGCCTGTAGCTCAGTTTTACAATCAGTAACCTGCTGACGGCCCTTCAGCAACATGGTCATAACATCAAAAGAGGCACAGCCACCCAAGCCTATTAGAACCATCTCCATAGGGCGAATGCCCATGTTCCTGCCGCCCTGATCTGGCGCGCCATCCATTACTACCGAGTGACCGCTGCCAGACTCGCCTAGAAACATAACTCCATCTACCCATTTAATTGTTGCATTCATAGTTCACCTCGTTTTCAAGGGCGCAAAGGTTAGCATAGAGTCAAAAGGAATATTTATACGCTTGCAGAATTTTTTTACTACACTCAACTTAACAGGTCGCAAGATTAGTCTTATGTCCTATGCTAACCGATAGCGGTCTAAGAAATCATACAAGGAGAAAGCTATTGGTGCCTGCACCTCTTACCCCACACATAAACAATGTAGAAGAATTCTTGTCCCATTGTCACCGGCGTAGATATCCGGCGAAAAGCACTATCATTTATGCGGGCGATGTTAGTGAGACGCTTTATTACATCATCAAGGGATCAGTGGCGGTCATCATAGAAGATGATACTGATGATAAAGAGATGATTCTCGCCTACCTCAACCCTGGCGATTTCGTTGGCGAAATGGGCCTTTTCGATGAGCAACATCGCAGTGCTTGGATTCGTACCAAAACAGATTGCGAAGTTGGCGAAATCAGCTATGCCAAGTTTATTGAGTTAGGGCAACAGCACCCCGAGTTTCTCTTCGCCATTAGTAAGCAAATAGCTCATCGTCTGCGTAATACCACACGTAAAGTTGGCGACTTAGCCTTTCTTGACGTGACTGGGCGTGTTGCACGGACGCTCCTAGATCTGTGCAAAGAGCCGGACGCAATGACTCATCCAGATGGCATGCAGATAAAAATCACCCGTCAAGAAATAGGCCGGCTAGTCGGTTGCTCTCGGGAGATGGTGGGTCGAGTACTCAAGAACTTGGATGATCGTGATCTAGTTGCTGTGTCTGGAAAAACAATGGTGGTATTTGGTACCCGATAATTTGACTCAGCTTCTGGTGGAGCATATGTCCTTTAAATTGACACTTGCTACTTACAGTTCAATACCTTATTGGTGCCACTGTATTTTCTACCTTGATTACAATGATTAGTAGATCAACAAGCACGTCTTGACCTGCAGGAGCGACCTAATGGAACTAGCTAGAGCGGCAAAGACATTAGGTCCAGCCAAGACAACAAAGACCTGCTACTGCATAAATTGATCTATATTTTAACGGTGAACTGATCCAAGATTTAGGCCACATCGTTCCAGAGGCTTAACTAGATTTTATTTCCCATGAGTTGGATTTTTTTAACAATCGCAATTTATTTTTTGCTCAAACTTCAGTGCAGGAAAAACCAACTGCCTTTATTAGATAATCAGTCTAATTCATTTATTAAACATTTCACTCAACCGGACGCCGGGTTCATCGCTACGCATAAATGCCTCACCTACTAGAAATGCATGGACATCATGCTCACGCATAGCCGCAACATCTTGACGGCTATGGATACCGCTTTCAGTAATAATAATTTTTCCTTTGGGAATTTTTTTTAGCAAATTGTAAGTTTGCTCTAACGACACCTCAAAAGTATGCAAATTTCTATTATTAATACCAACCATTGGATTTTCTAACCTGAGTGCAATATCTAGCTCTGCCTCGTCATGGACTTCGATGAGAACATCCATGCCCAAGGATAAGGCTAGAGCATGCAACCCATCCAGCTGCTCTGGCGCAAGTGCCGATACGATTAATAGTATACAGTCCGCACCCATGGCTCGAGCTTCATAGATTTGGTATTCATGAATAATAAAATCTTTTCGAATCACCGGCAGTCCGCTGGCGGCACGGGCCATCTTTAAATATTCATCTGCCCCTTGAAAAAAATCAATATCCGTTAAAACTGATAGGCAACAGGCCCCGCCCTTTTCGTAGCTTAGTGCAATAGTTGCAGGGTCAAAGTCTTCGCAAATAACGCCTTTACTTGGCGAGGCTTTTTTAATCTCTGCAATTACCGCAGACTGCCCCGAAGCGATTTTTTCTGCAATGGCTTTGGAAAAGCCGCGGGGCGCTGAAGCCAAATTAGCCTGCTCGATTAATTGAGGTATGGACACCAGAGCACTGCGCTCGCTGATTTCTTGATGCTTTCTAGCCAGGATTTTTTTCAGTATTGTTGGGGTGTCTGAACTCATCTTAGATCTCTTTAATTGTTAAGCGTCCTGCTGAACCTGAGTAAATATAGCTAGATCATTAATTTTAGCTCGCGCCAAACCCGAACCTATTGCATCCTGCGCCATGGCCACACCTGTTTTTATATCAGTACTGCAGCCTGCAACATAGAGTGCAGCACCTGCATTAAGCGCGATTAAGTCTGCTGTTTTGCTCGCGTTAGCTCCAACTTTTTTACCCAGCGCGTCAGTAATTAACGCCAACGATTGCTGCGCATTATCAACGGCCAAGCCATCGAGGCTCTGTCGCTCAATCAAAAAATCTTCCGGTGCAATACTGTATTCAATGACTTTATTATCTTTATATTCTGCCACCTGAGTTTCTGTGGCTATACTAATTTCATCAAGTCCGTCTGCCGAGTGCACGACCATAATATGCTCTGCACCCAGACGGCCAAGTACCTCTGCCATAGGTTTACACAGCGCTTGATCGTAAACTCCTATTAGTTGACGTGTCACCCCAGCTGGATTGGTCATAGGGCCAAGAATATTGAATATTGTACGTAGCCCCAGATCGCGTCTCGGACCTATCGCATGCTTCATAGCACTGTGATGAGCTGGTGCAAACATAAAGCCCACACCTAGCTCTTCAACGCACAGCGCGACCTGCTCTGGATTTAAATCTATATTAACACCAGCGGCTTCCAGTAAATCGGCGGCGCCACTATTACTGCTGATAGAACGATTACCATGTTTGGCAACACGCCCACCAGCAGCGGCCACCACTAGGGTCGATGCTGTAGACACATTAAACAAGTTAGATTCATCACCACCTGTGCCAACGATATCGACAAGATTTGGGCCGCTGACTTTGACACCAGTTACGAGCTCCCGCATCACTTCTACGGCACCGGCAATCTCCTCTAAGCTTTCACCTTTCATTCTGAGGGCAACTAAAAAGGCTCCCACTTGCGCTTCGGTGGCTTTGCCAGTCATTATTTGACGCATCACTTCACGCATCTGAGCGGCATTGAGGTTGTCACCGTTAACCACTATTTCCAATGCTTGCTTAATATCCATACTGTCCTCCTTCATAGACCTGTAAGAAAGTTTTCTAACAGGTCGTGACCATGCTGAGTCAGTATTGACTCAGGATGGAATTGGACGCCTTCGATACCCAGCTCTTTATGTCGAACGCCCATAATTTCGTCGAGACTACCATCTTCATTTTCAGTCCAGGCCGTAATCTGCAGGCAGTCCGGCAGAGTTGCCTGATCGATAACCAATGAATGGTAGCGAGTCGCCTCAAAGGGGTTGGTGAGTCCCTTGAATACGCCACTATCATTGTGATGCATTAACGATGTTTTGCCATGCATAACCTGCTTGGCACGTACGATGTTGCCACCAAAGGCCTGTCCTATGCTCTGATGCCCAAGGCATATTCCCAAAATAGGCACTCGACCAGCGAAGGTCTTTATAGTTTCTATAGATACTCCGGCCTCATTGGGAGTACAAGGGCCAGGAGAGATCACGATTTTCTCTGGCGCCATCTGCTCTATATCAGCAATAGTAATCTCATCATTGCGATAAACTTTTACATCAGCTTTTAATTCAGCTAAGTACTGAACCACGTTATACGTAAATGAATCGTAATTGTCGATCATTAATATCATTTGGGCGCTCCACAAACCATTGCTGCTGCCCACATCAACGCTCGGGCTTTATTATTGGTTTCTTTCCACTCTAGGTCTGGAACCGAGTCGGCTACTACACCAGCGCCAGCTTGCACATGTAACATACCGTCTTTGATGACTGCGGTGCGTATTGCAATCGCCGTATCCATATTGCCGTTCCACCCTATATAACCAACCGCGCCACCATATATGTTGCGTTTTATTGGCTCTACTTCGTCAATAATCTCCATTGCTCGAATTTTGGACGCGCCACTTAATGTGCCAGCGGGCAAGGTAGCTTTTAGCACCTCCAGAGCCCCCATACCCTCGACAACTTCACCAACAACATTTGAGGTGATATGCATAACATGGGAGTAGCGTTCAACAATCATTTTCTCAGTCACTTCGACAGAGCCAGTTTTACTGATACGACCAACATCATTACGCCCTAAGTCGATCAGCATAAGATGTTCGGCTATCTCTTTTGGATCGGCTAGCATTTCGTTTTCCATAGCCTGATCTTCCTCTGCATTTTCGCCGCGTTTGCGGGTGCCAGCGATAGGTCGCACTGTAACCTGGCCATCTTCGAGACGAGCCAAAACCTCTGGCGAAGAGCCGACAATATGGAAGCCATCAAGGTCGAGAAAATACATATAGGGAGAGGGGTTCAGACGGCGCAGAGCGCGATACAAATTAATAGGAGATGCATCAAAGGGGGCTGATAGCCTCTGTGATGGCACTACCTGCATAACATCACCAGCCATAACATAATCTTTGATTCTATCGACTGCGGCTTTAAAGTCCCGCTCACCAAAGCTGGACACAAAGTCTTGCTCCGAGATGCCATCGGCCTGCATATTCATGGGCGGTAGGTGTGGCTTTGGCTCTTCGAGTCTGTTTTCTAATTCATCCAGTCTCGCCTCTGCATTTGCAAGCGCACCGATCTCTTTAGCGTCCACATGCACAACTAGCATGATGGTGCCCGACAAATTATCAAAAATCGCCACTTCATCTGAGGCCATTAATAATATGTCTGGGGTGCCCAATTTGTCAGGTGGTGTACTCTCAGCTAAGCGCGGCTCTACATACCGAACTGTGTCATATCCAAAATACCCCACAAGCCCTCCAGTAAATCGAGGTAGGTCAGGCGTGTCTGGCATACTGAAAAGCTGTCTAAAACGCTCTACTTCAGCCAGTGGATCGCTGGTGGTTCGATTAACCATAGGTTTGCCGTCACGAATAATTTCTAGACGGTTGCCATACAGTTTCAACACGGTGGAGGTCTGCAGGCCAATCAGCGAGTAGCGACCCCATTTTTCACCACCTTGGACTGACTCAAATAGATATGAGTTAGGGCCATAGGCCAGCTTTAGATAGACACTCAGCGGGGTTTCTAGATCAGCCAGCACCTCGCGGGTCACAGGGATTCGATTAAAGTTTTGGCTTGCCAGTGCGGCAAATTTTTCGGGGGTCATGACAGTTTCCTTGTTCGATAGCAGTTCGATTTATGTGGGCGACTCAAAGCCCAACTAGCACTAGTTGCGCCATGGCCACCACTGGTAGCCAAAATCAAACCGTATAAAACTGATGCTTTTCAAATCCCGCCTCCTGTTAGGATCAACAGTGTAATCAATAATCCCCATTCAAGGAACCATCAGTCTAGCCAACCGTTGCCAGTTGCTCTCTTAATTTGCCAATAACTTCAGCATAGTCAGGCTGATTGAAAATCGCTGACCCCGCAACAAAGGTATCTGCCCCGGCTGCCGCTATTTCACCTATATTGTTGACGCCGACACCACCGTCAATTTCCAATCGGATATCATAACCACTAGTATCAATTAATTGGCGTGCATCACGCAGTTTATCCAATGTGGCTGGTATAAATTTTTGTCCGCCAAAACCTGGATTGACCGACATCAGTAACAGCATGTCCATTTTGTCCATAACCCAGCGTGTTACCTCTAGGCTGGTTCCCGGATTCAAAACCAGTCCAGCCTTGCAACCTAGATCACGCACTAGCTGCAACGACCGGTCTACATGATTTGAGGCTTCGGGATGAAAAGTGATATAGGTCGCGCCGGCATCGGCAAACATACGAATTAAGTCATCGACGGGCTGGACCATGAGGTGCACATCGATAGGCGCTGTAACACCGTGATCTCGCAGTGCCTTGCAGACCATAGGCCCAATGGTCAGGTTGGGGACATAATGATTGTCCATGACATCGAAGTGCACTATATCGGCGCCAGCCTCGAGCACATTATCAACCTCTTCTCCCAGTCGGGCGAAATTGGCAGCGAGAATAGAGGGGGCAATCAAAAAATCAGTCATAAAACACCACAGTTAAGTTCAGGCGCAATCATGCGCGACTTCGATTGTAGGTGCAAATTATTTGCCTTTTTGTATTGCCATAAAAAACGGCCACTAAAAACAGTGGCCGTTAAGCTCCGCACTAACTGCTGGCTCTATTACTTATCAATTTTGTCTTTGAACCTGCCGTGCATTTTCTTGCGCATTTCTCTAGCCTCATCCTTGGTTACCGAGCCATCGCCATTAGTATCCATTGCTATGAACCTCTGACGGCGTTTATCAACCATCTCTTGGATCGCTAATTGGTGCTCCTCTGACGAAACGCTGCCATTTTTATCAGTATCTGCCCATCTAAATAAGCTATCTCTTTTGTGATCGCCGCCATTGGACTCCGCCATACCCCAGACCGAAACCAAGGCTAGTAATAGAGCAATCAGTAAAGTCTTCACCACTCATTACTCCGCAGTTATTATCGACCTCAAAACGCCTTGGTTGAAATTCGGCTGACTCGCATTAATAAGAGTAGTCTTTAAATTGTTCACGTAGATCCTTCTTACTGATTTTACCCGTAGCAGTATGGGGAATTTCTTCGACAAACACGCAGTCTCCGGGAATCCACCACTTGGCAATCTTGCCCTCTAACGAGGCTAAAATACCGTCTTTATCTGCTGCTACTCCCTCTACAGGAATAACAATGAGCAGTGGGCGCTCGGTCCACTTTGGGTCAGCAACACCAATGACGGCGGCCTCCTGAACATCCGGATGGCTCATTGCAGCATTTTCTACATCTATGGAGCTAATCCACTCACCACCAGACTTAATAACGTCTTTAACTCGGTCGGTGATAGTGACATACCCATATTCGTCAATAGAGGCCATATCGCCAGTATCAAACCAGCCATCTGCATCTAATGCGGGTTTATCATCAAGCTGATAATAGCCGCTGATAACCCACGGACCCTTGACCAGCAATAACCCGGAGGCTACGCCGTCCCATGGTAGTTCGTTATGGTCGCCATCGACTATTCTCATCTCTACACCATAAACTATTCGACCTGCACGAACACGAGCCGCGTCCTTCTCTTCCTCGGCCATATCTTCCATCCGCGCCATGGGGCGGTTGTAGGAACCCAGCGGACTCATTTCAGTCATACCCCACCCCATATGTACCATCACGCCATGTCGCTCCATTTCTTTAATCAGCGACAGTGGGCAGGCAGAGCCACCGCAGACAACAGAGCTGAGGGTTTCTACGGTTTTACCCGATGCATTGAGGTAGCCAACAAGTGCCAGCCAGACCGTGGGGACGCCAAGAGAATAATTTACTTTTTCGGTATTAATGAGCTTAGTCAGGGTCTCGCCATCAGCCATTTTGGGCCCGGGGAATACCAATTTGGCACCTGTCATGGGTGCGTTGTAAGCAGTGCCCCAAGCATTAACATGAAACATTGGCACAATGGGCATAACCACATCATTACAGGACAGACGCATCAAGTCTGGCATAGAGCCTACTATCGAGTGCAATACGGTACTGCGATGGCTGTAGAGAACACCCTTTGGATTGCCTGTGGTTCCAGATGTGTAGCACATTGAACTGGCAGTGTTTTCATCGAGATCCGGCCAATTAAAGGTATCTGCCTGATCGGCGATAAAGGTCTCATAACAATGAGCATTGGCTAGGTTTGTCTGGGGCATGTGCGCCTGGTCGGTCATGATAACGTAGCCGCGCACTGTCGGCAGTTGATCTTTGAGCGACTCTAACAGAGGCACGAACATTGGATCAGCGAAAATCCACTGATCTTCAGCATGATTGATAATAAAGTCTATCTGCTCGGGAAATAGACGTGGATTAATAGTGTGGCAAACCTGACCTGAGCAGGAGATAGCATAGTACAGCTCAAAGTGACGGTAATCATTCCATGCCAGTGTCGCTATGCGGTCACCCTGATTGAAACCTACACCTTGCAGAGCATTTGCCAGTTTACGAACGCGCTGAAATGCATCTTTGTAGGTGTACCTGTGGCAAGGATTGTCTCCTGTTACTGACACAATCTCGCTCTTGCCATTAATTCGATCAGCATGCTCCATTATTGAAGTAATGGTGAGCTGTGTCTCCATCATTAAACCGTTCATATTTTCCCCTAAATTTTTATAAATATTTGGTCTAGACTACCACCTGCCTTCGAGGGTTCAACAATAAAATCTGCGGCTGGGCAGTCATAGACATTATAGCCCAGGGGTCGGAGTCATTTTTTGATGTCGACCTGCATAGCGATTTTGATGCCATTGCTAGCGCAACAATAGTAATCCATCTCACAGAGCCCTCGGGGTACAATGATGAATCGATTGCGCCAATACGGCTCGGTTAGTGCTAACGGCGCCGAACTTCTGGAATTTTAAGTTCGGTTGTAATGTATAATCGAGCAAATTTAATTTTTATCCATATTTTTGTTTGCTGGCTTAGAGCTGCTTTTGCAGTTACGCGCCCTATTAGCAACATTGCAAAACTCATCACAAGGCTGCCATTTATGAGTAAAACTCTCGGGGTCGTAATGGACCCAATTCAAACTATCAACTACAAAAAGGATACTACCCTAGCGCTATTGCTTGCCGCCCAGCGTCAAGGCTTCAAACTCTACTACATGGAGCAGCAGCATCTATTTATGGAGAATGGCAATCCGCGCGCAGAAGTGCGGCCCCTCAAGGTATTCGAAAATCCGTTTAAATGGCACGAATTAGAGGCCAGCAGCTCTATTCCTCTGGAGGAACTAGACGTGATACTGATGCGCAAAGATCCGCCATTTGACAGTGAATTTATCTACTCTACTTATATTCTTGAAGCCGCCGAGAGGCGTGGCACTCTGGTAGTCAATAAGCCCCAGAGCCTGCGTGACTGCAATGAGAAAGTGTTCGCAACCGAATTCCCCGAGTGCACACCGCCGCTGATGATTAGCCGTGATCAACAGCGCCTCAAAAGCTTTCTAACGGAACATAGAGACGCTGTCTTTAAACCTCTAGACGGCATGGGTGGAACCTCAATATTCCGCGTGAGAGAGGATGACCAGAATCTTAATGTGATTCTTGAGACGCTCACTAATAACGGCCAACAGACAATTATGGCGCAAAAGTATCTGCCTGAAATCCGTGACGGCGACAAACGTATACTGGTGATTGATGGTGAAGTGGTGCCTTTCTGCCTCGCTCGGATTCCAGCTAATGGTGAGTTTCGTGGCAATCTCGCCGCTGGCGGTCAGGGCCGGGTGCAGCCCCTCAGCGATCGCGATCATTGGATTGCACAGCAGATCGCTCCAACATTAGTTGAGCGTGGACTTATCTTTGTGGGCCTGGATGTTATCGGCGACTATCTCACCGAAATCAATGTTACAAGCCCAACCTGCGCCCGAGAAATTGATGATGCCGAGAGCATGGCAATTGGTGACCGCTTAATTGATGCTATTGAAGATCGCCTGAACAGCCAGGGATGAAGCTGACGTAGATCGCTTTAGTGATAGCTAGTGAACTGATTCTGTAGAGGCCACAAAGCTCGATACACTGCGGCAACTACAATTTGTTGGGGCTATTTTTAGGCCTCCAATATAATTAGCCATTGCGAACTAGTAAAAAGGGCCAGGCACTGTGGATAACTGTACCGCGGCTAATTTAGCCGACAATCTGCTTACCCTAAGTTATCTCGCGTCAATACTTGAGTTTAGCAGCGCAAACCCTCATATTGCTCAGTATGACGAAAGCGACAAAAAAAATTATTTCCAGCCTCAAAGATTACTTTTTGCTAGCTATGCCAGGTCTAAACGACCCGAATTTTTCCCAGTCTGTGGTCTACATCTGCGAACATAATGCGGACGGTGCCATGGGGCTAATTATTAACCAGCCTCTGGATATTCCGGTAAAAGCAATTTTCGATCAACTCGACCTCAAGTATTTAGATGAATGCGGTAACTCACTAATATTTGATGGTGGACCAGTGCAGCGCGATCGAGGGTTTATACTACACCCTACTGCCCAGCAGCAGTGGGAATCTACCGTAAGCATTGGTGAAGGTATAAGTCTTACTGCGTCTAAAGATATTCTCAAAGACATTGCTCTTGGAAACGGTCCTGAGCGTGCGTTAATAACGCTGGGCTACTCAAGCTGGGGGGCAGGGCAACTCGAGCAAGAGATTGCCCAGAACAGCTGGTTAACCATTCCTGCAGACTCAGCCATTATCTTTCAGACTGATTGCGCTGATCGCGCAGGTGCCGCGGCTTCAACTATTGGCCTCGATTTAGCGATGCTATCACCAGATGCTGGCCATGCCTGATAGCGCCCCTAGAACCCTGCTTGCGTTTGATTTTGGCCTCAAACAGATTGGTATTGCCTATGGCCAAACACTCACCAATTCTGCCTCAGGATTAACTATTATCAAGGCGGCTGATGGCATTCCTAACTGGGCAGACATTGAAGGCCTATTGCAAGAATGGAAGCCAGATCTGGTGTTAGTTGGACTACCTTTAAACATGGATGACAGCGAAAGTGAGTTAAGCGCCAGATCACGTAAATTTGCCCGCAGACTGCAGGGCCGGTTTGCGATTCAGGTGTTGATGATTGATGAGCGACTCACCAGCCGCGAGGCCAAGTCTATAATTCGCGAGCAACACGAAGGAGCGGCCCGAAGTAGAAAAGGTAAAAGCCATGACCTTACTAAAATTGACCATATTGCCGCATCGCTAATTTTACAGGGCTGGTTTGAAAACCCTGAAATTGCCCAACAGCCCTGAGTAAGTAATGTACTAGTTACTTAGCCTTGCTGTGAAGTGATCTAGACATCAAGTCAATGGTAATAGCCTATTTTAGAGCCGCTATGACCAATCAGTTTGTGCTCACTAATCTCACCGCTACAGATACCTGCCTATAATTGACCTTAGATATTCTCTATCGCCACATAATATGGCTCACACCATCTCCTCACTAGATTGCCGAGAGCGCTTAATTTTACGAACCTGTATTTTTTAGCGACAACCCTAATGCAGAGGGATTAGAAACTATCCGGAAACTTGGCTTTTTCTCTGGCGACATCAGATTTAATCACACCCTGATCCACCAAGTTATGTAGACATTGATCTAGGGTTTGCATGCCCAGACCACCCCCTGTTTGCATTGCCGAATATATCTGTGCCACTTTGTCTTCACGTATCAAATTGCGGATAGCTGGCGTAGCAATCAGTATTTCATAAGCGCCTACACGACCACCGCCAATCTTCTTCAACAACGTCTGCGCAATAACGGCTTGCAGTGATTCTGAGAACATTGAACGAATCATTGCTTGCTCACTCCCCGGGAAAATATCTACCACTCGATCAATAGTCTTGGCTGCCGAAGTCGTATGAAGGGTAGCAAACACCAAATGGCCTGTTTCTGCGGCAGTTAATGCTAAACGGATACTGTCCAGATCACGTAACTCGCCAACTAAAATCACATCGGGGTCTTCTCGTAGAGCTGAGCGCAGTGCTCTGTCAAAGCTGGTGGTGTGAAGGTGTATCTCACGCTGGTTAATTAGGCATTGCTTGCTCTGGTGGACAAATTCAATAGGATCCTCAATAGTTAAGATATGGTCATTTCGGGACTCATTAACATGATCGATCATAGCCGCAAGCGTTGTTGACTTACCACAGCCCGTGGGCCCAGTCACAAGTACTAGTCCCCGAGGTAGAAGCGATACCTGCCTAAAAATATCACCCATGCCTAGCTGTTCAAGGGTTAGTGCTTTTGAAGGAATCGCCCTGAACACCGCTGCCGCACCACGGCTTTGATTAAAGGCATTGACCCTAAAACGAGCTACCCCGGGTATCTCATAGGAAAAGTCTGTTTCCAGATACTCCCCATAGTCTCTTCTTTGCTTGTCATTCATTATTTCGTAGATCAAACTATAGACTTGCTGGTGATCCATGGGCGGCAAGTTGGTGGGATGTATATCACCATCAATTCTGATAATCGGGGATAGCCCAGCGGAAAGATGCAAATCCGAAGCCTCCTGTTGTGCGCTAAATGCTAATAATTCGGTGATATCCATTTTGTGTCTCGCTCCTTAAAGCCATTGTTGATGATTTAAAACTATGCCAACTATTAAAAATAACATTAGCTCAATACAGGTACGCCTCCAACAGGCCTTAAGAGACGTAGGTCGCAGTCCTGATGAGGTACTGTTGTTGGCTGTTAGCAAAACAAGAAGCACTAAGCAGATAAATCAGGTCCTTCAGGCAGGTCTCATAAACTTCGGCGAAAACTACCTTCAGGAGGCTATTGAGAAAATCGATCAGTTTTTAGCCACTGGCCTTGACTGGCATTTTATTGGCCCTTTGCAGTCGAATAAGACACGCCTAGCTGCCGAGTATTTTTCTTGGATACACAGTGTCGACCGTTTGAAAATTGCGCAGCGTTTAAGCGCTCAAAGGCCGACAACGATGAAACCACTGAATCTTTGCCTGCAAATCAATATTGACCATGAACCGACTAAGTCTGGATTCAGTCCTGAACAGGCATTGGCCGTAGCATCTGAGATTGCTGAACTTCCTAACATTAGCCTACGCGGCCTAATGGCTATTCCTAGGTCCCGAGCTAGCCTGGCCGAACAGCGGGTACCCTTTGCAAGGCTGCGTGAATTAAAAGATCAGATCAACACTCGGCTGGACAATTCTCTGAAACTGGATACTCTTTCCATGGGAATGTCTGGAGACATGGAAGCTGCTATTTTAGAAGGTGCTACCATTGTTCGGATTGGAACAGATATTTTTGGACCACGAGACAAATAATTAACGTAGAACGAATAAAGGAATAGTAATGAGTTCAATTGTATTTATAGGAGGCGGCAATATGGCTTCCTGCATTATTGGCGGCATGATCGCTCAGGGGTTTAGTGCCGCCAATATTGTAGTCAGCGAACCAGGGGCCGAATCACGCCAACGTCTTGAAGAAAGCTATGGAATTAAAACTACGGCTGACAATCGTGCGGCGGCAAAACAAGCTGAGCTTATTGTATTAGCAGTCAAACCACAGATCATGAATGAGGTAGTACAAGAGCTGGCCGACTGCCTAGGCCATAATCCGGCTGTGGTTTCTATTGCTGCGGGAATACCACTTACCTCGCTACAAAATTGGCTAGGTGATGATGTTGCTATTATCAGAGCCATGCCCAACACACCGGCAATGGTACTTTGTGGTGCCACAGGACTATTCGCTAACAGTCTGGTCACCACGGAACAACAAACTCAAGTAGAAAAAGTCTTTGATGCTGTTGGTTACACCTGCTGGGTGGACAATGAAGCGCAAATTGATGCTGTTATTGCAGTCTCTGGAAGCGGTCCTGCCTACTTCTTTCGCATCATGGAGATTATGCAACAAGTTGGTCAAGAACTTGGCTTACCGCCACAAGTTGCCGGCGATCTGAGTCTTAAAACAGCACTGGGCGCGGCGCGTATGGCCACAGAGTCAAGTGCCAACCCTACCCAGTTGCGCCAACAGGTAACGTCCCCAGGCGGCACCACTGAGGCGGCACTGCAGACCTTTGAAGATCAGGGGCTAGAAGACACTTTCCGCAAGGCTATGAACAGCGCACTTACAAGAGCAGAACAGATGTCCACAGACTTTGGCTCCGCGTTCAAATAACAGCATCAAGGGATAATCAGCATGGACAACACAGTTATTTTTATTCTTCGCACGGCGCTGGACATCTATGCGACGGTGCTTTTGGTACGCCTTTTATTACAGCTGATGCAGGCAGACTTTTTTAATCCCCTCTCGCAAACAATTTTTAAACTAACCGCGCCGATAATAGAACCACTCGCCAGGGTATTCCCCACTATAGGCAACTTTAATATCGCCGCTCTAGTTGCAGCCATACTAGTCAAGTGGTCATTTTATCTTATAGTATTGGGTATAAGCGGGATGCTGAGCGCCCAGATGTTTGTCTATATAGCGGTGGCACTGCTTGAGCTACTAGCTTCATTGATAGAAATTTATTTTTGGGGAATTTTTATTCTGGTTATCTCGAGCTGGATTGGTACCAGCTCACATCCAACAGTGCGTGTGGTCAGCCAGATTGTCGATCCCTATATGGCAATCTTCCGACGCTTTATTCCACCCATTGGCATGATTGACCTATCACCTATGGTAGCCATATTTGGCCTAATGATTATTCGCGCCAATGTGATGCCAAAACTCGCCAGCCTGGTTCAACCTCTGTTGGGTTGACGGCACGCTAAAAGCCAATTTGCAGAGCTTGCGACTCTGCAAATTGACCTAAAAATAGCCTGTCTAGGGTGCAGGATCTGGATACTGGTTATGTATAGCATTAATTTCTGCTATCACATCATCAGCAAGCCTCAGTTCAAACGCCGCTACATTCTCCTTCAGTTGTTCCATAGTGGTTGCACCAATCAAGCAACTAGTTACAAATGACTGCTGACAGACAAATGCCAATGACATCTCTGTCAGGCTGTAACCATGCTTATCGGCAACCGCTTTGTAAGCCTCAGTAGCCGCTGTTGACTGCGCACTATCGTAGCGGGAGAAACGCGTAAATAAGTCCATTCTCGAACCTACAGGCTTTTTACCGCCAATATATTTGCCAGTTAAAACACCAAATGCCAGAGGCGAATATGCTAACAAGCCGGCGCTTTCACGAATTGCCATTTCTGCAAGACCTGTTTCAAACTGCCGACTCAGTAGATTGTAGACATTTTGGATACTAACTACTCTGGCCATACCTCGCTCTTTGGCAAGGCGCAAATACTCCATAACACCCCAGGGCGTTTCATTAGATACACCCACATGTTTAACCAGACCCTCGTCAACCAACTCTGACAATGCATCCAGCGTCTCGTCGATCGCTATTCCATCGGCCGCAGGGTTGTGGCTGTAACCACGCTGACCAAAATAGTTGGTGCCCCTTTCGGGCCAGTGTACTTGATAGAGATCAACATAGTCGGTCTGCAACCTTTCTAAGGAGCCCTCTATGGCTCGGCGAATATGATCACGACTCAGTCTGGGGCCGCCTCGCAAATATTTCATATCAGGGCCCTGATCAGCACGCCCAGCAACCTTGGTTGCCAATACAATATCTGACCGTTTACCTGTTCGATTAAACCATTCGCCTATACAGGATTCTGTGGAACCCTGAGTTTTAGCAGTAGGGGGCACTGGATACATCTCAGCTACATCAAAAAAGTTAATCCCTTTAGAGACAGCGTAATCCATCTGCTCACAGGCTTCTTCTATGTTGTTTTGCTGACCCCAGGTCATAGTGCCCAAGCCAATTAAGGATACGTTTAAATTGGTGTCCCCCAATTTTTTATACTGCATAGGTTATACCTCTAATTAAGCCGGTCGCTAGTCTACATCAGAAAAAGCCCCTTGAAGTAAAAAACTCACAGCCATAAATAATACAAGGCGGTATACTAGTAGTTATGGCATCTCTCTCATTACAAACCCCCGCCAAGTCCATTGGACTAGTCAGCCCTCAAAAGGTACTGATTGACAAGCCTCTGACTCTGGCCTGCGGAACTGTGCTACCAACTCATGAACTGGTATTTGAAACCTATGGCACCCTTAATAGTGACAAGAATAATGCTATTTTGATTTGCCACGCACTAAGCGGCAATCATCATGCGGCGGGATTTTATGAAGGTGACAGCAAACCGGGGTGGTGGGACCATTACATAGGGCCGGGCAAGGCAATAGATAGCGATCGATTTTTTATTGTGAGTGTCAATAATATTGGCAGCTGTTTTGGCAGTACAGGGCCGACCTCAACTAACCCTGCAACAGGCAGAGTATGGGGTGCTGACTTTCCTTCCCTGCGCGCGCGCGACTGGGTAGAGTCGCAAAAGCTATTGATGGAACATCTAGCTATTGAATGCTGGGCTGCGGTTATTGGCGGCAGTTTAGGTGGTATGCAGGCTATGCGTTGGTCACTGGAGCATCCCGACAAGCTCCTAAATGCTGTCGTAATCGCCTCATCTATGAAGCTAAGCGCCCAGAATATTGCGTTTAATGAAATTGCCCGCAGGGCCATTAAGTCAGATCCAAATTTCTGTGATGGCAATTATCTACAACAGAACCGGGCGCCTCTGCATGGCTTGGCATTAGCGCGTATGATTGGTCATGTAACCTATTTATCTGATGAAGCTCTGGGCAAGAAGTTCGGTCGCGAATTAGCTAGCGGTGATTTTATAGGTAGCACAGAGGACCCTATCGAGTTTCAAATCGAAAGCTATCTGAACTATCAGGGCGACAAATTTTCTAGTAATTTTGATGCTAACTCCTATATTCTGATCACTAAAATGCTCGACTACTTCGACCTGTCTCGAGAATACGGCAACAGTCCCGTTTCCGCCTTTGAGCATGCCCAGTGCAACTTTTTGCTAATTTCGTTCAGTAGTGACTGGCGATTCTCGCCTAAACGGTCACAAGAAATCACCGATGCCCTTATCACTGCAGGCAAAAATGTCAGCTATACAGCCATTGAGTCCAATCAGGGGCATGATGCATTTTTACTGCCAAATGATCGCTATCAAAAAACTCTGAGTAACTATCTTAGGCGACTTGCAGATCAATTGGGTGCTGCATAATGAACCATAACTTTAGCTTTATTAGCGGCTGGATTAGATCCGGCTCGAGACTACTAGATTTGGGTTGTGGCGACGGCTCTCTGCTGGCTGATCTCACCAGTTCCCATAATGTTCGTGGCTACGGCCTTGAGATTGACTCAGATTCAATTGAGAAATGTATTGCTCGGGGTGTCAACGTTGTAGAGCAGGATCTCAACAGGGGTCTAGACAACTTTGCCGATAATAGCTTTGATACCGTAGTTATGACGCAGGCTCTCCAAGCTATGCGCTATCCGCATCTAGTATTGGACGAGATGCTTAGAATCGGTAGTGAATGTATTATTACCTTCCCAAATTTTGGCAGTTGGCGAACAAGAGCCTATCTGGCGTTTCGCGGTCGTATGCCGGTGACCAAACAACTCGCCTATCAATGGTACGACACGCCCAATATTCACTTCTTCACGTATAGTGACTTTGAGGCCCTTTGTCAGGAGCGTAATATTAATGTGATGCATCGTAAATTTATTGCTGAGCAATTTCCTGATAACCTACTAAAAAACCTATGGCCAAATCTTTTCACAGAAACGGCGGTTTATCATTTAAGTCGTTAAAACTGAGTAATAAGGAGTTTGCCATATCGATCTAGCTATAGATTAGCCCAAAGGATAAAGCCCATGAAACGACTGATACTACTAACCTGCCTACTGACAGCTCCAATTGTAGGGCAGACGTTTGAAGAAAATCTCTACAAGCAGCATGGCGAGCACAAAATTTTTTACAGCGCCTTCGGTAGCTTGTTTATTGATCCCAAAATTGCCGTGGCCAACAATATTGTGCGGGGCAAAGGCAAGGGCCTGGTCAATATTGCCATGGTTAAACAACTGGGTGTTGGAGTCCCAGGAACTGTGACAGGGACAGTGTCAAATATTTTACAGCAGACACAGACTCTAGAGTTTGTTGCTGTGCGCGAGAAAAATACTGTGTACTACCTGGCGCCCTTTAAATTCGACAACGAAGACTTTCTGACCTTTAAAATTGACGTAAAGCCCCTAACTGATCCGTCTGGATATAGCTATAACTTCAAATTCCAAAAGAAGATGTATCACAACTAGCTGCAAGCTAAGAATAACAGGAACCTTATATTGAGTAGTCCACAAGATTTAGTACTAGCCAGCGCCAACGCCGGTAAAATAGCAGAACTACAGGAAATGCTCGGCGGATTGGGAATCAGAATAGTCCCTCAGACCGAACTCAATATTCCTGATATCGAAGAGACCGGGCTGTCGTTTGTAGAAAATGCCATTCTTAAAGCACGCAATGCTGCGACCCTGTCTAATCTGCCCGCCATCGCCGATGACTCAGGTCTAGAAGTAGATTATTTACAGGGTGAGCCGGGAATTTATTCGGCACGTTTTGCCGGTGAACGAGCGGGCGACAGCGCCAACAAAGAGAAGCTTCTTAAGCTGATGACTGACGTGCCTGCACAACAGCGCACTGCTCGCTACCAAACAGTAATTGTCTACATGCGCCATGGTAATGACCCAACGCCAATTATATGCCAGGGCACCTGGGAAGGAAGAATTGCAACTGAATCTCGGGGTGATCAGGGCTTCGGCTACGACCCTATTTTTTTTGTCACTGAAACCAATTGCCATGCAGCAGAGCTAGATAAGGTAACTAAAAATCGACTGAGTCATCGCGGCAAAGCGATAGCTAACTTGCTGATGCAATTACAGGCTCCCTAAAGCCATGCTACAACTACCGCCGCTGTCTCTATACATACATATCCCCTGGTGTGTCCGCAAATGCCCCTACTGTGACTTTAATTCTCATCAGGCGGCTGCAGAAATTCCCGAGGCAGACTATGTGCGAACACTGATTGCTGATTTGCGCGCAGACCAACATTGGGCCCAGCAACGTAAACTCCATTCGATATTTTTTGGCGGCGGCACCCCCAGTCTTTTTTCAGCTCAGGCTATTGACTCAATTTTAAATGCCGCAGAGCAAATCATAGGTTTTGAGCAGGACATCGAAATCACTTTCGAGGCCAATCCGGGTACGTTTGAACAACAAAAGTTTGCCGACTTTTACAGCGCCGGAGTCAATCGCCTATCCATAGGCATACAGAGTTTTAATACTAGTCATTTAGAGCGACTGGGTAGAATTCATGATGGTGAACAGGCATTGCGATCCATTGGAACTGCAAGGGCCGCAGGATTTAACAACTTTAATATAGATCTTATGCATGGCCTACCCGAGCAGACAGTTAGCGAGGCACAAGCTGATCTAAAGCTGGCAATCGACAACGACGCCCAACATATTTCTTGGTATCAGTTGACCATTGAGCCCAATACCGAGTTTTACTCTCGCCCACCTCAGCTGCCTACAGATGATCGGCTGGCTGACATACAGCAAGCAGGAATAGAATTGCTGCATAGCAGCAGTTTCCAACAGTACGAAGTGTCTGCGTTTGCTCTAAATGAACAGACCTCAAAGCACAATATTAATTACTGGCATTTTGGTGACTATCTGGGTATCGGTGCCGGCGCCCATGGCAAGATCACACTCCCAGAGGAGGGTTGCGTAATTCGTACTAGCAAGACCCGTCAGCCCGACAAATATTTAGCGCGCAAGGACTCACTCATAGCCACAAATAAGGTGATAGCGACCGATGAGATTGCACTGGAATTTATGATGAATGGCCTGCGTTTGAAAGATGGAGTTCCCGCTGCCTATTTCTCCTCCCGCACAGGTTTGAATGATATGACAATCTCCGAGCAGATTGAGAATCTACAGCGCAAAGGGCTAATGGAAATAGAATGCGGCAGATATACCACCACTAAACTCGGCTATCAGTTCCTAAACACCATTTTGCAGGAATTTTAACTCGACACTACCACTTAGCTCATAGCTTTACAGTTTAGACAACCTGATTAATTTGCTAAGCTAGTGGTTCAGGACTCCCAGTTAAATAGTCAAATAACATGACCACATCTAGCCACCTAGCAACAGACAAAGAACAATCTGCAAAATTAATGCGGCTGGCAACCTATGCCTCTATTACGGTCGCATCTATGCTTATAGTGGTTAAGTTGGTCGCCTGGGGGCTATCTGATTCAGTAAGCTTGCTCGCCACATTGATTGACTCGGTTTTGGACGCACTGGCATCGCTAATTAATCTGATTGCCGTGCGTCATGCCCTGACACCAGCCGATAAGGAGCATCGGTTCGGACATGGTAAAGCGGAGGCCCTGGCTGGGCTCAGTCAAGCTATGTTCATCGCCGGTTCTGCTGGCTTTTTGCTACTCGAAGCTGGGCGGAGAATTATCAGCCCTATCGCCATTGAGGCCGCGGGCATGGGTATGCTGGTGATGATATTTTCTGTTGTGATGACGCTAGTTTTGCTGGCCTTTCAAAATTATGTAATTCGTAAAACCAATTCAACCGCCATCCGCGCAGATGCGTTGCACTATCGCACCGACCTGCTGGTCAATGGCAGTGTAATACTGGCTCTGTGGTTGTCGGTAGAGGGGTGGGCTGGATTTGATGGTCTATTTGGCTGCGCTATCGCCGCCTATATTTTGTACAGCGCTTGGGAAATTATTAAGGTCTCCTACGACCAATTAATGGACCGAGAATTACCAGACGACCAACGCGCCGACATTACGACCCTAGTTTTAGAACACAAAAATGTCCGTGGTATGCACGATTTGCGCTCCAGGCATGCAGGGACCGTGACCTTTATCCAATTCCATTTGGAACTGGATGATGACTTGTCGTTACTACAAGCACACAGGGTTTCTGACGAAGTAGAACTCCGTCTACTCGAGATCTTTCCGGGCTCCGAGATTATTATTCATATTGATCCTCAGTCAGTTGTAGGTCATGAGCCAATGGACAATTTTAGCTAGGCTTACGACCGATTAGCGCCCTAATTTCCAACGATAATACTTTTCTATCCAGCCCAGCAATCGCAGCGGTATATGCTTGCGTTTCCAATGGCCAGCGACATATTTATTGGCCTCGCTTAGGGTTGGATAGCTGTGGATAGTGGCAAGAATCTTATTTAGACCAAGGTTATGTTTCATCGCAGTGACAAATTCAGTGATTAGCTCGCCCGCCTGTGGGCCTAAAATTGTGGCGCCTAGAATACGATCGCTGCCAACCGCAGTAAGTACCTTGATCATACCCTGAGCATCGCCATCGGCAATGGCCCTATCTAAGTCCGCTAAATCATAGGTAGTTACCTCTACTTCAACGCCCTGCTCCCTCGCTTCTCGCTCATTGAGGCCAACTCGCGCCAGTTGCGGGTCAGTGAAAATAACTTGGGGCATAACTCGATAGTCCACGGCAAATTTCTTGAACTGACCAAATAGGGCATTGACCCCAGCGAACCATGCCTGGTGCCCCGCAGCATGAGTCAGTTGATAGGGTCCAGCCACGTCACCACAGGCGAAAATAGTCGGGCAACTCGTTCTAAGAAACTTATCAACATTAACCGTACCATCAGCATTGAGGGCAACTCCCATAAGATCTAAACCGAAACCTGAGGTATTGGCACGGCGGCCAACGGCAACCAAAACGCGGTCAAAAATGACGCTATTAGTTTTGCCATCTGGGCCTTTAACAAGGGCACTTTGCTCTGCATCCTCCGCCACAAACGAAATAATTTCGCTGTTGATAACTACTCTCACACCCTCCTCCTGCAGAGTTTGGGTTAATCTCGCCACTACATCAGCGTCCTCTTTGGGGAGCAAATGAACCATAGTGTCAACTAGGGTGACTTCGGCACCCAGACGTTGAAATGCCTGTGCCATCTCACAACCCATAGCGCCCCCACCCATAATTAAAAGCCTTTTAGGCAAGGCTCGTAACTGCCACAAGTTTTCGGAGGTGAGGACATCAACAGTCGCTAAACCGGGAATAGGCGGTATTATTGGACTGGCGCCAGTGGCTAAAATGATCTTTTGCGCACTGACTAGGCGACCGTTAATCTCTACCTGCCACGGACTCACCAATCTAGCCTCTCCCGAGATACAGTGCACACCCAAATCAGTAAAACGCTCAACAGAGTCATGGGGTTCAATTTCCTTGATGACCTCATGTATCCGATCCATCACCTTAGGGAAATTAACCACAGATGCCTTACTCTCTATACCAAATTTACTGGCCCTCTCTATATCTTTGACTGACTTGGCTGCACGAATCAATGCTTTGCTCGGCACACAACCTGTATTTAGGCAATCGCCTCCCATATGAGATTTCTCAACTAGAATCACTGAGGCATTGACAGTTGAAGCTATGTAAGCGCTTACTAATCCGGCACTACCAGCACCGATAACCAGTAAATTGGCATCAAACTTAGATGGCCGTTGAAATCCAGCCAGCGCCTTACGTCGTCGCACAGCGGCCATGGAGGTCCGTGCAATAAAAGGAAATAACGCGAGTAACCCAAATGACAGCAGGACGCTGGGAGTTAAAATAGCCAAGGTGGATAGTTCCTGCACCTGACCCAACGAGGCACCGGCGTTCACAAACACAAAGGTACCAGCTAACATGCCCAGCTGACTGACCCAGTAATAGGTACTAGTCTTTATCGGCATCACACCCATCACTAAATTGATTATCCAAAACGGAAACAAAGGTATAAGCCGCAGACTAAACAGATACAGTGCGCCATCTTTCTCTATGCCCTCATTAACGGCTTTAAGATAGCTGGCAAACTTGGTCTGCACCCAATCTCGCAATACAAAGCGCGACAGTAAAAAAGCCCCTGTGGCACCAAGTGTACTGGCAAATGACACCAGTAGCACACCAAACCAAAGACCAAAAATCATCCCTCCTATAATGGTCAATAATGCTGCTCCTGGCAGAGATAGGCAGGTGACAATCACATATACAGAGAAGTAGAGGAGCGCAGACAATATCGGGTGTTGTTGATAATATTGCTGAAAGAAATCGAGGGACAGATACTGTTGCCCATCTAATAAGAAATAGATGCTTACCAGAATAGTCACGGCCACCAGTAAGGCTAACTTAGTAATCCTCATGCTTTCTCCAATATTACTGTATTAATTGTCTGACCTATAGCTGACTCAAAGTTCCCCTAGACACAAAGTACTCAGATCAATAGTCTAAATCTTTTACGCCGATTGAGCATATGCATTGTTGCCGCGTCATCGTCAATGTTACTATGGACCACTCAAAGGGTTTGTAACCTAAATTAATTTCTTTGGAGATACCGTAAAAATGAGCGATCATATTGTTCACGTCACCGACGCAAGTTTTGAAACTGATGTATTGCAATCTGACACCCCTGCACTAGTTGACTTTTGGGCAGAATGGTGCGGGCCATGCAAAATGATTGCACCTCTTCTCAATGAGGTAGCCGATGAGTACGCTGGCAAAATTAAAATTTGCAAAGTTGATGTCGACAGCAATCCTGAATCTGCAGCTAAATTTAATGTACGTGGCATTCCAACGCTTCTAGTATTTAAGAATGGTACGGTCGAGGCGACCAAAGTTGGCGCGCTTTCCAAGGCCCAATTAGTGGAGTTTGTAGAAGCCTTGGTATGAATATATGTGCGGCTCTAATAGCAGAGCCGCAAAACTTTTCTTGCGCTTTGCAAATCCACCGCTATAATTTAGTTAAATCAGCTTAGAAAACGCCTCTTCTGACGCTCCACAAACAATCTTTTGCGCCATATGCGGCTTTAAAATCCACCCAATCTTTTAATCATGGCCTTGCGCCATCTCTCAATAAACCCTTATAAAACCGAAAAACCCTCCCTATGAATCTATCAGAATTAAAACATAAACCGATCGCCGAACTAATTGAAATGACCGCGTCCATGGGGCTCGATAATTTAGCTCGCTCACGAAAACAAGACATTATCTTTGCCCTACTTAAGAAACACGCAAAAAGTGGCGAAGATATTTATGGGGATGGTGTTTTAGAAATACTTCCTGATGGATTCGGATTTTTACGCTCTGCTGGCGCTTCCTATCTGGCAGGCCCGGATGACATTTACGTTTCACCGAGTCAGATAAGACGTTTCAATTTGCGCACTGGCGACGGCATTGCAGGGAAAATTAGACCTCCCAAAGATGGTGAACGCTATTTTGCCATGCTCAAGGTCGATGAAATCAACTTCGACGCGCCAGAAAATGCCCGTAACAAAATTCTCTTTGAAAACCTTACTCCGCTCTTCCCAGATCAGCGTTTAGCATTGGAATCAGGCAATGGTTCCACCGAAGATATAACTGGGCGAATTATTGATCTGGTATCGCCAATAGGCAAAGGACAACGGGGGTTAATTGTTGCGCCACCCAAGGCTGGTAAAACGATCATGATGCAGAATATCGCTCAGTCGATCATTCGTAATAATCCCGAATGTATTATTATTGTTTTGCTGATTGATGAGCGGCCTGAGGAGGTAACAGAGATGCAGCGCACAGTGCGCGGTGAAGTTATAGCCTCGACATTTGATGAGCCACCAACTAGGCATGTGCAGGTGGCTGAAATGGTAATCGAAAGGGCTAAGCGCTTAGTAGAACATAAAAAAGATGTGGTTATTCTACTCGATTCTATTACTCGACTAGCGCGTGCCTATAATACAGTTATTCCGTCCTCCGGTAAGGTATTGACCGGTGGTGTTGATGCTCATGCTTTAGAAAAGCCAAAGCGGTTCTTTGGCGCTGCGCGAAATATTGAACATGGCGGTAGCCTTAGCATTATCGCAACGGCTCTGGTTGAAACTGGCTCTAAGATGGATGAGGTTATCTACGAGGAGTTTAAAGGCACGGGCAATATGGAATTAATATTGGATCGAAAGCTTGCTGAAAAACGCGTCTATCCAGCCATAAATATACGTCGCTCTGGCACTCGCCGTGAAGATTTATTAATGGATGAATCGGAACTGCAACGAGTTTGGATACTTCGCAAACTACTGCATGATATGGAAGATTTAGCTGCTGCAGAATTTATGGTTGAGAAACTTAAAGGGTTCAAGAACAATGCTGAATTCTTTGGTGCTATGAAACGTAAATAGCGCGCAACCTAGACTGACAGGCCACACCTGAACTAGCTGCGATCTGCTCATATGCGGCTCGTTGCTAGGGTACAGTAAAGTGCCTAGATAGCTACTAGCTAACAAGCAGTAAGTGTTTTCATATAGCCTTTCACCATTGTCTATCTTTTCGCTGAATTCGGACGCACAGTGTTCGGTGTTGACGTTAAGCCCTCGGATTATCAACACAGTAAACGGTTGTTGCACAGACGAGCGAAAACCATCCTATGACTGGTCAAGAATTCAATCAATTTTGCGGCGCACTTCCAGGCACCTCTCATATTGTGCAGTGGGGTGGCTCAGATGTGTGGAAAGTCGGCGGTAAGGTCTTTGCCATTGGCAGCTTAAGTAAGGCTAACAAGCCTGGGTTTACATTTAAAACATCCAGACAAAATTTTAATTTCTTAGAGATCAAACCTGGCTATCGGCCGGCTCCCTATCTGGCATCTCGCGGCTTTAAGTGGATTCAGCAATATGATGCACCGGTATCCGAAGACGATGAATTACAGTATTATTTAAAAGAGTCCTACCGAATAGTGTCCCTCGGCCTGAGTAAGAAAAAGCAAAAAGAACTTGGGCTAAACCAAAATTCACAGCCTTAAAACTAGGCTAGCGCAAAGCTGCGGAGATCAAAGCCATGGTACCATCTTACCTTGCCAACTGAGGATCCCGAGACCGGATGATGCTTCGATGATTACCTACTCACTAGCCCTGCATAAGGACCTAGCTACCCTTAAGACGTTTCTGTTCAAGCATGGTTCTAATCCATGGAACCATTTGCCTGGTGATGGCGTCGATAAGGAATTTGCCCTTATTACCGAAGGTAAGGCCTCAGTAATCGTTGCTACTGACAACTCCGCACTATTAGGCTTTGGGATCTTTTATCATCCGCAGGCCTTGCCCAACAAATATCTCCAATTCAGTGGGTTACATCAAACCATCTATATTGCTGAGGCTGTGGTTCATCAAGCTCATGTAGGTCAGGGTATTGGGCACAAACTATTAACTGAGATTATTAATCAGGCGACCAAGTTTGGCGCCTCTATGCTTATCGTTGATCGCCATGAACAAAATTTGGCCTCGGCAGGTATGATGCGCAAGGCAGGGTTTATTGAACTAGCCACTTTTAATGATCCGCATCGGCGAGATATGGGTAGCCGTAAAACCACGGTGATGGGTTACACACTGAAATCAAGCGAAGCTCAGCCTGTCCTGCTATGATTGAGCTAAATGTGAATAATACAGCCCTAGGCGACCTCTAATAACTAATATATTGAAGTCGGGATGTATCATGATAGCTACTATCATGGCGTAGTCATATTTTAAATCGAATGCCTTTCGAAATTATATGAACGCCCCTAAATCTTCTTTGGGAAGATGTTTGAGTCAAGTAAGAAAGTAGAGTTGATTTAACCATAATAATATAAAGGCCTGTTATGCAACAGAAACCAATAAGTCAGTTTCACCTCTTTACAAAACGACGTTTTTTACCTTTTTTTGCGACTCAGTTTTTGGGCGCACTCAATGACAATATCTTTAAAAATGCTCTTTTGGTTATTATTGTTAGTACCGCAGTGGCCGGAGCAGATGGCAGCACTAACTTCACAACTAATTTGGCTGCAGGACTTTTTATAGTTCCATATTTTTTATTTTGCACAACGGCTGGCTTGCTAGCTGACAAATATGACAAAGCATTATTGATTCGCAGAATAAAATTAGCAGAAATAATTATTATGCTATTAGGTTGCTATGCTCTTTGGAGTATGAATATTTCTTCTATGTTGGTAATTTTATTTTTACTTGGAACACAGTCTGCTTTTTTTGGTCCGATTAAATATTCAATTATTCCTCAGCACCTTGATACCCATGAGTTACTTGGTGGTAACGCACAGGTCGGCATGGGAACCTTTGTGTCTATTTTAATGGGTACCTTAATTGGTGGCTGGATTGTTACCTTTGATAATGGCCCGCTATTTGTTGGGTTGGTGGCTGTAATTGTGGCAATTATTGGCTGGCTCTGTAGCCGCGAAATACCAGATGCGGCTGCGGAAAATCCTGACATAGTTATTCAACTTAATCCCATAGGACAAAGCCGTGAAAATTTTAAATTAGCCAAAGCTGATCCCACAGTATTTTATTGTATTTTGGCCAACTCATGGTTTTGGCTATATGGTGGAAGCTTTTTAACTCAGGTGCCGAATTTTGCAGTTACCGTACTCAATGGTCATCCCACATTAATCTCCATTCTGTTAGCGGCTTTTATTGTTGGTGTGGCGATTGGTTCCTTGCTGTGTAATAAGCTGTCTGGCGGTAGTGTTGAGCCAGGACTAATTCCTCTAGGGGCACTCGGCTTAACTGTATTCGCGGTAGATTTATTTTTCTCAGCCAATACATTCCAACTGGCTAATCAGGGTGTTTACGCTGTTTTGCCGAGTGCATTTTTTGGTCTAGCTGGAGGTATCCGAGTAGGTTTTGACTTAATGTTTATTGGACTTTGTGGAGGTCTTTTTATCGTCCCTCTTTACTCTATGATCCAGCAGCGCTCTGCCAGTAATGTCCGCGCTCGGATACTGTCGGTAAACAATATTTGTAACGCTTTTTATATGGTGGTTGGTAGCTTGATAGGTATTGTTTTTTTAAGTATTTTAGGTTGCTCAATACCGCAGTTTTTTCTAGCGATAGCGCTACTTAATATAATATATCTCGGATTTATTTTTTATCGCGTCCCTGAATTTATGCAACGCTTCAAAATCTGGATCTCAGGGGGAGTATAGAGCCAAAGCTACGTAGCGTCCTTTTATAGTTATGTATAATGTCAACCCACTGTGGCGATCATCGTTTAGTAAAAACTTATAATTTTTATCTGCCTCTCAAAGGTTATAGTATTGATGTACTCCTTAAGCCATAAAGCAAGAGTTACCCTTTTAGTTATCATAATAGGTATCACGCTGATTTTAGCGTTGGTGCTGCTTAAACCGAAGTCCCAGCGAGAGCCCAGAACTCCAAAACCGTTGCTGAATGTGTCAGTAATAGTTGCGGCACCAGCTCCCCTAAAGATTAGTATTAACTCTCAAGGCACAGTGGCGCCCAGGCGGGAAATTGACCTAGTTTCCCAGGTATCAGGAAAGATTGTTGCTGTGGCTGACAACTATGCCAATGGTGGTTTCTTTCAGGCGAATAGTAAACTTGTGCAAATTGAGCCAGCTGACTATGAGTTCGCAGTTATTCGAGCCAAGGCGCAGTTAGCTAGGGCTCAGGAGTCGGTCGCTCTTGAGGAGGGCAGATCTAGGCAGGCCAGGCGCGAATGGCGCGATCTGGGCGATCAAACCGCCAATGCCCTTTTTTTGCGACAACCTCAATTGAATGCTGCCCAAGCCACCCTTGATTCAGCACAGGCTGACCTGCAAAAGGCGCAACTAGATCTGAACCGCACCGGCATAAGCGCTCCTTTTCAGGGTCGTATTCGCAATACCTTTGTAGATCTAGGCCAGTATGTGACGCCCGGTACGCGCATAGCTAAGGTATACAGTACAGATGTGGTAGAAGTGCGTTTGCCTATGTCTGATCGTGAAGCTCTTTTAGTGGATTTACCCGTTAGCTTTGAGGACAGTGATGCCATTAGCTACCCCGAGGTTACTTTGCATAGTCGTGTCGGTGAGGTAAGTGATCAATGGCGGGGACGAATCGTGCGCACCGATGCTTCTATAGATGTGCGTAGTCGTATGACCTTTGCCGTGGCCGAGATCGAAAATCCATTTAAGTCAGACCTCAGCCAGAGTCAACGTCCACTGAGTATTGGCCTGTTTGTGGAAGCGCAGATTAGTGGCCGAGTGATCGAAGATGGGCTCAGACTTCCAAAGGATGCCATCTATCGGGGCCGGGAAATACTGGTGCTTAACGATAACAATCAAATTAATTTTCAGACCGTTTCAATTGTGCGCTCTTATGCCGACACTGTGGTGACAGCAGGTATAGCACCCGGCACCATAATAGTGACAACTCGAATTCCATTACCTATTAATGGGATGCAAGTTTTACCTGTTAGAGAGCCAGATAAGCAATCATTAGCTCCGTCGGCGGCTTCATTTACGGTTGGTAAAAACCGTTGAAAAATTTGATTAATTGGTTTGTCCATAATCCAATTGCTGCTAATTTATTGATGGTATTGATATTAATTAGCGGTGCAATGGGCGCATCGAGTATTGGTAAAGAAGTATTTCCAGCCATACCGATAAACTATATAGATATTAATATGCCCTACCCTGGGGCCGGGCCAAGAGAAGTTGAAGAGCAGATTGTTATTCGTATCGAGGAGGCAATTTATAACCTTGATGGTATAAAACATATCACCTCAGAAGCTCGGAAGGGTCGTGGCAGGGTAACCATAGAGGTGGTTACTGGCCATGATATGAACAAGATGCTCAACGATATTAAAAGTCGTGTTGACTCTATAACCACCTTCCCGCGAGATGCTGAGCGTCCCATTGTAATGGAGCAGATACTTCGTAATGAGGTAATACGAGTGGCTCTATTCGGTGACGCGGATGAGACTGTGCTTAAGAAATATGGTGAACGCATTAGGGATGATTTGGCCGCACTATCGGATGTCGACCATGCCGAACTTAGCGGTATTCGTAGCCCACAGATTGATATTGAGTTATCGGAAGCCGCGATGCGACGCTATGGGATCTCATTTAATGATGTGGTCACTGGCATTCAGCGATCCTCACTTAATCTACCCGCCGGCACCATTCGCTCTGCAACTGGTGACATACAGATACAAACGCGGGGACAAGCTTATTTTGAAGATGATTTTAATCGCATTGCGATCACCAGTCGCGCAGATGGTTCAGAAATCAAGATCTCTGATGTTGCCATTGTTAAAGATACTTTTGAAGAACGTAACTCTATGGTTCGCTTTAATGGTCAGGCTGCCGTTTTTCTCGGCATTAGCGTTGGCAACCAGCCAGATGTTGTAGCTACTACCAATGCAGTCAAACGTTATATAGCGGAAGAAATCAATTATTTACCCGCGGAGCTTAGCATTGCCACCTGGGCAGATTTTTCAACCATGTTTTCTGGCCGCCTAGAGCTCTTGTCTGCTAATGCCTTTGGCGGTTTGGTACTAGTATTTATAGTGCTGATGTTATTTTTGCGGCCACAACTGGCCTTTTGGGTAGCACTTGGAATTGCCATTGCCTATATGGGCGCGCTATGGATTTTGCCGAGCATGGGGCTTACCTTAAATATGCTATCGATGTTTGCGTTCTTGCTAATTCTCGGAATTATCGTTGACGATGCCATTGTGGTTGGCGAAAGTGTCTTCCGCCATCAACAAGAGGGCTATGACCACAATACTGCCGCCCAACTAGGTGCTCAGGCAGTCTCTAAGCCGGTAATTCTCGCTGTTGTAAGTACCATGATTGTATTTATACCAATGCTTTTTTTGCCCGGCATATGGCCAAAAATGCTCTGGGCTATTCCTGCAGTAGCTATCGTAGCTCTTAGTTTCTCGCTGATTGAATCACTACTGATACTGCCGTCTCATCTAGCGCAAATGAAGCCAGAGAAAGAGCCTAAATCAGAATGGGGTATTAAGTTCTACCGCCTGCGCCAATGGTTTGCCCTAGGTATGACGAGCTTTGCCAAAAACAAATATCAACCACTGTTAATTAAAGCTCTAGATTGGCGTTACCTGACTCTAGTGATATTTACCCTGGCCTTTGCGCTGTCGATAACACTGGTAGGCTCTGGCTATATTAAGCAGCGTTTTATGCCCTCTGTCAGTTCCGATATTATTCAGATGAAAATCAATATGCCAGACGGTTACGCTAGGGCCAGTAAGCTTGAAATTATTAAACGTGCCGAAGAGGCCGTGCTCATGCTGTCTGATGACCCACTGCTCGTAACTCACAAGGGTGGTGCTGACCTCACGAAGAATCAGTTATCCTTTATGTGGGGTGATCACATCCGATTAATTCTTGAAATAACGCCTGAATACACCGGCACAATAGATCCCCGATTAGTAGCCGAGCGCTGGCGACACCATATAGGCAAAGTGCCGGATGCGAAGTCCTTTGAAATTGAGGCATCCCTATCACGAACTAGTTCTGGGCAATTTTCAGCATTGCTATCTTCACCAAACGTCGCACAGTTACAAGCCGCTACGGTCTATATTAAAGAACAGCTTCGCCAGGTACCAGGCACCACTAATATTCGTGACAATATTCACTCTGGGCGCTCTGATTTAGATATTAGTTTGCGCCCCAATGCAGACAATCTGGGTATTAGCCTCTCAGATGTTGCCCTTCAGGTACGCCAGGGTTTTTACGGTGCCGAAGCGCAGCGCATTCCCAGAGGACGAGATGATATTCGTGTAATGGTTCGCTACCCCAAAAGTGCTCGTGCTCAGGTAGATACCCTCGAGGACCTGCGCGTGCGCACCGTCAATGGCGCAGAGATTCCCTTTTATTCTGTTGCTAAAGCTGAATATGTGCCCAGCTACAGTAGAATTAATCGCCGTGACCGCGAGCGCAGCGTGAAGATTACTGCGCAGCCACTACTGGGGGTAATTACCCTCACCGAGATCGCCGATATTATATACGGAGAGGTTGCGGCTGAAATTGCCCAAAAGTTTCCACAAGTCAGTCTTGAAAAAGATGCCGAACTGGCCGACCAAGAAGATTTCTATGACGCATCGTTCGAACTATTCACCCTAGCCCTAGCCGTAATTTACATGTTGATGGCAATTGAGTTTAAGTCCTACTTGAAACCATTGGGAGTCTTGTCTGCTGTGCCATTTGGCATTATGGGGGCAATTTTTGGCCATCTGCTCATGGGTCTCGATTTCAGCATATTATCACTGCTCGGAGTGCTTGCAGCTAGCGGCGTAGTCGTCAATGATAATCTAGTTTTAATCGACCGAATTACTCAGCTGCGTGAAGAGGGATTCGATGTCAAAGAGGCCCTTATCCGTGGTGGTCAAGAGCGTTTTAGGCCTATTATTCTTACGTCTATTACCACCTTTATTGGGTTGGCTCCTATTTTGCTGGAAACCAGCATGCAGGCAAACTTCTTAATCCCAATGGTATCCTCTCTAGCTTTTGGCGTCCTATTCGCCACCACGGTTACACTGGTTTTTGTGCCTTGCCTGTATCTTGCAGGTGCCAATCTTAAAGCCAAATTTTTACAGTCGGTGGAGGTTCACAGCAGCACCTAAATACAGAGCCCTAGTAGTAAGCTGCTGGCGAGGTACTAAGCACCAAACCTGAGGCGACTTCCTCGCGTTTTACTAGGCCACACAACCGCTCAACCAGTTCCAGAGAAAAATCTAAAGCCGTTCCTGGCCCCTGACTAGTGACGCAATTTCCATCTACAACTACACGCGATTCACTGTCTACTTCTAGGGCCTGTGGGAGTAACTGAAACATCGGATGACCCGTGGCAATTTTTTTATTAAGTAAACCCTTACTCTCAAGCACCAACTGTGGTGCCGCGCAAATCGCTCCATAGAGCCTCTGATTCTCTGCCTGCTTGCGCAGTAGCTTATCAAGTGGTGCACTGGCAGCAATATGCTCGGCACCCGGCAATCCACCCGGAATAGCAATAAGGTCAAAAACTCTCATCTGACAGTCGTCAATGGCACAATCTGCAACCATCTGGATGCCGTGGGAGCCGGTGATCTGCAGTGCACCATCATCGCTAACACTGGCCACTGTCACCGAAATTTCTGCCCTGCGAAGTACATCAATAATGGTGACGGCTTCAATTTCTTCGCTGCCATCGGCAATCGGAATTAGTGCTGTTTTACTCATATGATTTCCCTTTTTATAAGGCACAGGTATAGGTTACACTGTGCCGGAATTTAAAGTAGCTGTCACGGGATTGGCATGAAAGTTTATATTTTAAAAACGCAAGACAACATGTTTCTTAACAAGAACTTTGAATGGAGCCTAGAGCCCCATAGAGACTCTATATTCCACAGCCAGCATCGAGATATTGCTCTTAATCAATTGATTGAGATCAATGCTAAAGATATTAGCCTGCGAGTCTCCATTGTCGAATATGAGGCTGATTCGAAAGGCCGCCCTATACTAATTTCCAGCGAAAAAATCGCCGCTAATTCAACTCGATCCAACGCGGCCTAATTAAGAATGCTACCATTGGCGACTAGACTGGCCCTATTGAGCGGCCCCAGCAAAGCGCACCTACTGACGGGTATCACACGTGGCATTGAAAAAGAGAGCCTGCGGGTTCAAGCCAACGGGAGACTCGCAAACTCGCCGCATCCAAAAGAACTGGGTTCAGCACTAACCCATCCGTCGATTACTACAGATTACTCTGAAGCCTTACTGGAGTTCATCACTGCGCCCTCCTCATCTATCGAGCAAGTACTCAACGAGCTTAACGAAATTCACCGCGTCACCTACCAGCATATAGGTGATGAGTTACTCTGGGTTAGCAGCATGCCCTGCCAGCTGGGAGATGATAGCAGCATTCCTATTGCTGACTATGGCAGCTCTAATATAGGCACCATGAAAAAAGTATATCGCGTAGGCCTTGGCAATCGTTACGGCCGATTGATGCAAACTATAGCTGGAATTCATTACAATTTTTCTGTGCCTGATGAGCTTTGGCTGGAACTGCAATCAGCTAGTAACAATAAGGACAGTTTGAAAGATTTTAAAACCGCTGGGTACTTTGCTTTAATTCGTAACTTTCGCCGCTACTCCTGGCTACTGCTTTACCTATTCGGGTCAGCACCAGCGGTTTGCAAGAGTTTCGTGCGGGGGCGGCAACATGATCTGGTGCCAGTAGGTGATGATAGCCATAGCTTACATAGCCCCTATGCAACATCACTGCGAATGGGTGACCTGGGCTATCAAAGTAATGCACAGAGTTCTTTGGTGGTCTGTTATAACAGTCTTGACCAATATATTGCGACCCTGCGCGAAGCCTTAGATCAACCCTACCCCGCTTATGATGCTATTGGCCTTAAGGATGCTGATGGCAACTACAGGCAGCTAAGCACCCATCTGCTGCAAATTGAAAATGAGTTTTACAGTGCCATTAGGCCCAAACGTACAGCAGGCTCCGGCGAAACGCCCCTGCACGCGCTTGAGCAGGGCGGTGTTGAATATATAGAAGTGCGTTGCGTAGATCTAAATCCTCTAGTGGCGGCCGGTATTGATGAATCAACTATTCAATTTCTTGACACCTTTCTACTGTTTTGTCTGCTGGAGGATAGCCCGGAAACCAATAACGAAGAATATGCGCGTATCCCGCAGAATAATATACGTACCGTATACCAGGGCCGCGACCCTAGCCTGCATTTACTCCGCGATGGTTCAGAGGTCACTCTCCGTGACTGGGGCCATGAGCTAATGGCAAGCCTAGAGCCAATTGCCAGTTTGCTCGACAAGGCCCATAACAGTGATACCTATAGCGAAGTTTTGACTGCCATGGAAGCTCGTCTTGAGGATGCTAGTTCGACCCCTGCAGCGATCTTGCTGCGCGAGATGGCTGACAATAATGAAACCTATTATGGGTTTGCGATGCGCAAGGCACGGGAACAGCGCGACCATTTTCTCCAATGGCCACCAACTAAAGAGACAGCAGACAAGTATCGAGATTTAGCACAGCAATCGATTTGGCAACAAACTGAAATTGAATCCAACGACAAACTACCCTTCGGTGAGTTTCTCGCCAATTACAGATGAACTACCTAGCTCATATCGCACTCGCTGGCCCTAGCCCAGAACATAGGGTTGGCGGACTGCTTGGCGACTTTGTGCGTGGGCCACTAATAGGTAATCTGCCATCTGGGGTCGAGGTGGGAATAAGTGTACACCGCAAACTGGATATTTATTTTGATCAACAGCCTGAGATACAGGCTTTTTTACAGCGCTTTGAAAAACCTATGCGTAGATATGCTGGCATAGTTGCAGACGTAGTTTATGATCATATTTTGGCTCGACAATGGAGTCAGTACTATGAGCAATCACTGCCAGAATTCTGCCAAGAATTCTATCGGCAGCTCGCCGTATACAATGATAGACTGCCGGTGCGAGCACAGCAGTTTCTCGACCATGCCCCTAAAGTAGGTTGGCTAGAGGGCTACAGTAAGTTTGACAATCTGCCGCTAATTTTGCAGCGTATTGGCGGGCGCTTTCGCCAACCGGTGGCACTGCAAAATGCCCTGCCGACTGTTATTCAGCACCAGGATGCTATAGATAGGGAATTTCATGAGCTATATCCCAGACTGCAGCGATTCGTGCACACCAAATTGCAACAAATTGAATTAGTCTAGTGTCTCAGGTAAATAGAATTTAGGAGCTACATGTGACCTTACCAAGTTATAGAACCATCAATCTTGCTTTAGCCCTTGGCTGTGTTGGACTGATGATGGTTGCAGTGTTTTATTTCCAAAATTATGTTGGCCTAGAGCCCTGCTACCTATGTATTACCCAGCGAGCATTTGTTATCGCAGTTGGTGTAATCTGCGCAATGGCGGCGTTGCACAATCCCTCCACTAAGGGTCAGCGTCTATATGCTGGGCTGTATGTAAGTGCTGCTATGGGAGGTGGCTTTTTCTCAATCAAGCAACTATGGCTACAGAGCCTGCCAGAAGAAAAGGTGCCAGCCTGCGGGCCGCCAGCAGATTATCTGTTTGAGGCTTTTTCAGCCTATGATGCCATTAGTATGTTGCTGCGCGGAGATGGTAATTGTGCAGAAATCCAGTGGCAGCTGTTAGGGCTAAGTATGCCCGGCTGGTTGCTGGTGGCATTTATTGGGTTCATTGGTGTAGGGGTGATGCAATTCTATCGCAAGGCCTAAAGTTCGCCCAAGGCCTTCTGGTCTTGGTGGTTTTCCAATGGTTGGGAGAGTCTGTAGTAGTGCTGACAGGCTTTGCTTTACCCGGCCCACTTGTTGGTATGCTGTTATTATTGGTGACTCTGTCCTTTGTAGATCGACTGTTCGTATTTCTCGACAAAACTGGGAATCTGCTAATTGGTAATCTGTCACTGATGTTTATTCCCATATCAGTAGGTGCCTTTTTTCTGAACCGTGAAATTTACCAGCAGTTTCCTGCAATACTTAGCCTTATATTTCTCAGCACCATCGGCGTTATTTTTTTTATGGCAATATTAGTCAAAGAGCTACTGAATCGTGACTGAGCTGATGCAGCAACAATGGCAGCAAGTTATCTCCAGTTCATGGCTATTGGCACTCTCAGTAGGTGGGTTCGCGCTGGGCCTTTGGATCTACAGACGCAGTGGTAGCAATGCATTGCTACATCCGCTACTGGTCAGCACCCCTATTATTGCAGCCCTTTTGTACCTGAGTAATATTGGCTTCGAGCAATATTATGAGGCCAATGGCCTACTCTCATGGCTATTGGGGCCTACAACAGTCGCTCTTGCGATCCCGCTGTCCAAAGAACTACGCCAATTGCCTGCTCTGCTGCCCATCGTATCCCTGACAGTGCTTATGGGTGGCTTTGTGGCTGCAATTTTGGCGCTCAGCTTGGCTTATATATTTAATACTAGCGATTTAGTGATGCTGTCTATTGCCGCCAAGTCTGTAACTACGCCTATTGCTATGGGTATCACACAGCAACTTGGTGGCCTGCTAACCCTTATTACATTAGTAGTTCTTCTCACTGGCATTGTTGGCATCATAACGACCAGCGCTATTTTTAAATTCACCGGAATTACTGATGAACGCTGGCAGGGGTTAATTCTTGGCATTGCTTCACATGCCATTGGTACCGCTAGGGCATTTGAAATAAGTCCACGCTGTGGGGCGTTTTCTACGTTGGGGATGGGCCTAAATGGGATATGGACCTCCTTATTTTTGCCAACCCTGGTAGGTTTATTTCTTTATTGAATAGTTTTTAATAACTTTTCTCTAGGTTAAAAAGATGTAAAATTAAACTCCAAGGGAATGAGGCGTAGAGGTAGTTATGTTAGAAAATTGTCAAACATTGCAACAACACTGGGGCGGCGTGAGTGAAATCATTGATCGCTGGCTAGAAGAACGCCGTGAAATGCTCGTCAAATATTGTGAATTAAGTGAAATAAACAACTTTGATGGTAGCAATGAAGATCATGGCACCAAACTCCAGCATTTCTGTGAGGTGATGGTTGACTACGTATCCGTGGGGCACTTTGAAGTCTTTGAACAGTTAGCGGGAGAAGGCAAGGCTTTCAGCGATAAGGACGGCCTGCGGCAAGGTGCAGCGTTGATGGAAAAAATTCAACCATCTACGGAGGAACTGTTGGACTTTAATGATAAATATCTGGCTACTGATGACCTGGATACATTAGGGACCGACCTTTCAATGATTGGCGAGACACTCGCACAGCGCTTTGAATCAGAGGACAAGATGATTGAGGTTTTGCATAACGCTCACCTGACGCTGCTGATACCAGCGACCGAGTAACTTTAATCGGACATAGATTGCAACGGTCGTCAGGTTTGAAACTTTAAAAAAGCCCCGGATTATCGGGGCTTTTTTAGCAGGCCATAGTCAACTAAGCCTCTCTACCAAACGTTTAGCCTTCGTTCAAACTAACATTAGCCTGTAGTAGCTCGACTTCAAAAATTAGCGTTGAATTTGGGCCAATAGGACCTGTGCCGCCGGGGCCATAAGCCAAAGCCGCAGGAATATATAATTCCCATTTTGATCCCTCTGGCATTAGTTGCAACGCCTCGGTCCATCCAGCGATGACCTGAGTTACGCCGAACTGAGCCGCTACTCCGCGTTTAACTGAGCTATCAAATTCGGTGCCGTCTAGCAGGCGGCCCACATAATGAACCTCAACCGTACTAGATGCGTTGGGTTTCTCGCCTGCGCCTGCCACAATTACCTTGTACTGTAGTCCAGATGCAGTGGTTGTAACGCCTTCTTTAGCAGCATTGTCAGCCAAAAATTCTGCCCCTGCTATAGCATTGCCATCAGCCTGCATTTCCATAACCTGCTGTTGCTCTTTCTGCATCTCTTCACGCTTAGCAATCATCTGTGCTTCAAATACTTTTATGGTCTCGGCTGTCTGCTCTTCGCTCAGCAATGGCTCTGTACCTGCAATACCATCATCAAAACCCTGCACAAATGCAATTCTGTCAATATCAATACCGGTAGATTGAATATTTCTACCACTGTCCATACCCAACAGATAGCTGATTTTTTGTGCCTGATTGTCTAGAGTGACCGGTTCTTGCTCCAACTGATCGCAGGCAGCTAAAGTCAGGAGTGCGGCTAGGGGCACAAGTTTTAATGTGTTCATAGATGTTCCTTTTTATTGTTCATTTGAATGTTGAAGTTATTCAGTCATGGTGGGGCTTTGACTCTTAGTTTAAGCTATTTTTGAGGATCTATGGGACTAATCCATTTTCTTATATATCAAATCCCAGACACCATGACCCAAGCGTTGACCTCGTTTTTCAAACTTAGTCATGGGTCTGTAAGCCGGTCTTGGGGAATACTCTCCAAGCCCAGCGATGTTTTCAAAGCCCTCAGCGGCATCAAGAGTCTCTAGCATTTGCTCTGCGTAGTGCTGCCAATCTGTTGCCATATGCAAGATACCTCCTGAGCGCAACTTTTCACGCACTAACTGAACAAATTGAGGCTGCACGATACGCCGCTTATTGTGTTTTTTCTTATGCCAGGGGTCAGGGAAATATAGCTGCAAACGATTGATACTCTGGGCGGCAAAACATTCTTCAAGGACATCATTAGCATCGGCTAAATAAACCCGCAGATTAGATATGTTCTCTTCTTGCGCTGTATTCATTATGGTGCCAACACCTGGAGGATGTACCTCTATACCAATAAAGTCGGTCTCTGGCTCTGCAGCTGCCATCTGTAATAAGGAGTCGCCCATGCCAAAACCGATTTCTAATACCTTGGGGCCTGTACGACCAAATATAACATCTGTGTCGATTGCCCCGTCTGCCAGTTTTAAACCATAGGTTGCCCAACTTTTTTCATAGGCTTTACGCTGGCCGTCGGTCATGCGACCCGCCCGAACAACGTAGCTACGAATCGATTTTTTACGATATTCAGGTCTTATGTCCATGATTTAATCTTGTGATTTTACCGAGAAAAAGAGTATTACCCAGCCTATGATAAAGGCTGTGCCGCCCAATGGTGTAATCAAGCCCAGCGCACTAACACCAGTGAATATAAGCGCATAAAGTGATCCTGAGAAAAGAATAATGCCGGTTAAAAAAGTCCGCGCAACCCAGTTTAGCCTGTTGCTATAAAAACTCTGTTCAGGCAGGAAAATAATACCTAAAAGCGCAAGGCTATGAAGAAATTGATAGAGTACTGCAGTGCGCATGGTGCCCATTAGTTTGGGAGATAAACTAGCCTCGAGGCCATGGGCAGCGAAGGCACCCATTGCCACAGACAGGGCCCCAAGCAATGCGATAATTCTAATCCAGACAGTTTTATTCATAGCTACAAAAAAGCCGCGCTTGATAACGCGGCTTGCCATATTCAATGAGTTGGTCAGGCTTCCATTATTACACGAACTTTTTTCATAGCATTTTTTTCTAGCTGACGAATACGCTCGGCAGAAACACCATATTGCTCAGCTAACTGATGTAAGGTAGCCTTTTTATCATCCAACCAGCGCCGCTGAAGAATATCCTGACTACGCTCATCGAGACTTTTTACAGCTTGCGCAAGGCGAAGATTGTTGTCACCTTCATAGTCGTCTTTTTCTATCTGCTCAGCAGGATCTGCAGTATTATCATTGAGATAGAGCACAGGTGAGTACTGAGCGCTATCTTCATTATCGTCTACAGGTGCGTCAAAGGCGGCGTCTCGAGCATACAGACGCATTTCCATCTCTTTGACGTCTTTGAGCTCAACACCTAAATCATTAGCAACCGCTTTAGCCTCATCTGCTGTTAGCCACTGCAACTCTTTTTTGGCACCGCGTAAATTGAAGAATAATTTTCGTTGTGCTTTGGTCGTGGCAACTTTAACAATACGCCAGTTTCGAAGAATAAATTCATGTATTTCTGCTTTGATCCAGTGCACGGCAAAGGAGACTACCCGCACTCCCTTTTCTGGGTTGAAACGTCGTACCGCCTTCATTAGGCCAACGTTCCCCTCTTGGATCAGATCTGCCAATGGCAACCCATAACCACTGTATGAACGAGCAATATGCACCACAAAGCGCAGATGAGACATTACTAGGCGGCGTGCTGCATCGAGGTCTTCCTCGTAATACAGGGCCTCACCTAATGATTTCTCTTCTTCAATCGAGAGGATAGGTACCGTGGCTGTGCCCTGAATATAAGCATTCAAGTTAGCGCCTGGCGTCATCCAATCCATAGTTTGTACGGCTTTGTTCATATTGCACTCTTTAGTGGTCGGTCTACGATTTTAGCATTAAATAATCACTGGTTACTAGGGCAGTTAAGGACTGCAAAAGTTTCATAACGCGCTATATACGCACCTATCTGGGTTCTATATCACGCAGATGTCTACTTACCGCAATCCAGGCACCACCCAGACCAAACACACCCCCAAGCAACATAAGGGTGCAAAATCCCGCTATGCCAAGCCCTTCCAGCCTATATTGACTTTGATAGAGGCTGACAAGATTTGCCATCGAGCCGCTCATCCATTGCAAACCGCTAAATAGCATAATTGCGGCGATTAGCGCGCCAAACAACCCTAACAGCAAGCCTGTATACAAAAAAGGCCTACGCACATAGGGGTTGGTACCACCCACCAACTTAACCACAATAATCTCGTCACGACGGCTTTCAATCGCTAATCGAATTGTATTCCCTATAACCAGCAAAACGCCAATACCTAGGAGAACACCTAGGGCAAGAGCTATTTTGTGACCCATTTCAATTAATGAATGTAATCTCTCTAACCAGGCCATATCAATTTGGACATCATCGACCGCTGGCAGCGCAGTAATAGCTTCAATAATCTTGTTAGTCTGCGCTAAATCAACGCTATCTTTGACCAGAGGCTGCACCAGAAATACTGCAGGTAGCGGATTATCTTCGAGATAACGCAGCGCAGAACCAAATCCTGATAACGCCTTAAACTCGAGCAATGCCTGCTGGGCGGATATGTACTCTACTGCACCCACGCCAGTGATCGTCTTGAGCTTGCCTTCAAGGCCCGTGATCGCTTCCGGTTTAGCCGCTTTGCGAACAAATACCGTAATCTGTGTCGAAGATTCAATATCACCACCAAGCTTCTGCACATTATCAATCACTAGATACAGAGTTGCAGGCAGTGCCAGTGCAATTGCTATCACCATTGTAGTGAGCATTGTCTGCAACGGCTCACTTAGCATTTTGCTAAAACTGGATTTCAATGTATCTCGGTGATGCGCCTTGTACCCACGCCAGCGATGGGCAAAACTAAGTTTTTGACCGCTTGCGCCACGCTGAGCGTCACGGTTGCTTTCAGTAGCCGCCATAACCACCTCCGTCATCAGTCAGCTCACCATCTTCGAGCCGCATGATGCGTAACTGCATACGGTTGATCAAATTAATGTCATGGGTAGCAATTAGCACGGTGACCCCTACGCTTTGAAAGCGGCGAAACAAAGCCATAATCTCAGTAGATAGCTGCGGATCAAGGTTCCCGGTGGGCTCATCTGCCAGCAAAATACGGGGTTTGTGCACCACGGCCCTTGCTATACCGACCCTCTGTTGCTCTCCACCAGAGAGCGCCATAGGATTTTGTTGTTCTTTATCTAATAAACCCACTCCATCCAGTGCGGCGCGCACCCGACGGCCAATTTCACTCGCTGGATACCCAGACACCTGCAATGGGAGAGCTACATTATCAAAAACCGTACGATCTAGTAGTAGCTGGTGGTTTTGAAACACTACCCCCACCTGACGGCGGTACATCGGTATCTGAGAATTCGATAAGCGATTGAGGTTTTTACCATTGATGAGCAAATTTCCCGATGTTGGGCGCTCCATTAGCATTAGCAATTTTAGTAATGTGCTTTTTCCCGCCCCAGAATGACCCGTAAGAAAGGCCATTTCCCCAGCATCCATTTTAAAATTTACGTTGCGCAGAGCCTCAAATCCACCTGGGTAGCGCTTACTGAGATTATCGAAACAGATCACATCTGTTCACCCTTTAAATTATTCACCTTGATTGCTCATGCCCGAACTGAGAAGAGCGTCAACAAAGTCACTGGCAACAAAGGGCTGCAGATCATCCTGGCCCTCCCCCACACCTATATACCGAATCGGCACTGGAAACTTTTCCGCCAAGGCAAAAATAACTCCTCCCTTTGCCGTGCCGTCTAACTTAGTCAGTGCAATACCTGTTACCCCAATAGCCTGATTAAACTCAGCCATCTGAGAAACCGCGTTTTGGCCTGTACCCGCATCCAGCACTAACAACACCTCATGAGGAGCACTTTCATCCAGTTTGCCAGCAACGCGCTTTACTTTTTTGAGTTCTTCCATCAGGTTACTTTTATTATGCAGTCGTCCTGCTGTATCGGCAATCACGACATCCACCGCTCTAGATTTTGCCGCCTGAATTCCATCGAAGATTACTGAGGCACTGTCTGCGCCTGTATGCTGAGCAACCACAGGCACCTGATTGCGCTCACCCCAAACCTGCAACTGCTCTACTGCCGCCGCTCTAAATGTATCCCCAGCGGCTAGCATAACTGACTTGCCCTGCTGCTGTAGACGGCTAGCAAGCTTACCTATGGTAGTCGTTTTGCCTACACCATTGACTCCGATAACGAGTATGACATAGGGAGCCGCCACCTCCGTAGTCATAACCTCTTGGCAGGGTTTCAATCTAGCGAGCAAAATCTCATGCAGAGCCGATTGCAGCGCGGCACTATCCTTGAGCTCTTTACGGTTTAGACGCTCAGTAAGTTGCGCCAGTATTTTGCCCGTTGCCTCAATACCCACATCGGCCATTAACAACAGCGTTTCAAGTTCGTCTAGAAGGCCTTCATCAATGGTTTTGCCGCCCAAGAATAAACTGCCTATACCCTCACCAGTACGAGACAGAGCCTGACGCATGCGTTGGGCGAAGCCAGGTTTTTCTTTGCCGGGTGCGGCGTCTTCTGCACCAGGAGAATCTGCCGCAGGTGAGTTCCGGCGAAACCGATCCATGAAGGATTTTTTCTTAGTTTCGGCTGGCGGGGTATCAGTTGGCTGAGAATCCATTGCGGCTCTTATACTAAGGTTGTTAAAATCTAGTGTATCCTACCATTTATGCCGAAAAAAGTGCTTAAAAGTCACCTCCGGGAGTAACTATTTGCCCAGCAAAAATAACCTGAACACGCCAATTCCTAAGTTGCGGATCATTGCCGGTAAATGGCGTAGCCGTGTTATTACCTTTCAGCCTGCTGATGGTCTGCGTCCCACCGGGGACCGAATTCGTGAAACGCTATTTAACTGGCTGTCTACAACAATAGATGGTGCACGGTGTATTGATGTTTTTGCTGGATCCGGCGCACTGTCTTTTGAGGCACTCTCTCGAGGCGCTTCTCAATGCACCTCCCTAGAACAGCAAGGGGCAGCTATTAAAAACCTATATAAAAATGCTTCTGCATTGCGAGCTGAAAATCTTAACATTGTGCAGGCCGACAGCATCCATTTTTTACAGCACAGCCCACCGGATCAGCCCTTTCATATAGCATTTGTTGACCCACCTTTTTCGGCCCGCCTATTAACCCAAACATGCGAACTGCTAAACAGTGGTGGCTGGCTATCTCACAATGCACATATTTACTGTGAGATGGAGGCCGCGGATAGTAGTTTTATCGCACCTGATAACTGGGAGATGCTTCGTGAAAAGGTTAGCGGCGATGTTCGCTACTGCCTATATTCGCGTGTTGAGCCCAAGTCATAATTTAAGTAATATGCGCGCCTGATTAACAGCCTGAGGACTCGCTGCATGAAGACCATTGTCTACCCCGGCACCTTTGACCCTATTACTAACGGTCATATTGACCTTGTCGAACGCGGCTCAAAGTTGTTCGACAAAATCGTTATTGGCATTGCCAGCAGTCAACGTAAAAGCCCTCTTTTCAGCATCGATGAGCGGATTGAGCTGGCCACTGAGGCGCTGGCTCATGTGCCCAACGTGGAAATAATTGGTTTTGACTATCTTCTAGTTCACTTTGTTAAGGACTGCAAGGCTGATGCTATTATGCGCGGCCTGCGCGCTGTATCTGACTTTGAGTATGAGTTTCAGCTAGCCAACATGAATCGTGCACTAGCGCCAGACGTTGAGAGCATTTTCTTGACCCCAGCGGAACGTTTTTCATATATATCTTCTTCTCTGGTTCGGGAAATATCCTCTCTCGATGGTGATGTATCTAAGTTTGTACCGGCGAATGTCGGCGCTGCTCTAAACAAGAAGTTTCTAAAGGGTTGAGCCTGACTTAACGCTGGCAGCTTGGACAGAAAACTGAGCTGCGCTGGCCCAGCTTAATTTCTTTTAGCGCTCCCTGGCATTTATAGCAGGCCTGACCTCCGCGGCCATAAACATCTAATGTTTGCTGAAAATAACCGGGCTCGCCATTGCCGTTAACAAAATCTCGTAAGGTTGTACCACCCTGCTCTATCGCCGCGGCTAGTACCTCTTTGATATGACCAGATAGCACCCTGTAGCGCTGGTGAGAAATTCGCCCCGCAGCACGATCTGGTCTGATGCCACTGCGAAACAGAGCCTCAGAGGCATATATATTACCTACACCAACTACAATATTATTGTCCATGATATAGGGTTTCACGGCCATTTTGCGTTTGCGTGACAGTGTAAAAAGGTGCTCGCTATCAAAGGCATCTGACAGCGGCTCAGGCCCTAGTCGAGCCAGCTGGCTGTGATCGTTAGCAGACCATAGCCAGCAACCAAAGCGTCTTGGATCGTGATACCTCAAAGTTGAGCCATTACTTAGTTGCATTTCTATGTGGTCATGTTTTCGCCATTCCAAAGCACGATCAGTCAGTCGCAGACTCCCGCTCATCCCTAGATGTATTAGCATCGATCCGTGACCAAGCTGAATAATCAGGTACTTGGCGCGCCGCCTAACCGCTAAAACAGCCTGCCCCTGAACGATTTCCGCCATGCCTTCAGTTACTGGCCAGCGCAAAGAACCTTGACGCACAGTGATCAAATCAATGATTTGTCCTGTAATCCAGGGCTCTATGCCTCTCAAGGTCGTCTCTACTTCGGGTAATTCAGGCATAAAGAACTCGATTGTTGCGGTTTTATTTGGTCAGTCGGCATCATTTCTGGCACACTTACACCCAGTATCGCAGGGTAACATATAGTCTAGCGACACTCAGGGTTGTGACCACTAGTATTTTAGTAAAAAATCAGTAGAATGCCTGCTCCATTAAAGTAAGTTAGCTCAATAAGGTACCGTTAACCATGGCGCTAGGTAAAAGACGTAGAGAAGAGGAAGAGTCGCAAATCGATATGACACCTATGCTAGATGTGGTGTTTATTATGCTTATTTTCTTCATCGTGACAGCTTCATTCGTTAATGAATCAGGTATCAGCGTGAACCGCCCTCCCACCTCAGATCAGCCCCCACCAGATTCTGAAAACACTAATATTGTGTTCCGTATTTCGGAGAGTAACGAACTGACCCTTGAAGGAAGACGCATTGATATTCGCGCCGTTCGTGCCAATGTTGAGAGAATGCACGCAGAGAAGCCAGAAGCCAAGGTTGTTATCAGCTCTCATCCAAAATCTAGAACAGAAATGTTCGTAATGATCTCTGACCAGGCTCGTGAAGCGGGCGTCTACGACATCTCGCTCTCCACCGACGAGTAATTACTGTTCGGGCATCGAGTCTTTGCTAGTTCGATGCCCAGCCCAGCCTGCAAAGTATACGTAACCCAATCCCTGGGCTTTATTTAAAGCCGTTCCTAGGCAGTGTCGTAGCCTCGCTTAAAAAATTGCCCTCTGATATCCTGACTTCTGATATCAAAATCATTGTTCAGTGCGCGACCTAAAAGTAGCATCTGCTCGTTCAGGAAATTCTCAATGCCGCGAGTGACGAGGGACTCATCCGCCTTAGAGTGCTAGTTCAGCTGTAGGCTCCCACGCGACATAGCACCGGCATTCCGAGAATGATCCTCTACCATAGCCCCTGCTTTCAACGTCTAAACTGCCAAGATTGGAGAGGCTTTGTAGATAACCCAAAATATAGCGTCGCATAAAGGCAGCCTGAGTCATATTGTCGGCACCTTTGTTACTTTTCATGCGACAGTAAACGCGGGCACTAGCGGCGTAGCGCAGTGTTTTACTAGGCTATCGACAAAATCTTTACTCTTGAAATTGATGATCAATCTGACAAGATATGTAAAAAGCGGATGTAACCTTTCACCCTATCGAGCCTGAACTGTTCCATAATGTTCGATCTACCTTGTTGATAAATAAATTATAATTTTGGAGTGCCTACCTTTAATGCGTGATTTAAATGCTGCGCTCGATCAATCAACTATCGAGAATTTACACTGCAAACTGCCTTTCCTCGGCGCTACTTTAACCAGTGCAGACGATGCTGACCTAAGACGCTACCTTAGCTTCTATCAACTGCCCCAACCTAGCAAAAATCTCTTACTCTCCGCCGAGGGAATCACGGTGGGGGAAAATCATATTGTGACCATGGCCTGGCAGCCAAGTAACAGCATTGGCACAGCAATTGTTGTGCATGGCTATATGGACCATATGGGATTATTTAATCACCTGATTCAAGATCTGCTCAAACGTCAGCTCACCGTGGTTTGCTTTGATCTACCCGGCCACGGTCTATCAACGGGAAAACCTGGTTATATCTTAGATTATGCAGACTATGTGAGTGCCCTTGAATCGGTAATCAATCTGAGTAGAGAGAAATTTTCTGGGCCACTGCATGGCGTGGGGCAAAGTATGGGTGGCGCTATCTTGCTTAAGCATTCTTTAAGTTGTCATGCAGCGAGTAAAATCGACTACCCATTTACTAGTCTCAATCTGCTTGCGCCACTTCTCCAACCTAGAGGCTGGAGTGTCGATCGCTGGCTCTATCTGCTGACTAAGTCATTTATTCAAAACAGGGCTCGTGTATTTAGACCGAGCTCATGGGACCAAGATTTTTTATATTTCTTACGCTATTGCGATCCATTGCAAGCCAAATTTATGCCTCTTGCATGGGTCGGTGCACTAAAAAAATGGATAGAGGAATTTAGGCAATTTGAGGGCAGTAATCTAGCGATTAATTTAATTCAGGGTGATGCCGATAAAACATTGAATTGGGAATCTAACTTAAAAGTTTTTAAACAAAAATTCCCCGCCCTTAATGTGCATATAATTAAAGACGGAAACCATCATTTGGTGAACGAGATTGAGTCAATGCGTGAGGACATTTTTTCCGCACTAAGATTTTAATGTGGTAGTTAACTAGGAGGAAGCTGCCGAGTTTTACCTTCGTCGTCAATCGCAACAAAAACAAATTCACCTTCAGTAACCTTGCATGGCTCTGACTGATAGTCATCACTGCTCCAAACTTCAACCGCAATAGTCATAGAGCTGGTACCCAGCGCCTTTACCTCAGCATAGCAGCCTACCACAGCGCCAACAGACACCGGGTTTAAAAACGACATACTACTAATAGCCACTGTCGCTACTCTGCCTCGGGCAATTCTGCCAGCGAGAATTGCGCCGGCCAAATCCATTTGGCTGAGTAGCCAGCCACCAAAAATATCACCATTAGCATTGGTCTCACGGGGCATGGCGATGGTCTGTGAAATTAGCTTGCCTACTGGTGCAGGCGGCTCATTAATATTGTTCATATTGGTCTACTCTTTATCCGTTTGTTTGCTTGTCTAACGGTACACTAATGCTGGTAGCCAGGTAGCAATCTGTGGCCAAATTGATAGCATCAACATCAATGTCAGTTGCATTATTATGAAAGGCACAACACCGCGATACATTTCTGACGTCGCAACCGTGTCTGGAGCAACCCCGCGCAGATAAAACAATGCAAAACCAAAGGGAGGCGTCAAAAATGACGTCTGTAAATTAATTGCAATCATAACGCCAAGCCATACTGGATCTAAACCCATCGCCAGTAAAACCGGCCCTACAATCGGCACAACCACAAAGGTAATTTCTATAAAATCCAAAATAAAACCTAAAAGAAATATCACCAGCATGACCAGTATGGTTGCACTGACAACGCCGCCAGGCAGATCAGTAAAGAACTGTTCGACAATTTCTTCACCGCCGAAACCACGAAAAACCAAAGAGAAAATGGCGGCGCCAATAAGGATTAAAAATACCATAGAGGTAACCTGAGTAGTACTCTGAGCTACTTCCCGCAGACGCCCAATACTCAACTGGCCTTTAAATGCCGCCAGCATGGTGGCGCCAAAGGCACCCACACCAGCCGCTTCGGTTGGTGTTGCGGCGCCAGACAAAATTGAACCCAATACCGTAACAATCAAAATAATCGGTGGGATCAAGTTACGCATGGCCCGCGACAAACTTTTCGTCATAGTTACCTGGGTGGTATTAGCAGCCAATACCGGACGCATAAAGAAAACTATATACAGACAATAAAACAGCACTAGTATTAGGCCGGGAATGATGGCACCAACAAAAAGGTCGCCAATAGAAACCGTCTTGGGAGTAAAAATGCCCATATTTAATTGGGCTTGCTGATAAGCGCTGGAAAGGGTGTCTCCCAGCAATACCAGCGCAATAGAGGGCGGAATTATTTGGCCTAGAGTCCCGGTGGCTGCTATGACACCGGTTGCCTGGGCAGGTGAGTATCCACGCTTTAACATGGTTGGTAGAGACATCAGACCCATGGTCACCACAGTGGCGCCTACAATACCTGTGCTGGCGGCGAGCAGTGCGCCCACAAACACCACTGAGAGGGCTAGGCCGCTGCGAAAGCCGCCAAGCATGTCAGCCATACTTTCTAGCAGATCCTCCGAGAGCCGTGATTTTTCAAGCATCACCCCCATTAAAATGAACAGTGGGACAGCGATTAAGGTGGTGTTTTCTATAGTGCCAAACAAACGATTGGGCAAAGCCTGTAAAAAAGCCATGTCGAAATGGCCAGTAATGGTTCCCACTGCAGCAAATAATAATGCTGTACCCGCTAAAGAAAATGCCACCGGATATCCAGCCATCAATGTTAGGCAGGCAACCAAAAACATCACGAAGGGGATAAACTCTGCCATCAGAGAGTTGGCTCCTGAGAAATTCTGGTCTCTACATCACCCTGCCATCCGACAACGACTAAGGCGCTCCTTAATATTTCTGAAACGCCCTGCAATAAGAGGGTTATCGGCATTATTAGCATCAAGGTTTTAAGCAGATAAATATAAGGTAATCCATCGTTCTCGGCTGAGCTCTCGGCAATTGACCAGCTAGACAGCACATAGTCCCAGCTACTAATAAAAATCAATACGCATACTGGTATTAAAAAAAACACTCCACCCAGCAGGTCAACTAGGGCTTTGCGTCGAACCGAAAACTGTCGATAGAATATATCTACACGCACATGACCACCACGCTTAAGAGTGAAAGCCAGCCCCAACATAAACACCATGGCATGGATATAGGTCACTGATTCTTGCAAGGCAATTGAACCAAACTCCAAGTAGTAGCGCATAATTACCACTGTCACGACTAAGGCAACCATCAATAGAGTCAGCCAAGAGATCATTCGGCCAGTGACGTCCGTGAAGCGGTCTATACCATCGATTAAACCAGATATTATTACCATTGTTACCCTGTGCGAGCGCTGCGCCAATTAAATTTGCTGTTTAGTATAACCGCATATAGGCGACTGCCAAAAAATATTGAATATTGACTAAAGTTTTTTAATCTAATGCCGATCTTCGTAGTCGAGGACGGCTTTTTATACAGAACCTTTGCCATATTGCTGAATATTGGGCGGCAATAGGCTGGTAAACATGAGTAATTGGTGAAGAAGATGGCGATTAATGAAGTTAATGCGAAATCAATTGTGTCTCAAAGTGAGATGCAAAAGGCGCCTGTAATCTCAACATCGCCCCAATCGCCTAAGATTACGATTGAAGATGTGGGCCGTTTGGCAGCTGAGCACAAAACTAAGCTGATGGATCAGATTAGCGTTAATGTAAAAGACCTAAACGAGGCCATAGAGACGCTAAATGCTGCCGTTAAAAATGTTCCCACCAGCCTGCACTTCTCTGTTGATGAAGCATCAAAACGCTTTGTTGTCCAAGTAACTGATACGCAAACAGGTGAGATTATTATCAATGTACCAGGGGAAGCTGTTTTGCGTATGGCTAAACAGCTTGAATCTCTTAAAGGTGTCCTGTTTGACGACAAGTTTTGACCAAAAGCATTCTCTAAATCACAGCCATTTACAAGGGCAATTCTGCATACCTCACTGTCTGCCGCATTTCCGACATAGCGGCAAATAAAACCGGCAATAAATTACCACAATAGTGGCACTTCCATTATTGCCGCTTCATATAAAACATTTAACCTATTGATAAATATAGATTTAATGATCTAAAAGTGGCCTATCGATATAAGTTGGCACTCGACTTGCATATCAAGGTTGTTAGCAGACTTTTGAGCCAGTGCTCATCGGGTAGCTAAACACTTTTAAGGCAATCGCCAATGTTTGAGGCAACTGCGCGTAACTCGCAGCATATTGATCTTAAAGTCTGTCCTCTCCCTTAAATCGGGTGCAAGGAACATAACTTGAATGTTTTATGGAGATTAGAAAAATGGCTGTTATTAACACAAATATCGCCGCGACAATGACCACCAACGCGCTGGCGCGAAATGATCGAGACATGGCTGCTACTATGGAGCGTCTTTCTACAGGAAAAAGCATTAACTCTGCTAAAGATGATGCTGCAGGACTGGCTGTATCCTCACGCATGACCGCACAAATAAAAGGTGTTGACCAGGCGGTTCAAAACGCCGGTGATGCTATTAGCATGATTCAGACTGCTGATGGCGCATCCATCGAGATTGGCAATATGATGCAACGTATGCGTGAACTTGCAGTTCAAGCATCTAATGGCACGGTGACGTCTACCGATCAGAGTAGTCTCAACCTAGAATTTGTCCAGTTGCGTACCGAGATTGAGCGAGTTGCAAATCAAACTCAATGGAATGGTGAAAATGTCCTTAGCGGTACAGCGGGAACCTCTAGCAATGGCACCGCAGTGTTCCAAGTAGGCGCCAATTCATTACAGACTATGAGCGTTGCTTTTGGCGACTGGAACCTCAACGCATCAACCACTGATGTTGCCGGTGTTGAAGCTGTCTATGATTTCTCTATTACTGACGCACAGGTCGCGGCTTTGGCCGGCGATTTTGTTATCAGTGACGGTCAAAATACAGTCACCCTTGACGCAACTACTGTTGGCGCTCTGACTACTGTGGCAGGTTTAGCTGCTGCGATTGAGGCAGATGGGTCATTGACCCGGCTAACGACGTCAGATGGCACAGACAAATTAACCCTTACTTATAATGATGCTGCAGTTGTAACTGTACCCCCCACAATTTCAGAGAATGACTCCGCACAGGTTGTTTCTGAAACTACGGCGGGAGTTACTGCACTAAATAGTGTCTATGGCACTGACCTATCAGCTATCGCAATTGATACCGACGCTGGTGCTAATAGCGCTATTGCTTCCTTAGATACAGCTATTAATGGTATTAACGCTCAGCGTGCCGTTTTTGGCGCAGGCATGAATAGACTCGAATACGCGATTGATAACCTGACCAATGTCTCGCAAAATGCATCTGCTTCGCGCAGTCGTGTTGAAGATGCCGATTACGCCGCCGAGACCACAGAACTGGCCCGCACGCAAATTATCCAACAAGCTGGCACAGCCATGCTTACCCAGGCTAATCAGCAAGCCCAGTCCGTGTTAGCCCTACTTAAAGGCTAAGTCTCATTGGATGAGCACCGCCTCTGGCTAACAGTTACTAGCTAACGGTTAAGTTATGTAGACCAACAACCCCCTCAGCCAGGGGTTGTTGCGTCTCTGGTTATGCAAAAATACGTAGGCTCCTCATGGAGTAACGATACCTACAGCCTCTTACAGTCCCTCTGCATCTGCATTCAATTCGTTTTAGTACTGCTATTAACTTTTAGCTCTCTCGTTAAAAAGTATTCAAGTTTATTTAGGTCATGTCGATGTTCAAGGTATGAGCATGTTATGCACCAACGACTTGCCAAATGGTTTACACATTTTTTACACGAAAGAGGATTTTTACAATGGCTGTTATCAATACAAATGTCGCCGCAACTATTACGGCAAATGCACTAACAAAGAACGATCGCGATATGACTCAAACCATGGAGCGATTAGCAACAGGTAAGCGAATTAATTCTGCAGCTGATGATGCTGCTGGTCTCGCAATTGCCTCCAAAATGACTTCGCAGATTCGCGGTCTAGATCAGGCGGTTAGAAATGGCAATGACGCCATCTCTATGCTGCAAACTGCTGACGGCGCCATGATCGAAGTGAGCAATATGATGCAACGTATGCGTGAATTGGCAGTTCAGGGTGGTAACGGCACTCTGTCGACCGCTGACTTAACTGCTCTAAATACTGAATTCGTTGCCTTGCGTACTGAAATCGATCGCATCGCTGACAATACACAGTGGAATGGCGATAATCTGCTTGATGGCTCTGCCGGAACCGGGGGCGTGGTTAGTTTCCAGGTTGGATATGAAGCAGACCAAACTATTTCTGTCCACCTCGGCGACCTTAACCTAGCTGCGGGTGCCACTGCCCAGGTGACCACATCTGGTTCAGAAGTCGCTGGTGGTATTCTGGCTGCGGATCTTTCAGCCATTACTATTACAACATCGACTTTGGCTAACACGCAGGTAACGGCACTTGACGCTGCTATCGCTGGTCTTGACTCACAGCGTGCAACCCTTGGTTCAGCAATCAATACTTTGGAGTTCGCGGTCGATAACCTCGCTAACGTCTCTCAAAATACCTCTGCGTCTCGCAGTCGTATTGAAGATGCTGACTATGCGTCTGAGACTACTGAACTTGCGCGCACGCAGATTATTGCGCAAGCTGGTACAGCAATGCTGTCACAGGCAAATCAGCAAGCTCAGAGCGTTTTGGCTCTACTTAAGTAAGCTATGCAGTAACTCTCTCTGGGAGTCTGACAACGAAAAAAACCCGATATTAGTTATCGGGTTTTTTTTCGTTTATGAATATTTAATGCTTTTATACTGTAACGCTACATTAAATAAAAAGGCTACAGCCAAAGCGGTATGCCGCTTTGGCAAAAGCCTGCCATTATTCGGCAAATAAATGCCACTTATACTAAAGTATTTAAATTTGGTGCCGATGTAAATATTGACGGAGTAGCTAGGCACCTTCATTTAGCTGGCAACGTTACTTTAAACTTTCATCATAGGAATTAAATAATGGCTACTATAAACACAAACGTTGGAGCACAAATTTCGGCAAATGCTCTGGCTCAAAATGACAGAGCTATGACACAAGCAATGGAACGATTAGCTACAGGTAAGAGAATTAACTCTGCATCTGATGACGCTGCTGGTCTCGCTATTGCGTCTAAGTTAACGTCACAGGTCAAAGGTCTAGATCAAGCGGTCAGAAACGGTAATGATGCAATCTCCTTGGTCCAGACTGCTGATGGCGCAATGGCTGAGGTAGGAAATATGCTGCAGCGTATGCGTGAACTGTCAGTACAATCTGGAACAGGAACTCTATCCACCGCAGACCGCACAGCTCTAAACACTGAGTTTGTTGCCCTGAGTACTGAAATCGAGCGCATTGCCGACAACACACAGTGGAATGGCGATAACTTGTTAGATGGTTCCGCTGGAGCCAACGGATTAATGACTTTTCAAGTTGGTTATGAAGCAGACCAAACGATCACTGTAAACCTTGGCGATTTGCAGCTCGATGGTGACGCAACCTACTCCGCAGGCGCAACTGCTGGCGGTGTTTTTACCAATGATATTGACTCACTTTCCGTCGACACTGCCGCTAATGCCAACCTTGCACTTGCAGCCATTGATGTGTCTATCGCCGGTTTGGATGCGAAGCGTTCTACTCTGGGTTCAACGTTGAATACATTGGAATTTGCAGTTGATAATTTGGCTAATGCCTCTCAAAATGCTTCGGCCGCCCGGAGTCGTATCGAAGATGCAGACTACGCACTCGAGACTACTGAACTAGCGCGCACACAGATTATTGCGCAGGCTGCTACAGCTATGCTTTCACAGGCTAATCAGCAAACTATGTCAGTGATGGCACTGCTTAAATAATAAGCGACCAATACGAGCCCGTCCTCGCTCGTGGGACCCCGGTGCTATTCGTAGCACCGGGGTTTTTTTATTGTATACGCTAGGTTTTACTCGCTATTACGAATCATAGGCTTTAGAAAGTGATTCCAGCTGACCTTCCAGATAATCTTTGGTGGTATCCATGCTCGCTATTAAGGACTCCATAGCACTGAATTGAGTTAAATAACGTTGATAGACACTTTCCATACGTGCTTCTAGTTTTACCAATTCATCTTTGTAATCTTGCAACTCATCTTTGGCATTACTGGTTCGGGTCGTCAGTACGCCGGTGTTATCACTAAAGTCCTCCAAGATCGTGGCAATATCCTGCGACAGACCTTTACTCGCGGTATCATAAAGATTCTGATCACTAGTATTGGCCGACAGCATCATGACCACGTCATCGTAATTGGCGGCAACAACGTTATCGTATGTGCTTTCATCCAGAGTTAGATTGCCCACCTTATCGAGACTGACACCCAGATCTCTAAGTGCATTAACACTGCCAGATGAGCTAGACGAATCTGCAAACATCGCCGTGCGAATCTGGCTTCGCAGATAGCGCACTAGCGAGGTGTCGTCAGACAGTGCACCACCTAACTCTGCTTCAGAACCCTCTGCCGTCAGCTCGGTAAAAAGAGTATTTAAATCATTGTAGGTGGTTACCACATTTTCAAGGTTTGTCTTCAATGTTGTCTTGTCACTGACAATATTTAACCTGACCGATGTTTCTGTTGTCTTTGTCAGCGCCATAGTGACGCCTTCAATTACATCAGATATTTCATTACTATTTCTAGTAACCGTGAGACCATCAAAATTAATAATTGAATCCTGAGCTGACTGCAATGTATTGCCATTGTCACCAAAACCTAAATCTGGTGTTGAAGTAATAGTGAAGGCTCCTTCACTGCCAGTTGGACCGGATAAAATAATTCGGTAGTTGCTACCGCTAATACCAGTATCAACCAAACTCGCCGTTACCCCGGTACTGGCGGCATTAATCGCAGATACCACACCTGCCGGTGTTGCAGAAGAGACGGTCACCGCCGTGGTAGTAGTTGAACTACTACCCACCGCGATGGAAATATCGAAAGAGCTCGAATGTAATGTTGCCTCCGTCGATGTGTACTGATCTGAGATCATGCGTTTTTCTTGGGCCAGCTGGCTCACAGTAATATCGTAAGCACCATTGGCAGCCGAGCCATCAAGCGCAGTTAAATTAATCACGGATGTGTCAGAGGAGCTCCCTGTGCTGGTTGCTAGTTCGTCGGCATCATTTAGCTGCTCAAAGGCTTTTTGTAGTAAACCGACCTGATAGGACACCAATCCATAACCTGAGATCGATGCTTCGGTAGCAGTAATATCCCGTTCGATTTTTTGTTGTTTGGGTACTTTTTCAACATCCGTCAAATCCTGGGCGAGTTTAAATACATCCAATCCTGAACCAACGCCCAAGGTAGTTAAAACTTGTGAAGAAACACTGCTGGCTTCAGCCATTTATCAATTCCTGATCAACGAATATAATTAAATAAACTCAACTGTGAGATTTTGGCAAAACTACTCTGGGCCGCTTCCATTGAGAGCAGCTCCGCAGACAACTCAGTCACTGCGGTGGCATAGTCTAGGTCTTCGACTTGAGACAGCATCGACTGATACCTAAGCTTGGCATCGCTGAGCATATCGCGCTGAGAATCAACCACGCTTAACCGGCTACCCACGTCTGCTAGGGAAACTGACACCGATGCTGAAAGATCGCTCACCTCGGACAAGCTACGCTGAATAGCACCTGTATTATTGTTTTTTAATGCATCAGCGAAGTCATCGATAACCCCAAAAAAACTCACCCTCTGCGTAGTGCCATCAAGTTCCTGACGCACGACACTAGAAAATATATCGCTGCCAGGACGATTCATGTTCAAACGGCGCTGCTCAGACACGTCCACGGCAATTTGGCGATCATCACCCTGGTAACTGGTGTGTCCAGAAGCGTCTGTGGTAAATGGCATAGTGCTACTCATAGAACCGGCAAATATATAATTACCGTTGATATCCTGAGTGTTCGCCAACTGCATCAGCCCGTCTTTTAGAGCAGATACCTCTATTGATATAATTTCACGATCTGGAGCAGATAGGGTGTCAGAACTCGCACGCACGGCAAGTTCGCGCAGGCGTTGCAATATATTATCGGTAGCCAAAATGGCCGCCTCTTCACTGACTAGTCGATCATTAACTGTATTGAGGCTCTGCTCATAGACATCCTGTCGCTGGTAAGCTGTATTAAGACGCTGGATTAAACCAACCTTATCTGGATCATCGCTGGACTGCACAATCTGCTTACCCGTTGCTAGCTGGGCCTGCATTTGCGTGACCTTTGCTTGTTGGGTATTCATCTGAGTAACTGCCTGCTCAAATAATTGTCCGGTAGAAATTTTCATCAGTAAATGCCTTAACGAATGGCTAGTATGGAATCAAATATCTTTGAAGACATTTGAATAATTTGAGCTGACGCCTGGTAGGCTTGCTGAAAGCGAATAAGGTCAGCAGCCTCCTGATCCAGGCTAACACCTGATACCTGATCTCGAGAGGAGACAGCCTGGTCATAAACCACTTGCAACGCCTCTTGGGAAATTTTACCAAGGGTTGCCTTGTTGCCCACTGAACCCACAATGTCAATGTAGCCATCGCTAATTGACCTGCCTCCGCGCAACACAGGTTTGTCTTGCAGCGCCACAATTAACAGCATGTTACTGTTATCACCAATGCCAGCTTCATTGCCATCAACCTCAAAATGATCACCAGCGGTAGGCGGCGTATTAAAGGAAAGCGATAGGCTTTGATAGTTGATCTGGTCACCGGCCGCATAATTTCGTGTTGCTACAACAGTGCCAGTAACCGTATCGGTAATGGTGTACTGAGTCGCTGATAGGAAATCTACCGTAAATGGTGACTCTGAATTTTCTGACACAGGTGTCTGTGGACGGTTAAAACCAGGAGCAATATTGGCGCTGTTATCACCAGTAACAAATACCGCCAACTCTTCTGTAGCCGCGCCATTGATAAAGATGCCTGTGCGCAGTCCTAAGACGCTCAAATCGGCTGGAACACCGCTGGCTCCAAAGGTAAAACGCACCTGTTCAGTACTGTGTAACTGTAGGGAGCCGGTAAAGGTTTGATTAGGCTGACCCAGCGTATTACTTGTCGCGCTAGCGTCAGGATTTGACAGACTAATATTTTCGCCCTCATGTCCCACCGCATTGGTGATAATTATGCCTCCCTCACGGCTGACATAGGCGCTGACATTGGTAGTCGAGGTCTCGGCATTAATGGCCGTTGCAAGGGAGTCAATATTCGCCGGTAAACTGCCATTGCCAATCAAGACACCATTAATACGTATCTGCTCAAGCAGATTAATTTCCTCTGCCGAGGCTTCGATGCTATTGCTAGCAGTCACGGTAACACCCGTGGCTGATGACTCTGTATTAAGCCAAGCGGCGATAGCGGATGCCGAGCTGCTGTCTCCAGCCGCCAGGGTTAGTTGGCTTAGGGAGACATCATTTAAAATTAGGGCATCTTGAGCTATCAACTCAAGATCCACCATCGAAGGATTGTCCTGAAATACAATCGCATCTGTTTTAACCTGAGCATCAATAGTTGTTGTCATAGAACTAACCCCACTGCCATCAGCATTGGGTACGTACTCTTGACGCTCACTACCGCGGGCCAAAAATCCGTAGGTCATATCTAAATCATGGTAGGCGTCAGCACCAGTAGTATTTAGATAGGTCGAACTGTAACTGCTACCTGCAACAAAACCAGAGTCTGTGGTCATTAAGGCATTCTGGGTGTCTGTATCTATGCTGTGTCCAAGAATGTGAACACCCTCTTGAGTCATTACCTGAAATCGAAGGTTACTATTTATTGGTACCTCCATCATCAGCTCCACATTCTCTGCACCTTGTGGAATAACCAGTGCGGGCTTAAGACTGCTAGGATCAATAGCAACCCCAGCGGCGGAGCTAGAATTATTACCCAGATCATAAATATCTTGGCCAAATTCAAAACCCTGCAACACAGATTTCTGTGCAAATTCAAGGCTGACCCGAGACTCTCCAATATTTTGATCGCTGGCCATGGCTCGCATGCGTGAAGCTGCAGCAATCGCCAAAGGATCGCTCTGTACCATTCTAAAGCCAGCGGCTGGTCGTGAAATTGGGTTTATAAAAAAGGTGTCGCCATCTCGAGCATTTCCTAGAGACGCAATATTTAAACCCGCGTATTCAAAGTTAGTAGCATTGGGCGGAGAAAATTTAATCTCTCCAGTTTGCATATCTTCAATACGCCACTGTCGACTTTCAGCCCCCCAACGGATCTCAAAGGGCGCAAATTTAAAGGCTTCAGGGTCAATTACCTCAACTTCAATAGAAACATTACTATTCACCGTTGGTGAGTTAACCTCAAACACGGAATCAATACGGAAAAGTTCTCCGCCACGTTCGCCTCGAGCATCCAGTCCCGAGGTATGAATTTGATTAACTTCCTGTACGACAGTCTGTGCTAAATAATCAAAACTATTCATGGCAGACCCCAGAGTCTGGCTACGGAAATTAATCAGCCCCCCTAGGGAGCCACTGCCAACAGTGCTGGCTGCGCGCGGATCCCCATAGGGATCAATCACGATATCGACGCGTCCAGGTTCATTGGGATCAAAGCTCACACCCAAATCAAACGACTGTCGTCCATTCACTAGCATCGAACCTGAACTGCTACCTAACCGAACATCAACTGCTCCGGTGGCACTTTCAAAGACATGGATTTTACTCAGCGCCGAAAGGTCACGTAACAGCCGATCACGCTGATCGAGCAACGCCGATGGTTGTTTGTCTAATGAGATTTTCTTACCCAACTGAGTATTTACCGTGACCAGCTGCTGTGACAGGGTATTAACCGTTTTCACCTCTAATTCAATGCCAGAACGGGTCTCTTGCTCAATCGCACCGAAGTGACCGGCAATTTCTCTAAATCTTGACGCCAATCCATCTGCATCGCGCAGGAACATGTTACGCTGAATAGTCGAGGCGGGATCGGCGCTTAAATCACTTGCAGTGGCAAAAAATTTGTCCATCGCACTGGATAGACCAGACGTCTGTGAACCCATTAGATCGACAATACGATTGGCGTATTCGATCATCGGCTGCTGAGTAGACAGTTCACTAGTGCTATTGCGTAAGCTACTTTCAATGAACTCATCATAGGCTCGCGTAATATTATCTAGGCGAGCGCCAGTACCAATATAAACAGTACCCTGTTGACTGGGCATACCCTCTGCACTCGTGGTCACCTGGCGCGAGTAACCCTCTGTATTCAGATTGGCTATGTTGTTACTGACGGTGGCTAATGACTGGCGATACAGCTGTGTGGCCCCGGCACCAATGGATAAAATATCACTCATAATTTAATCCCTGAGGCTACCGACGCGTCCGGTCGCACAAGTGGCAGCGACGGATTTTTAATCTGAGGGCTTAAAGGAAGGCTCGGGCTCATAGTCTGGCCTGCGAGCTGCTTATAAGCCTCCATAGCTTTGGTGCTATTAGTCTGGGTTTTAACCTGTTCGGTCAGCCAGTCGCCAAGGCCAAATACACCTTTTTGCGACATCACCTGAGAGAGCTCCTCATGGTACATCTGTTCAAAGGTGTCCACGCTTGCAGAACCCATAAGACCGCTTTTCATCGGCTCGTTAGCTTCGCGCATTGATTTAAATACCATCTGCACAAACATAGCTTCGAACTGACGACCCACTTCTTGTGCAGCACTCTCCTCGTTATTCTTAGCGCGCGAGCGCAGCTCGCCGAGACCGGCGAAATCAAGATAACTTTTGGCTGACAAGTTCATATCTGTCACTTAGATCACCACCAACTCTGCACGCAGACTGCCGGAGCTTTTTAGAGCTTCGAGAATAGCGATTAATGAAGACGGTGAGGCGCCCACCTGATTGACAGCATCAACAATCTGACGCAAATCAACACCGGGCTGAAACAAAAACATATTATTCATTGGCTCAACCACCTCAATGTCGGCATTTTGAATTCCAACTGCCTCGCCATCAGCAAAGGGGGCTGGCTGGCTAACTTCGTTAGTCGCCGAAATATTTACCGAAATAGTGCCATGGGTAACCGCTACTGCGGTGACCTTAACATTGCGATTAATAACCGCGGTACCGGTTCGTGAATTAATCACAACCCTTGCCGGAGGCTCACCTGGAGTGACCTCAAGATTTTCAATCATACTCAAAAAGGTAACACGCTGAGATGAATCCTGAGGTGCCATAACAGCGACAGACACACCATCAATAGCGCTGGCAACCCCGGATCCAAAGGCCAGATTAATCGCCTCTGTAATTGCATTGGAGGTAGAAAAATCTGCATCGCGTACATTGAGAACAATTTGGTCTGCGGTGTCGAATGGCGTCTGAACTCTGCGTTCAACCGTGGCGCCGTTGGGAATCCGGCCAGAAGTCGGAACACCAATCTGGATGCTACTGCCAGCTGCATTGGCTGTAATGCCGGTAACCGTCATGGCACCCTGAGCCAAAGCATAGGTCTGGCCATCTACACCGCGCAACTGAGTCATGATAAGACTACCTCCGCGCAGAGACTCTGCAACGCCAATCGCACCAACATTAATATCAATTTTTTGGCCCGGCTTGGCAAATGGAGGTAGTTCAGCAGTTACCATCACTGCCGCTACATTCTCTAGCTTCAATTCTTTCTTAGCGTTCTGCGCGGCTAACGCCGCCATCTGATCGCCTAGATCATAATCACTCACTGGACCATCGACACTAACGCCTAGCCCAGAAAGCATGGTTTTTAATGCCTGGGCGGTCAGCGGCAAATCCTTACCGTCGCCAGAACCCTGCAAACCCACTACCAAACCAAAGCCGATCAATTTGTTGGTGCGCACACCAGCTACATCCGTCAAATCTTTAATTCGATCTGCGCTGACTGTGGTCGTCTGGAACACAGTAATTATGAGTACTGTTATCACCATTAAACGTTTAACTGTATCCATTTTATATTCTCCAACAGCCGCTTAAAACGGCCAGAATTTATAGAGCAATCCAGTGCCCCATGAAGGCCGGGACGCAGAAGCTAAGTCACCCGTACCTCGGTACGAAATCTGGGCATGCGCAATGCGTTGAGACAGAACCGTGTTATCAGGCTGGATATCTGCTGGGCGGATAATGCCCTTAACCCGAATAAACTCACTTCCTTCGGTAAGCGCCAATTGTTTCTCGCCAACAATCACCAAATTGCCATTGGCCAATACCTCTACCACCATGGCTGAGATCGACCCGGTTAACGTAGCTGCTTGGCCAGCGGTACCAGACCCCTCGCTAGTGATGGCGGAACCATCCGTCTTTATCCCATCAAAAAAGCCAGTACCAAATCCAAACTTTCTTACAATAGAGTCTTTCTGGTTAAGGCCAATTGCATCATTGGTAGACTCGCGGCTGGTACTCAAGCCAGAAGTCCTCGACGCCTGGGTGGTTTCATTGAGCAGCACGGTGATTAAATCGCCCACCCTAATCTCGGTAGCCTGATAGCTGCGCAGGTCGCCAAATAAACTACGACCATTGCTAAATATCGACCCAGTCGTCTCAACCGGGGCGGCCGATGGGATAGGCTGTACTGGAGCAAACTCAGCAGTCGGCCTCATTTGCGGTTGACCTGAACAGGCTATTAAGCCGCTAGTCAGTAGTAAAGTTGTGAATAAACGAAACATCATTTTTGCCCCGCCTTAAAGATTATTATTTAAGAAACGCAACATACCGTCCGCCGCGGCTATGGCTTTTGAGTTAACCTCATAGGCCCGCTGGGTTTCGATCATATTGACCATTTCTTCAACCACGTTGACGTTGGATGCTTCCAGCGAACCCTGCATTAACATACCCGCACCATCTTCACCGGGAATACTAATAATCGCATCACCACTGGCATTAGTAGGACGCATCAGGTTACGGCCAACAGGCTGGAGGCCGGAGTTATTAACAAACCGTGATAGCTGCAACTGACCTACCTGAGCTGCACCACCACTGTTGGCCAGTTCAGCAGTCACAATGCCGTCACGGCCAATGGTAATACTTGCGGTATTTTGAGGAATATTAATAGCGGGGATTAACGGTTCACCCCCAGCAGTGACCAACTGGCCTTCAGATGAAAGCTTTAAAGAACCATCTCTGGTGTATGCAATGGATCCATCGGCCTGTTGCACAGAGAGGTATCCCTCACCGGTAATGGCCACATCTAGAGCATTTTCAGTGGTAATTATATTACCCTGCATATGTAATTTTTCAGTAGCCACAACGCGGGTACCTGTTCCCAGCATTAGACCCGTCGGGGTCTCATTCTGAGCGTCGGCCTGACCGCCAGCGGGAACAATGTTTTGATACAGCAAGTCCTCAAACACCGCCCGATCTTTCTTAAAACCTGTCGTATTTACGTTTGCCAGGTTGTTAGAAATAACCTGCATACGTGTCTGCTGGGCTGTTAATCCGGTTTTGGCGATCCAAAGTGAAGCGTCCATTATTATTATCCTCTCATTCGATTTCGATGACTTAAACCCATTGGTTTAAGGTAGTCTCATCATGCTTGAACCAGTCTCATCGATAGACTTGGCTTCGGTAATCATTTTTATCTGCGCTTCAAATGAGCGACTAAAATCCATCATCTTGACCATGGCCTCTATGGGGTTGACGTTACTACCCTCAAGGCCTCCACTTTGTACAGATGCCACTAGCGGGCCGGTGGGGAAATCTCTCCCTCTAAAGTCAATATCTAAGGGTTCGAACAATCCATCTTCGCGCCTGATCAATGTCGTTTGACTAGCATCGCGCAACATCAGCTGGCCAATCTCGACCGCAGGAGTTTCTGGATCTATGGTCGACTTCGCATAAAGGGTGCCATCTGGACTAATCGATATAAGCTGCCCCTGAGGTGCAGTAATAGGACCAGCTTCTCCCATAACCAGATGACCAACTGAGGTCTCGATAACACCAGACGCAGAGACTCGTAAATCACCGCGGCGGGTGAAGCCAATGTCTCCATTCTCGGCTTGAATGCCAAGCACGGTTTTGTCCAAAAGCGCTATATCCAAGGGGTTCCCCGTCATGGAGATAGTACCTGGCTCAAGGCTGATCACATCCCGCTTGTGAACCGTCGGCTGAAATCGTGTTTCATAGCCTGCCGCTTCAATCTTTACCGTCTCTGTGGCAACCTCGTAGCTTTCTTTAAAGCCCACGGTTGAAACATTAGCTAGCGCATTGGTAATTTGCGCTCTAATTTCTGCCTGACTCTGTACAGCGGCTAGGGATGTAAATGCTAATCTATCCATGCTCAGTGCTCTTAATTAGTGCCGGGCCTTAACCGCGGATATTAATAATGGTTTGCGTCAACGAAGAGCTTGTCTCAATTGCTTTGGCGTTGGCCTGGAAGTTTCGCTGTGCGGTAATCAGATCAACTAGCTCAGCGGTCAAGTCTACGTTGGAGCGTTCACGCGCACCGGCTCGAATAGTTCCGAAACCTGCCGCACCTGGCTCACCGAGAGTTGCATCACCAGATCCAGATGTTGCCGAATAACTGGTGTCACCTACCTGACGCAGACCTTTAGGTGTAGCGAAGTTAGCAAGAATAATTTTGCCCAAGGACTTCTGTGAACCATTGGAGTAACTGGCTACTACCAATCCGTCATCGCCAATGTTTACACCGACCAAGTCACCTTCAGGGGCACCGTTCTGCGCCTGACTCAAGACTGCAAATGGGCTGTTAAACTGAGTACTGTTGTTGTACGCCAGCTGGATTGCACCACCGGTAATATTGTCACTCTCTAACTTGGCACCGCCGATAGGTGAAACCAAGGTACCACTGGTATCGAAGGTCAGCTCTCCCTTGTCGAGGAAGATTGGAGTCCAGTAAGGAATATCTTCATCATCAAAATCTGCTTTATCTGTAGTTTCAATCCAATTACCTGCATTGTCCTGAGTAACATAGACTTCACTGGTACCAGAGGTGTCTGGAACCAACTCAATATAAGACGATGTTCTACCAAAACCTGCATCGATATCTTCCAAACCCCAGTCAGCGTGTCCTGCTACCTGAATAAAGGAACTGTCAGATGCAGTGGCTCCAGTGATGACAAGGGATTCCGCACTTTCGTCAAAACCCACAGTTACACCAGAGACACTTCGTCCCAGAGCATCAGCCATCAAATTGATTTTCGACTGCAGATGCTCGGTAAATGTACCTATAGAATACTGGCCTTCAGTTAGCTGGATCTGCGCAGAGATACCATCGACAATCACGGTCACGTTTTGGTTATCTGTGTTAACCAAAAATGACTTGCGGGGGTCAACACCCATCTGATTGCCCGTTACGACAGCGGGAGATGACAGCTGGCCACGAACCGCAGGCAAGTTATTAATCTGTGAGGTTTCAGCCTCTACTAAATGACCATCCGCTTCCATCCCCAAAAGGGTTTGGGCCATATCGGAAACATTGGTAATCGCCAGGCTTGATTCATCACCAGTGGTACCAGAGGCAACAATAAATTTACCCTCCGTATAGCTCACTGAAATACCATAACGCTGATTAGTCGCTGCGGTAAATGACGTGCCATTGGGACGTACATTTTTTAGTAGAACATCTGAAGCATCGGTATCAAGGGCGGGTAACAATATGCCATGGGATATAATGGTGCCGTCAGCCTCCGCTGTCTGTGGCGGCAAACCAAATACAGCATTAGTGTCCATCCCAGCAGCTCCTGAACTCAGGTACAAGGAATCTGTGCCACCATTAGCCTGCAAAAATCTAAAGCCCTGACTTGCCTCATCATAGGAAACGGAAATATCAGTAAAGCCATCGGCTTTTAGAGCCGCATCCATTGCATATGCTAATGGCTCTGCAGAAACTTGGTTGTCGACGAAGTCCGCGGGACTGTGAATACCCAAGATTGTTGGGATATCAAGGGTAGTCGTGGTTTCTGCACCACCACTCGTTATTCTAGTAAATTTAAAGTTATGTGAGGCAGCCGCTGTAAAGTCAAATGACTTACCATCCCCAAATCGTTCGTTGATGACATTGGTAAGTTCAAAGGCAATTTCTGAGCCCGATAACTTTTGTGACGAGCCCGCGAGGTGCTCTAGACCTATATTTATCGATGTAGAGTCATCAATACTTAGACTAAATATATTCGATAGTGCGGCTCTGGTCATCGCGCCATCAGTAAAATCAATACCGTCACTATTGTTTGTAAGATTGAGATCGTCAATGTAGACAGAGTCTTCCCCTACGGCAAAATTAACACTGGCTGGCTGAGAATCTGTTGGCGTTGAAAGATTATCGAACGAGTACTTTTTGTACAAAGTACCCAGGGTTACCAGGTATTTCTCACTCTCGGCACTAGTTTTTTGTAACTCCAAAAGCTCGGACTGGGTTTTAACTTCACCATACTTGTTAACAAAGTATTGGTCGCCAGCAGTATCCGATGCCTGGATCAATGCAGAGTCAACTGCCTGATCATCAATATAAACAAAGGTCTGCCATTTGTTGAATGGCACATCAGCTGTAGCTTCTGCGGTCTTTACATAATAAATAGTAGCGAGGTGGCTAGAACCAGAAGTACCGTACACTGTTAACGATGTCGTTTTGTTGTAGGTTTCTGGCTTCGCTGGATTGAAGGTTTCAGTAATTGGAACAGCATCCGATGGCAGGTTTAAACCTAGTTCGACTTCTGTGGTCGGCAGAAACTCAGAAACGGTAGCTCGGGGAATAGCCAGAGCGCTCATTGGCTCACCAAAGTCAGCCTTGTTAGTCGAATCCACCGGCAGTGCCTGCAGAGCCTGACCGGCGCTGTTCACCATCTGGTTTTGTTCGTTCAACATAAAGGCGCCGTTACGAGTGTAGATTTTGGTACCGTCCGGAGATTCAAGGGGGAAAAAACCATCACCAGTAATTGCCAAGTCCAGCGAGTTTGCAGAGAACTCAATGTTGCCCTGACTAAACTCCTGGCTTACCTCCTTCAGAGATACACCACGACCAATTACACTCGACGCCTTCTGTAGAGGAGAGGTTGCAAAAATATCACCAAAGTCAGCATCGGAGCGCTTAAAGCCCGAGGTACCCGAGTTAGCAATATTGTTCGAGGTTACAGATAGCTCCGTCGTTGCTGCGTTAAGTCCTGTAAGTGAGGTATAAAATGACATTTGTTACTCTCCTGTTGCCTGTAGTTTTCGGCTTCTAGTTCTGTTTTATTAAATTCCAATTCTTTCCACTTGAGCTAGTGTGACAATGTCGCCATCACCGACCTCAAGAGATAAATCCTGTGATTCTGGGTCCCAACTCACGCTCTTCACCTCAGCCATAGTGGTTACCGGTGCAGCTTCAAGTTTGCCGTTGCGTACAACACTGGCACTCATCACGTAATTGCCATTGGGAGCTATCTCGCCATTGCGGTTGTAACCATTCCAATTCAAATTTAGACGACCGGGTAGCTGAGCTCCCTGAGTTTCGCGAAACACTAGTTCCCCAGACGCTGAATCATAGACACTTAGGATCACCGACTGAGCACCATTGGGAAGATCGATAGAACCCGAAGACCGAGCGCCATTGCCGCCGGTAAAGAAGCCACCTTCAACTGCAACCTTCTTACCAACCAGGCTGGCACCGGTAAGCATCTGCTCCTCGCGCATACCACCGACTATCGTTTCAAGTGAGGCCTGCATGCCTTTAATACCCTCGACCGATGAGAACTGCGCCAGCTGTGCAACGAAGGCTTCGTTGTCCATTGGGTCTAAGGGGTTCTGGTTAGTTAACTGAGTCGTTAGCAGTGTCAAAAATGCATCGCGGCCAAGTTCATCTTCTCCTGAAAGCGCGGCAATCTGTTGGTCTGCATACTGATCAGTGGTAAGAAATGAACTCGTAGTAGCACTGTCTATCATTTTAAAATTCCTTAAGCCTTCGTTATATCTAGGGTGCGCATCATCAACTCACGCGCCGTATTGACCACTTCGACGTTGTTTTGGTAGCTGCGCGCAGCCCCCATCATCTCAACCATTTCGGTCACTTCATTAACGTTGGACATGTAAACAAAGCCATCTTTATCGGCTTTTGGATTGCCAGGATCATGCATTTTTACATTTGGCGTGCTGTCATCAGCCATACCGCTCACTCGCACTCCGCCGACAAACTGGGCACCTTGGGTGGTCATTTCTTTATTGAGTAATGTCTCAAAAACCGGGCGCTTAGCCTTGTAAGCATCCTCTGCGCTAGACGCGATAGTTCCAGCATTAGCCATGTTGGAAGCAGTCGAATTCATGCGTACCATCTGCGCATTTAAAGCTGTTCCAGCAATTCCAAAAATATTATTTAATGACATAGTCTATTAATCTCCTCGCAAAGCTTTGCGAATTCCGCTGATATCGCCTTCTATAAAGCGCAGTGTCGCCTGGTACTGGGCAGCGGCCTTACCATACTTAGCCTGCTCTACGCTCATTTCTACTGTGTTGCCATCGAGCGCTGGATTAAACGGAATAGTGAAAACCGTATTAGCCTGCAGCTTAGTATCGGCAGATTGAATATGGGAAGAATGAGTAGCGCGCAGGGAATAGTCTCTCTGGGCATCATTGAGTACTTGCTTAAAGTCGATGTCCTGCGCCTTGTAATAAGGCGTATCAACATTGGCGATGTTGCGCGAAATGACTTCCATACGCTGAGCACGCAAATCAAGTGCGCGTTCATGAATGCCAAAAGCCGAATCAAACAATTTCATATCAAACCCGTTCAAGTATTTAAAAGTTGTGTCGATTGCTCTCCTAGGTCTTGTCGGAAAACAGTCTGTCCAACCTAAACACTGCAAAACAGATGCCAAGTTATTCACATATGCCGCATTTAAATGCATAAATGCATGTAAATCAGTCGGTTAACTATATTTTAGATATATCAATGAGCTTCGATTGCCGCCTAAACGGCAGACTTTTGCCGATATTCATTGCCGCTCTGTCGGTATTGCGTCACCTAGACATGTGGCCCATACTCGAGCTATGAGTAATTTAATCTTTCTTATTTTAGGCGTGCTTCTAAGCCCATTTATAGGTGCCCAAGATCAGGCGCTGTCTGTAAATAAACAGCTTTTTATCGAACAGGCTGAGCGTTGGGTTGCTGATCAGGCAGAGGTAAATCAAGAGCAAGTAGCCATAGCTGCCATGGATCGCCGCTTTAAAATACCTGACTGTGCCAACTCCTTTGTTTTTACCTTCCCTTATGCCTCAAGCAACCAGACTTTGCGGGCACAGTGCGTAGATAGCGGCTGGCAAGCCTTTGTTGGCGTCTCAATCCATCGCGAAATTACTGGCTACGCCTTCATTTATGATATGAATGAAGGTGATAGCCCAACCCAAAATGACCTGCGGCCTATTGTGGTGAGCCGACCAGCTAAGGATCTAATACAGAGCCTGCAGGCTCTGGAAAATCAAAGCCTGACCTCTGCGGTTACCGCCGGTGAAATACTTAATCGACGCCATCTAGTCGAGAATGCCACTGTCTTTGAACTGCGCCGCGATATCTTATCCGAAGAGGTTATTACCTCTGAAGATATTATTACTCTCACCAGAGGACTGCCCACAACATCAAGCAGGCAGCGGTTTCCCGCGCGATTACTAGACGATGCGGTTGCCGCCAGAGATCTGTCTGCTGGTCAGATACTGTCTCGCTCAGATTTACGTGTTAAACACAGTGTGGTGACCACTACAGCCACGCTTACACGGGGACAAAGGTTAGGTGCTGAGAATACTCAGATGCGCACCTACTACGGCAAATTGCCCAAAGATGCCTTACTGTCCATGGCTGAAATAACCCAGATGGAGGCAATTCGTACAATAAGAGCTGGACAGCTACTGCGGGCCTCAGATTTAAAGGCTGCCGATTTAATAAAAAAAGGTGATAGTGTCAAACTAGTTGTCGGCAATGGTATGCTTAAAATCACCGTAACCGTTATTGCTCTTGAGGGTGGCAGGCGCGACCAGCAAATAAACCTGCTCAACCCGGAATCTGGAGAACGGGTGCGTGGAGTTGTCAGTGGGCCTGGCCAAGCTAAAGGGCTTTAATATCAATGCAAATCAGGCCTTTTAGCGCAGGTATTTACTACTAACTAAAAATAATTGGATTATTTTCTATAGAATTCTAAAGTGCTGACGATATACTATTACAGAAGACATTTTTCTGGCTTTGCGCCAGCGGGAAAAATACTATGACAGACCCAATTTCTAACCTAGGAAGATCAGCCGCTCAACTTAACTCGAGCGCCGACAAGGTCAAAAATCAGAAGGCCGATGCGTCTGCGTCTGTCGCTGTTGACAAGGCGCCTATTCAGACATCAAGCGACGAGTTTATTTTAAGTGATACCGCGGAGGCGGCGTTAAACGATGCACAGTTCGATGCGGCTAAGGTTGCCCGTATCAAACAGGCTATTTTAGAGGGCAACTATCCACTGGATGCGAAGCGTATTGCCGAAAACTTTGAGTCCCTAGAGCGCATGATTGGCGGTAAATAAGTAGGGTATGACTAGCAGCGATACAGAGTTCCTATCTCAGGCACTACACAAGGCTAATGCACTTAAACGCGTATTGGAAGAGGAGTTTAGCGCCTTAAAGGAACAGGATTTAAGTACCTTTGAGTCCCTGCAAACGCAAAAGCTCGAGATTCTTAACTTTCTCTCTAGTCAGGACCTTCTTGAGCGTGTTAAAAACCACACAGAAAACAGCGAAACTGCCGCGGCTAATGTCTCCCTTTGGGACGAGGTGATGCAGTTGGTCGGCCAGTGCAGAGATCTGCATCGGCGCAATGAAGTGCTGATAAATCACAAACTTGAGTCGATCCGCGGTGCACTCCAAACTATTCAATCACCAGACCCCTTAAACAGTGTAGAAGTGTACGATCGTCTGGGCAAAATTCGACCCAACCGCAACCACCAAACTGTTGGCGACGCCTAGACTTACTTTTTCTCTGGCTCCATACCCTTGAGCCAATAGACCCAGGAAAGGATCACCGCCACAGCAACATAAAGATTTTCTGGAATCTCATCATCTAATTTAAGTTGACTCAATAACCCCACTAGCTGCGCATCTTCAGCTATGTGGATGCCCCGTTTCTTGGCCTCGGCAATAATTTGCTCAGCCATCTCGCCCTCTCCTTTAGCGGTCAGAACAGGAGCGGGGTTTTTCCCATATTCCAGTGCAATGGCTTTTTTTAGTGGCTTATAAGTCATGTCCGCACGTCCACTACCTGCCCTGGGCCTGAGAGCTGCGAATCCAAACTAGGCCTGGGCGCGTTGAGCACCTTCAATTTGATCAGCTGCAATCCAAATGACTGCAACTCATACTCGAGCTCAGAACTAGCCCTTCGCGCCATAGTCGCAACATCTGCGCGCTGTATCCACATTATCATTTCTAATCCCGACGACCCTTTAAGCGTAGTCTTTAACCAAAGCTCACCAAGTATCTCACTGTCTGTATGTAGGTTTATGACCCAATCGGGTTCCTCTTGATCAGCTTGGTAGGCTCTCCTTTCAAGATGCACCTCAACCGGATTAGCGTCACCAAATGGCAATAAAAAATGATAGGAGGCCTCACGATTTTGTTGAGCCTGTAAACTATCCAGCTGACGACTCTCAATCTCATCTATGGCCATATCAATATCAGCTGCGGTAGCGGCCGGTAGCGGCATGTTACGCAAGAGGTTACGCAGCAGTTGTTTTAGATCAGGCCGCGTCTGTGGCTGAGAGGTTAAAAAATAGTCTCCAAATAACCCGGAATTTAATAAGGCATTTTTCACTGCATCGGCAGATAGCATAGCCATACTTGAAGTCTGATAACCCGGATAGCTAGGTATCTGCTTCAATAATGACTCTAAACCACCGGGCCTAAATAACTGAGTCAATATAGATGGCTGATCTGGACGATAGAGCAGGCTTAATAGCCTTGGGGAGGCACTGGCAATCGATTTGCTAGTATCCCCAGAACTAAGAGGTAATGGTGACGGGCCAATAGCGCGGAGTGAACGACCGTACACAGAACTTTCATAGCGAAAATCAATTCTATCCCCAGCCTTAAAATGCTTACTTCCGATCCAATCAAATTCATGATTTTTAAACATTAATTTTAATAGGCCACCGCGATTTTCAATAACCCCACGAATGATTTGATTATCCCGCAGACCTAAGGTTTTAGCCATTTGCTCAGACACACGAACCGCAACAACCCCTTCCAAAAAAATTGGCGTAGGGCGAGTGGCGAAATTTAATTGCTCTGGTCCTAACACATATTTAACACTTTTTAACGTGATACGATTTAGGGATAGTGCACCCAGGATTTTCGTGCCTGTTCATCAGATTTTAAGGCACTTTTTAAATTATTTTTGCCAGTAAATATTACATTGTGTATATCATTAGTATCTGGCAATTTAATCTTTTTATTTGCGTACATCCAGTTTGGGTTTTTACGCTTGAATGCATGGGGGTTAGCCTGGACCACTGCATCACGTAAAATCTTTTTACGCAGCGGTAGGTCGGGCAATACGCGGGCAATAATGCCGTCTAAAGTATCCCCGTGACGAATCATATAGTAGCCGTCCCCAGTCATCTGGGCGCGCTCAGCAAGAGCGGGCTTTAAAAGCTTCACATCTTTGAGTAGCTGCGCTAGGGCTTTTTGACTACTCATTACCTCTGCCTGCACCATACTTGCAGAAATTACTGCAGCCAGGGCCGATACGACAATAGAAATAATGCTAATCAAAAATAGTTTACGCATAAAGATCATAGTGTTTTTTAAAAAATTTTTAATTATTTTCATATTTTATTTCCGTATTTATTTTTGACACTTTTTAAAAGTGTAGTGCCACACTTTGAGCAACTGCGTCAGCATATTGAGGCCCCGCTATATGTCTTATGGTCGCGGTGTGTTTAGTCACTAAATCAACTTCAGCCAGTGATAATCCGGCAAGCCCAGACATACTTAGCGCCTGATTTAAAATATTCGCATCGGTACTTATTAAAAACTGATCGCCACGTTTTATACCTGCCATATAGCCGGCATTAATACTGACACTTTTGGAATCACCGGGCGTGTGTTTCATCGCGTAGTACTGAGTTTGGCAATCCATGGTAGCGTTAACTTCTATCAGGAACTTTTCGGTAATCTGCGTCAGCCTATCAGTAAATTCTAAAGGCACTGCGTCTTTAGAATAACCTCGCTCAACGGCGGGGTAATTGACCGGTAAACTGCTACTCCACAGGGGCACCCCACGAGCACGATCGATTAATGTTAATTGATACTCTAAAGCGGCCTCTGGCCAGGGTTCATAAACGCCCAAAAGAGGCACATGCCGCACTCTGCGAGCGGCTTTATTGTATGCCATATGCAGTTGGGGCCTAGTAAACCTGTTAGCTTCCTGCGATGGAGTCGCACGTTTGCGCAAAGAGATATCAAATCTGTAGGGAACCTGATCATTAGCTTTACCAGAAACCGATCGCTCATAGGACGATGCGTAGGCACTATCTACATTGACAGACCAGTTATCGGAGCCTCTCAAATTTTCTAAAAGGGCCTGCTGAGAAATACTTGCCAGTTCGCTGATGTAATGATCGCCAACGCGCTTGTTAGCCGGTGCGCCAATTACCCTAACGCTGGCCTCACGACGAATATCTGGTCTTGAACCTGGACAGGCAGGGTCAGAGAGAATACTCGCATCAACCTTGGCAACAGTTATGCCTGCCTCTTCTAGATAGGCCAATACTCGCACACCGCGAACTTTCGAATCACTCGACATAATTGAAGATTCGTGTAGTACTCCTCGATCATCCAGATAGGCTGCTGAGCCCAGCTTTATGTCGGTTTGCAACGCCAGATCTACGAGAGCCTGCTTAATTGCCTGCAATCGATCCGCGGCGCTAGGCTTGTAATCCTCGGCGCAAACGGTCGATGGCGCCAGCATTAGTAGAGCTAATATGACATGCTGACCTGCAGACCTTATAAATTTAGTTCCCGAGCCTATCACTTGAACTTAGCTTCCCATGCCGTTGGAAAACGTATCGACGTACAACAGTCGCAAATCATTGACAATATTGCGCTTCAACGAGAGCGTCGTTTCATAGGTGTCATCGCCTACTGGAGTAATGCTAACTAAGTTAGCTCCGTAGATAACACCCTGCACTCGTGCACGAAAATCATCGTTTTCAACTACCATTTGAGCAATTGTGGTGTTGGCATCAAGGTATTGACCATAAACTTGCTCAACAAGACTGCGGTACGCATCGAGTTTAGAGGCCCTAATGGACAGTAGCCGCTGTTGCGCCGGGTTGTCGTGGGGCTGAATACTTATAACAGCGTAGCCTGTAGCAACTATATTAGTATTGCGATCAGACATGGTAGCCAACATGGCGGCATTATATTTTTCTTTAGTCGATGCACAGCCCGTCAATACCAGTCCTAGTACTATAGTGGTAGCGGCTTTCACTAGAATATTTTTCATGTTGCTTTCCATGGTTATTTCATCATTGAGTCATTAGTGTCCACTTTATCTATCGGCACTTAGGCCTAGGTCTTTAGAGATAAATCGACTTTATAACCCCCCTAGTATTAGCTGGCATAGTTATTGCTCTGTAACTCTAGAGGCACCACTAATTGTGGTTCGCCATCAGAGCGCAACTTTTAACACACTGTTTTTATTAAGGTTTTTAATAATGGCTATAGCATCACTGTCGAACATACGACAGGACCTGTCAAAAATCGAACTCTCTGGACTGGGTGTACCTTTTCTGGTTTTGCTTATTATCTCGATGCTGGTGCTACCGCTGCCGGCATTTTTATTGGATTTTTTGTTTACCTTTAACATTGTGATTGGTTTGGTGATCATTATGATCGCCATCAACAGCTCCAAGCCGCTAGATTTCTCCTCATTCCCCGCAATATTGCTGATCGCAACCATGCTGCGCCTAGGCCTGAATGTTGCCTCTACCCGGTTGGTGCTGGTTAAAGGCCACGAAGGGCCAGATGCCGCCGGTAAGGTTATCGAGGCATTTGGTGAATTTGTTATTGCTGGTAACTATCTGGTTGGTTTTATTATCTTTGCCATCCTAATGATTATTAACTTTATTGTTGTAACCAAAGGTGCGGGGCGAGTTTCTGAGGTTATTGCCCGCTTTACACTCGATGCGATGCCAGGTAAACAGATGGCAATCGACGCAGACCTAAACGCTGGAGTTATTGATCAGGAGACAGCTAAACGTAGGCGTGAAGAAATTTCTCAAGAGTCTGACTTCTTTGGATCTATGGATGGTGCGTCAAAGTTTGTTCGCGGCGATGCCATTGCCGGACTTCTTATTTTGCTTATCAATATTATTGGTGGTCTGCTAATTGGCATAGGGCAGCATGACCTGAGCTTTTCCGAAGCGGGTCGTATCTATGTTTTGCTAACCATTGGCGATGGCTTAGTGGCGCAGATCCCTTCATTACTTCTATCGCTGGCTACAGCCATTATTGTGACTCGGGTAACCACGTCTGAATCTATGACCGAGCAGGCCAAAGTCCAGCTTAGTAATCCTATGGCACTTATTCTCGCCGGCGGTATTTTGATTTTGCTCGGTCTGGTACCTGGCATGCCACACATGGTCTTTCTGGGCCTAGGTGGCGCTGCAGTCGGCCTGGGAGTTAAGCTATTTAAAGATCTGGATCGTCAATCATTACAAGAGAGCAATGCCGAGATGGCCAGGTCTGAAACGGATGCGTCCAAAGAAGAGCTCAATTGGGATGATGTTGATCAAGTTGATCTTGTTGGCCTAGATATAGGATATGGCCTCATACCGCTGGTCAACCCTGAAACAGGTGGTCAACTACTCCCTCGCGTTAAAGGGGTACGTAAAAAACTTTCTGCAGAACTTGGATTTTTAGTTCAGCCAATTCGTATTCGTGACAATCTCGATCTAGCGCCAGACATCTATCATATTGTGATGAATGGCGTAGTTCGCGGCAAAGGCGAAATTAAAGTGGGCCGTGAGATGGCCATTAATCCCGGTCATGTACACGGGACCCTCGAAGGCACACCAACTAAGGAGCCTGCCTTTGGTTTAGATGCAATCTGGATTGACCCCTCCCAGCGCGATTACGCCCGCACCCTTGGCTACACAGTGGTCGATACCGCTACGGCAATTGCTACACACCTGAATACCCTTTTACGCAGCAATGCCTCAGAGTTACTCAGTCACGATGAGACCCAGCAGCTGCTGGATAAGGTTGCCGATCGGTCACCCAAGCTAGTGGAAGACTTAGTACCGGGCAAACTGCCTCTGGCAACTATCACCAAAGTACTGCAAAACATTCTCGATGAATCGGTATCGGTTCGAGATATGCGTACTATTATCGAGGTTTTATCTACCGAAAGTAGTCGTACTCAAGACGCTGAGGAGTTAACCGCAGCAGTTCGGCCGAGACTAGGGCGCTTGATTGTGCAGAATCTGGTAGATATTAACGATAGTCTGCCGGTCATAACCCTAAATCCGTCTTTGGAGCAAATGCTCCACAACGTGTTACAGCAAAGTAGCGACAATCAGGGTTTAGTCATAGAACCCAAACTAGCAGAGGGTCTGTTTAAAGCTCTCGCCGAGAACACTGAAGCGGTTGAAAACCAGGGCCACCCGGCTGTATTAGTAGTATCCCCTGGCATTCGTCCGTGGTTGGCAAAAATTATACGTCACCGTTTAGCTGATCTGACTGTGCTCTCCTACAGCGAGATTCCAGATGATCAGGCGGTGAAAGTTGTTGCGACAGTCGATGTCGAAGAAACTAATTAATCCGAGGAAATAGCAACATGCAATTACAAAGAGTACTGGCAGAAGACACCCGTCGAGCAATGGAGAAAGTTATCCATCTGTATGGCGAAGATGCGCTAGTGGTTTCAAACAACCGAGCCAAGGATCAGACAGAAATTATTGTCGCCGTTGATATAGCCCCGGATACCGAGAAGACCCTCAGTGAAATGCAAGCTCCCTGTCGTGAGGCCCCTCGCATTGCGCTTGGAGATATGCCCAATTTTGAGGAAGTAATGGAGTCTGAAATATTTAAAACAGTGCCAACGGTCTCCCATGACCCGGGGCGCAATAAAAGCCTAGATCTAGATGAAAATTTAGGGCCAGCGCTGATTGAAGAGTTTATGCAAGAACTTAAGCAAACTGTCGCCAAAGACGAAAATCAGCCTTTGGCAAACAGCCTAGGCGAGGAGCGAGATCAACTCAAGGCACGGGAAATTGTCGATCTGGTGCGCCAAGAATTGGCCGTTATGCGCAATGAGTTCAAAATGGCACAGCAGCTTGATGCCTGGAGTGGCACCCATGCAGTGGCAGATGAGATGCGGCCGTTAATAGATGCCTTTAACGAAACAGGTATGCCTGTTAGTTTGCGCGCACTGGTTACCGATACCGTTAATCAAAATACAGACATGACCGCGGCCCTATCCGACATTGCTAACATGCTCGGGGGGGCCATCAAACATATCGATATTATGCAAAATATACAGGGTGTTCACCTTATAGCCGGTAGTTCTGGCGCAGGCAAAACCCTGATGGCTGGGCGCCTTGCGAAACAGGCAGCTCTTAATTACGGCGACCTCGATGTAGCGCTTGTCAGCTACAATGACAGTCGTTTTGGTGCCTGGAATCAAACTCAATTAATTGGTGCTCAGGCCGGTATAGAAACCTTTAGAGCCAGTAGCCCGGAAATGCTTGAGAGCCTGCTCCAAGAGCTCCACTCGCGCAAACTCATTATTATTGATACCCCCGGGGTTGATGTTGAAAATCAATTGTCAACGCTGACAACGCTTCTACCCGAGGCACATAAACATCTTGTATTGGCCGCTGATGCCTCAGAAAGCTCAGTTAAGAGGCATTTGAAATCTTCTGATCTACAATGGGACTCAGTCATGCTGTCACGGCTTGAGACAGGTGTTTATCCATGGGCCGTTATTAATTCTTTGCTCAATAGCGATATTCCAGTGTCTATTGGCGCGGCAGAACCCTCTATTATTGATATGGCACCCCTGACCGGGCATGCATTGGCTCAGCAAGCTCTAAGCCATTTGCCAATTAGTTTTGTTTGACTAGATTGAGACGATAAACGAAAATGAAAGGTAAGTTTGAGAGGGGTAAAAAAGTAATCCCTACGAGACTGCTCGATTTATATTGGCTTGATTGGTCGTACCTTCGAAGCCTCGACACTAATCAGGGCGCAGTCAGACTCTCAAGCCAAAAATTTTATTGTGGCGAGGTACCTACGCGCTTTATTTTGAAAGTGTTAACAAGGTTTAAAAATGCTTAACAGAAGCTCCACTCAAATCATCGGTATAGCCAGCGGCAAAGGAGGCGTAGGCAAAACAACTGTTTCGGTTAATCTTGCCGTTACCCTTGCCTCGCTAGGTAGAAAAGTGATGATTTTTGATGCTGACTTGGGCCTGGCAAATGCTCAATTGGCCTTGGGGTGTCGCACACCATATAACTTTAGCCATGTGCTGTCCGGCGAAAAAACCCTCAGCGAAATCGTTGTTGACGGGCCAATGGGCGTAAAGCTTGTGCCTGGAGCCAGTGGTATGCAGCATATGGCCTCGTTAAGTTCAGCAGAAACTGCCGGTATCATTCAGTCCTTTTCAGAGATTGAAGACGACTTAGACTACTTCATCGTGGATTTGGCGGCGGGACTCTCAGACACTGTTATGACGTTCATGCGCGCCTGTCAGCACCGTTTTATTGTGCTGAAGAACGAGCCATCTTCCATAGCCGATGCCTACGGAACGATTAAAGTAATGATCCAGGAACATCAGCTTGACCGCATCAGTCTAATTCCCAATGGTGTCACCTCCCAGAATGAAGGTGAGCAGCTTTACGGTAGTATTAACTCAGTGATTCAAAACTTCCTAGGTGGCCGAGTAGACTATTTACACTCTATTGCCGAGGATGAGATGGTTCTCAGAGCAATTAAAGCCTCTCAGCCGGTGATATCCTTTGCCCCCTCGAGTATCGCCACGCGTGACTTTAAGTCTCTGGCTAAAATGGTCATGACTCTTGACTCTGAAATTCCTATGACTGGTGGTCTGCAGTTCTTTATCGAAAGACTAGCTACCCAGCAACAAGGGGCTAGTTAAGGGCTACTTATGACTGACGTCAAAATATATCAAGATATTCAAAATGCCGATCAAAACAGCAGTGAGCTGCTAACTCATGTTGGATTGGTCAAACGCGTTGCCCTACACCTTAAGGGCAGGCTTCCAAATTTTATGGAACTGGATGAGTTAATTCAGGTAGGTATGATTGGTCTTATTGAAGCGAAAAGCTCTTTTGATCCAAGCAAAGGCGTCGAGTTTGAAGTGTTTGCTAAAAATCGTGTGCGCGGCGCCATTCTTGATCAGGTTCGCAAGCTGTCTTATCTGCCGCGCTCAGCCATAGTAAATATTCGCGACCACAACGAAGCCCATACCGCTCTTAGCAATGAATTAGGGCGCGAAGCGTCACAAGCAGAACTAGCAGAATTTATGGGCAAGGATATAGAGAGCTTCCAAAAAGAGCGTACTCACGCCCATCGCTTTCAGACAGTGTCCTTAGAGGCCCAACTGCCAGATTCCGTGGACCTTCCGGTTAACGAATCCAATGAGCCTGAAGCCCAGATGGCCCAAGATCAGTTTATGGAGTCACTAGAGGAATCTATAGAAAACTTGCCAGAACGAGACCGTACTGTAATATCCCTGTATTACGTTGAAGAAATGAACCTTAGAGAGATAGGTGCCGTTCTAGATGTCAGTGAATCACGAGTGAGCCAGATTCTATCATCTAGCGTAAAGAAGTTACGAAATCGTCTAGACCTCGGGGCCTTATAAGCATGGCTTTATCATTGTTTAAAAACCGCGCAGCAAAAACGGCTATGCGTCATGCCAAAGAAGAATATATAAAGGCTGCATCCCTTAGTAGTGATAGCCGAGAAGCTCGCACCTATAAGATCCGCATGGGTATCCGTTGCCGAGCACATCTAGATAAGCTGTTTATAGACGGTGCTAAAAAAACAGAAATATTTCAACAAAAGTGCATGACGGCCGTCGCTAAAGGATTAGATAAACCTGCGCCGCCTAAGCCCAATCTCTTCCAGACAGTTAAGACTGTCAGCGGTCAGATATACACCTATGTACCGGAAGAATTCGCTCAGCCCGTATTTGATTTAGGCTCTATGTACCAAACTATGCAGATTGATGCATTCAAAGCGATTACACTTGTCCAAGAAGTCGCTGAGCGAGTTAGCTTTGATTTAGGTCTAGAGGGCCCGATCATCACACTGCAGTTTTTGCGCGATGAGTTAAGCGCTAGTGAAGAAGTAGATAACGATGAAAGTGGTGTCAGCACGGATGAAGATAAAACGCAGGAAGACATTAATTAGTTTTTGACTCCGATGATATGCAAGAGCCTATGACACCAATAATTTTGCTAACAGTGCTGCTTGGAACTGCTGCCACTATTATCCTACTCATTTATTTAATCGATCGAATAAACCGCCTAGAGCGGCTAACTTTCAGTGATGCTAGGCCCGCCGCCGAACAAAACGCAGAAAGTGCTGCTGACAATTCTTTTTTAGGTCTATCCGGCCAACTGCTGTGGGATGCCATGGAGGGAAAGTCGCCCGAGGGCTTCAATGAGAACGACCTTATAACGCTAAAGCCTCGCTACGAACGGTTGTTACAGACTCATATTGAGCGAATCTTCGATGAAGGAGTCAAAGACGCACGACAAGGGGCTAAGGCTAAAAGACCAAGGATACCATTAGAAATCAAAACGTTGCGGGGATCTGTTAACTCTTGGATGCCACCGCAGCACGCCTCTGCCATTTACAATGCCGGGTTTCAAAGCGTCAATGCAGCGGAACCAGAGCTCTCTGTTATCCGAGATGGCCTTGATAATGCGGCAAACCTTCTCTATTCTCGCACCAATCTAGAGTTACAAACGCCGTTTTCATCAGCGCTTTTGCCGTCCCCCGGGCCCGTTGAGGAGACGCTTCTGGAGGATCTGCCGCCACTCCCAGATGAACCAGCCGCCAACGAAAATTCGAGCAAGTAGCTAACGCTGGGCCTTAATTTTGGGGTACACCACAATTGAGGGATCGGCCTCTGGCTGGTCCTCGCGATCCTGTACCTCTTGCAAGGCTACCTGACGCTGCAAAACCTCAAGATAATTATTCCGCTCCAGGGCCACCAGTGCTTCGACGTCGGCGTTTAAGTTGGCAACTGATTGTATGCGCCGGTCGAATGTTTTAATTTGAGTGCCGAGTTTCTTCACCGTGCCAGTGACCATCTCGACTTTTGCGCCCTGCGCTTTTAACGCCGTATTCAGCTGTTGAATCTGTACCGCAACCTTGCCGGTTTCGGCTCTAACAGTTTGAGCGGTCGCGGTCGGAACCTGCTTACTCAAATTTGCAATAGCCTGTTCTGTCTTGGATATTTCTGCAGCTAGCGCTAACTGATCACTCGCGAACTGTGACTGTTTCATAGCCAATTGATTGATCGAAAAATTCATTTGCTCAAAAGTCTGCAACGCAGAATTCATTTTAACCACGCGCTTGCTGAGCGCAACCATCATACCATCAACCTGCTCAACCCGAGATGAAAGCTCGATTGATAAAAAGGCAATAATACCCACAGCAACCAGCAGTGTGGTAACGGCACCGAGCATAACTCTTGTGGTCATAACCGCGCTTTTAGCGCTGGCATCTACCAATTCATTGACTCTTTTTTGTAGGTGATCAAGACCATTTTCAAGCGCCGATGACGCGCGACGACTCACATCTGCCGCGCTATTAGTCGCGTCTGCGGTATCTAGTACACCTGGCACTAAAACTTCCAGGCGACTAGAGATCTCTTGCGCGTTTTTGAGTACCTGAGAAAATCGTTGATAGTCCCCCGACTCCGGCTTGTCACTGTCCATATCATCCTTGGCAGCCTGTTCGGAAGCCTCTGCCGGCTCAGCGTCAGTATCTAAATCTGCATCGCCAGCGACCTCTTCGAGCACTTCCTCTTGCTCTTGCTCTATCGCGGCAACATCAGCCTCTTGGTCTACTGATAGTTCAGGACTTTCGGTATTTTCAATTTCGTCTTCAGGATTACTCATAGGGATTCCGAACTGGTTACAGGTGGCACTTCATGATGGCCATCGAGCGCATCTAGTTGCGAAGAAATATCGGCAGAAACGCGTTTAACTTTAGAAATTCGCTGACTCAATAAGTCATCGAAAAGTGCCTTATCAGCACTCATTGATGCGTCATCATATTCGTTGGCAATTAACACCTCTTGTTTATCCACAACCCTCTGTGAGGGCGAATTGACAACAACAGCATCTGCATTAGTGTTGAAACTGGCACGAGATGTCTCAGTCGATTCACCAACCGGGCCGTCTAAAACATCACCTAACTCAGCACTGACACCGGCAAGATTAAATAACTGCTCTTTTTCTGTATCAGACATTGCTCATCTCATATTGGCCTTAGCTAGTTCCGCACCACAGTTTTAAGTTGCTGTGCTCCTCTAATCCAATAATCGGCAGGTAAGCCTGACCCTTTAGTGAATTCTGTTGCCGCAACCTTTGTACTGAAGGGTCCTGATAGCACTGCATAGGCAATATTATCAGCAGCGGCTATAGGCACGACTTTGGCTCTGCTTAAACCGGCAAAGCGCTTAACATAGAGTTGCGCCTGTTCGGTGGTACTGAGCACTATATGTTGTACAAAGAAATCCGTCGCCCTAGCTCCCTGAACAGAGCCAGAAACCCTCGCCTTTTTTCGGTCCGCAGCTTGTTGACGTCGCTCTTTTGCCGCTTTGGCCAACGCCGCTCGTTGATTGGCTAAGGCCTCAGCCGAGAGCCTTTGATCAACCTTTTTCTCAGCAACATTTTGCTTGGCAAGCTTATCCTTGTTAAGCGCCGCAACAATTGCCTGAGCCTCTACAATCTGGCTAGTAGCCTGGGTTTTACTAGGTTTTTTGACAACCTCAATTCCGGTTACTTCGTTCTGATCTACAGGTAGTGTTATCGGCTCAGAAATCTGGGAGCTTTTGGAGGTATCAGCTAACGCTGTCAGTGCGCTTGAAACGCTGGCTTCATAGCGCTCTATCCCATCAGGATTAAACATAGAAACCACCACCCAGGTGAGTGCCAAGCTTCCTAAAAAGATCGCTAATACCGGCCAAAGTCGGCTTTTTTGAGGTTGAATATCTTCATCGTCATAACGGGTATCAGCATCGTCTACAAAACTAACACCACTGTCATTAAATGGATTAGTATCAGCGGAATCATCTGCAACGGCGCCATTTTCATTGGTATCAGACATTGCGGCCGGACTGTACTCATCTTGACTCTCATCGGCGTAACCTCCCTGCACTGCTGCCCCTAGACCCGCGTGCAAAAGCATTGTTTCAGTCTCTCGCTCAAAACCATGCTCTTTGGCTGCGATCATTAATTCGCGCGCCTCGTCTAGTGTTGGCGTCTCAACCACCCATCGATAGAGGCGTCGCCCAAATAATCCCAGCAACCTTTCATGGCCGGGCCAACCAGTTTTATCGACAAACAATACCAGTCGTACATTGACGCCCGGGAAGTCTGCCAAAAGTCTTACTAGCAGCGTCCACTGCTCGTCATCAACGGCTTTGGCGTCATTGACCACCAATAATTTTACCGGCATTGCTGGATCTGCGGGTTGCCGAGCATTTTCCATACTCATACTAGCAAGCATTTCATTAAACCGCTTGAGCAAGCTGTCGGTATTCGCAGGCAAGAAAACCTCTACCTGAAAAATATTGAGTTCACGAAAACGAGCAACCAGCATACGACAATAGTGGTCGATAACAGTTTCATTAGTACCGATCACCGCTAAGCCAAGATCTTCGTCAGCAACAGCATCCAGAGCGTGCTGAAAGCGATGCTTGTCAACGCTGCGATAAAAGATATTGCCGCCATCAAACCAGTTTTTAAACTCGAAAGTCGGTTCTTTTTTATTATCTACCATGTGCTTTCTCCATGAGCACCGAAGGCCTAGCTGGCCAGAGTGCCATCTGTGTTGTAACGCATTCCAGCAGGAACTTCAGGTCGGGGCCTCTCTGCCACAGTAGACCCTGGACCCAAACTATTGAGGCTAAATACATAGGCAATCACCTGCGCTACCGCATAGTATAGGGATTCTGGCACACTTTGGTTTATATCCGTTGTAAAATAAAGCGCTCTGGCCAATGTCGGCGAAGAAAACAGGGGTACACCGCTTTTCCCTGCGCGTTCACGAATACTCTGAGCCATAAAGTCAGCGCCCTTGGCAACCACCAGCGGCGCGCCATTACTCGATGGATCGTAGCTTAGGGCAACGGCAAAATGCTCTGGGTTAACGATGATAACATCGGCATCTGCCACAGCCTCTAGCATTTGACCCATCGCCATTTCACGCTGTTTGCGCCTTATTTGCGCCTTGACCTCAGGGCGGCCCTCGGTATCTTTAAATTCATCCTTGACCTCCTGCTTGGTCATTTTCATTTTTTTGTTGAATTCGTAGATCTGATAGGGAACATCAATCGCCGCGGCCACAATTAGGGTCAGTGTGACCAACACAGTGCCCGTAGCAATCATCTGCCCTGCTTCGGCCATAGCCGGGCCGAAATTCATAAAGCCAAGTCCAACGATGGCGTCAAAACTCTGGCTTACTACCAAATATAGGGTTAGACCAACTAGACTGAACTTAGCCAGAGCCTTACTCAGATCGACTAACGCCTTAGTACCAAACATGCGTTTAAAGCCGTTAAGCGGGTTAATCTTGCTGCCCTTGGGTGCAAGGGATTTTATCGAAAAAATGTATCCCCCCAACATGCCAGCGGCACCTAGGGCAATTATTATTGCCAGAATAAATATAGGCACCACCACCGACATGCTTTCCAATGCATGAGATCCAAAGGTAGTTGGAAGTAGGTTGTCTGAAAAAATAGCTTTGCGATCGAAGGTGAAGCCTGCGACGAATATCTCACTTAGCTGAGTAATTAGGTAGCCGCCGAACAGATACATAAAACAGGCGACCCCGATCATCATTGCCGCTACCGAGAGTTCTTGCGATCGGGCAACCTGACCGTCTTCTTGCGCCTTTTCGAGACGCTTGGCGGTGGGCTCTTCACTGCGTTCTTCGCTGGTATCCTGTTCTGACATTAACTGGCACCCATAGCTTGTGTCACAATGTCAAAGGCTTGGCGCCACAACCACTGGATGCGAAAACCAATACTGCTCATCGACATGGATAAAAGAATAATACCAGCTAAAATCATCGCTGGAAATCCAACGGCAAAGATATTCAACGCTGGCGCTGCACGGGTAATGACACCTAAGCCAATATTGATAAATAACAAAGACACCATAATTGGTAGACCAATTAGAACCGCGCCTAGAAAAATCATTGAACTCCACTCAATAACTAGAGCTATCAATGGCTGAATATTTATCATCTCGCCAATAGGCAATAAATTAAAAGTCTCCAGTAGCAGGGTGATAACCAAAACATGGCCCCCAAGCCCAAGAAAAATAAGCGTTGAGCAGATAATTAGAAACTGAGAAATCACCGGTACATTACCCATGTTAGGGTCCACCATATTGGCCATAGCCAAACCCATGGAAGCTGAAATAGCCTGACCGCCAACCACCAGTGCTGCGTTTACAACCTGCAGGATCAGCCCCATCAAAATGCCGATAAAAACCTGAGTAAATACCTCGCGCAAACCTATAGCAGAGATGGGATCTATGCTCGGCCAATCTATCAGGGGATAGATCATCCAAGTGAGTACTGCGGCGAGCAAGACACGAATTCTGACGCTAACTGCACGCAGAGAGAAAAAAGGTGCTGACAACAGGAATGCTGAAATTCGGATCATCGGCCACAGCAACATATAGAAGCGCTGGACAATGTCAGCGACCAGCAGGTCCATTACATAAACAACCCAGGTATGCGTTCAAAAATACGGCGAAAAAAATCAACCATGATCGCTATCTGCCAGCCACCGAACAACAGTAGGGCAATAATCATCGCGCCTAGTTTAGGAATAAAACTAAGAGTCATTTCCTGAATAGATGTTGCTGCCTGCAAAATACCCACTAATAAACCAACACCTAAGGCAACACCCAAAAGAGGGGCTGCAACCATAACCGCAATCCAGAGGGATTCGCGTCCGAGATCAATAACCTGTCCTGCGTCCATCTAAGTCTCCTAAGAAATCGCAAAGCTTGACGCCAGCGATCCCATAATTAATGTCCAGCCGTCAACTAAAACAAACAGCATTAGTTTAAATGGCATAGATATCATCATCGGTGACAGCATCATCATACCCATCGACATCAAGACGCTGGCAACAACTAGATCAATGACCACAAACGGAATATAAATTAAAAAACCGATAGAGAACGCACTTTTTAATTCAGAGGTAATAAACGCAGGTACCAGCGTTGTAAATGGTACATCTGCTGGGCTATCAAAGTTGCCATTGCGAGCAATTTCAGCAAACATTGCAATGTCTGTTTCGCGAGTTTGATTAAGCATAAAATTGCGGATTGGGACCTCAGCATTTGCGAGGGCGGCTTCAAACCCAATGGTTTCCTCAAAGTATGGGGTGACCGCGTCATCATAAACAGAGCTAATCACAGGTGACATGATAAAGAGGGTTAAAAATAGCGCCAGGCCAACAAGTACCTGATTAGGCGGAGTTTGAGCGGTGCCTAAGGCCTGACGTAATAGTGACATAACAATTATTATGCGCACAAAAGATGTCATCATGAGCAGTAAAGATGGCAGTAATGTCAGCACTGTCATCAATGCAATTAGTTGCAGGGTTAGACTGTATTTTTCGCCGCCATTGCCATCGTCGACCATATTTACAATAGGCAATCCAACCTGAGCGAAAGTTGGCCCTGCTATGGTCAATGCAAAAATTATTAGTAAGGTTTTACTTATCGCAAAGGGTTTTTTACTGGATGAAAAAAACACTGCCTAGTCCTTCTGTTTTTTCACGCTTTGCGCAAGAAGTTGTTTGAAATTTACCAGAGCGCTTGTACTTACCTGTTCTGTAGATGGCGCCGATTTACTGGTCTGGTCGGACTGTCCATCGGTAGCAGTCTCAATGTTGACCTGCTCGTCATGCGCCCATTGCCCAAGGCTGGTCATTCCCTGTGGCGATAAACCGATTAATACCTGTTCTGAATTAACGCTGACAAGAACTAGTTTTTGTCTTGCGCCGAGGTTTTGAATTTCAAGTATTCTCATACGCCTATTTGTATTGCTTCCAACTCCGGGCCCCATTTTTTTTAAAAAAAATAATGTGGCTACGAGCAATCCGATCACTAATAAAAATGACCCCATCATGGATAGCCAGTCGGTTAATTCAAATTCGGCTAACATCGTATTTGGCCCTACAGATTTTTAACACGATCGGCAGTCGGTATAACACTGGTTAGGCGCACGCCATAACGCTCATTAACCAATACTACCTCGCCTTGGGCGACCAGCGTGTTATTGACCCTTAGATCGAGGGGCTCTCCTGCCAATCGGTCTAACTCAACCACGCTGCCCTGTGTGAGACGCATCAGATCACGAATTTTAAGTGAGGTGCGACCAACCTCTACAGAGATAGTCACTGGGATATTTTGCAGCACCTCTGCATTGATTTTATTTTTAGTCGCAGCCTCTGGAGAAACCTCTTGCCCAGTGGTTTCTTCAGCTGTATTTGTTTCTGTATCTGCCATTATATTACTCGCTATTTTTTTAGGGCTACTTTAAAGGAGCCAGGGACTTCACAATCTGTGCCGCCATATGAGAATTACTGCTGCCTATATCGGCCTCAAACACGGGGACTTCATTTACATGAATTCGCGCATGTTCTGATTTTTTCAAATAAATAATGTCGTCTTCTTGTAAGGATTCAAATTGCGCCAAGGTCGTTTCTATGTCAGCCAAGGTAACTTTGACATCCAGCTCTGCATCAATTGCTGCAGACTTAAGTTCTGAACTCCAAACCTTATCGGTTGTATCGTTGTCATCGCCAGTTTGTACTCGACTGCGTAGCAATTCACGAATTGGTTTAAGTGAACTATAAGGATAAACTAAATCTATATTTCCCTTCACGCCCTGACCAAGTTCTGACGCGAAACGACTGACAACGACCAAATCATTTTCATCGGCTATCTGGGCAAACTGTGGGTTGATCTCCGAACTTATGTGCTCGCATTGAATCGGTAACACCGGTGCCCAGGCTTCCTGTAATGACCCAAACAAAACATTGAGCATAATTTTGATAATGCTACTCTCAGTTGGAGTGAACAGTCGTCCGGGCGGTAGCGTGTCGATAACGCTGCCAAACCCACCGAAAAAATTATCTAAGGATGAAAAAATAATAGAGGGCTCGATCACCACCATAGAATAACCCCGCAATGGGTTTAGTCGGATAGTATTCACAGCTAGCGGTGGCTGTAAGTCTTTTAGGTAATCGCCAAATTTCATGATTTCGACATTCGCCATATTTACTTTTGGCGTGGTTCGTAAAACCTCTAATAGCCCCAGCCTAAACTGGCGCACAAAGCGCTCATTGATCATATCAACTGCGCCAACATTCACTCCTAAGGAAGAATCTTCATTAGTCAGATCATGTTTTATCACCCGAGCTTCAACATTCAGCCCGGTATCGGCTTCAATCGAACCATCTTGAATGCCGCTTGCTAATGCATCCAGTTCTTCAGGAGATAATATATTTGTTGTTTCAACCATTGGTCTACTCAATTCGTTAACATTGGTCCGTTAAGGGACGCCTACTGAACCACAAACTCGGTAAGGTAGACCGCTTCAATACCGCCGAAGTCTTCTAGCTCTTCAAGTTTTGCGTTCATAACAATCTTTAGTTCTTCCGCAAGATTATTGCGAAAGTCAGGATGAGTAATCGCTTTTTCCGTTTGCTGCGACATCACAATCAGCATTACATTGCGTAGAGGAAACGTATGCTTTTCAACATTATCAACAACACGCTCATCGTAGTGAGTCATTATAGCGACTGATGCCTGCATTACTTTCCTGGAATTAGCGATATTAACTACCAACTCCTTCTCTAACTGGTAATAAGACTGCTGAAATTTCGACAGTTCAGGGCTATCTAGTTGAACCTTATCTGGACCGGCTGCTGCTGCGGCCTCTTCTGCTGCCTTTTCCGCTGCTGCGGCTTCGAGCGCTGCAATGGCTGCCTCTGCATCTTTTTTATCTGCAGAGTCAAAAAATCCTGTTGCAAACAACGTGATACCCACGCTGAGAGCGACCACCAATAGAATTCCCACAACCAGTAGAATAATCTTTAATATTGGGCTCTTTGTATTTTCGTCTTCGTCTAATATCTCGTCACTCACGGCTATTCCTCTTTCTTTTTAATCTTGTATGGCCTTAGAAGGCTGCTATACCAGCACATCCAAACCATCATTGTCTATTCTTTCAATATGTTTTCTAGGTCCGGCTTCTTCGTCAGTCGACCGCTCTCCAGCATTATGTTGGCTGTTTTGTGATGTCGACTTTCCGTCAGATTGAGCCTGATTTCCCATCCCTAACCCTATATAAGCAGATTTCATGCCATGTTCGTCAAGTGCGTCCCGCAATCTAGGCATACTGTCCTGCAAAAGCTCTCTTGTGGCGGCATTAGCGGTGGTAAAGTTAGCTTCTATTTCGCCGTTCTTCATCTCTAATTGTATCTCAATACGGCCTAATGATTTTGGGTGTAAATCCATTTCAACACGCCAGGCACCGCGACTTATTTGTGCGCTTAATCGTTGACCAAGTGCCTCAGCTAGGCGCCTGGACATATCGGCCTGCTCATGTTGCTTACGTGTCGATTGCTGGTCAAGCTGGTTCAGAAGAGCCTGTGCAGGGGAAGACTCTGCTCGACTGTCTAGCGGCGGAGGTGCAGAGATAAATCCGGACTCGCCAAGCATGCTTGTTGGACCATTCGACACCACTGTAACAGGAGCTTGTGGCGCCGCTAAATTAACGTTTGCTAAGTTGGTAGCATTCGCCTCTTTTGCAATTACTTTAATGCTGGCTATACCTTCCCTAGCGGCTAAGTTTATGGCCTCTAATTTTACCGCCGGCAGATGCTCTTGGTTAGCTTTTAGGCTATCAAGGTTTTTACTAAGGGGTGTTGAAGTAGAAAGATTTAGTGTCAGTTTTTCGACTTTGCTCCCAAGCGGGAGCTCTTGGAGCTGGGCATTGATTGACTTCGATTTAATTGTATCGGTAAGTTGCTCTGCCCAAGGGGTTGTCTGTACGGTGCCTTTTAGCCGCCGCGCCACAATTGGCGTCTCGTCTAGACTATTAAATTTATTTGGTTTTTGTAGAAACGCTTCGATAGTCTGACGCTCCTGACCTCTAGCGGCCGGGGCAGTAGTCACCAATTGAGCTATTACACTGTCTGATAGCCAGGCCGCAATTGGCTTGCTCTCACTGTCGACAGTCATTTCGGTGTTTGATGTCGCTTCAATCGGACCCCCGCTCTCAACAGTTACAGTCTTCGGGGTCTGACCATGGAGTTCTTGTTTTTTGCTTGCCCCCATTAGTGCTGTCAGAGCAAGGGGATCTATGCCCTGACTTTTAGCAAAGGCATCAACGCCAGCACTTGAGGGAGATTGCCCGCCGACCATAACCCGAAGGCCGCTTTGTAATGATCTGGATTCAAGTGGGTTACTTATCAGTTCAGCATCGGCTTCTTTTAGGGCAGGCTCAAGCGAGGGGTTTGACTCGATACTTTGCGGCAATGGCTTGCCGCTTTGGCTGGCCACTTTTTTGCCCAGACTATCTTGTAAAATTGCAGCAAAATCTGTTGCAACTTCATTGGCCGTTTCGCCACTAGCAGATGATAAACGCTCTAGACCCTTTGTAGAGTCTGCAGTTGCCGGCGTTACTGCGAGCTTTATTTGGTTTAGTATTACGTTGTTCAAGTCGCCCATTGACTGCCCTTATCTCGTTATCTAAGAAGTAAATTGGATCCGATACTAGGTATACAGCAAGAGGTGTGCCAAGAGCGGTCAATGCATTGGCCTTTAGTGGTCAACTCGTTGGCGGTCGACGCGTTAGCGATGTAATTTGCTACGCAGATTAAACTGAATCATGCTTTGTGCCTCGGCCTCACGGGTCTCTCTATGCTCGCGCGCCTGTTGACGTTGATTTCTGGCTCGCTGCCCCAGCCGCTCTATTTTAAGCCGCTCCTGGTCCGCCACTAAGACCTCTTTACGGGCATCTTGGCAGGCTTGGTCTAAGGCTTTGAATTCTTCACTTGAGCGACCCTTAATAATGTGCAACTGAACAATAAAGTTACGATAGTTACCGGCTTCGACTGTACTGTGAGCGCGCCGCTGAAGCATATTGAGCTGCTCAGAATATTCTATCAATAGCTGATCAAGGCGTTGATCGCGGTCAACTGCCTGCTCTCTGCGAAGCTGCGCATCGGCGAGTTGTTGCTGGGCCTGACGCACCTGACGCTGGGCCTTGGATGCCAACACCTCCCAAACTGGGGTTCCGTTCATTGTTTTACTCCTAATTACGTGGGGTCAGGCTGTCCAGCAAGCTGTATCATCAGTTTTTGACTGTGCTCCATATTTACCGATGCCTCGCTGTCCTGCTGCAACAGAGCTTCCATAGCTGGACGCAATCGAATTGCCTCATCGAGATCGGGGTTAGTCCCCGATTCATAGGCTCCAACCTGAATCAAATCTTGATTCTGTTGGTAGAGTGACCACAGTCGCCTAAATCGATTCGCCGACTTCAACAGCGGGGCAGGCACAAGATTATTCATAACTCGAGAGATCGAACCTGCTAGATCTATGGCCGGATAATGAGCGGCATCGGCCAACTGGCGCGACAGCATGACCTGTCCATCTAGGGATGCTCGAGCAATATCAACAATCGGATCTGCACGATCGTCGCCCTCTGCCAATACGGTGTACATAGCTGTTATCGAACCAAAACCTTTGCGTCCAACGCCTGCCCGCTCTATCAGCCTTGGCAACAATGCGAATACTGAGGGGGGGTAGCCTTTGGCGGTGGGTGGCTCGCCAATAGCCAAACCAATTTCACGCTGAGCATGGGCAACCCGTGTAAGGCTGTCACACAGCATTAATACATTTTGTCCTCGGTCTCTAAAATACTCGGCAATAAGATGTGTCAGATGAGTCGCTTTTAAACGAAGTACCGGTGAAACATTTGCTGGCGCAGCAATAACCACGGCTTTGGACATACCTTTGTCACCCAGTATTTGATGGATAAACTCCTGAACCTCCCGACCACGCTCTCCTATAAGACCAATGACCACCACATCTGCCTGGGTATTGCGCGTCAGCATGCCTAACAGTACGCTCTTGCCTACACCGGAGCCGGCTACTAAGCCAAGGCGCTGTCCCTGACCTACCGTTAAACAGGTATTGATCGCCTTGATCCCTGTATCTAGAATTTTGTTAATTGGCCCCCGTTCCATCGGGTTGATACTAAGACCCTCTAGGCCTAGCTGATCTGTGTAATCAATTGGGCCTTTGTCATCTATGGGCTGACCCAAACCGTCGATAACACGACCTAGCAAATTACGGCCTAGAGAGGCTTTAGAATGATTGGAGCGCACCCACACACGCGCTCCAGGACCTACGCCACCGGGCTCGGTGTAAGGCATTAGATAGATTACATCATCATGGAAGCCCACAACTTCCGCGTCAATATAGGTGCCCAGATCAATATGTTCGACCTGACAATGAGCCCCTAGGGGCGCAATAATACCTTTGGCCTCGAGGGTTAAACCCACTACTCGCACAAGCTTGCCGCTGGTGGCGATTTCTGGGGCTCTTAACTGAGGGATAAAATCATCCACCTGAGTTGCAAAATCAAGCATCTGGGTCTTCCGCTGCACTGTCAGTTGCAATATCTGCTGAGTTGTCTATCGGACCGTCTGCCAAATCATCCTTAGCATTTTCCACCGCTGCATCTTGCGGCGATTGGTCTGAGTTAACATCTCCATCTTGGAACTCTAAGGGCTGGTCACTTTCAATCACCTTCTCTATAACCGGATTGGCAAAGTTAGTGTCGAATGTCGCACTGTTAGATGTTTCGGGCATTGCGGACGCATAGCCGAGTAGTTTTTCACTCAGGTGATCTAAACGATGCTCTATCAAGTCTTCAATGGCACTGTCGTCAATACTTATCTTGACACTGCCCTGAGAGAGATCGGGATCGCCACGCAAATCTAGGCCATCGAGCTCGCCATCTAGTTGAGTCCTAAATTTTTCCATGTCCAGTGGATTTAGACGAACAACAAAGGGGCCTTCTCCCTGCTGCTCGACATCTTTTAAGGCCTCTTTAGTCAGTCTCTCTATGGCTGCGGGGGACAGCGTTAATTCTCCTCGCACCAGTTGCTCGGCCAAGTGCAAAGCGAGCTTTTTTAAGGGACCATAAAACTCGGTCATATCGTCTTGAGCTTTGCGAATTGATTGGGTAAGGTCAGAAAAGGCGTCTCTCGCCTCAGCCCATTTTTCTTCACCATCGGCAGTACCCTGCGCTAATCCCTTCTGATAACCCTCTTCAAAGGCATCGCGTTTAGCCTGTTCCGCAACAGCTTCGGCGACCATGATTTGCTGCTCCGCTTCAGCTTTTTCAAGCTCAGCGGCGTCAGGTAATGTCTCTGTTACACTGTCCTCTGGTTCTGGTACTAATTGATCTATCGGGGGCTCAGCTTCAATAGCCCCCTCGGGAGCGGGATCCAGAACTAAGGGCTCCCAACGAGTAAAGTCAGTAGTTGTAGACGCCTGTTTTGACGACTGCCATGAGGATGCAGCAAAAGCTTTGGCTTTCTTACCGGCCTGCAGCAAGTCGTTAAGACGCCAGCTTACCGAGGGTGTTTGATCAGACAAAATCGTCCCCTCGTCCTGCCAGCACTAGATCGCCTGAATCAGATAACTTGCGTGCAATGCGCATAATAGATTTCTGTGCATCTTCCACATCGGTAATGCGAATAGGCCCCTTGGCCTCCATATCGTCAAGAAACATGACCTTGGCGCGCTGGGACATATTGCCAAGGAATTTTTCTTTAACTATTTCATCGGCTCCTTTCAGTGCGGTCATCAGCATATCTTGCTCAATATTGCGCATCAGTACCTGAACACTGCGGTTGTCTACACCGGACAGATTATCGAAGGTGAACATGCTGTCCTGAATCTTCATGGCCAGACCTTCATCTAGATTGGTCACGCCGCTCATAATCGCGGTTTCCAGGTCAACCTTAGTGAAGTTCATAATTTTAGCTGCCGTGGTGACACCCCCAAAACTTGAGGATTTGGCCGACGAACTGCTTGAGAATTGCTGTTTCATAATGCCTTCGAGCTCCTCCATCGCGGAGGGTTGTACGGTTTCTAAGCTAGCAACCCGTTGCATGATTTCAGCACGATTTTCTTTAGGCAAGAAATTAAGTACGTCAGCGGCAACATCGTATTCGAGTACTGAGAGAATAATAGCTACTACCTGCGGATGTTCTTCGCGAATCATTTCGCCAATTGAGCGAGCATCCATCCAGCGGAGTATCTCTAATCCCTTGCTAGATGACCCGGGCATAATTCTTCCCAGCACCGTTGCTGCCTTATCTTCGCCTAGCGCGCGCTTAAGCACGTTCTCGACATAGTCCGTGGTTCCCAGCCCCAGGTTGGTCTGATTTTTGATAGTGGCAACAAAGTCATCTAACACTACGTTTACCGCTTCCTGAGAAAGATCTGCGACACCTACCATCGCACCCCCCAAAGCCTGGACTTCGCGCGGATCGAGATATCGGATAATGTCCGCCGCCTGCTGCTCGCCGAGCAGCAACATAATGACTGCTGCCCGCTCAGTAGTGGTCATCTCATCTAGCTCTGCTTGTAGAGCCTCTGTGATTGGGACTTCCTCTTTAGACTCTATCGGGTTCTGGGTTTTTGCTTCTGGCATTTTTTTTCTCCTCGCCTACATTAAATAGGTCGAATCATTTTCTTCAGTACATTGGCTACTCGACCTGAATCTTCTGCTACCAGCAGTCGTACCAGAGCAACCTTGTCATCATAGGTGTTTGCCGTATCCAGCATATCAGCAGATATGGTTGATTTTTTCGGCTTGAGCTTGGCTTTAATATCTTCAAGGGATTCTCCATCACCCAATTCAATCATGTTTAGCTCTGCCTGCGTCAGCTCGCCATCTTTAGCCGCTTCAGTGCCATCCTCTTCAAAAACCTCCATATTGGGCAGATATGACTTAATAATTGGCCTGACCACGATAAACAGTAACGCAATAAAGGTAAGTGCCGCGGCAAGACTTTGCAGAGCGCCTATCAGTTGTGTATTTTCATACCAGGCGTACTGGGTCATTATCGGGGCTGGTTTTTCAAATTTGGCCGGCAGAATAGTTACCGAGTCTCCTCGGGTTTCATCAAAGCCAATTACACCCTTGACTAAGTTGGTAAAGCGCTCTAATTCAAGGTCTGAAAATCCTTGGACCGTATCTGTAACATTAGGGTCTTGTCCCTCTTCACCTGCTGGTGCTGAAGTTATCGGTTCATTGATAACCACTGCTACCGAGATTCGCTCAAGCGTGCCACCCTGCCTTTTAACATGGCGTACGGCGCGGTCTATTTCATAGTTGCGTGTAGTTTTACTACTCAGGGTGCTTAATTCTGTGTCTTCTGGTTGGCGAATTAGCTGACCATCAACAATAGCCACTGGATCTAGGGGTGCCGTGTTAGAGGTAGCACCGGGAACACCTCGAGCATCTCTGGTCGATCCTTTTTCAACAGCGAGGATTTCTGAGCGAGCTCTGGGTCCATTGTCGTTGCCATCGTACTCCTCGTAGGTCGATTCAATTTCGGTAAAGTCCATCTGCACATCAACTTCAGCTCGAACATTGCCCGGGCCCACAACTGGCGTTAATAAGGCGTCAATGCGACTGCGATAGCTTTCTTCTAACCTTTGCTGGTGCTCCATCTGAACAGAGTTGAGCTGCATGGAGGCAAAGTTATTAGCATCAGTTAGCAGCTTGCCGCGCTGATCGACCACAACTACATCTTCGGCAGCTAAATAGGGAATGCTAGACGAAATCATATGAGTAATCGCCTCTACCTGCGAGGGCGAAACCATACGCCCGGGGTAAGGGGAAACCACCACCGAAGCTTTGGCTGGCGTGCGGTCACGCACAAATACACTCTGCTTAGGCGAAGCTAGATGGACGCGAGCTGATTGAATAGTCGAGATCTGGCTGATACTCCGACCCAGTTCTTGCTCCATGGCTGAGACGTAGCGAACCTGTTCCATAAATTGGCTGGTGGTCATAGAGGCATCATCACTCAAGGAGTCAATGCCACCAGTGGCACCGCCCTGAGGTAAACCTCTCGAGGCAAGAAAGATCCTGGCCTCGTGATAGCGCCCATCCGGTACCTTTAGCTCACCAGTTTGGGGATCAATTTTAGCGGAGTACTCAGCGCTGGTCAGAGCCTCATAGGCCGCCTGTCTATCAGCCTCAGAAAGGCCTGGGTAAACCACTCGGTAAGCCGGCTCCTGAACCCATGAGTAAGCAATGATAAATACGGCGATGGTCAGCAGTGCAATAATTGCTGGCATCGACTTGCGTACGGCTGGCTGCTCAAGGACATCACGCACACTAGGTAACGATGCTGAAGGGGCTGCCGCTGCCGCCGCTGGTATTGTTTGAGCGGAGGCTGAAGCGGGAGCTGGAGCAGCACCAGTATTTTCTGGAGCGTTTAAGTCATTTGGGTTTGCGACTGTAGTTGCCATAGTTATATTCTCTTTTCAGTTCTTACACTGGCATGTTCATAATTTCTTCGTAAGCCTTGAGCACTTTGTTTCTTATCTGAAGCGTTGCTTCAAAGGCTAACGATGACTTTTGCATACTCATAACCACATCGGTCAGGGGAATATCTTCACCCCGTTCGTAGGCTGTACGCATTGTTTTTGCAGTTTGTTGGGTAGCATTTACCTCTTGTAACGCACCTTTAATACTGTCGGCAAAACCGGCAACACCAGTGGGCTGTGTATCAACGGTCGCGGTGGGCGATAAATTGATACCCGCTGAGGCCTGAGCCTGATACTGACGGATTTGGCTCATCACTGATTCAATATTGCCCGCATTGGTTGGGTTTATCATGATCTCGTTTCCTTTCCTGCTATCGGGCGTAGGCACGCGTCACAGAAATACCCTGTTCGCGCAGCTTCTGTAACTTGTGACGTAATGTTCTAGGGCTGATGCCGAGACGCTCGGCGGCCTGATCGCGACTGCGTGAGGCTCGCAACGCAGCCATAATGCTCTGACACTCGCTATTCTTAACGGCTTGGTTAAGCGGCTGGTCGTGCATCTGAGGTGCATCATGGAAATAGGGCTGTGTTACGCCGCCAGTTTGCGGCAGACCTGTGGAGTGGTCGTTGGTCTGAGCCATTCCTTGCTGGCGCTCAAAGTCCTGAGCTATTGGCATGTCATCAAAGATGAGATGCTGGCTGTCAATGGGACCCTGATGGCACAGTACCATAGCTCGAATAATGACATTTTGTAGCTCTCGCACATTACCCGGCCATTGGTAGGTAACCAATAATTCCTGCGCCTCTGTTGTCAGTCTGACAGACTGGCCTTCTGTGGTCTGTTGGTTAATAAACTGTTCTACCAAGGGCAAAATATCTAATGGTCGTTCACGCAGCGGTGGGATAGTCAACTTGAAGGCGCTGAGACGAAAATAAAGGTCTTCGCGAAAGCTGCGCTGAGCAATCGCATTTTTTAGATTACGATTGGTTGCAGCAATGACTCTAATATCCAAGTCTATTCCCTTTTGTCCGCCGAGTCGCACGACGGAGCGCTCCTGCAAAATACGCAAAAGCTTAGCCTGCAGGTGAAACGACATTTCGCCGATTTCGTCTAAGAATATGGTGCCCCCCTGCGCCTGCTCAAACAGTCCGGGCTGCACTTTGCTGGCACCGGTAAATGACCCTTTTTCATGCCCGAAGAGCATATCCTCTATTAAATTCTCAGGCATGGCGGCGCAGTTAAATGCAACAAATGGTCCCTCATAACGAGGCGAGGCATCATGGAGTATGCGCGCCAATACCTCTTTACCTGCACCGGTCGGGCCAGTCAGTAAAACGGTGACATCTACCTGTGCCACACGCTCGGTTAAGGCGAGTAAATTGCGACTAACGGGGTCGGCGAAAACAAATGTTGGCTGGTCCTTACTGGGAGAAATCTGCGCTTCAGCGAAGGTCTCCACCCATTTATCTGCAGATATTTGATCGCTGGAAACTACTGTTACAGCTCCCTGGCTCATTGCGTCTATACCTAGCTCAAACATGTCGCGAGATACGCGGGCTACAATTGGCGCAGCAGCACTGAGCGCTGCTTGCCGAGCTTGCACCTGCTTTAGCAGATCGATATCTCGACACAGGTTCACCACTACCACGTCGGCACTAATAATTTCATCATCAGCCGCAGCCGCAGGCTGAATTACTGCCAGATTCTGAGCTCTGAATACCGATATGGTTTCAGCGCTTAACTGCTCAAGCGGATCTAACCATAAAACTGTCATCATGTTTGTCTTTGCCACATTGTTACCTTTTGATTAATTGCCGCTTTGTGCGGCTATAACCAGTGGTAGCAATTTATGTGCCAAAATCCTTTTCCCATAAAAAACATAGAGTTAAGAAGATAGCGGCAAAGAAGTGTCAATATTATGCCAGCGGCAATAGGTCGGCTATTTGACAGGGTACTGATTGAATAGGACTAGCAAAGTGTAGCTTGTAGGTGGCAAAACATAGCCAGATTAGTTGTTCTAGGGGCCCTCTGAGAGGCCATATTTATTGATTTTTTCAATCAATGTCGTTCGTTGTAGGTTAAGCAAACGTGCAGTTTTAGAGACGTTGCCCTCTGCTCTACCCAGAGCCTGCTTGATAAGACTGCGTTCAATTTCAAGCAGGTGCTGTTTAAGCTGCATACCCTGCTCTGGAAACGAGCCTCCTCCCTGAGCTAACATAATCACCCGCTGAACCTCATCGACGGGCTCATCGGCAGCCGTTGCAGAAGGTTCGTCGATGGATGCGGCCTGAGGCTGCGTATTCGGCTGGTCATGACTATCAACTGTATTAAAGCCTGTCATCAGGGCAGCTAGCGCATCGGCGCTATTGTTGTCGGTAACGGTGCGAATGCCTGACGGAATCATACTCGAAGGCACCTTGCGAAGATCGACCTGCTGGCCCGGATAAAGTGCCGTATATCTATCCACTAGATTAGATAGTTCTCGTACATTGCCCGGCCAGCGGTACTGCAACAGTAACTGCATAGATCCACTAGCCATGGTAATCGGCGGCTGTCCCGCTTTGGCATAATGATTGGCAAAGTGCTCGAAGAGCACCGGAATATCTTCTCGTCGATCCTGCAGGGCCTCAATCTGCATGGGCATAACATTCAGGCGATAGAAGAGGTCTTCGCGAAACCCGCCTTCTTGTACAAGCTGCTCAATATTTTTATGAGTTGCGGCAACAACGCGTACATCTATATCCATCGACTGAGTGGAGCCCACCGGATCTATGGTTCGCTCCTGTAATACCCTCAATAATTTAACCTGAAGATCCATGGACATGTCACCAATCTCATCGAGGAACAGAGTGCCGCCATTAGCAAGCTCAAAACGACCCTTACGATCAGAGATAGCCCCAGTAAAAGAGCCTTTACGGTGGCCAAATAATTCACTTTCTAACAGCTCTCGAGGGATAGCGCCACAGTTGACGGGGATAAACGGGGCGCCTGCACGTTGCGAGCAACCATGCAAAGCGTTAGCCACCAATTCTTTACCTGTGCCACTGTCACCAAGAATTAGTACCGTTGAATCGCTGGGGCCCACAATTTGAATCAGTGCGCGAAGCTCATTGATCTCTCTGCTTGATCCGACAATTGAGGATAGTTTGGACAAAACTTAATCTACTCATCAATTCCATGGGTTTATTGAGCTGTTTCGTCCGTTGATACAGCAAATCGCGCCCTCTAAAGGCCTGAGTATAGATGTAAAAACCCCTTAGTTACACATTTTCGGCTACCAAAGCGCAGGCTTGGCACCTAAAAGTACTGACAGCCCGCCCGTGGTTAGGTACATTAACCTTAAAAAAGTGTAACTAGTTGTTGGGGTAGGCTATGCATAGAGTGCGCGAGGCGTTATTAGAGGTTTTTATAATTTTCTGTGTTGGCGGACTAATCGGCGGTGTCTTGGCTATAGTGTCCAACCTATTTGTGTCCGGTGTACAGTACTTTAGCCAACAGCGCGAAGCCAGTGAGCTACTATTTATCACCATTGCAGACCAGAACCTATCATTTTCCAGCGTTGTGTTTCTATGGGCCGCCGCCGCAGTTGTGGTGTTCATCAGAACAGGCCTCGGCATAACTCGCTGGGCTGGCCCCGCCGACTCAATGTATGCCGCGCATCAGGTGCACCAACCCCTAGATATCAAAACTGGATTTGCGTCCACCCTCGCGGCTTTTACTTCAGCCAGCGGCGGGGCTTCGGTCGGCCAGTATGGCCCGATTGTGCACTTTGGCGCCACCATGGGTATATGGGTTAAGCGCTTTGTATCGAGCCGTTTAAGTCATGAGATTTATCTTGGCTGTGGTGTAGCTGCGGCCATTTCGGCCGGCTTTAATGCGCCAATAGCCGGAGTTATCTTTGCCCACGAGGCTATTCTTAGACATTTTTCTATCCGTGCAATTGCGCCGATCACAGTAGCCTCGGTCTCTGCTAGCACGCTGAGTAATTACTGGTTTCCCTATTCCGCAACCTTCGAGATTGCGTCTATAGTTCCCAGTCTCGCTGAGGTAGTGCCGTTCTTAGTCGTGCTGTCACCTTTTTTTGCTCTGGTGGCTATTATTTTTATGCTGAGTTTGCGCTATGTGGCCAAAACCGCAGCCGCATCCAGTGTGTCGCCACTGCTACTGCCTTTTATCGCGGCAACTATCTGCGGCCTGGTTGGGGTTTGGGTACCGCAAATTTTAGGTTTAGGTATTGCGAGTATTAATGACATGATCGCCGGGGAGTTCGTCTTGTCGTTGCTTATAACAGTGCTGGTGGCAAAAATTCTTATGACCGCGCTCTGTATAGGCTGTGGATTATTCGGCGGCGTTTTTTCCCCATCACTATTTGTCGGTGTTGCCGCCGGCGCCCTAACCGGACAGATTTTAACGCTCCTTGGTTTTGCTGATATCGCCAGTGTAATCAGTGTGGCCGCCATGGCCGCGATTAGCTCCGCTGTTATTGGCGCACCATTGTCAGCAGTCATGATTGTGCTAGAACTTACTCAGTCCTATCAATATGCCGTGGCTGCGATGATGGCCGTTATGGTGTGTTCACTAATTACTAACCGCCTGTTTGGTAATTCCTTTTTCGACCGGCAGTTACTTGACCGCGGCATCGATTTAGCCAGAGGCCGCGAAGCCATAGCGCTTAATCATCATGTTATTGAACCCTTTGCCAGTGACGACTATATTAGTATTAGTGCGGAGACTATCGGCCATCAACTGCAACAGGAAATGAAAACTCGTGGCCACACAGAAGCCTACGTGGTGACAGAAGCTGGGCTGCTATTGGGCAAGATGAATATCTATACGGCTATTGAAGCTGGCGAAAATGCGGTGGGTGATTTTATGGATCGTCGGCCCATGACTCTTTATACCGATGAACCATTGGATGCGGCTATGGTCAAGGTGAGCCAATTTGTCGGTGAGAGCCTTCCGGTGATAAATAAAGCAACCACCAAACTCCATGGTAGTATTGCCGAAGGTGCCCTTTTTCAGGCCGTTATTGATGTCCAAACCCAGGCGCGCAACCTTGAGCGCACCTGAAACGAGTAATTAATCAATGAGTGTTTTATGAAGTATTTTCTGCGTATTATCCTGATGTGCTCCTGCATGGCATCCCCCCTTGCATTTGGAGAGGCCTTTGAGGCTGGGCTTAGCGCACTGGAGCGCGGCCACTATTCAACGGCGATGCGTGCATGGCTAAAATTAGCCCGCAGTGGCGCTGCCGAGGCGCAAAACAATGTTGGGCATATGTATGAAGAGGGATATGGCGTGTCGCAAAACTATGCTCAGGCTATGACCTGGTACAAACAGTCTGCGGAGCAGGGGTTGCCGGAAGCTCAACATAACGTTGGCATGCTCTACTTTCATGGCTATGGCACAGCACAGAATTATCGAGTGGCCCTACAATGGTTTAAGCGTGCTGCACAGCAAGATTTAGCAGACTCACAGTATATGCTCGGGTTGTCCTACCACCAGGGTAAGGGGGTCGGTCTAGACTATGAGCTTGCTAAATACTGGTTTTTAAAATCAGCCAAACAGGCCTATGCCAATGCTCAGTTTATGCTAGCTTTCATGCTACAGGCTGGAGATGGCGGTGAGTCTGAGCCATTTAAAGCCTTAGTTTGGAGCGAGCTGGCCAGGCGCCACGGCAAGACTGATGCCGATGATATTGCCAACCTATCTAAACTTTTGGTTGAGGATGAAGAAATCGCCAGGGCTCTGGCCTATGCCGACCAGTGCCTCGAAACTAACTACCAAAAGTGTCCTCAGTAAAAAATAACCCCATTATTTACTAAAGTATCTCTGCTTTTCGCCGATATTAATATTAAGTATTTAAGGAGTTATGCCAAATGGCTGTCAATAAAAAAGCCCTAAACGCCTATCGCAGTGTTGGAGTCGCCTCTGCGGTTCCCTATGCCGACAGGGTGCAACTTGTACAGATGCTATTTGATGGCCTTCTAGCTGCCTTAGCTGACGCCGAAGGTCATATCCAGCGCAATGATATTGCGGGCAAAGGCGAGGCGATTAGCCGGGCAAGTAAAATCATTATTGGCCTCCAGGGCTCACTCGATTATGACAAGGGCGGTGAGCTAGCTCGCAACCTTAGTGACCTCTACGATTACTGTACCAGACGCTTACTCAAGGCTAGCCTGCGTAATGACGCTACCATTATTCAGGAGGTCCGCGGACTTCTGAATGAGATTAACTCTGCTTGGGAGCTTCTTCCCAGCCTACTAAAAAGCGAGCCTGTAGCTATGGCCTCTTAGATCCGGCAGTCACAACTCAGCCATGTTTTTAAGGCTTACTGCAGGTCTCCCCCCGAGATAAATTGCGCAAACGTATAAGTGGTAATATGATGGTTTCCCAACTGTTTTGATTGTGGGGAGGCTTCCTATGCATGGCTATCAACGTCGCGTAATGGAAATTCTTAACAAGGGCAACAATAACGATTCCAAGAGTCGTGCCTGTGATATATTTTTATCCATACTTATCTTGCTAAATCTAGCTGCCGTATGTCTAGAATCTGTAGCATCCATTAATCTTGTTTATCACCGTGAGTTAGCGGCCTTTGAGTGGTTCTCTGTAACTGTTTTCTTGAGTGAGTATTTGCTACGTATTTGGTCGATTGCAGCCGACCATAGCAGTCCTGCAAAAACAGCTTTAGGGCGCCGCTGTCGCTATATCTTTAGTTTTACCGGCTTAATTGATCTGGCGGCAATCTTACCCAGTATCCTGCCACTAATTATGGGCGGTGTAGACCTGCGCTGGTTGCGTGTATTGCGTCTGGTAAGACTACTGAAGATTTCTCACTACTCTTCTGCTTTAGAAGACTTGTTCTCAGCAGTTTATGAGGAGCGGCGGTCCTTTGCTGCGGCGCTTTACCTAATGGCCATTGCGCTTTTTCTATCAAGCTCGTTAATGTATCTAGCCGAGTTTGAGGTACAACCAGAACACTTTCGCTCGATACCTCAAACCATGTGGTGGTCATTAATTACCCTGACTACTGTCGGCTACGGGGATGTGTATCCTGTGACTCCCCTAGGTCAGGTAATAGGCGCCTTTACCGCACTTATGGGCGTCTGCACCGTAGCCTTGCTAACCGGTATTGTGGCCTCTGCGTTTTCCAACCAAATGGCCCGCCGAGAGGCTATTTTTGAAGCAGAGATTAATGCCGCCATGAGCGATGGTATTGTCACAACAGATGAGAAACAACATATTGAAGACCTCCGCGCGCGCTTTAATATTCCTGAAGAGCATGCCACAGCCATCTTTGCATTATTGGCGGAAGGTAAACAAAAGGAATAGCCGCTAGCCTAGGAGCCGCCGTTGATAATAACTTCAATGCGGCGGTTTTTAGAGCGTCCCTGGGGGTTATCGTTTGAAGCCAACGGCTTGGTATCCGCAAGGCCAGTGACTGTAATCCGGCCATCGGCTATCGATGAATTATTCACCAGGTAGTCTGCCACGGCAGCTGATCGCGCGGCAGATAGATCCCAGTTAGAGCGAAATCGCTCGCTAAAGGCCATGGGTACATTGTCCGTATGCCCTTCAATAGTAACCAGTCCAGTGCTATTGCTTATAGCGCTACCCACCTTATTGAGCAGCGGCTTAAAACCGGGCTGTAGGTCTGCAAACCCGCTGCGGAAAGATCCACGCTCTGCAAGGCGCACAATAATATTATCGCCATCGCGCTCCACTTGGGCCAAACCCTGGCTAATCTCATTGGAAAGATTCATGCGTATCTGCTGATACTGGTCGGCCACTCGCTGTTCTTTCTCCTCCTTGCTTTCACCAGACTGGCTGTCACCCACCACATCTGGCGAGGACTGCTCCACCTGAATTTGCGAGACCACTTGAGCCTGGGCGGCAGCAACTTTGGCATAGATCTCCAGATCGTTCTGCGCTACCCGAGCGCCGGAGTTAGTTTTGCTGGCCTCGCCATCGGAGCCAGTTTTAGCCTGAGATTCCACTTTGACCACTAGCTTATTGTTATCAATTCGCACGCTGACTTTACCTTCGGCAATTTCAGCTGCCAGTGACGCACTGAGCACCTGCATATCTGAATTGGTATCAGAGTCATATTTTTTGGTTTCGCTTTTTAACTCTGGATCTATGGGCGGCTCGTCTTCAGTTGTCTGCTCCTGAATAACCTTCATCAATGTCGGATCGACTTTAGCGGTTTTATACTGTTTGGCAATGATACTTTTTGCTTTAGGCGGCTCCACAACAGGCACCAACCGCTGCACACCAAAGGCATTTTTCATCGAACCACTGACTTCTTTGTATTTGGGCACATTCATCTCAGCAAAAGATAACAGCAGAACAAAAAAAGCCATCAACAATGTCGCCATATCGGCAAAGGTAGCCATCCAAGCGGGGGCACCGCCTTTACAGGGGGGGCAATCGGGATCCGGCGCAGGCTCCTGTTCTTCTGGAGGTTGCGCCTCAAGTTCTTCCTCTGCCTCGTCCTCTGGTGCAACCACAGGCAGAGGCGCCTCCTCAGTTTCTGCAGGCTCGGGGTTTTCGATTGTGTTTTCGTCTTCGTTCTCAGCCATTAGACTCTGCCTGAAGATTTATTATGGACCATCAACAATCACCTCAATTCGACGATTGCGCGCCCGGCCATCCGGTGTGCCATTAGATGCTATAGGTTTGGTGTCGGCAAAGCCTGCGACCAGCATGTTTTCCTGGGCAAACCCAGAATTGTTTATAAAGAAATCAGCCACTGTTGCTGATCGCGCCGCAGAGAGGTCCCAGTTGGACTTAAACCGCTCGCTAAATGCGATTGGTACATTGTCAGTGTGGCCCTCAACACGCACCTTGCCTTTGGTCATCGCCAGGGAGCTACCCACTTGGCGCAACAATTTCATAAATCCTGACTGCAAGTTGGCGCTTCCAGAAACAAAGGATCCCTGACTGGCGAGACGCACAATAATCCGATCCCCCTCACGCTCTACTTCTGCCAAGCCCATTTGAATCTCAGCGGCAAGATCCATACGAATTTTCTGCAAGCGGTCTTCCGCATTTTGATTGCTGCCCTCACTCCCAGACTGGCCATTAGAATTGGGGTCTGTATCCGAAGCGCTGGATTCAGCTCCCGAGGCAAGCTGTTGCTTGCGCACCTCGATTTCGGTAGAAGTCTCGGCCTGTGCCTCAATAACCTTGGCAGCAATATCCAGTGTCTCTTGACTAACCGGCCCGCCATTTCCAGCACCCACATCAGCAGCGCCCTCGCCACCACTACTCTGTGGTGATTGCAATTCAACGATAACCCGATCATCCTCAAGGCGCACAATAACCTGACCTAGCTCGATTTCTTCCGATAATGTCTCTTCTAATTTGCGAAAGCTCTTTTCAGTTTTAAAGTCCGCTTGGCGCTCTTCAGTTTTTGCCACTATATTTTTCTGCGTAATATCTAACGAGCGCTGAAGTTTGCGATCAATAACAGTTGGCTGTGCAACCGCTGGAGTAAACTCCTCCTTGACCAGACTGCGTGCCATAGGAATCGAAATAACCGGCACTACTCGCTTTACACCGAAGGCAGCTTTAAGCGAACCGGCTATCTGTTTGTACTTGGGAACGTTCATTTCCGCGAAAGATAGTAACAGCACAAAGAAAGCCATTAGCAGCGTCGCCATATCGGCAAATGTCGCCATCCAGGCAGGAGCACCCCCTTTACAGGGTGGGCAGGGCGGCGGCGGTGGCGGGCCGTCATTTGCCGCGCCTCCTCCGCCCTCAGTCTCCGGGCTGTCTTCGCCCTCATTCACCGCGTCTTCTGCATCCTCTGGCAGTTCTTCGGCGTCTATTTGTTCTTCAGCCATTAGCGCTCTCGAACCTAGGCCGCTGGAGCAAGTTTGGCGCGAGCCTTAGGACTTAGGAAAGCCGCAAGGAAATCACTTAATACACGTGGGTTGCCGCCGTCTTGAATAAACAAAATGCCTTCGATAATAAGTTCGTTGTTAGCCTCTTCTAGATCAGCCTGATTTTCCAATTTCATCGCAATGGGCAAGCAGATTACATTAGCCAGAATCGCTCCATACATAGTCGTCAACAATGCAACCGCCATCGCCGGACCAATAGCTTTCGGGTCTGACATGTTACCCAGCATCTGAACCAGGCCAATCAGGGTTCCAATCATGCCCATAGCGGGAGCAATTTCACCCCAGGCAGAGAATATTTTAGCGCCCATAGCATGGCGCATTGCTGTCATGCTTTTCTCTCGCTCCAACGAACCTTTAATAATGGTGGCATCGGCTCCGTCCACTAACATGGCAACTGCCTTGGATAGAAAGGGATTAGCGATTTCCTGTCCCTCCAGAGCAATCATGCCGTCTTTTCGAGCGATGGTGGCCAACTCTACAATTTGTTCAATCAATGTCTCAGGGGCATCGAGCTTGTTTTTAAAGGTTTTCGCCATTACGCCAACCGCACCCAAAAACTCGCCCAAAGATGAACGGAACATAACGACCATGATTGATCCACCCACCACAATAAGCATTGACGCGGTATCAATAAATGCCGCCATGTCGTCAATGGCCAAAAAGATTAAACCAAAGGCACCTAATAGCCCTACAATCGTTGCGATATCCATTAAATTTCCTTAACCCCGTAAATAATGACCATACTCCAACCCTGACTGAGTATTTTCTCTGTGTGTTTAAGATCGGCAGTTATCAGTAAATATTGAGCCGTCTGCGATCAGCTATTTAATAAAATACAAAATGTACAGGAATACATCTAATTTGGCCTCATTAGCTTACTAATTTATGGTACCTGCCGATATACTTTTTAAGAAAGCTATTTATGCTATATTTTAAGGGTAGTGAGCCGAATGTGTTGTTGATATTTGGCCACCTATGCCCTACTAATGCACTGGATGGTTTGAATGATTTCAGAGTTCAGCATATTTCACTTAGGCAAAAGGAGTTCTTGTGGACGATAAGATAACGAGCATGCGCCCAGCGTCTGGCGGCCTTGGAGGTCTCTGCGCAACATTGCTTCGCACCTTTGGGATAGGCATATTGGCCACAGTGCTGACAGGTTGCGACAACTATCGGATCGACGAAAAATGTAGCGACTACATAGCACGCGGCGACAGAGGTAAGTTTGTCACCGATGACTCTGGCCTGGCCAAAGATATAGAAACAGGCACTACCTGGTATAGATGTGCCGCCGGTAAAACTTTTTCCAACTATCGCTGTAAAGGGCAGTCCCTCTATCTAGACTGGGATGATGCAACTGCTTACGCCGAAGAATTTTCGCAAAAGTCTGGAATTAAATGGCGACTACCAACTAACGATGAAATGAAGTCCATTATCGAGGACTCCTGTATTGGCCCCGCGATCAATGGAAATGTCTTCCCCTCTACCGACACTTATAACCACTGGACATCCAGCAATAGTCGGCACCAGAAGTCTTTTAAGTGCTCAATAAACACCTATAACGGAAGCTTAACTTGCCGACAGGCTAGGGTGCTTGAGCAACCCTTTTTGTTGGTTCAAGACTAACTTATATACTGTTAGAGGTTGTTTGGCTTTTTAGAGAAGCTGAGACATGGGTCTCCCTGCACACGGATTACTTCCATTGAGGGCAACATCTTCGACTTAAAGCCCATAGCTCCGCAACCATAGGGCCGCTTAGGGTCATGGGTTATCTTAAAATATTTACAGGCCCAACAATCAGGGCTGGCGTTTTTTTGCTTGGTCACGCTTGGGCTTCCAGAATTCTTGATAGGCTTTCCACACAACGGTAATCACAAACAATACACCGATTACTGTGGCAAAAAGGTCGGTCAGGGCAATGCCCTTCACCCAGGTTAGCTCAGGTTTTATATAGATCATTAAGATCATAGGTACTGCGATTAAAAAGTATGTGCGAATCAATCTGCACACGACACATGGCGGCGTATTGTTTCGGTCTGCCATAGCTTTCCCCTAGTCCACGATTTAGTTGGCGCAGCTTTCGATCTTCTGACGCCTGCTCTAGGTATTTTATGCCCATCTCAATCGCCATGCCAGACACTCTTTTATTTAAGTGCCTTTGCCGCCACCACTCGCACACTATATGCGGGGGCCCGAGCGGCATCCGCAATCGGGCCAATGCCTGTATTTAGTCGTGCCTCTCCTCCGGCCGGTAATATATTCGGAAGCATTAAGAGCCTTCCGCTACGGTTAATCTTTAGCTGTAACTGGACGCTATCCATGTTGACCGGACTGTTGTTTCTGGCCCTGATTTGTAAGTAGCCGTCCTGGGTTAATGATAAGCTCGCACTTATAAATGATTGGGGCTCGAGTTGCAGACGTGCCGTAAGAAGTTTAGTCCTAGATAACTTACCCAGCTCACCACCGGCGCTACTGGCCTGCTTAAAATAGCTTGCGGCCTTTTCGTACTCTTGATTCGCCATTGCCGAGTCACCCAGATAGTAGCTGGCCGCAGCGGTTGGTAACAGCGCATAGCTGCGCTCTATGTCGGCTAGGCCAATACTTTTTTGACCTCGCTCATGGCGCAAAATACCTCGAGCTAGGTAAGGGCTAAAATACTGAGGATTCTTGCCAATCGCCGTGGTAAATGCCTTCTCAGCATTCTTTTGGTTGTCGAGCATTTTCCATGCTTGCCCTCTAAGCTCCCAAAATGAAGCTTCTCGCGGCTGAATACCAACGGCCCTATCAAGTTGTTTTAGGGCTTCACGACCATCTTCATTTGACAGTGCAACTATAGCTGCCTCCTCAGCCGCATAGGCCTCGACATCGAGGTTCAACTGGGCAATGGCCGACTGATAGCGTGACTTAAAACGCCGCCCTCGAGGGAGAGCCTGTGCAGTGAGGCTATTGGCCTGGACACGTTTGATCGACGGCGGATGACTGGCAAACAAGCCGCTGATAAAGCCAGTTTGGCCTGTTTCACTCAAGGTGACAAAGGTCTTTTGTAATTCCACGGCACCCTGGGGCTCATAGCCCGCTTTAGACATATAGTTCATGCCGTAATAGTCTGATTCTAGTTCATCATCACGCCCATACCTAGCCATCCACGCAGTGGCTCCCAACTGTGATGCCATTTCATAAAGCTGGGCACCCTCGCGACCAGCGGTGCCCATACCAACAGCTGCAACACCTATGCTGCCCAGCGTGTTGCGGGTCATCTGCGAGGCACCGTGACGTGCGGCCGCATGAACAATCTCATGGGCTAAAACAGCCGCCAACTGAGACTCATCATCAAGGTGCATTAACAGACCTCGATTAATTGCAATTTTGCCTCCAGGCAGTGCCCAGGCGTTGGGCACTGAGTTGTTAAGCACTACAAATTCGTAAGGGAGATCAGGCTGATCACTGACTGCCGCCAGTTTTTTGCCGACGTCGGTCACATAGGTTTGTAATGTTTCATCGAGATAGTAATCACCCCCCTGTGATTGGCGCGATGGCTGGTAGTTTTTTTCCCCAACCGCTATTTCCTGCTGGGGAGACATAAAGGACAGTTCGCTTTTGCCAGTAACTGGGTTGACTGAGCATCCCTGTAACAACAAAACCGCGCCTAAACATACCGCGTATATATTTCTCAACTCTGGCCCCATGGTCTTGCTCCTTTTAGTATCGCTGTAGCGCCTGGTTGCTATAATGACAGCACTTATTACCCTGAATTTCCACAAAATGGCGAATTAAAATGATGCTAACTGTTATTTCTCCAGCCAAGAAGCTCGACTATAGCGAGCCAGTTGAGACAAAAATTCATACGCAACCAGCACTCTTGAAGCATTCCCAGGAATTACTCAAGGGGCTGAAAACCCTTTCCCCACAAGATGTATGTGCACTTATGGGACTTAGCGACAAACTCGGCGCGCTCAACTATGAGCGTTTTCAAGAGTGGCGAACTCCCTTTAATCAAAAAAATGCTCGACAGGCAGTATTGGCCTTTAAAGGCGATGTCTATCAAGGATTAGATGCCCAGAGCATGAACGAAGGTCAGCTTGCTTGGGCACAGGATAATTTACGCATCCTGTCAGGTCTCTACGGGTTGCTACGTCCACTAGATTTAATGCAACCCTATCGCTTGGAGATGGGCACAAAATACAGTAATTCCAGGGGTAGTGACCTGTATAAGTTCTGGGGCAACATCATCACCAACGAAATCAATAATATGCTCGAGGGCAAGGCGCCCGTATTGTTAAATCTTGCCTCTAATGAATATTTTAAAGCCGTGCACGTAAAGGATATTAAAGGTCAGATTATTAGCCCCCAATTTATGGACAAAAAAGATGATAAGTACAAAATTATCAGCTTTTTTGCCAAGAGGGCTCGCGGTCTGATGAGTGCCTATATTATTAAGAATAAAATTACCGATGTTGAAAAAATTAAAGGCTTTGATACTGACGGCTATAAATACAATGCAGCGATGAGCGAAGGGGATAAATGGGTTTTTACCCGCGGTTAGGTTGGCAAGGCGTTTGGTTAATACATGGATAAGCCCTTCTCACAGGCCTGTGTTAATAATCGCGATCCTATTTTAGAGGTTCTTCAGCGGGTTTTTGCACACAGCCAAAATATTCTTGAGATCGGCAGTGGCACCGGCCAACATGCAGTTTGGTTCGCCGGTAACATGCCCCATCTACGTTGGCAGACAAGTGATCAGCCCATGTATCATGCTGGAATAAACCAATGGATCAGCCAGCATCCAGCTACAAATTTAGTCCGGCCTGTTGCATTAGATGTTTTGGCTGACACCTGGCCTTCGAGTAACTATGACGGTGTCTTCTCTGCCAATACAGCACATATAATGCCTTGGGAGGCAGTAGTTGCAATGTTTGCCGGGATCCGCGATCACCTATTAATCAATGGCTTTTTCTGTCTATACGGTCCGATGAAGTACAGTGGCGCCTTGGGGGCCCCAAGCAATGTACAGTTTGATCAGATGCTGCGGCAACAGTTTCCCCATCAGGGCATTAGAGAATTTGGTGAGGTTAATCAGCTTGCTAGCAGTGCTGGATTGAAACTTGTGGAGGACAATGCCATGCCCGCCAACAATAGATTGGTAGTGTGGCAAAAAGTAGGAATGACTGATGAGCTCTATGTCTCTACCCCAGAAGTTGGTAATCAAGGGCAAGAGCAATAAACACGACCAAGCCTACTTTGTGGTTGTTTAGAAACGACTCGAAATACATGGCGGGCTCTCGCCGTTTGGCCTGAATATGTTGCTTGACGAAATACAGTGCCGCAACAACCAACCCAGATCCAAAAAACCATCCGCGACCAAACTGAAGCCCAGCTACCGACAACAGAATCAGGGTAAATAGCTGTAACAGCGCAATGATTAACAAATCATATCGACCAAATAATATGGCTGTTGACTTAATGCCAACCTTTAAATCATCCTCCCTATCAACCATTCCGTAGTAGGTATCAAAGGCAACAGTCCACACAATAACGGCGGCAAAAACCCACCATAATTCTATTGGCAGCTCTCCCCGCTCGGCGGCAAAGGCCATAGGTACAGTCCAGGCCCAGGCCATGCCTAACCCCAGTTGCGGCAAATGGGTAAAACGTTTTAAAAATGGGTAGATCGCGGCGAGCGCCAGGCCACCAAATGACAGCATGATCGTCAGTTTGTTAGTCATTAAAACTAGAACTAATGAGAGACAAAGCAACACAAAAAAAAGTATCAGTGCCTGTTGAGGTTGAATCTCGCCAGCAGGTAGCGGGCGACTTTTTGTGCGCTCAACACTACCATCAACATTGCGGTCCGCGTAATCATTAATCACGCAGCCTGCAGCACGCATTGTCACCACCCCAAGGGTAAAAATAATAAGATTACTAACTGAAGGCAGACCCTGGCCAGCAAACCACAGCGCCCAAAGTGTGGGCCACAGCAATAAGTAAGTGCCTATGGGGCGGTCAAGGCGCATTAGTCGCAGCCATGGGTTTGCCTGTCTGGCTTTATCAGTCACGCTGTTCATCGAGTGGCAACTACCTTGTGAATCCTATATCGAGTGTCTGATTGTACGACTTAAATGCAGATAAAAATATCTCGCTGACCAAGAGTGGCTTTTGGTCTATACGAAATACCGAGCGCCGACCCCAAACCGGCGTATTTTCTTCCCTCAGTACTTGTGGAAATTGGGCATTGTCCGATGAAATACAGGCAATCTCTACTGGGTCACGGTGCATAGTGACATCATTAAAAAGTAGGGCACCTAGAGGGCGATTGTCGAGGTGACGCAATTTTTTAAGGCGACCTGTAAGGGTTGCAAGGGGAATAACACTGCGAGCATAAACCCAGGGTTGGCCCTTGCCATACAGGACGACCTCTCGTATCAATGCGAGTCGCCGTGGCGCCAATGACAGTGCTGTTATCTCGGAGAGTCTGGGTAGCTGTAATCCCTGACTGATTATCTGAACTCGAAAATCGCCGGCACTAACATCTATCAGACGGCTTGTTAAAGAGCCAGTATCTGCTAACCAATCGCGCCATTGTTTGGGCACCGATAAGTCTGCAGCCGACAGCATCTGTCGCCAGGTGGGCTCCCGGTGGAAACGGAAATTTGAAAATCGCGAGGTGGACAAACTTTTCTCAAGGGCCGTTGGAATAGGGATTGGGAATACCCTCAGGTCGAGCACGAAAGCGCTTATATTCCCATTGGTATTGATTGGGCGCCAGAGCAACGATGGTCTCCACTCCCTGATTCATCGCAACTAAGCTGGTTTGTTGGTCTTGGCTATAAATATCTTGAGCGACAGGTTTAAACACCAATTTCCATCCTCCAGCCACACGCAAGGCAGTGCATAAAAGTGCGCGGCTGCCAGACCGCTGCAAAAGATTGTGTACCAGCGTCATGGTCTGAGCGGGCACACCAAAGATCGGTGCGAAATCTCCGCTAACGGCCGGCGGCTGCTGATCGGGAAGAATCGCAGTTATCTCTCCTCGCTTTAACGCCTTAATTAATGCCGCTACGCCTCGCACATTGGTGGGTACTAAGGTCGCCCCTGCTCGCTCCCGTGAGGACTTTACATAGTGCTCAATACCAGCCATTTTGGGGGGCTCATACAATGAGGTCATGGTTGCCTGCTGTGAGACCCACAATCCTATTACTTCCCAGTTACCCTGGTGAGGAAGTATTAAAATGGTGCCTCGGTCATCGGCCAGTGCCTCTGTAAAATATTCTCGCCCCTCTATAGCGGTGATTTTTTGGTCTAACCACTTATTTCCTCTACGCCAGAGCCCTGGTGTTTCACAGATTGCCTGACCCATATGATACATGCGCTGCCGCGCAATGTGCTCACGCTGTTCAGGCGCCATTAGGGGGTAGCACAGCTGTAGGTTAATGCGCGCCACACGGATAGATCTTTCGTCTAACCAGATAATCAACTGGCCCACACACTTACCGAGACTTCGAGCGATCGATAGCGGCAGGTAAGACAACAAACTCAAAAAAAGTAGCGTGAATTTACTTTTCAATGGATTCTCAAAGATTGTCTATAAGTTCGTTTTTGAGATAATTCCGCAGGTCAGTGCCAATCTCATGATGTATTAAGCCCAACTCGATATTAGCCTTTAAGAGCCCCATCTTGCTGCCGCAGTCATAGCGAATGCCCTCATATTCAAAAGCTAACACCTGCTCTTCAGACAGCAATGTCTGAATCGCATCAGTCAATTGAAATTCAGCACCTGCGCCGGGCTTGAGTCGTGCTAGATGGCTAAAAATTTGCGGGGTGAAAATATATCGACCAGTTACACCCATATTTGAGGGAGCGTCAGCAAAAGCTGGCTTCTCAACAATCTTATCGAGCAGGTATACGCGGTCAGTTTGCTTTGTACCGCTGATCACTCCATAGGATGATATTTCCGGGCCTTCGACTTTCTGCACTGCAATTACAGAACTTTTATAGAACTCGTATGTCTCGACCATCTGTCGAACGGCACCTTTTTTACCATGAATAAGGTCGTCAGCCAGGATCACTGCAAACGGCTCATCTCCTACTAAGTGACCGGCGGTAGAAACTGCGTGACCCAACCCCAGAGCTTCAGTTTGACGTATATAGGTGCAACTGACACCTTTTGGAACCACGTTTTGAGCGATTGCCAGTAATTCTTTCTTGCCCCGCTGCTCCAGCTGGTGTTCCAGCTCATATGCCTTGTCAAAATGGTCGGCAATACTGCGCTTGGTTCTACCGGTGACAAAGATCATTTCTGTGATACCTGCCTCAACAGCTTCTTCAACCGCATACTGAATAAGCGGCTTGTCGACCACAGGCATCATTTCTTTGGGGCTGGCTTTCGTGGCGGGTAAAAAGCGCGTTCCCATACCTGCAACAGGAAATACTGCTTTGCGTACTTTTTCGCCATGTCTAACATGAACCATCTATAACTCCCGATTTGGTGTAACTTTCAGTTTTCTCAGGCTTATTATATCCCCAAGTGATTGGTTGAAGGCCACTTATTACGTGGTTTGGTGTCGATATACCCTATCTTTCTGGGCTTCCGGCTTTATAATTGCAGGCTAATCGTGATTATAATTTTTTTAGGTGGATTTGTGGGTAATCTATGTGCGCCTCCTGATACGTTTCAGGAACTAATATCAAGACTTCAGGAGTACTGGGGCGATAAGGGCTGTGTTGTTATGCAGCCTCTAGACTTGGAAGTTGGTGCCGGCACGTTTCACCCGGCGACATTCTTGCGTGCTATAGGCCCAGAAACATGGAACAGCGCCTATGTGCAGCCGTCGCGGAGGCCCACAGACGGTCGCTATGGCGAAAACCCTAACCGCTTACAACATTATTATCAGTTTCAAGTAGTGATGAAGCCTTCGCCAGCGGATTTTCAAGAGCTATACCTCGGCTCACTGAGTCATCTGGGTATAGATACCCTAGTACATGATATACGTTTTGTTGAAGATAACTGGGAATCACCAACACTAGGGGCCTGGGGTCTTGGTTGGGAAATTTGGTTGAACGGCATGGAGGTTTCTCAGTTTACTTATTTTCAACAGGTAGGCGGCCTCGAATGTTACCCAGTGACCGGCGAGATTACTTATGGATTAGAGCGTATCGCTATGTATTTACAAGCTGTGGATAGCATCTATGATCTGGTATGGGCTCATGGCCCAGACGGCGATGTCACCTATGGCGATGTGTTTTTGCAAAATGAGGTAGAGATGTCTACCTTTAACTTTGAACATGCAGACGTAGACTTTTTATTTAAAAGCTTTGATCAGTACGAACAAGATGCCGAAAAACTTATCGCAGCCTGCTTGCCCCTGCCCGCTTACGAGATGGTCATGAAGGCATCGCATACATTTAATCTGCTGGATGCGCGTAAAGCTATCTCAGTGACAGAGCGGCAGCGCTATATTTTGCGTGTGCGCACCTTGGCGCGCGGAGTCGCCCAGGGTTATTTCGAGTCGCGTATGGCCAAGGGATTCCCTCTGGCAAACCCAGATCTCGCTAAAGAAGTAACGGCAAAACATGTCGGAGAATCAAAATGAGCGGTGATTTTCTTGTAGAACTGGGCACTGAAGAACTACCCCCTAAGGCGCTACTGAGCTTATCCGAAGCTTTTACCGCTGGAATTGTTAGTGGTTTCACCAGCCATAACCTGGCCTTTGGCGAGGTGATTTCATACGCCGCGCCGCGCCGTCTGACAGTCCTCATTAAGGGGTTGGATACACAGGCTCCCGACGCGGAGATTGTTGCCTGGGGGCCGCCCATTAAAGTTGCATTTGATGAGGGTGGTAAACCAACTCGGGCGGCCGAAGCCTTTGCTGCCAAAAATGGTATTGAAGTCACTGAGTTATCCAATCACATCGCGAGCGATGGCCAGCAAGAAAAACTCTGTGTTCGTCGAATTGAGGCCGGAGAACAGGCTCGTGATCTACTTGGCGATGTGATCAACGCATCTCTGGCCAAGCTGCCAATTCCTAAACGTATGCGTTGGGGAAGTAAGAAAGAAGAATTTGTGCGGCCAGTGCAATGGGTGGTGCTGCTATTTAATGGCACTGTCTTTGAAGAGACAATTTTAGGTATCCAATCTGCCAACATTAGCCGCGGTCATCGCTTTCACTGTAGCGAAGATATTGTGATCGACTCTGCTGACAGTTATGCCGCGCAGCTTCACAGCGCCTATGTGATAGTGGATTTTGACCGCCGCCGGGAAATTATTCGCCAAGGAGCGATTAAATTAGCGACTGAATTTGGCGGGATTGCTGTTATTGACGAGGATCTTCTCAACGAAGTAAGCGCGCTCAATGAATGGCCGGTTCCTCTGCTGGGGCAATTTGATGAGCATTTCTTAGAGGTCCCTGCTCAGGCACTGATCTCATCGATGAAGGAACATCAGAAATATTTCCATGTGGTAGATGCTAACAATAATCTAATGGCGGCTTTTATCACCGTCGCCAATATTGAGAGCACAGATCCGGCTCAGGTTGTTGATGGGAACGAACGAGTCATTCGCCCCCGGCTTGCGGATGCCGCGTTCTTCTATAAAAACGACAAAAAGCTGACGCTTGCAAGTCGTCGCGATAACCTTAAGCAGGTTGTGTTTCAAGCTAAGCTTGGCTCTGTTTACGACAAAACCGAACGGGTTGCATCTCTAGCCGTAATGCTGGCGCCATTTAGTGGCGCTGACCCTGAACTCGCGCGCCGGGCAGCAGAGCTAAGTAAGTCGGATCTGGTGACTGATATGGTTGGTGAGTTCGCCGATCTTCAGGGCACTATGGGTCGTGACTACGCTATAAACGACGGTGAGCATATGGGTGTTGCGGATGCTCTTTTCGAACAGTATTTGCCCCGCTTTGCTGGTGATACCGTCCCTAGCACCCCTGTGGGAACAACCTTGGCTCTGGCGGATAGGCTGGATAGTCTGGTTGGGATCTTTAGTATTGGCCAGCAACCATCAGGATCCCGAGACCCCTTTGCCCTGCGTCGGGCAAGCTTGGGGGTACTGCGGATCATGGTTGAGCGCAATGTAGATATGGATTTAATGGAGGCCATAACTGCTGCAGCTAAACCCTTTAGCAACAGTGGTGAGGATTTGTGTAAGTTAGTGCTTACTTACATTTTTGATCGCTTTAAATCCTGGTATCGGGATGAGGGAATAGCACCGGAGGTATTTTCCTCTGTGGCTGCATTAGGGCTTTCAAACCCGCTCGACATCAATGCTCGGGTGCAGGCAGTGCATCAGTTTACCCTGCTGCCACAGGCTGCTGCACTGGCCGCAGCGAACAAACGCGTATCTAACATTATTACCAAACAGCTTGGCGGCGCATGCCCCGTAATGGTTGATGTAAATCTTCTTGAGGATCCGGCAGAGAAAACCTTGGCAACAGCTATTGAGGGCCTAGCTGCAGTGGTTCCTCCGCTGCTTGAACAGAGAGACTATAATGCTGTTTTGCAAAAGCTCGCACTTCTCCGCGAACCTATAGACGAGTTTTTCGATGATGTTATGGTAATGGCAGATGATAGTGCGATACGCAATAATCGACTGGCGCTGCTACACAGCCTGCACATGCTTTTTATCGGTGTAGCCGATATCTCACAACTGGTGCCAACAAAGTAAGCCTGAGGAGGGTTTTTGCCAGCAACTATAACCGTGTTATCGCAACTGGGGCGCTCCATTAGATCCCTGGTGTTCTATATAGGCTTTATCGTCATTGTGGTAATTATGAGCACTATCTGCTGTGTCCTTGGATTCCTGCCTTTTGGGCGGCTACAGCGAATTTCAATGTACAGTAACTATCTAGTCATGCACTGGCTACGTATCACCTGCAACATTAACATTTCGGTCACGGGTCAGGAAAATCTTCCCCTGGGGCCCTGCGTCATTCTCAGTAATCATCAAAGTACCTGGGAGACCTTTTATCTGCAATGGTATTTTCAACCAGCTAGTGTGATTTTAAAACGCGAACTGCTGTGGATTCCCCTTTTTGGTTGGGGACTGCGGTTTATGCGCCCTATTGCCATTCAACGCTCTAATCCCACTGAAGCTATCCGCCAAGTTCTACTGAGCGGTAAATTGCGGCTGCAGGAGGGCAATAGCGTTATTGTCTTTCCTGAGGGCACAAGAGTGCCAGCTGGCACCCTCGGCCAATTTAAAAGCGGTGGCGCCGCCATAGCCAAAAGTGCCGGGGTAGACATAATCCCTGTTGCCCATGACGCAGGCAGTTATTGGTTGTGCGGCCGCTACACCAAACAGCCTGGTACCATCCATATGCATATAGGTCCTGCGATCGATACCAGTAAAGAAAGTGCACGGGATTTAACCGAAACCGCTAGGCTCTGGATCAGCAACAAGTTGCACCTTTAATCCACAGCGCAGCGAGCCCGCCCTGTTATAGATTTAGTGGCGCTCCAATTGGTAGTTGAGGCCAAAAAGGCACACCGCAAGAGACCCACCCCTGGTCGGAGAATCAACCTTAAGGCCATAAAATGGGCTAAAACTATCAAAGTATAACCGCTAATAGTCCTAAGCTAAATTTCGGCCTTCTTCCAAGAGCACTAAACGTCTAGATTGACCACTGAAAGCGCGTTGGTTTCAATAAAGTCACGCCGAGGCTCAACCTGATCTCCCATTAGGGTGGTGAACATCTGGTCTGCGGCGATCGCATCCTCAACGGTTACCAGCAACATTCGCCTGCTCTCTGGGTCCATGGTGGTTTCCCACAGCTGCTCAGGGTTCATCTCTCCCAAGCCTTTATAACGCTGAGTGTTAATACCGCGGCGGGATTCGGTCATCAACCAGTCCAGCGCTTCCTTAAAGCTTGCAACAGGCTGATTGCGTTCGCCGCGCTGAACGTACGCGCCCTCTTCGATCAACCCCTGCAGAATATCTCCAAGATTGACCATCGCACTGTACTCGTTAGAATCAAAAAAGTCGCGGCTAAGACTATGGTAATAAGGTACTCCATGGGCCGTGATTTCAATGGTGGGCAAAAAGATATTGCGCTCTTTGTCTTCTTTAGCAGTCACCCGATAGCGATGGGTGCCATTTTCAGTTTCACTGAGTTTTTCTTGAAGTTCACTACACCAGGCCTCAACATCGCTGCTTTTTTGCAGACGTTCGCTATCAAGGCTATTTATGTATATCAGGGCTTCAAGCACCTCTTGCGGGTATACTAGGGACATACGCTCAATCAGATTAGACACATGTCTAAACTGGCCCACCAACGTTTCAAGCGCAGCTCCCTGCATGGCGGGTGCGTCAGCACTCACATGCAAGCTTGCACTTTCTAAGGCCTTTTGGGTGAGATAAACCAGCAGCGCTGGGTCATCTTTTACATATTGCTCATTTTTACCTTTACTGACCTTATACAGGGGTGGCTGAGCAATATAAACGTGGCCATTCTCTACCAGCTCTCGCATCTGCCTAAAGAAAAATGTCAGAAGCAAGGTGCGAATATGAGATCCATCTACATCTGCATCAGTCATGATTACAATAGTGTGATAGCGTAATTTTTCCAGATTAAATTCTTCTGTGCCAATGCCGCAACCTAAAGCGGTAATAAGCGTACCCACTTCGACGCTAGACAGCATCTTGTCAAAACGCGCCTTCTCAACATTTAATATCTTACCTTTCAGAGGCAAAATAGCCTGTGTCTTGCGAGCCCTACCCTGTTTGGCAGAGCCACCAGCAGAATCACCCTCCACAAGGTACAGCTCAGATAGTGCAGGATCCTTCTCCTGACAGTCTGCAAGCTTTCCTGGCAGGCCAGCAATATCCAAGGCACCTTTTCGCCGCGTCATCTCACGAGCCTTGCGGGCGGCCTCTCGGGCGCGCGCGGCATCAATCATCTTATTAACAATGGCTCTTGCTTCCTGCGGAAACTCCATCAGGTAGTCACTAAATTTTTCGCCCATCTCCTGCTCAACCGCCGACTTAACCTCGGAGCTGACCAGTTTGTCTTTGGTCTGTGAAGAGAACTTAGGATCGGGGACCTTAACCGACACAATGCCAGTTAAGCCCTCGCGGGCATCATCACCGGTTGTGGCTACCTTTGACTTACCATTAATACCTTCTTTCTCAATATAGCTATTTAGCCCACGAGTTAGGGCCGAGCGAAAACCCGCAAGATGAGTACCGCCGTCCCGCTGAGGGATATTGTTGGTATAGCAAAGAATATTTTCCTGAAACCCATCATTCCACTGTAAGGCCACCTCAACGCTAGTGCCATCTTCACGCTCAGTACTAAAGTGCATGATTTTGTTAACAGTGGTTTTATTGGTGTTTAGATATTCAACAAAGGCACTGAGACCACCGTCGTAGGCATAAGCCTCCTCTTTGCCACTGCGCTCATCATGTAAAATAATTCTTACACCGGAGTTCAAAAATGATAACTCTCGCAAACGCTTAGCTAGCTGATCAAAATGAAACTTAATATTCGTAAACGTATCTTCAGAAGGCGCAAAATAGACTTCAGTACCACTGATATCCGTATCCCCAACCACAGCAAGAGGTGCCGTTGGTACTCCGTGTTCATAGGTTTGCTCATGGACCTTACCGTTGCGGCGAATAGTTAAGCGCATCCTCTTTGAGAGCGCATTAACCACCGAAACCCCAACGCCATGTAGCCCACCCGAGACCTTGTAGCTATTGTCGTCAAACTTACCACCAGCATGGAGCACTGTCATAATGACCTCTGCTGCAGAAACTCCCTCATCATGCATTTCAGTGGGAATACCGCGGCCGTTATCAGAGACAGAGATAGACTCATCTGGATGAATAACAATACGAATTTCTGAACAATGCCCAGCTAAGGCCTCATCAATAGAGTTATCGACAACCTCAAAGACCATATGATGCAGGCCCGTTCCATCATCGGTATCACCGATATACATGCCGGGTCGCTTGCGAACGGCATCGAGCCCTTTAAGCACCTTGATGCTCGACGAGTCATAATTCGGTTCTTCTGTCATATCTTTCACTTTCCTGTTTTACCGCCCACTGAAGCCACGCCATGTTCCATGTGGAACATTTGATGATCTATTCCAACAACCAAACCTGTGAAGTCACTCTTATCGACTCCGGTCATAAAATACTGGCAACCAAGGCCATTAAGGCAACTAACAACCTGACCCCGGTGCTCATAATCAAGCTCTGCTGGCAAATCATCCAACAAAAACAAGCAAGGCTGGCCTGTTTTTTCTTGAAAATGCATACCCTGAGCAAGCTTTAGAGCATAGACTAACAGCTTAATTTGCCCCCTAGAAAGCCGCTCCGCCGCTGCAACCCCGTCCACCTTAACCCTAATATCGGCCTTATGGGCCCCATGATTCGTTTTACCCGTTGCAACATCCCGCAGCTCATCAGCCGCCATGACCTCTTCTAGGCTACACTGCACATCCCAACCTGGTCGATATTCAATATCCAGAATACCAAGCCCATCAAAACACTCTGCAACAGCAACCACCTGCCTATTTAACTCAACTAAATACTGCTTGCGATAGTGGGTAATCTGCTCGCTTAAGGGTATTAGCTCAGCCGTCCAAATGCGCAGCTGATCTTTGTCTATTCTACCATGACGAAGCAGTTGATTGCGCTGTTTTAACGCTTTTTGAAAGCGCCGCCAGAGATTGGTATACCCATGTTCCACGTGGAACACACCCCAGTCCAAAAATTGCCTTCTCTGTAACGGCCCGCCCTCAAGCAGAGTGAAACTATGGGCATCTATTAACTGAAGGGGAAGTTGCTTTACTAGCTGTACTGCAGACTGCAAAGACTCGCCGTCAAGGCGCGCCTCAAAGCGACCCTGGGCTGTCCGCTTGATGCCAAGTTGCTGAGAATAGCCCTCTCGCTCAACGCGAGCCGAAACGACAAGCTCATCACTATCTTCATTCACTACAACGCGCAAGTCGCGGTGCCGAAAGGAGCGGCCACGGCCCAGCAAGTAAATAGCCTCAAGAAGACTGGTCTTACCACTACCATTAGCGCCATAAATAATATTAGCGCCAGGATGGCAAGAAATCTGAACATTCTTCAGGTTTCTAACCTGCAGAACATCCAACCGAGAAAGATACATAGGAAATTACAGCTTACCAGTAGATCGTGCTGGCCAAAGGATCATAGGCGCATAGGCATGACAACATACACTGCACTACCATCACCATCGTCCTCTACCAGCGCACTGCTGTTGGAGTCAGACAACGTGAAGCGAATATCCTTACCTTTAAGGACATTTAAAACATCGAGCAGATAGCTAACATTGAAACCAATCTCGAGATCATCGCCTACATAGTTAACCGTAACCTCCTCTTCTGCCTCTTCCTGCTCAGGGTTATTGGCCACCATTTTAATGGCACCATCGGACAGCAGTATGCGCACACCACGATATTTTTCATTAGATAATATAGCCGTGCGGCCAAAGGCTTGTTTTAGCTCGGCACAGTCACCAGTAACCAACTTGTCGCCACCCTTAGGCAGCACTCGATCATAATCGGGATAGGCGCCGTCCACTAGTTTAGACGTAAAGCAGTAATCTGGACCTGTAATTCGAATATGGTTAGAACCCATGGAAACCTGCACATCGCCCTCACCGAGCAACCGAGACAGCTCCATAATACCTTTGCGTGGTAAAATAGCCGTAAGCGTTTCGCCAACCTCAACTTCGCACACCCCATCGCAGAGCGCCATACGGTGGCCATCTGTAGCCACAACGCGTAATTTGTTGGTGCTTAGCTCCCACAGCATACCATTGAGGTAATAACGCACATCTTGTTGTGCCATAGCAAACGAGGTAGCTTCAATCAGACCCTTAAGCATACTTGCCTGAACCTCAAAACCAATACTTTTTTCGCCCTCATCAACAGATGGGAACTCATTGGCCGGAAGAGTGGCAAGAGTAAACTTACTGCGGCCACTCTTGAGCGTGGCCTTGCCGTCACTGCTAGAAAAGTCGACTTGCGCGTCTTCTGGCAATGAACGACATATATCAAGAAATTTACGCGCCGACACCGTAACCTCACCGGGATCAGTGGCAACACCTACCTCAGTAGATCCAATAATCTCTACTTCAAGATCTGTTCCTGTCAACGAAAGTCGAGTGCCCTCAAGACTCAGTAGCACATTGGATAAAATAGGAAGTGTCTGACGACGCTCAACAACACCCACAACAAGCTGTAGTGGTTTTAAGAGTGCTTCACGGGAAAGGCTGAATTTCATAGTAACTTTCTATCTCCAATTTGTTTTAGTTATTTGAACAACTGTTTCATTGATCAGCTTTAAGAGCGGCATAAATACACCAGATCAGGTAGAGAGTGTACGATAGAGGTTCTTTAGATCTCGCTGAACCTCACGATCCATCCCCTCCAGCTCTTTTACCTTGCGACATGCGTGTAGCACAGTTGTGTGGTCACGCCCTCCAAAGGACTCCCCTATCTCCGGCAAACTATGATTGGTCAGTTCTTTCGCGAGAGACATGGCCACCTGTCTAGGACGCGCTACAGAGCGGCTGCGCCGCTTGGAAAGCATGTCCGACATCTTCAACTTATAGTAGTCTGCCACCACCCTTTGAATGTTATCTATGGTAACTAGCTTGTCTTGCAGTGCCAATAAATCTTTCAGGGATTCGCGAATTAAATCAATATCAATGGGCCTGCCTGTAAACTGGGCGTGCGCCATAACCCGCTTTAAGGCGCCTTCGAGCTCCCGCACATTAGAGCGAATACGCTGCGCGATAAAAAACGCGGCGTCTTTGGAAAGGGGCATGCCAACCTGCTCTGCTTTGTTCATCAAAATAGCAGCTCGGGTTTCAAGCTCAGGCGGTTCCACGGCGACTGTCAAACCCCAGCCAAATCGCGACTTTAAACGCTCTTCAACCCCATCGATTTCCTTAGGGTAACGGTCACAGGTAAGAATCATCTGCTGACCCCCCTCTAACAGTGCGTTATAAGTATGAAAAAACTCCTCCTGGGAGCGCTCCTTACCGGCAAAAAACTGAATGTCATCAATAAGTAAGGCATCTACCGAGCGATAGAAGCTCTTAAACTCATCTATCGCCTTAAGTTGTAGCGCCTTTACCATATCGGCAACAAAACGCTCAGAGTGCAAATATACTATTTTCGCATCGGGTTTCTTGGCCCGCATCGCGTTACCCACAGCGTGCATAAGGTGAGTTTTACCCAAACCTACACCACCATAGATAAAAAGAGGATTGTAGGACCCACCAGGATTTTCTGCTACTTGTTGCGCAGCGGCAAAAGCCAGCTGATTAGATTTACCTTCGACAAAACTATCAAAGGTAAAATTACTGTTTAAGTTCGTTTTGAGGCTGCTCTCTGCAGCCGACTCAATAATTGCCGGGGCCTCTATAATAGGTTTGGCTATCTGATTAAGCTTGCTCTGTTCTGTTACTACAGGCGCAGGTTCTGCGCCATAGGCATCCACAACCTCTCGGTCAAGTCCAACCGGATTTGAGCGCGCCGGAACAGCCCCGCGACCGGCGGCCACAACCAAAGAAACGGCGCTCCCACCCAGCTGAGCAAACAACTCTTCAATACGCGACAAAAACTTATTCTTTACCCAGTCTTCAATAAAACGATTCGGTGCAAGTAGCATTACCACCCCACCGATTTGATCGGAGGACGATTGAACCATCAGTGGTCTTATCCAGGTATTGTATTGTTGTTCTGGCAACTCACTTCGTAACTGGTTTTGGCATTGCGACCAAACCACCTCAGGCACATCTAAACCCATTCTATTAACCTTTTTTTATCCGCTGGTTGCACCCAGTAACGGTGTCAGCCTCAGCCATATAACCAGCGTTTACTTTATAATTATTTCTGCAATTTATCATTTAATTGCTTATGAAGGATTCTATACCCAAGATTAATAATTATCCACACGGTAAAATATAGCCCTATAAAAAAGAATTAAAATATACGATAAAAATCAACAACTTATATAAACTCAATGTTTTTTTTATCAACAGCACTAGAAATAAAATTGATTAAAAAACAACCAACACCTGTGGATAACCTGTGCTTATACAGTATAAAACCAGTGTTTAACTGCAAAACATCAACATATTTACCAATATCAATAGAACCGCCAAAACCTATAGTGACCAAACACAAAAAAACAGTCACTTTCCAATACAGAATGACGAAAAAATACGACCGAGCAGGTCGTCAGATGTGAACTGACCAGTGATCTCTGAGAGCTGTGCCTGGGCCTGCCGCAGGTCTTCCGCTAAAAGCTCTCCAGCGCCAGCATCTTCGAGTTGTGCAATACCTGTGGCAACCAAACTCTGGGCTTTAATCAGCGCATCTAGATGGCGACGACGAGCCGAGAACACGCCCTCAGCTTGCCCCTGATAACCGATAGTTTTTTGTAAATACGCACTCAAAGCCGCAAGGCCTGTTCGCTCTTTGGCTGAGATGGCGAATGTGTTAACTCGCCCTGAAACGGCGCCTGCCGTATGTCCTGAGCGGTCGATTTTATTTAATACCAGGGTCACTGGCTGTCTGGCCTCGGGTAACCTAGTGAAATACTCAGGCCAAATTGACAACAAATCTGGACTGTCTGTCTCAGTGGCGTCAACCAAAAACAAAATCACATCAGCATTCTCAATTTCAACCCAGGCCCGGCGAACACCCTCTTGCTCTATTGGGTTATCACTCTCTCTCAACCCTGCGGTATCAACAACATTTAACGGCAGACCATCAAGCAAGATGCGTTCGCGCAGAACGTCACGGGTTGTTCCCGCCACAGGAGTAACAATAGCGGCGTCACTTCCCGCCAATGCGTTTAATAGGCTCGACTTGCCTGCGTTGGGCCTTCCTGCCAACACCAATGTCATGCCGTCTCGCAAGATTGAACCCTGCCGCGCCCTCACCAGAATTGCCTGCAAATCGAACGCCAAATCATGTAGGTTCTTTCTGAGTCTCTCGTCCGCTAAGAAATCAATCTCCTCTTCAGGAAAATCAATCGCCGCCTCTACATAAATGCGCAAGCGGATCATCTTTTCAACCAATTGATTAACCAGCACAGAGAACTCACCCTGCATAGAGCGCACCGCCGAACGCGCGGCCTCGTAGGACGATGCATCAATTAGATCCGCAATAGCCTCAGCCTGAGTGAGGTCCATTTTATCATTTAAAAATGCTCGCTCACTAAATTCTCCTGGACGAGCTAGCCGAGCACCTAATTCAACACAGCGCAGAACCAACCTATTTAAGACCACCGTTCCTCCATGGCCTTGAAGCTCCAACACGTTTTCGCCAGTAAACGAACCCGGACTGGGAAAGTAAAGAGCAATGCCCTCATCGATAACTTCGCCCTGAGCATCTCTAAACCTACAGTAGGTGGCTAGTCGTGGCTCCATTGTTTGCCGGCCTACTAGACCAGTCAGATAGGGTGATAGATCGGCAGACCCCGAGAGACGCACCACCCCAACACCACCGCGCCCAGGAGCTGTGGCAACAGCGACAATCACATCTTTATTGTTTTGTATCATAGGAGAATTATGCCTGAAAACTTACCCCGGAAACCTAAATTAAAAAAGGCTCCGTTAGGAGCCTTTTTTGAAACCTAGATAGCACCTATCCCTTGCTCTTGGCAGATTGGAGTTGTCTATTAACAATCCACTGCTGCGCCATAGAGAGCAGGTTATTCACTGTCCAATAAAGCACCAGACCGGCCGGAAAAATCATAAAGAACAGAGTAAACATAATTGGCAATAATTGCATCACCCGGGCCTGCATGGGGTCCGTGGGCATGGGTTGCAGTTTCTGCATCAGCAACATGCTCGCACCCATCACCAGTGGTAAAACAAAATAAGGATCCTTTGCAGACAGATCCTGAATCCACAGTGTCCAAGGAGCGTGCCGAATTTCAACTGATTCCAAAAGTACCCAATACAGGGCCAAGAAAACTGGCATCTGTAATAACATAGGGAAACAACCGCCGGCAGGATTAACCTTTTCTTTCTTATACAAACCCATTAATTCCTGGGACATTTTTTGACGATCATCCCCGTACAGTTCTTTCAACCGCGCCATTTCGGGCTGTAAGTTACGCATCTTAGCCATAGACCTGAGGCTAGTCGCAGACAGCGGATAGAGAATCAGCTTGATACCAAGAGTCAGTAAAATGATTGACCAACCCCAGTTACCCACCTGGTTGTAAATTGCCTGCATGGCAAAAAATATGGGCTTGGCCAGCATCCACAGAAACCCATAGTCAATCGTAAGATCTAAGTATTCGGCTAACTTGGATAGTGCGTCCTGATCTTTGGGGCCCACATAAAATTGTGCTCCATAGCTTCCGGATTCACCAGCCAAGACCGATATAGGCTGGCCTGTAAAACCCATTAAATAAATATCTTTGGCACCTAATTTACGCAAACTAAAATTGTTTACATCTGCAGCGGGGGGAATCCAGGCGCTTACAAAGTAATGCTGGACCATAGCTACCCAACCACCTTTGACAGAAGCAGTAACAGTTTCATCTTCCATATCACCGAAATCATACTTTGAGTAATTTTTCTCGGCTTCTCGCAGTGCCGCGCCCAAATAAGGCTGCACGCCTGTTGACTCAATTAGAGGGGAATTAGAATCTCGTTTAATTTGACCATAAAAGGTCGCACTCCAGTCGAGCGAGGTTTGGTTGTTAACTAGATACTCAACACCGACGTCATAGCCTGAACGACTAAATGTAAAACGCTTGACTAGATCTACCCCATTTTGACTAAAGGTTAGGTCTACCTTTAACCCTTCACCAGCGTAGCTAAAGTCATAATTATCTTGAGCAGCAATAAAGCGTGGTCTGCCATCGCGGGTGTCTGTCCCATTTGGTCCAATTAAACCGCTCTGGGCAATATACATATTGCTGGTAGTGCGGTTGAGCAGTTGAAAAGGAACCCCACCGTCTTCTGCCATTTTAGTGAGGTGCTGTAACAGCCTAACCTCAATAATATCGCCGCCATATGTATCTATAACAACCTCTAATACATCATTGCGCACTGTTACTAGTTGGCCGCTGGCTGTTAGAGCATTGTTCGCTGCTGGCGACTGTTGATTGAGAGTTAACGCCGGAAGCTCTTCATCTTTGCTGGTTTGATTAATAGTCTGGGGGATTGGATTATCCGATTCCGGGATACCATAGCTGCTTTGCTGAATAATCTCTGGTTCTCTTGCGTCCTGAAACTCGGTCCACTCAATGACCAGAAGCAAGGCAACAAGCCCCATACCGCCTAATAATGATGTTTTTAGCCAATCCATTCTATTTATAACTCTGTGTGATTAGTGTGACAGGGGGTACTTATGTCTTTTTCAGTACAATCTGCAACCGGATCGTAACCCCCTGGATGAAACGGGTGGCACTTTACAAGCCTAAGCACAGTAAGATAACCCCCCTTGAAAAAACCATAGCGGTTAAACGCCTCTTCTGCATAACAGGAGCAGGTTGGATAAAAGCGACAGTTCTTGCCCAAGAATGGACTGACCGCAAACTGATAAAACTTAATAATTGCAATGGCCAACTTACGCATTGCTGTCTCCCATCGATTCACAGCGCAGCTGCAGTCTGCACCAAGATTGATGCAACAACAAGTTCATCTCTTTAGAGCTTAATTGATCAGTTCCTTTGCGGGCCAAAAAAACAATATCTAAGGCTAGGGGAAAGTCAAAATTACGGAAGGTCTCCCTAACAACACGCTTTACGCGGTTGCGGCCAACTGCTGTAGGAATATTTTTCTTGGCAATAACCAACCCTAACCGAGAGTGGCTAAGGTTATTGGGCAAAGCTAATAAGAGAAGTTTAGGGTGAGCAACTTTTAACCTGTTGCGATCAAAAACCTCCTTGTATTCAGAGGCTTTTAATAGACGGCGATTTTTGCTGAAGGCGTAATTGGGCACGGGGCCCTAAAACCTACGCAGATAAACGCTTACGGCCCTTAGCACGACGGCGATTAAGAACAGCGCGTCCACCAGGAGTAGCCATGCGGGATCTAAAACCATGGGTGCGTTTGCGCTTTAAGTTACTAGGCTGGAATGTTCTTTTCATTGTCTTAATCCAAAAATAATTGCGGTACTGTTTTCAGGCGGGGGATTCTAATGAAATTACCTCCTTATATCAATGGTTTATTCCTTAAATATCAGTTAACCATAAACAACATAAATACGTCGCTCGCAAAACTATTAAAGGTTCGACAATTATTAACATCTTATGCCCAAGCTGTTCACATAACTATGCTTTGGTTAGCTATAAATTATTTTCGTGTATAAAACCTTTGGATAAGATCAATAACGACCCACAGAAAATCCAATAAGTGGTTCGTACCCAAAATTAGCCTTGTTTTAATACCAACTAAAACATAACTAATCACAACCAAGAGGGCACACTAATCACCTACATATACAGCGGGTTTTTATGTCTAAATTATTGTTTTATATATAGATTTAAACTTTACTCACAATAAGGTTCCGCCCTAATAACAACAATAAAAATATAAATAACACTATATATAGATAATAAATCTAATTAATAATTTAAACCTTGCAAGGATACCCACAGTTAAAAATCCCTGATAAAACAGCTTATTATTTAGCTAATCACCCGTATAATAGACCTCTGACGTTAATCACAGCAGTTAAAACTCTATGCGATACCCTGATCAATTTGATGTCATCGTTATTGGTGGCGGCCATGCTGGGACCGAAGCTTGCTTAGCGGCGGCGCGTATGGGTTGCCAAACGCTGCTGTTGACTCACAATATCGAAACCCTGGGCCAGATGTCATGCAATCCTGCTATAGGCGGGATTGGAAAAAGCCACCTGGTTAAAGAAATTGATGCCCTGGGTGGCGCCATGGCCTTGGCAACTGATCTTGGTGGTATTCAATTTAGGGTGTTAAATTCTCGAAAAGGCCCGGCGGTCAGAGCTACTCGCGCCCAAGCAGACAGGGCCCTGTACAAAGCAGCAATACGCAGCATGCTGGAAAATCAACCTAACTTAACTATTTTTCAGCAAGCCGTCGATGATTTGATAATCGATGGCGATAGAATAACCGGCGCAGTGACACAAATGGGCCTGCATTTTAGCGGCAAGGCAGTGGTTGTTACTGCCGGAACCTTCTTGGCGGGCAAAGTTCACATTGGTTTAGAAAACCATGCCGCAGGCCGAGCTGGCGATCCAACCTCTGAAAACTTGGCAATGCGGATGCGCGAACTGCCCTTTCGGGTAGAGCGCTTAAAAACAGGCACTCCCCCAAGGATTGACGCACGCAGCGTCGACTTCACCCACCTGCCGGAGCAGTGGGGAGATAAGCCGGAACCTGTCATGTCGTACATAGGGCGACTTGATGATCATCCGCAGCAGACTTGCTGTTGGATTACATACACTAACACCACAACTCACGACATCATTCACAGCGGCATGGATCGATCACCTATGTATACGGGTGTTATTGACGGAGTTGGGCCAAGGTACTGTCCCTCAATAGAGGACAAGGTGGTGCGCTTTGCCGACAAAGACAAACACCAAATTTTTATTGAGCCTGAGGGTTTGAGCACCCATGAACTGTACCCTAATGGCATTTCCACTAGCCTTCCCTTTGATGTCCAGCTAAATCTAGTTCGATCTATTAAAGGGTTTGAGAATGCCCATATCACTCGCCCTGGCTATGCCATTGAGTATGACTACTTTAACCCGCAGGACCTTAAATATTCGTTAGAAACAAAAGCTATTGAAGGGCTGTTTTTTGCTGGCCAAATAAATGGCACTACGGGTTATGAGGAGGCGGGGGCCCAGGGTCTTTTGGCTGGCACAAACGCTGCCTTGCAGGTACAGGATAAGGAGAGCTGGTGTCCTGGACGCGACGTTGCATACACTGGTGTTCTCGTTGATGATTTAATAAGTATGGGCACTGCGGAGCCCTATCGCATGTTCACCAGCCGAGCAGAATATCGCCTGTTACTGCGCGAAGATAATGCAGATTTACGATTGACCGAAAAAGGCCGTGAGCTGGGCTTGGTTAACGATAGTCGCTGGCAGTGGTTCTGTGAAAAGCGTGAGGCTATTGAGTTGGAGCGCCAGCGCCTTAAAGATATTTGGATTCAACCCGGCACAGAGGCTGCAGCTAAACTGGCTGATCATATTGAAAAGAAGCTTTCCCATGAGTACTCGCTATTTGATCTACTCAAGCGCCCCGAACTAACCCATAAAATTATTTCTTCAGCTTATCCTGTCGCAGAGAACCCTGTGACAGAGCAGGTAGCCGAGCAGGTTGAAATAGACGCTAAATACTCGGGTTATATTAACCGACAGCAGGACGAGGTAGACAGGCTCCGTCGACATGAAAACACAGTTATCCCGCCTGATTTTGATTATCAAAGGATTAGTGGGTTATCTAATGAAATTAAACAAAAACTCAGCGCTGCACAACCAGACACTTTGGCTCGCGCATCGAGGGTTCCCGGCGTAACTCCTGCAGCAATATCACTTCTATTGGTGATGCTTAAAAAACATGCAGCCTGATTCCTCAAACGGTCAGCCTCGTAGCCCCTATGGTAATGGACCCAAAAGTCAAAAACGAGCCAGGCTTACCGCAGGTATTGATAAGCTAGGCATCTCCTGCAGCCCTAAGCAGGTGGACTTGTTGATCTCCTACTTAGACATGCTAGAGCTATGGAACAAAACCTACAACTTGACCGCTATTCGCGACCCCATGTTAATGATTGATCTGCACCTGCTCGACAGTCTCGCCGTGCAACCTCATATTACTCATAAGCAAAACCTTATTGATATCGGAACCGGGCCTGGTCTGCCCGGCATACCCTTGGCGATTATGAATCCAAGCAAAAAATTTACTCTGCTCGATAGTGCCGGTAAGAAAACGCGCTTTCTATTTCAGGTGCGTAACGAATTGGATTTAAACAATGTGCTTGAGATAAACACGCGAGCCGAAGCTTTCAAGCCAGAAATAACTTATGATGCCGTGTTGAGTCGTGCCTTTAGTTCTCTTCCAGACATGCTCAAAACCTGTGGGCATTTAGTAGGTGAAAAAGGCTGTTTTATGGCCATGAAAGGTAAATTGCCTGAATCAGAGTTGAGCGCAATACCGAAAAACTATAAGGTCAGCGACCTGTGTCGGTTAAAAATACCAAATGTAGAAGGCGAAAGGCACTTAATAACCATAACTCATAGCTAACAAAAGGCTTTTATAAGGTAATTTCATCAGTGCGCATACTATCAATAGCAAACCAGAAGGGTGGGGTCGGAAAAACCACTACCAGCGTCAATCTTGCTGCATCTTTGGCAGCTTATAAAAAGCGCGTGCTATTGGTGGATATTGATCCCCAAGGTAATGCAACGATGGGTTCCGGTATAAACAAACAAGATTGTAAGCTCAGTGTTTATCATGTGCTTACGGAAAAAAACACAATTGAAGATGTGATTGTGACTGCTGAGCAAGGTAAATACCACTTGCTGCCGTCGAACGGTGACTTGGTTGCTGCCGAGGTTGAGTTAATGCAGGAGATCGGCCGTGAAAGTCGGTTGAGGCACGCCATCAAACGAGTCGCTAGTAACTACGACTACGTTATCATCGACTGCCCTCCCTCTTTAAATATGCTAACTGTCAATGCATTAGTTGCCAGCGATGGGGTTTTAATCCCAATGCAATGCGAATATTACGCACTTGAGGGGCTTTCAGCGCTCAACAACACCATTCGCCAAATCGCCAAGCTTATCAACCCAGCATTAAAAATTGAGGGTATTTTACGCACCATGTATGACCCCCGCAGTAGCCTGACCAATGCTGTTTCAGCTCAGCTTAGAAAATATTTTGGCGATCGCGTGTACCGGGTTAGTATTCCACGTAATGTACGTCTTGCTGAAGCGCCAAGCCACGGGATGCCTGCGCTGGTGTACGACAGAAACTCCAAAGGATCTGTAGCTTACTTAGCTTTGGCTGGAGAGATACTCCGCCAAGAAAAAGCTCAGAACACAACAAAATCCCAAGCTTCAGGAAGCTAATAACATGGCCACAAAACGACAAAGTCTTGGTAAAGGGTTGGATGCCCTACTTGGCATTCCAGATGTAGAGGAGCTTACAGGCGAGAATTCCGACGCTGAGACATCCGCCATTGCACCGGATACGCTGACAGACGGCAAGCTTTGTCAGTTACCCGTAGAGTTACTTCAGCGAGGAAAATACCAACCGCGTCGTGACCTAAACCCGCAGGCTTTGCAAGAGCTGGCTAACTCAATTGCCACACAGGGCGTTATGCAGCCAATTATTGTGCGAGCAATAGGTCCGGAAAAGTATGAAATTATTGCTGGTGAGCGTCGCTGGCGTGCCTCCCAGCAGGCCGGACTTGAAAGCATTCCAGCTGTAGTTCGTGATGTGTCTGATGAAGCCGCTATTGCTATGGCGCTGATCGAGAACATTCAGCGTGAAGATCTAAATCCAATTGAAGAGAGCTTGGCACTTATACGACTGCAAGAAGAGTTTGAGTTAACCCAGCAGCAGGTTGCCGATGCTGTGGGTAAGTCACGCTCAGCGGTAACTAATCTAATGCGCCTTGCCAGTCTTGAGTCTCAGGTACAGTCGCAAGTTGAGCGAGGAGAGTTAGAGCTAGGTCATGCCAAATGTCTCCTTGGACTCGTCGGAGATCAGCAAATACAGGCAGCGCGAACGGTTGCCGCTAACGGGATGACTGTGCGTCAGACTGAAATACTCGTGAAAACCCTGCAAAACCCGAAAGTAAAACCAACCACCACCCTCACTAATAGCCCAGATATTATGCGCCTTCAGGAAGAGTTATCAGAGAAAGTTGGAGCTGCAGTGCAGATTCAGCACAGTAGCAAAGGGTCAGGAAAACTGGTTTTTAAATACAACAGTGTGGATGAACTCGAGGGCATTTTGGATCATCTGAAATAGCTAGCTATTGAGCTGGATAATTACCACTATATAAAGGTATATAGTGAGTTGAATATCACCAACACTATACCTATAATGCCGATCCGTTTGAGGAGGGGCTGTTTTCCCTGTAATCAACAAGGGAACACTGGCCGAAACATCGCATGACAACCATTCCCAAGCCGCCGTTGCATAAAGTAGCACTGTATCAGTTAATGGTACTTATAGCGGTCAGTGGTCTGTTGTCACTCAAGGGCCTAGTTTTGGCTTGCTCGGTCTTGGTTGGCGGTCTAATCCAGATTGTTCCTCAAGCTTGGTTTGCCAACCGTGCATTTAGATATTCCGGTGCTCGACAGGTAGCGCTGGTGGTTAGAGCTATGTATCAGGGAGAGGCAGGAAAAATTATTTTAACTGCGGCAATGTTTGTCTCTACATTCATTTTGTTGCCAAAGTTAAATTTTTTGGCCGTTTTTAGTAGCTTTATCGTAATGATGCCATTGCAGTGGTTTATTACCATAAGGCTATTCAAGTAGTAAGTAATGCTGGTTGCACACCTTTTAATAGGTATACGCTGGCTTAAATTAGAATTGCACTGATTTAAATGAGAGTTGAGATACATGGCAGGCGAAAACCCCGCAAGTACAACTGAATATATTCAGCACCACTTAACCAATTTGGTTTACGGCAATCATCCAGACAATGGCTGGGGCTTTGCTCATGGTGCCCAGGAAGCGGCTGAAATGGGCTTTATGGCAATTCATGTAGACTCGATGGCTTGGTCAGTGGGCTTAGGCATATTGTTTTGCTGGTTGTTTCGCGCTGCGGCAAAGCGAGCGACTACCGGCGTACCCTCAGGAGTGCTCAACTTCGTTGAATTAATTGTTGAGTTTATTGATGGGGCAGTAAAGGATAGTTTTCATGGCAGCAACAAAATGGTCGCTCCATTGGCGCTGACGATCTTTGTGTGGATCTTCCTCATGAACCTTATGGACCTGTTACCTGTCGATCTAATACCTGAGTTGTTGATGCTTGCTGGTGTCAACTATCAGAAGATTGTTCCATCGACAGATCCTAATATTACACTGGGTATGGCGCTGGGCGTTTTCATTTTAATGCTTTACTACTCTATAAAAATAAAGGGTACGGGATTTGTTGCTGAGCTGACAATGCACCCATTTAATCACTGGGGGTTTATTCCGATTAACCTATTCATGGAAACCGTTGGCCTCTTGGCTAAGCCGTTTTCACTGGGCCTTCGTTTGTTTGGCAACATGTATGCCGGTGAGATGATTTTTATTTTGATCGCGACCATGTTTGCAGCAGGCGCTGGTGCAGGCTTAATCGGTGGTGGCCTGCATGCACAAATATTTGGTGACAACACCAGTGCGTGGTTCTGGCTGGTGATCTTTATTTTGGTCTGCGGGGTTTGCACGCTCAACCTCAAAGGAAAAATATCCACGGGAAAAACAGTCCTTCTATGTATGGTTTTTATGGCCCTAGGTGGTGGACTTACAGCTTTGGCTGGCGGGTTAATGCAGTGGGGCTGGGCAGTATTCCATATTCTAGTTATCACCCTGCAAGCATTTATATTCATGGTTCTGACAGTCGTCTATCTAAGCATGGCGCATGAAGACCACTAATTACTACTTTATTATTTAACTACTAAAAATCGGGAGTCTACGATGGAACTTGTAATAATTGCTGCGGCAATAATGCTCGGATTGGGCGCACTAGGGGCAGCTGTTGGTATGGGCCTGTTGGGCGGTAAGCTGATTGAAGGAACTGCTCGTCAACCAGAGCTAGGTCCAATGCTTCAGGGAAAAATGTTCCTGCTAGCTGGTCTGATCGATGCTGTGCCTATCATTGGTGTTGGTATCGCTATGTACCTAATCTTTGTTGTTGCTCCAGGTATGGGCGCGTAACAAAAATATATGATTTTTAACTCATCTATTAATGAGGTAATGGCGTGAATATTAATCTAACGCTTTTTGGTCAAATGGTGACGTTTGCATTCTTTGTGTGGTTTTGCATGAAGTTCGTATGGCCGGTCATTATTGAGGCTATGGAAGAGCGCCAGAAAAAAATCGCTGATGGACTTGATGCAGCTGACCGCGCCCTGCGTGATCTTGAATTGGCTCAGAATAAAGCTACTGACCAAATGAAAGAAGCCAAACAGGAGGCGGCCGGCATTATTGATCAGGCCAACAAACGCGCTAATCAAATCATCGATGAAGCAAAGCAACAGGCTATAGCTGAGGGCGATCGCCTTAAGGTTGCGGCCCAAGCAGATATTGAGCAAGAAATGAACCGTGCTAAAGAAGAGTTGCGTGCCACTGTGGCAGGCCTAGCTCTCGCTGGTGCGGAGAAGGTGCTCGAAGCTTCTATTGATGACAAAGCAAACCGCGCGTTAGTCGACAAACTGGCAGCACAGCTGTAACCGAGGTTTAACATGGCAGAATTGAGCACATTAGCTCGGCCCTATGCAAAGGCGGCGTTTGAATTTGCTGCTGATGCCGGGGACCTGCAGGGTTGGTCACAAAGCCTTTCCACTGCTGGGGCTGTTACACAGCAGCCGGCGGTTGTTAAGTTTTTGAGTTCTCCGAACTCGACAGCTCAGCAGCAAGCGGCGGCGCTTGTTGATATTTGTGGTGACGCGTTAAGTGCAACGGGTCGGAACTTTGTTGCAATACTGTCAGAACACAGGCGCTTGCAACTATTGCCGCAAATATCTCACCAGTTTGAAATCATGAAAGCTAACCGTGAAAAAGCGGTTGATGTTGAAGTGATATCAGCGCAAAAACTGGACGCAAAGCAGCAACAACAACTTAGCGATGCACTGAGTGCAAAGCTAGAACGTAAAATACACATGCAGGTTAGTTTAGATAAGAGCCTGCTCGGTGGTGCGGTAATACGCGCCGGGGATACCGTCATAGACGGGTCCATTCGTGGCCGTTTGGCCAAACTCGCCGATTCACTAAATTCCTAAGGATTGAGGCCTAAGCATGCAGCAACTGAATCCATCAGAGATCAGCGAAATTATTAAGAGTCGTATTGACAACCTTGATGTTTCGTCAGAAGCCCAAAATGAGGGCACCATTGTTTCCGTATCGGACGGTATCATTCGTATTCACGGTCTAGCCGACGTGATGTACGGCGAAATGATCGAATTCGATGGCGGTGTCTACGGTATGGCACTTAACCTGGAGCGCGATTCTGTCGGCGCCGTGGTTTTGGGCGATTACCAAACACTGGCCGAAGGACAAAAAGCCCGATGCACCGGACGTGTATTGGAAGTACCAGTAGGCCCAGAGCTGGAAGGTCGTGTTGTCGACGCTCTGGGTAACCCTATTGATGGCAAGGGCCCAGTTAACGCTACCCTCACTGATGCAATTGAAAAAGTTGCTCCGGGTGTAATTGAGCGTCAATCTGTTGACCAGCCAGTGCAAATTGGTTTGAAAGCCGTAGACACAATGGTGCCAATCGGTCGTGGCCAGCGAGAGTTAATTATCGGTGACCGTCAGATCGGTAAATCGGCCATTGCGGTTGATGCCATTATCAACCAGAAAGGCTCAGGTATTAAATGTATCTACGTAGCCGTTGGTCAAAAAGCTGCTTCTGTTGCCGCCGTTGTGCGTAAACTAGAAGAGCACGGCGCAATGGAACACACCATTGTGGTTGCGGCTACAGCATCTGATCCAGCTGCTATGCAGTTCCTGGCGCCATTTGCTGGTTGTTCTATGGGCGAGTACTACCGTGATCGCGGTCAAGATGCCCTAGTTATCTATGACGATTTGACTAAACAGGCTTGGGCCTATCGTCAAATCTCACTGCTACTGAAACGTCCTCCGGGTCGTGAAGCTTATCCAGGTGATGTTTTCTACTTGCACTCCCGTTTGTTGGAGCGTGCGGCACGAGTTAATGCAGGGTATGTAGAGAAATTCACCAACGGTGAAGTTAAAGGTAAAACCGGATCACTAACCGCCCTGCCCGTTATTGAAACTCAGGCCGGTGACGTTTCTGCATTTGTCCCGACCAACGTAATTTCGATTACCGATGGTCAGATCTTTCTCGAAGCAGATATGTTTAACGCCGGCATCCGTCCAGCGATGAATGCAGGTATTTCTGTATCGCGAGTTGGTGGCGCAGCCCAGACTAAAATCATCAAGAAACTGTCCGGTGGTATTCGTACCGCACTGGCACAGTATCGTGAACTCGCAGCCTTCTCCCAGTTTGCCTCCGATCTTGATGATGCAACTAAGGCGCAGCTTGACCATGGTGAGCGTGTAACAGAACTGATGAAGCAAAAGCAATATACACCACAGAGTATCGCTGAAATGGGTGTTATGGTTTACGCAGCTGATAACGGGTTCTTGCAGTCAGTTGAAGTTAGCAAGATTGGTGATTTTGAGGTCGCTCTACTCTCTTATATGAAAGCTGAGCACGGTGACCTGATGGATCAAATTAATCAGTCAGGTGATTACAACGACGATATCGGAGCTGGTTTTAAAGCGGCTCTGGATAAGTTTGTTGCAACCCAAACCTGGTAAGTCAGAGTAACCGGACAGGCATAAGAAATGGCAATCGGTAAAGAAGTTAAAACGAAAATTGCTAGCATTGGCAGCACGCAGAAGATCACTAGCGCCATGGAAATGGTTGCGGCGAGCAAGATGCGTCGAGCGCAGGACCGCATGGCATTGGGCAAGCCCTATGCCCAGCGTATCCGTGATGTTGTGGGTCATATCGCCAAAGCCGTTTCCGAGTACAAACATCAGTATTTGGAAGAGCGTGAAGTTAAACGTGTTGCTTACATTGTGATTTCAACAGATCGCGGTCTCTGTGGTGGCTTGAACATTAACCTGTTCAAGGTGGCTCTGAAGTCGATGAAAGAGTGGTCTGATAAGGGTATCGAGGTTGATATCTGTGTTGTTGGTAATAAAGCAGCAGGTTTCTTTAATGCCGTTGGTGGCAATGTTGTTGCTGCGGTTAAAGATATAGGTGATGAGCCTAATGCGGCAGATTTGATTGGTGGCGTAAAAGTGATGTTGGACGCCTTTGATGAAGGCCGTATCGACAAGCTGTTTGTGGTGAGCAACGAATTTGTTAACACAATGACTCAGTCACCAACTGTTGAACAGCTTCTACCATTGGCAGCAACAGATGATACCAGCCTCAATCATCACTGGGACTATATCTATGAGCCAGATGCTCAAGAAATACTCGATGGCCTGCTGATTCGCTACATCGAATCCCAGGTATATCAGGGTGTTGTAGAGAACAAAGCCTGCGAGCAGGCGGCCCGAATGCTAGCTATGAAAAATGCCACCGATAATGCTGGTGACATGATTGATGAACTACAACTGCTTTATAACAAAGCACGCCAGGCAGCGATTACCCAAGAGCTGTCAGAAATTGTAAGTGGCGCAGCAGCTGTTTAAAGCCAAATGAATTTTAAAGGTTTAGTTAAGAGGAACCGGACATGAGTAGTGGACGTATCGTACAAATCATTGGCGCCGTGATCGATGTGGAATTTCCCCGCGATCAGGTACCCAACGTCTATGACGCCCTAGTAGTTGACAGTAAGGGTTTGACCCTAGAAGTTCAACAACAGCTGGGCGATGGCGTAGTGCGAGCAATCGCCATGGGGTCCTCTGAAGGGATCAGCCGAGGCTTAGGTGTTAACAACACTGCCGCACCGATTTCAGTTCCAGTGGGAATCGAAACCCTGGGTCGCATCATGGATGTGCTCGGTAACCCGATTGACGAAAAAGGCCCAATCGGTGAAAAAGAGCGTATGGCCATTCACCGCAAGCCACCAGCCTATGATGAGCTGGCAGCATCCGACGATTTGCTAGAGACAGGCATCAAGGTAATCGACCTGGTTTGTCCTTTCGCCAAAGGCGGTAAGGTTGGACTTTTTGGTGGTGCTGGTGTTGGTAAAACCGTAAACATGATGGAGCTTATCAATAACATTGCCACAGAGCACAGCGGTCTCTCTGTATTCGCTGGTGTTGGTGAGCGTACTCGTGAAGGTAACGACTTTTACTACGAGATGCAGGAGTCTGGTGTTGTAAACATCGAAACTCCAAGCGAATCTAAGGTAGCCATGGTATATGGTCAGATGAATGAGCCTCCAGGAAACAGACTGCGTGTAGCATTGACTGGTTTAACCATGGCCGAAAAATTCCGTGACGAAGGTAAAGACGTACTGTTATTCGTTGATAACATTTACCGTTACACATTGGCAGGTACAGAGGTATCTGCACTGTTGGGCCGTATGCCTTCAGCGGTAGGCTACCAGCCTACACTGGCTGAAGAAATGGGCGTACTTCAGGAGCGCATTACATCAACCAAGACTGGTTCTATCACATCTGTTCAGGCGGTATATGTGCCTGCGGATGACTTAACTGATCCATCTCCTGCAACTACATTTGCGCATTTGGATTCAACGGTTGTACTGAGCCGTGATATTGCTTCAAAAGGTATTTATCCAGCGGTAGACCCTCTAGATTCAACTTCGCGTCAACTTGACCCACTGATTATCGGCACCGAGCACTACGAAGTTGCTCGCGGTGTACAGTCAGTATTGCAAAGATATAAAGAGCTGAAAGATATTATTGCTATATTGGGAATGGATGAGCTTTCAGAAGAAGACAAAATGGCTGTAGCGCGCGCTCGTAAGATTGAACGTTTCCTATCGCAGCCATTCCATGTGGCTGAAATCTTCACTGGTTCACCGGGTAAGTATGTATCGTTGAAAGACACTATCGCCGGTTTCCAGGGTATTTTGGATGGTCAGTATGACGACCTGCCAGAGCAGGCTTTCTACATGGTTGGCTCTATCGACGAAGCGGTAGAAAAAGCGAAAAACCTATAAATTGCAGCAAGCAAAGGCAATAAAGAAATGGTTATGACAGTTCATTGTGACATTGTAAGTGCGGATGAATCCATTTTCTCCGGGTTGGTTGAGATGGTTGTTGCCACTGGATCTCTCGGAGAATTGGGTATTACGGCAGGACATGCGCCGCTGTTGAGTGATTTGCGCCCAGGGCCGGTTCGTATAGTTAAACAAGCAGGTGAAGAAGAAGTTTACTACCTGTCAGGCGGGTACCTCGAGGTACAGCCGACTACCATCTCAATACTGGCTGATACGGCAGTGCGGGCAGACGATATTGATGAGGCAGCAGCGGCGGAAGCTGTAAAGGATGCAGAAACCGCCCTAGCAAATCAGTCGGGTGAAATAGAGTACTCTAAAGCAGCCGCTATATTGGCGGAATCTACAGCGCAACTGCGCACGGTTCAGGCACTGCGTAAGAAATTAGGTGGCTAACTGGGTTCAGATTAAAAAGGGTGGCCTGGCCACCCTTTTTTTTGCCTATACTTTTTAGGCTGTCAGTCAATACTCCGCTTGCAGACGATTGCTATAGCCCTTGTGTTGTTGTTAATTTGACAGTACCGTAATAAACAATAAAAACCTTGTTGATTCCGATAAGCCGGAGCATTTAAAGACTACCTATGATCACCACCGACATTATTATTCTCGCCGCAGGTAAGGGCACTCGGATGCAGTCTGCGTTACCTAAGGTACTGCATCAATTAGCGGGACAACCCATGCTTTCCCATGTGTTAACGGCCGCCGACACTGTGGTTGGAGGGCAAAAAATCGTGATCACCGGCCATGGCTCCGATAAAGTAGAGCACGCCATAAAAGACACGGACAGTATAATTGTGCAACAGCAAGAACAGTTGGGAACCGCCCATGCGGTACAGATGGCAATTCCCTATTTGCGCAGCGACGCTAGGGTGCTCATTCTGTATGGGGATGTACCCCTTATAAGTGCGGATACCATCCATAAAATGTTAGCCGCAGTATCAGACAATAACATCGGCTTACTCACCATCAATCTCGATGATCCGCAGGGCTATGGACGCGTTGTGCGCAATCCGCTCGGTGACATCGAAGCCATTATTGAACAGAAAGATGCCAGTCCAGACCAGCTTGATATCAACGAGATCAACACCGGCGTTTTAGCGCTGGGGGCTAGCCAGTTGATTGAATGGCTGCCGCAAATTGATAATAACAACGCCCAGGGAGAGTATTACCTAACAGACCTTATTGCCTTAGCTCGAGCTAATGGCTATAAAATCAACAGTATTCAGCCCACATCTGCCAGCGAGGTAAAAGGCGTGAATAATCGCATTCAACTCAGCCACACGGAGCGCGCTCTGCAGTTACAGCTAGCAGAGGAACTAATGCTGTCAGGAACCACCCTGGCAGATCCGAATCGCTTTGATCAGCGTGGCAAACTCAGCGCTGGAACCGATAACTTTATTGATGTGAACTGCCTTTTTGAAGGAGAAGTTATTCTGGGTTCAGGTGTTTATATCGGCCCAAATTGCCATATTACCGACAGTGTAATCGGTGATGGAGTCGAAATTAAATCTAATACGGTAATCGAATCATCTCGTGTTGGTGACCATAGCATTCTTGGCCCCTTTGCCAGAATTCGACCCGGCACTGAGCTAGGAAAAAATACCAAGGTTGGCAACTACGTTGAGACTAAAAAAGCTATTGTTGGGGATGGCAGTAAAATAAATCACCTGAGTTACATAGGCGATGCTGAGCTGGGAGACAACGTCAATATAGGTGCAGGTACCATTATCTGTAATTATGATGGCGTAAATAAGCATAAAACTCTTATAGGTGACGGTGCCTTCGTGGGGTCTAATAGTACTCTTGTTGCACCGGTGGCGATTGGCCAGCAGGGATTTGTAGCAGCTGGTTCCACGCTAACTCAAGATGTTTCCGCTAGCGCCCTGGCTGTGAGTAGAACCAAACAACGTAATATTGAGGGCTGGAAGCGCCCGGCTAAAAAGGACGACTAATATATGTGCGGAATTGTAGGCGCAGCCACGCAGCGCAATGTTTATAAGATACTCATTGAGGGACTTCGCCGATTAGAGTATCGCGGTTATGACTCCGCTGGCCTATCAATAATTGACGAAACCCAAGTTCTACAAACTAGAAAAACTGTTGGCAAAGTCGCCGAATTAGAAATAGTTACCGGGGAAAATCCGCTATCGGGCCAAACAGGAATTGCACACACCAGATGGGCTACTCACGGCGCACCTACTACAGTTAACTCACACCCTCACATATCCGCAGGTGTGTCGGTTGTGCACAATGGGATTATTGAAAATCATGATGCTCTGCGTCGAGAAATGATCGATGCTGGGTACACCTTTATATCTTCAACAGACACTGAGGTTATCGCTCACCTAATAAATTATTATTTATTAGAGGAAAAGGGTCTTCGTAATGCTGCACAAAAAACTATTGCGCGCCTAGATGGTGCCTATGCGCTAGGTGTGATCAGTGAGGCTGAGCCGGGCCTTATAATTGCTGCTCGCAGTGGTAGCCCTTTAGTTATTGGAGTCGGTATTGATGAGAACTTTATCGCTTCAGACCAAATTGCCTTGCGGCAAGTTACTGACCGTTTCATATTTTTAGAAGAGGGCGACTTAGTAGAACTTCGCCACGATACCTATCAAATATTCGATCTAGCAAACCAAAAAGTCGAGCGTCCGCTACAAGAAATCCATGACCAAGACCAGGTAGCGGAAAAAGATGGGTATCGCCACTTTATGCAGAAAGAAATTTTTGAACAACCCGATGTAATCGCTAATACCTTTGCCGGTCGCATTGGTGGGGATCATATTCTTGAAGCAATTTTTGGCTACCAGGCAGAAGCGCTATTCGAAAGAGCCCAAGCCATACATATTATTGCCTGCGGCACCAGCTTCCATTCTGGCCTTGTCGCAAAGTACTGGATAGAGCAGTATGCCGGCCTACCCTGCCAGGTCGAGGTGGCCAGTGAATACCGTTACCGAGAGGTAGCGGTTCCTAAAGAAACTCTGTTCGTTACGATCTCCCAGTCTGGAGAGACTGCAGATACCCTGGCTGCTTTGCGTAAAGCGAAACATAATCAATATCTGGGATACTTGGCGATTTGTAATGTTGCCAATAGCTCGTTAGTACGTGAATCAAATATTTCATTAATGACGATGGCAGGCGTAGAGATAGGAGTAGCGTCTACCAAGGCTTTCACAACTCAGCTTGTAGCACTACAACTTCTCTCTTTAGCATTAGCAAAGCATAACGGCCTTGATCCGGAGACGGAAAAAAAGCTCGTAGAAAACCTACACAAATTACCTCGACTAAGCGCCCAGGTCTTGGCATTAGATCCAATGATTGAATCTGTATCTGAATCCTTCGCTAATAAACATCATGCTCTATTTCTCGGTCGTGGCGAGCAGTATCCAATTGCGCTTGAAGGTGCGCTAAAGCTAAAAGAAATTTCTTATATCCATGCTGAAGCCTATCCATCGGGCGAGCTAAAACACGGTCCGTTAGCACTGGTTGACGAAGATATGCCTGTTGTAACCGTCGCCCCAAATAATGAATTATTGGAAAAACTAAAATCTAATTTACACGAAGTAAGAGCCCGTGGCGGAGAGCTATTTGTTTTCGCAGATCGCGACTCAGGATTCGTTAGTGAACCAGGAATTACGGTTATTGAAATGCCCCATGTTCCGCAGAGCCTAGAAGCAATTATTTATACACTACCATTGCAGATGCTTTCCTATCATGTTGCCCTTCTAAAAGGCACTGATGTTGACCAGCCGAGAAATTTAGCAAAATCAGTTACGGTAGAATAGATTTGAGTGCAGGTTTGAAAAAGAACTTTAATACTAAACTTTTTTCAGAAGGTGCAGAATTTCTAGTTTTATCTAAATTGCTCTTAGCAAGAATTGAGACTTATAAGGCATATGAAAATCAAGAGGGTTATGACTTAGTTGCAATCAATGCAAGAAAGAATTTAAGTGCAAAAATACAGGTAAAAAGCAAAAACTTTAAGGGAGACAGCAGTTTCTATTTAAATAAAGACTGTAAAACCGAGTCAGATTTCTATGTTTTTGCACAAACAAACTCTTTGACAAGAGATTATAAAGTTATACCCGACAGTGAAAGCAGACCAAATCTATTTGTTTTAGATCTTAAAACAGTAAATAAGTATAAAAAGATTGATAACAAGGGGACACCCTATCTCTTGCTATCATCATTGCCAGATAAAGAGCAATATCTTGAAGACTGGGATCAAATTAGAAAATTTTTAAAGGTGGCATAATTAGTCATGAACAGACAAGAAATTGAGTTTTATTAAAAGTTTCACAAAGGATTCAGAAAAAATCATACTCTTAATTCTGCACTCAAATCTAATTTGTTACAGTGGAGTAAATTTAAACAACAATTAGTTTGTACCCCGCATTCTGCTGGGGTTTTGAAAATCAGTACCATTTAATACCGGTAAAAATAACTCTAATATTTTCACCTTTTTTCATGTTAGCGAAAGTCATGATGGATTGTCCTGACATGTTGTGATCTTCTATGTATATTAATAGGACACTCATAAGAAGTTGTGGCAGGATAAATAGTGCAAAATTGATTCCTAATTTCAGGTGCAATTCTTTCTTTTCTTGGCGTGATACTTCATGGTTTTATTGGCGGTAAAATGTATGGAACAAATATAAATAAAAGCGACTTAGAACCTTTGGGAAAAACCTTAAGTATGTTTTCGTGGCAATTTCATACAATTTTTCTATTTATAACTTCTTGCACTTTAATTTACATCGCAAGTAATCCTGTATTTGCCATCGCTGCTTATCCAATAATTTATATAAATGTGTTGGGAGGAATTTATTTCTTTATCGTTGGTATTGAAAATACTGAAATGGGTATTTTAGAAATAATTTTTACTCTGCTATTTACTATGCCAAGTCTTTCAGTAACCGCAAGGCGACTCCAAGATAGAGGCTAGTCAGGTTGATGGCGATTAATTTATCGGACTGTTGTTGGTGATTTTATAAGTATCGCATTGAATATGCTGCCAACAAAAGAGGATGAAATTCAATGGGGGAGAAACTCCCTTATATAAAAAGCAATGAGAACGTTTCATTACATCAGTTACTGAGGTGACTGATTTTATAAGAAGTATGATGTCAGTAAGTTCTTTGCTAAAAGGTTTCAAAAATCGATTTTATGGCGTGTAAGAAAAAATTATTACTAAAAAAATAATGAGGGAATAACAGTAATGGAAAAAATGTCTATCACTACTGGGCGAATATTATTAGGTTTATATTTTTTATATCCAGGGATTACTAAAATTCCACGATATGATTTCATGGTCGAATATATGTCCCTGCACAATATTCCACTCATAAACATCTTATTGCCTGTAACAATAGTTATACAGATAGTTTTTGGTCTGATGCTTATAGCGGGATGTCGTATTAAAGAAACTGCGATTATTCTAGCTGGATTAACCATTTTTATAAACTTAGGAATGCATGACTTTTGGAATGAATACCCGAATACAAATGCAAGTCATGAAATGCAAAATTTTGTTAAAAATTTAGGGATATTTGCTGGACTGCTTGTTTTAATTGGCGCCAACAAGGTGAGTCAATGGAAGTTGTTTAATAAATTATAATACGTATTAAGATAATTGAAGCGGCCTTAAGACATTAAATAAAATACTTAAATGTTTCAATTGGACTAGCAAAGAAAGTGTAGAAATACTCACTTGGCTCGTTTTCCGTAGTGCCAAAAACAAGGAAAATTACTTTAAACGCGTACAAAATATAACGGTTAGTATTCCTGGCATCGGCGATTTTAAGCCGACGTTTTACTCTAATAATTAACTGCTAATTCCAAGCTGTGATGCCTCTAAAGCCAAGGTCAGTGCCACGCTATGTATCAGGGGCTTCGTAAAGAAGCGAGACCTTCTTGCAGTTTCTGTAGATGTTGTTGTAGTTGTGGCCCCTTCTTCTTCGCGACACCAATCGCTAGTACATCAATCACAGCTAGATGTGCGATCCGTGACGATAGTGGCGTGTAGATTTTGATATCTTCCTTGGCGTCAACTTCAATGGCAATGCTCGCATTGCGAGCTATAGGTGAGCCGCTCGGTGCGATGGCAATAACAATGCCACCGGCCTGTTTGACTAACTCCATCGAGTCTATTAACGCCCGGGTTCGACCTGACTGGGAGATTGCTACCACTACGTCACCTGAATGAAGTGATGTTGCCGACATGTTTTGCAGGTGAGGATCTGAATATGCCGCTGAGGTAATTTGTAAGCGGAAGAATTTGTGCTGAGCGTCGAATGCAACAGCCGCTGAGGCGCCAAAACCATAAAACTCAACTCGTTCGGCGGTACAAATAGCTGCCACTGCTGAATCAAGCCGCTCAATCTCAAGACTTTCGCGGACCTTTAATAGGGTATCTATTGTTGAGTCGAACACCTTGTGAGTATATTCACGTGTTGAATCCCCTTCTGTTACCGCGATCTGTCCATAACTTGGACTAGCGGCTAATTGTTGGGCCAGGGCAAGCTTGAAGTCTTGGAAGCCATGGCAGCCGACCGCGCGACAAAAACGTACCACTGTTGGTTCACTTACCTCGGCCTCCTGCGCGAGATCGACAATACGCATGCGAATTAGCTGCATGGGATTTTTGAGTACAAAGTCTGCGACCTTGCGTTCAGATTTGCGTAGTGCGGGGAGCGTATCACTAATGGTTTGGGTGAGCTCAGCAGGTTTCATAGTAGGTCCAAGGAAAATTCGTGTAAAAAATTTACAAGAATTAGGCCTAAAATGCCAGTTTTGTAGTAAAAAAATCGTATCAGATGGGTTATAGCGACTATGGTGGGGAATACATCAGGTTATTACCAGTGTAGAGCAATAAAAGAAATTCCGTTGTCCCCGCATTTTTGATCCTTTAGTTGCTAGAATGAAGGCCTATGGACGTTACCCCGATACTCAATAATTTAAACCCTGCCCAAGAAGAGGCTGTTACCAGCGATAAGAAACATTTGCTGGTCTTAGCGGGCGCTGGCAGTGGTAAGACTCGCGTGTTAGTGCATCGTATTGCCTGGAAGATTCAGGTCGATGGTCTATCGCCCTATAGCATCTTGGCGGTGACCTTTACTAACAAGGCATCGCGAGAAATGCGTGCGCGCATCGACGACTTATTAGGTATGTCGCTACGAGGGATGTGGGTAGGCACATTTCACGGCTTAGCTCATCGTTTATTAAAAGCCCATTGGCGGGATGTTAATTTACCTGAAAATTTCCAGATCCTTGATTCTGATGATCAGCTGCGACTCGTTAAGCGCGTTATGCGTGCCATGGATCTTGATGAACAGCGCTGGCCTCCTAAGCAGGCTCAGTGGTGGATCAATGGTCAAAAAGATGAGGGCCTGCGGGCCGCCCATATTCAAGAGGGTGGAGATCCTTACCTGGCGACAATGCTACGGATCTATCGAGAGTATGAAGCTACTTGCGAGCGCTTGGGCGTTATCGATTTTGCTGAACTGCTGTTGCGGGCTCTAGAATTATGGAAGAACAAACCAGAGGTGCTAGATCATTATCAGCAACGATTCCAGCATATTTTAGTTGATGAGTTTCAGGATACCAACGCGGTCCAATATGCCTGGTTAAGAATATTGGCGGGAAAAGTCAGTAGCGTTACGGCTGTTGGTGATGATGACCAGTCTATCTATGGATGGAGGGGCGCTAAGGTTGAAAATATTCTTAGCTACGAGCGAGATTTTGCCGATACGCATACCGTAAAATTAGAGCAAAACTATCGCTCTACATCCAATATTCTAAACGCCGCAAATGCCGTCATTTCCAAAAACGCTGAGCGTCTTGGTAAGAGCCTGTGGACTGATGCAGGTGAAGGCGAAGCTATTGCGCTTTATGCAGCATTTAATGAGCATGATGAAGCCCGTTTTATTGCCGACCGATTACACAGCTGGAATAGCGATGGTAATCGCCGTGAAGACTCAGCAATCTTATATAGATCCAATGCGCAATCTCGCGTTTTAGAAGCGGCACTATTGCAGGCTGATATTCCCTACCGTATTTATGGCGGACAACGATTCTATGAGCGTTTAGAAATTAAAAATGCCCTTTCCTATTTGCGGCTAATGCTAAATTGCCACGATGATGTGGCCTTTGAGCGGGTCGTTAATGTGCCGGCTCGCGGCATTGGCGATCGCACTTTAGAGCTTATGCGAGAGTTAGCGCGCGATCAGCAAACATCAATGTGGGAGGCTGCAGTTCTTATTGTCAAAGAAAAGCGACTGGCCGCTCGAGCCACTAATGCCATAGCGCTATTTATCGAATTGGTTAATGAAATGAGCGGTCAACATGATGAGTTACCGCTGGCGGAGCAAGCGGAGAACGCGATTGCCCACAGTGGCCTGATAGAAATGCATCGTCGTGAAAAAGGTGAGCGTGGTCAGGCTCGAGTTGAAAACCTTGAGGAGCTAGTTAGCGCCTGTCGTAATTTCGAGCCAGAGGATAATGACTTGCCGGTGCTACCGCAATTCCTAGACCAGGTGGCATTGGATGCTGGGGATCGCCAAGCTGAGGAAGATGAAGATGCAGTGCAACTGATGACATTGCACAGTGCTAAAGGGTTGGAATTTCCCCTAGTCTTCATTGCAGGTATGGAAGAAAACTTGTTTCCACACAAAATGTCTATTGATGAGCCGGGGCGTTTAGAGGAAGAGCGAAGGCTGGCCTATGTGGGTATTACCCGTGCCATGCAAAAACTTTATTTGACCTTTGCTGAGAGTCGCTCAATTTATGGCAGTGAATCCTTTAACTCCGTTTCTCGCTTTGTACGCGATATTCCAAAAGAGGTTGTTGAGGAGGTCAGGCTGCAAACCAATATCGCAAGGCCAACGAGTTACGCGGCTGGCTCGATGCAAAGTGATGAGGGAGCAGATACAGGGTTTGCGCTGGGTCAGCTGGTTTTTCATAATGTTTATGGTGAGGGTGTTATCCTAAATTTTGAAGGTAATGGCCCAAGGGCAAGAGTGCATGTAAGTTTTGAAGCTGTGGGCACAAAAATACTAATTTTGGCATCGGCAAATTTGTCCGCAGCCTAGGTTAAAAAATATAAAGGGGAAAACAATGCGCGTACTAATGGTGGCACTAATATCTTTGATTTTAGCCAGCTGTGGTAATAAATCCGCGGACACTGACACTGATATAAAACCGGATACACAAAAGACATACAGTTGGAAGTTAGTCACAACCTGGCCAAAAAACTATCCCGGTCTGGGCAGTGCGCCAGAAAATTTTGCTAAAAAAATCGCTGCAATGAGCGGCGGACGCATAAAAATAAAAGTATTTGGAGCCGGTCAGTTAGTGCCGGCCTTTGAGGTATTCGATGCGGTCTCCCAAGGCACTGCTCAGGTTGGACATGGCGCCGCCTATTACTGGACTGGAAAAGCTAAAGCCGCAGGCTTTTTTACCTCCGTACCCTTCGGCCTCAACGCTCAGGAAATGAATGGCTGGCTCCATTATGGTGGTGGCTTGGAGCTATGGCGCGAACTGTACTCTCCTTTTAATCTAATACCTTTTGCCGGTGGTAGCACTGGTGTGCAAATGGCCGGCTGGTTTAACCGCGAAATTAATTCAATGGAAGACATCAAGGGCTTAAAAATGCGCATTCCGGGACTGGGGGGTGATGTTATTACTCGCGCTGGAGGTGTGTCGGTCACTATGCCAGGTGGCGAGCTATATACCTCCATGCAGACCGGTGTGATTGATGCAACTGAATGGGTGGGGCCATACAATGATCTGGCATTTGGATTTCATCAGGTAGCTAAATATTATTACTATCCAGGTTGGCACGAGCCAGGCCCTATTTTAGAGTTTATTGTCAATAAAGAAGCTTACGCATCACTACCGAGTGATCTACAGGCGATTGTCGAGAGCGCAGCTCGCGCGGTTAATCAAGATATGCTCGATGAGTACACTGCGCGCAACAACAGCGCATTGGTAGAGCTAGTTGAAACACATGGTGTTGATGTGAGAAAGCTACCTGATGACGTACTTACCGAATTGCGTAGACTGTCGGCAGAGGTGCTCGATGAGCTTGGGCAGGACTCAGAAATCTCCGGTCGAATTGCCCAATCTGTTATGGAGTTTAAAAAACAGGCTATGGAATACCACGCTATTTCTGAAGAGGCTTACTACAAAGTGCGCTAATAGTAGTAGCCTTAAGCGAGGCTGAAAAAAGGCCGGGAGTTACCGGCCTTTTTTATTCTCAGCGTCAACCAGCAAACACCAATAGCCTTAGTTTTTCCAGAACGTCGGGGTAAATAGCACCAATAGAGTGAAGATCTCTAAACGTCCCAGTAACATGCCCCAGCAAAGTACCCACTTGGCAAAGCCGCCAATATCTGCGTAGTTAGTGGCTACAGCCCCGAGGCCGGGGCCCAGATTATTTAGGGCGGCGGCCGTTGCCGACCAGGCAGTGACGTAGTCAAGTCCGGACGCTAATAGTAGCAATACCATCAGATAAAAAATTGCCAGATATACACCAAAGAATGCCCAGATTGCGTCTGCCACGCGCTCGGGTATTTGCCGGTTACTTATTTTGATCGGTAGCAGCGCATTGGGGTGGACCAAGCGATAGATCTCGCGAATCACCTGCTTACCCAATATCAACATACGGCCAATTTTAATGCCCCCGCCTGTTGAGCCGGCACAGGCGCCAAAGAAAGATAAAAATAATAAGAAAAAAGGTAAGAATGTAGGCCAGGTGCTGAACTCTGCAGTAGTAAAGCCTGTGGTCGTCATAACCGACACCAGCTGGAACGTACCCTGAGTGATACTGTTGTCCCAGCTGTAGGTACCGCTGTAAAAAAGGTAGAGACAGGTTACAACAATGCCGATTAAAAGCAGATAAATATACATGCGTGCTTCGGCATCTTGCCAATAAGAACTTAGGCTTCGGTTGTGCCAAACTAGATAGTGCAAGGCAAAGTTGAGGCCAGAGACGATCATAAAAAAGATGCAGATCGACATAATAAGGCCGCTATTAAAAAATCCCATACTAGCGTCATGGGTAGAAAATCCCCCAATGGCAACTGTAGAAAAGCTATGGCTAATAGCATCGAATCCGCTCATGCCTGCGGCCCAATAGGCCAGGGCACAGGCCGCGGTTAGAGCCAGATAAATACGAAACAGTACATTAGCAGTTTCAGTAATGCGGGGGGTCAGTTTAGAATCCTTAATCGGCCCCGGGGTCTCTGCGCGATAGATCTGCATACCGCCCACGCCGAGCATAGGTAAAATAGCTACGGCTATCACAACTATACCTATACCCCCCAGCCACTGCAGCTGCTGGCGATAGTAGAGAACAGACTTAGGTAGATCATCTAGACCGGAAATAACAGTTGCTCCGGTGGTAGTGAGTCCCGAGACAGATTCAAACAGGGCATCTATAAAGGTAAGTTGCAGGGATTCTGAAAGCATTAATGGCAAGGCACCAAACGAGCTCAATACTAGCCAGAAAAAGACCGTGACAATAAAGCCGTCTCGAGTGCGCAGTTCGCCGTTACTGTTGCGCGACGGCAACCAAAAAACCACTCCTACCAGCAGGGTAATCGCAAAGGCTGCGACAAAGGTGTCCGAGGTGTTTTCACTAAATACCCAGCCTACAAAAATAGGGGTCAGCATGGTGAGGCTGAAGATCATCAGCAATATGCCTAGCACTCGGGCAATAACAGCAACATGCATGGGGCTAAGTCCTAGAAAAAGGAGAAGCTAACAGCGAATAGCTTCTCAACGGCTTTGGTGTTTTGTTTGTCAACTACAAACACAATTACATGGTCGTTGCTTTGGATCACAGTATCGTGGTGGGCGATAATTACCTCGCCATTACGTACCAATGCAGCCAGGGTGGCTCCGGGTGGCGATTTAATGTCGCCGATCGCCCGACCTACGACCTTGGAGCTTTTTTCGTCACCATGTACAATAATCTCTAGCGCTTCTGCAGCTCCGCGCCTAAGTGAGTGCACACTTACAGTATCGCCTCTGCGCACGTGAGTAAGTAGGGAGCTGGTTGTTGCCTGTTGTGGAGATATAGCAATATCTACTTCGCCTCCCTGCATCAGGTCTGCATAAACCGGGTTGTTGATAAGAGTCATGACCTTGCGTGCCCCTAACCGCTTGGCCAGCAAAGAGGCCATAATATTGACTTCGTCATCATTGGTCAGGGCCAGGAAAACATCAACCTTATCGATATTTTCATCAAGCAGTAATTCTTGGTCTGTGGCCGAGCCCTTTAAAACTACAGTTCGATTTAATTGTTCGGACAGGAATGCTGCACGAGAGGCCGAGAACTCAATAATTTTGATATTGTATTGATCCTCCAAGGCCTTAGAAAGACGGTAGCCAATATTGCCGCCGCCGGCAATCACTAAGCGCCGATAGGGTTTTTCTAGGCGCCGCAACTCGCTCATCACCTTGCGTATATTTTTCTTGGCGGCAATAAAGAACACCTCATCACCGTCCTCGATCACCGTGTCACCCACGGGGAACAGAGGGCTATCCTTGCGGAATATGGCCGCTACTCGGGCATCCACATTGGGTATATGTTCTTTTAACGTACGCAGTTCTTGCCCCACTAGCGGGCTGTTTGCAACAGCACGCAATGCCACCAATTGAAGGGCGCCATCGGCAAAGTCCAAGACCTGAAGTGCGCCGGGCTGCTCCACCAGTTTGCGTATATAGTCGGTGACTACCTGCTCGGGAGTAATCATCACATCAACCGGCATATGTTTATCATTAAACAGCAGGCTATTATATTTAGGGTTGGTGTAATTTTGTGCCCGCACTCGGGCAATTTTAGTTGGGGTGTGAAACAGCGAATAGGCGACCTGACAGGCAATGATATTAATCTCGTCACTGTTGGTGACAGCGATTAGCATGTCGGCATCTTCGATGCCGGCATTAACCAGTACATCCGGATAGCAACCAGTGCCAATTACGGTGCGAATATCGAGCCGATCCTGGAGCGCACGCAGTGCACTTGCGTTGATGTCGACAACGGAAATATCGTTGTATTCGCGGGCCAGATTTTCTGCCAGTGTTGCGCCAACCTGCCCTGCGCCAACTATTACTATTTTCATTATTATCCCGATTCGCCTATATCAAGCTTGCTGAGCCTTGAGTAATAAAAACCATCGTTGCCGTTAGACAGGGGAAATAGCTGCCGCCCATGATCTGTGGCTATACCCCACCTTGCCTCTATCGTCAAAACCTTTGCATCATGCTGGGAATCGACAAATTGCGCAATAATGTCATCGTTCTCAGCAGGCAGCACCGAGCAGGTTGCATACACTAAAATACCGCCCGGTTTCAGTGTTTGCCAAAGATTGCTTAGTATCTGAGTCTGACTAGATGCTAGCTTATCAATATCCGCAGGTTTGCGCAGTATTTTGATATCAGGATGGCGACGAATAACTCCTGAGGCGGAACATGGCGCATCTAATAGTATTCGGTCAAATTGACTGCCATTCCACCAGCTATCCAGATCATTGGCGTCCGCAGCCTTTAATTCAGCCTGCAAATTGAGTCGTGTTAGGTTTTCCTCAACCCGCGACAGCCGCCGGGGTTCTAGGTCAATGGCGACTAGAGACTGCATATCTGGTTGGCTTTCAAGTAGATGGCAGGTTTTGCCACCTGGGGCACAGCAGGCATCTAACACCTGTTGATTGCTCTCGAGCATTAGCACGCTCGCCGCTAGTTGTGCGGCTTCATCTTGCACGCTGACATAGCCCTGAGCAAAGTTGGGTAGCTCACTGACATCCCGCGCCGCCTCAAGTACTATGCCCTGAGCACTAAACTCTGTCGCTGAAGCGGCTATACCAGCCTCTGCTAAGCAGTCCAGATAGTCTTGGCGTGAGTTACGCAACATATTGACCCTTAGGGTCATAGGGGCGCGTTCATTGTTTGCGGCAATAATATGCTCGGCAACTTCCTTAGGCCAGGCGTCGTTAATTCTTTTAAGCAGCCATTTTGGGTGGGCAGTTTGAAATACGGCATTGTTGGACTGGCGTTCTAGTAGTTGCTGTTGCTGACGCTGAAAGTTGCGCAGTACAGCATTGACTAGACCCTTCGCCCAAGGTCGATTGAGCTTAGTCACCGCTGAGACGGTTTCATTAATAATGGCATGCTCTGCGATACGCATATGCAGGAGCTGATAGAGCCCACAGGCTAAAAGCCCCTGAATCTCTAAATCCTTTTCTCGCAATGGCTTTTGAATAAGCTGTTTAAGAAGAATGCTGATTTGTGGATACCAGCGCATGGTGCCAAAGCACAACTCTTTTAATAGTCCACGATCCTTTTCCTCGACCCTGTCGCTGTATTCGGGTAACTTTGCAGAGAGAGACCGGCCCCTCAGCACCGCGGCGACAACCTGGGCGGCGGCCGCTCTGACACTGAGTAATTTATTTTTTCCACCGGCCATAATTTATTTATCAAACCCCGCACCAGGGGCGAACATCTCAGCCCGTGAGCGAAGAATTTCGGCTACAGGCATCCGAGATTTCCCGGCAAGCTGTATGTCCGTCACTAGCAGGCAGCCCTGCCCGCAGCCAATCACTAGCCCGTTATTGTCCGCAGTTAGTATTTTCCCTACTTCGCCTGAGGGTGCAGATGAGATCTGCGCACCCCATATTTTGATTCTCTGACCCTCGATCTGGGTGTAGGCCGTAGGGAATGGAATAAACGCACGAATGCGTCGCTCAATGATCTCAGCTGTATCAGACCAATCAATCAGAGCTTCGGTTTTCTCTATTTTTGTTGCGTAGGTACTCTGGTCATTGTCTTGCGCAATGGCAATGGCATTGCCGGACGCAATTTTTTCTAGGGTCCCTAGCAGTGCCGGAGCGCCCAATAATGCAAGTTTACTATACAGAGAAGCGCTGGTCTCATCGGCATCTATGGCACAGCGGGTAATTGACAGCATGGCTCCCGTGTCCAGACCGGCATCCATTTGCATAATTGTAATGCCAGTTTCATTATCGCCGGCCTCCACTGCACGCTGAATAGGCGCGGCACCTCGCCAACGCGGCAAAATAGAACCGTGAACATTTATACAGCCAAGCCGTGGAGCATCTAAAACAACCTGCGGAAGAATTAGGCCATAAGCCACAACCACCATAATATCTGCCTGCAAGTCAGCCAGCAGAGCCTGCTGTTCGGGCTCTTTCAAAGACTGTGGTTGATAAATATTAAGGTTGTGCTGTTGAGCAAGCACTTTAACCGGACTAGCCGTTAACTTTTTACCCCGCCCAGCGGGACGATCAGGTTGGGTATAGACGGCAACAATATCATGCTGACCAATCAGCGCTTGAAGATGGGTTGCTGCGAAATCTGGTGTTCCTGCAAAAATTATCCTCAAGCGTTTGCCTATGTCCGTTGTTTTTTTAGCTTGGTACGAATCCGCTGGCGCTTTAATGGCGATAGATAATCAACGAATAATTTGCCCTCCAAATGATCTATCTCATGCTGTATGCACACCGCCAGCAGACCGTTGGCTTCCTCTTCGAATGCATTGCCATCACGATCTAGTGCGCGAATAAGCACGTGGACTGGGCGATCGACCGGCTCATAAAAACCGGGCACTGACAGACAACCCTCTTCGTAAGGGCTAGTTTCAGGTTTTAGCACTTCGATTTCCGGATTGATATATACCCTCGGCTCGGTTTTGTCTTCAGACAGATCCATAACAATTACGCGCTGATGAACGTCCACCTGAGATGCTGCCAACCCTATGCCGTTGGCGTCAGCCATGGTGTCAAACATGTCATCGACTAGCGTTTTGATTTCGTCGTCCACTGCCATTACAGGAGTAGCTTTTATACGCAAGCGAGGATTGGGATATTCGAGAATTTTTAGTCTGGCCATAGCGAATGTGATGGGTTTCTAGAAAATTAGTTAAAAGCACTGCTACCATAAAACCAACTGGGAGCATTGCCAACTTTTTGGCGCCAAAGGAAGATTATACATTAGGGAAAAGGGCTCCACATGAAAAAAATTACAACGGGCCTTACCCTGTTACTTACCTTGACGATCAGTGCGCCTGCGGTTCAAGCCAGCAAGAGCTCTATCAAAGCTTTTTCAGATGATTATCCTGTGATGGTTGACGATAGTCTTTGGGGTATCTCAACAGTTGCGTATGGGCAGTGGTTGCACTGGCCCGTTAACCGGCACACCTCTGAGCCACAGCCTTTAGGTTCTAATGACGTAATTTCTCCAGCCTATGCCGATGGTAATGCCCCGTTGCAGGTTCATCGCCATCCTGAGAAAAAACTATCACCTACAATTCGATCATCGAGGTCTGAGGATGCTATGACTGCCCTGCCCTTTGATAACTTTCTTTCTAAAACCCGCCTTATTGGCAATGCCGAGTTCAGCGCCGCCCCTTATGTGCTAGATGGTATTGATCACCGCCAGCTTATCGGTATGGGAGATGATTTTTATGCGCTTGGCAATTTTGCTAATTATCAGCTTAGTTATGACGTTTACCGTCGAGGTGATCCCTATATTGAGCCGTTTACCGGTGAAGTATTGGGCCTACGAGGCGAATATGTTGGCTCAGCTAGGATTAAGGCAGTAACAGATAATATTGCTACTTTGAGCGCTACGCATTCTGTGAGTGAGATCCGCCCTAGGGATCGGCTACTTGCTCGAGAACAGCCTAGTGTTGAGGCAACGTTTTATCCACATGCCCCGCAAAATAGCATCGACGGACTAGTGCTTAATATTGAGGGAGGTATGCACAGGGCCGGGGCGCTTGACGTTGTAGCAATTAATTGCGGTGACCGAGATGGCTTGCAGGTTGGGCATACCCTAGCTGTCTACAGGTCGGGCGCGCTGGTTGACGACCGCAACGCCAGTGGTCGCATTCGCCGCCCGGATAGGCAAATTGGATTATTGATAGTTTTTTACGTCTACGAAAAAATGAGTTTTGCGCTAGTAATGCAGGCCGACCGACAACTTGATATTGGCGATATGGTACGCAATCCCTAGTTATGCTTACCCAGTTCCATTGCATCGCGACCAACAAATCATTGGTTTGACTACCTCAGGAATCGATAATGGAAAATGCAGATGCAATTGAAACTCACTACGCATTAGTCGCTCAGTATCTCTCGCGATTCCCGATAAAATTACAGTCCTTGCTGGTGGGAGAAGTCGGTAGTTACACCGAATTATTTACTCGGTCGCCAGCGCGCCTTGAGCAAAAATTCCACGATACGGTTGCGCGGTTGCAGGAGGAGTATCATCAACAAAATTGGGCTGAGCGGCTCGCATCATCGATGGAAGTGGCAGAGCAAGTTGGCGCACGCATTATCCCTATCACTAGTACTGACTACCCTCAGTTACTCAAGCAAATAAGCAGCGCGCCACCGATACTTTATAGCCGCGGCGCGATAAATAATCTGCACCTGCCGCAAATTGCTATTGTCGGCAGTAGGCGTATGACTAGAGGCGGCGAAATTAACGCAAGACAATGGAGCAAATTTTTAGCTAGTAACGGGTTTACCATTACCAGCGGCCTTGCTCTGGGGGTCGACGGTTGCGCTCATAGAGGAGCACTAGATGCACCTTGCGGTAAAACAGTGGCGGTAATGGCCACTGGAATAGAAACCATCTATCCTCGGCGACATGCTGAGCTGGCAGAGCATATTCTAAAGTCTGGCGGAACATTGATCAGCGAGTTTCACCCTAATGAAAAGCCACTACCAACTAACTTTCCAAGGCGCAATCGTATTATTAGCGGCCTGAGTTTAGCGGTATTAGTGATAGAGGCTGCGATAAAAAGCGGCTCATTAATAACTGCTCGCTACGCCCTAGAGCAGAATCGAGAGGTGTTTGCCATACCCGGATCAATCCATAGCCCTCAGAGTAGGGGCTGTCATCGACTAATTAAGCAGGGGGCTCATTTGGTAGAGACGGCCAAAGATATAGTTGCAGAGCTAGGCGGCGCCCTTGCGGGCGTTGAATGCTCAGCGAAAGAGGCCTTGCGACCTTCGGCAGAGTTAAATCAACAGGAATCTGCATTGCTCGCTATTATGGGTTTTGAGTCTGTGACACTAGATTGCTTGAGCCAAGCCACCGAGTTGCCAGCAGAGACGCTTTCGCAGCTTCTCGTTGGCCTTGAATTAAAGGGCATCGTTTGCCAAGAAAATGGTTTTTATCAACAGTTTCCTTAAGGCATTGGTAAGCACCTATTGCACCGGTCAACAAGTTCCGGTAGCCTGCGCAATTCTTCAACTAGGTGACCTTAAATGACCAAACCATTCGTAGCAATATTGATGGGATCTGATTCTGATCTACCAGTAATGGAAGCAAGTTTTGCTGTCTTAAAACAGTTCGATATTCCCTTTGAAGTCAAAGTAACTTCAGCTCACCGCACGCCAGAGGCCACTCACAGCTTTGTCACTGATGCCGATGCGCGCGGTTGCGCAGCTTTTATCTGCGCTGCAGGAATGGCTGCCCATCTAGCGGGCGCAGTCTCGGCGACCACACTGAAGCCTGTGATTGGTGTGCCTATCAACGGCTCGTTAGACGGTTTAGATGCACTGCTATCAACGGTACAGATGCCAGGTGGTATTCCTGTCGCAACTGTTGCCATAGGTAAGGCAGGTGCAAAAAATGCAGCCTATTTAGCCGCCCAGATTATTGGTGTTGGCGACCCTGAAATGCATCAAAAGTTGATCGCCGAGCGTGCGGCCAATGCAGCGGCTATTATTGCCAAAGATGCCGCGCTTCAGGAACAGCTGAAAAATAGCTGATCACTACAGTGATCAACTGGTGCCATCATCCTAAGATTTGCCGTGCCGCTAATGTCCTGCACGGTCAGGGAGTGGTTGCCTATCCCACAGAAGCAGTTTGGGGCCTGGGTTGTGACCCCTGGTCCCGTGTTGCCGTAGAAAAAATTCTTCTTTTAAAACGGCGTTCTCAGGCCAAAGGCCTAATTCTAATAGCCTCTCATATTGATCAATTTGCACCCTTTTTAAAGGGCCTCGATGCCGATCACCAAAGGGCTATGCTGGTGGATTATAATAAGCCTGTGACATGGCTGGTCCCAGACAACGGTGCGGCGCCCGATTGGATTGTCGGTGAGCACAATACGGTAGCCCTGCGTATCACTGATCACCCTATTGCTGCCGCACTTTGTCAACTGGTCGCCGGCCCAATAGTGTCGACCTCGGCTAACCCTCAAGGCTTGGCTGCGGCCACTACAGGGCTGCGGGTAAGGTCTTACTTTGCGCGTGGCATTGACTATCTAACCCCCGGTGCCATTGGTGCAGCCAGGCATGCTAGCGAGATTCGTAACCTAATAACTTCAGAGGTCGTCCGTCCGGGATAATATGCAGCAAATCGATAAAAATCTGGTCAAGGCCTACCTTATGGGGTTGCAAGATAGTATCTGCGCTGCCCTTCAGGCCGAAGATGGAACCCCATGGCAAGAGGACAGTTGGGATCGTGACGAAGGCGGGGGCGGACGCAGTCGTGTTGTGGTCGATGGCCCTGTTATTGAGAAGGGTGGGGTGAACTTCTCCCATGTTTTTGGTGATCAGATGCCCGCATCAGCCACGCAAAACCGACCAGAGCTAGCGGGGCGCAGCTTCGAGGCTATGGGGGTCTCTTTGGTGATTCACCCCAACAATCCCTATGCGCCGACCTCCCATGCCAATGTCCGCTTCTTCATTGCTGAAAAAGAGGGCGCCGAGCCCGTATGGTGGTTTGGCGGTGGCTATGACCTCACGCCCTACTATGGCAACCAAGAGGACTGTACCCATTGGCATCAGACTGCCAAACAGGCCTGCGACCCTTTTGATATGGCGCTTTATCCGCGTCTAAAACAATGGTGCGATGACTATTTTTATTTAAAACACCGAGGTGAGCCGCGAGGCATTGGCGGACTATTCTTTGATGACTTCAATGAAACTGGCTTTGAGCAGAGTTTCGCCTTTATGCGCAGTGTAGGCGACAGCTTTATTAAGGCCTATCTACCGATTTTGCAGCGCCGCCGTGATCTAGCCTTTGGTGAGCGAGAGCGAAATTTTCAACTTTACCGTCGCGGTCGTTATGTGGAGTTTAATCTGGTGTATGATCGAGGCACCCTATTTGGCTTGCAAACTGGTGGACGGACTGAGTCTATTTTGATGTCACTACCACCCCTAGTTCGTTGGGAGTACGATTGGACTCCTGAGCCCGGCAGTGCAGAGGCCGAGCTATATGAGCAATATTTAATCCCGCGCGATTGGATTTAAGATGTCTGAAAGATATGCCGTTTTTGGCAACCCAATACAACACAGCAAGTCTCCAGAAATTCATCGAGCCTTTGCCGATGAAACTGGCCAGAAGGTGGAATACTATCGGCAACTGGTTGATATAGAGGGTTTTACTGCAGCCGCAGACGAGTTTTTTGATGCTGGCGGCAAGGGTCTCAATATCACTGTGCCATTTAAGCTCGATGCCTATAGCTATGTGTCTAGAACTACGCCGAGGGCAAGGCGAGCAGGTGCGGTAAATACACTAGCTATGCAGGCAGATGGCACGATACTGGGAGACACCACCGATGGTGCCGGCTTATTAGCTGATATCAAAATCAATCTTGGCTGGGAGATCCGTGCAAAAAGAGTACTTATTTTGGGCGCTGGGGGTGCGGTGCGCGGTATTTTGGAGGCCCTTTTAGAACAGCAGCCTCAGCATGTAGTAATTGCCAACCGCAGTATTGATAAGGCCTTACAGCTGTCTAAAGGTTTTGCTGAGATGGGCTATATTTTAGGCTGTGGCCTAGATGTGCTCGACGGTCAGGAGTTCGATGTAATTATCAATGGTACCAGTGCCAGCCTCACGGGCAATATGCCTACCCTGCCAGATAGTTTGCTCTCTGGAGCTGGCGAGTCAGCCTGCTGCTACGATCTGATGTATGGTGCCGAGCCAACCCCGTTTATGGAGTGGGCTCAGCGAGGTGGTGCTCAGACGTCCGATGGTTTGGGCATGTTAGTGGAGCAGGCCGCGGAGTCATTTCATCTTTGGCGTGGTGTTCGTCCTCAGACAAAAGCCGTTATTCAGTCTCTAAGATCACTTCTTTAATCTGCCGTCATGGTCTGTTGTTCAAGTAGATACTGATTCTTGAGCTTGACATAGTTGGCCGGCGAATAGGTAAAAAAGCCCCGCTCCTTATCAGAGAGCTTTCGCATTTGCTTGCAGGGATTGCCCACATAGACGAATCCGCTCTCTAGGGTCTTGCCCGGCGGCACCATACAACCGGCGCCAATAATGACTTCATCTTCAATAATTGCACCGTCATTTACGATAGCGCCATTGCCTACTAAAATTCTGTTCCCCAAGGTGCAGCCATGTAGTACTGCACGGTGACCGATGACCACATCATCGCCAATGGTGAGGGGAAAGCCGCCGGGATTAAAGTCAGAGGCATGGGTGATATGTAGCACTGCATTGTCTTGCACATTGGAGCGTGCCCCCACCGAAATTGAATGCATATCCCCCCGAATAACGGCGCCGGGCCATACTGAGGCATCATCGCCAAGACTGACAGAACCAATGACGGTTGCCGCCGGATCTACATAGACCCGTTGGCCGAGCTTGGGGAAAATGCCGCGGTGGGGGCGAATTGAGTGATCCATAAGTTGTATTGCTCGATATAATAGGGGCTCCTATTGTGGTGATGTATTGATGACTTTTTCAACTAAAAAACGATTTGTTGCGGGTGTGACCTGCCCCAAATGTGCCGAAATGGATAAAATGCAGGTCTATGCTGAAGCCGGTGTCGATTATCGAGAATGCGTTAGCTGTGGGTTTAAAGACCAGATGCGCGTTTCATCAACTCCTCGCGAGGTTCAGACGCGGGTCAATACGAGTAGTGACGATATTGCCAATCAGACCCAACCAGTAAAGCTAATTGACCCCAAAGCTTAGGCGCAGGGTCGCTGGTGTCAGCTTAAAGCAAGCGTATCTGTGAATTGAGATCATTCATTACGAGTCGAATACTTGACGATTCGGTAAGGCATGGTAGACGGGTTGCTGGGCCAGTTCTAGAACCAGCCAGATATGATTTGATTTTGAAACCTATGCTGGGCTCAGTTGGGAGCGCCGAAATCAATTTACCACTTAGCAGCTCAATTACTTGGTCTAAATGATTGGCGAAGGGTTCGCCGATAATGTGGTGGATAATAAGGTTAGAACGGAACATATCTAAAGGCATAATGGGGCAGCCATAACTGGCTTTTAGAACATCATTCAGCTCATCCATCACACGATGCGCTAGGTAAGCCTGGTACATTTCGGCCTCTAGTTGTTGTTCTGAAGAGGTACTTCGGATTGGGGTATCTAGAAATTCTCGTGCCGTGGCAATCTGTTGTGCCATTACACCGTCAATATCAGCCGCAGATAAAAACGTTTCAAACGCGGCCACAAAATCTGGTGCCAAGGCAACATAGCGTGCAATAAACGAGGCCAACGCAGCGCAGCTATTCTGGTCAGATACGCGTATTGAGTGGTGAAGGTGGGTCGATCGCTCCTTTAAACGGGTAGCTAATAAACCACTGATTTGCTCCGAAAGTGCCAGCATAAAAAACAGTCTCGTGTGGGCTAGTATGGTTATTTGCAGTACTTATAATGACTTGTGACTTCGTTGATATTTTGTTTGGTCTCAACTTAAATCTAGCAGATTTTAGCCCCCCCGCAATAAAGATTATGAGTTTTGCCTAGTAAGCGTAATTAAACGCTAAATTTGAGTTTTAATTTGATCACATTTCGGCTAGTGAAACGTATAGTCTTTTGCTACAATCGCCGCGCTTTTAAGGGAGCTAGATTCAAATTTAAGCGACCCCGGCGAAGCAAAAGCTTTTATTCCTAATTTACCACGGAGAAACAAGCGATGTTGAAAAGAGCGCAAGCACTTTTCTTGAGTCTGCTGAGTCCCGCTATTGCTCTTGCAATGGCTGGCGGCGTTAGCGCGGAGAGCGCAACGCGGCAACTCAATATGCCCCAGGGAGTTACAGAAGTCAGCCAGGCAGCCTACGATATACACATGATTATGATGTGGATCTGTACCGTCATTGGTATAGCCGTTTTCGGCTTTATGTTTTATGTCATGTATGCGCACCGCAAATCACGCGGCGCCGTGGCAGCAAACTTCCACGAACACCATGTCGTTGAGTTAATTTGGACCATTGTTCCCGCGCTCATTTTGATCGTTATGGCAATCCCAGCAACTTCGGCTCTGCTAAAAGTGTACGACACTGAAAACGCAGATATTGATATCAAGGTAACTGGTTACCAGTGGAAGTGGCAGTACGAATACATCGGTGAGGGTGTTAAGTTCATGAGTGAACTGCGCACCTCGCAAGACGAAATCTATGGCCGCGCGCCAAAGGGCGAGCATTACCTGCGTGAAGTAACCCAGCCATTGGTTATCCCGACGGGCAAGAAGGTGCGCTTCCTGATTACCGGCAATGACGTCATCCATAGCTGGTGGGTTCCTGACTTTGGTGTCAAGCGTGATGCAGTGCCGGGACTGTTCACTGCCGCTTGGGCAAAAACAGATGTGCCAGGTACCTATGTGGGTGAATGTACTGAACTCTGTGGTATTGGCCACGCCTTTATGCCTGTTGTTGTAGAGGTAAAAGAAGAAGCCGAATACAACGAATGGTTAGCGGGCAAGAAAGAAGAAGCCGCCATCTACAAGTCGACTATCGGCAAAGAGTGGAGTTTCGATGAGCTAATGGTTCGGGGTGAGGAGGTTTATGAGCGTTCATGTGCTGCCTGTCATCAGTCAGATGGCAATGGTATTCCGGGCGTTTTCCCTGCACTGAAAGATAGCCCGATAGCTTTGGGTGCAAAAGAAGGGCATATCGCTGTACTCATTGACGGCGTCGCTGGCACCTCTATGCAGTCGTTTGCTGATCAACTTTCTGAGGTTGATATAGCGGCAGTTGTTCACTACGAACGAAACGCTTGGGGCAACGATGTTGGCGACATAACACAGCCAGTTGATGTTCTTAACTACAAACAAGGCCAATAGGGGAGTATTTGATATGGCACATGGTCCCGCAACTCTGGCTGATGGCTGGGGAAAATATATAAGCCGTTGGGTCTTTACGACCAACCACAAAGATATTGGCACACTGTACCTTTGGTTCAGCTTCGCCATGTTTATAATGGGCGGCGCTTTCGCGATGATTATTCGCGCGGAACTCTTTCAGCCTGGCATGCAGCTGATTAAACCAGAGTTCTTTAATCAGATGACTACCATGCATGGATTGGTCATGGTGTTTGGTGCGATTATGCCCGCCTTTGTTGGTTTGGCGAATTGGTTGATTCCAATGATGATCGGCGCACCAGATATGGCTCTGCCGCGCATGAACAACCTTAGCTTTTGGATTCTACCGTTTGCATTTGCAATTCTGACCTCCACGCTGTTTATGGAAGGCGGCGGACCTAACTTTGGCTGGACATTCTACGCACCTCTCTCAACTACCTATGCACCTGACACTGTTAACTACTTTATCTTCGGTGTGCATATTATGGGTGCTTCATCGATCATGGGGTCGATTAACATTATCGCCACGGTAATGAATATGCGTGCGCCTGGTATGACGTACATGAAAATGCCGTTATTCGTATGGACCTGGGTTATCACTGCATTTTTGCTGGTAGCTGTAATGCCGGTGTTGGCAGGTGCTGTAACCATGATGCTTATGGATATTAACTTCGGCACCAGCTTCTTTGATGCTGCAGGTGGCGGTGATCCGGTACTATTCCAGCACGTGTTCTGGTTCTTCGGTCATCCAGAGGTTTACATTATTATTCTACCCGCCTTTGGTGTGGTTTCGCAGATTATTCCAACATTCAGCCGCAAGCCTCTGTTTGGTTATTCGTCAATGGTCTACGCCACTGCCGCAATCGCCTTCCTGTCGTTTGTTGTTTGGGCCCACCACATGTTTACCGTGGGTATGCCCATCGCTGGTGAGCTTTACTTTATGTACGCCACCATGCTGATTGCGGTACCAACTGGTGTGAAAGTCTTTAACTGGATCACCACCATGTATCGCGGCTCGTTAACTTTTGAAACTCCCATGCTGTTCAGCATCGCTTTTGTGATTCTGTTCACCTTTGGCGGCTTCACAGGAATGATGCTATCTATTGCGGCTGCAGACATGCAGTACCATGACACCTACTTTGTAGTAGCTCACTTTCACTATGTAATGGTAGCGGGTGCTGTATTTAGTGGTACTGCGGCTGTGTATTACTGGCTGCCAAAGTGGTGTGGCAAAATGTATAACGAAACCATGGGCAAGGTTCAGTTTTGGATTGCGTTTATCGGCTTTAATATAACCTTTATGCCGCAGCATTTCTTGGGCTTAGCTGGTATGCCAAGACGTTATGCTGATTACGGTTTGCAGTTTGCAGACTGGAATATGGTGTCAAGCATAGGCGCGTTTATGTATGGCGGCGCACAGATTCTGTTCCTGTTCAATGTGATCCGCACTATCGGATGGGGCAAGCCAACTGATGATCCGCAAGTTTGGGAAGGTGCAGAGGGACTGGAGTGGACATTGCCCACACCAGCGCCTTATCACACCTTCGCTACTCCGCCGGAAGTAAAGTAGGAGGATTATAAACATGCCGGCGCGCCCTAAAAATCGCATGCTGTTGGTCAAGTTGACCGCCCTAGCAGCCGCCATGTTTGTGTTTGCAATTTTTGTTTTGCCACCACTGTACGATCTTTTTTGTGAGATTACAGGAATTGGTGGCAAAACAGATGGCGCCTACACAGCAGTTGCAGTTGAAGTCGATACATCGAGAGATATTGAGGTGCAGTTTGTTGCGACAAACAACGCAACCATGCCCTGGGATTTTTACCCTATCGAAGAGCGGGTAATCGTTCACCCAGGTGAGTCTCGCGCAGTAGCTTTTTATGCCCACAACAGAACCGGGCAAGATATGTTGGGCCAAGCGATTCCAAATGTACTACCCAATAACGCAGCAGATTACTTTCACAAAACTGAGTGCTTCTGTTTTAACAATCAGCCTTTGGCTGCAGGCGAGAGCGCCGAGCTAGACTTAGTTTTTATAGTGGACCCAGATTTACCGGCCAGCGTTAATACAGTAACTCTGTCCTACACAATGTTTGATATAACAGATCGCACTGCAGTGCAGGTCTCACAAGTACAGTAAACGGAGAGCAACAATGTCAACTGAAGGTACTTATTACGTTCCCGAGCAGAGTAAATTGCCGATCTTTGCGGCAACTGGCATGGGTGTAATGGCTTATGGAGCAGCATCATGGGTTATGGAGGGAGGCACGGCGAGTATATTCTTGGTTGGGTCGCTCATTATGGCCGCCGTTTTGTACAAGTGGTGGAGCATCGTAATTGATGAAAATATGCGCGGTCTGGCAAGCCCACAGCTCAAGCACTCCTATGTATTAGGCATGCTTTGGTTTATTTTTTCTGAAGTCATGTTTTTCGCCTGCTTTTTTGGCGCCCTCTTCTATGTGCGCGTTTTAGTTAATTCTTGGATTGGCGGAGAAGCCGCCGTCGGTTGGTTTGACGACACCCCAACAGATGCAGCAGCAGCTAATGCCCAGCTTCTGTGGCCTGGTTATGAAACGGCATGGCCACCGATGATCACTCCTGATCAAGCGGTGAATGGCGAAGCTGCTCAATTCAAAGGTCCAGATGAGGCGATGAATAACCCAGGCATATTGAAATGGGCTTCGTGGTTGCCCTTTTGGAATACCGTAGTCCTATTGACGTCTAGTGCTACCGTGCATATTGCTCACGTAGCCTTGAAAGACGGCAACCGTAAAAAGTTTAATAGATGGTTGGGCATCACGGTGGCTCTGGGAATATTCTTCCTGTTTCTGCAGGCTGAGGAATATATACATGCCTACCAAGAACTGGGTCTCACCCTAGAGTCGGGCATCTACGGAACAACATTCTTTATGCTGACCGGCTTCCATGGTATGCACGTTACCCTTGGAACCGCAATGCTTTTAATACAGTGGCTACGCGGTCTTAAAGGACATTTTAACCAAGACGATCAGTTTGGTTTTGAAGCGGCCTCTTGGTACTGGCACTTCGTTGACGTCGTGTGGGTGGGTCTGTTTATCTTTGTATACATACTCACTTAGCGAGTATCGGGTTTTGCAATGCGGCCAGGAAACCCCTGGCCGTTTTTATCTGTGCAAAAAATCACTCAGGTTTTGTGCTGGCTGATGGTACTTTCGCCGGCGGTGTCAATTGAGGGGTTACAATGACAGCTTCCGGGTGTAGCTTTCGGTCCCAGGGTGCACTACTGCCTATCTGGCCAGTATAGATACCGTAACCAATGGTTCCCAATAGTAGAGCCGCCAGTGTAATGCGGGTGCCCAGAGCAACAAGTAAGCGTCGCTTGGAATTGCCTAGATCTTTAACTAAAAAGTTTAGTCCGCTAAACAAACTAATGAGAACGGCGATAAACAGAACAACGATGATAGTCTTTAACAGCATGGTATTGACCACTCTTGTGAAAGGTTGGAATTTAAACACAGATGAAGCCTGAGCCCCACCTATCTACGCAGCGATTTCGCTGGCAGCCCAATAAAAAACTATTGTTGGTCAGCCTGTGCTTATTGCCTCTGCTCGTACTGTTAGGGTTTTGGCAATTAGATCGAGCTGAGCAGAAGCAACGTATTGTCGATCAATACAATGCAAATCAGCAGGCAGCGCCCGTTGGCGTTAGCGACATACTCGGTGCTACTAACTTGCAATACCGTAGCGCCTGGTTGCGAGGCAACCTAGATGCCAGCCGCCGAGTTATTCTTGATAATCGAGTTAAAAATGGCCGTCCAGGTTATGAGATTTTGGAAGCTATGGCTGTTGTGGGCCTAGAGGTAAAAGTTTTGGTTAATAGAGGCTGGGTGCCGGCGTCATTGGATCGCAACCAACTGCCAGAGATTGCTGATTTAAATGGCGTGGTGCAATTGCGCGGAGCTCTCTACCAAACCCTAGGTGGTTATCGCCTTGATGATGGCATTTCCCTTGTCTCGCAATGGCCTGCCCGAGTGGGATGGATATCGGCGGCTCGCGCTGAAGAGTTATTTGGTGAGACATTTCTCCCATACCAACTGCGACTCGATCAAGATAGCCCCGGGGCACTGCACACAGGCTGGGCTACGGTTTCGGTCCAACCGGCTAAACACACAGGCTACGCCGTGCAATGGTTTGTAATGGCCCTGGTACTAGTAATTATGACGATTATTGCCAACTCCAATCTGGCCGATAGGCCAAAGTCACCAAAATACTGAGCGCAATACTAAGCTTTCATTCATAGGATATAAAACCATGACAGAACAGACAGAAATCACAGCCAAGCAGCGCGGCTTCCAATACCAAATTTGGATCATGCTGATCATTGTGTTTGGGGTAATATTGGCTGGCTTTTTAATGGTGCCTAAAACAGAGGAGCAACGACTCGCCATGATGGCGCGTATGGGGACCACTAATCAGGGTGAAATTGTAAGCCCTACTGTTGATATGGGTCCGTTGCTGGCCGCATTGCCGCAAGGTGAGGCACCTAAGTGGAAAGTAGTTGCCGCCGGTGGCGAAGGCTGTAATCAGGGTTGCCAAGATGTTCTCACAAATAGCCGCCAGATTCATATGTTGCTGGGTAAGTCCAGTGGTCGCCTGGAGCGCATCTATCTGCCAGATACTGCCAGCCTCGAGCTGATTGATATGCAGGAGCTGCAAGCGGTTCACCCCTATCTCGTTATCGAGCCGATTGACAATTTGGCGCTTAGTGAGGTGCTAAGGGGCTCGTCGGCAGAATGGGATATGATGGATACGCGCTATTTCGTAGTGACACCGGATTACCAGGTGGTTTTATTCTATACCCAGCAACATGATGGCGGCGGTCTGCTCGAAGACCTCAAACATCTGTTAAAGTATTCGCCAAACCGATAACGATGAATCGCTCCATTGGGAATAAAAAATAATGACTAACGTTGAGACCACCACCTCAGTGACCTGGCGCGACTATCTAGAGCTGTGCAAGCCAAATGTGGTTGCCCTGATGATACTGACGTCTATCATCGGCATGTTGCTGGCCTCCAATCAAGCTATACCCATGCAGGTGCTAATATTTGGCAACCTAGGTATCGCCCTGTGTGCCGGTTCCGCTGCCGCAGTAAATCATATAGTGGATCGCAACGTAGATGACAAAATGGCCCGCACTGCCGACCGGCCTATAGCTCAGGGCCGGCTTGACCCCACCCAGGCAAAGATCTTTGCTATGGCCACAGGGCTTGCCGGTATGGCGATTCTTATTGTTTTTACCAATGTACTGACAGCCTGGCTAACGCTGGCCTCTTCAGTAGGTTATGCCTTTATCTACACCATGTTTCTCAAACGTGCGACACCGCAGAATATTGTGATTGGCGGTCTTGCAGGCGCAGCGCCACCGCTCCTGGGCTGGGTAGCAGTAACGGGTGAAATTCACCACAACGCCCTACTGCTAGTGTTGATTATATTTGCTTGGACACCACCTCATTTTTGGGCTCTAGCGATACACCGCAAAGAGGAGTATGCCAAGGCAGATATTCCTATGTTGCCCGTAACCCATGGCGAGCGGTACACCAAAATTAACATTTTGTTGTACACAATTATGCTCATGGTTATCACCACATTGCCCTATTTAACAGGCATGTTTGGCCTACTGTATTTGGTAGGTTCGCTACTGTTGGGGGCTCGGTTTTTGTATTGGGCTATCGTTATGTGGTTCGACAAAGACAGTGGTATGAAAACTTTCAGATTTTCAATTGTTTACCTAATGGTATTGTTTGCCTTGATGCTATGCGACCATTACCTTATTGAAAAGCTCCACTATGTCTAGCCTGCCCCCAGCCTTAACCGCGCAGACAAACTGACCCTATACAGGACTGATAATATGGAACAGCAAGCCGCAATTCGTCGCACCATCGCCATGGTCGTTGCCTTTATTCTTCTGGTAGTTTATGGCTTTATCTGGCGTATGAGTCAGCCAGTGATTATGAATGATGACCAGCTGCGTGCTAACGGCGCTATTGTGCTCACGCAACCGAGGATTTTTAGTGACTTCGAGCTGGTTGATCACCGTGGCGAAACGTTCAATATTGCTCGTATGCAAGACATCTGGACCATAGTCTTCTTTGGTTTTACCAACTGTCCCGATATCTGCCCAACGACTTTAGCTGTTCTCAATGACACTTACAGTAAAATGAAGGACAGGGAAAAAGACAATCTTCAGATTGTTATGATCTCGTTGGATTCAGAGCGCGATACAGTCGAAAAATTAGCCGAATATGTGCCCTACTTTAATCAAGAGTTTATCGGCGTAACTGGCAATAAGCATCTCATTCGTCGACTGACCGCAGAGATCAATGTCGCCTACAACAGGGTACCCTTAGAAGGCGAAGATTACACTATGGATCATAGTACCCAGCTGGTTTTAATCAATCCTAAGGGGCACTACCATGGTTTCTTTAAAGCACCCCACAGTGAGACCACTTTGCGTAGCACTTGGCGTTCTATTTCTTCATCCTTCTAGGTCCCGGCAATTAGGCTCGTTGCCGCACCATCAGAGACATCGTAAAGAGTAATGCCGAACAGAGTACTACCGATGGCCCAGCAGGGGCATCGGTAGTCCAGGATAGAGCCAATCCCAACACCACAGTGAGCATGGCAATAACACTTGCCTTGGCGGCCATCTGCTCTGGGGTAATACTTATTCGACGAGCCGTAGCCGCAGGAATAATCAGCAGAGCAGTAATTAATAGAACTCCGACAATTTTCATGGCAATGGCAATTACCAGCGCTGTGATCAGCATCAGTACGGCGCGTATCAGCCTAACATTAGTCCCCTCCACTGCCGCTAACTCAGAATCTACGGTGATATTGATCAACGGCCGCCACAGCGCACCCAAGAGGATCAAAACTACCCCTGCTACTCCATAGATAATCCATAGATCTTGGCTGGTTACTGACAGTAGGTCGCCGAATAACAAAGACATTAAATCAACCCGCACATCAGACAATAAGGAGATGACTACCAAACCTGCCGCGAGAGCAGAGTGGGACAGAATTCCCAGCAGAGTGTCCACAGACAAAACACCGCGTTGCTCAAGAATCACTAGCCCTAACGCCATAGCCAGAGGTATGGCGGTTGCGGTAATACTGAGATTTACCTCCAACAACACGCCTAAGGCCACCCCCAATAACGCGCTATGGGCGAGTGTGTCACCAAAATACGCCATTCGCCGCCATACGACAAAACAGCCTAAAGGCCCAGCCACTAGCGCCACGCCTAGGCCAGCGAGCAACCCATAGAGTATAAAGTCAGTCATGGTCGCAGCCCTCCCCATGCCGGTGAACGCCGTTACGGTCTAATACCTCACCATGAACACTATGCTGGTGGTCATGGTGGTGAGCATAGAGGGCGGTCTGACCAAATATATCTAGATAGGCCGGATCCTTAGTCACCTGCTCGGGGCGCCCCTGGCAGCAGATATGGTGATTTAGGCAGATTACCTGGTCTGTCGCTGACATTACTAAGTGCAGGTCGTGGGACACCATTAACACAGCACAGTTAAGACTTTTACTAAGGCTGCCAATCATCTTGTACAGCGCATTTTGACCATTGATATCCACACCCTGTACCGGTTCATCCAACACCAGTAAGTTTGGCTTGCGCAGAATAGCCCGAGCAAGCAGTACCCGCTGCATCTCCCCGCCAGACAGCTTTTGTATTGGTGTTTTCGCCAGATGGGCAATGCCAACGGACGCAAGAGCGCTATGGCACACCTGATAAGAAGCGTTTGCCAGCTGCAAAAAACGGTATGTCGAGATAGGTAGGGTTGGGTCGATATGTAGTTTTTGCGGCATATAACCAATTTTTAGGCTCTTGCTAGCTGTAACAGAGCCAGAGTCTGGTGCTAACAGACCTAAAACAATCCGCACCAGAGTTGATTTTCCGGCCCCATTAGGGCCGATAAGCGTAGTGATCTCGCCCTGAGTCAGATTTAAGCTGATGTTTTGCAGTACATGTTGACCAGAAAAAGATTTATCAATTCTATCTAGGGTCATCAATGGGCTAGTCATGATTGACTACCTTATGATTATCAGAGCATTTAGAACATAGGCCAAATAGCTCAGCACCTTGGCTTTGTAATTTGAAATTCAGCTTATCACAGGTGCTTTGCAGTGCGTTATTTATTGTATTATGTGACACTTCGGCAGCAGTTCCACAATGGTCGCAAATTAAGAAAACGTTACTGTGCTCGCTGTCGGGAAAGGGGCAGCCAATATAGGCGTTTAGCGAATGGATACGGTGAATTAAACCGAGCTGCAATAAAAACTCAATTGCTCGATATACCGTTGGCGGCGCAATGGATCTGCCAGAAATTGCAGCGAGCTGGTCCTGCAGATGATAGGCTCCTAGGGGCTTATGGCTCTGCCACAGTAGGCGCAGTACGGTTTCTCGAGTAACGGTCATCCGGGCTTTTTTCTCAGTACACAGTGACTTGGCGCGCAGCAAGGCTGCATTGATACAGCGCTCGTGATCATGATGTTGGTGCACAATTTTTGCGTTTGTAAGCATTTGAGCCCACTGAGTTATAACCTAGAATAATAATACGTTATATTATAACAATTTTAAATAGATGGCAGAACACACTGCCACACTTGGCAGCACAAAATTCAAGTTAATTTAATTATTTTGGCATTTTATGAGCATCAAAAAGATACAATATAACATTATAGCCTGGATGTTAGTGTTGGCAGGCAACGCATTAGTAACCCAGGTACAGGCTGAGACCAAGCCGCTGATTGTCACCAGCATTAAACCTCTGGCGATAATTGCTGCGTCCGCCGTAGGAGATGCCGCTCGGGTACAGTACCTAGTGCCAGATAATCAATCGCCCCACGACTTTTCCTTGCCTATGTCCGCATTGAAAAAAATTATTCAGGCTGATTTAGTGATATGGGTAGGCCCTGATTTCGAGACTGGAAGCGCCAAAGCAATGGCTAAATTGCCCACCGAGAAACTGCTTACAATTTTGCACCTACCGCATACCCAGCCGAACAGGGTGCATCGCAACCAAAGGGATGAGCACTCTATGGAGGCCGACCCTCATTTATGGCTCAACCCTGAAAATGGTAATCACATTGCCGCTGAGATTCAGGCGCGCCTGGGGATACCGATTAAAGATATTATCAGCCGTCAACAAATATCGAGATTAAAGGCTCAGCTAGTCAGTATTAAAGATAAGACTTATCTCACTCACCACGAGGCCTACGGGCATTTCGCGATTGCCTTTGATTTGAAGCCAGGGCTATCAATCAGAAACTCCAGCGGCGGTGTTCAGGGAATAAAAACGCAATACAAGCTACGTAAAGCGATTGGAAAAACTGATATCGGCTGCATCTTCGTCGAGCCACAGTATGGAAACAAGGACGCTGCCATCATTGCTGCCGAGTATAAATTGCCTCTCGTAGAATTAGATCCCCAGGGTCTTTCTCAAGATTTAAATGCCCGTGCCTACAGTGAATTTATCGGTACCCTAGTACGTCAATTTAAGACTTGCCACCAGTAAATGATGTATCCTTAAAGCTTAAAATTCCGTCAAAAAAGCACGCCAATTATGTCTAAAAAAACACCGCTTATTCTTGTCGATGGCTCCTCTTATCTCTACCGAGCATTCCATGCACTTCCACCTTTAACTAACAGCAAAGGCAAGCCTACAGGTGCTGTGAAAGGCGTAATTAATATGATGCGTCGGCTACAAAAAGACTACCCAGATAGCACTCATGTGGTGGTCTTTGATGCCAAAGGCAAAACTTTCCGCGATGATATGTATAGCGAATACAAAGCAAATCGCCCGCCTATGCCAGACGACTTGCGATTGCAGATCGAGCCAATTCATAAAATTATTCAGGCCATGGGCATGCCTATGCTAGTCATTGAAGGTGTTGAGGCAGATGATGTGATCGGCACCTTGGCTTCGCAGGCAACGCAGGTAGCGCAGCCTGTAGTCATATCGACTGGTGATAAAGATATTGCTCAGATGGTCACCGAACATATTGTTATGGAGAACACCATGACCAATACAGTCATGGACAGGGAAGGGGTTATAGAAAAATTTGGTATTCCACCTGAACTGATTATTGACTACTTGGCGCTACTGGGTGATAAATCTGACAATATTCCCGGAGTACCAGGTGTGGGCGAAAAAACGGCACTGGGGCTATTGCAGGGCATTGGCGGCTTAGATGATATTTATGCCCGCCTTGATGAGGTTGCCGCCCTGACGTTTCGCGGTGCCAAAACCATGGCGTCTAAACTTGAAGAGCACCGTGACCTGGCCTATCTCTCGTATCGCCTAGCCACCATAAAAACGGATGTTGAAATAAAGCTGGGGCTTGCTGATTTGCATAATGCAGAGCCAGATCAAATTGCCCTGCTAGACCTGTATAAAGAAATGGAATTTAAAACCTGGGTAGAGGAAGCCACGGCCGCAATAAATAATCCCCACAGCTTCGAATCGTCCTCAGTGACTGAAGCAGTAACCGATGCTCCCGATTCAGAAATTTCAGCCCCTAAGGAGCCCCGCAACACAGATTACCAAATTATTTTAACCGTGGCAGAATTCACTGTTTGGTTGGAGAAAATAAAAACAGCGCCTTTGGTCGCAGTGGACACAGAAACCACAAGCCTCAACTATATGCGCGCCGATCTAGTTGGCATCTCAGTTGCAACAGAGTCCTATCAGGCTGCCTATATTCCATTTGGACATGATTATTTGGGTGCTCCAGAACAGCTATCTAAAGACTATGTGTTAGAAAACATAAAACCCTTACTAGAAAATAAAAACATTAAAAAAGTAGGACAAAATTTAAAATACGACATGAGTGTTCTGGCACAGCATGGCATTGATCTTCAGGGGATCGCCTTTGATACCATGCTTGAATCCTATGTCCTTGATTCAGTTGCCACCCGTCACGATATGGACAGTTTGGCATTAAAATATTTAGAGCAAACAACGACAGGATTTACCGATATAGCAGGGAAGGGCGCGAGTCAACTTACCTTCAACCACATCGCTCTAGAGGAAGCCGGCCCCTACGCAGCAGAAGACGCGGATATCACCTTGAGACTGCACCAGACGCTATGGCCACAGTTGACCACGGAGCCAACCTTGGAAAAGGTATTCAATGATATAGAGTTGCCATTAATACCAGTGTTGTCGCGAATCGAGCGTACCGGCGCCAAAGTGGATGACACCTTATTATTCACCCAAAGCCAAGAACTGACGGAGCGCCTCGCTGAACTTGAGACTCAGGCTTGGGCGTTAGCCGGACAACAATTCAATCTAGCATCGCCAAAACAACTAGGGGAAATACTGTTCACCAAATTAGAGCTTCCGGTATTGAAAAAGACGGCTAAAGGTGCGCCCTCGACAAAAGAAGAAGTACTGCAAGAACTCGCGCTTGACTACCCACTGCCGAAAGTAATATTAGAACATCGTGGGCTAGCCAAGTTAAAGTCGACCTATACCGACAAACTACCAACCATGATCAACCCAGCCACCAGGCGTATCCATACCTCTTATCATCAGGCGGGAACTGCTACCGGTAGGCTATCCTCCTCAGATCCAAATCTGCAAAATATACCAATTCGTACCGCCGAGGGACGTCGGGTGCGCCAAGCATTTGTTGCTCCACCGGGCAGTAAACTCGTGGCAGCGGATTATTCGCAGATTGAGTTGCGGATCATGGCCCATCTATCCGAGGACCCAAGCCTATTGCGTGCCTTCGCCGCGGGTGAGGATATTCACAGAGCCACCGCTTCAGAAGTCTTTGGTGTCGAGACCGCTGCGGTCACAATAGACCAGCGTCGAAGTGCCAAGGCCATTAATTTTGGCTTAATCTATGGTATGTCAGCATTTGGTCTAGCGCGGCAATTAAATATTGGCCGCAAACAGGCAGCGGAATATATCGAGCTCTACTTCGCTCGTTACCCGGGAGTGCAGAATTACATGAATAATATTCGGCATAGTGCGTCAGAAAATGGTTATGTAGAAACCGCTTATGGGCGCCGCCTGTATTTACCCGAAATTAACGCTAGAAACGGCATGTTGCGTCAGGCAGCTGAACGCACCGCGATCAATGCTCCAATGCAAGGCACGGCAGCTGATATTATTAAGTTGGCAATGATTAATGTCGATAACTGGCTACAAAATAGCGACCTCAAAAGTCGTATGGTTATGCAGGTACATGATGAACTTGTGTTGGAGGTGCCAGAATCTGAATTAGAGGAGATAAAAGAAGGTCTGAGGGGGCTAATGGAGTCTGCCGCTGAGCTGAGCGTCCCTCTTGTTGTTGATCTGGGAGTAGGTGATAACTGGGATGAGGCCCATTAAATAGCTGTAAATAATTAATCTTGATTATTTACAAATAAATTGGAACTTATGCATAAATACATGTCTAAATAAAGGCAATTAATGATTGCATCATATTCTCCCCCGATAAAGAGTATGTAAAGTAAGACTCCCCATGTAGCAAACTAAGCCCTGATCCTTTGACTGGATCAGGGTTTTTTTGTTAATCGGTTTATCAGGCTAATTCAGTAATAACTTACTCTTACCCCCATGCCATGCCGATAGTTGCTCACAACTCGTCGACAGACCTAGCGAAATAATAGCAAAGCATTTTTAGTGTCCTCTATCACGAGTTGTGGTCTGCTGGGGCTTCGGATTCAGTACTGAGCCAATGATTGAGCTGTGCCTCAAGCTGTTCAAGGCCCTGCTTTTTAAGGGAGGAAAATGTCTGTACTGACAGGAGCGTGCACCCGGGATCCATATCCCGCAAATGCTTCTCGACTTTTAGTTTCGCGCTCTGAGCAGGACCGCGCTTGAGCTTGTCCGACTTGGTCAGCAAAATATGCACCGGCAGGCCGGCCTGAGCAGCCCAGTTGAGCATTTGTAAATCAAAATCCTGAAGAGGATGGCGTATATCCATCAGCAAAATTAGCCCGGCCAGGCTTTTACGCATTTGCAGGTATTCTGCCAGATGACGATCCCACTCTACCTTCATAGCTTTGGGCACCTTAGCATAGCCATAACCAGGCAAATCAACTAAGTGAGCGCCGTTGGCCAACTGGAAAAAATTAATAAGTTGTGTGCGCCCAGGAGTTTTACTGGTGCGTGCCAACCTTCCGTTGCGCGTCAGTGTATTAATCGCACTGGACTTACCCGCATTGGAGCGCCCAGCAAATGCTACTTCACAGCCAGTATCCTCTGGACATTGGTTTATGGAGGGTGCGCTGGTTAAAAATACGGCACTTTGAAAATTAATTGTGATTGAATCCATAAAAGACATCGCTAAGCGGCTATAAGAAACTGGGTTTTTTGGTATATAATGCGCGCGATTTAGCCGATAGGGCTAATGATCAATGGTCGCACGTATACATCTGCGACTATTCTAGCGGATTGCGAGAGTTGAATAACCATGAAAAAAAGCTTTTTAAGTATTATTTGTTTGCTGGCAACATTTACGGCGAACCAGACACTGGCAGCAGGCGATGCCGCAGCGGGTGAGTCTAAGGTTGCTATGTGTGCAGGCTGTCACGGCAACGACGGCAATAGTATGGTTTCATCGTTCCCCAAGTTAGCCGGCATAGGTGAGAAATACATGACTCAGCAGCTGCGTATGGTGAAATCAGGTGAGCGCGTTATTGTTGAAATGACCGGCATTTTAAATGGATCCACGGATCAAGACCTTCAGGATATGGCCGCCTACTATAATAGTAAGACTCGTCAAACTTCAGGTGCTCAGGACATAACTCTGATTGGTATTAGTAATGCCGACGAGGCCCTGGAGTACGGTGAAAAGGTGTACCGCGGTGGTAACCTTAAAACTGGCGTTGCTGCCTGTACAGGCTGCCACTCGCCATCGGGCAATGGCAATGACCCAGCGGGTTACCCAGCATTGGGCGGACAACATGCTGACTATATTGCCAAACAGCTTCTAGCTTACCGCAGAGGCGAGCGCGCCAGCGGTGGTAATGCCGCGATTATGCAAGGTGTTGCGGCAAACTTAAGTGACAAGGAGATAACAGCCGTGGCCAACTATATCTCAGGTCTAAATTAGAGGTTAGATAGCCGCAAGGCAAGAGGAAACTCGGATGATTTATTGGATTAAACGCTTAGCCTTTCTAGTACTGATATTACCTGTGGCCATGTGCCAAGCACAGGGAGAACAATATCAGGCGGGAGTTCATTATGAGGTGCTTCCGCAGCCCATAAGAACAGCAGATGCAAGTAAGATAGAGGTCAATGAAGTGTTTTCATACACCTGTGGCCACTGTTATAACATTGAAGCGGTGCTTCATCCGTGGGTGCAAAAGCTCCCGGCAGATGTAGATTTTCAGCAGACCCCGGCTATCTGGCAGCCATCCTTAGAGCCACTGGCCCGAGCCTATTACAGCGCCTTGCAACTCAAGGTATTAGACAAAACTCATATGGCTATTTTTGAAGCCATTCATGTCAATAGAAAGAAGATACGCACCGAAGCTGACATAGCGGCGATTTTTGCAGACGCTGGTGTTGATGGTCTCAAGTTTTCTAAAGTCTACAACTCATTTGGTATGAATAGCTTGGTCAATCAGGCCGAGGCACGGGTTCGCGGCTATCGTGTTCAGGGTACTCCAGAGATTATCGTCAACGGAAAATACCGTGTCAGCAGCCGTAAAGCTGGTGGCTTTAACGGAATGATTAATGTTGCAGACTTTCTTATCGAAAAAGAGCGTAGTGCCCAAGCAAAACCTCAGTGATTGACTAGTTAGTCCCAAAATACGCTGTTTATCGGCGTATTTTGCTTTTCCTGTTTTTTTATTAAATAGCACTAACAGTGATCATATCTATTGCAAATGACGTACATAAAAGAATAAATCTTTATCTACACGCGACCTCCAGTTACTATGTAGCCCTTTTTTTAAAGCGTCTTTAATTAGACCTCGGACTTGTTCGTTTTATGACAGTTAATCAAAGACCTTCGACTAAGCCCAGCAATCCCAATTTCTCATCTGGCCCCTGCTCAAAACGTCCCGGTTATGATGTTGCTAACCTAGATATTGCCACCTTGGGTCGCTCGCATCGTTCCTCTGTAGGTAAGATTGCACTGGGTAAAGCCTGCACAGACACCGCAGAAATTCTCGGCCTGCCCGAAGGCTATCGAGTGGGCGTAGTGCCGGCCTCGGATACCGGCGCCGTTGAGATGATTATGTGGTCAGTGTTAGGCCAGAGGCCGGTCGATATATTTGCTTGGGAATCCTTTGGCAGCGGCTGGCTTACAGATGCGACTAAGCAATTAAAACTCGAAGAGCTTAATAGCTACACAGCTGATTATGGTCTTTTGCCAGATATGAGTCAGGCCAACCCAGACCATGACTGTATTTTTACCTGGAATGGTACAACTGCTGGTGTAAAAGTACCCAATGCGGATTGGATAAGCGATGATCGCACAGGGTTGACGATATGTGATGCGACCTCTGCCGTATTTGCCATGGAAATGCCATGGGAGAAACTCGATGTTGTCACCTATAGTTGGCAGAAAGTTCTTGGTGGCGAAGGCGGCCATGGCATGTTAATTCTGAGCCCCAGAGCGGTCGAGCGATTAGAAACCTATACGCCAGCATGGCCGATGCCCAAAATCTTCCGCATGACCAAAGGGGGCAAATTAATCGAAGGAATTTTCCGCGGCGAGACCATCAACACGCCCTCTATGCTATGTGTTGCGGACTATTTGGATGCGCTAAATTGGATTCGTTCAATAGGTGGACTGTCCGCCGCTATCGCTAAATCAGAAGCCAATCTCGATGTGCTAAAGGGCTTTGTAGAAGCGCGCCCCTGGGCCCACTTTTTGGCCCAAGACATTGATCAAATCTCCAACACTAGCGTTTGCCTAACATTAGATCTCGCCGCAGATCAGGTTAAGCAAATTGTTAAGTTATTGGATAACGAAGGCGTTGCCTATGATATTGGCGCCTACCGCGATGCACCAGCCGGCCTGCGTATATGGTGTGGCGCAACCGTTGAAAAATCTGATATTGAAACATTGCTGCCATGGCTTGATTGGGCCCATGCAGAGGTTAGTCAATAATTTAAGTCGACTCCTACCGACAATACTGAGAAAAAATATGTATAACATCCGTACCTACAACGCTATTTCCTCGAAAGGCTTAAGTCTTTTTTCTGCAGATAAGTACTTAGTGTCTAGTGAATCAGCATCACCAGAGGGCGTGCTGCTGCGAAGCCAAAAGTTGCATAAAGAAGTTCTGCCAGAATCGGTGATTGCTGTCGCCAGAGCAGGCGCCGGAACTAATAATATTCCTACTGAGGATTATACCGAGCAGGGCATAGTAGTTTTCAACACCCCCGGAGCGAATGCTAATGCGGTTAAAGAATTGATCGTTGCTGGCTTGCTACTGGGCTCTCGGGATATCTATGGCGGCATGACCTATGTTCAAGAACTAGGCCATATGGATGACTCGGGCGAAATGGGAAAGTTGCTGGAAAAAGAGAAGAAACGTTTTGCTGGATCAGAGATTACGGGTAAAACACTAGGCGTAGTCGGTTTGGGTGCCATTGGCTCTATTATTGCTAATCTAGCGCTAGATCTAGGTATGAATGTTATTGGTTACGATCCAGCTATTTCTGTTGAGGCGGCATGGCAACTATCGAGCCGAGTTGAGCGCATGGAAAGCATCGAGGGACTGTTGGCCAGTGCCGACTTTGTTACTTTGCACGTTCCCGCTATTCCGGCAACCAAACACCTTATTAACAAAGAAACCTTGGCTCAGATGAAGCCCACGGCTAAAATTTTGAACTTTGCGCGTGAAGAAATTGTTAATACAGATGATATGGTTGCCGCTCTAGATGCCGGTACTATCGCCGCTTACATCAGTGATTTCCCAGCACCGGCGCTACTGGGTCGCAAAGATGTATTGTTGATGCCGCATATTGGCGCCAGCACGGAAGAAGCGGAAGAGAACTGCGCGGCTATGGCTGCCAAACAGCTAATGGACTACCTTGAGAACGGCAATATCCACAATTCAGTTAACTATCCAGCCACGAAAATGTCGCGTAATGGTGACTATCGAATTACTTTCACTAACAACAATGTGCCCAAAGTATTGGGTACTGTGCTAACAGTCTTGGCTGACGCGGAACTCAATGTTGTGGATATGGTGAATAAAAGCCGTGGTGCTATTGCTTACAATATTATTGATGTTGAGGGTGATTTGGACCAAAGCACTGAGGATGCGATTGCCGCTATCAGTGGCGTGATTCGGGTTCGAGTTATCTAAATTATTTAGGGCTGTAAAAGCGGCCCTTGATATAGTCATCGCTACCATACTCATCAGTTACTTATCTCATCGGTCAACTGGTATCGGCCTTATGTTTTTGGGTAGGCGGGCCTGTTATGACAAATCCGCCTCAGTTAAAGAGCTTTGCCCTAACAGTATTTCGATAGGCCTTAGGACTGTTGCCTGACCACTGCCGAAACCTTGATGAAAACCAGCTAGCCTCCTTATAACCGCTGTAATTTGCTATCTCTAAAATAGACAGGTCGGTATTTTTAAGTAGATCACAGGCAAATGATATGCGTAGTTCGGTTAAATAGTCGCTGGGTGTGTTGCCAACCGCGACTTTAAAACGGCGGTTAAAGGTCCTAGTGGTCATACCAAACTGATTTGCCAGATCAGGAATTGCCAAAGCTCTACTGAGATTGTCCTGCAACCATATCTGAGCCTGAGCGATAGCCTCGTCGCCATGATTTCCCGCCTGCTGGCCATGCGTGCCTGCCGGGTTGGCAATATTGCGAATCTCATGAAAGAAATTGCGCTGAGCCTGGCGAGCTATAACACGGCCAAAAACTCGCTCGACCTGATACATAAGTAGTTCAGCCATAGCATTGACACTGGCCGCACAGTAAATATTGCCAGCCTGGGTAGTGAAATGCTGGCGTTCCAACTGAACTTGTGGATAGTGCCTTTGTAGCTGATCAAAATAATGCCAGTGGGTAGTCGCTGGTTTGCCATCTAACAGCCCCGCTTCGGCAAGAAAACAAACCCCAGTGCCCACAGCGGTAAAGTTACAATTTCGTTGGTGCTGCTGCCGCAGCCAGGGAATATAAGCTTCGTACTTGTTCACCGCAGGGCGCGGATTACGCCACAGCGCGGGAATATGAATTAGGTCGCTATCAAAGTTATCCGCAAGTGAGTGAGTCGGGTGTAATTCAAAGCCCGCTGAGGTTTGTACTGGCTTGCCATCGGGGGTGATACGCCGAACATTTACCTGCTGGACACCGTGCTTTTGGGCGCGTGCCATCGCCTGCGCGAAGTTAAAGATCTCGGCGGCAAGAGTGGTGCTCGACACCAGCATATTGTCGCAGAGCAAAAGACTGAGATTGAACGCCATAATTGCGAAAATATAGCATATTTTGACCAATAAACTAAACTAAATGACCAAATTACTAAATACAGAGCGGGTTTTCCTGTCTACACTAGGCGTATTGAATTTTATTAATCCCTTTTAAGGAATCCATATGAGTCACTCTTTACCTGTTATTGTTGGTTTCGGTGGATACAATGCTGCCGGACGAAGCTCCTCTCACCAGGCATTTCGGCGCATGATTTTTGAGTCGCTTCCCCCAGCGGAGCAGCAAGATACCGTTATTGGCTTGGCCTGTTTGATGGGTCTGGTACAAAAGCAGGAGCAGGGCTACACAGATAAAGAGGGGGCATTGCTATCTGTTGGGCAAGTTGATGAAAAATTTAGAGCCCAGGTGCTCGATGGGACATTAATTCGCAAGATAGGGCTGTTTGACCCCTGTGCTGTCGAAGGCCACAAAAAAATCAATATCGGTGCCCAGGGCCTGAAATTTCGAATGGCTAAGCGTGATCTGCCCACCAAGCTTCCAAATGACTGGACGGTTCGTGATCTTGAAGATGGCACTGTCGAGGTATCGGCCTCCGAAGCTGGTGAATATCTGGTTAGCACTCATTATGAATTGGCCGCCAAAGCCGCCGGAGAGTTACCCGCTGGCTTTGATCCGGCTGATCACTACAACTCGCGATTTCACCCTCGCGGACTTCAAATGGCTCTTTTAGGAAGCAGCGATGCGCTTTACTCCATAGGCATACCCTGGGACAGGGTTGCAGATCAGGTGCGCCCAGATCAGATAGGCGTATATTCCTCTAGCGCACTGGGTCAGATGACTGAAGAGGGCTTTGCAGGATTATTTCAGGCGCGCTTAAAGGGCAATCGCACAACGGCCAAGCAGGTACCCATGGCGCTTAATTCTATGCCAGCGGATTTTATTAATGCCTATGTGCTTGGCAGCGTTGGCCATACAGAGGCCATTACTGGTGCCTGCGCGAGTTTTCTCTATGTACTGCAAGCTGCGGTCCGCGATATTCGCAATGGTCGTCGTCGCGTCGCCATCGTGGGTAATGCTGAGTCGACAATTATTCCTGAGGTATCTGAAGGCTTCTCAAATATGAGTGCACTGGGTAGCGATGAAAATCTCTGTAAGTTAGATGGCACAGATAAACCAGATTTGCGCAGGGCCAGCCGACCATTTGGCGAAAATTGCGGTTTCACATTAGCCGAGGCTACCCAGTATGTGGTGCTAATGGATGATGCGCTAGCGGTAGAATTAGGCGCTGATATTCATGGCGCTGTCCCCGAAGTTTTTATCAATGCCGACGGCGTTAAAAAATCAATTTCTGCGCCGGGAGTTGGCAACTATATTTCGTTCTCCAAAGCTGTCGCCGCGGCTATCGAGATAGTAGGCAAAGACTGCGTACAAAAGCATAGCTTTGTTCATGCTCATGGATCCAGCACTCCGGCTAATCGCACTACTGAGTCCGAATTAATTGATCGCGTGGCAAGCGTATTTGATATTTACGATTGGCCTGTCACTGCTACAAAATCATTTGTCGGACATTCATTGTCGACTGCTAGTGGCGATCAATTGGTCTCAGCGTTGGGTACTTTCAAATACAATATGATTCCCGGAATCAAAACTGTTTCCGAAATTGCCTCAGATGTTCATCAGGAACGAGCTCGCTATACGCTTAATGATATGGATGTGAGTGAGCAGAAAATGGACGTAGCCTTTATTAACTCCAAGGGTTTTGGTGGAAACAATGCCACTGCAGTATTGTTGTCACCCAGCAAAGCCGAATCAATGCTGGCTCTGCGTTATGGGGATAGGTTTGAAGGATATTTAGCAAGGCGTGAGAATACTCGTATCAATTCTGCGGCCTATGCAGAACGTGCAGATGCTGGGAAGCTTGATGTGAAATATCGATTTGGCGAACCAATGATTGATGAGAGCGGTTTGCGAATCTCTAGCGAGAGTGTCAGTGTGCCGGGTTTTGCTCAGCCGATTATTTTTGAGAAGGGAAATCCTTGGCAAGATATGCAAGAAACAACTCGAGCTGATTAAGCAGTGCCTTATCAACAATACGTGCCTGATTAATCCATTGCTCAGGATTTACTTGAGCACCGGTAGCCAAACTTCTGATGCTTGCTCCAGCGCTAACTAAGGTGCCACCATGCACTGCAATTACGACTGCATTATCGCCCTGTTCGGTGGCTGTGATTATGGGTCCGCCGGAGGCGCCGCTAAGAGCATCACAGTTATGTAGGAGCAACTGATCACTGATAAACGAATCAGATTCAAAGCTCGTGCAATCGCTGCTCAGGCTAATTTTCTGACTATCAGCATTGTAACCGAGAAGTTGCAAATTATTGGCTACAGTATTTTTGCTCTGCGCTAATTCTAGACTTCTTTGATAGGCTCTTTTTTTTAGTGCAACAAACACAATATCGGTTTCTGATTGTTGAATTTTATTTTTTGACTCTGGCTTATATTGGTGAGTAGAGATTGAAGAAAATTCGATGCTACTTAGGCGCTGATTCTCTGGGCGATAACTACATTGTTTAAAAGACATACCAGTTTTTTGGTCAAATAGAACATGGGCAGCAGTCAAAATAATTGATCGATTGTGCTGCAAAGCCGTTTTAATATGAGTTGCAGTTCCGCGGAGTCCCCCATCACAAAATATAGTTCCAACAGAGTTAAGTAAATTCTTTGGTGCATTTTCTCGCTGATCTTCCATTCCATTATCTGGATTACCATCGCCAAAAATAGCGCTATGTGCCGTACCAGTGAACAGAAAAATAAAAATTAATAACGAGTGTCGTATCATTGTTAACCCATATCGCCCCACAGGCTTTGAACAATACTTATGGCGGCAAGCGGCGCAGTCTCGGTACGCAGTACTCTGGGGCCTAGGGTTAATGCTATAAAATTATTTTTCACTGCGCCTTCAATTTCACGCTCACTCAGCCCCCCCTCGGGGCCAATTAATAAAGCAATATTATCTCTGTTGTTAGTAATATCCCCTAGCCGCGTTACAGTACGATGATGAAGTACCAATTTAAGATCGCCAATATCGGCCTGTAAATACTGATCAAGGGTCTTTGCTGAATTTATCGTTGGCACAGTATTACGTTGGCTCTGTTCACAGGCACTAATTGCTATTTTCTGCCAGTGACGAGTTTTCTTTTCCAGGCGCTCGCCACTTAGTTTAACTTCACAGCGCTCAGAAAATAATGGGGTAATATCGGAGACACCCAACTCCGTTGCCTTTTGTATAATCCAGTCCATACGCTCACCGCGAGAAATACCAATAGCCAGGTGAATAGTCAGTGGGGACTCACGATTAGCCTCGAAAAACTCTTCAACAAAAACCGAGACTTTACCTTTTTTAACATCGGTTAACTGAGCTGAATATTCCCCGCCACGGCCATTGAATAAAACAATATATTGCCCCGCGGTCATTCGCAATGCTGAGGATAAATGCCGAGCAGCACTCTCATCTAATTGTATGTTTGTGTCAGTTTTTAAAAATTGTGGAGTAAAAATACGCGGTACACGCATGGCATTATTTCGCTAGTAGGCCGAGGTTACTGCACAGGGTAGCTGAATTTTGCCATTGATTCATGGTATAAAAATGTAGGCCTGGAGCACCCCCGGCGACTAGGGTCTCACATAGTTTAGTCACTACATCAAGACCATACTTGACTAGGTCCTCGGAGTTGTCGCCGCGCTCTTTGAGTTGCCAGCGCAACCAGCGGGGTATTTCAGCGCCACAGTTGTCAGAGAATCGCACCAGATTATGATAATTAGTCAAGGGCATAATTCCCGGCACTATGGGCTGGTCGATCCCTACTTTGGCACACTCATCGATAAATCGAAAGTAGGCATCGGCGTTATAAAAATACTGTGTGATAGCACGATCAGCACCAGCCCTAAATTTTTCACCGAGCCAGTAAATGTCTCTGCTATAGCTCTCTGCTTCGGGATGAATTTCGGGATAGGCGCCAACATTAATTTCAAAATAATCACCTGAGTGTTCACGAATAAGTGCGACTAATTCATTGGCGTGGACTAGCTGCTTAGTACCCCCAATACCAGAGGGAAGATCACCGCGCAGTGCGACAAGTCTATTAATCCCAGCATCTTTATAGGACTGCACTAATCGGAGCACATCTTCCAGGCTATCGCCACCCACAGAAAGATGCGGAGCTGCTTGGTAACCCTCCCGGTGAATACCAAGAACTAAATCCTTGGTTGTCTCTCTGGTAGATCCCCCTGCGCCATAGGTCACCGAATAAAATTCAGGCCCGAATTGGTTAAGTTTGTCGCAGGTGATTCTGAGTTTTTGCCTACCTTCTTCTGTTTTGGCGGCAAAAAACTCAAAGCTCAAATGTAGTTTGTTCGTCATGAAATGGCCTTTTTGGTGATTGTTGATATTGCTCCTAGTAGCATCTCGTGGCCGGCTTTCACCGATCATTCAGTGTCACAGGCATTTCATTAATATTTATAGCTATCGCCTTTAAACGGTCCCTCAACAGCCACACTGATATAGTCGGCCTGAGCCTGTGTCAATTTAGTGATTACGCCACCAAAGCCGCCTACCATATAACGGGCCACCTCTTCGTCGAGATGTTTCGGCAACACCTCTACCCGCAGTAAACTCGCCTTAGCCTCAGCGTCTTGGGAGGCAAACTGCTGTTTGTAAAGCTCGATTTGTGCCAGTACCTGATTGGCAAAGGATCCATCCATGATACGGCTTGGATGACCAGTAGCATTACCTAAATTAACTAGGCGACCTTCGGCTAGGAGGAGAAGATGATCATTGTTAGCCCGATCGCGATAGACTTTGTGTACCTGTGGCTTAACCTCTTCCCACTCCCAGTTACTTCGCATAAAGGCAGTATCAATTTCATTGTCAAAGTGACCGATATTACAGACTACTGCGCCACTTTTCAGTGCCGCTAAAATGTCCGAACCACAGACGTTGTAGTTACCTGTACTTGTCACCAGCATATCGGTGTTGGCCAACAAATCCGCATTCACACCCTTCGCCTGATCTCCTTCGATATAGGTAGATACGACTTCGAAACCGTCTAGGCAAGCTTGCATAGCGCAAATTGGATCGCATTCTGTAACCTTAACAATCATGCCTTCTTGACGCAGTGATTGAGCGGAGCCTTTACCCACGTCACCATAGCCAACAACAACCGCTTTTTTGCCTGATAGTAAATGGTCAGTGGCACGCTTAATGGCGTCATTGAGGCTGTGACGGCAACCGTACTTGTTGTCACATTTTGATTTGGTAACCGAATCATTTACGTTAATTGCTGGGACTTTGAGTTCACCGGTCTCTAGCATCTCATAGAGGCGGTGCACTCCAGTGGTGGTCTCTTCAGTAATACCGTGCACGGCATCAAGGACCTGTGGATACTTGGTATGGAGCAGTGCTGTTAAATCGCCCCCATCATCGAGCACCATATTAGCATTCCAGGGTACACCATCTTTGAGAACCTGCTGCTCAAGACACCATTCATACTCCTCTTCTGTCTCGCCTTTCCAGGCAAAAACAGGAGTACCATTTGCCGCTATAGCGGCAGCGGCGTGATCCTGAGTTGAAAAAATATTACATGAGGTCCAGCGCACTTCTGCTCCCAGAGCTTCCAAGGTTTCAATTAGTACAGCTGTTTGAATTGTCATGTGGATGCAGCCCAGAATTCGAGCATTAGCCAGCGGCTGTTCAGCACGATACTTTTCACGCAATGCCATCAGTGCCGGCATTTCTGACTCGGCGATAGAAATTTCTTTTTTGCCCCAATCAGCTAGGCTGATATCGGCGACTTTGTAATCGGTCATGTTGTTTTACCTTTGTATAAAATATTTAAAGCGCCTTCTTGAGCGCGTCTACCCTGTCTGTTTTTTCCCAGGTGAAATCTTTTTCTTCGCGCCCAAAATGCCCATAGGCAGCGGTCTGTTGATAGATGGGCCGGCGCAGGTCGAGCATTTCGATAAGACCGCGGGGGCGCAGATCAAAGTTGTCTCTTACTAGGCTGACAATTTCATCATCGCTCAGTTTGCCGGTGCCAAAAGTATCGATACTAATAGAGGTAGGTTCAGATACCCCAATGGCATAGGACACTTGAATCTCACAGCGTTCGGCGAGGCCCGCAGCAACAATATTCTTTGCAACATAGCGGCCAGCATAGGCAGCAGAGCGATCCACCTTGGTCGGATCCTTGCCCGAGAATGCGCCGCCGCCGTGATGGGCCATACCGCCATAGGTGTCAACAATGATTTTGCGACCGGTAAGCCCGCAGTCACCCATTGGCCCCCCGATTTCGAACTTGCCGGTAGGGTTAATATGAAACTGGGTGTCTCCATGTAACCAGGCTTCTGGCAGCACTGGAGCAATAATTTCGGTGCGTACCGCTTCTTGCAAATCGCTTTGGGAAATACTTGGTGCGTGCTGAGTAGACAAAACAATGGCATCAATTGCTACCGGCTTACCCTGATCATAGCGCAGGGTAATTTGGCTTTTTGCATCTGGGCGCAACCAAGGCAGCGAACCATTTTTACGAAGTTCGGCCTGTCGCTCTACCAAGCGGTGAGCATAGTAAATAGGCGCGGGCATAAATACATCAGTTTCGTTGCTGGCGTAGCCAAACATTAAACCCTGGTCGCCAGCGCCGATATCTTTATTCTCACTCTCATCAACGCCCTGGGCGATATCGCTAGATTGTTTTCCAATAGCGTTGAGCACCGCACAGGAATTACCGTCAAAACCCATATCTGAATGGTCATAACCTATGCCGGTAATGACATCGCGAACAATCTTTTCAAGATCGACATAGGTTTTGGTTCGCACCTCACCTGCAATAATAGCCATACCTGTTTTAACCATTGTTTCAACGGCTACACGGGAGTGCGGGTCGTCCGCTAAGATAGCGTCGAGCACCGCGTCAGAAATTTGATCGGCGAGCTTATCCGGATGTCCTTCAGACACCGACTCGGAGGTAAAGAGGTTATAGGTAGACATGATGTTTCCTGTTATGGAGGCGATAAAGCCTCTTTATGTAGCAGTGCTTCCGGCACTGAACTGTCGCAATTGAATGCGAAAACCATTGCGCTGAGTCAGATAAAGGCTATTGCCCTCAGCCAAGCCAGCCATTTGTGCCCAGCGGGTTAATTCCTCAGGTTCAAAACCCAACCAGAGGTCACCACAGGAGTCTCTCACCCACTCTTGGTCATGGGCACACAGGTCCGTCACCAGCAACACGCCGTCCTCGTTTAGCAGGCCGGCGCAATCGGCAATGATATCTGCCGGAGTTGGATTGTGGTGCAACACCATATTCAGGGACAGACAGTCAGCCTTGTAGCCCTGTGTCTGGGCAAAGCTGGTATCACCGAGAATAAATTTAATATTAGACAGGCCCTGTTGTGTGGCTCGCAATTCACACTGATCAAGCATCTCACGGGCGTTGTCCAAGGCAATTACCTGCTTAAAGCGACTTGATAGTTTGCTCAAAAACTGACCATATCCCGGACCCACCTCAATGGCAGTGCCACTGGCCGCAAGGCTACTATCAAGAAAGCCTTCCACGCTATCGCCATAGTCGGTCCAGCTGGCAATCAGGTCTTGATTCTCTTCAAAGCGAGCTACATTGCGATTAAAAAACGCCACCGAGGCAGAGGCGCGCTCATTATTAATTTGTCTTAAATGGTCCTCGAGATCAGCATCTAGGCGTGCATCATCAATGGTGCTAAAAAGCACCTGTTGTAAGGCCTGTAGTTCCACATCTGTATTGCGAGGATTGCGACGATAAAAAATTGTTGTTCCTTCGCGGCGTGTCGCCACCAGTCCGGCATTGGCTAAAATTTTTAAATGATGGCTCATAGCAGATTGGCGAATATCAAAAACTTGGCATAGCTCGAGCACCCCGTAGGCATTTTGCTGAAGTACTTTGAGGATTTGCATGCGCAATGGGTCACCCGCCGCCTTACACAGTGCAGTAATGGCACTGATATCAGGGTTTGAGGGTTGCGTTGCAACTTTGGGAATGGAACTCAAGTCAGTCATGTCGCGGACTTTACCATAGCAGAAAACCTATATCAAAATATTTTTATATATGAGCTCGGTTGTCGGTCAGTGGTTGAAGGTAACTATTAGACGGTGTGAATGGTGAATATCAGTTTACTGGCAGGGCTGTCTAGTGGACAATATCGCTTTTCCAACTTCCCCTTTTTAGGAGTGACAATCCATGGCCTCACGTCGAGACCTTGCTAACGCAATTCGTGCCCTCAGTATGGATGCTGTTCAACAGGCTAATAGTGGGCATCCCGGTGCTCCCATGGGCATGGCAGATATTGCCGAAGTGCTGTGGAATGACTATTTACGTCATAATCCGAGTGACCCAGATTGGGTTAATCGCGACCGGTTTGTGCTCTCTAATGGCCATGGGTCGATGCTACTTTATTCGTTGCTGCACCTGTCTGGTTATGATTTACCCATCGAAGAAATAAAAAACTTTCGCCAATTGCATGCTAAAACCCCAGGGCATCCAGAATATGGTTATGCCCCTGGCGTAGAAACAACCACTGGCCCGTTGGGGCAAGGGATTAGTAATGCTGTTGGTATGGCGCTGGCAGAGAAGGTTCTGGGAGCGCAGTTTAATCGTCCCGGTCACGATATTGTCGATCATCAGACCTACACCTTTTTGGGTGATGGCTGTTTAATGGAAGGTATCTCTCACGAAGTTTGTTCATTGGCTGGCACTTTAAAGCTGGGTAAGCTCACCGCATTTTACGATGACAATGGTATATCTATCGATGGAGAGGTTGAGGGATGGTTTAGCGACGATACACCTGCGCGTTTTGAAGCCTACGGCTGGCATGTGATTGCCAATGTAGACGGCCACGACAGTCAGGCCATCGCAGCTGCCATTGATGCTGCCCATGCTGAAACCGACAAACCGACTCTAATTTGCTGCAAAACCATTATTGGTTTTGGTTCGCCTAACAAGCAGGGCAAAGAAGACTGTCACGGTGCCGCCCTAGGTGTCGATGAAGTAGCTCTAACCCGAGAAGCCCTAGGGTGGACTCACGGGCCATTTGATATTCCTGCTGACCATTACGCCGGCTGGAATGGTGTAGCAAAAGGCACCGCCGCGCAAACAGCTTGGGCTGACCAGTTCGAAAACTATCGTGCAGCTCATCCAGATCTCGCTTCAGAATTTGAACGCCGTAGCCGCGGCGATCTGCCTGCAGACTTCAGCGCCAATGCCGATGAGTATATCCGACAATGCCAGGACAAGATGGAAAAGGTTGCCTCACGAAAGGCATCACAAAATTGTCTCAATGCGTTTGGTCCCATGCTTCCAGAGCTGCTTGGGGGTTCTGCAGATCTCGCCGGATCTAACTTGACAATCTGGTCCGGTTCCAAAGACATTAGTGGTGACAATGCTGATGGCAACTATATCTATTATGGGGTTCGTGAATTTGGTATGAGTGCCATGATGAATGGTATTGCTCTGCATGGCGGGTTCATCAATTATGGCGCCACCTTCTTGATGTTTATGGAATATGCGCGCAATGCTGTGCGTATGGCTGCGTTGATGAAGCAGCAGAGCATCTTTGTTTACACCCACGACTCCATTGGTCTGGGAGAGGACGGCCCGACTCACCAGCCAGTAGAGCAGCTAAGCGCACTGCGTTCTACGCCTAACCTCCACACATGGCGACCCTGTGACACTATTGAGTCCGCAGTGAGCTGGAAAAGTGCTATTGAACGCCGTGATGGTCCTGCCGCGCTTGTATTTAGTCGCCAGGGTCTAACACCCATGCCAAGAACCAATCAACAGGTTACAGATATTGGCCGCGGTGGCTATGTACTCAAAGATTGCGCCGCACCGCAGGCCATCTTAATTGCTACAGGTTCAGAAGTAGAGCTGGCTGTTAATGCAGCTGATGAACTGGCACAGCAGGGTATTCAGGTGCGCGTTGTGTCTATGCCCTGTGCTGAGATCTTCTCAGAGCAAGATGCGGCCTATCGTGACTCAGTACTAATCCCGACTATCCGTGCTCGCGTTGCTGTAGAGGCACTGCATGCGGATTACTGGTACAAATTTGTGGGCCTAGATGGCCGCGTGGTGGGTATGCGGACCTTCGGTGAATCGGCTCCCGGCGACCAGTTAATGAAAGAGTTTGGCTTCACCGTAGAAAATGTGGTGGCCAATGTTATGGATGCCCTCGGCTAATGATCCGTATAGCCATAAATGGCTATGGCCGAATAGGCCGCTCGGTATTGCGAGCCCTCTATGAATCAGGGGCTCGTGAGCGAGTGCAGATTGTGGCCATTAATGAGCCTGCTGACAGTAAGACAATCGCCCATTTAACTCGCTATGATTCGACCCATGGTAGGTTTTCAGGAACTATTACGGACAGTGAAGACTTACTTACAGTCAATGGGGATGATATTCATATCCTCCATGAAACGAATCTTCACCAGTTACCCTGGGACAATCTTGGGGTTGATGTAGTGCTGGAATGCAGTGGCACATTTTCTGATCGCGAGACCGCCGAGCAGCATATTAGTAGTGGCGCTAAGAGAGTGCTTTTCTCCCAGCCAGCCGAACCCACAGTTGATGCCACCATTGTCTATGGCATCAATCAGCATGAGTTAACTGATGATGACACCATTGTTTCAGCCGCGTCCTGCTCTACCAACTGTGTGATCCCCGTGATAAAGGTGTTGAAAGACGCCTTTGGTGTTGAGGGGGGTGTAATCACTACTATCCACTCAGCAATGAATGACCAGCCAGTGATTGACGCCTATCACCACACGGACCTGCGCAAAACCCGTGCTGCTATGCAATCTATTATTCCGGTCGACACAGGACTGGCCTTAGGAATTGACCGTTTGTTACCAGAGCTTAAAGGGCGCTTTCAGGCTCAAGCTATGCGCGTGCCAACGGTAAATGTTTCGGCAATTGATCTGTCGATCATGGTTAATGCCAAGGTTGATACCGCCTCGGTCAATGGAGCCCTGGCTGCGGCCGCTGATGGAGCTCTCAAGGGGGTATTGGGCTATACCGAAGAGCCGCTAGCTTCCTGTGACTTTAACCATGATCCGCGCAGCGGCATTGTCGACGCCAGTCAAACAAGAGTAAGTCAGCAAAAATTAGTTAAGGTACTCATTTGGTTCGACAACGAATGGGGTTATGCCAATAGAATGATAGACACCTTATTGAGTTGGCCTTTGCTCGATCAAGGCAGCCAGAAATAACACCTCACCGTTATAAGGATTACGATGACCGTCAAGTTAATGATTGACCAAGTACTAACAGGCAAACGCGTCCTGATCCGTGAGGATCTAAATGTGCCAATTAAAGATGGCAAAGTTTCAAGCGATGCCAGAATCAAAGCGGCGCTGCCAACTATAAAAATGGCTTTAGATGCCGGAGCCAGTGTTATTATTATGTCCCACTTGGGGCGCCCGACAGAGGGGCAGTACGATATTGGTTCCAGTGTAAAACCAGTAGCTGCCCATCTAAGTAAGTTGCTTGGCCAGCCGGTTGCCGTAGAGCGGAATTGGACCAATGGCTTGGAGATTGCCGAGGGTAGTCTGGTTATGCTGGAAAATGTTCGTTTTAATTCCGGTGAAAAAAACAACGATGATACCCTCGCTAAGGCCTATGCCAGCCTCTGTGATATTTTTGTAATGGACGCCTTTGGCACGTCTCATCGTGCCCAGGCCTCAACTCATGGTGTGGCTAAATATGCGCCCATCGCCTGTGCAGGCCCGCTTCTGGCGAAAGAGTTAGAGGCACTGCAACAGGCGTTGGCAGCGCCAACACCGCCGGTTGCTGCCATTGTTGGTGGGTCAAAGGTATCTACCAAATTAATGGTGCTAGAAACACTAGCCGACAAGGTGGATCAGCTTATTGTCGGTGGTGGTATTGCCAATACATTTTTAGCGGCCGCAGGCAAGAATGTAGGCAAATCTCTTTGTGAGCAGGACCTAATTCCAGCGGCTCAAGCTCTAATGAAAAAGGTCAATATTCCACTGCCAACCGATGTAGTCGTTGGCAAAGAATTTTCAGAGACGGCCGAGGCAGTTATAAAGTCTGTGGAAGATGTTGCCGATGACGATATGATTTTTGACATAGGGCCAGACTCAGCCAAAAACCTTGCCTCTATAATTGCCTCGATGGGCACCATTATCTGGAACGGTCCGGTGGGGGTTTTTGAATTTGATCAATTTGCACAGGGTACAAAAACCCTAGCCCTGGCCATAGCTAAAAACCCCGGTTTTTCAATCGCCGGGGGTGGAGACACACTTGCAGCAGTCGACAAATATGGCATCAACGAGCAGGTCACCTATATTTCAACTGGCGGCGGTGCATTTTTAGAATATGTTGAGGGTAAACAATTGCCTGCAGTTGCTATTCTTGAGCTTCGCGCAGAGGATTAACAGAAGTATTGGGCTTAAATAAGGAGAAAAGAAACCATGGCCTTAATATCATTACGACAGATGCTCGACCATGCCGCGGAATATGGCTACGGTGTTCCCGCATTTAACGTTAATAATCTAGAGCAGATGCGGGCGATTATGTTAGCCGCCGAACAGACCGACAGCCCTGTTATAGTGCAGGCCTCGGCCGGCGCACGAAAATACGCGGGTGCGCCCTTTCTGCGTCATCTAATTCAAGCCGCAGTAGAAGAATGGCCTGACATTCCGGTATGCGTACATCAGGATCATGGTACCAGTCCAGCCATTTGCCAACGCTCCATTCAACTTGGGTTCACATCAGTGATGATGGACGGCTCCTTGATGGAAGATGGCAAAACCCCGTCAAGCTATGAATACAATATAGACGTGACCAGGCGAACTGTTGAAATGGCTCATGCCTGTGGTGTTTCAGTTGAGGGCGAACTAGGATGTCTAGGGTCTCTAGAGACAGGGCAGGCCGGTGAGGAGGATGGTGTTGGTGCCGAGGGTATTCTCACTCATGAGCAGATGCTTACCGATCCATTGGAAGCAGCAGACTTCGTCACTAAAACCCAGTGTGATGCGCTAGCTATCGCCTGTGGCACCAGCCATGGTGCCTATAAATTTAGCCGCCCACCGACTGGCGATATTCTCGCCATTGATCGTATTAAAGAAATTAACAAACGTATTCCTGATACTCATCTTGTTATGCATGGTTCATCATCCGTGCCACAAGAATGGTTAGCTATTATCAATCAGTACGGCGGGGAAATACCTGAGACCTATGGCGTACCTGTCGAGCAAATTTGCGAGGGTATTAAACACGGTGTGCGCAAAATTAATATAGATACTGACCTGCGTTTGGCATCAACTGGCGCAGTGCGGCGTTATCTGGCAGAGAATCCAGCGGCGTTCGACCCGCGCTCCTATCTCAAAGAGACTATCACTGCGATGAAAGATATTGCGGTGGCCCGCTATGAAGCATTTGGCGCGGCGGGTAATGCCAGTAAAATAAAAGCCCTGGGTTTAGACGTGATGACCGGCCGCTATGATAGTGGTGAGCTCGATCCAAAAATTAACTAAATATTGTTAGTCAATAAAGAGCACCTAGGTGCCCTTTATTGAGTTGGGTCAATTCTTTTGTTGGCCGCGATCATCATCTGACAGGTCGATCGACGCTTTTTTCCAGTCAAGCGGGGCTAAAACTTTACAAGAGTAAGGCCCGTGGGCAGACTATTTCTGATAAAAATTACCGGACGCGAATTAAATATGGAAATCATCTACCCAGTCTTCTGCCTTGTTGTGCTGACCTTTATTCTGGCCTTTGCCACCGGCATATCAAGACTGATAAGTGTTAGTCGTAGACAGATTAATCCGAAATACTTCAGGCTAATGTCAGGAGATACGCCACCAGAGTATGTGCAAAAGATCGAGCGTAACTTTGCCAATTTATTGGAAGTTCCGATCCTCTTCTATTTGTTGGCTGGGTTGGTGATCACTTTACAGATTAATAGCTTACTAATATTCAATTTGGCTTGGCTCTATGTCGCTCTGAGGTTGGCCCACACCATTATTCATGTGAGTTACAATAATGTGTCCCACCGTTTAACGCTGTTTGTACTTTCTATAGTGACGCTGCTCGCTATGTGGATTCAATTATTTATGTTGGTGAGGTAAGAGACTATGCCTATAAACACTCTGGCTACTTGGCATCAGGTGGCCAAAGATCGAGACATTGAAGGTCTTTATAACTTGCTAGATGATAATGTGGTATTTCACTCGCCGGTAGTTCATACCCCTCAGGAGGGCAAGGCGATAACGGCCAAATATCTGAGCGCCGCATTTGACGTATTTTTTAACGAGAGTTTTACCTATGTGCGTGAAGTGAGTAGCGAAGGCCAGGCTATCTTAGAATTTGAGGTAGAGATTCAGGGCGTCAAGGTTAATGGCGTAGACATGATTAGTTGGAACCAAACCGGACTTATCACTGAATTTAAGGTGATGGTGCGTCCACTTAAGGCGGTTAGTCTTATTCACCAAAATATGGGTGCCATGCTCCAGGCTGCACAATAGAAGAAAAGCGCCGCTGAGGTTTTATCAACTATGTTAAAACGCGTTCTGTTTACTGTCTTTTTGCTGTCTGCTAGTGCAGTGACTGCTCAACCTAATGTTGCCTACCTCTATGTATTAGGTGTGGCACAGGACGCGGGATATCCCCAGGTGGGCTGTTATAAACCCCACTGCATGCCGGGCTGGGAACAGCCTGCTCTGCGCCGTGGCGCTACTTCCATCGCATTAATTGACCCTGGAACCAAAACTAAAACTCTGTTCGAGGCCACTCCTAGCATGCCCGAGCAACTCTATGCGCTTGAGCAAGAGGCGCCTTCAGATAAATATGCATTCAACGGGGTGTTCCTGACCCACGCCCACATGGGCCACTATTCGGGCCTACTATTTTTTGGTCATGAAGCCATGGGTGCGAATAACGTACCGGTATATGCGATGCCTCGTATGCGCGCATATCTGCGCGCCAATGGTCCCTGGAGTCAGTTAGTCGAATACAACAACATTGCCTTACAACCGCTAAAACATAACCATCCTGTAGAGCTAGCTGGCACAAATGTTACACCTTTGCTAGTGCCTCATCGGGATGAGTTTTCTGAGACCGTAGGCTATGTTATCAGCAGCGCCCATAAGTCGGCGCTGTTTATTCCCGACATTAATAAGTGGTCAGTGTGGGAAACGAATATTGCCGACATCATTAAAACGGTAGACTATGCCTTGATTGACGCGACCTTCTATGGCGAAAGTGAATTGCCTGGGCGGGACATGTCTAAGGTGCCGCACCCGTTTGTGACGGAGAGTATGAGCATACTAGGCGAGTTATCATCAGAGCAGCGCAATAAGGTTTGGTTTATTCATATGAACCATACTAACCCCCTGCTAAATGCAAACAGCGATGAAGCTAAGTACGTAAGGTCCAAGGGCTTTAATATAGCTGTTGAAGGCCTGCGCCTGCCACTTTAAAGGCAGACCTATTAAATCTATTTTCCTATGGGCAGATCATTATGCATATTCCGGTAAAACCCTTAGCTAAATACCCCTTCTGGCTCAGACCGTTCTTTTGGAACCAGCAGCGCAGATATGGCGCTGTACTCGATCCGGGTTTACTTTGGGGGCGTGCGCCTAAACTTTTCGCAGCGGTAGCTATTCTGTATGGCGTCCTAGATCGCAGGAGTTCGCCCCTAGATCCGGTGTTGCGGTCCCTGGTCACCGTGCGAGTATCACAGGTTAATTGGTGTGCGTTTTGTGTAGATATTAATACCATGACACTGGCCAGTCGGACCGGTTCTATGGACAAGGTGCAGGCTCTTGAGAATTGGGCGCAGTCAGATTTATTTGATATTAGCGAAAGGCTGGCTCTCGAATACGCCGAGGCTATGACTTACTCAGACCGACAGGTAACCGATGATTTAATGCAGCGGTTAAAATCTGTATTTGATGATGATACTATCGTTGAACTGACTGGCCTTGTAGCTTTTCAGAACCTATCCAGCAAGTTCAATAGTGCCCTTGATGTTCCAGCCCAGGGCTTTTGTAAACAGCCCTAAATTACCTAAAGGTTATTGTCTAGATGTCCGAATTTACCAATGTATCAGTTGCCAAAGAAGCTAACATTTATTTTGATGGCCAAGTTATAAGCCGCACGGTGATATTTACCGACGGTACTAAGAAAACGCTGGGAGTTATGTTGCCCGGCAACTATGAGTTTGCCACTGAGGTGCAGGAGCTTATGGAAATTTCGTCTGGCGCCATGGAAGTTATGCTGCCTAATGCTTCCGACTGGATCAGCGTAACCAGTGGGATGTCCTTTGAAGTTGAAGCCAATGCCAAATTTAGCGTCAGGGTGCATGAGGTAACTAATTACTGCTGCTCTTACTTTAGTTAATGACCATCACTATTACTAATGTGGTCGATACGGCTATTACCTGCTCTGCGTGCATAGCTAGTTGCTGCAAGCTCGAGGTGATGCTTATTACAGATACTGGGGTGCCCAAAGCTCATATCAAAACCGATCAGTGGGGTGCTCAAACCATGGCGCGTCTGGCCGATGGCTGGTGTTCGGCCCTAAATCGGACTACCCTGAAGTGCTCAATCTATGAAAACCGCCCCTGGATCTGTCGCGAGTTTGAAATGGGATCCTTTGAATGTAAACATGAGTACAGACCAAGATGACTGAATCACAGCCAAATAATCCGCTGCATGCCATCACTCTTGAGCAGGTGGTTACACGCCTTGAGAAGCGCTATGGCTGGGAATACCTCGCGCGCAATATCAATATAAATTGTTTCAAAAGTAATCCATCAGTAAAGTCCAGCCTTAAGTTTTTACGCCGAACACCCTGGGCCCGAGAGAAAGTTGAAGCCCTCTATATAGCGGCTTTTGCCAACCGCCCGCCCGCCACTGGTGACAAACAAAATGAAGCCAAAGTGAAAGCCTCGGAACCCTGGGCCAAGAGCATTGCCAAACTCTCCACTAACCCTAAGAATGGTTTACCCAAGCAATAGTGTAGGCAGCGAGATTCTTGATGCTAAAAACAGCGGGTCAATTCAGGGTCTAAGAGGAAATAAAATAATGATGACACCTTATATCCTAATCGGTATTAACATATTTTGTGTCTACGTTTGCTATGTTATCGCTAAAGAACGCGGGGCAAATACGCGACACTGGGGACTGATGGCCGTGTTATTTGGGCCGTTTGCGGTACCATTTGTTTGCTTTGCCAAGCCAAGGCCCAAATCAGGGAAATAATATGCCGGGTGAGACGGACTTAAAGATGATTCTTAAAAGCCTAGCGCCTATTGTGCTCGATGATACCTATGTATTTTGCACTGTTGCTGGAGCTGCTTATGGGGATTACGTTGAGGCTAAGCCAATCGCCAGTTTTAGTGAGAGAGAGGGCCTGACATTAATAGTGACACAGGCCCATGCCGATGAATTTGGGCTAGCTTATGAAGGGCTTTTTAGCTGTATTAGCCTGCAGGTGCATTCGAGTCTTGAGTCGGTGGGGTTAACTGCTGCCGTGGCGGGCAAGCTGGCCGCCCACAATATAAGTGCTAATATTGTCGCTGGCTACTACCATGACCACCTATTTGTGCCCCAGGCGCAGGCTTCTGAGGCTGTGACATTGTTGGCTGAATTGAGCAGGCACTGATCAGGTTGTTGCAAGCCTTTAAAAAAGCCCAGCGAGTACCGGATCCGCTGGGCTTTATCGTTTACTTTTAATGGGTGCCGAGATTAACCAAACACGCCTTTAAAGAAAAAGAAGAATAGGATTGAAAGACCAGCACCAGCCGGCAGTGTTACCACCCAAGAAAGAAAGATAGAGCCCACCATGCGCAGGTTAATCGCGCCAATACCTCGGGCCATACCCACACCCAATACCGCACCGACTAATGTATGGGTGGTGGAGATCGGCAGACCAGTACCTGAGGCAAGCACTACGGTAGCCGCAGCGCCCAGCTCGGCAGCAAAACCGCGGCTTGGTGTTAGCTCGGTTATCTTGCGGCCAATAGTACCCATTACTTTAAAGCCATAGGTTGCTAGTCCAAAAACGATACCGCCACCACCGAGCAGCAGTATCCAGCTGGGCATCGTGCTCTTGGCGGCAATGTCGCCACCAGAGCTGACAACATTAACAACAGCGGCCAGGGGGCCAACGGCGTTGGCTACGTCATTGGAGCCATGGGCAAAGGCCATGCTACAGGCGGTGAAGATCATCAGTACGGCAAAGACTTTCTCCACATTATAAAAGCGATTGTCATGCTCTTTGCTTTCGTCGCGCTCTACTTTACTGAGTAGATAGGTGCCAATAATGGCGACTAAAATACCAAAGCCTACAGCGACCAAGGCGTTTTCTCCAAAGGAGAGCTTGATACCTACATCTTTAAATACATGCTTGAGACCTTTAAGCAGTGTCACCATGGCCATCAAGAATCCGACAGCAAACATATACATGGGTGCATATTTCTTGGCACGGGCAAAAGGATTGTCATGAATAAGGATTAGCCGCTGTACGCTTCTAAAAATAGCGAATGAGATGGTGCCAGCCATCACCGGAGACACAACCCAGCTCGCGACAATGGTACTGACCTTATTCCAGTTAACGGCGTCATTGGAGACACCCACCGCGGCAAAGCCAACAATGGCTCCCACAATACTGTGGGTGGTAGATACTGGCCAGCCCATAAAGCTGGCAAGCATTAGCCAGGTACCTGCAGCCAAGAGTGCCGAGAGCATACCAAAAACTAGTAAGTCCGGTTTATCGGCGAACACCCCCGAGTCAACTATGCCTTTACGAATGGTGGATGTGACTTCACCTCCCGCTAAATACGCGCCGGCAAACTCGAACACCATGGCAATTAAAATGGCTTGTTTAATAGTGAGGGCTTTGGAGCCAACAGAGGTACCCATAGCGTTGGCAACGTCATTAGCGCCAACGCCCCAGGCCATAAAAAAACCAAAGGCCGCAGCCATTACGATTAAAATGGTGCCGTAAGTTGTAAAAATATCCATGGAGACTATTCCGAAAAGTTATTATTTAGCGAGCAGAAGCTCGAGGCGGTTGCCTACGCGCTCTGCGGTGTCTGCGATGGCACCGACATTATCTATGGTGCTATACAGAAACATGACATTTACCGGCGGCATGTCAGCTTCTAGTTTGAACAGGCGATGACGCAACTTACGTTCTTTTTTGTCAACTTTTTGCTCCTGAGCATCCAGCTCGCGAATTAACTTTTTAACAAACTTTACTTCCTGCCCCGTAAAACCAGTTTCTAATAGCTCGTCCAGCTCATTAATGGCTTTCAGTGCCTTTTCGCTAGTTTCGATAGTGCTTTTTACAAAGCCCATAAAATCCGCCTGCAAGGCATTGGGGATATCCATTTCACGGCCTAAAACTATGCCGCATACATCTTTGGTGATGTTGGCTATATCGTCTTGCTGAGCAAGAATGTTAAGCAAATCTGTGCGTGAAACTGGCATAAATAAGGTGCTGGGCATACTCAGGCGAAATTGTTTTTTTAGTTCATCAGCCTGATTTTCTTGGTTGGCAATCTTATCGAAAATATTGCTGGCTTTTTCCCACTTTTGGCCAATTACGGCGTCAAAGAAAGGGTCTAGCAGTGCGGCGCAGTTAACTACCAAAGACATATGCTCTTGCAATGGTTTAATCGGCGACTTACCAAATAGATTTGAAATAGGGTTACTAAAAGCCATAACGCGATCCTCTAAATTTACCCGCAGTATAGGGAGTTGTCACAAAATTGAAACAATTTAGATAACTAATTTAATCGATGGTTTTGTGTATCTAGGCTTGAGCATATTGTTCGCTGTGACCAAGCCAGCGCGAAATTAAAGGATCGACATTTTGTGGCTGATTAAGTAACAGGTTGTGGGCCATAACTTTGATTTGGGGGAGCATATGGGCATCTCGTTGCAGATCGGCGATATGTAGTTGCATGTCACCGGTTTGGCGGGTTCCTAGTACTTCACCAGGGCCCCTGAGCTCGAGATCTTTTTCGGCAATTTTAAAACCATCAGTCGTCTCGCGCATAATTTTTAGCCGCGCACTGCCATTTCCTGAAAGAGGCGGATTGTAAAGTAGTACGCAGTGACTGCTCAGCGAGCCCCGCCCCACTCGACCACGCAGCTGATGCAGCTGTGAGAGTCCAAGTCGCGCTGAGTCTTCAATTATCATCAGACTAGCATTGGGCACATCTACACCGACTTCGATAACGGTAGTGGCCACTAGTAGATCTATATCACCAGCTTTAAAGGCGCTCATGACTTCAAGTTTTTCTCTGGGTTTTAGGCGACCGTGAATTAGGCCGATAGCAAGCTCCGGCAACATCAGTTGAAGCTCGCCAGCGGTTACCTCTGCGGCCTGGGCCTCTAGCACATCAGACTCTTCAATCAATGTGCAAACCCAATAGGCTTGACGGCCCGCGCTACAGGCGGCGCGCACCCGGGCTATTACATCATTGCGCCGCAGATTGCTAAGCACCACGGTTTCGACTGGGGTGCGCCCTGGAGGCAGTTCGTCTATTACCGAACAGTCGAGGTCGGCATAGGCACTCATGGCAAGGGTTCTTGGAATTGGGGTGGCCGTCATAATTAGTTGGTGAGGTGCGGGGCCACCTAGGCTTGAACCTTTAGCGCTAAAGCCCTTGTTTCGCAGTGCTAGGCGTTGGTGCACGCCAAAACGATGCTGTTCATCGATGATGCTCAGCCCAAGATCATTAAACTCTACGGTCTCTTGAAATAGGGCATGAGTGCCAATCACCATTTGCGCGGCTCCATTGGCGATGGCCTCGAGTTGCACCTCACGAGCCTTACCTTTGACCTTCCCAGTCAGGTAAGCGATACGAATGCCGAGTGGGCGCAGCCACTGTTCAAAATTGACTCTATGTTGGTCGGCAAGAATTTCAGTCGGGGCCATTAGGGCGACTTGATGCCCGTTGGCAATGGCCTGTACCGCTGCTAGAGCCGCCACTACGGTTTTGCCTGAGCCCACATCACCTTGTACCAGCCGTAACATTGGAATTGCGGTGCCTATGTCGGCGTATATTTCTGCCGCTACCCGCTGTTGCGCTGCGGTTAGATCAAAGGTTAGTTGGTCAAGAAAAGTTGCCGCCGCGGTTTGATCCTGAGTTAATACTGGCGCCTGCTGCTGTTGCACCTTCTGGCGCAGTTTGAGCAAACTTAAATTATGCGCAATAAGCTCTTCTGCCGCCAAACGTTGTTGTGCCGGGTGTTCCCCCTCGGCCAGAAGGTTAAGTGCAGTACCCGGTGGCGGGTTATGCAGCAGGCGTAAAGCCTCGGGTAGGGAGTAGGCAAGTTGCTGCGGCAAGGCATTATCTTGAGCAGGAGGCAGTAATTCTCGGATACTGTGGTCTTTGAGTAAGCCCAGTGCCTGAGTGCACAGGTCGCGAATACGGCCCTGAGTAATACCTTCGGTAGCCGGGTAGATTGGCGTCAGTTTGTCGTCTAAGGGCGGAGGATTAGTCGAGTCCAGATATTGATATTCCGGATGATACAGCTCAACGCCAGTCTTGCCTCTACGCACTTCTCCAAAACAGCGCAGTTTAATGCCGGGTTTTAGACGCTCCTGCTGGGCGCGATTAAAGTGAAAGAACCTTAAAGTGACTACGCCGGTATGGTCTTGAATGCGACAGACAAGGCTGCGACGCCGGCCAAACACCACATCGCTGGCGCGAACCTCTCCTTCAATAACTACTTCGGTCATCGGCTGAATACCGCCGATAGGGGTAATTTGGGTTCGATCTATATAGCGTAGGGGCAGGTGAAAGAGAAGATCCTGAACAGTATAGAGTCCCAGTTTCTTTAACTTGGTCTCCAGCTGTGGGCCTACTCCATGCAGAGTGCCGACGCTTCGCCTGTCGAGAGAAGTCTCTGACATCAGCTTCTAATGATACCCAGTCCGGGCAGGCTGCGCTCATAGATGGCATTGCGCAGTACATCAATGGCTTTGTGCCTCGGGAAGCTGGCGCGCCATGCCAGAGCGGTGGTACGAGATGGGGTTATCCCAGCAAAGGGTCGTGTAATCAAACTTGCACCGCGGTGCTTGGCGCCAATTACTGCAGACTGGGGTAAAATGGTAATACCCAAACCAGAGGCCACCATATAACACAGAGTCTCCAGCGAACTGCCCTCAGTCATGGTGCGAATGGGTGCGGTTTTGGTTGGCTGCTGATTGATATTGGGCAGAGCTTCAATCACCTGATCTCTAAAACAGTGACCCTCTCCCATCATAAGTACATGTTCCCCGTCCAGGTCGCTTTGCTGTATTTCGTCTTTGGCCGCTAGGGGGTGGGTCTCTGGCAGTAATAGAACAAAGGGTTCATCATAAAGAGGTTGAACCACCACATCGGGCTCGGTAAATGGCAGAGCTACAATAATTACGTCTACTTCGCCGCTTCGCAAACGCTTGCGCAGAGAGCTGGTATAGCCCTCTTCAATGACTAGGGGCATCTGCGGGGCCGCTTGCTGTAACGCGGGGATAAAGTGAGGAAATAGGTAGGGCCCAATAGTGAATATTGCGCCAACATGCAGCGGACTACCGAGCTGATCTTTGCCCGCGGTAGCAATATCTTTAATGGCGGCGGCCTCCTCAAGTACAAGCTGGGATTGGTTGACAATACTCTGGCCAATGGGGGTGAGGCGCACACTGCTTTTTGAGCGCTCAAAAAGATCGACACCTAATTCACTTTCGAGTTTTTTAACCGCTATACTCAGTGTCGGCTGGCTGACATTACAGCGCTCGGCAGCCTGGCCAAAATGCTGAACCTGGGCGAGAGTAACTATGTAACGAAGTTCGGTGAGAGTCATACTTAGGGCGCCTTTGTTTCAAAGGTAATCATAGCCAAGTTTTATTGTAGAGAGAATACTAATTGAAAATTTTATTAGCGGGTTGCGGTGATCTTGGCAGGCGCACTGGGACCTTGTTAGCACCGCGTCATCAATGCTTCGGCCTTAGGCGTGATCCGCAAAATTTACCGGAGACGATTCTCCCTATTGCGGGCAACATGACGGAGCCCCGCGTTCTTACAGAAATTCTTAATCAAGGTTTCGATGTGGTGGTGGTGACCCTAACGCCAGATGAGTTTACCGAACAGGCCTATCGCCAGTCTTACGTCGCCGGCGCCAATGCACTGTTCACTGCTATCGAGCGAGTTGAGCGTAAGCCTAGTTTGGTTATCTGGGTGTCTAGCACCAGTGTCTATGGCAATAATCAGGGCGACTGGGTGGATGAGCAGTCGCCGACCAATCCCACTAGTTTTTCGGGTAAACTTTTACTCGAGGCAGAGCAACAGATACAGAGGTTATCTTGCGCTCATTCGGTGGTTAGGTTTTCTGGCATCTATGGGCCAGGGCGTACACGTATGCTCAGTCAAGTCAGGGCCGGCATTGGCCGACCTGCTGTGCCTGAGCAGTGGAGCAATAGAATTCACAGTGAAGACTGTGCTGGGGTGCTGACGCATTTAATTGAGCGTTTTGCCGAGGGCAGGTCAGTTGAATCCCTGTATCTAGCGACCGATTGTGCCCCTGTAACTCAGCACGAGATGCGCAACTGGTTGGCGGCGCAGATGCAGGTAGTGCTAGCAGATGAGATGGTGGTACAAAACTCAATCAGACGCTGTCGCAATCAACGCCTGCTCGATAGTGGTTACGAATTTATCTACCCTAGTTACAAAGAAGGCTATCTGGCCCTGATGGCCGAGTAGTAAGAGCTGCCTTAGATAACCAAAATACCGTCCATTTCAACCATTGAGCCCTTGGGCAATTCGCTGACGCCAATTGCAGCTCGTGCTGGATAGGGCTGGGTAAAATTTTCGCTCATAACTTCGTTAACGATTGGAAAATGACTGAGATCGGTGAGAAAGATATTTAGCTTAACAATATTACTTAGATCTCCACCTGAGGCTTCGCACACAGCTAGCAGATTTTTAAACACCTGATTAATTTGATCGCGAATATCGCCATCGACTAATGTCATTGTCACCGGGTCTAGAGGAATCTGGCCGGATAGATAAACTGTGTTATTAACCTTGACCGCCTGACTATAGGTGCCTATGGCCGCCGGTGCGCTGTCGGTATGGATAATGGCTTTGTTGGGCATAATAATTTCCTTACTTACTTATTGGTGACACGATAGATACGGTGTACGAATTTAAGGCTGCGCGCTCTACGGAGTATATCGGCGAGATGGATGCGATCGCGAACCGCAATTACCACATCGACAATACTGGTAAACGAATCTTTTTCATTGACGCTAATATGCTCAATGGTGGCATCTTCTTCAGTCATACGTGATGCCAGTGCCGCAATAAAGCCGCGCTCTGGAGTAATCTCCACTTTAATTTCTACAGGGAATTCACCTTTTACTACCGTTGACCAGGTTAATGGCATGCACTTTTCTGGGTTGGAGCGTATTTCTTTGAGGTTACGACAGGATTCAAAATGAATGACCAGTCCTTTGCCCGGGCTTATATGGCCCAAAATCGGGTCCCCAGGAATGGGGTGGCAACAGCGCCCATAATGCAGTAGTAGGCCATCAGAGGCATCAATAACCACTGGCAATGTATTGTTCTTTTTACTATCTACGGAGACTCGACTAGCTGGGGGTACGAGTAAATTTGCCACGGCAAAAGGGACTCGATTGCCCAGCCCTATTTGTTGTAAAACGTATTCGAAGCTCGAGGCTCCGGTTTCTTTAAGTAGACGTTTGATCTGGGATTTTTTGAGCTTATTATAATGGGTGCCTAGGTTTGATAATGCCTGGTCGAGCAAACGCTTGCCCAGATCTACCGATTCATCGTGCTGCTGATTTTTAAGGAAATGGCGGATCGCACTGCGGGCTTTGGCTGTCACCACAAAGTTAAGCCAGTTAGGATTAGGTTGAGCACCTTCCGCTGTAATGATTTCAATTCGTTGACCGCTTTCTAGCTGTTCTGACAGCGGTGTTAAATGGCCATCCACGCGGCAGGCTATGCAGCTATCGCCAATGCCAGTATGTACAGAGTAGGCAAAATCAACAGCGGTTGCACCAGTGGGCAGCTCTACTATGGTGCCTTGGGGAGTAAACACATAGACCTCATCTGGAAACAGATCGGCTTTTACGTGCTCTAAAAATTCCAGTGAATTGCCCGCTTGTTTTTGCATCTCCAGTAGACCCTGAACCCAGCGATTAGCGCGACGCTGATTGCCATCAATGGTTTGGTCACCGCTTTTGTAAGCCCAGTGCGCAGCAATACCATAGTTGGCCATGTGTTCCATTTCTTTGGTGCGAATCTGGACCTCGATAACCACACCATGCATACCTACTAAGACAGTGTGCAATGACTGGTAGCCATTGGATTTGGGAATGGCTATATAGTCTTTAAATTCTCCCGGCACAGGATTGAATACATTATGCATCATACCGAGGATACGATAGCAATCGTCGGCGCTATCGACTACTAGCCGAAAGGCAAAAACATCCATGATGTCACGAAAGGATTTTTTCTTGGTGCGCATTTTTTTGTAAATGCTCCAAAGATGTTTTTCGCGGCCTTTGACCAGCGCGGGAAAAGATTCATTTTCCAGGCGCATTTCAATAGTTTGATGGATTTCGCTAACAATTTCTTTGCGATTTTTGCGTGCGGCCTTCATCGCTTCCCGCAAACGGCGATGGCGCAACGGATACATGGCAGCAAAGCCAAGGTCTTCAAATTCTAGACGAATATCATTAATACCCAGACGCTGGGCAATGGGCGCATAAATATCTAGGGTTTCGCGGGCGATACGGCGACGTTTAGCTGGCGCCAGTACGCCCAAAGTGCGCATGTTGTGTAGACGGTCTGCCAGTTTGACTAATACCACGCGTATATCTCGTGACATAGCAAGAGTCATTTTTTGAAAGCTTTCAGCCTGTTGTTCCGCTTTGGATTCGAATTCGATTTCACTGAGCTTGCTGACCCCGTCTACCAGGTCGGCAACGGTGCGCCCGAAGCGACGGCTAATTTGCCCCTTGGTGACACCAGTATCCTCAATGACATCATGGAGCAGGGCAGCCATAAGGCTTTCGTGATCCATGTGCATGTCGGCCAAAATGTTGGCAACGGCTAGAGGATGAGTAATATAGGGGTCACCACTTTGGCGCATCTGCCCCTGGTGGCACTGTTCAGAATACTTATAGGCACGCTCGACCTTGGCTACTTCTTTGTCGTCGAGGTAAAAGGAGAGCTTATCCGTTAGTACATTTAGCACCTTATTGCGGCCCTCCTCCGAATCTGAGTAGAGCTTTAAACGATTGGATCTTGAGGGGCTTCGGCGGTTTCAGCAGTTTCGTCCGTTGCCTCAACAATTTCATAGTCTTGCACAACTTCAGTCAGAATATCAGGCGTGACCAGACCCTGTGCTATTTCACGAAGGGCGATAACAGTGGGTTTGTCGTTTTCCTCGGCAACCAGTGATGGGCGACCCTCAACAGCCAGTTGACGGGCTCGTTTGGAGCCAACCATGACTAATTCAAAACGGTTATCTACGTGATCCAAACAATCTTCTACAGTAATGCGAGCCATTTTATTTCCGCCAGTATCAATAATATTTTTGAAAGGTGCAGCGAAACGCTGCCAAGTCGGCCAGTTTACCTAAAGACTCGGGTTACGACAATAAATCCAGCAGTAATTTTTCAACCCCGGACACCGGCTGCTGGCAGCGCGTAGCAGTAATAATAGCCTCAAGTTCATTGCTAGCATTAGTAAAATCGTCATTGACTACCAGATAGTTGGCATCAACATAGTGACTCATCTCTTCGGTAGCTGCCGCAATGCGCTTGGCTATTACATCTGCATCGTCCTGGCCGCGACCATTGAGGCGCTGTCGAAGAGCTTTTTTTGATGGGGGTAGGATAAAAATACTTTTGCTGTCACTAAATTTTTTCCGCACCTGCTCTGCGCCCTGCCAGTCAATTTCCAAAATTACGTCTGTGCCGCCCGCCAGTGTGTCTTTGACCCAATGTTCGGAAGTGCCATAGTAATTACCAAACACTTCGGCGTGCTCAAGAAAGGCGTTGTTGCTAATCATGCTTAAAAAATCATCGTGGTTAACAAAATGATAGTCAACGCCGCTTTGTTCGCCGGGCCGACAGTCTCTGGTGGTATGTGAGATAGACGCTTGAATATTATTCATACGGCCAAGTATCTCGTTTACCAGGCTGGTTTTTCCTGCACCTGAAGGCGCGGAAATAATAAATAAGGTACCTTTGCCCATAGTTCGATCTGATCCAGTGTTTTAAAAAATGGCGCCTACAAAACATAGGGGGCGCAACTGAGCGTTAAGCCCAATTATTCCAGATTCTACGGCTGGTGTAATAAAAAATTTCGCTTTACTACTGTTTACGACTAACCGGGTCGAAAATACGATTAAGATAGTCGCCAAGACGCACACCTGCCATCAATAACCGCTGCTCAATAATCGGTTTGTTGCGATCGATATACGCTGGGCTGATCTGAATTGGCGTGCGCTTGGCTCCAGCGCCAAAGTTATAGACATGATCGCGCAGGTTCTTTGATTCCCGTGCCCAGTCTAAAAAACCACTGCTCTGCCACTGCTTTATCAGAACTGGGCTGGCCGTATCGAGTGTCTGGCTATATTCCTCTGGGCTCAGGGTTTCTGAGTCAATAATCAGACTGTCCCAAACTCTGTGAAGGTTAGTGGTTTTGGACAGTTTGAGCCATTTTAGATTTATTTTATTGCCTCCCCGATCATCCCGTCGGCCAACATGGAGCGGCTGGTGAATATCACCGACAAAGTGGACAAAGAATGCAAGTGCTTCTAGCCTCTGTTGCCGAGTAAGCTCGGCGCTTTTTAGTTGAGCAAAAAAGTATTCTAGGGACGAAAGGACATCGCCGTCAGGATTCCGTGGAAAATCGTCAAACTTTTCATGATCATCAATACTTATGTAATGCCAGTATTTGGATTGCCTCCAGGCTGGCAGATGCCGAATACGGTCTGGCCACAGGGATAATGTCGCAAGGCTTTTGCCGTCTGTGATCTCCTGTATAGCCGCTGCAGTTTTTGCTCTGATATGGTTTTCTGCAATGATGGCTATAATTCGATGTCCATCAGCTCCAAATGATAAAGCTGGCGCACTTAACAGCACCAGCCAAATTGTCAGCAGAGGAATAACAGCGCCCATTACTCGATATTCTGAATTTGTTCGCGCATCTGTTCGATCAGTACTTTTAGCTCTACAGTCGCTTGAGTAGTGACCCCAGCAATCGACTTTGAGCCCAGGGTATTGGCCTCACGATTTAATTCTTGCATTAAAAAGTCTAGGCGCCTGCCCACAGATTCACGGCTGGTGAGAACTCGGCGAATTTCACTAAGATGGGCTTCAAGACGATCGAGCTCCTCATCAACATCGGCGCGATTAGCAATGATAACCATTTCCTGTTCCAGTCTATCTTCGTCAACCTGAACACGCAGGCTTTCTAATTTTTCATTTAGACGCAAGCGCTGATGTTCTAGGATGGCTGGCAGGTTGTCACGTACAATGGCAACCTGCGACTGGATGCCGACGAGGCGCTGCTCGATCATCTCACCCAGCTTGCCACCTTCGCGCTGACGGCCCTCGAGTAGTTGGTCAACGGTATCAGAAAAGGTCTGTCGAGCGGCTCGTTGTAGATCTTCACTTTCAACTTCCTGGTCTTTCAAAATACCAGGCCAGCGCATTATTTCTAGCGGTGAGATTGGTGCTGGATTAAGCAGCTGACCGGCGACCTGTTCGGCTATATCAATATAGCGCTTGGCTAATGTCATATCTGCACTGATGGCATCATTGCAGTTGTTGAAACTGACCTGTACCGAGATGTCGATTTTGCCGCGCATCAGTTTTTTACGTGCAATTTCCCGCAGTTCCATTTCGAGCTCACGCAGGGTCTCTGGCAGACGAAAATGAGTTTCTAAAAATCTATGATTTACTGAGCGCAGCTCGCAGGAAACTGATCCCCAGCTAAAGTCGGCAGTATTTCTGGCAAAAGCTGTCATGCTGCGTGGCATATTTGTTCCATTTAACTATTAGTGTGGCGCTATGTTAACAAAGGCAGTTAACTAGGTGGTAGATTTGATACACTTGCAGTACATTAAATTACAGCTTTATTTCTAGGAATTCTATTATGATCAGACCCAGCGGCAGACGTCCAGAGCAACTCCGGCAAGTAAAAATTACCCGTGATTTTACCTGTCATGCTGAGGGCTCTGTGTTGGTCGAGTTCGGCAATACCAAAGTTATCTGTACGGCAAGTGTTGAGCCCGGCGTACCAAGATTTTTACGTGGCAAAGGCGAAGGCTGGGTAACTGCAGAATATGGCATGTTACCTCGTTCGACTAACAGCCGTATGGGGCGTGAGGCGTCTCGAGGTAAGCAAAGTGGTCGCACTCAGGAAATTCAGCGTCTTATTGGACGCTCTTTGCGCGCCGCGGTAGACCTCAAGGCGCTGGGAGAACATACGGTTAATATTGACTGCGATGTTATTCAGGCCGATGGTGGCACCCGCACCGCTTCGATCACAGGCGCGATGGTGGCGCTGGTCGATGCTATTCGTCATTTACAGCGTAAAAAAGCGATCAGTGGTGACCCTCTGGTAGCTATGATTGCCTCTGTCTCTGTTGGTGTTTATAAAGGCGTTCCAGTACTAGATTTGGATTATGCTGAGGACTCCAATGCCGAGACCGACATGAATGTGGTGATGAATGGGCAGGGCGGGTTCATTGAGGTGCAGGGAACGGCTGAGGCGGCACCGTTTAGCACTGACGAGTTAAACGAAATGTTAGAACTGGCCAAGCGCGGCATTGCAGATTTGGTGCGGGTGCAAAATATGGCTCTGGCCCAGTAACTGCTAAAGCAGTCAGTAAAACTTTTAACGAGAACTAATAAAGATCTATGAAAAATACATATAAAACACAGTTTATCGATAATGCGCTTGCTAGTGGCGCACTAAAATTTGGTCAGTTTAGACTCAAGTCTGGACGCATCTCTCCGCACTTTTTTAACGCGGGAGAGTTTTATAAGGGTAAGGCTCTGGCCATTTTGGGGCGCTGTTATGCCGCGGCTATTATTGAGTCTGGTATTGAATTTGATGTGCTTTTTGGACCAGCCTATAAGGGTATCACTTTGGCCGCGGCCACATCTGTGGCCCTGGCTGAACATTACAATATGGATGTGCCATATTGTTTTAATCGGAAGGAGGCAAAAAGTCATGGTGAGGGCGGCACACTTGTTGGAGCGCCTTTGACCGGTAAGGTATTAATTATTGATGATGTGATTACAGCGGGAACGGCCATTCGTGAAGTTATGACTATGGTTGAAGGTGCCGATGCTGAGGCTGCTGCGGTGATGATCGGGCTGGATCGAAAGGAGCGTGGCGCATCAGCTAAGTCAGCAATACAAGAAGTGGAAGAACAGTTTTCAATCCCAGTTATCAGTATCATTGATATGGATGATATCTTGAGCTACCTCCAATCCCAGCCAGATATGGCGAAGGTCATTGAAGAGATTTCAACTTATAGGAATGAATACGGGGTATAACTGACGTCATTGCTGATAGTTGTCGGTTAGATCCCCAATGGTTATATGATTGCCAGCGATAAAACTTTTAATCGTCATTAAAAATTTATTGTGTAAACATCTGCGCGGTAATTAGGGACCATTGCTCGCCCCAGTGTTGGGTCGGCGGCTGTTTAAAACCAGTGCGTACAAATTGACTGATCTTACCCTCGGCAGTGACTAACATAAGATTAGCCGCAACTGAGATTGGCACGCTTAGCTTGAGGCCATCGCGGATTTCGGCTTCACGCAGTGACTGTTTAAGCTGAGACTCCAGACGGTCAAAAAAGACAGCGACTCGCTCGTGAAGTCTGCCAGTTTCACCGGTCAGGGCATCGCCGTTAAGTATGCGGGAGATACCTGGGTTCTTTTCTGAAAAAGTAAGCACCAAGCTGAGAATGCGATAGCATTGATTTGTGGCGTCCGGTTCATCGCTGACAATGGTGCGTACGCGAGCAAAAATTGTTTCCTCAATAAACTCAATCAGACCTTCGTACATTCGCGTTTTACTGGGAAAGTGACGATACAATGCTGCCTCAGAGACTCCCAGTTCCGCAGCCAGTGCTGCCGTAGTTATTCTGCCACCACGAGATACTTCCAGCATGCGCGCCAATGCTTGAAGAATTTCCTGTGCTCTAGATCCTTTTTTGCCGGCCATTAGGATGCTCCTGCCAGTTCTTGATTAGTAATAAGTGTGCCGACACCTTCGTCAGTAAATATTTCTAGCATTACTGCGTGATTGACGCGGCCATCAACAATATGAGCGTAGGGAACCCCCGACTTTACGGCATTCAGGGCGCAGGATATCTTTGGTAGCATGCCGCCATAAATAGTGCCATCGGCAATCAGCTCGTCGACCCGATTTACATTTAGTCCGGTTAAAACTTGTCCTTCTTTGTCCTGCAGTCCGGAGACATTGGTCAGCAGCATCAGTTTTTCTGCCTGCAGGACCTCAGCGACTTTTCCCGCCACTAGGTCAGCATTAATATTGTAGGACTCTCCGTCAATGCCCACGCCTATTGGCGCTATAACCGGTATGAAGCCTCCTTGCACTAGCATATCGATAACTGATTTGTTGATTGTTTCAACTTCTCCAACATGTCCAATGTCAATAATTTCTGGTACTGACATCTCTGGGGTTTTGTGTGAGACACGCATTTTTTTAGCTCGGATTAGCTGCCCGTCTTTTCCGGTCACGCCAAAGGCTTTACCGCCAGCATTACTTATTAGATTGACAATCTCCTTGTTGATGGTGGCGCCTAGTACCATCTCAACGACGTCCATAGTCTTGCTGTCAGTTACGCGCATACCATCGACAAATTCTGACTTAATATCCAGACGCTCAAGAAGCTGTCCAATTTGCGGTCCGCCGCCGTGGACCACCACAGGATTAATACCCACTGCTTTCATAAGTACGATATCTCGAGCAAAACTTTCTTTTAGATTATCGTCAACCATAGCATTACCGCCATATTTGACGACCACAGTTTTGCCTGCAAAACGCTGGATATAGGGAAGTGCGCGGGAGATAACCTGCGCGGTAGTCTGTGCTTCTTTGCGACTTAATGACATAGTTAAATAAAGTCTTCTATTTGATTAATAAAGGGTGCTAGTTCTCTGCGAAATGCATGCTTAACCTTTTCCAGACCTGCATCATCGTCTGCTTCGAAGCGCAGGGTCAAGTTGGCAGAGGTGTTTGATGCTCGAATTAGACCCCAGCCATAGGGGTATTCCGCTCTCAGGCCGTCTAAACTGATAATCTGAGCACCGTCAAATTGACAGCCAGATAATAAGGTTTGAATGATCTCGAATTTTTTATCGTCTGGCGCTGGAACTAATATTTCTGCAGTGAAGCTACTGATCTTAAAACTGCCGATAATCTGGTCTAGGGTCTTTTCACCGCTGTTACGTTGGGAACAAAGTACTTCGAGCAATCGAGTTGCCGCATACAAGCCGTCGTCAAAGCCCTTCCAGCGGTCATTGAAAAATATGTGTCCGCTAAACTCTCCACCTAATAGAGCTTTGCTGTGGCTAACCGCTTTTCTGACATGGGAGTGACCAGTTTTACACATCACTGGACGGCCAGAATTTGCGCGAATTATTTCAGCTAGGCGTTTACTGCTTTTAACATCGAAAACAATATCTCCTCCCGGATTATCTTTTAAAATATCTCGAGCAAAAATCATCATCAACTGATCGGGCCAGATAATTTGTCCCTTACCAGATATAGCCACAAGGCGATCGCCATCGCCATCAAAGGCCAAGCCTAAATCTGCTTTAACTTCTTTGACCTTAGAGATTATCTGCTTGAGATTTTTCTCGTCCGCTGGATTGGGCTCATGGTTGGGAAATGAACCATCGATCTCGCAGTTAATTGGAAAGACAGCACAGCCAAGGTTATCAAATAGTTTTAAGGCTGCTGGTCCAGCAACCGAATTACCCGCATCGACAACTAATCTGAATGGGCGGTCAATGGTGCTATTTTCAACAATATGACGAATGTACTGGGAGTTAATATCTCGAGAGAAACTCAGACCGTCATCGCTGGTTTTAAATTTCTCCGCAAGCAGCATGGGTTTCAAAAGCTGCAATGCCTTCCCAGAGATGACCTGCCGCTGAATAATAATTTTAAAACCATTGTAAACAGCCGCATTGTGGCTCGCAGTTACCATGATTCCACAGCTGGACTGGCCGCAATAGTGCACGGCAAAGTTCAACATTGGTGTGGTTATTTCTCCCAGATTGATAACATTACAACCGGTTGATAAAAGCCCCGCCTCAAGCGCCTGTGCCAGCAGGGGCGAACTGAGCCTGCCATCGCGCCCTATATAGATAGCTGTATGGCCATTTTGCAGAATAATGGTGCCTATTGTTTTCCCCAACCTTGAGGCAAACTCGGGATTGATTTCTATGTCGGCTATACCACGAATATCGTAGTCGCGAAATACCACATCAGGCAGGACAAATGGCTGGGGTAATGAGCCAATAAGATTCGGCTGAGGCTTCTCCGTTTCAAGCTTTGGCTCTTCGGTGTCTGGCTGAGACTCTGTCGCCTCAAGCTGTGGCTCTTGTGTTTCTGTCTGAGGCTGCTCCGTTTCAAGCTCTGGCTCCTCGGTCTCTGGCTGAGACTCTGCTGCCTCAAGCTGTGGCTCATGTGTTTCTGTCTGAGGCTGCTCCGTTTCAAGCTTTGGCTCCTCGATCTCTGGCTGAGACTCTGCTGCCTCAAGTTGTGGCTCTTCTATCTCAAGCGATGGCTCCTGTATTTCTGTCTGAGGCTCTTCATGTTGGTTAGTGTCATTGAGTATGAGGTCATCATCGCTGGGTCGGGCAAACAGAGCATCCTTGGCATTATGCTCTTCTATAAAAATATCAGTTATCAAGGATCTTCGGTTAACACGAACGCTTGCCAGCAGATAGACACAGAGCAACAGGACCATATTAGCGCTGGCCAACAACAGCCAGAAAGGTGGCAAACTGGCATCGATTTTACGAATTAGGCTACTGGTTGGCCAAACAGTAATTTTCCACAGTGGATTTACGGTATCTAGTAAGGTTGTTTTTATGCCTCGCCGCTGCGCCTTGCTGGCTAATGGATCACCAATAGTAAGCAGGGTAGCGCTACTGTTAGCTGTTACTTCCTGTTTTAACTGTAAGCTGCCGTTGATGATCTCGACACTACTGACGGCCAAACGCAGACCGTTAATTGGCAGAGTTACAAAAATGACGCCGATTGGCTGTGCATCTGGTTTTTGAGAGGGCAATATTGGCTTGCTAATAAGCAATTTCCATTGCCCATCAGCCTTTATTGCCCTGGTTGTGACTACGCTATCACCCAAGGATAGTGTAATTATTTCTTTAGCGGCGAGACTAAGGCTATTGGGATGGCGTTTTAAATCGCTGTTTACATAGCGAACAGACTCTGCATCAGTAAGCGTTGCAACAGCTCGGCGGGCATGGCTATCCAGGGCGGAGCTGTCATCTGTGGCAAAATCTTGCGCCAAATTACTTTGCTCGGCGAGCTTTGTGAGCTGTTGGTAGTAATCGTCAAGGTAGGCGTCGATGCGGCTTGCAACTATCTTCATGCTAAGACCAAAGTGACGATCTAGCGCCTGTGTGCGACCATCCACCATGACCGGATGCCACAGCAGCGCAGCAACTAGGACAAACAGAGCGACGCCAGCCGCTAGGCTGCGACTGACTAATTTGTCTTCACGGATTTCTGTAATGAATCTTTTTACATTCACTGTATTTAGTAACTCAGTAACTGGAGTAATAATCGAGCCTTAGTTAGGCAGCCCTTTGGCTAGATGCTCGATAATATCCCTTGCTAATTGCGCCTTACTCCTTTTGCTAAATACTACTGAAGATGTGCGGTCAATCCAGATGACCTCATTCTCGTCGGCGTTAAAGCCGACATCCGTGCGTGATACATCGTTGGCAATAATTGCACCTAGGTTCTTGCGCTGTAATTTGTCCCGGGCATAGGTTTCTACATCTTGGGTTTCTGCCGCAAACCCCAGCACAAACACTGTCGGGTTGGCTTGGACTACGGCACTGACGATATCTGGATTTCTCTCCAGACTGATTGTCATGCTGTCATCTTGTTTTTTTATCTTTTGTTTGGCAACAGTGCTGGCGCGGTAATCCGCGACAGCCGCCGCCGCAATAAATATATCGGCATCAGCGGCTGAAGCTAAAGATGCCTCGAGCATATCCGCGGCTGAAACCACCGAAATTACATCGCAGCGCTCTGGCATGGGCAGTGAAACTGGCCCACAGACAATTGTCACCTCGGCGCCTGCATCGATTGCGGCGGCGGCCATAGAAAAACCCATTTTGCCTGAACTATGGTTGCTGATATAGCGCACAGGGTCCAGTGCCTCTCGGGTTGGACCTGCGGTGATAACAACCTTTTTGCCCGCTAGTTGGCCATTTTGGAATAGACTCCCCGCTCGACTGACTATGGTATCGGGCTGTTCCATTCTACCTGGGCCAACATCTCCGCAGGCCTGAATACCCTCATCTGGGCCAATCAGGGCAACACCGCGTTGCTGCAGGGTTTCAATATTGGCAAGGTTGGCAGCATGAATCCACATGGCTTGGTTCATTGCTGGAGCCACTGCCACTTTGGCTGGTGTTGCCAAGTGAATTGCGCCTAACAGACTGTCTGCTCTACCGTGCACCATATTAGCAATAAAGTCAGCGCTCGCAGGTGCTATTAATAGTAGGTCTGCCCAGCGAGCCAGCTCGATATGCCCCATACCTGCCTCGGCCTCAGAGTCGAGCAGATCGCTGTGTACTGGATGCCCTGAAAGAGCCTGCATGGTAAGAGGGCGAATAAATTCACTGGCAGCGGGGGTCATCACCACCCGAACCTCGGCGCCTTGATCCTGTAGCCGCCTGACAACCTCTGCGCTCTTGTAGGCTGCAATGCCTCCGGTAACGCCAAGAATTATCCGTTTGTTTGATAGGCTACTCATTAATTGTCCAGACAGGCTAGGTGGGGGCTTGTAAGATAACATTATGAGGGAAAATTCTGTAGTTATAAATGAGGGCTCACTATGGCTATAAGCCACTGGCCCAAAGAAGAGCGACCCAGAGAGAAACTTTTGCTAAGGGGTGCATCTGCTCTCACTGACTCTGAATTACTGGCAATATTTTTACGTACTGGGCTGCCGGGAGCCACGGCAATTGATCTCGCTCGCAGTTTGCTCGATAAATTTGGCGGTATTGGACCCCTTCTCAGTGCTGATAAAGATGCCTTTTGCGCCGTTAAAGGCTTGGGCCCTGCCAAATATACCCAGCTACATGCCTGCCAAGAGCTGACCGCGCGCTATTTAAAGGAGCAACTCAAAGAGCAGCCGGTATTTACTAAGCCCAGCCATGTTCGAGACTATCTGGCAGTGCAGATGCGTGATCTTAGACGCGAGGTTTTTGTGGTGCTGCTGCTCGATACGCGACACCAATTATTGGAATTTCACGAGCTGTTTCAAGGCACTATTGATGCCGCGAGCGTGCATCCCCGAGAAGTGGTTAGGCTGGCGCTGCAAAAGAATGCCGCGGCTGTGATAGTGGCGCACAACCATCCCTCTGGTGTAGCTGCGCCCAGTGACTCAGATATAGCAATCACTCAGAAATTGAAACTGGCGCTTGAGTTGATGGAAATTCGCCTGCTGGATCATTTTATAATCGGCCGTGGGGAGGTGACCTCTTTGGCAGATACTGGCAAAATGTAATAGCTATCTTGGCCTAAGATAAAGAAAAACCGCTGTTTTCCAGTCATTGCGCGGTTTTCGTTTGATTCAAGATTGGCTTTCTGGTATAAAACGCGCCTCCTTGCGGGACGGTCCCGTAAATGGATAGAAAATCACAGAATTCTTTTGCTCAGCTGGTGCTTACAGCGGCAATTAATTGATAGCAGAGGCAGCAACAATGTCCAGAGTATGTCAGGTCACAGGCAAGCGCCCAATGGCTGGAAACAATGTATCTCATGCGAAAAATAGAACGCGTCGTCGCTTTGAGCCAAATCTTCACACCCATCGCTTTTGGGTTGAAGCACAAAAACGCTTTGTCAAACTTCGCGTCTCTACCAAGGGTATGCGTATCATTGACAAAAAAGGTATTGAACAAGTCTTGTCCGAGCTGTCTGCTCGCGGCGAGAAAGTCTAAGGAGACCGAGAATGGCTAAGTCAGCTCGCGAAAAAATTCGTTTAGTGTCTAGTGCAGGTACTGGTCACTTTTATACTACTGATAAAAATAAGCGCAACATGCCTGAGAAAATGGAGATCAAAAAGTACGATCCTACTATCCGCAAGCACGTGATCTACAAAGAAGCCAAAATTAAGTAATCTGGTTTTTATGTAGCTGAAAAGAATCCTGCCGGTTGGCGGGATTTTTTTTGCATATTGAAAATAGCTGAACAACGTTTGTGGCGCTTTGTCTACCGCTTGATTATTTTAAACGGATATAAAAAAGCCTCGATAATTGCTTATCGAGGCTCTCTAATAATTTTCACATTGCTATCGAGTGACAGCGACAGAAATTATTCGGCAACTACGTTCTCAGCTTGAGCGCCTTTTTGACCTTGAGTAACTTCCATCGTTACTGCTTGGCCTTCTTTCAAAGATTTGAAACCATCAGCTTGAATAGCGCTGTGGTGTACAAATACGTCACCGCCGCCTTCTTGCTCAATAAAACCAAAACCTTTGCTGTCGTTGAACCACTTAACAGTGCCAGAAACTCGCTCTGCCATAACTAACCTCACTTATAAAATATATACCGTTTAAGGCGTTTAAAATGTATCCAGCCTCATCACGGGGCTAGCCTTACCTTTGACAGAAATCTAGTTAACGTCAAAGGCACTTCCAATTCAGCAAACGCAAAACAGAGCATTTGTACCGAACCGGAATCGCGCAGTGTATTGGTTTTTATCGGGTTTGGCTAATTTTTGAGCGATTTAAACATAAAAAAAGCCCTTTTCGCCCCTAAAAGCGCTCTTTAAAGCAGTGCTGGACAGCGAAAAGTGCCTTCAATTGTCCTTAAAGCTTGCAAAACTTCGTTACTATACTCGGCACCAGTATCGATCACCGCACAGCCTGCACTATGGTTAGTTTGTAAAGATTGCGCTGCGACTATTACCTTGGCATTGAATTGGCTGAGAGAGAATGTCGACAAAATTGGCATCGGCAATTTTTAGCATCAGCTCTTCTTCCACCAGAACAGCCGGCTAGTAGTCGATATCTTTGTAGCCTGGGGTCTTAAATACCTCTATTACAGACGAGTAAACTCCTTCGGGTAGCGAAGTTTTTATGTTTTAGTAACCCAGGGCGAAGTGGGGCATGTTATGCCTGCTGGGTACTGCTTTGCGCGGTCACATTAATGGCGCTATGTTACTATGTCTGATCAATATTCCATTGCATAAACCGTTTGTACAACGAGGATTTTAGGATGTTGTCGGAACAGATAATTGCACGATTAACCGACATTGTAGGGCCCAAGAGACTGCTGCTAGAGTCCGAAGACTTGCAGCGCTTTGGCATTGATCGTACTACCATTTGGCAGGCTAATCCCTGTGCTGTGGTTTTGCCTGGATCAGTCGAAGAGGTTCAGCAGATCGTTTTATTAGCCAATGAACGCAATCTAGCTATTGTTCCCTCGGGTGGTCGCACTGGCCTCAGCGGTGGCGCTGTCGCTAAAGATGGTGAAATCGTAGTGGCCATGGATCGTATGAATCAGGTCTTAGATTTTAATCCAATGGATCGCTGCGTCACCCTAGGGGCTGGCATGATTACCGCGCAGCTACAAGACTTTGCAACACAGCAGGGTCTTTTCTATCCGGTAGACTTTGCATCAACTGGCTCGAGTCAAATTGGTGGCAATATCGCCACCAATGCTGGTGGCATTAATGTGATTCGTTACGGCATGACTCGTGAATGGGTTATGGGGCTAAAAGTTGTTAACGGCGCGGGGGAAATTTTAGATTTGAATCGTGGGCTGGTTAAAAACAATACAGGCTACGATTTCCGTCATCTATTTATTGGCTCTGAGGGTACTCTGGGGCTGATTTGCGAGGCTACTATTCAGCTGACTCGGCCGCCCGCAGAGTCTAAAGTATTAGTTTTAGGTATTGGTAATTTTCCTGCTATTCTCGATGTGTTGCGTACTTTTAGTGCTCAGATTGATTTAAGTGCTTTTGAGTTTTTCTCCCAAGCTGCGCTGGATAAGGTAACTGAACATCGAGGGCATCCCAAGCCGTTTGCAACGCAGACACCATTTTATGCGTTGTTAGAGTTCGAGACGGCAACAGAGTCTGTTGCAGACAGCGCCATGACCCTCTTTGAAGCCTGTATGGAACAGGGCTGGGTGTTGGATGGCGTTTTGAGTCAGAGTCTCTCCCAGGCGCAGGCGCTGTGGAAGCTTCGCGAGGATATTTCCGAGACCCTCTGGCAATGGCAACCCTACAAAAATGATATCTCTGTTCGTGTGTCTCGAATGGCAGATTTTTTGCGTGAGGTAAACGAGTTGGCGGCCAGCCGCTACCCAGATTTTGAGTTAGTATGGTACGGCCATATTGGTGATGGCAATCTGCATCTGAATATTCTCAGGCCTCAAAATCTGTCCAATGACGACTTTGTGGCCAAGTGTGGCAATGTCAGCGCTGAGATTGGTCAGCTATTGGCCAGGTATGAGGGTAGTATTAGTGCGGAACATGGCGTGGGGCTATTGAAAAAAGATTATCTCCGTTACTCTAGATCACCACAAGAGATGGATTTGATGCGCAGTGTTAAAAAAGCCTTTGATCCGAACGCTATCTTAAACCCAGGGAAACTGTTCGATTAACTGGGTATCTAATTTCAGGAGCAACCTGGAGGGAGTTAATTATGGGTGAAAATATTGTTGAGGCAGACGCGGCGCAGAAAAACGTGGCACTGCTTGTTTATGTGTTACAGGGTCTTGGTTTTTTTACGGGTGGACTAACCTTCATCGCAGCACTTATTGTCAACTACCTCAAAGCCGAGGAGGTAAAGGACAGCTGGCTCGAGAGTCATTTTCGCTGGCAGATTAATACATTCTGGTACGGCCTGTTGTGGTGGATAATTGCGATGCTATTTTGGCTAGTATTAATGGGCTGGCTGGCCTCAGCTATTGTTACTGTATGGATGGTTTACCGCATTCTTAAAGGGGCCCTCTACCTTAATGATAGCAAACCGATTATTTTTTAATGCGTGCCTATAAGCCCCTTTCTAGGCGTCTTGGCCCCTACCGAGGCGTTGTGTAATGGTTAAATATCAGCACATTGTTGATGGCAGTGGGACTAATCTACCCCTAGGTAAAGTGGTCTGTGTAGGCAGGAATTATGCCGCACATGCGCGAGAACTTAATAATCCAGTACCAACATCTCCGGTTTTATTCATTAAGCCCAATACGTCACTGGTGCCTCTGAAAGGGGACATTTTTGTTCCCACACATTTGGGTGAATGCCATTTCGAAACTGAAATGAGTATTTTGATTGGTCAGCCCTTAACTCAGTGCACTGAGCAGGAGGCTCAGATGGCAATTTTAGGTGTGGGTATAGGGCTTGATTTAACGTTGCGTGACTTACAGCAACAGTTAAAAGAAGAGAGCTTGCCATGGGAAAAATCTAAGTCCTTTGACGGCGCCTGCCCAGCCTCAGTATTTATAAGTCCAGATAAGCTCGGTGACTTGCAAAGCCAGCAAATCAAACTCAGCATCAATCAGCAACTGCGTCAGAATGGCAACAGTGCAGACATGCTGACGCCAGTACTACCACTACTAGCTTACATCAGCCAGTTTTTTACACTTTTGCCTGGGGATATAGTGTTGACTGGGACCCCTGCGGGGGTTGGTCCCTTGGCGGTCGGTGATGAATTGGATGTTTGGCTATCTGACGCAATATATTGCAAGACTCAGGTCTGCGCGACAGAACAGGAAAAGTTATGAGCTTAGCAAAAGGAGTTTATAGGCATTACAAGGGCAACCTGTATCAGGTGATAGATGTTGCCAGACACAGTGAGACCGAGCAGGAGCATGTTGTCTATCGCACCCTGTATGGCGACTATAGTCTGTGGGTGCGGCCCTTAGATATGTTTGTTGAAACGGTGGAGGCTGATGGTGAGTCACAGCCTCGTTTTGCATTTGTTGAATCAAGCGACTGATGCTATTTATCTCCAGCAGCATCTCTATTCCCGACTCCGACATTGAACTGACGGCCATTCGTGCTCAGGGCCCTGGTGGGCAGAACGTAAACAAGGTGGCCTCGGCGATTCATCTGCGATTTGACGTAGGGGCTTCTTCCTTGACGGAAGCTGTAAAACTGCGGCTGTATAAGCTTAACGATCAGCGTATCTCTAAAGAAGGTGTGATTATTATTAAGGCCCAGCGCTATCGAAGTCAGGACAAGAACCGCGCCGAGGCAATGCAGCGCTTGCAGGAGTTGGTGCAGTCAGCAATGTTTACGCCCAAGGCGCGCCGCCCAACCAAACCGACCAGAGGCTCACAGTTGAGACGCATGGATAAAAAAACCCAACATGGGCAAAAGAAAAATATGCGCTCAAAACCGAGCCTAGATTAAATGTCTGAAAACAATAGCCACCCCTTTAATGCCCTTACTCCTGACCTGTTGATCGACGCAGTTGAGAGCCAGGGTTTTGTTTCTGATGGTCGCTTTTTGGCGCTCAATAGCTACGAGAATCGCGTCTATCAAATTGGCATTGATGAGCAGACGCCTATGATTGCAAAATTCTATCGCCCAGAGCGCTGGAATGACGATCAAATCCGCGAGGAGCATGAGTACTGTTTTCAGTTGCAAGAACAGGAGTTACCTGTGGTTTGTCCCTGGCTAAATGCCAATGGCGAAAGTTTAAGCACCTACGCTGGATTTAGATTCGCGCTCTATGAGCGCAGAGGTGGTCATGCTCCAGAGTTGGATAATCTCGATAATTTATTTATTTTAGGCAGATTACTCGGGCGTTTTCATGGCATTGGCGCCATGCAGCCATTTACCCACCGCCCTACCCTCAATGCTGAGAATTTTGGCTGGCAGTCTTACCACTTAATAAGCTCAAAATTTATGCCTGCGGAGCTGAGTCCAGCCTATGACTCTCTGGCTGTAGATATACTCAATAGGGTCGACCAGATTTTGTCGGACTATGGCCAGATCAATAATATACGTGTGCACGGGGACTGCCATTCGGGCAATATATTATGGCGCGAGGATAATCCACATTTTGTGGATTTTGATGATGCTCGTATGGCGCCGGCGATTCAGGACCTATGGATGTTGCTATCAGGTGACCGCCAGGAGCAGACCGCGCAGATGGCTGAGTTAATTGAAGGCTATAGCGAGTTTTACGATTTTGACTACCGCGAACTGCGCCTAATTGAGGTATTTAGAACCCTGCGAATTATGCATCACAGCGCTTGGATTGCCAGGCGCTGGAGCGATCCAGCATTTCCACGCGCGTTTTCGTGGTTTAACTCACCGCGCTACTGGAGCGATCATATACTGATGTTACGGGAGCAACTGGCGGCGCTTAATGAGCCGCCATTACAGGTGCGGCCCTAATTGGACTACCAGCTGTAGCTGACACCAATGGTCAGCTGACTATCACTGGCCTTGGTATCTAAACCAGGCTGGTTGTCGTAAATCCATTCGAGCTTTAGTTCAGTAAAGAGACTGTCTACCAGCGGTGCCTTTAGCCCAATATCTGCTCTGATCTCTGAGTCCTTGACGTCTGAAACCGAGACCAGCAGCGTATGGGTGTGAAATAGCTCTAAGCTCTGAAGTAGTATTCGACGATAGTCAGCGGACCAGCTCCAGGTGAGGCGATCATTTGTACTTAGATCATTAAATTTTTCACTGATCCAGGTCAAGCCAGATTCTGCAGCGAGGGCGCTAGACTCGGTATCCCAAAGTTGCCGACCTATGGCGCTCCCCACGGAGTAGTACTGGTCTATGGCGCGGTTTTCATTGCCGCCCCAGGTCGCGCCATTTTTCCAGAACCATTTTTCGCGGAAGAAGAAATCTAAACCGTAGCCCAGCTGATACTCCTCATTGGCCGCAGAGCCGTCAAGGCTATGACTCTCGTAGTTAATCTTGGTGTCATGGCGGTAATCTCCAGTGCGCCATGTTGTGGTGCCCTCAATATCCCAGTCTTCCCGCTCTTCATTGCCACTAGCATAGGCGCCAGTGACAGAGAGTCCGCCTTTGTAGCTATTTGTAAATGAGGCCACGGTAATCGCCGGCTCGACTTTTTTGGCCGCTGTAGGCAAAAATTCTGCCCCGTTAATAGAGCTTATATTAGTAAGGGGGATACTTAGGTTGCCAAAATTGTCCGAGCGCCACAATAAATGGGTCGCCGATTGACTGACGGTTTCACCTTTTAACAAATCGCCATTGGCGAGCACTAATTCATCAGCACTAGCTGATGTGATGGCAATAAAAAAGGCAACAAAGCTGATCAATCTATGTGTAAACAGTAAGCAAGGTCCGATTTGCATAATTCTCTCGTTAGGTTAATAAGTGGGCAGATGACTTAAGACACGTCGTATTTTACAGATTTACTCAAACTGGTCATTAGTTGTCGTAAATTACTTTATTTTTCTCCCCTATCATCAGTAAAATGTGTGCCACACAGAACGCCGCCCAAGGGTTGGCGCAGAATAAAGTTTTTGTATCAAAATAGGCACAGGAGAACACAGTGAGCGAGCTTCCCGCGGAATTAAAATATGCCAGCAGTCACGAGTGGGCGCGCTTGGAAAGTGACGGCACCATTGTTATAGGTATTACCGACCATGCTCAGGAGGCTCTTGGCGATGTAGTCTATGTTGAGTTACCTGAAGTGGGCGCCAGTATTGATGCCGGCGCTGAGGTGGCTGTGGTTGAGTCGGTAAAAGCAGCTTCCGATATTTATGCGCCGGTGACCGGTGAGGTAGTTGAGATTAATCCTGTTCTTGAAGACGAGCCAGAAACAGTCAACAGCTCTCCCTATTCCGATGGTTGGTTTTTTCGGGTTAAACCGGCAGATTCCAGCGAGCTGGAGGATATGCTCGATGCCGATGGGTATCAAAGCGCTATTGATGAGTCCTAAGCGATTACGGTAACTCAATAGCATGGTGATAAAACATCTAAAAGCCCTATTCAACCTAGGGCTTTTGTTATTTACGTAAAGTAATAATGTCCCAGCCTCTGGTGGTTGCTTCATCGGTGAGTGCATCATCCGAATCTACCGCTACTGGGTTATCAACTTCCAGTAGCAGGGGCATATCATTGATTGAGTCTGAATAAAAATAACTCCCAGCTAGGGACTCATTATGTTCAGTTAACCACAGTTTTAAACGCTCGACCTTGCCATTTTGGTAGGTGGGCACGCCGACAATCTTGCCACTATACCGCCCTTCAATTATTTCCAGCTCTGTTGCCAATAGTTCCTCGATCCCCAGTGTTTGGCAAATAGGCTCAACAATAAACCGATTAGTTGAGGTAATAACGAGCAATCGGTCACCGGCTCGACGATGTTTTTCAACCAAAGCCTCGGCTTTTGGCAGTCGTAGAGGCGTTATTACTTGTTGCATAAACTCTCGGTGCAACTGGTTAAGCTCTACCATCGATATTGCGGCCAATGGAGCCAGCGAAAACTCGAGGTAGGCCATAATATCTAGGCGGCCGGCCTCGTAGTCGGCGTAGAAAAGGTCATTCATTTTCCGATAATGATCGCGATCTACTTTATCTTTCGCGACCAAGAATTCTCCCCAGCCATGATCGCTATCGCCAGCAATCAACGTGTTGTCTAAATCAAAGATGGCTAGCGCCATGGGAGCATTCCAGAGTAATTAAACGAAGACGAAGGATAGCGATGATGTAACATAGCCTCAAGAGAAAATTGCTGGCCGCTGTCGACTGTGGAACAATGGATGGTCAAAACAATAGGTTAATATGGGAATAACACTGTGGTAGATAAGGATGGATTTCGCTCTAATGTTGCTATTGTTATCAGCAATGGCCACGGCCAATTATTCTGGGCAAAGCGGCTAGGGCAGAATGCCTGGCAGTTTCCCCAAGGTGGCGTCGATAGAGGTGAGTCTGCCGAAGTTGCTATGTATCGAGAGCTCTACGAGGAGGTGGGCCTTGAGTCCAATGACGTAAAAATCATTCAGCGCAGTAAAAAATGGCTGCGCTACCATATTCCGCCACAAATGCAGCGTAAAAATTCCAAGCCGCTGTGCATAGGTCAAAAGCAAAAATGGTTTTATTTGAAATTAACGGGAGACATCTCAAGGGTGCGTTTTGACGCCGCTGGCACCCCTGAGTTTGATAATTGGCAATGGGTGAACTACTGGTATCCGATCAATTCAGTGGTCTCGTTTAAGCGCAATGTCTATCGCAATGCTCTGCTTGAGTTTGCTGTCGCCAATGCCCGCTTTGAACAGCAGAGCCGGGGCGTTTAATCATGCTGGCATCACTGCACACTATTGTTCAGGAGGTTAACAGCGCCCGCAATTTGCCCGAAGTTCTGAGCATTATTGTCAAAGAGGTTCGAGCGGCAATGAGTGCGGGTGTCTGCTCTGTCTATCTTTTTGATGAAACAGATCAACGCTATGTGCTGATGGCCACTGAGGGGCTGCGAACTGAGTCGATCGGCAAGGTGCGACTGGCCATGCGTGAGGGTTTAGTTGGTCTGGTCGCAGCCAAAGAAGAGCCGCTTAACTTAAGAGAAGCGGATAAGCACCCCAACTATGCCTATTTTGAAGAGACCGGTGAAGAGCCCTACCACTCGTTTTTGGGTGCGCCTATTATTCACCACCGCAAAGTACTCGGAGTGCTGGTGCTTCAGCAGGAAACCGAACGTCGCTTTGCCGCCGAAGAGGAAGCCTTTGTCGTCACTGTCTGTGCGCAGCTCTCTGGCGCTATTGCCCATGCGGAGGCAACGGGTGCACTGCGTAAGTTGGCATCAGCGGGTCGTGGCAAAAGTCGCGAGGCTTCTTTTCACGGCATTCCCAGCTCTCCTGGTATTGGCATTGGTCACGCAGTCCTGGTTGAGCAAAGCACAGATTTGGCCTCTGTGCCTGAGCGTTTTACCAGCGATCCCAGCGCTGAGGTGAGTATTTTTCGAGCGGGCTTAGAATCAGCCAAGCAGGATATGCGCAATTTGGGTGATGGGCTTGAAGAGCTTCTCAGCTCTGAGGAGCTGGCACTGTTTGATGTGTACATACGCATGCTCGATGATCGCTCATTGGGAGGTGAGGTTATAGCTGCGATTAGGGCGGGCCAAGCGGCACAGAGTGCCTGGAGTTCAGTTATTTTGAAACATGTGCGCACGTTTCGGCAGATGGATGATCCCTATTTGCGAGAGCGCGCAGCGGATGTCAATGATTTGGGTAAGCGGGTACTGGGCTATTTACAAAGTCATGATCGCAAAGCCTTACCCATGCCTCGCCGTGTTGTTCTGGTGGGTGAAGACCTATCAGCTACAGCGTTAGCAGATATTCCCGTGGATCGACTAGTGGGTATTATTTCCCTCAAGGGGTCGAGCAATTCCCATATGGCCATTGTAGGTCGCGCTCTGGGAATTCCTACGGTAATGGGCGCTATTGATCTGCCCTGGGTAGAGCTAGAGGGGCAGGAACTGATTGTTGATGGCTTTACTGGGGATGTAATAAGCGGCGCTACGCGCACGGTAAGGCGTACCTATTTACAGCGTCAGCGGGAAGAGAAAGTTCTTGCCAAAGACCTAGAAAAGTTGCGGGATGTCCCCTGTATCACTCCGGATGGGTTCCGTTTTTCACTGTGGGTCAACACAGGTTTGCGCCAAGACACCTATAGGTCTCTTAAAAGCGGTGCCGAGGCCGTAGGCCTGTTCCGGACAGAAATTCCTTTTTTGATGCGCTCGAGTTTTCCTACCGAAGATGAGCAAATGGACATCTACCGTGAGCAGCTAGTGGCATTCTCACCGCGTCCAGTGACTATGCGAACTCTAGATATAGGCGGTGACAAAGATCTGCCCTACTTTCCCATTGAAGAGGAAAACCCATTTTTAGGCTGGCGTGGCATTCGCATTTCACTGGATCATCCTGAAATTTTTCTCGTTCAGATTCGTGCACTGCTGCGCGCCAGTGAGGGCATTAATAATCTGCGCATTATGCTGCCGATGATCAGCAATATCCCTGAGCTTGACCGCGCCTTGGAGTTGATCAATCGTGCCTATCGGGAGCTCACCGAGGAAGAGGGCTGTAATATTCAAATGCCCCCTATTGGCGCTATGATCGAGGTGCCAGCCGCGGTTTATCAGGTCAAGGAAATCGGTCGCCGCGTGGACTTTCTGTCGGTTGGAAGTAATGATTTAACTCAGTATTTACTAGCCGTTGACCGCAATAACCCTCGGGTGGCCGACCTCTATCACACCATGCATCCAGCTGTTTTGCGGGCGCTTAAAGCTATTTATGAGCAGGCCTCGTCAGTTAATTGTCAGCTCAGTATCTGTGGTGAGATGGCGGGTGATCCTCTCAGTGCGGTGGTTTTATTGGGGCTGGGATACGAGAATTTCTCTATGAGTGCGACCAGCCTTTTGCGAGTGAAATCTATGTTGCTGAATATTACTCGCAAAGATGCTCGAGAGTTGGTTCGTCGTGCCCTGCGCATGTCAGATGCTGGGTCGGTAGCGGAGTTTATTGCAGATTCATTGGGGCAACCAGAAATCGTCCGACTTATTCGTCCGACCAAGCCCAGTCAGAAGGCCGATAGATTAAAGCTAAACTCTTGATACCCCAGACTCGCTCCTGCTTCGAAACAATGCTCTGCTACATCAACTTCACCAGACCGGCGCATAATGATGGCCGCAGAGGCTCTGGTGCCATAGTCATCGGCAACAATAAAAGGTGAAGATAGGAGTTGTTCCCAATGTTCAGGCACCCCAGTATTGGGCAGTAGTTCGGGCGGGAAGGTTTTTTCTAAAGATAGGCAAGCAATAAGGTCTGGAAGCTGCTCGGCACCTATGGTGTCTGCAGTGATGGCCTGTTTGAGCTGGTCGCGGGCATGGTCAACCTTGGGCCAGGGACTGTCGAGTAAATGATTGCTAAGAGCATAGATGCCCGGTGGTAAAAGTATTTCGCTGTTGTCATGGTTGTTTAGATAGAGCAGGTTAAAGCCATCGTAAAGCAGCAAATTAAAGCCGCCGTAGTCTGCCATCGCGGGTTTGAGCGCCTTGGCCCATTCATCAACATTCTGGTCTGAGGTTAAAAAGTCGCTTATCAGCTGGCCCCGAGATAGAAGTGTAGGGGGTGACTTAGTATCTTTGGTGATCTGACGGAAATTAGTTACCGCAGCAAAACGACCCCGACGAGATAGACCCATCCATGTCCCCCCTGCCTGAGCGTCGCGCCCTGCCAGAATAGGGGCGTCTGACCACCAGTGCATTGGCAGAGTTGGGCGCGCATAGAATTCGTCACGATTAGAGGTAACGATTAGTGACGCATCTGGATGAGACTGAAAAGCGATAGCGAGAAGGCACATAGCGGTCAGTGTAACTTTTTATTGTTTAAGCCGGTATCCCATGTAGCAGATGGTCAAACAACCCGTTATTATCAGGGCTCAAATATTCAGGGGCAAACACTGCAATGATTCCATATCCAGCCATCAATCCGGTGGCACTATCTCTTGGTCCATTACAGATACACTGGTACGGCATTATGTATCTGCTGGCCTTTGCTGGTGCCTACATGCTAGCTGCACGTAATAGCCAGCGCCCTTGGGCACCCATTAAAAGATCTCAAGTTGAAGACCTTATTACCTATGGCGCCTGGGGAGTTATCCTCGGAGGACGCCTCGGTTATTTGTTTTTTTACAGCGCCGATAAGTGGCTCGCTGATCCAGCCATGTTATTTCGTGTCTGGGAGGGCGGCATGTCATTTCATGGCGGCCTAATTGGTGTTGCAATCGCTATATTTACCTATGGGCGCAAAAACAAGGTAAGTTTTTTGGGCCTGGCAGACTTTGTTGTGCCCCTAGTTCCTGCAGGACTGTTTTTCGGTCGCATCGGTAATTTTATTGGTGGCGAATTGTATGGTCGCGCCACAGAAGTTCCCTGGGCCATGGTGTTTCCATCAGACCCAACTCAATTAACTCGACACCCCTCGCAACTTTATGAAGCGCTGCTGGAAGGATTGGTGATATTTCTAGTGATTAACTGGTATGCGCGCAAACCGCGGTTATTTGGTGAGGTTTCAGGTCTGTTTTTGATCCTCTATGGCCTGTTTCGCTTTCTGGTCGAATTTGTGCGCGAGCCAGATGCACATCTGGTTGATCAGTCGGCGCTAATTGAATCATTGAGCTGGATGACCCGAGGTCAGGTGCTGTGTGTTCCAATGATGCTGTTGGGCCTTTGGCTTCTGCGAAAAACATTTCAGCGTCTTGCTGGCAACCCGAATTAGGGCGGTTTTATGAAACAATATTTAGAGCTAGTTCGCCATATTCGTGATCATGGTGTAACCAAAGAAGATCGAACCGGCACCGGCACCAAGAGTATTTTTGGTTATCAGATGCGCTTTGATCTGGCTGAGGGCTTCCCTTTGGTTACGAGTAAAAAGGTCCATTTGAAATCTATTATTCACGAGTTGCTGTGGTTTGTGCGTGGCGATACTAATATTCGCTATCTGGTTGAAAATGGCGTTGGCATCTGGAATGACTGGCCCTATCAAAGCTGGCTGCGTGAAACTGGGCAAGATCAAGATTTAACTATGTATTCCCCGGAGTGGAAAGCGGGGATGAAAACATTTGTTGAACGTATTAAAACCGATGCTGCCTTTGCCCAACAGTATGGCGATTTGGGCCCAGTTTACGGCAAGCAGTGGCGGGATTTTGAAGGGGTCGATCAGTTGGCCCAGCTGATTGATGATATTAAATCGAACCCGGATTCTCGCCGCCTGTTGGTGTCTGCCTGGAATCCAAAAGATATCCCGGTAATGGTCAAATCTGGTCTGCCACCCTGTCACAGCTTATTTCAGTTTTACGTCACGGAGGGCCGTCTTTCCTGTCAGCTCTATCAGCGCAGTGCTGATGTGTTTTTGGGCGTACCTTTTAACATTGCCTCTTACGCAATATTAACCCTGATGATTGCGCAGGTGACCGGATTAAAACCTGGAGATTTTGTGCACACTTTTGGTGATGCGCATCTCTATAGTAATCATATGGATCAGGTTGAGGAGCAGCTTTCCCGTACAACTTATCCACTGCCAACACTAGCGATAAACCCAGAAGTCGACAATTTATTTGATTTTGTGTTCGAAGATTTTGAGCTGCAAAACTATGAATCCCATGGGCCGATCTCGGCTCCAGTCGCTGTTTAAGAGGCTCAAATGAAACTGTCATTAATAGTCGCGGTCAGCCGCAACAATGTTATTGGTATCAATAATCAACTGCCGTGGCATCTGCCTGAAGATCTCAGGTACTTTAAGTCCGTGACCATGGGTAAACCCATTGTCATGGGACGCAAAACCTATGATTCCATTGGCCGTGCACTGCCAGGGCGTACCAATATAGTGATTACTCGCGATGAGGCCTGGTCTGCGCCGGGGGTGGAGGTGGCACAGACCTTAGAGCGCGCGTTAAAGCTGGCAGAGCAGGCCTGTGAAGCTGCTGGCGCCAGCGAGGTTATGGTGATTGGTGGTGAGCAAATTTACCGGATGACAATTGATTTCGCCGACCGGCTTTACTTGACTCAGGTAGAAGCTGAAGTTGAGGGCGATGCATTCTTTCCAGAGATTTCCTCCGAAGCCTGGCATCAGGTTGAGGTCAGTCTGCCAAATTCAATCGACACTCACCCCTATCGATTTACTGTACTCGATCGATTGTAACGCACCAAAAAACCATGGATCAGTGGCAGATGTTACATTAGGTAACAAAACCGATAAGTTCTAACTTTTATCCTATGAATTTCACCTAGGGCAAATTGATTCTTTCAGTTGAGGCTGTTACAAAGACAACCCGAACAAAGCTTGTCTTTTGTCGGCATGGATTGTTGTCGATATTAGACAGTAAAAGATAATTAAACCGGTAGACCCAAATTGAGGGAACTATGAATAAGCAACCACTAAAAGCATTGGCACTTTTTGCCGCTCTTGCTGGTAGTCTGACTGTTAGCGCAGTACAGGCCACTGAAGTAAGTGATGTGCTCAAAGCTGGGGCCGTTAAGGTTCAAGCCGCTAAATCCTCGCAAACTAAAGTTGATCGTATTGCCGATCAAACTGATGGTCTTTTGCAAGAATTCAAACAGGTCAATAAGCAGATCGAGTCGCTGAGAGTATATAACTCACAGCTCGAGCGTCAGATTGTCAGCCAAAAGCAAATGATGGCTGAACTGAAGGAGTCGATTGAGAATGCAACAATTATTGAGCGTGGCATTTCGCCGCTGATGATCAGCATGCTTAAGGCACTTGAAGACTTCATTGCTCTGGATGTGCCGTTTAAGAAAGAACAGCGCAATGAGGCTATTGCAGCTCTGTATGTGAATATGGACAGCGCCAAGTTCTCGGCGGCTGAAAAGTTCCGCCAGATTCTTGAAGTCTATGACATTGAATCTGAGTACAGCTTATCTCTGGAGTCCTACCGAGATCTGGTCGATATCAATGCTGACGGCTCTGAGGTTGAGGTAGAAATGCTTCGCGTCGGACGCGTTGCACTGATGTATCAGACTAAAGACAAATCTCAAACTGGTGCTTGGAACAAGAATACCGGATCTTGGGAGACCCTCGGATCTGAGTACCGTAGAGCCGTAGACCAGGGCATCCGTATCGCGAAGAAGTTATCGCCCCAGGATGTTATGGAAATGCCAATTACTGCGCCGGAGACTGCACAATGAACATGAATATCGCTAAAGTTTGTGCCGCTTTTGTAGCCGCTGCTGTTTTCAGCATGCCGGCCATGGCACAGGATGCAAAGACTCTCGATGAGCTTTTGCAAATGATTCAGAGCGCTAAAATCTCTGAATCCTCTGATTACCGCAAGCGCGAAGCTGCGTTTAAAGCCGACCAGCGCAAACAGGCTTCACTGCTAAAGCGTGCTGAGAACACCAAGGCTGCTGAAGAGCGCCGTTCAGACCGGTTAGAGCAAAATATCCGTGATAACGATGTGATTCTTGCTGGCCTGCGTGAACAGCGCGATAAGCGTCTGGGTTCACTTAAGGAGTTGTTTGGCCATCTGACTGGTGCCGCTGGTGATATTCGTGCCAACCTCAATCAGTCGATCGTCAGCGCACAGATTCCTGGCCGTACAGAGTTCCTTGATGAGCTGATCGCTAAAATGAGCAGCGACACTCGTCTGCCTTCAATCGAAGATATCGAGAAGCTGTGGTACGAGCAGCAGCGTGAGATGGTTGAGAGTGCCCGAATCGTTAAGTTCAACAGAACTGTTCTGCTCGCCAACGGTGAGCAGACTGAAATGGAAGTTGTTCGCGTTGGTACCTATAACCTAATGTCTGGTGGACAGTATCTTGAGTACAGCCCTGAAAATGGTCTTGTTTCTGAGTTAGCGCGCCAGCCTTCAGGTCACCAGTCAAGTGCGGAAGACTTACAAGAAGCGATGAGCGGGTTCACGAAGGTAGGCTTGGATCCAACTGGCCCACTGGGTGGCGGGTTACTGGCTGCCTTGATCAACTCTCCAACTCTGATTGAGCGCTGGCACTTCGGCGGCATCGTCGGCTATGTGATCACAGCTGTATTCATTGTTGCAATTTTACTGGCCATCTGGCGTCTGATTGTGCTGATGGGTATGTCAACTAAGGTGACGGCTCAGCTGAAAGCTAAGACCGCCGATGCCAGCAACCCACTGGGTCGAGTACTCAAAGTTGCCGCTGATAATCCAGGCCTAGATCCAGAGTCCTTGGAGCTGAAGTTACATGAAGCGGTGCTTAAAGAACGTCCAGAGATTGAATCAGGTCTTAATCTGTTGAAGATTATTGCCATGGTCGCGCCGCTGCTGGGTCTACTGGGAACAGTGACAGGTATGATCATTACCTTCCAGATGATTACTCTGTTTGGTGCTGGTGATCCCAAAGCAATGGCCGGTGGTATTTCACAGGCATTGATAACCACTGTGTTGGGACTGGTTGTTGCTATTCCTACTGTTCTGATGCACACATTGGTTAACGGCAAGGCACAGCGTATTCTTCATGTTCTCGAAGAGCAAAGTGCAGGTATCGTCGCTGGTTCTGTAGAGGGTCGTTAAGATGTTCTTCGTTGATACGATTGCCGATATCGGGAAGTTTATGGATTCAGGCGGCATGGTCCTTTGGGCTATTGTCGTCCTGCTATTCGTTATGTGGACTCTGATATTTGAGCGTATGTGGTATCTCCGAACCAGTGTAGGCGTTGATGTACAACGTGCTCTCGATAGTTGGGAGGCGCGCAAAGAGCGCAAATCCAAGCATGCACATCAAGTCAGAGAAAAGCTGATTTCTGAGGTGAGTATCGAGATCGACGCGAATTTTATGATGATCAAAACCCTGGTTGCCCTTGCCCCTCTATTTGGTTTGCTGGGCACGGTAACTGGAATGATCACCGTATTTGACGTCATGGCCTTTACTGGTGGCGGTGATGCCAAGGCGATGGCCGGTGGTGTATCTCAGGCAACAGTTCCGACTATGTCAGGAATGGTTGCCGCGCTCTCTGGCGTGTTTGGCATGACCTATGTCGAAGGCGAAGCAGAGCGTGAGAAACATCTGTTAGAAGACCATCTGACCATGGATCACTAATTGGAAATGCCTGTCTAAACCTTAGACAGGCGTCCTACGAGAGACAACTATGCGCAATAGAACAAGAAAATCACAGGGGCAGGGTGAGGCGATCGATCTCACGCCGATGCTAGACGTGGTTTTCATTATGCTAATCTTCTTTATTGTTACGGCTTCGTTTATCAAGTTGCCTGGTGTTGAGGTTACTAAGGTTGATACCACAACTGAAGACTCCTACAAAAAGGTGGGTATTCTGGTAGCGGTAAGCGAAAACAATGAATATTGGATTGATAAGAAACGCGTGGAAACAACTTCGTTGAAAATCAACCTAACTAGATTATTTAATGAGAACCCCAAGGGTGGCATGGTTATCCAGGCCGATAATGAGTCCAACATTGAAGCAGTGGCCAAGGTGGCTGATATCGCTCGTGATATCGGTATTGCCCCGGTGGCTGTTTCTGTAGAAAACGACTGAGTTAATAGTATGGCTTCAATAAGAGTTGGTATTTCTGCTGCACTGGGCATTTTGGTGACCTTTGCGTTGATTATTTTGATGTACAAGTTAATCGACTCAGGTAGCAAAGAACTGGATGAAAAAGAGTCAATTAAAATTCCAGATTTTCTTCATGTCGATAGGCAGCTTACTGAGAATGCAAATAAGACTGAGGTTGAAAAGCCAGAAGATCCCGAGACGCCTCCGCCAGATATTCCTGAAGAAAATATTGAATTTGAGGTGCCGGATAATGCAGTTAGTATGGCGGCACCGGCAGCGGGTGGTAATCTAAATATTGGTAATTCTGGTTTCGCCAGAGATTCTGATTACATACCTGTGTATGTGCCACAGCCACAGTATCCCCGCCGTGCGCAAACACGCGGTAAAGAAGGCTACGCAGTGGTTGAGGTTATTATTACCACTACAGGAGGCGTGCGAGACCCCATTATGGTCGAAGAATGGCCAGAGGGTTGGGGTTTTGGGCGTGCAGCGATGAAGGCCGCCAACAAGCTTAAGTACAACCCCCGGGTTGTCGATGGCGTTGGGCAGGAAGTAAGCGGCGTACTGTATAAATTTAGTTTCCAGATGGCGAAATAAAGGGTATCTGATGTTTAGAAGCATAAAGACTTTAGCCGTATTCGGCGCTGCTTTTTTGTTGCCGCTGTTGGTGGCAACGGCCAACCCAGAGGCGGTGATTGGCGGCTCTGCATTTGCGGCAAAAGAAGAGAAGAAACAGCCAAAGTATAAAGATGTAAAAACACGTCAGCGTCAATCTGTCGGTGGTAAGTGCGCTAAGGCTTTGGAAAAGATCCAGGTTATTTTGGAAGAAGAGCAATGGCCTGAATCAATGCAAGCGCTGAATAAGATCGAGTCTAATCCCAAGCTCTGTGCCAGTGACTATGAGCAGACGCAGATTTGGAAATTCCAAGGCTATGTCTATTACTCGCTCGATGACTTTAATGGTGCGATTCGCAGCTACAACAAAGTTATCAATGGTCCGGGTACACCACCAGAGTTGGCGCTGGACACTCGCTACACAGTGGCTCAACTTTACACTGCTGAAGAGAAGTATGCCAAAGCAGCAATCGAGCTGGAAATATGGATGGAAGCCTCGGTTATTATTGGCGGTGACGCTCGCTCGCTGTTGGCGCAGATCTATTACCAACTCAACCGTAAAGCCGAGTCTCTGGCAATGTTGGAGTTGGCTATTAACGATGCTGAATCAAAAGGTATCCTGCCCAAAGAGGGATGGTGGGGACTTCAGCGTGTTTTGTACTATGAAAAAAATGACTACAAGCGTGTTACTAGCATTCTTGAAAAGCTAATCACCCATTACCCGAAATGGACCTATTGGAAGCAGATAGGCGGTATGTATGGTGAGCTTGAGCGCGAGATGGACCGATTAGTAGCGACTGAGATTTCCTACCTCAACAACCAGCTCGATAAAGAGAGCCAGGTCATTAGCATGGCCTATATGTATCTGGGAGCAGATGTGCCCTATCGCGCTGCCCTAATCATTGAGAAGGGAATGAAAGACGACATCATCGAAAGAAATGCCAAGCATCTTGAGATATTGGGTACGGCTTGGTACCAGTCTAAAGATCTAAAGCGCGCCCTAAAATCTCTTGAGAGTGCATCTAAATATTCAGATACCGGTGATCTACAATCTCGCCTAGCAGGTATTTATCTGGATTTAGGCCGCGACAAAGAAGCCTACAGGGCGGCAAGGAAAGCGGCTAAAAAAGGTGGTGTTAAGCGTCCAGATAGTAATTACCTAGTCATGGGCAATGCTTTGATTAATCTGCACTGCTACAAAGATGCTATCTCCGCTTTTCAGAAGTCATTGAAAAAAGCCAAAGACAAGAAGAGCAAGCGCTACCCGCTACAGTGGATTCGCTATGCTGACGCTGAAGGAACAAGGCTCGACAAGCTGCGTAATGTTGGTGCCAAGGTACCTGGATGTAGTAAGTAAAATTTTAGCCTGATTTAAAAAAGCCCGGAACTAACATTAGCCCGGGCTTTTTTATGTCTGCTCAGATTGTCTCCCCCGATATCAGAGCTGGGAAAGATCTCGGACGGCACCCTTATCAGCGCTGGTGGCTAATTTGGCATAGGCTTTAAGGGCGGCAGTGACCTTGCGTGGACGCTCTTCTGCGGGCTTCCAGCCCAAGCTATCTTGTTCGGCACGTCGGGCTTCTAGTTCGGCGTCGGAGATCATTATGTCGATGCTACGATTGGGAATATCAATACGAATAGTATCGCCCTGCCGCACTAAACCAATATTGCCACCTGCGCCTGCCTCCGGAGAAACATGGCCAATAGAAAGGCCAGATGTACCGCCGGAAAAACGACCATCAGTAATCAGCGCACAGGCCTTACCTAAGTTTTTAGATTTGATATAGCTCGTTGGGTAGAGCATTTCCTGCATACCTGGGCCGCCCCGCGGACCTTCGTAACGCACAATGACCACATCACCAGCTTTTACTTTGTCATCGAGTATAGAGGCGACCGCCTCGTCTTGGCTCTCAGTAATAAATGCCGGACCTTCAAACACATGGATAGACTCATCAACACCAGAGGTTTTTACCACACAGCCATCCGGTGCCAGGTTACCTGTGAGTACCGCAAGACCACCTTCAAGACTAAAGGCATTTTCCAGATTCCGGATACAACCATTTTCACGATCCGCATCTAGAGATGGCCATCTGGTGCTTTGACTAAAGGCAGTTTGCGTTGGTATACCCGCAGGGCCGGCCTTATAAAATGTTTTCACTTGTTCGCTGACATTACCACTTACGATATCCCATTTTTCCAGTGCTTGTTTTAGCGTGTCAGAATGCACTGTAGGTATCTCTCCGTGAATCAGGCCAGCTCGATCCAACTCGGCCAGAATGCCCATGATACCGCCCGCACGATGCACATCTTCAACGTGATAGTCTGGCGTACTTGGAGCCACTTTACACAGTTGAGGCACCACTCGAGACAATCGGTCTATATCACCCATATCAAAATCAATGCCGGCCTCCTGCACAGCGGCCAGTAGATGTAAAATAGTATTGGTCGACCCACCCATACAAATATCCAGGGTCATAGCATTTTCAAAGGCTTTAAAATTAGCAATTGATCTGGGCAATACAGAGTAGTCGTCCTGTTCGTAATGTTTGCGCGCTAGATCCACAATGGTGCGCCCCGCTTCTTGGAACAACTCCCGGCGATCCGAATGGGTAGCCAGTACGGTGCCGTTACCTGGTAGTGACAGGCCCAGCGCTTCAGTCAGACAATTCATACTGTTAGCAGTAAACATACCAGAACAGGAACCACAGGTTGGACATGCTGAACGCTCATATTCAGCTACCTTCTCGTCGCTGGCATCATCATCGACAGCAATTACCATGGCATCGACAAGATCGAGTTTATGATCTGCCAGCTTAGTTTTACCTGCCTCCATCGGACCTCCAGACACAAACACTACTGGAATATTAAGGCGCATAGCGGCCATCAACATGCCCGGGGTAATTTTGTCACAATTTGAAATACACACGAGTGCGTCGGCACAGTGAGCATTGACCATATATTCTACCGAGTCAGCGATAACATCGCGCGAGGGAAGCGAATACAGCATACCGTCATGACCCATGGCAATACCGTCGTCCACCGCAATCGTGTGAAACTCACGGGCAATGCCACCTACTTTGGCTATCTCTGCGGCTACCAGGTCACCCATATCCTTAAGGTGCACATGACCAGGCACAAACTGTGTGTAGGAGTTCGCGATCGCGATCATGGGTTTGTTAAAATCGTCGTCTTTCATTCCAGTGGCACGCCAAAGCGCTCTGGCGCCAGCCATGTTTCGGCCTTGAGTGGTAGTGTGGGAGCGATACTTAGGCATGGTTTTTCTCTTGTATTAAATCGTTATTGGCGAAGGATAACAGTTAGTTAAATAGCTTTGCTAAAAATTCGTGAATTACGCTGATAATTATACAGTGACTGTTTTTGCGCAGGCAGATCTGCAACCTGCACCTCGATAAAGCCCTTCTCTAAAAACCAGTGAGCTGTCTGAGTAGTCAGTGCAAACAGTGTCGACATGCCCTGAGACTTGGCATCAACTTCAATTTTTTCGAGCAAGCGCGTTGCTATACCCTGATCATGAAATTCTGGATGGGTTGCGACACAGGCCAATTCGCCACTTGATTCTTCCATGGTTGGATACAGCGCAGCACAGCCGAGTAAAAGACCCTCTGGATGCACTACTACCATAAAGCGCGAGATCTCAGTTTCAAGTAGTTCCCTCGAGCGTTTAACCAGCACCTGTTGATCTTCTAGGGGTGAGATCAAATCGAGAATACCACCTACGTCGTCAATCGTGGCAGGTCGAATTACCTCAGAATGGTCCTTCATTATGAGGGTGCCACTACCCTCGCGGGTAAACAGCTCCGATAGCAGTGCGCCATCTTCAGCACAGCTGACAAGATGCACGCGGTCCACACCATTGTTACAGGCCCTGTAGGCACAGGCTAACAAGCTCTGCTCACTGCCATTAGTACTATTTTCCTTTAACCTATTAACTTCTGGAAGGGACAGATTACGCAGCAAATTGCCGTCTGCCATAATGCCTCCTGCCTGGCTAACTAAAATTAGTTTCTCGGCGTCTAGGGCGATGGCCACGTGCGCGGCGACGTCCTGATAGTTTAAATTAAATGACTCCCCTGTAGGTGAAAAGCCAATGGGCGACATCAACACCATTGACCCGAGTACCAGTTGCTGCTCAATAGCGTCAGCATCAATACGGCGGACCTCACCGGTGTTTTGAAAATCTATGCCATTGCGCACACCAACGGGTTTAGCAGCCATAAAATTACCACCGACCACTGTGAGTTGAGCGCCGTGCATAGGAGAATTAGGCAGTCCCATTGATAGTTCTGATTCGATGATAAGCCTGGTACTACCTACGGCCTCTTTCACGCACAGCATAGCCTCGCTGTCGGTGATTCTTAACTGCTGTGCAAAGCTGGTATCAATGCTAGATAGAGCTAAACGTTTATCAATCTGCGGCCTTGCGCCGTGTATCAGCACCAGACGAATGCCAAGACTCTGCAGCAGTGCAATATCATGCAGGGTTCTATGGCAATTCCCATGTGCTATTGCATCACCCCCAAGAGCGATGACAAAGGTCTTTCCCCTATGTGCATGTATATAGGGTGACGTCTGCCTGAAGAACTGTACGTAGCTATCTGTATTCATGCGGTGATTATAAGCAACCCTAGCCCATAAGTTGAGTGATAAATGACGTCATAACTGTGCTTTGCCCAACTTGATTGGTTTATTTACTCTCCAGTGCCGGGAACCAGTTAGCTGCAGATCTAAAAAGATGCATCAGTCTTGCCATAAAAGACACCGCATCTAAATTCGCGAATGCCCCCGACCCACAGATATCATCTTTACTCACCCAGCCTGTAGCTCTCAAACGAATATAATTTATCGGCTAAGGACTGTCTTGAATCAGGTAACACAGGTTATGCTGGGCATCGGAGTAACTATTAAATTATGCTCCTAAAAAACACACTGCCGATTTCTCTAGAGCTTGGTCGCTAAAAAACCACCTTATGCCGCTAAAAGATATCCCCGTCCCACTGTCTTTAAGGGAAATACCCACAGCGCCCTGGTTACAGCAACGCCTGCAGCAGGATCCAGCTTTTGCCCAGCAGTTGGCGCTGGTATGGGGTTGCAGCGACTTTATTGCTGATCAGTGCAGTGTCGATCTGGGACTTTTCCAACAGCTAATTGAAAGTGGTGATTTAGCGCGAAGCTATGACCAGGAAACCTATGCTCAGCGACTCCAGCAACAACTAGCTGAGGTATCTACCGAACAGCACCTTAGTCAGCGTCTTAGAATTTTTCGCCGTCGCGAAATGATTCGTATTATATGGCGTGACTTTACCCGCACTGCAGCCATGCTTGAAACTACTCGTGATGCCACCTTGTTAGCCGAGGCCTGTATTGTTAACGCCCTAGACTTTTTACATAGATTGTCTTGTTCCCAGTTGGGTACTCCAGTCAATAAATTGGGCGACGAGCAGAATCTAGTGGTCATCGCCATGGGTAAGATGGGCGCCTATGAATTAAACATATCCTCCGATATTGATCTTATATTTGCCTACCCCGAGGCGGGTCAAACTCAGGGAGCTGCGCGCAGCATTTCAAATCAAGAATTCTTTATTCGTCTGGGCCAAAAGCTGATTGCTGCGCTCGATCGCCAGACAGCGGATGGGTTTGTGTTTCGCGTGGATATGCGACTGCGGCCCTATGGTCAAAGTGGTGCCCTAGTACTTAATTTTGCGGCTCTTGAAGAATACTACCTAACTCAGGGCCGCGACTGGGAGCGCTACGCCATGATTAAGGCGCGAGTTGTGGCTGGTACATCAGCAGATGCAGAGGCTCTAAATGTTATGCTAAAGCCTTTTATTTATCGTAAATACCTTGATTATGGCTCTATTGAATCCCTGCGCGATTTAAAACGCACAATTAATCGCGAAGTGGCACGCAAAGGTATGCAGGACAATATCAAGCTTGGGCCCGGGGGTATTCGTGAAGTCGAGTTTATTGCCCAGACCTTACAGCTTATTCGTGGTGGCCTTGATACTCGGTTGCAGACTCAGTCACTAGATGAGGCGTTAAAGGTATTGGCTGCAGAACAGATAATTGAAGTATCTGAGCAGCAACTACTGTGGCAGGCCTATGAATTTTTGCGTAATACTGAACATGCCTTGCAAGGTATTGCCGATAAGCAAACACAGGAATTACCCCAAGATGAACTAGGTCGGCTACGCGTTGCTGTGCTGCTAGGCTTTTCAAACTGGACTGACTTCTGCGTACAGTTGCAAATACATCGTGATAGGGTACGCAGTAGCTTTAGCGCTATTATTTCTGACGGCCAAAGCGAGGCACAACAGAACAGCGATCTCCAACACAGTATCTGGCATCACAACCTAGACAGGCAGACTGTTCTTCACCACTTGCAAAGAAAAGGTTATCAGCAACCCCAAGAGGTCGCTGAGAAACTGGCTGTTTTTTACCAAAGTAAAGCAGTCCAAAGTCTAGAGGTTTTGCCGCGCAGGCGCCTCGATGTGCTATTGCCTCGACTAATCAACGTTTGCGCAACCAGCTCAAGTAACAGTATTACCTTGGGTCGCATACTAGGTCTGATACAGGGTGTGTTGCGCCGCAGTGCATATCTGGCACTACTGGCTGAAAACCCCCAGGCTCTTGAACAGCTGACTATCCTGTGTGAGCGCAGTTCCTGGATTGCCGACGAGCTGGCGGCTTATCCGGCACTTCTCGATGAGTTGCTTGATCTCCGCTCCCTGTACACTGCCGCGGACAAACAGTTGCTGGGAGACCAGCTGCGCCAGCAAATGCTACGTATACCCGATGAGGACCAAGAGCAGCAGATGGAAGCTATTCGCTATTTTTGTCGTTCTTGCAAGCTAAGGGTTGCGGCGTGCGAACTAATGGATGTACTGCCTCTAATGCAGGTTAGCGACTATCTGACCTGGCTGGCCGAAGTGGTGGTGGAGCACGTGGTCAATGTAGCCTGGCGTCAGCTGGTAGCCAACTATGGTGAGCCGCAGCAAGCCGATGTGCTGAGGCCGGATGAACTGAGCCAAACGCCAGGTTTTATTGTTGTCGCCTACGGCAAAATGGGCGGTATCGAAATGGGTTATACGTCAGATCTGGATTTGGTTTTTCTCCATAGCGCTGAGGCTAATCAGGTTACCGATGGTCCCCGAAGCATCGACAACAGCACTTTTTTTATGCGTCTGGGTCAGCGCATTATCCATCTGCTATCTACACCAACTCATTCCGGTATGGCCTACGAAATTGATATGCGTCTAAGGCCCTCAGGGAACTCGGGGATGCTGGTGTCTACCCTAGCTGGTTTTGAAAAGTACCAATATCAAGACGCCTGGACTTGGGAGCATCAGGCCCTTGTGCGCTCAAGGCCTATTGCTGGTGACCCTAATCTGGCGATGGACTTTGACAGAGTGAGAAATATGGTTCTTCGGCGGCCTAGAGAGGTGCAACTTTTAGCTACCGAAGTGAAGATAATGCGCGAAAAAATGCGTAAACACCTAGGTCAGAGTACGAAAGATGGCAAATTCTCCCTTAAGCAGGGCGCTGGAGGTATCGTAGATATTGAATTTATGGTTCAATTTGCAGTCTTGGCTTGGTCTCACGAACATCCTTCGCTTACCCGTTGGAGCGACACCATCCGCATAATAGAGTCATTGACTCAATGTGGTTTGTTGGCAGAACAAAAATCGCTCCAGTTGATAGACGCCTACAAGAGACTCCGTACTGCAGGGCATCGCTTACAGCTACACAATCAGCTGGGGGAAGTAGCGGTGACAGAGTTTGTCGATGAGCGGGAAATGGTGGTGGCTCAGTGGTATACATTATTTGGTAACAGTTAATTAAAAAGAGGTAATAGGTCGATGTCATTTTCAGACCGCGATGGTTTTATTTGGATGGACGGCAAGTTAATCGATTGGCGCGACGCGCAAGTGCATTTTCTCACTTCATCCCTTCACTACGGCAACGGTGTTTTTGAAGGTATTCGTGCCTATGAAACCGAGCATTCAGGAACCTGCATCTTTCGCCTAGAAGACCATATTAAGCGACTTTTTAATTCCGCAAAAATTTTGCACATGGAGCTGCCTTTTACCCAGCAGGAAATCTGTGACGCACATCGAGAAGTGGTTCGTAGCAACAATCTCGAGGCGGCTTATATTCGCCCGTTAGTATTTTTAGGCTCAGAAGGTATGGGGCTGCGTGCTGAGGGATTAAGAGTACATGTAGGCATTGCCGCATGGGACTGGCCATCTTATATGTCGCCAGAAACTCTAGAGACAGGTCTCAAGGTACGTACCTCTTCGTATACCAGACACCATGTCAATATTACTATGGTCAAGGCCAAGGCCAGCGGCAACTATATCAACTCGATGCTGGCACTGCGCGAGGCTCTAGACTCAGGCTGTGACGAAGCGATCATGCTCGACCCAGAGGGGTATGTTGCAGAGGGAAGCGCGGAAAACTTCTTTATGGTTCGAGACGGTGTTATTTACACTCCAGATTTGACCTCCTGCCTCGATGGGCTTACCCGAGATACAGTATTTAAGTTAGCCGCTGATCATGGCATTGAGGTGCGTGAGAAACGCATCTCTAGAGATGAGGTTTATATCTGCGATGAGGCTTTCTTTACCGGCACCGCTGCAGAGATTGTTCCGATTCGCGAATACGATAGTCGCGTTATTGGTTCGGGTAAGCGTGGTCCAGTAGCCACTGCATTGCAGGCAGCTTATTTTGATCTGGTGCGTGGTAAAAATGCCAAGTATCAGAGTTGGTTAGCTCCAGTATCAAACTAGTACTCGGTTGTTAGGCCCAGATTTAAATAGTAATTTAGTCAAACGGAATTATGGTTATGGCGAGTTCTAGCGCTAGGGAAATTGTCAATGTACTGTGCATGAAGTGGGGCACAAAGTATTCTGGCGACTATGTGAATACTCTATATTCCATGGTTGCGCGCAATATGAGCAGAGAATTTCGCTTTATTTGCCTCACAGAAGATAGCTCGGGCCTGCATAAAAACGTAGAGGTTTTTCCTCTGCCTGAACTATCTGTCGATCTTGGTGGCCCAGAGCGTGGCTGGAACAAGCTCGCAGTATTTGCCGAGACACTTTACGACCTTAAAGGAAAGGTGCTGTGTTTGGATCTCGATTTGATTATTACCGGGAGTCTGGATGACCTGTTTGATTACCCAGGCGAAGTGATGATCATTAAGGACTGGATTAAAAAAGATGGCACCGGCAATTCATCGGTCTACCGCTTTGAAGTCGGTGCCCATGCCGACGTGTTGGCTGAGTTTGAAAAATCCTTCAGTGAGATTAAAAAGATCCATCGCAACGAGCAAGAGTACCTTTCAGCTGCCATGATGGCTAAAAACGCACTGGTCTACTGGCCGGATCACTGGTGTCGAAGTTTTAAGCGGCACTGCATCAAACCCTGGTCATTTTTCGTCGCCAGAGAGACCGCAATGCCCGCAGATTGCCGTGTATTAGTTTTCCATGGAAAGCCCGATCCCCATGAGGCTATAGCTGGTGTCAGTGGTAAATGGTACCGACACTTTAAACCTGCAAGCTGGGTCAGTGATCATTGGCACTAGGTAGGCTATGAATTTCTCTAGGCTATCTACTGTCGGCAAATAATCTATGGGCCCGCCAGCTCGCAATAAAGTCATGACATTCTGCATCGGCCATGTCGAGACTCTGAACGCATAAAAAATAACTCTCTGGCTTAGCGTCAGCAGAGCACAGGATGCGCTGCACTTTTTTCAGGTTATAACGATCCGCTTTTATATTCAGGGTTTTGAAGCTGTTATCTATGCGAGCTAGTCCATTAGACAGAGTTTTATGACAGAACAATGATACTGACCACACCTGTTCTGGGTGCCTGAATTTATGCCCAATAGTGGCCCTTAGTAAGTGAAGGTTGACGCAAAAAAATTCCTCTAGTGCACTGCGGTTTAGAATATGAGGGCAGTGGGGAAGATCCAGAAAATAATTGTCGCAACCGACCAGGTCGGCACATTTCTCCTGAAGTCCTCGGTAACTTACGCGCCGATTAGTTGAGCGGGACCATAGTTTTTTCAAGCGAGAGTATAGTTTCAGACCACTCTTGCGTCGCAATTTGCCTTTAAAGACATATTCCTCATCTGTTCGAAAAGCGCTAACTGGCACCGGTCGTATTAGCATCATATCGTCGTTTAGATAAATAAAATCGTCGCTTAAATCTGGAATATTCCAGAGCAAAGCTTCGATAGACAGGCTATTAAAGACGGGTAATGCATCTGCATAACCTGAAAACAGAACCTGATGATCAATGATTTTTATTTTATCGAGGAGACTTTGGTCAGTTAAATTTCTGTAGAAATGAGGGATTTGCTGATCTGTGACAATGTAAATATTATCGACCCATGGGGCGAAGAGAACCAGAGACATCACTGCATATTCAATTTCACCATTGTCGGCGAAACGCGTGGCAGTCGCAGATTCAGGCATCGAATCATAGTTACTCAGGTGTTTACTTAACTTTTGTTGGTGAGCTGGATCTGAGCCATCGACCCAAGTGATAACTGCATCCATCTAAGTATGACCTCTAAACTGCATTTTAAAAATGGCGCACATACTTACTCCAGTTAGTGTGCATACATTGTATTCACGTTTAGTGGGCTCAGATATGACCAAGTTGCATTGAATAGCTAACCACTTCCGTTTGTATCCTAATCTACCGAAATAAAACCATAAAATAAAACGGGGCGTTTTTTTGCTCACAATAATAGTCTATGAAAATCTGGTCGACTTTGCTACCTTGCAGTAGCGTTGGTCAAGATGGCCTTTCACCCGGTATTGAGCATGATAATTAGCAGGTCCCTATATACAGCAATTCTCTATTTGCTGAGCCCGATTATTGTATTGAGGCTACTTTACCGCGCCATAAAAGCGCCAGCCTATGCTAGTCGCTGGTCGGAGCGCTTTGGTTTTACCTCTGTTCGGGGTGGTGAGGATACGATTTGGCTACACGCGGTCTCCGTGGGAGAAACTGTCGCCGCGATACCCCTAGTAAGGTTGCTACAGCGGGATTATCCCAATCAGCGGCTAATAGTTACCTGTATGACTCCCACGGGCTCCGAGCGAATTATTGCCGCCTTTGGCAATACAGTTGATCACAGTTATGCACCCTATGATATGCCCGGTGCGGTGGCGCGATTTTTAAATCGCATAAAACCTAGCGTAATGATTATTATGGAGACAGAGCTGTGGCCCAACACCATCGCGGCCTGCGCCCGCCGTAACATTCCAGTGATATTGGCCAACGCCCGGCTGTCAGAAAAGTCCGCTAAAGGCTATGGCAAAGTTCCTTCTCTGGTCGGCCCTATGTTGCGATCAATATCTGCCGTGGTGGCCCAGCATAGTGACGACGGCACTAGGTTTACCAACCTAGGGCTACCATCAGAGGCGCTAACAATTAGCGGTAATATTAAGTTTGATTTGGATATAGATTTATCTGTGCAGGCGCTGGCTGAGCAGCTAGCTCAGGATTGGCAGGGCGCTGACCGTAGACCCATCTTACTCGCAGCCAGCACCCACCGCGGGGAAGATGAGCTGGTTTTGCAGGCATTTGCCAAGATTAAAGCCGTCTTACCTCAGGCTCCACTGTTGGTTTTGGTACCGCGACATCCCGAGCGGTTTGCGCAGGTAGCTCAGCTTTGTCAGAAAAGGGGCTATGCATTGGCAAGGCGCAGTGTGGCAGAATCAACAACTAATGCCGATATCCTGCTGGGTGATACGATGGGTGAATTAATGACCCTGTTTGGCGCCTGTGATATTGCGTTCGTTGGCGGTAGCCTAGTGCCGTCTGGGGGTCACAACATGATTGAGCCAGCGGCCTGGGGCGTGCCGGTACTGACAGGCCCACATTTGTTTAATTTCACCGAAGCCTCGCAGTTACTGTTAGATGGTGGTGCCATGCAAATATGTAACGACGCTGATGAACTGGCCCAGTGCTGCCTAGTTCTACTGCAGGATCCGCACAGGCGCGAGCAGATGGGGGGTGCGGCTCGGCTCGTCGCCGAAGCGAATAGGGGCGCTCTGGGGAGACTGTCGTCTCTACTAGATCGCTTTATTTAGCAATAGCCAACTGTGGATCTAGCCGGGCATTGAGCCGGATTATATCTTCTGGCGACAGCTGACCAGCCACTTCCTTAAGGCGCATCATCGACAAGATGTAGTCATAGCGAGCATTGGCGTAGCTGCGGCGCGCCTGATACACAGAGCGCTGAGCCACCATCACATCGACAATATTTCTTGTCCCTACTTCATAGCCTGCTTGAGTAGCCTGCAGGGCACTGTCGGCAGAGGTGATCGACTGTTTACGCGCCTTCACACGGGCGGTATTGGTCATTACTAGCTGATGCAACGAGCGAGACGACTGAATAACATTACGCCTGATCGCAGTATAGCTTTGGTTAGACGCAATAGAACGCTGCTTGGCTTGGCGCCGCTGAGCGTCAACCGAGCCACCCATCCAGATCGGCATGGTCACTGAAATCACAAATGAATGACCATCCTGCTGGGATTCAAAAGGTGCGGAGTATCTGGTGCCATCGGAGTCGGAGTCGAAGTAGCTGGCGCGACCCGTAATCTTCGGTAGGCGCGCAGCGGCGGCAGCTTTAGCACTATTGTATGCAGCATCTGCGCCCAACTTGGCAACCTTTAGTTGATAGTTGTTGGCAATGGCAAAGTCGACCCAATCTTGGCTGTTTAGTGGTTGCGGATTAATGGCTTCAAAGGAATCGTTGAGACCGGCTAGGCTAATATGATTTTGGCCAGTGAGTACTTGTAGGCCCTCGAACGCTATATTTAAGGCGCCGTGAGCTTCGAGGCTATTGACCGCGGCGTCATCAAATACCGCCTGGGCCTCATGCACATCAGTGACCGGTAATAGGCCAACTTCAAATCTCTCGCGAGTCTGTTCTAGCTGACGCTCGATAGCACGCTCTTCAGCACTTCGTGTTTGCAGGTTGTCATAGGCTCGCAACACATTAAAGTAAGCCTCACTAACACGAATAATCAGTGACTGCTGATCAGCAGCAAACTGAGCCTGGGCACTCTTACTCAGCGCATTACCGCTTTTGAATCTGTACCAAGAGGGCATATCAAACAGAGCCTGAGTCAGGGATACGCCGTACGATGTTGCTTGGCTATCAATGACCCCCGCCGCTCCAGAGTTAACCAAGTTATCATTGATAACGATTATCGACCTTGTGTCATCATTGGTCTCTGATTCTGTATAGTCGCCAGACAGCGCCAGCTGCGGCAATAGGGCTCCGCGGGATATATTCTTTATTTCGCGCTCGGCGTTGAAGGTGGCGCGAGCGGCACTTAGCACGGGATCATTACGTAGCGCAGACTCGTAGATATCGTTCAGGGTATCAGCACTGCTGATCTGAGCGGCGACTAGGGTCGTACAAAGCGCCAAAATTCCTTGTTTGATGATGTGCATAAAGTGCTCCAGTAAAAATGCGCCTAAGCTTAACAGAGATATAAGACTATGTGATACGCACAAGGTGCCTAATCCGTTTACTCAGTGCTATGGTAACGCTCTTTTGTAATGGGACACAAAGGAACATTAAATATGACTAAATATCATCGTTTTGGTGTAGATGATTATCGTGTTGAGTCACAGGAAACCGCCTTTCAAGGTTTTTTCCGTATTACTCGTATGGTGGTCAGCCATCGTCTTTTTGGTGGTGGCTGGAGTGCGCCATTGAAGCGCGAGCTATTCCAGCGCGGTGATGCAGTGGGGGTTTTGCTCTATGATCCAAAGCACCATACTGTCGGTTTGGTAGAGCAATTTCGTGTGGGTGCAATGCAAGACCAGCAGGGCCCCTGGCAGTACGAAGTGGTCGCCGGAATGATAGGGCCGGGGGAGTCGCCGGCGGATGTTGCGACTCGAGAATGTCAGGAGGAAGCTGGCATTCAGGTAGAAAACCTGATCCCTATTTGCGACTATTTAGTCAGTGCAGGTGGCAGCGATGAAAAAATGCATATGTACTGTGGAATCACTGACCTTAAAGGTCGTGAAGGTGTGTTCGGACTCGAGACTGAGGGCGAAGATATTTTGTTACAGGTATGGCCCTATGATGAGGTGATGCAGGCGCAGTCAGAGGGCTTGCTCAACAGCGCTGCAGTTACCATAGCTCTATTATGGCTACAGCTAAATCAGGAAAAATTGCGCAGCAGTGCTTAAAATATCAGCTAGGCCCTTAATTGGGTTTAAAATGAGTAATCAGACTACGAATAGGAAATAGAACCTTTGTCAGTATTTGAAATACGCCGCCGGCAACGTGACCTGAAGCGTTTGCACGACGAATGTGAGCTCAATTACCAGCGTCTGCAACAGATCATGCCAGATGCCATGATATTGGGCGCATCCATTCGGGTACTCTATCGGGATAAACCCCTCAGTGGTATGCGCCTAGAGGTAATAGAGGTCACTAAGTATACCAGCACGGTGCTGATAGTGGCTGACAGGGCCGGACCTCAGTGGCTACCCGAGATCGAATTAAAAGCACGGATGTATCGTGATGCGCGTATGGCAGAGGTGATTGAATGGTGCACTGACAGAACTATTCCCTGGGCTCTGTCTGAGCATAAGGGCATGCAAGCACGGGATGAAAAATGGCAGTGGAGTATGTTTTTAAGTGAGCTTCTGTCCCATGGCTTGCATCACGGCATAACCGAACTGGAAGCTTAAGCAATAATGGCCTTAGTTAAGCTTACCCAGATTACCGACCTTCATCTTGGATCCACGCGTGATTCAGTATTGAGCGGTGTTCGCACATTGGAGAGCTTTGAATCTGTGCTCCATGCCGTTGAGCAAGAGGGTCGTGGCACAGATGTGTTGCTGTTGACTGGGGATCTGGCTAAGGACTGCGAGCCACAGGCCTATCAGCTACTTAACCGCACCTTATGTGAGCATAAAAAACAGGCTATCTGGTTGCCGGGTAACCACGATGATTTTGCTCTCATGGCCGCAAACCTAGTCGACTACCCCCCTGTGCAAATACAGGAAATGGGTGACTGGGCCGTGCTAACCCTCGATAGCTCTCAGCCGCATGAACCAGGTGGCCATATTTCCGATGAGCAGTTGCTCAAGGTTGAGCGAGGTCTGCGTCGGTTGGCAGACAAATTTGTTTTGTTGGCAATGCATCATACCCCGGTAAAAGTGGGCTGTGCCTGGTTAGATCTGCAACAAATTGATAATCAGCAAGCGTTACATCAATTGCTGACCGCTCACGGCAACGTTAAAGCGGTTATTACCGGACATGTTCATCAACAATTTGAGGGTAGTTGGAATGGTCTGCCAATTTATTCGTCTCCCTCAAGCTGCGTTCAGTTTAAGCAGCACAGTGATGACTTTGCACTATCGAATCAGCCGCCAGGCTTTCGCTGGCTGGATCTCCACCCAGATGGAACAGTCGATACTGGGGTTAAATTTGTGCAGGATTTTGAGCAAACTCCCGACCTCGATTACGCGAACTATTAGAAGGCTGACAAGTCCTAATTCTTGGCTATAATAGCTATTGTTTTTTAGGTCAGCCCAGTATGCCATCACTGCTATATTTACACGGGTTTAACAGCTCACCGCAATCAAAAAAGGCACTGCAAACTCAGTCTTGGTTTGCCCAGCACGCCCCTGAAATAACATTTATCTGTCCGCTGCTTTCGCCCTATGCTGACAGCGCTATGGCCACAGTGACTGGGATAATAGAAGATCGAACCGAACAACCGATTTATGTGGTTGGCAGTTCGATGGGTGGTTTTTTTGCCACCTGTTTAATCGAGCGCTACGACCTGCGCGGAGTGCTTATTAATCCAGCGGTAAGTCCGGGTCGAGGGTTGCACAATTGGCTGGGTGAAAACACCAATTACACAACGGGCGAGAAATGGGTTTTTGAACCCCGACATATTCAACAGTACACTGAGCTAGATGCAAGTGTAGAGAATCTCGTTCATAAAAATAATTATCATGTGCTATTGCAATGCGGTGATGAAGTGCTTGATTATCGCGATGCTCAGTTACGTTATCAGGGGTGTAGTGTCATTGTCGAAGATGGCGGTGACCACAGTTTCATCAATTATCAGCAGCATCTGGCGGGTATCTACCAGTTTCTGATTTCATCAAAGGTTTAATCACATTGAATAACAAGATCGCATGAGCAACTACAACGCAAAAGATATTGAAGTTTTAACTGGCCTGGATCCGGTACGTAAAAGACCAGGTATGTACACAGATACCAGCCGTCCCAACCATTTGGCTCAGGAAGTTATCGACAACAGTGTTGATGAAGCACTGGCAGGTCATGCTAGGCGCGTCGAGGTTACCTTGCATAAAGATGGGTCATTGGCAGTCTGCGACGATGGCCGAGGCATGCCTGTGGATATTCATCCTGAACAGGGTTTGCCCGGCGTCGAGGTTATTCTCTCGACCCTCCATGCTGGGGGCAAGTTTTCCAATGACAATTATCAGTTCTCTGGCGGATTACACGGCGTCGGAGTGTCGGTAGTCAATGCGCTTTCTACCAAAATGGATGTGATTGTTAAGCGAGACGGCAAGGTTCACCAGATCGTATTTGCCGATGGCAATAAAACCTCAGATCTGCAGGTCATTGATACCTGTGGTCAGCGCAATACCGGAACTATTTTACGCTTTTGGCCCAATGGAGATTATTTTGATTCGGTAAAATTCTCAGTCAGCAGATTGCGTCATGTGTTGAGAGCCAAAGCTGTGTTATGCGGTGGTTTAACGGTTAGTTTCTACAATGAGAGTACTAATGAAAGTGAAGAGTGGTATTACGAAGACGGTTTAAAAGACTATCTGGCTGGAGCGCTACATGGCTGGGAAGTGCTGCCCAGTGAGCCATTTATTGGCACCTTTGCTGCATCCAATGAAGCGGCAGACTGGGCTGTACAATGGATGCCTGATGGCGGCGAGCTGGTGCAGGAAAGTTATGTAAATCTTATTCCTACGCCCCAGGGCGGTACTCATGCCAATGGTCTGCGTAGTGGTCTGCTCGATGCAATGCGTGAGTTTTGTGAATTTAGAAATCTATTACCCAGGGGGATTAAATTAACCCCGGATGATATTTGGGATCGCTGTAGCTACGTGCTGTCATGCAAGCTGGCCGACCCGCAGTTTTCTGGTCAGACTAAAGATCGCCTGTCATCGCGAGAGGTGGCCGCCTTTGTCTCTGGGGTAGTTAAGGATTCGTTTAGTCTGTGGCTAAACCAGCACACCGAGGAGGCAGAGAAGCTTGCCGAGCTCTGTATCTTTGCCGCTCAGCGTCGTATGCGCGCGAGTAAAAAGGTAGTGCGGAAAAAAGTCACTCAGGGCCCTGCACTGCCAGGCAAGTTGGCAGACTGTTCCAGCGGCGAGCCCGAGCGCTGCGAGATATTTTTAGTGGAGGGCGACTCTGCTGGCGGTTCAGCCAAGCAAGCGCGCAATCGTGAAAATCAGGCAATTATGCCTCTGCGAGGTAAAATTCTTAATACCTGGGAGGTAGATTCTCAAGAGATTCTCGGCTCTCAGGAAGTCCATGATATATCTGTGGCTTTAGGCGTAGATCCCGCTCTAGAAGATATTGACTCGCTGCGCTACCACAAGATTTGCATCCTTGCGGATGCTGACTCCGATGGCCTGCATATCGCAACATTACTCTGTGCGCTATTTGTGCGGCACTTTCGACCCCTAGTTGCCCTCGGCCATGTCTATGTCGCTATGCCGCCTCTGTTTCGAATTGATGTGGGCAAGGATGTTTATTACGCCCTAGACGATGCCGAGCGACAGGGCATACTCGATCGAATTCAGGCCGAGGGCAAACGCGGCAAGGTCAATGTCCAGCGCTTTAAAGGGCTGGGCGAGATGAACCCTTTGCAATTGCGTGAAACCACAATGGATCCTGATACTAGACGTCTAGTTCAGTTGACCCTTGAACCCGGTGACGACACCAACAGTGTCATGGATATGCTACTGGCCAAAAAGCGAGCGTCAGACCGACGCTCTTGGCTGGAAAGCAAAGGCAATTTAGCCGATTCTGGCAACCTATAAATCGTATTTAATACAGGAACCACGATGAGCGATATCGTAACCTTTAATGACCAGGGCGTTGAGAGCAGACCACTGAGCGACTATGCCGAACAGGCATATCTGGATTACTCCATGTACGTCATTCTCGACCGCGCACTGCCCCACATTGGAGATGGCCTTAAGCCAGTTCAGCGGCGCATTGTTTACGCCATGAGCGAGTTGGGCTTAAAAGCCAGTGCCAAATACAAGAAATCTGCTCGAACCGTGGGTGATGTAATCGGCAAATTTCATCCCCATGGTGACAGTGCCGCCTATGAAGCTATGGTGTTAATGGCACAGCCATTTTCCTACCGTTATCCACTAGTCGATGGCCAGGGTAATTGGGGTTCGGCCGATGACCCGAAGTCGTTCGCAGCTATGCGTTACACCGAATCAAAGCTTTCTAAGTATGCTGATGTGCTGTTGTCAGAGCTTGGTCAGGGCACTGCCAATTGGCGTCCAAACTTTGACGCCACCATGGAAGAGCCAGAGATTCTGCCAGCACGTGTGCCCAATGTACTGCTCAATGGCACCACCGGTATTGCTGTGGGTATGGCAACAGACATCCCACCCCACAACCTCAATGAAGTAGTCTGTGCCTGTTTGCATCTGCTGGATAATCCTAAGGCTACTGTTCCAGACCTGATGGACTTTATAAAAGCGCCAGACTTCCCGACCGAAGGGGAAATTATTACCAGTCAGGCCGATATTCTAAATATCTATGAGACTGGTCGTGGTTCAGTAAAAATGCGAGCAATTTGGCTTAAAGAAGATGGCGATATCATCGTTACTGCTCTGCCATTTCAAGCCTCCGGCTCAAAGGTTCTCGAGCAGATCGCGGCGCAGATGCGCAACAAAAAGTTGCCTATGGTTGAAGATCTGCGGGATGAGTCAGACCATGAGAATCCAACCCGCCTGGTGATTACGCCGCGTTCAAACCGTGTCGATACCGATGCACTGATGGATCATCTATTTGCCACTACCGACCTCGAGCGCAGCTACCGTATCAATATGAACATTATTGGTATTGATGGTCGGCCCTCGGTAATGAATCTGCGTCAAATCCTGGTCGAATGGCTTAGATTTCGTGTTGACGTAACCCGACGCCGCCTCGACTACAGATTGCAGAAAGTTGAAAAACGACTGCACCTATTAGATGGCTTGTTAATTGCTTTTTTAAATATTGATGAAGTTATTCATATTATCCGCACTGAGGATGAACCGAAGCCGGCATTAATGGCACGCTTTGGTCTATCGGATACCCAGGCAGAATATATTCTGGATACGAAGTTGCGCCAGTTGGCGCGTCTGGAAGAATTTAAAATTCGTAGTGAACAGGATGAGTTAGCTAAAGAAAAAGCCGAACTCGAATTATTGCTAGGTTCCCAAGCGCGGCTTAAAACCTTAGTCAAAAATGAGCTTAAAGCCACAGCTGAAGAATATGGCGATGAGCGTCGCTCGCCTCTAAAAGAGCGCGGCGAAGCGCAGGCCTTTAATGAGAAAGATCTGCTCACCGCAGAGCCCATTACCGCGGTTCTATCTGATAAAGGCTGGTTGCGCGCCGCCAAAGGCCATGAGATTGATCCAGCTAGTTTGAGTTACAAGTCTGGCGATAAGTTTCTCGCCGCCGCCCTTGGGCGCAGCAATCAAAATGTATTCTTGCAGGATACTAGCGGGCGTTTCTATGCGTTGCCGGGTCACACTTTACCGTCTGCTAGGGGACAGGGCGAGCCAGCGACCGGGCGACTTAACTTGCCCTCTGGAGCATTGTTTACCGATGTGCTAATGGGTGCAGACGAGCAGAAGATTCTACTGGGCACTGACGCCGGCTATGGCTTTATTAGTAAGATCGGTGATCTTTACACTAAGAATAAGGCCGGTAAAGCGGTGGTATCTATTCCCAAAGGTGGACGTATTCTAAATCCAAAAATGGTCAATGATCCCAACTCGTTAATAGCCGCTGTGAGCAATGAAGGGCGCATGCTGATATTCCCAATCGCTGATCTGCCAGAGCTTGCGCGGGGTAAGGGCAATAAAATACTCAACATTCCTGGCTCAAGATTACAAAGTCGCGAAGAATTTGTGATTGACTATGCTGTCATCCCGACTGGTGAATCACTCGTTGTCCACTCTGGAAAACGTTATCTGGTGATGAAAGGCGCAGATCTGGAACATTATCGAGGCGAGCGCGGTCGCCGTGGTCATAAGCTACCTAGAGGATTTCAAAAAGTCGACAGACTCGATGTGCAGGACAGTTGACCAGTAGAACTTCCATAGTCCTTATGGAAGCATAAAAAGCTCAGTTTTGACTGGGCTTTTTTTGTCTTCTAGAACCTTAACTTCAGTATTAGAAAAACGCTCAATTTTGGACTACGCTTAACGAGAGTGCCTGATCTATGTAGGGTGACTAGGGAAGAGTTGAGCTGACTAAAAGGATTTAGCCATGACTGATAATTTAGAATTAATACAGAAGCTAGTAATACTCTATGGGACCAAAATACTACTTGCGTTAATGATCGTTGTGATTGGTAAGTGGCTGGTGAAAAAAATCGCCAAGATAGTCGAAAACACAATGAACCAAAATAATGTGGATCCAGCCATCCGTAACTTTGTAGGTAGCCTTGTTTATTGGGCACTATTAATATTTGTCTGTATCGCCGCCCTGAGCCAGTTAGGTATTCAAACGGCGTCATTTGTCGCCATTGTTGGTGCCGGAGGTCTGGCGATTGGTTTAGCACTGCAGGGTTCACTGGCCAATTTTGCTGCTGGCGTGCTTATTCTAATATTCCGGCCTTTCAAAGTGGGAGATTTTATTGAGATAGCCGGCGTTTCCGGTGTTGTACAGAATATTCAGGTTTTTACCACTGAGTTAAATTCTCCCGATAATAAGAAAATCATCGTCCCTAATGGTGGGGTTATCAGTGGCAACATTATCAACTATTCTGCCAACGACACTCGCCGTGTAGATCTGGTTTTTGGGATTGGCTATGGCGATAACGTAGACACCGCCAAAGCTGTGCTTGAAAGACTTGTTACCGATAACCCAAAGGTACTCAGTTTGCCGGCTCCCACCATTGCGGTAGCAGAATTGGCTGATAGCAGTGTAAATATAGTTTGTCGACCATGGGTAAAAACCGAAGACTACTGGAGTGCCTATTTTGATATTACTGAGGCAGGGAAAAAAGCCTTAGACAGCGCTGGTATTGTCATCCCATACCCGCAGCGAGACCTTCATCTACACAATGTGGGAGATACAGCCACACAACTTACAAATTAGGAGAACTAATTATGGGATTTTTATCATGGATTTTGTTTGGATTACTAGCAGGCATACTGGCCAAGATTATCATGCCGGGTAAAGATGGCGGAGGATTCATAGTAACCGCTTTTCTGGGTATTGCCGGTGCCTTTCTCGGTGGCTGGCTAGGCTCGTTTTTTGGCTTGGGTAGCACGGGGAATTTTAGTGTTGGCAGTTTATTGACAGCTGTTGTTGGGGCCTTGGTGCTATTATTTATTTACAACAAAATTAAAAATTAAAAATTAAAAATTAAAAATTAAAAATTAAAAATTAAAAATTAAAAATTAAAAATTGCAAAGTGCCATAGCCATCTTGGAGGGTATGGCACTTTGAACTAGGATACGGCTATTGGGTGTCAGGCTTAGTGACTACCTAGCAAGTGGAAGCCCCTCAATAAATTAACGGCTTCGTAGAGCTGGTTATCACCGCTTAGATCTTCGGTCTCGATCCTCTGATCAGCTTTTTCATCAGAGCTTTTTGCAGTTTCTAAATGGCCATCCAGATCGGCTTCGCGCGTTGTTTCACGAATTTTGTAGGGGCGTATTTCGGCTCTTTCTACCACCATATCCGGCGCAATACCCTCGGCCTGAATAGACCGACCCTCAGGAGTAAAATAGCGCGCTGTAGTCAACTTGACTGCTCGACCATCACCAAGAGGGATGACAGTTTGCACTGAGCCTTTGCCAAAGCTCTGGGTTCCTATCACTGCAGCGCGCTGATGGTCTTGCAATGCGCCTGCGACAATTTCTGATGCTGAGGCGCTACCACCATTTATTAATACCACTACAGGCACGCCCTCAAGAATATCTCCTGCTGAGGCTTCAAAGCTACGATTAGCACTGGGTAGTCGCCCTTCTGTGTAGACCACTGTACCACCGTCAATGAGCGCCCCAGCCATTTCCACAGCAGCTGGAACTAGACCTCCCGGATTATTTCGCAGATCAAGCACTAGGCCTTTAATTGGACCATCGCTCTCTTTTTTAAGAGTTTCTATATTTTTTATAAAGTCGCCACCTGAGCTATGCTGAAACTGTGACACTCGTATGTAGCCGTATCCGGGTTGCAGAAACCGGCTGCGTACCGAGCTGAGTTTTATAATGTCGCGAACCACTTCGAACTCTAATGGACCGTCTTGGCCTTCTCGGTATACCGTCAATTTAATACTGGTACCCTTTTCGCCGCGGAGCTTATCAATAGCTTTCTGTACCCCCATACCACGCACTGGTGTATCGTTCATTTCGACAATTAGGTCACCAGCCTCAATGCCAGCCTTTGCCGCGGGTGTGTCGTCTATGGGAGAGATAACTTTAACTAGACCGTTCTCTCCGCCTACTTCCATACCCAGGCCGCCATATTCTCCCGTAGCGCTCTCTTGCAGGTCAGTGTACCGCTCAGTATCTAGATAGACGGAATGGGGGTCGAGCTCTAGAAGTAGCCCAGCAATAGCATTTTTCAATAGCTCAGTGTCACTGACTTCTTCGACATAGCCAAGACGTATCTGTTCGAAAACCTGAGTGAACAGGCGCAACTCATGTAGAGGTAGGCGGGACTCATCAGCTACCAGTTCGGCCTCAGTTAGACTCGGCTCAGCATCGGCAGAAGACCAGATTGAAAAGCATATGCTAGTAAGTGACAGCCAGATGAAAAATAATCTTTTAAACATAGATAGTTTCCTAATTAATGGCCAAAATTCAGACCTTACAGGGAGCGTAAACGCCTCTCTTGATTAAACTAATCTCGAACATTACCCCGCCCAATCATACAGTGTCCTAGCGTTTTCCCAGCCAAGATTTAGGGTCGGACGGTTTACCCTGTTTGCGAATTTCAAAATACAGTGCCGGTTTAGACAGTCCGCCGGTATCACCCGCGCGAGCCAAGGTTTGGCTGCTCTGCACCCAGTCTCCGGTGTCTTTAAGCAGTTCCTGATTGTGAGCGTACAGCGTCATATAGCCGTCGCCATGATCGAGGATAATAAGTAGCCCAAAGCCGCGTAAATAATTAGAAAAAACCACCCGACCATTATGTACTGCATTTACTGCAGCGCCTGCTTTGGCGCTGATAAGCCAGCCTTCCCAGCGCAATTCTCCACTGCGTGTGCTGCCAAAGCTATGAGCTACCTTACCTTTTAAAGGCCATTTGAGCTTACCTTTGCGAGAGGCAAACGACTGGTAATTTTTTGGCAGAGTCATATCTGCAACTGCTTCCTCAACCGCGCTAAGTATCTCCTCGAGCTCTCCTCGTTCTTTTTGCAAGCCGCCAAGTTTCTTTTTGTCTGTGACCAATGAGGTCTTAAGTTTTGCTAGGGTACCAGAGCGCTTTTTAACTCGATCACGTAGTTTCCTCTGACCGCGCTCTAACTCGGTACGAGACTTGGTTAGTGAGAGTTTTTCCTTGCTAATATCTTCGACAACATCGGCTAGCGCATCAACATCTGCCATGTAGCGCTGAATTTTTTTAGTTCGTGCTTCTAAAAAGTAACCGTAGTATCTCAGCACTCGGGCTATTTTCTGTGGGTCTTCCTGATTGAGTAAAAGTTTGATGGGCTCTTCGCTGCCGAGTTTATAGGCACTGGAAATTTGATCGACAATAGCACCACTTTGTTGGGCAATCTCGGCCTGCAATTCGATTTCTTGTTTGCCCAGCGAGGCCAATTTGACCTCTAATCCAGCGACTTTTTTGCGCAGGCTGCGCAGGTTACGACTAATTTGGCTGGTTTCTAGCTCGACTTTTTTTAATTCGCTTTGCAGGCTATTTTTTTCTTTGTCCTGAACCGATAATCGTTTTTCAAGTTTGCTAATAGAGCGTTTGAGATCATCAAGACGTGCCTGCTGTTTATCATCTGCAACACTATTGCTGCTAAGGGGTAGCATCAAACCGATGGCTAATACAGATACTGCCCATAGCCTTATCATTATGAAATCAACGATTTACCAGTCATTTCGGCTGGCTGCTCTAGGCCCAGAAGGTCTAGTATGGTGGGAGCAATATCAGCCAAAGAACCGTCACTAGTGAGCGACAGATGCCTCGGGCCAGCGTAGACTAGTGGCACGGGAAGTGTTGTATGCTGAGTATGAGGTTGGTTGTTGGCATCATCGTACATTTCCTCAACATTACCATGATCTGCTGTAATTAAAACTTCGCCACCTACCGTTTCTAGGGCATCGAGAATTTGACGTAAACTGTCATCGACCGCTTCAACCGCTTTTATGGAGGCTTCAAAATTACCTGTATGGCCAACCTGATCGCAGTTGGCATAGTTACAGATGATGCTGTCGAATTTACCTGAGCCAATAGCTTCAATTAATTTTTCGGTAACTTCCGGCGCGCTCATTTCTGGTTTTTTATCATAGGTCGCAACATCCGGTGATGGAATTAATATGCGCTCTTCCCCAGCGAAGAGTGACTCGCGGCCCCCACTAAAGAAGAATGTTACATGGGCGTACTTTTCTGTTTCTGCAATACGCAGTTGCTGCTTATTTTGGTTGGCCAGATATTCTCCAAGCGAGTTGACGAGGTTTTCCGGCGGATAGGCGCAGGGTACATCAATGTTTGCTTCGTATTCTGTGGTCATAACAAAGGTCGACAATTTGGCGACCACTTGGCGCTGGAAGCCATCGAAGTTTTCATCGACCAGGGCATGGGTTATTTCACGGGCGCGGTCTGGTCGGAAGTTCATTGAGATTACGGCATCTCCATTTTCGATTCTGACTGGGGCTTCCCCCTCAGCAAAGATACTAGTGCCGCCGACAAACTCATCGTTCTCATCTCGCGCATAGGCAGCTTCTAGGGCGCTTATAGGATCAGTCGCGGTGAAGGGTGCCAGACCCTCGGTCATTAGTTTGTAGGCCTGCTCAACGCGGTCCCAACGATTGTCTCTGTCCATAGAGTAAAAGCGACCGATCACCGAGGCGATTTTAGCAACGCCGAGCTTTTCACACAGCGCCTGAGTTTTTTGCAGTGAGGGCATGGCGCTGCGCGGTGGGCAGTCACGGCCATCTAGAGAAGCGTGCAGATATACTCGGGTAGCACCACGCCCAGCGGCCAACTCCAGCATGGCATTGATGTGATCTTCGTGACTGTGCACTCCTCCTGGCGAGAGTAGGCCCATGATATGAACGGCTTTGCCATTGGCTACGGCTGTGTCTATGGCATCGCAAAATACTGGGTTGGTAAAGAAATCACCATCGGTGATAGCCTTGTTAATGCGGGTAAAGTTTTGGTAAACCACGCGGCCAGCACCCAGTGTCATATGGCCTACTTCGGAGTTACCCATTTGTCCATTGGGCAGGCCGACTTCAAGACCAGATGTGTGAATTAGGGTTTTCGGATTACTGCTCCAGAGTTTTTCCCATGTTGGCGCATTGGCCTTAGCAACGGCATTATATTTATTGTTATCGCTGTGGCCGAAGCCATCAAGAATAAGCAGTACTAGTGGTTTACGTTGATCTGTCATGGGCTATCTAAGGTCCTTATTCTAGTTTACTGATTCTAAAGACAACTGGCTTGGGGTGCTATTGATTTTCTAATAGTTCCCAGCGGGCATAGAATTCGGCAAGCTGCTTTTGAGCGCTGGCTAGCTGGTTTTCTATGGCTTGTGTAGTCGATCTATCACCCTGATAAAAGCCGGGCTCGCTAATTAACTCAGAGGTTGCGCTTATCTGAATTTCAAGTTGCTCTATTTGTGCGGGTAAGCCATCCAGTTCTCGCTGATCCTTGTAACTTAGCTTGTTACTGGCCGCGGTACTTTTGACCTGCACCTTAGGTGTTGCAACCTTAACTTTTTGCTCGGTCTTGCGTTGGCGCAACCAGTCGTCATAACCGCCAATATACTGCTCAATAGTGCCAGAGCCGTCAAACACTAGGGTGCTGGTGACTACATTATTTAAGAAGGCGCGATCGTGGCTCACTAGAATAACTGTGCCTTTGTAATCTATTAGCAGTTCCTCAAGTAGATCCAGGGTATCTATATCAAGATCGTTAGTCGGCTCATCGAGCACCAGCACATTAGAGGGTTGAGTAAATAATTTGGCTAACAACAGGCGATTTCGTTCCCCACCAGACAGCACCTTTACCGGTTGTCGGCAACGCTCTGGTGCGAATAGGAAGTCCTGTAGATAGCTGATCACATGACGCGACTTACCGCCGATTTCGAGCATATCGCGACCGCCAGAGACATTATCTTGTACGGTTTTTTCTTCATCTAGTGCCGAACGATACTGATCAAAATAGGCGATATTGAGATTTGTACCAGTTTTAATACTACCCTGCTGGGGCGTTAGTTCGCCCAGTAGCAACTTGATCAAGGTGGTTTTGCCGACGCCATTACGGCCAATAAAGCCGACTTTATCGCCGCGCTGTATTAGGGTCGAAAAGCTCTTAACCACGTTTTTGCCATCATCAAAGGCGAAGCTGATGTCAGCGGCTTCGGCGACAATTTTGCCAGATTTCTCGGCTTGCTGGATATCCATGCGAGCCGTACCTAACTGATTGCGACGGTCTGCTCGTTCCCTGCGCATTGATTCGAGTGCCCTTACGCGCCCTTCATTGCGAGTACGGCGTGCCTTGATGCCCTGTCTGATCCACACCTCTTCTTGTGAGAGACGCTTGTCGAAGAGCGCATTTTGGCGATCTTCAATCTCTTGATTTTCTTCTTTGCGGACTAAATAGGTACTGTAATCACAGTTGTAATCCTGAAGCTTGCCACGGTCAATCTCAATAAACCGGTTAGCCAGATTATCCATAAAGCGCCGATCGTGACTAATAAATAATAATGATCCTTCCCATTTCAGTAAAAATTGCTCAACCCACTGAATGGCTTCGATGTCTAAATGGTTGGTGGGTTCGTCGAGCAGCAGCAGATCCGGGTCGCAGACCAGTGCTCGAGCCAAAAGTACCCGGCGCTTGTAGCCGCCAGATAGACTGGCGATATCAACATCAGGATCGAGCTCCATTTTTGTGATGATAGACTCAACACGCTGATTAATATCCCAGCCATTTACTCGGTCAAGCTCGGCTTGGCATTCTTCATAGGCGTTCATAACCTTAGGGCTTGGGTCTACATTGAGTTGCTGAATTAGATGGTGGAATTTTTTTACTAACTCACCTTCGGCGCCCATACCCTGTGCCACCACGTCGAAAACACTGCCGCTGGTGTCATGGGGAACCGATTGCTCAAGTTGAGCCACCTTTACTCCGCTGGCACGTTTGATAGAGCCTTCATCTGGAATAACTTGGCCGGCAATTATTTTCATCAGTGTTGATTTACCTGCACCGTTTCTGCCAATTAAGCAGACCCGCTCATTGGGCTCAATAACCAGATCTAAATGATCAATCAGTGGCGGTTGGCCATAGCTGAGAAAAACGTCTTGCAGTGTTACCAGGGGCATTTATTGTCCTGCGCCAAAAGGCTTGGTCATAAGAATTAATTTGGGCAACAATGTCATTGAACCCAGCAACGCAGCTGTCATGGCCAGACCAGTGAGCAGGCCAAAGTAAATCGATGGAATAAAGTTAGACAGAGCTAAAATTGAAAAGCCAATAATAATGGTCATGGCGGTATAGAACAAAGCTTGACCAATACTGGCATGGGCTCGGTGCATAGACGCAATGTAGTTGCCGTCTAGACTAAATTCCCGTCTAAATCTGGTGATGTAATGAATTGCGTGGTCTACGCCAATACCTACCGTAATTGCCGCTATGGTAATGGTCATCATATCTAGGGGAATACCGCTAATACCCATGCCACCAAGTACAATACCTGCGGCCAAAAAGTTGGGTACGATCGCAATCACAGAAATCTTGGTCGAGCGGAACAGGATTAAAAACATCAACATAATGCCTACAAATACAGCGCCAAGGGTTAGTATTTGTGAACGGTAAAGACTCTGTAACATATTGTTGTACAGCACCAGTAGGCCAGTAAAGCGAATATCCTCTTGAGCTATACCCACCTCATTGACGGCATAGTCATTGATCTTTTGCAGCAGATCGGCGCGTCGCAATTGTCCGCCTGTTTCCATGGCTCGCAATTGAATACGAGCCTCATCTAGCTCTTCAATGAGAAAGGGCGATACCATCTGCTGATAAATATCTGGGCCTAGGCTTTTGCGCATAAAGGCAATTTCAAAGTCATTGAGTTTATGGCCGCTAAGGTCGCTAGCAACATCGTAGATCTGTACCAGAGAGCTTACTTTGCCTACTTCAGGCTGGGCATCTATAAAGGCCTGCAACTTAGCGAGGTCGGCAAGGCCAGTTGATGAGAACCAGTATGTATCCTTTAGTGCATCTTCGGCTGGAGTCTCGTCAAATGACAGGTCATCGCCATAGTCATCGTCTGAAAAGCCGTCATCCTCGCCGTATTCATCGGCCTCATCGTAGCCATATTCGTCATCTGCACTATCTTCAAAGCTGTCGACTTCTACGGCGGCAAAGGTGGGCGCCTGCAGAATAATATCAAGCGGCGTAGTTCCGCCCATCGAGGTATCGATTATCTCCATGCCCTGATAGATTTCTGTATCAGCTCGGAAGTAATCAATGAAGCGATTTTCTACTTCAAGTCGTGAGATACCGTAAATGGATAGCGCGGTGAGCGCCGTGGCTATGAGAAGAACAAGGTTGCCATTTTTTTCGGTAAAAACTGCGAACCTAGAGGTTATAGCGGCTGAGTTATCAGTATCCCCAGGGTTTTTTCCTTTGCCAAATAACATCATGCCAGCCGGAATAACAATAAAGGCAACGACTAGTGCCAGGCTGATTCCCATAGTCATCATCCAGCCAAAGTCGATGACTGGGCGAATATTGCTCACCACCAGCGACATAAAAGCGACAATGGTTGTTAGTACGGTATACAGGCAGGGTTTAGCCATGGAGACCACCGTCTCACTGACTAGTTGATATTGACTGGCATCAGGTTGCTGGCTGTGTAGTTCCCGGTAGCGGACAATGAGGTGAATAGTTAGTGCCAGGGTAATAATCAGCAATAGCGAAACAAAGTTAGAAGAGATGACGGTGAGACGCCAGTCGATCCAGCTTAAAAAGCCAAGAATGATAGTTAGGCACACAGCGCAGGTGACCAGAGGTAAAACCACCCAGCGAATTTGACGAAAAATAAGTGCCAATGTAGCAACAATAAACAGCAAGATACCACCGCCAAAAACGAGCAGGTCGCTCTTGATAAAGTCCACCATGTCAGCGGTGATCATATCTGGACCACCGAGAAAAATCGTTGCTCGGTCGCGGTAGCCATTGATGAGTGCGCGGACCTGGGCGACACGCTGATGATCCTCGGCGGCTTTCGCGGTGCGATAGTCAAGAAACTCTAAACTCACAGCTTCCAGCTGAATTTGCTGCTCTTGAGTCAAGCCCTCAGTGGAGCGGATTAGACGCAGGTCATCCCTTGCGGTAACTAGTTTGAGGTAGGTTTCATCAAGAGCTAGGGTTGCCAGCAAACCGGTGGTTTGACCATCGGCACTAAGAATTACATCTTTATAAATTGGACTGGTCAGAAATTCCTGTTTAGCCATCTCTCTATCAACACCTTCAGAGAGCAATGTCTTGAGGTCTTCCTTGAGATCGGCAACGCCAATTTTGGGGCTGTACAGCAATGGTACATCGAGCATAGATAAAATGCTTTCAACGCCGCTAATAGTTTTTAAGTCCTCGCGCAGGGCCAGCATGGTTTCAAGATTAGTATCATCAAACAGATCACCGTTTTTGGGTGAAAATGTCACAATCAGATAGTTATCACTGCCATAGCGCTGCACTACCTCGCGGAAAAAGTTGAGGTCATCATCATGTTCCAAGGTCAGGGAGTCAGCAGAGGCATCTAGCTTAAAATTCGGCAACCCTAGAGCCATGGCAATGGTGAGGATGAAAACACCTAAAATTGAGGCTAATGGATGGCGAAGAACCGCCTTGTCATAGAAATTTAATAATGCTGATGTCATCTTTACTATTATCTCTGGCAGGAGGTGATTACCGGATCGCTATTATGCTATTTTACGGGGCAATTTTATACAGTAACTCTAATTATTAGGTGACTGTCACCAGCCCAGCGATGAGGGTTTTTATCTGCACGGTACCATCCAGCTTTAGATGCCCTATACCGGGTGTTTTGTTTTACAATCTGCGTTCGATAGATTGCACAGTACAAAACTATGAATGGCGTAATTCTAGATTATGACAGCCTGGGTCCAGACTCCCTTGATTTAAGCCCCATTTATGACTTACCGGTAAATTGGACAAGTTATCGCGACTGTCCGCAAAGGCAGATTGCTGAGCGTATTGCCGATGCGGATATTGTGCTGACCAACAAGACTCTGATTTGTACGTCTGCTATAGCCCAGGCCCCGCAACTTAAATTCATTGCCGCCATGGCTACAGGGACCAATCAAATTGATCTTCAAGCAGCCGCAGCGCGGGGTATTGTGGTGAGCAATGCTGTCGGCTATTGCACAGGTTCGGTGGTGCAGCATTGCTGGGCTCTTATTTTGGCCCTCACAACCAAGCTAGAGTCTTACCATGAGGCTGCCGTGGATGGCTGTTGGCAGCAAAGTCGGTTCTTTTGTGCAATGGATTTCCCAGTGCGAGAGTTAAGCGGCAAGGTGATGGGTATCATCGGCGCTGGCGAGCTGGGAAGCGGTATGGCCAAAATAGCCGAGGCTTTCGGCTTGCGAGTGATCTATGCGCGGCTACCCGGGCGTGTTCATTCCTCTGCGGTTGAACGTATGGACTTCGATGAGTTTTTGAAAACTGCGGATATAGTAAGTATTCACTGTCCTTTAACATCAGATACCATGGACTTGATTAGTGAAGAGCAGTTCGCGTTAATGCAAAAAACAACTATCCTAATCAACAGTGCCCGTGGCGGTATCGTAAACGAGGCAGCATTAAAGCAGGCCCTGTGCAATGGCGACATCGCCGGAGCCGCCACCGATGTGTTGACGGAAGAGCCGCCGGTTGATGGCAATCTTCTGCTCGACCGGAGCATTCCAAATCTTATTGTTACCCCTCATAGCGCCTGGTTAGCACAGGAGGCTCGGCAGAGGTTAGTTACCCAACTAGCTGACAATATTAGTGGTTTTCTAAATGGCAAGCCGCGTAATCAGGTAATCTAGAGTCTGCTTTAAATTTTAAATTCAGTGTCCAGTTTTTTTGCCACGAGAATTTTTTTCAGTTTAGGATAGTAGGGGAGCCCATTTTTGAAAGGCGGGACATCCTCACCGGCGATTAGTGGTTGCAAGTAGTCGCGGGCCTTTTGAGTAATACCAAACCCATCTTTGGTGATGAAAGACCGCGGCATTTTCTTTTCGACATTGGCGACTTTGGTTAGAGGCGCTTCACCCAGCGACCAGCTGTACCTTTTACCGCTACCACGCTCGATAGTGATCATTATTGATCCCTTACCTTCAAGGGCTTTTTCTACGGCGGCACGGCCCACGGCATAGGCCTGGTCGACATCAGTTTTAGAGGCTATATGGCGCGCGGCACGCTGTAAATAATCGGCCAGAGCATAGTGATACTTATAGCCTAGCGAGTGTTTGATCATACTGGCTAATGTTGGTGCAACACCACCTAGCTGTTGATGCCCAAAGGCATCCTTATTTAACGAGCCAGAAATTAACGCGCCATCTGCATAGCTTGCACCCTCTGATGCAACCACAACGCAAAATCCTTTTTCATTGACTGTCTGTTCAACCTTGGCAACAAACTGCTCGCGGTTAAATGGAATTTCTGGAAACACGATAATATGGGGTGCATCCCCTTGATCCTGGGCTGCTAGCCCACCTGATGCGGCGATCCAGCCCGCGTGACGGCCCATCACTTCAAGAATAAATATCTTAGTAGATGAGGCGGCCATGGAGGCGATATCGAGACTGGCTTCTTTGGTCGACACAGCAATGTATTTAGCTACCGAACCAAATCCAGGTGAGCAGTCGGTAAAGGGTAGGTCATTGTCTATGGTTTTAGGTATATGTATTGCCTGTATGGGATAGCCCATTTTTGCCGAAATCTGAGAAACTTTAAGACAGGTATCGGCTGAATCGCCGCCGCCGTTATAAAAGAAATAGCCTATATTATGGGCTTTAAAAACTTCGACAAGACGCTCGTATTCAGCGCGACTGTCTTTGATATCTTTCATTTTATAACGGCAGGAGCCAAAGGCGCCCCCAGGTGTATGTCTGAGAGCGGCTACCGCAGAGTTCAGCTCTTTACTGGTATCGATAAGGTTTTCTTGCAGTGCTCCAATAATGCCATTTTCCCCGGCATAGAGCGTTCCAATTTTGTCTTTGTGGCGTCTGCAGGCTTCTATGACCCCGCAGGCTGAGGCGTTGATAACGGCGGTGACGCCCCCTGACTGTGCATAAAATGCATTTTTCTTGGTTGTCAAATTCGCCATAGTTCGATGCTTTTTCGTGAGTTTATATCAAGGGGTGCAATGGTACTGCTTAGTTGCCCTGTATAACAGCATGTTTATCAATCAATAGACCTAGCAAGACCAAACTTATTACAAATTGACTGCTGCTGAGCCAGCTGTGATTAGGCTGATGAGCATATTCTGCAGCAGAGAAGTTCAAATGACTTAAAACGAGATATTAACCATATAACAATGAGCGCTAATCTCTCTTTTACCTGTTAACTGCAGTCTATATTGGCGATAATCTATCTTCAAACAGGCGGGTATAAAACACGCCTTAACAAAAAGGCTCTCTATGCATATTCATATTCTTGGCATCTGTGGCACTTTTATGGGCAGCCTTGCGCAACTGGCTAAGTCTGCTGGACACAGAGTAAGTGGCTGTGATGCCAATGTTTATCCGCCAATGAGTACCCAGCTTGAACAGGCGGGAATTACCCTCATCGAGGGCTTTGATCCTCGGCAGCTGGAGCCAGCGCCTGATTTAATTATTGTTGGCAATGCTTTGTCACGGGGTAATCCCTGTGTCGAATACATGCTGGATCAACGGCTCGCCTATACTTCTGGGCCCCAGTGGCTAGGCGAAAATATACTGCGCCATAAACATGTGCTGGCGGTTGCTGGTACCCACGGAAAAACGACTACTAGCAGTATGCTGGCCAAAATTCTCGATATGGCGGGACTCAATCCCGGGTTTTTGATTGGTGGCGTACCTCAAGATTTTGGTGTGTCAGCAAGACTTGGTGACAGCGAATATTTTGTGGTCGAGGCAGACGAATACGACAGCGCCTTTTTTGATAAGCGCTCTAAGTTTGTCCACTACTTTAGCAACAGATTAATTATTAATAACTTAGAATTTGATCATGCCGATATTTTTGAAGACTTGGCGGCGATTCAAAAGCAGTTTCACCACGCAGTGCGAACGGTATCTAGTAGTGGTACGGTTATTTATCCAGCTGCAGACCCTAATATAGCGGCTGTCATTGAACAGGGTTGTTGGAGTCAGCAGCAAGCATATGGTACCCAATCATCGGAATGGCAATATCGACTCAAGGCTGAGGATGGATCCAGCTTTGAGGTGATGTATGGAGATCAGGTTGTGGGTGTAACCTGGCAGCAGGTTGGCCTACACAATGTGCTGAATGGATTAGCGGCAATTATTGCCGCCCACGAAGTGGGGATAAGCCTCGAGCAATGTTGCCTGGGGCTCAGTGATTTTGTGGGTGTTAAACGCCGCATGGAAGTAATTTATGAAAACTTGGGTGTTACTGTCTATGACGATTTTGCCCACCATCCAACTGCGATTAAAACAACCATCGAGGGCCTGCGCGCCAAGGTTGGGCACGACAAAATTATTGCAGTGATTGAGCCGCGCTCAGCGACCATGAAGCTGGGTATACACCAGCAGACACTGAGTGCATCAGTAGACAGCTCGGACCAGGTTTACTGGTATCAAAACGCGTCGATTGATTGGGACATTAATGCTCTAGCCGAGGCCTGTTCTGTGCCAGCTAAGGCAACAGCAGATGTTGAACAGCTACTGGAGTTGGTCAGTCAAGCGGCAGCCCCAGGCACCCATATTGTAATTATGAGCAATGGTGGATTCGAAGGGTTCCACCGTCGATTAACAGAATGTCTAGGTCGATAACATAACGGTTACCGGGCCATCGTTGCACAGATTTACCTGCATATCAGCTCCAAAAATACCACTTTCAACGGCGGCGCAATGACTAGATTTAGCCTGAGCTAAAAAATAATCATAGAGTGCTTTTGCATGGTCCGGAGGAGCGGCATTTGAAAAGCCCGGACGCAGACCCTTGCTGGTATTTGCTGCCAACGTGAACTGAGAAACTACCAATAGGCCGCCACCTATGTCGCTGGCTGAGAGGTTCATCTTGCCATCGGCATCAGAAAAAATTCTATAGCTGAGTACCTTTTTCAAAAGTTGGTCCGCTTTGCTCTGGTTATCTTCTTTTTGGATACCCAGCAACAATAGTATGCCCTGATCGATTTCCCCATTAACCTGATTATTAATAGTTACTGAGGCTGAAGACACTCGCTGAATCAATCCCAACATACTAGTTGCGCTCTCTATTTATCTGATAGGCAAGTTGCTCTGTTGCACAGACTAGGGCATCGGTGATCCCAGGCTCACCTGACGAGTGGCCACCATCGCTAACAATTCTTAGTTTTGCCTCGGGCCAGGCATCGCTCAGATCAAAAGCCTGCTTAACTGGACACACCATATCGTAGCGCCCATGCACAATGGTACCCGGTATGTCTTTTAATTTGTAAGCATTGCAAATAATTTGGTTGGGTTCAAGAAAGGCTTTATTGATAAAGAAATGCGCTTCGATACGTGCCATTGCCACAGCTGTGTGTGGGTTACCCAAATGGCTTACTAGGGCATCGTTGGCATACAAGGTGGCACAGCGAGCCTCCCATATAGCCCAGGCCTTAGCTGCGGCCATGCGTTCAATTTCATTGTTGCCAGTCAGGCGGGCGTGGTAAGCCTTAACCATGTCGCCGCGCTCTGCCTGAGGAATAATCTGCATATATTGTTGCCAGTAGTCTGGAAAAACCTGACTGGCACCATATTGATAAAACCACTGAATATCTTCATCGCGGCAGAGAAAAATACCACGCAAAATCATCCCCATTACTAGTTCCGGATAAGTCTGAGCATACACTAGGCCAAGTGTTGAACCCCATGAGCCGCCGAAAATTACCCAGCGCGCTATACCCAGTGTTATGCGAATAGTCTCTATGTCTGCGATCAGCGCAGCTGTGTTGTTATCCTCGAGACTGGCGTAGGGTTTGGACTGTCCTGAGCCCCGTTGATCGAACAAAATAATACGATATTTTTCTGGGTCAAAAAAACAGCGATCGCTCACTCTAGTGCCTCCGCCTGGCCCACCATGGACAAATAACAGGGGGATACCCTCCGGATTACCAGATTCTTCGACATAGAGTTGATGGGGTTCTGTCACAGAGATATGCCCGGTGCTATAGGGATGGATGGCTGGAAAAGCTTTTCGCATGATAGAGGGTTCCTGATGACTAGGTTATCAAGCTAATATAGTAAACATTGAACTGCTACACCACTGTAAATAAAAGCGGTTATCGAACCAAGGAATAAATAATGAGCGAGCACAGACGCTGTACTTGGTGTGGGAACGACCCGCTATACCAGAACTACCATGACAATGAGTGGGGCGTGCCCTGTCGCGATGATCAAAAGTTATTTGAGTTTTTGATATTAGAAGGTGCCCAGGCCGGATTGTCGTGGATTACTATTTTGCGCAAGCGCGAAGCTTACCGCCGAGCCTTTGCTGACTTTGATGTGCGCAAGGTAGCGGCCTTTACCGCCATCGATATTGAGCGATGTGTCGAGGATACCGGCATTGTGCGCAATCGCCTAAAGATTAATAGTGCAGTTTCAAATGCACGATTATTTATTGATATTCAGCGGGAGTTTGGCAGTTTTAGTGATTATTTCTGGGGCTATGTGAATAACCGACCAATTGTTAATTACTGGGCTAATCAGAGTCAGATACCGGCGACAACTCCGCTGTCTGATTTAATCGCCAGAGATATGAAAAAACGCGGCTTTAAGTTCTTTGGGTCGACTATCTGCTATGCGTATATGCAGGCTATGGGGCAGGTTAACGACCACACCACAGACTGTTATCGACACGAACAGTGCTAACTGGCGACTAGCCCGCCACGACCATATCGCGGCCCATCTGTTTAGCCTGATAGAGACCATTTTCAGCGGTTGACAGCAGGTCGTCAATATCGATGCATTTATCAATAGAGGCAATTCCGATACTCAATGAGATCATAAGTTTGTCTCCCCGAGCATCCATATCCAGTTCGCTGGCTGCTAATCGCAGTCGCTCGGCAATATGGGTCGCTGTTTTATTGCTGGCGCAGGGCAACAGCACCATAAATTCATTGTCGCCCCAGCGTGCGACTGTGTCTTCTCGGCGCAGTGCATCGCTGAGAACCTGGCCCATGGCGAGGAGAACTCGGTCACCCGCATCATGACCATAGCGATCGTTGATGAATTTAAAGTTATCCAAATCCGCCAGCAAGATTGAGAACGGCTGATGGATGCGTCTGTACTGCTGATATTTGTGCTCTAGACGGCTTTCCATACTGTTGCGATTGGGCAGTTGAGTAAGTTGGTCTTGATGGGTAATTTGATCAACCCGTGATGAAAGGTCCTTGTACTTACTGAGGTTCTTAAAGCGAGAGCTGTCCATCGCAAGGGCAAAGACCGCCAAAATAACGTAAGCAGACAGAAAGCGTGCCACTACAACATCGTTGTAATTGGGCGGGTTAAAAGGCATAGATGTACCGACCATTATCCAGGTAGCAGCAGCGAAAATACCAATTAACATAAACAAGCTATCGCGATAACCAAAGGCTCCTACAATGACAGGCACAGTGGTCAGGCACCACATAAGTGATGAGGTGCCTGAGGCGCCTAGCAGGAGACCGAAAAAACCAATCACCAGAGTGCTAGCAAGCAGCAAACGGGCTAGGTTATGGCGATTGAAAATATAGAAAATACCGAGGGCAAAGAGAAGTACCCCAGCAATCGCAAGATAAAATGTAGCCAGAGCCATCTCGCCTTGGAAGTAGGAATACAAGGCGAACATGATCGCAATGATTTCTTGTCCCATCAGTGAGAAGGACAGAAAACCGCCGGTAACTAAATCCTTGTTATCCACTTTCGCCATACTAGGCCTTGGAGACACTCCCTGACCTTTTATAGTAGATCAAATGTTTCATTAAATCTAAGTTTGGCCACAGATATACCCTAACCGGCGATCACGACATAGAACTTACTTGGGTGCGCGCTTGCGAGCGGTTTCGGTCAAAAGTTTCTTACGTAGGCGAATACTGTCTGGCGTTACCTCTACCAGCTCATCATCTTCAATAAACTCTAGAGCCTGTTCCAGGGTGTGCTTGATCGGCGGCACTAGGGTCAGTGCTTCGTCTGTACCAGAGGCGCGAACGTTAGTTAGCTGTTTACCTTTAATAGGGTTGACGACCAGGTCATTGTTGCGAGAGTGTATGCCAACAATTTGGCCTTCATAGACATCGATAGCATGGCCCAGAAATAGGCGCCCGCGCGCCTGAATATTAAACAGTGCGAAAGCGGCAGTTTTACCCTTAACCATGCTGACTAGGGCGCCGTTTTGGCGGCTATGAGCCTCGCCTTCTTTGAGTGGGCCATATTTATCAAAGATGCTGGTCATAATGCCGGAACCAGAGGTTAGCGTGAGGAAGGTGCCGCGGAAACCAATTAGGCCACGTGAGGGCATAGAGAACTCTAGGCGCACGCGCCCTTTGCCGTCAGGCTCCATATTGGTTAGTTCGGCTTTGCGTTGGCCGAGCTCTTCCATCACCGACCCCTGATGCTGATCTTCAACATCAATAACAACCTGCTCATAGGGTTCCAGTACCTTGCCGTCTATAACCTTAGTCACGACTTCAGGGCGAGATACACCCATTTCAAAGCCTTCACGACGCATGGTTTCAATCAATACCGACAGATGCAGCTCGCCGCGACCAGAAACAATAAACTTATCTGGTGAATCACCTTGTTTAACACGCAGTGCCACGTTGTGAATCAGTTCTTGGTCAAGGCGGTCTTTAATATTTCTGGTGGTAACATACTTGCCTTCCAGTCCTGCAAAGGGTGAGTTGTTAACAATAAAGGTCATGCTCACGGTTGGCTCATCAACACTAAGAGCAGGCAATGCTTCAATATGTTCCGGATCGCACAGGGTGTCTGAGATGCCCAGACCGTCAATACCATTGATGCAAACGATATCTCCTGCTTCGGCTAAGTCAGTCTCTACTTGGTCTAGACCTAGGTAACCTTTTACATTGAGAACCTTGCCTTTGCGTTCTTTGTCATCGGCAGATTTAACCACTACCTGCTGGCCGGGCTTAAGCGTACCTCGGGTAATACGGCCAACACCAATAACACCGACATAGGGATCATAGGCTAGTGCTGAAATTTGCATTTGGAATGGACCATCACTGTCGACCTTGGGGCTGGGGACATCTGCGACAATCATTTCGTACAGCGGCGTCATATCTTCCGCCATATCTTCAAGTTCGGTTCCGGCAATACCATTGAGTGCCGAAGCGTAGATAACGGGAAAATCTAATTGCTCGTCTGTTGCTCCCAGGCTATCGAATAGGTCGAATACCTGATCCATTACCCAGTCAGGTCGTGCGCCAGGTCGGTCGACCTTATTGATTACAACAATTGGGCGCAGACCCTGCTCGAACGCTTTTGAAGTAACAAACCGTGTCTGCGGCATCGGACCATCAACGGCATCGACTAGCAACAATACTGAGTCAACCATCGATAGTACCCGTTCTACTTCGCCGCCGAAGTCGGCGTGACCCGGGGTGTCCACTATGTTGATGCGGTAGTCATTCCATTTAATGGCGGTATTTTTTGCCAAAATGGTAATGCCACGCTCTTTTTCTTGATCGTTTGAGTCCATAAGCCGCTCAGAACCCACATCTTTTCTATCAAGAGTGCCTGATTGACTAAGAAGTTTATCGACCAGAGTAGTCTTACCGTGGTCAACGTGGGCGATGATGGCAATGTTTCGCAAGTTTTCAATGGACATTAGAGATACCAGTAGGCGCAAAAAGCCGCGATTATACGAGAATCCAAGGAAACTACTACCGTTCTTTTTGCCCAGGCCAGACTTCTTCTTCAGGAACCGAATTAAGTTAGGGCAACATTCACTCGACTGGCGACCAGTGTTGAGCAAAAAATGGCTTATGGCGGGGTCTTTGATATGAGGGTAAAACAGAGCTAGGCGGCCCTAGCCTCTTGGGCCCACGCAACAATTTGCCAGTGCCTGTATTTGGTAGCCAATTTTTAACTTAGCCCAATAATCAACCATTAAATATAGTCTGAAATGGCATAAGCTTAGTGTGGACCCTGATAAAAAACGCTTCCCGACTCAAGTTGGAGTTAGGTCTTGAGTAATACTAAGATTTGATGCTAAACATTCCGACCTTGCTGAAGCCTTTTTCACGCATTAACGCCGCTTGCAGCCGGCTCATAATGCCTTTATCGCAGTACAGCAGGTAGCAAATGTCTGGATCTAGCTGATCCAGTTGCTGCTCAAGGCTATAAAAAGGTAGCTCTATACACCGGTTAGCGCCGGTCTCTAATGGCTTTGCTTCCACTTCTGCCGGGTGACGAATGTCGATAATAATATCGCCGACCCTAGGCTGGGTAAAAGTTGTAGCATCACTGCTAGCGCTGTTTGGTGATGAGTGGCTAATAGGAGCGTCCTCGATGATAAAATGGCGCAAAAAGATGACAGGGCCGGGTTGCGCGGGCATTATACGCCTCCCGAATAGAATAATTCTATTTCAATTGAAATATGCACAAAAATGGTGCGCAATAACTCATAATGCACTATTATGGTGCGTTTGTGGGGTGGTTTGAGCGCTGGTTGATGTCACACCTGCTTCCCAACCCCTTTATTACGCGGTGTTGATGTCTTTGGTGGCCAAAACTCTAGGCTCAAATCATTGGCATGACAATTGCTATATTTTTCTGGGAAAACCTAAAACTTTTAGATAGGCCAGACCGGTTTCGATGCGCCGACTGGCTGTTAATTAAAGCATTAATAGATTCCATAGTGGAGGATACAATGTCTGAGAAGACTCTTAACCTGATCAAAGATAGCGAAGCCCGGTGGGTTGACCTTCGGTTCACTGATACCAAAGGCAAGGAACAGCATGTTTCTATTCCTATTAGTGAAGTTGGCGATGATTTTTTTACTGAAGGCAAAATGTTTGATGGCTCGTCTATTGCTGGTTGGAAGGGCATTAACGAATCCGACATGATCCTGATGCCTGACGATAGCACGGCGGTATTGGATCCCTTTACCGATGAAACAACAGTTATCGTTCGTTGTGGCATTGTTGAGCCTTCTACTATGCAAGGTTATGAGAGAGATCCACGCTCCATCGCACTGCGCGCTGAACAGTACCTAAACTCTACTGGATTGGGCGACACTGCCTACTTTGGTCCAGAGCCAGAGTTCTTTGTTTTTGACGATATCAAATGGGGTGCCGACATGAGCGGCAACTTCTACAAGATTAACTCTGACGAAGCTGCATGGTCTTCCTCTGCTGACATGCCTGATGGAAATATGGGCCATAGACCCGGCGTTAAAGGAGGCTACTTCCCAGTGCCACCAGTCGACAGTCTGCATGACCTGCGTGCCGCTATGTGTGGCGCCATGGAACAGATGGGCCTCGATATCGAAGTTCATCACCATGAAGTGGGAACAGCGGGCCAGTGTGAGATTGGCGCTCGCTTTGATACTTTGGTTGCTAAAGCTGACCAGGTGCAGATCCTCAAATACTGCGTCCACAATGTGGCTCATGCCTATGGTAAGACAGCGACCTTTATGCCTAAGCCAATTGTGGGTGACAACGGATCTGGTATGCACTGTCACATGTCTTTCTCTAAAGATGGCGACAACCAGTTCGCTGGTGATGCCTATGCGGGCTTGAGCGAAACGGCTCTGTATTACATTGGCGGCATTATCAAGCATGCCAAGGCTCTAAACGCCTTTGCCAATGCTTCTACAAATTCCTACAAGCGTCTTATTCCGGGCTTTGAAGCACCGGTAATGCTAGCTTATTCAGCGCGTAACCGCTCTGCTGCTATCCGTATTCCCTATGTGGCAAGCCCGCGTGGCAAGCGTGTAGAGGTACGTTTCGGTGATCCAACAGCCAATCCATATCTTATGTTTGCCTCGATGCTGATGGCGGGTCTGGACGGTATTAAGCACAAGATACACCCTGGCGATGCTGCAGACAAAGATCTTTATGATCTGCCTGCTGAAGAAGCTGCAACTATCCCACAGGTTGCTGGCAGCCTGCGTGAAGCATTGGAAGCGCTAGATGCAGATCGAGAATTCCTGACCGTTGGTGGCGTTTTCACCGACGATATGATCGATGCCTATATCGACCTAAAGATGGAAGAAGTTTACCGTGTTGAGCACACCACTCATCCGGTTGAGTTCGATATGTACTACAGCTGCTAACAAGCGCTAGCTACAAAATCGAGCAGGCCTGTCATTCTTTGAATGGCGGGCCTTTTCTTTGCCTCAAATGTACCTAATGTCGACTACTGAGAATTACCCTTCCGTCTAGACTGCACGGCACTACCTCTTTTGCTTGGCTCCTAGCTTCTCATCACGCATTGATCGGTACATGATTAGTGACTAATAGGGGAATATCATCTGAGCAGATAATCCCGCCGCTAAAAGAGACTGAAAAAAGGGCAATATGCCACCTATATAAGCCCCCTATTTCCGGCTGCCCTGAGCAGTGAGGCCCTAATAAGGATACATGCGCACCATAATGGTGCATACTTGTCGTTGGCGCTCCTCAATATTATTGACGATAGACAGAGACAACCCATTCTACTGACATACAGCCGCCTTATTTGGCTGGTAAGTCATTATATTTTGGCCTGCTTATTGCAAGTGTTGGAGTATGAAAAATAATTACTCGAATTAAACATTTATGACGTCGCATCAGTTACACAGAATGTTGCTCGATAATCTCAATACTGCGGTACTGCTGCTGGATGGGGATATGTTGATCGACTACATAAACCCTGCTGCCGAGGCGCTTTTGCAGACCAGCAGCCTTAAGTTGCGTGGCACTGCCGCCAATGAGCTTTTTGTAGACAGCGGTCTATCTTTACAAACCTTGCACGATACCTTGCAAACTGGTCATCCTCATATTCGACGGCATGAGCATTTGCGCCTACCTACCTCTGAGTCCTCACAGGTAGATTACACAGTTACCCCGGTGGATATAACCACTAGCCGTATGCTGTTGATGGAGATGCAACCTATTGATCGGTTTTTGAAAATTAACCGCGAAGAGGCTCTACTTTCAGTCCATCACACATCGAAGAGCCTGATTCGTGGTTTAGCTCACGAGATTAAAAATCCCCTGGGAGGTATTCGGGGCGCGGCACAATTACTCGGTCAAGAAATAATCGACAGCGGCATGGGCGGTGAAACACAGGAGCTGTGCCAGATTATTACCACAGAAACTGATCGTTTACGCAATCTAGTTGATCGCTTGCTGGGGCCCAATCATCTGCCCCGTCTAGCGCCCATTAATATGCATGAAGTCACAGAGCATGTATCCGCGCTGATTGAAGCAGAGGTGCAGGGCAAGCTAGTTTTTGTGCGTGACTATGATCCCAGTATCCCAGAGATAAAGGGCGATCGCGAGCAGCTCATTCAGGCTGTTTTAAATGTAGTGCGCAATGCCATGCAAGCCCTTTTAGATTCAGACCAGTCAAGCCCCAAAATCATACTGAAAACGCGTATCCAGCGCAGTTTTACCATCGCTGGTGTGCACCACAAAGTAGTCTGTAAGTTAGAAATTATTGATAACGGTCCAGGGGTCTCTGAAAATATCAAAGAGCGAATATTCTTCCCCATGATTAGCGGGCGCAGCGAGGGCTCAGGGTTAGGTTTAACCATTGCTCAGACTGCCATTAATGGTCATCAGGGCATTATTGAATGTGAATCGGAGCCTGGCAACACCAGCTTTGCACTCTATTTACCTATAAAGGTTTAGCATGGAAATTACGTCAGAAATTTGGATAGCAGAAGATGACAGGTCATTGCGTTGGGTGATGGAAAAAGCCATTAGCCGTGACGGGATAGAGGTGCGTAGTTTTGAATCTGGGGACGATTTACTCAAAGCCCTAAAATTGGCACAACCAGAAATCATTATCTCCGATATTCGTATGCCCGGCATTGACGGACTCGAGTTGCTGGCCGAAATCCATAATAACTGGCCACAAATTCCCATGATCATTACCACGGCTCACTCTGACCTGGATAGTGCCGTGGCTGCATATCAGGGGGGTGCATTTGAGTATCTGCCAAAGCCATTTGACCTAGAGGAGCTAGTTGATGTTGCCCGCCGTGCTATGTCATTTGCCAAAGAGCAGCGCTCTGCGGACACGCCAGTAGAACGCGCGGTAGCAGTTCAGGAAATTATTGGCGAGGCTCCCGCGATGCAGGAAGTCTTCAGAGCTATTGGACGGCTGTCCAACTCCAATATTACCGTGTTGATTAACGGAGAATCAGGAACAGGAAAAGAGCTAGTCGCTCAGGCGCTGCACAAGCATAGCCCGCGGCGCAACGCTAAGTTTATCGCTCTTAATATGGCCGCGATTCCAAACGACCTTATTGAGTCAGAATTATTTGGCCACGAAAAAGGCGCCTTTACCGGAGCCGCTCAGCGTCGCGAAGGACGCTTTGAGCAGTCTGATGGTGGTACATTGTTCTTAGACGAAATTGGTGACATGCCTCCCGAAGCGCAGACTAGATTGCTGCGGGTGCTCGCAGATGGAGAGTTCTATCGTGTGGGTGGTCATACCGCGGTAAAAGTTAATGTGCGCATCATCGCTGCGACCCATCAAAATCTTGAGCATCTAGTCGCTGAAAATAGATTTCGGGAAGATCTATTTCACCGTCTAAATGTTATTCGTGTGCACCTGCCCAGATTGGCCGATCGTCGCGAAGATATTCCCCAGCTCATGGAGCACTTTTTTCATCGTGCCGCTAAAGAATTAGAAATGGAGCCAAAGATACTGTCCCCTGAGGCAGAAGATTTCTTCTTTAATCTGCCCTGGCCAGGCAATGTTCGGCAGTTAGAAAATATCTGTCGCTGGTTAACTGTTATGGCAGCTGGCCGAGAGGTTTTGTTGTCGGATTTACCCCCAGAATTACAGTCAGAGGACGACAAAAAAGAGCAGCGGATACAGGGCGACTGGCAGCAGATGCTGAGGCGTTGGAGTGAGAGAGAGTTGAGTATAGGTCGTCGCGATATTCTTGCTCAGGCGGTCCCTGAATTCGAGCGCACCATGATAGAAACTGCCATGGCTCATACCGGTGGGCGTAAGAAAGATGCTGCGCAGTTGTTGGGTTGGGGCCGAAATACTCTGACAAGAAAATTGCAGGAATACAGTATCGAAGGCCGCAATGGCGACTAGCCTGTGAATCCGTTTTAGAGCACAAAAAAAACCCCGCCGACTAGGCGGGGTTTTAGCATTGAATGGCGATCAAACTCAGTGGGTTGTATCGTCGCTCGTTTCAGACTCTTTTGCAGCATTGGCTTGAGCCCGTTGCACCGCGGATGCAAACAGCGCATCGAAGTTAATCGGCGGGATCATTAGTGGCGGGAAGCAGCCTTTGACCAGTACGTTGTCAATAACCTCACGGGCATAGGGGAATAGCATAGAGGGACAGGTAGTATTGAGCACCTGAGCTAACTGCTGATCAGAGAAGCCTGTCGCAGTAAATAGCCCTGCTTGCTCGACCTCTACCAAATAAATTGTGTCGTCACCGTCGGTCACAGTGATGGTAACCCGCAGGGCAACCTCAAATAGGCCCTCTTCAATTTTGCTGGTGCTAGTGTTCAGGTCTTGATTAACCTTTGGCTGCCACTGCTTCTGGAACCCTTCAGCCCCTTGGGGTGTTTCATAGGAGAGGTCTTTGAGATAGATTCGCTGAACAGTAAACTTAGGTTCATTTGGTGCTTCTGTTGCTGCTTCGGGAGCAGTCGTTGTTTCTTCAGTCATAATTACAAGCCTTCTAAAATAATTTTTAAGGGTGACGATAAAACCTATTATGGAGGCTATTTAAGTCAATTCAACCCTACTGTTAGTAAGTGATTCTAATTCGCCAGCCAGCTCCAGTTGACGGAGGTCCGTATAGCCACCGACATGTAACTCTCCTATCCATATTTGGGGGACGGTATTTCTTGAGCTTTTAGTCATTATCTGGGCCCTCAGGTCAGGATCGCTATCGAGGGGTATATCGCGATAGTTAATCCCCTTGGCCGTTAAGAGGCGACGTGCAGCGGTGCAGAAGGGGCAGAACCGCGTACCATAAAGTACAACTTCAGACATTATTTTTCCTTTTGTGATGGGTACCCTTCATGCTGTTGGACCTAGTCTTTAATTCCCTGCACGGTCGGCATCTGCTGCCCTTGCCATTCAGTCATTCCACCACTCATGCGTCGGACGTCATATCCTTCTTTGGTAAGTGATCTTCCGACACCGCCGGCGTGCTGCCCCATCTGATCTGTCACCACGATGATTTTGCTACGGTTCTTTTCCAGTTCGCTGATGCGGCTAGCTAACTTGGTGTGAGGGATATTTATTGCGCCGTGAATATGCCCAGCCTGGAACTCATTAGCGGAGCGAACATCAACCAAGGCTGCCTGATCTGCATTCATCATTGCAACTACTTCAGTAACGGCAATAGGCTTGCCACCCTTGGTGCGCTCAGTAAATGCAAAGACATACAATAACAGCAAAAAGACACTTATAAGAACCCATTGTTCGCTGGCAAAGATAAAAATATCCACTTAGTTACACTCATTAGTTATTGTTGACAGTCTGCTATACCGACTGGGGCGCGCAAGTATACACGCGATTGAGGCAGGGTGGAATTGAACCAGCCCAATTGAGTTTTGGGTCGTCACTTAGTGCCAGCGATGCCATACAGGCATGCAGCTTTCGGGCAGTGCGCCAACCTTGCCAAGGGCAGCCCAAGGTTGGTCTGCAGAGTGAAAGTCAGAACCGCAAGATGCAAGAAGACCGTGTTTGTTGCACATTATCGAGAGATCTTTAGTGATCGAAGGCACCTGCCGACCAGAAATAACTTCCATCCCTTCACCGCCAGCGTCAGCAAACTCGCCTAGCAACTCAACCAGTTTGGTTCTGGTTAATTTATATTTCAAAGGATGGGCTAGTACAGCGACACCGCCGGCCTCGCGAATCCAACTAACCACAGTGGGGATATCGGCCCATTGCTCTTTAATATCTCCCGCTTTGCCTGCTCCAAGGTACTTCTTAAAAGCTTGTGCCACCGAACTCACCGCGCCAATGGCAACTAGGTGCTGGGCAAAGTGAGGTCGACCTACTTGACCGCCAGAGGTATAGCTTATTGCGCCCTCAAGGCAGTTTTCGAAACCTAGGCGGTGCAGCTTTTCGGCGATTTTTTCTCCGCGTTCGCTGCGGGCCTTGGACTGTTGTGCCACAGCCTCCAAAATCGAGTCGCTGGACATATCAAGGTTTAGGCCGACTATATGCACCCCAGATTTTCGCCACTGACTAGATAATTCAATGCCGGGGATAATACGCAGATTGGCCGGAGCCTCATCGATCGCTCGATAGGCCGCTAGGGTGTCATGGTCAGTTATAGATAACATGTCGATATTTCGTTCGACGGCAAGATCAATCAGTGCCGACGGCGCTAGAGATCCGTCCGAGAGGTTGGTATGGCAGTGCAAATCTACGTTCATAAAAACACAGTTTCAGATCGGAGTTTTATTGTACCAGTCTTCATAGGCTTTATAATCACTTAATGAGTCGTAATCAGATAATCACCCCGATTTCTCAGCAGCAGCAGGCTGAGGTTATTGCAGCCACCAACCGTTGTATTGATCGGGCATCAGTTCTCTATGGTCGTGTTTTTGAGACCTTGCCCATAAATTTTGATCTGCAGGGTCGTTGCGCAGGCATGTATCAGGTGCGCGGCTCCATGCGCCGTATTCGATTTAATCCCTGGCTATTTGCAAAGTATTATCAGGATAGTATTAGCGATACCGTTACCCACGAAGTCGCCCATTATATTGTCGACAGACTTTATGGTTTAAAGCGAGTAAAGCCACATGGTGCCGAGTGGAAAAAAATAATGCTAGACCTAGGTGCCATACCCAAGGCTACCGCAAATTATGATTTGACTGGTATCCCAACTCGCCAGTATCAGCGTTTCGCCTATAGCTGTGGCTGTAGAACCCACAGACTAACGGCCATAAGGCACCGCAAAATTATTGAGTATGGCGCCAAATATCTGTGCCAGTTTTGTCATGGCCGCCTAGTTGCAGCACCTCAGGAGACGTTATGAGTCAGTGGTACGTCTATATGATCCGAGCCAGTGATCAGTCGCTGTATACAGGTATAACAACAGATTTAGAGCGGCGACTGACAGAGCATCAGTCGGGTAAGGCTGGTGCCAAATATTTCCGTGGGCGCAGTGCTGTCAAGATGGTGTACAGCGAGCAAGCAGCTAATCGAAGTGAGGCCAGTATACGTGAGGCGGCGATTAAAAAAATGTCCAGAACTAGAAAATTAGCCCTAATAGAGCCATAAGCTGTATATACAATATTTAAAATAAATATGGCTTTTGAATCTCAATATAGCGTATCATTTTTAAAATAACTTGAATTAAACTGTATATACAGATATAAGTTGGCTATACATATTAGAGCGAACTGATACCAGGCTGACAGAGACCATGAAATTACCCCAATTTGCACTGATTAAACAGTATATCCAGAACCATATAGACAGTGGGGCCTGGCCCGTGGGCACCCGAACCCCCTCAGAAAATGACCTCTGTGGCATGTTTTCTGTCAGTCGCATGACCGCCCGTCGGGCATTACAGGAATTGGCCGATCAAAACATACTTTCTCGGGTGCCGGGTTCGGGTACCTTTGTCGCAGATTTAGCGCCGGCTAAACCAAGCGTAGAGATCTATAATCCCGTGGATCGGGTACGACAAACCGATGGTTATAGTAGCCGAACCTTATCCTTGGAGGCTATTTCGGCAACACCAGAGCTTGCGCAACTGTTCCATATACAGGCTGGCGGAGAAATATTTAAGGTAGTGATTGTTCACCTTGATAGAGCCCAACCCATTCAGTGGCAGACGACTTATGTGAATCCACAGCTGGTACCTGCTTTTTTGAAGCAAAATTACGCTAAGGTCAGTCCAGACGCCTATCTAGATTGGATAGTCCCGGCCAATAGTTTAGATCACCAGTTGCTAGCCGTACTGCCCACCCCATTGCAACGCCGCGAGCTAGGCCTTAATGCTGAAAGCTCTGCGGTGTGCTTGCAAATAAATCGTCGCTGCTGGAGTAAACAGGTTGTCAGCACCTACTCGGAGCTAGTACATCCTGCCAATCAGTTTTACCTAGGCCCAGACCTAGCTTAACCTCGAGATCTGCAATGAAAAAAATAGCCGTTTTTGTCGATGTACAGAATATTTATTACACCGTTAAAGAAGCCTACGACTGCCACTTTAATTACCGTGCCCTTTGGCAGCAGCTAAGTGACGAGGGTGAGATCATCATTGCTAATGCCTATGCTATTGAGCGCAACGATTCTCAACAGCAGAGCTTCCAGCAAATTCTGCGGCGAATAGGGTTTGATATAAAATTAAAGCCTTACATACAGCGCAGCGATGGATCTGCCAAGGGGGACTGGGATGTGGGGCTAACAATTGATGTCATGGATGCTGTTGCCAGTTCCCAACAAGATGTAGATCAGGTGGTGTTGCTGTCCGGTGACGGTGATTTTGATTTGTTGTTGAAGCGAGTTAACCAGGGCTATGGCGTAGATACTCTAGTTTATGGGGTAGAGTCATTGACGGCGGCATCGCTAATTGATGCCGCTGTACAATATAGGCCAATAAAAGCACAGTTACTATTATGTTAGTTTGCGCTTACTATCTCTATGATGCCTTTTTTAAGTGATTATTCCGCTACCACCCATATTGCCGCCACCCTGACCAGGCACCACAATCTGCGAAGCTTGCTCGCGGCGCATTTTCTCAATTTCTCGCCCTGCTTCCTCGACAGCCACCTGCGCCTTAGCCGCAAAATCTTGAGCCGCCTCGCCAACCGTAGTGCCGGCTAATTCGAAATTAAGCGGCACAGCGCCCATAGGGGTCATTACCTGAGCCGAGCCAAAAAAGGCAACTGTGCGCGATGGGTCATCCGAACCATCCGCCTTAATAGGGGTCATTTTACGGATTGCACCCATCTTTTGATCGGTATAATTTTCTTCACGAAATAGGCCGTTAGGATCCATTTCAGTATTGTTTTCATCGCTCATAATTAAATTTCAACGGTAGTGGATTGAAGTCTTACACCCTAGCAGACAAGACCAGACAGTAAAAGCGATCAGTCAGTTGGCGCTGGTAATTGTCTGGCTACTAGGCCACTGGCGACGATCATAAGTGCGGACATAAGCAGGCAACTGGCTAGTCCACTGTACTGATATATCAAGCCAGATAATATTGTTCCTAGTAAACGGCCACCGGCATTGGCCATGTAGTAAAAGCCCACGTCCAAAGATACTGAGTCATGTTTTGCATAGGCGACAATCAAGTAGGAGTGCAGACTTGAATTTACTGCAAAGAGCACGGCAAAAAATACTAGCCCAACAACTACAGCAACCGAAGGGTTGAGCTCATAATGCAGACCGGCAGCCATTAGACAGGGCGCAACAAGAAGCAGATTTGCCCATTTGAATAATGCTGTGCCATTGGTGACTGCGCCATCAGGATTGGTAATACGCGGGGCCACTGTTTGTATGGCCCCATAGCCAATAATCCAGGCCGCCATCAACGAGCCTACTTCTATATGGGTCCACGCCAATTGGCTCTGCAAAAATACGGGCAGTGCCACAACAAACCATACATCTCGGCCACAAAATAAAAACATTCTTGCCAGCGATAATCGGTTGATTCGCTCAGACTTTAACAATGAGTCCCGCAGTTTGGTTTTAAAGCTGGTCTTACCATTGTTGGTCTCAAGAACGAAAAAGCCCAGCGTCAAAACTGTAATCAACAAGCCGATCAACAAGCCAATGGTGTTGTGAAAACCAAACCATGCCAGTAGCGCTCCACCGAGGAAAAACCCCAGACCTTTGAGCGCATTTTTAGAGCCGGTTAAAAGCGCAATCCAGCGGTAGAGACTGTTTTGCGCAGAATCTGGAAGCAGTGCTTTAATGCTACTTTTGGCGCTCATCTTACTCAGATCTTTGGCTATACCTGACAGGGCCTGAGCCAGCATCACATAGGTTACAGTCAATGCAGTGGTATCTTTAAGCAATATTGTCAAAGAAAGTATCTGCACAGCCAAGCCAATTTGTAATGTGCGAGTTAGGCCTAAGCGCGTGGCTAGCCAGCCACCATAGAGGTTGGTGACCATACCGAAAAATTCATAGAGTAAAAACAGACTGGCAATCTCAATTGGGCTGTAACCTAAACCATGAAAGAACAGCAATACCAGCATGCGCAGGGCACCGTCTGTCAGGGTAAATGCCCAGTAACTAAGGGTGACACAGATGTACTGTATAACAGCGCCGCCCATTACCGTTATTGAATCGACGCCGCGACTTTAGCGACTAGCTCCATCATACGATTGACGTAGCCTGTTTCATTGTCATACCAGATGAGAACTTTAACCTGTGTATCATTAATGACCATGGTTGAAAGGCCATCGACAATGCCAGAGCGTTTATCATTAGTGTAGTCGATGGATACCAGTGGCAACTCTTCATAACCTAAAATGCCTTTGAGACGCCCCTCGGCCGCAGCCATTAGCGCCGCATTAACCTGTTCTGTAGTTACCTGCTGTTGCAGTTCAAATACACAGTCGGTCAGCGAGGCATTGGCCAGAGGTACACGTACCGCGATGCCATTAAGTCGGCCCTTTAGTTGGGGAAAAATTTCAGTGATAGCCGTAGCGGACCCGGTGCTGGTAGGAATTAGGGACATGCTGCTAGCACGAGCGCGGCGCAAATCACTGTGGTATTCATCGAGGATACTTTGAGTATTGGTTATGTCATGAATAGTGGTAATTGATCCATGTTCGATTCCAAAGCTGTTGTGTAACACATCGATCACAGGCGCTAGGCAATTAGTGGTGCAAGATGCCGCGGTGACAATATCCTGCCCCTGATACAGATCATCATTAACTCCCATAACTATATTTAAGGTGCCATCTTTAATCGGTGCCGAAACCACTACCTTGGTCACGCCATGCTCAAAGTAGGGAGCTAGCACCTGCTTAGATTTAAATGTTCCAGTGCACTCAACCACTATATCGACCGCTGCCCAGGCGCCCTGTTCAATGGTTTTGGTTGAGGAAAAGTTAATCGCTTTACCATCAACAATAATTTGATTATTAGCCTGATTGACCGATACTTCGCGATCCCAGGTGCCATGGACTGAATCAAAGCGCAATAGATGTGCCGCACTTTTAGCGTCACCTGCAATCTCATTAATATGAGTGATTTCAAAGCCCGGAGAATCCCAGGCTGCCCTAAGGGCCAATCTTCCAATACGGCCGAAGCCGTTAATGCCTACCTTAACTGTCATTATGCTGATCTACCTGGGGTACCGAAAAATCACTGAATTGATGACGTGATTGTATGCCAAGAATTTATGTTAAGACTAACAAACGTTGGAGCGGCGGGTTTGTCAGTCTCAAAATTTGGAACTTTAATAGGGCTATTTAGCGATGATGCGGTATTGCGCTCTAACTGACCGCCTGAGAATTTTGACCCTAACAGGGCCATCTTAGGATAGCCCTTTATAAATCCAGCTACTTAATGCTCCTGACCGCCAGCCCCATGCACATGACCATGCTCAAGTTCCTCTTCAGTGGCCTCGCGCACGCTTTCAATAGAGACATCAAAATTAAGGTTTTTACCCGCTAGTGGGTGGTTGCCATCTACAGTAACTAATTCTTCCGTTACTGCGGTGACTGTGACTGGAACGCTGCCGCCCTGACCAGTTTGTGCTTCAAACTGCATACCCACTTCAATACTGTCAACACCTTGAAAGGCATCGCGAGGTACTTCTTGGATAAGCTCTTGCTGAACTTCGCCATAGCCTTCAGCTGCAGTAACCGCGACAACCATTGAATCGCCAATTTTTTTGCCTGCCAGTGCGTTCTCAAGGCCGGGAATAATATTGCCCGCGCCATGTAAATAGGCCAATGGATCCTTGCCGGCAGAGCTATCTAGCGTCTGGCCGTCATCGTCAGTTAATGTGTAGTGAAAGCTAACTGCGCTGTTTTCTTTGATGGTCATGTTCTTTGTCCAGTAGGTGATAAAGCGGCATTATGCGATAACAAAGCATAAATATCGAATAGATAGAGACTCGACTTATAAGAAACGGCTTTATTGAGGCTTGATCTATCTAAAAAGCCCAAACAAAAGATGCAAGGAGCCAACAGTTCTGTCATATTTCTGTCACGTTGACCGCTTTAAATGGATTGCCAAAAGATGAAAGACGATTTGGATATTATGCCCAAGCATACAATTTTATTAGTTGACGATGAAGCGGCTATTCGCACCATGCTCTGTGGCTCTTTGGAGACGGCAGGCTACAATGTGTTGCAGGCAGAAAATGCCCAGCAGGCTCATGCCATGATCATTGATCGGGGCCCCGATCTGGTCCTGCTGGATTGGATGATGCCCGGTACCTCAGGTTTGGAGTTACTGCGTCGTTTAAAACGTGATGAACTAACGGCCAAATTGCCGATCATCATGTTGACCGCAAAAGCGGAGGAAGACAGCAAAATTTCGGGCTTAGATTCAGGTGCTGACGACTATATCCCCAAGCCATTTTCGCCTCGTGAGCTTATTGCCAGAGTCAAGGCGGTACTGCGGCGTATCGGCCGCGAAGAGCTTGCCGAGCCTATTGCGGTTGACGGACTGCTGTTTGACCCAATAGGTCACCGGGTCAGTATTTCCGGGCAAGCTATTAACCTTGGCCCTACCGAGTACCGCTTGCTCCAGTTCTTTCTCACCCATCAGGAGCGCGTCTATTCTCGAGACCAGATTCTGGACTATGTTTGGGGCGGCAACGTCTACCTTGATGAGCGAACCGTGGACGTGCATATTCGCCGGTTGCGCAAGGCAATTTCGGTTGCAGGTCATGAAAACTATGTGCAGACTGTGCGTGGAGCTGGCTACCGCTTCTCAACTCAATTACACAATGTTTAGAAAAGGAAACCTCATCGTTGCGACCGGGAATGTTCACAGAGATACGTCGCATAGTGGTGGTGGGGCTGTTTACGTTTCTCTTTGGCTGGAATATTGGCTATCCCCTTGAAGTGGTTCTTTGCGGGATAGGCGCCTATATCCTATGGACCTTCCGTATTATTGGCCAACTCTTTAATTGGATCGACAAAGGTATGCGTGGCATACCGCCGGAGACATACGGAGTCTGGGGCGAAATTAGCGACACCCTAAGCAGACAGCGCCGACGGCATCGTCGTACCCAGGAAAAGATGCGCAAAACCATCAGTCGAATCTCGCGCCTAACCGAAGCTCTCGATGAAGGTATTCTGGTCTTGCGCAGTGACTTAACTATTGATTGGTGGAATAGCTCAGCTACTAACCTGCTAGGGTTGCGCGCCAGCGATCGAGGCAGCGCGGTAATAAATTTAATCCGCGATCCCGCCTTTGTAGAGTATATCCATCGAGACGAATTTATAGGCTCCATAGACTTACCGTCCATTATCCAGTCCGATCGACTGCTTAAATTGTCGGCCTCAGGTTTTGGTGATAATGAAATTGCTCTAGTGATTACCGATATCACAAAACTCAAAAACCTTGAGCAGTTGCGCAAAGAATTTGTCGGCAATATATCCCATGAGCTGCGCACGCCGCTAACGGTTATGCGTGGCTATATAGAAACACTTCAGGACCTGCCAAATAATACAGCCACTGTAGAGACCGCTTTTGATCAGATGTCTGAACAGATAACCAGAATGCAAGCCCTGGCCGATGATCTTATTATGATTTCACGACTAGAGGCCGACAACCGAGAGCCTGTTCTTGAAGCAGTCAATATCAGTGATTTATTGCGCGACATCGTCTCTGAAGCACAGGCACTTAGTGATGGTAAACATAGCATCACTTTGGACTGCAAAGAGCAGACTTTGGTGCAGGCCGAGGCCAGTGATATTCGCAGTGCCCTGAGTAATATTGTCTTCAATGCGGTGCGCCATAATCCCGATGGGGCCAGCATCGCGATTCTCGTGAGTGATTATCAAGACTTTATAGACGTTTCAATTCGCGATGATGGCGTGGGTATAGACCCTATGGAAATCCCGCGTCTGACAGAGCGATTCTACCGCGGTGATAGCAGTCGAAGCGCAGTGACTGGCGGCACCGGACTTGGGTTGGCAATCGTTAAACACAGCATCAAACGCTATGGTGGCCACCTAGTGATCAACAGTAGGCTGGGACATGGTGCTGAGTTTATCTGCCGCTTGCCGAAACAGAGTAGATAGCCTTAGCCTGCACAGGTGTATCTATAATGTAGAAAATAATCGCCTTCCTGAGCTGGGTCTGGCTCACTCCACTGATCCTCAATCGACCAGCCTTTGGCGCAATAATGCGCCATTTCAATATATAAGCGTTGAATCGCAAGTGTTACTGACTGTTCAAATTTTGCATTAGGGCGCAGAGAAAATGCCTGACGTGATGCAAACATTTTATTAGGACTGTGGTTCATTGATCCGGGGGCGACAACAGGGCGCTCGAATATCCCAGAGGCAGGGTCTTTAGTACCATCGCCGTATAGCCTGGTGGTGTTTTTATACTCAGCTTTACCCAATACTCTGTTTAGAACTGGGCGGCTAGGTTTATTTTTCGACTCGTCGCACTCAATAATTTTATCGACAAAATCGGGTGAGTCAGCGTCATCGGTATCAAAATCGCAGGCACTAAAGGCACTTGTTGAACACAGCCAGATTATGCAGGTGCTGATCAAAAAACGCAGTGATTTCGAGTTCATACATAAAGCCTCTAGATAAATGCTGCCGACAATTTTAGCATCTGGATTGCTGTTGCAGAGAGTTTTGTCTAGGTTTGATAAACAGTCCTATGGTTCTTAGTCGAAGCTGTTAGCAAAATCTCTGTGTGCAAAAAAAGGCGACCCCTGAGGTGCGCCTTTTTAAACACCGTCTAATACTAGAACTTATGTTCCATACCTAGACCAAAGGCTGTATCTTCTTTGTCAGCTTCACCAACAGACGAGTCTGTATGGTCAGTATAAAACACATAGAGCTTAGTGCCTTTGGCGAGTTTGTAATCAGCACCTAAGGACATAGTCTGTTCTTCGTCGCCATCAGCGTCATCTTCTATGGAACCATACTGAGCTTTCAAGGTAGTTTTCTTGTCGAGTTTGTAAGCTGCACTCACAAAGAAACCTGATTCGTCCTTAGTGCCTAGATTATCTTCGTTCTGCTGATACATAACCCCTAGTTTGAGCGCATCTATGTTGTACTGCGCAACTATGCGCATAAGGTCTTGGTTGTCGACATCCTGATCGCCGGCAACAGCAATATAGAGGTTACCTTGACTGTAGCTCAGTGAGTAAGAAATACCATCAGTAAGGCCAGTATCATCTTGGCCATCGCCATCAATATCAGTGCCTTCGCCTGGAATCATAGCAACAGTAGTCGAAAAGCCATTCATCTTTGGCGAGCTATAGGCAACAATATTGGAAACGCGATTTTCCCCTTCAAAGGTGTTTTTAATATCGCCTTCGAGGTCATTAAATAGATCGATCTTGTTCTGTGCCAGTTTGGTCGGGGAATCATGTTTGCCCGCCCATACAGTACCGAAGCTGCCTTTGATACCACCCATGATATTGCGTTGAGTAAAGGTCTGGCCTTTGCAGTCGCCATCATCAACACACATCTCAAATTCAGCTTTATACACGGCGTAGAGGCCGTCAGCAATTTCGGTCTTACCTTTGACACCTAGGCGTGAAGCATTGCTATTAAGCTTCCATGTGTCAGTTGTGCCATTATCTGCATTTACCACAGAGACATTTACCTTGCCATAGATGGTGCCATCAATTGGTCCAGCAGCAAAACCATGTGAGTTGAAGCCCATGGTCGATGCAATAGCTGCTGCGAGTATTAATTTGTTCATGCTCAAGTTCTCCAAAAAATATAAGTGACCAGGCCTAGGCCTAGAGTCTGTCACTGTTCAAAGTATCAGACGCGGGAGAAATATATGTGCCTTATATGACAGTAATATGACAGATAGCTGCTGAGTCCGTTATTACCCCCAATCTGGACAAGGCACTGCTAATTAGTCGTTACAATATTTTTAAAGGGCAAAATTATAAATTAATGTTTATGTCACATTTCTGTCATATAACTGCACTACAGTGATCGCCATGTAAAAACGTTATAGCAACTAATTGCGTACTATAGGAGTTACATATGAACCAACATGTGCTGATTTCAGCCCTATTATTCACTATTGTTTCTATTACTGTCACCTCTTCAGCGCTCGCCCGTGACAGTATTGAAGTGGTAGGATCGTCTACGGTGTATCCTTTTTCAACGGTTGTCGCTGAGCGCTATGGCCGCGCTAGCGGCAAGCCTACGCCAAAGGTTGAATCAACCGGTTCGGGGGGCGGCATGAAGCTGTTTTGCTCTGGCGTTGGCACTAACTATCCAGATATCACCAATTCATCGCGCCGTATAAAAGCCTCTGAGTTCAAAAAGTGTCAAACCAATGGCGTAAAAGATATTATTGAAGTTCATATTGGTTACGATGGGATTGTTATCGCTAACTCAGTTACCGTTGCGCCGATGAAGTTAAGCCGCAAAGATATTTTCCTCGCACTGGCCGCGCAGGTTCCGGGTGCCACCGAAGGTGAACTCATCGACAACCCCTACAGTACTTGGAAACAGGTTAATTCAGCGCTGCCAAACATTGCTATCGAAGTCTTGGGGCCTCCGCCAACCTCTGGCACCCGTGACGCTTTTGCCGAACTAGGCTTGGAGGGTGGTTGCAAGGCTATTCCCTGGATCAAGGCAATGAAAAAGACTGACAAGAGTGCCTATAAAGCACTGTGCCATACGGTGCGTGAAGATGGCCGTTATATCGAAGCTGGCGAGAACGATAACCTGATTGTACAGAAGCTTGAAGCAAATCCGGCAGCGCTGGGGGTGTTTGGCTTTAGCTTTCTAGACCAGAATGCCGATAAGGTGCAGGGCGCACAGATTGAATCTGTAGCACCGACCTTTGAATCTATCGCCGACAAGTCATACTCCATATCACGTCCATTGTTTTTCTATGTAAAGAAGGCACATGTGGGTGTGGTGCCGGGTATTCAGGGCTATCTCAACGAGTTCACCAGCGAAAAAGCCTGGGGTGAAGAGGGCTATCTGGCCGAGAAGGGGATGATCCCGCTACCTACCTTGGAGCGAGCGGCTATGGCGGCCAGCACCAGAGGGCTGGTACCAATGATCGGTGGCGAAGCATTGAAATGATAGGCTTACTTTGTCAAGGTGCAGTCCGACTTTAAAAGCCGGGCTGTTTTGTCATTTAAAGGTTTTATCAGACGTATTTTTTTAAGGATGATGTTTGCCCTATGCAAGCGACAAACATACTTATTTTGATAATTGGACTGGGCGCATTCGCGTTCTTTTTAGGTCGTGGTCGATCAATTGCTTTGGCCGCGCCTTTGGGTGGTATTCGTAAACTCCATTCTCTGCCGTCTTACTATGGTCTGCATGCCGCTCTGTGGTGCGCACTGCCATCCTTGTTCTTGCTGGGAATGTGGATGATGTTTGATGACCCGCTCATCAACAGTATTGTTGTCAAGTCAGTGGCCTCAGAGATCGCTCCTACCAATTCGGCAAGCTACAATCTACTACTTAATAAAATAAGTAATCTGGCTGATGGTATATTGCCGCGCAAAGGTGAGAATGCGGCGCTAGTTGCAGCAGCAGACCATATGATCTCGCTGCGGGTTGTTTCACGCTGGTCTTTGACCGCGCTGTTACTAACTCTCTCATCACTCGGGTTACTGTGGGGCTGGTCGCGGATCTCGGCATCCTTTCGCGCCCGGCCGGTAGTTGAAAAGGTTATGCAAAATATTTTGCTGGCCTGCGCCTGTCTGGCGATCTTCACTACTGTTGGCATAGTGTTGTCAGTGCTATTTGAATCTATTCAATTCTTCCGCTCAGTACCTATCTTTGACTTTGTCTTTGGACTTGAATGGAGCCCACAGATGGCGATTAGGGAAGACCAGGTAGGCTCCTCTGGTAGCTTTGGAGCAGTTCCCCTCTTTGTGGGAACCCTGCTGGTTTCGGCCGTCGCCATGGTGGTGGCAGTCCCCATTGGTTTAATGTCGGCGATCTACCTTGCAGAATATGCCAGCAAGTCGGTTAGAGCCTACGCTAAACCAGCCCTAGAAATTCTCGCCGGTATTCCAACGGTGGTATACGGTTTTTTCGCCGCCTTGACAGTGGCACCTTTTCTACGTGATCTCGGTGCTAGCTTCGGCCTGTCGGTATCCTCCGAAAGCGCGCTTGCCGCGGGGGGCGTTATGGGGGTGATGATTATTCCCTTTATCTCCTCTCTTGCCGACGACGTTATTACTGCGGTGCCTCAGTCTATGCGCGATGGTTCTTTGGCGATGGGTGCCACTCAATCGGAAACTGTGCGCCGCGTTATTATTCCCGCAGCGCTCCCAGGTATCGTTGGCGGCATCATGTTGGCTATTTCGCGCGCCATTGGTGAAACCATGATTGTGGTTATGGCGGCGGGCATGGCGGCCAAGCTAACAGCCAACCCACTGGAGTCGGTGACTACGGTGACTGTACAAATTGTGACGCTATTAACCGGTGATCAGGAGTTTGATAGTCCGAAGACGCTGGCTGCATTTGCCCTTGGCCTAATGCTCTTTACCGTTACCTTGCTACTAAATATTTTTGCTTTGCACATTGTTAAAAAATACAGGGAACAGTATGACTGAGGCGTTGAACAATTTAGGCAAAATCAAAAAATCTCTGTCTCGGCGCAATCGGGCAGAAAGGCGCTTTCGCTGGTATGGTCGTATGGCTGTCTTTATTGGCTTGGCAGCGGTGATGGTGCTGTTTACAGATATCATCAGTAAAGGTCAGGGTGCCTTTCGTATTACATATATAGAGCTAGAAGTTACCTATGAGCAGGATCGTATTGGAATACAGAGCCTCACTGATCCTGAGCAACTAGCAACTGGTAACTGGGAAGCTCTATACAAGGCGGCCCTGCGCAATGAATTCACTGAGGTGTCTGGCCGTCGTGACAAGCGCAAACTCTATGGACTTATTAGCAGTGGTGCTGGTTTTGATCTCAAGGATCGTCTACTGGCCAATCCGCTTCTGTTAGGCGCGACAGAAAATGTATGGATACTGGCTGATGATGACATCGACACCTATTACAAATCTTGGTTAGACGGCGAACCCTATGCCGCCAGAATGTCTACAAAGCAGCTCCAGTGGATAGACGAGCTACACGCACAGGGTAAGATTCGGTTACAGTTTAATAAAAATCTATTTACCCGTGGCGATTCTCGTGAGCCGGAGCAAGCCGGGATCCGTGGCGCTGTAATGGGATCTTTGCTGACGTTATTACTGACCTTGCTGCTGTCATTTCCAATTGGTGTTTCGGCGGCAATCTATCTGGAAGAGTTCGCCCCGCGCAATCGTTGGACCGATTTTATTGAAGTGAATATTAATAATCTGGCGGCCGTACCCTCAATTATTTTTGGCCTGCTAGGTTTGGCTATTTTCATTAATTTTTTCCATATCCCCAGGTCGGTACCTATTGTTGGTGGACTGGTCTTAACTCTAATGACATTACCAACCATCATTATTACCAGCCGAGCGGCTATCAAATCAGTACCGCCCTCAATTCGTGAAGCGGCGCTGGGTATGGGTGCATCAAAGTACCAGGTGGTACTGCATCATGTGCTGCCACTGTCTTTACCTGGTATGTTGACTGGTGCGATTATTGGTATGGCTCAGGCGCTAGGGGAATCGGCACCCTTATTAATGATTGGTATGGTGGCTTTTATTGTCGATATTCCCGCTGGCTTTAGTGACCCAGCCACAGTGCTACCCGTGCAAATTTTTCTCTGGGCCGACAGCCCGGAACGAGCCTTTATTGAAAAGACATCAGCAGCCATTATGGTATTGCTGAGTTTTCTAATTGTTATGAACACTGTTGCCGTATGGTTGCGCAAACGCCTAGAGCGGCGCTGGTAGAAAGGAAATATTATGACTCAAGCTATTACAGCTGAAAAAAAGAAGCCCGCTAAAAAAACTACTGCCAAGGCGGTTAATAGTCTGGATGTGTCAGATCATAAGGCGACGGTGGGCAAAAATTTTGCTGACAATGCCAAGATGACGATGCGCAACGTCAACGTATTTTATGATGATAAGCAGGCTATTCATGACGTCAGCGTGGATATTGCTAAGAACGAAGTGATTGCCATGATTGGGCCATCTGGTTGCGGTAAGTCAACTTTTTTGCGTTCGTTAAATCGCATGAATGATACGGTTGATATTTGCCGAGTAGAGGGTCAAATCTGCATGGATGGTGAAGACCTCTACTCGCCCAAACTAGATGTGGTTGAACTGCGTGCCAGGGTGGGTATGGTTTTTCAAAAACCCAATCCATTCCCCAAATCTATTTATGAAAATGTCGCCTATGGACCTAAGATACATGGCCTGGCCGATAGTAGGGTAGATCTTGATGAAATTGTCGAAAATAGTCTGCGTAAAGCTGGGTTATGGGAGGAAGTTAAAGAGCGGTTGCATCAGGCGGGTACCGGTTTATCTGGTGGTCAGCAACAGCGGCTCTGTATAGCCAGGGCCATTGCGGTTAGTCCTGAAGTTATTTTAATGGACGAACCCTGTTCAGCACTGGATCCTATTGCCACGGCTAAAATTGAAGAATTGATTGAAGAGCTAAGTCAAAATTTTACCATCGCTATTGTGACTCATTCGATGCAGCAAGCTGCGCGTGTATCTCACCGCACCGCCTACTTTCATCTCGGACGACTGATTGAAGTCAACCCAACTGAACAGGTATTTACTATGCCAGAGCATCAGCTTACTGAAGCCTATATTACCGGCCGCTTCGGTTAAAAAGGGAGAATACTATGTCAAAAATGTCATTTGAAAATCACATCATGAAACAGTTCGATGAGGAGCTGGAAGAGATTCGTACCCGTCTCATGGAGATGGGCGGCAAGGTTGAGCAACAGCTACAAAACGCGGTTCGTGCGGTGACCGAAGCCGATAGTGCACTGGCTGAAATGGTGATCAAGGAAGAAAAATTTGTTGACGAAATGGAAGTCGATATTGATGAGGCATGCATCTTGATTATTGCGCGTCGCCAGCCTGCGGCCAGCGATCTGCGCCTGGTTATGATGGTGACTAAAGCAGTCAATGATTTAGAGCGTATTGGTGATGAGGCCAAGAAGATTGCTAACCATGCGGTACTTCTAGCTGGCGAAAAAACTGGCTCTCAAGGCTACACCGAAGTGCGACATATGGGTCAGTCAGTGGTAAGTATGCTCAACAACGCATTGGATGCCTTTGCACGTTTTGATGTTGATGCGGCTATGCGCACGTTAGAAGAAGATAAAAAAATTGATCTTGATTATAAAACTGCATTACGAGAGCTGGTTACTTACATGATGGAAGACCCGCGCAGTATTAGTCGGGTCATTAACATCCTCTGGGTGGTGCGATCACTGGAGCGAATTGGTGATCATGCCAAAAATCTTTGTGAGCAAATTGTCTTTGTGGTCAAAGGCAAAGATATTCGCCACCAGTAACATAATCGCTGGCGACAAACCCACTCTGGCCACCTAGCCGGGAAGCTAGCTTTTAAAGTTAAGCTTTGGCACTGGGGCGACCACTTACCTGATCATGCCAGCGCTGAAGATTTACACACTCTTCAGGAATTCGCTTTTTTACCCACTTGGCAAAATCGACGGTGGTCAGGGCAGTAATATCCGCCACCGAAAAGTAGTCGCCAATAATATATTGGCTCGCTGCCAGATGGCTATTTAGGTCAGAAAATAAATTATCTAGTCGCAACAATCCGCGTTCTGCGAGTTGCGGAATTTGCTCATAGTCATGGGGCCCAGGCATGGCCCGATGCTTAAACCCAGGTGATGCATTTCTAAACGCCTCTGCCACTGCAGATAACCCGTTAGCTTGTATTTGACTATTAGATGACTCCACCTGCGCACGCTCCACTGGGTTGCGACCATGTAAGGGTATGTCGGGATAGAGCTCCTCCAGATAGCGGCAAATAGCATTGACCTGGCTTATAGTAGAACCGTCGTCCAGGGCTAATAAGGGGACTTCGCCCAACGGATTAATGGCCTTGTATTCCTCAGAGAACTGTTCACCTTTAGCTAGGTCAACCTGTATCGTTTCGAGTTCAATACCTTTTTCGGCTAAAAATATTCTTACTCTGCGAGGACTGGGCGCAGTGGCGCAATCATAGAATTTCATAGTCTTACCTCTTATTATATTTGCGCGACCTGACCTGTAGTTTTAAGAAGTTCAAGGCGCTGCTCAATGGTTCTTAGAATACTGCTGCTATCCAAGCCTGTGTCGGTCAACTGCTCATTGTGTTTGCCATGATCGACAAACCGATCAGGCAATCCTAGGTGAAGTACTGGCATCACAATGCCCTGGGCGGCTAAAAATTCGCTGACCGCGGCACCGGCACCGCCAGCGATACTGTTCTCTTCCAAGGTAACCAGTAACCGATGACCCTCAGCGAGTTGGCGAATAAGAGCTTCGTCTATAGGTTTAACAAAGCGCATATCTGCAACAGTCGCATTAATCTGGTCGGCTACTTCAAGGCCGGAGGCCAGTAGCGTGCCAAAATTTAAAATGGCGACCTGAGTTCCTTCGCGTCTGACTACACCTCTGCCAATGGGCAAGGCTGTCATAGTCTTTTCAATTATAGCGCCAGGGCCAGTGCCTCTGGGGTAGCGCACTGCCGCCGGGCCATTATGCTGATAACCGGTGAAGAGTAGTTGACGAGTTTCGTTTTCGTCAGAGGGCGCCATAATCATCATATTGGGAATACAGCGCAGGTAACTAATATCATAGGCCCCAGCATGAGTAGCACCGTCTTCACCAACCATGCCGGCACGATCTAGGGCAAACAATACATCTAGATTTTGTAGGGCAACATCATGAATCAGCTGATCGTAGGCCCGCTGTAAAAAAGTCGAGTAAATAGCTACCACCGGTTTTGAGCCTTCGCAGGCCATACCAGCAGCGACCGTAACTGCATGCTGTTCAGCAATAGCTACATCTTCAAAGCGCTGGGGAAAGCGCTCGGCAAATTCATTCATCCCAGAGCCATCGCACATGGCGGGAGTGATCCCCACTAGGCGCCTATCCTGTTCGGCCATATCGCAGAGCCAGTCGCCAAAGACTTTTTGATACTTGGGCTTGGTGTCCTTGGTAGGTGCCATCACCGCCGCTTTTATACTTGGCTTGGGCTCGATTTTATTCAGAGCGTGATAACCAACAGGGTCATTCTCTGCCGGCGCAAAGCCTTTGCCCTTGTGGGTAATAACGTGGAGTAAAACAGGGCCATTAATCTCTTTAAGATTACCCAGAGTTTTCACTAGTAGAGGTAAATCATGTCCATCTATAGGGCCAATATAATAGAACCCGAGCTCTTCAAAGATGGTAGCGGGCGACACCATACTTTTCATATATTCTTCAGTACGACGGACAAAGTTTTTGGCCTGAGGCATACCGCGCAGAGCTTTTTTGCCACCCTCGCGGAACTGGGTGTAGAATTTGCTCGACCAAAGTTTAGAAAAGTAGGTCGAAAGGCCGCCGACATTATGGCCGATAGACATCTGATTATCGTTAAGCACCACAAGTAGATTTTTGTCCACATGGCTGGCATGGTTAATAGCCTCAAAGGCCATGCCTGCAGTCATAGCACCGTCCCCCATAACCGCCACGGTTTTGCGTTCCCCGCCAAGTTGAGCTGAACCCATAGCCATGCCTAGAGCAGCGCTTATAGAGGTACTTGAATGACCTACACCAAAGGTATCGTAGTCGCTCTCTGAGCGTTTGGGAAAGCCAGAAAGACCGTCTTTTTGACGCATGCTGAGCATCTGTTCACGACGACCCGTAAGAATTTTATGGGGGTATGTTTGGTGGCCCACATCCCAGACAAGGCGGTCATTCGGGGTATTAAACACATAGTGTAGAGCAATAGTTAGCTCGGTAACCCCGAGTCCAGCACCAAAGTGGCCGCCTGTTTTACCCACGCAGTAAAGCATAAAGGAGCGCAACTCATCAGCCACAACCAGCAGCTGGTCGTTATTCAGATGACGCAGATCGGCCGGCGCATTGATACTGTCGAGTAACGGTGTATGCGGTCGGCTGAGTGGTATATCTGTAAATATTTTTAGCATCAGTTATTAGATCTTTGATTGAAATCGAATGTTACACCAAATAGGTGCTTTAATAAGCCCGATTGATAATAAAGTTAGCAATAGAGCGCAGTGCTTGTGCACGCTCAGCAAAGGGTTCAAGACAGTCGAGGCTGTGCTGATAAAGCTCAGCCGCCTGACTACGCGCCTGCTGCAGGCCTAAAATCGAGGTATAGGTTGACTTGCCATTAGTTATATCTGAACCCTGCTGTTTGCCGAGCTGCTCGGTGGAGCTCTCGACATCCAAAATATCATCTTGAATTTGAAAGGCCAGTCCGATAGCTCGAGAAAATTCCGATAGCGCCTCGAGCTGCATTTCGGTCCCAGCTTCAGTTGCCACCGCGCCCATCAAAACGCTGGCCTCAATTAGGGCACCCGTTTTATGAGCATGCATGTTTTTGAGCTCATCCAGATCAAGCCGCTTACCCGTAGCCGCCAAGTCGATGGCCTGGCCTGTCACCATGCCACTGCAACCACTATGTCGAGACAACATAGAAACTAGCTGCAGTGCCGTATCAGCACTGACTTCGCGAAGTTCACTTAGCTGCTGAAAGGCTAATGATTGCAGCGCATCTCCAGCTAAAATGGCCGTTGCCTCATCAAACTGAATATGACAGGTAGGCTTGCCACGGCGTAAATCGTCATCATCCATTGCCGGTAGGTCATCATGAATCAGAGAATAGGCATGAATCATCTCCAAAGCGGCGGCTACGGCGACAGTGGTGACTGTGTTGGACTTACCAATAGCCGAGGCGGCCGCAAAACACAGCGCCGGGCGAATGCGCTTACCGCCGTTAAAGACAGAGTAGCGCATGGCTGCAAAAAGTTGCTCAGCAGGACCCTGAACAGCAGGCAGTGCGCTCTCAAGATGAGCGTCGACCTGAGTAGTGCACTGGTAGAGGTAGTCTTTCATTGCGATAGCTTAATCATCCTGCGCATCAAAGGGTTGGCTGACAAGTTCGTCTCCCTGACGCATCAGTAGTTCAACCTTTTGCTCGGCCTGTTTTAATGCCTGCTGACAGTCGCGGGCAAGCTTAATGCCCTGCTCAAAAGATGTTAGCGAGTCCTCTAAACTGAGGCCGCCATCTTCAAGGGACTCCACTAGAGCCTCGAGGGTCTCCAGCTGTTGTTCAAAGTCGATCGCTTTTTTTTCTTTAGTCACTAAATATCACCTGTTATATTAAATTAACTGCCTGACAGTGGTATGTCACACTAACCAACCAAACACAGTGGGTCAATGTGAAGTTATTTTCCTGCCAGAGAGCCAATTGAGAGTGTGTATACTGTATCTAAACGAGTAACAGATTAATATTTTAAAGGTTAAATATTTGAGGGGCTAACACCATTGAATATGAGAATTTTAAGATTAAATGTCGCAGGCCAGCCAATAGAGTGGCTTAACTGGGAGCAGGCGGTAGGCATGTATGCCCGGGACTTAGTCGTATGGACCCTAGGAGACACTGTTCGAGAGATCCACGGCGGCACGCAGCGCCGAACCGGTAAGCGCTCAGTAGTAGATTTATCCAGTATTATAGCCTGCGGTGGTGAGCAACTAGCTCGGCCGCGCACCAACTACCCTCTGACGAATCCCGCCCTGTTTGCCCGCGATGCCTATCTGTGTATGTACTGCACAGGGGAGTTTCCCGCACAAAAACTGACCCGGGACCATATTCATCCAAAATCTCGCGGCGGCATAGATAGGTGGGAAAATGTTGTAGCGGCCTGCAAACGCTGTAATCAGCGCAAAGCGGACCAGACCCCAGAAGAAGCCAATATGCAGCTGGTTGCGCTGCCCTATGCGCCCAATAATGCCGAGTATTTGGCACTTATCAATAGCCGCCGCATACTCGGTGACCAGATGGAATTTTTACGTGGTCAGTTCTCAAAAAATAGCCGGTTTCTATAGAGGACTCCAGCTTGCTTGAAATTCTTTTATCAAAGCCCCTGAGCAAAGGTCAGCAGAATTAGAGCCGGACAAAAGAACTTCACATATACAGGCCATATCTTCCAAAATATCCCCTGCTCAACATCTGGGTCACCGCTCTTGAGTTCTGCAAGAATACTGTTGCGATAGAAAATCCAGCCAGCAAATATACATAGCATCATACTCAGCAGCGGCTGTGCTCGCTCAGTAGTCATAGTAATCACAAAGCCGAATAACCCATCAAAGTTAAAACAGATCAAGGTGCTAATACCAAATACCAGCAAGCCAACCAGCCAGGTTGCCCTATTGCGACTCACCTCATGAGCCTCCACAGCATAGGACACTGGCACCTCAAGCATAGAGATCGAAGAGGTAACCGCCGCAATCGACATTAATAAAAAGAAAGCCAGGCCGACAAATAAACCCGTGGCTCCCATGCCGTCGAACAGGGCCGGCAAGACCTGAAAAATAAGGTCAGGCCCGGCAATTAGGTTGCCGCTTTCGGCATAGATAGTGACTCCCAGATTCTGCGCCACAAAAATGGCTGGCAGCACCAGCAACCCAGCCAAAAACGCTACCGAGGTATCAGTGAGCGTGACCAGCGCGCCGACCACGGGCAAATTCTCATCAGCCCGAATATAAGAGCCATACACCAGCATAGTGCCAACACCCAAAGACAAAGAGAAAAAGGCTTGCCCCATCGCACTAACAATAAGTTTGGGGTCTGTTATTTGCGAGAAATCGGGCACCAAGTAATGCTTAAGCCCCTCCACAGCGCCATCTTGAGTTAGCACGTAGAGAATAAGCGCGACCATCAGTACAAACAGCGAAGGCATTAAGCGGCTAGACCATTTCTCAATACCCTGCACAACACCAGCACTAATAATTAATACCGTTAACAGGATAAAGACGCCTGCAAACCCAATGTTGCGCACCAAGCTGAATTCCGTTAGCCAGCTGCCCAAAGACTCTAGGCCCATAACCGCAGTGAATGGTTCAAGCATAAAAGCAATGAACCAGCCCGCTACAATACTGTAAAAACTCAGAATCAGCCCAGCTGTAACCATGCCGCCAATGCCGGTTAACTTGCCAATGGTCTTTGCGGTTTGTCCTGGTGAAATAGATTGCAGCGCATTGACCATATTAGCGCGGGTATGGCGGCCAATAATCAGTTCCGCCATCATGGCGGGGTAAGCTAGCAAAAACGCCAGAATGAAATACATCAACACAAAGGCAGCGCCGCCATTTTCAGCAGCGTTGGTGGGAAAGCCCCAGATATTGCCTAGCCCAACTGCAGAGCCAGAGGCGGCAAAAATAAAAGCCAATCGCGAAGAAAACTCACCTCTTTGCATTACTGTATTCCTTGTTATTTTTTTAGACTGACAGATTCTAGGTGATTAACTCCATAAATTCGATTAATAAATTGTTTTGAGTCAAGTCGGCCGCACCTGACCATGACTGTGCTAGACTCTCGGCTCATGGGGGCGTTTTGGATTCGACGACGGTTACAAAACCTCCGGTGCATGCCGAGATGGTGACCAATCTCGTTAATCCAAAGTCGCAAACTTATAGTTGCCAACGACGACAACTACGCACTAGCTGCTTAAACCCCAGTGTAGTGCCGTTTGACTGGAGCCGTGCTTATGCGTCCAGAGTTCTAAACCTCTCGGGGTGAGGGACGCTCAAATGTCATATCTCATGAGATCGTGATGAAGTTTGTTCGGGGCGGATTCACTAAAAATTTACCGAAATCGTGCGTTGTGCGCCCTGTCAGTCGGGTTGCAGCGTCCTAAAATTAAAGACTGAACTAAGCATGTAGAGCCGTAGGCAGCGGACTGGCGGACGCGGGTTCAATTCCCGCCGCCTCCACCAAAAAGTCGTAAACTGTTGAAATTATTACAGTTTATTGTGCAAATAGTCATTGTATTTCGCTGGTGAGATACATAGGTGAGATACAATGACTGTTTTTAACCCCTCATACCTTGTCCAATCACGCCATGGCATCTGGTATTTCCAGATGCAGGTTCCGCCAAATTTCTGCAAAAATAACTCCAGAACACTGATTAGGCGATCTTTGAGAACTCGTGACCGTAATGTTGCGCTGTCACGATCAAAGTTCTGGTATCTCAAAGTTGTTGAATTGGACTACGATCTCTCGAGTCTTAATTCCAATGAGACGAGTAAGGAAAGCGACAAAAAATCTTCACTAAGTCTTGGTGAATGCATAGAAACATTTATATCTGAGAAAAAGAGGGGGTGGAGAGATCCCCACTCTTACATCAATGAGCACAAGGACTATCGACCTAAACTTTCGCTACTTACTGAAATATTAGGTAATCCACCATCAAATGACATTACCAAAGCAGATATCGTCAAATATAAAAATATACTCTTTAAGATGCCATCAAACAGGAACAAGAAACCCAAGTATTCGGGACAAACCATTGAGCAATTAATGGATATGCATATCCCACCCAATGACCTACTGAGTAATACGACCATCAGTAACAACTTCGTAAAGGTAGCGTCATTTCTTTCGTGGTTGTCTGAGAATGATCTCGCACAGACTAACCTTTCATCTCCCCTGCGCAGGGTTATCAGAAAAGAAAAGGTGGACTCAGAACTAAGGTCAGAGTTTAAACGCCATGACCTTGAAGCAATTTTTAATAATGACTTCTATTTGAAGGGCAAGCATCGTTGCAGTGCTCACTTTTGGATACCACTCCTCGCACTATTTACTGGCGCTCGGTTGAATGAGTTATGCCAACTGGATAGGGCAGATATCGTTTTGATCGAGGGGATATGGTGTATAGATATAAATCGCAATGGTCGCAAAAGATTGAAGAACTTATCATCTGCAAGAATAGTCCCTCTTCATTCTACACTCATCAATGAGTTGTCGTTCCTTGAATTGGTTAAAGGTAGTGAGGAAATAAAGTTGTTTCCAGAACTAAAGGAATCACCAGAGGGTTATGGGCAGTCTTTTTCCAAGTGGTTCAATCGCACTTACCGCAAGAATATCGGGGTTGGACAGGGAGAAAGAAGGAAGGACTTTCATTCTTTTCGTCATACCTTTGCAAACTACTTTAAACAATTGAATGATGTGCAAGAATTCAGAGTGAGCGAACTTTTGGGGCACAAAGGATCATCAACTATTACCTATAGTCGGTATGGAAAAGAGTCCTCTTTGGTGGCAAAGGCGGCATTAATAGAGTCTTTGCAGTTTCCGATGATTAGATTTGATCATTTTAATCATAATGAATAAAGTCAGTATTACCAGATGCTTTTGTATACCTCCTCTGAGGATTCAATCCATCAAATACATGAGAGACAAGGGGTTAGGTATCCGAAAGATTGCAAGTGAACTGTCTGTGGAGGTGGGGACTGTTTATAAGGTGTTAGAACTGTCTTAGCGCAGATCTAAGCACTGTTCCACCCCCGACGGGTGTCTCACTATAGTTTCCTAAGAATCTCCTCTAACTGCGTATTCGTGCGCTCCGTAAACAACCCTGCTGTGAGAGCAATACCAAAAGCAGAACCGTCAATCTCTGCAAAGTCTTGTTTTTGGGTGTAGTGTGCCGTCTAAGGTGTCACATCATGAAATATACTTTCATTGATATTTTAAAAATTTTATGCTTAAGTGGATAAAAAATTATGTTGGACAGTTGAATGATAATAATCTCTCGCGCGTTTAAATTTTTTCTTTTAGTGATGTTAATACTTGGACTTACGGCATGCACCTTTCAAAAACTCTCATCAGACCACAACTTTGGTTCGCCACCTTCAGATTATAAGGACAAAATAGTTGCTTATTATCAGATGGTGTTAAAAGACCCCGAAAGCGCAAAATATAGATACGGAATTCCCTATAAGGCATATGCAAATGAAGGTTCTGCCTATGGAGGAAAAGTCTCGTGGAGTGGATGGGCGGTTGACGTGGAAGTCAATGCTAAAAATAGTTTTGGTGGGTACACGGGATTCGAGAGTGAACGAGTTCTTTTCCAAAATGGCGAAGTATATAAATTGCCCCCGGGGGACAGGGGAAACTTTACAAGAGTCTATTAAAATAAGATTTACTGGTTCTTTAAAACTGACTTGAATCGCACATCAGTCCCTTTATTAAACAGAGCGGCAGTAGTCACAATTCCTGTGGTTACACCGTCCTGTTTTTATAATGAATTATGACCATCACAGAGGAATTGGTGGATATAGGCATGGTTTATAGAGTCATAGATCTGGTGTACTGCAATTCTAAACACTGTTTCACATAAAAAGAACGTGACGCTATAGTTTCCTAATAATCTTCTCTAACTGAGAATTTGTGCGTTCGTTTAACAGTTGTCCCGAGACAACAATTGCAGTGATTGCACCCAGTTGATGTCGAAGTGCGATGTTAGCATCACACATCTGAATCAGTCCTTCCTGTAGTCTTTTTACTTGTTCTTCGGTCGTATCGTTTGGTCGAGGTCTCAGTGCATTCTTTGCAGAATTGAGTTCCATCTCAACCTTCTTACCCTCATTTCGAGCACGGAGTCCATACGCAGTAGCAATACCTCTACGAAGTAAGCGACTTTCAGTGAGGTCTTCAGTATCAGTGCCTCTTATCTCTTTAAAGGTCTTCATTACCACCTCACATCCAGTCCATTATCAGCAAAGAATGGCAAAGGTGGTTCGATGTCTTGGTTTACGGACTTAATCTTGGGCATTACTTTGGTTTCAAAATAGTCGTTGTAAGCAAACAAGGCATCTTGGATATAGTCTTTTTTGCTAATCCCTTGAGGGTTGATAACACCAACTAAAGACATCCTGTTCTTATTGATTTGATTCCATAGTTCCTCATCCAATTTGAGGGAGTAAGGTATAAGTTTTGATTTCTTTGGCATTTAATTTTCCTATGTAAGTTCTAATTCCAGTAAATGATTTAATCGGTCATATTCTTGATAAGTGCGTTTACGAATTTGATCTTTACTCAATGAGTCTAAATCTGTCTCGTTTATCAAAGAGAGAATCGTTTGCTCCCTGTGAATTTCATTTTTCAAGCATTGTTCAATATCTATGGTCATTTTGGTTATCCTTGTTGTTTAAGTTGCTGTTTGTTGAATCTAAGAAGCAGACACACTTCACCATCACAATGAAGCGTGTCTTATTCCAGTTGAATCTGAAGTTTTCATACACCCCTTAGTCAATGAAACCTCAAAGAGGATTAGGTAGGTCAATGGTCACCTTTTACTCACTATTCACCCCTATGAAGGATGACGGTTGTTCCAGAAACCGACTAAGGAAGCATCTGGACTCAATGAGGGTTGCGAATCGTTCAAACATTGCCCTCTCACTTTACATCTACGAGTTATCCCCGATGTGGTGGGATGGTTGTCCCTTATGGGTACTCTAAACAGAGGTTCACTTTTGCGACTTGTTAGAACATCTACAACTATTTTTTAGAACTCATATCTATATATACAAGTAATACCTTACAACTGACGATGATCGTTGAAAAAGATGAAAATAAAAGATTGTGCTTTTGAAGTGCGATACACAGGTGGGATACAATCGAATTAACATTGAATTTAATACAGCAAACTCAATGACTTATTGCGCATTATGGCGCATGCAGGCAGCGGACTGGCGGACGCGGGTTCAATTCCCGCCGCCTCCACCAAATAGCAGCCCCGCAAGGGGCTTTAAAGTGCCATAAAGTATTGATTTAAATAGGTTTTATCGGGTTTTAAAGGCGCAAAAAGATTCATCAGATATTGTAAAAATCCACGCTTTATGTAACAATTAATGTAACACAAAAGAGGAAAGCGCGGTCCTTTTGTTACATGCCCAAAGTTACTAAGCCACTGACTAATACAGAAATAAACAACGCACGAGGCAAAGCTAAAGAGTACAACTTAGCCGATGGCCTCGGTCTCGCGTTGCGTGTTAGACCAGGTGGTGAAAAGTATTGGATATTTAATTACCAACGTCCGATCACTAAGGTCCGCGCTAACATTAGTCTGGGTATCTACCCCACAGTGTCATTGTCCTCCGCAAGAGTCATCCGTTCTGAATACCGAGATCTATTAGCCCAGGGTATCGACCCGAAATTTCATCGCAAAGAACATCTGGCTGCGGAAAAAGCAGCAACTGCGAACACGTTGCAAAAAGTGGCTGCAGATTGGCTGTGTGTGAAGAAGAGCAAGGTTAGCAGTGATCATGCGGATGATATCTGGCGCTCACTAGCTCTGCATATATTTCCTTACATGGGACAGAAACCAATTAACTCGATTACTGCCCCTTCGGTTATTAGCGTGCTAAAACCGATAGAAGCCAAGGGTAGCTATGAGACAGTCAAGCGATTATGCCAGCGACTGAATGAGATCATGGTGTTTGCCGTGAATACTGGAATCATTCTTGGCGCCAATCCTCTTTCAGGTATTAAAGACGCCTTTATAGCACCGGCTAAAAAGCATTTACCCACCTTATTGCCAAGGCAGTTGGATGACCTGGTCAGACGAATCTATGGTGCCTCCATTCGTTATACGACCCGTAATTTGGTGCTGTGGCAACTACATACCATGGTAAGGCCAAGCGAAGCTGCGGCCGCCGAATGGGCAGAAATTGATTTTGATGCAAAGCTTTGGACTATCCCCGCGTCACGGATGAAAAAGAAGCGCCAGCATATAGTACCGCTGTCTTCTGAGATGATAGAGATCCTCGATGAAATGCGAGTTATAAGCGGTCTCAGTCAGTTTATCTTCCCCTCTGAGGTAAAACCTTTAGAGAGCATGAATTCTCAAACAACCAATATGGCTTTAAAGCGAATGGGCTACGAGGGCCAGTTGGTTTCACATGGGATGAGATCGTTGGCGAGTACGATTTTGAATGAACACGGCTTTTCGCCAGACATTGTTGAGTCAGCATTAGCACATACTGACAAAAACACTGTAAGAGCCGCATATAACCGCGCTGAGTATGTTGAGCGGCGCAGGGATATGATGGACTGGTGGTCTAAACGAGTTAGCCAATCACGCACCACAGACTTATCTGCTGGCGCACTTTCAATTACGGAGCAAGAAGCTTCGCAGTAACAGGACAATGATATGGCTTTAAGAATAATGCGGTTAAATGAAGTAAAGGCAGTAACGGGTCTTTCAAAGACCACGATTTACCGATTTGAGAAAGAGGGGCGATTTCCGTCTAGGGTCAGTCTCGGTGAACGAAGTGTGGGTTGGTTTGAGGATGATATTCAAGCATTTCTTTTGTCATTGAAGCAGTCACAAGAAAGCGTGGCTTAGTTTAAAAGCGGTTATTACTCCGTTATTGATGATAGTTAACCGTCTATGCGGTTTATGGTTAACGAACCACGATTCGCGGTCCGGATTTGGTGGTGTGTGACCGAAACAGGGGGTGTGTGACGGGTGTGTGACCGAATGTGTGACCGGTTTGAAACAGTAAAAAGTCAGCAATCATGAGGGTTGTAGAGATGTGTGACGTGTGTGACCGGTAGTTTTAAGTTGAAGTTCGATTTATAAAAAAAAAGAGCTGTTTTGAAAAACCGCTGAGCGAACTTGAAAAAGCGGTCACACAGGACACACACGTCACACATTTATTTAAGTCGTTGATATATAACACAATGTTGTGTGATCGAATTGAGAATAATCTGGTCACACATTTTTCAAAGCGGTCACACACTACATAACCCCGTTGAAGGCGAGGGACTTGAGCAGCGTGAGCACGAGCAACGCACCGAGGAACACGAATTCTGATGTACCAATCGCGAATCGTGGATTACGAACCAGGGACTTACGAGTCTTGCGACGTAAATGTTTCATGGGCTTTCTCCGTTAGAGTTTCATGGTGTGGTGATTGAGGGCCTTGAACCGTGCTTCGAAGTGCGTGAAGCCCATGCGCTCGTATTTTGAGACAAGGTTCCAACGCTAAATTAGAAAACAAGGTTCCAGATGTATAAAAGGGGGAAGGTGGGCCTTCTCACCGGGATGGGGTAGATATATTGAGCGCTAACTAGGGTCTAAAAAAATTCTGCAAAAATTTGCACTACAAATAGCGATCTATAGCCGCTTGATATATCAGCCTGGCCTTTTCATCAATAACACACATCAACGTCTCCTCAAACGTGCTCATTAACAGCGCTTTTACGGCAATATCAGCGGCTATCAAATTTAGCGACTAATCAACACATATTCCAAGACAAACCAGCAATGGCTTAATGCGCCAATTAAAACAAAACAATGCCAAATGGCGTGGTTGAATACGATGGATTTGGAGACATAAAAAATTACGCCGATGCTATAGGCGGCACCTCCCACCATTAGCAAGACAAACCCTGGTGGTGAAATGACCAGGAAAAGCTCATAAATCACAAATACCGCTGACCAACCCATGGCAACATAAGTACTAATAGAAAACCATTTAAAACGTCCGGCGAAAAAAGCTTTAAAAACAACGCCAGCAATAGCGGCGGACCAAAGAATAATAAGCAGTATGGTTGCCGGCACATTATTTAACGCAATCGTTAAAATCGGGGTATAGGTCCCAGCGATTAACAGGTATATAGCAGAGTGATCAAGGCGCTTTAAAATGTCTTTCGCATTGGGCTGAGATATCGCATGGTATAGGGTTGATGTTAAAAACATCAGTATTAAGCTGACACCATAAACTACTGCACCGGTCTTTTGTAGCATGCTGTAATCTGTCGGCATTATGTTAACCATATAGATCAGTGCGACAACTGAGATTAGCAAACCTATCCCATGTGTGAGTGCGTTGGCAAACTCTTCTGCAGCTGAATAGCCAGGGGCGATAAAGCGCTTAAAATCGGGATAATAGTTATTATTCATAGTTGTTGGTTTTGTCCAAGAGGGTTGCGGGAAGCTATATGAATTCCCTGAAATAAAAAATTAAATTAGTTCACTGAAGTGCAGGTAGTTTATCGAAACCTGTCCATTCTACGGTGCGGCTTAAAAACCCCATATTTCCTGTTATTAGCATTTTATCGGCCTCGGCTAGGGAGATTTCGACTTTTTTAAAGTCTTTTAACTTTTCGATATAGGCTAGCCCATACCAAACGTTTGGTCGGTCTTTATTAGCTTTAATATCTGTCATGAAAGTACGCCCAACACGGTCTGGAAATCTGTCGTTACGCACTATGATGCCAGTACCTTTCTCTGTCGTAATCTCGATCCATATGGTGCGTTCGCTGTGCTTCCAAACACCAGATAGATCGTTACTTGATGCTACCGATATGAATAGCCAGGTGCAGAAGAAAATGACGCTGCGAACAACTATCCGAAATTTAATATTTGTATCTGACTGCGTATAAGTCACATATTTATTTTTTAGGATTGAGGCTCTTTTGCTATTCATTTTTTTATCTCCCTACTCATTCGATAGGCCACATAAAATGGGACTAATAGCAGAAGCGTTAACAAAAAAACCAGCATGCCGTTCTTGCTTTTTAATAAGGTATTCGAAAACAATTGTTTTAATTGGCTATAACCTGGCGGCACCGGCACTACCTTGTTATCGCGACGGTACTGCTCATAATGGGACAGCATGCGCTGAAAACGTAGTGCCTTTGAGGTGGATAAATTGTCGGTTTCACCGGGATCGTCAACGATATTGAACAGTCGCCATTGGCCATCACCTACCGGCGGTTGGTTGATGATCAGCTTGTAGTCACCCTGAAACAAAACACCGTGATCGGTCAGTTCGTAGCCTACTTTGTCGTCAGGTCCATAAACTCGTTCGGCTGCTCCCGAAAGGAGAGGACTGAGGTCGCGCCCGGTTATGGCCTGTACTGGCCGACCAGCGTAGCGCTCTGATGGTTGTGAGGTTCCGGTCAGCGCTAAGATCGTGGGGCTTATATCTGTTGCCCAGGCGAAGGCTCGTGTTAGTGGCTGCTGGAGGGTGATAGGTTTGCCCGCGATGATTAGTGGAACACGCATTCCCCCCTCACCAGCATAAAACTTAAAGTACGCCAGAGGGCTCACTGAGGCGCTGGCGAAACTCGGACTTATAGTGCTGTAACTGCCCTTTAGACCCAGGTTGTCGTAATCTAGGTTATAACCAAGACTCTCTGGGGTCAGCCGCACAGGAAAGGCACGAGGCTCGGCGGGGCCACTGGCCCCGCTGCCGTTGTCTGAGGTGAATATAAAAATGGTATTGTCGTATTGCCCTCGCGCCTTCAGAAACTCAATGAGACGACCTATATGGAAATCCATCGCCTCAATCATGCCAGCGTAAACGGCCATGCGCTTCGCTTGATAACGCTTGTCGTCGTCACTGAGAGCATCCCAATCGGCTGTTGTTTCCATCCTCACCATGGGAGTATTTTTCGGCACAATACCCAGCGCCTCTGCGCGTTCTTTGCGCTGCTGCCGCAGAGCGTCCCAGCCGGAATTATAGACGCCCATGTAGCGATCGATATATTGCTGAGGAGCCTGCACCGGTGAATGCACAGCCATAAAGGGCAGGTAGGCGAAGAATGGCCGGTTATCTTGAAGATCCGCGTCCAACAAATTACTGTCGATAAACTCAATTATCTTATCGACCAAAAAACGCGAGGAGTAAAAATCTTGGGGAAGTGTAAATCTCTCGCCATCGGCAAACCAATTGGCTTGATCATAAATTGGTAGGTAAGGACGTTGCTCCCAATTGTCTGCGCCTGAATCCATCATTGCCATGGTGCGCTGAAAGCCACGCTGACTAGGTCGCTTGTTTGGGTCCATTCCCAGATGCCATTTACCTGCCATATAGGTGTGGTAGCCTACATCTTCCAACAGGGTTGCCACGGTCACTACATCGTTGCCGAGCACGCCCTGATAATTTTCATGTACCCGCTGCTGCGGAGCCAGCATTTCAGGAATATTGGGGACACCTGCCAGATGGCTGTCTACCCCGGTGAGTAGCATGGCTCTGGCGGGGGCACAATTGGCTGCAGTATGGAAGTTCGTAAAGCGCACACCCTTTTCTGCCAACGTGCTTAGGGTTGGTGTATTCACCTCACTGCCGTAAGGCGCGATATCGGTAAAGCCCAAATCATCGGCGAGAATAAACACGATGTTAGGACGTACTGAATCTGCCCCAAACGCTGCCATACTACTCATACCTAAACACAGAACTAAGCGATACACTCCTGCACAAAAATGTTGCAGTAAGGACGCTCGAGTCACTGACGTTGGTCTCTTATTGAAATCTCTTGCGGTAAACGACGGGAGGCAAGCAGCAGAATAAGTGCCACCGTCACCTCTATCATAATCTGACTGACCGCAAGGGTGGCATCGTGCAATAGCCAAGCGGTAATTCGCCCAATGGCTGTGATCGCCAGTAACATCATCGGTGGGTAGTACCAGCTGCGATGTTCAATAATGAGAGCAATTAGCATGCAGCTGCCTAGGGTGATGAAGAAGCTGGAAAAGTCGCCGATCTGGGAGCTGAGCCCAATCCCTTCCGAGAGTGCTAGGCCAAAACTAGATGCTACTTCGGCTGGCACCACCAACCAGCGAATACCGGTGACCACAAAAAGAATCGCCGGTATTAGCACCATCGATTTAAGTACTTTATTCAATGTTTTTTCCTCGACGAGCCGCGACCAGCATCATTTGATGCGCTGTTTCCAATCCAGAATTCTGGTTTTGTCCGGTGACAAAGCGCTGTTCATTATCCACCACGACATGAGTGGCAAACATATCGCGAAATGCGGTTTGGCTTTCGTATAGGGCACCCGCTTTGCGCAATTCGGTTTCTGGATGCTGCGGGGTGATTTCAATTTTTAGTTCTTTGATCTGCTTATCACTGACTCCTGTCATGCGGCGTCCTGCGATGAGTAAATTGCCATCGCGATCTTGGGCATTGATCAGCCCTAAAACGCCGTGGCAGACAGCGCCGATAATCGGTTTGCCGTCAGCGTAGTAGGCGTCTGTGATCTTCTCTGCCAGTACTGGGGAATAACCAAGGTCATAGGCTGCGCCCCAACCGCCGGCGAGAAAAATAATGTCGTAGTCGCTGAAATCAATAGCGTCCACCTTGATTGAGTTGTTGACCTTGGCCTTAAAGATTGAATCCTTGAGAAAACGTCGAGTCTCAGGTGTGACTGAAATCCGCGATAGTGAATCCGGAGCAATTGGAATTTCTCCACCTTTGATACTGGCCACATCTACCAGCATACCGCCATCAAGGAAAACGTAATACGGGTGCGTGAGCTCCGAGGCAACAACTCCAGTGGCCGGACCCTCTGTTTCGCCTATGGCTGCAAGAACATTGTGACTGGTGGTAATCACCAGAGCGCGTCTAGCAGGCAGTGCCACTTTGGGGCCCTGATATTCTGGATGCAGTCCCGCTTTGTGCAAAATAGTCGGTAATGTCAGGACAAAGATCCCGGCCAGCAACATCAGGCCGAAAAAACCAATAATCAGTTTTTTCATCGGTAACTTCTCTTCTCTTTGTAGTTATATTTTTGTTTAAAGACTAACAACAATACGTTGTCACAATGAGTTTATGAGAATCATATTCGGTCAAGAGAATTTCTTTGTAGGCTATACAAGAGGGGTGGCTTTAACCCTATTAGGAGTCTGTCATGCTGTGAGATAGCATTTGCCGTCTTGACTGTCCTGGCCGCTCAGCTATGGATTACTCATCATATTATTAATAAGTTGACCGAAAGTGATTCCCTTGGTTTCTTTTAATGTCCTTACTCTTCGAGCGAGAACTATTAACAATCTTTACTAAATGGTTAAAAAACCACATCCGAAGTCTGGCTTTACTCTGGCTTCTTTTTACACAAGTTGGGCAATAATAATATTAGGGGAAAATAATTATGAAGAATTTACATCTGGGGTTATCCGCGCTGGCTTTCGCTGTTGTTAGTTCGGGCGTTAACGCACAGGATCAAGCACTTGAAGAAATTGTCGTCACAGCGGCCAAACGCAGCCAAAGTCTGCAGGAAGTACCTATTGCCGTGAATGCATTCACGGCTCAAATGATCGACGAAGCAGGCATCAACGATGCTCAGGATCTAGCCAATATGACGCCAAGCGTCAATTTAACAACCTCTAGAAACCCGTTTCAAAACAGGCTTGCCATTCGTGGAATCGGCACCTCACAAAACGATCCTGCCCTGGAACCTTCCGTGGGTATGTTTGTGGACGGCGTGTACATGGGGCGCACTGGACTAGGCATGTCCGACCTAGTTGATTTAGAGCGTATTGAAGTATTGCAGGGTCCTCAGGGCACCCTATACGGTAAGAATACTAACGCTGGCGCTATTAGTTTGATTACTAAAAGCCCTAATCTCGAGGAGTTTGAAGGGTACGCGCAAGTTTCTGTCGGAGATTACGGCATGAAAAAATTGACTGTGACCACTACAGGGCCTCTGAGCGAGACCGTCGCTTATCGTCTGTCGGGCAACAGTCACCAACGGGACGGTTTTTATGAAAATGCTTCTGGTCCAGATCTAAGCGATGCCGATGATTGGAATGTACAGGGCAAGTTGTTGTGGGAACCGAGTGCCGAGGTTAGTGTTGTACTCAGTGCCTCCCATGTCGATCGCGATAGCAATGGTGGCGGCTTCGATGGAGTGCTGGGTAATTTAACGCTGAGTGGACTTGCTGCACAGGGTTTGCCCCAGGGCGACAATGATCCCTACGATTACAAAATTGCTAGAAGTACAGAAGGCGTATTCGCCATGAAGTCAGATAACCTGTCTCTTCACGTCGCTTATGATATGGACTGGGGAACAGTGACTTCGATCTCCTCTTGGAATGACTACGACTATCTTACGGCATCTGATCCGGATGGCTCTCAGCTTGATATCATAGATACTGTGCCTGAGCTCTATTCAGGGGATAGTCTGTCTCAGGAATTCCGTCTCGATTCGACACTTGGTGACAGTATCGAATATCAGGTCGGCCTATTCTATCACGACCAGAGATCCCAGCGAGGCGCCGACGGCGCTATTGGTACTGTCCTTGGGGAAGATTTTATTAGCGTTGCTGGGACAGCTTATCTCAAGGCCAATGCCCTATTTGGTCCCAATGGGATTCCGCTGATGGGCTTTGCGGCGAAGTCGGGAGATTACATTGGAGGTAAAAATGTCTGGGATTCAGAGACTCTGGCCGCTTTTGGTCAAATGACCTGGAATGCAACTGAACGCCTGTCTGTAACCGCTGGCCTGCGTTGGACCGACGAGGAAAAAGTAGCCGACCTCTATACGGAGATCAATAGCACAGCAACAGGTGCTCCTCCGCCACTAGCCGCCGCTCTTCCGGCACCCCTGCTGAATTTTATTAGCACGCCTTTTATTTATAGATTAGCAACGGAAATTGACGCAACGCTGGAGCGTCGCAGTGTTAATACAGACTGGATGCTCAGTCTAGCCTACGACCTTGATGATAGCACTATGGTCTATATGAGTGCCTCAACAGGTACCAAGTCTGGCAACTTCAATGGTGTCAGTGGTCCTGCGGCCACACGTGAATTTGACGATGAAGATACCAAGAGCTACGAACTAGGCCTAAAGTCCACCGTGCTCGATTCACGGTTGCGCCTCAATGCTGCTGCGTTCATTACCGAGATCAAAGGTTATCAATTCCAGTATTCGCTACCCAACGGCGGCACTACTGTTAGTAATGAGGGTGCAGTCGAAGTCTCTGGGGTAGATCTTTCACTTAAGGCGTTGCCACTGGACAATCTAACCTTGGAAGCCGGCCTGCTGTATATGGACAAGTACGATGTCACTGAAGGACCAAACGCCGGTAAACAACTTGCCTACACAGCGGACTTGAGTGGTAATTTGGCAGCTACACTAGTAATCCCTCTTAAGCAGGGCGCTCTCTATCTGCGCGGTGATTACATCTTTATGGACGACCACTGGACGACCAATAGGAATAATCGTATTGAGGCGACGGACTTTAATGACAGAACTCTCTTAAACGCCAAGATCGGCTGGCGCAATGATGATTGGAATCTGTCTATTTGGGGCAAGAACCTGACCAATGATAAGTATGCCTCTGTGACTAATGCAGTGCAGGCATTTAGTGGAAATCAAGGTTATGTGCTCGCAGCGCCGAAAACCTATGGTATCGATGTGCGTTATAACTTTTAATAGCCTCTAGAGAAAACAAACGGTCGGGTTTCGCCGGCCGTTTGTTTTTAGTATTGCCTTGGAATTCTCAGATTCAGCGATTGGTCTGCTTGAAAAAAGCCTTCCAGACAGCGTCGATCCCAGTGAATAGTTTGCAACACTGATGTGCAAAAAATAGAGGGAAGATAGTTTTTGAAAACGCAGTTAAACAAGCCATGGCTGCACTTCCTTATTCTAGGGGCCGTTTTTTATCAGGTTCAAGCCATAGTATTTCCCGAACCTAAAACGGTGATCGGCCCGTTGAGCGAGTCAATGCAGGACGCGTTACAACAGCAGTGGCTCACCCGCTTTGGCAATCTGCCTACAGCCCAGCAAAAAACTAAAATGATCGACGATGAGTTGAACCATGACTTGTTATTCCAACGTGCTGTAGAGCTTAAACTTCACCTGCATGACAGCATTATTTTTGATCAGCTAATTCGCAATATGCGTTTTCTGGAGATAGATAAAGGCAAAAGTAACAACGATTTATTCCAGCACGCCTTGGACATGCGCTTACACCTAAGAGACGAAGTTGCTAAGCGGCGACTGATCGAAAAAATGAAACAGCGTCTACTGATAATTAATCCTCCCGCTGAGGTCTCGAAGACACAAATCAATAACGAGTTTGTTGCTCGTCAGTATCAATTCTACCGCTCACCACGATATTCATTTTCCCACATATTTGTCAGCCCAGAACGAGAGGCCGAACTTGATCCTATTATCAAAACCATCCAAGACCAGCGATTAAATGCTACAACAGCAAGATATCTAAGCTCTCCCTTTATGTCAGGCTATGAATTTCAGGCACAGACTACCGAACAATTGGCTCGTAGCTTCGGGACGGTATTTATGTCTGACCTAACAAAAGCCGATCCTACAGTGGATCAATGGTATGGCCCCATTCACTCTTCTTTTGGTTACCATTATGTTTGGGTGAGTGCTATCGAACCGGCACGAGACGCCCGCTTAGAGGAAGTGGCCGGCCAGTTGCGTCGCAGCCTCGAAGTCACAGCTCGTGAGCAAGCGTTGCAAAGCGCCATCGCGGATTTGCGTGCCGACTACGAGGTGAGGCGGTGAGGTACCTGTTCAGTTTAATGGCGATTGTGGCCACATCGCTACTACTGCCTCATACCGCGCAGGCACATCTTTTTGCGCCCTCGCTATTAAAGCTATCTGAATTGTCACCGCAGTCTTATAACGTGGTTTGGAAAACCCCAGTTAAGACTATCAGTAATATTCCCTTGCGGCCCATCTGGCCCGAGGGTTGTGAAACTCAAGCTCAGAGCACCCCCCGAACCGAGGGCACAGGTATTGTGTCGAGCTGGCAGCTAGTCTGCGATTCGTCATATGACCAAGGCTTGGTTGGCCAGCTGTTGGGCGTCTCCGGACTCGGCGCCAATCAGGTTTCGGCCATGGTGATACTCAACCTGCGCGATGGCCGCCATTACCAACAGGTATTGACCCCCGAAACACCACAATTTCGAGTCCCGTTTGAGCCTGTTCAGAGCCAAGTAATGACTGAGTATTCGGTACTGGGTGCAGAGCATATTTGGGCTGGTATTGATCACCTGATGTTTGTTTTTGGCTTGCTGTTACTGGTTGGCTTTGGGGCAGGGTGGAGGCTCATTGGCACCCTCACGGCGTTTACGCTAGGCCACAGTATTACCCTGGCACTGGTGACGCTCGGTTTCTTAACTTTTCCAGTGCCGCTGGTGGAATTCACTATAGCTCTGAGTATTTTTATTCTCGCATTAGATCTTGCCCGCAGTGACAAAGGTGGCTTATTCCGCCGTTACCCCTGGTGGCTGGCTGCGGGTTTTGGCCTGCTGCATGGCATGGGGTTTGCGGGGGCCTTAGCCGAGATCGGCCTGCCTCAGGGCAGCGTACCCCTAGCTCTGCTATTTTTTAATCTCGGCATAGAGCTGGGTCAAATTGCCTTTATTCTGCTATTGCTGGGTGCTTGGCAGTTAGCCAAACGGCCGTTATTACCCTGGCAGGAGCGTCTGTTAACCGTGCCAGTTTATACGCTGGGGGGGCTGTCGGCCATGTGGTGTATTGAGCGTGGGCTACTACTTCTGCCATACGTGGATTATTTAAATTTTTAAAATCCTGCCCTGCAGGAAAAAAGAGAGAGCGTGATATGTTCAAGAAAATTGGTTTGGTACTTATTGTTTTGCTGCTTTTGGCCCTCGGCTTTGTTTGGGTTAAATTACTGATGCCCCTCCAAGAATCAGCGGATAAAAATGGGCCGGCTAGCGCGGGCCGCGATTACGCTTTGCAAGATGACAGTCGGCTAACATTGCCTGCCCCACAGGTAGCCACTTATCAGGCGGCGCCCAACCCAGATATGAATCTGTACTGGGGTGAATTGCATGTGCACACTACCGAAAGTTTTGATGCCACGCTGTTTGGTAACTCGCTGAGTATCGAAGACGCCTACCGTTTCGCCAAAGGCGAACCACTAACCGTCGCTGGCGGTGAGGTCATGCAGCTCAGTCGGCCACTGGACTTTGTAGCGATCACCGACCATGCCGAAGGCTTCGGCACCCGCACCCACTGCGGCGACTCAAATCTGTCTCTGGCTGAGCGTGCCGCCTGCTGGCTAGCCAATGAGCCCAACCCAAAGATTTTTCAAATCCTAGCGGCGAAGGCTCGTGGCACAGCAGCCCCTGGCGACGTATCAAAGCCAGCCGGTGTCTATCAACAGACGACTCGCCAGCCCCTTACTCCAGGCTCTTTCCCTACCTGTAAGTTTGGCGATGGCGCCTTTGAGCGATGCATTAAAAACACTGCCTCCGATTGGGCCCGCTATATCAACCTTGCCGACAAGTACTATGAGCCGGGTGAATTGACTACGCTGATTGGCTATGAATTCTCGCCGGGAATGCCGGATCAGGGCAAGCACCATCGCAATGTTATTTTCCGCTCCAATACAGTGCCTGAACGCGCTATTTCAAGTTTGGATGTACCCAATGCCATCGAACTGTGGAAGGGGCTTGAAGCCAACTGTGTCCAAGATTGTGACTTTCTGACCATGCCCCATAACCCCAACAAGGCTTGGGGGCTAACCTATTCTCGATACACCTGGGATGGTCAGGAATACAGCGAGGCTGACTGGCGTCTGCGCCAAAAGCGCGAACCGCTAGTAGAAATATTCCAGATCAAGGGTGCACAGGAATGTGCCCTTGGGGTTGGCGCGACGGACGAAGAATGTGCTTTCGAGCAGGTTTTTGATCCTTGCCAGCCCGGCGAAACTACCGGCTGTGCCTTCGAGACAGGATTTGTTCGCCAGGGGCTTAAAGTCGGGCTAGAGCTTGAGCAGGAGCTCGGATTTAACCCGTTGCAAATCGGCTTTATCGCCGCCACCGACAGCCACAATTCCAACCCCGGCGATGTCGAAGAATGGGACTTTCCCGGCGCGGTGGGTGCGGTTACTTCATCTGCGATTCGGCGCTTGCGAGAAGACGTGGCAACAGCCGCCTACAAATCCCCGATCAAGTTTCATTCATCCGGGGGCCTTGCCGCGGTTTGGGCGCCAGAGAATACCCGCGAAGCGATTTTTGACGCCCTAGCCCGTCGCGAAACCTACGCCACATCGGGCCCGCGCATGGCGGTGCGCGTCTATGCAGGCTGGGGCATTGATGATGCCATTATGCAAGACCGCAACCCGTTTCAATCGTTAATCGCCAACGCGGTGCCCATGGGCAGTGTTCTGCGCGTGCCGGCAAGCCCTGATGCGGTAAAGCAAAGCTCTCCTGGCTTTATGGTCTGGGCGACCCGCGATCCAATGGATGCCCCATTGCAGCGAGTGCAAATGATCAAGGGCTGGATCGACGCTGAGGGTCAAACTCAGGAAAAGGTTGTCGATATTGCCTGTGCGGATGACTTGGCCGTTGATTCGGCAACCGGGCGCTGTCCCGATAATGGCGCAACCGTTGATCTTGCTAGCTGCAATTTCAGTCCCGGTTCCGGCGCCAATGAGCTGAAAACCCTGTGGCATGACCCTGACTATGATGCGGAGCTAAGTGCCTTTTATTATGCCCGCGTTTTAATGAACCCGACTTGTCGATGGTCTAGCTATGATGCTATCCGCCTTGGCCGGGAGCCGGACCCTCGAGTACCTGCAACAATCCGCGAGCGGGCATGGACCAGCCCTATCTGGCTTGATCCCGAAGGCTGATAGGACTAACGAATTGATAATGAGCTGTCCGATTATGATTCTCAAATATGGGCAGGTAACGGCATACTAATTACATCAAAGAACTAGCAGTGTCAGTATTCGCATGAGTGCTGACGCTGACAACTAAGAGTTTTTTTGCCACTACGGTTGCTAATAGCCAAAACTATTTAATAAAAAGAGATAAAACCTATGATCTTTCGTACCGTACTGATTGCCTTCTGCCTAATGATCGTCGCCTGCTCGGGGGACCAAGCACAGGAAGATAAGCGGGCACAGGCTCAAGCATACTATCGAACGACCAATACGGTTATTCCTGGGAGTGATGAAATTATAAGGTTTCCAGCATTGCTCGCCCCCGATCCTAGTCGCCCCAAGCCCAACCTCGATCGTAAGGCCTATTTTGGCGACCTACATGTGCATACAACGCTCTCCTTTGACGCTTCTGCTTTTGGGACAACCGCATCACCTGCCGATGCCTATAGGTACGCGCGGGGTGAAGCGATCAGGCACCCTAGTGGCTTTGACGTAAAGCTGGCACAGCCTTTGGATTTTTACGCGGTTACCGATCATGGGATATTTTTGGGTCTAATCAATGACGCTGAAGACACCAGTACAGCCTTCTCCCAATACGAACTGGCCAAGGAATATCACAATATTAACGAGTCGGTCGATGGTGGCCTTTTGGATTTGGCCAAACGCAGTGCGGTGTTTGGCAACTTTATTAGCGACGTGGTGGCTGGTCTTCTCGACGGCACTATCGATAACAGCGTCGTCAACAAAATCAGTACATCCGCTTGGTCAAAAACGGTTGAAGCGGCCGACGAGGCTTATGTGCCCGGCACATTCACCACCTTTGCGGGGTATGAGTTCACCTCATCCACTGCGGAGCGAGAAGCGCTGCATCGCAACGTGATTTTTCGTGGTACCGAACGCTTACCGGCACTGCCCTTCACACGCTTCAATAGTCTTAACCCCGAAGGCCTGTGGGACTGGATGGACAAGCTGCGTGATCAGGAGATAGAAAGCCTAGCAATACCGCACAATAGCAATGGCTCCAATGGGGCGATGTTTATGTTCACCGATTGGGAGGGTAAAGCTATTGATCAGGAATACGCTGATCAACGGCTGCGCAATGAACCGCTTGTGGAAATCACTCAGGTCAAAGGCACGTCAGACACCCACCCCTTGCTGTCAAAAAACGATGAGTGGGCTAACTTTGAAATATTTCCCCTGCGCACCTCTACTAAATTACTCAGTGACCCGCCGGGTAGCTATGTCAGAAATGCTTGGCAGCGGGGGTTATCTATGGAAGATCGCGGTGCCGGAAATCCCTATAAATTTGGCGTGATTGGTGCCAGTGATACCCATACAGGCGCAGCCTCACTGGAGGAAGATAATTATTTTGGCAAGATTGGTTCCTTTGACAGCACTGCTGAAAAACGTGGCTCTGTGCCAGCAAGCTTTCTCTATGGCACATTAGTTAAATTGGCTGCACCGGACATGGTCCAAGAGATAGACGATAAGGTCTACCTTGATTTTTCAGGCTACCATTACTGGGGTGCGTCTGGTATTGCTGGGGTCTGGGCCGAAGAAAATACTCGTGAAGCGATTTACGACGCACTGCGTCGCAAGGAAACCTTTGCCACCAGCGGCACAAGAATCAAAGTGCGCTTTTTTGCCAGTTACGATCTTGCTGCCGCAGACTTAACCAGCCCTGACCTGATAAAAAATGCCTACCGCAGTGGTGTCACTATGGGCGATACCTTGCAAGCTAGTAATGATCGCCAACCCCAGTTTTTGACTTGGGCCGTCGCCGATCCAAACACCGCAAAATTACAGCGCATACAAATTATTAAAGGCTGGCTTGAAAACGGCGAGCATCGGGAGCAGGTTTACGACGTCGCCTGCGCCGATGGCTTGAGCGTGGACCCACAGACTCATCGCTGCCCGGACAATGGTGCACAGGTCAACTTGGCTGACTGCTCAAGAACAGCCAATATTGGCTCAGGGGAGCTTAAAACACTGTGGCAAGACCCTAACTTTATCCCGGGCCAAGATGCATTTTACTATGTCCGCGTCCTCGAAAATCCGGTCTGCCGCTGGTCCACTTGGGATGCTATCCGCGCGGGTAAAACACCGCGCTCAGATCTGCCTGCCACCATTCAAGAGCGCGCATGGTCCTCACCAATTTGGTATAGCGCGACGACTCAACAAAACAACTTTGTGAATTAATAAATCTATGACAAACCACAGTGAATCGATAGACGTTTTAATTATTGGTGCCGGTCTGTCGGGCATCGGCGGTGCCTGCCACTTGCGCCGCAACTCCCCTGACCGCAGCTTTATGATTCTCGAATCTCGCGAAGCAAGCGGCGGCACCTGGGATTTATTTCGCTACCCCGGCATTCGCTCCGACAGTGACATGTACACATTCGGCTATGGCTTCAAACTCTGGAGTGACAAATCCTCCATCGCAGACGGTCATAAGATCCTCAGCTATATTCGCGAGGCAGCAGCTGAATACGACGTGGAACAGCATATCCGTTACCAGCATAAAGTGGTGTCTGCCAGCTGGTCATCGACGCAGAGTCGTTGGTTGGTGACCGCTGAACGAGGTCACACTGGCGAGCGGGTAACCATTAGCTGCAAGTTTATTTTTAGTTGCAGTGGTTATTACGATTACGAACAGGGTTATACCCCGGAGTTTGCCGGCATAGACAACTTTAAGGGCCAGGTTATTCACGCCCAACACTGGCCCGAGCAACTGGATTATCAGGGCAAGCACGTTGTAGTTATTGGCAGTGGCGCTACCGCCGTTACCCTGGTTCCCGCTATGTCCCAAGACACCGCCAGTCTGGTGATGTTGCAGCGCACACCGACCTATATTGCCAGCGTACCTAAAGAGCAGCCCCTTGCCGAGACTCTTCGCAAGTGGTTGCCGGACAGCTGGGTTTTCCGTTTGATCCGCTGGAAACAGGTGCTGTTTCAGCTTTATCTCTACCAGTTGTCCCGTCGCAATCCACAGCGGCTGCGTAAATATCTGCTTGGTCTAGTCCGTAAAGAGATGGGGCCAGATTATGATGTCGATACCCACTTTACCCCAGACTATAACCCCTGGGATCAGCGCCTGTGCGGTGTACCTGATGGCGATCTGTTTGCCGCTATTCGCGAGAACCGTGCCGAGGTGGTAACCGACCATATTGACCAATTCAATAAAGAGGGTATCTACCTCAAATCAGGAAAACAGCTCGATGCCGACATTGTGGTGCTGGCGACGGGCCTGAACTTAAAGTTTGCCGGCGGTGTCGAGTATAGCGTCGATGGTAAGGTTCTCGATTTTGCCGAGCATTTTATCTTCAGAGGAATGATGTTTTCTGGATTACCCAATATGGCGTTCACAGTTGGCTACACTAATTCTTCCTGGACTCTCAAAGCTGATCTGACGAGTCAATATGTGTCGCGACTGCTTAATAAAATGGCACGCCATGGCTATACAACGGTGACGCCGCGTTTGACAGGCGAAGTTGAGGAAATGCCACTGCTGGATTTTGACGCAGGCTATGTGTTGCGTTCCCGAGAGAGCTTTCCCAAGCAGGGTAATCGGTTGCCATGGAAAAACTATCAGAATTACATTCGAGACTTTATCGGCTTGCGTCTTGGTCGCCAAAATGATGACGAATTGGAGTTTCGCTGATGCCGTGCGCCACCGGTAAAAAAGCACAGACGTATAAAATTTCATTATTGAAATATTAATTATGCTGACCTTGTTTTTGACTCTACTATTTTTTTTGTTGGCTCTTCACGCCTACCGTGAATATTGGCGTCTGCGCACTTTACCGCAGATGTATCACGGCGAATTTTCCGGCGAACTGATGAAAGTGGGCAGCACCTATATAGCTCGACGGCCAGCAATCAATGGTTGCTCCCGTTCAATTATTGGCTTCCCCGGTTTTCTCGAGGATATGCGTTATTTTCAGGATCTTTACAAAGACGATGATGCTGAACTGATTCTGGTTAACAACGCCAATTATCACTGTCCGTTTTTAAAACCGGGAGTTACTAGTGATGTTAGTAGGCTGGAATGGCCAAAAAATCCCTACTTAACCGGGACTATCGAGCACGATGGTTTTTACCTGAGACTGGTGCTTGAGCGACTGGTCACTGGCCGTGAAGTTCGTTTACATGGTCATTCTCGCGGCGGGGCCGTGGTGTTAGAAACGGGTCGTCAGAACCCTGCGGTGACCTTGTCAAAGGAGCGTCGAGTAAGCGCTATTCTGGAGGCCCCGGTGCTGCCGCAGGCGCGCTTATTCGGCAAGAGTTCCGAGCCGCTGACGCATCGTATCCTGTGTTATTTTATGCCGATCTTCTTTGGGCGCAGGCGCAATATCAGTACCGAGCGGTTACTCACACTGTCTCTGATGCGCCCCACCAATGCGCTAAAAGCCGAACTCTTGAGATCCATCTTTAGTACCACGCGAAGCTATGCCACCTGTGTCATCAATACACAATCCATTGTTGCCTGGCAGAGGAATATGGGGTTAGAGGTCTATGACAATTTTCCTTTACTAACCGTCATTGTTGGAGAGCAGGATACGACTTTGGACAACCACAGTATGCTGGCAAGTGCAGAGCAGGGACAGGCACGAAACAGTGGCCTGAGAATTATCAAGACTGAGCATACCAATCACTTTATTAGCCTCGAGCAGCCGGAGATGATCCGAGCTATTGACTGATGGGATTAAGCTCAGTGTGCTAGCTGTGATCCTGGCGACGGCAAAAAATAGCGGTCGAAAAGTTAACAATAGTGATCGACATTCGGCCGAAAATGCTTCCATCCAGTTTTTCGCGATTACTATAATCGGTTAGCTTAAAAATGTATCTCTATTGAATCGCGACTAATAAAAGGTCTGTATATGAAGCGTATTCTTATTACCGGTGCTGCCAGTGGTTTGGGTCTGGCCATGGCGAAAAAATACGCCAGTGAGGGTTGGGCTGTCTGTGTTGCCGACATTCAAGATGAAGAAGGCCGCAATATTGCCTCCCAGCTAAAGGAGCAACATAACAGCGATTGTTTTTTTCAGCATCTAGACATTACAAATGAAGATCAATGGCAGCAACTGGTTAATATCATTTCTAAACGCTGGCTGGGGCTGGATGCCTTAATTAACAATGCAGGTGTGGCATCCGGCGGGGCAATCGATAGTTTGCCAGTAAAGGATTTTCAGTGGACAGTTGATATTAATTTAATGGGTGCTGTTAAAGGCTGTCATTTCTGTGTGCCGCTATTGAAAAAAAGCAAAGGTATGCTAATCAATGTGGCCTCTATGGCAGGCTTAGTAAATATGAGAAGGATGTCAGCATACAGCGCATCTAAAGCAGGAATAGTGGCGTTGTCAGAGTCGTTGTTAAGTGAATTAGCGCCTTTTGGCGTAACAGTATCTGTTGTATGCCCCGCATCTTTTCCTAGTAATCTCTTGAGTACCATCCGCAGTAGTAGTGCTGATGGCGTCAAAGTGGCTGGCAAGCTTATGGCCAGATCACCTGTAAGCGCTGATGATATTGCGACCAGAGTTTATAACGATTCAAGGAAAGGCAGGCACATTATTATTCCACATTTCCGCGAAGTAATTTTGTGGAAGCTTAAGCGCTACCTTCCAGGAATTTATTATATTTTTATGAAAAAACTGGTGCATAAAATTATTAGCCGTTAACCGCCCAATCTCATATCTACAGTAGGAACAACCATGAATAATCAGATAGGCAGTCAACCGCTGGCGGGGCACCGCACCACTCTCACATTATTATTACTGGTCTACACTCTGTCGATCAGCGATCGGATGATCCTATCGATTCTATTTCCGGATATAAAAGCAGAGTTTGGTTTAAGTGATACCCAGCTGGGATTGTTAGGGGGTATTTCATTCGCTCTATTTTACGCCACCGTAGGCCTTCCTATTGCACGCCTAGCGGATCAATACAGCCGCAAGCGCATCATTATTATCAGCCTTGTTATCTTCTCTTTGATGACCGCCTTCAGCGGCCTCGCCGCCGGCTTTATCAGTCTTCTACTGCTTCGAATCTGTGTCGGAATCGGTGAGGCAGGCGTGAACCCGGCCAGCCAGTCTATCGTTGCTGATTACTTCCCGCCAAAGCGTCGGGGATTTGCTATGGCCACGTTAATGCTGGGCGGCAGTTTTGGCATGATGCTAGGTTTTGTTGGTGGGGGTTTTATTGCCGAAGCCTACGGCTGGCGCATCGCTCTAGTATCCATAGGTCTTCCCGGTCTTTTATTGGCCGCGGTTATGGCTAGATTACTAAAAGAGCCTGGCAGAGGGACCTTTGAGGCCGAGACGCCTCCACCTCCACCGCCTATACTAACCACTGTGGCGGCTATGTGGGGCAATCCCGCTATGCGACACCTGGTCGCGGGGGCGACAATAGCGGCAATGATGTCTTACGGTATCACTCAGTGGTTACCGACCTTTTTCATGCGAACTCATGATCTCAGTCAGTCTGAGACCGGGATGATGATGGCCGGTGTATTCGGCATACTCGGGGCGGTTGGTGCTCTAGTCGCCGGCAAGTGGTTCGATCGCCTTTCCTTGCGTGGGTTCCAGTACGGCCTGTGGATGCTGACCATAGTTCCGTTCATCTCTATGCCGCTGTTTATGTTGGGCCTTTTGGCTGACAACCTGACCATCGCTATGCTGTTCTTTATTATTCCAGCCTTTGCGGCTAATTATTTTATGGGCCCAATCTTAGCGATGGTGCAAACACTTTCACCAGTAAACATGCGCGCTGTTTCCTCTGCTATCCAGATGCTGTGTATCAACCTTGTTGGTCTGGGCCTGGGCCCATTGCTGGTCGGAATGCTCAGTGATCTGCTGAGCCCCCGATATGGTGATGATGCTCTAGGGGTCGCGCTGGCCTACTTCACAGTTTTGGGCTTCTGGGGTGCCCTGCATTGCTGGCTTTGTGGCCGAGCCATAGCGAAACAGCAAGCACAGCAGCAAGCTAAATAAGCGAGGAGAAGCCAATGGCATATCGCGAACCGATTCAGTTAGTCGGTGGAACGGGATCACCCTACACGCAAAAAATGGTGGCATTGATGCGTTATCGTCGGCTGCCCTATGTGGTGAACTGGGGCATACCAGCAAAGGTTTGTGATGAGAGGGGCGTGGAGAAACCCAAACCTATTTTCGAGCCGACCTTTTTTTTCGATGAGGACGAAAGCGCCAAGGCGGTTTGTGACTCTACCCCAATTATCCGCCGTCTAGAAAATAGCTATAACGGTCGCTCGGTATTGCCTACTGACCCAGCATTGGCGTTTATCGACTACCTGATCGAAGACTTTGCCGACGAGTGGTGTACTAAATACATGTTCCATTATCGCTGGCATCAAGCGGTAGATGCGGACAATGCCGCCACCCTATTGCCACTGAGTATGAACCCTAGTATGCCAAAGGAGAGCCATACAGAATTTAAGCACTGGGTTATGGGTCGTCAGGTCAGCCGCCTTTATGTGGTGGGTTCCAATGAGGCTACGGCAGAGGTAATCGACGCGAGCTATCGGCGTTTTCTTACAGCCATGGAAAGCCACTTAGCGAATCAGAAATTTATGCTGGGAAATCGCCCCGCAGCGGGTGACTTCGGCCTTTACGGCCAGTTGAGTCAGTTGGTCGGGTTTGATCCCACGCCCAGGGCGATTGCCCATGAAGTTTCTCCCCGCACAGTTGCCTGGGTGAATCTTATGTGTGACCAGAGTGGGCTTGAACCCACAGCGCAAGATTGGCTTAGTCTAGCGCAGCAGCCTGAGAGTTTGCGCAGCCTAATGAAAGAGATCGGTCGTATGTATGCTCCCGCGCAACTGGCCAACGCCCGTGCCGTTCGGATCGGCGACAAGACCTGGACTGCTGAGATAGATGGCGTAATCTGGACTCAGCAGACCTTCCCTTACCAGGCCAAATGTATGCGTTGGACCAATGAGCGCTATCGGACTCTCAGTGATGTAGACCAAGCTAACGTTGACACCCTGCTTAAGGGTACGGGTGTTGAGGCCATGCTGTCGTCAGACTAAGCCGCCACAACAATATTCAAATAATATAGGGATAAGGAAAAAGATGATGCAAAATAAAATCGAACTCTTTGGCTGGAGGGTTTCACCATACACGGAGAAGATCGAAGTTTATCTTAAACATAAAGGCCTTATTTTCCATATGAACCATTTGGAGCGGCAACCTCAACACTTGTGGCTGGATTAACATCGCCACGAGGATCCATCAGTAGTCCACTTTTGATATTTACGCGCAGCGCAGTTTCCTCTGTGTCGAGATAGAGATACTCGTAGTTATCACCGCCTATATCGCCAACACCAATAGGTTGTATGGTAGACCCATTTTCGGTTTCAAAAGAATATCCCAGGCGATGGTTTTCGGCGCTAACACCCTCCATTGGTGTTACACCGCCGTTCCATATGGCAACAATAACTTGTTTGGTCTCTGGTGGAACATCATCGTCTGGTATATCTTCGGGGCTAACCGCATAGGCTAGCACCAGTGAAGGTCCGTCGTTCAGCGGCGTCACGTCCACTGACAGACCCTGAGCATTATCTCCTCCAGCAAGAATCAATTGGCCGGTCACCTTTACTTTTACCGGAGGATCATCGGGCTCATTGCCAAACTCACCAATAAGCAAAACACTATGTCGCTTACTTGTCTCGTCGGCTGGGCGAGTGGTGACCCGTAAAGGGTGTACCCGTTTTCCTGAGCGACTGATCACAGTAAACATCTCAGGCTCAAGGGAATCGGGATCAGCCACTCGTTTCGAGAACGTTACTGGCATCCCGTCGGCGCCCTTATATCTCAACGCCTGTATAGCATTATCTAACCCAAAGAACGCACTGGCCATTCGTGCGGGTTGATCGTCGAGGTCAGTTCTTGGCGGAGTAGGGCCAGGTGAACAACCCGCTATTGTCAGTGCGATAAAACCGACAAAACCGTAGCATTTCACTCTTTTCATGTTATTTCCCCTGGGATAATTTCACACATTAGCCTAGCGCAATTCGCGCCGTAAAATTTTACCCACATTGGATTTAGGTAACTCATCGCGAAACTCGATGTGTTTGGGAACCTTGTAAGCCGTTAGATCTTGGCGGCAAAATTCTCTCAGTGCAGTGGCCGTTAAACCGCTATTTCTGACTACTACAAAGGCTTTTATCGCTTCGCCTGAGTGATCGTCAACAACGCCTATGACAGCGCATTCAAGCACATCGGGATGACTGTATAAGACGTTCTCAATTTCATTGGGATACACATTGAAACCGGACACCAGAATCATGTCTTTGATGCGATCTACTATTTTATAGAAGCCGTTATCAAGTTTTACGGCGACGTCGCCCGTTTTGAAAAATCCTTCAGGGTCTATAGCCTCCTCAGTGGCCTCTGGGCGTTTCCAGTAACCCATCATGACATTGGGTCCGCGCACCCAGAGTTCACCCTCGTTGCCATCTGCCACCATCTTGCCGGAGCTGTCCATTAACTTTATTTCCTGAAACCCCATTGCTTGACCAACACTGCCGATTCGGCGAGATGACGGCACATTGAGACTGAGGTTGGCCGTGGTTTCAGAAAGGCCATAGCCCTCAATGAGTTTGGAATCCGTTCGACGTTCCCACTCTCGGGCGACATCGGGCACCAGTGCGGCGCCGCCAGCAATAGTCCACTTAAGATTTGACCAGTCCACGTCATCAAATTTTTGGTTTGCCATCAGACCCACCAGCATGGTGTTAACAGCGGCAAATTCAGTGAAGGGAACCGATCTCATGACATCGAGTAGGCCATAGAGATCTCGCGGGTTGGGAATTAATACTGAGCGGCCGCCAGACGCGAAGTTTCCACAAAGGTACAGGGTAAATCCGAAGATATGATAGATCGGCAGTGGTGCTATCAGCAGGCGGGTTTCACTTTCGCCCTGAGCTTCTGCAAGGTGATTGCGACCCTGGGCTATGGCCGAAATAATATTGCCATGGCTAAGCATTGCGCCCCTGGCAACGCCCGTTGTACCGCCAGTGTATTGAAGTATGGCCAAATCATTTACTGTGGGCCGAGCCCCCGATAAACCCGAGCCTGAGCCCTTGCCTTGACCGAGAGAAATCGCTGCTGGTAGGGTAAGCAATACCACCGATTGATCCAGATTATGTGTAGGACCGGGTTGTGGCTCCATCATGTCGAGCGCATTGGTGGTGATTACCAGCTTGATATCAGTATCAGGAATAATCTGTTCCGCCGCTGCGACAAAATCACTGAGCATTACTACTGCCTTGGCTCCGCTATCTTGAAATTGGTGTCGCAATTCCCTTTCTGTATAAAGCGGGTTGGTATTCACCAACACCAAACCAGCACGAAGAATACCCCAGGCCGCTACCGGGTACTGAATTAGGTTGGGCAGTTGAATGGCTACCCGATCACCATGTTGTAAACCTGCATCGCCGCGCAGAAAGGCCGCGAACTTCCCCGACATCTCATCTATTTGCCGAAAACTGATGTCTTGTCCCAAGCAACTAAAGGCTATTTTTTCGGCAAATTCAGAGCAGGCCCGTTCAAACAGATCCAGCACTGATGTGTAATGTTCGCTGTTGATGGCGTCAACTTGCTTGCGAGAAAAATCAAAACGGGAGTCGGTGGTAAAATTCATATTTTAAAGCTCGTTAAGTTTAGCTGATTGAAGAAATTTCTATAAAATCTCAGTGGCTGATCTAATTTGCTAAGAGCAGGCACAAGCAGAAAAGGTCACTCTGGGGCTGAGCCTGGTTTTCATAGTGACCTAAGCATCATTGTTGGGTAACTCCTTGGAAACAGTCGTCGCTTCAAGATGCTTTACCATACTTTAAGATACTTCAAGGCATAACATTTTGGGGAATCATTTTCAGCCTTCTCACCGTTTTGGGCCGGACACAAAAAGCCTGCTATATCAAAATAGGTTAGGGTTTATAAAAGGGCTGATGACGACTGCGGCTTGCATAGAAGGCTGAAAAATGACCGAATATGATTACAGTATTTTCTTCTAATCTTGCTGTTGATTTGAACTTAGAAATTCTTATCGGCGGCGCAGCAAGTCGGGTACGTGAAAAACGCAGTAATATTATTGTCTGGAGTATTTAAGTTGAAGTTAAGTCAGCGCTTAATGATTGGTAAGGCCACTGTATCTATTGTTTGGCTGCTAATTGTGGCTTCAGTCATAGAGCCATCCCAAGTGCCATTTCCTTATGTGTTTCAAGGGGTCGGTGTCTTTCTAGTGGTTTCTCATATTATTGAAATTATCGTATTTAAACAAAGAATGCGCGGGCCAAGAGATTATCTGTTAACCATGTTGTTTGGCTCGCTACAGCTAAGGATGATTAGGGCTTCAGTATCGAACTCCACTGGCTAATCTATAGTGTTTTTGTGTGCAGCAGACTTGTTGGATGTCGTATCAACATCTCAGATCGGTTTAAGCATTGGTAGTTAAAGCGTCCAATGAAACTGGCTTCGACAAGCGTCACGCTTTTACTTGATTTGCCTATTGTTGGCGATACTTACTCGGTGTCATGCCATTCCAGCGTACAAATGCTCGGCGGAAGTTTACGGTTTCAGAGTAGCTGAGTAAGTGCGCTATGTCGGCAACGGTTAAATTAGTTTTGGTTAAATACTCTGTAGCCAGTAAGTCTCTAACCTCATCGAACAGGACCCTAAAGCTGACCGATTCAGTATTCAACTTGCGTCTGAGGGTGCGTTCACTCATGTTCAAGTGCTCTGCAATCTTAGAAATATCAAGAAAGTCACCGGCGGACTGGAGCAGTAAGCGTCTTACCTCGGTTGTTACCTTCTCGCCAGTAGTGAGGCTGCGTAACATTCCCTCACACTGCTGATGAAAAACCACATGATCCGATACATTGGCCGTTTTAACCGGAGTATCGAGAATATGTTCAGGTAGAAATAATTGATTACGTTCCGCACCAAAGACTACTTTTGTATCAAAGAATGACTGATAGTTAGCAGTATCAGTGGGCTCGGGATATATAAATTGCAGCTCTGCGCCTTCTAATCGGCTGCGATAAAGGGAGCTTCCAATAGTGCTTAGCTGCGAGAAAGAAAGTTCCGCGATAAGCCTCTGTTGCGCCAGGGTTCCTTGGGTCAGGTTATGCCATAACAATAGCCCGCCATTATAATTCTCTGATTCCCAATGTGGTTTAAAAAATACTTTGCCATAGCGCAACAAGAGATCAATGGACTCTCTCAAATTCGCACAGCTCATTAAGGCAAAACCAAAAGTACTATAGCTGGCAATACCAACCTGTTGACCCAGGCGGAGCCCCAGATAGGGATCATTGGTAAGTTCAGCTGCGGTAGATAATAAAAAAACGGCCTCAATTCCTGAAAATATTCTGTTATCAGAAGTTGGCATGCCATTAATACGGGACTGGTTAATTAGCTGCTCTGGAGTAATGCCCGCCTTACCTAGTAGGGATAATAGCTGCGTAAAAACATCACGTTGAAGTTTACTTTCATTCATTTTTTACTCGCATGATATAACTATTAAACGCATGTCCGAATATGATTCTCTTTCGTGTGGCGCTAGTACTATACTCGAACTCAGTAGAATGTTGAAAGCATCATTTATCCAAATGTCAGCATAACGCTGTGTAAAGTAGTGAACATGAAAAGAGACGCTTTGAAAATGAATAGTCGGAAAATAATTAGTCTGTTACTGATCGTAATTGCTGGGGTTGTTTTATTTAAAACATTGGGCGATGACGAGCGTCTCCACAATCCTAAGGTTTTTGGCCCACCCGAAAAAACTCAATGGAAGCCTGTCGGGCCCCGTGTAGCGGGACAGCATAGCTACGATATTATTCCCGAGCCTGATACCTTTAGCGCCATACATGCTAATGGAGCTAATTCGGATGCTGTCTGGGGTGTTGCCGCGCCAATGTTTGAATTAGATTGGGTGGTAGAGCCTGGGTACTTTGTCGGTAATGGTCCGCTATTTGATAACGAAGGAAATCTTTACTTTAGCCCGCAGTTCTACCATGGTGAGCGCGTGGTGCTGGTGTCACTCGATGGCAAAACCGGTGAGCGACGCTGGACGATACCCGCTGACAGCGATATACAGAAAAGCAGCGCCGCCTTCATCTTGAATGACCCGGAAAACCCTGGGTCGCAAATTATTTATATCATTGGCTATAACCGCCTTATGGCTCTGCGGCCGGACGGTTCAATGATCTGGAGTAAAGATACAGGTCTCAGTATTCCCGTTTCGGAACTGAGCAATAAAGCAAAGGGCAAATTTCATAGTTTCAATTATCACCCAGCGACAGACTCGCTAGTCTCCGTAACCAAAGCCGGGGCGCTGTTTGCATACAGCCGTAAGAGCGGAGAACTGATAGCCCCTATCGGGCAAATACCCGGCGCGCCTGCGATCAGTGGAAACGGCACCAATATTCCCGATTTTGTGCTTAATAAGGTAGATCCCTTGATGGACGAAGCCTTTGGTAAAACTGATGAAGGCTTGAGTTTGTTCTCATCCGCCGTGAATTATATCTACGGCGGCGGCGGTATTGTGACTAACTTTTTCAGTATCGACCCAGACAGTAGCCGTATTTATATGGCGGCTACTGCCCCAGATACGGAAGATGGTACAGAAGACGGTAGGTCTGAACTCGGCGCAATTTATGCCCTGGGCCTGATCGATGACGGCAAGGGCCGTTTCGAATTCCAAGTATTAAACCGCAAGACCTTTCAGGGCGGCACCGGCTCAACGCCGGCGTTAAGTGCAGACGGTCAGCGGCTGTATGTGTCGGATAACGAAGGTCATGTTATTGCGTTGGACAGTGAGTTAGCTGAAGTATGGCGCGTGGATGTGGGCGAGCCACTGGTGGCTTCTATCACCGTGGCAGCGGATAACAATGAGCTTTACGTCGTCACTGCAAGCGACGTAATTCAGTTGATCGACAACGGCGACCAGGGGAGTAGAGCCTGGACTGCTGAGCTTACGGGCTTTGATGGTTACGCGAATGTCGATGTGCAATCTAACGGCTTGACCGCAACGGCAACCGCCAACGGTGTCGTTATTATGATCGGTGGTGGCAAAAAATTGCTCGGCAAGACCCTTATGCTACATGTGGGTATGGGGCTGCTAGACCGAGAGACAGGGAAGCTGCGCTACTTTACCGAAGGACGTGAAGACTCACTGGCAATGAGCGTTGTTGCTGCGGATGGCAGTATCTATGTTGCCCACTCGCCCTTACGACGCGCCGTGGGTAAAGCTATTTATCCCGAATTAACGCCGCATGTGACCGGTGGTATTGCGCGCTTTAAACCGATTCGCTTGGATCTGCTGGCCCGCGATGCTATATGCGCCGCCGAGGCCCGCGCCGTCAATGCCAGCACCCTTAATCAGGTAACCGAACAGGCAGCTATTACCACTGATATCAGACAGATCAAGGTGTTGCTTAAACAAGCTGACGGCGCCATGATCAAGGCGCTCAGCGATGGCGATTTGACCGCTGAGGATGCCAGCATGGTAGGCAATCTGCTGAAACAAAGTAGCAGTTATTTGACGCCGCTTGGCTTAACAGAATCGGTTGGTCATCTAGCTAAGGCTTGTACGGTTTTCGACCTGTAGGTAGTGATATCTTTATTGAGAGTCAACTGAAAGAAAAAATAGGTCATCGCTCGAATTATTAATGTAACAAAGGATGTAACAAAACCGGAATTTTAAACGAATTAAACCTATATTAATCAATAGGTTATCGTGTAGGTGCAATTCCCGCCGCCTCCACCAAACAAGTGATTTAAGAGACACTTCGCAAAACTAAGTATCTAGTAAATACCCATACAGGCCAGTATATCTGGTCATGTATGGGTCATTTAGGTTTTGTAAGAATATTACCCGATGGCATATCATCAATGCTTATCTTTTACGGTATTAAAAATTTTTACTGCTCATTAGGGGATTTGGTACTCATCAAATGTGAATGATTAATAATTTTTGGAAGACATAGATTACATGAGGGATTTGATCTCACGATTATGGAAAAACTTGGAGCCAATGATAATCTATTTTTACTACAGAGTTGGAGATATAAACTTCAAAAATTAGTTGGATAGGTGCGCGATATTTATAGACATTAGATGGAAAAATCATGTTCATTTTTATTGGAGCTTTTGGTGTAACTGTTTGGAGAGTAAAATCTCACATATAGGAAGCGTAGCTACTCCATAAAAAAAGCTTCTGCATAAAAGGTTTTGCATAACTTAGAGGCGAGCTAGTAAGATCTAATATTCAACACAATCACTTAGAAAAGCTTGTAAAAACTTGTGTGTACCGAATTGGTTACTATTAGAAATTAAATAATATAGTAATTCATGCAGAAATTAATGAAATAATCGAACGTATATACCTCGTTTTAGAGTGTCTTATCCTCATTATTATTTCGGTTTTTATTGTAGTCGCCCGAAGGCTGATTTTTGGATTAAATAGTCACGTTCAACGTGAATTCTGGAAAATGTTTTTTAAATTCAGTGGCGAAATTATCAGCTACGCTAGTATGAAGCCCCCCATTGGTTATGCTAAATTATTCCCCCATCTACTACGAATGTTTGGCCTGTCACTAGACGGCTCTCGTCTGAGCAAAGCCATAGAGCCAGTTTGGCAACATCTTGAGGCTCCAATAGTTTTTTTAGGCATTGTTTGGCTAAGTACTCGTCTATTTTTTCAGGAAACCTTTCGGCTTTCAGTTTCTGTCTTTCAGTTAGAATCCAGCCAGGAGATATTGAGTTTACTCTTATGTTGCTTATTCCTAGTTCTCTAGCAAGCGATTTGGTTAACCCTTCTATTGCGGACTTGAGCGTGAGGTATGCGCTGACATCTGTAACTCCTAAACGCCAAGCAATGGAACCCATATTTATAATAACGCCGCTTTTTTTTTGAACCATCGATTTAGACACATGCTGTGCTATAAAGTACTGATGCCTCAAATTAACATTTACGCTTGAATCCCAGTATTCGGGAGTTACTTCATGAAATTTGTGTGTTTCATCGTGGCCGGCATTATTTATTAGAATATCAAAAGGCCTCATCTTCTTTTCGAGTGAAATAATTTTTTCTTTAGTTCCAACAATATCGCAAACATCAACTATTCCATATATGGGTTTCTTTAGTCCACTATCTTCGATATCGCCACTAACTAACTCTGCTGCATGTTCGTTAATATCTAAAAATGCGACATTAGCCTTTTGCTCGCAAAGCATTCTTACTATCGCTGCACCGATACCAGCAGCTCCGCCGGTAACAAGTACATTTTTACCCATCAACGAATCGTATTTACATGCCATCATCTAGCCTCACTTAATTCCACGTTATCCGCCGAACGAATTGCTTTCTACTCCTTTAATATCAACATCAATGGCAAATAAGCTTCCCGAAAAAGGTGCTTGCGCTAAAGCCTCAGCGGACAAGCGAATTCGGGCAGATGTTATATACAGAGTTTTCATGTCTGTGCCTCCGAACGTGCAGCTAGTTGGCCGCGGGACTGGCAAGTTTATCACTCTTGTGATGACGCCATTTTTGTCATATCTTATGACTTTCCAGCCATCCCAGATAGCTACCCAAAGGCCGCCTTCTTCGTCAATCGCAAGTCCGTCAGGTGTGCCATCGTCAGAATCAAACTTAATGAAGACAATTTTGTTTGATACTGTGCCATTTTCAAGATCGTAGTCCATGGCATAAATGACCCTCTCACCAGAGTCTGCCAAGTACATCTTGGTATATTCCTTATTCCATCCAATACCATTTGCAATATGAAGGCCATCTAGGATTCGACTAACATTATGATTTTCATCAAGTCTGAATAGTGCTCCTTTTTTAGGGAGTGCATCAATAGATAGTGTGCCGGCCCAAAAACGACCCCTAGCGTCGCATTTACCATCATTAAAGCGACAGCCGTCAATATTTTTAACAGAAGCTAAAGGTGTGATCACCCCAGTTGCTATATCTATACGCCGAAATCCATTTTGGGTTGCGGCGATATTTCCACCGGACTTTCGGGGAACTGTAACACCCACTATCTCTGATAGCATAGTTTTCCGGTCGACTTTTGTTGCAATATCGAATTTATGCACGGACGGCTCCAGAATATCGACCCACTCGATAGTTCCGTCTTCTGAGTTCCAGTGAGGACTCTCACCCAAGAATGCTTTCTCAGGTAGAACACAAGTCACTCCTTCTGTTACGTCGACAGATGGTCGTATGATTTTTGTAATAGACATATAGTTTTCGCCGATATTTCCTGAGGTTCTTCTAGCGGACTCGATGACTTCTCTGCCAAAGTTGTGTAAAACATCTACTGGCAATCTGTGCGTACTGGCAATAATGCTTATTGCACCGAGAGGTTTTCCATTTGAATCAATTATGGGGGCTGCTACGGAGCTAACACCCTCAAAGTCTTCTTCTTCTGAAATAGCATATCCACGAGCCTTTACTAGGTTAAGCTGACTTTTTAATTCAGAAATACTATTTATTGTATTTCGGGTCAGTGATTCTAAGTTATCATCACCTATGAGCTTATTAAGTTCCATCTGATCGAGGTGGGCCAATATCACTTTTCCTGCTGCACTGCCATGTAATGATAGACCCCTGCCGATGCTGAGATTAATTTGAATAACGTCATCAATTTTTTTTTCCCCAATGATTAGTGGTTTTACTCCATCGAAAGCCACCAGTTGGGCGGTTTCATTACTAATGGAGACTAGACGCGCTAGCTCTGGATCGGCACTTCCTCTGAGATCAAACCGATTCCAAACTTTGTGAGCCATCTCAAATAATTTTGACCCAAGATGATAGGAGTTGTTGCTCTCATCAATCCTTACCAGTTGAAACTCTGTGAGTGCCTGTAAGATCCTATGCAAGGTTCCCTTAGGGAGCGCAGAAATCTTTTGTAGCTCAACGAAGCTATAAGGTTTTTCAGAGTCTGAGATTATTTGTAGTACTGACAAGCTCTTCCAGACCGACTGAGCTCCAGCAACAGGCTCTGAAGGTCGATTAGTTTTTGTGTCACTTAACACTTTTGCCCATGATTCTCGTTCAGACTTCATTTATTCCCCGCTTGATGCATTTAAAGTGGACTCTATTATCTCTTATTTTTGGTTGCGAAGAAATTTATGTCTTCCTGGGAGCATTATTTCATATTATTCTTTATATTGGAACAGGAGTCTATATAATGGACATTTTTTAAACTAATGAATTGGAGATGTTGTGGAAATCAAATCGGTACAGCGTTGGCTTGTTAGGGTTCCGTTTAAGGAGGATATTTTTTGGGCGTCGGGTCGTCGAATCGGACCAACTCGCTTATTGGTGAGGATTGAAACCGATGCCGGAATAGTTGGTTGGGGAGAGACTATTTGTTTGATTGATGCGGTTTGGTCTGTTTTTGATCAGGTCGTAAAACCAATTGCGATAGGGTATCAAGTTTCAGATGTTGAAAAGTTTACCAAGCATATTCTGGGAGCCGGATATTATCATCACAAAAGAGCGGCCGTAATGGCTTCAGCGGCAATGGAGATGGCTATGTGGGATGCCTATGGGAAGATGTTGTGCCAGCCCTTGCATCGTCTATGGGGCGGCTCATGGAGAGATAGCGTGCGCTGTTCAGCGTACCTTTTTACGTCTGACCCAGTATCTGTTTCGGAAAAAGCTAAGTATTTTTTGGATTTGGGTTACACCTCCTTCAAAGCAAAAATAGGGTTTGATTACCAAACAGACATTAAAGTCACGGAATCTGTGAGAACTGCGGTGGATGATTGTGAGCTTAGGGTCGATGTGAATGGAGCTTGGACGCCAGGAACGGCAAAGAGGTTATTAAATAGACTTAGGGACTACGATCTTTCTTATGTCGAGCAGCCTTTGCAGATGGATGATTTGCTCGGGCATGTCGAGCTAAAGCAATCACAGCCAGTGCCTATAGCATTAGATGAGAGTGCGTATACGTTAGAGGATGTCGGCAATATAGTTCGTATGGGTGCGGCAGATGTATTGCTTCTTGATCCGCATGAGGCAGGTGGCTGTTGGCAGGTCATAAAGTCTGGGGCTATAGCTGAAGCCGCGGGAATACCCTTGTCTTTACATAGTGGGGGTGAATTGGGATTCTCTCAGGCGGCGTATTTGCACTTAGCTGCATCGATATCGAATATGACGATTTCTATTGATACTGAGCGCGATTATTTGGGTGCAGATGTTGTCTTGAATTCACCGCAAATTGTGGATGGTGCTTATCAAGTACCTGTTGAGCCTGGTTTGGGAGTGGAGCCTGATATGGACAAAATTGAGCTTTATTCAGTCGACTCTATAGAGGGCGCGTATTTGGATAATCATCGCCCGGGATGGTTTCCAGTTAAGCCAGAGTTCTAGTCTGTTGTCTGCCCGATAACCCAAAAGTTTAAATCTCCATAATATGGAACAGTGTTTTATATGTTGATTTAATAGGAATGTTCTGTTAATTTACCATCCCTTTCGCCAAGGTTTACCGAAAAATCGGTTAGAAAAATTAATTAATAAAGAGGCATTGCCTCCAAGACGAGGAGAAGTTATGAAAAAATATAATGGGGTGAAAAAATCAGTCGCGATAGCTGTTGCTGTGAGTTGCAGCGCTGGTATCTCTGCGCAAGACACCGATGGTGGTTATGAGTTGGAAGAGGTAGTGGTGACTGGTGTTCGAGCAAGCTTGCGCGGAGGTATTGATGCTAAGCGCGGTGCTGATAATTTCGTAGATGTCATTAAAGCTGAGGATATTGGTGAACTTCCCGATGCTAACTTGGCGGAGTCTCTCCAGCGAATTACTGGTGTCCAGATTGTCCGAGATGTGGCGGCTTCGAGGGAAGGCTTGTCAGGTCAGACCGTCAATATCCGCGGCCTATCATCGTTAGCGACTATTAATGGACGCACTATGTTGGCAGGATCTTTATCTCGTGATTTCGATTTTCGGACACTCGCGTCCGAAGGGTTTGGTGAACTGGTAATATCCAAATCACCAGCGGCTAACCAAATTGAAGGTGGCTTGGGTGGTACGATAGAGTTAAAAACCAGAAATCCAAATGAATTTGAAGAGCGTCAACTCTCTTTTACCGCAAATGCGATCACGTTGGATTACGCTGGTACGACAAATCCTAATTATTCTGGGTTTTACGCCGATAGTTTTGCCGACGGTAGGCTAGGTGTTCTTGTGTCAGGCTCGTATGAAGAGTTGGATACTCGCACCGATGCGTATACCGCCCGAGGCGGGTGGATTGTTTCTAATGGGTTTACAGAATCTGGATTTGATTTTGATGAAAATGGTACACAGGATTTAATTCTCCCTTCAGATATTCGTTATTGGTATCAAGAAGATCAGCGTGTTAGGACTGGCCTAGATACCTCAGTTGTGTTCGCAGCTGCCGAATCCTTAGATATCACCTTCAACGCAAACTATTCGAAATTAGAGCGTGATTTTTTTAATGGTGTGAATAGGGCAGCGGGATTTGGTGCTACTAATGCGGTAGCGGATTCACTATCAATTGATGATAGTGGTAATTTGCAAGCCGGAACATTTAATGATGCTCTATTACAGTCTGACGGCAGGCTGGAAATTGATAACGTAAAAGCAGTTAACTATGGTGTTAATTTTGATTGGGAGCTTGGTGATTGGGGTGTGAACTTTGATATTGGCCGCTCAGAAGGCCAGAATGAGGGTCGTCAACTTATTAGTCGATATCGTTTAATCGAATCACCGACCATCACCTATAACTACAATAACTCAACCATTCCAAGCGTAATTGTGAATGACGGTTCTACTGATCTGGACGATCGCTCTTTATACAGAGCAGATTTATATTTTAACAACCCGGATGTTGGTGAGAATGACGAGACTATGTTGCGCTTAGATATCGAGCGAACATTTTCAGACGGCGTTATTACCAAAGTGACTGGAGGTATTCGTAGCACAGATACACAGTACAGTTCGTCCTCATTTAGACAGGTTGGATTTGTTGATGTAGCTGGTAACCCAGTTTCGACAGACCAGGCCACTGGTGAATATATTCCGGCGGACACATCGAAGCTAGATCCTATTCTTCAAGGCTTTCCTGTGGATGACTTCTTTGCGGGCCAGAGTGGTGATTTTCAACGTTCTTGGGTATACACATCCTACCCTGATGCAGGTTTGGGTGACGGCGGGGTGTATGCTGATATCTATGGGTTAACCGCGAAAGGTGTAACTGAAGTTTTGGGTAATCGAACAGATATTAATGAAGACACATTTGCCGCTTATTTTATGGCTGACTATGAGTTCGATTTGGGTGGCGTGCCGGTTAATGGTAATTTTGGCATCCGATATGTTGGAACCGATGTTTCTTCCCTTGGCCTTCAAACTCAGCAGGATGGCAGCCAGGATCTTGCTGTGAGTGAACATGACTACGACGATATCTTGCCAAGTCTTTCAGTTGTTGCCAGTCTTTCTGATAACTTGCTTTTCCGAGCGGCATTTGCAGAAGTTATGAAGCGACCCAACATTGGCTCACTGCGTGCTAGCCTAAGTGTGGATCTATCAGACCTTGCGGGTTCAGCTGGAAACGTTGAATTGGATCCGTATAGAGCTAAGCAGGTCGATATGGGTCTAGAATGGTATTTCGCAAATGAAGGTTTGTTATCTGCCACCGTATTCTATAAGGATGTCGAAAACTTTCTCTCCGTGGAGACTGAAACTAACGTCAATTTAGGTTTAGTCGGTTATGACGGAGGCACGTTGTTTACGGTTAAACGCCCTGTTAATGCAGGAACGGCTGAGATTAAAGGTTTTGAGGTTAGTTATCAGCAGGCTTTTGATTTTCTGCCAGAGCCATTCAATAATCTAGGGGCCATTGCAAACTATACGTATGCGGATGCTGATACTAGCTCTGGTGAAACATTCCCAGAGCTATCAGAGCAAGTGTACAACTTGATAGCGTTCTATGATAACGGTAGGTTTGATGCTCGTTTTGCGTATAACTGGCGGTCTGAGTACGCGTTCGGCGGTGACGGGTCGAATGGTTTGCAGTTTCTTGGAATTTCGGAAAAAGTTGAAGACGGTGGTCAGTTAGACTTTTCGACTAGCTACGGTTTAACCGACAACTTTGATGTCATGTTCGAAGTACTCAACATAACTGAAGAAGACTTTAGTCGAGTTGTGGGTAACAGTTCTAGGTTGCGAGAATACCGAACTGGTGAGAGGCGCTTTTCTTTAGGTATCCGAGCCACGTTTTAGAGTAAGGTACGAATATCGCCCCGTAATAACTGGGGCGATATTCACAACCAGTAATATAAGTGCTTTAAAGTGCAAATATATTTCAAATATAACTCACGATCCGCCAAAATATCTAATGGTGTAAATTCGTAACAATATCGTGGCTGTCTGCTACATTCGATCAATAGGATAATAATGAGTATTCCCGATATAGTAGTGTTTTTTATCTATCTGGCTGGAACCGTAGTAGTTGCATTAGCGTTCATGAAGCGTAACAAGGATATGCATCAAATGTTTGGTGCGGGGGGCCAAGTGCCATGGTGGGTATCAGGGCTTAGCGCCTTTATGACGCTTTTTTCAGCGGGATCTTTTGTCGTATGGGGAGGTCTGGCCTACAGTCAAGGATTGGTAGCGGTAACTGTTCTTATGGCCATCGGTGTTTCTGGTTTAATTGTTGGGCCGTGTATAGCGCCGCGTTGGAAATGTTTGGGAATAGGTACGCCTGCCGATTTTGTCTATGAACGTTTTGGTGGTGTTGTTAAAACATACATAACATGGGCACTTATAACTGTGCGAATAATCAGCTCGGCGGTCGCACTTTATGCGCTTGCGGCGATACTCGATCCGCTACTTTTTCCAGGTCATGGGCCATCGTTTACACGCAGTGCCATGCTGATTTCGATTATGGGTGGGGTTGTTGTTGCCTACACGATGATAGGTGGCCTCTGGGCTGTATTAATGACGGATGTCTTGCAGTTTATTATTTTAACGATCGCCGTATTCTTCATTGTGGTGGTTGCCGTTACTAAATTTGGGAATCTTTCGTCCTTAACTGAAGCAGTGCCAGCAACATTCTTCGAGCCGATAAGCGCTGATTTTACTGGGGTAGTATTAGTTGGCTGGGTGCTTACGCACGTTTTTGTTTTAGGTTCAGACTGGGCTTTTGTGCAACGACACATTGCAGTTCCAACAAAGCAGGATGCGAAGAAGTCTATGATATTGCTTTCGTGTCTCTATTTTGTCAGCCCGATAATTTGGCTTGCCCCAGCCATGTTCTACCGACTGATCGATGCTAACGCGAATCCTGAGCAAGCATATATATTGATTAGTGCCGCACTGTTGCCTGTTGGAATGTTGGGTTTGATGGCCGCCGCAATGTTTTCCGCTACGGCCAGTATGATTAGTTCACAAATTAATGTATTTGCCGGCACTCTCACAAATGCATTTTTCCCGACGACAGGTAAGAATAATAAACTGCAGTTGTGGGCTGGAAAAATCATGACCGTTTCAATTGGCTTCATCATAATTCTTTTGGCCATCATAGTACCCTTTTTGGGCGGGGCGGAATCAGTGGTGTTTGCGCTGATGAGTTTACTGATTAGCCCAATATTTGCACCGGTACTTTGGGGGCTATTCAGTCGCCGAATAGGTGCTAGCGCAATTTGGATCACATCTATAATCGCAGGCTTTGCCGGGGCGGCTATTAAATTTGGTGATAGCTTTATTGTATTTGTTTTTAATGAAACATTGGCTATGAATATTCTGTCTTGGATCGATCTGAATCCCCGCTTATCAGAAATGCTTGCCGGTGTGGTCACTCCGTTAGTAATTCTTTCGTGTATAGAAATTTATAAAAAAATGACTAAGCGAGAAAACGATAAAGCCGTCAGTTGGTTCGATTCTCGACCATCTAATGCTGAAGTAGGAGAAAGGGTCGTTGCCGATAATGTTGGGCCAACCATCATTGTGATCTGTGGTTTGGTCGTGTGTGCTCTGATTTCTTTTGCGCTTATAACTGTAAACCTGGACAACCCAACTGGATTGATTTATTGCGGCTTCATCCTCATGTTCATCGCGGCCTTGCTTTACGTTCGAATTCTTAAAGGAAGAGAATTACAAAAATCAGGCTAAGCACTTAGTCATACGCAGTAAATATGTTGCTAGTCGGATTTTTATCTCAGTATCTGGTTAGCTGATTCTCAAACCTACTCTGATATCTGATCTACAACGAGGTACGAAAGATTATGAATAAAGTATTTTCTAATTCGATTATTTTCTCTTTAGCGTTTTTGAGCTTAGCTGGGTGTTTGGGCAATAATCATACTCATATACTATCTCCTAAAGAAAAAAAGCAAACAGTGTTAGGCATAGGCGTAGAAATTCAAAGCGACTCCATAGGCTCGGGTAATACAAGCTTACCTGAGGAGTTTATTGGGGTGCCCCACGACCTAACTAATGAAGAGCGAAATCGATTTGGAAAAGACATGCTTGCTGGGTTTCGTTATATCCGTTTGGCTGGTGGGCTCTATTGGCGCGGTTTAGATGAAGACAGAAAGACTCTGCAGCCGAGGTGGCCCGGACAGTTAGAGGAAATAAAAACGCTAATGAATTTGGCCGGTATTGAAGGAGTGTCATTTGAGTATTGGTCGCCGCCGCCGTATTGGAAGGCTAGTGGGAAGTACGTCGCCGACTATGAGGAGAGTCCGCTAAATACCTTACGCCCTTTTGGCCCTGATTTTGAAAATGATCCAGTTTACAAAGGCGACCGTGAGGCATTTTTTGAAGACTTTGCAGATGCAATTGTAAGCGATATAAAAACGCTTGCGGATGCAGGTATTAGAACATCGATGTTTGGTCTTCAAAATGAACCTGACGCAGCCCCAACTGGGTACTCTTCCAATATGTACTTTTCATCCGAAGATTACTTAGAGGCATTTTTGCCTGTCGCTTCACGTATTCGAGCTTATGATCCTACAATTATGATTCATGCAGATGGGGCGCATAGTAAGCCACACCTAGAGCGCATCAAGCCCGGTATGTCAGATCCTAGAATAGTGGATCTTATTGATCTTTATGCGGTTCATACGATCGGTTGGGACTCTTCAACCGTTAAAGACGTGCACAAATATGTTCGTGGAGAGTTCCCGCTAAAGCCTTGGATGCAAAACGAGTATGAATATCTCACAGGAGGGGCTACCCCAGAGCGATCGCTGAATACAGTACAACATATTATGAATTCGTTTCAAATTGGAGAAAATCCGAGCTGGTTTTGGTTGCACGCGTTGAAGCCAGCAGGAAATGCTGAAGCAAGTGGCTATGCGTTGGGTTTTTGGAATTCGATGATTGCACCTAATGACAATCTTCTAGTCGCAAAGCGCAGCCGTTGGCGTGATGGTCCAGAGTTTATTTCATTACCGGCAGTATTTGACAATATGGAGTTCATTTATCCTCGTCGTGGAGCGGTTACCATTCCTGGTATTGGCTACGACTTTTATGTCGATCAACCTTCGCGCCTGTATTTGTTAGTAGACGATACTGGTAGCATAGTGCCGCAAGGGTGGAATGAAACCGATATGAGTGTTACGTGGGAAGGTGGGAGAGATAAGGTATTCATTAAAGACGTGAGGCCAGGTAATGTTCAAATTCCCCCGCATGATGGAGAGTTATCAGGCGGTTTTGGTGCGCCGCATGCCGTATTTGCGCAAGCCTTGAACCAATATCCGTTGGAAGTGAGTATAGGGGTTAATAAACCCATCTATGTAGAATCTCAGCAAAAGCAAATATCCAGATTAACTGAAAATTTGAAGCCGGGCCATTGGACTTATAACCCGCTGAATTGGAATTCGGTAGGCAGCTTTGTGAAGCGGATGCCATGGGACAGTATTGTGTTAGGGGTTACCGAGCGTGCTAATGACGAGGATGCTCGACTATTGGCATTTGAAAGACCTAATGGGAAGAGAACATTGGTGCTTTCTAATAGGCATGCTGGGGCAAGGCAATTCAATATTAAGACCAATATCGACGGAGCAGTTTGGCGGGGCTATCGTTATACGCCTTATGACGGTGGAGAGGGAACACTAGGTGTCGACGTTGGTGAAATTAGTGGTGGCACACTAATGGTAACCCTTCCGTCGTTAAGCTGGGAATTCTGGGAAGAGCAATGATGGCTGAGAGCTTAAAGTTAGGATATTCCAGCTATCAAAGCGGATAGAAAAATAAGCTAACTTAAAAATCTTTGAGCGGATCATGAGATCTGACAAGAGTTAGGCAACTCTGGTCAGCCAGAATTTGCATGATTGAATTTTTTTGATGGATGGCAATTGAAATGCAAGAGCGACTATGTATCGGCAAATTTGTGGTTGTTGATTGGGGCACCAGTCAAATGCGTTTGTACCTCTGTGAGAATAAGGTATGTGGGACTGGTATTTCAAAACCAATTATTCTCGAACGAGGCGATGGCTCGGGCATCGCAAATGTGTCAGATGCCGAGCACGCTTTTTTCTCTTCAGCGCCAGCATGGTTGACTCCTGAGCTGCCTATTTTTATGTCGGGAATGGTTGGCTCAAATATTGGGTGGTTGTCTACACCTTATATGAGCTGCCCTCTCCCAATCTCAGATATTTTATTAGGAAGAACGTGTTTTAATTCTAGAAATCATACTTTATCAATCCAGCACGGACTGTCGTGTAAGAACGCTTTACAAATGCCTGACTTCATGAGAGGGGAAGAGCTTCAAATTTTGGGTTGGTATAATTCTAACCCCGAACAACATAGTAAAGGGCGCCATCTTCTTTGCTTGCCAGGCACTCACTCAAAGTGGGTTTATGTAGAAGATGGAATCATACTTAGCTTTACTACCGGACTGTCTGGAGAGCTATTCGATATACTCTCAACTCATAGTGTTTTAACAGGGCAGTCTTCGATTTCGGACGACTATGAGGAGTTTGAGCGTGGGTTGAATATGATTGAACGTATTGGTGGCTCTAGCTTCATACATTTGCTTTTCTCTACTCGCTCTCTGCAATTGGCGGGGGAGCTTGAGCAAAATTATTCGGCATCATACTTATCGGGTTTACTGATTGGAGCAGATATTTTAGCTGGAATTCATGGAAATGATTTTGTATCTAATGTTGTAACGGTACATGTAGTGGCGAACGACAAGCTTTCTAATTGGTACGCACATGGGCTTGAATATGTCGGTTGTTCAGCTGTAAAAATGTCTGCGGAAGATGCATGCGTTCTCGCATATGTCTGATTTAGGTGCGTGATTATAATTTCATTTTAACTGGGGTAGAGAATAATGGGTAAATTAGAGACGGCATTTTCGAATATGCCAATTATTTGTGTGTTGAGGGGTATTCAGCCAAAAGAGGTGTTGGATATAGCGGCCGTTTTGCTATCGCACGGGTTTAATATAATGGAGGTGCCACTAAACTCTCCTAAGCCATTTGAAAGTATTGGGTTACTGGTAAAAGAATTTGGTTCGGATGCTGTTATTGGCGCCGGAACAGTATTGGATACAGTTTCTGTTGATCGTTTAGCCGACGTCGGAGGAGAAATTATGGTTTCACCGAACACAGATGACTGCGTCATAAAACGTTCAATCGACAGAGAGATCATCCCAATACCGGGGTTCGCAACTGCTACTGAAGCCTTTAAAGCGATAAATGCCGGTGCGTCATATTTAAAATTATTCCCAGCCAATGTGTATGGCTGTGAACATTTGCTTTCTCTCAAGGCGATCCTTCCTAGTCAAGTTAAGTTGGTTGCAACGGGAGGGTTGAGCAAAGTAAATATACTTGAGTGGTTTGAAGTTGGTGTAGATGGGGTCGGACTTGGCTCAAACTTGTATTCTACAGGTGATAGACCTGAAGATGTTTCTAAAAAGGCTAAGATGATAACTGATACTATTAAGAATAGATTGCATTAAATAACAGCCATCGTCACTACATAATTGTTTTATCGCCCAGACTCAAATGCCCTCCCCAATGATTTTAAGAAATATAAAAACTAAATGATATTACCGGCCATTAATCAAAAGAGTATGGAAAATTTATCACCCTTGATTGGTGGTACATCTGTAACGATTGTCAATTAAAGCTTGTACTTTTGCTGAGCTTATCTTGTTAGGTGACTTCATTTCGCACATGTATTACATTCAAGAAGGCTAAAGTAACACAGTGGGATTATTGATATACATATACCAATACTAATCAATTGCTTACAGTCTAAGTTCAATTCCCGCCGCCTCCACCAATAACAAAACCTCAACCCGCAAGGGTTGAGGTTTTTATTAGCTGGACGACCTACTGAAGATATTAATGAAGCGTTTGCAGACATAATTGCAGGTAAACGTCTGAGAACACTACTGAGCTTCGATTAGCTAAAAGAAAAGATAGGGCTTCTCTGTTAAGAAGTCATCTTCAGTCACTAGCGTTTATAGAAACGCGGATCACGGGGCTCTCTGCCCATCCATACCGAACCGACTTAGCCTCCAAAATCGTATTTTTGGGTAGTGACAGAGGCTTGCTGTAGAGGTTCCAGGCGCCACCATTGACGCTGTATCCAACTGAATCATGCACTGCCGACGGCACTAGGCTCGCCGTTCCCCGTTTATTAATTAAGATCTGAGGTGTTTCAGTGACTGGCTGCTCTCCATTGGGCCAAAAATTCTTGGCCATCTCTAATTCATCAGTCTTGCTAAAGTCTCCAATCACGCCCCGCCAGTCTAATAATGCTGTCCTCATTCGTGCCAGAGTAGCGACCTGTTCGGCAGAATCGGCTAGGTTATTAATTTCATGGGGGTCGGAGTCTATATCGTAAAGCTCTTCTGCTGGGCGTGACTCGAACCAAAAGCGTTGTGCTGCATTTAGCTTGTCTGCAGCGAACTGTTGCCAGAGGGTTTGCATAGTGGCCAATTGATCGCGATAAGTAATATGCTGGGCGCCAGGCACACCAGGGAGCAGGTTGTTAATGTATTTAAACTGGCCATCGCGTACCGCGCGCTCGCGAAAGTTAAAGCCGTCGAGACGGTCTTTGGCGGCATAGATATAGTCTCTTTTGGAACTGGCACCGGGCACTAGCTGAGGACTGCCATGCATGTAGCTTGGCACCGGGATCCCCGCTAGGGTCAAAACACTTGGTCCTATATCGACAAAACTGACCAGCTTTTTATCGATACTGCCGGGATTCACGCCGGCAGGCTTAAGGCTTTTAGGCCAGTGCACAATTAACGGCACCTTGATACCACTGTCATAAATTTCACGTTTGGCTCGGGGCAGACCATCGCCATGGTCGGTAGTCCAGATAACAATCGTATTGTCGGCCAAGCCGTCTTCCTCAAGCTGGCGGAGCAATTTGCCAACCATCTGATCCATGGTAAAAATATTGTTGTAGTGCTGCGCAATATCAGCACGGATAGCCGCATGGTCGGGGTAGTAGGGGGGTAGCAGAACCTGATCGGGATTGACTACCTGGGATCGAGTTCCTGTGGCATTGTTGGTCGCCACCGTATCCGGGAATAATTGCCCCTCATGGCTTTGTTTAAGGGTTATAAAACCATAAAACGGCTGACCCTCTGCACGACCCTGCCAGGTAGGCTGTCGACCCTCATAGTCCCAAATGCTAAAAGGTCCTGAACCGGCAGATGCATTACTGAACTGATAGTCGAGCTTGGAACTTGTGAAGGTGTAATAGCCCTGGCGTCGCAACAGTTCTGGATAGGCTTTGATATGTGCTGGCGGCACTGACCTATAGGGAGACTCCTTAAATGAGCGAGTGCGCATATGCTGTGCGCCCACTGACATCTGGTGAACCGCGAGAATATGTGCCGCTCGACTCGGTGCGCAGACGCCAGCAGTGGTAAAAGTATTGGGATAGCGAATACTGGTGCTGGCGAGACGATCGAGATTGGGTGTGACGGCGACATCATCGCCAAATGCACCTACTCTAGCGCTCATATCCTCGGCCATAATCAATAGAATATTCGGTCGCTGCTGTGCAAGTACATTGGTAGTTAGTGGCACAAGCGCTAGGCAAAGAATCGCCATAGTTAATCTAATACGCATCTAGAGATCCCTTGGTGAATGATGTGTTTCCCCTTTAAATGGTCCCGCGCGCAAAAGATTGTTACTTCGCACTAATTTAGTGCCTGGAGTCGATGTCTGATTTTTGATAGGGAATTTGGAGCCTTAAAACCACTCCAGATTTTTTGCCATTGGCGACGCTGATTTCTCCATTGAAACTCATGGCTCTCTCGCGCATACCCTGAAAACCGAATGAGTCTTCTTTATTGTCCCAGCCAGACTGGAGACCAACGCCGTCGTCAATAATCTCTATTTTAAGCAGACCATTGTCACTGCTGAGCTTGATTTGAACCGTCTTGGCCTTGGCGTGTTTGGCGATATTGGTCAGTGACTCTTGAACGATCCGAAACACAGCTATAGCAATGGTGGGTGAGATCGTATCGGGAGGCTGAGCACCGCGAACAATACACAGAGTTTGATGGTGTATTTCAAATTCATGGGCCAGCCACTCTATGGCTGCAGCCAGTCCCAGATCTTCTAAAACACTGGGCCGCAGGTCTGACATGATAGACCTAGAGGTACTTGACGCCTGTAGCAGCAAGGCTTTAATTTCATCAAATTGACTGTTTAGCTCAGCGCTTTTGGTTTGCGAGCTTTGGGTTACAGAGCCTTGGGTTACAGAGCTTTGTATTAAAGAGCTTTGGGTTGCAAAGCTGCTTACCTCCGGCTGACTAAAGTTTTTTAAGGTTGTGCTTTTCAGTCGCCTCACAGCCATGGTCAGAGAAATCAGAGTATGCCCGAGCTCATCATGGATCTCACGGGCTAACTTGGCCTTTTCCTCCTCTCGCACCTGATCCATATGGCGTGCGAGGCTACGTAAGTTTTTGCTTGATAATTCAAGCTCTTGGGTTCTGTAGGCGACCCTCTCCTGAAGAATTTTGTTCCACCGCAGAATAGTCAGAAATACCGATAGGACAAGTAGTAGGGCAGCACCGGCCCAAAGTCCTATTCGTTTTAGGTCGAGTTTCCGAGTTACCTCAATATTGACCCACTTATCGAAAATTAGCTGTCTTTCCCGCTTGCTTAGACCTGAGATGACTTTTTGGAAAATCGGGATAAAGGGCCTGAGGTCCTCGGTTACCGCAAATGCAATATCAAAGGTATAAGGGGTGTTAGACACGGTTTTTAAAGGCGGGAGCCCCAGTTTACGTGTGTAGTATTCAACGGAAAAAACATTGTGAATAAATATGTCGGCATTGCCAGCGAGTACTGCCTCAATACCCTGTGCGGGCGTATCCACATAGCTAACCGCAATCTGCGGATAAAATTGAGAAAGTATTTGCTCTGCTTTCGAAGGCTTTTCAATGACTACGCGCTCATCCCGAATCGACTCAATGCCAACGATTAGCGCAGAATCCTGTCGCCCAAAGAGGGCGATGGGCATTTCGATAACCGATTCACTGTAGCTTAGTTTTCCTCGTGGCGGGGGCAGATAGCTGGCTAGGTCTACCCGGTTTTCTCTAATATTCTTTGACAGCGTGGTTAGGTCGGAGAAAAAGGATGGCTCAAAGCTAATATCCAACTGTTCGCTAATAATGGCGATATAGTCTGAAGTCAATCCGCGGTACTGGCCATTATCATCTACATATTCGAAGGGCATTTGGTTGCTGATAATACCGTGCCTGATTGTTCGGTGTTTGCGCAGCCAGTTACGCTCTGCCTCGGTGAGTGATGATTGTAGTGCCAGCTTGTCGGCATTGGCAGGTTGCTCTACCTGAGTTTCTGCGCTGGCCACAGAGGCAGTAACCAAGAGGGCAAGGCAGGTAGTTAGGCATGCGAAGATAAGGTGGAGCGGTGCCGACATTTGGGACTCATTCATTTTATGGATTGATTTAATGGATTTCTCTTATGGATTTCTCTTATAGATTGATATTCATTATTGAACTTATATCTCAAGCCTAAAATCCAAGCTTATATTTCGAACTGATAAACTCAACTAAAAAAATAAAAAGTTAATTGAGTACTCTTAAAAAGCATAGCCAGATTTTTAATAAAATTTTCTATTTGTAACTAATTCTGGTTCCTGATTCGGCAAGTATCTGTTACTTTGCTGGAAAATAAAATGTTTAATGACCTTTCCTAGGATAAATAATGTCATCCATTCTTCTTGTTGACGATCATGCTGTAGTTAGAAATGGGTTAAAACAGATGCTCATTGAACATCTTGGTTCGGTGGTCTTGGGTGAGGCCAATGACGCCATCGAGGCTATGCAGCAGGTTCGAAAGCAAGACTGGGGTCTGGTAGTACTGGATATCCGTCTGCCTGGCCGCAGTGGTGTCGATGTTCTAAAACAAATTAAGTCAGAAAAGCCCCATCTGCCGGTGCTGATTCTGAGCAGTTACCCTGAGTCCCAATACGCTGTTAGGTTGATTCAGGCTGGCGCAGCAGGCTATATCTCGAAAGATTCTGAAGAGACAGAGATTATAAAGGCGGTGAAAACTGCTGCTGCAGGTGGGCGCTATATCAATGAAATTGTGGGCGGACTTTTGGCTAATACTATGAGTCGTAGCTTTTCTAATGCAGATGACTTGTCTCTATATGAGTCTCTTTCAGACCGGGAGTATCAAATATTTCTTGAACTGGCTTCAGGTAAAAGAGCAAAAGATATTGCTGAAAAATTGCAGGTGAGTGCTAAAACTGTCGCCACTCATAGGTCAAGGCTAATGCAAAAAATGGGGTTTTCAACCAATGCAGAGCTAATTCTCTACGCCAATAAATCAGGTTTACTTTTATAAGAGTTTCGATTTATTTATCGGTTTTGTAGGACAAACCCTACAGTAAAAAATTCCATTACCTGACTCTACATTTCAGCAATTCCTGATTATTCTAGATAACTCAAAGAGCCATTATAGTTAGCGAAATAGTAGCAATTTTAAAAATATAAATTTTAGTAATTATCGGGGATTTTGCAATGTCGAATTTAGCCAATGGCTCATTTAAATTAAGGCTGCTATGTGTAGTAATAGCGGCGTCTGGATTTTCTCATCAGACCATCGCTCAGGACACTGGCATAGAAGAGGTCGTAGTGACCGGTGTCCGCGCCAGTCTTGAAAAATCAATTGACCGCAAACGTAACTCAGATGAGTTTGTTGAGGTCGTAACATCAGAGGATCTGGGCAAGTTCCCCGATCACAATGTCGCCGAGTCACTACAGCGTGTTACCGGTGTGCAAATTAGTCGCGGTACAAACGTCAGTGCAGGCGACAACGACGGTGTAGGCGAGGGCAGTGAAGTCAGTGTTCGCGGCACGCCACCGGCATTGAACCGAGCCACAGTAAATGGCCAAACCATTTCTACCACTTCTGTATCCGGTGGTTCACGAAGCTTTAACTACAACACTATCTCGCCAGAGCTAGTTGAGAGCCTCGAGGTATTTAAGACTCCGTCGGCCAGTCAGGATGAAGGCTCTCTGGGCGGAGCGGTTAACCTCAAAACTCGCTCTCCACTGGACTTTAAAAACCGCACTGCGGTAGTCAATATCAAGCAGTCATTTAACAATCTGCGCGATGACGAGGGTGAAAACTATTCATTACTCTATACCGATTCTAGCACTGACTCTCAGGGTCGCGAATTAGGTGTCTTGGTCAGTTACAATAATTCCGAGGAACCTTTTCGTCGCGACAGTGTTGAATCTTTTGGCTATCGCTATGTGGGTTTTAACGCCGCTACAGGTACGATAAGCGATGCCGGTTCTCCCGCGCAGTTGACGGCACCAGTCGATGGTATTGCCTACGGTTATATGCCCAAGGACATACGTCAAAATATTCGCCTTGAAGAGCGTGAGCGCTCGGGCCTTAACGTTGTCTTTCAGTATAGACCCACGGACAACCTCGACATTAAGTTGGATTATTTGACGACTGACTTAACCCGTTTTGAGCATGCCAGCAACAGTGCCTATAGATTTACTGACGCCCCAGGTGGTGTTGGCAATACCTTGATTGAGAGTGCCGTTCTCGACGGCGATAATTTTGTCGCGGTGACCAACAGTACGAGTAACAAATCCTTTCATCAGCGCTATTTTGTCGCTGCCTTTGATCGTGAATATAACTACACCACCGATGCGGTTAATCTCTCTGTAGATTGGACGTCTGAAGATTGGTTGGTCTCGGCACGAGTGGGCGCTTCCGAGGGTGAGGGCAAACAGGACCCAGCTCTATTTGCCACTTTTGGGCCAAAGGGGAGCAGTGTCTCCTATGATACTCGCGGTGTTGAATTTTCCACTTTGGCTGCTACCTTGGCTGGTGGAGAGGCGGTATCTGGCCCCTCCGATCTGGTCTGGCAGAATCTGTCTCGCGCAGTGCTACAAAATACTGACGAAGAAGAGTACGCCCAGCTGGATTTCGAGCGCACGATTAATGATAGCTGGATCACCAGCGTAAAGTTCGGTGCTAAATACCGCGATCGTACTAAGCGTCAGTACAAGGCTGTGGATTCCGTTAACAATAGAGGATCCAATACCTGTGGCGATGATGCTCACAGCTGTACTCTGGCGGATTATATTGGCGACAGTACATTCCCAGTAGACGACTTTTCTGTTACGGGCGGCATGCCTTCATCGTGGTTCCTACCCTCTGCAAGCATGATTCTGGAAGATTATTCCTATGATGCCGACGGTGAGCTGGGTACCCCAGTGATTCGAGCCAAGCAGGACGGTATTAGCAACTGGGATGTTAGCGAAGAAATCACTGCAGCCTATGCTATGGCAACCTTCGAGACTGAAAAACTGCGCGGTAATTTTGGTCTGCGCTATGTCAGCACCGATCAGGACGGTAACAGTAATACCTACGATGGTGCTGCCTTGGTTCCACTGAATGACAAGCGCAGCTATTCTGAAGTCTTGCCGAGTCTGAATGCTGTCTATGTACTTCAGGATGATCTCTTGCTGCGTGGTGGTTACGCCAAAGTAATGTCTCGTCCTAGCTTTCAGCAATTGACCTTAGGCTACAACGTCAATCAGGGCGCACAGACAGCTACTCGTGGTAATCCCGATCTTGATCCGTTCCTTGCAGATCAGTTCGATCTGTCTCTGGAATGGTACTTTAACAAAGGTGGGCTGCTCTCGACCGCTGCGTTTTATAAAGACGTTAGCTCTTATGTTTCATCAACTCAGTTCAGCGAAGTTGTTCCTGGCTTTGAGACCGACGATAACGGTGATGCGGTAGAGTACTTGGTCACGGCACCCTCGAACGGTGAAGGCGCGACTATTCGGGGTCTTGAGTTCTCTTATCAGCAGAATTTCACTGAGCTGCCGGCTCCCTTTAATGGTTTAGGCACAATTTTCAACTACACCATGATTGATAGCTCTACCGGTAGAGATGATCCATTTGGCAACGAACTACCATTGGAAGGACTCTCGGAATCAAGCATGAACCTAGTGCTGTTCTATGAGAAAGAAGACTTTTCAGGTCGTATCTCCTACACCGAGCGAGATGACTTCTTACTCTTCACCTCAAGCCTGGGTAATCTGCCGATCTATCACAAAACCTACTCTCAGGTTGATGCCAGCATGAGTTATCAGGTGGGTGATACAGGCCTTACGTTGACCGCAGAGGCGATTAACCTGACCAATGAAAAGCCAGTTACTTTTGCTGGAGACGAATCACGGATTATTTCCTATCGTGAATTTGGTCGTCGCTATGCGTTAGGTCTGCGTTACAAGTTCTAAAGCTCCGACTATAGCCCTTCTAGCGGTCCTCGCTGGGAGGGTAATAGTTTTCAAACATGCAACTATGGTCAGTTTATAACTGCTTTTACTTTAACTGAATACGGGTGGTCATTGGATTGTGAACAGGCGACGTTTTATATCAGCTTTGGCAGCTGTAGCTCCGTCTTTCGGGTTCGCCAAGCAGGCTAAAGATCACTCTACTGCAGCCACGGCTTACGCGGGTATGGAAGACAGTGCCAGCTGGCGAAAAGAGGCTAAGCAGCGCATCGAAGTGCTTCGCAAAGGCCGCTTCAATGTCAAGGTAACAGACGCCGCAGGTATGCCTTTAACTAACCTGCCGGTTACAGCAAAACTCTATCGCCATGATTTTGGTTTCGGTGCTGCACCGCGCTTAAGGCGCCTTTATGGCAGCCCCTATCCCCAGGAAATAAGGCAGCGTCATTTAGAATACTGCGATTTACTGTTCCACAAACTGACACCAGAGAATGCTTTCAAGTGGAAGCATCATAAGAACAATAGTCAATACATCGAACCTTTTATGGAATGGTGTGCCGAGCGCAGCATTCCCGTTCGTGGCCACTGCTTAATCTGGCCCGGTTTCAGGCGAGCTGCTGTAGAACATGCCAGATACTCTGGCAATAAAGTGCAGTTACGCAAGGTACTCAATGACCATATCCACAAAATGGTCAGCCAATATGGCGATCCGCTGACTGAATGGGATGTGCTCAACGAGCCTTTTAGCAGTCACGAGTTTATGGATATTCTCGGCCCCGAGGTCGCGGTTGATTGGTTCCAGCAGGTGCAGCAGATTCGGCCCGAGGTGAAACGCTACATCAACGATTATGGAGTACTGACCAAAAATTCAGTGCGCCACAGAACGTTTTATTTTAATTATATAAAGGGCCTTTTAAAGCAGGGTGCGGCTATTCAAGGTATTGGATTCCAGGCGCATATTCCCAAGGGGTTTGCGCCTACACCGCCGCAAGAATTGCTCTCTATTATGAATGATTTTGCTGCGCTAAATACCGAGTTGCAGGTTACCGAGTTCGATTTTGAAACGCCAGATTTAGAGTTTCAGGCACGTTACACCGAAGACTTTATGACGGCTGTCTTCAGTCATCCGCAGATGACCGGACTGCTTACTTGGACGCCATTTGAATATGCTAAAAACAGCGTGCCAAAGCCCGATGCGGCACTGGTTGATCGCAACCTGCGATTAAAACCCAATGGCCAGGTATGGCATGACCTAGTCAACCGACACTGGTCAACCGACGTTGAGCTGCTCACGGACAGTCGAGGAGAGATTAATTTTACCGGCTATAAGGGTCTCTACCATTTGAAAGTGAGCGCAGGCAACGGCGGTGTTTTTGCAGTGCCATTGAAATCAGACACCGTGAATGCGCAGATTAATCTGGCATGAAAATATACTCGAACAAGAAACGATCCAATAACAACCATCAAACAATAAGGCCTTTTACACCGATCATGAAAAAAATATTCCTTAGCTTAACCGGTTTTCTGCTTTCTACTGCGTCCTTAAGCTCGATCAGCAGTGAGCTCTTGCCCGCCTACCTAGACGCCAGTTTAACCCCTGAGCAGCGGGTCGCCGATCTATTGCCGCGGATGACCCTGGAGGAGAAGGTAGGGCAGATGTGTCAGTACGTAGGCATTGATCACACCGCTGAATCAGAGCAGCACATGTCCATCGATGACCTTGCCAAGAGTGACGCTCACGGTTTCTATCCCGATCTTCACTCATCACAGATTCCAGCCTTTATCGAGACCGGCAAAGTTGGTTCATTTCTTCATGTATTGACCGCCTCTGAAGCCAACTTATTACAGCGCCACGCTGCACAGAGCCGTTTGGGTATCCCTTTGCTAATCGGCATAGATGCGATACACGGCAACGCTATGGTCAGTGGTTCCACGGTTTATCCTGCCCCCCTAAGTATGGCTAGTTCGTGGAACCTTGGCCTGGTTAAACAGGCAAGTATTGAAACCGCTCGCGAAATGCGTGCCACCGGCTCCCACTGGAGCTTTACACCGAATGTGGATATAGCCCGTGATCCCCGTTGGGGGCGAGTGGGTGAAACCTTTGGAGAAGACCCGTTCCTTGTGGCTGAAATGGGTGTGGCGACGATTGAGGGCCTGCAGCAGAGAGACTTTTATGGGCCACAGAAAGTGATTGCTAACGCCAAGCACTGGGTTGCCGGCGGTGATCCGATCAACGGTATTAACCTATCGCCCATGGATGTCTCTGAACGCAGTCTGCGCCAGGATTTCTTCCCGCCCTTCAAGCGAGCTGTCGACGCCGGTGTATTTACCTTTATGGCCGCCCACAATGAGATCAATGGCGAACCCGCCCACGGCAGTCGTTACCTACTTAATGATGTGTTACGCGAAGAGTGGGGCTTTAAAGGCTTTGTGGTAAGTGATTGGATGGACATTGAACGCTTGCATACCTTTCATCGAGTTGCCAACAGCCAAAAAGAGGCGGTCTACCAAACCGTGCATGCGGGAATGGATATGCATATGCACGGGCCAGATTTTCTTGAGCCGCTGGTGGAGCTGGTCAATGAAGGCCGACTCTCCGAGGCGCGCATAGATGAATCAGTAGGCCCAATGCTACTGGCCAAATTCCGTCTCGGATTATTTGAAAATCCCTATGTCGATGAGAGCCAGATTGAACAGTCGGTGTTTACTGCAGCCCATCAACAAACTGCATTGGAAATGGCGCGGCAGGCGATCGTGCTGTTAACCAATAACGATAATATTTTACCCTTGCAAAAAAATAGCAGAGTCTTTGTGACTGGGCCCAATGCTGACAACCATACGATACTTGGGGACTGGGTGCTGGAACAGCCGGAGAACAATGTCACAACGGTACTCGAAGGTCTTAGAGCGGTTGCTGCCAGTCCTAAAAATATTGATTTTTACGATGTCGGCAAACAGGTTAAAAACCTCTCTACAGAGGATATTCTCGCCGCAGCCAAACGCGCCAGTCAGTCTCAGGTAGCGGTTGTGGTGGTGGGTGAAAATCCCCTGCGCTACGACAAAAAAGGCAAGACGTCTGGCGAAAATGTTGCTCGATCGTCGATCAATCTTATCGGCAGACAGCTTGAGTTGGTGCAGGCTATTCATGCAACTGGAACGCCGGTGATTGTGGTCTTGGTTAATGGCCGGCCGATCGCTGAACCCTGGGTCGTGGATAACAGTGCTGCTGTTATTGAAGCCTGGGAACCCGGCGCAATGGGCGGGCAGGCGCTGGCAGAAATTATCTATGGCGTGACTAACCCCAGCGGTAAATTACCCATCACTGTGCCCTATAGCATCGGTCACACTCAGGCGATTTATAACCACAAGCCATCGGCTTACAAGCACAAATATGCTGATGCGCCGACCCGCAATCTGTTTGAGTTTGGTTATGGGCTCAGCTATACCGAGTTTGCTTTCTCTCCGCCAGTTTTGGATAAGAAAAGCATTCAAAAAACCGAGAACACCAATCTCTCTGTGACAGTGACCAATAGCGGCGATCGCGCTGGTTATGAAACGGTGCAGCTCTATGTGCGTGACAATTACAGTGAAATAACCCGCCCGGTTAAAGAGCTAAAGGGGTTTGAAAAGATCTATCTGCAAGCCGGCGAATCAAAGCGCGTTAGTTTTACCCTGGAGCCTGAGATGTTGGCCTACTACAACCGTGCTATGGAGTGGGTAGTCGAGCCCGGAGCCTTCACCTTGATGGTAGGTTCTTCTTCTCGTGGAGCGGATCTAAAAAGCATTCAGCTGCGCGTTAAAGACTAATGCTAAAAACAAAAACAGAATTGAATACGAGTCATTAAGGATTTATACATGAATGGTTTTAAACGCAATTGGGCAAATACACTCTTAGGTAAAGCGACTGCAGTCATATTGATTTCGGCATTGGTTGCTTGTAACGATACGCAGGTGGGCGGTGACAGCGCAGGCCAAAAAAGTGCTCAACCAGTCAGCAAACCAAAGAACGTGATCTATGTTCTCACCGATGATCAGCGCTACGATGAACTGGGTTTTATGAACCCGGTTATAGATACGCCGAACATGGATCGTATGGCCGCCGAAGGTGTCCACTTTGAGAATGCCTTTGTCACCACGGCACTCTGCTCCCCGAGTCGCGCTTCGATCCTCACCGGCCAATATATGCACAACCACGGCGTGGTCGACAATAATAAGCCACCTCGCGAGGGCACGATTTTCTTTCCTGAGTACTTGCAAAAGGCCGGCTACAACACCGCCTTTGTCGGTAAGTGGCACATGGGTGAATTGGCGCCAGCCGGACGCAGGCTCGATGATCCACAGCCAGGCTTTGATCACTGGGTGAGCTTTGCCGGTCAGGGTCATTACTATCCAATCAAACCCAATGGTGAGCAGAGCATGCTCAATATCAATGGCGATGTTGTTAAACAAAAAGGTTATATCACTGATGAGTTAACCGATTACGCAGTGGATTGGCTGGACAGTCGCGACAGCGAAAAACCGTTCTTTATGTACCTTTCGCACAAGGCGGTACACGCAAATTTTGCACCAGCGCAACGTCACAAAGAGCAGTATGCCGACAGAACCATCCCGGTACCTGATAGTCAAGCTGATACCCCTGAAAATTACGAGGGTAAGCCCATGTGGGTTAAGAATCAGCGTAATAGCTGGCACGGCGTTGATTTTCCTTATCACAGCTCACTGGATGTTCAGGCTTACAAAATGCGCTACCATCGAGCGCTCTCTGCTGTGGACGAAAGTCTCGGTCGCCTGTTTCAGTGGCTCGAAGACAATGGCCATGCCGACGACACTATCGTTATGCTGATGGGTGACAATGGTTTTATGTTTGGTGAGCACGGTCTGATTGATAAGCGTAATGCGTATGAGGAGTCCATGCGGGTGCCACTTTTAGCCTGGGGTAATGGCTTAAAGAGCAATCATGTGGTCAAAGAGATAGCCGCCAATATTGATATTGCGCCGACCATACTAGATATTGCTGGAGTTGAATCTCCCGAGCAATTTGAAGGAGAGAGTCTCTATTCTCTGGCGCAGGGTGACTCAGCTAGCCAATGGCGCGATGATCTGCTCTATGAATACTACTGGGAATTTAATTATCCGAGCACGCCAACGACCTTTGCACTGCGCACAGATGACTATAAATTTATTACCTATCACGGCCTTTGGGATACCGAAGAGCTCTATGATATGCGCACAGATCCTAAAGAGATGCACAATCTGATTCACGATCCAGACTCCTTGGCTGTGGTCGCCGATCTGCGCAGCAAGTTATTTGCTCGCCTAGGGGATTCTCGCGATGGCTTGAGTGTTCCCTACACTGAGAAATTTAGTCATGGTGCAGTGTTTCGTGAAGGTGAGCGATCAAAAGCGGCTGAGTTCCCAGAGCAATGGTTACGGGATGGCAGTGAACAAGACCTACGTAACTTTATGACGCCGGATAAGGTTAGGGCAGGGCTATCTAAGGGCAAACCTGCAGCACACTAACTAACCGTTAAAATAGAAAGGAAAAGGCCGCTCTATGAAAAATATTTTGCCAATCCTTATGTGCGGTATGTCACTGGCATTTAATGCTGTTGCCAGTGACGTCAAGCCGGCCAATGTGCTGTTTATTATGATTGATGATCTGCGCCCAGAACTGGGCGCTTACGGCAGCACGGCGGTTAAATCGCCTAATATAGATAGCCTGGCCAGTGAGGCGGTGGTGTTTGCCAATGCCTATGTCAATGTGCCGGTCTGCGGTGCGTCTAGAGCCAGCATGATGTCGGGTATCAGACCGACGGAAAAACGCTTTGTCGGTTATCAAGCACGTATTGATGAGGATGCCAAAGGGGCTGAAACGCTATTTGGTTATCTCAAAAAACAGGGCTACTACAGCGAAAGCATCGGTAAGATATTGCACTTTTCTGAGGATTCTAAAGCAGGTTGGAGTACGCCACCCTGGAATCCGAAGCCCAAGATTAAGCGGATAGGACACCGTAATTATCAGCGCGCGGAAAACATTGCCAGCTTTTTGAAGGATCGGGTGGGTCCCGCCTATGAAGCCGCGGATGTGCCGGATAATCATTATTTTGATGGCATGATTGCTGATCAGGCTATGGCATCTCTTGAATCCGTCAGCCAGCGCGATCAGCCTTTCTTTATGGCGGTGGGTTTTTTAAAGCCTCACCTGCCGTTTAACGCACCTTTACGCTACTGGGATCTCTATCGGGAAGACGATATCGATCTTGCGAGTAATCCACTTATGCCTGTAGCGGCACCTCGCGAGGCGATGCACAGTTGGGGGGAGCTACGCAAATTTGAAGGTATCCCCAAAGCACCGCACCCGGTTCCCGACGCTATGGCAAAGAAACTGGTTCATGGATATCTTGCCAGCGTCAGTTACTCGGATGCTCAGGTGGGGAAATTAGTGACCAAATTAAAACAGCTTAACCTCGACGATAACACCATTGTTATCGTCGCTGGAGACCATGGCTTTAGCCTCGGCGAACATGGTTTATGGGTTAAACACTCGCCCTTTGATGTTGCGACGAGAACACCGCTAATCGTTAAGTTGCCGACAACACTGACTGAGACATCTACTATGGGGCTTCTGGGAAGTACTCTATCCACACGCAGTGAACCGACCCCAAACTTGAAACCGGGAGTCGGTATTGCCGAGGGTTTAGTCGAGTTTGTCGATATATTTCCCACCGTACTCGAGTTATTGGGTAAGCCCAAACTTGCGCAGTTGCAGGGCGATAGCTTCGTAAGCCAGCTGATAGATGTCAGTGCACCGGGCAAAGTAGCAGTGTTTCCGCGCTGGCATGCAGCAGACGTGATTAAGACCGATCGCTATGCCATGACAGAGTGGTTTGATCAACAGGGACAAGTAACAGCGCGGATGCTCTTTGATCACTTAAATGATCCTAAAGAGACGATTAATCTGGCTGAACATAAAGACTATAAATCGCTTGTTGCCGATCTTCATGAGCAACTGATTTCTTTGAGAGAAAATCGATAGTCTCTTTCTGAATCAGCTTGCTCCGTACTGCGAGTAATCTTGGTGGATACCGGACGTTAAAGTTGACAAAGAATAGCGTAGATGCAACCGAAGCTTTAGATATTGGTCAATAGAAAAGTTCTTCAGTGGATGGTGATGCCCCAGTCAATCGTGCAGTAGACGGATGGAATCTGATGGTTAAGAATATAGATATTAATGAGCCGGAATGGAATTAGTTTGATTTTCTCCAAACAACAGCGGAGCCGAGTTCTAAATATTCAATAAAAATAGTCAACACTTATCGATGCTGGCTTTAGGGCAATCTGTGATACCTTGACTGACTTGCCGATACCTAAAAAAGGGGGGGTTGATGCCTTCATTTAATAATATTTCTCTGGTCCTGTTGCTTACAGTGTCTCTGGTTGCTTGTGGCGAAAGGAGTGGCCCTCTGTTCTGTTTAACTGAAGCCGATATGGGCGCTACCAAGGACATTATAGGCGGACAATTTATGTTGGGTGATAATCGCTTTTATGTCGAAGAAGGTCCCGCTGGAATCGCATCTGTCGGAGACTTTAATATTGATCGTACTGAAGTGACTAACTGGCAATTTAGGGCTTTTATAGAGGCCACGGGATATGTTACTGCCGCAGAGCTTGGGCTGTCTCAAAAGGACTTCCCTAATGTGCCGCCAGAGCTCCGGGTTCCCGGGTCCATGGTCTTTGTCTCTCCAGATCCAGATAATGTGAGTGTCCCTGCCAGCTGGTGGCAGTTTGTGCCCGGTGCCAACTGGCAGCATCCTTTAGGGCCCGAGAGCTCTATTGAAGGAAAAGATGCTTTCCCTGTAGTGCATATTATACATGCGGATGCCAAGGCCTATGCTGAATGGATGGGTCGGCGCCTACCCACAGAAGCGGAGTGGGAATATGCATCCAGGGGAGGTTTAGATGGCGCCACCTACTCCTGGGGTCAGGAGTCTCCTCACCAAGGTGAGTCCAAGGCAAACACTTGGCAGGGACATTTCCCTTACACCAATTTTAAGGATGATGGCTTTGTAGGTAGCTCGCCAGTTGGATGTTTCCCTAAAAATGGCTATGGGCTGTACGATATGACCGGCAATGTATGGGAATGGACTGACACAGCATACGGCCCAGATCATAAGAGAAATTACGGGGATGGGGGGTATGACCCCCAGCAGCCTGGCATTAAGGTTAAAACTCTTAAAGGAGGTTCATTTTTGTGTTCAGATAACTACTGTCAACGCTTTCGTCCTGCCGCTCGACAGGCTCAAGATGTTACGCTCGGCTCGTCTCATATTGGTTTTCGAACGGCTAAGTGACAGGCAAGTACCAGTTATTTAACAGTCAAGCAGCAGCCAAGTAATAGCAAGCAGTGGATTGACCAATAATAACAATCGCCACAACAATTAGTAGTGTAAGAAATTCAAAAAAAGAGAACGTAATAATAAAAAAACTTAGGAGGAATAATGACTATCGGCGCAAGCTTCAGCACTAATAAACTCAGTATTTTCCAAATCACCATTGTCGCTGCATTAGGTGGTTTATTGTTCGGATATGACACCGGTGTGATAGCGGGTAGTCAGCTTTATTTCACCAAATATTTTAATCTTTCAGCTGCCGAGCAGGGTTGGGCAGTCAGCAGTGCGCTGTACGGTTGTCTAGTGGGTGCGTTGGCGGGTGGTTATCTCACTAAGCGTATCAGCAGAAAGTATACGCTGGTCCTCGCGGCCGCTCTATTTGCTATCTCGGCCTGGGGTTCTGGTCTCGCAGCAACCCTCAATGAGCTGGCGATCTACCGTATTATTGGCGGTCTTGCCGTGGGCATGGCCTCATTGGCGGCGCCTATGTATATTGCTGAAATGGCGCCACCGAAATACCGTGGTCGCATGGTTTCTTACTATCAGTTGGCCGTGGTTATTGGTTTCTTTGTGGTATTTTTAGCGACCTATTTTATTGGCGGTGGCGACACGGAGAATATGACCCCAGAAGCGCTTGCGCAGCTTCATGAGCACAATGTTAATCGGGGCTGGCGCATTATGCTCTGGTCTGAGCTATTGCCGGCACTGGCTTTCTTGGCGCTGCTTTTTACTGTGCCTCACAGCCCCCGTTGGTTGATCTTACAGGGCCGCACTGAAGAGGCTAAAACGGTGCTGGCTCAGATAACCTCGAGCGAGCAGGAGGCGGCCTCTGAGTTTGCTGATATAGAGACATCACTGACCAATAGCCCAGCCCCCAATCTGGCTATGCTGTTTGGCAAAGGTATTGGCTTTGCTCTATTTCTTGGCGTTATGTTGTCGATATTCCAGCAGGTCACCGGCATTAACGCGATTCTTTATTACGGGGCAGAAATTTTTAGTAATGCTCTGGGCTATGGCCCAGAAGATGCCCTTAAGCAGCAGCTCTGGCTGGGTGCGGTCAACCTTATCTTTACCTTTGTCGCTATTTACAAAGTCGATAGCTGGGGCCGCAAACCGCTGTTTATTGGCGGTAGTATAGGTATGTGTGCCGGTTTAACGGTGCTGGGTCTGACTATTTATACCCAGCAGATGGGGGTTGTTTCCCTGATCGCTGTGTTGGTCTTTATCGCCTCATTCGCCATGTCCATGGGTCCCGTGGTGTGGGTGATATTGTCGGAGATGTTCCCAAATAATGTGCGCAGTGTCGCTATGTCGATCGCCGTTGCGGCACAGTGGCTATTTAATGCCTTGGTTGCCAATAGCTTCCCTCTAGTAAACCAAAGTACCTTTAATCAGGAGGGTTTTAACGGTGCGCTGCCATACTTTATCTTTGCCTCTTTCTGTGTGGTCGCGATGATTTTTGTCTGGAAGCTCGTCCCTGAGACCAAGGGTAAGACACTCGAAGAGATGGAAGCGCTCTGGGCGGCGAAGGATCAGGGCTAAAAAGACCTAGTAGCCTTGCCCTGGTAAAACATGTCATTAATATAAGTCGTTGATGAGAGTTGTGATGGAAGCTGGGGTGGGAATCGCGGACGGTGCAGGAAAGTTCCACTACTGATTTTACGGCAGTTAATTTCAGGGGATGAGGCTTAAGCTTATCTTGTGGTGAGTTTGAAGTGGGACAGTACTTCGAGTGGCGAGACAACGCGGGAGCGCAGCGACGGTGGCCCCGAAGGGGGAGGGTGAGGCCCGAATAATTCCCGCGTCCACCACCACTTAAGAATTACCCCCTGTTTTTCAGGGGTGTTTCTTCATTTAGCTTTTAGTATATCTGCTCCAAACGATTTAATATGAGATCTACCCAACAGAGCATCGAGTCACATGTCATCCAAAATCCTCTGGTTAAAAATAATTATCGGGATTGCACTTGCAGTAGTACTGATAATGGCGAGTCCATTTAAAACAGCAATTCTAGGCAGTGCTTCACTCGAGGCTAACGCTCATCTGAATAACTTAATAACATCATCTGACTCATTTCTATTATCTGCGCCTGTGGCGATTGCAGGACGGACGTCCGAAGAGAACGGAGAAGATATATTTAGAAAAACCTCCGTCGTCAATGAGTCATTAGATGCATGGTTCGACCGCAGTCAAACTCAGGCACTAATTGTTCAAAAAAAAGGTCGCATTATTTATCAGCGTTATAGTCCAGATGCTGACGATGGTCGCCGTGTAAATGCTATGTCTATGACCAAAGCCATTGTTGCAATACTTATTGGTATCGCCATTGATGAGGGCCTCATTAATTCCGAGACAGACTCTATTTCTCAGTATCTCCCTCAAATAACACAACCGTCTGAGAATCCGGTTACTCTTCGAGATTTGCTGAGACATACCTCGGGTATAGAATCAGCATCAAAGGACATTACAGCGACCTTGAAGGGTAATTCATTAATAACACCCTTATCTGAAATCTCGTTTAATGATGAGCGCTTATTCCGCTATGACAATATTAATTACCATCTGCTGAGTCTTGTACTGACGAATATCTATAAACAGCCCCTTAACCAATTAATCGAGAATAAGCTCTGGCAGCCGCTAACACTTGAGGAAGCCTCTGTTATCAATACGGCTGGTTATTGCTGTATGTTTGCCACGGCAAGATCATGGCTCGAAATAGGCGACTTATTTCTCGATCCAAAAAATGACGTAGTCTCTTCACTCTGGCTAGAAAAAATGGTTAAAGACTCAGTTATTCCAGAGTGGTTTTTCGTTCAGGCAACTGGCAAATCAGCAGGCAATAGTTATGGCTATCACATTTACCGTGGGTTACCCAACACACCTGAAGTGTTCTGGATTGAAGGGATGGGCCTGCAGCTGATTATAGTTAATCCCCAGACCGAAACAGTGATCGTCAGGCTTGGCGGCATTCCCTCTATACTTAATGTTTTCTCAAACCGGCACGAAAAGTCAATCATAGCGCCATTACTCAATGTTTTAATGTAAGCTAGTATCGCTCGGTGCTTCTTTCTTTGTAACATAGGATGTAACAAAGCAGATTTTGAAGCCCATTAAACCTATATTAATCAATAGGTTAGCATTTATGCACAGTTCCCGCCGCCTCCACCAATAACAAAACCTAAACCCGACAGGGTTGGGTCGTCGCTGCCAGCTAGGTTTTTATTGATAACTGGCCCTGAACTCCGATGGACGTAGCGAAAATGCCCGGTAAAACTTGCGGCTGAAATAACTGGCGTCAGGAAATCCACATTGATCGGCAATCAGGGCGACGGGTAAAGTCGTTTCCACCAGAAACCGCCTCGCATTTTCGAGGCGCACGTCGCAGATATACTGTTTGGGTGTTTTATTCAGAAACTTCTTAAACCGCCGTTCCAGGGCGCTGATCGACAAACAGGAGACCTCGGCCAGATCCGATAGGCTGATTTTGTTCATGTAATTATCGCGGACATAGGCCACAGGAACTTTCAGTGCCTCCATGGCGTTAAGGGCTACGGAGGATTTTTCCAGATGGCGCGATGTGCCGTATGAGCCCACAATCGCGCCGCCGCTGTTTACCAGGGGCCGCTTTGAGGTGATAAACCAACTGATTTCCCCTGACCCAGATACGTTCATTTCCAATCGATTGGTGACCAGTTCACCCTGAATCACGCGTTGGTCATCAGCGATAAACTGCATGGCGATTTGCCTGGGGGCAAAATCAGAGTCGGTCAGGCCAATGGCCTGATCCAGCGAGTCCACTCTAATATGATCGAGAAAGCTCTTATTTGCATGGACTACCCTGCCAGCGGTGTCTTTTACCCAGAACAGGATATCCGGCAATAAATCATACATTTGCAGGGCTCCTGTAATAGACAGTTCATCAATAACGAGCCTTACATTATCGCGTTGTGATTTATCTATCGACATCTTGGCACCCTCCCTCTTGGCCTCGCCGCCAGCTTGAAAATACACATTTCATTTTCGACAAGGTCGTGACTAAGCCCAAAGAATAGCAAAGTAACGCCGATTTTGTCGCATTGGAAACCGATTTTTCCATAGCTGTTTATCGCCCCCTTGGATTACCATAATTTGACAATAATAAAAACAAGACCGCTGATCTCTCCGGCTAGTCTTGAGGGCAGATTATGATGAAGAAAGTGCGGATGGGAATGGTCGGCGGTGGCGCAGGCGCATTTATCGGTGCTATCCACCGCACAGCAGCTGCTATGGATGGACAGATTGAGCTTGTTTGCGGAGCGCTTAGCAGCGACCCGGAGCGGGCACGTTACAGCGGGCTGGAGCTGGGAATTGACCCAAAGCGCTGCTATACCTCCTATGAAGAAATGTTTGCCACCGAAGCTGCACTGCCCGCAGAGCAGAGAATGCAGTTTGTTTCTATTGTTACGCCAAACCATATGCATTTCCCCGTTGCCAAACAGGCTCTGGAAGCTGGATTCCATGTATTGAGTGATAAACCGGCTACTCTGGACCTGGGTGAAGCACTGGAACTAAAAACAGTGGTTGAGAGCAGCAACTGTCTCTACGGGCTAACTCATACCTACACGGGCTATCCATTGATCAAGGAAGCTCGACACCTGATTGGCAGTGGCCAACTGGGAACCCTGACAAAAGTTATTGTCGAGTATTCCCAGGGTTGGCTGGCCAGTAAATCCGACGAAGATAGCAAGCAGGCGCAATGGCGCCTAGACCCGAAGCGTGCAGGCATCAGTTGCTGTATGGGCGACATAGGTGTCCATGCAGCGAACCTCGCAGAATACACCTGTGATGATGAAATCAGCGATATTTGCGCCGACCTTATCGCAACGGTACCGGGGCGAAAACTGGATGACGACGGCACAGTGCTGCTGCGCTTTAAATCCGGTGCACGGGGCGTATTGATGGCCAGCCAGGTGTCTGTGGGCGAAGAAAATCGGCTGGTACTTCGAGTCTATGGTGAGAAAGCCAGCCTTGAATGGTCACAACTGGAACCCAACACCCTGTGGCTTAAATTCCCTGACAAACCCACGCAAATGATTCGCGCAGGTGTGGGCAATCTCGCGTCGGAAACACTGGCCAATATGCGCACGCCTGCGGGACACCCAGAGGGTTATCTGGAAGCCTTTGCCAATATATACCGCAGTTTTGCCGAGGAAGTCCGTGCAAAGCAGGGCAGTGCAACGTTCGAATCTTCAGGGGACATACCCGGTATCCACCAGGCAATCCGTGGTATGGCATTTATTGAAAACGTGGTGGCAGCAAGTCGGTCCAATCAGAAATGGCATGCTTTTTCCCTGCAACCACAGCCATTACAACCGCAATCATCGACAGAGAATCAATAGGCAGATATCCATATGCAATCTATAAAAGGTCCGGGAATATTTTTAGCCCAGTTTCTTGATGATGTCGCTCCCTTTGACAACTTGCCAAACATCTGCAACTGGGTGGCTGGTCTGGGTTACAAGGCCATCCAAATTCCCACCTGGGACAACCGAGTATTCGATCTTGAGCTCGCCGCTTCGAGCCAAGACTACTGCGATGAAATAAAAGGCATAGCCGCAGAAGCTGGCCTAGAGATCAGCGAGCTGTCGACTCATCTTCAGGGGCAATTAGTAGCAGTGCACCCGGCTTACAGTGGCATGTTAGATAGCTTTGCACCGGAATCGGTGCGCAATAACCCGGCGGGACGGACCGAGTGGGCCAAGCAGCAGCTCAAGCAAGCAGCCAAAGCTAGCCAGCGCTTGGGTTTAACCGCCCACGCCACATTTTCCGGGGCGCTATTGTGGCAGACCATTTATCCCTGGCCACAGCGGCCTGCTGGGTTGGTGGAGGCGGGGTTCCGCGAGCTTGCCGGGCGCTGGCTGCCGATCCTTAACGCTTTTGATGAAGCCGGTGTGGATGTCTGTTACGAATTGCACCCCGGTGAAGACTTGCACGATGGTGTGACCTTCGAGCGTTTCCTCGAGGCCACCGGTAATCACTGTCGCGCCAATATTCTTTACGATCCCAGCCACTTTGTTCTGCAACATCTCGACTATCTGGCGTTTATCGATATTTATCACGAGCGCATCCGGGCATTTCATGTGAAAGATGCAGAGCTTAATCTTTCTGGCCGATCTGGTGTTTACGGCGGTTACCAGGACTGGATAGATCGCCCGGGACGCTTTAGGTCGCTGGGAGACGGGCAGATTGATTTTAAAGGCATCTTCAGCAAACTCACCCAATACGGTTACACCGGTTGGGCGGTGTTGGAGTGGGAATGCTGCCTAAAACACCCTGAGGATGGTGCCAGGGAGGGGGCGGAATTTATTCGTAACCACCTGATCAGGACCACCGATAAGGCGTTCGACGATTTCGCTGCAACCACCCAAGATGAGCAACTCAATCGCCAGATTCTTGGCTTGAACCAGGAGAACTAAAATAATGAATCAAGCAGAAAATCACAGCACCCGACTGTTTGTCGCCTGCTGTATCGCGCTGACTGTCACCGCCATGACCTTCGCTATTCGGGCCGGCATCCTCGGTCAACTGGGGGTAGACTTCGGTTTATCGGACACCGAGTTGGGCTGGGTCAATGCCATGGCATTTCTGGGCTTTCCTGTTGCTACTATGGCAGGGGGACTCCTGTTTAACCTGTTGGGAGCAAAGCGGCTGCTGGCCATCGCATTTGCGGGGCATATCCTGGGGTTGATCCTCACTATTTATGCCGTCGGGTTCTGGACTCTGCTGTTATCGAGCTTTTGTATCGGGTTCGCAAACGGTGCTGTGGAAGCGGGCTGCAATCCCCTAGTAGCTGATATTTATCACAAAAATAAAACCACCATGCTCAACAAATTTCACGTCTGGTTCCCTGGCGGGATCGTGATCGGCGCACTGACCTCAAAGTTTATGACCGATATGGGAATGGGCTGGCAGCCGCAAATCGCCATCATGCTTATCCCCACGTTGATATATGGCGCGATGATGTTTACCCAAAAATTCCCGCCCACAGAAAACACGGAAACCTCAACCGCCAACAATATTCGCGGACTCTTCTCGCCACTGTTTCTGTTCATGGCTTTCTGTATGACGCTGACCGCCACCACTGAACTGGGCACACAGCAGTGGATTGAGCGCATCCTCGGCGCTTCAGGAGCTTCGCCAATGCTGATAATGGCTATGATAACCGGGCTGATGGCAGTGGGCCGATACTTCGCAGGCCCGCTAGTGCGGGGGTTACATCCAGCAGGCATCTTACTGGCCTCCGCAGTCATCTCCACTATCGGCATTTACGCCATGAGTATTGCAACGGGCGGCATGGTCTACTTCGCCGCCATACTGTTCGCTATTGGTGTGACCTATTTCTGGCCCACTATGCTCGGCTATGTCGCTGAGTACATTCCTCAAACAGGTGCACTGGGCATGGGAATGATGGGCGGCGCCGGCATGTTTGCCGTGAGCATGTGGAATCCTGTAATTGGCAGCTGGATCGACTCGGCACGCCTGGCTGCGCAACAGCAGAATTTATCTGAAACTGCCGCAGAACTGGCCGCAGGACAAGCCACGCTGGCCAACCTAAGCCTGTTTCCACTGACTCTGATCGTCGCATTTAGCCTGCTGTTTTTCTTTACACGCAAAGTAAATTCAGTAACAGCCAGCTCAACAAAAGTCAGCTCAACAAAAGCCAGCTCAAGTGAAGCCGAAATGGCCCGATTGCAGGGAGAAAATTGATGAATGATCAACATGATAAAAACAATCTCGAGCTGGATAATCGGAGCCGGCGCCGTTTCTTTGGCCGCTTGAGCGCAGTAGTCGGCAGTGTCGCAGCCGCGCAGTTACTCGGTGGCAACGCTATCTCCAATGCCCTTGCCTACACGCCTCGGCCAGATAGCGCCAATAGCGACGGCAAATTGTTCCGGCAACAAGAGATGCAAATATTGCGAGACATCTGTGCCCAGGTTATTCCGCAAACGGCTACCCCTGGTGCCGCCGAGGTGGATACTCATGGATTTATCGACAACCAGCTATTTCACTGTTATGGCGCCACTGAACAGCAACAGGTCAAATCGATTCTTTCCAAGATTGAGCGCATTTCTCGCCAGCGATATGGACAGGCATTTAACGATGCTGATCAGGCCCAGCAATTGACATTGCTTGAGGAGCTGGAAAAACCGGCTGGCGGATTTAGTCAGCAGGACCGGGCAAATTTTAAAGTATTAAAAGGCCAGATTGTGTTTGGGTACTACACGTCTGAAGTGGGGGCCAGCGAGGAGCTGGCGTATTTGGCCATACCCGGTGACTTTAAAGGATCTATACCCTACAAGTCCGTCGGTAAGGCCTGGGGATCAATGCGCAGCTATTACTAAAACTAAATACTCGAACACAGGGTAAGACGTTATGAATGACGAACTGTATATTAAAGAATCCAGTGAAATATTTGACGCCATAGTCGTTGGATCCGGGGTTTCAGGCGGCTGGGCGGCCAAGGAATTTTGTGAGAAAGGGTTTAAAACCCTAATGATTGAACGCGGCCGGGTGGTTGAGCACAGGAAAGACTACACCTCAGAAGGCGTGCCGCCCTGGCACCAGACCTATCGCAGCAGAGTGGAGAATTTGCTACTGCAGCGGGATTACAATATCCAGCAGCAGTGTTATGCCTTCAGTGATGCCACCAAACACTTTTTCGCCAATGATAGAGAAATGCCCTATAGCACCGCCGAGGGCACCGAATTCAGTTGGATTCGTGCCAACCAACTGGGCGGCAAATCACTGCTCTGGCACAGGCAATCCTATCGCCTAAGCGAGCACGATTTTCGCGCCAATGGCCTTGACGGACACGGCACCGACTGGCCTATTGGCTACAGCGACCTGGCACCTTGGTACAGCCATGTGGAAAAACACGCTGGAATATGCGGGACTCCAGAAAATCTCCCCCAGTTACCAGACAGCGAGTTCCTGCCTCCTTTCGAGATGAGCGCCCCTGAGAAAGCGATAAAGGCAGCGATTGAAAATCACTACTCCGATAAGCAACTCATTATGGGGCGTATGGCCCATCTGACTCAGCCCACCGAGTTACACCTTTCCCAGGGGCGGGTTAAGTGCCAGGCCAGGAACGAGTGTCAAAAAGGCTGTTCTTTCGGTGCCTATTTCTCTACGCAGAGCTCCACTCTGCCCTCTGCTGCAAAAACCGGCAATCTGCATATTGCCCCCAACAGTGTGGTGCACAGTCTTATTTATGATGAGAAAACCGGTCGCGTTAAAGGTGTTCGAGTCATCGACAATGATGATCTGAGCGAGCGTGAATACTACGGCAAAGTCGTTTTTCTATGCGCCTCCACCCTCGGCAGCACACAGATAATGCTCAATTCGACATCAAAGGCGTTTCCCCAAGGAATTGCCAACAGCTCAGGTGTTCTAGGTCATTACCTAATGGACCACAATTACAACGCCAAGGTGAAAGGAGACATAACCGGCTTTGAGGATGAATATTATCGAGGTCGTAGGCCAGGTGGTCTGTTGATACCCAACTTCAGGTATAAACCGAGCCGTTACAGCGACAAATACCAGCGGGGATTCTCGTTCTCCTGCGGTGCTTATCGGGAGACATGGAAGGACCAGAAGGAAGGTGACGGTTTCGGAAGCAAATTCAAGGAAACCCTTAGCCAGGCTGGGCAGTGGAAATTCAATATGGATGCTCAGGGAGAAATGCTCCCTCGCTTTGAAAATCATATGGCTTTACATCCCACACTCAAGGATAAGTGGGGTATTCCCCAAGTGGAATTCAATGTGCGCTGGTCGGACAATGAAAAATTGATGATGGAGGATGCTGTCGAAATCGGCAAAGAGATACTGATCAATGCCGGTCTTGAAAATGTCACCGGCGAGGCCACAGAACGACCACCTGGTATTGCTATCCACGAAGTCGGCACCGCACGGATGGGACGGGACCCAAAGGACTCAATTCTGAATGGTTTCAATCAGTGTCATGATGTTGCCAATCTGTTTGTTACCGACGGCTCCTGCTTTTCCTCATCGGCAACACAAAACCCGTCACTGACCTTTATGGCGCTGACCGCAAGGGCTGTGGATTATGCCGCGAAGGAAATCAAGAATGGCAGGATATGATCATTTTCGGCCAATGCAGAAATTAACCACATACAACGGCTGCTACCGGTGACCCAGTCAAGGAAATTACAAATGAAAAAAATTGCATCACTAAGACTCACAATTCTGCTGGGGCTGATGTTTTTAATGTCCGCCTGTTATGGGTCAGAAAAATCCCTAGAAACCTCTGACCAAGACGCGCAGCAAATTCAATCAAGAGTTCAGCAAACATTGCCGCAGATTGGTGTTCAATTATGGTCGGTCAAGGACGAACTGAGAAAAGACTTTAAAGGTACCCTGGAGGCGGTCGCCGCAATGGGATTTGAAGGCGTCGAGTTTTTTGGTCACGAGTTTGGGGAATTCGCCAACAACCCTACCGGGCTGAAAGAATTTTTGGGAAAAAATAACCTCAAAGCCGAAAGTGCGCATGTGCAATTCAAGCACCTGGTCCCGGAAGTCTTTGACGCTAACGTGGCTTTTTATCAAGCCATAGGCTGTGACATGCTGATCATCGCCATTGATGAAAGAGCCTGGGATCCCGAGGGCGTGCATGAAGTGGTGAAAGAGCTCAATCTAATGGCGGAAAAACTCGCCCCTTACGGAATAGCCATTGGCTATCATAACCACGCTATGGAATTTGACGATTTCCAGAGCGCCACTTACTGGGACTTTATCGCTGAGTCCACCGCGGATAATGTCATTCTGCAATTGGATGTGGGTTGGACCAACTATGCTGGGAAGAACCCCGTCGAATATGTTCGACGTTACCCCGGGCGCACGTTGGTCACCCATTACAAAATACGCACCCAGGAAGATAAGCAAAATATAACCCCAATTATTGGCCAGGACGGATACGATTGGGGGGCTTTGCTGTCAGCCAATATTGAATTTGGCGGTACCCTCTGGGTAATGGTTGAGCAGGAAGAGTATCCCAACGGACTCACATCGCTGGAGGCTGTGGCGGCATCCAAGAAAGGCTTGGACAGTTACCTGACAAAATACACCGTGGCGCAGCCGCTCTAAACCAGTCATCTTGAATAATAAAACCTCAACCCGACAGGGCGACTAGCCGAACCGTCAACGGAAGCTGTCTCAGTGCTGATGTGATGCAGAGAATCATTAAGCGATTTTGGTTGCCTAGCTGCTTGAGTAAGCCTGCGGCTTCGGCGCTGTGTTTTTGTAGCTCCTGCAGATCTGCCTGCTGAATAGGTTTAGTCATTCTATTTGCGCTCGGTGATATTAATATTAGATTGCCCTGAATTAGAAAAGTGTATATTAGAAGTGTCTAATATACAATGTTGATAACGTCTTTTCCTAGGGCTGTAATCTTCAAGATACTGAGGGAGGGCACGATCAAGCTGTCGGTTTATTTAGACCTTGTAAAGGCCAGGCAAAATCGAGATGATCGCCACTGACTTTACCTTTAATGGCAGAACAAGATGATTAAACAGATACAGGCGTTTTTGATTTCCTTGATAATAGCCACCTTTTTAGTGGTAACCCAGACCACCGCAAGCAATCTAATCTGGCTGCAAAGCATCAATATGCCAGTGGATTTGCAGCTTGTTATATCGACCATGGCTGCAGACTTGGTGGATATGAACTCCAGAGGTGCCTTTCCCACCATTGCTTTGATCTTCGTCGGTCTATTAATAGCCTTTATCACGGCGCGAATTATTGCCATCTGGACTAGGCTCAAAAAATCCTATCTCTATGCTCTGGCTGGGGGTGCAGCCCTGTTTGCCATTGTCGCCTTAATGCCGTTGGCGTTTTACAACTTAGATCTAATTGCTGGTGCTCGCACACTGGCTGGCAAGGCTTATCTTGTCTTCGCCGGCGTGATTGCTGGATATTATTTTGGTAGCCATACACAACAAGGAGATTCCAATGAAGATCATTAAGCTGCCAATACTTTGTGTGGGTTTGCTGCTTTGTAGCGGCTCGGCCTTTAGTGTTGACGAGAGCGTTAAAATCGAACCCAAAACTGAAATCCTTGCTCAGGGCTTAGACCATCCCTGGAGTGTTACCTTTATTGCCGACAATGAAATGCTGGTCACTGAACTGTCGGGAAAGTTGCGGCGGGTTTCCGACGGTCTATTAAATCCCGCGCCTATTGATGGCGTACCGGAGGTTTTATTTGCCGGCCAGGGGGGATTATCTGAAGTGCTGGCAGATCCAAACTTTGCCGACAATGGACTGATTTATCTCTCATTTTCTGCCCCCGATACTGACCAGCCAAAACTTAATCGTCTCAATGTGATTCAAGCGCGCCTTAAAGGCAATGTGCTGGTGGACCACAAAACGATTTTTCAGTCCGACCCGCCGCGCAGAACGGCAGCCCACTACGGTGCTCGCTTAGCTTTTTTAGCCGATGGAACTCTGCTGATTACCTCCGGAGACGGGTTTAACTATCGTGAGCAGGCCCAGGCTCTGGATAACCATTTCGGCAAGATATTGCGTATTAACACTGACGGCAGTATTCCTCAGGACAACCCTTTCACCACAACGCCAAATGCTCTGCCAGATATATGGTCTTACGGGCACAGAAACCTTCAGGGCCTAGTGGTTGCCGACGATGGCACTGTCTATGAGCACGAGCATGGTCCTCAGGGCGGAGATGAGCTCAATCTGGTATTGCCGGGTAAAAACTATGGCTGGCCAGCGATTACCTATGGTGTCGATTACAGTGGCGCGATGATTTCCCCCTTTACCGAGCATCCCGGTATGGAGCAACCTTTAAAGTACTGGGATCCCTCCATGGCCCCCTCCGGTATGACGCTTTATCGGGGGGAAATGTTTCCCCATTGGCAGGGCGACCTGTTTATCTCAGCGCTGGTTCCAGGGGATGTTAGGCGTCTTGCAATGGAGGATAATCAGGTGGTTGAGGAGGAAATTCTGTTTACTGAATTCGGCAGAATACGGAATATTGCCTCTGCTCCAAATGGCAGTTTGATACTGCTTACTGATGGTAAAGACGGCAAGTTGATAAGAGTGAGCGCGAAAAACTAGCTCTCAGAGCCACTTACTCCTTACCCCTTGCGAGTATTGTCCGCAATCAGGGAACGTTCAATTAAACGTCATATTGTCATAGATAATGGGGGCTGTGGCCGCGGCAGCCTCTTCTGATTGCAACTCAGCAGCGTTGGCCAAAAGAAAAAACCATGCATAAGTGAACTATTTAACAAAAGCCGCCGTAACGAACCTTAGAGAGCCGGAAAGTCAGTATCTGTCTCCAAGGGGTAATTCTCAAAAATAATAATTTGTTTGATTTTAGTTTTAGATATGTCTACCTGCTTGAAAGTGGGAGGCAAAAACTGAAAAGACAGTACAGACAATGACAAGAGGAATAATAATATGAACAAGCCAAACTTATTTAGAAGATCCGCGATGTTTATGGTGTACGTCTGGAGACGAATCATGGATGTTAAAGTCAATCCATTGAAGTACATACCAGACGCCAGGCTCCAGGCCTACTTTATGCTCGTGTTGTTTACTATTTGGAGTGTGTCTTTCGGATTTATCGCTTCTTATCATCTCGGCTGGTTAGGCTACAGCACTGTCACCAGTCTGGTTGTGCATCTATCTGTGCTGATTCCGATGATGGTAACCAATGCTGTTTTTGTCGATGCAGAACGCACCGGAGCGCAGTGGTTGGAAGAGTGGAAAGCAGAGCAGAGTCGCTACGGACTGTTTATGAACAGGATGAAAGCGCAGAATTTGACTCGCTGGAATATCTAGAGCAAGGCGAGATAGCCTGAGAGGCCACCCTGAGGGGTGGCCTTTTTGGGTTTAAGTCTGCACATAAAACAATCAGCTGATAGTTTGCTCTACACCACCTCACGGACATTGCATCGCCGTCAGTAACAATATTAGGTCGTGAAAATTAAATAACACGGTGTCGAGTCTTAACCCTTCCATTTGCGGTCTTCTATCTGTAGCCGCTGCAGAATTCCCCCTTGATTTAGTGTTCGCCGATCTTCAAAGTGCCCTTAGATAGCAGTATATTCGTAGTCCTAGTGCTGTTTTCTTCGCCGTTCAAGTACCTCCCATATCAGATTAACGCCCCCTTTTCGGGCTGCCTCAAAGCCACCTAAATAATTTCAAAATTATTTCCTCAGAGGGGGGCGGATGCGCACTATTGCCCCGTCTTATAACAGCGCCTTAAAACCGCGTCTAATAAAAACTTTAAAATTATTCTTAATAATGGGGAACAAATATGTTTAGAAAGTCAAAACTTTCTGTAGCCATCCTCGCTGCCGCTGGAACACTGGCAGCTGGACAGGTTATAGCTGATGGGAGCTCAATCGACGAGGTTGTTGTTACCGGTATTCGCGGTAGCCTTGAAAGAGCAATGGACACCAAGCGCGATGCTTCTGGTGTTGTTGATGCAATTTCTGCAGAAGATATGGGTAAATTCCCAGATACTAACCTGGCAGAGTCGCTGCAGCGCATCTCAGGTGTATCTATCAACCGTGTAAACGGTGAAGGTTCTGAAGTAACCGTCCGTGGTTTTGGTGGCGGCTTCAACCTGGTAACACTCAATGGTCGTCAAATGCCCTCAGCGAATGTTGGCACTATTACCGGTAACCCGTTGGATCAGGGTGCTTCCGGAAGCAGCCGTTCTTTTGACTTCTCTAACCTAGCCTCAGAAGGCGTTCGTGGTCTTCAGGTGTATAAAACTGGCCGTGCATCTGTTGCAACAGGTGGTGTAGGCGCAACTATTAATGTTGAAACTATCAGGCCTTTAGAGTCTGGTGGAACTCAAGCCAGTGTTGGTGTTAAGGCAGTTAAAGACACTAGCGGCGACGACGTGACTCCAGAAGTTAGCGGCTTGTACAGCTGGGCTAACGATGACTCTACCTTTGGTGTTTCTGTATTCGGTAGCTTCCAAGAGCGCGACTCTGGTAGCCGCCACGCAAGTGTCGAAGAATTTGGCCTGCGTACTTGGGATAGCACTGATCCATCTAACCTGTCGAATTTAGGTATTGTTGAAGGCGCTACTATCATCAACACACCTAACGATGGTCAGCTGGTTTATCGTCCTACTAACCTTGGTTTAGGTTTCAACGAAGACAACCGTGAGCGTACTAACGGTTTGTTAACTGTTCAGTTTGCTCCTAATGATTCAATGACGTTTACAGCTGATGCTGCCTATGCCGAAAATGTTCAGGACTCCACTTCCCTGATCGACGGTGTATGGTTCAACGGTACTGTTGACTATGTTGAGTACGACGGCGATCCAGTTGTTGCTGCTCCGGTAATCTTTGCCGAAGATGTAGACGGTGGTAAGGATTTCTTCTTCCAGAATCTCGCTATGGGCACTAAGGACACTTTAGAGTCATTGGGCTTAAACCTGGATTGGAATGTAAGCGACAAGCTTAACTTACGCTTTGACGCTGCTTCGTCAGAAGCTAAGAGTGGCGGCAATGGTCCTCAGGGCAACAACGTACTGCGTATGAACGTTGCAGGCGGTAATGCCGGTTGGCAGGCTGTTGATTTCGGCCAAGAAATTCCACAGGGTATCGTTTCTGTTGATGATTCTGTCAAGGGCAACGACAACGGCATCTTCGATCTGGCCGACGTTGGCTCTCAGGTGACTCAGTTTGCAAGTTCTGATCAAGTGGCTGAGCTCGAGCAGTTCAACTTTGACGGTAGTTTTGCCGCTTCTGATAGCATCGAAGTTGATTTTGGTATGGGCTACATGAGTTCAGAGATGCGTCAAACTCGTCAATCTGGCTCTAATGCGCTGGGTGGTTGGGGTGTTGATGCTCCTGGTGATATCCCAGAAGGCCTAATCGAGCAGGTTAGCTCTCTTGGTGAGTTCGACTATCAGGGTTCTGGCGTTGCTGGTGTTTCTCAGCCTGCTGGCGAGACCGCACCAATTGCTCTGGGCTCAGTTTCATGGACAGGTGATCCACTGACGTTGCTCAACGCGATGGCACCTATCTACGGTCTTGATCCCAACAACATGCCTATCAACAGCACTGCTGATAACCGTGTTTCAGAAGACACTCTCTCTTTCTACGGTCAGATTAAAATGGATGGCGAAGTTGGCGGAATGCCAATTAACGTAGTCTCAGGTCTGCGCTGGGAAGAAACCGATGTAACTTCTACCTCACAGCAGGCAGTTCCTAGTGCCTTTGTCTGGGAGTCCAATAACGACTTCTCATTCACTCTGGGCGATTCTGTTGACAGCCTAAGCGAAGACTACACCTACAGCGTGTTGTTGCCGAGCTTAGACATCTCTGTCGATGTTACCGACAACTTGAAGGCTCGTGCGTCGTTTAGCAAGACACTTGCTCGTCCTGGATACAGTGACATGTACACTGCTACCTCGGTAGAAGCACCTAGCCGTATCACTCACTTGGGTGATCAGCCTTCAGCTAGTCAGGGTAATGCTCGTCTGGATCCACTGGAGTCAAACAACTTCGATTTCTCTGTTGAATACTACTACGGCGAAGCGAACTACTTCTCTGTTGGCTTCTTCCAGAAGAACGTATCCAACTTCGTTGGTGTTCAGCAGGCTGATGAGTCTCTGTTCGGTTTGAGAGATGCTACTGCTTCTAACAGCACCTTCTTGGCTCAAGCGATCAGCGAGTTGTCTTCTATTGGTGTTGCAGAGAGCGAAGATGCACTGTTCTCCATGACTGCCATTCTGCAAAACATGTCTGACTTCACCGAAACATCAGGTGCAGCAGCATACCAGGCAGCTGAGGGCGCAGCGTCTTCTACTCAGGCGTTCCACGAAGCGATCTTTAGTGAATACGACGTAACTCCTGTTGGCACAGACCCACTGATAGCATTTGCTGTTAAGAGTCCAACCAACTCAAAGACTGCTGAAATCTATGGTTTCGAACTTGCTTCTCAGCACTTCTTTGGTGAGACAGGCTTCGGTTACCAGTTTAACTACACCACTGTAGAGGGCGATATTGGTTATGAGAATGGATCTGATCCAAGCGAAGACCAGTTTGCACTTCCCGGCTTGAGTGACACATTGAACCTTGTGGGTATTTACGAGAAAGACGGTCTGTCTGCTCGTTTGGCTTACAACTGGCGCGATAGCTTCCTGAGCCAGGTTAACCGTTCAGTAGGTAGTACTCGTAATCCTGAGTACACTGACTCTGTTGAGCAGTTGGATCTGAATGTAAGCTATGAGCTCGACTCAGGTGTTACGTTGTCTCTCGATGCGATCAACTTAACTGGCGAAGGCCAGCGTAAGTACGGTCGTAACGACAACGCTACGTTCTTTGTACAAGAGCTGGATCCACGCTACGTATTCTCTGCAAGATACACGTTCTAAGATAGCGAAACGTTTCTCCCTGGCAGCTGTTGTTGCCAGGGAGAACAATATTCGCTTGAGGAATACTGCACAGAATAGTGCTGCACAGAGTAGTATCGAAAAGAAGTTTATATAGTAGTTCTAATAAGGCCTCCACCCAGTGACTAGCGGAGGCCTTATTTTATTATTACACTGGCAGGGAAAGTTTAAATACCCATAACACTCAATGCCACAGCGACAAATGACTGGATGATTAGATGAGCAAAACTGTACTCTTAAATAACGTCGAACATAAAGATTTGAAAGTTGACTCCAGCCACAGAGCTGAATATGGCGACAGCATAAATCGCGTGTTAGCCTTTTCTACAGAATTTGGTGATATTCAAAAAGAATATCCAATACTATTTTATAAAGATCCAAAGACGGAGAGCTTTCAAGCTCACGCCATTTTGGGTCTCGCTAAGGACGAAAACCTGTTTTTAGCTGATGATGGGTGGCAGGGTAATTATGTACCTGCAGTATTGGCTCGCGGGCCATTTCTTATCGGCTTCCAAGAGCGTGAAGTGGACGGCAAAGCGGTTAAAGAGCCAGTCATTCATATTGATATGGACAGCCCAAGAGTTGGCGCTAAAAGCGGACAACCTTTGTTTCTTGCCTATGGGGGAGATACTCCTTACCTAGAAAAAATCATGCAAACCCTTCAGATAATTCATCAGGGCGCCGACCTCGATAAGAGATTCTTTTCAACACTCGATGCCATGGAATTGTTTGAACCGGTCAATATTGAAATCTCCCTGAGCAGCATCGCCAATGTTAACTTGCCTGATTACTACACTATCAACAAAGACAAGTTAGCCCAGTTGGACGGTGAAAGCTTGGAAAAACTCAGCCGCATGGGCCTATTGAGTCTTGCCTATTTCGCCCTAGTATCCCTGGGTAACTTTAATAAACTGATAGAGTTGAAAAACAAGAGCACGGCAATTGTTTAGCAACCCTAAAGAAAAACTATTTTGACTATGAGTTGCTTAGACAAAAAGGCTCGGGTAATTGAGGGCGTTCGGCCCGACCAGATTCCTTTTGATGAGCTTTTTAACGCGAACCAGCCGGTTATATTGCGCGGCTTGGTTTCCGACTGGGGACTGGTTAAAGCAGGTAAAGTGTCGCCAGACAATGCGATGGATGTTTTGCAGAATCACTCTAGCGGCAAGCCAGTAGGAGTTTATGTTGCACCGCCGGAGAGCAATGCGCGGTTTTTTTATAACGACGATTGCAGTGGCTTTAACTACGCCAGCCAGCACCGTGAATTGAGTGATATATTTGCTCAAATTCGCGACAACAAGAACAGCCCCAGCGCCGAACAGTCTTATCTGTATATGAATTCACTCACCCTGGACAACTGCTTTCCCGGATTGCGCGAGCAAAATACCCTCGCCTTTGAACATCCGCTGTTTACTGATAACAAGCCCCTTTCCAAAGTTTGGGTAGGCACCCAGTCTATTGCTGCTGCCCACTATGATGTGCCGAGCAATTTAGCCTGCTGTGTATTGGGTAAGCGTCGCTTTACGCTATTTCCCCCTGAGCAGATTCACAATTTATACCCTGGTCCCCTAGAGCCGACTCCCGGCGGACAGGTTATCACCATGGTGGATCTGAAAAATCCTGACTTCGAGCGCTTTCCGCGAGTCCGTCAGGCCTTAGATGCCGCAGTGGTGGTGGACTTAGAGCCTGGGGATGCGGTCTATTACCCGAGCATGTGGTGGCATCAGGTTGAGGCCCTGTCACCGTTTAATATTATGATTAATTTTTGGTGGCTCGATGCCCCAGCTCATATGGGCAACCCCATGGATATAGTGATGCACGCCATGATGGGTCTGAGAGATCGCCCCCAGGCCGAAAAGCAGGCCTGGCGAGAAGTGTTTGATTACTACGTGTTTGGCTCGCCGGAAACTCCGCGGGAGCATCTGCCGCCATCGGCTCAGGGCGCCCTGGCGGATCTTGATGACAATATGGCTCGACGTCTTCGTGCCCTAGTAAAAAATAAGCTAAATCGCTAGAAACTCTAAGCCGAGTTTCTCGCTGTAAAAAAATATAATAATCTTCGGGGAGACAGAATAATGATGAAAGTAGTTATTGCTGGAGGTGGAACGGCCGGCTGGATGGCAGCCTGTGGTCTTTCATCCCGCTTGGCGAGCTTGCTGGATATTACCCTGATCGAGTCCGACGAAATTGGAACCGTAGGTGTAGGTGAAGCGACGATTCCCCCGATGCGCAATTTCCATCGTCTAATGAATATTGATGAGCAGGAGTTTATGCGTGAGACCCAGGCGACCTTTAAGTTGGGTATTGAGTTCGATAACTGGGGCGATATAGGCGATAGCTATATTCACTCCTTCGGCGAAATTGGTCAGCGTTCTTGGATGGCTGAGTTCCACGAATTCTGGCTCGAAGCTCAGGCCCAAGGATTCGGCGGCAGCCTCGAGGATTACTGTCTTGAATTAAAAGCCGCCAAAGCTGGTAAGTTCGCAACCTCAGTTGACGATACTAGATTAAATTTTGCCTTCCATCTCGATGCTACCCGCTATGCGAAATACCTGCGCAAAAAAAGTGAGAAAGCCGGTGTGCGCCGAGTTGAGGGCTTAATTAAACAAGTACAGAAAGATCCCCAATCCGGCGATATCAAAGCGCTACTGCTGGACAGCGGCGAGCTTATCGAAGGTGACTTATTTATCGACTGCACTGGATTCCGTTCCCTGCTATTGGGTGAATCCCTCGGTGTAGAATTCGACGATTGGAGTCACTGGCTGTTCTCAGACAGAGCCATTGCTGTACAGACAGAATCCATTGCTGAGCCAGTGCCCTACACCCGTGCAATAGCCCATCCATCAGGTTGGCAGTGGCGAATCCCACTGCAGAGCAGAGTGGGAAATGGCATTGTTTACAGCAGTCGCTTTATGTCTGATGACGAAGCCAAGCAGACTCTGCTGAATAATATTTCCGGAAAAATGATTACCGAGCCCAGGTACATCAAGTATCGCACCGGGCGTCGTCAGAAATCTTGGCATAAAAACTGTGTTGCATTGGGACTAGCCAGTGGCTTTATCGAGCCATTAGAGTCCACCAGTATCCATCTGGTGATGACCGCCATTATTCGCTTAATCCGTCTCTTTCCCTTCGGCGATTCCAGTACCGCACTGGCGGATCGATTTAATCAGGAATCCACCACCGAAATAGAAACCGTAAGAGACTTTGTGATCTTGCACTACAAGCAGACCAATCGTACTGACACCGACTTTTGGAATGCCTACCGCACAATGGATATTCCGGATACCCTGGCCCATCGCCTCGACATCTTTAAGAAAAATGGCTATGTCTGGCCTGACGATGTAGCTCTGTTCCGCGTTGATTCCTGGGTTCAGGTAATGATGGGCCAGGGTTTGAAGCCTCAAGGTTTTCACAGTGCGGGCAAGCTGACTGGTAAAGAAAGTCTTTTGCAATCACTGGCCAAAATGGCGGACTCCATTGATAAGAAGGTGGAGAAACTTCCCACTCATCAGCAATTTATTGACCATTACTGTGCCGCGCCAAAAGCAGATTGATCGGCTAACGTTGGTTCACTTGGCCTAGAGACGGCTAGAGAGTTCGAGACAATTATGACTAAAACCGTAGTGATAGTAGGTGGCGGCAGTGCCGGTTGGTTGACCGCTGGGATTATTGCCGCCCGGCATAATCCTCAAGGTGAAGCGGGGGAAGGTATCAAGGTGGTACTCCTCGAATCCCCAGATGTAGCTAATCTGGGTGTAGGCGAGGGAACCTGGCCAACTATGCGCGACACACTGCGACGCATCGGCATATCCGAAGTGGATTTTTTGCGCTCCTGCGATGTGGGTTTTAAGCAGGGATCCCAGTTTATTAACTGGCAAAAGGGTGAAGGGGAATCTTACTACCATCCCTTTGTTCCTCCCGCCGGTTATGGCGCGGTGAATCTCGCCGCCCACTGGTTGGATCGCGGCACTGAAAGCACTTTTGCAGATGCTGTGTCTGCCCAGGGTAAAGTCTGCGATTTAGGGCTTGCCCCTAAAACCGCTAAGACACCGGAATACGCCTTTGGCCTTAACTATGGCTATCACCTCAATGCGGGAAAGTTTGTTGAATTATTGAAGCGTCACTGCGTGGACAATCTGGGAGTGGACTATCAACTGGGTCATGTGGAACAGGTGCTCACTAGTGAAGAGGGTGATATCACAGCCCTGGCTTTAACTCGAGGTGAGCAGATTTTCGGTGACCTGTTTGTTGACTGCACAGGCTTTTCTGCCCTTTTAATCGGCAAGCACTATCAAGTGCCCTTTGTCTCTCAGGGAGATTGTCTGTTTAACGATACAGCTCTTGCTGTTCAGGCCGAGCATGCCGAGGAAGACACTCCCATCGCCTCCTGCACTAAGTCCACAGCCCAATCCAGTGGTTGGGTCTGGGATATTGCGCTGCCAACCCGGCGCGGCATCGGCCATGTATTCTCTAGCCAGCATATCTCAGTGGAAAAAGCAGAGGACGAGTTGCAGCGCTATCTTGCCGCGGACCCTGCGTTGGCGAAGAAGCAGCACAGCCCCCGAAAAATAACTTTTCAGCCTGGTCACAGGGCGCATTTCTGGCATAAAAACTGTGTTGCTGTGGGCGTCTCAGCGGGCTTTGTTGAGCCTCTTGAGGCCAGCGCTCTGGTATTGATTGAAAAGTCAGCGGAGTTTGTTAGCAATAATTTGCCCCAGGACAGAGCGGCAATGACAGTTGTCGCTAAACGTTTCAATGAGGTTATCAGTAAGTATTGGGTTGATATTATTGATTTTTTGAAATTGCATTATGTGCTGACCGAACGCACAGATTCAGACTATTGGCGTGACCATGTTCGGACTCAATCCATACCAGACAGTCTTCAGGATTCCCTAGAATTGTGGCGCTCGCATGTTCCCTGGATCTCGGATGGCAATAATCGTGCTGAGTTATTTTCTGCTGCCAGTGTGCAGTACATACTTTATGGCATGGGCTTCGCGACCACTATTAACAGCAGCCGCTATCGCAGTTGGGATAAAGACGCTCTATTGGCCGACCGCTTGATGCATGACAATCGTGGTAAGACTGAAGCGTTAATGGCCAGTCAACCGAGTAATCGTGAGTTGCTTAATTTGGTGCGCGGCACTCAATAAGAGCATAAGAAGAGTTTAAAAAGCTTAAAGCGAATCAGGAAAACTCAATAAAGCTGGTGATAGTCAGGCGCCCAGTCTCAGGGCTGGGGTCAAAATTATAATCCGGCCGAATAATTCCAGAGTGCAAACTCGATCCTCGGTACATCAATAATCGGTTATAGACTGCTCCAAAGGATGCAATCTCAGAGTAATCCTCCGTGCCGCCACAAACATAGCCAGCGGGCTGGCGCGTCGGATCTTGGAATCGCGTTACAATACTCTGTTCATAGTTTCCCAGTCGGCCCCTATCTATAAAGTCATAGCCGGTCTCATCGTGATGATAAAACGCTGTGCCCGAGTCTGGCGCATCACAAAGATAATGTATCACCGCCAGGCTGTCCCTAGACGGCGCATCAAAGTGCGGAATACGCTGCATCAGCTTAAGGTCTTCAGGTTGGGATGTGACAATAGAGTACTTTGACGCGGCGGATTTTATAGTGCGAAGATCAAGTTTAAAAAAGTCACGAATGACTCCCTGAAAATTCCGTACTAGCGCGACAATATAGGCGTCGGATATAGCCATTCTGACACCTGGGTAAAAGCTGTCTGCAATCGCAAAGTTATTGTTCGCAATAGCCTCTTGCCTGAGTGCATCAGCACCTTGAATATAAGAGTCGACCCGCATTAGCTCTTGCTGGTCAGTGCCAATCGTCAAACACTCATATTCCATGTTCTTGCAGGGCGTGTAATGTAATTTGTCATCAACGGACATTTGTTAGCCTTGGTCGCCGACCCTATTTGAGGGACGGATTATTTTTTCACAGCATAAATGAATTTTGCATATATGCACATAGGTGGTGGTTTTTTTAGCCAGTACTTTAGTAGATGCATTGGTGAAAAATTTAGGCACTAGTTTTTTGAACAATTTAGCCCCAAAGAGGTAGTCTTGCGGAGCGGATTGGTTGGGCTAAAACGTCTTCTTATAGACGCCGGGAATTCGTACTTTTGCTCTTTCGATAATGCTTAGATCGTCTTGTGGTCGCTCCGAAAGAGCAGTCAAAAAATCAGTCAAAATTATAAAAATACAAACAGGATTTTACGATGAATGTTGCATACTATTTAACCGCGGGTTTGATTCTTTCGCTAGCGCTGGATGTGATTCTAGCTCCACTGAGGACAAGGTTCGCGCTGTGGATAGCACCAATGCCGGCATCCAGAGTGACAGTATTGCAACCATTCACCCCCGAGATATGGCCTAAGCAGGCCTCGCCCTTTGCCCTAAATGAACGTTTAGAACAGCGCGTAACAGACCTAGTAAACAAGATGAGCTTGGAGGAAAAGGTCGGTCAAACCATTCAGGCGGATATTGGTTCTATAACCCCAGCTCAGGTGCGTGAATACCATTTGGGCTCTGTACTCAATGGCGGTAACTCCGCGCCGGGTGGCGACAACCGAACTACCCCCGCAGCCTGGGTTGCTCTGGCGGACGAATTTTGGCTGGCATCCACAGACACAAGCGATGGCAGAATAGGTATCCCCGCGCTGTGGGGAACAGATGCTGTTCACGGCCACAACAATATAGTCGGCGCGACGCTGTTCCCTCACAACATTGGTTTAGGCGCAGCTAATGATCCAGCTTTGATGCATCGCATCGGCACTGTGACGGCTAAAGAAATTCTTGTCACCGGCTTGGATTGGACTTTTGCTCCCACTATTGCTGTTGTGCGCGATGATCGCTGGGGACGTACCTATGAAAGTTTCTCTGAAGATCCAGCCATCGTCAGAGACTTTGCTGGCAGCTTGGTTGAAGGTCTTCAGGGAAAGCTCGATGACGGCACATTCCTCGATGAAGATCATCTGATTGCAACCGCCAAGCACTTTATCGGTGATGGCGGTACCATCGACGGCCGTGATCAGGGAGACAATATTTCCAGTGAAGCGGACCTCCGTGATATTCAGGGTGCCGGTTATCCGGTGGCCATTAACCGCGGCGTGCAATCGGTGATGGCTTCTTTTAATAGCTGGCATGGGCGTAAACTTCATGGTCATAAAGAATTATTAAACGATGTCCTGGTCGAACAAATGGGCTTCAGTGGCTTTGTGGTTGGCGACTGGAATGGTCATGGCCAGGTGGAGGGCTGTACCAATGAGTCCTGTGCGGCATCCTTTAACAATGGCGTTGATATGTTTATGGCGCCGGATAGCTGGCAAGAGCTCTATGGCAATACCTTAGCTCAAGTAAAAAGTGGCGAGATTAGTCTGGCTCGTTTAGATCAGGCTGTCAGCCGGATTTTAAGGGTAAAACTACGCGCCGGTCTATTTGAAGCGGGACTGCCCTCAAAGCGTAAATACGCTGGACGTTTTGACCTGCTCGCGGCACCGGAACATAGAGAAGTGGCGCGGACAGCTGTGCGTCAATCCCTTGTGCTGTTAAAAAATGCAAAGCAACTGCTGCCACTTTCGCCTTCGGCCAATATATTGGTTGCAGGCGATGGTGCTGACAACATCGGCAAGCAAACCGGCGGCTGGACACTTTCTTGGCAGGGCACTGGAAACACTAAAGCGCATTTTCCTCAGGCCATGTCGATTTATGAGGGCATTGCAGAACAGGTAGTAGCTGCCGGAGGCCAAGTTACTTTAAGCCCTGAGGGTGAGTATAAAAGCACACCAGATGTGGCCATAGTCGTGTTTGGCGAAGATCCCTATGCAGAGTTTCAAGGCGATCGTCCTCATTTAGATTTTCAATCTGAAGCGGGATTGGCGCTATTAAACAAATTTAAGGCCCAGGGTATTGCCACAGTTGCGGTGTTCCTTTCTGGCCGGCCAATGTGGGTAAATCCGGAAATCAATGCAGCTGATGCTTTTGTTGCCGCCTGGTTACCGGGCTCAGAGGGTGGCGGTATCGCCGACGTTTTGTTGCGCAGCGGCAAGGATGAGGTGCAGCAGGATTTCACTGGCAAGCTCTCCTTCTCTTGGCCGAGAACTGCGGTTCAAACCCTTAATCTTGGTGACCAAGACTATAACCCTCTGTTTGCCTACGGCTTCGGGCTGAACTACTCAGCTAGTGGCGAGCTTGAGCTGCTCTCAGAAGATGCGCAACTGGGCGGCAAAGCCCAGACCCAAGGTCTGAGTTTCTTAAAGGCTGGTGCAGCTGTTTCCCCGTGGCGATTGGTGATGCGTGATTCTGCTGGCACAGTTCAGGTGACCAAGTCGAAGGCTGTCAGTGCATCGGGCGCGCTAAATATGACCGCGCTGGATTACATGGCTCAAGAAGATTCCCGTCTATTTGAATTTTCAGCAGATGCCGTGCTGTCTGTTGAGGGTGAGTCTATAGATATCTCCCGTGAATCTAATGGTGATATGGCCCTAGAAATTCACTATCAAGTGCTTGGAGATAAGGTGGCCAATACCGCAGTCGCTGTTGGTTGTGGCGAAGGCTGCTCTGGTGATATAGATATTACAGAGGGACTAGCCAGCAAGCTTAATCAAGGGTGGCAGACCTCCCGCTTAAAGTTAAGTTGTTTCGCTGAGCGCGGGACAGATATGAGCAAGGTCAACTCCGCTATGATTCTAAAAGTCTCTGGAGCACTAAAAATACAGTTTAATTCGATCAATGTCGTGAGTAATCCAGGGGACGCTAGCTGCTCTTTATAACGTGGGTTAGACTGGCAGACTCTTTTGAGTGAAAAGGTTCATATAACGTAGATAAAAGAGGGATAAAAAAGCTAGCTTTAGAGGGCGGATTTGCTGGGGTAGAACGTCTTAGAAAGGTAGCTAGAGTTCATCCTATTCGGCAGTCCTTGGATTAATCTGTTTTTATGTGCACATACCTATTGTTAGCGAAAAATTTTTATGAAGCCTGAGAAGGAACGTCTTGAAATTCATGATGTCTATATCCGTCATCGCACGGAGCTCTGTCGTTACGTCATGAATAAAGTTAATGTAAGCAATGACGAAGCTCAGGATATAGTGCAGGCGGCCTTTGTCCGTGTGATTGAAATGGACTTTAGCGAGATAAAAAACCCAAGAGCACTGTTATACAAAACTAGTTATAACATTGCCATTGACCAAAAAAGACACAGTGGCGTGCGCCAGAGACATATTCAGGCGGTGGTTGATACGGACGCGAAGGTGGTGGAAGAGCTAAGTCCGGCTCGCATACATGATGGCAATCGACAGCTGAGAATCGTGGTTGAAGCACTTTGGGGTATGCCCAAAAAACGAAGAAAATTACTGCTCATGAATCGTTTTGATGGACTGAGTTATGCCGAGATTGCCCGCAGGGTAGATCTTTCAGAAACAGTGGTGCGAAAGCATGTTACAAAAGCGCTGATAGATTGCCAGAAAGCGCTGCAAGCCCAGGTGGGTAAGAATCCAAAATGAGTGACAAGTATATGCAGTTATCAGATCAGATTAATCAGCAGGCGGCAGAGTGGTTTACCCTCATGCAGTCTGTGGATGTCTCTGCCAGTGACCGTAAGGCTCTGCAAGCCTGGTTGGCCGAGCATGCTGATCATCGGGAAGCATTTAAGCAAATCGAACTACTATGGCAGGGTCTGGGTGATTTAGTGGGCACTGCTGAGGGCCATGCTCTTCTCCAATCGGTGGAGTCTGAGTCAATTTTGGCTCGGTTGCAGTCGCTGTTTATGACGCCTCTTGTCATGTTCAAAAATATTGTCTCTGTGCCGCGCTATGCCATGACACTTGTTGCAGTTATCTGTGTGGCAGTTGGATCGCTAATGTTGCCTGTGGCGGATGCGCCGGTCACGGCCTATTACAGCACCGAGCGCGGCGAAATAGAAAGCATTGTTTTGGCAGACAACACAGAGATTACTCTAGGTGCCAAATCGGCCATTAGAACCCACACTTCAGACTCCGAGCGTTCGGTTGAATTGCTCAGTGGTGAAGCCTTCTTTGATGTCGCCAAAGACCGGGAAAAGCCCTTTTTTGTTACGGTTAATGATGTTGTGGTCGAAGTGGTGGGCACGCAGTTCAATGTTCAAAAAATACGTGATTCGGTAAACGTGTCTGTTTTAGAAGGCATAGTGAATGTCTTTACCCAGGGCAGCAATCACCGCCAGCTTAAATCTCCTCCTGATGTCATGCTCACTGCCGGGAAAAAAGTCGTCAAAGACAATGACCGCGCCTTCGAGTCTGTGACCGATGTGCGGAGTTCCGATCTCGGCGCCTGGCGGCTCGGTCGATTAATTTATAGAGATATCTCGCTGGCAGATATAGTTGCAGATACGCAACGCTACTTTGACGGCAAAATAGTATTGCAGTCCAATGATCTTTCTGACGTAAAGGTCACTATGACATTGCGCACTGACCAAGTGGGTCAGCTGCCGGAAATGTTAGCGCAAACCCTGCCGCTGAAAGTCCATGTTATCTCCGACGATCTCATCCTACTGAGAAAATAGCCGACGTCTTAAGTTATTACAGAAAGCCTGTCAGATCAGGAGATAGGCTTTTTTTTAAAGGCTCTCTTTTAAAGGCTTTTTTTTGACAGGCCTTGTTTGACAGGCTTTATCGCATCTACCCAGACTAACCAAAATAATGACAATTAATAATAAAAATAGAGGGAACCATGACTATCGCCACTAACTCAAGCACTAAAAAACTCAGTATCTTACAGATGACCATTGTCGCGGCATTGGGCGGTTTATTGTTTGGCTATGACACTGGTGTGATTGCCGGCAGTCAGATGTATTTCACCGAATATTTTAACCTTTCTGCTGCGGAGCAGGGCTGGGCAGTCAGTAGTGCGCTCTATGGTTGTCTGGTGGGTGCGCTGCTCGGCGGCTATCTCACTAAGCGTATTAGCAGAAAGTATACGCTGATCCTCGCGGCGGCCCTGTTTGCTATTTCGGCTTGGGGTTCAGGTATGGCAACCACCCTCGATGCGCTGGCGTTTTACCGTATTGTTGGTGGTCTTGCAGTGGGTATGGCCTCGCTGGCCGCGCCTATGTATATTGCTGAAATTGCGCCACCTGCATACCGTGGTCGCATGGTTTCTTACTATCAGCTGGCGGTGGTTATTGGTTTCTTCGTGGTTTTTCTCGCGACCTATTTTATCGGTGGTGGCGATACTCAGAACATGACCCCAGAGGCGCTTGAGCAGCTTCACGAGCACAATGTAAACCAGGGCTGGCGAGTTATGCTTTGGTCTGAACTATTGCCAGCACTGGCTTTCTTGGCGCTGCTGTTCACGGTTCCCCACAGTCCCCGTTGGTTAATCTTAAAGGGCCGCACTGAAGAGGCTAAGTCTGTACTGGCTCGGATTACGTCCAGCGCCGATGAAGCTGCTTCAGAGTTTGCTGATATAGAGGCCTCCCTGGCCAATAGCTCAACCCCCAACATGGCAATGCTGTTTGGCAAAGGCATCGGTTTTGCTCTCTTTCTCGGGGTTATGCTGTCGATATTCCAGCAGGTCACCGGTATTAATGCGATTCTCTATTACGGTGCGGAAATCTTTAGTAACGCTCTCGGCTATGGGCCAGAAGATGCCCTTAAACAGCAGTTGTGGCTGGGTGCGGTCAATCTGATCTTTACCTTTGTGGCCATCTATAAGGTAGATAGTTGGGGGCGCAAGCCGCTGTTTATCGGCGGCAGTATTGGTATGTTTGCTGGCTTAACTGTGCTCGGCCTGACTATTTATACTCAGCAGGTGGGCGTTGTCTCGCTGATTGCTGTGCTGGTATTTATCGCCTCATTTGCCATGTCTATGGGACCTGTAGTCTGGGTAATGTTGTCTGAGATGTTCCCAAATAATGTGCGCAGTGTGGCTATGTCTATAGCTGTAGCGGCGCAGTGGTTATTTAATGCTCTGGTGGCCAATAGTTTCCCTCTGGTGAACCAAAGTGCCTTAAATCAGGAAGGTTTTAACGGCGCGTTGCCGTACTTTATCTTCGCCTCTTTCTGTGTGGTTGCGATGCTGTTTGTCTGGAAGCTGGTGCCTGAGACAAAGGGAAAGACATTGGAAGAAATGGAAGCGCTCTGGTCGGGAGAGGGCCGCGCTTAGGGCGGTCTTGGCAATGCCTGGAGACGCCAAGGAGAGGGTGACAAAATATTGATTATTATGTGTATTCCTATAAGCTCTGTTTTGGGGGGGCTCTATAGGGAAAGCCTAGAAAAGGCTGTATAGAGACAGTGCGTTAAAAATAGAGCGTGGATTACCGCGCCATTGATTTTAATGATGAATAAATCGAATAAGAAGTGGGGGAGGGGTCTGCCAACGGCTGTGGTCTTAGCCGCGACTTCTTTCGCTCTCAATTTTGGATTTATGCCTCAGGCCATAGCTGACGCTAATGCCGGGGCTGGCTCTGAAAAGGCCGTTGGACCTCCTGTTACAAGAGCTGCTACAAGAGCTGCTACAAAAGCTACAACAAAAGCTACTACAAAAGCCTCTAAAAAAGTAGCCGAAACCAAGTCCCAATCTGATCAGTCTACTGTTGCCTTCGATATTCCTTCCCAGCCCCTTGAATCGGGGTTAGTGGCGTTTTCTCAGCAGGCGGATATCAATATTATTGGTGTCACTGCTATCTTGCGAGAGCATCAGATCGCTGTTCTCAAAGGTAATTTAACCAAGGCTGAAGCCTTGGATAGATTGCTGCAGGGCACTGGATTAAGCTATGAAATGGTCAATGACACCGCGATATCGATCTTTGTTAAAGCCCCGGTCCCTGAGGTCCCTGATGAGCTGCCTCAGCTACAAGAAATTATTATCACTGCTACTGGCCGTGCCACGGACCTGCAAAAAACGCCTATCGCGGTTTCCGCATTTGATCAGACTAGCTTAGACTTTGCCAGTGCGAATGATTTGCGCGCCCTGTCTTATTTGGTGCCAGGTCTGGAGATGACCAATACAGCACCACAGGCGGCGACACTGGTGCAATTGCGCGGAGTGGGTAGCACCAATATCACTGAAATCGCCGATGGGCCTGTGTCGATCCATGTGGACGGCATCTACTCTCCCAGATCCCAGGCGGCAATGTCACTACTCTATGATGTGGATCGCATTGAGGTTTTGAGAGGTCCTCAGGGCACTTTGCGCGGTCGCAATTCATCCTCTGGCAGTATTAATATCTATAACCGGCAGCCATTGCTGGATGTAATGGAGGGCAAGTTATCGGTTGGCCTAGGTAACTATGATCGCCGTGAATATCGCGGTGCCTTAAATCTACCTGTGAGTGATACCTTTAGTTTACGTTTTGCTGGCGCCACTCTGCGCCATGATGCCTATACCGATCTGCTGGATAATTATCTAGGATTTGGGCCTGACTACCCGGCAACTAACGATGAGCTGACAGCCTTTGATCAGGCCGTGGACTATGGCCAGTCAGCTCCGGAAATGGCCGACAAGCAAAGCTGGAGACTTTCTGGGCTGTGGCAACCAACGGAGCAATTCAGTGCCTTTACCAGTCTAGAGCGCTATCGAGATCAGGGCACCGGTCTTGCACAGCTGGCCCCGGATCTGATGGCCAAGGGGGTTCGAGCCGTGGTGTCTGACAGTCCCACTTTTCTCGATTTGACCAATACGGCCCTGCGCACAAAATTGGACTACAAGGCCTCTGACTTCACCCTGAGCTATCTCTACGGGACGTCGCAGATGCGTCGCCAGCAGATTGTCGATGCCGACAATGGCCGGAGCAGCAGTTTTGAGCAGCAGCGTACCCATAGCTCAAACTTTAAGTTCTCCTCCCACGAATTACAGTTGATGAATGATGATACTGAGCGCCTGAGATGGTTGGTGGGTGCGTTTTTTTCCCGCGAGAAAAATGAAATTGTATTTGCTGTGGATCAGCAGAATGCCGGTGGCGAAAGAAATGCCAACGGCGCCACGAGCTGGATCAGTGATTTTGATGGCGCCGCGGTTTCCTACGCTATTCAGCCCGATCGGCGGGTCGAGTCAATGGGTATATTCTCGCAAGCAACCTATGACCTGGATCGCTTGAGCAGTTTAACTGTGGGGGCCAGATATACTAAAGACAGCAAATCTGATCATGGCGGTCGCGCCATAAATTGCCGAGTGACCTCGCTGCTGGGCTCTTACGCCGGGCCAGATTCTATTGGTCCAGGAGCGCCGGCACCAGAGGATATCTATGCAGATGCCGCTACCCAGCAGGCGATTAACGCCGGCACCTATCATGATAATGGCACCAGTGAGGGTATTGGTGATGAGCCCTGCTGGATACGTCAGGTCAATGATCTGTCGATCACCTGGGAAAATGTCAGCGGACTGATTCGTTATGATTACAGACCCTCAGATGATCTGATGTATTTTGCGACGGTTTCCAGCGGATTTAAATCCGGTCATATTCAGGATGCAGGCAACAGAGTTGCACCAGAGACTGTGACTAATTTTGACTTGGGCTTTAAAGCGCAATATTTAGATGACAGTCTGCGCTTTAACGGAGCCCTGTTCCGCGCAAATTACCACAATTTGCAGTTTTCTAATGAAGACCGCCTAGATATTAACTCTGATGGTGTCGCCGACACTGGTGGCAGTACCGTGGTGCGCAATGCCTCTTCGGCAACTATTCAGGGCTTAGAGTTAGAGTTCGATTGGGCGCTGACGGATTTTGACAGGTTGCAGTTAACCGCGGCCTTTACCGATGCCCATTTTGGTCAGTTTGAAATCCCCGACACCCTGTTTGGCAATCTCTTTAATCCCTACGTGTCGAATCACTCTGTGTCCCCAGAGGATCCCGTTGTGCTGTCTGGCAATAGCCCACCCAGAGTACCTGACTGGAAAGTGACGCTCTCTTACAGCCATGACTTTATCTTTAATCTAGGGCTTTTGACTCCTCGCATAGTGCTTAAAGCCTCAGACAGTTATTTTCTCGACATTTATAATCGTGACCAACTAGGCCCAGGAGTTTTTGACAGCCTGCCCAATGGTGGCAATGATCTGGGGGTTCAGAAATCCTACAACCTGTTTGATTTAAGCCTAATCTATCAACCCAATTCAAAGAATTGGACCCTCGGTGCTTATATTCACAACGCCACAGATGAAAATGTAAAAGTCGATTCAGGTAACGCCATGACCTCAGCAGGTCTAGTTGCGACCTATATGGAGCCGCGCACTTACCAGATAAAGTTCAACTACTTATTTAATGAAATCTAAAACGGTTGCCATGGTTTTGGCTGGTGTCACCGGCCTCTCTTGCCTGGGGCTTCTGATCTTTTCCTGGATGCTCTCGTCGAATATATTGCATCCCTCTTATGCCTGCAATGAAGACCACTTTATATACTGTGGCAATCCTTCCCAGCTAGATCTCGCTTTTGAGGATATCGCTTTTCAGTCGGATGACGGTCACCATTTGAGTGGTTGGTATATGCCAACTGACGCGTCTGACAAAGCAGTTATTTTTGTCCATGGTCATGGTGCAGACAGGCATGAAGGTATGCGCTGGTTTAAGGCCGTTAACCAAGCAGGCTTTAATATACTGGTGTTTGATTTAAGGAACAGCGGCAAGAGCGCTAAGTCCTTTTCAACCATGGGCTATTTTGAACAGAACGACGTTAAGGCAGCGGTGGATTTTTTACAGCGGCAAAAACAGATTCAACGTATTGGTATCTTTGGCACATCAATGGGTGCCGCGACGTCGATCATGGCGATGGTTGATGATCAGCGTATAGCCGCCGGGGTGTTCGAAGCCGGGTGGGCTAATCTAGACCAACTATACGGTGAGATTATTGAGCAAAATTTGGGATTGCCGAGTTTTCCACTGGCGCCGTTAATTGCATGGTTGTTGGAACAGCGCACTGGGATGGATATGGCAGCAGTGAATCCCGAAAGCATGCTCGGGGAGATTGCTCCCAGGCCAGTGTTTATTATTCACTGCACTGGGGATGACTTTATCGGCTTTGCTCATGGTGAGAAAAACTATGCTGCGGCAAATGAGCCTATTGGATATGGAAATTGGCAATCATATAAACAGGGATATCTGACATTTTAGGTTTCTCTCTTGCTTTAAATAATAAGGTTGAACAATGAGTTTGAGTACTCAGATTAAGACTTAGATGGTCTCGAGCCAGCCGGCAACAGCCTGACCAATCTCAACCGGTGAATCTTCCTGAATAAAGTGCAGGCCTTTAACTGTGACTTCCTGCTGGTTCGGCCAACTACGGCAAAACTCCCGCTGCCTACCGATCAAAATAGAACCCGGCTCAGCGTTGACAAATAACTTGGGTAACTCTGAACCGGCCATAAACGCCCCATATTGTTCCACCAGGGAAACCACCTCAGGAGGCTCTCCCTCAATAGGAATCTGGCGGGGCCAGTTGAGTGTCGGCTGACGATCATCCGGAGAAGCAAAGGGTGCACGATAGGCTTCCATTTCTGTGTCAGTCAGATCCCTGATAATAGAGGTGGGTACAACGGCTTCGATAAACATATTGCGGTTGAGGATAAGGTCTTCGCCCTTTTCTGAGCGGAAACCTTTGAAGATACCTCTGGCACCCTCGGGCCAATCGTCCCAGCTCACCGGGGCGACAATTCCCTCCATATAGGCCACACCTTTAACCGCTGTGCTGTTGCGCATTGCCCACATAAAACCCAGAGCACTACCCCAGTCGTGGATCACCAAGGTGACATTGGCGTTGATATCTAAGCGATGCAATAGCCCGCTCAGGTAGTCGTATGCCACCTCAAGCGTGTAGCGTTCTGGACCCATAGATGCTGGTAGTTTGTCTGAGTCACCATGGCCAATCAGATCGGGGATGATCACACGGCCAGAGGCAAGTAGCTCTGGGGCAACGTTGCGCCACAGAAATGAAGACATAGGGTTGCCGTGGAGTAGGACAATAGGATTGCCGCTGCCTTCATCGACGTAAGCGATTTTTCTGCCGTTAACGTCTAAAAACTTTTTATCGTAGGGCATGGTTTCAGACATCATTTTGAACTCCTTCTTGTAATCAGGCGGTAAGACCGATCATGGCCAGGCTGTTATTGATCGCTTTGCTTGCTAGCAGATTGGGACGCGATTGATAGTAATGCAGCCTATTTCGTGGACTTGCTGGCCACCAACTCCAGCATTCTATGCGCGGTTTCTCGGCCGGAATTCTGATTCTGCCCCGTGACAAAACGTTCTTCATCGTCAACCACAACGAGGGTCGCAAGGAAGTCCATGAACCTGGTGTTGCTTTCAAAAATAACACCGGCTTTTCGCAACTCTGTCTCTGGGTGCTGGGGAGTAATTTCTATTATGCCCAGCTCCTTAATCTGTTTGTCAGTTACACCGGTCATACGCCGACCGGCGATCAATGACTTACCGTCACGGTCTTTTGCATTGATGAGGCCCAATACACCGTGGCAAACGCCACCAATAACCGGTTCGTTGCTGGCGTAGTAAGCTTCACTAACCTTCTCGGCCAATACTGGTGAATAGCCGAGGTCGTAGGCAGCTCCAAAGCCCCCGGCCATAAAGATGATGTCGTATTGGGTAAAATCAACGTCAGCAACGCCCATTGAATTTTCGACCTTGGCTAGAAATGTAGGGTCGGCCAGGAAGCGGTCGTCTTCCGGTGTTTTTAACACGCGGTTTATGCTCTGGGGGTCGACGGGGATTTTTCCACCTTTGACGCTGGCGAGGTCAACCTGCATACCGGCATCGAGGAATCTATAGTAAGGATGGGTCATCTCTGAAGCCATCACACCTGTGGCATCCCCAGTGGTCTCGCCGGGAGCAGACAAAACGGCCTGGTTGGTCGCAATAATCAGCGCGCGTTTACCGGCGGGTAGTTGCACAGCTTCGCCGTTATATTCGGGGTGTAAACCCGCCTTGTGCACGATCGTTGGCAGCGCCAGCACTAATAAGGCGACTCCGAGGGCTATACCGCCTACAATTTTGATCAATTTCGCTTTCATGTCGCACTCCTGTTCAGGTTAGATGGATTGGTTTAATGCAATGACCGTGAGGTAGTCTATCCCCTATTAGCTTGCGCGTAAATTATCGAAAAATGCACAACCATTGTGCTATTGTGCACACATGGATTGGGGTCATTTAGAGTATTTTCTGGCGGTAGCGCGCACCGGCTCCTTGAGCGGAGCGGCCAAGCTGCTGCGCGTCAATCATTCAACGGTTGCCCGGCGCCTAGAAAAGCTGGAGCAGCAACTCAACGTCCGCTTGTTTAATCACCTCAACAGCGGCTATCAGTTAACTGACGATGGGCTTGCCCTAAAAAAGCACGCTGCTCAGGTAGAACGTGAGATAAATCAGATCCAGGGTGTCTTCAGCGGCAGTGAGACCAAACTGCGTGGCACCCTGAAAATCAGCAAGCCCAGCAGCGGCCTATTGAATCTGGCCCCATTACTGGCTGCCTTCCATCACCGGTACCCGGACATCAATTTGGTACTGACCGCAGGCGGTGAGCGTAGCGAAATAGCTCGGATGGAGGCCGATGTCGCCATCCGTCTGACAAATGATCCGCCGGAAGCGTTGGTCGCCCGTAAGCTTGGCCAACTCCCCATTAATATATTCGGTAATCGTGCCTATCTAGAACGGGCTGGAACGCGTAGCCTGGCTGATTATGATTGGGTAGTGTGGCACGCTGACGATAGTTTGCTGAATATGGAACCTGTACTGAAAAGGGAAATACCCAACGCGCGAATCGTATTACGGACCAGCAGTTACAATGAGCTGTTTGAAGCAGTAAATGCGGGTATGGGTGTAAGCTTGTTATCTCCGCTGCGACTCCCGAAAACGCACCAATTGCAGGCGTTATCACCGTCGCTGCATCAATTTGACCTAGGGGTGTGGCTGCTCAGCCATCCGGACTTGCGTAACCGGGAGCGAATAAGGGTATTCAGGGACTTTATGATTGAGCACTTGGGCGGCGCACTGACAAAGCACTGGAAAAATAATTAGAACCACCGATCCCCAGCACAGGTAATTCACTCTCACCTGACATAATTCCAACCCCCTTGCCCATACGCTCGAGTAGCTTCAATTCACAAGTGCCTGCTGACGTTTAGCGCGAATAGCGCGCGTTTCACGTCCGTGTAACGTCTTTGCAGCATCGCACAGGTTTCGGCTAGACATTCTTCGCACATCAACAACACATGTTATTTTCTGCCAGAAAAAATACACCACGGCACTGACTCTATAAACTATTTTGGCTATTTATCTTGAACACATAAAAAATGTGCAGATGCTCCTTTTTTAAGTAACAAAGCATGTAACAAAAGCAGTTTTATAAACCCATTAAACCTATATTAATCAATTGCTTATAGTCTAAGTACAGTTCCCGCCGCCTCCACCAATAACAAAACCTCAACCCGACAGGGTTGGGGTTTTTTATTGGCCGTTCGATTTTGGAATGAAGACGCGCAGCGGGTTCAGCCGAACCACGAAGTGGTGAGACAACGCGGGAGCGCAGCGACGGCGGCCCCGAAGGGGAGAGGGCAAAGCCCGAATAATTCCCGCCGCCTCCAACAAAACCAAAAAAAGGTCTCCCAAAAGAGCGGCCTTTTTTAATTGCGATAGCGGTCCAATGCTTTCTGATAAACCACTTGAGTGGCCTCATCCATAACGCACATCAATGTCTGGTCAAACGTACTCGTCAACAGTGCTTTTACTGCAATATCAGCGGCTAACGCCATTGGCCACTTATAAACACCGGTCCCCATAGAAACAAAGGCAATGCTCTTTGCGTCAGGCGCTTCACTGTGCAGTGCCAGTGCAGATGCGTAGGCGTTATAAAGCTGCTCAGCTTCACCTCGCTGGCGAAAGCGACGCGACGGCGGCATTTATTAATGACGATAGCGCTCCAATGCTCTCTGGTAAACCATCTAATTCGCCTCACCCATGAATAGTATTTATATCTTATAAGTGGCCATATTTTCCTTCGCAAAGTATCCTGTGGAAAATAATTTATTACTAGACCCATGGAAAATAGTTCGTCAATCGTCTAATCAGAATAATGGCAGTTATAGCCATAACTGATAGGCTATTTAGAGGAGCATTGTGGTGAAACCAAGCAGTACCCTAGAAGTGTTTGTCAATATCAAGGCTCGGTTATCGAGGTTCCTAGTTAGTATGGTTCCACCCAGAGACGTCGAAGATATAATCCAAGAAACCTATGTGCGCATGTGCAAAGTCGAGAATAAGACTTTAATAAAAGATTCAGAATCTTTTATGTTTCGTACAGCTAGAAATCTGGCTCTTGATTATTTAAAGCGAGCTGAGACTCGTCTTACCAGCGGTGTCGATGATGTCGATGAGATACTGTTGGAAGAATACGACCCCACTTTCGGTCAAATTGCCTCGGATGAGGAATTTGGCCTTTTTTGTGCCGCTATACGTGAGTTACCCAAGCAATCACAGCGCGCCTTCATCTTGAAGAAAGTCTATGGGTATAGTTTAAAAGAAATTATGCTGGAGATGGATCTTGGTCAGCCAACGGTAGAGTCACATATTGTAAGTGCGACGAAAAAATGTGTGCAGTATATGCGAAATCATAATGTGGAACTCAGTGGCAAAAAAGTAGGGTCAATGCGTCATCAAACTGTATTATCGGACGCGCAGCTAGGAGCAAAGAAATGAGTAGAGTGGTCTCAATTAATAGTGAAGAAGTGCGGTTAGACGCTGCGACCTGGTGGATTTTAAAACTTGATAGTAACGTCCTGACTGATCAAGAGCGGTCTGATCTGGCTAACTGGTTGGATGAAGATGTCAAAAATATTGAGGTTTTATTAGAGGTTGCTACCGTCTGGGATAAGACAAATGTACTTGCATATCTTTCCGACTTTTTCCCGCATTCAACAAAAGATATTTCTAAGCCGAAACCGCAGATTGATTTTTGGAGCTTTAAACCGGCACTGTATGCATGTGTGGCTGTTTTGCTGATCAGTGCTCCGGTATTTTTCAATTTAATTGATTCAAGTGTTAAGTCGCGACAAACGGCTAATTATGAAACTGAACTTGGCGAGAAAAAAGTCATTTTATTACCGGATGGTAGTGAGGTGGTGATGAACACCAATAGCAAGCTTTCACTTGATTATTCCTCATCTGCTCGATTATTAAGGCTAACGCAAGGGGAGATTTATGTGCGAGTGGCCAAAGAGGATCGACCTTTATCTGTTATGGCAATTGATCGAATTGTCCAAGCAAAGGGCACTGAGTTTGTAGTTGAAATAACTAATGATCAGAAAGTTGATGTGATGGTAACTGAAGGTCGGGTTGTTGTTGGTATCCAACCGCTCAAAAACCAGTATCCGAAGAAAAGTAGTATTCAAGATAACTTAACTCCACCACCCGTATTGGTTCAACTGGCTGACAACAGTAATAGTTTAAGTGCCGGCGAACAACTGACGTTAAGAGATTCAGATGCCAAAAAGCAAATGGTTGAGTCTGATGATATTGAGGTTAGATTGTCATGGAGAAAGGGGGGTTTAATTTTCAGGTCTATTCCACTCGAGAAGGCCCTCAGGGAGGTAGAGCGGTATACGTCTGTAGAGTTTGAAGTGTTAGATGAGAAATTAAAATCTAGGGTATTAACAGGACGCTTCAGAACTGGTGATGTTACAGCACTGCTTGATGTGTTAGAGACTAACTTTGGTATTCAGGCAGAATTTGATGGCGAAGACCGCATTCTGCTCAGTAGCATACAATAGATGCAGTGCACTTCATGGAAATGTCTCAATGATTCGTCTTTAGGGCGAGCGCGAGATAATTTCATTGTTTTTGGTTTTCGATTATTTTTGCTTCCGATGCTGGTGCTAGTTTTTAGCTCAACACTATCGGCAAGTGAGAGAGTCAATGAAAGTGTTATTGACTTTGACCTTCCTCAGCAAGCTTTATCTTCGGCGCTCATTGAGTTTGCTGAACAAGCTGATTTGACTTTGATTTTTCCTGACCAGTTGGTTAGGGGGAAAAGATCCAAAGCGGTATCCGGCTTTTCCACGCCACGCAAAGCTATTAATGAGATGCTTGTGGGGACGGGACTAGAACCGGACTTCAGCAGGCATAACTTTCATACTATAAAGATTTTGCGTGAGGGAGAAGGAATGAAAAGTAAAAATAAAATAGGGTTATTTGGTGCATTTGCAGCAGCTTTTGCTGGTAGTGCCATGGTCCACGGGCAAGAAAAAAGTGGTGCCTCGATTGATGAAATTTTAGTTACGGGTTCGAATATTCAAAGATCTGGTTTTGAGGCAATATCACCAGTTCAGGTAATGAATAGAGACGAGATGTTAGCGGAGGGTGCAAAAACAATCACTGATTTCGCCATTAATCTTCCGGTTAATGTTGGTTCGGAGTTTCAAACAGAATCTGGGACACTGATTGGTACGGCTCAATTTAATTTGCGCGGCCTAGGTTTGGGATCGACATTAACGTTGATCAATGGTCGTCGAGGTGGCATATCCGCAGTTGCTGATGGCGGGGGCAACCAATTCTTTGACATAAACCAGTTGCCTATGTCGATGATTGAGCGCGTTGATTTCCTCACCGATGGTGCCTCAGCCGTTTACGGCTCTCAAGCAGTTGCGGGTGTTGCCAACATCGTGACGCGCACCAACTTTGAAGGTTTTGAGCTTACTCTTGACACCCAAAGTTCGGGCGGCCCTGGCATCGACCAGCATCAAATTGGATTTGCATTTGGTTCGTCAGGTGATAGCGCCACCAAGGTCAATGTCTATGGTGGATACACTACTCGCAATAGAGCGGACCGCTCAGACTTTGACTTTATTAACGAACGTGTTCTGGGTAACGGTGACCCAACAGCCTCAAAAACTCTGTCGGCCTTCGGTAGCCCGGGAACCTATCGTGCGGTTAACGAGTTGGGAACTGCTGGCACAGGATCTAACTACCCCGATCCCGACTGTGAGGCGGCGGGCGGCATCCTCAAAGCTCCGTTCTGTCGATTTAGCTTTGCAGATCAGGTTTCTGTGATCCCTGAAGAGTCTAGGATACAGCTTTTCTCAGAGGCCACTCATGAGTTTAATAATAATGTGACGGCTTTTGTAGAGACTAGCTACTCGTCAAATAAGATTTCTCGAACACTCGGCCCCTACCTGTTTAAGCACGGTACGCTCGCGGCTGGACGTATGTTTATCCCTGGTGACCATCCATTCAATTTCTTTGTTAATGATAGCGAGGGAGGCATCGAATATATTGGCCCAAGCAACTGGGACAACTCGATTCATCAGGGGGCAGACCTCGAGTTGCGTGGACGTCCGTTTGGTGACGAATATAACGGTGGTAGAGGACCAGCTGACCTTGAAATCGATTTATCCTATATACGTATGCTAGGTGGGATAACCGCTGATCTTTCTGACCAATGGAGTGTTGAAGCTTCCTATATGTTCGCTCGATCAGACCGCGATCAAACTCGGCCCTTCAACTACATCGCCAGTGTTGTCAATAGTAGATTACTCGATGGTAGCTGGAATCCATTTGGTACTCGTTTGGCAAATCCTACTCTAGTATCGCCGAAGGATGGGGTGAGTGTTGCTGCGAATTCTGACGACGTCTCTGATAGCCTCCATACGTTAAATGTCAACGCATCATCGGCTGATCAAGAAGTACTTGAAGTGAAATTTGTAGGCGAAGTGGGTGCCTTGCCCGGTGGAAGCATTGGCGTTGCTGCGGGAATGCAACATCGTTCTGAGTCCTTTAGCTATTCGCCAGATCCTCTGGATGTTTCAGGCTTGGGTAACGGAAAAGATGCACCAATTGCCGGTGGTCAAGATGTAGACGCGGTGTTTGTCGAGGCCATGTTGCCCGTCAGTGATTCGATTGAAGTGCAGGCGGCTGTGCGTTATGAGGACTATGGAACCGTAGATACCACCGACCCAAAACTCGCTGTTCGTTGGCAAGCTACCGAAAATTTTGGTATACGCGGTAGCTGGGGAACGTCGTTCCAAGCACCGTCAGTTCGGCAGATGAGCGTTTCAAGTCAGTCTTCAATTATTGACGACCCTGCGTCACTCAACCCAGTAACTGGTGAGCTAGAGTGTGTTAATCGCGATGTCACTAATATTGCTATTGTCACCACTCAGGGGGGTGATTCCCTTAAGCCTCAGAGCGCTGATTCATTGACATTTGGGTTTGTGATGGACTGGAAAGGAGCCGATATTAGCCTCGATTATTGGAGTTTTGATTACGATGATCTGATTACCTCTGATGAGGGTGCTCAGGCTATCTTACAAAATGACTGTAATGACGGAACTGCTGATGATCCAAGAGTCCGTCGTCGCGCCGATGGTACCGTGGCTGAAATTACATCGGAGTTTATCAACACGGGCTCCGTTAAAACTGATGGTATGGATTTATCTGTAGCTTATACGATCGATTCATCTAGTTACTTCGATGCGATCAACTTCAATTTAGGCGCAACATACGTCAATAAATTTGAGGTCAAAACCGACAGTGATTCAGCAAAATTTGATGGTGCAGGCTCTCGAAACTTTACCAATCAGTTCCGTTCGATGCCCAAGTTGAGAGGCAACCTCGGTGTGACCTTTGAAAAAGGTGTGCATACCTTGAGTACCCAACTCCGATATATCGATGGCTATGAAAATGATCAATCGGATACCCAGATTGATAGTCTTGTAACCTTAGATGGGCAGTACTCAATGCGGCTTTTCGAGGACCGAACTCAGTTTTCAATGGGTGTTAAAAACCTGCTCGACGAAGAGCCACCGACATTGGGCGAGAACGTCCGTCCAGGCTATGACAATGTCATCCATAATGTTCTGGGCAGAACCCTCTATATGTCTCTGACTCAGTCGTTTTAAAAACGGTTGTAGAGTTTAGTTGAGAGTTTACTCAAGAGGCAATTCAATGCTGCTGCGCTATGGATGGCGCAGCAGATCCCTCTATTTATCTATCTGTACATTTAGTTTCCACTGAACTCATCGTGTAGTGTTAATTCTTTTAAATTCGCCATTGGAAAAGTAATGAGCATCGAAAAATCCGCCATACCTTATCGTCTGTCTCTAGATTATCAGACAATAGGCCAGATATTGGGCCCGCTGATCTTTTTATTGTTGATGAGTGTTGGCGGCGCTCAATCATTTATGCCAGAAACTGCTTGGCGCACTGCAGCCGTAGGTCTATGGATGGCAATTTGGTGGGCAACAGAGGCTGTTCCTGTGCCAGTAACAGCATTCCTTCCTCTGGTTACTTTTGATGTTTTGGGCATTGCTTCGATCAAGGAAACAGCATCACAATATGCTCATCCTATAATCTATCTGTTCCTCGGTGCCTTTATTCTTGCGCTAGCTGTGGAGCGGTGGAATTTACATAAACGAATTGCGTTATTAATTTTGATGCGCACCGGCACTAATGGACGACGCCTTGTTGGAGGGTTCATGCTGGTATCTGCCTTTCTATCCATGTGGGTGAGTAATACCTCTACGACAATGATGTTGCTGCCTATAGCTCTCTCGGTAGCCGGGGTGGTGCTAGACAACGTGGATGATCTAAGTGACAGGCAAAAGTCTGATTTTCGAACAGCTTTGCTACTAGGGTTAGCATTTGCAGCTAGCATCGGAGGCTTGGCGACTCTAATCGGGACTCCAACTAATGCCCTATTTGTCGCTGTAATGAGAGAAACCTATGGGATAGAAATTAGTTTCCTTGCTTGGATGTTTGTGGGTATTCCGCTCAGTGCTGTGTTGCTCCCATTAGCATGGTATGCTTTAACGCATTGGATTTATGTTGTTAAGATTCCTGCAAGTCAGTCAGCTCAGTCCCATTTGAGCCAGCTCCATAAGGAAATAGGGACAATGACTGCGGCTGAAAAACGAGTTGCTGTTACATTTCTGTTAGTTATTGTTGGTTGGATATTACGAGAGCCCGTCTCATCATTATTCGATATTGAAGGATTATCCGATACCGCTATTGCCATGACTGGGGCGCTAATACTTTTTGTACTACCCAGTGGTGACGAAGGCCAATCGCGACTAATGATTTGGTCGAATGTAGATCGTCTTCCGTGGGGTGTTTTGATTCTTTTTGGAGGGGGGCTGAGCCTGGCATCGGCTATATCGAGTACCGGACTTGCCAGCTGGTTGGGGCATAGCCTGTCCCCTCTATCAGATTACGGTGTTTTAGTATTAGTTGTAGTAGCGACTATGTTAGTTATCTTTTTAACAGAACTTACGAGTAATGTGGCAACGACAGCAACGTTTTTACCGGTCATAGGAGCAATGGCAGTTCAGGCTGGTATCGACCCATTAGTGCTTTGTGTGCCTATCACTTTAGCTGCAAGCTGTGCCTTTATGCTCCCTGTTGCTACGCCGCCTAACGCCATTGTATTTTCCTCAAATTTTATAACGATTCCTCAGATGATTCGTGCGGGCTTCTTGTTGAATCTTATAAGTGTGTTATTAATCAGTATGATTGCCACAGTGTGGGCACCAATCTTTTTTTGACGATGTAAATGGCAGTCTGAAAATAAAATATTAAAACTTTTATTATGGCAGTATTGATGAAAAAAAATCTTGTTAGGATAATGCTAGTAATTGTATCTATAGCTCATAGTGGTTCTGCATTGGCTAACGGCCAAGTGGAGCAGCTAGGCAATACAAGCCCAAATAGAATTTTATTCGTCGGTAATAGCTATTTTTATTACAACGACAGTCTCCACAATCATGTTCGTAGAATGGTCGCAGAAAAATTCCCTGAAAGATCGAAATTAGCCGTCTATAAATCTGCAACCATTGGCGGTTCAAAATTATCACATCATAATCTTGATCATCTTTTGGACTCAAAAAATATCGGCGTTGAGAATAATTTTGAACTCGTTATTCTTCAGGGTGGCAGCTCAGAATCTTTATCAGAGACTTCTCGACGAGCCTTTTATAGTCAAGTTAAAGAGAAGGTAAAAAAGATTAGAGCGAAAGGCGGTGAAGCCGCCTTGTATATGACCCATGCTTATGTAAAACCTCATAAAGCATATGACCCTAAGATGATTAATCATATTAAGGACACTTACCTCAAGGCTGGTAATGATAACAGCGTACTGGTAATTCCGGTGGGCCTTGCTTTTGCAAGAGCATACGAGCAGCAGCCCGGGCTGAAGTTGCACAAAGCTTTTGATGGTACTCACCCCAGCTTACTTGGCACCTATTTAGCGTCATGTGTGGTTTTCGCATCTATCTTTAATACCTCTCCCGTTGGTTTAGATTACGACTATTTTGATGTTATTTCAGATCAAGACAAAATGTTTTTGCAGCGCATTGCAGAAGATACCGTCAATGAATTTTTTGGCCATAAGAAAACCAGATAAATCATACTTTTGGGGTTTTCCAGGCGTTATTTTAGTCACGACCATACACCAAACACATTGTAAGCAAGGCTCCTCCCCAAATGAATAAGCAACAAGCTCTCGATTATCATCGTTACCCATTTCCTGGCAAGATCAACATTGAAGCCAGCACTTCCTTATTAAATCAAGCAGACCTTGCACTAGCCTACTCGCCAGGCGTAGCTGAGCCATGTCATGCAATTCATCAATCGCCTGAAACAGTGTTTGACTATACGTCGCGTGGTAATTTGATTGGCGTTATCTCAAACGGCACTGCCGTACTTGGCTTAGGAGATATTGGACCGCTTGCCTCTAAGCCAGTGATGGAAGGTAAGGCGATTTTGTTTAAGTCTTTTGCAGGGATAAATGCGTTTGACCTAGAAATCGAAGAGACTGACGTCAATAAGTTTTGCGATATTGTCGCAGCGTTAGAACCGACTTTCGGTGGCATAAATTTGGAGGACATCAAAGCGCCTGAGTGCTTTGCAATAGAAGAGAATTTAAGGAAGCGGATGAAAATCCCAGTATTCCATGATGATCAGCATGGAACGGCGATTGTCGCAGCAGCTGCAGTGATAAACGCATTACAAATCGTCGATAAACCGATCGGTGACGTCAGATTAGTGGTCTCTGGCGCGGGGGCTGCCGCAATGGCCTGTACAGATCTATTGGTCGATCTTGGATTAAAGATAGATAATATTCTAATGCTGGATAGTCGAGGTGTTATTCACCAGCAGAGGGTAGGATTAGATAGCAAAAAACAGCGATATGCACGGGATACGCAGAGTCGAAGTTTGGCGGATGCAATGCATGGATCAGACCTATTTCTCGGTTTGTCTCAGCCCGATTTACTTGATGTTGAGATGCTTAAAAGTATGGCGGCTCGCCCGATTATACTGGCGTTATCTAATCCAGATCCCGAAGTATCACCCGATTTAGTCCGAGAATATCGTCCAGACGCAATTATGGCTACCGGCCGCTCCGACTATGCTAATCAGGTCAATAATGTGCTTTGCTTTCCGTTCTTATTCCGAGGAGCGCTGGATGTCGGAGCAACGGAAATTAATGCTGCCATGAAAATTGCTTGTGTTCGAGCTTTGGCAAAATTAGCTCAAGCGGAGGTGCATGATAAAGTAAAGAGTTACTACACAGATGAAAGTCTTATTGGCTTTGGCAAAGAGTATATTTTACCCAAGCCCTTTGACCCAAGGCTAATTGATTACATCGCACCTGCAGTTGCAGAGGCTGCAGTTGAAAGTGGCGTAGCCAGCCGGCCATATAGTACCCTTGAGAACTATCGCAAATCGTTGGTTGATGGTTTGTTTGAGGGCAGTTTACGTTCTAATACTTAATGCTCTCTAATGCGCTTTATAACTTGAAAAGAGTTTGACAGGATGTAGATTAAAGTAACACAGGATGTAACAAAAGCAGTTTTCTAAACCCATTAAAGTTATATGAATCAATAGCTTACAGTCTAAGTACAGTTCCCGCCGCCTCCACCATACAGACACTCCAAAAGGAGCTTTTTTGCAATTTTTAAAATATTGATTCAAATGACTTTATACAGGATATCCTATGCGCAAAAGGGTCCACTGATTATTTAAAAATCCACGATTTATGCAACAAAAAGGCGGACGTGGTTAAGATTATTTACAGGGTAAATCCGATGGCCAAGTCAGCTCTCGGTTAGCCAGCTACTTGACCAGAGGTCACTGACATACTGTTGTCCACGACAATGCGTGTGCCGTTAACAAACTTTGATTCATCAGACGCAAGGTACACTGCGGCATAGGCAATATCTTCTGGCTCACCTGACTTGCTGGCATGTGCCGCCATATCCTCTAATACCTGCGCGCCGTATTTGGTGGTCATCTGGCTGCCAAATTCAGCTACCATAGGCGTTTCTATGCCTGAGGGGTGAATGGAATTGCAGCGCACACCATTGTTATTTTGAGCACAGTGCACTGCTACCGCTCTGGTGTATGCGTCTATGCCTCCTTTTGCCATGCAGTAAGCTGCGACATAACTCTCACCCTGGATTGCCGCCAGAGAACACATATTTATAATTGAGCCTCCGCCCGAGTGGGCCATCTCTGGGATTGCCGCTCTGCAACCGAAAAATACGCCATCAGCATGAACCGCCATGGTTTGTCGATATTCTTCCGTAGTTTGGTTCTCCGGGTTACCCGCCTTTACGATTCCTGCGTTATTCACCAGAATATCGAGTGTGCCAAAGCGCTCGACAGTCTGCTGGACCACTTCAGACCAGCGGCTTTCATCACTCACGTCGTGCTGAATAAAATGGCAGCCCAGTTCATCAGCCAGTGCCGATCCTAGTATCTGATCAACATCAGTGATGGTGACTAACGCCCCCTCAGCAATAAAGGCCCGGGCGTCAGCTTCACCCAGTCCCCTAGCTGCGCCGGTAATAATCGCTACCTTTCCCGCTAATCGACCCATGCTGATTCTCCTCTATTTTTTTGAAATTAGTGTATCACGGCCCGCCGGCTAATGTGCTAGCATCAAGAGTGTCTAGAGCCGATTTACCGAAAATGGGTGTTTGCGGTCTAAGAGCGATGTATTTGCATGTCTTATGACATGTTGGTGCATTACCTCTTTAGGTTGAACGCCACAATGAAAAATATACAAAATATGATTGCAATTGGTTTCTGAAAGTCAACGAAGCAATACCGCCAATGGTTAATCTCCAGGACACCTTACCCTAATAAGCTAGTTCAGATAGCGAGGTAGTAGTATGGATAGAAACGACCGAACTCTGATTGAAAGCCCTTATGCCATTTATGCAAACTGGCGAGATGATAAGCCCATTTGGTGGTCTGATGGCGACCTTGAAGGCTGGATTCTCAGCAGATTCGATGATGTGCGCGCTGTACTTAAAGACGCAAAGACTTTTTCATCACAGTCTATGGGTGAGATGAAACAGCAAACCATAGCTCTGCCATTGCTGACTGATGACCCCCCGCGGCACACCCAGCTACGAGCTATTGTTAACACGGCTTTTACTAGTCGAACATTAAAGCTCTTGGAGTCGGGTGTTCAGGACTTAGTTGATGAACTTTTAGATTCAATTGCCGACAAAAATACTGTAGATATTACTGCTGACTTTACCATGCCACTACCAGTGGCCGTGATTGCTAATATGATGGGTATCCCTGCGGAGCGCAGTGAAGATTTTAAGCTCTGGTCAGATGCTCTCACAGGAACCAGCGAAGCCACTGATATGGCAGTGCGCATGCCGTTGGTGATGGAAATGGCCGCATACTTTCAATCTTTGATTCCATTGCGTCGTGCCAACCCTGGAGGAGACTTGATCAGCAAAGTTGTTCATGCACAGATCGATGGTCAAGGTATGGAAGACCAAGATATCACTGGCTTTTGTATGCTGCTGTTGATTGCTGGTAACGAGACAACCACTAATGTGCTATCCAGTCTTTTATATTATCTTGCCGACCACCCCGCCACTTGGCAGCAACTCAAAGATAATCCAGATAAAATAGACGCTGCTATTGAAGAGATTTTGCGATTTGACGCACCGGTGCAATGGGTTAATCGAAAAGCTACCTGCGATGTGGAATTCCATGGTCAAACGATAAAAGCAGGTGAACCTCTTTATGTGTTTATGGGATCCGCAAATCGTGACCCCAGTCACTATGACAAGGCCGATGAGTTCCGACTAGACAGAGGCAAGAGCGACCACCACAGCTTTGGGCATGGTATCCATTTTTGTATTGGTGCACCGCTCGGACGCCTAGAGGCACGCTACGCTATGCAAAGTCTATTGCAACGCTACAAATCGATTTCCCACGCAAAGGGAAAGAAAAATCAACGTACTTACTCAACGATGCTTAGGGGCTTCCATAATCTTTGGTTAGATGTGGAGTTCGAATAGGTGGGAGATCATAACAAGATGACACCGGAGTATATCAAGACACTACGTCGCCTCATGGAATTTGAAGCATCTCGATCTGAGCCACCTCGAGACTTTCCACAACTACCAGATATTCCCGCTGGTCGTTATGTAGATACTAGATTCCATGACTTGGAGCGCGAGCACATATGGGCGAAGTCTTGGTTACTTGCGGCTCACTTGGACGAAATTCCTGAGCCAAACTGTTATATGCTTTGGGAGAATCTAGGACAGCCGATAGTGATTACCCATGCGAGTAATGGTGACATCAATGCGTTCTATAACACCTGTAGCCACCGAGGAGCTCCGGTGGTCACTGAAAAGCGTGGCAAATCCATACGTTTAACATGCCCTTATCATGGCTGGAGTTATGATCATCATGGCCAACTTAAAGGTATTCGCGATCCTGAGGATTTTAAAGACTTTGATATGTCTTGCAGGAGCTTGGTAACAGTCCGGTGCGAAAGGTTTGGCAATTTAATCTTTGTAAATTTTGATCAAGATGCACCCAGTCTCCTAGATTGGCTCGGGCCTATCGCATTAGAGTGGGAAGAGTTTCAGTTGGATACCTGTCGTTTGGCCTCGCGAGCTATATTCGATTTGGACTGCAATTGGAAAATCGCCATGGAGGCTAATACCGAGGTATATCATGTCAAATCGATTCATGCCAAGACTGTAGCCCCCATTCTCGATGACCGGCGTAATGTAAATACACTCTATAACAATGGTCATGGACGTATGATTGCGCCCGTGCCAAAGGGAAAATCAAGTTTGCAGGCCTTAAAAGTGTCAAAAAATCTCGCTGAAATAGATACCGCAGGTGAGATCGCCCGAACCTGCACTCAATCCTATGGGATTTTTCCGAATTTAGTCAGCCCGATGAGCCACTTGGCTGTTGCCCCACTTGTCTTTTGGCCTAATGGCATCAATAAATGCCGCTTAGAGACCTGGACACTAGCGCCACAGTGGGAGGAGGGCATGATGCCAAATCTGTGGACTGTAAATGATGGTACAGAGCTCTGCACGGTGCTACTAGAAGACACGCAGTTTGGAGAGAAAATTCAAGTGTCGATGGAGTCGAGTGGATTCAAAGGGGTGCCCCTAAGCTATCAAGAGGCAAGGATATACCACTGGAATCAGGCCGCAGATAACATGATTGGAGCGCAAAATATTCCTGAAGAACTTCGTGTTAAACAGGTAATTGGAAAGGAATGGATTTATCCAAATGATCCGCGTGTCGCCCAAATGGGTTAGACCGTCCGTAAAAAAAAGAGCAGATTGATAGTATCCTAGTGAAGCACAGTCAGAACCGCGCTCGCAATTTACAATAGGGCAATAATAAGCATTGTTTATTGGGCCATAATTGGGACAAAGGCTATGCAATTATCTACGAGAAGGCTTCTTAAAGTCATTGCGTCTTCAGGTGCCAGTGGATTAGAGCGTGCGAAACCTCAATTTGGTTTCCTCATTTGATTTCAAAATAATTATCAAAATCAGTATTAATCACTAATTTGTGAATTTCTTTACTTTTATCAAAATGTATTTCAAGAGCATAGCAAATGTCATCAAGGATTCGAGTTTAAGATTCCTGCGCGAATGTCAACAGAATCAGAGCCGGACAAAAGACCTTTGCATAAACTTACCAAATTTTCCAAAACAGTCCCTGTTCCGCATCTGGGCAACCACTTTTGAGCTCCGTAAGAATACTGTGGGATGGAAAACCCGGCCACAAAAAATACAGCAGGGCACTACCTCTCTAACCTATTTATCTTGAACAGATTAAAATGTGTAGTCGCTCCTTTTTTAAGTGACAAAAGCCTGTGTTTAAACAGAGTAACGCTTTATTAATCAATAGCTTAAAATCTAAATACGGATCCGCCGGCTCCATAAATATCACTAAAAAATCTGTATATTTCTACCTCGTTTAGCGGGTATCTTTTGATGCTCGGGCAACTGACAGATACGATCCATATGGGTCGTAGTACCATCGGCATATTCCCATACCAGCTGCTCGCCTTCCATATATCTTCTCACCGCTACCGGGCCCCAGCCAAAAACATTGAAATGTAATACTCGGTTATTCCAGGTCATACTGGCAGAGGTTCGACCGCAGTACTCTTTATCCCTAAAGGTAAACAGCACAGAGCCCTCGGTATCGTTAGAATTTATACCGACAATATCGGCGCTGAGATTGGGGCCGCCGTCATGAATAACTCCCGATGAGGTAATCACTACACGTGAACCACATTGTTCCACTCGCTCCACATGCCCGGTATGCCCGCCTGCAACGCCAACCCATAAGCCACGAATATCATCGGCTTCTTCCGTAAGAGGTTCGGTACACTGTGCCAAAATAGGTAATGGAAAATGATCATAGCCACAATCTGGCGTATTACCCTTGGGGATTTCGTCAGCCATCATTCCGCTACTGTCGAGTATTGGTAATTCACAATAATTAATGGTGCTTCCATCACCCGCCAATGTCGTCGGGTCTGTCATCAATGGTGGGCGCTGTGAAAAATACATCTGCCAAAATGCAACCAGAAATAGCACAACCATGCTGGTAAAAATTCTCAGTAACCATTTTTTCATAAACTTACCTTTCAAAAGGGGAACACTTTAAATGCCATAAAATATTATGGTTTTATTAATCACTAGGTGTGATTAAAAATAGGATGCCGTTTCTTCATAAAAGCTGCCATTAGGTCGCGATCTGTGTCTTCAGGCAGTTGTTGAAGGTTCATGCCGACTGAAGAATAATTTTGCTCTTTGCAATGAGTAATACAGCACTAATACTGTCGTTGCTGGAGATGTCTTTGACCACCAGTTCTGGACGATCGATAAAAGCTCATGTCCTACGATGATACGGGATGTCGTTTTGTCGATCTATCAGAAGGGGTTCAGTCATGGGGCGCAGCACCGTTTACTTTGGCTTAACATTTTATTAATTATAATGACATAATTTATGTCAATATTCAACGGCAACCTTATGTTAAGCAATAGTGCCCAGACTGGCCGTCGATCTTACTAAGTGTATTGCACCTTTTAAATCAATCTGTCCGATACTAAAAGTTTGCTATTAGAGCGTTTTAACAGGTGAGGGAGCGGTATTAAGAATCTTTCAATGTTTATGGTTATTCTTCCTTTGACTTTTTGTATTAAAGAAAGAAATTAAGTATCCCAGGATAACAAAGATATTAAATTATAGATTTTTTATTGGAGCCCAAATTTTTTTTGATTATCTATTTTTTATAGGGTCAAAAAATTGTGCTGTCATAAATGATGTGTCTTCCTCCCAGTATCTAATAGCATAAATCGTTTACCATACTTCTTATAGGCTAGTTGTTTAGTCAACCATAGGAGGGGACTGTCTTCTCGCAGAATAAAAAGATCGATATCTGAAGTGCTATCTATATTGCTTGGATAGGTAAGTTTCGTAAGGCAGTAAATCTGTCTTAATCATTAGCGCATAATTTAAGTGCATTTGGCTTGGCATCCGTCCATATGGTATGTTAAAAATTCGGCCGAACACTGGGCGGTTACAAGGATCATTTCGATCTTAACCCAGGTAACTACGGGTTCATTAAAGGCGCCGTGATAAGGCTGGCGGGATTGTCACCACCTGAACCAGTTTTTAAACTCAAGCATCCACCAGTTGCAAAAGCGGTCCTAGGTAAAAATTCCAAGTTATCGTCGCATTCGAGCGTCCTTGGTTCTCTAAGAATGTTCAGATGCAACTTGAGAGTACGAGCGGTATCAAATTAACTGATAAGTCAATTGCATTGGATGACATGGAGGGATCCGTTAGCGTAGGTTACACCCTAGAGACAGGGGGTTTCAATACCATCACTATTCAGGTAACTGGTGAGCATAAGGGCCAGACTGCGCGCAGTCGTAGAGTGATTTACGTTCGGGCGGAAAAGACTTCATTGGAAGTCGATAACTTGCAAGTTAGTGTTCCTTAGGAAACCTATAACTACTCAATCAGCAGGTCAGAAGTATTTATATACAACAATATTATTCAGCCCCCTTCTATGTGCAGCAGACCTTGGGCTACGCAATGGGGTGGGCAATCGACAGGTTCCAAACGCCACTTTAACTGAGTCCCAGTGGAAGCATAGTTAGAATTCTAACTGGTGCCACTCACTTAAGGGTGTTAAGCGTCTAGTTTTAGGCTGAGGCTTGTTTTAATATCAGCGCTCAAGCTGGCCTCTATATACAAGATGACAAGGCGACTAGCTTCGCCACCATCGGGGCGAGCAAAGCTAAGTAGGTGATGGATAAAAGGGTCAGCTGTTAGGCAGAAACTGCCAGTGCCAACTTAGGAGTTCGATCAGCTCTATAAAGGCCCCAGTGTTTCTCTGGTTCTAGGGGATCGTTGGAGCCCTTCCAGTTTTCGTCAAAAGCTTCAAAGTAAAAGACCAATATCTGCTCTTTTTCAGCCCAGTTCATTAGTTCATGATAATAGCGTCGCTGGAATTCCTGATTAACATTACGACTTTCTATGCCTAAGCCGTTGGTTTGAGTCGCCCAGCCAGCCTCAGTAATGACTATCTGTTTCTCAGGGTAGGCCTGAGCAACCGAGTTATAGTTTTCAATGGTGTAGGCCAGACCTTCTTCAATAGTTTTATATTCCCAAACAGGATAGGTATGAATAGAAATAACATCCAATTCCTCTGCAAGAGGTCGCAGCTTGTCTAACCAGGGCACATAGTTTTCGCAGAAGGTAACAGGCTGAGAAACAGCGCCTTTAAGAAGCCTCGCGTAACGCACTAAGCTGTCAGTAGTAACCATATGATCGGTCCAACTCACTGAGGCTTCATTGCCAATGGATACCGAGCTAACGATACTTGTAAAGGCATTTGTCAGTTCTATCAGACGCAGTATTTGGGATTTATTGGCCCGCTTGTTGGCGAGTAGTTGTTCTGGCGGGTAAACGCCACCCCAGGGGCATTCAGGATTATCGACTTCGGCACTAATGTAAGCACCTAGCATGACATCAAACGGCATACCCTCGTTCTTAATTACCGCGAGAACTGTTTCCGAATGGGAATCACTGGCATACAGCCGGAGCGATTGCCATTGCCCCTGTAAAATTAGCAGATCCTGCTTGACCTGTTCGTAGGTGGGGATCTCTCCGGAGTCAGGGCTCTGGCCGTCTCGGTAGCCGGAATAACAGATAGCTTTACTGAAGGGCAGTGTTTTAGTTGTCATGATAGCTGTGAGTATTTTAGTTGTTCATCTTTATCCCAAAGGCCCCAAAAAGCACCTACGTCATCTTCTGCGCCTACTTTCCACGACTCATCGAACGATGAGAAATAAAATATATCAATATTTTCTGTCTTTCCCCAATGCTGGGTATTCAAAAAATAACGCAATGCATTTTCTTCCGAGGGTTGTGCTCCATAGAACTTCTCGCCTTGGTTAGGCCAGCCAGTTTCCGTAATGATGACTTTTTTACCACCGGCCACGGCCACTGTCCTGCGATACATATCCTTCATATAGAGTAGGGAGTATTCAAGGGCACAGCCTTCCCAAAAGGGATAACAATTCGCCAGAATTACATCGCAAGCTTGGGTAATGGCAGGACGATCTTCAAATTCATAATAGGCATCCACATAGCCCACAGGTATATCAGGCAGTGCTTCCTTAACCCGAGCAATATAGCCGAGCAGCTGCTCTTCATTCAGGTCTTTACGATACATCACCTCATTACCAACTGCGGCAATATCTACCAGACCCTGTTTAGCGAGTTTGATCAGGCCGGCGATTTCCAGTTCATTTTTCTCTAGGTCGTCACCCAACCAGGCTCCGACCAGAGTTTTAAGCCCCATCTCTTTGGCTATTATCGGAATCAGATCATTACCCTGACAGCAAGAAAAGGACCGTATCCATTGGACACTGGGTTTGAGCATTGCCATTCGCCGCTCGACCTGCTCGCGGCTAATGTCATCGCCAGGCTACTGACCCTCTTCATAGGCGCTAAAGCCAATTCCGTGAATGCCGCTATCTAGGTAGTTTCGAAAGTATTGGTTAAGTTGCTGTTTGCTAATAGCGGATGAATCTATCCCAGACAGGGACATTACTTTTTCTTCTCTTTTAGACATGGCGGGGGTTAGACCTATTAATCTTTGCTAAGCGGTTTAATTGTAAGTTTATAACGCAGAATGCTACCGGAGGCCCGCCTGACTTACAACGAAGCCTATGTCCCTCCTATCTCGATGAACCGACATATTAACTCATTAGGATATATGGGATGTTGCGTCAAAAAGAGTCTGAGATTAGGATACTTGCGCTTAAAACCTCGCGAAAGCGCCGGAGACACTGGGCTGAGCATATGATATTAAAGAGGGCTGACGTCAAAGGCTTTCTATGTGAAGTTAAAATTTTAAGGTTTAGGATAACTATGACTCAGAAATCTATCTATATCGGAAATCAGCTACTTGAGGGCGAACATCAGAGTGTTGCTGGCGAATATGTCAGTATTGATGGCGAAGAATTCTATAAGATTACTAACTATAACCAGATGAAAGATTTTTTCATTAGCGTAGTAAGTGATTCAAATCACTGGATGTTTATTTCTACTCGAGGGGGTCTTTCAGCGGGGAGAGTCGATGCTCAGAGTGCGCTATTTCCCTATTATACAGATGATAAGATTAGTGACTCGTCGCCGTTTACCGGTAGCAGAACCATTGCCTTGGTAACCGCAGGTGATAAGACCTCGTTATGGGAGCCGCTTTCTGACATGTATGCCGGTGTCTATAAAATTACTAGAAATCTGTATAAAAATGTCTTTGGAGATAAGCTGGTTTTTGAAGAAATAAATCACGATTTGGGTCTGAGCTATCGTTATGCTTGGCGCACCTCTGACCGCTTTGGTTTTGTGAAGACAGCCACCCTAGTAAATAATAGCGCCGAATCTGCCAGCATAGATATCCTTGATGGCATCGAAAACCTAATCCCCTATGGTGTTGAGTCCGATGTGCAGAATTCTTTGAGCTGTTTGGTTGATGCTTACAAAAAGAATGAACTTCAATCAGATTCAGGGCTGGGCCTGTATAGCATGAGCTCAATTTTGGTAGACCGCGCCGAGCCCAGTGAGGCGCTATCAGCCTCTGTTGCCTGGTCTGTAGGCATGCCGAGAACCACTAAGCTGGTGTCGTCAATACAACTGGATGCTTTCCGTAAAGGTCTGGGCGTTGATCAAGAAGTTGATGTTCGCGGCCGACGCGGTGCTTACTTTGTCAATGGAGCTTTAACGCTTGCGCCCAAGGCTCAGCAAAGCTGGAGCATAGTCGCTGATATTAATCAGGGTCCTGCAGATGTCCGTGAGCTGACGGCCTATATTAATAGTGATGCTGATATTGCTCAGGATATTGAAGATGATATAGCTCTGGGTACCCTTAATCTTGCCCGTATCGTGGGCACGGCCGACGGTTTGCAGGTAACCGAAGATCGCCTCAGCGCCAATCACCACTTTGCTAATGTCTTGTTTAATGTGATGCGTGGTGGTCTGTTTGTCGATAACTATACTGTTGATAAAGCTGATTTAATTAGTTTTGTAAAAGGTTTTAATCGCGTTGAGTATCAAAACTCGATAAGCTTTTTTGCAGGCTTAGATGATAGTTTCCACTATAGCGACCTGATTTCTGCCGCTGAGCGTACCAGCAATGCTAGCCTGCAGCGTCTGTGTATGGAATATTTACCACTGTCATTTAGCCGCCGCCACGGAGACCCATCTCGACCCTGGAACAAATTTGCAATTCAGGTCAAAAAAGAAGACGGCTCACAATTGCTGAATTTTGAGGGCAACTGGCGGGATATTTTCCAGAATTGGGAAGCTCTAAGTGTCTCGATTCCTAACTATGTTGAATCGATGATCAGTAAGTTTGTTAACGCTTCTACTGCTGATGGCTACAACCCCTACCGCATCACCAAGGCGGGTATTGACTGGGAGAAACCTGAACCTGAAGACCCCTGGGCCAATATTGGTTACTGGGGCGATCACCAGATTATTTATCTGCTGAAATTTTTGGAGTTATCCAACGATTATCATCCGGGCACTCTGAAGAAATTCCTCAGCGCAGACCTGTTCTGCTATGCCAATGTTCCCTACCGCATAAAGAGTTATGAGGACTTGCTTAAAGACCCACATAACACCATTGATTTTGATGAGGAATTGGACGCATTGATTGATCAGCGCGTTCAAGCCGTGGGCGCAGATGGTCGGCTAATTTGGGATAAAAATGGTTCAGTCTACACTGTTAATCTGACCGAAAAACTACTAGCTACGGTGCTGACTAAGCTGTCGAACTTTATTCCTGAAGCCGGCATCTGGATGAACACCCAGCGGCCGGAATGGAATGATGCCAACAATGCTCTAGTTGGCTATGGCGTGTCCATGGTGACCCTTTATTACACCAGACGCTATCAGCAGTATTTGCTGGATCTGTTCTCCCAAGTCGAGTTCAACTGGGTGGAAATCTCCACAGAATTAGTTGAGCTACTAAATAGTATCAACAGTACTTTTGTCGATAACCGTCATCTTCTGGATGGGAAAATCAGCGATACAGATCGTCGCTTAATGATCGATCGACTGGGGCGCTCTGCTGACGTTTACCGTGCTGGTATTTATAACCAAGGTTTTGCTGGTGAGCGAGTAGCGGTGAGCACTGCGGACTTGATCACCTTCTGTCAGACTTCTCTGGAATTTATCGATCACAGCATTTGTGCCAACCGTCGTGAAGATGGCCTCTATCATGCCTATAATTTGATGACTACAACTGAAGATAGTGCTGAGATCACCTATCTGTATGAGATGTTGGAAGGGCAGGTAGCTGTATTGAGTTCTGGCTATCTAAACCCGGAAGAGTCTCTGACTGTGCTAGAGGCGCTACGTCAGTCGGCTCTTTATACCGAGCGCCAGAATTCCTATCTGCTTTATCCAGACCGCGAATTGAGCCGGTTTATGAATAAAAATATTATTCCATCGGCAGATGTACAGCGTTCATCTCTGCTTCAGGCTCTGGTATCCGCTGGCGATAGTACCCTGATTGAATCTGATTCTCAGGGAGGCTATTACTTTAATGGTACGTTTAATAATGTAGCGAGCGCACAGTCTGCCATGCAGTCTCTGGCTGAAAATGGTTATGCTGATTTGGTTGCCCAGGATCAGACGCTGGTAGAGGAGATTTTCGAATCAGTATTTAACCATCGCCAATTTACGGGTCGCTCTGGCGGTATGTACGCCTATGAGGGGCTGGGTTCGATCTATTGGCACATGGTGTCCAAGTTGCTGTTAGCGGCGCTAGAAAGCTTTCACAAGGGTCTTGAGCAAAACAGCGATTCAGTGATTACAGGCCGTTTAGCGGATTGCTACTTTGATATCCGTTCCGGGATCGGTTTCAACAAAACCCCAGACAACTATGGTGCCTTTCCCACAGATCCATACTCCCATACCCCGGGTTTCGCAGGCGCTAAACAGCCTGGTATGACAGGTCAGGTGAAGGAAGAGGTCATCGCCCGTTTGCAAGAATTGGGTGTCCAAGTGGTCAACGGCTGTGTCACCTTTAACCCGATTATTCTGAGAAAGTCCGAGTTTCTGTCCGGTTCAGATACCCTTGTTTACTTTGATATTAATGGTGATCAGAAATCAGTGCCCTTGGAAGCTGGCCAGCTTGGCTTCACTTACTGTCAGGTTCCTGTGGTCTATAGTCTGGCAGAGCACACTTCGATGCAGCTAAGTTTTGCTGATGGTAGTAGTGAGATCATTACAGGTAACAGCATAGACAGTGATCTATCGATGGCTATTTTCGATAAGAAAGGTGCTGTAACTAGTATCCAGGTGGCGTTGCAGCCTGGCCTGGAGTAACTGGGACAGGACGTACTGCGTTGTAGCTAAAAATAAAAAAGCCGCCTGGTGAGGCGGCTTTTTTATGCACTGAGATTACTCAGCTGGGAGTACACTCTATCTAGCAGCGGCTCGGGCATCCAGTTGAGCGCGAATCTCATAGGCCTTTTGCTCGTCTAGGTCATAGTTACGCATCACAAAGATAGCCATACTGGTGCCAATACAGGGGATCAAAATATAACTAAGACGCAACATGGCCAAAGTTTCGTCGCTCTGCATGGCAACATTCTGATCAAAGCCAATAACGCTAAGTATCAGGCCTGAGCCAGCGCCGGCAACAGCGGCACCAAACTTCACCATCCACCAGTAGATAGCGCCAAAGGTACCTTCACGCCGTTCGCCCGTTTCCAGTTCGTCCATATCACAGATGTCAGCTGTCATAGACATCATAATGGTAAATAGACCGCCAATACCGAAGGAAAACAGTGGCAGGGGGATAAACATCATCCAGGGGTTTTCCGGTGAGAAGCCCCACCACAGAGAGACATAACCCAAAAGAGAAACGGACTGCGAGACCATAAAGGTATTTAGCTTGCCATACCGCTGAGCACTCCAGTTGATCACAGGAATCACCAGGAAGCAGGTGAACAGAGCACCTACAGAACCAAACAACGTAGGCCAGACACCAGCGGCCACTGGATCACCAGCATTCATATAATAGACAATAATAAACCAAGAAAACGCTGCGATAACTTGGAAGGCATTAAATACCAGGAAGGTGGCAAGGCAGATTTTTCGGAAAGCCTTGTTGCGCAGTGTGGTCATAATACCGCCACCAAAGTCCCGAACACTGTCCATCAATGTGCCTTCGTTATCTACAGATTGATTGTCATCCTCAGAGGTGTTGCTAAAGGTACAAAAAATCGCCGGCACCAACGCCAGGCTCATGCAGATACCAGCTACCCAGATAGAAAGCGTTCTGGCGCCCGCAGTGGCGGATTCAAACCAGCTGGGGTCGTAGAGAATAATCCAGAACCATGGGGCGATCACCCAGGCCCACTGGCCTATCCACTGGGCAATTGCCATCAGTCTGGTGCGCTCGTGAAAGTCAGAGCTCATCTCATAGCCCATGGCCACATAAGGAACGCTGAAAATCGTCATGCCGATCCAGAAAATACTGCACCAGGTAAGAAAATAGTAAAAATTATACATCTCGGTATTTTCCGCAGACAGCTGCCACATCATTACAAAGGAGAATCCGGAGATAATGGCACCTATGAAGACATAGGGTCTGCGCTTGCCCCATCGCGAGACAGTATGGTCTGAGATATAGCCCATCAGCGGATCGGTGATAGCGTCAATGAGCTTGGGGATAAGAAAGATCAGCGACCATAATAGAGGACTCATACCCAGGCTTTGGACCAGCAGTACCATAAAGATACCTAGTGCTGCAGGGAACATCTGGTTGGCTAACATGCCGATGCCCCAGGCGATCTTTTGGTCGAGGGGAATACGATCATGATTGCTACTATGAGCGCCCAGAGGCTGAGCTATTGAATCTTGGGACATAGATCTACCTTTTTATTATTGTCCGAGCAGTCAACGCCCAGTTGAGCAAAATTATAGTAGAGACCCCCAATTAAATCGTTGCAGTTTCGACCAAGACGGGCAAATTTGCGGTGGCCGCGCCACCATGAGTATCTAGAACCTGCACAAACAACCGATATTCCCCTGGTTCAGGTGCTGCAAATTCAACTCTATCGAGTTTACTACCTCCTAATTGGCGCCAAACAGAGTCGGGCCGAGGTTCAAAATCGCCGCCGTCGCTCTCTAATTTCCTGTCCACTTCCTTGAGTAACTCCCATTGGTAGCTGAGCGATTGTGGCTCGTTATAATCAATAGCTACCCTTGCCGTGTAGGTTTCTTTCTCTGTTAAATAAATACTGGCAGGAGCTTCTTGGCCATCAATATTCAGGGACAACAATTTCGCCACTGGTTGTTCTGGGGTTCGTTCGGTCCATAGCATGCCCATGACCTGTGCCGATTCTGTATATTGCCCCTGCTCTAAAAATACGCCGTACCAACTGGGGGTGCGCTCCTGCTTTTGACCCCATAGAAATACAAAAGAACCGAGACATTGCTGGCGGTCTGCTGCGATATAATCAAGATAGCGCTGGTAATAACAGTCAGCTTTGACAGAACTATTGGCTTCAAATGGTCTGCCCCAATCCGTACAGGGTGATTCCCAGTGTCCGGTGGCGCCCCATTCAGATACGGTGTAGGCTCCGGAAAAGCCGCTCTGGGCGATAAAGTCAGGTAGCTGGTCAATTTCCCCATAGAGTTGGAATGACAGTAGGTCTAAATCTGGACATCGGGAAACCACCAGCTTGATCACATCCGGTTCAGCACCTGCTAGCATGGTAGTGGTGGGATGATTGGGGTCCAGCCTATGGATCATTGTGGATATATCATTTACAGCATTCCAGACCTTCGGATTGCTGTGGCGAAGATTCAGTTCGTTGCCTATGCCCCACATCAAGAGAGCCGGGTGGTCCTTGAGAGCAAGTACATCCTGCTCCATGGCAGCTAGCTGCTCTGCCACGGCTTGCTTGTCGCTGTAATCAAAACCATGTCTCTGGCGAGCCACATCCAAACCCATACAGACCATTAGTCCGTGCTCGTAAGCCTCATCGAGAATCTGTAATCCTGATTTTTCACCATTGGCTACACGCCAGGTTCTAAACGCATTGCCGCCGTAGTCGGCGAGGCTTTTAATGCTGCCAAGCTCAAGTCCGGCACCTTTGATATAGAAAGGTTTGTCATCAATACTGAGTTGATATTTTTGAGACTGTCGTTTTAATTCTACTTTGCTCGGCTTCATCTTCGGGTTCTGTGCCCTTAAAAATACCTCCAAAGTTTACGTCAACTTAGTAGGGGTCAGAAAGTCCGTTCATCCTGAAAATACCTACCGTTCATCGCTAATCAGGCTTTAGGCTGACCTTGCAACTTTGAAAAACAAATATCGACTCGTATACTTAGAGGTTATCCAAGGCCATTTTGCTTTCTATTATAGGAGTCTCGATCCGTGACTACTTTTTTCCAAACCATTGCGCTGTGTATCACCCTAAGTGTACTGTTTGCCTGTGGGTTACCAGACAACGGTATTGCGGATAATAACCTCCATGGTCCTGCCGCAGCGGAAATATTGGGTAATCCGGAATATCCAGCGTTTTCCTATGGCGGCTACCGTGGCAAGAGTCGAGATATTGCGCCAACTCATGAACAGTTAACCGAGGATTTAAAAATACTATCCGCTATGGGTGTGAAGGTTTTGCGAACCTACAACACTTCCCAGTATCCTCAAGTGGCTAGCCTCCTAAAGGCTATTAAAGACTTAAAAAATCAGGATCCAGACTTCGAGATGTATCTGATGATAGGCACCTGGATAGAAGCCCACAATGCCTGGAAATCTGGTGTGTGGGATGAAGAAAAAAATGCTTGGGATAGCGATACTCTCACTGACCACAATAGAGGCAATAGCGACAACAATAGCCGTGAGATAGACACGGCGGTTGCCATGGCCAACCAATATCCCGATATTGTCAAGGCAATTGCCGTGGGCAATGAAGCTATGGTGCAGTGGGCAGTCAATTACTTTGTCTATCCCAAGATCATCCTCAAATGGGTGAATCATTTGCAGGGGCTCAAGGCCTCTGGTGGGTTGCATCCAGATATCTGGATCACCAGCTCAGATAACTATGAATCCTGGGGTGGTGGCGCCAAGGTATACCAAACCGATGATTTGGCAGCACTGATAAAAGCTGTAGATTTTGTATCTGTGCACACCTATCCCTTCCATGACTCTTTTTACAATCAGGACTTTTGGGGCGTACTGGCAGATGAAGAGCAGCTGTCCAAGCAAGAGATGACAAAGGCGGCCATGGCGCGAGCAGTAGACTATGCGGCGTCACAATATCAGGGAGTGGCGGATTATATTGAGAGTCTAGGTCTAGACAAGCCAATCCATATTGGAGAGACCGGCTGGGCTTCTAACGACTCTGCTGCCTATGGCGCCAAGGGTTCAAAAGCAGCGGATGAATACAAAGAAAAGCTGTTCTACAACTATATGCGCGACTGGACTGATGGGGCCGGCATGTCGTTATTCTTCTTCGAGGCCTTTGACGAGCAGTGGAAAGACTCAGGAGATGCTGGAGGTTCTGAAAACCATTTCGGGTTAATAAATCTCAATAATGAAGTGAAATATACGCTCTGGGATCTGTTTGATAAGGGTGGTTTTGATGGCTTGACTCGCAACGGCAAACCACTGGTCAAGAGCTACGCGGGAGACGAGGCCAAATTGCTCAGTGAGGTGCTTAATCCACCCTTCAAAAGCCGCATGGCGGTTCGTAAAATCACCACTATAAACTCCGCTGCTGTTCCTGGGGAAGCAGTGACCGCTGATCGCTATATTGTGGTGCATGAATCCATGCAACCTTCAGCGAACAATAATATGACTTATCCCAGTGCTATGCTCAAACTAATTCCCTGGGAGGGCACAGTCAGTGTTGAAATGTCGCAACAGGGGGTAGTCGGTATAACAACTCGAGCTGGCGACTGGTGGGGTACTAGCCTCGAGTTTCAGGCTGAGGTGGGCGAAAATCTGGAGAACTTCAAATCGGGCTATCTGCATTTTGAGGTAAAGGGTGCTTCAGATGTTGGTTTTAACATTGGTTTCCAAACCGGACGCTTTCTGGATGGTGATCAGATTAATAGCTTTGCAGCATTTGGGCCGGGTACAGCTAATCAGGTGACTGATAATTGGGTCAGCTATAAGCTTTCGGTCGAGGATTTAAATGCTGGTACTGACCTCAAAGATGTGACTGGCGTTTTGTCGCTACTCAGTCCTAATCGTGCTGAAAATAAACAGATTTACCTGAGAAATATTTACTACAGCCGAAACTAATTACAGCCACACAGTTTAAGAGCCAGGGTTTTACCTGGCTTCAATCTCTCCTTGAAACTGAAAAAGGCTTGATGACTATTGCCGCCAATTAGCTCCCAAACGCGCCTCTTAAATTAGCCTAGAGGCCAGTGCGACCGCCGGCTTCAACACCAGCGGAGCTTTCTACATAGCTTGTCACCGGTGCACAGCCAAACAGGGCACCCATTGCACTAGCGCTACTATCTGCTTTATAGAAAGTGTTTGGCGCGGAGGCGCACCAGTAGGTATAGCAGTTCAGGAGTTTCTCGATGTACTGGGAATAGAGTCGGATCATATTGCTTTTCGCACGTCCTCATACAGCCGTGCGGAAGAGCGCAGTAAAACTGTTCACGTTCATGGGTTGAGCTATATTATTCGCCAGTTGGAGTCAGAGGACTCATTGCTAATCGTTGATGATGCTCATGACACTGGACTATCTATCCAGCAGGCGAATGCTGATCTTAAGCGCGCCTGTAAAAAGAATACCCCGCAGATTCGCATAGCCACGCCGTACTATAAGCCGAAGAATAATAAGAATAATAGATCGCCGGATTACTATATTCACGAGACAGAAGAATGGCTAGTGTTCCCTTATGAATTATATGGTTTAAGCGCTGATGAAATTCATCAGCACAAGCCAGAATTGTCATCCTTAATCGATAAGATGGCACCTTTAGTCAAAAGTTAATACTAAAAAAAATTCCTGTAGCCCAAGGAAATATATTTAAATAAAGTTTATAGCGCTATCTAGCGCTGAAAAAGATCCAACCAATCGAGCCCAGATTTTGTATGTCAATGAGCTTAATAAAAATGTTTAAAACGCCGTTGTTTGATTATATGTACAACGCTGTAAACCTACTTGCACACAGGGCAACCGCCAACATACAGATCAAGATCTATTGTCTCGCAGATAGCCCCAACCATTTTGTGAGAAGTGCCTAAAGGTCGGATTTAGCCTGTGACTGGGCAACCGAAAATCTCCTTTCCGGAATAGCTGACAAAAAATAGCTTAGATGCAAAAGTGCCTCAGCTAAATAATCTATTTAATCCTTTTAGTACCTATCTAACATTCAGCCTGATTATTTTTACTAATAGATATGTCGTCTTTTGCCTTGTATTCTCAACAATGGACACTACCTACATAAACCATAAGGAGTAGTAATGGCAGACCGTGACGATATTCCTGACTATCACCGCACCGCTGTGCCGGCCTCAACCCAAATACCCAAACAAGGTGAGAAGCTCAATATATTATTGGTTACTCGAGGACATCCATTTGATCGCGATGGCTTTTTTGATATTTTCGATGGCAATCCGCAGATTCAATACTCCAACGTCGAGCATCCTGCTGCACAGTATATGTTCACCCCAGAGATGGCTGATAAATTTGACTGCTATGTACAATATGATATGCCCGGTATTAAATTCGGCAGTGACACTCCAGAATATTTTGAGCCACCAGAGTTTTATAAAGAGGGCCTGCGTGCCATGGGTGAGGCGGGATCCCCGCTGGTTTTATTACATCACTGTGCCGCAGCTTGGCCTGCATGGCCGGAGTGGGCAGAAATTGTTGGTGGCCAGTTCCTGTACACACCTATGCAATCTCGAGGTATAGACTGCCCTGACAGCGGCTATAATATTGATGTCGTCCATAGGGTCAGTCCCGCCATGGATCACCCCATTACCCTTGGCATAGAGCCCTTTGACATCGAAGACGAGGTCTACCTGTCCCAAGTATTTGAAGAGTCAGTCACGCCACTATTAACTTCAGACTGGGGATTTGAACAAACTAATTTTTATTCCGCAGCCAATGCCGTGATCCGTGGCGAGCTTAACTCTAATAAGGATTGGCATCATCCCAATGGCTCAAATCTTATTGGTTGGATTAAAAACTATAAAAATGCACCTGTGGTTTATCTGCAATGTGGAGACGGACCCGCGGCCTATAAAAATCCTAATTTTCGTCGTATTCTCGCTCAAGCAATCCATTGGGCTTCAAGTGATGAGGCCAAGTCATGGGCTAGGGAGTTAAACAAAAGTTCTTGAGCCGGCCAAGTGTGGCACATAAATGTCGCCGCTGGCGGGCGAGGCACCAATCTATAGAGGCATTTAATCGCAATCAGTTGCAACCTAATTGAAAGGTTGTTCGTTCCCGTGAACCAGCCCCGCAGGAGACTTTATAGCCATGAGTGTAAACGGTTAACATGCGACTATTATATTGCGCCAAGAGATTCATAAAATTTTACATAAAGGTTTTTAGTCATAAAAAAGAGATCAAAATACCTAAAGCATATCCAACTTCTGCTTAACAATATGCTGAAGAAGCGGGCTTTGGGCACTCGGGTAATGAATGGTGTTTTGGTCGATAGCGGCGGGTCACTGCCCTATGAGGATGTACATCCCTCCAATGCTAGATTTCTAAGAGTGTTGGCGAAGCTGTTTAAAATTGTAGAGGTGCTTACCACTAGTGGAAACGCATTCGACGTTCAGCCTATGATTAACCACTATACTGATAGTGATGGATATAAGGGGATACCGGCCGCTGGATATGTGGCAGCAGGGACTGACGGATATGCCTATTTCACTCCGGATATCTATGGTTCTGGCAAAAAAGCTAAAAGTCGATTGGCGCTGGCAGTTAAACCCATTGGTTTTTTTATTTTTAATATGGATGCTTTTACCTCTGGATTCGAGCCGCCTCGCAAAATTACGCCATACAATAACGAACCTGGTGGTGGTATCGAAATACGCCACAGGGGTAATGCTTATTCCACCGCTTACAGATGGATTACTGTTAAATGAAGAAGAAAAAGTTTTTAGTCTTTGAAGATTTAAGTACCAGTGGCCAGTGGCTGTATCTCTACGCTCGATCAAAAGAAGATATTGAGCGACGGTTCCCTGAATTTTATTTATTTGATGTTCCGCCAAAACGTTTTGACGCTGCGAAAGCGCAGATCATCGAGAATAACCCAGATATCTTTATATTTGATATTGATAACCTACATGGCCTTTTAAAAGACTATGTTGAAAACCGTCAAAAGGACAATTATATATATCAGAATCCAGATAAAAAGCGTCCTTTTGTAGATGAGATATAGTCATTGCTGGTGTATGACGAGATAAGGATGATGGCGGATGGCGTATCCTGATGATTAATTCCCACAAGAATCTCAATCAACAGAGGATGATGCGCCAAGACTAAGTTTAACCCGAAGATGGCCGAACAACCCCTTACACATGGATTACTGTTAAATGAAGAAGAAAAAGTTTTTAGTCTTTGAAGATTTAAGTACCAGTGGCCAGTGGCTGTATCTCTATGCTCGATCAAAAGAAGATATTGAGCGACGGTTTCCTGAATTTTATTTATTTGATGTTCCGCCAAAACGTTTTGACGCCGAGGCAGCGCGGAGCGTTGAGAATAACCCAGACATCCGTATTTTTGATATTGATAACCTACATGGCCTTTTAAAAGATTATGTTGAAAACCGTCAGAAGGATGATTATATATATCAGAATCCAGATAAAAAGCGCCCTTTTGTAGATTTTGAGCCATAGCGACGCTCAGCTTACTGCCCCTCTCTTTGCGGGAGAGGGGTCTTTCTGGGCATGCCCATACGAACCTGGTGGTATCGAAATACGCCACAGGGGTGATGCTTATTCCACCAATTACAGATGGATTACCATTAAATGAAAAATAAAAAGTTTTTAGTCTTTCGAGATTTAAGTACCAGTGGCCAGTGGCTGTATCTCTACGCTCGATCAAAAGAAGATATTGAGCGACGGTTCCCTGAATTTTATTTATTTGATGTTCCGCCAAAACGTTTTGACGCCCAGGCAGCGCAGACCATCGAGAATAACCCAGATATCTTTATATTTGATATTGATAACCTACATGGCCTTTTAAAAGACTACGTTGAAAACCGTCAGAAGGACAATTATCTGTATCAGCATCCAGATAAAAAGCGCCCTTTTGTAGATGAGATATAGTCATTGCTGGTGTATGACGAGATAAGGATGATGGCGGATGGCGTATCCTGATGATTGATTCCGACAAGAATCTCAATCAACAGAGGATGATACGCCAAGACTAAGTTTAACCCGAAGATGGCCGCACAACCCCTTACAGATGGATTACTGTTAAATGAAGAAGAAAAAGTTTTTAGTCTTTCGAAGTTTATTAGGTACCAGTGGCCAATGGCTGTATCTCTATGCTCGATCAAAAGAAGATATTGAGCGACGGTTCCCTGAATTTTATTTATTTGATGTTCCGCCAAAACGTTTTGACGCTGCGAAAGCTCAGCTCATTGAGAAGCACCCAGATCTCTTTATTTTTGATATTGATAACCTACATGGTCTTTTAAAAGACTATGTTGAAAACGAACAAAAGGACGATTATATATATCAGAATCCAGATAAAAAGGGTCCTTTTGTAGATGATATATAGTCATTATGGCTAGTCTAATACCCCTACTCATGGATTTTTTTAAAATACTTATCATCCTCCGAAAAACGACTTCCGTTAAAATAATGGCGGAGAACATTGTGACTGAGGATTGCTATAGCCTGATTCTAAGCCGGGACCTAATCTATGTCGAGTCGGCGGGCTAGTATTTAAGTGAGCCGCACAGAATAAACAAAGTTTTCGGAACTACAATAAGCGGTACTTAACTCAACCACCCGCCCATCAATATTTATACTGCTGCGTTCAATCATTAATACCGGCGAACTCTCGGGCAGTTTAAGGTATTGGGCATAGGCTTTGGGTATTTGTACGGCTCGAACCTGGTCATCGACTGACATAATAGTATGGCCGTCGACCTTATGGCGGCGACCGTGTGCGCAGAGTACTTGTTACCTTGGGTATGTGATTAAATAACATTTCTTCATTTTCTTAGGCTGCTTTCCCATGAGCCGCTACTCTTTTAGTTGTAACACTAATTTATAGATGTCACTGGACCGCGAGAAAAGTGCTATCCTTTTGTTGTGTTCGTTCAAAATAATAATTGATTGTACTTTTTAAGAAGTTAGGACAATTTAAGAAGTTAGATAATTTTCTGATTTAACAGGCAGCTGAGACTGTGTGTCAAAATAAAGGGCAAATATGAATCACAGAAGAGCTAAGTGGCCTAGCTTCGGTCTCTATACCCGTGTTTTGCTGGCATGCGTAGCACTTGCCTCCTGTTCAGAATCAGAAGTGGACAAATCTAGTGAATTATTCAGCTCCGCGGCCGATGTGCATTTAGACCAGGCTATTATTCAGCAGACCATTGAAATAGACGCGCTCCTAGCCACCGCAGAATCCGGCGCCTTGGGCGGCGACTACACTCTATTCGAAACCCAGAGCGAATTACTAAACCGTCAAAAGCCACCTGAGCCAAGTACTATAGTTGAGCTAGATAGCGGTATTCAGGAACGTAACGCCTATTACGGCGATTTGCATGTTCATACAGCGTACTCTTTCGATGGCTACTCGTTTGGCACCCTTGCCACTCCCTATGATGCCTACCGTTTTGCCAGAGGAGAGGCGATTAAAAATCCCGCTGGCTTTAACATGCAGCTCACAAGGGCGATGGATTTTTATGCAGTTACTGACCATGGAATCTTTCTAGGATTGGTGAAAGCGGCGGCAGATACGTCTAACAGTTTTTCCAAAAATCCATTCGCGGAGCCCTATCATGGCATGAACGACTCTGACAATTTAGGCACAGGTGTTATTAGTAGGGCAAAACGTCTATTGGCATTTTCGGATTTTATTCCCAGTACTATTCAGGGCATAAACAATGGAAGTCTCAGCCGTGAAGAAGTGCTTGGAGTAGCGAGAAGTGCCTGGGAAGACACAGTGAATGCTGCCGACCAATTTAATGACCCGGGTAGCTTCACCACATTTGTGGCCTATGAATATACAACGTCCAGTGCTGAGATGGGCAACTTACACCGCAATGTTATCTTTGAGGGGACGCAGAGCCTACCGCGCGAGCCGTTTTCCCGCGCCCATTCGACTAACCCTGAAGATCTCTGGAGCTGGATGGATGAGCTACGAAGCAAAGGTGTTGAAAGCCTGGCCATACCTCATAACTCAAACGGCTCTAATGGTGAGATGTTTAAGATTACCGACTGGAACAATAATCCTATTAATGAGGCCTATGTACAGCAGCGTACTAGAAATGAGCCAGTCGTAGAGATTACTCAAATAAAAGGTACCTCTGAAACCCATCCTATTTTATCCACCCGTGATGAATGGGCGGGTTTTGAAATTACCCCATATCGAGTGGCAACAGGTGCCCTTAGTAAGGTCGATGGTTCCTATGTGCGCCAAGCAATGTTAAAGGGTCTGACGCTTGAGCAGCAAGGTATTGGCAATCCCTACCAGTTTGGTTTTATTGGTTCTAGTGATACTCATTCAGCGGCTAGTCAGAATGACGAGGCCGCTTTTGTTTCTAAGTTGGGGGTATTATCGAGCTACCCAGACCAGCGAGGCTCTACCCCGATAACAGGGATAACCGGACAGATCGCTTTTTACGGTAACAAATTAATGTCAGCGATAAGGCCCACGCCCTTGGGTAAAACCCTCTACGTCAAGGTCGATGGTAATGTCTATGCGGGTGGCGCTACTCCCACATTCGGGGCCTCCGGCCTGGCGGCGGTATGGGCCGAGGAAAACACCAGAGACTCTATTTATAGCGCCTTTAGACGTAAAGAAGTGTTCGCAACCTCAGGGCCAAGGTTGAGAATTCGATTATTTGCGGGGTACGGTTTCGACCAGAGTATGCTCACAGCGGCCGATGGTATCGAGCGGGCTTACGCCACAGGTGTGAGTATGGGCGGTACTCTGCTGCGGCAAGACAGAACGCTGGAGGGCGTGGGATCGCCAGGGTTTATGGTGATGGCCTCAGCTGACCCGGAAAATGCACCGTTACAACGCCTACAAATAATCAAAGGCTGGATCGATGCAGATGGCACTACCCACGAGGATATTATTGATATTGCCTGCGCCAACGGTGCGCAGGTAAACCCTGAGACTAACCGCTGCCCAGACAATGGTGCCCGAGTTGATATCTCTGATTGCACGATCAGCCCCAGGGTGGGTTCCATGGAGTTAGCAACCCTATGGCATGACCCCAACTTTAACGCCGACCAGAGGGCATTCTATTACGCCCGTGTGCTTGAGAACCCTACTTGCAGATGGTCAACCTGGGATGCTATTCGTGAGGGGGTTGCCCCAAGATCCGATTTGGCGACCACCCTACAGGAGCGGGCCTGGTCTTCACCTATTCAGTACATGATCCGATAGGGCTCCTATCCCTAAGGACGCTTTAATATTGCATTTGATCATTGTCTTAAAGACAATGATCAAATGCAGAAACCTACATATACACAGCTAAATAAACACGGTTTAATCCTCTCTCTTTATATCTTTTAGAAGGCTGACGGTAGCTACTAACGCTTGACGGCTTGGAACAATTACTGAGGGCGGCTAGTTAGAGCTGTGCAGAAAAAATGCAAAAGACTGGTAACAACCTAATTGCTAGGTTTATCAAGAGCATTACAAATATACAGGGCCATGAAATAAGAGCCGTAGTAGGCTCATTTGTGTTTGTTGTTGTTCTTATGTCTGCTTATTACATTCTGCGTCCTGTGCGAGATGCGATGGCCAGTGACTGGACTGATGCGGAGGTTAGTTGGCTTTGGACGCTTAACTTTTTTATCAGCACCGCGGTTGTTGCTCTATATGGGGCCCTTGTCTCTCGTTTCTGCTTACAGCTTTTGGTCCCGTCAATTTATGCAATCTTTGCACTGACGTTCATAGCTTTCTACATTCTGGCCTCAACCATAGTCGATCGAACCGTCGTCGAAAAATCCTTTTATGTATGGGTAAGTGTATTTAGCCTTTTTCATATTTCGGTGTTTTGGAGCTTTATGTCTGACCTGTTCAGCAAGGAACAGGCTGGCAGGCTATTTGGTATCATCGCCGCTGGGGCTAGTGTGGGGGGGCTTATTGGGCCGTCAATACCTTCTTTTTTTTCAGCATCTCTGGGCACAGATAACTTGATGCTACTAGCCAGCGCCATGTTGCTGGTATCTATTCCAATTATTTTTTATTTGCAATCCCTCAAGTCATCGGATTTACACAGCGAGGGTTTGGCTGTGCAACCCCCTAAGGTAAGAATTGGGGGACATCCATTTGCGGGATTTAGGTTATTTTTTTCCAATCCCTATCTGTTAGGGATCGGTGTTTTTATCTTCTTGTATACAGGTGTCAGTTCGTTCGTCTACTTTGAGTTGAAGAATTTACTCAGCGAACTCAGTCGCACTGAGCGAACGGCGGTTTGGGCGCGAATGGATCTGGCTGTGAACACGCTCTCAATTGCAGTCGGGATGTTTGTCACTGGGCGTATTGTCGGAAAATTTGGTATGCCGGTGACGATTGCGCTGGTTCCAGTTCTGATTTCCATAGGGCTTGTTATTCTAGCTGTCTCTCCGTTTTTGGGTGTCGTTGTGGCTCTACAGGTTATTAGGCGCGCCGGTAATTACGGAGTAACTAGACCGGCGCGGGAGATTTTATTTACCCGTGTCGATACGGAGACTCGCTTCAAGGCCAAGCCGGTTATAGACATCGTCGCCTACCGTGGCGGCGATATGCTAATGGCTTGGTTATTCACCGGCCTAACTCAGGGGTTAGGTTTAGGATTAGCCGCAGTTGCAGCGGTCGGTGCTGGTATAGCTGCACTGTGGTCTATTGTCGGAATCTATCTTGGGCGATGGTTTGAACGCGGCGAAACTTAGGTATTTGACTGGCTGACACGAGCATAGTGGTACACATAATAATTTAAAGACTATAAAACTATAAATTTAATAACAGAAAACGGAATAGGACTATGAAATATTTTTCGCTAATCATGACCATCACAGTTTCCTTGAGTGCTGCGGTTTTATCCTACGCAGACGGTCATGGTGACCACAGCAACAATGATCAGGCTATGCTCAAGTACACTGGTTTTAATCAGATCGGCAATCCGGCAGACGTACTCTATGTTAAGGAGCAGGCACCGCAGGCTCTAACTAGCGGTGAGGTAAGAGTACGCGTTTTAGCTGCTCCAATTAATCCTTCAGACCTGTTGCAGATTGCCGGGAAATATGGGAAGGATGCAGTTTTGCCGGCCAAAGGGGGCAGTGAAGGCGTTGGCCGTGTTATCGAGGTGACGCCAGAGGCGAGCTATCTAAAGGTCGGTCAGCTGGTGCTTATTTTAGGAGGTGGCACTTGGCGAGATGAGATTGTGGCCCCTGCAACTGGATTTCTACCCCTACCTAATATGGGCCCACTTGAGTCGGAGGTAATTGAACAGCTGGGTATGTCAGTGGTGAACCCGATCACGGCTATGTTGATGTTAACCTCTTTTGTGGAGCTGAAACAGGGACAGTGGATTGTTCAAAGTGCTGCAAATTCTGCTGTTGGTGGCTATGTCATTCAACTCGCCAAGCAGCGTGGCTTAAAGACGGTTAATGTGGTCCGTCGTGAGGGGCTGGCTGAGGAACTAATGGCTAAGGGCGCAGATGTGGTGTTGGTTGATGGACCAGATTTGACTGCACGGATTGCTCGCGCCACTGGCAATGAGCCAGTGAATCTGGCCCTCGACCCTGTGGGTGGTGATACCTATACCCGACTCACCAATAGCTTAGGTTATGGTGGAACCATAGTAGCCTACGGGATGCTGTCAGGAAAACCTGCGACCATCAATACGGGCATGACAATATTCAAGGACATTCGCAATCGCGGATTTTGGTTAGCCAAATGGTATGACAATGCATCATTGGCAGACAAGCAGGCAGCATTTGGAACAATAATACCCCTTATTGCTAGTGGTGTTTTAAAAGCCGATATTGATTCACGCTTTACCGTAGGAGAGATCAAGCAAGCAGTTACGCGCGCGGCTCAAGGTGGTAGAAAAGGTAAGGTCCTAGTAGTTCCAGAAGTAAACTAAGACTGCCTATTGGGTGTGAATGAGCCTGGTCCTCGAAAATCTTCATTCTTTATAGTGCCTCGTGCACGGTGAGGCCATGGGTTTCGACTATAGAACGACGGTCGAGCAACATGGCCTGTTGAAGATATATATGCAAACTTTTTGTAGACCCTAAAAGGTTTACTCCCAGATGCTGAAAGTAAAAGTCCTTGCGCTGAATCTATTAGTCTGACGTCTTTTATTGAGGAACAGCCATTTTTACAGCCCAGACAAAACCTTGGGAAAATGATGAACTCTAGATGCGATCGACAATCTATGATCTTGTCGATCGACTCTATGGTGGTGACACCTAATACCGTTGTTCTAATTCTCTGCCTTTGATAGGGAGTCATCCAATTTTGGACGATACCAATAATTAGTCAGCCTTATTATGCTGGCTGAAACTCTCATATTAAATGCGGCCAGCAATTCAGGGTCTGGGGAAATTATGTGGGAAATTTTATATTTGAAAAATCCAAAAATCTCAATCGACATGCTATAGTACGCATTGATTTTGTGTAATATATCGACCCAAACTTTGACAGTGAATGTTATTTAATAATAACGTTTTCAATCCAGTTTCGCTGTCGTCTAATATCATTCTGGCCATACCATTTAAATTAGAAAAGAAGACTTAAAAGATTCGATGAATACTGAGCATAAAGTAGATAGTAATGTCCTTGAAGGTCCGATATTTCCAATCTTTATAAAGTACATGATGCCCTCTTTGCTGGGGTTGATTGCCATGACATCTGGTTCATTGATCGATGGTATGTTTATTGGCAACTATGAGGGAGTGACTGCGCTGGCAGCAGTCAATCTTATTATTCCCATTACCACGTTGCTATTCGGCGTTAGTATGATGATATCGATTGGCGGCTCTGTGCGTGGCGGCAAGTATTTGGGCGAAAAAAATATCTCTGCAGCATCAGCAATTTTCAGCAAAACTCTAATGTTTATGGTGGTTTATGGCCTGATAGTGATTGCCTTAGGGCTGGTGTTTGAGGCGGAGATCTTTGCTAGTCTGGGGGCCGATGAGACACTTTTTCCGGTGATGAGTGAATATTATCGGATTATTTTTCCGTTTCTATTCTTCCAGTTTATTGTTATCCAAATATATTTCTTTATTCGCCTAGATGGCTTTCCCAATTTAGCCGCTTTGGGACTTGCTATAGGTGCAGCGGTCAATATTTCCCTGGACTATCTGTTTATTGCCGTCTATGACTGGGGACTTACTGGCGCTGCACTGGCGACGGGGATATCAGAGGTAATGTCTCTCGCGGTTATGCTGTTTTACTTTGTCCACCCAGAACGAAAAATATCTTTTGGATTGCAGCAAAAAAATTGGCAAGAGGTCTTTCAAGCAGCTTATAACGGTATCTCTGAATTTATTAATGAAGTGTCCGGCGCACTGATTGCCTTTATTTTTAACTGGATGCTTATTCAACGTGCGGGCGTTACTGGTGTGGCCGCCATTACATTAGTCAACTATCTATTGTTTATTGGATTTATTGCGTACTTTGCTATTTCAGATTCTATTCAGGTGATAATTTCGCAAAATTTTGGGGCGCAAAAACCGGCGAGAATCCGAGCATTCTTGCGTGTCGCCGGTATGATGATTGGCGGAGTCAGTGTAGGTATTATCAGTCTATTGATCTTTGGTAGTGAATCACTGATCGGCCTGTTTATCGATGTTGAGAAAGATAGCGAAACCCTTGTACTGGCCCTAGAGTTTGTCACCTATGTTTGGCCAGTGTTTATTTTTGCCGGCTTTACTATGCTGATATCTGGTTACCTCACTGCAGTTCATCTGCCGTTTCAGTCTGCACTAGTGGCTAGCTGCCGCAGTTTAATTATGCCAGCGGGGTTCCTGATTCTGTTTTATATGCTGTTATCAGATTATCGTTTTGTTGCCGCTATTTCTGCTGCCGAGGCGATTAGTTTTATGATTGCGGCAACCCTGTTTGCGTACCATACCCCGACAAAAATTATTCGAGAGCAGGGTTGAGGGAATTTGCGGGCATGTTACTTCTAAAGTCGTGTTTATAAAAATAAAAATCGCTACCTGCCTTTCTCTTTGAAGTAGATTTAGAGTAAACCAAGAAGATTAAATGCTAGGATGATTTTATGTGGCTTACTAAAAAGTCCACCGCTACCTTCACCTTTGGTACTAAATATTGCTGCTTTTGGTAAAGCAGAAATATTGCTAGATTTTTATTTTGATTAATTCGCAGCTTTGGTTTGATCATTAGTTCTCTTAGGTCTCCGCTATCTAAATGCTGCTGAACCGACCATCTGGGTGCCATACATATGCCATGGCCTAAAGCCGTCTGCTGGCGAATCCAGGTACCATTGTTAGAAATGCTCAGCACCTTCCCCGATACATCTAGCCACTCCCCATTGTGTTCACACAACCAGGGAGAGGGGCCATTGGGCGTGCGGAAAAACAATCCTTTATGATCACGCAAATCAGTAGCAATTTTAGGTGTTCCATTCAATGCTAAGTAGTCTGGCGAGGCTACCGGGATAAACTCATTGTCCATTAGACGTACGGCCTGAACTCTCTCATTGGGCGCATAACCGCCACGGATGGCAATATCTACTTCGTCCCTAGAAAGAGTAGATAACTCGTCACTGAAACTCACATCTAAAACAATTTCTGGATACAGAGTTTTAAATTGTTCGAGCAGCGGTATGAGGATTTGTTCGCCAAAGGTCACCATAGTGCTGATTCGCAGAAAGCCTGTGGGTTTAGCCTGATAGCTTCTAACTGACTCGTCACTATGCTCTAACTGTGCCAATACATCTTGCACCTGCTTGTAATAAAGCTGTCCAATCTCAGTAACTCGGACCACACGGGTGGTTCGCCTAAGCAGATTTGCCCCCAGACTCTTTTCGAGATCGGCAATACGCCTAGACAATGATGAGGCTGGGACCGAGAAAGTCTCTGCCGCCTTTGTAAAGCTACCTGTCTCCACCACCTTGTTAAAGTAGCGCAATGCCCTAAGTTGATCTATTGTTGTGTTCTCTATCTCGATCTTATTATTGCTGAAAAGGCAATAGAATAACCTAATTAGTGCCTCTTGTGGTGCTCATTAATTCAAGAAAAGTTAGTCCGGTTGTATTGACTAGTTAACGACTGTGGTTACAGTAGAGGACTATTATCAGGATTAGATAAATTGCATTTACTCAACAAAAAAATTGTTATTGGTATTGGTATTTTTATAAGCCTACCAGTTTTAGCGATGCTGATTGTGGCTTGGACCATGACGTCTAATATTATGTATCCTCGTTATGTCTGCAGTGAACAGCACTTTATCTATTGTGGTGATCCCTCTCAGCTAGGTCTAAGATTTGAAGACATCTCCTTTACAGCAGATGATGGATATGAACTAAATAGCTGGTATATCCCCGCCCAGCAATCAACCAAAGCAGTTATTTTCGTTCATGGCCATGGAGCCGATCGGCATGAGGGTATGCGCTGGTTTAGTGCTATTCATAAAGCGGGCTTTAATATACTGGCCCTGGATCTGAGAAATAGTGGCAAGAATCGGCCCGCTTTTTCGTCAATGGGCTACTTCGAGAAAAAGGATGTGCAGGCGGCAGTAGATTATTTGTATAGGCAAACCCAGGTGCAGAGCGTTGGGATCTTTGGCACGTCTATGGGAGCAGTAACCTCAATTATGGCGATGGATAAGGATTCGCGCATAGGGGCAGGGGTTTTTGAGGCAGGCTGGTCAAACCTGAATGACCTCTTTACCCAGCTTATTACGAAACAGCTTGGCCTACCGAGCTTTCCTCTTTTGCCTTTAATAAGCTGGATACTAGAGTGGCGAACTGGATTGGATATGGACCAATTGAACCCGCAACAAATACTGGGAGATATTACGCCCAGACCAGTATTCATTATTCATTGCACCGGAGACAGGCTAATTGATTTCTCCCATGGGGAACGTAATTTTGAAGCTGCCAATGAGCCCAAAGAATTTTGGCAGTCCTCCTGCCAGACTCATGCCAGAGCCTGGCAATCGGATCCAGACTATATTGAAAAACGCGTTACCAAGTATTATCTAAAATATCTCTAGGCTACTGACTGTGCTGTATAACAGAGCATGTTGCACATTCCCGCGCCAGATTCTGGTGCATTTTTATCCTCTCCAATCAATAGTCGCGCTCAAAAGCAGTGGCTTGATCCTAATATCTCTGGTTTCTTAGAGCTTGGCATACTTCTTGTATTACTTGTAAACATCAGGAGCCAATAGGCTCATGACAGCTCTGAATCTTCAGGCAACGGAGCCTGCGCTTAGTGGTACCTTTGCGCAGGTTTTTTTTTTGAGTAATAACATTGATAGGAACCAATATGAAAAAGTTAAGATTAGCCTCCTCTGCTGCAGTTGCAATTTTGGGTATTCAGCCGCTTGTATTTAGCCATGCTGAGTCTGCTAGCTCCATTGCAGAAATGTTAAGTGAGGGAGATACGTCACTGTCGTTTCGCTATCGCTATGAATTAGTCGATCAACAGGGGGTGAGTGAAAATGCTAATGCATCGACACTAAAATCCAGACTCACATACAAGTCTGCTTTTTATGAAGGTTTTACAGCGCTGATGGAAGTCGACAATGTCACTGTCATTGGTGACGAGAAGTACCGGACTCCGACTAACGGCAATGTTAGCTACCCGATTGTAGCCGACCCAGATGGTACTGATTTTAACCAGGCATACTTAACTTATAAGGGTGCAGATTTTAGCGCATCTTTAGGCCGTCAGAGAATTCTGCACGGTGGTCAACGCTTCGTGGGTGGTGTTGGATTCCGCCAGAACGAGCAGACATACGATGCTCTAACCCTATCATCTAAAGCGCTGGGCCCAGTCTCTATAGACTACAGTTACGTCTGGAATATCAATCGTATCTTCGGCCCTAAAGATAGTGCGGCCCAAGCTAAACGTTGGGACTCAGATAGCCATATTATGCTTGCATCAATGTCGCCGGCTGCGGGTCAGACATTAAAAGGTTATGCCTATATACTTGATTTTGGTAATGCCGCTGCTAATTCCTCTAGCACCTATGGTGTTGAGTATAGTGGTAAGTTTGACAGCTTCGTACTTAGCGCCGCCTATGCTACCCAGTCTGATTATGCAGATAACCCCGTGTCCTATGATGCAGACTATATGATGGCTCAGGTAAGCCTACCTCTAAAACCTGTTGCAGTAGCACTAGGTTACGAGGTGTTGGGAAGTGATGAAGGAACAGCGGCATTCAAGACACCGCTGGCTACATTACACAAGTTTCAGGGTTGGGCCGATAAATTTCTTGGTACTCCTGCCAATGGAGTCGAAGACACATACTTAAAGCTATCCGGAAAGCTCGGATCTGCCAAGGTTGCTGTTGTGTATCATGACTACAGTGCTGATTTTGGTGGTGCTGACCTAGGCACTGAATTGGATGTTGTGGCCACATATCCGATCAAAAAGGGCCTTTCTGTTCAGCTAAAGTATGCATCCTATGATGCAGAATCCCATGCATCGGACACAGATAAACTGTGGTTTACCATCAGTGCAAAATATTAATTTGTGATTTTTATTATCGGGCTAGTTTAGAACTTGGGTGGCCGTATGGTGCAGTCACCCAAGCTTCTTTTAAGTAGCCCAATAGTCAAATGACTCAATACTCTCCAAAGTCAGTGCGGGTTATGCTGGTAGATGATTTACCAGAGCGAGCCGCCATCGTTGACAGCCACCTTGTGGCTGCTGGTTACGTTGTTGTCTCAAGGTTACCGACCGCCTCAGGGTTACTATTTCAGATTGAACAGCATCGACCGGATATTATTTTGATTGACTTGCAGTCACCAGGTCGAGATGTTCTGGAAAGTCTTTCTGTTATTAGCGCTCATAATCCCACCCCGATTGTTATGTTCTCTGAGGAGGAAGATCCGGGCTTTATAGAGCAGGCTGTAGATGCTGGAGTCACTGCCTATCTTATGGGTAGTTTCGATACCCAACGCGTCAAACCGGTTATTGATGTTGCCATAGCGCAGTTTAAATCATTTCAGTCTTTGCGCCGAGCCCTCGATACTACCAGAGACCGTTTGGAGAACTTGTCTATTATTGATAAAGCAAAAACTCTGTTAATCAAACAGCACAAATTTACCGAACAAGAGGCTCATGAACAGTTGCGTAGCCTCTCGATGGATACTAATCAGAGCCTGCATAAGGCAGCGTTATCTGTAGTCACCATTCTGGAAAAAAATAACTAAAACAAGATGTAGCTATGAACCGAACCATTATCAAAAAACTTCCTCCAGCTGAACGGGCAGATATCAACCTCGGCTATATGAGACTCAGCGATAGCGCACCTCTCATACTCGCTCAAGAATTGGGTTTATACAGCGACTACGGACTCAATGTCAGTTTGCATAGAGAGGTATCGTGGGCCAATATCCGCGACAAAATGATTGCCGGTACTTTTGACGCTAGTCAGATGCTCGCGCCAATGGGCATGGCCACTACCTTAGGTGTCGCAGGTATTAGGGCACCGATTATCAGTGGTCTAGTACTTTCACTTAATGGTAATGGTATTACTCTATCCTCTTCGCTTTGGAATAAACTGCAGCTAGATGCCAATATCGATAGTTACGATCCGCTAGTTACCGCCTGTGCCCTTAAGGCGCAAATAGAAAAGTCTCGACATCAGCTCACCTTCGCCAGTGTGCATAACTTTTCTACCCATACATTGCTTCTGCGTCGATGGCTGGCGCTGGGCGGAATAGACCCAGATCAGCATGCACGGATTATCGTATTACCACCAGAGCAAATGGTCGATAGTCTGGCGCAAGGAGTGATCGATGGATTCTGTGTTGGTGAGCCATGGAACAGTATAGCTGTTGAGTATGGCGCTGGCGTTCTTGCCACCACTGGCGTGAGGCTATGGAATGGAGCGCCTGAAAAAGTTCTAGCCGTCATGGAAGCCTGGCACAGCAGTAATCCAGGCAGCCATCTTCGTCTGCGTCTGGCCTTGATGGAAGCATGTCGCTGGATGGCCGATATGAACAATCGTGAGCGGGCTATTGAGATTCTTTCGCAGCCTGCCTACCTAGATCTTCCAGCAGAATATCTTCGACCGTCGCTGACTGGTCAGTTATTTCATCAACGAGCCCATGTTCATTCCGAACAGATTAATTTTCATGTATTCAATCATCTCAGCGCCGGCTTTCCCTGGCGTTCCGATGCTGAATCCATGATCCAGCAATTCACACCTCTGCTGGGGAAACAGATTGATAGTGGAAAAACCCGTTCTCTGGTGCAGCGCTGTTACCGCACAGACTTATACCGCGAAGCGGCCCAGCTATTGAATATAGATTGCCCTAAAACAGACTACCGCAGTTAATCTGCTGCAGGCACAGAGCACAGTGAATGTGCATCGTTTTCGATTATACCTATAACTCTCGCACCGAATGGGTGCGCAATAGCTGGAGTGTCGTATAGAACTCCTAGTAGTCACAGATGTATATGCCGCTTTTTTAAATCAATATCGGCGAAATACCACGAACTTTGATCATTTTCAAAAATTCTGAAAACTTGGCATATATCTTGAATACTCTTAAGACGAGTGCTGATCTCCCAGAACCATAGGTAGCAGCAGGGTAACGATGCCCACCTCAGGGTTTTTAATGCCCTGCAGGTGGGTTTTTTTTTGGCTAATTTATACACCATACATCTAAGAGGTAAGCTTTTTATGAACTCTATCATCACCGCACATCACAATGTTAAATCTGTGGCTCGTGTTGTTACCAAATCTGTCAGCTCCATTGTCTTTTTGTTCATCGGGTTTTGCGCCCATGCCGAGTTGGGGGAACCCGAAAAAGATGAACTTAAATTTGGCTTTATCAAACTGACCGATATGGCGCCAATTGCAGTCGCCTACGAAAATGGCTACTTCGAAGACGAGGGACTCTACGTCACCGTCGAAGCTCAGGCCAACTGGAAGGTATTACTTGATGGGGTTATTGATGGCAAGTTAGATGGCGCACATATGCTCGCTGGTCAGCCTCTCGCTGCAACTATTGGCTATGGTACGAAGGCCCATATTGTCACGCCGTTTAGTATGGATCTCAACGGTAATGGTATCACTGTGTCAAATGACATCTGGGCGGAAATGAAGAAAAACATCCCCCATGTAGATGGCAAGCCGGTACATCCAATTAAAGCCGATGCCCTAAAGCCAGTTGTGGATAGCTTTGCCGATGAGGGCAAGCCATTCAAAATGGGTATGGTATTTCCTGTGTCTACCCATAACTACGAGTTGCGCTATTGGCTAGCTGCAGGTGACATTCACCCAGGTTTTTACGCACCACACAAAGGCGACACCAGCGGTACCATAGATGCTCAGGCCTTACTCTCGGTTACGCCACCACCACAGATGCCAGCGACCCTAGAAGCGGGCACTATTTATGGGTACTGCGTAGGCGAGCCGTGGAATCAGCAGGCTGTTTTCAAAGGAATTGGTGTGCCGGTAATTACCGATTATGAAATCTGGAAAAATAATCCAGAAAAAGTATTTGGTATGACTAAGGAATTTACGGAAAAGTATCCCAATACTACAGCACGTGTTGTGAAAGCGCTGATTCGCGCAGCCCAATGGCTTGACGAGAATGACAATGCCAACCGTCCTGCCGCAGTAGAGATTCTGTCACGCAGTGAGTATGTAGGAGCAGACTATGATGTCATCGCCAATAGCATGACCGGAACCTTTGAATACGAGAAAGGCGATAAGCGTGCAGTACCTGATTTTAATGTGTTCTTCCGTTACAACGCGACTTTCCCCTATTACTCAGATGCAGTCTGGTATCTGACTCAGATGCGTCGCTGGGGTCAGATCTCAGAGCCAAAATCTGATAACTGGTACTTTGATGTTGCGAAATCTGTGTACCGACCAGATATCTATGAAATTGCGGCAAAGGCCTTAATCGAAGACGAATTAGTTAGTCCGGCGGACTTCCCTACCTTTAGCACTGAGTCAGGATTTCGGGCCCCGCAAAAACACTTTATTGACAACATCGTGTACGACGGTACCAAGCCCAACATCTATCTAAAAAAATTCCCGATCGGCCTGAAAGAAGACGTGCTCTAGTAATAGTTTACTCCCAAGCAACACCCAGCTGGCTCTGCGGAGTCAGCTGACTTTTAAGCCAAGGAAAGACCAAATGAAAGCTATATCTGCTATATCAAAAGCTACTCAGGGCAGTGAATTATTAACCGTTTCTAACCTGTGTCTGTTAATCAATAAGACATTAAAAACACTGACTCTTCCCGCCGTCGGAATTTTAGTTTTTTTATTGTTATGGCAACTGATGGCTAACAATATTATTACCTCATTAGGACAGTTTCCTGGGCCTAGTCAGGTCTGGGAGCAATCCAAGACACTGGTGGTCGAACATCAGCGAGAACGAAAGAAAGAAGCAGCATTCTACGAGCGTCAAGAAAAACGCAATGCTAAAAAGCTCGAAAAAAATCCAGACGCGACAGTAAAGATTCGCGCTTACACAGGCAAGGCAACGTTTGTAGATCAAATAGCTACCAGCCTGTTAACTGTCGCATTTGGGTTTATGATTGCTACATTGGTAGCTGTGCCACTAGGTATTATTTGTGGTCTCAGCGAGTCAGTGTATCGCTGTGTGAATCCGATAATTCAGACTTTTAAACCTGTATCACCTCTAGCTTGGCTACCGCTGGTGACCATGGTGGTTTCAGCGCTCTATGTGAGTAATGACCCAATTTTTGAAAAAGCCTTTCTGACGTCCGCGTTTACGGTAGCGCTTTGTTGTTTATGGCCAACTGTAGTCAATACTATCGTTGGCGTCGCCAGTATTGATCGTGACCTAATCAATGTCAGCAGAGTGCTACAGCTAGGTACTGCTACACATATTCGAAAGATCGTTATTCCTTCAGCCATACCTATGATTTTTACCGGACTACGGCTCTCCTTAGCAACGGGTTGGATGGTATTAATTGCCGCTGAGATGCTGGCTCAGAATCCTGGGCTAGGTAAATTTATCTGGGACGAATTTCAAAATGGATCTTCTAATTCTCTGGGACGAATTATGGCTGCAGTGCTAGTTATTGGCGTAATCGGATTTATTTTAGATAGCTTGATGCTGACCTTGCAGAAGCGGGTGTCATGGGACAAGCAAGCAATATTACGTTAATAGACCGGGATCGATCATGAAAAAAAATTATTTAGAGATTAGTCAAGTAGGTATCGAATTTGCCACTGAAGGTGAGCCATTTAGAGCTCTACAAAATGTTAATTTAGCGATTGCAAAAGGCGAGTTTATCTCCCTGATTGGTCATTCTGGTTGCGGTAAGTCTACGGTGCTAAATATTGTCGCCGGTCTCTACGAGGCTACCGAAGGTGGCGTGATTCTTGAAGGCAGAGAAGTCGATGAGCCGGGCCCAGATCGCGCTGTGGTATTTCAAAATCATGCGTTATTGCCCTGGCTCACGGTCTATCAGAACGTCGAGTTGGCGGTTAAATGTGTTTTTAAGAAAAGCAAGAGCAAGACTGAGATACGCGACTGGGTCGAGCACAATTTATCCCTTGTGCACATGGATCATGCTTTGCACAAATTACCCGCTGAGCTCTCAGGTGGAATGAAGCAACGAGTCGGGATTGCTCGATGTTTGGCCATGCAGCCCAAGATGCTATTGATGGATGAACCCTTTGGTGCGCTGGATGCACTTACCCGCGCCCATCTGCAAGACTCATTGATGGAGATTCAACAACAGCTGGGTAATACGGTGATCATGATTACCCATGATGTCGATGAGGCGGTGTTGTTATCGGACCGCATTGTCATGATGACCAATGGCCCTGCCGCGTCTATAGGCGAGGTACTGCGTATTGATCTGCCGCGACCACGTGATCGAGTCATATTGGCTGATGACTCGGCTTTTAATAATTACCGCCAGCAGGTGTTGCGCTTTCTTTACGAAAAGCAGAAAAACCCTGCCACTAAAAAAATACAGGCCGCATAAAAATTAATCTGATTTAAGGAAAGGAAAAAATGCTAAAAGTAGTCGTCGTTGGGAATGGCATGGTTGGCCATCATTATATTGAGCAATTAGTGGCCTCATCCGTTGAGGCAGAGATTACCGTTATCGGAGGCGAACCCAGACCTGCCTATGACCGAGTTCATCTGTCAGAATTTTTCGCTGGGCGCTCACCAGAGGATTTAGCTCTGACCACCAGAGAACACTATATTGAGATCGGCGTGGAGGCCCATTTTGGCGATCCGGTAGCGCGGATTGATCGAGATAGTAAAACTGTAACCACCGAGGCTGGCCGTAGCTTTGGCTACGATAAGTTAGTATTGGCTACCGGTTCTTATCCCTTTGTACCTCCCGTACCAGGCAATGATCATGATCCCTGTGTCGTGTATCGCACCATCGATGACCTAGGGAATATTAAGGCTCAGGCTGAGGGTGCAAAAATTGGGGTTGTAGTGGGCGGTGGTTTGTTAGGTTTAGAGGCTGCCAATGCTGTACAAAATCTCGGTCTGGAAACCCATGTTGTCGAATTTGCTCCAGGACTAATGGGTGTTCAACTTGATGCGGGTGGCAGTGGCATGTTGCGTCGTAAGATCGAAGCCCTCGGTGTGAAAGTTCACACTAGCAAAGCCACTGAGATAATTGAGGCTAGTGACCATGGCAATACTCGGCTGCTTATGAAATTTGCCGATGGCGGCTCCCTAGCTACGGACATGATTGTTTTTAGTGCCGGTATTCGACCTTTCGATCAACTAGCTCGAGACTCTGGTTTAGTGGTGGGTGAACGCGGTGGTATTGAAATTGATTACCATTGCAAAACCAGTGACTCAGATATTTTTGCGATAGGTGAGTGCGCTCTTTTCGGTGGCCGTATCTTCGGTTTGGTCGCGCCGGGCTATCGCATGGCTGAATCTGCTGTCAGCCAATTATGTGATGACAAACAGTCGTTTCAAGGGGCAGACATGAGCACCAAGCTTAAACTACTGGGTGTTGATGTGGGCTCTATAGGTGATGCTCATGGCCGCGAGGAGGGTTCTATTGCCTACACCTTTAGTGATGAGCGTATTGAAGTTTACAAACGATTGATTGTCAGTGCCGATGGCAAAAAATTGTTGGGCGCAGTGCTGGTAGGAGACTGTTCGGACTACGATACCTTGTTGCAATATTTCTTAAATGGTATTGATCTGCCAGCCGATCCAGAGACATTAATTCTTCCTTACAACGCTGGCCAAGCGCCTGCACTTGGCGCCTCTGCGCTGCCGGCTACAGCGACTATCTGCTCCTGCCACAATGTCACTAAAGGGGATATTGTAGATGCCATGGATGCAGGGTTTTATGCTCTTGGCGATATCAAAGGTGAGACCAAAGCCAGCACCGGCTGCGGGGGCTGTGCCGCGCTACTTAAAAATATTGTCGATGATGAAATGTCGGCGCGTGGTCTGGATGTGGATAAGTCTATCTGTGAGCATTTCTCCTACACCCGACAGGAATTATTTCATCTGATTAAAGTAGGGAGTATCAAGACTTTTGAGCAGCTGCTTGAAAAACATGGCAGGGGCCGTGGCTGTGATATTTGTAAGCCGGCTGCGGGCTCGATTTTAGCCTCCCTCTGGAATGATTATGTGCTGGATGAAAATCATGTTGGTTTGCAAGATACCAATGATACCTTCCTTGCCAATATGCAAAAGAATGGTACCTATTCGGTAGTGCCGCGTGTTGCCGGGGGTGAGATCACTCCTGACAAACTAATTGTATTGGGTGAAGTGGCCAAAAAATATAATTTGTATACCAAGATTACAGGGGGTCAGCGTATCGATTTATTTGGTGCACGAGTTCAGCATCTGCCAGCTATCTGGAAGGAATTAGTTGAGGCTGGATTTGAAACAGGTCATGCCTATGGCAAGGCTCTGCGCACAGTAAAATCCTGTGTCGGCAGCACCTGGTGTAGATATGGTGTGCAAGATAGTGTGGCCATGGCTCTGTATATAGAGAATCGCTATAAAGGATTGCGTGCTCCACACAAATTTAAATCCGCAGTTTCTGGTTGTACCAGAGAATGTGCCGAAGCCCAATCCAAAGACTTTGGCGTTATTGCCACCGAGAACGGCTGGAACCTATTTGTTGGTGGTAATGGTGGTATGAAGCCGCGCCATGGCGAGTTGTTTGCGACAGATCTAGATGATCAAACCCTGATCAAATATATAGACCGCTTTCTGATGTTCTATGTACGCACAGCTGATCGACTGCAACGCACCTCAGTATGGATGAGTAATCTGGAAGGAGGATTGGAGTACCTGCAACAAGTGGTGATTGAAGATTCACTAGGCATCGCCGCTGAACTCGACGCCCAGATGGACAATATTGTAGGTACCTATCAATGTGAATGGAAAACTACTATCGAGAACCCAGAGCGCATGAAACGTTTTCAGCAATTTGTAAATGCCGATGCTGAAGATGATCAAATTGTCTTTGTGCAGGAGCGCGGACAGCCAAGACCAGCGACAGAAGAAGAGCGCCTGCAACTAATGGAAGAAAGTGCCTGAGGAAAAATTATGAGCCAAGCTACTATTTGTGAACAAAAAGATCTTATCGCCAACTCTGGCATCTGCGCCATGGTGGAGGGCCAGCAAATAGCGCTGTTCTATCTGCCTAAGGAGACGCCTCAAGTTTATGCCATTGGTAACTGGGACCCCATCGGTAAAGCCAATGTGCTGTCCCGCGGTATGGTAGGCGATATCAATCAGCGTCTGGTTGTAGCATCTCCTTTGTACAAACAGCATTTCGACCTGCAGACGGGTGAATGTCTGGAAGACAACGAGCAGAGTGTGCCGGTGTATAAAGTCGAACTGACTGCCAATAAAGTCGTACTGACTCTGTAGAGTTTTATGACTGAGGCCTGCCAAATAAAAACTACCTGCCCCTATTGTGGAGTTGGCTGTGGTGTAACAGCGAGCGTAGACGACAACAATATTATTGCTGTGTCTGGGGATCTGTCGCACCCAGCTAATTTTGGCAAACTGTGTGTCAAAGGCTCAGCTCTGCACGAGACCATGGGTGATGTTGGTCGTCTCATGCACCCTAGAATTGAGGGTAGTCAGACCGATTGGCCAACAGCAATACGAACTGTTGCCGATCGGCTAAGTCAGGTTCGCGATCAATATGGCTCGGGAGCAATTGCTTTTTATCTCTCCGGTCAGCTGCTGACCGAAGACTATTACGTGGCCAACAAACTGGCCAAAGGCTTCATTGGCACAGGTCACGTAGATACCAATTCAAGACTCTGTATGTCCTCGGCAGTGGCTGGATACAAGCGCGCCTTTGGCAGTGATGCAGTGCCCTGTAACTATGAAGATCTGGAGCAGTGCGACCTACTAGTATTGACCGGCTCCAATGCTGCCTGGACCCATCCAGTGCTATATCAGCGTATGGTCGAGGCCAAAAAGGTCAATCCCAGCCTTAAAGTCGTGGTGATAGACCCGCGGCGCACAGCTACCTGTGATCTGGCTGATTTACATCTGGCCATTGCACCGGGGTCAGATCATTTTATCTTTAGCGGCTTATTACATTATTTGGCCGCGAATGGCCATACTGACCTCGACTATATTGAGCAGTACACCGAGGGATTTTCCAGTGCTCTAGATCAATGCACCAGAGCAACATTAATCAATGTTTCTGAACAGGCTGATATTGATCTTGATGATCTAAAGACCTTTTATCAATGGTTTGCCAAGACAGAAAAAGCTATCACCTTCTACTCTCAGGGTATTAATCAATCCGCCACCGGTACTGATAAATGCAATGCCATTATCAACTGTCATCTGGCCACGGGAAAACTGGGCAAAGTAGGTGCTGGACCTTTCTCAATTACTGGTCAGCCCAATGCCATGGGTGGTCGTGAGGTGGGAGGTCTAGCTAATATGCTGGCCGCACACATGGATTACAGTTTAGAAAATATTGCGACAGTGGCAGAGTTTTGGGGTACTGACAGCGTCAGCTGTGAGCCAGGATTAAAAGCTATTGACCTATTTGACGCCGTCGCTGATGGTCGCATTAAAGCTATTTGGATTATGGGTACTAATCCAGTGGTCAGTATGCCCAATGCCGATACAGTCATGGCTGCACTGGAAAACTGCGATACTGTGATTGTGTCTGACTGCATTGCTGAAACAGATACTACAGCTACGGCGAATATTTTATTGCCGGCCACCGGCTGGGGTGAAAAAGAAGGTACAGTTACCAACAGTGAGCGGCGTATTTCACGCCAACGTAGCCTGTTACCACCACTGGGCGAAGCTCGTCATGACTGGTGGATAATGTGCCAAGTGGCTCAGGCTATGGGTTACCAAAAGGGCTTTTCCTACAGCAGTCCAAGAGATATTTTTATTGAGCACGCTGCGCTTTCTACATTCAAAAATAAGGGCAATAGACTCTTTAATATAGGTGCGCTAAGTGCGCTGTCAGAAGCAGAGTACGATCAGTTAGACCCGATTCAATGGCCAGTCACTGCACAGAACTCCATCGGAACCAAGCGCCTATTTATGGACGATAAGTTTCTCACACCCAGTGGCAAAGCACAGTTTATTGGTAGTACAGCTGAGTTACCTAGGCAGAGTCTTAGTGACAGATTTCCCCTAGCTCTAAATAGCGGCCGTATCCGCGATCAGTGGCACACCATGACCCGTACCGGTCGCGCAGCCCGATTGTTGGATCATATTGATCAGCCGTTTGTGGCTATTCATCCAGATACTGCATTGGCATATAATTTAATCGAAGATGATCTCGCCAGAGTCACTACCGCCCAAGGCGATCTAGAGTTGTGCGTTGTGTTTGAGCCAGGTCTAAAACCCAACCAGTTATTTATTCCGATTCACTGGAATAATCAATTTGCCAAAAATGCTCGCGTTGATAGTTTGGTCGCCCCGATTATTGATGAGGTCTCTGGGCAGCCAGAATTCAAATTTACTCCAGCAGCAATTACCAAACTCGAGGCCCCCTGCTGGGCGGTATTACTTACTCGCACAAAGCTTAAATGTGAGCCATTTATAAACTGGAGCCTATCACCGCTGGATAATCATCAGGGTTATCTTTATCAGGTTGCGGTCTCGACCAATTTTAACTGGCAGGAATTTATTGCTCTAAAGCGTTTAATGGAGCAGGGCCCTGCGCAAGCCTATGAGCATTATGCTGATGAATCAGCCAGTGATGAACGCTTTGTCTGCTACAGCGATGAACAGATTGAAATGGCTATTTTTACTCATGCCGACAGAAGTCAGCTCCCTGGTAGAGCTTGGTTGCAAAGATTATTTGTCGAACAGGTCGACGGTAATTACTGGTCTTTACTAACCAGTAGTAGCCAATCTGATAAGGGAAAGCAGGTATGTTCCTGCTTTAAAGTCTATGAAAAAACTATTAGCGATGCCGTTCTAGGAGGTGCCTGTTCAGCTCAAGAACTGGGTCAACAACTTCAGTGCGGCACCAACTGTGGCTCCTGTATTCCCGAACTCAATAACATTATTGCCCAAACTTTTAGTCTGGCTTAGTTAAGGCTGGCTAAAAAATCAACCAACGATGGAAAGCTGATGAACAACAATATTCTGACACTAGTTAAAACTACCAATCCTGCGACTGCAAACCTAAAGTCTGTAGATAAAACATTATTTGGTCAGGTGCATCTGGTGGGAGCAGGGCCTGGAGATGCGGAGTTAATTACAGTGAAAGCTATGCGCTTGCTACAAGAGGCAGATGCAATTGTCTATGATCGGCTTGCCAACCCGGAGCTGTTGGACTACGCAAAAGAGCGTTGCGATTTAATCTATGTGGGTAAGAAAAAAGATCAGCATAGCCTTCCTCAAGAGCAGATCTGTGAACTACTAGCCGCACTAGCTCGCTGTGGAAAAAATGTAGTGCGTCTCAAAGGTGGTGATAATTTTATCTTTGGCCGCGGGGGTGAAGAGGTAGATCACCTCAATAAAGAGGGTGTGGAATGTTCCATTGTGCCTGGTATAACGGCAGCCATTGGTTGTGCCGCCGCTACACAGATCCCCCTTACTCATCGCGACTATGCTCATGCAGTCACCTTTATCACCGGCCATCGACAGAATGGTAAAATGTATATCAACTGGGATCTAGCATTACAAAAAGATAGTACCGTGGTGTTCTATATGGGGCTTTCGAATCTTGCAGAGATCACTAGTCAGCTATTGGAGCGCGGCTGTCCCGCTGATAAACCCTTTGCGGTTGTGGCCCAGGGCACTTCAAATAATCAGCAGGTAGTGCTGGGGACTATCAGTGATATTGCCGAGCGTCTAAAAGCCATGCCATTGCCATCTCCCGCACTATTGATGATGGGCGATGTGATTAAGGCCAATGGTTATGCCGAGCAGCTAGCGGCGCAGACGTTATCCAGTTATCCAACTATAAAAATCAGTCAAGTATAAGTGGGCTGATTGCACCTCCTATGCTTTTATTATAGTCTAGAAAATGAAAATTCTTAAAGTTTCGCACGTTTTCCATAACTAATAATATTACAAAGGAATTCACTATGAAAAAGATTCTTATATTTATGCTGTCCTTAACGACTTTGTTAGCCCTCAGCCCAGTCACGTTTGCAGATGACCATGCTCAGCAGGCTACTATGGAAGGCTCGTTTACCACAGTTATGGTGTCGGCACCGAATATTGGCCGATATATAGCGAGTATGAAAAGAGACTCGGCACCATTTGAGTCAATGGGTGCGACAGCCGCCGGCTACTGTATCACCATGTCTGGTCAGGACTATCCTGGTCAAATGCGCATATGGACTGGATTTTCGAATGTCACAGCTGCAATGGTTGGTGCCACAAAATATAATCCTAGCACTACGGAAAATTACATTTCAAAGCTTAGAGAAGTTAAGCATTCCACGACATGGAAGCCGCTAAAACCCTTTAAACTGGCGCCGGGATATGAGCGAGTGCAGAGCGTTAAGGTTGCGCCAGAAAATGTTCCTGCCTTTGTGGCTGCAATGTCGAACTTAGAAAAAGCACTGCAAGAGGGCGGTCATCCCAGTTTTACTAATGGCGTGTTTTTACCCATTGGTGGAGGTACCCATGATATCAATACTTTAATGCTCCGTTCGATTACACCAACGCCGGAACTTCATGGTGCGATGTTTGATGAATATTTTGCCGGCACTGCTTCCTGGGCAGAGGCCTATCTGTCTGTAGGTAAACTGATCATGTCCCTTGAAAGCGATAACTTTGAAGCCTGTGAGCAGATCTATTCCGCAAGTTAAGCGACTATAAAATTTCAACTATGTCACAGATTAAAAGGCTATCCGCGAGGATAGCCTTTTTTTGTAAGATCTCTTAAGTGTCGGTGGGGCCAGAACCGTCGCAAAATTATTCTAACCTGGAATACTGAGAGAGTATTCGATTAGACTGCGGCCGACAGCGGTTGCCGACGCCGCAAAAAAATCAAGAAGATACCCATAGCTAACTGCCATGCGCCGTAAAGAAGCATTGTAAATAGAGCCATATCCGCTACAGGATTGCTGTGCCCCGAGACTGTTGGGAAAAGTGATACCTTAAGTAAGAAACCCAAATTGATATTTCTCACAATTACCTCCATTTCTATGGCTCTATTGTCCTCAGGGACCAGACCAAAACCCTTGGTCAACCATATACCTAATAGGCTGAGGCTAAGAATAAAACCACAAAGAATGACAATATCATCAGCTAATGTACTGGCAAAATTGAGTCTGCCTGCCCCTGCGGAGCCGATCACTATTATGCCAATGCCAACCAAGGAACCCTTAACGCAGAGGTTCGAAAACCCTTCGGCATAAGTAGGGAAGCGTTTTAAAAAAGCCATACCCAAAGTCAGAGGCAAGAGCAGACAGAGGCCTATCTCAATAGCTACCTTTTTCGCCGGCATGACAAAGCTGTCAGTCATATAGTCAGAGATTAGAAAATCTAAAATTATCGGCGTGGTCGCTAGGCAGGCCAGAGAGGTTAGGGCGGTAATGCTGATAGATAGAGGCACATTGCCCCGCGCCATAAAGGTGAATATGTTTGATACTGTGCCGCCGGGAATTGAGGCAACAATAGCAATACCAATGACCATGCCTGGGGGTAGATTAGTCAGTACAATAAAACCAAGAGCAATTATTGGCACCAGAACTAGTTGCATCAATAGGCCAATACTAACCGCTTTGGGTTGCATGGCAACTTTCTTAAAATCAGCAAGTTGGAGGCCAGCGCTCATACCAAGCATCGCCAGTACAAGTTGCACTGCGGCTACCCAGTATTCGTATTGTATATACCAGGAAATCATTAATATCCCCGATTGTTTGGTTATTAAGAAAAATTACATTTGCTAATCTAAAGTTAGAGATTACTTTTCAAATGTGCCATAAAAAACTTTATGATTTCCTCTGGCCCAGAAATATCGCTGGCGTTGGGACCTATATAGTCTGGAAAGTCATAAAGTTTTGACGCAATAACATGACCGGATCCCTGAAGCCTAAAAAGTTGTACCTGAGTACCATTGAGCCCATTCCAATGGGTCGCAATCACTGAGGTGTTGGGCATGCCATCAGTTTCCGGATACTGTATAACTTTATCGGGTGAGGCGATATCCGCCCCGATCAGCTTGGTCCAGTAATCAGTTGTTTGCTCCGTGGTAAGCACAAGCCCTCTACTTTCATTACTACCCAGCCTTACGGTGCCGCCGTAATAGGGATTGATGTTATCTTCGGTGCCATTGAATATGGCGATAGATGTCGGTATGCCAGATTTTACACAATCGAAATTGTCATCTATGGGCAGGTTGGCGCTCAGAGCTGCAACGGCTCTTACCATATGAGGCGCTTCAAGAGCGACCCTGTAGGCCATTTGTCCGCCGTTGGAATGCCCGGTCACGAAGACTCTGTTAGGGTCTACCTTGTGGCGCTCGACAAATAGGTCGATTAAAAAAGCTAGGTGGGCAATATCATCGATATTCTGAGTATTGGCCTTGTAGTCCGCCGATGCTCGACAATCATTCCAGTGATTGTCAAAGCCATTGGCATACACGGGGATATATTGGTTGGTCTCGGCTAGCAGGTCGAACTCATTACCGGTCATTTTGCGGATAGCTTCACCGCTACTGATAGATCCGTGAAGCACAAATATTAAAGCTGCGCCCTCTGTGAGGGTAGAGGGAAGGTAGTAGGAAAACGTACGGTCAATACCGCCGCTAATAACAGTGTTGTTAGCCCGATACTCACCGGCTAGGGTTTGCGGTGAGGCCTTGGGTATCCTCTTAGGTGTTTCATTATAGTGCCAATCTAGAAAGCCCCAACCGACTAGTATCAAGAGTACCGATACTAGTAATGATCTATGTTTCATATTTGCGCTTCACTTTTCTTTATAACTGTTTCAACTGTTACAGGGGTAGCACTTAAAACTAATTCTTTTTGACGTACCAGTTCACCGAAATCTTTTTTGAGCCAGCGTACCAATGAAACACAGAGTAATATCATAATCGGAATCAGCGGCACCGAGCTCAATACGGTCATAGACATCACCGTATCCAGAGTACCTGATTGCAAAATTCCTGCGGTACTAAGTGCAAGCAGTCCCGCCCAAGCTAAACGATTCCAGCGCTTTGGTTCGGCATGACTGGGTAAGTTTTTAGCGCAGATGCTAGCCAGCACATAGGCACCGGAATCAATACTGGTGGCATAAAAAATAATCGACAACAGAGTGAACATAGCCAGAGTAAACTTACCCAGCGGCATACTTTGAATCACCAGTGCATTGACAAAAGACATGCCCTGATTGGTAAGAATTTCCTTGACCTCCAAAGTGCCGGTAGTTTCAAGGTAAAGGGAGTATCCACCCATGACGGCCATAAATAACCAGGTGCCAAGACAGCCCCAAGTTATTACCCCTAGCACCAGTTGGCGGATAGTGCGGCCACGGGAAATTCGCGCAAAAAATAAACCGATCATACCTGTATAAGCTAACCACCATGCCCAGTAAAAACCTGTCCAGTCCTCCGGAAAGCTGCCGTTGTTAATTGGGTCTGTCCAAGTAGCGGCACTGACAAAATTGCTAAACATTAGACCGATGCTATTGACTGTGAGGTCCATGATGAAAATACCGGGCCCAGCAATTAGAACGAAGATAATAGCCGTAATGGCAAGAGCAATATTAATATCAGCCAGCACCTTGATGCCTGCTTTTAGACCACGATAAACACTGGCACCAAAGAGTCCGGTCCAAAATGCCAACACCAACATTTTTAAAAGCATGCTGTCCGGCACATCAAATAATGTGGCCAGCATAGCTGACAGCAGCGGCACACCTAATCCCAGAGAAGTAGCAACGCCACCCACAATACCCAATACAATAAAGATGTCGATCATAGTTTTAACTCGATCGCGGCCCCTGATTGGCAGTGCACCATCGCAGGCGCTACTTATACGTAAGGTGGTATAGTTTTTTACATAGAGCATATAGGCAATGGGTACGGCGGGTACTGCATAGATAGCCCAGCCGATAATACCCCAGTGAAATAGTGGATACATATGGGCCCATTCGAAAGACTTTGCGGACCCAACCTCAATGCCCATAGGTGGTGTTTGCAGATAATAGATAGGCTCTGCAAATCCCCAAGCAATAACACCGGCACCAATAGCAGCCGTAAACATCATCGCTACCCAGTGAGCATCGGAGTATTCGGGAGGTTCATTTTCAGCTCCTAATTTGACCTGAGCATAGGGCCCAAAGGCGAGCCATAGGCAAAAGGCCACAGCGGCTAAACCTATCGAAAGATACAACCACAGAAAGTTACTCATAACGGCTTTGCGACCATCAATGAGCAATTGAGCAGCCTCATCGGGAAACACAATCAATGGAATGGCGCAGATTAGAACGACCATAACGGAGGGAATAAATATAGCCCAATCTACTTGAGGCTCACTTTGTGGGTCTGACAGTTTAATGCTAGTTGGGGTGACCATAGGAAAATTATTATGATTGCGGGTCTGGAGGATAACATATTGTCAGTCATAACTCAGATGTTAGGCCGTTACTATAGCCTGAACTAATAATACGTATCTGTGGCTTGCTCTATTGGGAGTGTTGACGTAGCCTAAGTCACTACAAAAATAATAACGAACGCCGCGCGGATATCTTCAGGGAATTTCTATGACTGACCGAAACACAACGAGCAAGCACTATAGAGGCATGGTGCTTGTACTGCTAACCATTGTTTACGGATTTAATTTCATCGATCGACAGATTGTCGGTATTTTGGCACCTTTTATTCAAGAAGATTTAGGGCTCACCAATACGGAGTTAGGACTGTTAATAGGCCTAGCATTTGCTGTGTTCTATACACTAGTGGCGATTCCTATCGCCTGGTTAGCTGATCGTTATAATCGGGTAAATATTCTCTCTATTGCTCTTGCTGTTTGGAGTGGTTTTACGGCGTTAACTGGTCTTGCAGGTAATTTTATGCAAATCGGTTTGGCACGGATGGGCGTTGGTATCGGTGAAGCTGGCGGCAGTCCCCCCTCGCACTCTATTATTTCGGATCTATATCCAAAAGAGGAGCGAGCGGGTGCCCTGGGCTTTTATTCTATGGGTATTCCTCTAGGCATCATGGCGGCCTATTTTGCTACTGCCTCACTCATGGGTGCTGCGGGTGAAGAGGTTGACTGGAGGCGTATCTTTATCTTTTTGGGTGTTACGGGGGTTGCCCTAGCGGTGATCGTGAGATTGGTTCTGCGCGAGCCTGTGCGCGGCGCAATGGAATACGATGATCATACAAATATTGTCCAACCACCATTTATAGAGTCACTAAGAAGTTTGGTTAAAATTCCAGCCTGGTGGTCGATGTGTTTCGGTATCGCCTTTGGCTCTTTTGTATCCTATGCGTTTTCTGCGTTTCAGACCAAGTACTTGGTTGCCCTTGACCCCAGTTTTGATTTTAAAACTCTGGTCATTTTGCTCGGTGTAATTAATGGTACCACTTATGCGGGAGGTGCTTTTTTTGGTGCCAAACTCGCGGATAAATGGGGAGCTAAAAATATACGCGCCTATGGCTGGTTGCCTGCCATTGCAATAGGCGCTTGTCTGCCTGTTGGCATAGCGAGCTTCTGGGTGTCGGAGGTGTGGGCGCACCTTGCGTTCACCACATTCTTCCTGCTTTTCTTGGGTATTTATCTGGGGCCGAGCTTTGCTATTGCACAGACATTGGCGCCGATTAATATGCGTGCCATGTCGACGGCGCTGTTCTTTTTTATTCTCAATATGATCGCTTTGGGCGGTGGCCCTACTTTTACCGGCTGGCTAATAGATATATTTAAAGAAAATAATGCAGACTTAGAGGCTATGCGATATGCCCTGACGGTGACCTGCCTGATGTTTATTCCATCTATTATTAGCTTTTTGATTGTTGCTCGGGTGCTTCCTAACGACTGGGCAGCCGCAGAAGAACGCAATCAGGCTCTGCTTAAAAATTCGTCTTGAGAAACTCCGAGACCACCAGTATCTAGGGGCCTTTTGTCAAAAAGGAGCCAAGGCCAAGAAAGTCAATTTTGCCAATCGTTACACCATTGTGACGCAGAATGTTATAGGTGGCGCTGATATGGAAATACATATTGGGCAGTATCCATAGATCTAAATACTCCTGCCCGCTAAACGTTAATTCGTAGGGGCCAGCTGGCATAACAATGTTGCGGTCTGCGGAGCTATTAATACTCTCCTTTGTAAGACTCTGCAAAAATTCTTGGGTGCATTCGATTCTGGTCTTTAACTCAGCGAAAGTCGTTTCATCGTCTTCGTCTGCGGGCGGCTCAACCTCCGCCAGTCGAGCGCCTCCTCGTTTAACCATATCGCAGGCAATCTGCACCTGTTTGATAAGAGGGTGCATATTGGGAAAAAGCCGCGCATTGGATAATACGGATTCATCGATATCTTGTTCTGCAGCATAGCTGGCGGCGCTATCAAGTAGTCCAGATAGATTGCCTAGGTGGCGAACAAAAACAGGGATGGAGCTGCTATACATTGACATAATTTGCCTCGGCCACTCGGGCCTGCTAGTTTTTTGGGATTAGAATTTTCGCGTCTCGCCAATATCCAATATCCAGCTGTGACTATCCCCCAGCGAAGTATTTTCAGCGGCTGCTTTAAAGCGAGCTGGGGGTTCAGCTAGTGGTTCATCGGACAGATTAAAGGTGCCGTAATGCATAGCCACGGCATTATTAGCGCGTAAATCCAGCGCTGCTTGGACGGCCTCCTCTGGGTTCATATGGGAGGCCTTCATCATGGCATTAGGTTCGTAGGCACCTATGGGCACTGCAGCTAGATCAAAGGGGCCGAGTTTGTCACCGATTTTTTTAAAACCGGAGAAATAACCCGTATCACCGGCAAAGAAAAACCGCCGCTGTGGTCCCGTGACTGCCCAGGACGACCAAAGAGTTTTGCGAGTATCTGTGAGACTGCGTTTGCTCCAATGTTGGGTTGGCAGGCAATGGATAGTGGCAGTTTTAAAGCTGACAGTATCTCCCCAATCCATTTCCTGAACCTGATCGATACCGTTTTTACGCAGTAGTTTGCCATTGCCTTTAGGGACAAAAAAGAGAGTTTGCGGATTACGCTTAGCGAGCTTGCGCAAAGTGGGCAGATCTAGATGGTCATAATGATTATGAGAGATCATCACAAAATCGATTGCCGGTAAGTCATCAAGGGCAATACCTGGTTTTACAAAGCGGTTGGGGCCGGCAAAGGGTATAGGGCTCGGCTTATTTGACCAGATTGGATCGGTCAAAAATGTCAGATGCTCCATTTGTACTAACAAGGTCGCATGGCCTACCCAGGTGGCGGTGGGTTCACTGAACTCGGCATTGTCACGCAGGTAGGCACCATCATTGGGGACCCGGGTTGGTGCTCCGGATTTACTGAAAAACGAAGACGCTACACGGCGCATAAAAAAGGGTGCCCGTACCCTGATAGATACTTTGGATTGGTCATCATCCATATTGATAAACCGGCCTTTGGCATCCTGTGCCGCAGGTTCAAAATGCCGATCTGACTGATCTGCTGCTGGCTGAGCTGGATTTAAAATAGCCAACATACCGATGGTGGTCAGTTGGCGAGAGAGCGGCTTTTTTAACATTATAAAACTCCTGATAAGCAGGAAGTTTAACTGAAAAAAACCTAAAGGATAATCTTTTACGGATCGATCCCCGTTAGCACTGATTAAACTCAGTGCGCAGAACTCTCCCCAGGCTCATCAAAATATTGAGTTCTCCACGATTAGTCTCAATCCGTTGGCCAGCAATATAAAAATTGTCGGCCAACGGGCCTAGGTTAAGTTCCAAAACGGTCTGAGGAGTTCGGTAAATAATGTTTACTGAGCAATGATAGCCATCATTTTTTGCGCAGTTTCGTGGCCAGAATTTTGATTCTGGCCCGTTACAAAACGCTGCTCATCATCCACTACCACATGGGTGGCAAACAGATCCCTAAACGCGGTGTTGCTTTCGAAAATCACTCCAGCCTTACGCAGTTCAGTCTCTGGGTGCTGCGGCGTCATATCAATACCCAATTCTTTAATCTGTTTATCAGTAACTCCGGTCATGCGACGTCCGGCGATGAGAAGATTTCCGCTACGGTCTTTGGCGTTGATAAGACCCAGTACACCATGACAGACGCCGCCTATAACGGGCTTGTGCTCGGCGTAAAATGCATCACTGATTTTTAAACCGAGAAGCTCTGAATAGCCAAGATCATAGGCTGCACCCCAGCCGCCAGCAAGAAAGATAATATCGTACTGAGTAAAGTCTAGATCGGCGATGGGTACTGAGTTTTTAACCTTGGCTAAGAATGCTGGATCGGCCATGAAGCGATCGTCTTCTGGCGTTTTAACAAAACGCCCCAGAGTTTGTGGATCTACTGGGATAAGGCCCCCCTTGATACTGGCAACATCGACCTGAATTCCGGCATCCATAAAGTTGTAATAGGGATGGCTAATCTCTGAGGCCATTACCCCGGTAGCCGGCCCTGTAGTCTCCCCTGGTTCAGAGAGTACTGCCTGATTCGTAGCAATTATCAGGGCACGTTTGCCTGCTGGTACCTCGGTTATTTCACCCCTGTATACAGGATGCAAGCCAGCTTTGTGCAGTAAACTTGGGAGTGTTAGTAGGAGTAATCCACCTAAAATAACAATGCCACTTAAAACTTTAAGTACCTTACCTTTCATAAGCGCCTCTTTAGCATTTAATAATCCAATCATGATATATTAGCATAATTAATGCCAAAAGTTAATAGACTCCTCGGTCACTTTAAATGTGCCATTTGGACAGTATTTACTGGGATAATCTGTTTCCAAAGTTGAAAGTCAATTAGCCTCTAAGGTAAGAGAGAAAACCATGTCAATGATTGTTAATCGCCGTGATCTAGATTTCGTCCTCTATGAGGCCTTGGATTTAAACAGCATTCTCGAGTCAGAACATTATGCCGACCACGACCGCGAATCTTTGGATGCCATGCTAGACCTCTGTCAATCGCTGGCTGAAGATCGGTTTTTACCTTTTGCCGCTAAGCTTGACGCCAATGAGCCCAAATTTGTTGATGGCAAAGTTGAAACAATCCCCGAGGTCAAAGAGGCGATTAATGCTTTCCGTGAGGCGGGATTATGCACCTCTGCCTATGATGCAAATATTGGCGGAATGCAACTGCCATGGATGATGGATCAGGCGCTCAACGGTATGTTCGTGTGTGCTAACAATCCAGTGCATACCTATTTATTTCTAACCCAAGGTGTCGCTAACATGCTCAATGCCTGTGGTTCCGATGAACTTAAGGCAAAGTATCTACCTAAGCTGGTAGAGGGTGAGTGGTTTGGCACCATGTGTCTGTCCGAGACTCAGGCAGGTTCTTCCCTTGCAGATATTCGTACCAAGGCAGATTTACGCGCGGACGGCGCTTATAACATTAGCGGCACTAAAATGTGGATATCTGGTGGCGAACAGGATATCACCGACAATATTGTGCATATGGTGTTGGCCAAGATTCCAGGCTCTCCTCCAGGCGTTAAGGGTATCTCATTATTTTTAGTACCCAAAAATCGCGTCAATGATGATGGCAGTGTTGGTGACAGTAACAATGTTGCCCTGGCCGGCCTGAATCACAAAATGGGTTGTCGCGGCACTACCAACTGTCTACTCAACTTCGGTGAGTCCGGTGAGTCGATTGGTTATCTGGTCGGTGAGCCAAACCAGGGACTGGCTAATATGTTCCACATGATGAACGAAGCTCGTATTTCTGTGGGTATGGCTTCAGTGATGGCGGGAATGGGTGGTTATCTGTACTCCCTTGATTACGCCCGCAACCGCCCTCAGGGTCGTCCTTTAGTTAATCGCGACCCGCAAGATCCGCAGATTATGATAAGCGAACATGCAGATATCAAACGGATGCTAATGACCCAAAAAGCCTTTGTTGAGGGGGCACAAACCTTAATTTACTACAGCGCCCAACTTATTGATCAACAGAAACTCTCTACTGACAAAGAAGCTAACGCGCGCACTGAACTACTGCTAGGGCTGCTCACGCCTATCTGTAAATCCTGGCCCTCCGAATTCTGTCTAGAAGCGAACAAGTTGGCTATTCAGGTACTTGGTGGCTATGGCTATACCCGTGAATACCCAGTAGAACGCCTCTATCGAGACAACCGTCTAAATCATATTCACGAGGGTACCTGGGGTATTCAAGGTATCGATATTCTTGGCCGCAAGGTACAGATGCACAATGGTGCCGCTGTTGCTGTTTTGCGTGAAGAGATTCAGGATACTATTGGCGCCGCCGCTGATATGTCTGACTTGGCAGGGTACTGTACTCAGTTGGAGGATGCTCTGGCGCAGATTGAAGCGACGGTTAAGACGGTGAGTGATGCGAGCGATCCAGCCTTGTCACTGGCTAATGCGACCATCTTCCTCGATGCTATGGGACACATTGTTATTGCCTGGATGTGGCTCAAGCAGGCGGTTGCGGCAACTCGAGGTCTAGGTCAAGGTAACGTTGCTGATGAGGCATTTTATCAGGGTAAGTTGGCGGCAACACAGTTCTTTTTCCGCTATGAATTACCCAAAACCAATGCCAGCTTGACGCTGGTGGCCGACCTTGATAGCACCTGTTATGACCTCAGTGTTGATCAGTTTACCGGTAGCTAAAATTTTAAAAAGCCCCTAGATTATGGCCCACTAATGATATTTTAGTGGGCCAGATCGATTCCATTTTCCTCCTAAACACTGTCTAATAATCCTCACATAAATAATTATAAACAAATTGGGGTAGCTGTCTTGAAGCCTGTAAATCAAACTGTTGTCTCGCCGCTAGCCGCCGCTGTGGTCGGTCTAGATGTGAGTGATGGACAGTGTGTCGCCAAAGATCAAATTATTGCCGTTGTCGAATCGATGAAAATGCAAACAGCTTTGACAGCGCCAGTTGCGGGAACTATTGCCAACCTATGTATTGATCTGGGTGACACTATTCAGGCCGGACAGTTGGTTTGTGAAATAGCGTCAGATGATAGCGACACGGTGACTGACAGAGCGCCAATGATTGAGGCGAAACACACCCATGTTAGTTTACAGCAGCTCAACCAGCAACTTGGCTTTACCAGTGACAAGGCGCGCCCCGAGGCTGTTGCCAAACGTCATGCTAAGGCATATCGCACGGCGCGAGAAAACCTCTATGACCTCTGTGATGAGGGGTCTTTTGTTGAATATGGTCAGCTCGCAGTGGCAGCACAGCGCGATCGCAAAAATGCTGAGTCCCTAAAAACAGATACCCCGGCTGATGGCGTGCTCACAGGATTGGCGACTATAAATGCCGCAATATTTGGTCCACAGGCGACACAGGTTGCGGTAGTCGTCAATGATTATACGGTCTTAGCCGGAACCCAGGGCTATTTTCACCATCGCAAAATCGACCGTATTCTAGACCAAGCCAGTAAATTGCGCCTGCCAGTGATTATGTATACCGAAGGGGGCGGTGGGCGACCTGGAGATACAGATGTTAAAACCCAGATAGCTGGGTTAGACGTTCCCTCATTTTCTAACTGGGCTGGGCTCAGTGGTCGGGTGCCTTTAATAGCGGTAAACAATGGCTATTGTTTTGCTGGGAATGCGGCACTATTTGGCTGCGCTGATATTCGTATTGCTACCCAAACATCCTGGATAGGTATGGCTGGCCCGGCGATGATTGAAGGTGGCGGCCTGGGAAGCTATGAGCCCACGGATATAGGTCCAATTGAGGTGCAGGCCAGCAATGGCGTTGTTGATCTGGTGGCTGACAATGAGGCTCATGCCACTGAACTGGCAAAGTCCTGCATCGGCTATTTTCAAGGTGATGTAAAAGCCTGGCAAGTTGCTGATCAGCAACAGTTGCGGGCAATGATGCCCGTCGATAGACGCTTCGTTTATGACATAAGAGATATCATTGTGCAGCTTGCTGATACGGATAGCTTTCAAGAGCTCACTCAGGCCCATGGGCAGGGCATTATCACAGGCTTTATTCGTATTGAAGGCCGCGCCATAGGTTTGATAGCTAATAATTGCCGGATGCTTGGTGGCGCTATTGATGCCGTGGCCGCTGATAAGGCCGCGCGCTTTATTACTCTGTGCGATAGCTTCTCTATTCCTGTCCTGTCCCTATGTGACACGCCGGGCTTCATGGTAGGTCCCGCCAGTGAGGAGCAAGGGGCGGTTCATCGTATGGCACAGCTATTTATTGCCGGGGCCAAAATGACTACCCCTATGGTGACGATTTTCTTGCGCAAAGGTTATGGTCTTGGGGCTATGGCTATGGCCGGTGGTAGTTTTCATCGTCCGATTTACAGTGCCGCATGGCCCAGTGGTGAGTTCGGTGGTATGGGTTTAGAGGGCGCTGTGCAACTTGGTTTTAAGAAGGAATTGGATGCCCAGCCAGACTCAAAATCCCGTGAGGTACTGTTTAATCAACTGGTGGACACCATGTACGAAAAGGGTAGGGCCACTGAGGCTGCGGCCCACCTAGAGATAGATGCGGTTATTGACCCTGCAGATACACGCGCGGTGATTATTACTGCCCTTGACTGTGCTCAAAAACGATCTGCTTAATTGATATTAGTCGACGTTGTGATAAATGTTTTGCACGTCATCTAGGTTCTCGAGCATGCCCATAAAGCGCTCAAACATTTCTATATCGTCTCCCGCAAGTGGTGCACGGTTCTGGGCGATAAACTGAATTTCATCGACGTCATAGTCGATCTCGCCAAACGCCTCACTCAGGGCTTGCTTGGCTTTAAATGACTCTGTACTGGCAGCAAAGACCGTGAGCATACCCTCTTCATTTTCGATATCAATCACGTCCACGTCAGCCATTAGTAAGCTGTCCAATACAGCTTCTTCTTCCTGGCCGCCAAATCGTAGGATAGTTAGATGATCAAACATATGGCTCACTGAACCCTGAGTGCCTATCTTGGTTTTGGTCTTGGTAAAACACAGACGCACATCGCCAAAAGTACGATTGGGGTTATCGGTTAAGCACTCGATAATAACCATGCAGTTACCGGGACCATAGCCTTCGTAGCGAGCCAGCTCAAAGTTTTCTCCGGCGCCACCTTTGGCTTTATCAATCGCCTTGTCGATAACATGGGTCGGTACCTGATCTTTCTTGGCGCGGTCGATAAGGCTACGCAGAGCTAGATTACCACTCGGATCTAGGCCGCCGGCTTTGGCGCAAACATAAATTTCTCGTCCATATTTACTATAAACCCGTGCCTTGGCATCAGATGTTTTGGCCATGGATTCTTTGCGGTTTTGGTAAGCTCTACCCATCGTTAGTTCCAGTGTTACGTTTTAAAAACTGCAATTCTACAGGAGCGACACCTCTATGTAACCGTTCAGTTGTGTATTGGGCCAAATCGGTGGATGATGGGCTTAATAGACAGCCTTGCGCTAAGAGAGTGAAGCATGAGTTTTTATGATAAATATATTCTACCGAGTTTTTTAAATTGTGCCTGCGGCTCAAAGCCAATTAAATATCAGCGTCATAAAGTCGTGCCCATGGCCCAGGGAGTGGTGCTAGAAGTAGGTATTGGTTCAGGCCTTAATATTCCCTATTACGACAACAGTAAAATAGACGCAATTATTGGCTTGGATCCCTCTGAGGAACTCAATAATATGGCTAAAAAAGTAGCCGCCGATAAGGGCTTAGATATTGACTTTATTCTGGGTAGTGCTGAGCTGATACCCCTGCCAGACAACCATGTTGACACGGTACTCGTTACTTACACCATATGTACTATTCCCGATGCTCTGGCGGCCAATAAAGAAATGCTTAGGGTGCTAAAGCCCGGCGGCCAATTGATATTCTGTGAACATGGTTTAGCGCCCGACCCAAGCGTTGCAAAGTGGCAGACAAGAATCGACCCCTACTGGGGAAAGATTGCCGGTGGCTGTCATCTAAATAGAGACATTCCCCAGTTAATCCAAGATGCAGGCTTTACTATTAAAACGCTGGAGCAAATGTATTTGCCCAGTACGCCCAAGTTTGCAGGCTACAATTACTGGGGAGTAGCTACAGGCTGATAATAAAAAGACGGTCGCAGCCTCGATTTAAGCAATTGCATGGGCGTCGCCTTTGAACTTAAAGCAATTTATCTAGTTTGTCTGCCTCGACCAGAGCGGTTAAGTCACTAGAGCCGCCAATTAAAGTACCATTGATGAAAATCATTGGAAACGAGGGCCAGCCTGTCCACATTTTAAGGGCATTGCGCCGACGCCAAAGCTTAAAATAGTTCCCGTACTCTAGGTAAGTGTGCTCTATTCCTAGCTTGTCGAGAGTTTTTCGCGCTCGCTTTGGTGCTGGATTCTGAGCCATGCCAACCACGACAACTTTATGTTTGGCAATAGCGTCTTGAACTTCAGTGATTATATCTGCGTGATTGTCAGCGATTTTTTTTTTGACTGCAGGATGAATATTTTTTGCGGCGAGAATTTGGCGTGGCATAGATTGGCCCTATTAATGTTGTAGTTCTTCAAGTTCAGAATATAGTATCAATGCTTCAGGGTTACAAAGTGCATCCGTATTATTGACCGGTTCATTATGCACTATATTGCGTACCGCGAGTTCGACTATTTTGCCACTAATAGTTCGCGGAATATCAGCCACAGCAATGATCTTAGCCGGTACATGGCGCGGTGTGGTCTCGACTCGAATAGTGTGACGAATGGTTTTCTGTAGATCATCTGTCAGTTTAATGCCGTCGCGCAGCACAACAAATAGTACTACTCGCACATCGCCTTGCCACTGTTGGCCGATACACACGGCGTTAATAATTTCATCGAGTTTATCGACTTGTCGATATATTTCGGCAGTACCAATTCTTACTCCACCCGGGTTGAGAACGGTATCAGAGCGACCATGGATAATGATCCCGCTGTTACTGGTGATTTCGCCGTAATCTCCCTGAACCCAAATATTAGGATAGGTATCAAAATAAGCACTGATATATTTTACATTTTGCCAGTCATTCCAAAAATAAATAGGCGCGCTGGGAAAAGGTCTGGTGCACACCAACTCCCCTTTTGCCCCCCTGATAGGTTGACCCTGATGGTCCCATATATCTACAGCCATACCCAGGCCCCGGCACTGTATCTCGCCTTCCCTCACTGGCAGGCAGGGGTTTCCTAACACAAAGCAGGAAAGAATATCGGTACCTCCAGAAATTGAGGCGAGGCATATGTCACTTTTTACATCTTCATAGATATAGCGAAAACTCTCGTGAGATAGGGGCGATCCCGTGGATAGGATGGTCTTTAATTTTTCAAGATTATGAGTTTTTCGAGGTACTAAATTGGCTTTTTGAATAGCTCCAAAATACTTGGCGCCGCCACCAAATATACTTATTTTTTCCTGTTCCGCTATATCTATCAGCGCATTGGCATCGGGGAAAAAGGGCGAGCCATCATAGAGTACTAAGGTCGCCTCGGAAGCCAGACCACTCACTAGCCAGTTCCACATCATCCAGCCACAGGTGGTATAGAAAAAAAGTACATCATCCGGCTGTAAGTCACTATGTATTTGATGCTCTTTAAGGTGTTGAATCAATGTGCCTCCAGCACTGTGGACTATACATTTAGGTACCCCAGTGGTGCCTGAGGAATACATAATATAGAGCGGATGATCAAAAGGTAGTTGCTCAAAAACCAGCTCTTGAGGGACTTTATGAGTTAAAAAGTCAGCCCATAAAACTCCTTGCGAGAGGGCGCTAGCACTGGGCTGTACGCTTAAAATTGGGACTACTATCAGCTGTCTGATACTGGCAATGTTATTGCAAACCTCCGTTAGACAGGGTCCTGAGTTAATGGTTTTGCCATTATAAAAATACCCGTCACAGGCAAATAACACCACAGGTTCTATCTGACCAAATCGATCAATTACGCCATTAATGCCGAAGTCAGGTGAGCAGGATGACCAGATTGCGCCAATACTAGTTGTGGCTAACATAGCCACAACTGTCTCGGTGATATTGGGCATAAATCCGGCCACGCGATCGCCGGATACCACCCCAAGGTTGCGCAGGCTAGCGGCGCAGTCTGCTACCTGTTGCCTGAGTTGGGCATAGCTTACTGTTGTGCGCCGACCATCTTCAAAACGCCCAACCAAGGCTATTTTATCGCTGCGGTTGCGCAGTAGGTTTTCGGCAAAATTAAGTCGCGCCCCCTCAAACCAAGTAGCGCCGGGAAATTGGTCAGCATTGGTGAGGATATTATCGGCCCCCCTAGATGCGCGGATATTGGTAAATATCCATACCTGTTGCCAAAAGAGCTCGAGGTGATCGATAGACCATTGATGTAACTGATCATAGTCGTTAAACACAAGCCCTAGTCTGTCCTCTAGTTGCCGGGTAAAACCCAACATATTGCTTGCATTAATACGGTCATGGCTAGGCTGCCAAAGAGGCTCGGTGCTGTGCATGGCTAAACTCGTTAACAGGTGACTGAGGTTGATTGACCTAGATTGCCAGAGGACTATAATTAACTCAAATTGTATTAAGTCATTAATTAATTGATTAAATTTATGAATGTCACCGTCAAACAACTACGTGGTTTTGTTGCCATTGCGGACACCGGGAGTTTTGCTGAGGCCTGCCAGCAGTTGCATCTTTCTCAGCCGGCACTGAGTGTGTCTATTCGCAAGCTCGAACAGGAGACTGGGGGATTATTGTTTTCCCGCTCAACAAGATCTGTTGTCCTAAGCCCAGAGGGCCAACAGTTCCTGCCAGTGGCCAGGAGATTATTAGATGACTGGACTCAGGGTTTTGACGATCTGCAGCAACTGTTTGCCTTGCGTCGAGGTAACTTAACTATCGCCGCTATGCCGTCTTATGCTACCAACTGTCTGCCGAGTATTTTGACGGAGTACAGTCGTCGCTTTACAAATATTCGCATCACAGTGCAGGACGTGGTCATGGAAGAAGTGATTAGCAATGTCAGTTCTAGACGCGTTGAATTAGGAGTCACCTTCAAGCCGGACAGTTTGGATGGCGTTGATTTTGAACCCCTGTTTAGGGACCGTTTTATCGCGATTTTACCACCCAGGCATCGGCTTTTAAGCCGCTCTCATTTACAATTTAAGGATTTGCTCGGAGATACTTTGGTGGCTCTCAATCGCGGATCCAGTACACGTTATTGGACTGAGCAGATTATCGCTCAGGTAGGAATTAAGCCGGCACGAATATTCGATGCCTGTCAGTTGACTACGGTGGGGTCTATGGTTGCCGCTGGTGTTGGTGTAGCAGTGGTGCCAGCGCTATGTGCACAGCAGATGCAGAGTTTAGGTGCAGTGTGCCGCTCATTTCAAGGACCAGGTATTGAGCGTGAGGTAGGTTTATTTACCCGCCGGCGTCAGCCGCTTTCAACTGCAGCTCAGCAGATGATCGAGCTATTTCGCAATAATTATCAGGCAGACGCACAGATGAAGGGTCTTTGAGATAGGGCTTCATTAACTGCGCAATTAACTCGTAGCCTTCGGCCATAACCTCATAGGTTATCTCTGTTCCTTCGGCAGCTATGTGCCCTAACCAATAGTTTGAAACCACCCATATGGTTTTAACTAGACGCAACAGTTCAGTGTTGGTGGCATCCTTTACCAGTAAATCTTGTTTCTTCATGGTGTTTAAAAGAAGGGAAAAATGGTCCATGCGTTGCTTACGTTCTTTGGCGAAGCGATATTGAAGTTCAGAGTCCTTGGCGAGCAGAAAATTTAACTCGCTATAGATAAAGCGATAATTCCAGATGATCTGAAAGTAACCCATTAGCAACTGCGAAAGGTTGGGTAACCCAAAGTCGCTAAGCGGATGTTTGGTTTGCCTGATTTTATCTAACTTCAACCAAAGTGCCATCACAATTTGTTCTTTCGACGAAAAGTGATAGTGTAAGTTACCTTTGCTAATACCTGCCTTGCCGGCAATTTTTTCAAAAGATACCGATGCTGAACCAAATTCATTAAAGAGTTCTAAAGCGGCGTTGGTTATCTTCGCCTGAGTTTCGCGAGTTGCCATAGTTGGTGACCTCTTTATTGTCCGAAATATAAAATTTAGTTTTCAACTTGAAGCATATATTTAGCAACAGCAAACTGCGTTTCTGCGTCTAAATAATTTTGTGCGGGCATTTCCGGAAAATTGTCACGTCTCTTAATTGGTGCATTAATATAGTCTGCAAGACCCTGTGGATTGCCCGCATACATGGCTTGAATGACCTTTACCGATGGACCAATTAATCGCCCGGTGTAACTGTGACAGCCAGTGCAAACGCCTAGGTAGGCAATTTCGCCACGTGCCTCTGGGTCTATAGTTCGTGGCTTTGCACCGCCCGCCAGCAGGTATGTGTCGGTGCTGTCAGTATTGGTAAAGTCACATTCACCATAGTTGCCGATACCCAGAGTGCGATAACGGTGGCGATTAATAATACAGCTACCATTGCTAGGACCCACATGCACTATGTCCACCAAGCCAGTATGCAATTCGGTGAGCGCTAAGGCAGTCACTTCGGTAATTGTGTCATAACCATTATTGAGCATCACGTTGTCTAGAATCATAGTTCGGTCAGAATTAGGATCTGATTCCACATCCATAGTGATGGTGGTCGCAAAACTGTGATCATTAATAATGATGCCTGCAGTTTTGTTGTTGGAAATAATATTGCCTTCAATAATCACATCGTCTGCGGCCATAACTAGAATACCAGTACCTGCAGGAATACCAGAGACAATAGAGCCCGGTGCGCCGAAGTTAGGTGTATTGTTATTCAGTACAAAGTTATTGCGAATAATGACATCTTCGGTGGTTTTGATCGGCAGACCCGGTGTAACAAACGCAAGAATGCCACCGGTATTGTGATGAGCATTATTATGCTCAACAATTGCGTGGCGACTATTTTCAATTTCGATGCCGGCAACACTGTCAAATACTTCATTGTAGGCGACATGAATGTTGTCACTCATGCCTATATAGATCGCCGCATCCTCAATACCTGAGACTACGTTATGCTCAACTAAACCATTGGTGCCCAACTGCGGGAAGATGCCGTATATACCTGTGTCCACAATAACATTATTGCGAATCTCAAAGTTATTGCCGGCCTGACCCATAATGCCATTGCCTTTGTATCTTGTAATGCGGAAATTCTCGATAATAATATTGTTGCCAGAGTAGAGAATGGCATCGTTTAGCTTGCCCAGTCCATCCATGGTTGCGCGGTTGCCCTGTTTAATAACACCGACTAGATGAATATCATCTTTATCTATATACACGGTTTCTGAGTAGGTACCGGGCATGACCTGAATAGTATCTCCCGGTTGTGCTGTTGCTACTGCAGTTTGAATGGAGTCTCCGGGGTTAACAATATGAACGGTGCCCAAGGTGGTGCGATGGGGTACCGCGCCAACACTAATATCTGACTGAAAGCCACCGCCGTAGCTAGCGCCGCCAACTGAACTAGTGATAACTGGTGCGACATTATTATTGCTACCGATAATCCAGCCGCCGGCAAAAATAATGATGGCCAGTACCATTTTGGATTTACTGTTCATTAGTTCTCTCCCAATTCAGTTACAAGGCTAATGTTGACTTTGCTATTTAGTAGACCCGACGGAACCTGATCTGGAATCTTGGGTATAAAGCGCTCATCTGTTAGGGCACCCATAAAATCCACAAGCCGATCAAGCTCTGTATCAGTTAGCTTCGGATCAGAGATATGCCAATGTAACAGCAGTGTTTCTCCCTCAGGCACGGCATGGCCACGGCCCTTGGTATAAAACTCGGCTGCGTCACGCAAAGTGGTAAATTTACCACTGTGCATGTAGGGTGCAGTGCGGGCAATATTGCGCAGTGTTGGAACCTTAAAGCCGCCGCGTAAACGCTCGGCATTGAATGTCTGTGCGGCACCAATATCTCGAGCTAAACCTGTGGGTTCTGGTGTGCCAATAACCGCTACCTGCTGATTGGTAAATAATGGTGGTGTATGACATTGTGAGCAACGCGCGACAAAACTACGAAACACATTGAGCCCCTCTAATTCAGCTGAGCTAAGCGCGTTGGCGTCGCCGTGAGCATACCTATCATAGGGGCTGTTTAACGAAATTAATGAACTTTGAAAAGCGCTGAGCGCCGTCGCTATATTATCAATTATAAGCGGGTCGCCTGAGCCGGGAAAGGCCTGGCTAAATAGTTGCGGATAGGCGTCGACCTGACTGAGATTAGCTATTAACTGCTGGGGCGTATTGGCCATTTCGTGATCGGAAAATAGCGGCCCAACTGCCTGTTCTTCGAGGCTATTAGCACGTGCATCCCAAAAAAATACTCTGAGAAAAGCGCTGTTCCACAATGTTGGCGCCGAGCGCTGGCTAACTTTCCCGCCTGCACCGACACTGCGACCCATGCCATCACTAAAACCCAGCGCTGGATTGTGGCAGTTAGCACAGGACAGGTTTTTATCGCCAGAGAGCACAGGATCAAAAAATAATAGGCGGCCCAGATCAATTTGCTGTGGACTAAAGCCGTCACGGTGTTCGGGTAGGGCGGTTTTTAAGCCGCCCAAGCCGCGATCTTGTAATGAGTCATAAAATTGATAGAGATTGCGCAGTTGACATTGATTGTCGCTGTTCAGTGAAAAGCTAGGCGGGCACTGGTCCGACAAGCTGAAAAACGGTTTGGCGAGACTCAAAGGTGCAGATAAAAATACTGAAAAGAACAGACTGTAGACGCAAAAAATAACGCCAGCGTTGCTGTTGTGTGCAATCAATTTTCCCATCACTTTCTGTATAGTTTTTATTATTTATGCCCGAAGTATGCCATATTCTTGATATATCGGAGTCATAGAAGCGATTATAAGTATTAGATAAAGGTAAATCCTGTTCGTTTTTGACCACATGTTACAAGATCTTAGGGCAATTGCCTTTCGGCCACAATCCCTGTTCTAACCAACTCGTCAACAGAACTATTATTCCAGCCTAATTCAGACAAAATATCACGGCTGTGTTGCCCTAACAGCGGGCTAGGTTCAGCCTGTGAGGCCGCCGCGCCCTCAAACTGCACCGGGGGTGTAGGCACAGTAAGCTTACCCATGGCTTGTGTTACATAGGTTTCCAATGCGCCAATAGCCCGTATCTGTTCGCTCGCCTCTAAGTCGTCCCGCTTGACGCAGGGTGCACAGGGTACCTCGGCGGCTGAGAGCACTGCCATAGCTTTTTCAACACCAATATCTAACTTGGGACTCTTTAAAACTTTGGTGGCCTCATGCATGTTGGACATTCTGGCGGCGACTGAGCCATACATTGGCGCGCCCACCAATTCAGGAAAGCCCAGCATGGGCAGTAGGGCTTCCCAGTGGCTATCTCTTAGGGGTGCCACAGCGACACCACCATCTGAATAGTTGATTGTTTGAAAGTACTCTGAGCCCGGCGACATGGTTATTGCGTCATCATCTTTTAAAGTTCTATGCATCATGCCGTCTGGCCACATAAACGCGATACAGGCGTGCAACATAGAAATATCAATATGTTGCCCTACACCTGTAGTTGCTCTAGCGAGCAGGGCAGCCGTTGCCGCCTGACTCACCGTATAGGCGGTCACCTTGTCACACAGGAAAGTACGAATAAAATCGAATTGATCGTCATCTGACGCCTGCAGATCGGTAAATCCGGCCATACCTTGAATAACATGATCAAAGGCAGGCATGTCTGCCATCGGTCCCTGAGTACCAAATCCGCTAACTGCGACGTAGACGAGTTTGGGGTTGATTGCGCGCAGTGTGTCAGAACCAAGGCCAAGACGGTCCATAACGCCAGGACGGTAGTTATGCAACAAAATATCAGCTTTGGCGGCTAGCTTGTTGATAGCTTAGACACCGGCGTCAGACTTAAGATCTATGGCCAAAGAGCGCTTGCCGCGATTGCAGTTGTGAAAGAAACCGGAGACCCCATTTTTTTGCGTGCCTAATGGGCGCATCTGATCACCTCCTCTCGGAGGCTCGACTTTAATTACACTGGCGCCCTGAGCGGCCATAGTCATGGCCGCCAAGGAGCAGGTAATCATATTAGAGAGCTCTACAACCTGCAGACCAGCAAGGGGCTGTCGGGCTGTTGGCGCTAGCTTTGCCATCTTTAATGCCTTTCTCTTATTTTTATTTTATTTAGGATTTTTTTTCAACGGGTACCTTATCGTAAACACCGACCATTTGCCTACTTAAAGCGAGTAGTTGGCCGCTAGGGTGATAAATCTTTCCCTCGGTATGGGCATAGCCCTGTCCCGCCTCAATAGCGCTACACTCATAATATAATAGATCCTCGACCTCAAGAGCTGGCCGTGGATGCATAAACTCAACATTCCAGGTAATAGTGCTAGCGGGCGCAGGCTCACTCAACATTGGAAGTATTGCCGGAGGCCAGGCATCAATAAGCGCTAAAATACTGGCATTATCAAGAATTTCATTGGGTTCATTAAAGCGCATCCAGCCCGAAATTAGACTGTCTGTAGAGTTGGTATAGGGTAGATTATCGCTGGTGTAGCGAACATCAAAGTACTTTACAAAGTCTGGTAGCCCGCCTCCGTCAAAGACTATTGAGCGGGTGTCTTGCCAGGCCACTGGAAATACTTTGGTTGTCAGATTGATGTCGATGGAGGAGTTTCTGGCCAGTGTAAAGCAGGCGACAATTTGAGTTTTCACTTCGCCATTTTGTAGCAGTTGGCCCTCAATTTGAATGACAGATTTTCCCACCGAGAGCACAGTATGGCGAAATTCACAGGGGATATCAGCTAAGGTGGCTCCACAAAAATGAATATTCACCGTACGCAGTTCGCGGTCAGATAAATCGTTATTTGATTCAATATGGACCAATACGAGTGCGGCGGTTAGGCCACCAAAGATACTGCGCCCCTGACCCCATTCTGCGTTAATAGAAAATTCTGACTTGGTTGTGGCGAGTGTCCGATAATGTATAAACTGCATAAATAGCCTTATTGATAATCTTATTTACCGGCTATAATTTGCGCGATAGCGTACCCGGTAAAACTTCGCCGGATAGTTTCCTCTGTCAGCTAGGGGCTAGTAAAGGCCAGAACGGGACTAGTCAGTACTGACAGGGACTCAGTAATCTATGCACCTGATAACGTTGCATATGGCAGAGGTGCTAACGACCATTTAATTTACCGCTGGCAATTTGCACTTTATGCCCTCAGCATTAGAGTCAGTTTTTAAAGAGAATTTACCTATGAAAAACATCCTAGCTCAGTCTTTGACATTACCTTGCGGTGCAGTGCTTTCCAACCGGCTTTCGAAGGCAGCAATGACCGAAGGGCTCGCAACAGCGCGGGGCTTGCCGACACCGGAATTGAATAGACTGTATGGATTGTGGAGTGATGGTGGCGCCGGGATGCTTCTGTCGGGAAATATTCAAATTGACCGGGACCATTTAGAACGTCCGGGTAATGTTGTTATTGATCGTAAACCCAATAAAGCAATGCGCACTGCATTGGCCAGCTGGGCTGCAGCCGCGACGCGCAATGGCAATCATTTTTGGGCTCAGATCAGCCATGCAGGTCGTCAGACTCAGAAAATTATTAACCCTAATCCCAAGGCACCCTCAGCGGTAAAATTAGACCTACCTGGCGGCCAGTTTGGTGAGCCAATAGCACTAACAAAAGCTGAAATTAAGTCTATTGTGCGCCGCTTTGGAGTCTGTGCGGCGGCAGTCAAGGAGGCTGGCTTTACCGGCGTGCAGCTGCATAGTGCCCATGGTTATTTGCTGTCGCAGTTCTTGAGCCCGCGAACTAATTTGCGCACTGATAACTATGGCGGAGATCTAATCAATCGTGCTCGTGCCCTCATGGAAAGTGTCGCTGCAGTCAGATCTGCGGTAGGTCCAGATTTTCCGGTTGCGGTAAAGCTTAACAGCGCAGATTTTCAAAAGGGCGGCTTTGATTTTGCTGATAGTTTGCAGGTTGTGCAATGGTTGGAGCAGGCGGGAGTCGATGTAATTGAAATCTCTGGTGGTACCTACGAGCAACCAAAGTTACTCGGTGTGGCTGGAATGGAAGCAGAAGAAAAGCAACAGGTTGCCGAATCTACCATGATCCGAGAGGCCTACTTTGTCGATTTCGCTCTGGCTATGCAAGACAGAGTTTCTGTTCCTCTGATGGTCACCGGTGGCTTTCGTCAGCGCCGCGTGATGGAACAGGCCTTAGAGACAGGTAGTGCCGATCTAATTGGTATCGGTCGTCCAATGTGCGTTATGACTGATGCCCCTAATCAGCTATTGGCCGGCCTAGATGAGCTGCCACGATATGAAAATAACCTTGCTCTGTTTCCCCGCTGGTTGTCTTTTTTAAACGCTATCAAACCACTGCGCGCCCTAGCTACTTTTACGGTGCAATATTGGTATTACGGACAGATATACGCCCTAGGCCATCAAGGTGAGGTTGAGGATAAGCTCAGTGTGCTGGCGGCGACCAAACAGCTTGTGGCGCGCGAAAAAGTCCTGACCGCCAAATAGGTGTTAGTTGGAAAAGCCACAGGCTTGGTTGGCCGGCACTGCAACATCCATCATTTCTGGATCGGGTAGATTGAGACTATTCATCAAGCTTACATAGGCAACTTGGGTATTGATCTGTAGTCTGGGGTTGTTGCATTTTTCTTCACCAATGCTGCTGACTGTCCAGCCTTTATAGTCATGTGCCGGGTAGACGGCACAGGTGTCAGGTAGTTTAAGGAGTCGACCGAACAGGCTGTGGTACTGCTGTTCGGCATCTCCATTTTGAAAATCGGTACGTCCTGTGCCACGGATCAATAGAGTATCACCGCTAAACAACATGCCTCCAGTGCCGGAGGGTAAATAAAAACTATAGGAATCATCCGTGTGTCCCGGGGTATAGATGGCTTCTAGCTTAATACTTCCCGCAGTTATTTGATCGCCATCTTTAAAGGTTGCTGATAGGCAGTCAGCTGCGGCTTGAACTCCCATCATAGTGATGCAGCCCGTGCGGTCTCGTAGAGTGCCAAGACCGGTGATATGGTCTGCATGGGTGTGAGTGTCTATCGCGATAGATAAAGTTAAATCAAGCTCCGCTAAAAGCAATAGAGTTTGTTCAGTGCTACTTAGCACAGCATCTATTAGTATTGCCTGCCTTGTTTGTTCATCGCCCAGCAGATAGCTATATGTGGATGAACCAGAGTGGAAAAGCTGCCTAAAAATCATAGTTAGGTTACTCCATTGCCTAGTTTATGGGTCAAGGTTAGCAATGCAATTGCTACTAAGCCTAGGGCGAATAGCCTCTGCAAATGTGTCCCGGCAATCTTCTCTGCAATTAGCCTGCCCGCCAACATACCTAGCAAGCCGCCAGCGCAAACCTGAGAAAGCAATATCCAATCAACTAAATGGTTGGATGCGGCAAAACTAATAAACCCACTTCCGCCTATCACACAGATAATTAGCAATGAGGTGCCTACAGCCTGATGGATGGACACTTGCGTGATATATAACAGCGCAGGTACGATTAAAAATCCGCCACCTACACCGAACAGTCCGCTCAACAGCCCCACTACCAAGCCGCAACTAATTAGCGCGGCAATACATTTAGGGCTGGTGTCAAATTGATCTTTGGGGCTAAATCGGCAAATGGGTTGTATAAGATCATCTTCTGTAAGGTAACCTGAGCGCACCACGTTGCTTCGCTCGGGACTGGTGATTGCTTGGCGCCACATAATGCCTGCAATAATAAACGCCAGTAGGCAGAAGCCTACGAGAAGAAAAGTCGGGGGCAACTGGGCACCAAAATACTTCCCAGCCGGCGCAGCTAGGGCGCCGCCAAAGCTCAGTAAAAGAGCGGGAAGCCACAAAATATGCTTGGCGTGGTAGTTGCTAACTGTGCCTATCACTGCGCTTGCCGCAACGGCCCCAAGAGCAATACCTATGGCATCATTAATGGGCAGATCAAGCAAAAGTATAAGTAATGGAACGGCAAAAATAGATCCACCAGCGCCGGTGAGCCCGAGTATGAGCCCTATGACCAAGCCGATGGCGATCGACATTTTATTGACTTCCGCTTCGAGTATTCCATGGCATGCGTGTCAGCAACATACCCATACCGCAGGTATCGGTGACCCCAGCGAATACCAGCCCAGCACCAACAAAACCAGACAAACTATAAAACCAAGGACTGATGACTAACCCGAGTAGCACTCCTATTACCACCAGTGAGCCGGCGGCGATCCGAACTTGACGCTCAAGGGATATTGTTTGACTGGCACCGCTAATTAAACTTACACCCAGTGCTTTGAGCGCGTTTAAACCTCCTGAGATAATGACTAGCTCAGAGGTGGATTTGTGTTTTAGTTTGTCGGCCGCCAGAGTCGCACGGGGTCCGTTAGCACACAGTAGATAAATTGGCTGATCAGGCTGGTGTCCGCGTTGATCAAGCAAGATATGCAGTGCATCGGTATCAAGGGTTTGCACCGGAAAGTGACTGCAGCCTTCAAGGTATTCATGCTCTACCTCGGCATGGGAGCGCAGATCAATAATATAAAGTTTTTCCACAGCCTGATCATACTGTTGCTGAAATTGGTGGGCAGAAATATTGGTTACTTTGGCAGTCATAGTTTAGCTCTCTAATTCTGGGCAATAGATAGACTTCAAAACCTGAATAATTTGAATGGCATTATTGCCATGTAGGCTATAAAAAATGGTTTGTGCCTCGCGTCTAGTGGATACTAGGCCGGCATTTCGCAAAGAGGCCAGATGCTGGGATAGTGCAGATTGGCTGAGGTCAGTCCTCTCATTTAGCTCACTCACAGAAAGCTCACTACCGATGAGTGAGCACATAATCATTAATCGATTTTGATTACTCAGTTGCTTTAGGAGATCAGCAGCTTGGCCAGCATGTTTTTGTAGTGCCCTTATATCGGACGCCTGCATGGTATGAGTCATTTTAAACAGTCAGCATAATTAGTCGTAGAACTCACCATATATTAGAATAATCTAATATACAAGTTAAGTAGCAGTTCTGGCTAATACCATGATGCCAGGGGAGGTCTTGGGATCCTGGGTTTTAAATCGATTGACATCCCTTCACTAGGGGCCAAATTTTTAGGTTATTCATTTTCATTTTTTCATGGTCCACCATAAAGCGTACCAGAATGAAGTAAATATCTAAGTCAAAACGATCATCTGCATCATCTCGGGGGTCAGCGGGTGACTGCCCACTGCTAACATGACGGTTTCTTTGTCCAGCCAACGCAAAACCTAGATCATAGATGTCATCTACGATGGCTAGCTTGGCTATATAGCGCCAGCGATCGATAATATGAAAGGCTACCCGATCTGGATTCTGAGGATCTCGCTCCTCTACCAAAACTGGGCCATGGTAGGGCCATAGTTTTATCTGATAATTTTTTAGGGCGGCGGTCATTCTTTCATTATAGTTTTCGCTAGATTCAAGTCCGTGACAGGCACCAAAGCACTTTTTAAGCTGAGACCGAAAACAGGGTTGTCCATTGGTTATATCACCCTCTAGACCGAGTAGTTTATGGCATAAAAAATATTGATCGGCTAACTGCTCCATTTTTTTACTTGCCTGACGAGGCGAGCGAAACAAACCGAACTGTTGTTCTACGCTAGTATCCTCAGTCTCGACCGCTTCGATATTAAGGCGCAGATATCCCAGGTTATCTTCGCTACTGCGGTATTGATAAAGCTTTTTAACTTTACGCAGACGACGATTATACAATGGGCTCAGGGTTTTAATTTGATTGCTTTCCCGAATCTGTGCGCCGAAGTCACTGGGTGTCTGTTCAAAATCCACATGGGCGATTTTACTACTCATTTGTAAATCTTTAGGGTTCCTATGATCGGAACTAAAATGACTCATGACCCGGTTTCGAATATGTACGCTCTTACCCACATAGAGCAATGTACCTTTTGGGTCATAAAAATAATAAACGCCAGCGCTGGCTGGCAACTTTTCCACTTCTTTGCTATCAAGCATGGTGGGTAAGGTAGGCCGTTTAAGAAGAGTTTTACAGGTGGCACTTATTTCATCATCGGAAAACAGCGCTGAAGATTTTCGAAAAAATTGGTAGATCATTTCGGCGTCATCTAGCGCCCTGTGACGATTCTCAATCTTCAGCTCAAAGCGTTCAATAATTTGTGACAACCCATGACGTTTAAACTGAGGGTAGAGGTTGCGACTAAACTTTACCGAACACAGGGGCTTAGCACTATAAGTGATGCCCGCACGCTCAAATTCGTTTTTTAAAAAACTGTAGTCAAAACGCGCGTTGTGGGCAACTAGTGTGCGGCCCTTAAGTTTGCTCAACAGATCCTCTGCGATATCGCCAAACTCGGGCGCTCCATCGACCATCCCCGGACTTATACCAGTGAGCTTCTGGATAAAAGGGGGCACAGGGACCTTGGGGTCAATAAAGGTCTGCCACCTTTCAATTAACATCCCATTTTCAATCACCACCAATCCAATCTCAATAATACGATGATAAACTGCCTTGCCACCTGTCGTTTCACAGTCGAGCAACACCATTGACTCAGGGAAGCCAGGAGACAGGCGGGCGGGTGTTGGTTTATCGAGCCAATTTAATTGCATGGACATAGTACGTAGGCAACTCGGATTTTGATTATTCGGCGGGCTTAAATAGTTACCACCTAAAAACGCCTACTAAATCTCTATCGTTAGAAACATAGGCAATTGAGGCCGCCGCGGGAGAAAGTTCACCTAAATGATTACCAGGCACTGGCTCTTGCGCCCTCTATTAAGATGGATGAGAAGGCCTAGTATAGGCGTTATAAATACAGGGCGGAGCGAACTTTTTGCTAAATAAGTAATCCCCAGATGAATTTTTATCACAAAGGTCCCGCTGTTTAGCTTGTTGATCACTATATCACTAGTTATCCTAGCGGCATTATTTCTGCCGATGAGCTTTTTATGCATAGCAACACCACTTGTACCATCAACCAGGTCGAGGAGCAGGTTCGTGCCTGGCTAGATGATTTTGTGGTAGGACTAAATTTATGTCCGTTTGCGCGACCAGTAGTAGCTTCTAAGGCCCTGCGTATTAGAATTTGTGACTCTGGAGATCTACAACAGGTAGCCGAATCATTTGTGGCAGAGTTGGAGCTAATTCAACAGTCATCAGAGTCAGCTATAGCCACAACCCTGTTAGTGTTGCCCAATGCTCTTAATGACTTTGGGCAATACCTGAGCTTTATTGAAAACGCTGAAACCCTAATCGATGAAATAGGGCTTTGCGGAACTATTCAGCTAGCTAGCTTTCATCCAGACTACCAATTTGAAGGCGAACCTGCAGACTCTGCTAGCCACTTTAGCAACCGCTCACCTTTTCCACTAATTCATTTTTTACGGGAAGATATGATGGAGCGTGTACTCGAAAATTTCCCCAATCCTGAACAGATTCCACAGCGCAATATTGAAACGTTAGAGGCGATGGGACGTGAAGATGTTGAGCGAATTTTAAAAAATGTCATGTTGGTCAGTAGGTCTTAAATGAAAAATAACATCTACGATGTAATTATTTTGGGTGGTGGTGCTGCTGGATTATTTTGTGCCTTTACTGCAGGTCAGCGTGGTCTGTCAGTATTAGTGTTAGATAGCAGTAACAAGGTAGGAAAGAAAATTCTTATGTCTGGGGGTGGCCGCTGTAACTTTACTAATTTGGATATACAGGCGGAGAATTATTTGTCTGCCAATCCTCATTTTTGTAAATCAGCGCTCAACGGTTATAACCAGTGGCAATTTATTGAAATGGTTGAGCAACACAAGATCAACTACCATGAGCGCAAACATGGCGAGCTTTTTTGCGATAACTCCGCAAAAGATATTTTAAAGATGCTCACCGATGAGTGTGCTAAATCAAAGGTAGTCATTCAAACTAAGTGTGTGATTAAAGCTATTAAGCCGTTGGATTCTGGCTATGATGTTAAGACGCTATTGGGTGATTTTCACTCTAAATCGCTGGTGATAGCTACAGGTGGTTTGTCGATTCCTACCATGGGCGCAACGGGTTTCGGTTACGAAGTCGCTGAGCAGTTTGGTCTGAACCTATTACCCCGTGCGGCTGGACTGGTACCATTTACCTTTAGTGATAAGTTGAAGCAAATTTGTGAACGTCTATCAGGTTTAGCGGTGGATGTAGCTATGTCTGTTAGTGGCCATAGTTTTCGTGAGAATCTTCTTTTCACTCATCGTGGCATCAGTGGTCCAGCAACGCTACAAATTTCAAGTTATTGGCGGCAAGGCCAAGTCATAAGTATTAATTTGCTGCCAGATATAGATGTCCAAAGTTTACTTCTTGCTTATAAAAATAATAGTGCTAAATCATTACTGCGAAACTTACTGTCGCAACAACTTTCAAAAAGTTTAGTTTTGGAACTTCAGAATTTATATTGGCAAGATTATGCAGAAAAGCCCATGGCAGAAATTCCAGATGCTGTGCTATCCGAGGTTGCCAATCATTTATCGGATTGGCGACTCAAGCCATCTGGTACCGAGGGTTATCGTACTGCTGAGGTGACCCTGTGTGGTGTTGATACCGATCATCTCTCGTCCAAAACTATGGAATGTAAAACTCAGCCTGGCCTTTTTTTTGTTGGTGAAGTTATGGATGTAACTGGGCATCTAGGTGGTTATAACTTTCAGTGGGCATGGGCGTCTGGTTATGCAGCTGGGCAGTATGTTTAGTAGCTAAAAATTCTCCGCAGTACCTTAAAAAATCGTCTACCCTTAAAAAATGTTTAATGGATTAAGTTAATTATTACAGGGTGTAATGGTATGGCAATTAATAGCCTGTTGGTTCCCATTTTAATTGTTTTTTTATCAGCATACGATGGTAGTAGAGTGAGTGAATTGCCCTCATTGCTAGGGAGTATGTTTAATGATGGCCCCCAGATCAATATTGGTTGTGCAGCATCTACGAAACATTTTACCAATAATTCGTCTAGCCAAGATCAGATTAATACATATGAGCCGCGAGAGCTAATTTTGCTTGATAATCAGATTGCTGTAGATAATCTTATTGCTCCTTCAGGTGGATATTCAGGGGCACAAAATGAAGATGAGTTTGGATCTCAAGACATCACTAGTAGAGGACTGATGGGGACTTGGCACAGTAATACAGCACAAACTGAACTTACAATGCTTATATTCTTCGAAGATGGTACCTATTATCATGGCGAAGTGAATAAGACCGATACTGCTGAAGCCTCAGGTATGGAGTTAGGTACCTACTCGCAAAATACTGATACTGGACTGCTCACAGTCACTCAAATAGTTGATAAAAATGGTGACGCGGGTCTAACGAATTTTGTGGGCCCAGGAGCACCCAATATTTTTGTCGATGTACAGGGGGATACATTAACGGCGGGCATAGATGAAGATGGTGATGCGGTTATTGATAAGACTATTGTATTCTTGCGCCAGTAGTTTTAGAGCACAGATTGGAGGCAGCAATTTTAGTTATTTTCTGTTGGCCTTGGCTTTTCTGCGTCTCTCTGCAGCCTTTTCCAATCGCAGTTTTTCTCGCTCGGCTTTTTCCGCAATAAGGATGGCGACCTGTTTCATTTCCTCTTCGATGACAGCGGGAGTTTCGTAGCTGACAGGACCCAAAATGCCAGCTCGCAACTCATTGATAAAGATAGTTGAAACACGTTCTAGATCGACTTTACCTCCGGCCCGCAAACAGCCTCTTTGGGCGCCAATAATTTCTAGCAGGTCAATTTCAGCGCGCGGTAGTTGATCAAACTTAAACCGGTCTCTAAGCCGCTCTGGGTAGTTGGCGAGTAAAAATTCTGCTGCAAAAAAAGCCACATCTTCGTAGGTCATGGCAGTATCTTTTATCGCCCCAGTTGTGGCCAGTCTATAGGTGCCATTGGGGTTGTCGATTTTAGGCCAGAGTATGCCCGGAGTATCCAATAGCATAATACCGTTGCGTAAATTAATGCGCTGCTGTCCTTTAGTCACTGCCGGTTCATTGCCGGTCTTGGCAATATGTTTTCCAGCCAAACAATTGATCAGCGAAGACTTGCCAACATTGGGTATGCCTGTGACCATAACTAGAGTATTGCGACCTTCTTTCTGTGGAGACAGTTTATTAATGAGGTCGATAATCTGCTTGCTCGGATCATGGTGTTGCAAGTCTAGGGCCATGGTTTTGGTATTAGTTTGTAGCTCAAAATACTCTTGCCACAGTTTAGTATTTTCTGGCTCGGCCAAATCGCATTTATTGAGTAATTTAATGCAGGGTTTTTCTGTACACAGATCACCAATGAAAGGGTTGGAAGAGCTGTAAGGAATCCGTGCATCTAGCACTTCAACAACGACATTCACCAAAGGCAATGTCTCGATCATTTCCTTGCTGGCCTTGTGCATATGGCCTGGATACCACTGGATAGACATAAAAAACTCTTGGGTTTGATTGGGGCGACTGCACTAGCCTCTATTTTCATGTTCTGGGAAGTCAAATGCAAGTGTCTAGTGGTGGCGACAGGTAGGTACAATTGTTAGACTCGTGATGGGCTCAAGGTCAACTAAAAGATAATTGGTACGTTGTTGGCGGGGGATAAAAACAATATATATTTAGTTGGAGATTTTCAGTGCAGTACAACAACGCTATTTCACGGCGTAAGTTTCTAAAGCGATCGTCTCTATATTCAGTGACTACTGCGGTGGCTGCTAATTCCGTGGGAATGCTGGGCTTACTCAATGCTAGCGATGCGCTGGCTGATTCTAATGACCCCAATGATTATAAGGCCCTGGTTTTTTTGGTGCTGTCTGGGGGCAATGATTCGTTTAATATGATTGTACCCACCGGTTCTGGCACCTTGCGCAGTAACTATGAGCTTGGCCGCGGCATTGTGGCCTTGCCTGAGGAGGGATTGCACAACCTCAATCTAATAACGCCTGCGTCAGTCCATGAGGGTACAGATTCCTCCGACTTCGCCATGCATCCATCTTGCTCAGCACTGGCTGAGTTATTCAATAATCGGGATCTTGCGGTTATTTGTAATGCGGGGAACCTAGTCGAGCCAACATCTAGAGAGCAGTATTTTACTGAGACTGTCGCTCTGCCACCTCAACTTTTCTCTCATACTGATCAGGAGCGACAGTTACAAAGTCAGCCAACCAACCCCTTCACCTTTGGTTGGGGTGGACGTATGGCAGAGATGTTGTCTGCTTACAATACCGATACCCAGGTTTCGCCGCTGATGTCACTGGCAGGCCTCAATTCATTTCAGGTTACCCAAGGCGGTCTGATCAATACATATACTTTGGGTAACGATGGCGTTACGCCACTGTATTCCTTTACTGGGTACCGTCGCGATCTGGTTGAGTCATCTATGCAATCAATCGACTCATCTGATCATTTAATGGTGCAAAAATATACTGACACCTTTGATTCCGCGCGCTTGGCCGAAACCATTATTCAAAATGCATTTGAGGAGGCTGAGTCTAGCGGTATAGATTACGATGGAATTTTTAGCGCCGCAGGAGCCGGTGATAGTCAGCTTACGCGGCGACTGAAAACCCTGGCTAAGATGATCGCGGGACGCTCCAATACCAGTAATAATCGTCCAGTTTATTTTGTTGATATTGGCGGCTTTGATAATCATCAAAAGCTGTTGCCAGATCACAGTGTTCTAATGGCAGATCTCAGTGTCTCCCTAAAAGGATTTAAAGATTGTCTGACGGCACAGGGTGACTTTGATAAGGTGCTCACCCTAGTAGGGTCTGAGTTTGCGCGCACATTTACCCCCAATGGTAATGATGCTGTTGAGTCTGGCACCGATCATGGATGGGGTGGTCATATGATGGTAATGGGCGAAATGATCAATGGGGGTCAGTTTTATGGGATGCATCCCAATCTAGCGCTAGATCAAGACTTGGACACAGGCCGCGGTCGCTGGATTCCTACTACGTCAAACTCCCAATGTGCTGCCATCGCTGCCCATTGGATGGGAATTCCCGAAGCCGAGCTAAGTAATTTGTTTCCGACTCTGGATAATTTCCCTAATCCCTTCGATATCAGTGAAAATCTGGGTTTTATTGCTGATGCGCCGGTATATGGAGAACAGTCATGAAGGCCCTGATAACGGCAGTTATAGCAACAGCATTACTGGCCGGTTGCGGTGGAGGCGGAAGTGGCGGAGATAACACACCAACGCCACCTGCAGCGCCAGTTAAGCCTATTGTTGTAAGTCTGAGTCTAGTAGATGCCGAGGCCATTGAGAGCATTAACCAGATAGCAGCATTTAAAATCGATCGCACTGGTGGCAGCGCTGCGGTTAGCCTTGATTATAACTTTATTGATAATCCGGATGTGACTAAGGGAACAGCGTCTGCCAGTGACTACCAACTCACCTACAGCGATGGCGGTGAGGTGGGGTCTTCCTTTGAGCTTGGTGCCAATCAAAATTCAAGGGTGATTGAGGTACGACCTATAGATGACGATATTAACGAGGTACCCGAGATCTTAATGGTGAGTCTTGTGGACGCCGGAGCCTACGATCTAGGCGTTGATCAAACTGTGACCCTGAGGATTACTGATGCTACCAATGACAGTGCAAATCGCCGTGTTTTCTTAGGTAACTTTGGTGCGCAAACCAATGCTGTTACCAATGGCTCTGGAGTGCTTAGTTTTATCTTGCAAGGTGATAATGACGCTGGTCTATTAAGTTATACCTTTGCAAATTTGAGTTCAGTACAAACTGATCAACACGTACATTTGGCTCCTTCAGGCGTGAAGGTAAAGGAGATTGAATCCACCGGAGCTGTATCTAACTTCAGTTGGGATCTGGCACCTGGCGGCATTTTTGTTACCGAGCAAGAAATGCTTGATGCTCTGTTTGACGGTCAGTTTTTTGTCAATATTCATACCGCTAATTATCCAGGTGGCGAGATACTTGCAACCTTAGCCTATGACGCCACCGTTGAACCTCCCGAACAAAATGAGTTGACCGATGAACAGGTCGATAAGGATATTCTGCGATTCTTAACTCAGGCTACCTTCGGTCCAACGCCAGAGACTTATCAGCATCTGCGCGGCCAGATAGAAGCAGATGGTGACAATCGAATTCAGGTTTACTCAGACTGGATTGAACAGCAGTTCGCGACACCAGCGACCAGTATGATGTCATTGGTTGATGCATCGATTCCCCTGTTTGGAGACGAGCACAAGCCTAATGTTAGAACGGATTCTTTTTGGCCAATCGCACTTTATGGTCAAGATCAGTTGCGTCAACGTATGGCCTTTGCCCTCAGTGAAATACTAGTGGTCAGTGATCGTAATAGCGTTGCGAATAATGCCTACCGGGGATTACCAAACTACTGGGATATGCTTGCTGAGAATGCCTTTGGTACTTACCGACAGACGCTGGAAGACGTAACACTGCATCCAATAATGGGAGTCTATCTCAGTCATCTGCGCAATCAAAAAGCCGACCCAGAGACTGGTGCCTATCCAGATGAAAACTTTGCCCGAGAAGTAATGCAGCTATTTACCTTTGGACTGGTGCATCGTCAAAAAAATGGTGGCGTGATTCTAGGTTCCGATAACCTGCCGCTACCGACTTATGACAATAATGTTATCAAACAGATGGCTAAGGTATTCACTGGGCTTAGTTTTAGCCAGCTAGAAGCCGCGGGTGCTAGCGTTAGTAATAATAAATTTAAACGTGGTTTGGCCGTCAATGACTATCAGTTTCGATGGATTGCGCCGATGAAATTTTTTCCTGACTTTCATGACTTTTCTGAGAAGACCCTGTTCTCGGATCAGGGTCAAACATTGGCAATAAGTGCGAATAGCTCAGGGGACGCTGCAGCGGCACAGATTGAGTTAGATACTGTGCTCGATGGCTTGGTAGCTCACAGTAGCACAGCGCCAGTGATTGCCCGAAAACTCATTCAACGTTTTGTTACCTCTAATCCCAGCCCTGAGTATATCGAGCGCGTGGCTAATGCTTTTGGTCTAACCGGTGATCTAAAATCCGTTATTCGTGCGATATTATTAGATAGCGAAGCGCGCAATCCTGGAGTCTTCAGTAGTACTACCTTCGGCAAGTTTAAAGAGCCTGTTGTGCATCTTGCATCTTATTTACGGCTGTTTAAGGCCGCTTCAAGGATTCCACTCGGGCAGTCACAAAGTGATGACATCCCGGGACTAAATTATGCCAATGTTGACCAATTTGATGCTGGGGTTACACTGATGCGTACTGGCTTGGCCAACATAGGTCAGAAGACATTGCGTGCCCCATCAGTGTTTAATTTTTTCTCACCTGACTTTTCCCCCACAGGTGCGATTGCCAGCAATTCATTGGTATCCCCAGAGCTACAACTAGTTACAGAAAGTCAGGTGTTCAATAGCTTTAATAGTTTTAATCAAATCATTAACGAACGATTTGTACGCAATAATAAATTTATTCGTGAGCACCCAACCTACAGCGCTGAGGACTTTGTTCTGCGTCTAAATTATGGCCCTCTAATGGCGGTGTGGGATAACAAGGTTGGGGACGCAACGGCCAAGGCAACAGCGATGGTTGATTATCTCGATTTGTATCTTAACGCTGGGCAGTTAGCTCAGAGTCAAAACACTGGCACTAGGGCGGCTATGATTAGCAATTTAGCAGTGGCTTCAGAAGCAGAAAGGTATCAACTTGCGGCCTATGCTGTAGCGACCACGCCTGAGTTTTTAATTCAGCGCTAAGGTCGCAGATAATAGCTAAAGAGCATTTATTCGCCTGGTCTATAGCGCCGCTCTATTAACGGTGCTCTAGTCTTTGCATCAAATAATGGATCATGCAGCACTTCGTTGACATAGTCTTGCGCCTGATCGGCATAGTGGGGAGAGGTCTCATCCAGAGTTGCCGCACCATACTGATGTATACCGCGAATTTTCTGTTCACCACTGGCATTCCATGAGAGTAAGTAATAGAGACCATCACCGGCCACATTGGTAAGAAAACCATCCTCTTCCATACCTACACCATAAATTGCTCGCAAGGTATCTGGACCTCCTCCCACTGGTACATTGAGATCACCACGAACGTGACGATTGACATCTCCCCACAGCGGATCCAAGCGCCCTGTCTTGGCCATCAATAAGTCTGCACAGCGAATTAGTTCAACCCGCACATCAGGTTCGGGCAGACCCTTTTGCTCGGCTAACCATTCACTGCCAATCACGCAGCTACTTAAAGCAGCGCCGCGATTTTCTATATTAGTATTGCGATCCCATTGGGCAATAACCTGCTGGGCATCCTGATAAAGAGTCTCTGCAGAATGCAGATCTAAGGCGATAAGTTTATTGATAAAACCCATAGACCGAGAGTTTTTACTAAAGCTCTTATCATGTTTGATAGCCGAGAATTCTTCTTCGGATATAGGGCCCAGTTCAGCAAATAATTCCAGCCCGCGATCAGCTCGATTAGTCATGCGGGTAGGAAAGCCGTCCTCGAGGCGATAGTTAGCCTTGATTGGATTGTCGCCCTCCGCGGTCACATAAAAGGGGCTCTGATTGGCGCTATGGAGATAACCTGACTTGGGGTTAATCACCTGTGGCAGGTCATCAAAGGCCATATAGCTGTCCCATATTAGCCTGCTGTCATCCCCTGGCAAATATTGAGTCCAGTCATAGCCAGAATTGCGTTTTGGGGTTAGGGAGTTATGCACAAACATTGTATTGCCTTCACGATCAGCATAGACAAAGTTAAAGCTGGCAAATGCCTGCATACGCAGAGCATTGCGCCAGTCTTCAAAGGTCTGTGCCTTATTCATCGCTAGCCACTGCTCTACTTGGCGCAATTCATTCATCCCAGCATAGCGAATGGCATAGGTACCGTGATCTGTGCGCAGCACAGGCCCATGCACCGATCTGAGTCCCTCTTGGGTAGAGGTCCAATTAAGGAAGCCAAATATTTTCACCTCCACATCAAGATCGCGGGCCTCCAAGGTCTTCCACTTACCGTCGAGTCTATAGCGCATAGGGTCATTGGGATCGATATCTAGTACGTATACATCCACTAGATCTGGCTTATTAACCGTTGCCCCCCAGCCAAGATTTTCGGTAAAGCCCACACCTATGGTGACACTACTGGGAAATAGGCCACCCATGATATTGAGTCCCTCATTGCTTTGAATATGAGCTTCATACCAGGCCACTGGGCCTGTAGTGGGTTGATGGGAGTTTATGGCCAGCCGGGTAGCGCCATCGGTACTAAAATGTGGCGACACACTAAAGGCATTTGAGCCGATGGGTAAATTATTAAATGTCACACCATGGCTCTGTACGCCTTTGGCTTCGGACTCAGGACCCAAACTGATACTGCGCTGACGCTCCTTAGCGTAAATCTCGCTAAGCACTGTATCAAAACCATAGAACAGCAGATGACGCAGCATATAACCGGCCACAATATCTTTGCCATTAATAGGAAAAATATTTCGATTGGTCTGCTCCGGGTGCAGTGCGGCATAATAATTGATGCCATCTGCAAACGCTTCTATGTAGGCACGGGTGGGTAAAGAGAGTTGGCTGTCATAATCAGCTTCGATGGTATCCCAGATGCCCAACCATTTAACCAAAAAGTCGATGATGGCCGCATCTTTGCCATTCACGGCTGCATTGGTACCGCGATAAAAAGTGACGCTGTCATGGATAATCTGCCAGTTATCTTCAGCCTGAGCATAGGCAAAGCCAAAGGCGGTATCTACATCCCGTTCGCCCATCACATGGGGTACCCCAAGATGGTCGCGCTCAATGACTACATCATAGTTGAGATTGAGTTGCAGATAGTCTGCCGCGATAAATTTTTCGGCACAGCCATTGAGTAAGATTAAGCTAAAGATGCTTGTTATTAGGCGCACTTTAGGTACCTTTTTATTATTTTGATTACTCAAGTATACGCAGTATGGTGTTTGTAAGATGAATATTCGCTGCAAAAACTAACTGTTTTCGGACTTGTAAATCCTGAACCCACAGCCATCAACCTACAGAAAAATTCGCCGTTTAAATATATTTCACAGCCATTGGAGAATTGATAACACTCCCGCTCGCCTCAAGGTTTTAGTGACACCCAGCTGAGATTTATGTATCAATCCGACTAGCAACCCGCACAACATCTAGCTATTGGGTTGCACTACGTCTTCTTCTGCATGCAGCACTGTGCCCACAGGAGCAGTTGCCGCCTGTAATGTAATCTCAACTTTGTATTCGCTTGGCAGAGCTTCGATTGTCAGTACTCGCCAAATGCTAACACTCGCTAGTAGCAGAAGGCAGGCCGCCAATAATAAGAAGAAACTTTGTAGGCCAAAAATTTGTAGCCAGAAAACTGCAGTGACAGGCCCGGTTATGGAGGTAAGTCCAGCAATTAAAACAATGGTGCCGCTGGCAGGTACAATTTCTGTGGGGCGCAGATGATCATTGGTCAGTGCGACTACCAATGAGTACAGTGACAGTGCACAGCCACCAAATAGAAAGGCCAAGCCATATAGTCTCACAGAAGCCTCTGATTCGCGGCTGATCATGAGGGCAAAGGCCACCGCAAATAAGCAGGAGAAACCCATAACCCAGCGTCGATCAATCATGTCGGAGAGTTTGCCGATGGGGTATTGCAATATCATACCACCAGCCATCATGGCGCCCATAAAGTTGGCAACCTGATACACCGTAAAGCCAAGCTTTGTGGCGTACACTGCACCCATGCCAAACAGAATGCTCGAGACCCACTGGGAGAGCACAATACCGGTGACACCCATGGGTGTTCGATACCAAAGATGGCGAATGGTAACGCGCTCGGTTTCTTCAATGGCGGGGGTGGTGATTACAGATAACAAAATGGGCACTGCGGCAACACTTACCATTACTGATATTAAAATAAATAAAGTAAACTCTCTGGGATTAGCCACATTGAGCATAAACTGCCCAGCACAAATGCCAGCCAGTAAAATGGCCGTATACAGGGAAAGTATTTGTCCCCGATTAGTATTGTTAGAGGCTTGGTTTAGCCAACTTTCTGAAACCACGTAGATGGTTGAAAATGCAAAGCCAGTCAGCAGTCGCATCAGTGCCCATGCCCAGGGGTTTACATAGATGGAGTGCACCAAAATTGTCACAGACGCCACTGCAGACAGTGCGGCAAAAATACGAATATGTCCAACCCGCTGAATCATTTTTGGAGTGAGTAATGAGCCAGCCAAAAACCCAGCAAAATAACAGGACATCAGCAAACCAATTAGATAGTCATCAAAGCCTTCCAATTCCGCTCGCACACCCAGCAGACTGCCCTGTACGCCAACGGCGAGACCAATAAGAGAGAGGCCGGCAAAGAGCGGCCAGATGCTGACAATAGTTTTAACGGGCATTGCAAAATAACTCTGTAAATTTTCGCCAAGGGTACTCTCGAAATGCCCAATCACAAAGTTTATTTTTAGTTTTTTTGCGGCGCCTTAATTTTTATTTCAGGAGTAAAACTGACAAGTTTATCCTCACTGTGCCAGGTTATTTCACGGTCTTGAATACTGACCTGTATATCGAGATTGCGGCGCTTCATGGTTTGCAGTATTCCTGTGATTTCAGGTTGCAGATGGTAGATGCTAATATTTTTAAAGCGCTTTAATTGTGGTTGCATCTGTTGCCACCATATTTCAGCTGAGCCATAGGTATAAACAATCACCTGCTGAGATCGACCACAGGCTTTTTTGAGACGTTTTTCACTGGGTAATCCCAGCTCAATCCACAGCTCGATATCATCACTTAGACTTTTTTGCCAAAGGTCGGGTTCATTGTCTGTGCTCAGTCCTTTCGTAAAGCTGAGTGATTCATTGGCATGTAGGGCGAACGCAAGTAGTCTGACCATTAGCCGCTGATCGGTTTCAGAGGGGTGCTGGGCCAATGTCAGGCTGTGCTGCTGATAATAATGGCGATCCATATCGACAATGTTGAGTTCTGCTTTGCAGATGGTTGCACCAAGGGCCATTATTTTAAGTTACCTATTTTAAAGTACATTCAAAAATGCCCACATAAACCAGCGGTCTTCATATGTTGGAGGAGGTTAAGAAAGGGGCAGTATCAAGGCAGTACCTGAGACTAAAAGCCTAGATCTTCTTGGGTAACCTCAATTGTTATTTGGTCGCCGGTGACCTGGGTATTAACTAATATGGGTCGACAGCAGACAAAACAGTCCTCAGTGTAGGTCTGAGATTCTGAGGGGTCGACCAATAGAGTAATAGCTTCCCAGCAATAGGGACATGTTATTTGCTCTTCATGTAAATACATCGGGACTTACCTGAGCGCTGCCAGAGGATGATTTTGTGCGGTCCAGGGACTCACAAAAAAAGGTGCTACCATATCTGGGCTTACGTCTTCAATATGTGCAGGTTTCCATACTGGGCTATGGTCCTTGTCTATCGCTAGCGCACGAATGCCCTCAACAGTCTCGCTGCTGTGGCCTGAGCGCCCAAGGTGCTCAGTATGGAAGCAGTGATGTACTAGATCACGTTCCATGCGCAAATCATCGGCTAGACTCAGATCTCTACCTTTGCGAATTTGCTCGAGCACAACATGGAGCATTAATGGTGAGCGTTTATGCAATATATCCAGAGTTTGTGTCGCCCAATCAGAACCGTCATTTTCGAGGGCTGCGGCGATGTCGTTGATAGTTTGGAGTGCAAAAATGCTATCAATCTTAGGGTCTAACCATGGAGGAGTGACCGTTCGATCAGAGTCCGCTGTATTGCGATGTAAGGCTTCTATACGTTCCGATACGGAAATGCTTGGATCATTGGTTAAAGCCTCCCAAATGGCGGGCATATTAGCACTATCAACAACTACATCGGCTAGGTCTACTGCCAGGGACTCGGCACCTAGAAGTAACTGTCCAGTGAGTGCCAAATATTCTCCTGTAGCTCCAGGACAGCGGCTAAGAAAATGTCCTCCACCCACGTCTGGAAAAAGACCAATATTAGTTTCTGGCATGGCCAATTTGCTACGCTCGGTCACTATGCGCAACATAGCGCCCTGGCTAATACCCATACCGCCGCCCATAACAATGCCATCCATAAAAGCGATATAGGGCTTGGGGTAGGTGAAAATTAGATGATTAAGGCTGTACTCTTCGGTGAAAAAATCTTCCAGAGTGGGGTCGTCGTTAATAGCCGCTTCATGAAAAAAGCGAATGTCACCTCCGGCACAAAAGGCGCCGAAAGGCCCCTCTTTATTAGACCCGCGTATGGCCACCGCTTCAACATCAGGGTTGGTTTGCCAGTCAGCCAATAGGTTATAAAGGTCACGTACCATATCTAGGGAGAGAGCATTAAGTGCTCTGGGGCGGTCTAGGGTAATTAGGCCCATACCTGCATTGATTTGCCATTTAATATTGGACAAGGCCGACATCCTGAGAGAGTGTTTAGGAGGCGATTTAAACAGCCCTGAAACCGCCTGTCTACCCGTATCCTATTGATAAATGAAATTACTTGAGGACGAAACATCTAAGCGGGTAGGATAGGCTAATAGCATAGTTTTAGAACGTCATCTATTGAGGCTTGAAAGCCCTAGGGCAACCTCATCTGTAGATTTATCCTAAGCAAAGATATTGTGTTAAAAAACTTCAATTAGAAGGACTTAGATTATAAAAAAGGCATCTCAAAGACACCTTTTTATCAATGCTTTAAGTGTCTGTCTTTCTATTCCAAACACTCAAAATAATAATGATCGCAATTATTAGGCCGAGGCCCTCTGACCCCAAGGCTTCAACAACACCTTGAACATTGTTAAGCACACCGCCGAAGAAAGGCACATCTGGTCCAAACAAAGTGGATACTAAGACGGATACAGCAAGCACCAAACCGAGAATAATACTCGTTTCCCAAAGTATTGATTTAGTTTTTTCTAATAAATTTGGAATATTCATAATTAAAACCTAGTTCACAGCCTAAGGAAAAAAGGGGTGCCTAGCGACACCCCTTTCCAGTGTTAGCCGAAAGATATTAATTAATCGGCAACACTCATCAACCAACCGGCAACAAGCAATCCAACTAAACCGCTATTACCTAGAGTGTTCACAAAGCTCAGGAGATTATCTAGCACGCCACCTACGAATGGAACATCACCAAAAACTATACCAGCTGCGACGCCAAATGCGATCAAAGCGACAGCTAGAGCAGTTAAGGATCCAACGACATCTTTTAGATTGTTTAAAGCATTCATATTAATACACCCTTCTTTTTTATGATTGTTTGAAAGTGTATCCAGACCTACCTTATCAAAAGGTAGACATTCTACACTCCTAGGATAGTCATTCCAGACAGCTATCTTGTCCGTAGCCTTACTGGCATCATCAAAATATAGGCTTTAAGGCCTAAGTGCAAGGGCTAGTTTAGGGGCACAGCTCCGTTGTGACCTAACTTTCATCTAAATATAAGGGTGATAATGACCTCTATTGGTGCTGTTTAAGGCCCTCAGAGCCTAGCTTGCGTAAGGGGGGCAGAGCGTAGAGCTTGAAGATCTTTGCTGCCAGTTAAAAACATTGCCCAGCGCAGCTGTTCATGAATAATCTCTATTTTTTCTATGATGGCGTCTGAGGACTCTAGGGCTGACGCTAAAAAAGGCTGAGCCAGGGCCGTCATCTGAGCGCCGAGGCGGATACATTTGGCTATATCCAACCCATTGCGCACGCCACCAGAGCCAATCAAATTAATATCTGGGCAGGTACTGTGAACAGTAGTTATTAAGTCTGCCGTATCCATACCCCAGTCGATAAAAGGTTCGGCAACCTGCTGTTCTTTAGTTGAGTTATTGCGAGCCAGTTCGATACTAGGCCAACTAGTTCCACCACGACCGGCAATTTCGATCCATGTTACACCGGCATCTGCCAGCATCTTCGCAGTGCTCGGTCCGATACCAGCACCGACTTCTTTGATGATTACAGGCACGGCTAGGTTGTTAACACAGTCATGAATTGCCTCCAAAACCCTAGTCCAGTCACGGTCGCCATTTGGTTGAATAAGTTCTTGTAGCGGATTTACGTGAATTATCAGAGCATCCGCCGATATGCTATCGACTGCACGTTTGGCAAGGTCTGTTCCAGATTGTTGTAGCTGCGTTGCACCTAAATTTCCTAGTATGGTTGCCCTGGGCGCCCAGTGACGCACATTTTGGTCTAGTTTCTGTTCCAGTGCGGCTCGCTGAGATCCCACGGCCATCGGGATATGGCAATATTCGGCGGCTTCAGCCAGGTTTTGGTTTATACGCTCGCCATTAACGCTGCCGCCAGTCATAGCACCGATAATAAAGGGTGCTGACACCCTATGGCCGAGAAATTCACTACTCGTGTCAATATCAGACAGAGCGAGTTGCGGTAGTGCAATATGCTCGAAGGTGAGACGCTCCAGACCACAACCCAATTGAGCCTGATGATTCTGATCCAACGCTAGTCGGATGTGATCATCTTTGCGATTACTTATATTGCTCATGGCAACAGCCTCAGCTGTTTTGATTTGTCGGCTATGTCGACCAGTAGCATATGAGGTACTGTCAAGGCGGCAAGTCCGATGAAGGTTAATTGTATAGGTGCTGCGGGTAAAGAGTCCTGAAAGAGGGTAAAAAATACCAGTGCGGCAGTCCACGCGATTAGGCTATAGACAATTGTCTCAATAAGACTCTGTCTGCGTTCATTTTCGTCCTTAATACCATGCCATATATGCGCTATGTGGGTGCGGCTATGCCAGAGGCAAAAGTACAGGGCAAAGCTGGTGAGTGGAGGTAGCAAAAACACCAGTATTAATAAAATCATGAGATTTATTAGGGGTTTGCGCCAAATAGGGTACATTGCTGCAGAGGCGCAATAGAGTAAAACAAGCAAAAGCCAAGGTGACAATAGCGCGCCAATAGTCTCAATGAGCATCGCCGCGCCAACATCGCCAGCTAACACAGCAAACAGTGGCTTGACGGCGGCGGGTTGCAAGCTCGGAATGGCGATGGATACCAAGCCACCATGAGCAATCAGGGCGAGCCATTGAGGGTAGCTTCTGTGCCCCGATTCGATCTGAACAAGGGCTATATCACTGCGGCCAAAATGCAGTGCTGAGATAAACAAAAATATTGCTAGTCCGGATACCGGCCATTGCAACCAAAGCCAGACTACTAAAGCTGCCAGAGCAATATAACCAAGATGGAATCCCAGCCATGCCCCCAGTCCCTTAGGCCAGCCAATGCGTCGCGCAACGGCGCCGTCTAGACCGCCGTGGGGGACACCCAAAAGGACTATGGCCGCGATGGCGGCAATATCCCAGCTAGTCATGGCTAAAAAGCTGAGTGAGAGCCGATTTTATAAACGGCCATTTGGGCATCGCCAGTACTACTTTTGTCCATTCAGTCAAACCTGCACGACCCAGCATAAAGCGAGCAAATTGTTCACCATTGAGGGTGTTAGCGATCATCATAAATAACCGTACTCCACGATCTGGCTGCATATTTAGGGCGCGATTAAACACCATATCCATAAAAACAAGGGGTTTAGAATATGGCGCGGGAACTGCGTATTCTCCAGCAGCTATGGACTCAGCTAAAACGGCCATCTGTGCCTGAATAGTGCTAAAGCCATAACCAGATGACAGACGAACAGCACCACCAGGAGTTCCAATCTGAGCGATGCCGGTGTTCTGTGGCTGTGCTGGTGACATTGGGATCACACCCTGTTCTTCTCGTAACATGGACTGAACCTCAATATTGCGTTCTTTGAGCCATTGACTAATGGCATTGCGATACCAGTCTGTATCCTCTAGCTGTGTTGAGATCATAGTTGATTCTACCAGCAGGTGACGATCTGAGTAGGGCAGTACATAGATAAAATGCAGTCCACGGGACTGATCGACACGAAAGTCCATCAGCGTAGCTACGTTAGCATTGTCTATGGGTTCTTTAGTGCTTATTTCCCAGCCAACAAAGTGCTGGCGCAAGCCATTATTGTCAACTATTGGTGGTCGACTATCGTAAATTGTTTTAGCGCTGTAGTTGCGGCCATCGGCGGTAAATTCCCCACCAACGCCCTCAGCTACTAAGTTCTCAATGGGTGCGCGCACTAGGCTCACGGCATCTTTTAGTTCCATCTCGCAATGCTGCAAATATTGCCCTGAGCTAAGGCTGGTATAGCGATACTTATTACTGTGATGGATAATTTCGCCACTGTGATCAACTAAACGCCATTGATCCCAACTGCCTCTTATAGCGGGACTAAGCTCGTCCAGTTGTTGGGACTGTGCCCACAGTGCCCAGCTGCAATCTCGCTCGGCGGCGGTTCTAGGCTCAAAGACCGTGGCTGGCAGGTTATCGAGCTTGCTAGCTAACGCCATGCCAGCACTGCCGCCGCCAATTATGGCGATATCCAGTGCGATGGGTTTATTTGGGCTGGACACCGGCTAATCCCTGAAAATGCTCATGTAATTGAGTTCGGTGCGCCGGGACTATTTTTGGTCGCAGATCGGCCAGGCTTCGGAGGCTAAGAACTACTTTTTCACTCCTGCTGACCATTACTCGTCCCTGCCACCAAGCAAGTTTGCGGCGTCTGAGTACCCAGCCAATGTGGCGATAGACACGCAGTGCTATGGCAATCGATAGTCTTGATCGAAACGGCAGTAGGCGTATTCCTAAAAGCGCACTAGCATAATATTGTTCCGCTAGGTCTAGCAGTCTTGCAATAGCCTGAGCTACTGGCTGATGGCACTCGATCGATGCGTTAGCAATCTGTTCCGGAGTATAGTCAGCCCAGCTTGCCGGTATGTAGCGGCGAGCCATTTTCGCATCTTCCAGCACATCTCGGGAAATATTGGTCAGTTGCATGGCGACACCCAAGTCAATAGCAAAACTGTCAGCGCGGGGCTCTGTGCATTTGAGAACACGACACATCATTAGGCCTACGGTACCGGCCACGGCATGGCAGTAACGCAATAACTCTGCCTCATCGGCCACTGCTGTGGGATTTTGATCGCTGAGCATGCCATCGAGTAACTCGACAGCGGCGGCCAAGGGTATATTGTGCTTATTGGCCAGTGTAATAAACGATTCGATCTCCGGGCCAGCAACAACTGCCTTACCTGCAAGGCGCGCACGGATATCTGTAAGGGATTCCTGCCGATCGGGAAGATCGCCATCGGCCAGATCATCTACGTAGCGACAAAACTGGTACAGTCGAGCAGCGCGATCAGCTAAATCAGCACCGAGAAACTTACTCGCCCAGTAAAAGGACTTGCCGTGACGAGATAGCACCTGCTGAGGCTGTTGCTCGCCTGACTGCAAAGAGTCTGAACCGAGTTTTTCCATAGGTTAGCCGCCTGAGCCCACCTCAACGCCGGTGAGGAGTTCTTCGACAACCTTGGCCGAGCTTACCACGCCGGGTAGCCCTGCTCCGGGATGGGTGCCAGCACCAACAAAGTAGAGATTGTTGATGGCGCTATCGCGATTGTGAAAGCGAAACCAGGCTGACTGGGTCAGTCTCGGTTCGATAGAAAATCCAGCGCCATGCATGGAACGATAATCAGTGGCAAAATCTTCTGGGGTCATCCAAAACACCTCTTCAATCACTGTAGAAAGCTCTGGAAGTATAGTCTCTTCCAGCGCCGTGACGATTCGGTCGCGCAGTAGTTTACCCTCGCTCTCCCAATTGATATTCCCCTGCAGATTAGGGACTGGGCAAAGCACATAGAATGATTCACAGCCCTCGGGTGCAAAACTCTTATCAGTGGCGGTGGGGCGGTGTAAATAAAGCGAGAAATCCTCACTCATATGTTTGCCATCAAAAATTTCTGAGAGCAGCTGTTTAAATCTAGGTCCCATCCAAATGCTGTGATGAGCCACATCCGGGTACAGTTTTTTGGTACCAAAGTAGAGGACATAGAGCCCCATACTGTACTGTTTTTTAATGCTTGGAAGGCAGTGTGTTTTCTTTGGAAGCAGATGCTGATAACAGGTTTCAGGATCACCAGCGAAGACAACAAGATCGGCATCTATGAGCTGGTTGTTACTGAGACGAACTCCAGTGGCACGTTTGTGTTCAACAATAATTTCATCGACGTCGGCGTTGAGCTGAATGTTTATGCCCTGACGAGCCATAAGCGCGCCAAGCTCTGCTACCAGCTTGCCGGTTCCACCCATACAGAAAAACACACCCCAGCGGCGCTCGAGGTAGTGAATCAGAGTATAGATTGCAGTTGTCTTAAAGGGGTTGCCGCCAACCAATAATGGGTGAATGGAGAACGCCTGACGAATCAATGGATGTTTGAGATGGCTGTTGACCATTTGCGATACTGTTTTGTAGCATTTTAGTATCAGCAGTGCAGGCACCTGCTTAACCATATCCCAAACCCTAGTAAAGGGTCGATGAACCAGTTGTTTAAAGCCCACATCGTAGACTTTTTTGGACTTCTCGAGCAGTTTCAAATAGCCGTCAGCATCATCCGGGTTAAAGCGCCGAATTTCGGTCAAAGTGTCTTCGATACTGGCGCGATAATCGAATTGACTACCATCGGCAAAGTGAAATCGATAAAAGGGATCGAGAGGCACAAAATCTAGGTGGTCTGTAAGCTTCTCATCGAATAGCTCAAACAGCTCATCGAACAGAAATGGAGCGGTGATAACGGTAGGGCCCGCATCATGACGATAGCCGCCACGTTCAAATACCTGTGCTCTGCCGCCAAGGCTATCTAGACGTTCCATTAGGGTGACATCGTAGCCTATTGCTCTGAGTCTTAGCGCTGTTGCTATACCGGCGAAGCCTGCTCCGATAATTACTACTTTCTTTCCAGCCCCAAATGTTTGTAATGTCAAGCGAAGTGCCCTTGGCTTTTGAATGTTGTTCTAAGTGCTACGGACGCCACTAGCCCCTGAGCCACTGCTTGCAGTTGCAGGGGTAATCTTTTGACTAGTTGATCTGCTTGTACAAGCCAGTATTCTACTGACTGATTAGCCTTTAAAATCATATCGCTAGCGGCGATGCGTCGTTGCCAGTGTGCTAGTTGAGAATTGTCTTTGGACTGATACCACAGGCAAAAGTCGTCTCGACCGACGCCCTGCTGAGCAAATAGGCTGATTACCAAGTTGGGCTTGCGACCATCAAGGTCACTTGAGCGATGGCTTGAGGGAATAATGTCGTCTATATCATTGCGGCCCTGATATGCCAGTCCACATTGACCGACTAGTTGTTCCAAACTAAGTAGATCAGCGTTTAAACCTGCTGCCAAAGCCGCACCTTTTATGGGGGCAATTAGCAGAGGGGCAGTTTTACCCTTGGCAATTCGCTGCCACTCATCTAGATCTGCAAACCGGCGTTGACCAATATCGGCGATCTGGCCACTGCAGGTCTCTTGCATCGATTGGGCAAGCAGTGCGGTGAGGGAGCCGCCGTGACGGCTGTTTCTGGCGGCAAGTTCAAAGGCTTTAGCTACCATCCAGTCGCCTAGGCAAAGCGCCATATCTGAGCCAAAGTGCTCACGAATACTCTCTTGACCGCGTCTGTGAGTGCTGGCATCGCTAATATCATCGTGTATTAGCGATGCATTGTGCAGTAACTCGCAAGCTGCTGCCCAATGTAAATTATCTTGCTCGTTTAAATCTAGGGCTGTGCCTGTAGATAGAGCGAGCTGGGCTCGAAAAGACTTTCCTGGATTTTTAAAGTGGTATATGGCCGCCTTAAATAGACTACTGTGCGGATCGGGCATTTCTTGCCGATATAAATCGTCCAACAATTGTAATGTCTGAGATTGAATGATTCTCAATGGGGGCATTAGCGGTACCCTAATTATGCGCAACCTGCTAGCAGTTGCATTATTGTTTTTTAGGTAAGAAAGAAAGAGCCAGCAATGCTGACTCTTTCAGTTTCTCTAGCTTTATTTAACTCTAAAACAGAATTGCTTATTCTGAATCAGCTACTGCCGCTGACCAAATTACCACACCGAAACCAATCTTGTTCCAGAAATCGGCTAGGTTGTAAATAAGATTCATAGTACCAGCGTCTGCTCCACCGCCAAGGTAACCCATAAAGTAACCAATAGGATAGATAGACCAGCCTACTGTGACCAAGAATGTCATGGTCTTGTATGCTTTTTGAACATTGGGATTCGCCAAGCCAGCATTAACCTGACTTGCTTCACCTTTCATGATGTACCAGATTACATAGATCCATGCTGCCATAGATAGAGCGAACGCAAGGCCCACACCCATAGAGCCAGTTTCGCCCATGTAGCCGAAGATCAGCATTAATGTAGTACCACCTAGGAGGTTCCAGAACACTCGCCCTGGCACTTTACCTACCGCTGACATAATTAAATAGAATTCAACCATCAACAGCGGCACAGTTAGTAGCCAGTCGATGTAACGAAATTCAGTTGGAGAGGTCCCAGTAGCTACCCACACATCACGCATATAAAAATAATGTACCGCTGCGATCAATGTAACCAGGCCTGAAACTGTCAAAGAAGTCTTCCACTTGCCCGCAACACGATCGCGCTCAAGGAAGAAGAAAGCTGTGGCAGCAACAAGTGCCATGGAAATTAGCCAAAAGGACATGCCGACGTAATCGCCGGACGCTAAGTTGTTTGTCATGTGTAACCCCTACTATTAAAACTTTTTATTATTAGTGCCAGCATGTTTAGCTAGAAGTTCACATACGACACTCCTCGTACAGCTGATCCAGATCTCTTGTACTACGAAGAACTGAAGCCCATAACTTAATCTGTTTTGCGTGGCGGTGCAAATAAATTTTAGAGCGATTTCCAAATCTTGGTCAGTGACAGAGTGAGTTTGAACTAGGCTAGACTTTAATGAGGGATTAATTAATTAAATAAAAGCGCACAAAATGGTACCTAATTTCCACTGGATTGCTGTACAGTCAAGGGCAAATTATGAACTCTAATATACAAAAAAAATATATTTAGGAACGAGATGTTACGTTTTTTACCCCTTAAATTAGTCTCCGTCGTTTTTTTGCTGATCTCTTCCCCAGTGCCTTATGCCGATGACTTAGAGATTTTTCCCGATCAGCAATGGTTGGAGGTTTCGCCGGCTGATGTTCAGGTTGCTCAAAGAAAAATCGATAGACTATTTAATCTATCCTTCGACGATTCTGCTACTCAAGGAGTTGTGTTAATAAAAAATGGAAAGTTGGTTGGCGAACGTTATGCTGATGGTTTCAATAAAAACTCATACGGTACGTCCTGGTCTATGGCAAAAAGCTTTTATGCGGCGCTAATCGGCATTTCTATTGACCGTGGTGAGATTAAACATCTAGATGAACCGGTCGCTAATTACCTCGAGTATTTTAATGATGAGCGCAAAGATATTACTATTCGAGATCTGCTAAATATGACTAGCGGTTTAGAATTTCCTGAGCACGAACATGAGAATATGTTTTTTTCTGCCGATCATCTTAATTACGCGCGCAGTGTTGGAGTCGAAAAGGAGGCGGGTTTAACGTTTGAATACAATAACGTTAACTCTATGTTATTGGCAGATATCTTGTTGCAGGCTACAGGTATAGCCGCAGATACGTTACTGCGGCAACGGATTTTTAATAAAATTGGCATTGATGACGCCACCATTTGGCAGGACAGTGTGGGTACACCCTTAACCTATTGCTGTATCGATACCACGGCGCGGCAATATTCACGCTTTGGCCTCTTGTTCGCTCGTAGTGGCAGTTGGAGAGGCGAGCAGATTATCTCGAAAAATTTTGTCGACACAACATTTAGTAAAGTTTGGGACAGCGAAAATAGTGAGAATATTGCGCATAACCGGGGCTATTCTATGCACTGGTGGATTTCTCGCCATGACGACAGGGCAGTTATCTTCAATGCATCTGGAAAATTTGGCCAATATATCTTTATTGATCGTGCCAATGATGTGGTATTCACACGGATCACTAAATATTACCCTACCAAGGGCTCTAAGCAGGAGTGGGGTAATTTAAAATATATAAATTGGTTGGGTTCAATTAATTTCCGTATTGCTCTGGCAGGGTTTTTGGATGCATTAGGGCTTATTGATATCAAAGGTGATTTATCTACGCCGGCTACCTTTGAATCTGGAACTTCAAAACAATTCTATGATAACTACACGGCTATAGTTGATGCTTTTATTGATATTGGTCAGCCGATAAAGTAGTTGGGAAATTTTTTAAAAAACGATTAATACGGGGCTAGGAATATTGCTCCATCGGTTGAAAAATTAGTGACCTAGAGTGCCTCGATATTGTCGAGACAGAACTCGGCGCGGGTAATGAGCGCCGCCTTTACTTCTGGATCCATTTTTTCCCAGCTGCGATATGCCATCGCTGTGCGAGGATTTTTTGAGAACTTCTCGCTGTGTCGTTGCATAAAATGCCAGTAAAGACTGTTAAAGGGGCAGGCTTCTTCGCTGTAGCGCTCCTTAACGCTGTAGTGGCAGTCTTTACAATAATCACTCATTTTATTGATATAGCTGCCGCTGGATGCATAGGGCTTGGTAGCGATTAGTCCGCCATCAGCAAACTGGCTCATGCCTCGTGTATTGGGCATTTCTACCCATTCGATGGCATCAATATAAATCCCTAGGTACCAGTTATCTAGCTGTGCTGGGTCGATACCTGCTAGCATCGCAAAATTACCTGTAACCATTAGTCTTTGAATATGATGAGCGTAGGCATAGTCTAGTGACTGATCTATGGACTGCTTCATACAGGCCATCTTAGTATTGCCCGTCCAGTAATAATCTGGTAGATCACGCTCTGCATCCAGAGCGTTGCGCTCGGCATAACTGGGCATATTGGCCCAATAGACGGCGCGCACATATTCACGCCAGCCTAGAATCTGCCGAATGAAGCCCTCAATCTGTGCAAGATCGACTGTGCTGTCGCTCTCATCAAAGCGATTAAGCGCCGCTTCGATCACCTGCATCGGGTGCAGGATTTTACTGTTTAGGGCGAAGGATATCCGCGAGTGATAAAGACTCCAGCGATTATCGCCCTGTTGAGTCATTGCATCTTGAAATCGGCCAAAGTTTGGTAGGCAGTGGCGACAGAAAAATTCCAGTAATTCTAGGCTTTGCTGTTCATTTATCGGCCATAGAAGCTGGTCTGTGGTCGAGCCTAGCGATTTGATCTGGTGCCTATTGATGCGCTCGCGAATCTCAGTTACCGGATTGGCAAACATTAGGGGCTGGGGTACCTGAGCTAGGTCAGCGGGCTTTAGTTTGTGTCGATTTTCACCATCGAAATTCCAGCGCTCTCCTTTGGGTTGCTTGCCATCCATTAGCACATCAAAACGCAGGCGCATTTTACGATAAAAAGACTCCATACGGTTGTGTTTACCCGCATTGATATAACTTGCTATATCGGTCTGTGGTAGCAAAAAGTGCTCAGTGTCACAGCAACAGAGCCGAGCTTCGATATTAAGCGACTGTAACTGCTGAGAAAGTCTATATTCGTCTGGCTGTTGATACTCAAACACCTGAACGTTGTGTTGCTGGCAAATGGCCTCGATTAGGTGGGGTAGGCTGTCATATCTAGCAGTGTCATCGAGGGTTAAGTACTTGACCTGATGCTGGTCGCGGCGGAGGGAGTCGGAAAATGATTCCATGGCCGCAAAGAATGCGCACAGTTTTTGAATATGATGGGTCACGTAACTGGCTTCTTGATGCAATTCTGCGATCAGATATAACACCCCATCGTCCTGTTGCCTATACCAGGAGTGATGGCGATTAAGTTGATCACCTAAAATTAGTCTCAAAGTATGAAATTGGGCCATTAAAAATGACCTTGAACAGATACTGCAGGAGGCTTTGGCCAGTCGGCGGCATCCACTGAGTCGAGTTCAAGAGTAGGGTGGTTGCTGGCCCAGCGCTCTATGAACTCAAGTTCTGGGTCGTAGATGCGAGTTTGTTTGGCTAGATCAAAGCGTCGGTGGCCGCGGGGGTCAGATCCAACCCCTGCTAGATACTGCCAATTGCCCCAATTAGACGCCGTATCATAGTCCACTAACTGCTGTTCCATGTAGGCGGCACCGTAGCGCCAATCGAGCGCCAGTTCATGAATAAAACAGCTAGCAACAAGCTGGCGTCCGCGATTGCTCATATATCCTGTACTATTCAGCTGTTTCATGCAGGCATTTACGATTGGGTAAGGGGTGTTTCCGGAGCACCACTTTTGGAACCTTTCAGGATAAAAGCTAGTGTTAGGGTTGCTAGTTTTGATCCCGCTGAAGGTAAAAAGTTTTTTGCCATAGCGGTGGGCGTACCACTGAAAGTATTCGCGCCACAGCAGTTCGAAATAAATCCAGTAGGTTGAATCATTAGCTTCTACCTCCTGTTCGTAGGCGTTCAGGCTATGCACTATACGTCGCGCAGATAGAGAACCATTGGCGAGCCAGGGCGAAAACTTAGTTGAGCAATCCATGCCGTCAAGACCATTGCGAGTCTGTTTATAAGAACTGGCTAAGTAACTACCGAAGTAACGCTTGAGATGAGCGAGACCCTCTTGCTCACCACCATTGAAAAGAGCACTTTGGCCTATCTTGATCCCGCTAGGTTTCCATTGTTTGGGAGCCATTGGGCTAGGGGGTAATTGTTTGGGCGGCGCAATAGGTGATTTGATACTGAGCCGCTCAGCCATTTTACGAAATTTAGAGAAGCTATCAGGGAATTCTCCAAGCTCAAAGGGTAGTTCATCTTGAGTGAATAAGGTGTGGCTGCTAGTGCGAGTAAAAGTGATCATGGGGTAACGACTGCGCAGAAGGTGCCAAACATGATTTTCGTAGAATCCAGTATTTTCGCTACAGGAGATTTTAATTACATTGTATTGAGTTATCAGTTGCGGGATTACATCGAGTGGCGATTCTGCCTTGATGATAAGATGTTGGCTAAGTTTGTTGAGTTGGGTCGATAAATCCATCAGGGATTGCTCGATAAATCGTTGCCGGAATGGCCCCAAATGGCTCACCGATCTAAAGCTGGTTGACGGCTGTTTGGAATCCAGACAAAACAGACAGATTAGCTCGTCGACCTCAGCTGCTGCTTTAACTAGCGCGGGATTGTCATCAAAACGCAAATCGTTTTGAAAAAGGAACAAACCAACTCGATGGGACATGATTGATCACCGCTTACTGTCGCTGAGTGTTTGATAGATACCTGTTAGGTACGATAGTATTGCGCGATTAGATTCATCCAATCGAGCATACTATTCGTAAACTTGACTCAAACGTAGCAGTGGAACCAAATGCCTTTCCGAACGTCCCAGCACAGATCCTCATATCCAATTACGGCATTTCTAGGCGATTTAGGGGGCCTGCCAATCGCCTTACTTGCGCTACTAATGCTGCGCGGGTTCCTTGGCGGAGACGGACTGCAGAGCACAGCAGCTTTTGGCCTCTACGCACCCTATATCTTTATTGCTTACAGCGCGGTGATACTGAGTTTTTTAAGTGGGGCCCTCTGGACTACTGCTCGCTTCGGTGAGACAACTCGGTTATCCTCTAGTGCGATCATACTGAGTAATTTACTGGCTTTAGCTGCCTGGTCTAGCTTGATGTTGATTTTTGTAGCGCAAATAATGACTATTTTTGCGGTCAGTTTACTCTCAGCTGGCTTTTTAGCCGTTTTGTGGGCCGAGCGCACCATGGGCGCACCAGCTGGTGAACACCACAGAGGCTATTGGGCGATGCGATTGCGAGTCACTGGCCTGGTAACACTGTGGCATTTTATGGTAATTTTCATGATGATTCAGGAACTGTAAGCATGGCGGAGTTAACGATTTTTTATGATGGTGGTTGCCCACTTTGTGCTGCGGAGATGCGCCATCTCAATAGTTTAAATAGCGCAGGCAAACTTGCCTTCGAAAACATTTATGCAACTGACTTTGGAGCGCGCTTCCCGCATATAGATCAGTCTGAGGCAGATCGTATACTGCACGGTCAGCTAGCCAATGGTGAGCTTATCTTTGGTCTGGATGTAACCTTTAACGCCTGGGTGCTGGTTGGCAAACGTAAGTGGGTTGCCATATTACGCTGGCCAATAATCAAGCATATTGCTGATGTGAGTTACCTGTTCTTTGCTAGGCACCGTTACCTAATTTCTCGCCTGTTAACAGGTCAGGATCGCTGTGAATCCTGTGCCATTGGTGCACATAAAATATGAGCCAGGAGCAACATCGCAATGCCTTGGTACTAGGTGCTGGCGGTGGTCTGGGCCAAGCCATTGTCGCCCAGCTATTAACTGACACGTCAATTGACCGCGTTATCGCCGTCAGTCGCAATGCTCAGACCGAGGATTTGTCGAGCCATTGGATGTCCAGCAACAGGCTGACATGGATCACCAGTGAATATACCGAACCCGCTATGTCGGAGATAGTCGCTCAGTTGATGCCCTTGGCGGGTACTCTAAGTCGGGTCTGTATCTGCCATGGTCTGTTGCACAATGACAGTATTTGGCCGGAGAAACGTCTTGAAGATATTAGCGGTGATGCGCTCCACGAAATTTTTCATGCCAATACGGTGATTCCGTCACTGTGGTTTAAGCTTTTATATCGGCTGTTAGCTGGAAAGCAACGCTGTGTAGTCGCTACCCTAAGTGCCAGGGTAGGCAGTATTGGTGATAATCGCGTGGGTGGCTGGTATGCCTACAGAGCGTCAAAGTCTGCGCTCAATATGATGCTTAAAACCATTGCTGTGGAATATGCGCGGCGGGCGAAAAACGTTAAGTTAATTTCATTTCATCCGGGCACCACAGACACTGCTCTTTCCAAGCCCTTTCAAGCTTCAGTACATAAAGATAGCCTGTTCTCAACGGTTTTTGTCGCAGAGCGATTGACGGGCATTATGGACCGCGCTGAAGTGGATGGGCAGCTCTCGTATGTGGATTGGGATGGTAAAACAATCCCTTGGTAATGAGCTTTGGTCGCGAGCACGGTGGGTTATCAATGATAATTTTGCTCTCATAGGTAATTAGGTGGTCTGCAGCTACGTTGGCCTCATAATGTTAGCTACCAACCTGCTCAGCACAAACATTGAGCAACAGTCTGTAACCTTTCATCAATCGGACGGTTCCCTTTGTCTAATCCACGAAAACATCTGCTGCTACAGTTCAGATTTAGCGCCTCTTCGCTGTAATGGAGTAGCTTAGATCGAGTTTGTCTTGAACCTTAATCAATCCGTTCATAACTGAGAAAGGCTCAATATTAAAGTCCGTTTGCAAGATAGAAAAATCTCCGGTGACGGTCATGGTGGTCTCGGTAGACTGCACAGATATAGGGTCTAGTTGCAGTGTTTTGGTTATGCCATGAAGGGTTATACTCAAAACTAGGGCGTTGCCATTTAGAGCCGGTGAGCAGTTTTTTGAATGAATTTCTACAAAGGGGTAGTCGTCCTGTTCGAGGCTTTTCAACATGTTACCTCTAGTGCCAATAATATCTGCTTCTGAGGGAGTGCTATCTAGATCTGCAGCTGCTCTAAATTTCTGATTATCCACATCAAGCGTGGCTAGAGGCGCGTAAAAGTCTGCACGGCATGCGCCTGTATTTTTGTGGACTCGCAGATAGCCCTGCAGATCTTGGCTGGCAACAATATGGTCATGCCCCAGTCTAGCCATTAGTCCTCCCCTATAGACGCGCACTAGAACACGGGAGGTGCTAGGATCAATTTTATAAACCGAATACTGGGGTCCCGATTGCAAATAGATACTTTCCGGAAAGCCAGGTGGCAGGGTTTTACTCGCGATGTACTCTTGCTGAGCTGCGCAGCTACTGAGTAGTAACGCCATACCTAGAATTGAACATAGGCCTTTCATAGGCTAGGGTTAATTGGATTGAGAACCACATCGAACCAAACCTTTACGGCGAGACCAATTTGGTCGCCACTAGCCCATTCATCGCTGCCGATAGAAAAGCTATTGCGTGCCAGCATAAGCTCCCCCCTCATGACGGCCTCACCCGTTGTTAATAGCCGCCACGAGAAGGGAACGGTAACAGGTTTTTTATAGCCCTTGATTTGTAATTCACCATGAGCAAATACCTTGCCATTGTTGTCTGTGGTGAATTCTTGGCAACTAAATTTGGCCTCGGGAAAAGCGGTGATATTAAACCATTTGGCGGCGCGTATTTCTGTATTGAGTTCACTGTTGCCCAAGTCGGCACTGGCGACTAACACGCTTACAGATAAATCTTCTGGTTCACCCTCTTGATCAGTCGTATAGATGACTGCGAATTCTTTAAAGTCGCCATTGATTGGCAGCCCTTCATAGCTGGGAGCAAAGTTTAATTGGCTGGCTTGGATATCTGACCGCCAGCTCGTTGCCCAGGTCGGTGGAGGGATTAACAGGCACAGTAAACTGGCTGTACAAATAATCTGTTTCACTCTAAAGCTCGCTATTAGATACCTAATCAAAACCACATTCGCCTCATTGTATTGTCCTGCATTAAAAGATGATGACGCAGTGCAGCACCTATATGCAATATTAAAACTGCTACAAGGACAAGCACGGATATGTGATGCAATTCGGCGGCCACAGACTTGAGTGACTCGTCTGGCCCAACTATTGCTGGCAGGGGAATCAGCCAAAATAGTTTAATTGGTATGTTGGCCGCTGAGGAAATTATCCAACCGGAGATAGGCAGAACTGCCATCAGCCCGTAGAGCAGCCAGTGAGCCGCCTGGCTGATGCACTTTTGGGCGCCGCTTGCACTGAGGGATTGAGGGATAGTGCCTTTGATTCGCCACAGTAAACGAATTACGAGCAGTAAAAAAACCAACATACCCAGTGACTTATGCCAGACAAACATATCCATTTTTAGGGGCGAGAGCCTAAGGCTTTCGGCATAAAATCCCAGAGGTATTTGCAAAAAAATAATAAGGGCGGTTAGCCAGTGCAATACTTTACTCAGCCAGCCCCATTGCTGTGAGGTATTTTTGATACCCATTTCGCCTCTCCTTTTGAATGCCAATTTGTTAGCTGCTGGTCCAGGGTGCAATTTGCCTCTCGCGTCATAACTAAAATCACTTGCGTTGCCATTCATAACTCGGGTTGACTCTATTGATCTGCTACTATCGCGCCCAAGGCTCAGGCAATTTGTCTCTAGAAGCCGTTCAACCAGCGCCCTAAAAACAAGGTAACACTATGAGTGACAAGCAAAACCTCAGCTGCGACATTGTCGACCTCAGTTACGATGGCCGCGGTATAGGGCGCATTAATGGCAAAACCTGCTTTATTGATGGGGCCCTGCCCAGTGAAACAGTTACGTTTCGGCTCACCAATCAAAAGCGCAACTATGATGAGGGACGCATTACTCAGGTTACCTCCGTTTCTGAACACCGGGTAGAGCCGAGGTGCAAACATTTTTATCGCTGTGGTGGCTGTAGTTTGCAACATCTTAACCATCATCAACAACTTGAATTTAAGCAACAGCAATTATTAGCTAATTTGCAGCGTGGCGGCTTGACGCCACAAATAGTGCTACCCGCTTTGAGCGCCCCCCAGTGGGGTTACAGGCGCAGGGCAAAGTTAGCGGTGCAAAGAGCCAAAGATGGCCGCTTGTTAATCGGTTTTCGCAATGCCGGAAGCAGACGGATTGAGCCCATCACTCAGTGTCCGATCCTTACTGCGCCGCTGCCAGAGGTGATTAAATTGTTGCCAAATTGGTTAGCGGCACTTCCTCAGGCAATTAGGATATTTGAGGTCGAGTTGGTCTCCGCGGATCACAGCTTTGCTATTGCAGTTGAGGCGAGTCGGCTGCCCAGCGACAAAGAGTTGCAGTCAATTCTCTCAGGCCTGCAGGATATGAATTTTGGTGCTGTTCAGCTGTGGTGGAAAACTGGCAAGCAGACGCCTTTTAAGCGACTGGATTCAGGGCATGATCCATTAACTTTTTCGATCAATAAGGATATTCAACTGGCCTTTGAGCCGGGTCAGTTTATTCAGGTCAATAGTGAAATTAACCGCCTTATGATTGCTCAGATGCTGGAGTTACTGCCCGATCAATCCATTACCCAAGCGGGCACTGCGATAGATCTTTATTGTGGTACCGGTAATCTATCTTTGCCATTAGCGCAGCGTTTCAATAATGTGGTCGGCATAGAGGGGCTAGCGGAGCTGGTCAAGGGTGCGAAAGAGAATGCTCGCATGAACGGAATCAACAATGTTGAGTTTGCCGTGGCTGATTTAAATCAGTCTCTGTCTGTTGCCAATGTCCATAAGGGTAAGGAGCCCGTTGACCTAGTGTTGCTTGATCCGCCCCGCAATGGTGCCGCCCAGATCATGCCCTGGATTGCTAAGACAAAGGCGAGGCAGATTATTTATATATCCTGTCATCCAGCGACTATGATCCGTGATGCCGCAGTTTTGACTGAATCGGGCTATAAGCTAGTGGCTGCAGGTGTAATGGATATGTTCCCACATACCAGCCATATTGAAGCTATTACTCTGTTCGAAAAATAAACCTTCGCGGCGGTCTTAATCGCCATAAAACTATGCTAATTGGGGTTTAAGGCCCAGCGTGTTTGAGGTATCATTAGAGCTTGTAAAACCACATCGTTTTAACGCTCAGGAAAACCCTAAATCATGTTCGATAAAGACCAGACAATTGCAAAGTTTGACGCTGAATTATGGCAGTCTATGCAGCAGGAAGATCAGCGTCAGGAGCAACATATTGAGTTGATTGCCTCAGAGAACTACACCAGCCCAGCGGTGATGGAAGCTCAGGGCGGTAAAATGACTAATAAATACGCTGAGGGTTATCCTGGCAAGCGTTACTACGGCGGTTGCGAATATGTTGATGTTGCCGAACAGTTGGCGATTGATCGTCTCAAAAGTCTGTATGGTGCTGAATATGCCAATGTGCAGCCCCACAGTGGCTCACAGGCTAACAGCGCGGTATTTCTGGCGCTGATCAAGGGGGGCGACACGGTTCTGGGTATGAGTTTGGCTGACGGTGGCCACCTAACTCACGGTGCCAAGCCTAACTTCTCAGGCAAACTCTACAATCCTATTCAATATGGGCTCAATGCTGAGACCGGCCTGATCGATTATGATCAGGTTGAGGCGTTGGCGATCGAACATAAGCCAGCCATGATTATTGCTGGTTTTTCCGCTTATTCAGGAATTATGGACTGGGCGCGCTTCCGAGAGATTGCCGACAAGGTAGGCGCCTACCTACTGGTGGATATGGCTCATGTCTCTGGTTTGGTTGCTGCAGGCGTTTACCCGAGCCCAGTTCCACATGCCCACGTGGTGACATCTACGACTCACAAGACTTTGCGTGGTCCCCGTGGAGGCATTATTTTGACCAATGATGAAGAGATCGCCAAAAAGTGTAACTCGGCGGTTTTTCCAGGCAGTCAGGGAGGCCCTCTGTGTCATGTCATCGCGGCCAAGGCAGTAGCATTTAAAGAGGCTGCCAGTGAAGAATTTGTTGTCTACCAAAAGCAAGTGGTTGCCAATGCTCAGGCGATGGCGGCGACGTTTATTGAGCGGGGCTTCAGTATCGTCTCTAACGGTACCGAAAATCACCTCATGCTGGTAAGCCTGATAGGTAAAGAGTACACAGGCAAGGATGCTGATGCGGCTCTGGGCGAAGCATTTATCACGGTAAATAAAAATGCCGTACCTAATGATCCACGTTCGCCATTTATTACCTCTGGACTGCGTGTGGGCACACCAGCTATCACTACCCGTGGCTTTGGTTTGGACGAGACAGTGCAACTTACCCATTGGATGTGTGATGTATTGGACAGTTTAGATGGGGATAATTCACAGCAAGTTATCGCCGATACCAAGGCCAAGGTTCTCGAGGTTTGTGGGCGCTTTCCTGTATATGGTTAAGACTGGCTGGTCAGTAATACCAAGGCCCTGCTCGCGCAGGGCTTTTTTTTGTCTGCGTTTTTACCTAGGATGGTTGTTTGATGATCAGGGTAATATGATGAATAAACTGCCAGTAGAGGCTCGTCTCTCAGCTACTGTGGTATTGTTGCGCGACACAGACCAGGGTCTCCAGACACTGCTGTTGCGGCGTAACCCCAGACTAAAATTTGCCGCAGGTAGCTGGGTATTTCCAGGTGGTGCAGTAGATCAGATTGAGTTGGATAGATCTTCCAGTCAGATCCAGGCAATAGAAGCGGCTGCGATCAGAGAAGTCTATGAGGAGTGTGGGCTCAGTGTTACCAGGGAGTCGCTGGTGCATTTTTGCCGTTGGACCACCCCTGAGGGAGAGAAAAAACGTTTTGCTACCTGGTTCTTTGTTGCCCCAGTAGGGGAACCCGATGCCGAGATAATCATTGATAATGGTGAGATTCATGAGTACCAGTGGGTGCGTCCAGTCCGCGCCCTAGCTCTCCATGGTCAAGGCCGGCTTGATCTTATGCCGCCGGCCTTTTTGACCCTCTCTTTGCTAAGCCACTATCAGACAGTCGAGGCAGCCTGTGTCGATTTGGCTCAGAGAGAGCTCTATAGTGTAACGCCCAAATTATCTAAGGCCAGTGGGCAAATGGCGGCCACCTATCCAGGTGATGTGGAATATGAGACCGGTCAAGGATCATCTTCTGGGCCACAGCATCGCACCATATTTACCGATAATGGTATGAAATATATTCATTCCGGCGCAGATGTTTCTGAACCGCCTATGGATAGGCCGTAGATGGGTGCAGGCGCGCTTTAAATTGCGCAAGATTGTGGGGCTTTAAGTGCGTTATGTTGTGGTAGAATGTGTGTCCAAAATTTCGATGCACTGTTATGTATTGCCCCTTTTGTAATGCGGATGACACCAAGGTTATAGATTCACGTCTGGTCGCGGACGGTGGACAGGTTCGACGACGACGCGAATGTGTTGACTGCAGCGAACGTTTCACCACCTATGAACTCGCCGAACTAGTAATGCCGCGGGTGATTAAAACCGATGGCAGCCGCCAACCATTTGACGAGACCAAGCTGCGAGCAGGGCTGCAGCGCGCGCTGGAAAAACGGCCTGTATCCATTGAAAAAATCGAAGTTGCGCTGTCACAAATTAAACATTTCCTTCAGGTCACTGGAGAGCGAGAAGTGTCATCGCGTATTGTCGGTGAGGAAGTCATGCGCCAGCTGCGAGATCTAGACGAAGTTGCCTATGTGCGTTTTGCCTCGGTCTATCGCAGTTTCCAAGATCTCAGTGAATTTCAAGATGAACTCAATCGATTGACAAAGCTCAAATCTTCGTCGGATGAAGACCAATGAGTTTTTCAGTCGCTGACCGCGAGATGATGGCCGAAGCTCTAAAGCTGGCCGCTAAAGGGCGCTTTACCACATCTCCGAATCCGACTGTTGGCTGTGTGATTGTGGCCGAGGGCAAGATTATTGGTCAGGGCTTCACCCGTCCTGCAGGAGGTAATCATGCTGAGGTTGAAGCATTACTCAGCGCTGAAGATGCACGCGGTGCAACCGCCTATGTCAGCCTTGAGCCATGCTCTCATCAAGGTAGAACAGGCCCCTGTGTGGACGCATTGATTGGTGCTGGTGTAAGTCGGGTGGTGATTGCCTGCGAAGATCCCAACCCTCAGGTTGCTGGATCTGGCATAAAGAAACTGCAAGATGCGGGTATTGAGGTTGACAGCGGTCTACTAGAAGATCAGGCGCGCGATCTCAATAGAGGTTTTATAAAACGCCAGGAGCATGGCACGCCCTGGGTGCTAGTTAAAATGGCTGCTAGCCTCGATGGTCGCACCGCAATGGCCAGTGGTCAGAGTCAGTGGATTACCACGCCACCGGCACGTCAGGATGTGCAGAGATTGCGGGCCGCAAGTTGTGCAATTATTACGGGCATAGGTACTCAATTAATGGACGACCCGTCCCTTACGGTGCGTATAACCAGTGAAGAGCTCGGCATTCAAGATCGCCTTGAGCAACCATTGCGGGTGGTGGTAGATAGCCAGCTAAAGATGGCGGCTACTGCACGTATGTTCGAACAGCCTGGCGCTACACTGATTGCCACTGTTGACGGCCAGAGTCAGCGAGAGAAATCAAGGGCCCTGATTGAAGCCGGCGCCGAGGTGATTTTTCTGCCAGCTATGGGGGAGCATGTTGACTTGCAGGCCCTATTGCTCGCTTTGGCTGCCCGAGGTTGCAATCAGGTCATGGTTGAAGCCGGTGCCGGTTTGGCGGGAGCTTTTATAGCTGAAGGGTTGCTTGATGAGTTGGTGTGCTATTGGGCGCCCAAATTATTTGGTAATGACGCAAGACCGATGTTTAATTTGCCGATTAGAACTATTGACGCGCACCTGGCCTTATCGGTTAAGGATATGCGTATGATCGGTGAGGATATTAGGGTGACTTTGCACCCAGATAAGGATTATTAATGATTTGGTGTGTTGCTGGTGTGGTCGGATTGGGAATATGGGCCGAAGGTGCAATTGCAAGTTTGAGTCGCTCCATTTATGAGGGCTCAAAGTACCAAAAAAATCTAGGTTAGATTGCGGCAGTGTTGAATTCAGCGGCGCGCTCAAAATGCATAAAATATTTAAAAGGGCTTTAAAGAATGTTTACAGGAATTATTAGTGCCATCGGCGATATTGCCAGCCTCGAAGAGCGCGGTGGTGATGTGCGCCTAGCTATCCGCAGTGGGAACCTAAATCTGACTGATGTGAAACTCGGTGACAGCATTGCCTGCAATGGTGCCTGCTTAACCGCAGTGGAACTCACTGAAGACGGCTTTATTGCCGACGTGTCAGTGGAGACGTTGAATCTCACAACTATTGGTCACTGGCAAGCTGGCAGTCGCATTAACATGGAAAAAGCTATGCAGGCCACAGATCGGTTCGGAGGACATATTGTATCTGGCCACGTTGATGGTATTGGCGAGGTGGTGGCTTTGGAGGAAGATGCGCGCTCTTGGCGTTTTAGGCTTCGAGCACCGCGGGAAATTGCTAAATACATTGCTCACAAAGGTTCAATCACGGTGGATGGCACCAGCCTCACAGTTAATCTGGTCGAAGGTGCTGAGTTCGAATTAAATATCGTTCCCCACACAATGCTGCATACAGTAATGGGCGACTATAGGATTGGAACCAAGGTCAACCTTGAGGTAGACCTTGTGGCTCGCTACCTAGAGCGGTTGCTGTTGGGTGACAAGGCTGCGGATCAATAATGCAAGACTAAAGATCAAGAAAACATGGGAAGAGAACAGAGCATGGTACTTAACACTGTAGAAGAATTACTCGAAGATATCCGCCAGGGCAAAATGGTTATCTTAATGGATGACGAAGATCGCGAGAATGAAGGCGATCTAGTGATGGCTGCACCTATGGTGCGTCCTCAGGATATCAACTTTATGGCTACTTATGCCAGAGGTCTCATCTGCCTGACATTAAATGAACAGCGCTGTAAGCAGTTGGCCCTGGGTATGATGGTAGAGGGCGATGGTAACAAGTCGAGTCACAGCACACCGTTTACTCTCTCCATTGAAGCTACCGAAGGTGTTACTACGGGTATCTCTGCCGCTGACCGCGCGCGCACTGTGCAGGCAGCGGTTGCTGGTAATGCGCGCCCCGAAGATATTGTTCAGCCCGGCCATATTTTCCCATTGAAAGCTCAGCCAGGTGGAGTGCTTAGTCGCGCAGGTCATACTGAGGCCGGTTGTGATCTCGCTCGCATTGCCGGTTTTGAGCCAGCTGCTGTAATCGTGGAAATAATGAATGAAGATGGCACCATGGCACGCCGCGATGATTTAGAGGTCTTCGCCCAAAAGCATGACCTCAAAATTGGCACTATCGCCGATTTAATCCATTACCGGCTAGTCACCGAGAAAACTACACAATGTATCAGTGAACGTCCGGTTCAGACCCAGTTCGGTGAATTTAATCTGAAGACCTATTTGGATAATGCGCGTAACGAAAAGCATTTTGCTCTAGTGATGGGTGATGTTAGTGGCGACGAAGCTGCGTTGGTGCGTGTCCACATCAATCGCTCTGCTCGAGACCTGCTAGCCCTTGAGTCCGACAAAGGCTATAACACCTGGTCATTCCATAAAGCGATGGAAGCTATCGCCAAAGAGGGTCGCGGTGCTCTGGTGTTGCTCTACTATCCCGAAAGTGCAGAGGATATTGACCTTAGTATTGAGCAGATAGTTAATCCAAATAGCAATAAAAATCAGGCTGCTGGTGATGTGGTCTATCAGCAGGTTGGCACAGGTTCGCAGATTTTGATGGATCTGGGTGTCCACAAGATGCGTCTTATGAGTGCACCGTTTAAATTTACTGGTATATCTGGCTTTGATCTTGAAGTTATAGAATACGTTGATTGTGAATAGCTAGAAATAGGAATTAACCATGAGTGAATTTAGGCCCGAAGAGGGTAAATATGACCTAGGTGATGTGCGTATTGCAGTTATTGCAGCACGCTGGAACGCTGAGATTACCGATGGTTTACTGGCCGGTGCTGTGCGTGCACTAGCTCGTCATAATATTACCGGTGAAGCAGTAGAAGAATATCGCGTCCCCGGTGCTTTTGAACTTCCGATAGCAGCACAGCGCGCCGCTCGCACGGGTCGTTTTGATGCAGTTATTACCTTGGGTTGCGTTATCCGCGGTGATACGCCGCATTTTGACTATGTCTGTTCAGAAACGACCCGCGGTATTGGCGAAGTCGGCCTAAAGGAAAACTTACCAGTTGCCTTTGGTTTGCTAACCACCGACAACTTACAGCAGTCGCTAGACCGGTCTGGTGATAATGAAGAGAACAAAGGCGAAGAAGCGGCCCTGACTATTTTGGAAATGCTCGCCGTGTTTAAGCAGATGCAGGGCGCCGACTAAATGTCTAAACCGAAGGAAAAACAAAAGGCACGCAGAATGTTGGTGCAGGCACTGTACTCTTGGGATGTAGGTGGGACCGATCTCGTGACTATTGAAGCTGAGTTTCATACAGACAACGATATGAGTAAGGTTGACACCGAGCTTTTTCATACTATCTTATTCGGCGTGCCTAAAAATCTCGCTGCTCTAGATACGGCCTATGAACCCTATCTTGATCGTGAGAATAAAGAACTCGATCCCGTGTCGCGCGCGGTGTTGCGCCTGTCCTGTTACGAGATGCTCTTCAGTATCGATGTGCCCTATAAAGTGGTGATTAATGAAGGTGTAAACCTTGCAAAGACCTATGGTCCCACAGATGCTTATAAGTTTATTAATGGTGTTTTGGATAAAGTGGCCATTGAGAAGCGCGCGGTCGAAGTAGCGGCCAACAGGCGCGCCTAGTCGACCCATACTTGCCAAGAGGATATAGCTCTGTTGGAATTCACATCAACTCAACCCAGAGAGTTTGAGCTTATCGCTACCTACTTTAAAGATCTCACGGATCGGCAGGGAGTCGCGTTAGGTATTGGCGATGATGGGGCACTGGTAAATCCTAGTACCAATACCCAGCTTGTTGTTGCCACTGACACCTTGGTGGAATCCGTACATTTTCCAGCGCATGCCAGCGCCGAACAAATTGCGACCCGCGCACTCTGCGTAAACCTTAGTGATATGGCGGCTATGGGTGCAACACCGCGTTGGTTCACCCTAGCTCTGACAATTGAAAAAGCTGACCCAAGCTGGTTAGCGGGCTTTAGTCGAGGCCTCGCTGAGATTGCGAAAGAGTTTGGTGTAGCTCTGATTGGTGGCGATACCACCTCCGGACCGTTAACTATTTCATTGACCTTGCTCGGAGAAGTAGCTGTAGGCGGTGCTTTGCAGCGCGACGGAGCGAAGGCTGGTGACAGTATCTATGTAACGGGCAATTTGGGAGATGGCGCGGCGAGCCTCCACGCTCTGCAATACCCTGATGCAGAACACGAAATACAGCGCTTACGAGCAAGGTTTTATCGGCCGCAGCCTCAGGTGCAGGTAGGTCAAAAGCTTCAGGGGATGGCCAGCGCCTGTATCGATATATCCGATGGTTTGATTGCTGATCTTGGGCATATTTGCCAAGCAAGTGGCGTCAGTGCCAACCTAGACTCAAAGCTACTACCTATACACCCAGATGTTACTCGGCAATTTCCGCAACAGGCGTTAGACTGGGCGCTGTCTGGGGGTGACGACTATCAACTGTGCTTTACTGTGGCAGAATCAAGTCGCGATAGGATTGAAAGGCTCATATTATCCGGAGAACTAGACGCGACAATGATCGGTGAGATACTGCCTAGCGCAGAGACAGGATCCCTTGTGATGGTTGATAAAATAGGTGCGCAATTAAATAAAGGGTTTGATCACTTTGGCCACTAATCCAAGTTTTTACGAGCTCGCTCGCTCACCTGTTCTGTTATTGGCCTTTGGTTTTGGCAGTGGGCTGTCGCCCAAGGCACCAGGTACTATGGGTACTATTATGGCGATTCCCCTGTGGTATTTATTGGTGCAGTTACCACCCCAGGCTTATGTTCTAGTGGTCGCAATTTGCGCGGTTGTAGGCGTATTTATCTGTGGATCCGCCGCCGATAAACTAGGTGTTCATGATCATGGCGGCATTGTCTGGGACGAATTCGTGGGATTTTGGATCACTATGGCCTTTTTGCCTGTCAGTTACGTAACCCTCATAGCAGGTTTTGTTTTTTTTAGACTGTTCGATATTTTTAAACCTTGGCCTATCAGTTGGTTAGATAAAAACATGGGCGGTGGTTTGGGTATTATGATTGATGATGTAGTTGCTGGTTTGGCTGCAGGTACTGTTGTTATGTTGTTGCAAAGTTTAACTACAGTTTAAAAATAGCTTAAGGACGCAGTCTTGCTTGAATAAAAAAATAAAAATTTATTGATCTGAGGGAGCTTGAGTGAAAAAGAAGCTACGACCGGTCGCCATCGTGGCGGTATTTGTTCTCATAGCGGTGGGTATGACCGCGTTACGACCTGCGCCAGTCAAAGTTAGTACACCAGAAAATGCGGTTGCGGTGAAAATCCAGAGTATGGAGATGGGCCAGGTTACGCTGGAGGTTGAGTCCCAGGGTTCGGTGTTACCGCGCACGCGCACGTCGCTGATATCAGAAGTATCTGGTGCTGTGCTGGAAGTTTCTCCTCAGTTTATAGTCGGTGGTAGATTCGAGCAGGGCGATGTCTTGCTGCGGCTTGACCCCACCGATTACGAGGTGGCTGTGCAACGTGCTGAAGCCGGATTAATTAGCCGCAATGCGCAGCTGACTTTTGAAAAGGCCCGGGCTACCCAAGCACAAAAAGAATGGGCAATGACTGGGCGACCTCTAGCAGAGGCTCCTATTTTGGCGTTGCGAGAACCCTATCTTGCTGAAGCTCGAGCCAATGTGCTGCAGGCTGAAGCCGAGGTCAAGCAGGCACAACAAAAGCTCCGCCGTACTACCATTAGAGCGCCCTACAGGGGCATCGTATCGGCCAAGTCGGTCGATGTTGGGCAGTACGTGACTGTGGGCACGCCATTGGGGGAAACCTTTGCTATCGATTTTGTAGAAGTAAGACTACCGCTAACGGATAAAGATTTATCGATGATGGCGGATATCGGTTTTTTCTCTGCCGAGGTGGCGCCAGAGGTGATTCTAAGCTCTATGGTAGGCGGCTCCAAGGAGCATTGGTCTGGCGCATTGGTTCGTTCTGAGGGCGTGGTCGATGAGCGCAATCGGTCGCAATATGTGGTTGTGCAGGTTGAAGATCCCTATGGTGCTGAATCCGAGCAGCCATCAACGCCTCTGTTAGTTGGCACATTTGTGCGTGCTACCCTAGCAGGGAAAACATTAAAAAATATTTTTAATGTTCCCCGCCATGCCATGCTGGTGGGTAGTAAAGTTGCCCTAGTTGACAGCGAGTCACGCCTGCGACTTACGCCAGTTGAAAGTAGTTTTGGTAATGACGAATCTTACTTTGTCAGTGCCGGTATTAATGAAGGAGACAGACTAATTGTCAGTGCGCTGGGCATACCAATAGACGGTATGAAAGTTAATCCGCACAGTAAATCCACTGACGAGGTTGGCGAAAATGGAGAATAGAATGTCAGGGCCTATCGCGTGGTTCGCAAAAAATCCCGTGGCAGCTAACTTAATCATGCTGTTTATTGTGGTCGCCGGTAGTATCGGTGCGTATGGCATTAGTAAAGATATGTTCCCCCGCTCAGAAGTGCCCGTGATACAGATCATTGCTCCCTATCCCGGAGCTGCCCCCGTAGAAGTTGAAAAGGGCGTTATTTTGCCAATTGAGTCTGCGCTTGAAGGGCTCAAGGGAGTTAAGAAAATCTCCTCTAATGCGAGGCGTGACTCTGCTCTAATTACATTGGATGTTGAAGTCAATGAAGATATCAATGAAGTGATGGTGCAGGTTGAGAATCGCATCGATGGTATCGTTAATTTTCCCAGTGATCTAGAAAAACCCACGGTTAAGAAATTTGACTTCTTCGGCTGGGTGATGGGGGTTTCAATATCTGGCCCTATGGGTGATCGCCAGCGGAAGATTTTAGGGCAGCAGGTTTATGACGAAATAATGGCGCTGCCCGAGGTTAAGAAGGTCATACTTTGGGGTGTCGATGACTATGAAATAGCCGTCGAAGTAAAAGAAGATCGCCTCAGAGAGTTAAATTTAACTTTGGCCGAGGTGGCTCAGGTGCTGCGTGCCTCCTCGCTGGATTTGCCCGCGGGCATTATTCGTGCCGAGGCAGGCAATGTTTTGGTGCGAACCCAGGGTAAGGCATATGTCGGCGATGAGTTTGCAAATATAGTTTTGCGCAGTCAGGCCGACGGTACTCAGCTATTACTTAGTGATGTAGCTGAGATCAAGGACGGTTTCACTGAAAGTAATAATGTGGTTCGATTTGACCGTGAAGAAGCGTTTAACCTTGGTATTTTTTCGCTAGAGGATCAGAATATTCTCACCATCAGCGATACGGTTAAGAAGTATATTGAGCAAAAACAGGCGGTTCTGCCAAAGGGTTTAAGTATAAGTTATTTTGCTGACGAGTCTTATCACCTGCGTGGCCGTCTCGATATGATGATCGAGAACCTGGCCATGGGTGCTATTTTGGTTGCCATTGTATTGGGCCTATTTCTTAATTTACGCGTAGCCTTTTGGGTTTTATTGGGTATTCCTGTGAGCTTTTTGGGTGCTTTTTGGTTGATGCCGGTTAACCCCTATCCGGTAACAGTAAATGTACTCAGTCTCTTCGCTTTTATTATGGTGCTGGGTATTGTGGTGGACGACGCCATTGTTATTGGCGAGAGTGTCTTCGATGAAGTTGAGGGTGACTACAAGAAAAAGTTAGACGCTGGCCTCAGTCCAACGGCGCTGTATATTGCCTCGGTAGACACGGTGGTTGCCGGTGCACAAAAAGTAGCAACACCTTCGACTATAGGTGTAATAACCACAATGGCAGCATTTGCACCAATACTGTTCGTTGGGGGTAGCTTTGCGGGTTTTCTTGAATCTATAAGTGTCGTGGTAGTTCTGTGCTTAATTTTTTCGCTGGTCGAATCCAAGTTAATTCTACCCGCTCACTTGGTGGGCCTTCAATTTGGAGGTCCTAAAGCTTATAAACCTGGGCTCATTGCACGCTCGCAAGAGTCGCTAAACAGAGGTTTAAATTATTTTATTGATGATATTTTTCAGCCTAACCTAAAACGCATGATCCAAAATCGTTATACGACATTGGCGGTTTTCCTCGGATTATTAATTTTATCGTTTGCTACGTTAACTAGTGGAATTTCCCGCTTTGAATTTTTCCCCAATGTTCCTGGCAATGATCTTCAGGCACAAATTATTATGCAAGATGGCACTTCGCAAGAGAGCCTTGACGAAACTATTCTTGAAGTTGAGTCAGCTATCTATGAAATTGATGCCGAGCATCGGAGACAAAACCCAGACAGTGCAGGCCTGGTAGAGCATGTACAATTTAATACTCAAAACGATCTGGAGGTTGTTTTCCGCGTCATGCTAACGCCGGCCGAATATCGTACCCTTAGCGCGATAGATATTGAAAAAATGTGGCGTAAACAGGTCGGCCCATTGCCTAATGTCCGCAAGCAAAAGTATTTTTCCTCACAGGGTCCCTCCGGTGATGCTAGCATCGAGTTGACACTCTCTGGAGCAGATCCCAATGAACTCACTAGAGCAAGCGCTGAGTTGCAAGAAAAGCTGGCCGAATACAATGGTGTCTTTGATGTCTATAACAGTCAGGGCGCTGGTGGCCGTGAGGTATTAGTTAGTCTTAAGCCCTATGCAAGTCAAATCGGTGTCAGCCTCGCTGATGTGGCGAGTCAGGTTCGCCAGGCATTTTATGGGGAGGAGGTCCAGCGAATTCAGCGTAATACAGAAACCTTAAAAGTTATGGTGCGTTACCCACTTGAGGAACGTCGCTCCATCGCCACTTTAGAAAATATGCATATCCGTACCACCAGTGGGCAAGCAATTGCCATAGGTGAAGTGGCGGATATTCGTTTGGGCCTTGGTCTTACGGCGATTAAACGGGTCGATCGGCAACGTACGGTAGCGGTCACCGCTGACAATGACCCAGAAAGGGTCCAAACCGGCACCGTGATCACTGATATAGAAAAGACCTTTATTCCTCAATTATTGGCTAAATACCCCTCCGTTCAGTTTGGACTGGGTGGGGCCAGTAAAGAGCAGGGTGTGCTAATCCAGCGTATGTTTATGAGCTTTGCCGCGTCGCTATTTATCATATATGGCCTGCTGGCGGTGCCGCTGAGATCCTATGTGCAACCGTTGGTAATTATGTCGGTAATTCCATTTGGCTTTATTGGTGCGATTATTGGCCATATTATTTTTGACGTGTCGATTAATATGCTCTCGGTATTTGGTCTGATTGCACTATCTGGTGTGGTAGTCAATGACAGTCTGATCCTGGTTGAATTTGCCAATCGAGCGCGAGCAGAAAACACCTCGATCAATGAAGCTCTTTTGATTGCGGGGAAAAAGCGCTTTAGAGCGATTTTGTTGACCACCCTAACAACGTTTGTAGGCCTGCTGCCCATGCTATTTGAAACCAGTGTGCAGGCGCAGTTTGTGATTCCCATGGCGCTATCTCTTAGTTTTGGTATTCTATTCGCCACATGTATCACCCTGATTATTGTGCCCTGTTTGTATCGAGTGAGCTACGACCTGCGTGAATCTAAAAGGTTTCCCACGCAAGTCGCCCAGGACAGTTGATCGGCCTAAAAAACCTGCACAAGGGGGGCTGAGAAGCTACAATGCCCGCTAAATTTTATCTTTGGAGTCAGTCTGGTGCTGCGTTTTATCGAATCCTCAAAGTTACCTACTCGCTGGGGCACCTTTGATATTCATGGCTTTGAGGATCCCTTTAAAGGCAAGGAACATATCGCCATCACCATGGGTGACTGCGCTACTGATGAACCTCTGCTTATTAGAATTCATTCTGAGTGCCTAACTGGCGATGCTCTGGGTAGCATGCGCTGCGACTGTGGTGAACAGTTGCAAGAATCTATGAGGCGTATTTCTGAATTGGGTCGTGGTGGGATTCTATATCTGCGCCAGGAAGGGCGGGGTATTGGACTGGTGAATAAAATTCGCGCCTATAACCTACAGGATCAGGGGGCTGATACTGTAGAGGCCAATGAGCGCTTGGGTTTTGGCGCCGACATGCGTGACTACTCCATCTGTGCGCCTATGCTGGAACACCTGGGTGCTAAACAGGTTAGATTGATGACCAATAATCCTCGTAAAATAAAAGCATTAAAAGAGTTGGGTATCGATGTGGTTGAACGCGAGCCTATTCAGGCCGAAGCGAATCCGCACAATCTACAGTATCTCTCGACTAAAGCCGGTAAATTAGGCCATATGTTTAAGGAACAAAAATGAGTCTGGCCAAGCGAATTATCCCGTGCCTCGATGTCGATAAGGGTCGAGTCGTTAAGGGTGTGCAGTTTGTTGATATCCGCGATGCTGGAGACCCAGTAGAGGTTGCCCGTCGCTACAACGAGCAGGGCGCGGATGAAATTACCTTTCTCGACATTACCGCCAGCCATGAAGCTCGAGATACAACGTTGCACACAGTTGAGCGTATGGCAGGAGAAGTTTTTATCCCTTTGACTGTTGGTGGTGGTGTACGCGAGATGCAGGATATTCGCAACCTTTTAAATGCTGGTGCAGATAAGGTTGCGATCAATTCTGCGGCTATCCATAATCCCGAATTTGTTCGCGAAGCGGCACAGCGCTTCGGCTCTCAATGTATTGTAGTGGCCATAGATGCAAAACAGGTGGAGCAGGGCGATCGCCCGGTCTGGGAAATATTCACCCATGGTGGCCGCAAGCCTACAGGCATCAATGCTATCGATTGGGCGGAGCAAATGACGGCCTATGGTGCGGGCGAGATACTGCTAACCAGTATGGATCGAGACGGCACTAAGAATGGCTTTGATCTAGATTTAACATCACGTATTAGTGATGCGGTGAATGTGCCAGTGATTGCGTCCGGCGGTGTCGGTAATTTACAGCATCTGGTGGATGGTATTGTAGAAGGCAGGGCAGATGCGGTTTTGGCCGCTAGCATCTTCCATTTTGGTGAGCATACGGTACCAGAGGCAAAGCAGTATATGGCTGAGCGAGGAGTAAACGTGCGTCTATAACAGTGGCGCCCATGTGTATACCCGTTTGCTTTTGCACCACTGTACCTTGGCATGACTGGCGGGCCTAGTCGCCTCTAGCCTTTATAGTTAAAAAAAACCACATTTGCATGTGGTTTAAAGGTACTACTTTTTGACTTTAGCGTGAATTCGATATTCTCTAACCCCTGAGCTACATGGGGTTTGTACGCAACCAGGGCTTCATTAAGAATCCCAGAGGATTAGATAATTTGATTGGGGCTGCCAGGGCAGATAAACAGATACATTCTCCGTTTTGGGCGCCCATCGGCTGATGCACATCACCGGGTTGACGGAGCAAGAAGTCACCTTCTCTGTACACGGCACGCTCATCGGAGAAGCTACCTTTCAAGACCACTGTGTATTCCAAACCGTGGTGGTCATGCTTCGGGGTCTTACCACCGGCGCAAATTTTGTGCAGAGCGACCTCAAATTCTTTTTGGCCGGTTTTAAAGCGGGCTATATCAACGGATGCTGAGAGACGCTTCCAGGTCAATGTTGTGGCTGACCCAGAAATCAGTTTACTCACTGAAAATGGGAATCTAGTGCTAGCAGAGTGCAAGTCTTGGGGCTCTTTGGCTGGCTGTTTGCCATCAATTGCTGCCATAACCGAATCAAAGACTTCTTCACCAACGGGCTCTGGAGTGGCTTCAGCCATCAATTTAGCGCCGACCTCATTAAGGCTCATTAAGTCTTCGCGGCACTGCTTACAAAAATGAAGGTGGGCAGACACGCAAATTGAGGCCGCTGTTTCCAGAGTCCCTGCTGCAAACTCCACCAGCATCGCGTGGTCTGGATGGTAATTTAATTTATTAGTCATGGATAAGTTCATCTTGCAGTTCTGGGGCTACCAGGATCTGCATTTTTTGAAGTGCTAAACGCACTCGTGATTTAACGGTTCCCAGAGGCAGCCCCAGTTCGCTGGAGGCCTCTGCATGTGATTTTCCCTCAAGGTAGACCTTGCGTAAGATTTCATCTTGTTCTTTGGGAAGTTGGGCGAGCGACTGTTGCACCTTATCCTCACTGCGTTTCTGTCGCAGAAGAGACACTGGCGTTTCCTCATCGGGCTCATGCCAAAAATCTTCGTTTTCAAGGGGTAGATGTTGAGTGTTACTTTTGCGGCGCAACATGTCGATCCGGCAGTTACGGGCCACGGTGTAAATCCAGGTAGTTGCAGAGGCCTTTTCTGGATTGTAACCAGCGGCTTTCTGCCAAACCTTAATCATTACTTCCTGAACTAGGTCTTCGCTAAGTCCAGGGAACCAGCCTTCATGCCGGCTAGCCTGAGCAAAGCTCTTAACAAGGGGTGCAAAGTGTTTGAACAGTTGTCCAAATGCCTGCCGATCGCGGTTCTCACCCACAGAAACGAGCAACAGACTCCACTGGTCTGAGCGCTTTCCTGCGAGGTTCAAAACGGCAACACGACTGTTTTTCTCTGTGTGTTTGTCCACGATCTCTTCTTTTTTGTTCAACATGCCTACACTGCTTATTGCTACCTTACCATCTTTACGGGCTAAGCAGCGGACTGGATCATCTGATTGTGACTATTATTGATACATAAACAGTGTAGAAGCCTTTGCCTATGGGGTGAGGCAAGGACAGATGATATTATTACAGCTATCTTTCTGGTTATAAAACTAGGTTATGATACTAGCTGACAATCTGTGGATCACCAACGGTTGTGCTAATAAGCTCAAACAATATGTTGTTGCTATTGAAGCTTTTGATGGCATCTGCAAGGAACTGAGAGATCTAGGTCCTATTTCGGCATGCTGCCAGAATGGTTCATGGCCCATGGTACCTGCAAGTATACTTAAGCCTCTAACTTGGGTAAGTGGAATTGGCTTACTGGGCTTGTAAAAAATTATCACTGGAGTAATAGGATTACATTATGAGTCTCACTCAGCGAATCGTCACAGCAATGCTCATGGGCCTCCTTGCGGGAGCCCTTCTTAACTTTGTTTCCAGTGCTAATTTGTTGCCACTGGCAGTTCAAAATTGGTTAGATATTTACTTGGTCGACGGTTTATTTGATTCTGTTGGGCAAATATTCGTCCGATCCTTAAAGCTTCTAGTCGTACCCCTAGTTTTCGTTTCGCTAGTTTGTGGCGTTTCATCTTTAGGTAACAACTCGCGCATGGGTGTGGTCGCGACCAAAACCGTAGCCCTGTACATGACCACCACCGCCATCGCTATAGCGCTGGCTATTGCATTCGCCGTGATGATCCAGCCTGGTGCAGGCATTGATCTAGGTCTGGCCAGCGAGTTTGTGGCCAAAGAAGCACCGCCTTTAAAGACCACGATTATTAATATTTTTCCCAGTAACCCCGTTGAGTCAATGGCCAATGGCAGCATACTGCAAGTTATTGTGTTCTCGTTGTTGATGGGTCTAGCTATTTCGAAAAGCGGCGCGAAAGGGGCACGTATAGGTGACTTTTTTAATGACGTTAATGAAGTCATTATGACGATGGTTATGATTCTAATGAAGCTGGCCCCCTATGGTATCTTTTGCCTGCTCGCCAAACTATTTTCAGATGTGGGTATTGGCATGATTCTCAATCTAGCTAAATACTTTTTTACCGTACTATTTGTATTGTTACTGCATAGCCTCGGTGTCTATACATTGATTTTTAAGTTTTTCACTGGCCTCAGTGTGAGAACATTTTTAGGTAAGATGCGTTCAGCGCTAGCGCTGGCGTTTAGTACGGCCTCTAGTGGTGCGACTATGCCTGTGACACTGCGAACTGTTGAGCAACGTCTGGGGGTGAACAACAGCGTAGCTTCTTTTACAGTGCCCCTCGGCGCAACCATTAATATGGATGGCACCGCTATCATGCAGGGTGTGGCTACCGTCTTTATCGCACAGGCCTACAATATCGGGATTGGTCTCGATGGTTACCTAACTGTTGTGCTTACCGCCACTCTCGCGTCCATAGGTACCGCCGCAGTACCTGGTGTGGGTCTGGTGATGCTAGTGATGGTGCTAAATCAGGTGGGCCTTCCTGTAGAGGGTATTGGGCTGATTATTGGTGTTGATCGTCTGCTGGATATGACTCGTACTGCAACCAATGTAACCGGCGATGCCATGGTCACCACAGTGGTTGCCAATAGTGAGGGTTTTCTTGATCCAACTGTATTTAACGACCCTGAAGCTGGCGTAAGTTAAGACATCCAATTGTTTTAAAACACAGAGCCCACTTTTAAAAAGAGTATTCTTAAATGGCCGGCACGGGCCAGATTAGCAATGCGCGACTGAGTTGCTGTTTGTGGTATTGCTCGATACCTAGCTACTTAACTACCGCGCTGTCGCAGACCGAAGATAGGCCAGTATAAAATTAGCTAATTATTGTGCAAAACCCAACAGATGCCGGCGCAGCGACTATATTAATAAAACTGCACAATTGAATGAAAAACTAGATCCTAGGAATTTAAAAATGTTAGTTGAGCTTTACCGACAGCATATCGATGAAAAAATCACTCGCTTTCAGAGGATTTTAGAAGCCACTGGCTACCAGACTATTGTGATTGGATCCGGTGAGATCAAAATGCAGTTTCAAGATGATATGGCTTATTCATTTAAAGCCAATTGTTATTTTCGCGAATGGGCACCTCTAGCTACTAGGGCGGGTTGTTATTTGAAGTTAAATGCAGATACCAGCAAGCCGACATTGTTTCTGCTGACAGTAGAAGATATTTGGCATACGGAACCAGAGAGTTTGCCCGCCGGTTTTGATCAGGCTTTTGAAATTATCGAATATGCCAGTATCGATGAAATTAAAACACATCTCACTGACACAGCCACAGCGTTTATTAATGAGGTCAATACCCTAGAAGTAGCCCCCGGTGATTGGAATAATCAGGCTGTTCTAAATCAAATAGATTATCAGCGCCGTGGTAAAACAGCCTATGAGCATGACTGTGTGCGGCAAGCTAATCGTCTTGCTGTACCTGCTCATCGTGCGGCGCAGAAGGCCTTTATGGCTGGTGCCTCAGAGGTGCAGATTGCCGCTGCCTATTTGGCAGCCTGTGATTGCCGTGAGAGTGAAATGCCCTACGGGATTATCGCCGGGGTCAATGAGCACGCCGCAGTATTACATCATCACAATTTATTTAAACAGCCACAGACACCGCGCAGTTTCTTGATTGATGCGGGAGTCGAAGTAAATGGTTATGCCTCAGATATTACCCGCACCTATGCCTATGATTCAGGCAGTGATTTTGCAGCCATGATCCAATTGTTGGATCAGAAACAACTTGAATTGTGTGCAGAGGGTGGCATCGATAAAAGTCCTCTGGATATTCATGTGTTGTCTCAGCATAAAATTGCTGAGGTACTGATTGATTTTGATGTGCTGAACATGTCCGCAGAGGAGGCAGTGACCAATGATATTACCGGCTGTTTTTATCCCCATGGGCTGGGTCATCATTTGGGTAGTAATGTCCATGATAAGGGCGCACAACTGGCCAATGCGCAGGGCGATATAATTCCGCCCTCAGAGAAATATCCAAAACTGCGTTCGGGGTCACCTATGGTCGCCAATCAGATTCATACGGTGGAGCCGGGACTATATTTTATTCCAGCGTACTTGGATAAGTTAAAGACCGGAGACTACGCCCGGTTGATTAACTGGACACGGGTTGATGAATTTTTGCCCTATGGCGGAATCCGCATTGAGGACAACATTATTGTCCATGCTGATAATACGCTGGAAAATCTTACACGTGAGGCATTTGCGGCGATAAATTAATGGGTAAATTACAAATTTTTACCACCGGTGGAACCATCGATAAGGTGTATTTCGATGCTCTGAGTGAGTTTCAAATAGGTGCACCAGTAATCGACAGTATACTAAGGTGCATGAATGTAGGTTTCGAATATACGATCGATGAGCTAATGCGCCTTGATAGTTTGGATATGACAGACGATCATCGTCGCCAGATTCAACAGGCTGTGGCAGCTGCACGGTCGCAGAAAGTTCTTATTACTCATGGTACCGATGGCATGGTTCGAACTGCAAGTTGGCTTAGGGAGGTGCCAAATAAAACTATAGTCTTGACCGGTGCATTGCAGCCGGCTGCGTTTACCAATACCGATGCAGTTTTTAATATTGGCAGTGCTATTGGGGCCATTCAGATGTTAACAGAGGGTGTCTATATCGCGATGAATGGTCAGATTTTTAGCGCCGACAATGTGCTTAAGAATCGCACCGAGCGTCGTTTCGAATCAGTAGTTTAGAAGCCCCGACTAAAGTCCCCGCTGCCATTCCTCTCTAAGTCGAATGACCCCTGGTTGATTAATCGCCGTATCTACAATTGACAGTAATTTTTCTTTATCTTTACCTAAAACGCCTTTAAGCACTAGATAATTTGAAGCGTGGTCGCTTCTAAATATGGTTTTGTCCAGTTCTAGGTTATTTAGCAAGATCTGCATTTCACGAAACAATTCTAGTTTCCCGAGCTTGCGCCAGCGACCGTCAAAAGCCTCCTCGAAACCTGTACTGCCGGTTGGAAATTCAACTACCAATGTGCTCAGGTAATCAGGTTGAGCCGCATTCATTAATCTAGCCGAATTGAGTGCGTGTTGATGACTGAGTTCAGGCCCACCTAGGCCATTTAAAATCATCACTGAACTCTTCATTCCCGCTTTTTTTATTTTCGTTAGAGCGTTTAAAGAAGAGTCATAATCCTCCCCTTTGTTAACTAACTTGAGTACTTCATTGTCACCACTTTCGCAGCCTACATACATTAAATTAAGGCCTAGATCATAAAGATCCTGTAATTCCTCAACAGATTTATTCTTCAAATTACGAGGTAGGCAGTAGGAAGATACGCGCTGAATATCTGGGTAGTACTTGCTAATCATCTGCAAGATATCCACCAGCCGGCGAGTACTTAATGTCATCGCATCACCATCGGCAAGAAATATACGCTTTACCGGATAACCAGCTTTATGTAGGCTGCGCAATTCTTGTTCAATGGTCTCTAAAGACTTGGGGCTAAACCGTTTCTGCTCATCTGTGTACATTTCACAAAATGTACATTTGTTGTAGGAACAACCATTGGTTACTTGCAAAATTAACGATCGTGCCTCACTGGGAGGCCGAAATACCGGTTGTATGTAATCGAGAGGATACATATTGTCTTTCTATTCCGAAGGATTCTGAGCCACTTTCAACTGCGCTGTTAGACCATTGAACCCTAAACCCTTATTAGTACTGAGACTCGGGAAGTCGTACCACCATGCCGTCCATAGCCGCTGTAACGTTCACCTGACAGGCTAGTCTGCTAGTTGGTTCTTTGGTGTCAAGATAGCCTAGTAGCTCAGCTTCTTGGGTTCCAGCGGTGCCAGTTACCTCTGTCCAACGAGGATCAATCATACAATGGCAGGTGCAACATACACAGCAACCGCCGCATTCAGCAACCATACCATCGATCAAGTTATCCATTGCGCCCTGCATTAGGGTAATACCTTCGGCGACTTCAACACTGTGCTCTGTGCCGTCAAATTCGACATAGTTTATTACTGGCATCTGTTACTTCCTTTTTAAATTAATAATGACTTTAGGTCAGTACTCTCATCAGCCAAGGAAGCCGCATCACAATCAGTACCTTGTAAAATGAGTTTTTTTGCGAGCATAAAATCTTTTGGTCGATTAATGCAGTCAGCAGCCAGAATTTTATTGTTAGCGATATAAAATACGCTAAAGGAGCGACCATTATTGATGTCACCGCGCACTACGACCTCTGTATAACCCTGATTCATGCCAGTAATTTGCAGTTTGACATCAAATTGATCTGACCAGAACCAGGGTAGTTCCGCGTAGGCCTTCTCTATCCCACATAGACTTGCCGCTGCTGCCTTAGCCTGCTCTGTCGCATTGGGTACAGATTCTAGGCGCAGGTTACGGTTTAAAATTGGATTAGGATGATTGGTGCAATCCCCGGCTGCGACTATATCTTCATGGCTGGTCTGGGCAAATTCATTAACCAAGATACCGTTGTCCACTGTTAAACCGGCGTCACTAGCCAGCTCAGTATTGGCGATAACACCAATACCGATAATTGCCATATCTGCGTCTATGGCGGTGCCATCGGCGCAGATCACTTGAGTTAATGCCTGGTCACCGAGCAGCTTAGCTGCCTGAGTATCAAGGCGGATATCAATACCTTCTTCTGTGTGCAGGCGTAAATAAAAGGCCGATACCTGAGGGGAAGCAACTCTTTTTAGCAGTCGCGATTCAGTTTCGAGAAGCGTCACTTTGACGCCAAGTTTGTTTAATGAGGCTGCGGTTTCTAAACCTATATAACCACCGCCAATAATGACCGCAGTTTTGGCCGTTGTGGCCGAAGCTTGAATGCCTTTTACATCATCCATGGTGCGCAGGTAATGAACGGCATTTAAGTCAGCGCCGGGAATTGGCAATGGTCGCGCTCGCGCACCGGTACACAGGGCCAATTTATCGAAGCCCAGTATTTCGCCACTATCGAGGTGAACCTGTTTGTTTTGGGTATCGATCGAAGTAACCCTAGTACTCAATTTAAATGTTACATTGAGCTTTTGATAGGCTGCGGGTGCGCGCAAAGCTAGTTGCTCATCGGCAATAGTATTGGCTAGGTAGGCTTTAGAAAGGGGTGGTCGCTGATAGGGTGGATGGTCTTCATCACTGATAACGGTAATGTTTCCTTCCCAGCCATTTTGGCGCAGGCTGATAATGAGTTGCACGGCGGCATGGCTTGCCCCTATGACAATACAGTGATTACTTGGATTCATAAATACAATCTTTTATGGTGGACAAAATTTTGATCTATCTACAGCGAGACGGGATATTTTAGTCTAAAATGCGGTCTCTCCACCAATATGCAATATACTTTTTTTTAATAGTGAAAATTTTCTATGCAGTCCCGCAGTCAATCCTCTTCGAGTGAGCTAGATTCCATCTTCGGTATTGGTATCGATTTCGGTACCAGCAATAGCGCTGCAGCAGTGTTTGATGGCCAGCAGGTAATGCTCGTCAATCTTGCTCAGCACAGTGCGATTATGCCGTCTGCTAACTATGTTGATAGAGACTTTGTCACCTCCACTGGGCAGAGGGCAATCGACGACTATATCAAAGGTAATCAGGGTAGAAAGGTAGAGCTCAGTGTTGAAGTTTTAGGCGAAGCCAGAACGAGTGCGGGCAGTGGTGATGGTCCGGCGGGTGAGGGCGAGACCAGTAAGGTCTATGGTCAGGCGTTTAATGATTCAGGTCTGCCCGGACGTCTATTTCGCGGCACCAAACGTTTGTTGGGTAACTCAGACAGCGGGCGCACCATGGTTTTTGATCGTGCCTTTCGGCTGGTGGCCCTAGTTACTCCTATATTAGTCGGCATCCGCAAGGCGCTACAGCACAGATTGGAAGATGTAACACATGCCTGCATTGGACACCCAGTAAATTTTGAAGGTCTAGAGCAGGGGCGCAATGACATTGCCCTGGAGCGTCTTAGCGAATCCTATACTTATGCCGGCATTACTCGACAGACATTCTGCCCCGAACCTACCGCAGCGGCAATCAGTTATCTGTTTAACCACCCTGAAAACGAAGGTCAGAGGGTACTAACCGTTGATTTTGGTGGCGGCACATTGGACTTTAGTATTCTCAGTCGAACTGGGGATTCGTTTAGGGTGGAAGCGACTCATGGCATTGCCCTAGGTGGCGATAAGATAGACCAGACGATTTTTCGTGAATTGGTTTTTCCGCTGTTAGGAAAGGGGGAGCGCTGGAGCCGAGTTGTGGATGGCGCGGAAATTGATACGTTGTTTCCCTTTGGCGATTTTGAAGACTTACTGATTAATTGGCCCGTGAGCTATATGCTCAACCAAAATAAATACACAGCGCCAGTCATGCAGCGCATGGTAGAACCCGATGAGGCGGCAACTAAGTTCAAGCGGCTCTATGATTTAATCAAGCAAAACTACAGCTATCAGATATTTGAGGCGATCAAAACCTTTAAAGCCGAACTATCTTCACAAGATTCTGCGGTCTTAGATATTCCAGAGATTGATATAGAAGTCAGTCTCGAGCGCTGGGAGTTTGAGGTGATGATCTCTGACTTGCTGTTTCAACTCGAACAAGCCATCACAATGATACTCAATAAAGTTGGTCTTCAGGCGTCTGATATAGATCTAGTTTTGCGTACTGGCGGCTCCTCGTTAATTCCTGCGGTAAAAGATATTTTGGATAACCAATTTGCCGGCAAGGTAGTCGAGCATGACCCCTTTACAAGTGTGGCAGCTGGCTTGGCGATTGCTGATTATTTTGGTTATGGCCTTGAGCGGCCAACGTAATTCAAATCAGGTTTAAACCTCTATCCTTTACAAAGATACTTGCATGCGACAAGCAAGATAATTAAACTATCGGACAAACAAATATTTTAGCCAGTCAAAGTGCCCCTAGGCACCGGAGAATATATGAGCACGTCCACTAATCCAAAAGCCAGTGTCGCTGGTGCTGATCACAACGAGCAAAAAGGTATCCCCCTAAGGTTCGTAACTGCAGCTAGCCTGTTTGATGGCCATGATGCTGCGATTAATATTATGCGGCGCATATTGCAAGGCGCTGGGGTTGAGGTTATTCATCTGGCACATAACCGCTCTGTGGCCGAGGTGATTGAAACGGCACTGCAAGAGGATGCTCAGGGCATCGCCATTAGTTCCTATCAGGGTGGCCACGTGGAGTACTTTAAGTATGCGGTTGATCTGCTTAAAGAGGCGGGAGCGGAGCATATTAAAATCTTTGGCGGCGGTGGCGGTGTAATTGTCCCAGCAGAAATTAAGGAGCTTGAAGCCTACGGGGTAGAGCGAATTTACTCCCCCTATGACGGTCAGGATCTGGGGCTGGTCGGCATGATCGATGATATGATCGCGCGCTGTTCTCTGGGCAGTTACAACGATGCCTCGGTCTCCTCTAAAGACCTGAGTGGATCCGATGGCCGGGGTCAATTGGCTCGCCTGCTCACGGCGATTGAACGCAATGAATTAACTGAAAAACAAAAAGGCTCTCTGCATGAACAGGCACAGTTTCTTGTCAATAAGGTCCCAGTTTTAGGTATTACGGGCACTGGTGGAGCGGGTAAGTCATCGCTGACTGATGAGTTGATTAGACGCTTTCGTCAGGACAGTGCAGATGAGTTGAAAATTGCTGTGTTGGCCATTGATCCGACGCGCAGAAAGACCGGTGGTGCCCTATTGGGTGACCGCATTCGCATGAATGCTATTTATCATGAAAATATTTATATGCGGTCTATTGGCACCAGAAGTGCAGCGGGAGAAGTGCCCAATTCCCTGGTCGATATTATCAGCGCGCTGCGATTAGGTGGCTTTGATATGGTCGTGGTAGAGACGCCGGGTATTGGTCAGGGTGATGCAGGCATAGTGCCCTATGTGGATGTTCCAATCTATGTTATGACCCCAGAATTTGGTGCCCAGAGTCAGCTGGAAAAAATCGATATGCTCGATTTCGCTGAACTGGCAATTATCAATAAATTCGATCGCAAAGGCAGTGATGATGCCTATCGTGATGTGTGTAAGCAGATACAGCGTAATCGCGAAGCCTGGACGCAGATGCCAGAAGAAATGCCGGTATTTGGTACTATTGCCTCGCGTTTTAATGACGATGGCGTAACCGCAGCCTACCAAGAATTACTTAGCCTGCTGCAGGCGCGAGGGTTGCGTACCTTTACTCAGCATCTGGACAAAGTCACTTGCAGAACACCCTCAGAAAAAACCGTGGTAGTGCCGGCAGACCGTCAGCGCTATCTAGCTGAAATCTCTGCGGGTGTGCGCGGCTATCATCAGCAGGTAGCAGTACAGGCTAATCTAGCCCGAGAACAGCAACAGCTGGCTGCCACCAAAATAATGCTTGAGGATAGTGGCGCCGAGACGCCTGCAACTATTGACGCCTTAATTGCTGAGCGCAAGCAGGCGATGGATGCTAGAGCGAGCAAGTTGTTGGAAAATTGGCCAGATCAGGTCAAGGCCTATTCCGGTGACGAGAAAGTCGATGTGCTGCCCAATGGCAAAGAGATCATTACCAAGCTCAACAGTATCTCACTGTCGGGAAATAAAATCTCTCGCGTATCCTTGCCTCGATACGACGACAATGGCGAGTTGGTCAAATGGTTGATGCGCGAAAACCTACCTGGCGAGTTTCCCTACACCGCCGGCGTGTTTCCATTTAAACGAGAGGGTGAAGACCCTGCGCGCATGTTTGCTGGGGAGGGCGATGCTTTTAAAACCAATCGCCGGTTTAAGGCGTTATCTGAGCACAGTGAAGCAAAACGTCTGTCCACCGCCTTTGATTCAGTAACCCTGTATGGTTGGGATCCTGATGAGCGACCTGATATTTATGGCAAGGTGGGTAATGCCGGTGTCTCGATTTGTACTCTGGATGACATGAAGGCACTCTATGACGGCTTTGATCTGTGCAACCCAACTACCTCTGTGTCTATGACAATTAATGGCCCAGCACCCACTATTTTGGCCATGTTTTTAAATACTGCAATTGACCAGCAGCAGGAAAAGTTTGTCCTTAAACACAAGCGCCAGCCAGATGCAGCTGAATATCAATCCCTGCGTAGCCATACTTTAAAGCATGTGCGCGGCACAGTGCAGGCGGATATTCTTAAAGAAGATCAGGGTCAAAATACCTGTATTTTCTCGACCGAATTTAGTCTGCGTATGATGGGCGATATGCAGCAGTACTTTATTGATCAGGAAATTCGCAATTTCTACTCAGTATCTATTTCTGGGTATCATATTGCCGAAGCTGGAGCGAACCCAATTTCCCAGTTGGCCTTTACCCTATCCAATGGTTTTACCTTTGTTGAAGCCTATCTCGCTCGCGGCATGAATATCGATGACTTTGCTCCTAACCTTTCGTTCTTCTTTTCTAATGGTATGGATCCAGAGTACACAGTGATGGGTCGAGTGGCCCGTCGCATTTGGGCTGTTTCTATGCGTGATCGCTATGGTGCTAACCCACGCAGCCAAAAGCTCAAGTACCATATTCAGACCTCTGGCCGGTCATTGCATGCTCAGGAAATGAACTTCAATGATATTCGCACTACTCTGCAAGCACTGATCGCGATTTATGATAACTGCAATAGTCTGCATACCAATGCCTATGATGAAGCCATCACCACGCCCACCGAAGAATCAGTGCGCCGAGCACTTGCTATTCAGCTGATTATTAATCAGGAATGGGGACTGGCCAAAAACGAAAATCCCAGTCAGGGCGCTTTTATTATTGATGAGTTAACTGACTTGGTTGAAGAGGCGGTTCTTCAGGAGTTTGAGAAAATCTCTGATCGCGGTGGTGTTCTAGGAGCCATGGAAACTGGTTACCAACGTGGTAAGATTCAAGAGGAGTCGTTGTACTACGAACATAAGAAACACGATGGCTCATTCCCGATTGTGGGGGTGAATACATTCCTTAGTGATTCTGACGAAGAGCCTATGGAAATTGAGTTGGCCCGTTCAACCGATGATGAGAAGAAGAGTCAGATTAGTCGCCTGCGTGAGTTCCAAGGTGCCAACAATGATGAGGCTGAGCAGATGCTTAAGCGCCTGCAACGTGCCGTGAGTCAGGGTGATAATGGCTTTGAAGTATTGATGGATGCAGTGCGTTGTTGTTCGCTTGGCCAAATTACCAATGCACTGTTTGATGTTGGCGGCCAGTATCGACGAAATATGTAATATACAGTTTAGAAATTTAAGAGTTTAAACATGGCCAAAGCCCTACGCCTCACTCAGGTTGAGCGCAAAGAAATATCTGATGCCAAAATGCTAGATGCCGCGGTCGACCTTATAGTCGAGCGCGGTGCTGGCCAGACTACTTTAAAAGATGTAGGCGAAAAGGCCGGGTACTCTCGTGGCCTGGCTGGTTATCGCTTCGGCAACAAAGAGGGCCTTTTCGATTTTGTGCTGCGCTCGGTCGGCGATCAATGGCTCGGGGAACTAACGCAGGTTACCCAGCAAAAATATGGCTATGAGGCGATTGCCGCCGCACTGGATGCCCATATTCAGTTCTGTGCCGATGCGCCGAAACATGTGGAGGCATTTTACCGTCTATGGTTTGAAGCCCTAACGCCCGAATCACAGCTAAAAGGGGTGATCTTGGGAATCCACAAACGTCGACGTGCTGACGTGATTAGCTGGTTAGAGCAGGGCATCGAGCGGGAGCTACTGGCACCGACTATTGATAAAGCACTTATCGCCGACCACTTTACAGCATCCGTGAGCGGAATTGTGTATCACTGGATGAGTGATCCGGACAACCTTGCTGAGATGCGTGCCAACCACAATGGCCTCAAGGATGTGATGCGCGTCATGCTCTCAGGCGAGTCCAGTTAGCCTTGTTGCGTTCAAAGGCGATAAAACAACCTTAAACTGCGACCAAATAGAGCATCTGCGCAAAACATATCTTGCATGAGAATCCCAGCCCGCTTAACCTAGGCCGCTAATAAAAAAACACTACCGATTTGCACTTTAACTGGGGGTACACATGGCGGGTCCAACTGCGGGAAACTCAACAGCAACGGCGGGGGAAGCTCAGCAACAGGGCACTCAGAAATTTGCGTTTATCGCAATGACCTGTCTGTTTTTCTTCTGGGGCTTTATTACCGTTCTAAACGATATTCTAATTCCTTTCCTGAAAGAGTCTTTTGATCTTAACTACACCCAAGCGATGTTGGTGCAATTTTGTTTCTTTGGGGCTTACTTCGTAGTCTCGCCATTTGCGGGCAAGTTAATCGATAAAGTTGGCTATCAGCAGGGCATTGTTATGGGTCTTCTGACCACCGCTGCCGGTTGTATCCTCTTCTATCCCTCCGCTAGCCTGCATATGTATTCTCTGTTTCTGTTTGCTTTTTTTGTACTGGCCAGCGGTATTACCATCTTGCAGGTTGCGGCCAATCCATATGTTGCCGCGCTGGGGCCAGAAACCACGGCTGCTAGCCGCTTAAACCTGGCTCAGGCAGCTAACTCGCTGGGGACCACCGTTGGCCCAATTGTTGGCGCTGCATTGATACTGGGAGTAGCTACTGCCGATGCCTCTGCAGTTCAGGGTCCCTATCTTATGATTGCCGGTATGCTGGTTGCTGCGGCGTTGGTGTTTAGATTTATTAAATTGCCTGTGTTGGCTCATGTTGAAGCCACAGGTGAAGAGGCTGACGGCAATATCTGGGAACACCGTTCACTGGTGCTGGGGGCGCTGGCAATCTTCCTTTACGTGGGCGGTGAGGTTTCTATCGGTAGCTTCCTGGTTAACTATTTTGCAGACAGCTCGATTGCAGGTATGAGTGCTGCAGACGCTGGTGAAATGGTCGCTTACTACTGGGGCGCGGCTATGGCCGGGCGTCTGGTGGGTGCTGGGCTGATGAACTATGTTGCCGCCACTAAGTATCTGGCAGTTAATGCACTGATTGCTATTATCATGATCATCGTCAGCATGAATAGCACCGGTGGTATTGCCATGTGGTCTATTCTGGCTGTTGGCTTCTTTAACTCTATTATGTTCCCTACTATCTTTACCCTCGCAGTTAAGGGGCTGGGCGCAATGACCAGTAAGGGTTCTGGCCTAGTTTGTCAGGCGATTGTCGGCGGTGCTCTTATACCGCTGGTGCAGGGTTTCACCGCTGATATCATTGGCATTCAGCTAAGCTTTATTGTGCCAATGCTCTGTTATATCTACATTGGATGGTACGCGCTCAATGGCTCTAAAGAGACCTCAACCGATAGCTAAAATTCGTTAAATCAGTAAAATGCTTAGATGGTCAACCATCTAAAGCAACTTCTGGATATCTGGTACCCGCAGCGAGATTCTCAGCTGTGGGTACTGGCTACCGTCTACAAAACCGAAGGCCCTTGCTACCGAAAATCTGGTGCAATGATGCTGTTCAATGACCTAGGTCAGCAGTATGGTCTGCTCAGTGGCGGCTGCCTCGAAGCCGATATTCAACGTCAGGCTGCAAAGGTTATGCGTAGCCAGCAATCCCTAACCGTCTGTTATGACGGAAGCGACGAAGATGATATTTCCTATCAGCTCGGTATTGGTTGTGGCGGGACGGTACATATTCTCTTACAGCCGGTGCGGGCGGTCCAAAATTATCTTAATTTAGGCGAGATTCGCGATCATCTGGCAGACCATGGTCAGGGACAATACTGGCAACTGGTCGATGAAAATAGTGATGCTCACAGCCATTGGCATACCTCTGACTACAGCGATCAGCCGCGGCTAGTGCACCAAGATAACCAGTGCTGGCTCGTCACTAATATTAAGCCGCAGCCCCATATTTTGATCGTTGGTGGTGGTGTGGATGCACGACCCCTGGTCAGCATGGCCAAGGGCTTAGGCTGGACAGTGACTCTCTGGGACTCAAGGCCAGCCAATGCACGGCGAGAATATTTTATGGCAGCCGATACAATCCTAGATTGCCCGATCACAAGTCTTGTTGATCAGCCCTGGTTTCAGCAATTGGACGCCGCCGTAGTGATGTGCCATAACTTAGAGATGGATGCGCAAGCCATCAAAACGTTACAGACTTCTTCGCTGGCCTATCTGGCGTTGTTGGGGCCATTGGCAAGACGGCAACAGGTGTTGGCTCTGGCGCAACTCGACGCCAATAAGTTGCCTATTCCTATTGCAGGACCAGCAGGATTGGACTTAGGTGGAGAACTGCCCGAGGGGATCGCCCTGTCCATACTTGCCGAATGCCACGGGGTATTGCATCAGGCCAGCGGTAGATCTCTCAGCGGTGCGTTGACAGTTTCTACTGGCAACCGTTGATTTGTATGATGAATAATATTGCTGTACTTATTATGGCCGCAGGGGCATCAACGCGATTTGGCTCTCCTAAGCAGTTGGCTATGTTGCAGGGGCAGACATTGCTTCAGCGCAGTATAGATAGTGCCAAAGCAACTGATCCCCTCAGCGTTACGGTAGTGCTAGGTGCTAATCATGGGCGCATTGAGCCCGAGATTACAGGCGCGCAGATTACAGTTAATCACGATTGGCATCAGGGGTTGGGTAGCTCAATTGCCTGGGGTGTTAAAAACATTGATCATGAGGCTGATGGGATATTGGTGTTGCTAGCGGATCAGGTGCAAATCAGCACACAGCACCTTGTTCGACTGGCAGAGGATTTTGATGGTAATAATATCGTCTGTGCTACCTACTGCGGCTCTAGGGGCGTGCCGGCAATTTTTCCGCGCAGTGTTTTTCGCCATTTAGTGGCGCTTACTGGTGATAACGGTGCCAAGGCGATATTGCAAAATCCTCCTGTCGCGGCGTTAGAAGTTGTGCTTTCCCAAGCGGCGCTAGATATTGATAGAGTTGAAGATTTAAGCCCATTATTGCAGTCGTAAAAAAACCAATTACCAAAAACCAAAAGGATAAAACTCATGGGCCCATTGGCTGGAGTAAAGATAATAGAGATTAAAGGTATTGGCCCCGGGCCCTTTGCCGGAATGCTGCTGGCAGATATGGGCGCTGAAGTGATTGTGGTTGAGCGCTCTTCCAAGGGTAGCGGCACGGTTGCCTTACCAGCTGCCATGGACTGTAATTCGAGGGGTAAAAAGTCCATTGCCCTCAATCTTAAAACCGCTGCCGGCGCCGAAACATTGCTGCGTCTGGTAGAGTCCGCGGATATGTTATTTGAAGGCTTCCGCCCCGGTGTTGCCGAGCGACTGGGCTTTGGGCCTGAACATTGTCATGCGCGCAATCCTCGCCTAGTCTATGGCCGCATTACCGGCTGGGGCCAAACTGGGCCCCTAGCTAAAACCGCCGGCCATGATATTAACTATATTTCACTAACCGGCTCTCTGGCTGCTATTGGCAACCCGGATAAACCTACAGTGCCGCTCAATCTAGTTGGCGACTATGCCGGCGGCAGCATGTATCTGGTTATGGGTATGTTGGCTGCACTCTATGAAGCCCAGCGCTCGGGCAAAGGTGATGTTATCGATGCTGCTATTACCGATGGTTCTGCCAGCCTGATGTCGATGTTTCACAGCATGGATAAACTGGGTGCCTGGGTCCCTGAACGGCGCAGTAATATGCTCGATGGTCCTGCCCCTTTTTATGATACATACGAAACTAGCGATGGTCGTTTTGTATCCATAGGCTCAATCGAGCCGCAATTTTACGCACTGCTGGTCGAGAAAACGGGCGTAGATCCCAAAGAATTTGCCAACCCCTACGATAAGAGTCAATGGCCACTGATGAAAGAGCGCTTGATAGGGGTATTTAAAACCAAATCCCAGGCCCAATGGTGCGAGTTAATGGAAGGGACGGATCTTTGTTTTGCGCCTGTGCTCAATTACCGTGAAGCGCCATCCCATCCACATAATGCGGCGCGTAATACCTACATTGAGATTGAGGGCCTAACCCAGCCAGCACCGGCACCCAGGTTTGCCCGTTCTGACTGTGCTACGCCATCAGCACCCTCATCCGAAGGTGCTGATACCCAACAAGTACTGTCACAGTGGGGCTTCTCAGAACAGGAAATAACAGCGCTCGGAGACAGTGGAGCACTTTCCTAATGGCACATTTACCTAGATGAAAATTCTTGTCGCAGGCGCCGGAATCGGGGGTCTTACGGCGGCCCTGTGCCTGCATAAAACAGGTCATCAGGTGCAGCTACTTGAGCAGGCAGCAGAATTTAGCGAAGTGGGTGCCGGTATTCAGTGCGGCGCAAATGCAATTCGAGTGCTAGATTATTTGGGGTTAAAAGACCAGATAGAAGCTATTGCGGTGGATCCATTGCGAGCAGATTTTCGTGAGCACAAAACCGGCGCAGTACTTCACAGCCTGCCTTTTGGACAAGATTACGCCCAGCGCCATGGCGCCCCTTACCTGCATGTGCACCGCGCCGACCTGCATCGAATACTGTCTAACGCTTTTAACGCGCGAGCAGCCTCCGCAGTGACGTTTAACGCTACCGTGGCCAGCTACAGTGAACAGGACGATAAGGTGACTGTGCAGACCGAGGATGGCCGCCAGTTTGAAGGTGACTGTCTAGTTGCCGCAGACGGCGTAAAGTCAGTAATTCGCGATCAATTACTTGGTCACAGAGAGCCCGTATTTACTGGCAATATTGCCTGGCGAGGAGTGGTGCCAGCAGACAGATTGCCAGCGGACTTTATGGAAAAGACCGTTAGTAACTTTGTTGGCCCCAATAAACATATGGTGATTTACTATTTGCGCCAACAGCAGCTAGTCAATTTTGTCGGTGTGGTAGAGAGTGATTACTGGGCACAAGATTCTTGGACGCAGAAGGCGCCTTGGCAAGAATTAAAAAATGACTTCGCCGGCTGGCATCCAGCAGTGCAAGCGGTAATAGATGCTGTCGACAAAGATGAGTGTTATCGCTGGGCACTGCATAATCACCAGTCATTCAGTCATTGGAGTTCAGCCCGTGTGACCCTACTCGGGGATGCAGCCCATGCGACCTTGCCTTTTATGGCTTCAGGCGCGGCTATGGCCATTGAGGACGGACGGATTCTACAACGATCCTTAGATCAGGTTTCTAATGTGGAGCAGGGCTTGAAGTTGTATCAGCGCAACAGACTGGCACGCACGGCAAAAGTACAGGCCATGTCGACGCAAATGGGTCGGCTGTACCATATTAAAAAACCATTTTTACTGCGCTGGGCGTTTAAGGCGCTGAGCCTTTTGCCAGGTAAAAAAGATCAGTTTTTGCCCAACTATGACGCCAATACAGTGACCATTAAATAGCGTATTAATAGCTCAATAGAGGAAATAGTAATGAAGCCAGTCTGTTTAGTAATTGGCGCAGGTGCGGGCATAGGCGGTACTGTCGGCAAGCGATTTGCCGCTGAGGGCTATCATGCAGTGTTATGTCGCCGCAGTGATCAGTCGGGCCTAGATACACTGGTCACCGATATCCAGGCCCAGGGGGGTGATGCCAGCGGCTATCTGTTAAATGTGGTCAACGAAGGTGTTGTCGAAAAGTTGGTTGCAGCAGTCGAACAGGATATTGGTCCCATTGAGGTGGTTATTTTTAATCTGGGAGCGCAGATTGGTGATCGCGGCTTGCAAGATACGTCCTACAAAGCGTTTGAGCGATGCTGGCATATAGCTACCTTTAGTTTATTTCGTACCGCATCCGTTGTCTGCCCGCTAATGGTAGAGCGAGGTAAGGGCTCGATAATAGTCACCTCTGCCACTGCAGCTGTGCGCGGTAATGCGGGACAGCATGCCCATGCTGCGGCCATGGGTGCGCGTCGCATGCTGTGCCAGTCTCTGAATGCCGAGTTTGGTCCCAAGGGTCTGCATATTGCCCATGTGTTAGTAGACGGTGCCGTTGATGCCCCAGATACCTTAGGTAAGATGCTTGGTGAAGAGCGATTTAAAGCACTGCGTGAAACTCGCGGTATGGACAATGATGGCTTAATCTTACCAGAGAAGGTCGCAGATACTTATCTGCATCTTGCTCAACAGCACAGATCAACCTGGACTCATGAGTTGGATATTAGATCCTTCACAGATCTTGCTTGGTGGAATCATTAAAACTATTTTAGCTAGCTTGAGCTATGGACCCATTGCACCATGACTAACACACCTATCGATGAGATATTTCTAAACTGGCTAAGCGCCAACCAAAAAAATGCTTGGATGGTTATTCCTGTACTGGCATTTTTGGAAGCCTGCCCAGGTCTCGGGTTATTGGCCTCTGGCATTATTCTTTTAACAGTGTCGACTATTCTCTACACCGAACAGATCGTTAGCCTCTATCTAATCATGCCATTGGCTTTTATGGGTGCCTGTCTATCAGATCATCTAGGTTTTTACCTAGGTCGTTGGTTTGGGCCCAAATTTCATCACACTGCCTTCGCTAAAAAACAGGCAGTGCGTCTGCAAAAGGGTGAGGCCTTTATTCTTAAGTACGGCGCTGCCGCCATTATTGTGGGTCGACTGATGACAGCAGTGCGTAGCCTAGTACCCATGATGGTAGGCATTAGCGGTACTGACAGAGTGAGATTTACTCTCATTGATATTCTTGCCTGCGCTATCTGGTCGGCGGGCCTTGGTCTGCTGGTGGTTGGACTGGATAGTTTTATACCCTAACAGGCGGTAATAGCTAAGGCTGAACTTGAACCATCGCCCCCAGTATCTGGTAAACCTGTTAGCTCAGTATAGGAGCTATTTCGTCTATACCTTTATCATCAAATAAACCAAATAGAATATTTGCATTGAAGAGCAACATAAGAGCGCAAAAAATAAGACCACCCCATAGAAATAACTCCCCTACCAAAAAGTCTAAATCACCCATAAATACCATTACTTTGATTTATGACAGTGAATCGCCACCTCTCTCTAGCAAGCCCGGTAATTTTGACTATATTACTAATAAAAACGATAAGGTAATAAATACAGTACGAAAGTAGCAAAAAATTTATTAATTAAAAAGGAACTTAATTATGACAAAACGATGCTTAATCCTCTTTCTAATCATATCTGTCAGTCATGGCGCAATAGCTCAATCAAAATGGTTTGGCGGAACAATAAAAAGGGTTTACCCACTGGCTAATGGTGACTTTATTCTTATATTCAATAACGACAATCCATCTTGCACCAACCAAAACAAGTACCACTATACAAGCGTGGGTAAAAATGGCGTCACTAAAGAAGGCATCCAATTTTTATACTCGGCTGCACTCACAGCGGCCGCATCAGGTAAAAAAGTTAGTATAAATTTTGATTCCAGTGGCAAACTTTGTTATGTGAATAGACTCCAAGTGACTTTTTAACAATGACAAATGAAAAGGATTTTCAAATGAATATTAAAACATCAATCTCTAAAACTCTATTGCTAGGTCTGGTCTTGTCTCAATAATATTAAGCCTCACTTCCGTAACCGCGATTGCAGAAAAAGATTCGCCTGCCATTTCTGGCTATGGGGTTCAATCCGCAAGCAGTAGCAAGTGGTGCAAAGGCACTATCAAAGATGTCTGGGTACAAAGTAATGGCGTGGCTTTTATACATGGCGATTGGCGTGGTACCCACACGACAATATGTAGTGTTACCGCAACATGGAAAGGTGTTAAACCTGAAACATGCGCGGCTTGGCTCGGTATAGCCCAACAAGCCCATGCTACCCAGACTGGTGTTGTTCTCCGTTACAAGAATATCTCTAGCTGTAAGACCATACCCATATTTGGAAATGCACCGGCACCAGACTACATCATGCTGCGCAAGTCTTAAATACAGACTAAAGGACTAGACTTATGAAAAATTTAACGTCAGTTTTACTGCTGTTCTGCTTATTAAGCAGTTTCAGCTACGCTGAAATCTTTATGCCTCTTAAAGTGGGCGATATTACAGTTATGATTCCAATCGGCCCAATACAGGAAAGTGAGGATGAGGAGTCCAGTAAGACTCCCTTGGGCAAAGATGATGATAACGATGGTGTCAGAGATGATGTTCAGCAAAATATTGTTGCTAAGTACGGCACCAATTCACCCATCGCTACATGGTCACTGGTTATAGCACGAAAGTACCAGAAAATCTTATCTGGCAATTTAACTGCTCAACAGATTAATCAGCAGATAGCAGATGCCGAGCATCTAAATTCCTGTATACAAAATACCACAGGCACTAACACCGATGGACTAGGTTATGTTGTGCCACTTCAGTTAAACACGGTAGAGCGCAGTAGAGCCTATTTAACAGCTGCGAGAGATGCCTACCATGAAGCAGGGCCACCCAGTTACAAAAGTTGTGGTAATAGTGCAACAAGTAAATCGCAGTTGACAAAGGAGGCAAGCAAAATCAATGCCCCGGATTTAAGTGACTATGATGTTTACTTTATTAATGGAGTAAATACTAATGAGGATAAAGCAGTTAAAATGAACGAAAGACTGCAAACTCTTATCAAGAAAAATCCAGTCGAGTTACTTTGGAATAAAAACGATACCCTTAAACAGTACTTTGATCTGTATGTTGAAAAAATTGGTGAGGTAAATGTTGATAAAACTGATGTGCCAGATTTTTGGAACTTTGTCCTGTTAGGTTCTGTAAGCCCTGCTATTTCTGGTGCTATTTGGTGGGCTACCCAACGCTGGATGGAGCCAGACCGCGATGTTGGCTATTGGTCTGAACAAGACCTAGAGGAGATGATTAAGCGTATAAAAGAATCTCTGGAGAATAAACGTAAAACTTTGGTAGTCTCACATTCTCAGGGTAACTTCTTTTACCGCAATATCCATCAAGCCATAGACCAATGGGACACTGACAAAACTAAACAGTGTTTTGCCGGTATTGGTTTTGCGCCGCCTCTCTCTAGCAAGCCCGGTAATTTTGACTATATTACTAATAAAAACGATAAGGTAATAAATACAGTACGAGACTTCTGGGGCAACACCCTTGGCGGAAATGTAACAGTGCCGGAGGGCTATAACGATAATAAAAATGGGCATGGATTGCTTGAAACATACCTTGACCACCCCGCGCCTCTCAAGCGTTTTGAAACGGAGTTAAAACAAGCGGTGAAGCAAATAGATGAGAGTTGCACAGGCTGTGCAGAACCGGTTGGTAAAAGTGGTCGACAAGGTAAACATCAATACACCTATGCACTCAAAGATACATCTGCTCATAAAGTTGAGATTTCCTTTGAAGCCTACTCTGTTCCCGACAAAATTCGCATTACCGCAAATGGTAAAACTATTGCCAAAACCAATGGTTTGGTCAGTGGCTTTCATCAATGGCAAATAGACTATGACCCTAAAGTGCATGGAACTGAATTTATTGCTCATGTGGATGCACCAGACTCTGCTACTAAGTGGAAGCTATGTATTGATTGCGAAGGGTCAGATTGTGGTAGTCAGATTGAAAGAAAAAAGGTCAGTTATCTGATTAGGGATGCTAACGATATTCACACAAAATGGGTTTGCGGTAATCACAGGATTGATGGTCAATCAGTCCCTGAGTCTGGAGCAGTACAACTAAGCAAGGGGCAGCACAAGTTTTCTGCAGATTGTTGGTGTACTTCAAGACATTTTTGTGGCCGTATCTTTGGTAATCCAAGTCTTCGTTTAATATCAGCATCTTGCGGTTCAGAAGAGGAATGTAGTTTTGCCGATAAACGAGATGTTATGTTTGAGGTGTATTAAAACAGGAAATAAAAAATGTTAAAAAAACTACTGTTACTATCATTTATCCTTGGACTCTCCTACTGCACCCTATGGGTAGGAGGGTATTCCCATTTGGAACAGATTGAGGATGATGAGCATGTGGGCAAAACGCTATTGATTTATCCAACGGCCGGTGAGTTTGTTTTAAAGGAGCATTGGTATTTTGGCAAACGCTCTGGCGATAGCTATCTCTCTTCTCAGAAAGCTGTTCGTAATTCTCAAACTCCACCAATCCTGTATAAAACAGTGGGGAAGTATAATGAAGTTTATCATGGAGGTTCATTACTTGCCGGAAATGGACTAGTCCAATATCAGGTTAAACAAGTTAAAGGAGAATCAAACAAACGCTTATTTTTCTTTTCTTTTTCTCGCTGCAAAGAACAAACAGACCTATTCGACCCAGAAACAAACATCAAGATTGATTTTGTTTGTGACTAATCTGAAGAATCAAGGGGTCAGAGTAGTTTGATTCACAAGGACATCACCCTAACGGACATATGCTAGACACTCTTTTAGTTTGGGTCTGTCTTGCGTGGTGCAAGAATCAACCAAAGCCTTTGAGGGAGATCCCACCTATGCAGATTGTTGTCGACTCTGGGGCTGTGGAGATTTTTCCAACTCCTTAGGTCGGGGATTATTAGCACTTTCAGAACTTGGGTATAACAAGCTATAATAAAGGTTATACGATATGCTCAATATAGTTAAAATCTGGCTTTGAGGAATGATGCTTATGCAGTTGGGATCTTTTCTAGGGATCATTGCCCTAGCTTTATCACTGGGTGTTACAGCTTTTTGGTTTACTCTGGCACGACGGCTTGCGTTGCCGAACAATAGAACCGGTTTTGTTCTTTTATGGCTAGTATCTGTTGGTGTCGGAGTTATTGCCCTTATTGAGGGTACAAACTTTATTGGTGGGTTTCCTCCAGTTGTTGCCATTTCAATAAGTAGCCTACTTATCTTCACGGTCTATGTAAGCCCCCAAACAGTTGAATCTAGCTATATCATCAAGGTCGGCGATTTCATTCCATCCTTTCAGGCCACTGACGATAAAAATCAGATTTTCGATTCTATAAGTTTAAGGGGGCATCTGGTACTCATTAAATTTTTCCGAGCGCATTGGTGACCCTATTGTATCGGCGAATTGCGCCGATTGAACGAGCTCCGTGCCGAGATCGATAAACTAGATATAAAAGTAATCACCGTAAGCACTGATTTGCCACACCAAATCGCAGAAAAGAGACATCTTCATGGAGTTCAGGCAACAATGCTCTCCGATTACGCTCTTGAAGTGATCGATGCCTTTGGATTGAGGAACACCGCATTCCACAGTGGATTTGGCCTTGATGGGGGAGTCGACGCATTGCCCGTCCCTGCGACTCTTCTTTTCGATAGCGATGGGAAGCTAGTCTGGATGGATCTTTCCAAGGATTATCAGCGCCGGTCAGATCCGTTAGTCGTGCTAAACGCCATTAAGATTCATTTTTGCTAGCTTGCTGTTCCATCGCATCAAAAGCGCTACCTAAATCAGCACGCTCGTTTTTACGATGGTATAGCCATCCAGCTTTACTGCCGAAAGCTATGCTGCTGCTCCAATTACTAAATTGATTGCTGTGATTAGAGGTTTCCCAGCTACCATATTTTCCATTATGTTATGGGTCTCAAAGACCAAAGCGATTTAGATTATGTGATGTTTTTACTTAAACAAAAATATAATTCGATGGATTAAAGGATTAAATAGTGACCGTTAAACTAACTCTCCAACAACTTGAATCATTCCTCTGGGAGACCGCAGACATATTCCGTGGTCAGATGGACGCCTCTGAGTTCAAGGACTATATCTTCGGGATGTTGTTCTAAAGACTATTCCACACCCAATGCAATGACAACTTGAAGTTACCTCAAAAACATCCACTTTCAAATTTTATTCCAAACGTTGAGGCGACCTGTTTTTTGTAATCAAAGTCGAAGTAAAACTCAGCAAATGCAGTTTTCATCAAGAAGACATTCTTTCCTGATTTCTTTTTTATGAACTCCCCATCAATTTCGAAGGGGAGACCATCCATAAAAAACAATTCACCATTGTAAGACCATTTATACAAATGGGGATTTACAGGTATATCTCTGATTAGGGTGTGATGATGACTAAGGGTCGGTTTGGAGTATTTTGAGGTATATATGAGCATACAAGGGAGTAATGAAAAGTTCCCTTTTTGTTCCCTTTATCTTTTACTTTATCTATAAAGAAAAATAGACTAAATAAGCAATTGTTTTTAATGGAATTTTGGTAGCTACGGGTGGACTTGAACCACCGACCCCAGCATTATGAATGACGCTGAGAAAACGTAACTCACTGTTTTTACTCAAAATATGGGCGCTCATAGCAGATTTAAGTCCCACAAGGCCTCATTAGATCTCATTACACTTCCGCAAAAGTCCCCCACTATCATTTACTATCGAAACTGCGATATTCCGTGTTGCCTCTAATAAGATGCTAACATGCTCTAATCACATATGAATAAGTAATAGCGAGGGCAGGGAATGAGATTATTAATTGGCAGTATCTGTCTGATAGGTATCATATTCAGCTCGATAACTACTCGAGCAGATGAAATAAACCTTATATTGAACTCCCCGATTAATAAAAGTGGACCTTCTAATAACTGCGAACACGATATCTGTAAAACGTTACTATCCACTATTTTGACGGCTGAGAAGACTATTGATTTCGCAATATATGGAATGCGAGGGCAACTACATATACTTAAAGCATTGGAATCTGCCCTCGACAGAGGTGTGACAGTCAGAGGAATTATCGACAAAGATATTGATAACAAAAATTACTACACTGACACATGGATGCTAGAAAATAAGTTCACGAACATTCGCTCTGATTATGTAAGTGATAAGAAAACTTTGGAAAAGTTAACGAAAAAGAGCTGGTCCAAAAGCAAAAAAAATAAGTGTAAACGTCCCGAAGGACATAAAGGTCCACTTCAGTGTTTTAAAGGGGAAGGGTATGCTAGTAAATCTGATATTCGCTTTAGCGGGTATATCATGCACAACAAGTTCTTTATCATAGATAACAGGTATGTTTGGACGGGATCTGCAAATATTAGCGATACAGGCACTGGTGGTTACAATGCAAATAACGCTCTTTTTATCGACTCAAAGTCTTTAGCAAGTGTATTTATTGCAGAGTTTGAAAGGATGTATACCGAGGGCTTGTTTCATCGCGCCAAGAAAGTAACTCGAACAGCCAACTCAGTTAGTATGGCAACCTCTCCAGAACAAAATATTACGGTAGCATTTTCTCCGCAAGACTATGCGGTTTATTCTGCAGTAATGCCAGTTTTAAAGGGTGCTAAAGAGTCAATTGATATAGTTATCTTTTTCCTAACGCATAAAAACATCGCGATAGAACTAGTGGAGGAACATAAGCGTGGAGTAAAGGTGAGGATTATTATAGATGCTACGGGAGCGACCAATGAATACTCGAAACATCAATTCTTACGCGAAAAAGGGATTCCAGTTAAGATTGAAAATTGGGGAGGGAAGATGCACATGAAGTCTGCATTGGTAGACGGAAAGCATCTAATTACAGGCTCAATGAATTGGACATCTGCTGGTGAAAGTAAAAATGATGAGAACACTTTGGTCATTATGGATTTTCACCAAGCTGGTAAGTTTGGTTCATTTTATAATGATTTATGGGCATCAATAGATGATCGATGGCTCGATGATAAACCTCGACCGGAATCATTTGAGTCTTTATTTTCATGCAAAGACAGAATCGATAATGATTTCGACAAAAAGATAGATTCTATGGATGATGGGTGTACAAGATAAAATAATGAAAAGTTGGCAGGAATTATCTTGGTTTAAAAGGAACCTCATCAATACAAAAGCAATTGATCCACTAGAGCATTCGATACGGCTAAAGGAGCGATTAGAGCAGCTTTCTGATGCATTTCTTCGGCGATCAAAGGGTGCCACGCATAAGGCTGTAGCCGCGAGTGTCGCTCTCAGGTTAACCGCGTTGGGTGGAACTGCACCAGCAATGATGGGAATAGCATCATTATTTGGGACTGCCTCAACAGGAACAGCCATTAGTACACTATCTGGAGCTGCTTTTAATAGCGCAGCTTTAGCTTGGTTGGGTGGTTCTGTTGCTACGGGTGCCATTATAGTATCTGGCGGAACTATTGCAGCAGGGCTTGGTGCACTATATCTATCAAAGAAAGTCAAATTTTTCTTTGATAACGAGAGGAACCTTAAAGATATACCTGAAGACGAAAAGATGGTCGCAGAAGGTATTTTAGGTATTTTAAATAGGCTTGAGACTCAAGGAATGTCAGGACCGATATTGTTAAGCCTATGGCAATTAAATCTTGAACCCATGATTACAAAAATAACACACTTTACTGATGATCGATTTTCAGGCTGGGAGTGGAGTGACCTGAGAAGGCTCAAAAAAGCAGTAAAGGTCTTAAAAAAGTTGCAAGTTAAAACTGAATATAAGTTGAGTAATGTAGCCAAATTTTCTATATCGGCTTTCTCCGCTACTGTAACGAAATTATTTTTAGAGGGCATAAAGTATACAAAGCAAGATGAGTTGGTTATGGAAGCATTTAGAAGGACAACAAATGCTTTATCAAATGCTACGCCTGAAGAAATTGGATCATATATAGGCCAGCATGAGACGTTAGAGTCAAGGCAGGGCATGCTTAATAATGTAAAGGGTATATTCCATGAGATATCTTATGCATATGATGAAAATAATGATGGTGATGATTGGATAGTTGAACTTAGTGTTAAAACTAATGAGCCTGCAGTTGATGTTTGGTTGGTTAATGAAATGAGTGGAGAGAAAATACCTTACCAATTAAAGGCAACAGAAAATACTTCCTCAGCCTCAGCTCACTATGAAAAATATCCTGATATTCAAATTTTAGGCAATGAGGAGCTAGCGGAGAGTAGAGATGATGTTGAGAGTTCTGGTTTCAGTAATTCGGCTATGGATGAGCAGGTAACTGAAACAACTGACAAGCTTGCTGAAGATGGGTCAGTTAGTCAGATTGTTGAGGAGTCAATGACGGCAGGGGCAGCAGCAGCATTTATCACCTATACGATTAATTTAGGGGTGGAATTGAAGACAGGAAAAAAGATTAGTGAAGCGACTGCTGACTCTTTAAAACCAGCGAAACAATCATTTATGATTGGGGCGGCGCTCGTGACGATAACTGAGCTAATGATTTGATCTTCTAAAGATAATCCCACCCTCATATAAATAGGTCTAATCCTGTAAGGAAAAGCATAGCTCGCATGATGAGTTTTGATCTGGCATCTAGTTCTTCATAAGATTTTTTAAGCTGTTCGATTTCGCGCTTCGCATCATCCCCGCCAGACTTTATCTTTTCTTTTCCTGCTGATGCGGCTGTTGCAAAGGCAATTCCAGCAGATGATAGACCCAAAAATTTCAATGCCGATCTTCGGCTATAAGCTTTTTGATCACTCATAATATGAGCCAGTCCCGCCGCACCTGAGGAGAATTATTGTAAACAGTGCAAGTATTCGTTTCATGAGCAACTCCCTTTATTATTAACGTTATGATAGCTGAATACCCCCTTCAGTCAAATCAGGGCTAGATCGAGACGAGATGTTCTTGAAGCTTTTGTCACGCATAGGCTTGATGTCTTTTGGTGCTGTCGGGACGAGTCATATTTTATTGCGCTGGAGTCGCCTCGAACTTGCACCAGACGTGTCAGACACATTATGCTTTCGAAGCAGTCTAAAGGAGGATTGTGCTAAATGAAAATTATTACTTATAGAGAGATGTGCAATCAGGAGGGAGTTGAGACTATTCAAAGAGGAATGAACTTCAATCTTGGATCTAACTACTCAGTCATCCTAATGTCTGTGAAAAAAGGCTCACCCTATAACGACTTTATTTCTGATGACGGCCGCAAAGTAATTTACGAGGGACATGACGTACCTAGCAATCATGCTCCAATCCCTAAGATGGTTGATCAAGCTAAGACTAATCCCTCTGGTACCCTAACTCAAAATGGTAAATTTTTTGAGGCGGCTAAGGCTTCATTAAAAATAGATAATTATCACATTGTAAGAATTTATCAAAAGATGACCAAAGGCGTATGGGTAGATAATTTTTTCTTTAAATTAATTGATGCTGACTTTATTCCTGATGAAAACCGGAATGTATTTAAGTTTACTCTTGAGGCTATAAATGAAATACCAGATGGATCAGTTGTGCAAAAAGAGAGTTTAGACGATGCTAAGGCAGACCACACTAGAGTCATTCCCTCTCATGTGATTCAAGCGGTATGGAAAAGAGATCAAGGAAAATGTGTGATGTGCGAGGCCACAGATAACTTGCATTATGATCACTATCTTCCTTATTCAAAGGGGGGCTCGTCCATAAATCCAGATAATATAAGAATCCTTTGTGGAAGGCATAATTTAATGAAGAGTGACAAAATTGAATAAATGAGCTTCACAGGTTAATTTTTGTCTTCATTGTCGACATACTCCCAAGTATAGCCTCCTGCTCTTTTTCTATGGCCTCTACAAACAGAAGTTATCTTTGATGCGTGGACATGGTGTGTTGTTGAACGCATTGCTTTCTCTGCAAGTGCTGTGGTTTCAAATTCTTCTCCCGTTTCAATGCATCGGACTGGTTTATGATAAGCTCGTTTTTCTTTTAACGGAGGAATTTTAAGATGATTGAAATTATCTGCTCTAAACCAACGGATACCGTTACTAATCTGTCTACCATTTTGACTATTGATTATTGATGAGACATTGCCGAATCCAAGGGCTGACGCTTCAGAAACACTACTTAATCGATATTTAACTTCATTTGTTTCTGCATCGATACCTATGATAGCAATGGGCTGGTTAGACATATCTTTTTCTCTACCGACATCGCGCGGCCCAAACTCGACCGATATAAAGTGATTTAATTCCTCCTTGTACTCTAAATCATTGATTTTATTTGATTTTATATCATCTGCTAACCTAACTATATAGTTTATTATCTCGGCTTTTTTAGCTTTTTGAAAGATCTCCGTGTCACCACCCCATCTCTTCCTGTCTTGTAACTGACCTCTAAGACCTTTGGCCTGAATTTCATAATCTCTGAAGTTTGCAAACTTTCGTTTAACCCGATTCTCTAAAAAATACACATGACGCTCTTTTGATTCAAGCTTAAAAAATATAGTCTTTAGAGAGTAGCCATACCTTTGTTCTAATGTTCTTGTTGTAACACCGACTTTCAAACCACTAATTCCTTCGACCTCCACTTCCATAACCCCAATAACAGCAGACTCACCATATTCGCCGCTTTCAATGAATCTAAGATATCTAGCGTGTGCTGTTCCCCCTCCTGCAGTTGTACATAGATCACAAATAAACGTTGATCTTTTAAAATGATTGAGATCAACTCTTGGTCGAAATCCATGATCATCTTTAGAGCAAAAGTAGCCGATTTTGGATGCCTCGGCTGTTTCATCAAAAATAACATCAAGAATAGTGATGTTATCTGGTAGGTCTCGCATTTGACCGACTTTGTTCTTTACGGAAGATAAATCAAGTCGATTTGATTGCATTGCGATGGTCGAACATTCATCACATCCTAATGCCTTGCCGTACTTTAAATTATTAGGATTCGTTGTTCTATGTGATGTTTTATGAATCTTACAGTATAAATTTACTGCTTCATGCCACCCCTGAAACTTAGATCGAAGTTCTAGCCTTTCAGATAAATGTTCATTAAACCAAAATAGGAATTTTGGCTCCTCTCTTTTTAAGCTATCTCTGGTAACTTGCTCTTTCCAACAGTACTTACAACCTCCATTAAGCAAAGTAATGTGCTTATCTGGAATTATAAAAAAACTATTCGAATGCTTAACACAGAATATTTTCACATCCGGTGTCTTAGCCGTTTTAAATACAGGTAGAGTATTTTTGTAACAAAAGCTAATACCATGTTTCTTAGTAGCACGCTGTATCCACCTTGTATGATTTCCAATACGCATCTTTTCTATTGCTTCAGGTGAGTATCGGGGAGTTTTAGAGTAGTCTTTTGTGTGCTTCCTATAATCAGATTTCGAGGTAGGATCAATACAATCATCGGGAGACCAGCCATTGTTAAGGCGGCCCACAGTAAGTTGATAGTCAAGGTTATAATTTTTGCTGAATGCCTTAATAGACGGATATTCAGTCCCATCTTTCATTTTTACTTTTCTAGTAATGGACATCTTTTGTCTCCATATTGGGAGCATCCTGAAAATTATACAAAAGGGACTATTATTTAAGTTCTATTTGAGATGATATGGCGCTCTATATCAGAAGCCACATGCATACTTTCGTGATGGGGCTGATTTTTATGGCAAAGAGCGCAGAGTACAGACAGGTTGGACCAGCTATTATCTCCCTTCACACCATTAATATGATGGACATGCAATCCCTTCTTCATCTGGCTCATATTTACCCCGCAGCTTGAGCATTCCCACCCACATCGTTGTCGAAGCTCAGTCGATATTTTCGGAAAGTCATAAGTGTAGCCGCCCCGCGGCTGCGATGCTGCGGTATGCTTCGGGGTGAATTTCATAACGTTAAATGTGCCATCGTTTTCATCTAAGTAAGTCTGCAATGAGAAGTTTTTGACAGCCTCCACTCGATCAACTTTAGGTTGCCTAAGGCTAAAGTCGTGGTATATGAGCTGATCCAAGCAATTTTGGCATGGAGCAAGTCTTATATTGTCTAAGATGTGATGCTCTCCATGTAGCGAAATTTGATCTGGGTCTCGCTCGCTTGCCTCTACCTGAAACAGTCCTGACTTAGATCTTGAGAGAACATACCGTGCAAACCTACCTCTCTTTTCCATCCTGACAAGGACATCACACCAAGTAAAGTGGAAGCGGGGGGCGCTCTGTTGAGGAAAATCTGCCTCCAAATCGAGTTTACTATTACTGGAATTAAAAATATAAAGGATTGCAAGAGCATTACCTTTATAAGTTAGGAATGATCCTACTGTCTTGATATCCTCTCGTTCAACAATGAGCCCCTCATTCTTCTCAAGCTGGACAACTACCTTCTCAAAGTCGGACAGCGTAGCCCCAAACTCGAGCTGAGGTAGATCCGAACCAAGACGAGCCCTAAGCGAATCAAGCCGCTGAAAGCTATCAGAGAGCTTCATTACGCTTCAACTCGGTAACACGGTTAAGAAGTTTTTCCTCTGCACGAGTTTTCATTCTAAATTCAACTCTGCGAGACTTGTCATAAAGTTCTGTATTACCAGCTTTGATGAGATCACTCGATGACATTCCGTGAGCGGTCATACTTGAAAAACTCCAATCTAGATAGTCAGAATTTGATGCGATACTGGGGATATTCAGGGCATAGCTCATAACGTTTCTGGATCTATTTTGAGATAGCTCAGTATTGTATATGTACCCACTGAGCGGAGTATCAGTCCTCTTTATTGTAGAATCGGTATGCCCTTCGATTCTTAGCTCACTTATAGATTCGTTGTACTCCCATACAACTTCCATTAGCCGAGGTATAAAATTGTCTAGCAGGATCCTAAAACTTGGGGAGAGGCGCGAGCTCGCCCGCTCAAAGCTCGAATCGCTTTGAAAGCGGATTAACAAGCCACCCTCACATATTGACATATTCCAGCGGTCGATATCTTGAGAGAATTCCGCTACTAGATCATCACAAATGTCATCGCGAACATCACTCACTTCATCAAACAATTTATTCACGTTCTCAATATATATCACTGCGATAAACAGGAAAATCATCATTAAGCCCGCCATCATATCTGCAGCAGATATCCATGTATCATCATCATTAGAAGTTGTAGATAAAAATTTCATATATTGACCTATTAATTCCTAGAAATTTTAGAGGTCAGATCAATTATTTTAGATGCAGATTGCTCATAGGTTTCCACGAACCTATCTGTTATCGACACTAAATTATTTCCCATCTTATCAAGCGAACGCTGGAGCTGTTCCTGCATTCCCTTATCTAGGGTCTGCAGCGATTGATTCATTAGTTCTGTATTCTCGGCAAGAGACTGATCAATGCGCGATTTTATATCATTCGAGGTCGACTTCTGGCTCTCACTAAAGTCTTTAACAATTGACTCAACCTCGGTACCCACCTTCTTGGTAGATTCAAGGACATTGTCAGCCGCAATATTAAGGCTATCGAGTACACCCTGAAACTTATTTTGCTGCTCAGCATACATTTTTTCAGAATTTTCAAATGATGAGGCCATTAAATCATTTAGTCCGCCTGTTAGATCCTTTATCGTTTGCTGAGTTTCCATTTGAGAATCACGCATTGAACCAAACTGCTTGTCGATGACAGATAGCTCATCCTGAATAGATTGCTTTAAACCCTCCGTTAGATTTGTGATTTGTTCTTTAATGGATGGGACTGCGTTTTCAGCATTTTTCTTCATTTCATCTAAGGATGATAAGCCCTCATATAGCTGACTCATTCTTTGATCTGTTGCTTCAAAAACAGCAGTGATCTTATCCATGTGTTCGGGTATTTGTTGGGTCGAACCCTCGATCAGCTGAACACTCTTTTGCACTTCGTCGATACCACTTTGGGCCGAAAGGAAAGCTTCTGTAAGGGCTCTGACCTGCTCTTTGTGCTCCTGTTGCCACTCTAACTGTGCCCCGACTGCATCATTGAGTTGCTTAAAGTTATCGCCGAATTGCTCTGATATTTTCTCATTAAAGTCTCTAATAACAGCCTCTAAAGCCTCTACAAGAGCCTTACTGCCGTCCTCAGAAACTTTTTCTGCAAAGTCTCTAAAGTCATTCCTAAGTTTACTAAACTGAGTTGAAAGACTTGAATCACCTTCGCCCACCAAAGCCTCTCTAACTTGGTTAGTCCCTTTAGTGATTTCTCGTAGTTCTAGCAGTAAGTCTTCTGCAGATGCATCATCTACAGATTGGTTGCTTCGTATTGATGGATAAACCATGCGGAAAAAGAGGCTTGCACCGAGTCCAACCACACTGGATAAAAATGCTAATTTTAATCCGCCTAGGAGTTTTGGAATTGATCCATCCATGTCGAGAACATCAAAAGCCTGAAGTGCTAAAAAGATACCAAGAAAGGTAAAAAATATACCGAACGACGTAAGGATAGTCGGTCCATTGGAAGATATAGCTGAGAGAGTCTTGCCTTTTGAGTTGATACCAACAAGACATATAAGGAAGGTGATTAATATTACACATACTGAAATTAGCTGGAGCGAACTGTCCATGGTTACATCCTAAAGTTTTATCTATTCGTTATTGTATGTCCTTAGATTGCAAATAGGCTACCAAATCTTAGAGAGAACCCAGAAATAATTAACATATGGCTATGATACCAATGATCTAACCTTTAGCGATGAATCTATGGGGAGTGATCTAACGACTGTTATCCATCTAGCTATCTCTATTTGTAGATCCTATCAATCGGATAACTCGTGTGTGGGGAAAACTATAAATAATATCTTCCTAAAGTCTCAACCTTCTCTGTTCAGGGCTAGATTAAGGTTGCTTTTAACTGTATTTTTGTTAAGGTCTTTGACAAGCACCGATTTGATCCAGATTGCGGGGTGCTATATAAGTTCCAGCTAAACCGGACGGTTGATGATCTCAACTAGTGAACCCGATTTGGCTCTGCTGGATTGGGTTTTTTGCATTTCATGGGTTGGCTTTCCCTAAAAGCTGGGCATTTGATAACCAGATTGTGCGCCCGCATTTTGCTAAGCACTAAAGAGGATACTGTTATGTCACACCAAAAATCTACTCCCTCCGGCCATGAACGGTCCAATAAAAGGACATCGGCAGGTGTCCGTTTCGCAGATGTCCCAGAGGATTCTCGCCATCTAGTGGAATGGATCGAGGGATGTCACAGTTTTCATGCACAGCTCCCTAGTCTTGACGACCTCCCTATACCTGTAGCCCTTTCAGAACTGCCAAGACTTCACCCTGATCGCCCAAGAGGCTCTAGAGCGATGTTATGTGCACATGGTGCAAAGGGACGCTTAGACGGGCTCAGGGCAGGTGCATGGACGGTTACACCCTTCAATGATTGGCGCTTCGCGGTCTTCGATGATGGTGAGATTGGCTGGATTCCTAAAGAGACTGTTTTACCTGCGTCGCTGTTTGTTCCATTCAGAAATGATATTAATTAAATCTACTTAATAGGTTAGTCGTCCTTAACGACTAGGCATTTGATAACCAGATTGTGCGCCTGCATGTTGCGAAGCACTAAAGAGGATAATGTTATGTCAAATATCAATCGACGACCCAATGGTGAGCCCAAAAAACCTGTCTTAAAAAGATATAAAGGTCGTGTAAAGGTCCAGTATCTAACTCCTGAAGAGGCTCGTGAATTCAACACAAGAATGGGTATACCCAATAGCTATTTAGTTATCGGGCCCACGCTCAAAGGAGGCCAAGAATGAGTATTCACTCAATCCCAATGAGCTTCGCAGATCTGCCTCAACAGCGCGTTTATGAAGTTAAACCGTTGCCTGCAGAAATAATGCAATTGTCAGTTGAGCTACTGGATTATGAACAGGAACACGGGCTGGTTGGGATACCGAATGCGCCGACAGAACAATCCCTTGCTTTAGCTCAGGTCGAGTGGTCATGGAGCCCAATGCATAGCCGAGTAGATCAATATGTCCTCCATAAAGGAGCAGACTATTGGCTACTATGGTGCGGTACCCATGATGATAATGCAGGAACCGATATAAACCATTGGTTTCCAGCAGCGATCCTACCCATTAGTGATGCGGGCGAAATGCTAGTTGGGGTTACGCTTCTAAAAGCTTTTTGGGATAGGGAGGTGAGCTGGCTAAATCTAGAGAAATATCACTGGATTAACGCAGAGGGTGTACTATCCGTCGCGGACTTAGAGAGCATTGCGGTAAGCATATGGCCAAGTGTGGAGGGGGACTAGCAGAGGATTTTGTTCCGCATGGAAGCGTAGCAAAACTAAGTTTAGCGACGATCTATAGCAGGGGTGTCGTATATATCCCAGTTATCGGGAGCAGTCTCGAGATTGGACTTCGTTTCGAGACGCCGCTCTTGCCTTGTAATACCAAACACTGCGATGTGTTGCTCGTCGATGATGCTTTGAAGCTCTCGCTTATCTAATATCTCGGTAAGGAGCCCAGCTTCCATATAGCCGTCTATTTCGTGGCTAAGCATCTTTCGATGGTCCGACTTGGTGTCGCTGATTGAGTAGAACCGTCTGAGGCGATCCTTGATTCCATCAATGTACTTTAATTTTTGGTAATGGCTATTTAATGTCATACAACAATTATACAGAAAAAGTTACACAACTAAGGAATTTAGAAAACATGAGAGAGTTAAAAAATGGAAACGTAGATGAGTTTTTCTCCAAGGATGAGTTTGATGAGCTTAAAAAGGAGCACTATTTTGATGTGACGACGCGATACAGTGCGGTCGAAGTGGCTGAACTTTATCGGGGTGTTGAGGCCTTATGCGGACCAGTATTGGGGCGCAATATTTTGGCGTTTCCCGCAAAACTCCCGCAAGCAAGTACGAGTGAAAAAGTGATAGTGAGGTAAATGATTGATTTTGATGGTAGCTACGGGTGGACTTGAACCACCGACCCCAGCATTATGAATGCTGTGCTCTAACCAGCTGAGCTACGTAGCCACAATTTCTTGCATTCCCGTTTTGATCGACAGACCAATAGGGGCGCGCATTTTCGCCAGACAGCGCCGCTTTGTCAAGAACTTCGGGGCTGTTGCGCCGATTTGGCGATTCACCATAATTTTTGGTAGTTATCCTAGACCAAATACGACCAGTTATACTTCATCTCAAGTATTGGGCAGTTGATCAAATTTCCTCGAATGCTTGCATAGAAAGCTTGTTCCTCTGATCTGTCTTAGCTGCCGGTTTACTTTGTACCTGTATGATCCTAGGGGCTTTAAATATCTTTGTTTTAACCGCTTGCTGAGATCGACCTAGGTCACAGTGTTAACTATTGGGTTTGAGATTTTCATTGTCCTCGGAATATTCTACTCGGTAAATCTGCCCGCCTAAATCGTCAGTGATATAAAAACGCCCTTGGCTATCCTGAGTAATGCCAGCGGGACGTCCCATAATGCCATCATGTGCTAAGAATCCGCTGACAAAGTCGCGGCTCTGTATATTGCCCTTGTCATCCCAATGCAGCGAGATGACCTTATAACCATCTAATGTGGAACGATTCCATGAGCCATGCAAAGCCACTAGTGCGGTGCGTTTGAAGCTGTCAGGGAGGCTTGTGTGGCCTTTGACGAAGTGAATATCCAGTGGCGCATTATGGGGACGAAAATTAAACGCCGGAACTATGGCAGCGTCGGCAAGATCTGGTCTTTTATGACCAAAATCTGGATCGGGAATATTATCGCCATTGACATAGGGCCAGCCATAAAAGCCACCTTCCACCACCAGATTCAGTTCGTCTGGTGGGAAGTTATCACCCAGTAAATCACGGGCATTGACAGTGGCATAGAGGTCATTGGACCAGGGTGCCCAGTCAAAACCTACAGAGTTACGTAAGCCGCGGGCGAAAATTTGTGGATCGCCGCCGTCAAGCTCAGATCGCAACATAGCCGCATATCTAGGATCTTCTGGTTCGCAGACATTACAGGGTGAGCCAACTGCAACATAAAGTTTACGGTCTGGTGAAATACCTATGGCTTTGGCTTTATGGATCAGGTCATAGGGCAGATCTTGAAGAATGGGTTCAATCTCACCAGCAAGTCTGCCGGTACTGTGGTCAAAGAGTACTCGGCTAACTGTGCCGCTTTCACTAAAGTACAGCCAGTCGCCGTCAAACGCGATGCCTTGCGGTTCATTGAGACCATCTATCAAGACTGTCTGAGTTTCAGCTGTGCCATTTTGGTCTTTATCTTGTAGTAGCATAACTTGCCCGCGATCGGCGATGGTAGCAACTAGATCATCTTGCTCTGTGGGGGCGACAAAGCGTACATAGCCGAGATCCTGTGCCACCAGCTCAAGACTAAAGCCTTGGGGTACCTGTAGGCTGGATTTTTCCGCAGCATTGGCCGAGGTGTTAAGGCCGGCAACAGTACTGGCCATCAGCCAAAATCCGCTGAGGCCGCCTGGGGTAATGGCGGCAATGTAGCCGGTTCCAGTAACTATTATTGCTAGCAGCCCAAAGGCTGCGCCCTTGGCTATTTTTTTCATCATGGAGGTAGCCTTTTGTGTAACGATTTATTTATTAAGTCTTGTGTACCTTTTTAGCCGCCGCTGAGGTAATTGATCCAGCAACAACCATACTGGCACCGAGCAACGAAATAAACCCTAAGGGTTCTACGGAAATGTTCTCGAAGGGCATGAGTTGCACTATACCAACTGTCAGTAGCGGCGTCATTGCGATGGTGGCACTGACTCTAGATGCTTCGATATGCACCAGAGCTTCGGCAAAGCATCCGTAAGCGATAATGGTGTTGAGGCCACAAAATGCCAGAAGACCCCATTGCAGTCCTGTGAGTTGGTCCAGAGTCGAGAAATTGCAAAAGGGCAAAAATGCTAGAGTACCGAGCCAATAAATAGCCAGCATGGTTTCTTCTGAGGTGAATTGTTGCAGTAGTATTTTTTGTATGATGGCGTAGCCGGTCCAGCACATTGCTGCTAAAACAATCATTAGCAAGCCCGCACCATAATCATTGAAGTCGGCAAATACGTCACCCAAATGATGATTGAAAAATAATATTAACCCTGAGCCAAAGGCAAAAAAACCTAGCCACTGGAGACTAGAGAATGGTTCTTTAAAGAGAAAAATGCCCGCTAGTAAAAGCAGCATTGGGGCAACTTGAATCATTACCTGAGCGGCCTCAGGGCTAGTTCGTTCTAAACCAAAAATATATAAGCCATAGTTGCCACAGAGCAAAACGCCGGCAGCCGTAAGTTGAAAAAATAGCCGAGGCACGCGCAATTTACCACGATTAGGGAGCCGTCTACGCACTATGAGATAGGGTGTCATCAATGCTGCGGCCAAAGAAAGACGAAAGAAGGTTGTGGTAACCGGATCGATGGTTGTCAATAGGCCGCTTAGGGCAATGGGCAATAGGCCCCACATTGTGGCAGTGGAAAGAGCCAGAAGTATGCCCAACTTCCAGCGTCCACTAATAGTTGTCATTTTACGCTACACATTAAAGCGGAAGTGAATGACATCGCCGTCTTTAACGATGTATTCCTTGCCTTCTAGGCGCCACTTGCCTGCGTCTTTTGCTCCCTGTTCGCCATTGCCGGCGATGTAGTCGTCATAGCCGATAATCTCGGCACGAATAAAACCTTTTTCGAAGTCTGTGTGAATCTTACCTGCTGCATTGGGGGCGGTTGCGCCCACAGGAATTGTCCAGGCGCGCACTTCTTTTGGGCCTGCGGTAAAATAGGTTTGCAGTCCGAGTAAATTGTAGCCGGCGCGAATAACTCGGTTAAGCCCAGGCTCTTGCATGCCCATTTCTTCTAAAAACTCGATGATTTCATCGGCTTCAAGTTCGCTGATCTCAGCCTCCATCTTGTTGCATATAGGCACAACGACTGAACCCTCGGCGGAAGCGATAACCATTACCTCATCCAAGTAGGGGTTGTTTTCAAAACCCTCTTCATCGACATTGGCGATATACATGGTTGGCTTTAATGTCAGTAGGCTAAGCGGTTTGAGTATTTTGAGTTCATCTTCACTCAAATCAAATGCGCGCAGTGGTTTGGCGTCATTGAGGTGAGGCAGAATTTTTTCAGCTACGCCTTTGAGTATGATGGCGTCTTGGTCTTTGCCTTTGGCCGCTTTGGCCACACGCAAAAGCGCTTTCTCAACACTTTCTAGATCGGCGAGAGCGAGCTCAGTATTAATCACATCTATATCATCGGCTGGACTTATCTTGCCTTCGACGTGAATGACGTTTTCATCTTCGAAACAGCGTACTACATGGGCAATGGCATCGGTTTCGCGAATGTTGGCGAGAAATTTATTACCCAGGCCTTCGCCTTTGGAGGCCCCTGCAACCAGCCCGGCGATATCGACAAATTCCATAGCGGTGGGAATCAGCCGCTCTGGATTGACGATATTGGAAATCTTGTCCTGACGGGGATCCGGAATGGGCACGATGCCAGTATTGGGTTCGATAGTGCAGAAGGGAAAGTTTTCTGCGCTGATACCGGCTTTGGTAAGCGCATTAAATAATGTTGATTTGCCGACATTAGGCAAACCCACTATTCCACAATTAAAACCCATATTAAATTCCTTGTGCTAGTCATCTAGCATTGTTGTTTTTACGCTGTGCGCTCTATGCGCTATGTAATTTAAGCATGGCTTTTTCCCATTGGCCGGCAACGGCTAGTGGAAGTGCGCGCAGTGCATCATCAATACTATTTATAATTAGTTGTTGGTCATCGGGCGATGCTTTTTTAAGGACATAGTCGGCAACCTGCTTAGCATTGCCTGGGTGACCGATACCAATGCGCAGACGGGCAAATTCTTTGTTGTTGCCCAGACATTTTATAATATCACGCAGGCCATTATGACCACCGTGACCACCGCCTTTTTTAAAGCGTGCTTCACCCGGAGATTTATCTAGTTCATCGTGCACCACTAATATAGCCTCGGAGGCGATTTGGTAAAACTTGGCTAGGGCACTAACCGATTTACCGCTGAGGTTCATATAGGTGCTGGGAATCAGCAGTCGCACATCGTGACCGTCCAGGGTCACCCTCGCGGTATCACCAAAGAATTTACTTTCGTGTTTTAGTTCGACATGCAGAGTTTTGGCTAATTCCAGAACCAAGTCGGCCCCGGCATTATGACGCGTCCGTTCGTAGTTTGGGCCGGGGTTTCCCAGCCCTACGATTAACTCAACGGGCGTATCCAATGTCAGGGCCTTCTTGAGGGCAAGACTGAAGATTACTCTTCGCTTGCTTCCTCGGTAGTATCATCTGCAGCTGCGGGAGCATCTGCATCCACTTCCTCATCAACAGCGACGCCTTTAGCCTTATTTACTGCTGCGATAGGAAGATCGTGATCATCACCATGGCTTAGTGCAACACTCTCAACACCCTTGGGGAGTTTAATATCTGAGATATGCAGAGTCTGACCTAGTTCAACATCAGTCATATCGACTTCTAGGTATTCAGGCAGATCTTTTGGCAGACACATAATGTCCAGTTCGGTCATGCTGCGGCCAATAATACCGCCGCCAAGCTTAACGCCGACACAGTTATCTTCGTTGATAAAGTGTAACGGTACCTTAGTCTGTAGTTTGGTGTTCTTGCTCACTCGCAAGAAGTCCATGTGCATAATGAAATTTTTGGCTGGGTGACGCTGTAAATCTTTAAGAATGACATCTTCAGATTTGCCATCGATTTCAAGCGCAATGATGTGAGAATAAAATGCTTCGTTTTCCAAAGATTTTGCCACATCTTTTTGAATAAGCTTAATTTGCGCTGGATCTTTCTTACCACCATAGACAATTGCAGGAACTTCACCGGCCAGACGACGCAGGCGGCGGCTCGCACCTTTCCCTGTTTCTTCACGACCTGTAGCATGTAACGTAAAATCAGTAGACATAATAGTCTCCAAAGTTAAGCCAAAACAGACCGCGACCAGACCTGTAATGGGATTTTAATGCCTCGATATGAGGCGGTACAACAGTGTTCGTTGACCAGCTATACGCTAGTCGAACATGGCACTGATAGATTCTTCATTGCTGATGCGGCGAACAGATTCGCCCAGCAGCTTAGCCAGTTGTAGTGAGCGAATCTTCTTACACTTTTTGGCTTCGTCACTTAGCGGAATACTGTTGGCAACCACCAGTTCATCCAACTGCGACTTATTAATGTTTTCAACTGCGCCACCAGATAGAACTGCGTGAGTGGCGTAGGCCACTACCTTGGTGGCACCATTCTTTTTCAATGCTTCGGCGGCTTTGCACAAAGTCCCTGCAGTATCGACAATATCATCGACCAGAACACAGGTGCGGCCTTCCACTTCACCGATCAGATTCATAACTTCACTCTGATTAGAAGTTGGGCGACGCTTATCAATAATAGCTAGATCGCAACCGAGTTGTTTGGCTACAGCTCTGGCCCGAACCACACCGCCAACATCTGGGGATACAACCTGCAAGTTCTTATAATTTTGACGCTCAATATCGCCGAGCAACACCGGAGCGCCATAGACATTATCAACGGTACAGTTGAAAAAGCCTTGAATCTGCTCTGCGTGCAGGTCAACGGTCAGTACCCGATCAACACCAGCATTGGACAGCATATCAGCCACCACTTTAGCACTGATAGGCACCCGCACCGAGCGAACGCGTCGGTCTTGGCGAGCGTACCCGAAGTAGGGTACAACCGCGGTGATGCGTGCGGCAGATGCGCGACGCAAAGCGTCAATCATCAATACCAGTTCCATAAGGTGTCTGTTGGTCGGCGCACAGGTAGGCTGCACTACAAAGACATCGTGTCCGCGAACATTTTCACGAATCTCGATGTTTATCTCGCCGTCTGAAAATAATGATACCAGCGCATCACCGAGCGGAATCCCCAATGTGCGAGCGATTTCATTTGCCAGTTCCGGGTTTGCGTTCCCGGAGAAGACCATTAATCTTGCCACGTCATTTTTCCTGGTATTCATAATAAAGATATGGCTGGGGCGGGAGGATTCGAACCTCCGGTGCCGGGATCAAAACCCGGTGCCTTAACCACTTGGCCACGCCCCAGTAAAAAATTCCTCCAATTTCCGATGCAGTAGAGAGTTATTAGCTCCTCGCGCTATAAATGCATTCCAACGTTTTGGAACCCTATCGAGAGCTTGTTGCGCCTCGGTTTGGTTATCAAAACAGCTAAATACGCTAGCACCAGTCCCTGTCATCAGTGGGTTTCTGTAATTTTTGAGCCACTCCAGTGCCTGTTTCACTTCTGGATAAAGACTTTCAACTACAGCTTGGCAGTCATTCCTGTACTGCACCCCTGAAAGGGCGCGTATTTTGATCGGTGGCGAGTTCCTTGTCAATTGAGGATGTGAAAAAATTTCACCTGTCGACACCTGACATTCTGGGGTAATCACCAAATACCATTGCTCTGGCAACTGGATTGGGGTCAAAAGCTCACCAATTCCTTCGGCAAAGGCGCTGATGCCATGCACAAAAACCGGCACATCGGCACCTAATTGACAGCCTAGCTCAGCCAGTTCATCAAGCGTCAGGCGGCATTCCCACAGGCGATTAAGGGCTACTAGCACTGTGGCCGCATTACTGCTGCCGCCGCCGAGGCCGGCACCCATGGGTAGCACCTTGTCCAACATAATATCGCAGCCCTGGGTACATTGTGTTTTTTGCTGTAACAGGAGAGCGGCGCGAACAATTAAATTATTTTCAGCTAGTACACCTGCGATTTGCGGGCGTAAATGAATTTCTCCGCTGTTATTGGGGGTAAATGTTAGGCTGTCGCCAAAATCCAAGATCTGAAATAGAGTTTGCAGATCGTGATAGCCATTGTCTCGACGACCGGTGACGTGCAGAAACAAATTTAGCTTTGCCGGTGAAGGCAGTGTGACTGAAGGCATGCTTTTTAGACCGCTAGCTATTTTTCTGGAAAGCTCCAGCGAGATATTAACAGCTTAAAGGAGTGGTCCCCAAGTTGACCAACAATTTTTCCGGGGAGATTGCCATCTGGGGTGGAATCATAGCGCGAAAAGGCCAGCTCCCAGCCAGCCTGGCGAAAACTAAGAGCTGTGCCATTGGCATTGGTTATTAAGTTAGTTGCAGCGTCTTTATTGGGTGAGGGTAATCCTCTTGCCCACCAACTGAGGGCTTGCACAGGAATTGGCAGGCCAGTTAGCCGCAGTGCCAGCTGTTGCGGTTCATCAATGGCGATCGCGTCATCTTGATGTAGTTGTGCAATTACAGAATTACCACTAATTACGGCACTACCAGTACCAAAGGGGCCCCTGAGTGAAAGCAGGTATTGCTGTTGATTCTGTGACCAGTCAAAACTAGCGCTGCCGCCCTGGTCCGCTGACTTAAAGCCCAGCTTGCCCTCCACCCGCCAGGTGTTCATCGGTGTTATTTGGGCGCTGTGCTGGTGCCAGCTACCGCTGGTTTGGGTGGGCTGCGAGCTACAACCGCTAATGACCAACACCAGAGCGACAATTTTGTAGCCAATCGGGATCATAATTGTGATTCCGATATTTCAGGTGTGATCGTTTCTAACTCAGCGCCGAGCCGCCGCATGGTGGTGACAATGGTTTTATGGTCCTCCACCTGCTGCAAACCTTGATTCCAAGTATGCATGGCGCTGTCGCTGTCGCCCAACGACCACTGGACTTCGCCTAAATGTGCGGCAATTTCAGGGTCTGGCATAATACTCATTGCCTTTTTTAAATAGGTTAACGCCTGTTCTGGTTCGCCCATGCGAAATAGTACCCAGCCCATACTATCTATGGTTGCTGGGTCACCAGGGTTAAGAAGGTAGGCCTTTTTTATCAGTTGGTGAGCTTCCTCGAGGCGGTCAGTGTGAAGAATCATGGTATAGCCTAGCGCGTTTAGTGCTATAGCATTGTTGTTATCCTGAGCAATTAGTGCGCGTAGATCCCGCTCTGCTAAGGCAAAGTTATCCTGCCGTTCGGCGACCATCGACCGGGCATATAGCAGTTGGACATCGTTGGGAAACGCACTGAGTCCATCGGTGAGAATAGAGAGTGCCTGATCTGGTTGGTTGCTACTGATCAGAAGATTGGATTCAATCTGGAATAGCCCCACAGACTGCTCTGGTTGCTCTTTGCGCAGGCGCCGTAAATATTGCCGCGCTGTTGCTACGTTGTTGCGTTGGGACAATAACACAGTTACTCGAGATGCAGCCGCGAGATAGTTGCGACCAAAACGTACCTGACGATAATGCCCCATGGCGGTGGTTATGTCCCCTTGGCGATCAGCAATACTGGCTAGATGATAATGGGAGTCGGCACTCAGGCTTGGCTGACTAGCGGTGAGTTCAAATAGCGCGGTGGCCTGCGCTATATCGCCGTGATTGAGATGCAGCAGAGCGAGAAGAAAATTAACTTCCTGATCACTGGGGTTTTGATTATGCAAAATTTGGAACTGTGACAGGGCTAAATCTCGATCAGTGATAGTTAAAAGCCGGGCATATTGCAGACGCAATTTTCTAGCTTCTGGCTTACGCCGTAAGCTGTCTGCGATCAACAAGACTGCCTCATCGATCCTATCTAGCTGGTGTAACACTTGAGCCAGTAACAACAGACCGCGCTGGTTGTCTGGCGCAGCGAGTAGAAATTCTTTCGCTAGGCGCTCGGCATTAGCCAGTTGAGCATTGTCTCTGTGTAAAATTGCGCTAGCTAGTAAGGTAGTGGCCTGTTTTTCTAGCGGTAGATCAAGATTCTGATAGGCGGCAATGAGTTCACCTATCTGAGCACTTCTTTGCTCGTCACTGTTGGTTACTTTGCCGTTATCCATATTGCCAAAATTGTGGCCAGCGTAAATTGATGTTACGACTAAGAAGGCTTCGAGATCGTCATAATGTTGATATAACCAGGCGGCGTAGGGTAGTGCATTGAGGCCATCTCCTTGAAGAACATAGGTCTGTAAGGCGAAATTGTGCGACTGAGGATTATCTGGTTCCACAGCCACCCACAGCAGCGCCATTTCAATACTTGCCTGGTGATCGCGCATATGGCTGGCGACACGGCTAGCCACTTCAATAATCTTGGGATCGCGGGTCTGACGTGCTTGCGCAACGTACTTGGGTAATGCTACGTCGAACTGACCGCGAGTCAGGGCTATATCACCAACTAGGAGGTCATAGAGCGTATTTATGGGAAAAGGTGTCGCTGCAAGCTCTTTTGGTTGCTCAGGCTCAGGAGCAGAGTTAGACGCAGGGTTCTGAGTTGTCTCAGGTGTTGTGGCACAGGCGGCCAGCAGCATCAAACAGCTAACAACAACGCTTGGGTTTAGTTTTTTCATAACAACATTTTCAAGGATGTAGAAAGTTAAGACAACTACTAAGAATAAAGTTTAGTTAAAATCATTTTTCGCCAATCCACATTCCCACGTCAGACTCGTGTAAAATTGGAGCCTCGATGAGATAGGTAGTCTTAGCTGCTATGGGTATTCTGGCATTCGGTATTAATCACAAATCAGCCTCGGTAGATCTCCGAGGGCGCATTGCCTTTGCCCCAGAAACCGTGGTTGGCTCTTTACAGGGCGCGCTGACGTCAATGAGCGCTGTTGAAATTGCGCTGCTGTCTACTTGCAATCGAACCGAAATCTATCTTTATGGCGAGGTCAGTGACGAGCAGTTATTGACTTGGCTGGCTGAGACCAAGGGGCTTGAGCTCCAAGAGCTGCAGTCATGCTATTACTGTTATCGGAATGAGCATGCGATTGGTCATATCATGCGTGTTGCCAGCGGTCTTGACTCCTTAGTGCTGGGTGAGCCGCAAATTTTTGGACAAATTAAATCGGCTTATTCTGTGGGGCGCGAAGCCGGCACTGTGTCGACTTATCTCAATCAGGCTTTCCAGCAGGCGTTCTCTGCTGCCAAGCGGGTACGTTCTGAGACTGCAATTGGTCAGAACCCGGTTTCTGTAGCCTATGCATCTGTTAGTTTAGCAGAACAGATATTTGCCGACCTTAATTGTGCCCATGCACTATTAATCGGTGCCGGTGAGACTGTTGAATTGGTAGCGCGGCATTTACAGGAAAAAAACATTGGCCGTATAACTGTAGCCAATCGCACATTAACAAGGGCTCAAGAATTGGCCACAGATTTTTCTGCCGAGGCTATTTTACTTTCTGATATACCCGAATATTTACCCAAGGCAGATATTGTGATTTCATCGACTGCTAGCCAGCTACCTATACTGGGTAAAGGAGCCGTTGAATCTGCCCTTAAGTCGCGTAAGCATAAACCTATATTCATGGTCGATATCGCGGTGCCAAGGGACATAGAACCCCAGGTCGAAGAACTGGCCGATGTCTATCTCTATACGGTCGACGATCTGGAAGAGGTTATTCAGGACAATATGCGAGCGCGTCAAACCGCTGCCGACCTAGGACAACAAATTATTGATCAAGAGGTTACCTCCTGGTCCAAGCAGCAACGTGCTCTGGCTGCTGTAGATACGATTAAAGCCTTTCGCGATAGTGTAGAAAATATTCGTGATGGCGAGGTAGACAAGGCACTCAATGCGTTAGAACGAGGCCAGAATCCGATTGAGGTTATCAATGCCTTGGCACGCAGTCTTACCAATAAACTACTGCATAAGCCCACCACCAAACTTAAACAAGCCAGCGAAGAGGGCCGTGACGATACAATCCATGTCGCCCACGAGTTGTTTGATTTAAATAAAAAGTAATTAAGGTTCTGCATGAAAGCATCAATTTTGAGTAAATTAGATCATCTCTCCGATCGGTATGAAGAGGTGGGGGCATTACTGAGCGACCCGGATATTATCGGTGATCAAAATAGGTTTAGAGACCTATCGAAAGAGTATGCTGAGCTCGAGCCGGTAGTTACTTGCTACCGCAGCTACCAAGAGGTGATTAACGATATTGAAGCGGCAAAACCGTTGCTAAAAGATTCTGACCCAGATATGCGCAATATGGCACAGGAGGAGTTACGAGACGGAGAATTACAGCAAAATGGCTTGGAGATGGACCTGCAAAAATTGTTGCTACCCAAAGATCCCAATGATGATAAAAATGTGTTTTTGGAAATTCGAGCAGGTACCGGTGGTGATGAAGCCGCTATTTTTTCTGGCGATTTATTTCGTATGTACAGCAAATTTGCTGAAAATCAGCGATGGAAAATAGAGGTAATTAGTGAAAATCGCGGTGACCATGGCGGGTATAAAGAAATAATCGCACGTATTGTGGGTTCGGGGGTGTATTCAAAGCTCAAATTTGAATCTGGCGCTCATCGAGTTCAACGAGTGCCTGAGACTGAATCTCAGGGTCGCGTTCATACTTCCGCGTGCACAGTTGCTATTATGGCCGAAGCCGATGAAAAGGACGCCATTGAGATTAACAAAGGAGATCTACGAGTCGACACCTTTCGCGCCTCCGGCTCTGGCGGTCAGCATGTTAACAAAACCGATTCTGCCATTCGTTTAACTCACCTGCCCACGGGGTTGGTGGTGGAGTGTCAGGACGAGCGTTCACAGCATAAGAATCGCGCTAAAGCGATGGCAGTTCTGCAGGCGCGCCTTACATCGGCACAGGATGAGGCTGTAGCTAAAGAACAGTCGGATCAGCGTAAAAGCCTGGTTGGCAGCGGTGATCGCTCGGAGCGTATACGCACCTATAACTTTCCTCAGGGCCGGGTCACAGATCATCGTATTAATCTTACTTTGTATAAATTGGCTGAGGTGATGGAGGGCTCATTGATCGATGTAGTTCAGCCTCTAGTCAACGAACTCCAGGCTGAGCAACTAGCCACCCTCGCGGACTGAAACCATGACTATCTCGGAGTTACTGCAGCGCAGCGTTGAACTCATCGCTAGCGACAGTGCTGTAATCGACACCGAATTGCTACTGTCTCATGCGCTGGGTGTTAACCGCACCTATCTGAAAACCTGGCCAGATCGGCAACCTAAGAGCGACCAATTAAATACTTTTGAACAGCTTTTTCAGCGTCGAATACAGGGTGAGCCTATCGCCTATATTTTGGGTAATCAGGGATTTTGGAGTCTTGATTTAAAAGTTTCAGAACACACCTTAATTCCCCGTCCAGAGACCGAATTACTGGTTGAGACAGCGCTTGAGCTAGAGCTACAGACTCATAGCTCGGTGTTGGATCTGGGCACAGGCACAGGTGCTATTGCACTTGCATTAGCCAGTGAGCGCAGTGACTGGACTATTACTGCTGCGGATATTCAGACTCAGGCAGTGGCGTTGGCGGAGGAAAATAGGGCGGCTCACAAACTGGATAATGTACAAGTAGTGCAGAGTAATTGGTTCAATGCGTTACCTGTTACCCACTATGATCTAATTGTCAGTAACCCGCCTTATATAGACCGTGATGACCCCCATCTAACTCAGGGAGATCTGAGGTTTGAACCTACGTCAGCACTGGTCTCTGGTGTTGGGGGGCTAGATGACTTAATTCTGGTAATTGGCCAAAGCATTAGTTTTTTAAAATCAAGTGGCTGGCTTTTAGTTGAACATGGTTATGATCAGGGTGCTGAGGTGAGAGCGCTATTTGCCGATAACGGTTTTGCTGCGGTTGAAACTCGCTGCGATTACAGTCAGTTAGAGCGTATTACTTTTGGCCAGCTACTGCGATAATTGCCTCGTCTGGATTGTTGATGGCACTTTTTGATACTACATTCCATCGATACAGCATCATCAAGCTAGCTAGACATGCAGCGATAACGAGCCCAATCCAAAATCCATAGACGCCTATTGGCTCACCCCAAAGATCGGTTAGTGCCAGGCTATAGGCGATCGGGAAAGCAATGACCCAGAAGGCTATTATCTGGATAATAAGCGGGACTTTGGCATCCTTATAGCCGCGTAATGCGCCACTGGAGGCCATCTGCATTGAGTCAAAACAACCCAGGGCTGCTGAAAAAAAGAACAGGCTAGCTGCAATAATTTGCACCTCGGGTTCTGGGCTAAATAGTTGGGCAAAGTCATGGCGCAACAGGATTTTGAGGCTGCCCAGTATCAGGGCAAAGACAAATATTAATTTAAAACCAGTTAGACAGATCTGCCTGGCCTCCAAAGGTTCACCGCGGCCCATGGAGTGAGATACCTTAATAGTTAACGCCTGACCTAGACCCAGAGGAATCATGTAGGCGAGAGAATCCAGATTATTGGTGATGGCGTGGGCACCCAAAACATTGGCTCCCAAGTGGGCGATCATCATCGGAATAATGGCAAAGAAGCCAATCTCAGCTGCAATCATTAGGGCTATAGGAATGCCCAGGCGTAAAATGCCGACAATTGCTGCGGCACTGGGTGCAGCGAATTGCTGATATAGCCGCAGGCGTTTCATATTGCCGGCATAGCGCCCGTAGGCAGCCATTGCGAAAAGTAAAAAAGTCATTACAACGGTAGTTGCCCAGGCTGCGCCGATACCACCCATGGCAGGCAAACCAAGCTTACCGAATACTAAAATATAATCGAGAATACCATTGAGAAAAAATGCAATAGCATTGAATATCATCACCGGTCTGGTATCGCCTACGCCTTCAAAGGAGCTGCGAAAGGCGAAAAATGCGGGAAACATAAAGCCGGTGATTAGATAGGGCAGCAGATATCCTCGAGCGATACGGAAGACCTCTGGAGAGATGTCTAGTCGTTCGAGTAATTGGATGCCAAGCAATATGGCGCAGCACACAGCGATGCTCATTGGCAGAGCGAGCCACAGCCCTTGCTGAAATTGAAAGCGCACCCTGTCTGGTTGGCCGGCGCCCCAATAATTACCAATAATAGGGCTGTTGCCTATCATAATGCCAATGACCAAAAGACTGATCATAGCCCAGATGCTCCCGCCTAACTGGAGAGCTGCTAGACTGTCTGCGCTGACCTGCCCGGCCATATAAATATCAGTCACAGTCATACCGACCACGGCCAACTGGCCGAGCATTAGGGGTCCTGCTAGACGCAGTAGGTCACTGGCGTTTTGTATAAACGTCGGCATTTTTTTAATTTGAGGAGTCATTAGGGTGTTTTCGTTTGGCCTTCCCTCATTCTCGTTCAATGGCTTTAGCAAAGGAAGAGAAATTTAATCGCTATGACTAGGTTCTTTCTTTGAGAAATGTTTTGACCCTGCCTGAGGCTTATCGAGTCATGTTTGTGAGTCTTTTCTTCACTGGCACTGGCCGTTGGGTAGGCCTAGATTACTGGATTACTATACAGGTTAATTCATAACTCTAACTCAGACCCTGTGAGGCCTCAGTTTTGGGGAGTTTATTAAACCAGCGAATAATTGACAATTCTGCTACACTCCGCGCCAAATACAGGTTATACCTAGGCCTCAAAAGGCTCTCTGGTAACCTAATGAACCTATTGTTAATTACTGCGTAGACATACTTTGACTGAAAATAACTCTGCCACTAGCACTACTTCTGAAACTCACTCAAATTCTGCACCTGCAGATTCCAAGGCGGTTAGCGAGGTTAAAAAACCTAGTCCAAACCGTCGCGGTCGTGGCCGGCGCCGTTGGGATGTTTCGCAGTTTAAAGTTGAACCCCAAGAGGGTAGGGTCAGATTCCATGATTTCGAGTTACCGCCGCAACTCATGCGCGGAATTCAGGATACTGGGTTTGAATACTGCACGCCTATTCAGGGCGCATCATTGCCCCATACTTTAAATGGGCACGACATTGTGGGTAAGGCGCAAACAGGTACGGGTAAGACGGCCGCCTTTTTGATAAATATTATTACTGACTTGCTTAATCACCCAGTTGAAGGCGAGCGTTTTATGGGCGAGGCTCGCACATTAATTCTGGCCCCGACTCGCGAACTGGCGATACAGATTGCCGATGATGCGGTCGCGCTGCTAAAGCATACTGACCTTAGCGTGCATTGTTTGGTGGGTGGCATGGACTATGGTAAGCAGTTACAGAAAATGCAAAAATCCCACTGTGATCTTTTGGTGGGTACCCCCGGCCGGTTGTTAGATTTTGCCAATAACCGCGATGTCTATCTTGATCAGGTCGAGGTATTGGTGATTGATGAAGCAGATCGCATGCTCGATATGGGCTTTATTCCCCAGGTGCGGCGCTTGGTTAATTTGACTCCCAAACGAGAAGATCGCCAGACACTGCTATTTTCGGCAACGTTCACTCCAGAGATACTGAGACTGTCAGGGACCTGGACAGACAAGCCAGTGACTGTCGAAATTGGCGCCGAGCGTGTTGCCACAGACACAGTCGAGCAAAAAGTGTATATCACCACAGCCGACGAAAAATTTGCACTGTTACATAATATTCTTGTTGGTGATGATGTTGATAGTGTAATGATTTTTGCGAATCGCCGAGATATCTGCCGTACACTGCAAGAAAAGCTCAATAAAAAAGGTTTCAAGGCTGGGTTGCTGTCGGGTGATGTTCCTCAGAACCGACGCATGAAAACACTTGAATCATTTAAAAGCGGTGCCACTAAGGTGATGGTGGCAACAGACGTTGCTGGTCGTGGTATCCATGTTGATGGTGTCAGTCATGTTATCAATTACACTTTGCCGGAAGAGCCAGAAGACTATGTGCACCGAATTGGTCGCACTGGTCGTGCCGGGAGTACTGGTACATCAATTAGCTTTGCCTGTGAAGACGATGCCTTTTTGCTAGAGCCGATAGAGAAGCTGTTGGATATGAAGTTGGCCTGCACCATGCCGGAGGAGAAACTACTGCAGGAAGTTCCGGCTAAGCCAAAACGAGCGCCGCGCAGACCCAAGGCGGACAAACCCTCAGAGCAAAGCAAGCAACAGAGCTCAGTGGAGCAAAGTGAACAAGAGGTAGCGCCGGTTGATCAATCGGTTGTTAGGGAAGACTAAGGTTTTTGTTGGTCATAGGCTTATCTGCACTGATTAGTCCGTTACTTCTTATCCATAGCAGGGTTCCGCCAATCACCGTTGCCGGCATTAGCAGTAGGTTGAGTACCGGGATAGCGGATCCTGCCAATGCACATAACCCAAAGCTCATTGACTGCCATCGCTCCGCGGTTGCCCGTTGGCGCAACTGTCTAAAGTTTACCTGATCAATATCCGCCGCATAATCCAAATACTGCAGAGCAAGTGACCAAGCGGCCCAACTGCCGGCTACAACAGGAATGAGTATATTCATCAGCGGGATAAAGCTGAGGCCCAGGCAGGCTAGGCCCACCACAATGGCCCGAGGAATAAGATATGCCATGAGTTGCAACTGCCGCACAAAGCTGGCCCATGCAATTTTTAATAGTGGCACAGCTTCGTTTGAAAGCACCTTAGCACCCATTAACAGCATAATTTTTTCAGCGATGAGGCCGTAAAAAGGCGCGCCAATAAGATTGGCAACAAGGGCGAAGGTAAAGGCGTAGATAACTAATGCCACTAGGATAAATAGCCCCCAGATAATCCATACTAGCCAATGCAACCAGTCTGGCGTTAGATTGATAACACTATCGAGCCACTGCCCTAGCAACTGAGCCGCAAATCCAGTTGCGCTAGCAAACAACGCAATATTGATACTCAGAGGTATTATAACCAGCCAGCGAATATCTCGGTGCCCGAGAAGCTTGAGTCCCTCGATAATTAAGGCAGGGCTAGAAATAATAGAAGTCGGTCTGTGCATTTTTATCATTCCTTCATTTAATTTTTACAATTTCAAGAATAGCATCTATGCTTTTTAAAACACGTACTTTTAAAAGTAGAGGCGAACCGAGGACTCTATAATGAGTAAAGTCATTAAAACAACGCTGGTAATATTGTTGGTATTGGCTGTTGTGGTGATTATGAATCTGGGCAATGGGCTCAAATCTTTGGTAGAAACTTTGGGGCCTGATATGACTCAGGGCCAGGTTAGCCTGGAGGGCGCACAAATATCACTGATGTCTGGTGAGGGCAGTTTAAAAGGCCTGGTTATCGGTAACCCCAAAGGTTTCGACACTGAGTATGCTTTCTCCCTAGGTGAGATAAGTTTTAACCTAGCTACCCAATCTTTGGGTGGCGACACTATAGTCGTAGACTCTCTGCGTGTTATGGCCCCAAAAATTATCATGGAGTCGGGCCGTGGCGGTAATAATTTAGATAAAATACAGAGAAATATTGAGAGTTATTTGGGCTCTAGCGACAGTGCTAATGCACCGCAAAGTAGCGTGGGTAAAAAGATTATTATCAGGGATCTAATAATCAGTGGCGCTGTTCTCGAGTATGGGTTGCTGGGGTCAAGTACGATCGAATTACCATTGCCAGATATACATCTAACCAATATTGGAGAGCAGGGGCAGGGGGTTTCTATTGCCGAGGCCAGCGCCGAAATAATTGCCGAGATTGCTAACAGAGCAAGCCGGTTGGCGCTTAAGTCCGGGGCTGTGAAAGACGTTGGTGGTAAGCTTGAAGATCATATCAAAAGCAGAACTGACAATTTAAAAGGCCTATTTAAGGACCTTAGAAACTAGCCTACAAAGACGGCTAGACTAGCTGTTGCGCATAATGCGCTGCTTCTGGCGATCCCAGTCTCGGGCCTTGTCATCTTGACGCTTATCGTAGGTGGCCTTACCTTTGGCGAGGGCAATTTCGCACTTGATGAGGTGGCCCTTCCAATACAGCGCTGTGCATACGCAAGTGTGACCTTTCTGGTTAACCCCTTCCTCTAGCTTTTGTAGCTCGCGATGATTGAGAAGTAGTTTTCTAGTTCGCGTGGAATCGGTTACATAATGGGTTGAGGCTGATGGTAATGGTGTAATATTGGTCCCAATCAAGAAGGCCTCTCCGTTTTTTAAAAACACGTAGGTGTCCGTGAGATTGATTCTGCCTTCGCGCAGGCTCTTTACTTCCCAACCCATCAAAGAGAGGCCAGCTTCGAACTTCTCTTCAAGGAAATAGTCGCGCTTGACCTTTTTGTTTAAGGCGATGGTACTGGATTGCTGCTTTGGTTTCTTTTTGCTCATAGGCGGCGATTATACGTTGGCGGCGGCGATTGTCATGAAATATTAACTCACTTAATTAGATACTGTATTCACTGAGGCTTATGGGTACAATTTAGGCCATTGGAAATGGAGGTGCGATTTTGGCAATACAACAAAAAGGCATGCATGGAGCTTGGGCCAGTCGATGGACTTTTATTATGGCGGCTACTGGATCGGCTGTTGGTCTTGGCAATATGTGGAAGTTTCCCTATGTAGCGGGCAGTAATGGCGGCGGCGCCTTTGTACTGGTCTATTTGGGCTGCATTTTACTCATTGGCGTACCCGTTATGATGGCTGAGGTGTTGATTGGTCGCCAGGGCCGTCAGAGCCCTATCAATTCTATGCGCGATGCGGTTGCTGAGAGTGATGCTAAGTCTCGTTGGCGTCATGTGGGCTGGGTAGGTGTTGCGGCCGGTATGTTAATTTTGTCGTTTTACGCAGTTATCGCTGGTTGGGCGCTGGCGTATATTTTTGAGGCGGCTTCTGGCGAACTAGCCGGTGTCAGTGGCGATACTGCAGGGGCTATCTTCGGTAGTCTACTTGCTGATCCGAGTCGCCTTATTTTTTGGCAGTCAATATTTATGCTGCTCTGCGTTGGTGTGGTGGTTGGTGGTGTCAAGAAAGGCCTAGGTGTTGCGGTGGAAATACTGATGCCCGTATTGTTCGTGATGTTGCTGTTACTGCTAGGGTTCAGTTTTTTTAGAGGTAATTTCTCAGCAGCCTGGGATTTTCTATTTAACTTTAATCTGCAATTGCTTACTTGGCGTGGCGTACTTGAAGCCATGGGCCAAGCTTTTTTCACCCTGAGTATTGGTATGGGCGCTATTATGGCTTACGGAGCCTACATGCCTCAAAAGGCCAATATCGGCAAAACTATCTTAATAGTGGCATTTTTCGACAGTTTAGTAGCAATTATCTCAGGCTTAATTATTTTTTCGATTGTTTTTGCGACCCAAGGTATCGAGCCTAGCGCCGGCCCTGGATTAATGTTTATTAGCCTTCCTGTTGCCTTTGGTGGTATGCCTGGAGGTCTGTTAATTGGCTCTGCATTTTTTGTTCTGGTGTCTATCGCCGCTTGGAGTTCGGCTATTTCATTGTTAGAGCCCTGCGTAGCTTGGCTGATTGAAGCTAAAGACATAAGTCGAGTGCAGGCTAACCTGCTGCTAGCTGGGTTTGCTTGGGTGCTGGGCCTGGGCTCTGTGTTGTCATTTAATGTTTGGTCGGATATTAAATTTGCTGGGCTTACTTTCTTTGATTTCCTAGATTTTTTAACGGCGAATATTATGCTGCCATTATCAGGTCTGTTAATCGCTGTATTTGTAGGCTACGTGATGAAGCGAGAGTTTGTTGATTATCAGATGCAGGGCACAGCGCCTAAAATTTTAGCTCTATGGCGATTAACCTTGAGATACGTTGCCCCTGTAGCCATAAGTGCTGTGTTTGTTATGGGGATCTACGATAAATTCTTCTCCTAGGAGCAAGTGTGACTATTATTAGGCGTTCAGCGTTGGTGATGCATCCAGCCAAGGCAATGTATGAGTTGGTCAATGATGTTGCTAGCTACCCACTGTTTTTAGAGGGCTGTCATGGGGTAGAAGTATTTGAGCACAGCGACAGCTCTATGCTAGCGCGTCTCGACCTTAAAAAGGCCGGTGTGCAGATTAGTTTAATGACTAGAAATAATTTATCTGGCAACACTTCTAACGGATCTCATCAAATAGAGATGACGTTGGAAGACGGCCCGTTTAAAAACTTTATTGGTCTATGGGCTTTTACCCCCTTAGCCGAGGATGCTTCCAAGGTATCATTGGATCTGGAGTTTGAATTTAAGAATAAGGGGCTAGGTCTGGCCGCATCGAGCCTTTTTTCTGGGGTGGCTAATAATTTGGTCGATTCATTGTGCCAGCGCGCGGATAAAGTTTTAAAGGAGGGTCAAGATGACTAATAGTACGATGATAATGGTTGAGGTTGCCTATGCACTGCCAGATAAGCAGACTTTATTGCAACTGTCTGTTCCTGCTGGGACTACGGCGCTGGAGGCTGTAAAGCAATCTGGAATTTTAACCACTTACCCGAAAATAGACGTAGATGCCGACAAGATGGGGGTTTTTTCTCAGGTTTTAGGAACAAAAGGCCTAGATGAGCCTGGCTCTTATAGGCTCAATGAGCGAGACCGGGTTGAGATTTATCGCCCGCTTATTGCCGATCCCAAGGAGGTTAGGCGTCGTCGTGCTGAAGAGGCTAAGGCGAAAAAGAAAGCCTAAAATTATTTCCTCAGGCTTAAAAAAAGCAGGGTTGAACCTGCTTTTTTATTGTCCGAGGTAAATCTGCAGCTAGTGGTTAGACTTCTTCCGCCTCTGCCGCCGTGGGCAAATAATCACCGCTCATGCGCAGTAGGTTGTCATTGGAGTCAAAATAAATGGTCACTCGTTCTTCAGTTTTTTCGCCGGTCGGCGAAAGTCTTGTGTAAAGGTAGTCCCAGCGCTGTTGTGCAAAAGAATCTGCGATTAAAGGTGTGCCTAGAACAAACTGAACTTGCGACTTAGTCATACCTGGCAGTAGTTTATCAATCATTTCTTGATCGACAATATTGCCTTGGATGATGGAAACCTTATGCACGCCGGGAAACTTTATCCAGCCGCAGCCAGAGGTAAGTAGAGTAAGACTGATCAGTAAGGTGGGAATAATTCGCATTGATGGGCTTCCAGTTAGTTGCGCGAACAGGGATAATACCTAAAGCCCAGCCCATAGAGAAGAGGTAAGTATGACTCCAGAAGATCAGGAGCTAAAAAAGGTAGGCCTGAAGGTCACATTACCCAGAATCAAGATTTTACAGATTCTAGAAAACTGTGTGGATCGGCATATGACTGCAGAAGACATCTATCAGGCATTGCGAGATGCAGATGAAGATGTAGGCATAGCGACGGTCTATAGGGTGCTAACCCAGTTTGAAACCGCAGGCCTGATAGAGCGGCATAATTTTGATAACGGCCCAGCGGTTTATGAGCTTGATCGCGGTGAGCATCACGACCATATGGTGTGCACAGAGACTGGTGCTGTGATTGAATTCCACGATGCTGAAATCGAAAAAATCCAAGAGCGAATTGCTAGCCAAAAGGGCTTTCAGTTAGTGGGTCACAGCCTAGTTTTATATGTAAAGCCCAAAGACTAAAAATATATGATTTCACTGCAGCAGTTTGAAGAATTTTTTAACGCCTGGGCCGATATGATGTGGAGTACACCGCTGGTAATTTTACTGGTAGGCGGCGGTTGTTTCTTTATGGTGTATTCGCGTTTCCAGCCCTATCGCTATTTCGGCCATGGTATTGATTTATTACGTGGTAAATTTAGCGATCCCAATGATCCTGGACATATTCCTCATTCTCAAGCGCTAGCAACGGCACTTTCTGGCACCATAGGCTTGGGTAATATTGCTGGTGTAGCGATTGCTATAAGTATTGGTGGTCCCGGAGCTGTTTTCTGGATGTGGGTCACGGCAGTTGTTGGGGTCGCGACAAAATTTTATACCGCCTCTTTGGCAGTCATGTACCGCAAGGAAGATGCAGACGGTGTAATTCACGGAGGTCCAATGTACGTGATTACACAGGGTATGGGGCAGCGCTGGTATCCTCTGGCAGCACTATTTGCCATCGCTTGTCTGATTGGTGCGTTGCCGCTATTTCAAGCGAATCAATTTATTCAGCTGCTCAGAGATGTGGTGGCTATTCCCGCAGGCTGGGCAACTAGCGAGCAGCACTTCACTTTCGATCTGGTTGCCAGTTCGATAGTGGCGACTCTGGTAGCAATGGTTGTGGCCGGGAGGATTCAGGGCATTGGGCGCCTGACTGTGCGGCTAGTGCCGACTATGGTAATTATGTATGGGGTGATGACAGCCACGGTACTATACACGTATGCTGCTGAGATCCCTTCTATGCTGTGGCTGATTGTGACCGATGCTTTTACCGGTGAGGCTGCAGCTGGTGGATCTATTGGTGCAGTGATTTTAATTGGTGTGCGTCGTGGCGCCTTTAGCAATGAAGCTGGCATAGGTACAGAGTCTCTAGCCCATGGCGCGGCTAAAACAGGGCAACCTATTCGTGAAGGGGTTGTGGCCATGATTGGGCCAGTTATTGATACCCTAATAGTTTGTACCTGTACGGCGTTAATTATTCTGTTGACCGGAGTATGGCAAACAGAGGCTGGTATTGAAGGGGTTACTATGACCGCTCGAGCGATTGAGCAAGTATTCCCAAATACTGGCAGCTACTTACTACTGATCATGGTCGGAATGCTGAGTTTTAGCACCATGGTCACCATGTGGTTTTATGGCGTTAAGTGCATGGGATTTCTATTCGGCGTGAAGCGACAATACTATTATTCGCCCATCTACCTGGGTCTGTTAGTGGTTGGCGCTGTCGTATCCCTGGACATAGTCAATGGCTTGATTCTGGCGTCCTATGCCACCATGGCGATTCCAACTATGATTTCAGCACTGTATTTGGCCCCCAGAGTAAATGAGGCAGCCAAGGTTTACTTCACTGCATTACGCAATCTATAGCTTAGCCCTTGCTGACGGCACAATCTGATACCAGCGAAAGCTGGTATCATGAGGTGTCACTGCTACAGTAGTGCCTCAATGTCTGAAGCGATGGCCTCGGGTTTACTAATACTGCCAAAGCGCTTCACTACCTGCCCATCGCGATCAATTAAGAATTTGGTAAAATTCCATTTGATACCATCGGTTATGAGCCCCCCCGCTTGTTTGGTCAGATAGGCATAGAGGGGATGTCGATTGGCACCATTGACATCAATTTTTCCCATTACTGGGAAACTCAAACCATAGTTGACTTGACAAAACTCTTGAACCTCGGCGTTACTACCAGGCTCCTGCTTGCCAAATTGATTGCAGGGCATAGCAATAACCACTAGGCCCTTTTCATGATACTGATCATAGAGTGTCTGTAAGCCTTCATACTGTGGGGTAAAGCCGCACTTACTGGCCGTGTTAACGATCAATAATACCTTGCCGCGATAGTCTTGTAGGGATTGTTCATCACCGCTGCTGGTCGGCACATTAAAGTCATAGATGGATGTAGACACAGTTATTTTTCTCTCTCGTTAATTTTAAGGGGTTATTTAAAGCAGTGTTCGGCGGCTGGGAAACTGCCGTCTCGGACCGCCTTACCATAGGCAGTAATAGCCTCCTGAACGCCAGAGCTCGATTCTAGAAAGTTGCGTGAGAACCTTGGTAGACGCTGAGAGATTCCCAGCATGTCATGGAGGACTAATACCTGAGCATCGGTGTTTGGCCCAGCGCCGATGCCTATCACTGGTATTGAAAGGGACTCAGACAGTTGCCGACCTAACGAAGATGGCACGCACTCGATCACGATTAAATCAGCGCCAGCCTCCTCCAATATCTTGGCTTCGGCAATCATCTTTGTTGCGGTTTCTTCTTCTTTACCCTGTACCTTGTAACCGCCAAGCTTATGGACTGATTGAGGGGTCAAGCCGACATGGCCACAGACGGGAATACCCCGTTCGGTGAGCATATAAATGGTATCCGCAAGCCATTCGCCTCCCTCTAATTTAACCATTTGAGCACCGGCCTGCATCAGTATGGCGGCATTATCCATTGCCTGCGTCTCGCTGGCATAGGACATAAAGGGCATGTCTGTCATTAATAATGTGCGGCTATTGCCGCGTTTTACGGCAGCGGTGTGATAGGCCATCTCATCGACTGTTACTGGAATGGTACTGTCGCGACCTTGGATAACATTGCCCAGCGAATCCCCGACCAATGTTACCTCAATGGCGGCGGTCTCAATGAGTCTTGAAAAGGTATAGTCATAGGCGGTGATAACGGCAAATTTGTCGCCCGCCAATTTCATGGCGTTCAAACTGCTGATAGTAGTCGTTTTCATTGCGGAAATTAGCCTCAATAGGTCTTAGAATCAAGCCACGTTAATGGCTTTTGACGATTATAACAATAAATCAACCCACAGCGACTTGGGCAATCGGGTGTGGGTTGTAGTAGTGGCGACCAGATTTTGTCTGAAGTATGTACTTGACAAGATTTTCATAATCGAGATCACCGTCAGCGAGATTAATCTCTGCAGTGTTGACTATTAGTAGCGGCGTATCATCGTAATGGTAGAAGAATTGGGTGTAAGCATCGTTTAGCTGTTGCAGATAGGATTGATCTATGGGTCTTTCTATCGCTGTGCCTCGCCGCTGTACTCGGTCGTAGAGCGTTTCGGTCGGAGCCTGAAGGTAGATAACCAAGTCCGGTTTGGGCAGGTCGGAGATAATATTATCGTAAACATTCTGATATAGACGATATTCGTCATCATCGAGTGTAACCTGAGCAAAAAGTGGATCTTTATCGATCAAAAAATCTGATATGCGCACCTGCTGAAAGATATCACCCTGACGAAAATCCTGTAACTTGCGTATGCGCTGGAACAAAAAATATAGCTGAGTGGGCAGCGCATGAGCGCGCCGGTCCTGATAAAAGCGCTCTAGGAAAGGATTTTCTTCAGCTTCTTCTAGCAGAGTTTCATAATTAAAAGACTGCGCCAGTCGTTTTGCTAACGTTGTTTTGCCTATACCAATGGGACCTTCTATGGCAATGAACTTGTGTATGGCAGATGTGGGCAAATCAAGAGAAATATCACTGAGACTGTTTTGTTCCACCATGCACTCCGAGTAGTTAAACCAAAAGGAAACTTACAATTTTACGATACCTTGGTCTGAACAGTTTGCCAATAGGTTGAGAATATTTTCGCCGTTGGGTAGAACCATATTAGGCTGCAAATCACTTAGTGGCGCTAACACAAATGCCCTTTCGTGCATTCTAGGATGAGGTACGGTTAACCGCTCACTTTTAATAGTTTGCCGATCGTAGAGTAAAATATCTAGATCTAGGGTTCTTGCGCCCCAACGAATTGTGCGAACGCGACCCTGCTCATGCTCTATGTGCTGGAGGTAGTCCAGAAGATCTAGGGCTGACATGTCGGTGTCAAGGCGGGCGGCGGCATTAATATAATCAGGCTGGTTTTCGGGGCCAATCGCTCGAGTTTGATAGCGTTGCGAGACTGCCATGAGGTTAATCATTGGGTGCTCAGAGATGGTTTTTAATGCTCGATCTAGCTGCCCTGCAGGGCCTGTTCCACGATCTTCTAGGTTGCTACCCAGCCCGATATATACATCAGCCATCAGTGAGCTGCCCTCGGGATGATCTAGGTTTGCGTCTACTTCGCCGCCTGGGATTTTTGCCGGAATCACCCACAGCTCGGGCCATTTCTTCCCTCTGTTCCTCGCCGGCATTTTGATAATTAGTCCACCAGTCGCCAAGATTGTCTAGTTCTTCACCGGCCTGCTCGCGGAGTAAAACAAAGTCGTAGGCTGCTCGAAAGCGTGGGTGTTCGACCAGGCGCTTGGCGCGATGCCCGCCTCGGCGCGGTAACAGTAGTTGTAAATCCCATATTTCTCGCATCGCAATAGTAAAGCGGCGCGGAATAGCAGTGATAGGTATCTGTTTGGCGATTACCTCCCCGGCCGCTTTACTGAGGGCATATGCCGGCGAGTTGCCACGATCTTGGTAATGAGCCGCGACTTTTTGCACTGCTGGCCATAGTAGCGCCGCGTAAATAAACGCCGGCGTAACGCGTTTTGAGCTACGAATACGTAAATCGGTATTAGTAAAGGCATGGTCAATAAGTTTGCTAGCTAGGCTATTTCTGTCGCTTATCATGCCACTTAGTTGTGGAATCATTTGGGCAAACAAACCATATTCATAAAGTAGCCAAAATGTAGCGAGTCCCTGGCCACTCATAAACAATTTGAGACTTTCATCAAACAGGCGTGGCGGTGAAACGTGTTCAAGATTCACAGCCAGTTTGTGCATCGGCTTACTCGTGCGAGGCTCTATGCTGAAAGCCAGTTTGGCGGCAAAGCGAACCACCCGTAGCATACGCACAGGATCCTCACGAAACCTTGTTGCAGGATCACCCATAATACGAATCGTACGCTGTTCTATATCAGCCATGCCTCCAGCGAAGTCATGAATACTATTGTCTCCTGGATCATAGTACATGGCGTTAATACTGAGATCACGGCGACTGGCATCGTCATTCAGACTGCCAAACACGTTGTCACGGGTAAGCATACCGCTGTCACTCTGCAGACGATGTTTTTTTCTTGTATCACCGGATTTTGTATCGTTTGAGCGGAATGTTGTCACCTCAATAATCTCTCGACTAAATTGCACATGTACAATCTGGAAGCGGCGTCCAATAATGCGTGAGCGTCGAAATAATGCCTTTACCTCGGCTGGTTTGGCGTCAGTGGCCACATCAAAGTCTTTGGCCTTAAGACCAAGAAGTAGGTCGCGCACAGCGCCACCGACTACATAGGCCTCATATCCGGCGTCTTGTAAAACCGAAACGACCTTGCGAGCATCGCGGCTGATCATTTTGGGAGTTAAAGAGTGATATTGGCTCGTGACGATAATTGGCTCGCCCGTGTCTCGCTTCGCCTTATCGAAGAACTTACTAATAATTTCCAGCATTTACAAGGTGTCGATAGATGGTTTAAAGGATTCAGTTTACCAGAGGATTGGCAACAGTGGAGAATTGGATTTTTATGCTCGCGCAGGAGACTATTCGGCATTTTCGGGCTGCGTACAAAGTAAAAAGGGATTGCCCGAAGACAACCCCTTTCAATGGTTCTTAAAGTCCTAGCTCTAAAGCCGTACCCCTAGAACACTTTTGCAATCCATCCATTTCTTATTATTTTTTATTGTTGTTATTACTCAAGAAAATTTCTTGGTACGACCATTCTAATTAGAAATACCTCAGCCACAAGTGTTTTTTAAGGTTTATTTTTCACTTCAGGACGATTTTGAATAACTGTTACTTTTTGAAACAAAGATTAACAAATAATCGCTGCATTTTAGGCTGAATCTGATTTTTTCCGGCTGATACCGAGTTTATTACGCCGCTCCCAAAGTGATTTACGGCTGATTCCAAGCTTTTGAGCAAGGGCTGTTTCACTCATATTTTCCTGATTTTCCAAGACAAAACTGGTGAAATAGTCCTCAAGGGACAGTCCTGCTGGTGCATCATTGCTCACCGCAGGCTTTGCAGGTTTAGGGTTAGCGTCATCATCCACATGATCGTCTGTGCTAGCCATGCCTAGAGTACGCGCGCTTATGACCTGCCCAGGCTCAGACAGAATAGCGCCTTGATAGAGCATGTTTTGTAATTCACGTACATTCCCCGGCCAGTTATAATCGACTAGTGCCTGCTGCGCGTCTGGGGAAATATCAAGGGCAAAACCAAGCTCGTTGGAGTACTGCTCGAGGAAATGTAGGGTTAACTTTGGGATATCTGTGGTTCTATGGCGCAGGGCAGGTACCTGGATGTTGACCACATTGAGGCTATAAAACAGATCCTTGCGGAATGTTCCAAGTTGGCTTAATGACTTTAAATCTAACCCAGTTGATGCGATATAGCGAATATTGCTGTGCTGCTCAATGGCTTGTATGGCCTGAGATTGCAAAGATTCAGGTAGCTCGCAAATATTGGCCAAAAATAATGTGCCGCCAGATTTTTCTGTGAGCTGTGCAAGTTGCCCAGAGAACTGCTGAGCAGTCACAGATGCGCAATTGATGGTTATCAGAGGTTGTCCAGCCATGACGCTAGCTCGATGAATAAGCTCGGCAATAATACGTTTGCCTGTCCCAGTCTCGCCCTTGATCAAAATAGAGGCTGAAGTCGGAGCCGCTTTATCTATGGTGCTCAACACTTTAAGGATCTCTGGGCTGCTGCCCATCAATACTTTATTTTCCGCTATTGCTAAGTTTATCTTTGGCTTTGTGATGTTTATTATACGTTTCACCGCCGAGAGCATCTCATCGTAGTCAAAGGGTTTTGAGATGTAGTCAGCTGCGCCCTGGCGCATAGTTTCAACCGCAGATCTTAGACTGGCATAGCTGGTCATCACCAATACGGGCACGCAACCTGCCGGATTAATAAGGTCCGTACCCGGACCGCCAGGTAGTCGCAGATCGGTAATAATTAAATCAAAGCTACTGAGATTAAATGATTCACGGGCCGCCTTGACGCTGACGGCTTCGCTAACATCGTATTCGTGCCGTTCCAGTAATGTACGAAGAGACTGGCGGATAATGTCCTCGTCTTCAACAATCAGAATGCTTTTACTAGAGATAATCATAGGGGCGATGATAGTGGAAAACGAAGAGTCACAGTAGTGCCACATTGGCTATTTTCTGCCGGGCTTGAGATTGACACCTCGGCGCCTAACCGTTGCACCAGATTAAATACTACCCAGAGCCCGAGGCCGGTGCCCTGACCAGGCTCTTTCGAGGTTACAAAGGGTTCAAATAAACGCCCCGCAATATCTTCTTTAATGCCAGTGCCCGAATCGCTGATCGTAACTCGAATTTGCCCAGCTTCAGGTATTGCTTTGATAATAATTTGGCCGCCCATAGGGGAGGCATCGCGACCATTGCTTAGCAGGTTTAGAAAGACTTGGATCAGTTGATGGTAGTCACCGAGAATCACAAGTTGGTTGTCGATATCGCAGACAAATTCTACAGTAGGTGCTGGATTACTGAGGGCCAGCAACTGTATCGCTTCGTTGGCGGCATCATACAAATTGACCGGCTGCGCCGGTTTATGCGCCTTCTGGTCACCTCGTGAAAAATCGATTAATGACTGAACGATAAGGTTAATGCGCTCGGTCTGAGACAAGATATGCTGTGCTGACTGGGCTATTTGGTCGGGTTCAGTTTCATGTTGTAAATTTTGCGCAAGGCAGGCAATACCAGTTACCGGATTACCAATTTCGTGAGCAACTCCGGCCGCAAGCCTGCCCACAGATGCCAGCCTTTCGTTATCGATCGAATTCTGTATCAACGCCACAGACTGAGTTTGATCTTCAATTAGTAAAACAATATCTGTGGCCCCTTCGATATTTTGCTCAACCGATTTTTGCAGGCTGAACCAGCGGACCTGACCGTTTAGCTCAAGTCGAAGATTATCGATATTGGATTCGCCACTTTTGACAAAGGAGCCAATTGCACTGCGCCAGGGTTCGGAGAGGTCATTTATAAATCCGCCGGTCGCGGTTTCCGCGCTGATACTCGTATACTGCGCTATAGTGGCATTCCATTTAAGGACCTCGCCGGTTTGATCTGTAGATATAATACCTATGGGCAAGTTATCTAAAATCTCGCGATGGTGAACCCGTAATTTATTGAGCTCACTTGCGATGCCGGTGAGACGGTTGCCATGAATGGCGAGCATGGATTCGATCAGATAAATATCATCGGGCTCTTTGTTTATCCCCAGTTTAACCGGTATAGACTGCTGCATAATTCGGCTCGCGCATAGCACGCCGTAGCGCAGGTTTAAAGATGCGTTGATACTGTCGCGGATCTTGCGCAACGCTGCCGGCCTTATTTCCCCATAGTTGTAGTCAGTGGCTTGTAACGCCCGCATTATTTCATTTTCGGCGGCATCGCCGAGCACGCTGCTTAGGCTTTTATGCAATTCGCCCACAGACTTTTGGCTTATCTCGACACGAGCAGGAATATAAATGTTATCCGCCATGCACACAGCGGCATAGTAGTTTTCCTCATCGCTCATTTTGCCGTAGACAGAAAATATAATACTCAGGGTTATATTTAATAAAAGGGCTTCGATGGCCCAGATATTCCAGTTTTGCATACCAAAGTAGAGTTTTTCGTCCAGCCAGGGTACGAACAGGCCCCAGTCGCCGAATAATAGTGGTATCGCCAGGGTGATTAACCACAGGGACATGCCGGCAGTTAATCCAACAATAAAGCCAAGCCGATTAGCTTTGGGTATATAGATCACTGCGAGCATACCAGGAGTTAACTGAGCTAAGCCGCTAAGCCCCACTAGATAAAAGTCTGTGATACTGCGCCCCTTGACCACCAAACTAAGGAGTAAACAGGTAACCAGCAACGTTGCAGCGATGATCATTTGACGATTATTAATCCAACTACCCAAGGTTTGTTGCTTGGCTAGATCTTTATCCGGCAATACAAAGCTATTAAGGGTTACCTTCGAGACTGTCAACGTTAGACTGCAGATTAGTGCTACCGCCAGCAAAATAATGCACGCGGCACCAAGGCCTGCAATAACTGGGTTTTGTGTGAGGGCGGGTAAGGCAAATAGGTACTCCTGCAGTGGCGACGATGACTGCATAGCAATACCACTCCAGAGCATCGGAAATACTGGGATACAAGCTAGCAGGACGAGCAGAGGATAGGCCCAGGCGGTGGTGCTAGCCTGGCGATCAGAGATATTTTCAGAGACTAAAATACTAAAGTTAATGGGTAGAGCAAAACTTGCAGTCAAAAAAATGGTAAGCAGACTATAGGACGAGTCCATACGCTGCACAATAAAGCGCTGGCCACTGGTTACAACCCAGTCATTCATTTGTGTAATGCTACCGAAGACTGAGTGAATAGAGGTCCAGGCTGCGAGACCGAGGGCGGGTATCAGTAGTAATCCGGCCGCCGCCATAATCCAGCTTAGGTGGTTGGCTACACCAACCTGAATAGAGTGCCGATTGAGAAAAATAACGATAATGGCAAGCAGGGGTAGACTGTATACAGTCTGGCCAATCAAGAAGCTAACCACTGAGTTAATGGCTAGTAATTGAGCCAAAATTAATGGTATTGCAATCATAATCAAGCTAATGCAGGCAGCAGTGGCGACGCCTTTCCCGCGGTATCTAAAGGTTAAGAAATCTACCGGTGTGGCAAAGCGAATGATTTGACTGAGCCTACGAATTGGCAAGAATATCAATGGCGAAAAAATAAAGATAAGTGTAAAGCCAATCAGCGCCAGAATTATGCTGTAACCATAGCGACCAGCCATTTCGATAGAACCCATCGCTAGCAGCACACCGGTGCCGGAAAATAAAGCTAGCACGAGTATCAGGTGGTTGTTACTGCTAGCGCGCTGCGCGAGAAGTTTGGTTGCTAGTCCCGCCGCAAAAAGTATAGATATAGTTGATAGAATTATTTCAGGATTCATCGAATTTACTACCGCGCTGCACAATATAGGATGCAAACACCACCATAGACCAAACCACAAAAGGTCTAAACCAGTTGCCATCCGGTTCAACGGCCCACTGTGTAGCCAGTGGGAAAACTACAGTGCAGAGCAGTAAAAGAGTCGCGACAAGTCTGTAATTGAGCATGAGGTTAGGCTTTAGGGTGGTCAGTGAACGAGACCTTGTCGATGGTATGCAAGCCGGAAGCGCAATGCAAACCCTTCTGGACACTCAGTTAATCACTATTAAGCTGGTTGTCGGGCGCGTCTAGTCCCATGGTGCGTGGAATTTTCGCTAACGACCAGTGTTCTATGCCCCATTGGATTATCTCGGCAACGGAGAGATTTGCTATTTCGGCCGGAGGTTCTTGCTGCAACCAAACTAGGGCAGCATAAAGATTATTGGCTTCGTGCCCTTTGCGCAATGTAGCGGCGCGATTCTGTTTGCTGAGTTTTTGACCATTATTATTTAATGCTACTGGCACATGCATATACACAGGCTGGGGGTAATCTAGACATTGCTGTATGTAGAGTTGCCTGGGTGTTGAATCGAGCAAATCTGAGCCACGCAAAACATGCGTAATGTTCTGATAGTAGTCGTCTACCACCACGGCTAGCTGGTAAGACACCAGGCCGTCACGCCGACGTAGAACAAAGTCTCCTATTGCGGCGGCCAAACTCTGTTCATAGTGGCCCATAATAGAGTCTGTAAATGCTAGATGCTCAGAATTTCGCTTGCCTAATTTGAGACGCATGGCTCTATTGTCGGACGCAAGTTGCAAATCGCGGCAGTGGCCATCATAAATGCCTCCCAGACTCCCTATCCGCTGTCGACTGCACTGGCAAAAATAAGTCAGGTCCTGTTGTTGCAACTGGTCCGCAGCTGCCAAATAGCGACCTAGGTGCTCACTTTGATAGAGGACAGAGTCGTCCCAGAGTAAGCCATGGGCATCAAGTTGATGCAAGATGGTGGCGCTGGCGCCCGGCACCTCTCTGGGAGGATCTATATCCTCAATTCGCACCAACCATCGACCCTGACGCTGTTTGATATCCAGATAGCTAGCCACAGCACTGATGAGGGAGCCAAAATGCAGAGGACCCGTAGGAGAGGGGGCAAAGCGCCCGGCACTGCGATAGTCTGGCATGAGTAAGAATCAGAAAAGCCGATGTCGATAGCGACAACGGCATTCAAGCGGCTAGTGCTAGCCGCCTGTAATCTGTCGTTCCTTTATTTCGTCGAGGGTTTTGCAGTCTACGCAAAGATTTGCTGTAGGGCGCGCTTCAAGCCGGCGAATTCCGATATCTACACCACATTGGTCACAAAATCCGTAGTCGTCTTCTTCAACGCGCAACAGTGTCTTGTCGATTTTTTTGATTAGCTTGCGCTCGCGATCCCGGGTTCTCAACTCAAGACTAAACTCTTCTTCTTGCGTAGCCCGATCAGCTGGGTCTGGGAAGTTTGCTGCCTCATCTTTCATATGAGAGACAGTGCGATCAACTTCCTCCATAAGCTCAAGACGCCAGGCCTTGAGAATCTCTTTAAAATGCTCGCGTTGATTTTCGTTCATGTACTCTTCTTTCTTCTTTTCCACATAGGGAGCAAGACCGTGAAGAGTAGGTGAGGCCGCGCTGGCCGCCACCTTAGACTTAGCCGCTGGCTTTTTTACTGCTGTTTGTTTCGTTGTTGGCATGCATCAAATCCGCTGTTGATTCTGAGCTAAAAAACAGGACTGGCCGTTATAGAGATTTTTGACCAATATATCAAGGAAAATTTCCATACCAACGGTTTAAAAATTCATTTTCTGAGACTGGTTAGAAGTTATCAGGCCATTATTGTAAGCTTGCCTACCAGCCGAAACTTTGTGCGGCGCGGTATCTTTTATGGCGGAGGAGCCATTTCAGCGATGTTAAATACGCCATCATTTTTTCCTGCTACTTTTGTAAAACGCTATAAACGATTCTTTGCCGATGTTGTCGATCATCAAGGCAATACACTTACTCTGCACTGTCCCAACACCGGCTCTATGAAGAATTGCCAGGTTGAAGGGAGTCCGTGTTGGTATTCTTTGTCGGACAACCCAAAGCGCAAGTTACCTGGCACCCTGGAAATTGTGACAACGAGTAACGGTCAGCTAGCTGGGATAAATACTGCACGGCCTAATCATTTGGTCTGTGAAGCAATTGAGACTAATTTAATCCCCGAGTTGCGCGGCTATGAGCAGTTGCGCACCGAAGTGCGCTATGGCGATGAAAAGAGCCGCATTGACATCTTGCTTGGCAGTGATAGCTGTTCTCAAGGCCTGTGCTATGTGGAGGTCAAAAATGTCACCTTGGATATGGGCGATGGATTAGCCATGTTTCCCGATTCAGTGACTAGCCGCGGAACCAAACATCTGCGTGAGCTAATGGCTATGGTTGCGCAGGGGCATCGCGCGGTACTATTTTTTTGTGTGCAACTAACTGGTATCAACCGCATCGAGATCGCTGCCCACATAGACCCAGTCTATGCCCAGACTATGGCTCAGGCTATAGCTGTTGGGGTTGAGGTTATGGCTTGGCGGGCTACTCTGAGCCCTGCAGAAATCCTGTTACAGGAGCCTCTTAGTTGTCTTCAAGGTCTGCCAAAGCCTGAGCTCTAAGATTGATCGGTGCCGCAGGAAGGGGTTGGCCCGCGCTAATAAAGTAGTTTTTATCCTTACAGCCCAGAACCACAGGCTGCAAACTATCTCCAGAGCAAGGCCCGGCAATACATTCACCACTGTCAATATGAAAAAGTGCGCCATGGGATGAACACTGAATCAGGGTCTTGTCGAGATCAAGAAATCTATCTGGCGCCCAATTTAGCGGAATACCTAGATGCGGGCAGATATTCCAATAGGCGTGCAGCTGATTGTCTTGACGGATTGCAAAGAGGCGTCGCTCATCAATTGTCAGCTCGATGGCTTGTTGCTCTTCCAGATCATCGAGATTACACAGGGGTATATCAAAGTCGAGTCTATCCATATTTAGGGGTCTCAATGCGCTCTGCTAGGTGTGGGTGAGTCATAAATAACCTTGATCGATTGCGCTTCCAGCTATTGGCAATCTAATGGGTTAGCATAGCCTTTGTTTCGTCTTTGGTGAAGTGATCCAATAGGGCTGCGCTCACCGCAAAATTTGATTTAATCCTATTCCAGCTTTTCTAGCTAGTTCGGCAGCAGTTTGAAGTAGCAATGGCTGTTGGGTATTACACGACCGTCGAAACATTATAGCTGTGGTTGGCAGTCTCAAACTGATGTTAGTCTTGGACGATAGTTGCTATGGTTACCCACGGCCTTTACATCTGGACTTTCACACAACAAACTCTGCCCAACTACAAATGTACTGAAAATATGGCTGACAACGACATTTTAACAGGTTCAACTGAGCGCCATCTTTGCGTGCTTGATAGCGGTGTCCAGCCAATAAAGGTTCATGTCGAGGTAGTGAGCCCCTTCACTGAGTTGCAAGCTAGGGCTGCATTACAGGGGTTTGATCTGCGCATATGCAGTGGCTTTCGCTCTTTTGATCGTCAGCTCCACATTTGGAATGGCAAACTATCAGGGTTGCGGCCGGTTGTCGATCACCGAGGAAAGCCTCTGGCCCTCGAGACGCTTGATGCCTGGGAGCAAATACAGGCGCTGCTGCGCTGGTCAGCACTACCTGGCACATCTCGTCACCACTGGGGAACTGACTTCGATATCTACGATGCCGCAGCTATGCCTGAGGGTTACCAGATACAGCTGACTCCAGACGAAGTCGAGGGTGGCGGGATTTTTGCTCCCATGCACAACTGGTTGGATAGCTGCGTTGGTTCTGATAGTGAATTGGGGTTTTATCGACCCTACAGTACTGATACTGGAGGCGTTGCGCCTGAGCGTTGGCATCTAAGTTATGCGCCTATTGCTGATGCCTATGCCCAACAGCTTGGTGCCGATGTTATTGTACAGCGGCTTGAGGGGACTGAATTATTATTAGTGGATACAGTGATTGAACATCTAGATGAGATTTTTCAGCGATTTGTTCAGTTGTGATAAGTTTATAGGTGTTGAAGTTATGATCGGTAATGACCCACTTTGGGATACCATTGTTAGTGAGGCGCATCAGGCAGCTCTAGAAGAGCCTGTACTGGAGAATTTTTTCCATAGATCGCTTCTTAATCACGCCAGTTTAGATGCTGCCCTATGCTATAACCTGGCTCAGCAGTTGGGATCTCTAACGGTACCTGAAGTGACCATCGCTGAGGTGATCGCTCAGGCTCTGCAGGCAGATTCTAGTATTGGCGAGAGTATTCGTCTTGACATTCATGCATCTTTTGAGCGAGACGCAGCCTGTGACAGGCATTTAACGCCCATTTTATATTACAAAGGGTTTCAGGCGCTGCAATTACATCGTGTTTCTAGGTGGTTGTGGCAACAGAATCGTCGAGCGTTAGGACTTTTTTTTCAAAATCAAATCTCAGAGACCTTCGCTGTGGATATACACCCCGGTGCGCAAATGGGCTCAGGTATTATGATTGACCATGCCACCGGTTTGGTTATCGGTGAGACAGCTGTTATTGGCAATGATGTTTCTATTTTGCATTCAGTGACCCTAGGCGGCAGTGGCTGTGCGGGCGGTCGCCGCCATCCTCATATTGGCGATGGTGTAATGATCAGTGCTGGTGCCAAAATTCTTGGCAATATTTCTGTTGGCGAAGGCGTTAAAATTGGTGCCGGTAGCCTCGTGCTGGAAGATGTGCCCGCCCATGTTACCGTGGCTGGTGTACCAGCCAAAATAGTTGGCAAGCCCGCTGAAATGGCGCCGGCCTTGGAAATGAATCAGATCTTAGAACCACAGCCTTAGGCATAGATATGGTTGATTTTGGTTTGCTATTGTTGGGTATCAACGGGCTATCTGAGCATGTAGCTCTCTCCTATCGGAGGTCTTATAGGCAGATTCCCGCTAGGTGCAGGATCTGAGTTTCGAGTAGTTTTTGGCGCTCCTCAGGAAAACCCTGTAAAACATAACAGTTCTCATCAAAGGTTTGAAATCGCGCAATCGATGAAAGTTGCTCGATATCATATTCAGTGGAGTAAATAGCAATAACGCCCTCCTGCAGTTGCTCGGCAAGCCGTGCTGAATTTTGTTTGAGAGTGGCAATCCCCTCGTGATGTTTGAACAGTGGCAGTACTGGTAGATTATCACTGCACAGTGTCCAATTAATTTCTAGATCCACTCCCAGTTTGGTACTTAATCGTTCAAGCAGCTGCTGTAGGGAGTAAATGGCCATCAAACAAACTAAAAGATGCTGCTTGGAGCTCTGGGTTGAGCGAATGTAAAAACAGATGGCTCCCGGTGAACCCTCTACCCTCTGGCCGCCATAGAGTTCGAGTGCGCGGGAAGTACAGTAGTCAATTTTCTCAAACAAAAGTTCTAAGTTTTCTCGGTTCAGCTGATTATCAAGGCGTTGGCGGTTCTTTACAGTGGCGGTTACCACTGAGTAATAATAGCCACTGGCAGTATTTTCATGGCCTTGCCCCGAGGTAGACAGTAGGGGCTGTATACGTGCCTCTAAAGCACTTATTTCATCGACAATAGGCTCGGCACTGCCTGGTAACCGGTTGGCCAAAAAGCGAAGACGGCGCGCTAACTGGTCGGAAAATCTGTGACTGAGAAACAGGCTACCTGCGGTAAATATTACCCAGAGGCCCAGCGAACTTAGAATTACCGTCTGATGTTGGCGGTAGATTGGCCGGCTATTAATTTCAATGTAAACAGTTCCGGCCTGTGTATCCTGTAACTGAACCACCGCGGCTAGGGTTGTCAAATCTTGTGGCGTCTGACCAGGCTGCTTACTTTGGGTGACTAGTTGATTATTGACGTCATAAAAGCTGGCGCTGTAAATAATTGGATCCTGGGTCGCCTTGCGCAATGCCACCTGAATACTAATGGTGTCATCATTAAATAGGGGAGTGCGGATCAGCTCGACAAGCTGATTAATGGTACTTTGGCTTTTGTCGGAAATCGCGTCTTTGGCAAGGCTAGAGGTTTGAGACGACAGCAGTACCCAGTTGAATAATCCAAAAACCACGCAGATACAAAGCACGATTGCAGGTAATTTTTTAGCCATCGAATATTGACGATGCATCCTGAGGTCCCTGAATATAATTGAATTTAATTTCCCGCGCATTCTATCCTATTCCCGCAACTTTACTATAATGGCGGCACTCAAAATAACCGTGGCTGTAATCTGTGAAAGATATTCTCCTTATCAACGTGTCTGGACAGGATAAACCAGGTGTCACCAGCTCAGTGTCCGATGTTTTATCGCACTATGATGTGACCGTCTTAGATATTGGTCAGGCGGTAATCCACGACCAGCTTAATTTGGGTATTCTGGCCGCCGTTCCTCGCAGTGAACAAACTAAGGCGGTTACAGATGCAGTCCTAGCTCGTCTAAAAGACCTAGATATGGCGGGGCTCTTTATCCCTATCTCGCAACAGGAGTATCAGAATTGGGTGGAGCAACAGGGCAAGCCGCGCCATATTGTGACGTTGCTAGCCCGCAAAATTGATGCGGCTCATCTGGCCGCCGTGACCAAGGTTACAAGTGAGCAGGGACTTAATATAGATAAAATCGTGCGCCTCTCTGGCCGTATTGAGCTCGATCAGACTGATCAACTTGGGCGAGCCTGTATTGAGTTTTCGGCCCGTGGTGAACCCCATAATGCTAGTAAATTCCGTCATTCTCTGTTGGAGTTGGCGGGCGAGTACAATATTGATATCGCCTACCAGCAAGACAATATTTTCCGGCGCAATCGTCAGTTGGTTGTATTTGATATGGACTCTACGCTGATCGACGCCGAAGTGATAGACGAGCTGGCGGTAGAGGCAGGTGTGGGCAAGCAGGTCGCGGCAATCACTGAAGCGGCTATGCAGGGTGAAATCGATTTTAAAGAGAGCTTTACTCAGCGTATGGCCTTACTTGAAGGGTTAAGTGCAGATGTATTGCAGTCTGTTGCGACGAGACTGCGTCTCAATGAGGGCGCCGAGTATCTTATCAAAACCTTGAAGCAACTAGGCTTTAAAACTGCCATTGTCTCTGGTGGCTTCACCTTTTTTGGCCGACATCTACAATCTATCTTGGGCGTAGACTATGTCTATGCCAATGAGTTAGACATTGAAAATGGCGTAGTCACAGGCCTGGTCAAAGGAGACATTATTGACGGCCAGCGCAAAGCAGAATTGTTGCGTGAAATAGCTGCAAAAGAAGGGCTGCGCCTAGAGCAGGTTATTGCGGTCGGAGATGGTGCCAATGATCTACCTATGCTGGCAATTGCTGGCCTAGGAATCGCCTTTAGAGCCAAGCCGCTAGTCAAGGCATCGGCCAAGCAAGCGATCTCAAACGTTGGCTTAGACGGGATTCTCTATCTGTTGGGGTACTCTGATAAGGACACCATCAGTCTAGGCGATAGAGATTCTTAGTCAGATAGTGAACTGGGCGACCTAATCTTTAGTGGTATCGACTAGCCGGTCATCGCAATGCCTCTTTAACCTATTTGTCAGCGCCACTTTTTACCAGTCGCTGTGGAATTGCGTAATTCATTGCGCCTTGGTTACTGAGAAATCGCCAACCAATACGTAAAACTGGTCAAAATCCCCGACAGTTCAGGTATCATACTCGCCTCAAAATTTTAAGAGATCAGACAACGATGGCCAACTACTCTACTAATGAATTCCGCTCGGGTTTAAAGCTTATGCTGGACGGGGATCCCTGTTCTATCCTGGAGAATGAATTTGTTAAACCTGGCAAGGGCCAGGCTTTTAGTCGCGTTAAGCTGCGCAACCTGAAAACTGGTCGGGTAGTTGAAAAAACCTTTAAATCAGGCGAGTCCCTAGAAGGGGCAGATGTGATTGATATGGATATGCAGTATCTCTATGAAGATGGTGATTTTTGGTACTTCATGGAACCTGATACCTACGAGCAGCATCAGGCTACTGAGCAGGCCGTTGGCGAGGCATTGAAATGGCTTAGTGAGCAGGATACCTGTGTGGTTACGCTTTATAATGGCGCGCCGTTATCTGTGGTGCCTCCAAATCATGTAGAGCTAGAAATTGTTGAAACAGATCCCGGTCTACGGGGTGATACCGCGCAGGGTGGTAGCAAGCCAGCTAAGCTGATTACCGGCGCTGTAGTCAAGGTGCCATTATTTTTAGATCAGGGCGATGTGGTCAAAGTGGATACGCGCACTGGCGAATATCAGGGCCGCGTCAAAGAATAGTGGCGGATCAATGGCAGCCTGGTATCACCACCAGTTCGTTACGCTATCGTAGCGAGCTTTTACAAAAACTGCGCAACTTCTTCTATCAGCGGCAGGTAATCGAGGTTGATGTACCTGTTCTCGCGCGTTCGACTGTCACAGATAGTAACGTAGAAAGCATTAAATCCGAGGTTTCTGGAGGTAGTGGGTACTTACAAACCTCTCCTGAATACTTTATGAAACGGCTTCTGGCCGCTGGTTGTGATGATATCTTTTGCCTCGGTAAAGCATTTCGAGATGCAGAATCAGGACGCCGCCATAATCCAGAATTTACCATTCTCGAATGGTATCGCTGTGGCTGGAATGAGCACCAGCTTATGGATGAGGTGGCAGAACTCATTACTCAACTTACCGATCTGAGTGCGCAGGAAGGACTGTCTGTGACTAAGCGGAGTTATGGCGAGTGCTTTCAGTCGGTTCTAGGTGTCGATCCTCACAGTGCTGAACTCAGCTCTTTACGACAGTTGGCGGTAACTGTAGGCTCACAGAGTTGGGCTCAGGAAAGTCGCGCCAACTGCCTAGATTTATTATTTAGCCTCGCAGTAGAGCCACAATTAAGCGATGGCCTAGTTTTTATTTACGACTATCCGGCCTGCCAGGCTGCTTTAGCTCAGACTCATCTGAACACTCACAATCAGCTAGTAAGTCGCCGTTTTGAGGTGTTTTTTAACAAAATGGAGCTGGCAAACGGCTATATGGAGCTTACTGATGCGGAGCAGCAGCGCCAGCGTTTTGGTAAAGATTGTGATCAGCGCCGCGCATCAAATAAGCCAGAGTTGGCTATCGATGAGAAATTAATGGCTGCTTTGGATCATGGCTTGCCACCCTGTGCCGGCGTCGCTTTGGGGGTGGACAGACTGTTGATGCAGTTACAGGGTGCCACGTCTATCGATCAGGTAATGGCATTTAGTTGGCCTCGTTGCTAATCGCTCCAAGGCAGTAGTTGCTTAGGGGGACTTGAAATAATGGTCCATTACTTTGGATGGTTCATCAATGTCTACATGGCCGACCACCTTGGCTGGCACGCCAGCCACTATCGAATGGGCTGCAACCTCTTTGAGCACAACACTAGAAGCGGCGACCATAGCGCCCTCACCAACTTCGATATTGCCGAGTATTTTCGCCCCGGGTCCCAGTAGCACTCCTTTGCGAATTTTGGGGTGGCGATCACCACTGACCTTGCCGGTTCCCCCTAGGGTGACTGATTGCATTATGGAGACACAGTCTTCGATCACTGCCGTTTCCCCAATAACCAGACCTGTTGCATGATCAATCATTAAGCCGCAACCAATAATAGCCGCTGGATGAATATCCACCGCAAGAGTTAGCGATACGCGATACTGAATTAGCAGTGCTAGGGAGCGTTCGTTTTTGAGCCATAGGTGGTGGGCGACTCGATAGGCCTGCAGTGCTAAAAACCCCTTGAAATAAAGCAGGGGTGAGCTGTAAAGATTACAGGCAGAATCGCGATCTACGGTTGCCTGAATATCTTTTGCCGCACAGCCAATAGTTGCCGAGTCTGCAAATACTTTATCCATGATGTCACGCAGCATCTGGGCTGGGGTCACGGCACTTGCCAGTTTGGTAGACAGATGGAAACTCAGAGCATGACCAAGATTGTTATGGTCTAGTATGCTGGCCTGCAGGTAAGCGGCCAATACTGGCTCTGTTTTGGCTGTAGCCTGGGCTTCTGCATAAATATGTTGCCAGACTTGGTCGGTTAGCGATTGGGTTTGATTAGAAGTAGTCATGGAGCGCATTTTGAGTCAGGGCGAGTCAATATGCCAGCCTGTTCTTGCAATGCACCAAATATCTACGTGCTTGGCACCTGCCATAATAAGGCTAGAGGCCGCGGCTACTGCGGTGGCCTTGGTTGTGACCACATCGTCAACGATAGCGACTGACTGGCCGTTAATGCGATTGTTTGTGGTAAAGGCGTTGCGCATAAAATTTAGTCTTTGGCGCTTACCGTGTAGGTGTTGTGGCGCAGAGTGGCTCTGGCGGTAGCAAATGTCATTACGCAGTTGGATATCTGGTAAATGCTGGCTCAGCATTAGAGCAATACTGTAACTCTGGTTAAACCCACGGCGGGTTAATTTGCGCCAATGCAGAGGTACTGGAATCATTATTTGCGGCAGTTGATTGTCTTCATAGTAATCCATGATAGTGGTGGCCAACAGCCTTGAGAGCTGCACTAGTTCTGGGGCGTGGTGATTGGTTTTGATGGCGGTAACAAGTTTATTAATGGGCTCTTGGTATTGAAAGGCGGCTACACAGCGCCGAAATGGCGGCGCTTTTTGCTGACACTCAGGGCAGATTGTTCTCAGGTTTTTACTGTGGCTAGTAAGGGGCAGAGCACAGCGGGGACACTGAGCTGTAAGCCAGGGAAGTGCGCTGATGCAATCATCACAAAGACAGTGGTTTTTGAGGCCTAGGTGGGATTTGCAGGTGATGCAATAACGCACTGCTAATGGGTGCGTAAGTACACGCAGAGTGTTGGCTAGGGCTGAGCTTATAGCAATCCTCCCTGGTTTGAGCAGCGACCATTAGTTGAGTTTAGCTGACATTTTGGGTTGGGTCGTCTTCATCGTCTGTTGGCTCGTTGGTGCCATTGGCGGCATCTGGATGGTCTTTGCTTAGATCATTGTCATCCAAACCATACTCTTCACTTAATATTCCGCCTGGAACCTTGGGAGCATAGTCTCTGGGTGGCTCAATATCTTCAGCGCTAATTAATGGGTTGCCGTCTGCATCCAGCAATGACAGATCTGAACCACCTGCTTTAAGCAGTTGTCGGCCCACTTCAGGACTGGCGAGACGAATTGCACTGGTAGCTAGATGTTCATGAATCTGGCGATAGCTCTGCGCCATATTGGTAGTGAGGTGTGAAACCGTGACAAAGTGTTCGGTCACGGCCTGTTGATAGCGCAAGAGTTTCTTCTCAGAAGCTTCCAGTTGTTTCTCGAGGTCTCGAGTCGATGCGTTGCCACTGTTGGCTTTACGCGAGTAGAGATGCCCGATACCGGCGCCAATCAGAAAAAAAGCGGCTGCTACGAGTACCACAGTCATTGTTGACAAAGTCATGTCTCCCGATCAGTTGTTTCTAGGTGAATAGATATAGGCATGGGATATAACTATTCAATGGGTCTGGCGTATTGTAACGTAGATTTTATCCGTTGGTGTCGGAGAGTTTTGGTTGTCAGCAATTAATTTGCTGGTTAAAGTTCCCGCCTATTGACAATTATTTAGAATTTCATGACAACTCCCAAGCAACGCTATCTCAAGGATTTAACTCGTGAAGGCTTTGTAGCAGACCCTGCGCAAGAAGCCGCCGTAGATGCGCTTGATGAGCTCTATTGGCGTTTAGTAACTAAACGCAGTCGCCCTGCGATAGGGCTGTTGACCGAACTATTAAAAAAAATTACTAAAACCGAACCGCGCTGGCCGGTTGGGCTGTATCTTTGGGGGGGCGTTGGTCGTGGCAAGACCTACCTGATGGATAACTTTTACGACAGTCTCCCCTTTGAGCGTAAGATGCGTGTGCATTTTCATCGTTTTATGCGTCGCGTACATCAGGATTTAAAGCTCCTCAAAGGCACGGCTAATCCACTGCGCAAAGTTGCAGACAAAATTGCCAATGAAACCCGAATTATCTGTTTTGATGAATTCTTTGTTAGTGATATTACCGATGCTATGATCCTAGGTATGCTGCTTGAGGAGTTATTTGCTCGCGGCGTATGTCTGGTGGCAACGTCCAATATTGTCCCAGACGACTTGTATTACAATGGTTTGCAGCGGCAACGTTTTTTACCCGCCATTGCCTTACTTAACGCACGCTGCCGCATTTTAAATGTTGATGGTGGTGTTGACCATCGTCTGCGCACGCTAGAGCAGGCTGAGCTATACCATTCCCCGTTAGACGAAGCGGCAGACCAGTCATTGAGTCTTACTTTTAATGGGTTGGTGTCGGTGGAGGGCGAAATTAAGCTCGGCGTTGATCTGGAAGTTGAGGGGCGGCCTATTCCGGTGATTAAGCTGGCTGAGGATATCGTATGGTTTGAGTTCACTGCAATTTGTGAGGGGCCGCGGAGTCAAAATGACTATATTGATATCGCCCGAGAATTTCATGCGGTGATGATTAGTAATATTCCAGTTTTAGGTGGCGCTAATGATGATGCTGCCAGGCGCTTCATTAATCTGGTCGATGAATTCTATGACCGCAACGTAAAGCTGGCTATTACCGCGGCACAGCCATTGCAATCCCTGTATCATGGCGGGCGTTTAAGCTTTGAGTTTCAGCGTACTCAGAGCCGACTTTTGGAGATGCAGAGCCATGAATATCTGGCGCGGCCCCACAGACCATAAAAAAGTTAAACTTTACTGCAAACAAGCCTTGCACAACGCCCCAGTGGTCATTACAATTCGCACCCTTTTTTGGGATCCCCCAAAGCCAGGCAGGAAATGATGAAAACATATAGCGCTAAAACAGAATCAGTAGAACGCGACTGGTATATCGTAGACGCCGAGGGCAAAACCCTAGGGCGTTTGGCCGTTGAAATTGCAACTCGTTTACGAGGTAAGCATAAGCCGGAATATACCCCCCATGTCGATACAGGCGACTACATTGTTGTTGTCAACGCCGAGAAAGTCGGTGTGACAGGCAATAAAGCCAAAGACAAGATTTATTATTCCCACACCGGTTACCCAGGTGGCATCAAGGACATATCCTTTGAAAAGTTGATTGATAAAGCGCCTGAGCGTGTTATCCAGTCGGCGGTAAAAGGTATGTTGCCCCGTGGACCTCTGGGTCGGGAAATGTTTAGAAAGCTCAAGGTGTATGCTGGTATGGATCATCCCCATACTGCGCAGCAGCCTCAGACACTCGAACTGTAACGGGAACCGATCATGGCAGAAACTCAATTTTATGGCACTGGCCGTCGCAAGACTTCAGCAGCCCGCGTTTTCATGAAATCAGGAAACGGCACCATCACTATTAACAACCGCGCTATCGATGTCTACTTTGGTAGGGAAGTGGCTCGAATGATTGTTCGTCAACCTTTCGAGATTGTCGACATGGTTGAGAAGTTTGACCTTAATATTACAGTCGCTGGCGGCGGTAACTTCGGTCAGGCTGGTGCGATCCGTCACGGTATCGCCCGAGCGTTAGTTAATTATGACGAAAACTTGCGCCCTTCACTGCGAAAAGCAGGGTTCTTAACTCGCGATGCTCGTCAGGTAGAGCGCAAAAAAGTAGGTCTACACAAAGCACGTAAGCGCCCACAGTTCTCCAAGCGCTAACCGAAGCTTCAAAAGATCAGCCCGACCCATTGGTCGGGCTTTTTTTTATCTTTTTTTAAGCATAAAAATCAAAGAGTTAACCTCTTTTTAGGCACTGGTGCTATTGCTTAAAATACGGCTTTCCGTTAAACTTCACCGCCTTTTTTACTGATGCGCGAGTCCGCGTATTTTGAAATCCATTTTTGAAGTTTTAGGGAGAACGTCATGACTAGTGACGGAGTCAACCATAGTCGCCGCAAATTTTTGCTCGGTGCCACCTCAGTCGTTGGTGGTGCTGGCGTAGTAGGTGCGGCCATACCTTTTGTTTCTTCATGGCAGCCCAGTGCTAAAGCTAAAGCCGCTGGCGCTCCAGTCAAAGTAAATATCTCGAAGCTTGAAGTTGGTGGTCGCCTAGTTGTTGAATGGCGCGGCAAGCCAGTTTATATAGTGCGCCGCGACGTGGCAGCCCTGGATGCTATCGATACGATTACCGAGGGCGTCCTGAGGGATCCCGGCTCTGAAAGTGCAGCCCAGCCCAGCTATGTTGTCGGTAGCGCTCGCACTCTAGCAGGCAAAGAGGAGTTTCTGATTTTAGTGGGGCTTTGCACCCATCTGGGTTGCGCACCCATGTATCGGCCAGATGTAGGCGCCGTAGATCTGGGTGGTGATGCTTGGCTGGGCGGATTTTTCTGTCCCTGTCATGGTTCAAAGTTTGACCTCTCGGGTCGTGTTTTTGCCGGTGTCCCTGCACCTACAAACCTAGAGATTCCTCCTCACAGTTATGAGTCGGACGATGTTGTGATTATTGGTATAGATTCGGAGGTTGCGTAATGAGCAATGAAACTGGGTTTGCCGCTTGGTTAGATTCACGTATGCCAACACTCAAGCGCGAGTGGAACCGGCATATGGCGGAGTATTATGCCCCTAAAAACTTTAACTTCTGGTATTACTTTGGCGTTCTGTCAATGGTGGTCCTGGTTATTCAGCTAATTACTGGTATCTGGTTGCTGATGAGCTATCAGGGTTCTGCAGAGCAGGCTTTTGCATCAGTTGAGTACATTATGCGAGATGTAGATCTCGGTTGGATCATCCGGTATGCCCACAGTACGGGTGCGTCTGCGTTCTTTATTGTAGTGTATATGCATATGTTCCGCGGCTTGATGTACGGTTCCTATAAGGCCCCGCGTGAATTGGTTTGGATCTTTGGTATGACTATCTATGTGGCCCTGATGGCAGAGGCCTTCTTGGGCTATGTCTTGCCTTGGGGTCAGATGTCCTACTGGGGTGCTCAGGTGATTATTAGCCTCTTTGGAGCGATTCCAGTGGTGGGTGAAGACATAGTGCAGTGGATCCGCGGTGATTACCTGATCTCAGGTATTACGCTAAATCGGTTTATGTCACTGCATGTTGTGGCACTGCCAATCATTCTGATTGCACTGGTGGTTATGCATATTATTGCTCTGCACGATGTGGGTTCTAATAATCCAGATGGCGTGAGTATCAAGAAGTACAAAGACAAAGATGGCAACCCTATAGATGGTATCCCCTTCTTCCCGTACTTTGTTATTCATGATTTGGTGCCCATCGTGGTGTTCCTATTCGTGTTCTGCGCGATTCTGTTCTTTATGCCTGAGATGGGTGGTTACTTCTTAGAGCACGCCAATTTTGAGATAGCTAACTCATTGAAGACCCCAGAGCATATTGCGCCGGTTTGGTACTTCACGCCTTATTACTCCATGCTTAGAGCAGTGCCGGACAAGCTTGGCGGCTTTATTATTATGGCTGCAGCTATCGCCATTTTGTTTGTGTTGCCCTGGCTCGATAGAAGTCCAGTAAGGTCTATTCGCTACAAGGGTATTATTAGCAGAATCGCTATTTTGGTGCTGCCTGCTGTGTTCATAATACTGGGATATCTGGGTGTAAAGGCGCCGACTCCTGAGCGTACGTTCCTCGCTCAGATTTGTACTGCTTTGTATTTTGCCTACTTTATCGGTATCTACTTCTGGACCAGAATGGAAACTACAAAACCTGAGCCAGATCGCATCACTATGGATGGTGGCATAGGTTTTTGGCGAACAATAGGCGCAGTATGTGTTGTTGCAGTGTTAGTTGTGCTGCCCCTCAAGGTAGTGGGTGCGGAAAGTGGTAAGTCCTGTGGCACGATTGACTGTGATCCTTTCGAGGCGCAATTATCTAATGATGCGTCGTTGCAAAATGGCGCCAAGTTGGCGGTTAACTTCTGCATGGGTTGCCACTCATTTAAGTATTCACGCTGGGAGCGTGTTGCCAATGATATTGGTATTCCCAACCAGATGATGATGGACAACATGATTTTCACCGGCCAAAAGATTGGTGAATTAATGAACATTGCGATGCCCGCTGATGGCGCTAAGGATTGGTTTGGTGCTACGCCTCCAGATTTAACATTGGTTGCTAGGTCGCGATCACCAGAATGGCTGTATACTTATCTAACAAATTTTTACGCGGATCCATCTCGGCCTCTAGGGGTGAACAATAGAGTATTCAAAGATGTGGGTATGCCCCATGCGCTGATAGACTTGCAGGGCCTTCCGGAATGCGCGCCCGGCCCAGTGCTGGCCAGCAATGGCGGCATAAAGCGGGACCTGATGACTGGCGCTGATATTCTCGATGATCCCTGTGGTCGTTTTGAAATCAAGCAAACTGGCAGCATGTCTGTAGAGGAATATGAGGGTGCTGTTTATGACCTAGTAAACTTCTTGACCTATATCGCTGAGCCAATGGCCGAACAGCGCAAGCATATAGGTAAGATGGTGCTGTTATTTCTGCTGCTATTATTGGTGCCAACAGTACTATTGAACCGCGAATACTGGAAAGGTATTCACTAGGCTTTTATTGGGGTTAGTTTAAAGCTTAATGGTATAAATTGATGGCCGCAGGGCTGTTTGAGCTGGGCAGAGTATTTCTGCCCTTAACATTACAATTAAAAATGTGAGGTTGTTGTGCGACGATCATCGATGACGCTATTTTCAGATCCTACTTGCCAGTATAGCCACAGAGTGCGTATCGTACTTGCGGAAAAAGGCGTTACCGTTGATATTGAAGATATCGAAGCCAATGGCGTTACTGAAGAAATTCTTGAAGCCAACCCCTACGGTACACTGCCGACTCTGGTGGACCGTGATTTAGCACTCTATGAATCCAAAGTTGTCATGGAGTACCTTGACGAGCGCTTTCCCCATCCGCCATTGTTGCCAGTCTATCCGGTGGCTCGAGCTCAAAGTCGCCTTTGGATCTACAGAATCGAGCGCGATTGGTGTGTGTTGATCGATCAAATTGTAACTAATCCAGACAGCAAGAAAGCTGATGCAGCGCGAAAAGAGTTTCGTGAGTCTCTAATTAGCGTGGCCAGTATCTTCGCCGAAATGGACTTTTTTATGAATGAAGACTTTACCCTCGTAGACTGCTGTTTGGCGCCCATGCTCTGGCGTTTACCGCGTCTAGGTATCGAACTGCCTAACAATCGTCAGGTCAAGCCTTTGCTCGATTACATGGATCGACTGTTTGCGCGCCCTTCATTTGAAGAGAGTCTGACTGATCTGGAACGCGAGATTCGCGGATAAAATGCAAATGCGGTCAAATCGTCCCTACTTGCTAAGAGCTTTCTTTGACTGGATAGTGGACAACGATTGCACACCCTACATTGTCGTAAATGCTCATTATCCCGGTGTAGAGGTTCCTCAGAATTTTGTTACCGATGGGCAGATTGTACTCAATATAGCCCCGCGGGCAGTTACCAATTTCGTTATGAACCATGAGTTTGTCCAGCTATCTACAAGATTCAGTGGCATGCCCATTGATATCTATGTGCCAGTTGGTGCCGTCATTGGTATCTATGCACAGGAAAATGGTCAGGGAATGGTTTTTGAGCCACAAGATGACGACGAAACTCCACCTCCAGCACCACCAAAAGGCCCTAAAGTGGTCACTGGCAAAGTAGATAAATCTTCCGTAAACCCTGTAGCCGATATCGGCAAAGGAAAGTCAAAACCCTCATTGCGTGTCATTAAATAATCCTTTTTCTACTAATTTAGAACGGAGTTCTCAATGTCTCAATCCATAGCTATTTTATCCGCAGCACGCACCCCTATGGGCGGCATGATGGGGAGTTTGTCTGCAGTGTCTGCGCATGAACTTGGAGCGGTTGCGATCCGTGCGGCAATAGAGCGAGCTGGTGTGGATGGCGATCAACTCGATGAAGTAATTATGGGCTGTGTACTCGGTGCAGGTCTTGGGCAGGCGCCAGCAAGACAGGCTGCTTTGGCCGCAGGTGTTAGTCAGGCTACGGCCTGTAGTACAGTCAATAAGGTCTGTGGCTCAGCTATGATGTCAGTAATTATGGCCGGTAATGCGTTGCGCGCTGGTCAGTCAAAGGTGATTGTTGCTGGCGGTATGGAAAGCATGAGTAGGGCGCCGTATTTAATTCCTCAGGGGCGTCAGGGTTATCGCTTTGGCAGTGGGGAGATGCTGGATCATATGCAATATGACGGCCTGCAGGATGCTTATGAGGGAGTGCCCATGGGCAATTTTGCCGAGAGCTGTGCTAATAAATACAATTTTAGCCGAGAGATGCAAGATAACTATGCTATTGAATCGCTGCGCCGCGCCAATGCCGCCATCGAACAGGGTTTGTTTGATGCAGAGATTGTCCCAGTAACAATCAAGGGTCGCAAGGGAGATACTGTTGTAAAGGTAGATGAGCAGCCCGGTAATGCGCGCCCAGATAAGATTCCGCAGTTGCGTCCGGCGTTCCAAAAAGATGGCACGGTCACGGCTGCCAATGCCAGTTCCATATCCGATGGTGCTGCCGCACTGACTCTGATGATGGCCGACGATGCCAAGGCTGCAGGGCTCAAACCAATTGCCTTGATCCATGGTTATGATCAGTCATCTCAACAGCCAGAGTGGTTCACTACAGCGCCGGTTAGCGCCATCAATAAAACGCTGGCGAGAGTGGGTTGGTCGGTAGCTGATGTTGATATCTGGGAAGTGAACGAGGCTTTTGCCGTAGTGGCTATGGCTGCCATGAAAGAGCTTGGTATTGAGCATGATAAGCTAAATGTCAATGGTGGCGCTTGCGCTCTAGGCCACCCTATTGGCGCTAGCGGCTCACGAATTATTGTGACCTTACTTCATGCATTGCAACAGCGTGGTGGTAAAAAAGGCGTGGCTAGTCTGTGCATTGGTGGTGGCGAAGCCACTGCCATGGCTATTGAGTTGGTGTAACTAGTTCTCCCCAGAGCCTGCCGCTTTGTTTAGTCTACGTATTCAAATACCTTGACTACTTTTCTAACTCCACTACTTGCGCGAGCAATATTTGCTGCGGCTTCCCCTTCTGCTTGGAGTACTTTGCCCATTAGATACACTACGCTGTCTTCGGTGACTATCTGAATATCCGAAGCCTTAACGCTTTGGTCAAATGCCATCTTGGTTTTGATTTTACCTGTCAGCAGTGAATCATTGGTGCGCGCGACCATGGAACTTTTGCCCCGGACTTGCAACTCATTATGTACCTGGCGAACCCCACTAAAGTCGCGAGCTACATCACCAGCCAAGACTTTCATCTTGGGGTTTGGTACCTCACCAGTTAGCAACACTACTGCATTATAAACATTTACGTTGATATGGGACTTGGCAAGAGCTTCATCTGCTTTCTTAATATTGACCCCAATATAGGTATCCATTTTCAAATCATTGATATTGGTCCCCACTCCGGTGGCAGTAGGGTCAGATTCAATAGGACCTTCAGTCACCGAGTTAACAATGTTGGTGCAAGCTGTAGTGAGTAGCAACAGAGTCAAACTTAGAATTCTAGCCAGGGCTATGGGTCGCATTTAATATCCTCCAAAAAGCTGATGGTCAACCAGTGTACAGATACACTGAATCACCTGAAACTGAGCCTGGGTCACGATCTCACCAGAAAACTGCCCCAAATTTATTTGAACGTCATTATAACCAAGATGCGAGGCTAGGAGGGCATCATTTTCTGCCGACAGTAACACCACAGACATATCTTTATCTACAGCCGCTTTAATCAAGCTGACTATTGATTGACTGCTTTGACCGGCGCTGACTACTAGCAATATATCGGCACTGCTTCCATGTGTATGCAGCGCCTGAGCGTAGCGTTCACTAGCTATATCATCAGCCGCTAGTTTATTAATATTGAGGGCAGGAAAACCGGGCCGCTCAATTTCAAACCCCAACGCTAAATAATCAGTAAAAAGCTGGGCCACTAAAATACCCGCTTTTTCCCCACAGCTAAAAATGCTGTTGCCCGCTAGTAATGCGGCGGCGACTTTGTCTGCAGCACCGGCAATAGGTTCAGCAAATGCGTCACCAACCACCATAGTAGTCTCGATAGCACTCTGAAAATACTTAAAAATTTGTTGATCCATACTATTCCAATTCAGGCTAAAATATTTTTAATCCAGTTAAATTTAAAGCCAAGTCGGTTATTAGGTGAGGGACTTATCGCCACTGCGTCAAAGCGCGCTAGGGTATTATCGCTGCACCTCTGACGCTGCATGTAGGCTGATGCCGCGGCGGTTAATCGCGCCAACTTATGTCTGGTAATTGATTCCTCCGCGCTACCGAATTGTGCCGACTTGCGGAACCGAACCTCGATGAACACCAAAACTGCATTATCCTGCATTATCAGATCAATTTCGCCTCGACGAGTACGAAAATTTTTATCTAAAAGCTTTAGACCCTGATCCAACAGGTAATCGCATGCTAGCTGCTCTGCGGCGGCCCCTGATAGAGGTGGTGTACGTTGTTGCGCGCCCAGCCCCCCTGGTACCTTACCACTATTAATCATTGGCTCTCCAATGTCCTTATCGTGTCCCTATTATTTACTCTTATCGCCGTTTAGGGCTGTATTTGATTAACCTTTCCTCGTTTAAATTTAGCCCATTTTGCCATTCGTTTAATCACACCATCGGAGAGCGAAAGTAACCCTGTGGAGCCAAAAATAGGAATAGCCTGTTCTGCCGACAGACGAGGTAGATGTCTGTGTATTAAAAACGCGTCATATCCCATGGCATAGAGATGTCGATATGCTGTGTGCAGCTGTTGATTTGGTTTTAATTGGCTGGGCATCTGTCCAGGCAAAGTCCATGGCATTGCCACGAACTCGACCCCTGATAGATCTCTATCAAGACCGACCTGCTCCACGCCGCTGTATATATGAGATGTGGCTACCACAGGGATGTCAGCAGCATAGAGAAAATCCAATGCTGGTTTAATCTGGCGCGCCCTAACTGGGTAGCCTAACACGACCACCAGATCAATATCTTGACGACGGCGAGGATTAAACTTAACTCGACTATTAATGAAACGCTTTAACTGCAGACCGCGCTCTTCACTAAGATCAATTTGCAGCGGGCGTTTTAATAGAGGTGTAAAATCATTAATCGAGGAGGGGTAAGACAGGCTATCTAAAACAGTACCGCCTTTGCTGGACCAGTACTGCTTGAAGAATTCATTGGCTCTCGTTCCCCAGCCGCTGTCTGGCGCAATTATCAGTACCTTACGTTGACCATTTTGCCATGCACGGTCAGCAATTTGAGACATTTCATCAAGGGGCGATAAGCCAAATTGAAGAAGATTTTTCATCGGCATACTGGGGCTGTCTTCTAGGCGATTCAGGCTGATAGTTGGCACTGGTAACTCGGGCATTGCGAGCAGTGCCGCGACCTTAGATTTTCGCATAGGCCCGATAATTATCTCAGCTCCATCTTCAATGGCATTGTTGTAGGCTTTTTGTACTGAGTACACCGAGGTGTCATAAATACGCACTCTGGGCAAATCACTCTCAATGTTCATACTGTTTTGAGTCTGAGCCAGTAATTCGTAATAGGCTTCCATAAAGCCATCCAGTAGGGTGTAGCTGGGCACCTCATACTGCTCTTGCAAGGGCAATAGCAGAGCTACCTGCGCTGGAGGTCTCATATAGTTAAGGCCTGCCTTAAAGGGAGCTGGTGGCACAAGTGCGGCGGGATGTCGTCTCCAACGCTGTTGCCAGCTCTGGTACTGTTGAATCTGAGCCTGTTGACTGTGTTGATATCTGCGACTTAACTCGGCGAGCTGCAACCAGCCAGCTAGGCTAGAATTTTTGTGTTCCTGACCCTGTAACAAAAATCCATAGGATAGTGTGTTGAGCTGCCGCCAGATTTTATTGTGTATCTTGGCTACATCGACTTTTTTTGTCATCAACTGAGCAATCTGAATAGAAGTTAGAAGACTCTGTTCAAAGTCGCCCTGAGCGAAATTGGCATCGGACTTTAGCTCAAGTGTACGCAAACGGGTATTGCGATCAAATGTTGTACTTAACAATACATAGCGATCAGTTTCAAACCAGCCTAAAGCCATGGCCCAGTTGGACATTAATAAATCCAGTTCAATGCCCAGTAAACTGTATTCGATAAATTCGGCATCATCCAATTTATCTGGATCGATGCGAGTTAGCACAGTGGCACTTTGTTCTATATCTCCGGCACTGGCGATCAAGCTTGATGCTCGCAAAAGCAGGCTGTCGGGTGAGTTCGACAGTTCGGATTCGGCGATTAATTCACTGGCTTTATCAAGCGCCGATAGGTCTGATACATCAAGCACTGTAATTATGGGGGCTCTAAAGGTCTCTGTGGTTGGCGCACAGCCCCCAATTAAGGCTAAGATGCATCCCGCAAAGGCAATCAAACCTAGAGCTTTTTTAGTCATGAATTCAAATCAGTCCGGTACGTTATATATAGTCGCCACACCCATAGGCAATCTGGGGGATATGGTACCCCGCGCAGTGGAGACTCTCCAGTCTGTCAGTGTAATAGCCTGCGAAGATACTCGCCATAGTAAAAAACTGCTTGGCCACTTCAGTATAGATAAGCCATGCATTGCTTACCATGACCATGCGGACAAAAAGAGTAGTTACAAACTTATTCAGCGTTTGCTCAATGGAGAAGATATTGCATTAATATCTGATGCAGGTACACCTCTTATTTCTGATCCTGGTTACAGATTGGTTTCTGAGGCTCGGGGCCAAGGTGTCTCAGTTGTGCCTATTCCCGGCGCCTGCGCTGCTATTTCTGCCCTTAGCGTGTCTGGACTACCCACTGATAGTTTTCGTTTTATTGGCTTTTTACCGGCCAAAACTAGTCAGCGTAAAACTGCCCTAGGTGAACTTAAAACAGGTGCGCAGACCATGGTTTGCTATGAGGCACCGCATCGTGTTATTGAAACAATCACTGATATGATCGAGATATTCGGCACCGATAGGCCTAGCTTTATGGCCCGCGAGATGACCAAAAAGTTTGAAACGTACTTACACGGCACCTTAGAAGAACTGTTACAACAGGTATCGGTGGACATCAACCAGCAACGCGGTGAAATAGTGCTAGTGGTTGGCGGTGATATTAACAGTAGTGAAGTTATATCAGCTGAGGCTGAAAGGATTATCGGCCTGCTGATCAAAGAACTACCATTGACTAAGGCCGCCTCTATCACCGCCAAAATTACTGGCGGTGATAAAAAGCAGTTATATAATCTGGCGTTGTCATTACAAAATAAGTAGCGCCCTTATTTCATAGCCTGAATATCGGCAACCGTAAGAGCCGTCATATTAAATATGCCTCGCGATGAGACCGATGGAATAACAATATGTGCTGGCTTGCGGAAGCCATTAATAAATGGCCCGATTAGCAGCGCATCAGTCAGTGACCGAATCAACCCCATGGCAATATTCGCCGCATCCAAGTTTGGCATAACCAAGACGTTGGCGCGGCCATTAATATTAGCTTTAGAGTAGACTGTATCGCGCAGTTTTGGGTTCAGTGCACTAAGCACATGCATTTCACCATCTACCTGCAAGTTGGGGTAGTTGGTGCGTAGTATTTGACTGGCTTGACGTACCTTTTTTGCCGACGGGTTATTCGATGTCCCAAAGTTGGAATGGGACAATAATGCCACCTTGGGCTCAATGCCAAAGCGCTTAACCAGATCCATGCTGGCCTCGGTTATTTTCACCAGTTCTTCGGCGCTGGGATCCACGTTCATTGCCGTATCGGCTAAAAAGAGTGGACCATCAGGCATCAGTAATACCGCGGCAGAGGAGACTAGCTGATCTTTATGTGCTGGTCCAAGTAGATGCATAATTTCGCGCAGATGAAAATCAAAACGGCCGACCTTACCGCAGATAAGCCCATCGGCCTCGTTACGAGCCACCATCACTGCTGCAATAGCGGTATTATCATCACGCATAATCTTGCGTGCAGCATCCACCGAGACACCGTTACGTCCAACCATCTTGTGGTAATAGGCGGCGTAGGCGTCATGTTTATCGTTGTTGCTCGGATCAAATATTTCTACCTCAGTATCAAGATCAATACGCAGGCCTAGGCGATCGATCTTCACTTCCATACCGGCACGACGACCAATCAAAACCGGTTTGGCAATGTTTTCATCGATCACCGCCTGTACGGCCATTAATACATCATCATTTTCACCCTCGGCATAAACGATTCTGGCAGGGGATTTTTTTGCGATCTCAATAATAGGCTGCATAAACAGACCAGCCTGATTTACAAACTCATGCAGAGTCTGGCGATAGGCCTCAAGGTCTTCGATTGGTCTGGTAGCTACACCACTAGCCATTGCTGCCTTCACGACAGCCATAGGCACATCTTCAATTAGACGTGGATCGAAGGCTTTGGGAATCAAGTAGTCTGGACCAAACTTAAGCTGTTCGTCAGCATAGGCTGCCGCCACGACATCGGAGGTTTCTTTGGTCGCCAGATCCGCAATAGCTTTTACCGCGGCCATTTTCATGTCCTCATTAATCGTTGAGGCTCCACAATCTAGGGCGCCGCGAAAAATGAAAGGAAAACAAAGAACATTGTTTACCTGATTGGGGTAGTCTGAGCGGCCCGTGGCCAAAATAGCATCGGGACGGGCAGCCTTAGCTTCTTCAGGCATGATTTCCGGTATAGGATTCGACATGGCCAGAATAATTGGCTTATCACCCATTTTTTGTAGTAATTCACCGTTTAATACCCCTGGGCCCGATAGGCCCATAAAGAGATCTGCACCTTCGATGGCATCTTCAATAGTTCGATCACTAGTCTCAACAGCATAGCCTTGTTTCCACGGATTCATGCCTTCTACGCGGCCAGCATAGATAACGCCAGTGCGATCAATCATGCGGACATTTTTCTTTTGTAGGCCCATGCCTACCAGTAAATCGACACAGGCAATACTTGCAGCACCGGCACCAGAGACAACCAGTTTTACGTCCTCAAATTTTTTCTCGACAATACGTAGGCCGTTGTAGATGGCTGCTGCCGCGACAATAGCTGTGCCGTGCTGGTCATCGTGGAAGACTGGGATCTGCATCCGTTCACGAAGCTTATTTTCAACCATGAAACACTCAGGTGCCTTAATGTCTTCAAGATTCACCCCGCCAAAGGTAGGCTCAAGACTGGCAATAATATCCACAAGTTTATCAACATCGGTTTCATCAACCTCAATATCAAATACGTCAATATTGGCAAATTTTTTGAATAGCACCGCCTTGCCTTCCATTACCGGTTTTGATGCTAGTGGGCCAATGTTACCTAGCCCCAGTACCGCAGTTCCGTTGGTAATTACTGCAACCAAGTTGCCCCGAGCTGTTACAGATGCAACTTCGGTAGGATTATCAGCAATAAGCTCACAGGCGTGTGCCACGCCAGGTGAATAGGCGAGGGATAGATCTCTTTTATTAGCCAGTGGCTTAGTGGGCCTGATTTCCAGCTTTCCCGGAAGTGGATGCATATGGTATCTAAGTGCGCTTTCTTTAAATGAGTCGGTCATCGTTTTTTTCCTATTTGAAACGCAGATTTATTCGTTCGATCGAGTCTAACGTTGAGCCACATAAATAGCTATGCACAGTTCGGCTATGTCCGCGATAGTGTTTATACGTAAAACAAATATAAAGATGCACAGTTTGTGTGGGAAGCCAGGCAAAACCCTATGGGAATAGAACATAGCAACCAAGTTATATTGGTCAAAACAATCTTAATGGTTTACTAGCACTGTGGTTTACTGGCGTCGCGGCGCACTATACTTTGCCTCACAGATGAGTAGTAGGAGCGAACTCTCCCTCTTGCTGGAATATTCTAGTACACTCCCCACGCTGGCTTTTTCGCAGTTGATAACCAAATTACCGCAAAGTCTGTAGCTCATGCAGATAGGTCATTTTGGCTTGCAGACAAAGCAGCTCTGGTAAAATAATAATTCGAATCCTAGAGGAAAAATTTTGGAACAATTTATCAATGACCTTAATAGTATCGTTTGGAGCTCAGCTCTAGTTTATCTGTGTTTGGGTTCAGGCCTGTATTTTTCTGTGCGTACTCGATTTTTACAGGTGCGCCATTTTCGCCACATGGCTAAATTAATCTTCGATGGTCGTAGCTCTGATTCTGGGGTGTCCTCCTTTCAAGCCTTAGCCATGTCTCTATCGGGACGAGTAGGCACAGGTAATATTGCTGGTGTTGCCACAGCGATTGCTATGGGAGGTCCGGGTGCGGTGTTTTGGATGTGGGTGGTGGCCTTTCTTGGAGCCTCTACCGCCTATATCGAGGCGACCCTGGCGCAAATCTATAAAGAAAAAGATGACAAGGGCTTGTACCGTGGCGGCCCAGCTTACTATATTGAAAAAGCCATGGGGCAAAACTGGTACGCTTGGTTATTTGCTGCATCTACTATTGTCGCCATGGGTTTTTGCCTACCGGGTATTCAGGCGAACAGTATCGTAATGGCGATGGATAACGCCTGGAGTATACCGCCTATCGCTACTGTTGCCTTTCTCTGCATATGCTTGGCGTTAATTGTTTTTGGTGGGGTAAAACGCATCGCTCATTTTGCCCAAATTGCCGTACCCGCTATGGCAGCTGGATATATTTTAATTGCGCTGGTGGTGATTTTTGCCAATATAGATGCCGTACCTGCCATGGTAAAACTGATTTTTAATAGCGCCTTTGGCATGGAAGCAGGTTACGGCGCCATTATTGGTATGGCTGTGCAATGGGGTGTAAAGCGCGGCATTTACTCTAATGAAGCTGGGCAGGGCAGCTCGCCCCATGCTGCAGCTGCAGCCGAGGTTTCTCACCCTGTCAAACAGGGATTGGTTCAGGCATTTTCTGTTTATATCGACACATTGCTTATTTGCACCGCTACTGCATTTATGATTTTACTGACCGGCCTTTATAACGTGCAGGCCGTTGATGGCGGCGTTCTTTATGAGGGCTTAGCTGGTGTTGCTGCCGGCCCAGGTTATGTTCAGGCATCCTTCGATACGGTGCTACCAGGTTTTGGTAGCGGACTTTTAGCCTTATCACTGCTGTTCTTCGCCTTCACGACTATTGTGGCCTATTACTATATTGCCGAAACTAATGTCATGTACATTAACCGCAAGGTACACCGAGCCTGGTTGGTGGTTGCACTAAAAGCATTGGTGCTGGCATCGGTTATGTACGGTGGTTTAAAGACGGCGGCGGTAGCCTGGGCACTTGGTGATGTTGGAGTAGGTGTTATGGCTTGGCTAAATATTGTGGCGATTTTAATACTGCAAAAGCCGGCACTAATGGCACTTAAAGATTACGAGGCTCAGCTAGGGCAGGGGATCGACCCGGTCTTTAATCCAGATAAAGCCGGCATTAAAAATGCTGACTTCTGGGTTAAAAAGTAATTTTTTAAATCAAGACTGGTCGCTATCTAGCGGTAGCGGCCAGCCACCCAACTCTTTCCATCGATTAACAATTTTGCAATACAGTTCCGCAGTTTTGACCGTATCATAAAGCGCGCTGTGAGCATCGCGATTATTGAACTCAATCTTCGCAGCCTGACAGGCTTTAGCCAATACAGTTTGACCATAAGCTAGCCCACCTAAACTCGATGTATCGAAGCAGGAAAACGGATGAAATGGGCTACGTTTAATGTGATTCCGCTTGATGGCAGCATTGACAAAGCCGAGATCAAAATGGGCATTGTGTGCCACCATTACGGCACGGGTGCAGCCAGAGTCGGAAACTTCTCGGCGAATGGGCTGAAATATCTCGCGCAGCGCTTCGCCTTCATCTTCCATCATTCGCTCTGGGTCGTAAAGATCAATACCAGTAAACTCCAGTGCCGCTTCATCGATATTAGCGCCGGGAAAGGGTTCAATATTTTTACTATAGCTCTCTTTGATTTGGAGATTACCTTGAGAGTCCATCTCCAAAATAACAGCGGCAATTTCCAATAGAGCATCTTTGCGTGAATCAAAGCCGCCGGTTTCTACATCGACCACCACGGGTAAAAAGCCGCGAAATCGCTGTGCCATTTGTGATCGTTCTAAAAGTTCTTGAGGCATTTCCATTAAACACTCAATCTCCAGTTTAACGTGGTGCCAGCACCGAGGGGAACTAGCTGTGAGCCATCATAGGGAATCGTCGCTGGTAGTTCCCAGGGGTCTCGCGTCAATAAAATAGTTTCGCTGTTGTAAGGTAGGCTATAAAAATCGGCGCCATGTTTGCTAGCAAAGGCCTCGAGCTTATCCAGTGCTTCAGCCTGCTCAAATACTTCCGCGTAGAGTTCAATCGCGGCATGATGACTAAAGCAGCCAGCACAGCCACAGGAACTCTCTTTTCTGCCCTGAACGTGGGGAGCTGAATCAGTACCTAAAAAGAACTTTTTATCACCGCTAGTAGCTGCTGCGATCAATGCCTGTTGGTGAATATCGCGTTTTAAAATTGGCAGGCAAAACAGGTGTGGGCGAATACCCCCAGCAAGCATATGGTTGCGGTTGTACAGCAGGTGCTGGGGCGTAATAGTGGCCGCAACATTGTCGCTAGCCTGTGAGACAAATTCAACAGCCTCTGAGGTGGTGATATGTTCCAAAACAATCTTCAGATTGGGGTAATGCTGCACTAAACCGCGCAGGTGGCGTTCAATGAATATCGCTTCGCGATCAAAAATGTCTGTATCTAAGGAGGTGACTTCACCATGTAGTTGCAGGACCATACCTACTTCCTGCATGGTCTCTAACACCTGATGAATGTTATTGAGGTTGGTCACTCCAGAGTCAGAGTTAGTAGTGGCGCCAGCGGGATAATACTTACAACCATGGATAAAGCCGCATTCTTTAGCTAAACGAATTTCATCTGGCGAGGTGTTGTCAGTCAGATACAGAACCATCAGCGGTTGCCAATTTGACCCCACTGGCCGTTGGGCCAAAATTCGATCCCGATAGGCGCTGGCCTCGGCAACTGTGGTGGCTGGAGGCACCAAATTTGGCATAATAATACCACGACCAAAGCACCGAGCCACCGCTGGGACTGTAGTTTCGAGAGCCTGATGATCTCGTAGGTGGAGGTGCCAATCATCGGGCTGGATAATACGGAGCTGGTTCATTAAAACAGGGTCCTTAGTTTGAGCCTCAATGCTACCGGAAACGCTAGCTTCATACGAGTATTTGTGGAAAAGTTAGATATAAAAAAGAGCCTGACATGAAGATAGCAATCTTTACAAACAGAGATCTTGCCAGCCATATGGTTCTAGCTCGATTAGTGCAGGAGCTAAGAGATCATGAGTTGAACATTTTTATCTCAGAAAAAGTGGGTGTTGACGAGCGGTTGCCGCAATCACTCATGGATTTGGGTGCATTTGAAAAACAGCAGATTGCTGATGCAGATTATAGCTTTGATGATCTCGCCAAAAGGGCCGGCTGTGAGTTGCAGGGCTTTGCAGATTTGGACCATAGAGTAAATAGCTCGGAGGGGCTTGCACGGATTCGCAATAGTAGGCCCGAGCTTATTATCTCCGTGCGCTTTGGTCTTATTATCCAAGAGCAGGTGATTGCGATTCCTAAATATGGTGTTTTAAACCTTCACTCTGGTGTGCTGCCGGACTATCGTGGCGTGATGGCGACCTTCAGAGCCATGATCAACAAAGAGTCAGAGATTGGTTCAACACTACACTTTATTCAGGATGCGGGGGTGGATACGGGCGATATTATTTCTATCGCTAAGATACCACTAGAGTTAGATAAATCTTATTTGACCAATGTGCTCAATCTGTATGTGGGTGGCTGTGCTCAGATCTTACAGGCGGTAGCCCAAATTCAATCCCAACAACCTATTGCGACGCAGTCTCAACAGGGCGCTGCAGGCTATTACAGTTTTCCCTCTCAGCAAGAGCTAGATAGTTTTTTCAATCAAGGTTACCGACTGTTTGATTATCAAGACGATACAGATCGCTACTAATATTAAAATCATCCCTGTTAGGGTAAAATCCCCAGCTAATTTTCTCCAGTAAAGGATCTAGTTTCGTGTCAGACGTTAATAAAGTAGTTTTAGCCTATTCAGGTGGCCTGGATACATCTGTGATTGTGAAATGGTTGCAGGAAGAATATAACTGCGAAGTAGTTACATTCACGGCCGATATTGGGCAGGGTGAAGAAGTTGAACCCGCTCGAGCCAAAGCTGAAGCTCTGGGCGTGAAGGAAATCTATATTGATGATCTGCGTGAAGAGTATGCGCGGGATTTTGTGTTCCCCATGTTTCGTGCCAATACCATTTACGAAGGTGAATATCTCTTGGGTACCTCGATTGCCCGCCCACTGATTGCCAAACGCCTTATTGAAATTGCCAATGAAACTGGTGCTGATACTATTTCCCACGGTGCCACGGGCAAAGGTAATGATCAGGTACGTTTTGAATTGGGTGCCTACGCACTTAAGCCTGGCATTAATGTGATCGCCCCCTGGCGTGAATGGGATCTGAATTCTCGGGACAAATTAATGGAGTACTGTGAAAAGCACAGTATTCCGGTAGAGATGAAGCGAGGTAAAAAATCACCCTTTTCCATGGACGCAAATTTACTACATATTTCCTATGAGGGTGGCAATTTGGAAGATCCTTGGTCAGAAGCGGAAGATGATATGTGGCGCTGGACTGTGTCACCAGAGCAAGCCCCGGATAAGGCAACCTATATGGATATCAGCTATGAGAAGGGCGATATAGTTGCTATCGACGGCGTAGCTATGTCGGCGGCGACTGTCATTGAGCATTTAAATAAAGTGGCTGGCGCCAATGGTGTTGGGCGCTTAGATATTGTTGAAAACCGTTATGTAGGCATGAAGTCCCGTGGTTGCTACGAGACACCAGCTGGTACCGTAATGATGAAAGCACACCGAGCTATCGAGTCACTGACGTTGGATCGAGAGGTCGCCCATATGAAAGATGAACTTATGCCTAAGTACGCCAAACTAGTTTATAACGGCTACTGGTGGGCGCCAGAGCGCCTAATGCTTCAGGCTGCCATAGACCAGACCCAGACCGTAGTAAACGGTGATGTGCGGGTTAAACTCTATAAAGGCAGTGTTAGTGTCGTTGGTCGTCAGTCGTCAAGTGACAGTTTGTTTGATGCCAATATCGCCACCTTCGATGATGATGGTGGCGCCTATAATCAGGCTGATGCAGAGGGCTTTATCAAGCTCAATGCACTGCGTTTACGTATTGCTGCCAATCGTGGCCGCGATATGTAATTCGTCAGTCGCCCAAGTAGTGGTTGTATCAAAGGCTCTCGGTAGTATTGAGGGCCTTTTTTATATTATCTAAAAAGTCTTGGCCAAGGTTCAGCGTAATTGGATTACACTGCGTCCATGGATGTAACTATCAACGAGATTCGGCAAGCCCATAGGCGCATATCGCCGTATGTCCATCGCACGCCAATATTAGAGAGCCGGGCATTGAATCGAATTATTGGTTGTGAACTATTTTTTAAAGCTGAAAATTTTCAAAAAACAGGTGCCTTTAAAGCGCGTGGTGCCTGCAATGCCGTATTTTCCATGGACGAATCTAGTCTACAAAATGGTCTGGTGACTCATTCTTCAGGCAACCATGGTGCGGCACTGGCCTGGGCTGCCGCACTGCGGGGTGCGCCCTGTACCGTAGTGATGCCGGACAATGCACCTCAAGTGAAAATAGCTGCGGTTGCAAGCTATGGTGCGACCATATCACTGTGCGAACCCAATATGGCTGCAAGAGAGGGCGCGGTGTCGAGGCTAATCGAACATCATAACTACAACTTGGTTCACCCCTATGATGAAGATATGGTTATTGCCGGCCAGGGTACTGCTACCATGGAGCTATTAGAGCAGGTTGATAAACCAGTGGATATTATTATGGCGCCAGTCGGTGGTGGGGGTCTTTTAGGCGGCACAGCCATCTGTGCGAAAAGTACTGGCGATGTCAATGTGATAGGTGCAGAACCTGAAGGGGCTAAAGATGCGTGGCTGGGGTTCAAAACTGGCGAAAGGCTTGCCGTCTATAATCCCAATACAATTGCTGATGGGCTACGTGCCACTCTGGGGGAGCGTAACTTTGTCGCTATTAGTGAAAATGTCGATGATATTTTACTCTGTTCCGAGGAGGCTATCATCGAAGCCATGCGCCTAATTTGGACGAGACTCAAAGTAATTGTTGAGCCTTCCTGCGCAGTGCCCCTAGCTGCGATTATGGAGCAGCCAGAGCAGTTTCAGGGCAAGCGAATAGCAATTATATTAACTGGCGGTAATGTAGACCTCGATACGTTGCCTTGGTAACCACATAAATGTACTGAGACTGTCGTTATTTTTAAGGTATTAAATACTATGACTGAACCCACTTACCCTCGCTTCCATCTAGCCTTCCCAGTTACTGATTTAGAAGCTGCTCGCACATTTTATGCAGGCATTTTGGGTTGCCCTACGGGCCGCGAATCCGATTGTTGGATTGACTTTGATTTCTTTGGCCATCAACTTGTCGCCCACTTAGTTGCCCCAGAAGATCATCCGTCCTCGGCAACCAATAGGGTGGATGGTCATGCGGTACCAGCCTCCCATTTTGGTGTGATTATGGAATGGAATCAGTATCAGCGGGCGGTAGAAATGATGAAGGCCAATGATATTGAGTTTGCGATTGAACCCCATGTGCGCTTTGCAGGGCGAAAAGGAGAGCAGGTAACCTTGTTTGTAAAAGACCCGAGCAATAACTACCTGGAATTTAAGGCATTTCGAAATATGGAGATGTTGTTTGCCAGAGATTTGGAAAGTGACTAGACGCTATTTTGCTGACTAGTATGAGGCGATTATTGAGCTGCAACTGTGCCAGTGACAAGATTGCATTGATTTCTTCCGGGCAGGCGACCTGAGAGGATTTTTCTATGGCTACCAATCAAAGATTCTACTCGGGATATGATTGTGCTGGGTGACCCTAAAGCATATTTAGACGCCAGCTTTTAACCGCCTATCTAGGAAATATGGCCGGTGGTTCTAATCCGCTTCGCACCTTTAACTGGCGCATCTTTCTGCGCATCGGTACGACGTTTAATAACTGCATCAATTGCATTTTTAATGGCGATTAAAAAACCAGTCACTAAGAAAGCACCCGGAGGTAACACAACAATCAAAAAACTGTAGTTTTCGCCAAAAGGTTGCAATATCCAAGAAGAGGCAAAGGCGCCAAATAGCAGATGCATATCGGCAAATAATGTTCCGGAGCCGAGCAACTCCCGAATGGCGCCTAGGGCGACCAATACCACTAGAAAGCCCAGACCCATCATCAAGCCGTCTAGTGCTGCAAGGCCAACTTTATTTTTGCTCGCAAATGCCTCTGCCCGGCCTAGAATGGCACAGTTGGTGACAATTAGCGGAATAAAGATCCCCAGTATCTGATACAAATCATAGGTAAAAGCTTTCATCAGCAGTTCTGCGCAGGTGACAAAGGCGGCGATAATAATTACGAATGCGGGCAGGCGCACTGCATCACTGACATGGTTGCGGATCAGTGAAACTATGGTGTTGGAACCGACCAGCACTGCCAAGGTGGCTATACCTAATCCCAGAGCATTAACGACAGATCCAGTTACAGCCAGCAGAGGACACAGACCGAGCAATTGCACGAGCGCCGGATTATTAGTCCAGAGTCCGTTCTTAACTATCTCGGAGGTGGTTACATCACTCATTACTACTCTCTCTGGTCGTGTCTAAATTCTCTTTTGCCTGATTCAGAAGTCGCTCGCGGTCTTGGCTAAAGTATTCCAATGTAACGGCTATCTGGTTGATCACCGCTCGTGGAGTGATGGTAGCACCAGTAAACTGATCATAGGCGCCGCCATTCTTTTTTACGTCCCAGGCAGATGCTTCAGGGTTGACCAGCGATTTGCCATTGAAGTCGAGTATCCAGTCGCTCTTTTTAAGATCTACTTTGTCGCCAAGTCCCGGTGTTTCGCGGTGCTCGGTAACTCGCACGCCGGCGATGGTATCGTCAAAGTTGATACCTATAATCATGGCAATATTGCCGCTATAACCATCTGGAGTAATGGCGGGAATGATGGCGGCTACTGGCATGCCATCGCGGCGGGCTATATGAATATCACCACCTTTTTTGAGACCCAGTTTAGCCCAAAAGCGTTGCGGTATTGGTTGTACATCCATCAGCAAGTCATTGTCGTGGCGCTCAATCGGAATAATTTCCAGCAGCTTGCGCTGCGCCGCCTGGCGCTCAGATTCGGCAATTTTGTCACGGGTCAGACTGTCTGTGGATGCTAAAATGATAGCTGTTATCAGAGCAAAAATGGCTAACACAATGGCGTTGAAGCGGATTGACTGCAAAATCATGCGTCCTCCTCTTTTTCTGTGGCTCTGCGGCGATCCGTGTGGCCGTAGGTGCGTGGCAAGGTGTAGTTATCGATGAATGGTGCAGCAAAATTGGCTAGTAGGACGGCGAAGGCGACAGCATCTGGATAGTTACCCCAGGCACGAATAATATAAACCAACACGCCAATTAAAGCGCCATAGATTAGCCGTCCACGGTTACTAACTGCAGAGGATACTGGGTCGGTCAGAATAAAAAACGCTCCCATCATGGATGCGCCGCTGAATAGGTGCATTAGCGCTGAACCAGGACTTTCAGAACTTCCACCGTCCCAAAATATAACCGACATGAGTGCAATAGCGCCGAGCATGGCCAATGGGCCATGCCAGGTAAAAATACGCGTGGCCAGTAATACAATGCCCCCAGCGAGGAAGCCAAGATTAACCCATTCCCAACCCACGCCGGCAAACATAGCTTGGCTAAATAACGGATTGTTCTGATAGATTTGATCGACCACAAGGCCACTGCTGTGCTTAAAACTATCAAGCGGTGTCGCTCCGGTAACACCATCCGCTGGGCTATAGCCAGCAAAAACAATATTAACGGATTCTATGATACCGGGGTGGCTAACACCGTCGGGCAATAATGACAGCGGGCTGATCCAGGTCGTCATCTGAATAGGAAACGAAATCAGTAGGACTACATAGCCAACCATTGCTGGGTTAAAGGGGTTATAACCTAGGCCTCCATAGAGTTGCTTGGCGATAACAATGGAGAACATGCTGCCAACTACCACCACCCACCAGGGGGCCAACGGTGGCAGAGCTAGACCCAACAGAACAGCGGTAACCACAGCGCTGTAGTCACGCAGATAAAAAGCTACTGGGCGCTTGCGCAGTTTAATAATCGCAGCTTCGCAGATTACGGCGGTCACGACGGCCAAGACAACATTAATTAGGCTACCCCAGCCAAACTGAATGGTCAGAGCCGCCAGTCCGGGCACTGTGGCCCATAAGACTAGTCGCATTACCTGAGCAGTATTTTGCGCAGCATGAGCATGTGGTGAGGTGATCTGTTTGAACGCCATTATTTCACCTGCTCACTATCCAGTTCTTTGTGTTTCTCTAAATGGTCGGCCAGACGCACCTGAGCCTGCTCTAACTTTTGCTTTGCGCTTTCCACAGCAGCATTAAGAATATTTGTCTGTTCATCGGTCTGATTGGAAGCGGCTTCAGCGAGCTTTTCTATAGCCATTGTTACGCGCATTTCAGCACCGGCAATAGAGCGTTCAAACTTTGCCCGTTGCTGTTCAGGATTGACCTGTTTAGCTGTCGCACGTGCTTGAGCTGCGGCAATGATGTCCGCAGCCGAACCTGCCCCGGTCGAAGTTGCTGAATTTGCCTTGGCTTTTTCAGCGGCTTCGCGGCGCGCTGCTCGTTTGGCCTCCTTATCTCTTTCGGCCTGTTCCATGCGTTGCTGATGAAATTCAAAGCGTTCGCGAGCATGATCTGACTTCACCTTCTCATCACGAGCTTTTAAAATTTCACCCTTGCTATGACGGTAATGTTGGACCAGCGGAATATTGCTTGGACAGACGTAGGAACAGGCACCGCATTCTATACAATCGAATAAATTATGGGCTTCGAGACGATCGTGATCCTGTGCCTGTGAGTACCAAAATAACTGTTGCGGTAACAATGAGGCCGGGCATGCTTCGGCACACATACCGCAGCGAATACAGGGTTGAGCTGGCTCGTCATCGGGGATTTCTGAATAGCTAGGCGCCAGAATACAGTTGGTGGTTTTAACTACAGGTACGTCAGCGCTGGTAAGACTAAAACCCATCATGGGACCACCCATAACCAGTCGGCTACAGGCCGCTTCATTAAAGTTGCTGTGGGCAAGCATATGACTGACGGGCGTGCCTATCAGAGTTTCATAGTTGCGGTTAATACCACAGGCGTTACCGGTCATGGTGGTAACACGGGATATTAAAGGCTCTCCATTGACCACAGCCCGCTTGATGGCGTAGGTCGTACCTATATTGATACACACTATGCCTGCATCTGCGGGCAGTGAACCGCTAGCTAATTCGTTGCCGGTAAGTATATATATAAGCTGTTTTTCGCCCCCTGAGGGATACTTGGTTGGGAATGAAACCACAGAGATCCCGGTGTCAGCTACATGGGGTTCCAGTGCGGCGATGGCCTCTGGTTTGTTGTCTTCAATACCGAGTAAAATATTGTTTGGGTTGCCAAGTATGTGACTGAGAATACCAATGCCTTCGATGATTTCTGCGGCGCGCTCGCGAATGGCTGAGTCATCAGCAGTGATATAGGGTTCGCATTCCGTAGCGTTAATAATCAGAGTGTCTATGGGGCGCTGATGCCCTGGATTGAGCTTTATCGCAGAGGGAAAGCCTGCGCCTCCCATCCCGGCTATGCCTGCATCAGCAATTATCTTGATTAGCATCTGAGGACTGCTGTGTTCGAAATCTGCAATACCTTGGTGGTCAATCCAGGTATCTTTACCATCGCTGGTGATTTCGATGCAGGGTGCCAACATACCAGACGAATGGGCGATGGGGCGATCTTCAATAGCGCTAATACTGCCTGAAGTTGGTGCGTGCATAGGCACAGATACGGGCCCTGTGGCATCGGCAATTTTCTGTCCTTTCAGAACTTTCTCACCCACTTTTACGCAGGCAACTGCCGGTGCGCCGATGTGCTGGCTTAGGGGCACCAGTAATCTTTCTGGGATCGGCAAGTCACCGATAGGCAATGTCATTGACTGGTGCTTATTCTCTGGCGGATGGACACCGCCTGGGGTTACCCATGTTTTTATCATGCGGCTCTGCCCTCGTCACCTTGATGGACTCTATCACTGGCAATCAGGTCTGCTGTCTTGAGGGGCGCTGGCCAATGCCATTGTTTAAGCCCATGCTCAATTGGCAGCATATCAATGCAGTCTACCGGGCAGGGCTCTACGCAGAGATCACAACCTGTGCATTCATCGGCAATAACGGTATGCATGAGTTTAGCGGCGCCCAAAATCGCATCTACGGGGCAGGCTTGAATACACTTGGTACAGCCGATGCATTCGTCTTCGCGAATAAAGGCGACGGTTTTAAGATCAGCCTCTTCGCCGTGTTCGGCATCCAGTTCTGGTGCCGGCACATCGAGTAAACTAGCGATTGCATTGATCGTTGATTGGCCCCCTGGCGGGCATTTATTGATGGCGTCCCCAGAGGCAATTGATTCAGCATAGGGTTTGCAACCGGGAAAACCGCATTGGCCGCACTGAGTCTGGGGTAGTAGTTCATCGATCTGCTCGACAATGGGGTCGCCTTCGACTTTAAATTTTTCTGCGGCATAACCCAACAGGGCACCGAATATGATGCCCAGCCCGACCAGCGCGATAAGCGCGGCGAGCATGGGTTGCTGTGCAATACTTTCGATCATTTACACAAGCCCAGCAAAGCCCATAAAGGCCAGTGACATGAGGCCAGCGGTAATCATGGCGATTGCGGCACCCTCAAATGGAGCTGGGATATCAGCAGCCGCAAGACGCTCACGCATGGCTGCGAAGAAAATTAAAACTAAGGAAAAACCAGCTCCGGCACCGAATCCATACAGTGATGACTGCATAAAGTTTAGGTCCTTGGCCGCATTTTGTAATGCCACACCCAGTACTGCGCAGTTGGTGGTTATTAATGGCAGAAATACACCCAGCACGCGGTATAGAAGTGGACTGGTTTTTTCGATAAACATTTTGGTGAACTGCACAACCGCGGCGATTACTAAAATAAAGGCAATAGTACGCAGGTAAATAAGTCCCAGAGGCATGAGCACGAATACATCAACGATATAGCTGGCCATAGCAGTAAGCGTCAATACAAACGTGGTGGCCGCTGACATGCCAATGGCCGACTCGAGTTTATTCGAGACGCCCATGAACGGGCACAGTCCTAGAAACTGCACTAGAACATAGTTGTTGATCAGGATAGAGCTGACCAAAATAATGGCGAATTCTTGCATAGCCTGCACGTCTTAAGGTTTTGAATACCATTATCATGGAATCAACACCTGTGATTCAACATAAATGGCATGGGGCTTTAGTACTTTTCGATCTATCTCATAAATACTCTTGGCACGGACTTTTAGGTCACTCGCTGACCAGGTTGCGCACCAGAATCTGGCTCTAGAAGGTAAATTCCCTTTTTATCGCCAGCGGCTAGTACCATCCCCTCAGACATACCAAAACGCATTTTGCGTGGCGCTAGATTGGCCACCATCACGGTAAGTCGACCTTCTAGGTCCTCTGGTTTGTAGGAAGCCTTGATGCCAGAGAAAACATTTCGAGTCTCGCCGCCAATATCTAGGGTCAGTTGCAACAGTTTTTCTGCGCCTTCGACATGGTTTGCTTTGATGATAAGGGCCACACGCAGGTCTGTCTTAATAAAGTCATCGAAGCTAATTTCATCGGCTATAGGGTCCTCAGCTAGCGGCCCCTCTATGTTGGCCGTTGATACCTTAGCGGCTTCTTCCTTACTGGCTGCAACCATGGCGTCGATACTGTCTTTTTCGATGCGCTGCATCAGCGGTTTGAAGGTATTAATCCTATGCTCTGTCAGTGGTTGCTGCACCGAATCCCAATTGAGGCTGTCATTGAGAAACTCTTCACTGGCGACAGCCATCGAGGGCAACACGGGTTTGAGGTAGGTCAGTAACACACGAAATAGGTTAATACCTAGGGAGCAAATATCTTGTACTTCCTGTTGCTTGCCTTCTATCTTGTTGAGTTTCCAAGGTTCTTTGGCTGCAATGTATTCGTTGGCGGCATCGGCCTGAGCCATAATTTCGCGGATGGCTTTGCTGTAGTCGCGACTTTCGTAATATTCAGCAATTCTGTTCGCCGCTCCACTCACCTGGGTCCAAAGTGCCGGATCCTCAATGTTGGCTGAAAGCACACCCTCATTGCCGTTGGCTATAAATTTGGCGCAACGGCTGGCTATATTCACCACCTTGCCGACTAGGTCGCTATTTACCTTTTGCTGGAAGTCTTCGAGGTTAAGATCAATGTCTTCTACGGAGCCTGACAATTTCGACGCATAATAATAGCGCAGGTACTCTGGGTTGAGATGGTCCAAATAGCAACGCGCATTGATAAATGTACCGCGAGATTTTGACATTTTCTTGCCATTTACCGTGACAAAACCATGAACACAAATCTTTGTAGGGGTGCGAAATTTAGCGCTTTTGAGCATGGCTGGCCAAAACAGCGCATGGAAGTTAACAATATCTTTGCCGATAAAGTGGTACAGCTCAGTTTTGCTGTCTTTGTTCCAGTAGTGATCAAAATCTATACCTTCGCGGTCGCACAGATTTTTAAAACTAGCCATATAACCAATAGGCGCATCCAGCCAGACATAAAAGTACTTCCCTGGGGCGTTGGGTATTTCGAATCCAAAATAGGGGGCATCACGGCTGATATCCCACTCTTGCAGACCACTGTCTAACCATTCGCCTAGTTTGTTGGCTACCTCAGGCTGAACGGCGCCACTGCGTGTCCAGTCTTTTAGAAATTCGGTAAATTCTGGTAGCTTAAAAAAATAATGAGTCGATTCTTTTTCTATGGGCGTGGCCCCAGAGATTGCTGACACAGGATTTATCAAGTCAGTAGATGCGTAGGTGGCACCACAGGCCTCACAATTATCGCCGTACTGATCTTCAGTTTTGCACGTTGGGCAGGTGCCTTTGATGTAGCGGTCGGCCAGAAAAAGGTTCTTCTCAGGATCAAAGGCCTGAGTAATATCCCGTTTGGCAATATGCCCATTTTTATTGAGACGATTGTAAATCAACTCCGAAAACGCTCGATTTTCCTCTGAATGAGTGGTGTGATAATTATCCACACTGATTAAGAAATCTTTAAAGTCGGCTTCGTGAATGGCCCGCATATCGGCAATATGCTGTTCTGCGGTGACCCCTTTCTCGTCCGCTTTTAACATGATTGCAGTTCCATGAGCATCATCGGCAGAAAGATAGTAACATTCGTGCCCGCGCATTCGCTGGAAGCGAACCCAAACATCGGTTTGGGTATATTCCAGCACATGACCAAGATGTAACGCCGCGTTGGCATAGGGAAGAGCATTGGTGACCAGTATTTGGCGTTTAGATGACATGAGCAGGTTCTTTTTTTTGCGTTGTTTACGAGCCGCAACTATAGCGATTTTGCACTAACTTTTCATGTGTAATTGCCCTGTAAGGGCGGGTAAATGGCTGTTGCAATAAAATCAGTAAAGATTGGGGTGTTTTAGTGTTAGACAAGGTTAGATACATTATAGCTGTCGCGTCGGGTAAGGGCGGCGTAGGCAAGTCGACAACGGCGGTAAATTTAGCGTTAGCGTTGCACGGGATGGGTAAAAAAGTGGGCCTTTTGGATGCTGATATCTATGGCCCCAGTATTGCCATGATGTTGGGGGTGCCTGAGGGTACCCGTCCCCAGGCCGCTGATGAAAAAAGCTTTTCACCGATTCAGGCTCACGGCTTAATGACGATGTCTATGGCCTATTTGGTCACAGAGCAGACGCCTATGGCCTGGCGTGGTCCTATGGCCTCGGGTGCCCTATTGCAGTTACTGCAACAGACTATGTGGGGTGAGCTAGATGTATTGGTGGTGGATATGCCACCTGGCACAGGCGATATTCAATTAACCATGGCGCAAAAGGCGCAGATATCTGGCGCCGTGATTGTTACCACGCCACAGGACATTGCACTGTTAGATGCCAAAAAGGGCATTGAGATGTTCCTTAAGGTTAATATTCCGGTACTCGGTATTGTTGAGAATATGGCCATGCATATCTGCGCAAAATGTGGCCATGAGGAAGCAATTTTTGGCGATGGCGGCGGTGATAAGGTTGCCGATCAATATAGTACTGGGGTACTGGGTAGTCTGCCGTTGGAGCGTTCAATTCGTGAAAACGGTGATCTGGGGCTGCCCTCAGTAGTGGCAGATCCCCAGGGGACGGTTGCCAAACATTACGGACAGATTGCCGGGGCGGTGATGATCGCGTTAGAGGCTGGTGAGTCTAGTTCTGGACCGGAGATAGTGTTCGAGTAGTCAATGAAGTTTTTGGGTAGCCCCCAGCAGCTTCTAGTAGTTGGTTCGGCCTATGGTCCATAGTACGCAAGGATCTCTTGCCCAGCCAGTGTAAATCGGTATCATACCGCCCTTGAAGATTAACCACATTTCAAATGGAGTCACCCTCGATGAGTATTAAGTCAGATAACTGGATTCGCCGCATGGCCGAGCAAAACCAAATGATCGCGCCTTTTGAAGTGGAGCAGGTACGTTATTCTGGTGACGATCGTGTGATTTCCTACGGCACCTCTAGCTATGGCTACGATGTACGCTGTGCCGATGAGTTCAAAGTATTTACCAATGTGCATTCCAAGACGGTAGATCCCAAGAATTTTGATAGCGATTCGTTTGTCGACATGAAAGGTGACTACTGCATCATCCCGCCTAATTCTTTTGCGCTGGCTAGAACCGTCGAATATTTCAAGATTCCACGTTCTGTGCTGACTATCTGTTTAGGCAAGTCCACCTATGCCCGCTGCGGTATTATTGTCAACGTTACGCCGCTAGAGCCGGAGTGGGAAGGTCATGTAACCTTAGAATTTTCAAATACTACCAATCTGCCCGCAAAAATTTATGCTAATGAAGGTGTGGCGCAGATGCTGTTCTTTGAATCCGATGAGGTCTGTGCAACATCCTATGCCGACCGCGGCGGCAAGTACCAGGGCCAAACTGGAGTAACCCTGCCTAAGACCTAATAGTTTATTCCAGAGTAGGCCCCGATAAGGTATCCCAGCCAATACAGGGGACGACTAAGCAAGGTCAGGTGTCTGCAAGGTTTCTGTTTTAGGGGTTGAGTAAGGCTTCTTTCAGTGCCAATGCCTGCTGCTGAATACGCTGGGTGCTTTCTGGCCCAGTACGTAATAGCTGTTTTTGCAGTGGCAACAACGCCTCTAATTCCTTATCGGCAAATTTGTAGGTCACTGAATCTTGGGCCAATTCAATGCGTTCGACAATAATGGGCGTATCTAAAATATTTTCGATTGCCTGCAATATAATACCGTCCATCTGCCGCGGGCGATAACCCATTTCGGCAAACGCACTTTCTAGTAGCGGTCTGATAAAGTGAAACATCTGCGCCATCGACTTCATATCTAAGGATGTCAGCACTGCAACTGTGCTGTTATAGCGCTCATAGTTTCCGGCGTTGAGCCAAATTATTTCGCCATCGCGATGGGTGGTAAAACGCCCCTCTGGCCCCGTTAAAGGAATTATTTTACTCAGGATCACTCCGCGCGCCATACCATCAAGGTAACTGGCAAATCGTCTGACTAGATCGTCGGTGTTGAGCCACGTTTTTAGCTCGTCCCTATGTTTTGTCGTTAGTAAACGCTCACGTATAAATTGGTCGCTGTCATCAAGTGATGGCAGTCTGGGAGGAGTGATAGTGTTGGCTGCCGAAGGTTTTGCAACCGCTGTCGGTTGTGCTGAGGGCTCAGGAATCAGGGCCTCGGGAACTGCGGGCTGTTCGCTAACTGACTGTGCAATCTGCTCGGGTATCTGTTGATATTCGAGCCCTTCATCAGTAGCTGACTGAGCCTGATACAGCACCCCAGCAATAACAGCAATAGCGGCGAGCGAGCCAAGGATAAGAATAAATTTACTTGTACTAGAGTTGCTGCGCGCGCGTGTCATAGAGTTGTCTCGGTAGCCACTGCTAAAGGCTTAATCGTTTGATTGTTAACTTGTCCATTGAGTATTTTCATCTGATGGCTGTCGCCATTTTCTTTTTGTTCTAGCCCAACCAATAAAAAGTCCCAGTCAGTTGCCAGCCAAATTGTGGTTTGGCGCTTATTGTCTTTTCGAACCCGCTGAACCTTAACGGTGTTAAGAGGCCCTAGGGGAGCGGATAAGACTTCATGACCAATAATTTTATAGGTATATTGTTTCAGTTTTCCCCGCGAAATAACAGGGTAAGACAAAATCTCTTTGCCCGCCTGCAGGTCTCGCCTAAGCTGCAACTTGTGGGTAATAATATCGAACAGACCCACGGTAATTGCAATCGACTCGGTTTTGTCTCCTTTGCTGTAGGTGACAGTCTTGTTGGGCCAGTCAAAACTTTGACTCTCAGCACGTTTGATTCCTATTAGTGAGCGCCGATACTTGTACTCTAGGGGAATTATCTGCTGGTCGCTGGAGATACTAAACAGAGCCTGCTCATCGATATTACCCAACAGGTTGCGGGCTTTTAAGGTCTCGCGATACTGACCAGAGTCTAGTTGCTCAAGGCGATGTGTGGCCTTGATGTCCATGCCGTTTAACTCGGCACCGTAGGTGGCGGTGTAGCTGCTGAGCGGATTGCCATAGGTCATCGTTGTGAATCCACCAAGTAGTAGGGCGGTAAACAGAGTATTAGCGGTTATCTTAAATAAAGCCATAACAGAACAATGCTCGATAATGTGTGTCGCTGATAGGTATAGAGTAGCAAAACTTATTTTTGTTCGCTTGTGGTGCCAAAAATAATGCCATTTTCTCCAAGGAATTCGCCGTCTAGGATGGCTATGCCCTCCTTCATTATCAGCCGACCTTGGCAAAACCATTGCGCCACCTGAGGGTAAATTTGATGTTCGTACGTCAGTACCCGAGAGGCTAAAATTTCTGCACTGTCATTGCTTTTGATCGGAACCCTGGCTTGCAGAACCGATGGTCCGCCATCTAACTCTGGGGTGACAAAGTGCACGGTTGCCCCGGCTTCATTGTCCCCTGCATCTATGGCCCGTTGATGGGTATGTAGGCCAGGATAAGCAGGTAGCAGCGAGGGGTGAATGTTAATCAACTTGCCCAGAAAGCGAGCTACAAAGTCGGCAGTTAAAATACGCATAAAGCCCGCGAGAATCACTAGATGTGGATTAAAGCTTTCAATCAGTGTCGCAAGCTCCTCATCGAATTCTTCGCGACTATCAAAGCCGCGATGATCAATGACTATGTTTGGAATATTGGCATTGGCGGCTCGTTCCAGGCCTTTTACATTTGCCTTGTTGCTAATAACGGCGGCAATCTCGGCATTTAAAAATTTATTTTCACAGGCATCGATGAATGACTGCAAGTTGGAGCCGCCGCCAGAAATAAGCACAACTAGCCGTGCTTTCTCTTTGCCCGTTAAGCTTTGGCTCATTCATCAAGCCCGACAAGCTGGACCTGTTCCTGACCCTCTGTGCTGGGCTCGATAGTGCCGAGAATAAAGGCATTTTCACCTTTAGTGGTTAAAAACTCGAGGGCGGACTGAGCCGTTTCGGCTGGTACGCATACAACCATACCTACACCGCAGTTGAGGGTGCGATACATTTCATGTTCATCGATGTTACCGCCCTGTTGTAACCAGTTAAATACAGCTGGCCTAGTCCAGGCATTGGTATCAATTACGGCTTTAGCATTATGTGGCAGTACTCGAGGGATATTCTCCAATAAGCCTCCACCGGTAATATGAGCTAGGGCGTGAACCGGTGACTGAGCGATTAAGCCCAGCAGGGATTTCACATAGATCTTAGTCGGTGCCATCAGCAGGTCAATCAATGGTTGGCCATCAAGCTCTGTTGTAGCTGGGTCTGTATCTGTTACTTCCAGTACCTTGCGGATCAGAGAGTAACCATTGGAATGAGGTCCGCTAGACGCCAGGCCTATCAGTGTGTCTCCAACGGCTACTTTAGTGCCGTCAATCAGTTCAGACTTTTCGGCCATGCCGACACAGAAGCCAGCTAGATCATAGTCATCACCTTCGTACATGCCTGGCATCTCAGCGGTTTCACCACCGATTAACGAACAGCCTGACAGTTCACAGCCATCGGCTATTCCATTGACTACTGCTGCTGCAGTATCAATGTCGAGTTTACCCGTCGCGTAATAGTCGAGAAAAAACAATGGCTCAGCGCCGCAAACGATAAGGTCGTTTACGCACATGGCTACCAGATCTATACCTACGGTGTCATGTTTGCCATGATCTAAGGCTAGGCGCAGCTTAGTGCCAACGCCATCAGTACCAGATACCATGACAGGTTCACGGTATCCTGTGGGTAATTCAAACAGCGCGCCGAAACCGCCGAGTCCAGCCAATACTTCTGGACGACGTGTTCGTTTCGCTGCACCTTTGATTTTTTCGATCAGGGCATTACCGGCATCAATATCAACACCGGCATCTTTGTAGCTCAAGGATTTAGTTTTTTCGGTCATGGACACGCTTCCTCTGTGGAGAGGGTATTTTAGAGAGAGTCGGACTAATTTTCATTAAGCACTGGTACAATGAAGCAAATTAATTGGGAGAAAAGTTGTTGAAACGGATATTTACGCTAATTTTAGTACTTTTTAGCCTGAATTCTCTCGCTGAGGAGGTATCTGGTCTCTACAGTGCTTTAGTTCCAGTGATTGATCAGTCCACAGAATCTCGACAGCAGGGTGTTCGAGAGGCACTTAATCAGGTTCTTGTTAAGCTTACTGGCAATAGTAATGTGTCTCAGTCGCCGACAGTTCAACCTTTTTTGACCAATCCAAATGCATTTGTAGCCGGGGTGGGTTTTCGCAATCTTCCTCAGCTCGATTTAGGCGTTGAACCTGAACCTGGCCTTCAGGTGAGTTTCTCTCGTCGGGAAATTGACCAGCTTATTCGTCAGGCACAGTTGCCTGTATTGCCTTCAAATAGACCTAAATTATTGGTCTGGATTATTCGTGATGACGCCATAGAAGGTAGAGGCTTTATAAATGAATATACTCCAGCGCTGACTATCCCCTCAGTTTTAGAGACATTTGATCAAGCCATGAAAGAGCGGGGTATGCCCTACATATTGCCTGCCTTTGACCTTGAAGATCAGCTGTCACTATCAGTCGATGAGGGGTGGAGTATGAATGCCAGCTTAATTGCAGAGGCCTCTGAGCGATACAATGCTGATGGTTGGATTGCCCTACGTTTTTATACTACCTCCTCCGGTGAGGTTCGCGGCTCTTGGTTATATGAGGCATCAGGTCAGCGTCAATTGAGAGATTTTCGTGCTGACTATGATGAGCTTTATATGGCGATTGCCGTGAAAGGGTTGGTCGACAGTATTGCGCAACATTTTACCTATGTTCCGCAAATAAATACTAATGAGCTGATTGTGCGCATTAACGGGGTATCATCCTTTGAGGCCTATCGGGCGGTGTTGGCACAGTTCAAAAAACTGGAGTTAGTTGAATCTCTTGATGTATATGGTGTCGAGGCCGAGCAATTAACACTTGCCGTGGATGTTGAGGGTGGAGCTACGTTATTGCATTCGGCATTAGTGCGCAGTGGCCGGTTTCAGAGCCAAACTGAGCAAGGGACTCTTAATAGTGGGCAGTTACAATTTAATTGGATAGGTAAGTGAACGAATATCAACAACTCAGTCTAGCCATTGCTCTAGATGATCAGGCGACCTTCGATAATTTCTATGCGCCGAATGGCACGCCTCAGCATATGGCAACGTTTCTATTGCAGGACGAGGGTCGCAAATATGCCTATCTGTTTGGCGCTGAAGGCTCAGGGCTGTCACATCTATTGCAGGCGGTTTGTCAGCAGAGGGTCAGAGGTGCAGATTCCGGTGCTGTTTACTTGCCGATGGCAGAGGTACAGAAGTACAGAGCCGAACAGGTGCTAGAGGGTCTTGAACACACTCCAATGGTTTGTCTAGATGATATAGATCTAGTTGCTTATCGACCTGAATGGCAAGAGCCCCTGTTTCATTTCTTTAATCGCTGCCGCGATGCTGGTACGCGCTTGATAGTCTCGGCGCATCTAGCACCAGACGAACTCGATGTGCAGTTGCCAGATTTGCTGTCTCGGTTAAAGTCTGGCGTTACGCTGCAATTAAATGACTACAGAGATGCCGACCGAAGGCGCCTGTTGCAATATCGGGCTAATCGCCGGGGTATTTACCTGTCTGATGAGGTCGCTTTATTTATGTTGCATCGCTTGCCGAGGGACACAGGGCTATTAATGGACGCACTAGAGAAGTTAGACCGTGCGTCATTACAGGAACAGCGACGTTTAACCATGCCTTTTGTAAAGTCAGTGCTGGGGCTTTAAAGACCCCCAGTCTCGCTAGACTGAGGGCCTTGATGGTTGAAGTTCCGAGCGCTTTTGTATCTACAGGGGGCAGTTTCCACAATACAGGTACATCCCTCTTGGATCATTGAGGGTATCCAATACCTGCAGAGGTTTTAATATAATCTGGGCCTGCTGTTGCAAACTCTCAGGTAGCCAACCACTGATTCCCAGACCAGCGAGTGAGGCACCGATATTGGAATTCATCTCCATTACTAACCGTTCATAAACAGTTAGTGGCTGACGGCGATAATCTACTTCGTAGTCCTCCAAGTTTGCTAGCTCAGCTGCCACGACAATGGCGTCATTAAGATCACCTAGCTGATCAACCAGTCCTAATTCCAAGGCTTTTTCGCCCGTCCATACGCGCCCCTGAGCTATTTCATGAACCGCTGCTGGCGTTGAGTCGCGGCCATCTGCAACTAATGCAATGAAACGGGTATAGATATTATCTACGCCGGCTTGAAAAATTATTTTACTCTGTTCGGTCAAAGGCCGACCTAGTTGCATCATGGAGGCTATATCTGTGCTGCCAACACCGTCCGAGTAAATCCCTAGGGCTGCCAGAGAATCTTCAAAAGTGGGAACTACTCCAAACACTCCTATAGAGCCTGTTAGGGTAGTAGTCATTGCTAGTACGCGGTCGGCACCCGCTGCTATCCAGTAACCTCCAGAGGCGGCATAGCTGCCCATAGAGACTACTACTGGGATACCTTTCTTTTGCGTCGCAGTAATCGCATCACGAATAATATCCGATGCAAATGCGCTGCCGCCGCCGCTATCAATTCGTAACACTACCGCTTTAATATCGCTATCATTGCGCACCTCGGCAAAAATACCAGCTAAGGTATCGCCACCGATACTGCCCTGCGGTTGGTCGCCATCTAAAATGGTGCCTTTGGCGACTACCAACGCGATTTTATCTGCTGTAGCAGCGGCACTGCTTGGCGATATTGCGTCAATATGATTGAGGTAGGCGTTCATACCAATACTGTCGAATTTACCATCTGTGCCTGGCAGTACCTCGTTGAGATAGGCCAGCATTTGAGTTCGGGTAGCAAGTTGATCAACCAGGTCTTGCTCCATAGCCAATGCAGAACTATCGCCATTAATTGCTTTTAGCTTCAGATGTAAATTGTTAGCAAAGTTATCAATTGCACCATCTGGCAGTTCCCGAAGCTGTTCGATCCTTGAGCTGTAGAACTGCCACAATGAACTATTTAGTTCAGAGGCTTCACGTTTGACCTGAGCTGACATGTTATTGTTTAACAAGGGCTCTACTGCACTTTTGTACTGGCCAACACGAAACACGTTTATATTGAGTTTGAGACTATCTAGAGCATCCTTAAAATAATAATTGTAATTACCAAAGCCGGTTATTCCGACAGAACCTAGGGGGTTGAGAAGAATTTCATCCGCATGGGCTGCCAGGAAATATTGTTGCTGATTAAAGTTATCGCCGACTGCAATAATGGGCTTACCGCTCTGCTTAAAGCGCATCAAGGCCGCACCAATTTCTTCGAGTTTACTGATGCCACCGCCCATCAGATAGTCTGTTTCTAGTACTAGGTGGGTAATGCGGTTGTCATGGCGAGCAAACCCCAATGCGTCTACTACATCCCTTACTAGAGTTTCGGCGTCTTGCCGTTGGTCGCCTATTAAAATTTGATCAAAGGGGGTGGCATAGGATTTTTGGTCCACAAGTATCCCGCTTGGAGCCAAATAAAGCGCACCTTTATTTGGAATTGGCTGCATCTCATCGGCAAACATGCCGACAATAATGGCCACAAACAGGCCGACAAAAATAAGTCCAAATAAAGAGCGAATTGCGTTTGCTATAAAGCCGATAAATCGAAAGAAGCGACGAATAATGCCCGGTTTTTTTTGAGTCATGGAAATTCCTTATCTGATAATTCGTTACAAACTATGAACCTGCCTGATGCGCGCATAAACCATTGCTGCGCAAAACAGGATCACTGACAACACCAGTTCGACAATATCCAGTATCGCTGGTTCGGGTACGCTTAGGTTTTGTATACCATTATAGAAGTAAAGTAATACTACAAAGCCCATCCATATTAATGTCCGCAACCTATCGGCCAGCATTCCGGGTATGAAAAGCGCCAGTGGAAGCAAGCTTATTACATAAATAATCCAGGGCGCCTCCTGCAGCCATAGGTGCACGGCAAGTGTCACCATCAGCAAAGTATAGCTGCTGCGAGTCAAGAATCTGCTAATTGAAAGCTTTAGTTCTGTGGTCACTGAGGATGCCTTATGTTGATAATAGTTTAGTTGCCAATGCGACGATACGTTTGCCCTGAGCCTGACAGATTTTGCTTTCTTCGTCACTAAGCCTGTCTCCTTCCACATGGGATGAGCCGTAGGGTGTGCCACCGCTTTTTGTGGTACCTAGTGAGGCTTCAGAAAAGGGCACTCCTGCGATGACCATACCGTGATGTAACAGTGGCACCATCATGGTTAGCAATGTTGACTCCTGGCCTCCGTGTAGACTTGAGGTCGAGGTAAAGGCGCCAGCAGGCTTATCAATTAATGCACCATTCATCCACAGTCCTGCGGTGCCATCGAGGAAATATTTTAAGGGTGCGGCCATATTGCCGAATCGGGTTGGGCTACCAAGCAGTAGCCCTGCACAGTTGGTCAAATCCTCATCGGTACAATAAATATCACCACTGGTGGGAATGCTTTCTTCAGTTGCTTCACATGTTGTGGATACGGCGGGCACTGTGCGCAGTCTGGCCTCCATGCCAGCTTTTTCAATCCCAAGTGCAATTTGATCAGCAAGCATTTTTACATGGCCGTTGCGACTGTAGTACAACACTAAAATGTAGGGGTGTGACATTAGAGTAACTCCAGTACTTTCTCAGGCGGACGTCCCAATACAGCTCGACTACCTATAACAACAATAGGTCGTTCGATTAATTTAGGCTGGGCTGACATAGCGTCAAGCAGTTGCTCTTCAGATACTCCGGGAGCGCCTAGGTTACCGTCCTTGAATCCTTGCTCTGAGCGACGTACTAACTGGGCTGCACTCAACCCCAACTTTTCCAATAAAGCAACTAGTCTAGGCTTATCCAAGGGTGTTTGTAGATAGTGCACAATGTCAGGCTCGATTCCATTGGCGCGCAAAATTTCTAATGTTTGCCTAGATTTAGAGCAACGTGGATTATGGTAGATGGTGGCCATGGACTATCCTTTTACTGGGCATATTTTCGAAAACCACATTGTACGATCAAAATGATATAAACCAAACCCAGAGGTATAACTCAGTGCTAAATGGTTTCGCTAAACTCAGTAGTAAAGTTGCAATTGGAGGGCATTTTCTAGCCTATCTGGCCTTTCGTTTTAGTCGTGATGGTTGCCGGCAGAGCGCGGCAGCTCTCACTTACATGAGTCTCTTTGCCATCGTCCCAATGCTGACGCTGATGTATAGCATGTTTTCACTGATTCCCGCATTTCAAGACGCTGGATCTCAGGTTGAGGCCTGGTTGTTCGCCAAGGCATTGCCCAGCAGTGGTCAAGAAATTATTAGTTATCTGACCGAGTTCTCCTCCCAGGCACGTAAATTGAGCTCAGTGGGTGCAGTGATACTGATGGTCACCTCTTATCTTATGTTGGCCAGTATTGAAAAAACGTTCAATCACATATGGGGTACTCATGGCAGTCGTCGCGGATTGAGTGGTTTCTTACTCTACTGGGCCATTCTCAGCCTAGGCCCTCTATTGCTGGCGGCGGGCATGGTAATGAAAACCTACTTGCTGTCGTTTCGTCTGATCGTTGATGAGGTGGACGCTCTGGGTATTACTCAATACCTATTCGCCTACCTACCGTGGCTACTGAACTGGATGGCTCTAACCTTACTGTTTATTGCAGTGCCTAATTGCAAGGTGCGCGGGCAACATGCCCTTATAGGTGGCCTGGTAACTGCTGTTTTATTTGAAAGCGCCAAAACATTGTTTAGTCTGCTCGTTGCCTATTCTAGCTATACCGCTGTCTATGGCGCATTTGCTGTGATCCCGCTATTTTTGATTTGGGTCTACTTAATCTGGGTAATTATTCTTACAGGGGCAGAACTGGTGCGCAGTTTGGAAACATTTCACTTAGATGGAAGGGGACCAAAACTCCCAGATCTGCTGGCAATCATACTGGTGTTATGGCACTGCCGGCAGCGCCAGCAACAGGGCAATGCGTTGTCTGAGCGATATATTGTTAAAGTGGGTATAGATGATGAACACTGGAAGAGGTTGCGTAATCTTTTGCTTCATCATCATGTTCTAGAAAAAACTGCAACTGGCCAATATGTGTTAATCCGCGATTTGAGCTCTATCAGTCTCGTCGACGTAGTAAGTTGGCTGGGCGAAAATATTTTGAGCTCTACCAAAAATGGGGCAGACAGGTTACTTTCAGATCATCCCTGGTATGAAAAATACGATATGCTGGTAGCCGAGAGTCGCAATCATTTGGAAATAAATTTTTCAATAACGCTTGAGTCGTTATTTAAGCAGCAAAATCGACCCCAGCAGGGGCACATGGAGAGCTATGGTAATGGTTAAAAATCTGATATTTGTCGGTCTTATTTTGTTTGGTCTGTTGGGCTGTGCCCAAGAGTCGGGTAATTCAAAGTACAGATTGCTGGGTGGTGAAACTATTGATCTTGCGGCGTCTCCTAAGTTGATATTTATTAATTATTGGGCCGTTTGGTGCGCACCCTGCCGCAAAGAAATCCCCGAATTTAATGAATTTTCCCATCAGTTTGGAGATAGGGTCACTGTTCTAGGGGTTAATTTTGATAATTCTCAGGGCGACATATTGCGTACTGAGATGATTAAGTTGGGCATAGAGTTTCCGGCGCTACTGGCTGACCCTCGCGCTATGTGGGGTCTTGAGCCGGTGGCTGTATTACCCGAAACCTTAGTAATTGGCACCGACGGCAAGTTACTGCACCGCATGATAGGGCCACAAACTATGGATGCCCTAAAAGCTCTACTGTAAAAAGTCTAATTAACTCGTTTCACCGCAATAGGGGTATAGCGCTGGCGTTGTCAGCAGTATTACTATTTCTACTCATAAAGATCCGCTGCTAGGCAGTATGAAGAGGAATTCGAATGGAAAATTTACGTCAGTTTTATATTAATGGCCAATGGGTAAACCCAGTTCAAGCCAATGACCTTCAGGTAGAAAATCCAGCCACTGAAGAAATGGTTGCCACTATATCTCTGGGCGCCGCCGCAGATGTTGAAGCAGCCGTTGCCGCAGCCAAGTCTGCATTCCCAGTCTATTCACAATTGGTTGTCGAAGAGCGCATTGCGCTGATGGAGAAACTGTTGCAGATCTATATGGATCGCTATGACGAAATGGCCTCAGTTATCTCTACGGAGATGGGCGCACCAATCTCTTTTGCTAGCGCAGCGCAGGCTGACACAGGTCGTGGACATATTTCTACGGCCCTCGAGGCTTTAAAAGTATATGAGTTTGAGCGTCAGGTGCTCAACACCCGTATTGTGAAAGAGCCAATTGGGGTCTGTGGTTTTATTACACCTTGGAACTGGCCGATCAACCAGATTACCTGCAAGGTCGCCCCAGCACTGGCAACTGGTTGTACTATGGTGCTTAAACCTAGTGAAATTGCGCCTCTGTCTGGCTATTTATTTACTGAAATGATGGACCAGGCGGGCTTCCCAGCCGGTGTTTATAATATGGTTAACGGTGACGGCCCAGATGTTGGTGCTGTTATTTCCAGTCATCCAGATATTGATATGGTGTCATTTACCGGTTCAACACGTGCTGGTATTTTGGTTGCCAAGGCAGCTGCCGATACGGTTAAACGTGTAACCCAAGAGCTAGGCGGTAAGTCACCAAATATTATTTTTGAGGATGCCGATCTAGAAGCTGCTGTGACTGCAGGAGTTAGTCATATGATGGGCAATACTGGCCAATCCTGTAATGCTCCATCGCGTATGCTGGTGCACTCCTCCGTGTATGATCAAGCGGTGCAAATAGCCAAGGTAGCGGCTGAACGGGTTCAGGTTGATCAGCCTACCAAAGAAGGTATGCATCTTGGGCCTCTTTCCAGTCGCGTGCAGTTCGATAAGGTTCAGGGTCTAATCAAAGTGGGAATGGATGAGGGCGCTGAGTTAATCTCTGGTGGCCCAGGTAAGCCCGAGGGACTGCAGACGGGTTACTTTGTTAAGCCCACGGTTTTTGCGGGCGTTAACAATAAGATGGCTATCGCTCAGGAAGAAATTTTTGGTCCAGTTTTGACCATGATTCCTTTTGACACTGAAGAACAAGCCATTGAGATTGCCAATGACACACCCTATGGGTTGGCAGCCTATTTAAGCACTGGTGATGATGAACGTGCCAAGCGTGTTGCCGGCCAATTACGGGCGGGTATGGTTAGTCTTAATAGCGCCTCACAAAATTACACCGCGCCTTTTGGCGGCTATAAGCAGTCTGGCAATGGCCGTGAGTGGGGCGAGTTTGGCTTCGATGATTTCTTGGAAATCAAAGGTATCACGAGCTAAATTTTGGGCGCAGTCAGGCATCTGACGTTCGGTCCAAGAGCTTATGAGGGGTCATATTCTGGCCCCTTACGATTTTTAAGTTATCAAACTGTGTCTGTTTGTGATCCCATGCTAGGAAAATGGCTCTAGCTCAGATATGTCGACTCTGGATTAACTGTACCTGGCCGATTCCCAGGCATGAATCGCATGTTTGCGAGTTTCGCCCCACAGATAGCCTCCAATTTTTCCATTCTGCTGCAATACCCTATGGCAGGGAATAAAAAAAGCGACTGGATTTGAGCCTATAGCAGTGCCCACAGCACGAGATGCTTTGGGTCTGCCTACAGCTGTTGCAACCTGGCTGTAGCTATTGATGGCAGCGGGATCGATTTGTAGCAGTGCGCGCCAAACCGCAATTTGGAAATTGGTGCCAGTGACATGTAGTGAAAGTGGACCCTTTACGTTTTGCTTGCCAGATAAAAGACTCTGAGCATTTTTCATAATCTCAGATGAACTATTTTCTATCTGAGCACCCGGCCAATCTTTTTGTAAATCGCCAATCTGGTGATTTTTATTGCTGTCCGTTAAAAATGAGAGTCTGCAGATACCTCTGGGGGTGGCAGCAATAAAAATATCACCAAATGGACTAGGTTCGATACTGTGCTGAATCGTAATCTTGGCTCCACCCGTTTTATATTCCCCGGGTGTCATTGCCTCTAACTGGACAAAATGGTCGTAAAGCCGCGAACTACTACTTAGGCCTACATTTTCTGATACGTCTAGCAGCGGTTTAGACTGAGCTAACAATCGCTTGGCTCGATTAACGGTAAGAATTTGTAAATACTTTTTTGGTGTAACACCAGCCCAGCGGCTAAAGATGCGTTGAAAATGGAAGGGGCTGAGGTTTATTGCTCCCGCAATATCTTTCAGCGATGGCTGTTGTTGGACATTGGTATTGATATAGTCGATGGCTTCGGCAATGCGTTGATAGTCAGAGTTCATGTCGCAAGTATTGCCGACTTGGGACTATTTATCGACCCGAATCTTGCTACATCTTCGCTATGAGGCTGCAAAAAATCGACAGCCTCGGCTAAAGCAAGTGCGCCTCATACTGCCTGGCCAGAGAATTTTAGCAGGCAGATGACCAAGGCTTTGACCGGCGGAGTCAGCGCTTCTTTTGAGATCGAGAATCTCTTTGATAGGAAGATGTCTGGTTCTTTCAAGAACGAGTACCGTACCTAATTTAAACACATTGCCTCGAGAAATTTTCAAAACTATGGTGACTGTTTTATTGATTTCTGGTCTTATTCGCTCTGTCTGAAAGAATGTAAGTTACTGCACCAAGGGCAATAATCCCCAGTCCTAAAAGTCCCTCTTGGGGTCGTGAAATTAATACATAAGCCAGTGTCCAGACCGTCACGCTCAGATAAATAAGCGGCGCTAAAGGATAGGCGAAGGTTTTATAGGCCCCAGGTCTATTAAGTCGCTTGTAACGGAGTACGAACACGCCGAGCACCGCAAATAATGTATTAATACCCAGTACAAAGCTGGAGAAAATCAGTACCGACTCAAAGGTGGCGCTGAGAATAAAAAATACCGCCAAACCTCCTTGAAAAACCACTGCGGTTGCTGGGATTCCCTGCTTATTACATTGCGCAAACTTAGCGAATACTTTGAAATCTTCGCCTATAACCTGAAGTACTCTTGGGCCAGCGATAGTCATGGCGCTGACTGTGGAGATTAATAGCACAGCCAGCACTGCACCCATTACTTTGCCCGCGTTGTTGCCGAGAGCGGCATCGGCCACAATGACACCAATTTCTAGCTTGCCTTCCAAGCTAGAAATTGGTGCCGCGCTGAGAAAAGTAAAGTTAAGCATCAAATACAGTGCCATCACTGTAGCGGTACCGATGAATAATATGATCGGTAGACTGCGTTGCGGATTGTTCATCTCGCCGGTTACATAGGTTGCAGCATTCCAGCCCGTATAGGCGTAGTTGACGTAGATAAGGGCAACAGCGAATGCACCGCTAAATAGTAGTTTCTCATCGCCAACCTGAGGTGCAAAATTTAGGCTTTGTGGGCTAGTGCCCCAAATCAAGATCACCGCGCAAAATAGTATTATCAATATTAGTTTTAGAGCGGTAAATATCTGTTGCACGCTACTGCTAGCCTTGCGTGATAGGCAGTGGGCCAACGTCAGTATCGTCACTAGAGACACCGCTGCCAAGGTTCTAGAGAGCTCGGGAAATACAGCGGACAGATAGGCACCGAAAGTCATAGCGGCCAGTGCTACCGGTGCGGCAAAACCTACGGTAGCTGATATCCAGCCAGAGATAAAACCAGTGCAGGGATGATACAGGCTTGAAAGAAAATTATACTCACCACCAGAGCGAGGCAGATTGGCGCCCAGTTCCGCATACGTCAGCGCGCCGCAGAGGGCGGTCAGGCCACCGACAAGCCATAGCATCATGAGTACAAAAGGAGAGTGGATACCCAGCAGTTGGAACCCCAGGCTAGTGAAGACGCCGGTACCGACCATGTTAGCGACAACGACCGAAATGCCAGTGGCCTTAGAAAAATTTTGCATCTTTTTTATGTTAGATTGAGGATTAATAGTACTGTACAGCACTCTTGATTTTCGGCAAAGCTTCGCTTCACTAGTAACTAGATGGAGTACTGCTGAGTCAGATAATAGAGCATTAAAATCGGCTTAAAATCGGTTAAGCTACTTGAATAAAAATATAGCGGTTTAAAGGAGTTAGTATGAAGTTTGGTCCACTCAAGGTTTTGCAGCCGTTGGCGCTGGTTATGCTGTCAGTCTCCTGCTTTGCAGAGATTGATGATGATCGGCAGACTCAGGTATATTTTGGTGATACGCACCTGCATACCTCCTACTCTTTCGATGCTTTCTTAAATAATAACTTCAGTGCCGATCCAGACACTGCCTATCGCTGGGCCAAGGGTGAGCCAGTTATTCACCCCTACAATCGCGCCCGTGTCCAAATTAATACACCGCTGGATTTTTTGGTAGTCTCAGATCATGCTGAAATGCTCGGTGTGATGCGTGAGATTCGCAATGACACTATTCAGTGGGAAGATATTGGTTGGTATGCCTCAATTAAACGTTGGTTGGCAGTTAGGGCCCTAAACAATGCGTTGGACGATGATCTGGGTCGCGCTTTCTTTGCGCGATTCTTACCTCAGTCTGCTGCCGAAAAGGGCGGGGATCCAGTTGCAGATGTTCATAATAATATTAATGGTGTTGCCATTTTTGGTGACACCAGTGGCACGTCTAAAGATGCCTGGCAGGATATTATTGCAGCGGCAGAAAAGCATAATGACCCAGGAAAATTTACCAGTATTTTGGGCTGGGAATGGAGCTCAATTCCCACTGGCGCCAACTTGCATCGTGTCGTCTTAACCCCTGATGGTGCTGATAAAGCGAGTCAGTACATTCCCTACGGGTCAGATCAGAGTCAGTATCCAGAAGATCTTTGGCAGTGGCTAGATGATACCGCAGCGTTATCAGGTAGCCGTTTTATCGCTATCCCGCACAACTCTAATATTTCTAAAGGCTATATGTTTGGTGCTACCACAGTGAAAGGTCAGCCTATTACTGCAGACTATGCACGCACGCGCATGCAGTGGGAGCCAATTACTGAGGTTACGCAAATCAAAGGTGACAGTGAAACCCACCCACAGTTTTCGCCAGACGATGAGTTTGCCGATTTTGAAACTTACGAGCACTACATCCAAACGACAACGAGTAAAACTCCGGTTTCTCGGGGAGACTATGTTCGACCGGCGCTAAAAGAGGGCCTTGCTCTAGGGCAAAAAATCGGTGTGAACCCCTATAAGTTTGGCTTTATAGGCTCAACCGATGCTCACTCGGGTTTGTCGTCACCGGAAGAGGGCAATTTCTGGGGCAAGATGGCCAAAGACTCCACGCCTGAAACCAAAGCGCCTGTGCTGGGTAATCCAACCGGTGCTGATGGCTGGGACATGTCAGCCTCTGGATTGGCGGCGGTCTGGGCCAAGGAGAATACACGCGACGCCATTTACGCTGCATTCAAGCGCAAAGAGACATACGCTACCAGCGGCCCAAGGTTGCGTGTACAGTTGTTTGGCGGCTGGAATTTCCCGCAAAGCGCTGCGCAAGCTGAAAACTTTTCGGCTGTAGGCTATGAATATGGTGTGCCGATGGGTGGAGACTTGCAGGCCAATGAGTTGAATACAGCGCCTAGCTTTTTAATGCGTGCGGTAAAGGATCCCCTCGACGCCAACCTAGATCGACTGCAAATGGTGAAGGGCTGGGTTGATGCTAATGGTGAGCAGCATGAGCGTGTTTACAATGTTGCCTGGTCCGATGGACGCGAGTTGGATGCCCAGGGTAAACTTCCCCCCGTAGGGAACACTGTAGATCTCACCTCAGCACGCTACACTAATACTATCGGCCAGGCCGAATTTACTGTGCAATGGTCTGACCCCGACTTTAACCCAAAGCAAGCGGCCTTTTACTATGTGCGGGTATTACAGATACCTACACCACGCAATGGCTTATTTGATGCCTTGGCGCTGCAGCTAGATGAGCCACCTAAGGGGGCAGCGACAATTCAAGAACGTGCCTATACCTCGCCTATCTGGTATCAGCCCTAATTAGGGCAAAATATGGATTACTTACCAACCCTGAGCCATGCCTGTAGGATCTGGTATTATTTTGATCTGAAGCTCTGGGATTGTGTTAACTAAAGAAGGATCTATGCGTAAATTATTAAAAGAACCTCTAGTGCAGTTTTTATTAATTGCTTTGCTGTTGTTAGGTGGTGAGCGGCTGATTAATGCCGATGACTACGCCAATGAGCAATACAGGATTTTGGTTGATGACCAGGTGCTTCTACAATTTATGCAGTTGCAGGCAAAGATGTTCAAACCTAGCCAAGCCAAGGCCGTACTCGAGGCGATGAGCCCTGAGGATCGCCAGCGTCTGGTTGGAGACTATTCGCGCAATGAGGTGCTGTTTCGCGAAGCCATGGCATTGAATCTAGATAAAAATGATCAAATTATTCGCCGTCGTCTGATCCAAAAAATGGATTATCTGGCTCAGGGTTTTTATGACCAAGCCAAGCCAATGAGCGAAGATGATTTGCGTGGCTACTACACAGAGCATCAAGAAGATTATCAAAAGGCGGCGTCGGCAACGTTTACCCATGTATTTATTTCCACCGATACCCGTGGGACGATCGAAGCCAAAACTATCGCAGAAACTTTGCTTAAAACATTGATGGCTGATCAGATCCCATTTGAAAATGCGCCCCGTTATGGAGAGCGTTTTCTCTATAATCGCAACTATGTTAATCGTGATGATAATGAAATTAGTAGCCATTTTGGCAATGACTTTAGAGACAGCGTATTTGCCTTAGAGGTCACCGGCGACTGGCAGGGACCAGTACAGTCTAGTTACGGCTGGCATCTGGTTTTACTCAAAAAAAATACGCCGGCCTATATTCCCGAGTTTGATGAAATTAGGTCTGCTGTCTTTGCCGATGTTGAGCGTTATCAACAGCAGCAGACAAAGCGCGAGGCGATTAACAAACTGATGGCCAAATATAAGATCAGCGATCAGGGCCAGCAATAATAATGCGGCTGATTTTTATATGGCTTACGCTGCTGGCAATATATTGCCCACCTTTAATGGCCGATGAGGCGCGTCCAGTTTATGTTGAGATAATTGAGCAACAGGACTCGCAGTATTTGTTAAAGTGGAAGATTCCGCCCGTTATGCCCGACCGCCAAGAGCCGGCTATCGAGCTTCGTCATAGTAACTGTGGTTCGGCCGAGAATCATGTTAGCGGGCGTCCCGCTGGTTTGGTAGGTAGAAGGCTCTACGTCTGTGACCAGCCTAGTCCAGCATTTTCTATCCAGCTTAGTTATCCGCTTAGTAATCCGGCACTGACGTCATTGGTTGTTTTCAAACCCTTGGTTGGTGATCCTGTACAGGTGTTTTCTGGTCCTGAAAAAAACATCATTGAAATGCCCCTGGGGTCGTCGGCGAATGATGTGGCCAAGCAATATACAGTGGCGGGCATAGAGCATATCTTGATCGGTACAGATCATCTCCTATTTGTGGTGTGCCTAATGATGATTGCCGGTAGCTTTAAGCGATTGATTCTCACAGTAACCGGTTTTACCCTTGCTCACTCAATTACCCTGAGTTTGGCAACCCTTGATATCTTCCGCCTGCCCACAGAGTTGGTTGAACTCTTAATAGCACTGAGTATCTTGTTACTGGCGGCAGAAATTATGAAACACAGACGTGATGGTGGGCCAGAAAGTTTCACTTGGCGCTACCCAGTGACTGTATCGTCGGTGTTTGGTCTACTACATGGCTTTGGTTTTGCGGTGGTATTGCAGGAGCTGGGCTTGCCCGCCTCAATGAAAGTACAGGCGTTACTGTTTTTTAATATTGGTGTTGAACTGGGGCAGTTGGTCTTTATTGTTGCTGTATTGGCTTTAGTAGCCAGTGCAACTAGACTCTCAATTTTTACCAGGCACAGAGATCAATTTGGTGACGCTGGAGTCTATGCCATTGGCATATGCAGTGCTTATTGGTTATTTGAGCGCAGTGTATTTTTTATCTAGATGCGTCTAAAAAACGTTATTTAATATGGCCTAGATGTTTACTGAGGACCTTGAGAGACGGCTTAAAAAGCTTTGGTGTGCAGGCCAGAATGTGCCCGGTATCCATAAACTTCTCACCGCCTTGAAAGTCGCTCACCATGCCGCCGGCTTCGCGCACGATAAGCACACCTGCAGCAATATCCCAAGGTTTTAAAGACATTTCCCAGAATACATCCATGCGCCCTGCCGCCAGATAGGCGAGGTCCAAAGAGGCCACACCCATACGGCGAATACCCGCGGAGTTGTCGGCAAATTCATGCATACAGGCCAGATAATTACTCATCTCATTAAAAGAAGGCGCGCTAAATGGTATGCCGGTGGCATAGAGCGCCCCAGCTTCCTCAGTGCGACCAGAAACACGAATACGGCGGCCATTAAGTTTGGCGCCGCCACCGCGACTGGCAGTAAACTCCTCATTTTTAAAGGGCTCTAAAATCACCGCATGCTCCAGTTTGCCCTTGATGCGGCAGGCAATGGAGATAGCGACATGGGGAATGCCGCGCACAAAATTAGTAGTGCCATCCAATGGATCAATGACCCATTCTATATCGCTTTCTAGATTGCCGCTGACCCCGCTCTCCTCACCGAGAAAGCGGTGATCTGGGTAGGCTTTCTTGATGTTGTAGATGATAGTCTCTTCCGAGCGACGATCCACTTCAGTGACAAAGTCATGGCGACCCTTCTCATCAACCTTTACTAGTTCGAGATTATCAGCAGATTTAACAATCATTTCCCCTGCCTGCCGGGCAGCGCGAAGGGCGATATTAACCATAGGTTGCATAGAGCGGTTTCCAAGTGACTTTAAAGAGCGGCGAGCATTGTAACAGAACTACTGTGCCAGAGAAGCCCGATTCTGCTACACTCGCGCCCGAAATTTGGCAGTAGAGTTAACAGGCAAGAGGCTTATTGTGTCCACCATCGATCGTCAGGCAAAAATTCGAATTGTACTAGTCAATACTACTCATCCGGGAAATATTGGCGGTGCTGCAAGAGCCATGAAAAATATGGGTCTCGCAGAACTATATTTGGTGCAGCCTCGTGAATACCCAGCACCGAGAGCCGTGTGGCGCGCGGCGGGTGCCCGAGATGTATTGACCAATGCCAAAGTCGTTGAAACCGTCGATGAAGCTATAGTCGGTTGTGGCCTTGTAGTTGGCACCAGTGCTCGAGAGCGAAGGATTCCGTGGCCGCTAATTAATCCTCGCGAATGCGGAACGCGAATCTGGCAAGAGTCTGAGACCCATGATGTGGCACTTTTATTTGGTCGCGAAGATCGGGGTTTGACCAACGACGAACTGCAAAAATGCCACTATCATGTGCATATTCCCTCAAATCCAGAGTACAGCTCGCTGAATCTTGCGACGGCGGTGCAGGTTTTGGCCTATGAGGTGCGTATGGCCAGCCTCGCAGATGAAGAGGGTAATCTTCCATCACTGGCCGAATGGGACCAGCCGCCAGTGACCGCAGAGGATCTTGAGTACTTCCATGAGCATCTCGTGCAGACTATGGAAGACTTGGGGTTCTATGATCCAGAAAATCCTAAACAGCTACTCACTCGCATGCGTAGGCTTTTTAATCGCACTCGTATGGATCAAATGGAAGTGTCAATACTGCGTGGTCTGCTGTCTTCAGTGCAGCGTATTATTAACAAATAACTGATTAAAACATTAAGGTATTTAATTGACTAAAATAGTCGGTTATTAGATAATTGCACTTTGCTAAATTAGTGCCACGGACAGGATATAGCCATGCGCTTAACAACTCGAGGACGTTACGCCGTGACGGCGATGCTCGATTTGACACTTCACGCCGAGGATAAGCCCATTTCTTTGGCTGATATCTCCGCGCGTCAGTCTATTTCGCTGTCTTACCTTGAGCAATTGTTTTCGCGCCTGCGCAAGTCTGGCCTAGTTTCCAGCGTTCGTGGTCCCGGCGGTGGTTATCATTTGGGGCGCAGCAGTGACGGCATATTTGTGGCCGAGATTATCGATGCCGTGAGCGAGTCGATAGACACGACAAACTGTCAGGGAAAAGGCGACTGTCAGGGCGGCGACATCTGTTTAACTCACAATTTGTGGAGCGATCTAAGCAAGGAAATCCATGGATTTCTAAATGGCATTAGTTTGGCTGATCTAGTCGCGAAACGAAACGTACAACATATAGCTCGGCGACAAGTTGATAAGTTGCTGGTTATAGATGACAACATGCAGGCAGGCGCCTGCTGACTTTGGAGTAATTAATGAACCTACCCATTTACCTGGATTATGCGTCCACAACGCCGGTAGACCCAGCTGTTGCAGATAAAATGATGCAATTTTTGACCCCTACAGGGCAATTTGGTAATCCAGCATCTCGGTCCCATGTATTTGGCTGGCAGGCAGAGGCTGCGGTTGAAGATGCGCGGAGCGATGTAGCAACGCTGATTGGCGCGGACCCGCGTGAAATAGTTTGGACTAGTGGTGCCACAGAGGCTAATAATCTGGCGATTAAAGGCTGTGCCCACTTTAACCAGCGTAAAGGCAAGCATGTAATTACCTCTAGGATTGAACACAAAGCGGTGCTGGATACCTGCCGTCAGTTAGAGCGTGAGGGTTGGGAAGTAACCTACCTTGACCCTGACTCGAATGGACTGATTCAGCCACAGATGGTCGCCGATGCGATTCGCGAAGACACCACTGTTGTATCGATCATGCATGTCAACAACGAGTTGGGCACACTTAACGATATTGCCGAGATTGGGGCTGTTTGTCGTGAGAAAAAGGTTTTTTTCCATGTAGACGCGGCCCAAAGCGCAGGTAAAACTGCAATTGATGTCGAGGCCATGAACGTGGATATGATGTCGTTTTCGGCTCACAAAATATATGGACCCAAAGGTATTGGCGCACTCTATGTGCGCCGCAAACCGCGCGTCCGCATTGAAGCGCAGATGCATGGCGGCGGTCATGAGCGTGGCATGAGGTCAGGTACTTTGCCGACCCATCAGATTGTGGGTATGGGTGAAGCCTTTAAGGTGGGTTTCCAAAATCTGGCTGAAGAGTCGGCTCGCATTGAAGCGCTGCGCACGCGACTATGGGAAGGCGTCTCCGATATGGAAGAGGTGCATCTCAATGGTTCTGCAGATCAGCATGTGCCGGGTATCGTCAATATCAGTTTTGCTTTTGTAGAGGGTGAGTCGCTGATTATGGCTCTGCGCGACCTTGCTGTATCCTCAGGTTCAGCCTGTACCTCAGCCAGTCTTGAGCCCTCCTATGTACTGCGTGCATTGGGATTAAATGACGAGATGGCCCATAGTTCAATCCGCTTCAGTATCGGTCGCTACACCAGTGAGGACGATATTGATAGAGCTATTGCAAAGGTGCGTCATGCGGTTGAAAAACTGAGAGAACTATCGCCCCTTTGGGATATGTTCAAAGATGGCGTAGATCTAAATACGGTAGAGTGGGCTGCGCACTAAGGCAGTTTGAAAGTAGTTTAAACAAATTTAAAAAGGAGTCATCAACATGGCTTACAGTGAAAAAGTAATTGACCATTACGAAAATCCACGCAACGTTGGCAAGTTAGACGATAGTTCAAAAAATGTCGGTACTGGCATGGTAGGGGCCCCTGCCTGCGGTGACGTTATGCGTCTGCAGATTCAGGTTAATGATGAAGGCATTATTGAAGATGCTAAATTCAAGACCTACGGCTGTGGCTCTGCTATTGCCTCTAGTTCGTTGCTAACCGAATGGGTAAAGGGGCAGCATATAGATGCTGCTGCCGATATTAAAAATACTGAGATAGCTGAAGAACTGGCACTACCGCCAGTAAAAATTCACTGTTCTGTGCTGGCTGAAGACGCCATAAAAGCAGCAGTTCGCGATGTTAGAGAGAAGCAGGGCCAATAAGCTATGGCAATCACCATGACCTCAGCTGCTGAGCAGCATGTTGTTAAGCACCTCGAACATCGGGCCAAAGGTATGGGAATCAGGCTTGGTGTGCGCACCACAGGGTGCTCTGGTCTGTCCTATGTGTTGGAGTTTGTCGATGATGCTGCTGCAGAAGATCAAGTATTTCTGTGCGGTGATGTAAAGCTTATTATTGACCCCAAAAGTTTGCTATACCTTGATGGTACTGAGCTTGATTACGTCAAAGAAGGTCTAAACGAAGGCTTTGAATTTAAAAACCCCAATGTCAAAGATGAATGTGGTTGTGGCGAAAGCTTCCATATCTAACTACTTTGACTGATAACGCTGCGGCGCGCTCATAGAATAGGTCCATAGCCTCTTGAATCTCTCCAGTGATTTCTTCGAAATTTTCGCTATTCCGGCCACCTGGCAAGTTGAACCTGGTCAACTGGATTTAAGATACCGCAGCCTGCAGCAAGAGTTCCATCCCGACCGCTACGCCAACAAAGGTGCTGTTGAAAAGCGTCTTGCAGTGCAGACCGCTTCTTTGATTAATCAGGCCTATGAAACCTTGAAGTCGCCGCTAAAACGGGCCCAGTATCTGCTCCAGTTAAAACAGATCGATGCTAGCCAGGACAGCCATATCACCAGCGATGGTACTTTTCTAATGCACCAGATAGAGCTGCGCGAAGAGCTTTCAGATGTGAGAAATAATGAGGATCCTTTTGCCGCACTTAACAGTTTGCGCACTGGCGTTGAGGCTAGCTATATCGAACAGCAGAGCCAATTCCAAATTCAATATCAGTCACAGGCCTATGATCAGGCCTACGATACAGTGGCTAAAATGCAATTTTCCGCCAAGTTGTTAGATGAAATAGAACAGCTTGAAGTAGATTTAGAGGACCAATAACTAGTGGCATTACTGCAAATCTCCGAGCCGGGCCAGTCACCTCAGCCCCATCAGCGCAAACATGCGGTGGGTATAGATCTGGGCACTACTAATTCATTGGTAGCGACAGTGCGCAGTGGTATGGCGGAGGTGCTGGCGGATGAGCAGGGCAGGGAGCTATTACCATCAGTGGCTCATTACACCTCAATGGGAGTTAGCTGTGTGGGTCACGAAGCCGCCGAGCACAACGTAAGTGACCCGCTCAATACCCTGGCCTCAGTGAAGCGCCTGATGGGTCGTGGCCTGGTGGACGTAAAAAGCTTTGGTGATCAGCTGCCCTATGAATTTGCAGCGGACGATGGCGGCATGCCCAAGATAAAAACTATGGCAGGACTGGTAAGTCCAATTCAGGTCTCTGCTGAAATACTACGTAAGCTGGCGGGTCGTGCTGAGATTGCCTTCGATAGTATGCTTGATGGCGCTGTTATTACCGTTCCTGCCTATTTTGACGAAGCTCAACGGCAGGCGACTAAAGACGCGGCTACATTGGCTGGTATAAAAGTACTACGCCTGTTAAATGAGCCTACAGCAGCTGCTATAGCCTATGGTTTAGATCAAGATCAGGATCAAGAGCGAATAATCGCAATTTATGATCTCGGGGGCGGTACCTTCGATATTAGTATTTTGCGCCTTTCTAAAGGTGTCTTTGAGGTGCTTGCCACCGGAGGAGACTCTGCCCTAGGTGGTGATGATTTCGACCATGCTATTGCCGACTGGTTGCGCCGGCAAATTGGTATGGGTGAAAACCTTGATCCCATTGAACAGCGCACTCTGTTGGAAACCGCTAAATCAGCAAAAGAAGAGTTAACTGTTGCAGAGCAGGCCGAGTTAGATGTCTTTGATTGGCAGGGCACCATTACTCGCCCAATCATGCACAGCCTGATCGATGATTTAATCGACAAGACACTTCGTGCATGTAAGCGTTCGCTTCGTGATGCTGGCCTTAATACAGCTAGTATAAGCAATGTCATCCTAGTTGGTGGCTCGACCAGAACTCCCAGAGTGGGTGAAAAAGTCGCCGAACTATTTGGTCGTGAGCCTCTGTGTAACCTCGATCCAGACCAGGTAGTTGCCATGGGTGCAGCGTTGCAGGCGGAAGTGCTAGTAGGTAATAAGTCCGGTGATGACATGTTGCTGTTAGACGTTATTCCGCTATCTCTGGGTGTAGAAACTATGGGTGGTTTAATTGAAAAAATTATTCACAGAAATACCACTATCCCAGTGGCCAAGGCTCAGGAATTCACTACGTTCAAGGATGGCCAAACCGCCATGGCCATCCATATCTTGCAGGGGGAGCGTGAACTGGCTTCAGACTGCCGATCTCTAGCTCGTTTTGATTTGCGCGGTATTCCACCGATGGTGGCAGGCGCAGCCAAAATCCGCGTTGCCTACCAGGTGGATGCCGACGGACTACTGAGTGTCTCGGCTCGGGAGTTAACCAGCAATGTTGAATCCAGAATTGAAGTAAAGCCATCCTATGGCTTGGGTGAAGAAGAAATTACCAATATGCTGCAAGATTCGTTTAGTAATGCACGAGAGGATATGCAGGCGCGAGCGCTACGCGAGCAGCAGGTCGAAGCCGACCGCATGATTGAAGACCTGCTCGCTGCGATCTATAAAGATGGCGATGCTCTGCTAGATAGTGAAGAGCGCCGCTGCTTAAAAGTGGCAATTGAAGAGTTGCGGGAATTGCGCGAAACCACCAAAGAACATCGCCCATTGGCGCGGCAGATAGAATCCGTAGCCAAAGCCAGTGAAGAATTTGCCGCCAGACGCATGGACGCTAGCATCAGAAGTGCATTGGCAGGTCAGTCGCTGGATGAAATTGATAAAGGATAGAAGCATGCCTAAAATAGTATTTTTACCCCATCACGAGATTTGCCCAGAGGGCGCTGTGGTTGAAGCCAATAGAGGTGAAAGTATCTGTGATGCCGCCCTGCGCAATGGCTTAGATATTGAGCATGCCTGTGAAATGTCCTGTGCTTGCACCACCTGTCACGTGCATATTCGTGAAGGCTTTGCAGAACTGCCCGAGGCGGATGAGTTGGAAGAAGATTTTCTCGACAAGGCCTGGGGAGTAGACCCAGACTCGCGTCTAAGCTGTCAGGTAATAATGGAAGAGCAGGACCTGGTTGTTGAGATACCTAAATACACCATTAATATGGTGTCTGAACGTCATTAAACATCTATCCAGATCACAGGTAGCGATTGGAGTAATAGACCATGATTAAGTGGACTGATATCAACGATATTGCCATAGAGTTGACAGACACTCATCCAGATGTGGACCCACAGTACGTTAATTTTGTGGACCTGCGAAAATGGGTTCTTGAGATTGAGGGGTTCTCTGATGATCCGGATCGCTGTGGCGAGAAGATTCTAGAGGCGATTCAGATGGCTTGGATAGAAGAGCAGGACTAGTCAAATCTATTGGCAAGTGGCATGAGTTTGCTTGGCTGTGGATGTGCGGTAAATGCCTGTGCTTTCGACTCAATACTGTTATCTGACCTCTGGGTCGCGATAAATATCAGCCCGTCTAATTATGTATGCCATTCAGGCTGAAATTTTTTTGGCAGGTCTTGGTGACCCAGATAATAAAAGCGTTGTTACCGCCTTCTTGTGCAGGTAAAATCCGCGCCATTGCCCGTAAGGGCTAATTTTAACCCTACTACTAACTAGTCTAATCCCCATTTTGGAGAACTCTTCATGGCGACTGAACGCACCCTATCCATTATCAAGCCCGATGCCGTTGCAAAAAACGTTGTTGGTCAAATCCTGAGCCGCTTTGAATCTGCCGGTCTAAAAATCGTAGCCTGTAAAATGCAGCAACTGAGCCAAGAACAGGCAGAAGGTTTTTATGCTGAGCACAGAGAACGTCCTTTCTTTGCAGATCTGGTCGCATTTATGACCTCAGGCCCAGTATCTGTGCAGGTACTGGAAGGCGAAAATGCCATTATGACTAACCGAGATCTGATGGGTGCGACTAACCCAAAAGAAGCTGCAGCTGGTACTATTCGTGCAGACTTTGCGCAATCAATTGACGCCAACGCCGCTCACGGCTCTGATTCAGCCGAATCTGCAGCACGTGAAGTTGCATACTTTTTTGCAGACAACGAGATTTGCCCTCGTTAAACACAGACATTAGGGCAATAAGGCCCTGGAACCTATGCCAAAACAAGTTGAAGTAACAGCAATCGGCGCCGAACCCCAGCAAGCTAAAACTAACCTGCTGGGGTTTTCTGCTTCCAAACTCGGTGACTTTTTCGAAGAAATCGGTGAAAAACGCTTTCGTGCGACCCAGATCATTAAGTGGATCCACCAGATGGGTGAGTGTGATCTCGATCAGATGACCAATATATCGAAAGATCTCCGTGAAAGACTTAAAAGCATCGCCGAGATCAAGCTCCCAGAGGTGGTGAGCTGTCAGGATTCGGTTGATGGCACCAGAAAATGGCTAATTAAAGTCGATGGCGGTAGCTGTATTGAAATGGTGTATATACCCGAACGTGAGCGCGGCACTCTCTGTGTCTCCTCACAAATCGGCTGTGCTCTGGACTGCAGTTTTTGCGCCACTGGCAAACAGGGCTTTAACCGCGATCTCACCGCGGCAGAAATTATTGGCCAACTGTGGATAGCCGCAGACTCCTTTAATCAGTTTGAGCACAAGGCTCCGCGTAGAGTCACTAATGTAGTGATGATGGGCATGGGCGAACCGCTGATGAACTTCGACAACGTTGTCGATGCCATGAATATTATGCTCGAAGACAATGCCTACGGGCTCTCAAAGCGCCGTGTGACCCTGAGCACTGCAGGGGTAGTGCCAGCACTGGATAAGCTTGCCGAGGTGAGTGATGTGTCACTGGCAATTTCACTACATGCACCGAACGACAAATTGCGTAATGAACTTGTGCCGATCAATCGTAAATACAACCTGCAGCAATTTATTGACAGCGCAGCCAGTTATATTGACAAGATGCCGGATAATCGCCGCAAGGCTACTGTCGAATATACATTGATGGATCAGGTCAATGATCGCACGGTACACGCTCGTGAGCTGGCTGTATTATTAAAAGATTTACCGTGCAAAATAAATCTGATTCCCTTTAACCCCTTTCCAGGTTCCGAGTATAAACGGGTTACCAATACGGCACTAAATCGGTTTAGGGACATTCTGGCAGGGGAGGGTTACACTGTGACCGTGCGCACCACGCGAGGTGACGATATTGCGGCAGCCTGTGGCCAATTGGCGGGCGAAGTTAATGACAAAACCCGCCGTCAGGAACGCTATAAAAAACGGCTAGAAGAGGTGCAGTCAGTAAAAATTATCGAATAGACGATGGTGTTGGAGTCACTTAGTCGTTAGCAGTATGTGGCTAGCAAGCAGAGGGACATGGAATGGTCGTAAAAAATCTAGATAGATTTTTAGTAATAATTTTTTTAGGCGTGGCAATACTGGCAGCAGGATGTGTGTCGACAATGTCGCAACCTCGACAGGCAGGAGATCCCGAGGCGGCATACCAGCAGCATCTCAAACTGGCCATGCATTACATAGGTGCAAAAAATCGGGACCTAGCCAGAGTACATTTAGAAAAAGCAGGTCAGATCGACTCAGGACTTGCTCGGGCGCAGGTTTCGCGGTTATACAATGGTTATGCATTGCTCTACCAGTTGGAGTTGGAGACAGAATTAGCTGAGGCTCATTACCGCAAAGCCATAACCAGTAATAAACACGACAGCATGGTGCGCTATAATTATGCGGCGTTTTTGTTTAATCAGAGCCGTTTTAAAGAGGCGCTCAAACAGATACAAGTTGCCAGTGACGACCTAGGCTATGGGCGGCGTCCTCAGGCTTTTTATATAATGGGCCTGTGCCAGTCCAGGCTGGATAAAAGTGAGCAAGCACTGAGCTCGTTTGAAAAAGCAACGCACCTAGAGCCGCGATTTGCAGACCCATATTTGGAGATTGGAGAAATATACTTTGGGCAGCAGAAATATTTTAACGCCAAACGTGTGCTAGACCAGTATGCTCTGTTAGCTCAGTCTACAGCTAAAAGTCTGTGGCTGTCTGTGCGGCTGGAAGGCCGCCTTGGTAATAGAGATAAGGCTTCGAGCCAGGGTCTACAATTGAAAAATTTATTTCCGTACTCAAAAGAAAACGTCGAGTATCAAAAATGGTTGAATCGGTAATTGAGTAGATGTTTAGTAAAACCCCAATAGTAAGACGCAAGTCGCGGCAGATTATGGTAGGCAATGTTCCGGTAGGCGGCGATGCGCCTATTTCCGTGCAGAGCATGACCAACACCAGTACCGGGGATGTTGCTGCCACCGTAGAGCAAATAAAACGTATTCAGCTAGCGGGCGCCGATATAGTGCGAGTGTCCGTTCCCTCGCTCGAGGAGGCCGAAGCCTTCGGTCGAATTCGCAAGCTTGTCGATATTCCCCTAATTGCTGATATTCACTTTGATCACAATATTGCTCTGCGGGTAGCCGATCTAGGTGTTGACTGTCTACGCATCAATCCCGGTAATATCACCAGAGAAGACCGGCTACGTGAGGTGATCGCCAAGGCCCGCGACCTTAGCATTCCTATTCGCATTGGGGTTAATGCTGGCTCCCTGGGTAAGGACCTCTTGCGCAAATACAGTGAACCCACCGCCGAAGCCTTGGTTGAGTCTGCCATGCGCAATGTCGAACTGCTCGACAAGTATGATTTCCAAGACTTCAAAGTGAGTGTGAAAGCCTCAGATATTTTTATGGCTGTGGCAGCCTACCGAGATCTAGCTAAGCGCATTGAGCAACCATTACATCTTGGTATTACCGAAGCTGGTGGTCTCCGCTCAGGCACAGTAAAGTCGGCCATCGGTCTTGGTGCGCTTTTGCTTGATGGTATTGGCGATACAGTGCGCATTTCATTGGCCGCGGACCCAGCCGAAGAGGCCAAGGTAGCCTGGGATATGCTACGCAGTTTAAGATTGCGCAGCAAAGGTATTAACTTTATAGCCTGCCCCAGCTGTTCACGGCAGAACTTTGATGTCATTAATACCGTCAACGAATTAGAGAACCGTCTTGAAGATATTACCGTGCCTATGGATGTGTCCATTATTGGCTGCATTGTCAATGGCCCAGGGGAAGCAAAGGAGTCTGATTTTGGGCTGACCGGTGGCTCGCCAGCTAATCTAGTTTATATCGATGGTGTGCCCGACCATAAGTTGGGCAATGACAACCTAGTTGACGAATTAGAGGCGCGGATTCGCACTAGGGCCGCGGCCAAAGAGATTGAGCTGGCCAAAGATGCAGATAACTTAATTGCCAAAGCTTAAAAGAGTAATAATACAATTATGAAACTTCAATCCATCCGCGGCATGAACGACCTGCTTCCCGAGCAGTCGGCAACATGGCAGTATCTTGAGAGAACTGTTGCCGAGGTGTTAGGCCGTTATAGCTACCGAGAGATACGCTTTCCGATACTTGAACAGACCGAGCTGTTTAAGCGAGCGGTAGGTGAGGTCACCGATATAGTCGAAAAAGAAATGTACAGCTTCGATGACCGCAATGGCGACAGCCTCAGTCTCCGACCTGAGGGCACCGCAGGCTGTGTTCGCGCCTGCACAGAAAATGGGCTTTTACATAATCAAACCCAGCGTCTATGGTACAGCGGGCCTATGTTCCGTCACGAGCGTCCGCAGAAAGGCCGCTTGCGCCAGTTTCACCAGATTGGTGTAGAAGCCTTTGGTTTAAATGGACCAGATATTGATGCGGAGCTATTACTGATTACGGCGCGTCTATGGAAAGTATTAAAAATAGATCATGAGGTAACTCTGCAGATTAATAGCCTCGGCACATCAGCAGATCGCAAGACTTATCGAGCCGCGCTGGTTGATTATCTCGTCGCCCAGCAAGACCAGCTCGATGAAGATAGTCGGCGTCGGTTGCAGACTAACCCTATGCGTATTTTGGATAGTAAAAATGAACATACCCAGGCGCTGTTAAATGAAGCCCCAAAACTGGCTGACTTTATTGACCAGGAGTCCCGAGACCACTTTGAGCAGTTATGTGCCGTATTGGATGGCGCTAATATTGCCTATGAGATTAACCCCCGACTAGTGCGGGGCCTCGATTATTACTCCAAAACCGTTTTTGAATGGGTCACCACTAGCCTTGGGGCTCAGGGTACAGTTTGTGCTGGTGGCCGCTACGATGGCCTAGTAGAGCAACTCGGTGGAAAATCCTGCCCAGGCGTTGGTTTTGCAATGGGTATAGAAAGACTGGTGTTGCTGCTTGACGAGTTGGCCGTTGTCCCCGATAGTATCGCCCAGACTGTTGACCTATACATAGTTGCAGTGGGGGATATACAACAGGAGGCGTTGGTTCTAGCAGATCAACTGCGCAGCCAGTGTCCGAATATTCGTATTGAAAGCCATTGCGGTGGCGGCAGTTTTAAATCGCAAATTAAGAAAGCAGATAAAAGCGGAGCCGCAGTCGCACTGATACTCGGCGAAGACGAAATGGCATCCGCAACAGTAGGGGTAAAATTTCTCCGCGAAGATAAACCCCAGAAAACTGTTGACCAGCAAGAACTGGGCAACTTATTGACGACTTATTTCACTGATTGAGGAACACCTGTGGCAGACCATCTTTCTGAAGAAGAGCAAATTGAAGCCTTAAAGCGTTGGTGGGCTGCAAACGGAATACCGACTATCGCAGCCGTGGTTTTGGTAATTGGAGGCTATTTCGGCTGGCAGTACTGGGAACAACAGCAAGAGATCCAGACCAATCAGGCCTCTGAGGTCTATTTGGATATGATTGAAATAGTATCGGCAACCGAGGCAGGTGAGCAGCTCGATAGCACCCAACAGGCGCAAATAAATCTATCTGCTGATCAGCTTAAAGACAATCATAGCGATTCAGCCTACGCACAGTTTGCGGCTATGCTAAAAGCCAAGCTAGCAGTCGACAATGGGGATTTGGACGGTGCCGTGAACGAGCTTAATTGGGCCCTAAATAATGATCCAGCACCACCTACCGAACGCCTGGTCCGGTTGCGTCTGGCTCGGGTTGAGGCGGCGCGCGGCAATGTGGATGTGGCATTGCAAATGGTGCAAGGTATTGACACAGCTGAGATGAAATCTTCCTATGAAGAAGCCAAAGGCGACTTCTATTTACTGCAAGGTAACAGCGCTGCCGCATTTACCGCCTATGAATCTGCTTTGGCATCAAATGAATCTCGTGATCAGATGGTTGCAAACATACTGCAGCTAAAAATCAGTCAAGTACGTCCTGCTGAGACTGCTCCAGTTGAAAATAGTGAACAAACAAGAGGAGCTGTGAAATGAGAAATTCTTCACTGATTGTGATGCTTTTAGCATCTATGCTCATTGGCGGCTGCAGTATTTTTGGTGGTGATGACGATGCCGCGATTACTCCCGCTGAATTAGTCAAATTCAAACAACAGGTTACGATTAAGCGTGAATGGTCGGCAAAAGTTGGTTCGGGAAATCAAGATTTTCGCAACAGTCTGCGCCCCACGGCGGATACTGAGAGAGTCTATGCTGCTGATCACGAGGGTACTGTAACTGCCCTCAACATCAGTAACGGCAAAAAAGTATGGAAAGTAGAGCTCGACGTTCAGGTTTCTGGTGGCGTGGGTTACGGTGCAGGCCTTGTAATGATCGGCACTATTGAGGGCAAAGTATATGCTCTTGAAGCCGATACTGGCGCGGTATTATGGATCGGCCAAGTCAGCTCGGAAGTTGTTTCTAGTCCCAAATCTAATGGCGAAATTGTTGCGGTGCAAACCATTGACGACAGACTATTTGCTCTGGATGCCAACACTGGCGATGAGATTTGGCAACATGACGGCGATGCTCCTATTTTAAGTGTGCGCGGTACCAGTGAATCTTTGGTGACCGACACTATGGTATTGACTGGATTTGATACAGGTAAGCTTGGGGCCTTTAATCCAGACAATGGTTCCTTGATCTGGGAGTCTCGTCTGGCAGTGCCCAAAGGCCGTACTGAGCTAGAGCGTATGGTTGATATTGACGGTGAGCCCCTGTTAGTCGGTGACGTTATCTATGCCGTTACCTATCAGGGTCGTTTAGGTGCCCTTTCTCGCGGCACAGGCAGAAGCCTATGGTTTCAAGACAGTTCCTCTCACCATGCCCCAGCCTTCAGTCTAGACCAGGTTTACGTTACCGAAGACGAGGATGCAGTGCGTGCATTTAAGGCCGGTAGCGGCCAGCCAGTCTGGACTAATGACCAGTTATTTTTACGCCAGGTGACAGGCCCAGCGAAATTGGCAGGCACAGTAGCAGTGGCTGATAGCGAAGGTTACCTGCATCTGCTTGACCCAGTCGATGGCAGTTTTATTGGTCGCAAGAAAGTCAATGGTAGTGGCGTCAGTGCTCCGATGCTTAGCATCGGAGGCAGCCTAATTGTGCAGGCCAACGACGGCTCAATAGCAGCTTACGGGATTAAATAACTAGATGGCCGCAAGGCCATCTAGCATCAGTATATTGGGCTGTTTTGTTCGACCACATTACCCTGGGTGGCTATGGCGCTATGGTCAGCTGATTCAAGCGATATATAAAGCTGGCTAAGTCCATCGCCTGGGTTATATCGCTAGAAGCTTGGGGGCGAGCAAGCAGTAATAAGCTCACATTGGTCGCGGCCGACATTTTTAAAGTGGTGGGGAACAGTGCTTTTAAAATAATAAGCATCTCCAGCTTTTAATATCTTCTTTTCATCTCCGACCTGTACCTCTAGCGCACCACTTAGAATGATTCCGCATTCCTCACCCTCATGTTGAATGGCGTGCTTACCTGTATGGCTACCCGGCTGATAGCACTCCCTCATCATCTGAATAGACCTGTTGTGCAGATGGTTGCCTACCTGTAAATAGGAGACGCCTCCCTCTCCCAGCTGCAATAGTTTGTCGGCACTAAAAAATACCTGGTCTGAGAAGCTAAAGTCATCCGCAAAGAAGTCACTCAGGCTGATAGGTATACCTCCGAGTACCTTTTTTAGCATGCCAACCGTAGGGTTTATAGCCCCGGACTCAATCTGCGAGATAGTGGCATTAGCCACACCAGAAGCTCTGGCAAGCTGACGCTGGGAGAGTCCGGTTTTGCTACGAATCTCTTTTAGTCGAGCTCCAGTTTCACTGTCCATAAAATAATGCCTCTAATAATTAATTTATGTTTAGTATAGTAAACGGTTATATAGTAAAAGTGAATAAAATCAATATGTTAATTATTTATAGGTAACTGGTTGTTTAACATGATGGGTGAGCTATAGAGTAACCGCTGATATGGATATGGCCATGCCATCAGAAGCCCTAGGAGTAATTAATTCGCTCCTTAAAATAATTATCAAAATTCAAATATGAGTGACTTATGAAAAACCAGCCAACTGCTCAAGCTATGGATGCCTACTGGATGCCCTTCACTGCTAATCGTGACTTCAAGCAGTCCCCGCGATTAATTGCATCTGCTCAGGGTCACCATTACATCAGTAACGATGGTCGCAAAATTTACGATGGTTTTTCCGGTCTGTGGACATCAGGGATAGGCCACTGTCATCCAAAAATTGTCGAAGCCGTGCAGCGGCAAGTCGGCGAGTTAGACCTGTGCATGGGTTTTCAGCTTGGGCACAACAAGGCTTTTGAGCTGGCAGATAAACTTACTGATCTGGCTCCCCAAGGTATTGATCATGCTTTTTTCACCAACTCTGGCTCTGAGTCTGTAGATACCGCCTTAAAAATAGCTCTGGGTTATCATCGAGCAAAAGGAGACGCTAGTCGTACCAGGCTTATTGGCCGCCAGCGTGGTTATCATGGTGTCAACTTCGGGGGGATTTCCGTGGGTGGAATAGCCCCTAACCGCAAAATGTTCAGCGCCAACCTAATCAATGGTGTCGATCACTTACCCCACACCCACAGTCTAGAGCACGCCGCATTTAGTCATGGCCAACCGCAGTGGGGCGCACATCTGGCAGACGAACTTGAGCATCTGATCGCTCTCCATGACTCCAGTACCATAGCGGCAGTAATTGTTGAGCCGGTGCCCGGTTCTACTGGCATCTTACCGCCACCAGTTGGATACCTAGAGCGCCTGCGAGACATCTGCACAAGGCACGGTATTCTTTTAATTTTTGATGAAGTGATAACTGCTTTTGGGCGCGTGGGAGCGCCGTTTGCGGCGCAGCGGTTTGGAGTCACTCCAGACCTTATTACCACTGCTAAAGGTCTAACTAATGGTGTGATCCCTATGGGTGCTGTGCTGGCTACGGATGCCATTTATCAGGCCTTTATGCAGGGCCCGGAGCAAACTATCGAGCTGTTTCATGGCTATACCTATTCAGGCCACCCAGTAGCCGCAGCCGCAGGGCTGGCGACTTTGGAGGTCTATGAACAGGAGGGAAGCTTTGAACAGTCCCTGCAGCTAGAGACTCTATTTGCAGAAGCCATCCATCAGTTTGACGACCATCCGATGGTGATCGATGTACGAAATTTTGGCCTGATGGGGGCGATTGAATTAGCTCCCAGAGAGGCTCATCCGGGTGCTCGTGGCTTAGAGGTACATAAACATTGCTTTTGGGATGAAGATTTGGTGATTCGTAACAGCATGGATATATTACAGTTTTCGCCCTTTTTAAATTCAAAGCCAGATGACATAAGTAGCATGTTTGAAAGCGTACGCCGTGTATTAGCTAGTATTCATTAGAACCAATTGTTGGAAATGCAAGGTTACCTGATCATGCTTGATATTCTGGGGTGTTAAGCACAGCAAACTAAAGTAGAATGCCGCAATTAAAACCTGCGGCATTTTTTATCCCATGATTCCTGTTATCGCTCTTGTCGGACGCCCTAATGTTGGCAAATCTACGCTGTTCAATCGACTCACTAAAAGTCGAGACGCGCTTGTGGCTAACTATTCCGGTTTGACCCGCGATCGTAAATACGGCGACGGAGAGATGTATGATCGCCGCTTTATGGTGATTGATACAGGTGGTATCAGTGGTGAGGAAGAGGGTATTGATGTGGGCATGGCCGAGCAGTCACTGCTGGCTATGGATGAGGCAGATGTGGTCCTGTTTATTGTCGACTGTCGATCTGGGCTACTTGCCGCTGACTATATGATTGCTGAAAAGTTGCGCCAGAAAAACCGTAAGGTTTATTTGGTGGCCAATAAGATTGATGGCCTTGATCCAGCAGCAGCGCTGGCAGATTTTTATCAGCTGGGTTTTTCAGGGATGTTTCCTACCACAGCTACCCATGGCCGAGGCGTGCGCTCGATGATGGAAGAGTTACTGGAGCCTTTCCCTCAATTTGTTGAACCGGACAATAGCGGCCTAAACAATATCAAGATCGGTATTGTTGGTCGTCCCAATGTGGGCAAGTCTACTCTGGTTAATCGTCTGCTCGGCGAAGACCGTGTAGTGGTATTTGATGAGGCGGGTACTACCCGAGACAGCGTTTATATTGATTATGAGCGCCATGGTCAGCACTACACCTTGATTGATACTGCGGGCATTCGTAAGCGCAAAAATATCAAGTTGGCAATTGAGAAATTCTCAATTGTCAAAACGTTGCAGGCTATAGATGATGCTAATGTGGTGGTGCTGATGGTAGATGCCCAAGAAGGGCTGGTCGATCAAGACCTTCACCTGATGGGTTCGGTGATTGATGCTGGCCGCGGCCTAGTTGTTGGTATTAATAAGTGGGATGGGTTGGCACCGGAAAAGCGCGAGAAAATAAAAGCGGATATTAAACGTCGCCTACAGTTTGCCGAGTTTGCCGATGTGCACTTTATCTCTGCATTGCATGGTACAGGCGTGGGTAATCTCTATGACTCTATTGGAGCAGCCTACTCTGCGGCCACAGATACATTGAGCGCCTCCCGTTTAACCAAGGTGCTTGAGGGAGCGGTGGAAGAGCATCAGCCACCAATGGTGCATGGCCGCCGTATCAAGTTGCGCTTTGCTCATGCCGGTGGCCGTAATCCGCCGGTAATCATTATTCATGGTAATCAGACTGATTCTGTGCCTGCGCAGTACACCCGTTATTTGGAAAAGATCTTCCGTCGTGAGCTGGGTCTGCACGGTACGCCAGTAAAGGTAGAATATCGGACTGGTGACAACCCCTATGGCAATAAGTCCAAAGCGGGTGAGAAACCAGTATTTAAGCGCAAGAAGGTTATAAAGTACGCTAAGCGACATGACGCTAACAACAGGAAGCGTTGATACCTCTGTTGCCAATGTCGTCCTGACTGAGTATAAAAACAACCTATATATGATTCAGAGGAAGCGCAGTTCTCTGCACTACCTGACGTAATACAAAACTGGTTCTAATACTACTCACGCCCTCAATCTGGTTTAGCTTATCGAGCAAGAATTTCTGGTAATAATCCATATCAGGCATGACCACTTTTAACCAATAATCCGTATCACTGCCAGTAATTAGTGAGCATTCAACGACCTCTGGCCAATCAGTGACTTTGCTATCGAAGTTTTTTAGTCGCTTTGGACTTTGATGATCCAGACTCACAGAAATATAAATGCTAATTGGTAGCCCCACCTTCTTTTGATCTAGCACTGTAATCTGACGGCTAATAATGCCGCTTTCGTATAGCAGTTTCATGCGCCTGGCACAGGGTGAGGGAGATAGCCCGACCCGTTCGGCCAACTCCAAATTACTAATGCTGCCATCAGCCTGTATTTCCTCTAGAATCCGGCGATCCATACGGTCTAGTTTAAAATTTGGCATAATTCACCTTCAATTCACATTAATTAAGTGAATATAGCTATTATTTTAAATTTCAGCAAACTTAAAAGAGAGATTTGACCCTGATAGTGGCGTTATTCTTGACACTTAATTAGTCATTTTTGATGAGAAACACCATGTCTTCCGATAATGAATATAGGCTCTCCTTTGCCACTCGCTCCGTCCACGCCGGCTATGATTGTAAGGCTAATGAGGGTTCCTTAAATCCACCAATTTACATGACCTCTACCTTTGCCTTTGACAATGTTGAGCAGGGAGCCGGCCGCTTTGCTGGTGAGCAACAGGGCCATTTTTACAGCCGTATTTCAAATCCGACCCAGGAGATTCTTGAGGCGCGTCTGGCTGATTTAGAAGAGGGCGAAGCGGCATTGGCAACTGCATCTGGTATGGGTGCTATTACCGCCACGCTCTGGACTCTGGTAGGGCCAGGTGATCAAATTCTGGTAGATGAAACTCTCTATGGTTGCACCTTTTCATTTTTGGAGCATGGCCTCAAAAAATTTGGCGTTGATATTTGTTATGCGGATTTCACTGATCATGCCGAGGTAAAAGCCAAACTAACTGACAAAACCAAGGTAGTTTATTTTGAGTCTCCAGTGAATCCAAACATGCGAGTTATTGATATCGAAGCCCTCAGCGTCTTAGTTAAAGATTTCAGCACTAGTATCACAGTAATGGTGGATAACACCTATTGCACACCGGCATTACAACGTCCCCTGACCCTAGGTGCAGATATTGTGGTGCATTCAGCGACTAAGTATCTAGGTGGTCATGGTGATTTGATTGCCGGTGCTGTAGTGGGCGATGCTGACATCATTCAGCAGATTCGATTATTTGGTTTAAAGGACATGACAGGTGCGGTGATTGCACCAATGACAGTATTTTTGATTTTGCGAGGGATTAAAACATTGCAGTTGCGCATGGAGCGTCACTGTCATAATGCTCAGAGGATTGCAGAGATGTTGGAGCAGCATCCGGCAGTTGATCAGGTGTTTTTCCCCGGTTTAAAAAATGACCCTTGGCATCAGGTTGCCTGTAAGCAGATGGATGGTTTCGGTGGCATGATTGCCCTGGAGCTAAAGGGGGGCCGCGAAGCGGGGGTGCGCATGCTAAATAGGCTCAAGTTGGCGAAATTAGCCGTCAGCTTGGGTGATGCCGAAACGTTGATTCAGCATCCAGCCAGTATGACACATTCGGTTTATACCCCAGCAGAGCGTGCTGAACACGGCATTACTGAGGGTCTGGTGAGGATATCTGTTGGACTTGAGGCAGCAGAAGATATTATTGCTGATTTGGATCAGGCTTTGGCTGGCTAATTAGAGTTCAGAAAAAGGCCGGGTGCAATCCTTTTGCTGTAGCGAGAACCCCATCTAAGTTTCGATGATTTCCTCAAAGACATAAAAAAACCCCAGCACTTACTGAGGTTTTTTTAGATTATGGTGCCCGGTCTCGGAATCGAACCAAGGACACGAGGATTTTCAATCCTCTGCTCTACCAACTGAGCTAACCGGGCGTCGCAAACTACTTGAGTGCAACTTGCGAGAGGCGCGTATTAAAGCGTCTGATTTGCGGTTCGTCAAGGATTATTCCTCAGGTGGGACGTATCCTTCAGCCTGATCGACATCTTCGCCATTGAAGAACTTTTCACGCTGCTCTGATAGATAGGTGCGAGCGGTCAGATCCATCATATTCAAACGCATTTCATTGATCAATGTGGTCTGATGAGTCATCCATTCGGCCCAGGCTTCTTTAGAGATATTATTGAAGATTTCCTCGCCTTTGGGGCCGGGAAAAGGGGCCATATCTAAGCCCGGGAGTTCTTTTTTAAGCTTGCGACATAAAACCATACGCGGCATAACTAACCTCTGTGTAATATTTGCCTATGTGGGATGTTTTTTAGCATTTATCAGCAACGCTTTAATGGGCGCTGGCATTCCTAATGATAGTGGTTTCTGCGGGTTATACCAGACTTGATTCTGACTATCAGCAACCTGCAGTGCAGATAGTCCTCGACTGTTGATGGTAATTTCTATGGGTTGGTAGTCAAGGTGAAAGTGACTAAAGGTATGACGTCTAACCTCAAGAATTTTCTGACTTTGAGGTTTGATGCCTAACATTATAAATGTCTTTTCTAACTGCTGGGGTGTCTCGCATTGAGGAAACACCCACAGTCCACCCCATAGACCCACGGGTGGATTTTGCTGCAGTAATAGCTCCCCTTCGGTATTGCGAATCATTAAAAAACAGGTGTTGCGAACAGCTAGTTTTTTCTTAGGTTTTTTTCCCGGGTAGTCTTGAGGATTGCCCTGCTCATGAGCCATGCAGCTTGTGATCAGGGGGCACTGCTCGCAGTTAGGTGAAGACCTAGTGCAAAGTGTGGCGCCTAAATCCATCATCGCCTGGGTGTAATCGGCGATCCGGTGATACGGCGTGTAGGTCTCGGCGGCGAGCCACAGCTGTTGTAATACTTCGCTTTTACCCGGCCAGCCTTCGATAGCCGCAAATCTGGCCAACACTCGCTTTACATTGCCATCTAGAATGGTCGCCTGATTTTGAAAGGCGATAGAGCTAATGGCGCCAGCGGTCGATCGACCAATACCGGGCAACGCACAAAGTTGTGCAACATTGTCGGGAAACTCTCCATCCAAATTATAAGCTACTTGCTGAGAGGTCTTATGCAGATTGCGTGCTCGAGCGTAATAGCCTAGCCCTGTCCAATGATGCAAGACCTCATCTAGAGGCGCCGCGGCCAGTGACTGGACTGAGGGGTAACTGGCCATAAATCGTTCAAAATAAGGTATTACAGTGGTGACTTGAGTCTGCTGTAACATGATTTCTGATACCCAGACTCTGTAGGCACTTATATCTTTCTGCCATGGCAGGTTAGTTCGACCATATTCATCGAACCAGTTGAGTACTGCCTGCTGAAACTTGGCTGGAGTCATAACTTATCTAAGGTTTTTCTTCAGCAAATCTTGGAGCAGATTTTGCACTGGGTTTTGGTCATCATCTGAATACTTAAATAACTGCTCGCTGAGTTTATCAACGGCACTGTTTTTTAGTAGGTCCTTAAGTGCGCGCTCGTCTGGCTTGCAAGAGGCAGAGGTACTTTTACTATTGTGATTTTTGCCTAAGCTGCCCTTACATATAAAGGGTATGGGTCGGTTTTGTAAGCGTCTGTTGACCGAGCAACCATTGTTGCTGGTGGTTGAGCTACTCAGTAGTGTATTAGCTTTTAAGTTATATTCCTGCTCGAGTATGCGCACCGTAGCATTACCATCAATGGTTAGATTTCCTGTCGCAGCACTGTAGTCACTGATAAGAAGCTTGCCGTTAGTAAATCGAAAGCGACCATTCATTTCATCCAACTGAGTACCCTTAGCCCAACGTTGGGCTGGTTGATTGCTACCACCAAATAGTGACGCGGCAGTACAAAAAGTCTGTTCTAAATTAATCTTGGCGTAGTTGGGACTAACAATATCGAACTGCCCATCGCCGGTCAGGGATTTAACTATGGCTGGGTGATTATTTCCCGAGCCTTGAATATTGGCTTGCAGGCTTAGGCTTCCGGTTACATCCGCGTTACCTGCCAAGTTGATCAATGCAGGAGACAGGTCAATGTTTGTTAATGAAGGCTGAATATTAAAGCTGGGTGTTGTCTGTCGCATATCGAGTTTAGCAATAGCATTGATTTGGCCGCCAAATAGGTCTGCATTTAGCGAGGTCAAACGCAATACTCTGTTGTTGCCGAAGACATTACTGTAGAAATCATTTAGAGCAAAACCGTTAAATTCAATGCTGCCTATAGTCATCTCTACCTGGCTCCGGCCACGCCAAAGTGCAAAGGGAATTGCCAGGGGTGCAAACAGTCCACTGTTGTCTGTGTTACTTCCGGGTTCGGGTAGATAATCAGATGCCCTGATAACATCAGCCGCAACAATTGTGGTTAATTTGTCCCGCGGGTGATCTATTTCCAGATCAACCTCAATGGTTTGGCCGTCAAGTATCATTACATTACTAATATCTGATAACGCCTCGGTATCAAGGGTGAAGCTACTGTGGACACTAAGCTCGGAGAGGGCTGCGGAATTAGCCATCTTGGGCATACTGAAAATAGGGAGTATTTTCGCCACGAGTTGTAATTGGTTGGCGAGGCTAAAGGTATTGGTTTGTAAATTGCCCTGAATAAAGCGCAGACTGTTGCTGGCGTCAATATTGCCATTAAACTCTATGTCATTCAGACGAAGTCTGAGATTGGCGAGACTCAGGCTTTGTACTTTGTCATTGCTAGCGACTATTGCAATATCGGTATCTATGGCGAATTGCTGACCACCAAGTGCCTCCATAGATGCGGTGATTGGGAAAGAGGCGCCGTCCAAACCGATACTGCTAGTTTTTACGTGAATGTTGTCTAGTCTGACCGGCAGACTATTAGGCACTCGATAGAGAAGTTCGCCGCCATTGACCTGCACAGAGGCTCCTTGAAGCCGATTGATATGGCCACCTGATATCAATAAATCAAGCCAACTTACAGCCAGGGTTAGGCTGTCTATGTTACCGGAAACGAAACTCTGGTCCGCAAAGCGTAAACCTTTTATGGTGATGCCCGGCCGCGGGAAAAATGCCCAAGCTAGGCCGTCTTCAATTGCAATATCCCATCCCTGCTGGCGAGCTTGAGTTTCAATATCTGGTTTAAAGCTGTTGATATCGACAGCCATTGAGACGTAGATTATTGCGGCAGAAACTAAAGTGACCACGGCAATAACGCCAGTGGTCACCCATTTAAATAAAATTGTCACGATCACCAACAGTTTAAGGGTTACTAAATCGCACTTATATTACATTAAACAGCACAACCCTTAAACATTGGCAAATGCCTAGGTGTTTAAAACGAATAGCTCGCTCTGATACCCAGATTTCTGCCGGCCAATGGCACTTCATCCTTAACAAACGAGGTATGATTTCTAGCCACCTCATCCAACAGATTTTTACCAAACACCGCCAGGGTAAGGGCATTACCCGAACTGGACTCAATTGTTTTTGAGAGGTTGATGTTTAGCATTTTAAATCCATCGCTGGCAGTTTCGTTTGCGGCCGTATCATTCTGGGCTGACACATCTTTAAGAGACAGTAGAAACTTAAGGTCGTCTGCTATGTAAACGACCTTATAGAGGTCTCTTTGCGGTGTCATGCGTGAAATATGCTGTTCATCTGTGAACTCTCCTGACACGGAATCTCTTCCGAATGCTAGGGTCAAGGCACCATGAGCGAGGTTAAACGTTTTGCCTATTTCAAGTTCATAACCTTTAAATTTAGCGTCTCGCTGAAGATAGTTGGCGAGGACTAGATCGCCGTGATGCTCGTCTTCGTCATGGGCGTCATGGTCTGCTTCAGTCTCATCCATAAGATAGATGTAGTTGTCCACCTCATTGTGGAAGAAAGTTAGACCAGCATAAAGGCCATCGTTGCTGTAGTTAAAAGTCAGGTCAATATTGTTTGATTGTTCGGCCACAAGATTAAAATTACCGACCTCAAATCTGCCTGTTGCCAGATGAGGACCATTCATTAGCAGCTCCACCGCCGAGGGTGCTCTTTCTACAGAAGAAAGCCCTACATTAATTTCGAGTGACTCGTTGAGATCTCGGCTCAATGCAAGAGCATAGCTAGTGCTATTGATATCTCGATCAAAAAACTCTAATTCCGTTTCATGCTCATCACCATGTTCGCCTGCGTGGTCCTCGTCATGCAATTCCTCATGCTCCTCTGCATGACTGACAGAGCCTTTCCTGGATTTGCGATCGTGCCGAATGCCAAAGTCGATGTGGAATAGGTCGAGATCTTTACTCAGGTAGTAACCAAGGGTCAATTCTTTGCTTTCGGTTGGGTTGATAAAGGCCTCTTCACCAATAATAGCAATCTCCTCAACCACATAATTTAGAGCGATTTTTTGAGACAGCGAGTCATTACTTAAATCAAAGATGCTGCCATATTCTCTGGCTTCATTACTAAAGGTTGTTGGCCCCTCTTCATGATGATCATCTTCTTCATGACCCTCTTCCTCAGCATGTTGCTCAGTATGAGAATAATCAGAATCTCTAAAGTTGTAATCGATTCTTTTTAGCCAGCTATTTCCCAGCAAAAAGGAGCCCTCAAGATTGACGACGCTAGATTCAATTTTGGAGAAGATCCTTTCACCCTCATGCTCGCCTTCGCCCATATGCTCATCTTCATCAGCATGGTCATCATCATGGTCATCATCATGGTCATCATCATGCTCATCATTGTGACCTTCGTGGCCTTCGCCGTGATAGGGAACACCGAATAGATTTTCGGTCTCGACAACAGATAGACCAAAGAAACCCCAATCTCCGGTTTTGGATATCCCTAGCCGTTTAGACCTGGACTCGGCATCCGAATTTGGTAAATAACCTAGATCTTCCTCGTGATCTTCCTCGTGATCTTCCTCGTGATCTTCTTCGTGATCTTCTTCGTGATCTTCTTCGTGATCTTCTTCATGATGAATAACTGCGCCAAGTGGAATATCAAAGTCACCAAACTTAGAGTCTTTATAGGCAGCGCTGATATTTAAGCCACCGATATTGTTTTGGAAAGAGAAGTCATGGGAGTCGCCATCATTGACTGACTGAGCCTCTAAGCCCAGTTTAAACCTCGATTCTTCAAAATCTGTTCGGGCAATGGTGTTATCAACAATATTTACAATACCGCCGATGGTGCCGTTGGCGTAGAGAAGTGATGATGGGCCGCGAACAATTTCGATCTGCTGAATATTATTTAAATCAGCATCATTGGCATGGTCTGGTCCCAGACCTGAGACGTCTCTGATCACTATGCCGTTATTCAGGATCTTCACTCGGCTTCCCGACATGCCTCTAATAATAGGCTGACCAACAGCGGCGCCATAATCGCTGGAGGATACGCCCACCAAGCCATCAATGCTGGCTCCAATGCTTTGGCTTGCATCAGTCGCGACCGACTCACCATTGACAACATGTAGCGGGTTCGATATCTCCTTTGACGAGGCATCAATCAACGATGCGGTAATAATAACTTCTTCCATCTCCTGCGTGAGAGCACTGCAGGACAAACTTACAAGGCAAGCTGCCAGGGGCAACTTAACAGTATTTAGCTTCTTCATAGGGTATTCCTCTAAAAAATAATATGTGCACCGAATGACCGGCACAATTCGTCCCAAATATGGGATACAAACTATTTAGAGGTGGTGAGGCGGGGCTCGAGCATGTTGGCAACCTCTGATACGGTTGCTGATAGCCGTAGAGGCATGAACTATGCTCGGGGTTGTGGCTCGGGTTATAAACGTTCTGCTGGCTTCAGTTGCAACTGCTGCTGAGGAGTTCTGTAATACAGAGACCGAACAGCTGGTATCCTCATGATCAGCGTGACTGTGGGCAATAGCCGTCACCGAACCAAGCCCGATAATCAGGGATAGCGCGATGGCAAACATTGTGTGAAAGCGATTCATTGTAAATCTGAAGCCCAGTAAATATAGATGACTAGAATGGTCGGGGATTTTAACCCTTTTTAGCAATGTAGCAACCACAAATTTGCAGTATAATGCCGTTTGAAAAAGTATAGCTTGGAGAATCTCATGGCTGATCGCATTGCGACAGTGACGCGCAACACGCTCGAATCGCAGATAACGGTGACCGTAAACCTGGATGGAACAGGCCGTGCAAACTTTGCGACGCCAGTGCCTTTCCTTGAACATATGATGGACCAAATTGCGCGTCACGGTTTAGTGGATCTAGACATTCAGGCCACAGGTGATACTCACATTGATGATCACCACACGGTGGAAGACATAGGTATTACCCTGGGCATGGCGATTGCCGAAGCTATTGGAGACAAAAAAGGTCTGACTCGTTACGGTCACGCCTATGTCCCGCTGGATGAAGCGTTGTCCCGTGTCGTGATGGATTTTTCTGGCCGCCCGGGTCTAATTATGAAAGCGGACTTTGTGCGTAGCCATGTGGGTACCTTTGATGTCGACCTAACCCGTGAATTCTTTCAAGGCTTTGTAAATCATGCGCTAGTTAGCCTGCACATTGATAATCTGCGTGGCGCCAATGCGCACCACCAGGTCGAGACTATCTTTAAGGCCTTTGGTCGCGCCTTGCGCATTGCGGCATCTGCTGATGAGCGTATGGCAGGTGTAATGCCTTCTACCAAGGGTACGCTTTAAAAAGCGTACCCCTAACTTCCCGTTAGCCTGTGATACTAATTTATGAGTGATTTTCGTAGTCATATTGCCGTGATTGATTATGGAATGGGTAATCTCCATTCTGTTGCTAAAGCACTAGAGCATGTCTGCCCTGGCGCCAGGGTGTCTATTACCTCAGATCCAGTGCTTGTCGAAGATGCAGACCGCGTTGTCTTTCCTGGTGTGGGCGCGATTCGTGACTGCATGAGTGAAATTCAGCGTCTGAATGTTGGCGATGTGGTGAGTAAGGCGATGAAAACTAAGCCCGTGCTGGCGATTTGTGTAGGTATGCAGGCACTGATGCGGCACAGTGAAGAAAATGGGGGCGTCGATTGTCTGGGCTTGCTTCCCGGTGAGGTAAAATTCTTTGGTAATCAGCTTATTGATGGTCAGGGTGCTAAGTTAAAAGTACCCCATATGGGCTGGAACAGGGTTCAGCAAACCTTAGACCACCCACTTTGGCAGGGTATTGAGCAAGACAGCCGCTTTTACTTTGTGCACAGCTATTATGTGGATGCCCTGAATAACCCCAATGTTTCAGGAACCTGCGACTATGGATCAGATTTCGCTGCCGCCCTGAGCTACAACAATCTTTTCGCAGTGCAGTTTCATCCAGAAAAAAGTGCAGATGCGGGGCTGCAGTTATTGCGTAATTTCTGTTATTGGATGGGTTAGGGCTTAAGCGTCGCCTGAGCTCATTTGTTGCAATCATTGATCTAATTTTCGGGTTTTTTTGTAAAAATCTCATGGCATCTAACACCCTGTTCGTCTCAATCCATGCTATTCTCCCGCTTGAGTTGACTAGGCAGTCGCTGTGCTAATTTCTCGATTTTTCGCTTGCGTTTAATGGGGTGTGGTGCAGAGGAAAGTCCGGGCTCCAAAGGGTAGAGTGCCAGGTAACACCTGGGGGGTGAAAGCCTACGGCCAGTGCAGCAGAGAGTAGACCGCCGATGGTTCGTTCGCGAACACAGGTAAGGGTGAAAGGGTGCGGTAAGAGCGCACCGCGCTGCTGGTAACAGCAGTGGCACGGTAAACCCCACTCGGAGCAAGACCAAATAGGTTCCCGTATGGCGCGACCCGCGTTGGGGACGGGTAGGTTGCTCGAGGCAAGCGGTGACGTTTGTCCCAGATGAATGACTGTCCACGACAGAACCCGGCTTATCGGTCAACTCAGCTTTTTGCAGTGCTTAAAAAAGGGCTAGGGAGAAATCTCCAGCCCTTTTTTATTTCTTTTTGATCTTAAAGCTACCAAAATTAAATACAATTATTCTTAAAATCCCGCCAAGCTAGAAGTTACTTTAACTTGCGGTCTTAGCTCTATGTTTTATAGCGCTAAATATTTCCCATCATCGCCAGTCTCTAATTCAATCTTGTGACTATCATGGAACTTACTGATTTTATTAAGTTTTTTACCCTTTATCGGGCTTGACTTTGATCTGTGCGAGCAATAACCTGCGCAAATGGGTAAAAGTGGCGAAAAGTGGATAATTTTGGCTATTTCGAACCAAATAATAACAAGGTGGGGATAAAAGTGTTTAGAGGTAGTGATCCAATCAATATGGACGCCAAGGGCCGGATGGCAATTCCGACCCGCTACCGCTCCCTGCTCGATGATATTTGTTCCAACGACCTAGTTATAACTATAGATATGAAGTCTACCTGCTTGACGCTGTCACCGCTTCCCGAATGGAAAAAATTCGAAGAAAAAGTAGCAGCCTTGCCTGCCATGGATGAGCTGGGAGAGATGTTGAGTCGTTTCGTTGTGGGTCAGGCTAAAGATTTGCAGGTTGATAGTAGTGGTCGAATTCTTATTCCCACCGAATTGCGCGGCTATGCTGAGCTAGAGAAAAAGTTAGTGCTAGTGGGTCGTACCCAGCGTTTAGAGATCTGGTCTGAGGATAACTGGAACGCCGAACGTGAAAAATCTCAAGAAAATTATCGCGGCATGTTGACCAATAAAGACAACATGTCAGATGCACTAAAAAACCTCTCTTGGTAACACAGAGATATTACAGGCAGTGAAACTGATGGCTGAAGAGGCAACTGAGCATACAACGGTACTTTTACATGAGGCAGTAGATGCCTTGGTAAATGACCCTGCTGGTTGCTACGTCGATGGCACCTTCGGCCGTGGCGGCCATACTGCCGAACTACTGGCTAAGCTATCGCCAGCCGCTTCGGTAGTAGCTATAGATAAAGACCCTCAGGCTATTGCTGAGGGTGAAATAAAATTTAACTCAGATAACAGATTACAGCTGGTGCACGGTACTTTCGCTGATTTAGGCGAGATTGTGGGGCAGATGGGTAAGTTTGGGCAGCTGTCTGGCGTTTTGCTGGATCTGGGAGTGTCGTCCCCACAGCTCGACCAGGCTGAACGTGGTTTCAGTTTTATGCGTGACGGGCCCTTGGATATGCGTATGGACACCAGTAAGGGTTTGTCTGCGGCCGAGTGGATTGCCACGGCCGATGAACAAGAAATAGCGCGGGTCATTAAAGAATACGGTGAAGAGCGCTTTGCACGGCGTATGGCCAGCGCTGTTGTTAAAGAGCGCGCCAAAACCTCGATAACAGGCACAGTGCAGTTGGCGGGAATATTAGCGGCAGCGCATCCAGCTTGGGAGCGGGGCAAGCATCCCGCAACTAAGGCGTTTCAAGCTATTCGCATATTTATTAACCGTGAACTAGACGATCTTGAGGATGTTCTAGGGCAGACCATAGATGCCTTAAAGGTGGGCGGCCGACTGGTTGTTATCAGTTTCCATTCCCTAGAGGATCGTCGCGTAAAACGCTTTATTCGCGATCAAGAAAAAGGCATTAAATTGCCGAAAAACTTACCTGTGCGAGATATTGATCGCGGCGTACGGCTAATTAAGGTTGGTAAGGCAATTAAGCCGACAGCCGATGAGGTTGGTGGCAATGTCAGGTCACGCAGTGCAGTGATGCGCATTGCCCAAAGAGTTGCCTAGATGGCTGGTCCGCTGCGAATTGCGGTGTTGTGGCTGCTGGTTGTTGTTAGTGCGCTGGCAGTGGCATTTGTCAGCCACCAGTGCCGCGAAATGTATGGGCAACTGGCAGCTTTGGAGCGTCAGGCCAATCAGCTCGATCTAGATTACGGTAAGTATCTTCTTGAGCAGAGTGCCTGGGGGTCATTGCAAAGAATTGAAACAAAGGCGGCCAGCAGTTTGCGAATGCGCAGTCCGCAACCTGACGAGATACTGATGATTAAGCGTCAATGAATGCTTGGTCAGAAGGGTAGTAAAAAGGGAATGGATAGGGCTTGACCAAGGCTCTCAATAGATAAAAAGGTAAGGCACAAACGTGGCCAAAAAATCGCTAAAGACTGTTATACCGCGCTGGCGTTACTATTGTGTAATGCTGGTCTTGGTCTCCCTGCCGATTGTGGTTTTAGTCAAGGTCGCGCAGCTCCAGGTGCTTCCCGATGAAGAGCGCGGTGTCGATTTTCTCCAAACCCAGGGCGATAATCGCGCCATACGTAAAGAAATTATTCCCGCCTATCGTGGCCTGATCACTGATAGGAATGGAGAGCCTCTGGCGGTCAGTACGCCAGTCACATCCTTAATTGCTGACCCTTTGCTCATGCAAACGGAAGCAGCGCCCCACCATATTATTAAGCTTGCCGACGCCCTAGGTGTCAGCCTGGCTAAGTTAAAGGCGGATCTTAAGCGCTATCGCAATAAGTCATTTATGTATCTCGCCCGACAGATGCCCTCTGCTGAAGCCGAGGCCGTGCTCAGACTAGAAATCCCCGGTGTTAGTGCGCGCAAAGAGTACAAGCGCTTCTATCCTGCTGGAGAGGTAACAGCTCAGTTAGTGGGTTTTACAGATATAGATGACAGCGGCCAAGAGGGAATGGAGCTCGCTTATAACGCCTGGTTAACTGGTGAGCCTGGTGCAAAAAAGGTGGTTCAAGACCAAGCTGGTCGCGTCATTAAGGATATTTCACTGATCAAGCCTGCTCATGCTGGGGACTCTCTGCGTCTAAGTATTGACCTGCGGGTCCAGTATGCGGCCTATCGAGCGCTAAAGGCCGCTGTGCAGAAACATCGTGCTAAATCTGGATCGGTAGTGGTGCTGGATGTTAAGACTGGTGAGGTTCTGGCTATGGCCAATCAGCCTTCGGTCAACCCTAATGACCGCTATAGTTTACAGCCTGGGCTCATTCGCAATCGCGCGGTAACAGATATGCTGGAACCCGGCTCTACCGTAAAGCCTTTTACTGTTCTGGCTGCGTTGGAAAGTGGTAGTTTCGAGCCTGATTCGTTGATTGACACCAGCCCCGGCTATATTCGGGTAGCCAATAAAGTGATTAACGATCCTAATAACTATGGCGTTCTGAATGTGGCTGGTGTGCTGAGGAAATCAAGCCAGGTTGGTACCACTAAAATAGCCCTTGCTTTAAATCCGCATAGTACTCGTCGACTCTTTGAGCGTATGGGGTTTGGTGAGCCAGTTGGCAGCGGTTTTCCGGGTGAAACTCTGGGGAACTTACCTGCACATCGAAGCTGGCCTAAGGTTACTCAGGCCGCTTTTGGCTATGGATACGGGCTAAGTGTGTCTTCACTTCAGCTAGCGCGAGCCTATACAATACTGGCCAATAATGGCTACCGTAAAGAGGTCTCTCTAATCGCTATAGATTCCGAGCCAGAGAGTACAAAGGTAGTTGATGAGAACTTGGTTAGAGCTGTGCGTGGCATGCTTCAAGCGGCCAGTGGTGAACAGGGCACTGGCAAGCGTGCCATGATCGAGGGATACTCGGTCGGTGGAAAAACCGGCACTGCGCGCAAGACCAAGGTCGGTGGTGGTTATGACGAAAATCGGCATATGTCAGTGTTTGCCGGGCTGTCTCCGATCAAAAAGCCCCGTCTAGTCACAGTTGTTGTGATTGATGAACCCAACGAAGACCTATATTCCGGTGGTCTGGTCGCTGCGCCAGTTTTTTCTGAGGTTACCGGCAATGCCCTGAGGCTTCTGCAGGTGACTCCAGACCAGTTAGATACTGGTCGCACAGTCGCCAGTCTGTTGCGAGTCCCAATAAAGCGGGAGGACTCATGATGAGTTTATCCCAGCACTGTTCTATGACCCTGCCTGCGTTGGTTGCAGGCTTTGTTAATGAAAATGAGTGCCCCTGCATAGCCATAAACGGTATTGCACTAGATAGTCGTCAGGTGCAAGACGGTGATTTATTTATAGCAATTAAAGGGACTGAGGTGGATGGCGCTAATTTTATCCCTCAGGCTATTGATAAAGGCGCGGCGGCCATCTTGATTGAAAAAGATCGCGCTATAGAAACCTTAGTTAATCCGACGGTGCCAATTGTTGGTGTCGAAGATCTGGCAAAATATGTATCGCATATCGCGGGTACATTTTATGGTCATCCATCCAAGCATATGGCCCTAACTGCATTTACTGGCACTAACGGCAAAACTACCTGCTCACGGCTCTATGCCGAGTTGATAGAAAAACTAAGCAATAGCTTGGCTGGCTTTGTTGGAACCCTTGGTTATGGTATGGCGGGCATCAGTGCTGGTAAGGATATTCCCCTGCTTGGCAAAGATGGATTAACGACACCTGACGCAGTGGCCTTGCAGCGTCTTCTTGCGCAACTAAGGGGTGTAGGTGCAGACACTATAGCCATGGAGGTCTCCTCCCATAGCCTAGTTCAGCATCGCGTTGCTGGGTTACAGATAGAGACAGCTGTATTTACTAACCTCAGTCGCGATCATCTTGATTATCATGGTGATCTGGCTACTTATTCTGAGGCTAAATCTCGGCTATTTTCCATGCCAGGTTTGCAAAATGCAGTTATTAATATAGATGACAGCGTTGGGCGTATGATACTGGCCAAGCTGGATCCTCAGATTAGGCCCATTACTTACAGCGCTGAGGGGCAGGACGGTGGTGGTAAGGCGGATATATTCTGCCACACCGTAGGAATTTCACCAGAGGGTCTGCGTGCTACTATCCATACTCCCTGGGGTAGTGGTGAGTTGATATCTCCATTGCTAGGTCGATTTAACCTAGCCAATTTATTGGCCGTTATTGGTGCCGCTATTGCTCAAGGTTTCTCCTTGCATGATATTTTACAGCTAGTGCCTGAGTTGCACGCCGTTCCCGGACGAATGGAGTTAGTTGATGCCGGTACATCTCCTTCGGTAGTAGTCGACTATGCCCATACGCCAGATGCGCTGGAGAAAGCCTTGCAGGCATTGCGAGTGCACTGTCAGGGCAGATTGTGGGTCGTATTTGGCTGTGGCGGTGATCGTGATGTTGGTAAACGTGCTGAAATGGGAGCTATTGCTGATACCTGTGCCGATCAGTTGATTATTACCAGTGACAATCCCCGCAGTGAAGATCCACAGCAGATTATTGACCATATTGTTCAGGGTGTCAGTCGTCAGGTACTTGTCGAGTCTGACCGCCGCGCTGCTATTCGCCATGCCGTGTTAGAGGCGGACAAAAATGACGTGGTGTTAATCGCAGGAAAGGGCCATGAGGATTACCAGATACTAGGTGCGCAGCGTCTCCCCTTTAGTGATCAGGGTGAAGCAAGACTAGCTCTTCGCGCTCGACAAGCACTTAGTCTCAAAGGGGGTTTGGCGTGATGTCCCAGTTGCGACTTACCGATGCAGCCGTGCGCTTTGGCGGTACATTAATTAATCCAGATTGTCACTTTGATGCTGTCGCTATCGATAGTCGCACCGTCAATGAGGGCGATTTGTTTGTTGCTCTTGCCGGGGATCGATTCGATGCGCACCTGTTTCTAAAAGATGTAGCTGAGAAGGCCTCTGGGTTGGTGGTAGCCAAGCCTGACAAGAGCCTGCCTCTGCCACAATGGGTGGTTGCAGATACTACTAAGGCACTGGGTGATCTGGCTAGATTACGTCGCGATGAGTTCACTGGGCCACTGATTGCAGTTACCGGGAGCACTGGTAAAACCTCGGTCAAAGAGTCGATTGCAGCAATCTTGCGTCAGACCGGTTCAGTGCATGCCACAGCAGGCAACTTAAATAACCATATCGGTGTGCCGCTGACATTACTATCTATGAACGATGACACCGATGTCGCTGTAATTGAAATGGGTGCTAGTGCTGCTGGCGAAATAGCTTATCTATGCGATATGGCCAAACCGGATATTGCATTAATTAACAATGTACAAAGTTCCCACATTGAGAGTTTTGGTAGTGTTGAGGGTATTGCTAGCGCGAAAGGCGAAATCTATGTAGGCCTGAAGTCTTCGGGCACCGCAGTCCTCAATCTGGATGAGGTCTGGTGTAACCAGTGGCAAGAGTTGATAGCGGGTAAAAACCTAATTACATACTCGTTCGCTGATACAGGTGCTGATCTTTTTGCCCGCGATCCCCAGTTACTTGGCAATGGTTGTTACCAGTTTGTGCTCTGTGTTCCGGATCTCGCTGAACGGCCTGACTATGAGCAGCCTATCAGCCTATCGGTACCGGGCGCTCATCAGATAAACAATGCTCTTGCGGCGGCGGCCTGCGGTTTAGCAGCCGGCGCTAGCATGCAGCAAATTGCCAGTGGTCTTGGTTCGCTGTCTGCGGTGGCGGGTCGTTTGGATATTAAACAGGCGCGCAGCGGTGCCACTGTAATCGATGACAGCTACAACGCCAGCCCAAGTTCTTTTGAGGCCGCCATAAATGTGCTGGCTAACTACCCCGGTCGTCGAGTTTTGGTGATGGGTGATATGGCTGAGCTAGGTGATGATGCTGCCAAGCTCCATTCTCAGGTCGGTATCTATGCCCAGCAGGCTGGAATTGATGCGCTCTACAGCCTGGGTGATCTAAGTGCCCATGCCAGTTTGGCATTTGGCGGCTCACATTTTGCAGAACGAGATTTACTGACTGATGCCCTAGCTCGGGAGCTAAGGTCTGGCTCGGTAAGTTTTTTAGTCAAGGGATCGCGCAGTGCCCAGATGGAGCTTACGGTCGAGATGTTACTAACCAGAGGAAATACCTAATGTTGGTATGGATAGCAGACTATTTATCTTTGTTTTATAGCCCATTTTCAGTCTTTGGATACCTCACATTGCGGGGTATTTTGGCTGTGATAACTGCTTTGGTTATCTCTTGGGTGGCTGGGCCTGCGGTTATTCGTCAACTCAATCGACTTCAGATGGGTCAGGCGATTCGAAGTGATGGTCCCAAGAGTCACCTTAGTAAAGCTGGCACGCCAACCATGGGTGGCGCCTTAATATTGCTCTGTATTTTTGTCAGTACGCTGCTTTGGGGCGATCTCAACAGCCGTTATATTTGGGTTGTTATGGGCACCACATTTGCTTTTGGTCTGGTGGGCTGGGTTGACGATTATCGCAAAGTCGTAGAAAAAAACCCCCGAGGGCTCCCGGCTCGATGGAAATACCTCTGGCAATCAGTATTTGGTTTCGCAGCAGCTGGGGTACTCTATGCCACCGCTCAAAGCCCTGCCGAAGTCGAGTTAATCATCCCGTTCTTTAAGAATTTTGCCCTCAATCTAGGGCCGTTTTATATCTTGTTTACCTATTTAGTTATTGTCGGTACCAGCAACGCAGTCAATCTTACCGATGGCCTCGATGGCCTGGCTATTTTACCAACGGTGCTGGTGAGTGGGGCGCTGGGCATCTTTGCCTATCTAACGGGCAATATTCAATTTGCCAGCTATTTAAATATTCCCTATATCAGCGGTGCTGGTGAATTGCTTATTTTTACCGCCGCTCTGTGTGGCGCAGGTTTGGGTTTTCTATGGTTTAACACCTACCCAGCTATGGTATTTATGGGCGATGTGGGTGCGCTGGCCCTAGGTGCTGCACTGGGTGTGGTGGCCGTGATTGTCCGCCAGGAAATAGTACTTTTTATTATGGGCGGCGTGTTTGTTGTAGAGACCCTCTCGGTAATTATACAGGTGGCGTCATTTAAGATGACGGGCAAGCGGATCTTTCGAATGGCGCCTTTGCATCATCATTACGAACTAAAAGGCTGGCCAGAGCCACGGGTCATTGTGCGCTTCTGGATTATCACTGTTGTGCTGGTGCTAATCGGCCTAGCAACTTTGAAACTGCGCTAAATAATATGGAATCAGCAATGACAGACCTAATCGCGACTAACCGCAAAACAGTAATCCTTGGCATGGGTGCCACAGGTCTGTCTGTGGCGCGCTTTTTGTCATCGATTGGTAAGTCATTTGCGATTGCAGACAGTCGGGCTGAGCCGCCAAATCTGCAGGACGTATTGCAAAGCTACCCCCAAACGCCCTTATTTTTGGGTGCCTTTGAAGATGAGCTATTTGCGCATACAGATCAGGTTGTGGTCAGTCCTGGAATCTCATTGCAAGAGCCGGCACTAGTGGCCGCCCGGGCCGCAGGTGTTACCTTGCTTGGCGATGTCGAATTGTTTTTAGAGCATGCCAAGGCGCCGGTGATCGCGATTACTGGTTCCAACGGTAAGAGTACAGTCACAACATTGCTGGGTGAAATGGCTGAGGCGAGCGGCCTTGTCGTAGGTGTTGGCGGTAACTTAGGTACGCCGATGCTAGACCTGCTCGATGATAAACATGAGCTCTATGTACTTGAGCTTTCCAGCTTCCAGTTAGAACTGCTCAATGACGCTCGCGGTGCAATCACCACATTATTGAATATCAGCCCTGATCATATGGACCGCTACAAGGGATTGCAGGAATATCACGCAGCCAAACATCGTATTTTTCGTGGTGCAGGCAGGGTTGTTATTAATCGAGAAGATCCATTAACTCGACCTCTGTTGCCTACCAAAATACCAATGATTAGCTTTGGTTTGAATCAGCCTGATCTGGGGGATTTTGGTCTCTTACAGGGTCCAGTGAACGGTTATCTAGCTCAGGGTGCAAAGCGTCTCATGCCTGTTAAAGATGTGCTCCTCCAAGGCAAGCACAATCTGGCTAATGCGCTGGCAGCTTTAGCGCTGGGCCATTCAGTCGACTTACCAATGCAGGCAATGTTGGACACCTTAAAGACCTACAGGGGCCTGCCCCATCGCTGTGAATATGTTGCCAATATAGACGGCGCCACATATATAGACGATTCCAAGGGAACCAATGTGGGTGCGACACTTGCGGCTATAGAAGGTTTTGGTGATGGGGCAAGCAGAAATTTGATCTTAATCGCTGGCGGGCAGAGTAAGGGTCAGGACTTCTCTGAGCTGCAATCTGCGGCTAGCGATTTTGTCAAACACAGTATTTTATTTGGTCAGGACGCGGCGCAGATCGCCCAGACCCTTAACACCGTTGTCGACACTCGGATTGTTGAATCTTTGGAGACTGCGGTAGAACAGGCTAGGCAGTTGGCCGCCTCTGGGGACATTGTGCTGCTATCACCGGCCTGTGCCAGTTTCGATATGTTTAGTGGCTTCGAGGCTCGTGGTCGGGCCTTTCAAGAAGCAGTACGCAACCTGGTAGCTAGCAATGAATATTAGTCTGCCACTACAGTATTTGCCGCTTAAGCGCACTCAATGGTATATCGATATGCCCATTCTGTTGCCTGTATTAGCTCTAATTTCTATTGGTCTTATTATGATCGCCTCGGCTTCATTTAGCTTTGCCGAGTATCGCTACAACAATGAATTCTATTTCGTCACTCGTCATATTGCCTATATGGTGATTGCCGCTGGTGCTTTGGGGGTTGGTTATTTTGTGCCACCAAAAGTATGGGCTCAGTACGGACGCCTATGGATGGCGCTCTCTGTCGTCTTGCTGATTCTGGTATTGGTGCCAGGTATAGGCCGTGAGGTCAATGGTGCGAGGCGGTGGTTAAGCTTGGGTGGCTTTACCCTACAGATTTCTGAGTTAGTAAAAGTTGCCACAGTCGTTTTTCTCGCAGCTCATTTGCAAGAGCATCGCGATACCCTAGGGCGCAATTGGCGGGAGTTTGCCAAGCTAGTTGGCATTATTACTCTGCTGTCAGTGCTGCTAATTTTAGAGCCAGATTTTGGCTCGGTAGTAGTGTTAGCTGTCACCTTTATGGCAATGCTATTTTTGGGAGGCACTAATTTACGGCAGTATATTTTAGTGGTTTTAGCTGCCGCCGCGCTGTTGTTATGGGCCGTTGACGCAGCACCCTATCGAATGGCTCGTTTAGCTACTTTCTTGGATCCTTGGGCTGTGCCATTTGATTCTGGTTATCAGTTGACTCAATCGCTAATAGCCTTTGGTCGCGGTGAATGGTTCGGGGTAGGGCTGGGACAGTCAGTGCAAAAAATGATGTATTTACCCGAAGCCCATACCGACTTTGTATTTGCCATCTATGCCGAAGAGTTTGGTTTTATGGGTGTACTGGTGCTACTAGGGCTTTACGTGCTACTGGTACTGCGTATTTTGCAGCTAAGTAAAATAGCTATTTCTAAGCAGTACTGGTACGGAGTGTTCGTCTTACTTGGTTTTGGTCTGCTGATAAGTTGTCAAACCTTTATCAATCTCGGGGTTAATGCGGGACTGTTACCTACCAAAGGTTTAACTCTGCCATTTGTAAGCTATGGCGGCAGCAGCCTAGTGGTGTGCTGTGCAATGGTAGGAATGATGTTACGAATTAGTCATGAGATTCATACCGCAACCGCGCAAGTACGGAGGCCGCGTTATGAGCGATGATCTTCGTGTATTGATTATGGCCGGTGGCACTGGCGGTCATGTGTTTCCTGCACTGGCTGTAGCAGAGCAATTGCGTGATGCCAATGCCAAGATTGCTTGGTTGGGTACCCGTCGTGGTATCGAATCCGAGTTAGTTCCCAGTCAGGGGATTGAGCTTAATTACATTGATGTCGAAGGTATCCGTGGTCGCGGTTTGAAGGCATTAATAAAGGCACCGCTGCAGTTGTGGCATGCTATTCGTCAGGCGTTGGCTGTGTTGGCAGAGTTTAAGCCTCAGGTTGTCCTAGGAATGGGAGGTTTTGCTGCTGGTCCAGGAGCAGTGGCAGCCAAATTAAAAGGTATTCCTGTCGTTATTCATGAGCAAAACTCCGTGGCTGGCACCACTAATCGACTCTCAGCCTACATAGCTAGCCGAGTTATGCAGGGATTTCCCGAGACCCTTCAAGGCGGTGAATGGTGTGGTAATCCAGTGCGGCCAGCTATCGCTAAATTGGCTCCACCCCAGCAGCGTTTTGCCAGCCGCAAAGGCTCAGCCAGATTACTTGTTTTGGGTGGTAGTCGCGGTGCCTTGGCGATTAATAAACTGCTTCCCCAAGCGCTGGCACAGATTGATGACAGGGTTCGTCCTGAAGTCATGCATCAAACCGGTAAGGCCCATCTTCAGTCGACGATCGATGACTACCAAAACTATGGAATCAATTTGAAAGCGGGCAAGGTAAAGGTGATGGCCTTCATCGATGAAATGGAAGATGCCTATGCTTGGGCTGACTTTGTGATCTGCCGCGCTGGGGCCCTGACTATTGCCGAGTTAACCGCGGCAGGTCTGGGTTCTCTATTGATACCGTTCCCCTTTGCGATCGATGACCACCAAACTGCCAACGGCCAGCTGTTAGTCGATCAAAGTGCAGCGCATATGATTCAGCAAGCAGAGTTAAGCGCAGAGATACTTGCCAAGGAAATAAATATTTTCTGTGCCAGTCCCGAGCGGCGTTTAAATATGGCTATGCGAGCTCGCGAACTGGCTAAGAACGATGCCGCTCAGGTAGTGGCGAGTGTATGTATGGAGGTGGCTAATGATTAATACTGTTAACTTCCAGCCACCTGAGATGCGTCGTATTCGTCGTATTCACTTTGTTGGTATTGGCGGCAGCGGCATGTGCGGCATCGCCGAGGTGCTGTTAAATCAAGGCTACGAAATTTCTGGTTCTGACCTTAGTAACAATGCCAGTGTTAAACGTCTGACCATTGCTGGCGCCATGGTCTTTATTGGCCATAGTGAAACAAATATTGACGGTGCCGATGTTGTGGTTAAGTCCTCAGCGGTGACCATAGAAAATCCAGAGATTGCCAGTGCCCACGCACGTGGTATACCGGTGGTCCGTCGCGCCGAAATGCTCGCCGAGCTAATGCGCTATCGCCACGGAATAGCTATTGCGGGTACCCATGGGAAAACTACTACCACCAGTTTGATTACCGCAGTGCTAGCTGAGGCGGGTCGTGACCCCACCTTTGTCGTTGGCGGTCGCGTCAACAGTGTTGGCACCAATGCAAAATTGGGTGGTAGCCGTTATCTGGTGGCGGAGGCAGACGAGAGTGATGCTTCATTTTTACACCTACAGCCGATGGTTGCAGTGGTGACCAATATTGAAGAAGACCATATGGAAACCTATGGCTTTGATTTTGAGGTGTTAAAAAAGACTTATATTGAATTTTTGCATAACCTTCCGTTTTATGGACTGGCTGTGATGTGTCTTGACGATGAGGTTATTCGCGGTCTTTTAGTTGATGTTGCGCGGCCATTGTTAACCTATGGCTTTAGTGAAGATGCGGCCTATCGTATTAGTGACTTGCGCACGGAAAAGCGCCAATGCCATTTCAAGATTCACCGTCCTGATGGGTTGGCATCTTTGGATATCAGTCTCAATATCCCTGGCCGCCATAACGCACTGAATGCTGCGGCCGCGATTGCCGTAGCCAGTGACGAGGGCATTTCAGATGAGGCCATTATCGATGGTTTACATAAATTCGGTGGTGTTGGTCGACGTTTTGAGGTTATTGGGGAATACCCAGTAAAAGGCGGCAATGCATTGCTGGTGGATGACTATGGACATCATCCCACTGAGGTAAAGGCGACCATTCAGGCGGTCCGTGACGGCTGGCCAGAAAAGCGTCTGGTTATGGTTTTTCAGCCTCATCGATATACCAGAACTAGAGATCTTTACGAAAACTTTGTAAAGGTGCTGTCAGAGGTTGATGTGCTGTTGGTGTTAGATATTTATCCGGCCGGAGAGGAGCCTATCACAGGGGCTGGTAGTAAAAATATTTGCGGTAGCATTCGTCAACGTGGCGGTATTGACCCTATCTACGTAGAGTCTATTGAAGAAGTTCCCTATTTATTAGGTGAGTTGGTGCGCGGTGGTGACCTTGTCATGACGCAGGGGGCTGGCAGCGTTAGCAAGCTGGTTTCTATGCTTGCTGAAAGCGAGCTTCAGTCGGCGCCGGAGGTGTATAAATGACTATCTCCAATAGAGCTAAATTTGGTCGTGTAGGGCTTCTTTATGGCGGTACCTCATCTGAACGTGAAGTGTCGTTAATGAGTGGCGGAGCAGTTCTTAACGCGCTACAACAGCTAGACATAGATGTTACTGCTATTGATGTCCAGAATGATCTCTTGCAAATATTACCTAGTCACAATCTAGATCGCGTGTTTATAGCCTTGCACGGACCGGGTGGAGAGGACGGTACCTTACAGGGCGCCTTAGAGCACCTTGGGCTGCCATACACAGGTAGTGGTGTGCTAGCTTCGGCACTAGCGATGGACAAGTTACGCTGTAAACAAATGTGGCAGGGAATAGGTTTGTCCACCGCCGATTTTGCAGTATTAAATGCACAGTCAGATTGGCTCGCGATTCTGCGATCTCTGGGTGGCAAAGTCATGGTTAAACCGGCGTGCGAAGGTTCTAGCATAGGTATGAGCCGCGCTGAAACTCCCACGCAGCTCAAGCGCGCATGGCAACAGGCTGCTGAGTTTGATATGACGGTGATTGCTGAGCCCTTACTAGAGGGCGCAGAGTATACGGTTGCTATTTTGGGTGATCAGGCTCTGCCGTCTATACGCATTCGCACTGATGAAGTGTTTTATGACTATCAGGCCAAATACTTTTCCGATGACACCCAGTATCAATGTCCCAGTGACCTGTCTCCAGAACGAGAAGCTGAGATACGTGAATTATCCCTTGATGCATTTAACTCGGTCGGCTGCACTGGTTGGGGGCGCGTTGACCTTATGCTTGATAGTAGTGATAGATTCCAGTTGCTTGAAGTCAATACTTCCCCCGGTATGACCAGCCACAGCCTGGTGCCTATGGCAGCTGAGGTGGCTGGTCTCAATTTTGATCAGCTGGTATTGGCGATACTGGAGGATTCACTGTAATGGCTACTCAGAATCGTCGCGGCGCTAATCGCAGACAACGAGGTATGAACAGGCCTGCTCAGCGGTCGTTTAGCGGTTGGTTAGAGAATATTTCAAGACTGCTAATAGTGGCAATGTTTGTGGTTGTAATTTACGGCGGCAAGCTGGTCTACCAGCAAATCGACAAACCCCTGACTCAGATAATGATCGGCGGTGACTTTAGTTACCTTCAACAGCAAGAGCTAATGAGTCTGGTCAACAATCAGATCGATGGCGGATTTTTAAGTGTTGACCTGAGTAATCTAAGTCAGGTTTTAGATGCGCATCCTTGGGTTGACCAAGTCAGTATTAGGCGTCAATGGCCATCGACTTTAAAAGTGGAAGTGCTTGAAGAGGTGCCTATAGCGCGCTGGGGTAAAGAGGGTTTTCTCAACCGATTAGGCGAAGAATTAACTATCGCAGACAACAGCAAGTTAGCGGACTTACCAGTGTTGCGAGCCAAGTATGGCACCTCTCGCGAGATGATGCAGGAGTATCAGTCGATGGCTGAGTTAATTGTCCCAACTGGCTTAAAGTTAGTTGAGTTACAGCGCGACAGCCTTGGTGCTTGGCGAGTAGATACTGCAGTTGGCATACGACTTGTTTTGGGTCGTGATCAGATTGCAGAAAAAATTAGGCGATTTGTTCTGGTGTGGAAATCCGGACTGAATCAACACTTAGACAGTATTAAAACAATAGATCTGCGTTATCCCAACGGATTAGCCGTCGCTTGGAAAGACGGTGCGTTAATTGATGCGCAGGACGACACTAAGGCAAATACAGCTCAATCTGCCCAGGGACGACAGGAGCTTCTGAGGAAAAACTATGGCTAGTGCAAATACAAATGAAGAAAACATGATCGTAGCGTTAGATATTGGCACCTCTAAGGTGGTAGCAATTGTCGGTGCTATAGGCGCCAATGGCGATCTAGAGATAGTCGGCACCGGGATGCATGAGTCTTCTGGCCTCAAAAAAGGCGTGGTAGTAAATATTGAGGCCACGGTCACTTCAATTCAGCGCGCAGTAGAGGAGGCTGAATTAATGGCTGGATGCTCAATTCATTCGGTCTATGCAGGTATTGCCGGTAGTCATATTCGCAGTCTTAACTCACACGGTATCGTGGCTATCCGTGATGGGGAAGTACAGCAACTAGATGTTGAGCGAGTTATCGATGCCGCGCGAGCCGTAGCCATTCCCGCAGATCAGGAAATTCTCCATGTCCTGCCTCAGGAATACATTATCGATGACCAAGAGGGAGTTCATGAACCTGTGGGTATGTCTGGTGTGCGGTTAGAGGCTAAGGTTCACCTAGTCACCTGTGCTGCCAATGCAGCCCAAAACATTAAAAAGTGTATTCGTCGCTGTGGCTTAGAAGTAGATAATGTGGTGTTAGAGCAGCTGGCATCTAGCTATGCCGTGCTTACCGAGGACGAAAAGCAGCTCGGTGTTGCACTGGTGGACATAGGTGGCGGTACTACAGATATTGCCATTTTTACTGAAGGCGCCATACGTCATACAGGTGTAATTCCAATTGCTGGGGACCAGGTCACTAACGACATAGCTCAGGCCTTGTGCACTCCGACCCCCCATGCAGAAGAACTAAAGATTAAATACGCCTGTGCACTGGCCAAGCTGGCTCGCCCAGAAGAGACCGTCAAAGTCCCCAGTGTCGGTGATCGCGAGTCACGAGACATGTCACGGCAGTTATTGGGCGAAGTGGTTGAGCCCCGCTATGACGAATTATTTACTTTAGTTCAGGCAGAACTCCGCCGTAGTGGGTTTGAAGAATTGATTGCAGCTGGTGTGGTGCTAACCGGCGGCACATCGAAAATGGAAGGTGTTACTGAATTGGCGGAGGAAATATTCCACATGCCTGTGCGAATAGGCACACCGGTCAATGTAAAGGGTCTGTCGGATATTGTTAATAATCCAATATATTCAACAGGAGTTGGTCTGCTGCACTTCGGTGCCCAAGCCCAGCGCAGAGAAGGGCTGAGCGATAAAGGCACAGCAAGCTCAGATTCTTTGTGGAATAAGTTAAAAGTGTTTTTTCAAGGTGGGATGTAAGGGTCAAGTAACTTGGCTAAGAAATTTAATTGTGAGGCGCAAATAAGGGGTTACCTATGTTCGAATTAGTAGACAGCATTCCAAAGAATGCAGAAATCAAAGTGGTAGGAGTTGGGGGCGGCGGGGGCAATGCCGTGCGACATATGATGGCGAGTAATATAGATGGGGTGCATTTTATTTGCGCTAATACTGATGCTCAGTCACTTAATGATCTGGAAAATGCCACCATATTGCAGCTCGGTGGCACATTGACTAAAGGTCTTGGTGCTGGTGCCAATCCAGAAGTTGGTCGTCAGGCTGCTCTTGAAGATAAGGAGCGTATTGCCCAGGTGCTCGACGGAGCAGATATGGTATTTATTACTGCGGGAATGGGGGGCGGCACAGGAACAGGTGGTGCGCCTGTAATTGCCGAAGTGGCCAAACAGATGGGTATCTTGACCGTGGGTGTGGTGACTCGTCCGTTTTCTTTTGAGGGTCGAAAGCGCATGGCTGTGGCAGATGCCGGAATTGCCGCTCTTAAAGAGCGCGTAGATTCGCTAATCATTGTACCCAATGAGAAGTTAATGCAGGTGCTGGGTAAAGATATGACCGTTATCGATGCGTTTAAACAGGCAAATGACGTGTTATTCGGAGCAGTTCAGGGCATTACCGACCTGATTATGCTTGACGGTCTGATAAATGTGGATTTCGCCGATGTTCGCACCGTTATGGCAGAGATGGGTATGGCTATGATGGGAACAGGTGAGGCCAGCGGCCAAGATCGTGCCAAGGTTGCCGCTGAAGGCTCTGTGAAGTGTCCTCTGTTAGAAGATATCAATCTGCAGGGAGCCAAGGGTATTCTTGTTAATATAACAAGTGGTTACGATCTGACTCTAGGCGAATTTGAAGATGTGGGTGATACCGTACGCAGTTTTGCCGATGAAGACGCCACGATTATTGTTGGTAGCGTGTTTGATCCTGAGTTAGAGGGCCAGCTGCGTGTCACAGTGGTAGCAACTGGTTTGCGCGGTGTTGCCACCAAGACTGGTCCTCGCGGAGTGGTCTCTGACAAGCCGCCTTTACGCAGATCAGCAAGTGGCGATTTCGACTATGGAAGCTTGGATAAGCCAACAATTAATCGCCGAACCAGCGCAGTATCTGAGGGTTCAACGGCGCGAAAAATTGACGTTGATGGCGATTCAGAGTTGGATTACTTAGATGTTCCAGCTTTTTTACGCAAGCAAGCAGATTAATTACCCCGTTAAATAATGCTGCTAAGCCCTCTATTACCACGCCTCAGATTATAAAATCTTGGTGATAGAGGGCTTGTCTGTTAGAATTTGAGCATATAAATCGAAAGGTGTAGCCATGATTAGGCAGCGCACGTTAAAAAATGTAATACGTGCTACTGGCGTGGGATTACACACCGGAGAAAAAGTCTACTTGACTTTGCACCCAGCCGAGCCAGATTCAGGTATTATTTTCCGGCGCACAGACCTAGAACCTATAGTTGAAATTGTCGCCAAAGCAGAGAACGTCGGCGACACTACCCTCTCTACAACCCTTGTCAATGGTGACGTTCGCGTCTCTACCATAGAGCATCTGCTGTCGGCACTAGCCGGGCTAGGTATAGATAACATTGTCATAGATGTATCTGCCCCAGAGATCCCCATTATGGACGGTAGCGCCGGACCGTTCGTATTTCTACTCCAGTCTGCGGGTATTTTAGAGCAGGATGCAGCCAAAAAATTTATTCGAATTAAACGCCCAGTGACTGTCGAGCAAGACGGTAAAAGTGCTACATTCCGGCCTTTTGAGGGCTTTAAAGTTAATTTTGCTATTGACTTTGACCACCCAGTGTTCAAACATCAAGCCCTGAACGCGAGCGTTGATTTCTCGAGCACCTCGTTTGTAAAAGAAGTTAGTCGAGCCAGAACCTTTGGTTTTATGCAAGAATTTGAATACCTCCGCTCTAAAGGCCTAGCGCGAGGGGGAAGCTTAGAGAATGCTATTGTCGTTGACGAGTTTCAAATTTTGAACGAAGACGGCTTGCGTTATGACGACGAATTCGTCAAACACAAGATTTTAGATGCCATTGGTGACCTCTATTTGCTGGGAAATAGCCTAATAGGGGAGTTTGATGCCTACAAATCAGGGCATGGCCTCAACAATGCATCATTACGCGCGTTAATCGCCGATACGGATGCTTGGGAAGTAGTCACGTTTATTGATAACCCGGAAGATGTGCCGATATCGTACATGCAGCCGAATTAAAATATTAATCGTTTTGAGAGAGAAGGCGTAGTTCTCAGTGAAGATAATTCTAATAAGCAGTCGAGCGGAAAAGGTTAGAACACTTAGCCTGAACAGCTGGGCCAAAGGCATTTTGTCTGTGTTACTTCTGGGTATTCCAGTTGCCGCAGGAACCATGCTGGGTGTCAAGATTGCTGATGGTCGCTGGGAACTATTGTTTGACAACAGTATTAGCGAAATGCAACACCAGTTGGTTGTGCAGCAGGAGGAAGTCGATGCTGGTCGCGACCAGGTAGCTAGTTCTATTGCGGCAATGACGGTCAAGTTAGCTCAGATGCGCTCTCGACTGGTGCGTCTAGACGCGCTAGGAGAGCAGCTTACTCAGATAGCGAGCCTCGAAGATGGCGAATTTGATTTCTCTGTTGCCCCCGGGTTAGGTGGTCCAGACACTAGTATAATTACCGAAACGGCCAGTTCAATAGATATCCAAGAGGAACTGGCAACGCTGTTCGCGCGTCTTGACAGCAATCTGGATAGTCGCGAGTCGCAGTTGCAAGTGCTTCAGTCGATGCTCGCCGACAACCGCATCAAAAGCGAGCGTATGGTTGCTGGCCGTCCTATTCTCAAAGGTTGGATGTCCTCGGAATATGGTATGCGAAGTGACCCTTTCCACGGTAAAAAGCGTTGGCATGCGGGTGTCGATTTTGCTGGCCGTCAAGGAGCAGCAGTTATCGCTGTGGCCTCGGGCGTAGTGACCTGGTCTGGCGAACGCAGTGGTTATGGGCAGATGGTCGAGATTAACCACAGTGATGGCTTTGTGACACGTTACGCCCACAATGAAAAAAATGTAGCCAAATTAGGCGCCATTGTGAAAAAGGGCGAGCTTATTGCAAATATGGGTAGTTCTGGTCGCTCTACTGGCCCCCATGTCCATTTCGAAGTATTTAAAAACGGTCGCACTGTCGACCCAGCTACCTACATCAAACGCACCAGTCGCTAGTCGCCGACCCAGTCCGGTTTAGTTTTCTGGAGAGCGGGATAGCTCTCTGCCTCTTTTGTTACATATTTTTGGAAAAGTAAAATGTTCGGCAACATCCTGAAAAAAATATTTGGTACCAGTAATGACCGCGAACTCCGCAGTATGCGCAAGGTCGTGGCTAAAATAAACGCGCTGGAAGAGGGTCTCACAGAGTTAAATGATGAAGATCTGCGGGCGCAGACCGGCCTACTCAGAGAACGACTGGCGGCGGGTGAAACTCTTGAAGACGTTTTGCCCGATGCGTTTGCGGTGGTACGAGAAACTTCCAACCGCGTCATGGGTATGCGTCATTTTGACGTTCAGATGATAGGTGGTATTACTCTGCACAGCGGTAAAATTGCGGAGATGCGTACCGGTGAGGGTAAAACCCTTGTCGCTACGCTCGCCGCTTACCTGAATGCCTTGCCTGGAGCAGGCGTCCATGTGATTACGGTCAATGACTATCTTGCCCGAAGAGATGCCCAATGGATGGCCCCTCTGTATCAGGCTCTTGGTATGTCAGTAGGTGTCGTACAGTCATACCAGGGGCCAGACAGCCCTAACTCATTTCGCGTCAATCCAGATGACGAAGGTGAATTGCAACCTAGTAGCCGCCAGAGTGCCTATGCCGCCGACATTACCTACGGTACCAATAATGAGTTTGGGTTTGATTACCTGCGCGACAATATGGCACTGCGTATTGAAGATAAATCTCAGCGCGGACTGGTTTTTGCGATCATAGATGAGGTGGATTCCATTCTTATCGATGAGGCGAGAACGCCGCTGATTATCTCAGGGGCAGCTCAAGATAGTTCAGCGCTTTACAAAACTATAAATGCGCTGACACTCAAGCTCAGCGTCCAGATCGACGATGAAGATGCAGCGATTGACGAAGCAGCAGTTGGGGACTTTATTGTCGATGAAAAGTCACGAGGCGTAGAGCTTACCGAGAGTGGCCATCAAAAAGTTGAAGAAATTTTAATTGGTGAAGGCCTGCTAGAGCAGGACCAAAGTCTCTACATGGCTAGTAATCTCGGCCTTTTACATCATGTGCAATCTGCCCTTAGGGCTCAGCACCTATTCCATAACGATGTCGAATATATAGTGCAGGATGGTCAGGCAGTACTTATCGACGAGCATACCGGACGTACCATGCCCGGTAGACGTTTATCAGAGGGCTTGCATCAAGCCATCGAAGCCAAAGAGGGCCTAGAGATTCAGCAAGAGAGCCAAACATTGGCTTCGACCACATTTCAGAACTACTTCCGACTCTATAACAAGTTAGCTGGTATGACAGGTACTGCTGACACCGAAGCCTACGAATTCCAACAAATTTATGGTCTACAGGTAATGGTTATTCCTACCAACGTAGACGTTATGCGCGTTGACCTCAACGATTTGGTCTTTCTCAGCCAGGAAGAGAAATTTGAGGCGGTTATCGATGATATAAGAGAGATCGTTGCACAGGGCGCCCCAGTTTTAGTTGGCACAGCATCGGTGGAAACCTCAGAGCTACTATCGGGTATGCTCAAAAAAGACAAAATTAAGCACAGCGTACTCAACGCTAAACAGCATGAGCTTGAAGCTAATATTATTGTCAATGCTGGACGTCCTGGTGCAGTTACTATCGCCACCAATATGGCCGGCCGTGGCACAGATATCGTACTTGGCGGTAATGTTGAAGCAGAGCTCAAGGCGCTTAAGGAAAAAGGTAAGGACAGTGACACCAAAGTGGCCCAAATTAGAGCTGATTGGGCTGAGCGCCAGGCTCAAGTAATCGCCGCCGGCGGGCTGCATATTGTGGCTACTGAGCGCCACGAGTCGCGCCGCATCGACAATCAGCTGCGAGGTCGTTCAGGCCGTCAGGGTGATCCGGGTGTTTCACGTTTTTATCTATCCTTAGAAGATCCATTGATGCGTCTATTTGCCTCAGATCGAGTCAAAAATATGATGCGCTCGATGGGTATGGAGCATGGCGAAGCCATAGAAGCTCGCTTGGTCACCAATGCTATTGTAAAAGCACAGCGTAAAGTTGAGGGCCGTAATTTTGATATTCGTAAACACCTTCTCGAATACGACGATGTAGCTAATGATCAGCGGCAGGTGGTTTATCAGCAGCGCAACGAGTTGTTAGAAGACGCTAATATTACAGACGTTATCACTAATGTTCGCGAAGATGTTATGCATCAGTGTATAAGCGGCTTTATACCGCCGCAGAGTCTTGAGGAGCAGTGGGATATTGCCGGCCTAGAGAAAACTCTAGCTACTGAATTTAATACTGAGTTGCCAGTCCAGCAATGGCTCGACGAGGATACTCGCCTTGACGAAGATACCTTGCGTGATCGGGTTATTTCATTGGTACAGAGCAGTTACGAAACGCGCTATGTCCATGTCGGTGAGCAGATGCGTGAAGTAGAGCGCCAGATAATGCTGCAAGTATTAGATAATCTTTGGAAAGACCATCTGGGCACTATGGACCAACTTAGGCAGGGTATTGGTCTGCGTGCCTATGCTCAAAAAAATCCAAAACAGGAATACAAGCGCGAGTCATTTGCCCTATTTGAAAGCTTACTCGATAATATTAAATACGAGACAATTCGCTACCTTAGTCATATTGAAGTTGCCACTCAAGACGATATGAAGCGTATGGAGCAACAGCGCCGCGAAGAGCAAAATGGACGCGAGTATCAGCATGCTAAGGTAGCTGGTATAGATGCCGAAGGTGATTCAGGTGATTCAGTGCAGCAACCGCAGCGTCGCGGTCCCAAGGTAGGGCGTAATGATCCCTGTCCCTGTGGGTCGGGTAAAAAATATAAACAGTGCCACGGCAAAATTTAGGTTCAAGGTAAAAGGCAATAACAATGGCGACAGGCAGCGCAGCGCTACCCACTATGTATCCCGTTGACGGCTTTAGATTAGGTACCGCAAGTGCAGGTATTAAAACACCCGGCCGCAAAGACTTAGTGGTTATGGCGGTGGATGCAGGCAGCACGGTTGTAGGTTTGTTTACCCAAAATGCTTTTTGTGCAGCGCCGGTTACTGTTGCCAAGCAACACTTGGCTCAGACAACTCCAAGCTATCTACTAGTGAATACAGGTAATGCCAATGCAGGCACGGGCGAGCAGGGCATCAAGGATGCTTTGCGTAGCTGCGAAGTATTAGCGGCCGCTACCTCCTCGCGCAAAGAGCAGGTGCTGCCTTTTTCTACCGGCGTAATTGGTGAACCATTGCCGATGGACAGGTTACTATGTGGTATACCGGATGCACTACATGCTCTCAGTAAAAATGGTTGGAACGAAGCTGCTGAAGGCATCTTAACCACAGATACTAGAGCCAAAGGTGCTTCCTTACAGTATGGCGAAGATAGTAAAATAACGATTACCGGCATCACCAAAGGCTCGGGCATGATCAAGCCAAATATGGCAACGATGCTGGCTTATGTTGCCACTGATGCCGCCGTAGATGCAGAGCTGTTGCATCGCGCACTAAGGTTAGCTAACGAAAAATCCTTCAATCGTATCACCGTAGATAGCGACACCTCGACCAATGATGCTGTTATTTTGGCTGCCACAGGTAGTAGCGGTGTGACCATCGATGAGAGTAGCTTTGACCAATTTGTGGAGCAGCTTAAAATTGTCTTCATAGATCTAGCTCAGGCTATTATTCGTGACGGTGAGGGAGCTGGTAAGTTTGTATCTGTGGTTGTTGAGGGTGCTGTCGATAGTGACGAGGCCTTAGCAGTGGCCTATACCATTGCAGAGTCGCCGCTGGTAAAAACGGCATTGGCCGCCTCAGATCCAAACTGGGGGAGGATACTAGCAGCCATTGGCAGAGCGGGAGTCAATAACCTCGATGTCGATGCGGTAAGGGTGCATATAAACGCTCTACTAATTGCCGAATATGGTTGTCGAGCGGCTAGTTACAATGAAGAGGCGGGTCAGTTAGCTATGGCGCCGGAAGATATTGAGATACATGTATCCCTAAATAGAGGCCAAGCTAGCGAAACAGTATGGACAACCGACCTCACCTATGAATATGTGCGTATCAATGCGGAGTACAGAACCTAGAACCTATGCAGCGGATTCATGTGGTGGCTGCTGTCATCTACGGCAACTCAAATCAAATCTTGATTGCACGGCGTGCGGCGCATCTGCATCAGGGCGGTTTGTGGGAGTTTCCTGGGGGTAAGTTAGAAGCCAACGAAAGTCCTTACCAAGGTCTGGTGCGCGAGCTAACTGAAGAGTTAGATATCAGAGTCACATCAGCAACGCCCTTTATACAAGTTTCCCATGACTATACTGACAAACAGGTGCTGTTAGATGTTTGGCAGGTAACTGCCTTTGTGGGGCAAGCTAGAGGTGCGGAGGGACAGGAATGCAAGTGGGTGCCAGTGAGTGACTTATTGAGTCAATCCAGCAATTATCAATTCCCAGAAGCCAATACGCCTATTTTAGAAAAGTTGGCATCTACTCGTCCTCAAAGCCCTGCATAACCCCTTCGGCATCCTGCGCTGGCTCGCCAGCAATAGTAAAACTCTCAGTTGCCCAGTCGCCAAAATCAATCTGCTGACAACGTTTAGAACAAAATGGACGGTAGTTATTTTTATGAATCCACTGCACCTGCGTTTTACAGGTGGGGCAGGACACGACGGCCGTCTGAGGGTTGTTGTTCATTGACTTGCTACCTCAGCTAAAAATTGTTGGTGAAGTTGCGCTACTCGAGGGGCAATGCTCTGTTCGCTCAATGCATTATCGAAAACTATATCGGCCCTGTCACATTTTTCGTCTCGCGACATCTGGGAATCTATAATGCTTTGAATCTGTTCTCTGGTATTACCATCTCGCAATGCAGCCCGATCAAGTTGAACCTCGACTGGCACATCGACCAGCAGCACAGTACTGACTAGTTGGTGTTGATCAGTTTCAAATAACAGCGGTGACTCTAGAATAACGTAGGGAGACTTAGCTGCAGACTCATGAAGCTGAGATAGAATCCAGTCACGAATCAATGGGTGTAAAAGACCTTCGAGCCACACTTTTTGCTGTTGGTCAGAGAAAATAATAGCGCGCAGAGCAGCCCGATTTAACGTCCCATTGGAAAGTATAAGCGCAGGGCCAAAATGCTCCTCAATAGCCTTCAATGCAGGCGTGCCGGGCTCAACCACGGCCCGTGACGCGTTGTCTGCATCCACCGCTATGACACCCAGGGCCCTAAAGGCTCTCGCGACAGTGCTTTTACCACTCCCAATACCGCCGGTGAGACCGACAATTAAAGGAGCATTATTCGAATGTGCTATAGCCACAGGTGAATGCTCAGGATTTTAAAAGGCCAAACTCTAGAGATTAAATATCCCTAGATATGAAACTAGAATTTTATCACCCCAAACAAACGCAATCCATCCCGCAATAGCTAAGAATGGCCCGAAGGCAATAGCAGTTTCGCGGTTACGACCGGCAAAAATAATACCAGCTATACCCACTGTAGCCCCCAGAGTCGTTGATAGAAAAATCACTAATGGTAACATCTGCCAACCCAGCCACGCCCCCAGCGCCCCCAGCAACTTGAAGTCACCATAACCCATGCCCTCTTTACCAGTAATCATTTTAAAGGCCCAAAATACTATCCACAGGGACAGGTAGCCAGCTATAGCTCCAAGCACAGCTTCACGTAAAGGTACAAAGTTGGCGTTGAGATTCGCCAACAAACCCACCCAGAGCAGGGGTAAGGTAATCTGATCCGGCAAAAGTTGCTCGTGGAAGTCGATGCCAGTGAGCACCAGAAGCGAATAAGACAGCACTAGACTGTAAAAAGTTACTTCACTAAGGCCGTGCTGATAAACGAAAAATGCAGCTATCAAACCGGCTGTCAGTTCTATTAAAGGGTACTGAATAGAAATAGGTTTAGCGCAGGAATTGCAGCGGCCGCGTAAAAACAAAAAGCTCAGCAGCGGAATATTGTGTTGAGGACGAATTGCCGTATGGCAGTCGGAACATCTCGATGAGGGCTTCGCCAGCGAAATAGATTCCGCAGATACAGGCTCTAAACCCAAGAAGTCTCTCGAATCTTGTTGCCATTGGTTGTTTAACTGTTGTGGTAAACGAAGAATAACAACATTTAAAAAACTACCGACCAGCATGCCGAATACTAACCCAGACGCAGAGAGTGCCGTTGGTGATAAACCTGTTTCGATCATCATGATTGCAAATCTCTATGAGTATCCGGAATGTGCCTAGAAGTATACCCAACTAGGCTGTTAAACGACATTACCTAACTGGAAGATAGGCATATACATAGCAATCAACAAACCGCCCACCAAGATTCCAAGCACTGACATAATAATCGGTTCGAGCAGGCTAGTGAGATGATCTACCGAATTATCCACTGATTGTTCATAATGAACTGCTGTTTTAGCTAACATCTCATCAAGGGTGCCAGACTCCTCACCAATAGCCGTCATCTGCTGTAACAAACTTGGAAATATACGGCGGTTCTTTATAGCTTGCTGTAACTGAATGCCAGTCAACACCTCCTCACGAATCTTTAAAATAGCGTCTCTATAGGGGGCATTTCCCGCCGCACTAGCCGCAGACTTTAATGCATCGGCAATGGGCAAGCCGGCCGAAAAAGTTGTACAGAGGGTGCGGGCAAAACGAGCGATAATTGAGTGATAAGCAATTAGCCCAATGATAGGTACCCTAAGAATCAGGCCATCCACCACATAGGCAAACTTTTCACAACGAACGCATGCTTGGCGAAAACCGATTAATCCAACAACAGCGAGTGACAATAAAAATAACCAGGCCTCTCGCATAGTATCTGACAGGTCCAGTACCAATTGCGTGAAAGCTGGTAATTCCGCACCAAAGCTGCTGAAGCTCTGGGCAAAAATAGGAACTACCTTAACTAATAAGACTACAGTAACCAACAATGCCACAACCACAACCGCTACAGGATAGATCAGTGCTTTTTTAATTTTTGCCTTGAGCATTTCAGTTTTTTCTTTATAGGTTGCGACGCGATCAAGCATGGCCTCAAGAGCGCCTGCAGTTTCTCCCGCTTCTACTAGGCCACAAAATAGGTCGTCAAACTGTCTTGGGTGCCGGCGCAGGCTGGCTGTGAAGGTACTTCCAATAATAACTTCGTTGCGAATATCATTAATTAAATCGCGCATCAAAGGTTTTTTGAAACTGTCAGCTACAATATCGAAACTCTGCACTAGAGGTACTCCAGCTGTTATCATTGTTGCAAGCTGGCGTGTAAAAATCGTAATATCTGTGGGGCTCAATTTTTTATTTCGGATAAAAACAGGTTTAGCTTTCTTTTTAAGATAAGTAAAAAATATGCCCTGATTGCGTAGTTGTATTTTGGCCTGTGATAGATTTCTAGCTTGTAATTTTCCTTTTACGAGTTCACCTTTATGGTTTCTTCCCCTGTAGGTATATATCAGTATCTCGGCGTCCATAGCCATGATTTAATCCCTTGAATAGAAATTCTAGCTGACGATTAATCTTTGGTAATTCTATTTAGTTCTTCAATACTTATGACTCCTTGAGCCGCCTTGAGCAATGCCGAGACTCGCAGTGTCACGAAGCCCTCGATGAGGGCTATCTCTCGAATATCCAACGAACTCCCACCCGCCATAATGATTTTTGTAATAGCCGGAGATATTTTCAATATTTCGTAAATTCCAATCCGTCCCTTGTAACCGCTAGTGCAGTCGGCACAGCCAACAGCTTTAAAGAGAGTAATATCTTTCCTATTAATACCTATATCATCAAACCCCTGTTCGGCAAGTATGTGATCGGGGAGATCTGCGAGGGGTAGACGGCATGTCAAACAAAGTTTGCGTCCCAGGCGTTGCGCAATAATTAAACTCACAGACGTTGCCACATTAAACGCCGGCACGCCCATATTCAGCAGGCGAGTTAGAGTCTCAGGGGCGTTGTTAGTATGTAAGGTCGACAGCACTAGATGACCTGTTTGGGCTGCCTTAATAGCTATCTCGGCTGTTTCAAGGTCGCGTATCTCACCGACCATAATAATGTCTGGGTCCTGCCGCAAAAACGCCCGCATCGCATCTGAAAATCCTAGACCCACTCGGGTATTGATTTGGGTCTGGTTAATGCCATCCATATTAATTTCGACTGGATCTTCGGCGGTTGAAATATTGCGTTCGGTAGTATTGAGAATACCCAGGCCTGTATATAGAGACACTGTCTTGCCGCTACCCGTTGGACCAGTCACTAAAATCATCCCTTGGGGGCAGGCTAGAGCATCTAGGTACATATTTTTTTGATTTGAGTCAAAACCCAGTGCATCTATACCTAGCTGGGCATTTGCCGCATCCAAAATACGTAGCACAATTTTTTCACCGAATTGTAGGGGCAGGGTATTGAATCTAATGTCAATCGACTGATTTGTCGGCAGTCTAAGTTGTACTCGACCGTCCTGAGGAAGTCGCCTCTCTGAGATATCCATATGTGCCATCACTTTAAGTCTTGCGGCAATACGTCGAGCCAGATTTATCGGAGGTCGAGCCATCTCTCGCAAAATACCGTCAATACGAAAGCGCACGCGATAGTTTTTTTCGTAGGGTTCGAAGTGAATATCAGAAGCACTCAGTGTAATAGCATCGATTAGCAACTTGTTGATAAAGCGTACGATGGGAGCCTTATCGTCGGTGCTATTATGTGTACTTTGCAGATGCTGATCATCAGGGGCATCGTTAGCCGAATGGCTTAGATATTCATCAGTGGTATGCGATACCTCGTTTATATTTGCCTGGCGACTAATTTTGAGTAACTCATTTAGAGTCTCAATAATGCTCGAATACATCGCTAATACTGGCTCGACACTGATACCAGTCTGAAACTGAATATCATTTAAGGCTCTAGCATCCATAGGATCTGCAATAGCTAAAAACAATCGATTACCACGTTTTATTAGCGGTATAACCTGATGCTTTAGGAGTAGTTTGTGGTCGATTAGACTCTTGGGAATACTGTTTAAATTATGCTGATCAATAGCATAAATAGGTATTCCAAATTCCTTAGCGGCAGCAGTTGCAATATCTTTTTCTGCGATCATCTTACTTTTACACAGATATTGAATAAGAGAGATGTGCTCTACTTTGGCCGATTTGATAGCTGCCTCGAGATAGTGGGGTGCAATCAAACCATCATCTATCAGCCGTCTGGGTAAACCATGCCATACGATTGGCATCATATTCATATTAGGTAATCTCCCGGCCTAACCAAATTGTTTAGTTATTCTATGTGGGGTATTAAATATATGGAGTGAGGGGCTACACAGTTTGAAACAGTAAATGGGATAACGTTAACGTTTATGTAAAAAGTAGTGAGTATTGTTTAAGTGTTGTATCGATAAATCAACTAGGATTCGCAGATAAGGGTTTATTGTTATCCGCTAAGTATTCTGTTTAAAAAATATAACTCGGTTTGAAAGGAATCAGCGAATCCGCCTAGTTAGCCAGTAACATTTTTCATCATTTTGCTATGCAATATGAACATAGAATTCAAACATAAAAATAATGTTGGCAGGTCATGGTTGGAGTCGCTGCAGTAAATACAAAACTCTATTTTCTTGGAGATTTAAATATGAAAAATCAATCAGGTTTTACTCTAATCGAATTAATGATCGTTGTAGCTATCATTGGTATCTTGGCGTCTGTTGCACTACCTGTTTATCAAAACTATACAACAAAGGCGCGATTCTCAGAGGTTATCAGTATTGCTGAGTCAGTCAAATTAACTCAGAGTGAGTGCCTTCAAAGCAATGCAGGTGTCCTTGTATCCTGCGATACCTATGGCAAGTTAGGTATCGAGGCACCCAGAGCAACAGAGAACCTATTGGGAGTTACAATAACGGCTGAGACGGCAGTTATTACATCCACCGCAGAGACAGCTGCCGGAGGATTCACCTATATCCTTACTCCGCCGGAACCATCGGCAACTGCCAGTACCTATGTGTATGCTAAATCCGGTACATGCATATCCGCGGGCATTACTAACCTCTGTTGACTCAGGTGGTTGATGGTAGGGGAGCTCTCAGAACTAGAGCTCTGTCCGTTTTATGATAGTGCAACTTAGTTGATCAGACGCATGGACAAGTCTACTGCCCGAATATGTTTGGTTAAGCTTCCCGAAGAGATAAAATTAACTGCTGAGCTAATATATTGCTGAACAGTTTCCTCGGTAATATTTCCAGATACCTCAATCTTAGTTTCACCAAAATCAACTTCCGCTAATTGTGCAATATCGTCAGGTGAAAAATTATCCAGCATTACTATGTCTGCTTTGGCTGCTAGCGCTTGATATAGTTCATCTAAACTTTCAACTTCTACTTCGATGGTCTTATCCGAAGCTATATGTCGTGCTTGTGCAACGGCTTGGCCTATACCACCACAGGCAGCTATATGATTTTCCTTAATTAAAAATGCATCGTGCAAGCCGAGACGATGATTGTCGCAGCCACCTACACTTACCGCATATTTCTGTGCGAGCCTCAGACCGGGAATCGTCTTGCGTGTATCTAGGATACGCACATCTGAATTGATCGCTAGAGCGGCATACTGTCTGGCTAATGTCGCAGTAGCTGACAGAGTTTGCAGAAAATTAAGAGCGCTACGTTCCCCTGTGAGTAAAACTCTAGCGTTGCCGTTTAGACTAAATAGCCGCTGATTGGGGCTGACTTCGTCACCTTCTTCTATATGCCATTCGATACTGGTATTAGGGTCTAGTTGGCGAAAAACCTCGTCAACCCATGGTCTGCCGCAGATAACTGCTTTTTCACGGCATATGACCAGCCCCTGAGCATTTTTGTCTGCCGGTATTAACATGGCGGTAATATCACCTTGACCAATGTCTTCTTGCAGGGCGCGCGCGACACATTGGGCTATATCGGCAGCGGTTTCATGGGGCAAGGTGTTGTTGGCCATAGGATTCTTTGCTCAGTAACTATTATTGCCGCAGAGTATAGCGCAATATTAGGTTTCGATTTGACAGGACATTAATTTGACCATCACTGGAGATCTACCATCTATGCAATGTAGTGTCGCCCCAGTGAGAGTATAGTTGATCAAAGGCTCGGCAGATGTGCTTCCATGGAGTAATAGATAGGTAAAAAAACCGGTAATTGGCCTGTTGCGGCAGTCCTATTGACTGAGTTTTAGGGTTGGTTTAGCGCTGTTTATCTTGCCTATTGGCGCTCGGTATAAAGCACTTGAGCCTGCTTACAGGACTTAATATTAGCCTGTAGACTTCTCAATGCGGTGAATTATGATCTCATCAGGGAACCTACAAAAGGGTTGCTGGATCGAATTATGTGATGATATAAAGACTAGGACAGACATTAGGTTAGCAGTCATTATTGGGTCGTCTACTAATGGCTTGTCGTTAGCCGCTTACATTGGACACCAAATGAATATTATTCAGGGATGGTTGAGCGTAGGTACTAGGCTCGAATCTCCCAATACAGACAATCGACCTAGCAGCGCTGATATAAGCCTGCTGGTCATTCACAATATTAGTTTACCGCCGGATCAGTTTGGCGGTCCCTATATCGGGCAGCTGTTTTCCAACTGTTTGAATGGATCTGAGCATCCTTACTTTGCCGATATTTGTCACCTAGAGGTTTCATCTCATCTACTAATTGACCGAGATGGAGAGATTACCCAGTTTGTACCCTTCGATAAAAGAGCCTGGCACGCAGGTGTTTCTGAGTTTGAGGGGCACAAAAACTGTAATGATTTTTCGATTGGTATTGAGCTGGAGGGTAGTGACAATATTGCCTACACCAATATCCAGTACTCAGTATTGGCCAAAGTCACTACTCTGATACTTGCAGATTATCCAGCGATCACTCGAGAGCGTATTGTCGGTCATAGCGATATAGCTCCGGGCCGTAAAACCGATCCAGGCCCCGCCTTTGACTGGCTGCGCTATAAAAAGGAGTTATCGTGAATTTTTTAACCATACTGTTAGCTATTACCATTCTTGAGGCATACGGGCAGTTAGGCTTTATCCAGCGAGATGGGTGGGTGGCAGAGTGGCATCAGAGGCTTACCAAACTAAGTTTTTTATCTGCTTACTCTAGCCTAAGACTCGCTTTTTTTATTCTTATTCCCGCCGTTGTTGTCCATGTTTTGGCCTCAGCATTATCGCAAAATCAGTTCGGATTTTTTGTTTTTGTCTTGGAGCTAGTGGTCCTACTCTACGCCCTGGGGCGTGGCAATTTGGACACTCAGATAGCTTTGTTAAACTCGGATTTGGAACAAGATGCGCTACAAAAAGCTTTTAATGATGCCTCTTTAGTAAATACAACCAATCGTGAGGGTGACGCCACCAGTAGTGAAGACCCCCGCAACAAAGCTTTTGCAGCCTTGCCCTACCGTGCTTTTGAGCGTAGTTTTGCAGTGATTTTCTGGTTCTTTTTTTTCGGTGCGCCTGCAGCACTTGTTTATCGATTACTGGCACTTCATGGAGACCTTGACCTGCAAGACCGCCAAAACGTGGCTTTAGGGTCAGATAAGCAAATTTCGGCTACTAGATTACTATGGTTATTAGAATGGATCCCAGCACGGCTACTGGGTTTTACCCTGGGTCTGGTAGGGAGTTTTTCTCACAGTATGGCGCACCTTTGGGAATTAATCTTCTCTGGTCAAACCGCGACCGCAGAGCTATTGCGGCGCTGTGTCCATGGCGCCTTAGGTGACATCAATAGCAATGAACCTAAAAGTGTCGCCGTCACTAAGGCCGCTATTGACGCTATCACCTCGCTCTTTCGCCGCGCCATGACAGCCTGGCTAGTGGGTATCGCGATACTGGTTATTCTTACCTAGCTGGATACCTCTTTTTCTTCGTTCCAAGGCGCCACTTTGAGCAGTAAAAGCATGCCGGGAATCGCCAATAGAGTGCATAGATAAAAGAAATTCTCCCAACCTACGCCCTCAACAATAATGCCGGTTGCAGAACTGGCCACCGTGCGCGGAACCGCGGTTAATGCGGTAAATAAAGCAAACTGCGTGGCCGCAAACGCAGGGTGAGTAGAGCGGGCAATAAAAGCCACAAAAGCCGCCGTGCCCAAGCCAACTCCGAGATACTCAAAGCCTATGACCAGGGCTAATAAGCCAATGCCCTCGCCCACTCGAGCTAGTACGGCAAAACCTAGTATAGAGACGATCTGAACTAGCCCAAACAACCATAGGGCTCGGTTAATGCCAATTTTTAGCATTAGAATACCACCCAAAATGCCGCCAATGATCATTGGCCACAGGGCCGCATGCTTGGCCACTAAGCCAATTTCAGTTTTAGTAAAACCCATGTCCAAATAGAATGGCGTAGCCAGTGCAGTGGCCATGCTGTCACCCAGTTTATACATAAGCATAAAGGTCAGTATTAGGGCGGCCTGCTGAACTCCTTGGCGGGAGAAAAATTCCTTAAAAGGCTCCACGACTGCTGACTTTAGATTTGTCGGATGGCGCTCAGGTTGAGGGGGCTCGGTGATACTGAGAGTGAGCCCAATACCAGCGACCATGAAGACGGCAGTAATCATGAAAACTGATTGCCAAGGCAAGCTATCGGCGAGCACTAGGGATAGCGAGCCTGGCACCAGTCCGGCAACACGATAGGCATTCACGTGAATTGAGTTACCCAGGCCCAGCTCTGCATCGGGCAGAATTTGGCGGCGGTAGGCGTCCAATACAATATCTTGAGTGGCACTGAGAAAAGCAATTAACAGGCATAGCCAGGCGATAGGCCATAGCTGCGTTGTCGGGTTAAAGAATCCTAGCCCGGCAATGGCCACCAGTAGGGCAGTCTGAGTGGTCAGCATCCAACTGCGGCGCAGACCAGGCCTAAAGCTAAACAGTCTGATTTGAAAGCGGTCGAGTAGCGGTGACCAGAGAAATTTCCAAGTGTAGGGCAGGCCGATAAGCGCGAAAAACCCAATCTCTTTTAGTCCAACACCCTCTGTACGCAGCCACGCAGGCACTAGTGAGATTAATAAATATAGCGGCATACCAGAAGCAAATCCGGTAAAGATACAGATCAGCATGCGGCGATTTAGCAGTGCTTCTTTGATACTTGTAGAGCTCATCTTTTGTCCTTGCTTGGTATCATTGGCCCTATGGTTGCCACCTAAACTCTTTTAGATCGATACGACCATTGGTCACTACCACATCTTCCTCTTGCAAACGCTCCTTTTGCCGATCAAAGCCGAGACTCTCCCTTGGCATACTGATCTTGCCAGTGGCATTGATCACTCGATGCCAAGGCAGCCGCGTATCGCCGGGGAGTTTACTCACAGTTCGGCCGACTAACCGCGCTGCTCGCGGCATTCCCGCTAGGTCGGCAACCTGCCCATAGGTCACCACAGCACCTCGGGGAATAGACGCTATCACAGCATAAATCCGCTGCTCTTGTTCTATCTCATTCATTACACAAGCCTACGCTATTCCGCAAGATGTTGAAATAGTGGAAACTACCCCCATTAAAAGAGACTAGGTAAGTGAGGTATCAGCGATGCGTATTATATTTTTACTGTTTTTGGTTATGCCTGTACTCGAGATGTGGCTTTTGATCAACGTCGGCAGCCAAATAGGGGCTATGGCTACTATAGGGTTGGTGCTACTGACGGCTGTGGTCGGTGCTGGTCTGCTTAGAGTACAGGGCTTCGCTACCATATGGCGCGGTCAGCGCAAGCTGCAAGAAGGACAATTACCAGCGCAAGAAATAGTCGAGGGTATCGTTTTAGCGGTATCTGGCGCTCTGTTGCTTACTCCGGGATTTTTCACCGATGCAATTGGTTTTGCAGGCCTTATTTCGCCGGTTCGAGCACTTTTTGTGCGCACAGCGCTCAGTAAAATGGTGGTTGCGCCTTTTGGGGCTCAGGCCACAAATTTTGATTTTAAACAAACGGTTAAAAACGCCGATGTGATTGAGGGTGAAGCCTGGGATGATAAAAATGATCGAGACTCAAAATAAACGCGGTATTTTTATTACTAGCCCTTGAAAAGCTATCTAGTAGCCACAATATACCTGAGCAATTGCGGAAATCCCTGGATCGCAAGTGACTGTTGACTATAGAAGAAATAATAACTGGAGATACATAATATGAAAGTTCGCCCACTACACGACCGAGTAATCGTTCGTCGCGAAGAAGAAGAGCAGACCACTGCTGGTGGCATCTTGCTACCTGGATCTGCCCAGGAGAAACCAAATCAAGGTGAGGTAGTTGCAGTAGGCAGCGGCCGCATCCTAGACAACGGCGACGTTCGCCCAGTCGATGTAAAGATTGGAGACATTGTTGTGTTTGGCCAGTATGCCGGCAATGACAAAATCGACATCGATGGCGAAGAGCTAATCATCCTCAGTGAGAGTGACATTAAAGCCGTACTCGAAGCTTAATTTTTGAAATGAATTTGGAAGGAAATGAATCATGGCAGCTAAAGAAGTAAAATTTGGCAATAGTGCCCGTCAAGGCATGTTAGATGGCGTTAATGTTCTCGCCAACGCAGTAAAAGTTACCCTTGGCCCCAAAGGCCGTAATGTAGTTCTGGACAAGTCGTTCGGAGCGCCCACGGTTACTAAAGATGGTGTCTCTGTCGCCAAGGAAATTGAATTGGCAGACAAGTTCGAAAATATGGGTGCCCAGATGGTGAAAGAAGTCGCCTCTAAGGCATCTGATGATGCAGGTGATGGTACCACTACAGCAACAGTTTTGGCTCAAACCATTGTTAATGAAGGTCTCAAGTCAGTAGCCGCAGGAATGAATCCTATGGACCTAAAGCGTGGCATCGATAAAGCGGTTATCGCAGCAGTTACAGAAATTGCGGCCATTGCCAAGCCCTGCTCAGAAAACAAAGAAATTGCTCAGGTAGGCACTATCTCAGCTAATAGCGATGGGCACATTGGTGACATCATTGCTGAGGCAATGGGCAAAGTAGGTAAAGAAGGTGTTATCACCGTTGAAGAAGGTCAGGGACTCGAAAACGAATTAGATATAGTTGAAGGTATGCAGTTTGATCGCGGCTATCTGTCTCCCTATTTCATCAATAACCAAGAAAGCATGAGCGCTGATCAAGAGAGCCCATTAATTTTATTGGCCGACAAGAAAATCTCAAACATTCGTGAGTTGTTGCCCCTGCTTGAGGCTGTTGCTAAAGCGGGTAAGCCACTATTAATTATTGCTGAAGACGTTGAAGGGGAAGCTCTGGCGACTCTGGTAGTAAATAATCTGCGTGGCATTGTTAAGGTTTCTGCCTGTAAAGCACCTGGTTTTGGTGATCGTCGTAAAGCTATGCTTGAAGATATTGCCATTTTGACGGGCGGTACCGTTATCTCAGAAGAAGTTGGTTTGGATCTTGAAAGTGCCACCATCGAGCACCTGGGAACAGCCAAACGCGTCAGTATGACCAAAGAAGCTACTACCCTGGTAGACGGCGCTGGTGAAGCGGCTGCAATCGAAGCCCGCGTTAAGCAGATTCGGGCTCAGATCGAAGATACTAGCTCTGATTATGACCGTGAGAAATTGCAAGAGCGCGTGGCCAAGTTGGCTGGCGGTGTTGCAGTAATCAAGGTTGGCGCTACTACCGAAATTGAAATGAAAGAAAAGAAAGCTCGTGTTGAAGATGCGTTACACGCAACTCGCGCAGCGGTAGAGGAAGGTGTTGTACCTGGAGGCGGCGTTGCGCTGATTCGGGTCCTGCAAAAGATTAAGGACACTGTTGGTGACAACGATGACCAAACTGTAGGTGTGGGCATTGCTCTGCGTGCTATGGAGGCGCCTCTGCGTCAGATCGTTGAAAATGCTGGCGAAGAGGGCTCGGTTGTTGTTGATAAAGTCAAAGGCGGTAAAGGTAACTTCGGTTATAACGCTGGTTCAGGCGAGTATGGCGACATGATCGATATGGGTATTCTCGATCCCGCCAAAGTAACACGCACTGCATTGCAAGCAGCTGCCTCGATCGCTGGTTTGATGATCACTACTGAAGCGATGGTAGCAGATGCAGTTGTAGAAGGCGGTGGTGGTGCTCCAGCTATGCCAGATATGGGCGGCATGGGCGGCATGGGTGGAATGGGCGGCATGATGTAACGCTACCCTCAGCTGATAAGAAGCCTCGCATTTTTAATGCGGGGTTTTTTTTGCTCTGTACTTTTTGCGTTACAACGGAGCACTCTCTGGGGCAGTCAAGCAGTGTGGGTGTGTGTCGCTGGTTGTATATAAGTCAGCTGGTTGGGTCAAAATGTGAGCGAGATGGGTTTAAGTGGTCAGCAAACGGTCGATCCGGCGATTGTTTTGTTAATTAAAACTAAAAAGTCCCTTAGTTGGGCCTTGGGTTGTTGCTATTTGGCTGGCTTTGCAGAACAATTGCATGGTTAAAAATTATCGACCCGTAAGGGCACATATTCTAAAAGGAATCGTATTATGACCGCTGAATTTCTAAACCTAATCTTCCGCTGGAGCCATCTGATGTTCGGCATCACTTGGATTGGTATGCTTTATTACTTTAACTTTGTGCAGGGTGGCTACTTCAAAGCTGCATCTGCTGAAGGTTTGGCTGATGCCAAAGCTAAATTAGCGCCCAGCGCACTGTGGTGGTTCCGTTGGGGTGCTATGTTCACCTTTATCACCGGCGTAATCTTGTTGGGCATGGTCCACGGAAATGGTCAGTTAAATAACTACATCATCGTGGGCGCGGCTATGGGCACATTGATGGCTGCTAATGTGTGGATGGTGATTTGGCCAGCGCAAAAAATTGCTCTGGGTATTGTTGAGGGCGGTGATAAAGCTGCGGCTGGCGCCAAGGCGCTTTTGGCTTCACGCACTAATACTCTGTTCTCAGGCCCTATGGCCTTCGCTATGCTCGCTGGCCCGCATTATCCGGGTTATGGTTATGGCTCAGTTGTTGGTGGCACTGGCCTAACCGTGGCGCTACTCATTGTCTTGGCAATTGAAATCAATGGCCTAAAGGGTAAACAGGGTCCATTGACTACCGTTAATGGTGTTATTGGCTCGAGCGTGGTTCTCACAGCTGTAATGATTGCAGTGTTAAATAATCTCTAAGTTTATCTGAGCTTATAGAAACCGGCGCTTTTTAGTGCCGGTTTTTTTATGTTCAGTTTTTACTATGGGGGCTTTAACGGCGTATAATCAGGGTTAGAATCTTGCTTAGAGATGGATACTGAAATGGCTCTGGATAAAAAACGAATTAAACCTATTGTTGCTCAACGGGACGATATGATTGGTCGACCAAGTTCAGAGGCAACGCCCTCCAATGGCAGTTCACGCAAAGAGCGGAATGGAAATGGTAGCGGGACGTCTGGTATGTCTGGTGGCTGGAAGTTTCTCGTTCTTTTGGCCTTTTTTGGCCTGATAGGCGCCGGTGGATTTGGCCTGCTGCAATATCAGGATCTTAGTGGTAAACATCAGGCACTTCAGGCACGTTTTGAGGCTTTAGAATCACGTCTCAGTAGTACCGATGAGTCTGTATCTCAGTCAGGGGCTGCTCTGCAGGTTAAAATCAGCCGCCAAGAGGATACAATTAAAGAGCATTGGAGCGAAATCAAAAAGCTTTGGGGTGTCACCAATGATATTAATAAGGGCAAAATCGAAGCAAATAAAAAGGATATTGCCTTTTTGGTGGGTAAACGTGCCGCTATGGCAGCGTCCCTAGAAAAAGACAGCAAAAGTTTGACGGCACTCAGTGCTAATTATCTTGGTCTTAGCGCTGATCTAGATACAGTCAATGATAGTTTACGAAGCTCCCTTGATGGACTCAATCGAGTTAATAATTCGCTTACACGAATTGACCGCGAACTAAAAAACAATGCTGAGGCAATTGAGTCTATGGAGGCTTTCCGCCGTCAAATGAACCAAAAAATATATGCTTTGGAGCAAAATAGCTCCGCTCCTGTATCCATGTCGACACCGGCATCAACTACATTAACTAACTAAACTCGGTTAGAGAGAATCATGACCATTATTCGTCAACAAGATGTTATTCAAAGTGTTGCAGATGCGCTGCAGTATATTTCTTACTATCATCCAGCCGATTTTATTAAGGCCGTTAAAGAAGCCTATGACCGCGAAGAGTCCCAGTCGGCTAAGGATGCAATGGCACAGATACTCATTAATTCGCGAATGTGTGCCATGGGCCATCGGCCTATTTGCCAAGATACTGGCATTGTTACTGTCTTTGTAAAAGTCGGTATGCAGGTGCAGTGGGAAGGCGATATGAGTCTTACAGATATGGTCAATCAGGGTGTCCGCGAGGCCTATCTCTTGCCTGAAAATATTCTGCGCGCGTCGATTTTAGCTGACCCAGATGGTGCTCGAACCAATACCGGCGACAATACGCCGGCAGTAATTCATTACGAGATTGTTCCCGGTAACAAAGTCTCAATCGATGTGGCTGCTAAGGGCGGTGGCTCTGAAGCCAAGTCTAAGTTTGCCATGCTAAATCCCTCGGACTCAGTCGTTGATTGGGTGCTCAAGATGGTGCCTACTATGGGCGCTGGTTGGTGCCCACCGGGAATTTTGGGTATAGGTCTTGGTGGCACGGCAGAAAAAGCTATGCTGATGGCCAAAGAGGCGCTACTTGAGCATATCGATATTCATGAGTTACAAGCCAAAGGTGCTCAGAGTCGCAATGAAGAATTACGTTTAGAGTTATTTGATAAGGTCAATGGGCTGGGTATTGGCGCTCAGGGACTCGGCGGTCTAACCACCGTGCTAGATATAAAAATTAAAGATTATCCATCCCATGCAGCCAACAAGGCAGTCGCGATTATTCCCAACTGTGCGGCCACGCGTCATGCGCATTTTGAATTAGATGGCTCGGGTCCAGCCAAGCTAGACCCGCCCAATCTGGAAGACTGGCCGGACATTACCTGGGAGCAGGATGAATCTGTTGGTCGAGTAAATTTAGACACAGTTACTCAGAGCGAAATCGAGCAGTGGAAGCCGGGAGATACATTGTTGCTGTCGGGCAAGATGTTAACTGGTCGTGACGCTGCCCATAAAAAAATGACCGATATCCTTGCCCGCGGTGAAGACTTACCTGTAGACCTAACGGGGCGCTTTATCTATTACGTTGGTCCAGTTGACCCGATAGACGATGAAGCAGTAGGGCCAGCAGGGCCCACCACGGCCACTCGGATGGACAAATTTACTCGGACTATGCTTGAACAAACTGGTCTGATGGGCATGATAGGTAAAGCCGAGCGCGGTCAAACCGGCATAGATGCAATTAAAGACAATAAAGCGGTTTACCTTATTGCCGTGGGTGGTGCGGCCTATTTGGTGTCCAAGGCTATTGTTAACGCCGAAGTGATTGCCTTCCCAGAACTGGGTATGGAAGCGATTTATGAGTTTGAAGTAAAGGACATGCCAGTCACAGTAGCAGTAGATACCGAGGGTGAATCTGTGCATCGTATTGGCCCTGAACTTTGGCAGGCAAAGATTGAAGAAAAAGCAATCAAACTCAGTTAGTGTCATATAGATTACCTCGTTAAAAATTACCTGTTTAAACATTAATTGTTTCAGCAGTTTATTGAAACGACTAGATCTGTTGCCTACACTAATGGAGTAAGGCGGGTTTTTTGACGTCTGATATAGAACGCCCGCTAGGGTTAAACTTAATGTAAGGGAAAAATTATGAAATCTGTTCATTCTGTCATTGGTACGCTGATTGTTTTAGCATCTGGTGCCGCCGCCGCGGATAACTGGTACTTAGGCGGAACTTTAGGATACTACGACCTCGATAGCGAACACGCTATTACAGACGACTACCAAGGTTCTCAGGCAGGACTGCAAATTGGTAAGCAATTTGGCGATAGCGTTGCTCTAGAGCTTGGGCATGGCGTTAATGTTGGCCATGATGAATTTGATGTCACCAGTCTTTCTGCATTGCTTTGGCTCACTAGTGATGCAGCAACTTGGCGTCCCTATGCATTGCTTGGCTTAAATCAATATGACTTTGACGATACCAGCAACTTGCCGGTTGGTCACGACGATCAATCCATACAGCTTGTGGCTGGTTTGGGTCTAGGCACCATGATTAACGACAATGTCCAGTTCCGTGCAGATCTGCGAGGTATGTTGGGTCATGACGAAGAGGGCGAAGATTTCGGTATGCAACTGTCTTTGAATCACATGTTTGGAAAGAAATCTGCGCCGGCTCCTATGGCTGCCCCAGAGCCCATGCCGGCCCCGGTGGTTGCAGCAGAGCCAGAAGTTCGCACTATTACGGTTCGTTTAAATGTTGAATTTGAATTTAACAAAGCCAAGGTGCTAGCCGTTTATGGTGAGGAACTTGACGCCATCGCCGCAGCCATGAAATCGCACCAAGAAATTGAGCTCGTACTAGAGGGTCATACCGATAGTCGTGGTTCCGATTACTATAATATTGATTTATCTGAGCGCCGTGCTGAAGCAGTTAGAGCCAAGTTGTCTTCTGACTATAGCATAGACGAATCTCGTATCTATGCGGTTGGTTACGGTGAAACTCGGCCTATTGATACCAACGACACCGACGAGGGCCGCGCGCGCAACCGTCGTGTGGTTGGCGAAATGACATACTCCGAAGTAGTGGTCGACTGATCAAAAATTAGATTTATTGACCAAGTAATGTTAATGCGGCGCCTGATGGCGCCGTTTTTTCAACTCGCCTGTTTGGTCTATAATGAACCCACGAAATTTGGCGAGGGCGCGATTAGTGAGCACGACTTTTTACTGGCACGACTACGAAACCTTCGGTGTCGACCCTTCCAAAGATAGGCCGTCGCAGTTTGCAGGACTGCGCACTGATGATAATCTCAATATTATTGGCGAGCCTTTGGTGATTTATTGTCAGCCACAAAAAGATATTTTACCGGCACCCCAAGCTTGCCTTATTACAGGCATAACCCCTCAACATGCTCTAAAAAATGGCTTGGCCGAACCACAGTTTATCGAAGCCATTCATCAGCAATTGGCCTTACCCGGTACCTGTGGAGTCGGCTATAACAGCATTCGTTTTGATGATGAAGTCAGTCGCTATACCCTGTATCGCAACTTTTATGATCCCTATCAGCGTGAATGGAAAAACGGTAATTCGCGCTGGGATATTATCGATATGATGCGCCTTGCGAGAGCCCTGCGCCCCGAGGGTATACAATGGCCGGATCACGAACCTGGTCGCCCCAGTTTTAAATTAGAGCATCTCACGGCAGCTAACGGTATCGAGCATATGGCAGCCCATGATGCGCTGTCAGATGTGACCGCTACCATAGCGATGGCCAAGTTAATTAAACAAAAGCAGCCGCGCCTTTTTGACTATGTGGTAAATAATCGCGGGAAAAAAGCTATCGTTGAAATGCTTAATTTACAGGAGAGAAAACCATTTTTTCATATCTCCGGTATGCTTGATAAGGAACATATGTATGGCGCAGTGATGATGCCACTGGCAAAACATCCGACGCAAAGTAATGGCATTATCTGCTTTGATTTATCGGCAGATCCAGAGTTACTTATAGATTTGAATGCTGAAGAAATTCAGCGGCGAGTGTTTACCGCTACTGCCGACCTGCCAGAGGGCACAGCTCGTATTCCATTAAAAGTTGTGCATATTAATAAAGCTCCAGTAGTGACCACCCATAAGTTAATCGATGAAAAAGCCGCTGATAGACTGAAGATAAATATGCAGGACTGCATGGAAAACTGGCACAGACTAAATGGAGTTAATCTGCAAACAAAACTGCAGCAGGTGTTTGCCGAACGAGATTTTCCTGCCAAGGCTGAAGCAGAGCAGCAGCTGTATCAGGGATTCTTACCTGACAGTGACAAAGGTCTTTTAGACGAGGTGCGTCGCGCCAGCGTCGACGACTTCAAGGCGCATAGTTTTCATTTCGCCGACAAGCGGTATAACCAGATGCTGTTCAGCTATCGCGCTCGCTACTTCGGATCTTCACTTACTGATGATGAACGGAAAATCTGGCAGGAGAGTTGCAGATGGCGTTTAACTGACGAGTCATCCGGCTATCTGACCCTGCAACAGCAGGCCACCGAGATAGATGAGTTATTGGCTGATACCAGTCTAGGCGCTGATAAGCGTGCCGTATTACAGTCTCTTAAGGACTGGGCTGTAACCGTCAGAAAAGAATTTTCGCTAGAGTAACAGGGCTAAAAGCGTTAAAATTTGCAAATATTACTTGCCCCGAGGCATCAGCTTGAATTTTACCGGCGCGCATATACTTTCAATTAATCAATTCCAACGTCAGGATGTCGAACGTCTGTTCACTATCGCCGACCAGATGGAGCCCTACGCTCTGCGCAAAAGAGTTACCCGTGTGCTGGAAGGTGCGATTTTAGGTAATATGTTTTTTGAAGCCAGTACCAGAACCCGCGTGAGTTTTGGCTCCGCTTTTAATCTGCTTGGTGGCGAAGTCAGAGAAACGGCCGGTTTTGAAAATTCGGCTCTGGTAAAAGGAGAATCATTGCAAGATACCGCTCGGGTACTGTCTGGTTTTAGCGATGTTATCTGCATGCGTCACCCGCAGGAGGGATCTGTCGCTGACTTTGCCTCAGCGAGTCGCGTGCCAGTACTAAACGGTGGCGATGGCGCTAATGAGCACCCCACCCAGGCGCTACTTGATCTCTATACTATTCGTCAGGAAATAGCCGCCAAAGGCCAAACTATTGACGGCCTTAAAGTGGCTATGATTGGTGACCTGCGTCACGGCCGCACTGTGCATTCTTTGAGTAAACTACTGTCCCTATACAGTGATGTTCAAGTGATCTTGGTTTCACCAGAGGAACTTACTTTACCTGAGTCAATTGTCGATGATATGCGCCATGCCGGAGTACAGGTGACCGTCTCTCATGAATTGACCAGCAGTATCTCCGATGTTGATATTGTCTACTCCACCAGAATCCAGGAAGAGCGTTTTTCCAGCAAAGAGGAAGCGGACTTATATCGTGGTAAATTCCGTCTTAACCAGGCTATTTACACTGAATACTGTCAACCTAACACCGTTATAATGCACCCTTTGCCGAGAGATTCTCGAGCTGATGCTAACGAGTTAGACAGTGATCTTGACAATAACCCGAACCTGGCTATTTTTCGCCAGGCTGATAATGGGGTGTTAGTTCGTATGGCGCTGTTTGCACTAGTCTTGGATGTAGCCGACAAAGTTGATGAATTTTCCTACGACGTACGTTGGTACAACTCAAGACAGGTTTAATGCCCCTACTTATAACAAAGATAATTAGACCATGACCGAATTTGATGATATTCGTCCCTATAACGATGATGAAGTCCCAGCTGTTATAGCGCGGCTAATTGACGACTCTGAATTTATAGATCTTCTCGTGGGTCACAAGTTTCCATTGCTAGGTAAGTTGTGCCCCTGGTTGATGCGTCCCTTGATGCGCCGAGAGCTGCGTAAGCTAACCCTCGACATGGGCACAGTTAACGATTTACAAAAGTATATGAGCCAAGCTTTAGGCGCAGTGCTGGATGCGACCACCGATGGATACAGCTTTGAAGGGCTGGAAAATCTAACTGAGGATAAAGCTGCGCTATATCTTAGCAACCATCGCGATATAGCTCTTGATCCAGCGCTAGTCTGTCAGGGCCTGCTGGAGGCGGGTAGAGACAGCGTGCGCATCGCTATTGGTGACAACTTACTAAGCAAGCCCTTTGCGGCGGACCTCATGCGGGTCAATCGTAGCTTTATCGTTAAGCGCTCGGCAACGGCACGCCGTGAAAAGCTCGAAGCTCTAAAACAGCTCTCTCGTTATATTCGCCATAGCATCAACCAAGACGACGTATCTATCTGGATCGCTCAGGCCGAAGGGCGCGCAAAAAGAGGCTGTGATCGCACCGAGACTGCGTTGTTAAAAATGCTCGCATTGTCAAAGGGCGAGGGTCAAAATTTTGCTGCAGCCACTGGCGACTTGAACCTTATTCCGGTGTCTATCTCCTATGAATATGATCCCTGTGATGCTGACAAGGCCCGTGCCCATTATTTAGCTTTGCAGGGTACTACCTACGTAAAAGAAGAATTTGAAGACTTAGGTACTATTCAAAAAGGTCTCCTCGGTTACAAAGGTCGTGTTCATGTGTGCTTTGGCAAACCCGTGGGAGATAGGTTTGAAACTGCCGATGACCTAGCCGCAGAGATAGACCGCCAAATATATAGTCACTACCGACTTTTCCCAACCAATATTATTGCCTGGCAGATGCAGGGCAATACCGATGGCTTAGAAGCGTTAAAGCGGCGATGGCCAGACGAAGACTGGTCGCAGGCTCACAGTTCTTTTCAGTCACATATTGGTAACATACCTGCCAACCATCGTCAGATAGTCATTGAGGCCTATGCAGCCCCCGTGGATAACCAGCTAGCTTGCTATTCTAAATAGGGATATTTATTTTTTGTTAGATGCAGATCTTAGGGAGACTATTCAGGAGGGCTATCGAGAGTTTTTAAAGTCTCGCGACCTCAGTCCAAGACTGGGACAAAAGCAAATGGTCGCAGCCATTGCCAATAGTCTTAGCAACGATGATCCGGATAAACGTTTAGCAGTAATCGAAGCTGGAACTGGTACAGGTAAAACCCTAGGCTATTTAATTGCTGCACTGCCTATAGCTAGGGCATTGAAAAAAACTGTAGTAGTGGCCACTGGCACCATTGCACTGCAAGAGCAACTAATTCATAAAGACCTTCCTGAACTATTAGAATCCTGTGGCTGGGATTACCGCTGTGCACTGGTAAAAGGTCGCGGTCGGTATGCCTGTAATTTGCGTATGGAGCAGTGTCTTGATGCAGTGAAGTCGAAAGACGCCGGACTGTTTTTATTTGAGGACGAACAGCAGTTTAATCCCAATGCGGCCACTGAAAATTTATTTAAAGAAATGTCAGCAGCCCTCGATGATGGCGCCTGGGATGGTGATAGAGATTCTTGGCCTAGTCGGGTTGAGGATACTGAGTGGCGCGCACTTACAGTAGATCGACGTCAGTGCACTGGCAGACGCTGTCGTTTTGTAAATCAGTGCCCATTTTTTAAAGCTCGCAATGACCTTGAAGAAAGTGAATGTATAGTTGCCAACCACGACTTGGTAATGGCTGATTTAGCCTTGGGTGGAGGTGCCATACTGCCGCCACCAGAAGACTGTATCTATATTTTTGATGAAGGCCATCGCTTGGGTGACACCGCAATTCGTCATTTTGGCGCCGAGTGTAAAATCAATAGCACCCTAACCTGGCTTGAGCGACTGCCCAAACAATTAAAAGGTCAGGCTCCGCTGTTTGACAAAGATACCGCACTGTCAGAACAGTTGCCACGCATTGAGCGCGAGGCAGGCAAATTGACCGAACTAGTCTCAATGGCGTATCCGCTGTTAAAAGAATATTTAGATTTATCTGACCATGCCGAGGGCCGCTATCGTTTTGCCCACGGTGACGTTGGCGCAGTTATTCGCGATTTAGCCAAACAGATAACCATGCAGACCAGTGGCTGGTTGGGTCGTCTAGAGGTGCTTGAAGATACATTGAGCGAAGCCCTAAGTGATAGAGAGTATCCGGTACCAGTGCCCGATATAGAGCTTTTTTATCAGCAGGCCGGCAACTGGCTATCTGGTGCGGAGCGTCTGTTAGCTCTTTGGGACAGACTTCATAAGGAATTAAAAAAGGGCGAGATGCCGATGGCATGTTGGTTAAAGCTAGATGACAACGCTGGCGGCAATTTAGATATAGCCATAAACGCCAGCCCCATACAGGCGGCAGAATTACTTAAAGACCGTTTGTGGGGTAGCTGCTATGGCGCGGTGCTGACCTCAGCAACCTTAAAATCTCTAGGTAACTTTAATACCCTGCAACGGGAAACTGGGGTGCCGAACTCAGCATATTTTTTATCTGTGGCTGGTGCCTTTAACTACGGTGAGGCGGCGACAGTGCGGGTGCCATCGGACGCGGTTGAGGGCAATAGCGTTGAAGACCACAGCCAATATATTGTTGACAACCTCGAGTCCATGGTCGAGGATAAAGCAGGTACTCTAGTGCTGTTTTCATCCAAGCGGCAGATGGAGCAAGTCTATGACCAGCTACCCAATCACCTAGCTAAAATCATCCTAATTCAGGGCCAATATTCAAATCGAGAAATGATACGCCTGCATAAAGAGCGCATCGATCAGGGAAAAACCAGCGTTTTACTGGGGCTGGCAAGTTTTGCCGAAGGAGTAGATTTACCGGGTGATTACTGCAAGCATGTCGTTATCGCCAAATTACCCTTTGCTGTACCTGACGACCCACTACACGAAGCGTTGTCAGAGTGGATCGAGGCTCGTGGCGGTAATTCATTCTTTGATATCTCATTACCTATAGCCTCATTGCGACTTATTCAGGCATGCGGTCGTTTACTGCGTACCGAATCAGATACCGGCACTGTATCGATTTTAGATAGACGCCTGATCACAAAGCGTTATGGCGCTCAACTTCTCGACGCATTGCCGCCCTTTAGACGAGAGATAGGTTAGCTATGGTGTCGGACGATGATTGATGGATACCACGAACTGTCAGACCTGCTATTAGATGTAGAGAAAGAAATGCATAGGATGGAGCTATGGCAATCTCAAAGCCCCTCGCCACAGGCTCTGGCCAGCGTCGAACCCTTTGCTATAGACCAGCTATCGTTTAGCCAATGGCTTCAATTTTTATTCTTACCAAGAATGCGCGAGCTTATTGAAAGTGGTGCGCCTTTGCCGAAAAGTAGCAGTATTGCACCTATGGCCGAAGAATTTTTCAAAGCGCAAAACGCAGAGGCTGCGGCCATTATTTTAAAACTGGCCGCAATAGACCAGCTGATCAGTACTTCTTAGCTAACAGGGTTAAGGCTATAGAAGCTAGCCTCAGCTTTTAGATTTCTTGGGTTTCTTGGTGTAGGTTTTTTTCTTTTTAATTGGGCTAGAGCCATCAGTGTTAGGCTTGCCAGCGTAAGACTTCCTGTCACTGGAGGTTCTTTTGTCAGCAGAGTCCTTTGCGTAACTGCCACCGGCTTTTTTCTTACCTGACTTCTTGGGCGGCATTTGGCTTTCTGCTGTACGCTTTTTTGTGACATCGCGACTAATAGTTTTGTTATCGCCAGTAAAGTCCTTCTTCTCCTTCTTGCTGGCCTTTTTTCCATAGGCACCGCCAGCGGGGGCAGCTCCACCATTGTGAACGCTAATGCGCATGGGCTTGGCGCACACGCGCACCTTTTGCAGGTGGGTCAGTAGTTCGGAAGGCATGCCCTCTGGTAGATCTACAGTGCTGTAATCATCATGCAGTTTAATCTCACCGATATACTGGCTGCTGATATCTGCTTCATTAGCTATAGCACCGACAATATTACTTGGAGAAACACCATCGTTATGACCTACTTCCAAACGGTAAGTGACCATGGCAACGTTGGGGTCTCTACCCGACTTATCAACCGATTCGCGCTTTGGACGTCCGCTGCGCTCTTTGTGGTCTGCACCGCGATCGTTACGATCCTTGCGGCCATCTCGTTTGTTATCTCTGGGATTCGGGGCTCTATCACTACGTGACAATGACGGCGTAGCTATAGCATCTAGACGCGGAAATAGCGGGCGGTCTTTTTGGTTTTCAAAGGCCAGTGCTGTCGCCACATCAGTTATGTCGAGTTCGTTATCTGTTACTAGCTTCTCAATTAATGAACGGAACTTATCCAATTTTGGATTTTCCATAGTCTTCATTAGCTGATCAGTAAACTGCTGAATACGCAAGCCGCTTACTTCCTCATTGCTTGGCATAGTCAGAGGCTTGATAGACTGGCGGGTTGATTTTTCAATCGACCGCAGTAGGCGATTTTCTTTCGGGGTGATAAACAAAATAGCCTTGCCATCACGACCGGCACGTCCGGTACGACCAATGCGGTGGACATAGGACTCATTGTCATAGGGAATATCAAAGTTGATCACATGGCTGATGCGTTCAACATCCAGACCACGGGCAGCAACATCAGTGGCCACAACCACATCAATCTGACCTTTTTTCAAACGGCTGATAGTACGCTCGCGCAATGCCTGACTCAAATCGCCATTAAGTGCCGCAGATGAAAAACCTCTAGCTTCAAGGCGCTCGGCAATATCCACTGTTGAAGATTTGGTGCGCACAAAAATAATCATGCCATCAAAGCTTTCTACTTCGAGGAAACGAGTAAGGGCATCCATCTTCTGATGGCTCTTAACAGTGACGTACTGCTGTTCAATGCGCTCGACAGTTTTAGTTTTGGCTTCAATACTAACTGTCTCAGCATCACCCAGATACTTGGTAGTAACACGGCGAATCGCAGGGGGCATAGTTGCGGAGAAAAGAGCGCGCTGACAGTCATCAGGGGTTTTGGCTAGAATAGTTTCAACATCATCAATAAAGCCCATGCGCAGCATTTCGTCGGCTTCATCAAGAATTAAACCGCGCACCTGGCTAAGATCAAGACTGCGACGGCGCAAATGGTCAAGCATACGACCGGGCGTACCTACTACAACCTGCGCGCCGCGTTTTAAACCGCGCAGCTGGCCAGCAATGTCAGCACCGCCATAAATAGGCAGAACATGGAACCCTTTAATATGTTTTGCATAACTTTGGAATGCCTCAGCAACCTGAATCGCTAGCTCGCGAGTTGGTGTGAGCACCAGAATCTGCGGTGTTTTTTGTTTTTCATCCAGTTGACTCAAAAACGGCAAGGCAAAGGCTGCGGTCTTACCAGTACCAGTCTGGGCAGTGCCCAGTAGGTTTTTACCGGCCAGCAGAATAGGAATACTCTGCGCCTGAACAGGGGAGGGCTGCTCGTAGCCGAGTTGCTTAACGGCTTTGAGAACGGGGACGGAAAGACCCAGTGATTCGAAGTCAACAGATGACATTAATTTACCTGTGGTTTGGGAGCTCTAGACCCCGGCTTGTGAGGCGGCGGAGTATACGCCTAAGTGACTAATTTTTATAGGGGTTTTTAGGTTATTTTTATGGGATACAGGAGGCTTCTCGTGCAGCCTCGGCCGCGCCGCTAAAAGGCAAACAACTATTAAGTCGGGCAGCGGTCAGTCTAAAATACTAACCTGCAGCGCTGATTAAGTCTGAACCAGCCTGTCGCTGTTGGTCTGCTCTGTGGTGTTGCGTCTAAATGTACTGCTATTGCCCGCCCCGGTTGACCCGACTGTAAAAAAGTCCCCTTGATAGGCGCATATTGCCAATCAGCTTCTATCATATTGCTCGTCTAAAGCAGGGCAGTGACACATTAGCCCCTGCCCCTATTTGCACGTACTATCAGGTAGATAAATGCTCCGTATACCATGTCCTAGCTACCCTTACGTCAAAAACTCGGGTTAAATAACAGCTCGATTCCCATCAAACATGCTAAAGGAAACCCCCATGAGTGAGTTACACCTTGTTCGCCATGCCCAGGCCTCATTTGGCGCCGCCAATTACGATCAACTCTCAGAGCTAGGTCACAGGCAGTCGCGCTGGTTAGGCGATTATATGGCTTTGCGTGGGATGAAGTTTGACCGCTTCGTAGTTGGCGATATGGTGCGTCATCATGAAACCATGAATGGTATCTGCGCCGGCATGGGCGTCGATAGCTCAGACCGCTTAGTAATTCCTGGGCTTAACGAATATAACTTTGTCGCCATGACTGACTCCTATACTCAGGCCAATGGCGATGATCCCCTGATCAAGGCCATCGCTGACAATCCTGACGATAAACGGCATCATTTCCGGCTACTGCGCAAAGTGCTGAGCCTGTGGACCCAGGACCGAGTAGACAACGTGCCCGAGACCTGGGCAGAGTTTAAGGGCAGAGTGCTCGATGCCCAGCAGCAAATTATGGCCATGGCCGACAGTGGCAATCGTATTTTGGCGATCGGCTCTGGTGGCTCGATCAGTACGTTTGTGGGGTTGGTAATAGGCATTCCGGATGAGAACGTCTTTGATTTAAACCTGCAGTATAAGAATACCGCAATTAGCCATTTTTTCTTTAATAAGCAAAAGATGAATTTGACTGGGTTTAATGGCATACCCCATTTGGATACTAATGAGATGGAGCAGTATGTGACCTATGGGTAGCTGCTTTTATAAACGCTAGACCTATGCCCGATTTTGATCACTTGAATCACAAGCTTGGAATCCTGAATTTCATAGATTATTCGATATAGCCCAACGCGCACTCGATATTGCTGCTTGTTGGAAAGTTTAAGGCATCCCTATTATGTTGGGTGCTCCGCCAGCATGCCTCTATCTGAAATATTACTGCACTTTTCAAAAAAGTGGGTGATCCAGGCGTCTTTTATTCCTTCTGGTCTCGAACTCTCATTCAGTTAAGGTATGGTTAGAGCTAATATGGTTTCTTTGTTCTCTTGTTTCTTTCTCGGTAAATTCATGCCTCTACCCCTCTTTGTTCACTTTCTGAAATTTCAATATTACTTACGGCTTTGATTCTGTCAGTCTCAGCTTTAGCACGACGTTTTATTCGAGTTGGTTCGTATAACACGCAAACTACGTTCTCACAGATTTCCATCAGTTTGGTAGTTGGCGCTGACACCCCCTATGTTGCTCAGGTTATTTTCATTACTCATTTTTCATCCTATTTTAGGTTTTGCCCATAAATTGCGTCTTATTAAAGATAGACCATCTTAATCATTGTTATGTAATAAAAAGGATATCGATAAGCTTGTTCCATACCTTTTAACCTTCTAAATTTAAAATTGAATTAGCTCAAGAACCCAACAGTCCCATTTCCTCTAGTTGCCCAGGGTTCCAAGCGTTAAACTACGGCGCAATATTTAAAACCAATAACAACGAATAACTGACAAATAAGGAAACGAACAGTGACTACAGAATTTGATATGAGCGGCAAGGTCGCCATGGTAACCGGCGCATCTAGTGGTTTTGGGGTGCATTTTGCTAAGATTTTGGCGGCTCGTGGCGCTAAGGTTGTGGTGGCGGCCCGTCGTGTTGAGCGGCTTGAGGCGCTGGTGGCCGAGATTGTAGGAGATGGCGGCGAGGCGGTTGCTGTTGCCATGGATGTGACGGATTCCGGGTCTATTATTACGGCCTTTGATCAGGCTGAGGCGGCGTTTGGCACTGTGACTATGTTGGCCAATAATGCCGGTGTGGCTGAGGTGCGTGCGGCGCTGAAGATTGATGAGGATAGCTGGGACCGAATGATCGATACCAATCTTAAAGGGGTCTGGATTGCGGGACAGCAGGCGGCTAAGCGTATGATCGAGGCTGGCGTGAGTGGCAGTATTGTTAATACAGCATCTATTTTGGGCCTGCGCGTGTCCTTTGGTCAGTCGAGCTACAGTGCGTCGAAAGCGGCGGTGATTCAACTGACTAAGTCTATGGCGCTGGAGTGGGCGGGCAAAGGTGTGCGTGTCAATGCGCTGTGTCCGGGCTACTTTTTGACTGAGATGACACAGGATGCGTTTGAGTCGCCAGAGGCCCAAGCTTTCTTGAGTTCTTCCCCTGCAGGTCGCCCTGGCGAGATGGATGAGATGACTGCGCCATTTTTACTATTGGCCAGCGATGCCGGTTCTTATCTACATGGTGTTGCATTACCGGTGGATGGCGGGCAATCTATAGGCCGCATGTAACATTGTTTAAACTGCTCCCATGGAAATGCTATGAGTCTTGGAGATAATCGCAGAGAATACGACTACGGGACGCTATCCCGAGAGTCGTTGCTGGATAATCCTTTTGATCAATTTAACCTATGGATGGATCAGGCAATGGCGGCCAACATCCAGGATCCCACCGCTATGAGCGTGGCCACGGTAAGCGCCGAGGGCAAGCCTTGGCAGCGCATGGTATTACTCAAAGGCTTCGATGAAGGCGGCTTTGTTTTCTATACTAATCTCGGCAGTCGCAAGGCTGTGGAGATTGAGGGCAATGGGCAGGTTAGTCTGCATTTTCCCTGGCTCCAGCTAGATCGACAGGTGATTGTGGGCGGCACGGCACAGCGGCTGTCGACCGCCGAGGTGACGAGCTATTTTCTCAGCCGCCCCAAGGGTAGTCAGCTTGCGGCTTGGGCCTCCAAGCAGAGCAGCCCTGTTAATTCTCGTCAGGCGCTGGAGACTCAGTTTGAACAGGTAAAAGAAAAATTCTCTGAAGGTGAGATCCCACTGCCAGACTTTTGGGGCGGCTACCGGGTGGTGCCTGAAGAGATTGAGTTTTGGCAGGGCGGTGAGAATCGGCTCCATGATCGTTTTCGTTTTAAGCGTGAAAATCATCAATGGGATGTTGCTCGCCTGTCTCCATAATTACGTGGGCGGGGCTGCACAGGTGATGTGCACGGTTCCTGTTATATAGTATTTGGCAATGGCTAGGACAAGCAGGTTAACCCTGATACGGGATGTTGGAGAGACTAATCTGTTATCTCTTTGTCGCCTAGGGTTGGTACCTAATAGCGGTAACTATAAAACACCTATCTCCGGCGGGTGTTTTAACATTGGCGTCCTCATCTATAGATTTACCGACCAGGGCACGGGCCATAGGTGAGTCGATGCTGATCCAGTTTTGCCCTGGGTCGATTTCATCTGAGCCTACCAGTCTGAATGTTTGCTCGTCGCCGCTATCGGCATCCTCTACCGTGACCCAGGCGGCAAAATATACTTTGCTTGGATCTCTTGGTATATCTTCGACAATAGTGGCGTCCTCTAGGCGTTTGGTGAGATAGCGTACGCGGCTGTCGATTTCTCGCAGTCGACGCTTGCCGTAGATATAGTCACCGTTCTCTGAGCGATCACCATTTTTAGCCGCTTCGTGCACTACTTGGGTGACCTGAGGCCGTTCGACTTTCCATAGTTCGCGCAGTTCGGCCCGCATTTTTATAGCGCCTTCACCGGTGATATAGGGAGAACTTTTTGGCCTTGGTGGACGATAGCGGCCCATAACTAGGTTTTGTCCAGTAGATTGAAAACATTTTGATAAAAGGCCAGTTCCGATTCCATGGCACGAATAATATTATTGGATTTTCTAAAACCATGGCCTTCATCGGCAAAGGTCACATAGGCTACCTGAATACCTTTGTCTTCGAGCAGCTTGACCATCATCTCGGCCTGATTGGGCGGCACGACTTTATCCTTTAAGCCCTGCAAGAATATCACTGGGCAGTCGAGACCTTCGGCATGATGTATGGGTGAGCGCGCCAAGTAAATATCTTTGCGCTCTGGGTAGGGGCCAATAAGACTATCCAAATAGCGTGACTCAAATTTATGTGTATCGGTGGCCAGAGTTTCAAGGTCACCAATACCATAGAGGCTGGCACCAGCTCTAAAAGTGTCAGTAAAAGTCAGGGCTGAGAGCACCGTATACCCGCCGGCACTGCCACCACGAATAAGGCAGCGCTCGGGATCTATTTTATGTTGCTCAGTTAAATACCTAATGGCCTGTTGAGTGTCTTCAACATCGGCAATACCCCAGGTACCTGCTAATGCTTGCCGGTAGCTACGTCCAAAGCCGGTGCTACCGCGATAGTTAATATCAACTACGGCAAAGCCTCGGTTAGTCCAGTACTGAATTTTGAGGTTTAGTCCGCTGCTGGTGGCGCCTGTTGGCCCCCCATGGCACATAGCTATAACCAGAGGTAGTTCATTATCTTGGCCACAGTAATTTGCACTGGTAGGTGGATAATAAAATGCGTGTACCTGCTGGTTATCACCACTTGGAAATAAAATAGACTCGGGTTGCGCTATGTCCGCTTGATCCACTTCCAGAGTTGAGGGTACATAAGTTTGACTACACCGGCCCTGGCTACTAATACCTATAATCTGATTGGCTAGGGCAGCGGCTCCGGCGACCAAATACATTGAGCCCTTATGGCAGGTGACGGCCTGCATGCTAGTGTATTGGTGATCGATCGTGGTTAATATGCTACTGGCGATATCAATGAAACTGCTGTACCAGATACCATTTTTAGTCCAGATGCAGGCTATGGTGTTGGCATCAAGAAAGTCAAAGGTGGTCATACCTAGTTGCCATAAGGGAGTGGCAAATTCGGCTTGCATTTCTAGAATTGGAATACTTTTGCCATTTTCCAGGCGGTAGATGTTCCACCAGTTATTTTTGTCAGACACGTAGTAAAGGCTATTGTCTGGTGACCAGTGGGGCTGAAAAATAGCTTGGTTATTATCGGCGCCCGCAACCAACGTCTTATCTGTAAGATCGCCATCGGTAATACTAGCCTGCCAAAGTTGCGTGGTATCCCAGGGCATATTGGGATGGGACCACTGGATCCAGCAAAGTTGGTTCTGATCGGGGCTCAGTCGTGGGTAGGCATAAAAGTCAGCACCAGAAACGAGCTTCTTGATTATCGCGCTACCAGAGTTGAGAGCAATGGCCGCTAAATAATTTTCTGCTTCTTGACGTTCATCATTATGTTCTTCGCATACAGCAATCAGGCGTTGATTTTGACTGTCCAGCATGAGATCTGCGAAGCGCCATGGACCCTCAGCAGTAATTGCTTGAGGGGTTCCTTTGTCGTTAAGCGATAGCCTGTAGACGCGCTGATCACTGGCATTGACAAAGTATAGGTGATCATCATCTAAGGCGTAGGCCATGCCGCCATATTCATGCACCTTGCTGTAATGGCTGTAGGGGGACGGTAGCACATCAGCAATCCTACCATTGCCGTCGCGGCACATAATGACGTTGCGGCCCGCTTCCCATGGGCGACCTTCCACCCAGTAAAGTGAATCGCCATGGGCCTGCACAAAGTTTAGGCTAGGGGCTGCGCGAGTTATCAATTCAGCGCTAATAGTTGAGGGCCAGCTGCCGAAAGATCTCTTGGTTATTGCCATATTAGCCGCCCGCCAATTTGACATTATGACCGAGTTTTTCTAGCTCGGCTTTAAGCTTTTCGCGGTGGTCACCTTGAATTTCAATCACGCCATCTTTAACCGTGCCCCCGGTTGAACACTTCTGCTTGAGTTGTTTGGCCAAGGTTTTAAGATCGGCCTCTGCCAGACCAATGCCGGACACTGTGGTGACACCCTTGCCCTTACGACCCTTGGTTTCACGACGAATACGCACGGTTCCGTCGGTCTCAATGACTTGGGGAGACTGTGTGTTGGTAATGCGACCGGCATCGGTTGAATAGACCAGTCGCGATTCTTTATTGACCATGGGGAATCTCGGTTAATTAGCTATGCCAATCTTACCAACATGTTGGATGGATGCCATTAATGAATATCCTTCTCATGCCCGGATCAAAGCAAAGCGATCTGTAAATAATAGGTGTAACTAAACCCTAAACCAATAATGGCCATACCTGAGGCTTAGTATTGGGCGATTATCTCCACCCGAGTATGGGTCCAAACGGCATAGCCGATCAATATAAAAACCTAGTAAATAACTATTTATCTTCAGGTCAAATAGAGTGGTCTAGCGGTATGTCCAAAAGCGGTCCAAAGTCGTTCATCGATGCCTGTGCGTGTTCACCTCACAAAAGGGTTAGGTGCAAATATGGCAAGGCCGCCAAGTGTCTGCGAAGACTTGGTGGATAGTTTTGACCCTTCGCGATGATTGATAGTGTGGCTGCTATATGGTCACGGCATCGGGCATTATTGCCTAGTCCATGCGATTGATTTGCCCTTTGAGCCGTTAACTTTTTAATTTATTGACCTGTTATTTTTTAGGGAGAAAAAATGATAAAGATAAATATATGCATCTCGGCGGTCCGAAATGGAATGTTGGCGACAAGTGTAGCCTTGGCCGTTTTGGTAAGTCCAAAGAAGCGATATCCCGTTTAGTCACCAACGTATCAACCTATGTTGGCCATGGTGATTTTGACCACAATATGACATTGAATTATCGGTCGGGTTATACCGATCAGTCTCAAATGGTGACGTTGATTGAGGCCGATGGTTCGTTTGGCAAAGAAGTTGTGTATCTGGGATAAGTCAGTTCATTTGTCACCTTAGATTATCAATCGACCTTTGCAACTATGGAAGACAATTTAATGCTCACCCTGGGTATCAATAACCTACTCGACCGTGATTCTTCGCGTAGTTTACGGTCTGGAGGAGTTGGGCATCAGTTAGGTTTTGACCCCCGTTACCATGATCCCTATGGCCGAGTCCCCTATTTACAGGCCGCCTATACATTTTAGGAAATGTTGCCAGCTTTAAAAAGTTATATCTTTGTTGCAAAATAAAATGCCCGCATTCAGTAGAATGCGGGCATTTTTATACAGGTGCTGCTATCGACTAGTACAGGCTGAGTCGGAATGCAAAAGAGGACTTGGATTAATTAACCAACACAATCTTACCAATATGCTGACTTGATTCCATTAATGCATGCCCTTCACTTGCTTGTCTAAGAGGAAAGCTACTGTGGACTATGGGCTTAAATTTACCTTCAGCAATTAAGGGCCATACCTGTGATTCAACTCCGGCGGCAATACGGGCCTTGTTCTGAAGTGGTTGGGCGCGCAGAGTAGAGCCAGTTAAAACAAGCTGTTTAAGCATTAGGGGTAGTAAATCAATCTGCATATTGGAGCCCTGCAAAAAAGCAATATTCACAATTCTGGCCTTAGGTGCGCAGACACTTATGTTTTTCTGCACATAGTCGCCACCGACCATATCTAGTACTACATTAACCCCGCCTTTGGTGAGTGTCTTACATACCTCAACAAAGTCATCTCGTTTGTAGTTAATAGCTTTAACGGCACCGAGTTCTTCGCATACGGAGCACTTTTCATCAGAGCCCGCGGTGGTAATCACATTTACACCTAGTGCTGTAGCCATTTGAATAGCGGTGGTGCCTATGCCGCTAGAACCACCATGCACCAGCAGCCATTCACCGGCTTTCAATTCGGCCCGCTCAAACAGGTTATGCCACACTGTAAAGCAGGTTTCTGGTAACGCGGCCGCATCGGTCAGGGAAAGATTTGCAGGTACAGGCAAGCATAATGATGACTCTGCAATAGCATATTCGGCATAGCCGCCACCGGACAGAAGTGCACAAACCTTATCGCCTATAGACCAGTCTTCGACCATTGTGCCGGTAGCGATTATGGTGCCTGACACCTCAAGACCTGGTATATCCGTAACCCCAGGAGGTGGTGGATAAAACCCTAGGCGCTGGAAAACATCTGGGCGGTTGATGCCTGCGGCCGCAACCTTAATTAAAACCTGATTATCCGTAGGTTGCGGTACTGATCTAGAGGTTGGCTTTAAAACTTCGGGGGCGCCGGGTTGGGTCACTTCAATACAGGTTTGTGTGGAGGGCGTGCTCATTGCTAATGGTACTCGCGTATTTTTGCTCTAAAGGTCATGAGTTTAGCTGGATACTAGTTAACTTCTCAATACAATAAATACACCACCACCTATCAAAAGTGCACCAGAGGCAATTTTTAGATACTGAGTTTTCGGTGAGGTGGCAATTGAGGATTTAGTCTTTGCCGCGATATAGGCATAGCCCGTCATAACCATGCCGACTGAAAGTGTGGCGATTAAAAATAGCGCGGTTATATCGATAAGAGACAGAGTTTCTAAATCGAAGAAGGCGGGAAAGAAACTAAAATAAAACAAAATGACTTTGGGGTTGCTCATTGAGGTCATCAACCCGACCAAGAAATTTGCTGAATGACTAGCAGGTTTTGGCGCCTGCGTATGTTCTATAGAACCCTTTGTTATGATCAGATTAAAACCCAAATAAATAAGATAGGCAGCACCGATATATCGGATGACCACAAAGAAGTTGCCCATTAGCTCGGCCAGAGCCGATAAGCCAAACACGGCCAATCCAATAAAGAAAAAATCGCCGCTAAGAACTCCTAAGGCGGTAGCCAGACCTTGGCGAAAGCCTGAATCCAATGAGCGTGCAATCACTACTATAACCCCGGGGCCGGGAATTAGTGCCAGCACGATCATGGTAGCGTAAAGTGCGAGGGCTGAAGTAATAGTCATGGATGTATAGCCGCTTTAAAATATTTCCACAGTCTTCCATCGATAGCAGCGAGCCCAAGGCCAATTAGTGCCATGCCTAAAAAGTATCTGCCATGTAACTGTTCGCCCAGTATTAACCAGCTCAGAAAGCTCGCGCTGACGGGCACTAGCAAAGTAACCAACACGACATTGTTAGCACCAGATGAGGCCAGTATGCGAAAGAATAAAATATATCCTAATGCGGTACAAAACATACCAAGGCATAACATAGACAGCCAAATATGCAGGCTCGGGTTAGTTAGTAGGTGGGGCTGTTCAAAGATAACAACTATGGGCAATAAAATAATGCTAGCTGAAGTGACCTGGCCAACAACTGTGTTTAAAGGCGTCACGCCCATGGCTTTGAAGCGACGACCAAAAACTGAGGCGAAGCCATAGGACATGGCGGCACCCATAATGGCCAGTTGTGCCATTGTATCTATGGTCATGGTCGGGCCTATGTCTAGCAACGACTCTGGTCCAATTAGAATAGTCACACCGAGCAAGCCAATAAGCACGCCCATTACCTTTTGTGGGGTCATATGCTCATCGGCTAAGAAGGCACCAGCAATAAACAGGGTAAATAATGGTGTGGTGGCATTGATGATAGAGGCCAGACCTGCACCTATATGGTTTTGTCCCCAGACAATGAGAGTGAATGGAATAACATTGTTGAGTAGCCCAAGAATAAAAAACCAGCGCCATAGCTCTAATGATTTTGGAATTTCATAACCTGCAAAAATAAGTATTACCCACAATGTGACAGCGGCAATACCGACTCTAAGTAGAACAATGGTAAGGGGTGGTAACTGTGTGACAACAATGCTGATAAAAAAGAATGAGCCGCCCCAGAGTAGTGATAGCAACAGGAGCATTGCCCAGTCATTAGCACTCATGCTCTGATTAATCATTCAATCCCCCGAAAAGAAACTTAGATAGCTCTTGTGGTCAGTACTTTAATGCCTAACAGTAGCATAGTGCCGCCGGCAATACGGTCGATCCAATGCCCCATGCGTTGAAATCTGATAGTTACTGTGGGTCTTGATAACAGCACAGTGAGCAGTGAGAACCAGGCGAGCTGTAATGCCATCATCCATAAACCGTAGACCAGCAAATGCTGAGCAGAAGTATCCTGAGATAAAACGATTGTAAATAGTGACACAAAATAGATGGGTGCTTTGGGGTTGAGCGCATTGCACAAAAATCCAAGACCAACAGTTTTTAGCGGGGATCGTTTTGAGGCCGTTTGTACCGTTACTGCTTTGGCCTTGCGGGCCTTAACTCTTAGGCCACTAACCCCAAGGTAGATCAGGTATACGCCACCCAGTATTTTAATACCCCACAGAGCCGATGACGAGTTGGCAATAAGGACAGCCAAGCCGAGAGAGGAGTAGAAAATATGGATAGACAGGCCTGCAGCGATCCCGAGGCTACACAGGAGACCTGCACGTTTGCCATTGGATAGGGTCTGCTGTGTTACCAGCACGAAATCTGGGCCGGGTGCGGCGGCGGCCAGAAGGTGTATTGAGGTGATTAAAAGTAAACCCTGATAAAGATCCATAAAGTTCTCTGTTAGTTGTTACTGAGCCAAATAATGTAATAATACTGTAGTCAGCATAATGGAATCATTCCTAACTATAGGCAAACTAAAGATGGTTGAAGACTCGTTGCGCGACAAAATCTATCGAGTAATTTTTGGCACCGACACCTCTGCGGGTCAGCGTTTTGATATTGCGTTGATTTACCTGATTTTACTCAGTGTGCTGGGAATTATTTTGGACTCTATCGAAGCAATTAATGACCAATATGGATACTGGCTGTTTCGCCTGGAATGGTTGTTTACCATTTTGTTCTCGTTGGAGTATCTGCTGCGCGTCTATTCGTCTCCCAAGACACTAAGCTATATGTTCAGTTTCTATGGTCTGGTGGACTTGCTGTCTATTTTACCTAGTTATCTGGCATTGTTTGTGCCTGGGGCAAACTACTGGTTGGTCATTCGTTTACTGCGGGTTTTAAGGGTATTTCGTGTGCTAAAACTGGTACGTTACCTGTCAGAGGCTAATTTATTGCTGCGCTCAATGTATGCCTCGCGACGGAAAATATTTGTCTTTTTTACTGCGGTTTTAGTACTGAGTGTTATCTTTGGCAGTCTGATGTTTTTTGTTGAGGGTCCGGACAATGGTTTTACCAGTATTCCTCGCAGTATTTACTGGACCATTGTCACCATCACCACGGTTGGCTATGGTGATATTACGCCTCAAACGGCTGTCGGGCAGGTAATTGCAACCATGGCAATGCTCACCGGTTATTCTATTATTGCCATACCCACGGGCATATTCACCGCAGAGATAGCGCGTGAGATGCATACTGAAACGAGTAATCGTCGTTGTAATGTTTGTGAGCGCACCAGCCACCACCCTGAAGCTGAGTTTTGCTATCACTGCGGTGTGACACTGCCTGACCAAAATATTTAGGCTTTATCTGGCGCCTCTACAGCGGGTCTATAACTAAGAGCCTCTTGGTAATGAGGCACCTCTGGGTTAGCTAGCCCAGCTAGGTCGGCAATACTTCTGGCTACCCTTAATACGCGGTAGAAACCTCGGGTCGATAGCGCAAACCTGTCGATCGCCTGATTCATTAGCTCGCGCTGCTCTTTATTTAGAGGGCACACTTCGCCCAGTTCTATGCTATTGAGCTGGCTATTAATTTTTCCCTGCCGATCAATCTGTCGCTTGCGTGCAGCGCACACTCTTTGTTGGATATGTTGATTGCTTTCGCCTGTTTGTTGCTGAGGTAAATGTTGGTTTAAAAGCTGGTGATTTTCTATGCTGTTGACCTTAACTTGTAGGTCAATTCTGTCCATTAGTGGACCAGAAATTTTGTTGCGGTAGCGGCCTATTTGATCTGGGGTACACAGACAACGCTGGGTGCCCAAATAGCCACAGGGACAGGGATTCATGGCGGCAGCCAATTGAAAGTTTGCAGGATAAAGAATTTGCGCGGCCACTCGCGAGATCATTATTTCCCCTGATTCTAAAGGTTCTCGTAATACTTCTAAAACACCGCGCGAGAATTCGGGTAGTTCGTCAAGAAATAGTACACCACAGTGCGCTAAAGAGATCTCTCCCGGTCTGGGGATACTACCGCCGCCTACGAGGGCCGCTGCCGATGTAGTGTGGTGAGGCGATCGGAAAGGGCGGCTATAAATATTGTTGCGCAAGCCTTTGCCTGCGACGGAGTGAATAGCCGCAACCTCTAACGCTTCTGTGTTAGTTAATGGTGGCAAAATTCCTGGAAGACGACCGGCAAGCATGGTCTTGCCGGTGCCCGGAGGGCCATAAAAAAGCAGGTGATGCCCACCACTAGCAGCCAGTTCCAGTGCGCGCTTGGCATGTTGCTGCCCAATAACCTCATTGAGCTGCTCATTATCTGGATAGTTTGGTGGAGACTGCTGTTGCCAGGGTTCTAACAGTGCCATCTGATGCAAGTGGGCTGAGACTTCTAACAGATGGTCGACCGGCAGAATGATTAGCCGCTCCACCAAGGCGGCTTCCGCCGCATTATGACGACAAATAATCAACTGTTTACCCTTGGTCGCGCAGCCAAGTGCCGAGGGCAGTGCACCCTCAACCGGACGCAACTCTCCCGATAGCGCCAGCTCGCCAATAAATTCATAGTCCGATAATCCATCCCTGGGCACCTGTCCAGAGGCGGCGAGAATCCCAATGGCAATAGCCAAATCAAATCGACTGCCCTCTTTGGGCAGTTCGGCGGGAGCTAAGTTGACTGTAATACGGCGAGCTGGAAACTCAAAATGCGAGTTAAGAATAGCGCTGCGAACGCGATCTTTACTTTCTTTAACCGCCGTTTCTGGTAGGCCCACCATATGAAAGGCGGGGAGGCCATTGGAAAGATGAACCTCGACTGATACTGCGGGCGCTAGCACACCCTGTTTGGCTCTGGTTTGCACCACGGCAAGTGACATTGCACATTCCCTGTGTTGCGCGATTACTCACTTGCTACGAAAATAACTTATCGCTCGTGCAGACCACTGACATTGTCGCTATGAATGATTAACTGGCCTGTTCTTTAATAATAGCTTCGAGTTCCGCAAGTTGCTTTTCGAGGGCATCAATTTTTTCTCGTGAACGCATCAACACCGCGCGTTGGATATCAAATTCTTCCTGAGACACAAGCTCCAGCTGGTTAAAGGTTCTCATCATAGCAGAGCGCAAGTGCTGCTGAAGTTCACCACTGATCGCCTGTGCACCAGAAAATGTCTGATTTAGCTGCTGAAAAAATTGTTCGTATAGGTCGTCTGAATTCATGTTTCGGGCTCCGTTGATACTCGGATTTTAGCAAAGATTGTTAGATTGATCGCGGCCTATCTCGATTTGGTGCGCTTTGTATCAAGGTGAACGCCTATTAGTTCCAATTTGGTGCGCGAAGAATTAACGAATCTCTGCAATTTGCACCAAAATAGATCAAATACCCTGTGCTCAGCGAGGAAATACCGTAAATACAGTGCTATTCAAACTTGGCACGCAATGTGCAAAGAACCGAGGGAGAAACAAATTTTTTAAACCTTTGTAATTTAACTTTATATATCTTGGGAGATATTCAAATGAAAGTATTAAGAACTGCAATCTTTGCTGCCACCGCGATGTCTGGCGCTAGTGCTATGGCCGCTGAAGTTTCTGGCAACGTTGCTATCGGATCGGATTACTTTTTCCGTGGCTTCGATCAATCATTAGGAGAGGCACTTTCTGGTGGTTTCGATGTTGGATTTGAAAGTGGTTTGTACGTTGGTGTTTGGGGCTCTTCTGTCGATGATTTCACCTCTTCAGGTGGTTTAGAGCTTGATTACTATGCTGGTTACGGTGGTTCATTCTCTGATTCGGTTAGCTATGACATTGGTTACATCATGTACGGCTATCCAAACGATACTCAGTATGACTTCGAAGAAGTCTATGGCAGCGTTTCTTTTAGTGATTTCACTGTTGGCTTTGCAACTTCAAGCGACTGGTATGGTTCTAGCGGCGATTACGATTACTTTTATGGCGACTACGGTATGGCTCTGAGCGAAGATTTCAGCCTTGGATTCCACTACGGCGCAACTCGTGCAGATGCTGGCGACTATGAAGATTACTCACTTTCTTTGAGCACTGAAGCTGTTGGTCTTGGCTTCGATCTAAGTTGGATTTCTACCTCTGAGTCAGGTACTGAGTACTTCGCCGATAACGAGTTTGTCCTAACTATTTCGAAGTCTCTGTAATTACTGAATATCTATCTTGCTAATAAACTCGGGTGGCTTCGGCCACCCCTTGGAGATTAATCATGAAACTTGTAACTGCAATTGTAAAACCGTTCAAGCTCGACGAAGTACGCGAAGCTCTGGGCGATCTTGGCGTAGCGGGTGTTACGGTAACAGAGGTTAAAGGTTTTGGGCGCCAAAAAGGCCATACCGAGCTGTACCGAGGAGCTGAGTATGTGGTGGATTTTTTGCCTAAGGTAAAGCTTGAAATCGCATTGGCCGATGAAATGGTTGATAGCGCGGTTGAAGCCATCACCAAGGCTGCCCAAACCGGCAAAATTGGCGATGGAAAAATCTTTATTTCCACCCTTGAAGAAGTTATCCGTATTCGCACCGGTGAAACCGGCGTTGAAGCCGTTTAAATCTGGAGATTCTAATGAATGATATTATTGAAATTAAATACGCACTCGACACTTTTTACTTTTTAATGTCCGGTGTTTTGGTTATGTGGATGGCAGCCGGTTTTACTATGCTTGAAGCCGGTTTGGTGCGTTCTAAAAACACCACTGAAATCCTCACTAAAAACGTAGCGCTGTACTCCATAGCTTGCTGCATGTACATGGTGATGGGCTACTCCATTATGTACGGCGGCACTGCTGATCTACTAATGCCCGATGCATGGTTTGGTAACTCTATTGCCAACGCGACTACAGCTGAGGTTTTGGCTAGCAGCGGCGATACGTACTATTCTGGTGCGTCTGACTTTTTCTTCCAGGTAGTGTTTGTTGCTACTGCGATGTCTATCGTTTCTGGTGCGGTTGCTGAGCGCATGAAGCTTTGGGCCTTCCTAGCATTCGCGGTCGTGTTGACTGGCTTTATATATCCGATGCAGGCTCTGTGGTCTTGGGGCGGCGGCTTCTTAGGTGAGACTGTTGGATACTCTGATTATGCGGGTTCCGGTATTGTTCACCTGTGTGGTGCTACTGCAGCTCTGTCTGGTGTCCTGTTCCTCGGGCCTCGTAAGGGAAAGTATGGTGCAGATGGCAAAGTAAATGCGATTCCTGGCGCCAACATGCCACTGGCAGCAATCGGAATGTTTATCCTTTGGATGGGATGGTTCGGTTTCAACGGCGGTTCTGAATTGGCCGTGTCTAGCGTTGAGTCTGCTAACAACGTTGCGACCGTTTTTGTAAACACTAATGCCGCAGCCGCTGGTGGCCTGCTGGCTGCTTTGGTTCTGGGACACCTGCTGTTTGGTAAGGCTGACTTGACTATGGCTGTTAATGGCGCGTTGGCTGGTTTGGTAGCTATTACTGCTGATCCACTGTCTGCAACTGGCGGTATGGCAACTTTGATTGGTGCCATTGGCGGCGCGATTGTAGTGTTGTCGGTTAGCTTCTTTGACAAGCTTCAAATTGATGATCCTGTTGGCGCCATCTCGGTCCATGGCGTTGTCGGTATTTGGGGCCTGCTGGCAGTAACCATCAATGCTGATGTTACTGTTATGGCTCAGTTAACGGGTGCGGCGGTGATATTCGCATGGACCTTCGTCGCTAGTAGCATTGTTTGGTACATTCTGAAACTGGCTATGGGAATTCGAGTCAGCGAGGAGCAAGAGTACGAAGGTGTTGACGCATCTGAGTGCGGAATTGACGCTTACCCCGAGTTCGTCAATTCTAAATCGTAAGGTAATACCCTTGTAGTTTTAGCCGGGGCCTTTGGCCCCGGTTTTTTTTTACCCAACGTTTTATGGTTGCATAGATGCAATTTATTTTAGAAACAGGTATCTTTACCCAGATACACAATAACCAGACCACAACGAAGACTGAGAACTATGAAACTGATTACCGCTGTTATTAAACCGTTCAAACTTGATGATGTTCGCGAAGCTTTAGCCGATATTGGCGTGCAGGGTATTACCGTTACCGAAGTAAAAGGCTTTGGCCGTCAAAAAGGTCATACAGAGCTTTACCGCGGTGCTGAGTACGTGGTGGATTTTCTACCTAAAATCAAACTTGAAATTGCGGTTGGGCAAGCTATGGTCGACAGTATTGTTGAGGCCATTACTAAATCAGCTGCTACGGGCAAAATTGGCGATGGTAAAATCTTTATCTCGTCACTAGACGAAGTGATTCGTATCCGTACGGGTGAAACTGGCGAAGAGGCAGTTTAAATCCCTGGGTCATATAGCACGGCAGTCAAAGTGACCCCAGCCATGGCTGGGGCTTTCTTGTAGTGATAACTGTCCAAACTGACGCTGTGTAACCTGTTATCACACTGTGTGTCGCGGAACTCTTATTCATTTAGTGACTCCATATCCGTAACCATTCCAAATTAGGACTCTGTTTTGTTAAAAACCAACTCTATATCTTTCAAACTGGCGTTGGGTGCTGTTATTACCGGACTCGTTTTATTGTCTGAAGTGACCGTAGCCGAGGTGCCAAATTCTGTGATTAACACCATCACCGACAGGCTTAGCTCAGCTCGCTCTGATCTGAGTTTTCGGGTAGTGGGCAGGGCGCCAATACAGGGTTTTTATGAGGTGCAAATACAGAGCGGTGCTGTACTCTATGTGTCGGCTGATGGCGAGTACTTCTTTGATGGTGATCTCTATAAGGTCAATGCAGATCAATTTTTGAACATGCGTGAGGTACGACTCAAAGCTGAACGCCAAGCTCTTTTCGCGTCGCGGTCTACTGGCGACATGATTATTTTCAAGCCTGCCGAGCAGACCAAAGCAGTGATGAATGTCTTTACCGATGTTGACTGTGGCTATTGCCGCAAATTGCATCGCGAAGTACCCGAACTCAATGCCTATGGTATTGAGGTACGCTATTTGGCCTATCCTCGAGCGGGTATCCCCTCAGAGACCTATGACAAGATGGCGACCGCCTGGTGTGCTAAAGACCAGCAGGATATTTTAACTCGCGTTAAGAATGGGGATGATATTGCAACAGCTGTGTGTGACAACAATCCGGTGGCTGAACACTTTGCTCTGGGTCGTGATCTAGGCGTTTCTGGTACCCCCTCTATCATACTAATGGACGGAACTATGATTCCAGGTTACCAGCCAGCGGCAGATCTGGCGAAAATCTTTGGTCTAGCCGAGCCAGATTACTAAAAATAACCCTGAATAATTTCTGTAATAGTATAAAATCACCCCCTTCAAACGTGGCTTCAACTAAGAGGCCGTGGTTACAGTCATTAGCTTGAGGGAATTTTAGGTGCGATCGGTAAATATCGGCATCTGTGGACTAGGCACAGTAGGCGCAGGCGTATTCAACGTTTTAGGCCGCAATACAAACATTATCAATGCACGGGCCAATTGCGAAATTGCTGTTACCCAAGTTGGCGCTCGCCGGGACAACCCAAGTTGCGACACCTCGGGTGTTGCAGTGGTGCGGGATATATTTGAGGTTGCCAAAAATCCAGCCGTAGATGTGGTGGTCGAATTGATCGGCGGCACTACTGTTGCACTAGAGTTGGTGATGACTGCGCTAAGGCATGATAAGCATGTGGTTACCGCCAATAAGGCATTGATTGCTGCCCATGGAGCGGAGATATTCGCTGAAGCTCAGTCACGCAATCGTATTGTCGCCTATGAAGCGGCAGTAGCTGGTGGCATCCCCATTATCAAGGCCTTGCGCGAGGGCTTATCGGCTAATCGTATCCATTGGCTGGCTGGTATTATTAATGGCACCACTAATTTTATTCTATCCGAGATGGACAGCAAGGGCCGAGACTTTGCTGATGTGCTCGTAGAAGCTCAGGAAAAAGGCTACGCCGAAGCAGACCCTACCTTTGATGTGGAGGGCATAGATGCTGCCCATAAACTAGTTATTATGGCGTCGCTAGCCTTTGGTATGCCTCTTAGTCTAGATGGCGTGTTTACGGACGGCATTACTAAATTAGAGCCCCAGGATGTCTCCTATGCCCGGGAACTTGGTTATGCCATTAAGCATCTGGGTATTGCTCGTCAGACAGATGAGGGGGTTGAGTTGCGGGTACATCCGACACTGGTGCCTGAAAGCTGCTTGATTGCTGGCGTTAATGATGTGTCAAATGCGGTGATGGTCAATGCTGACGCCGTGGGTACCACGTTATTTTACGGCCCTGGTGCTGGCTCCGAGCCAACGGCATCTTCAGTGATTGCAGATATAGTAGATGTTGCTCGTACTTTGGCATCTAATCCAGATTCTTGGGTGCCTCCATTGGGCTGTGCCTCCTCGGCTTTGCAAAGCCAAAAAATTATAGACATTCAGAATATAGAAACCAGTTTTTACATTCGCTTCTCGGCACTGGATAAGCCGGGTGTACTATCCAATATCACCAAGATAATGGGTGATGCAGGTATTAGTATCGAGGCTATTATTCAAAAAGAGCAACCTGCTGGTGAAGAGTATGTGACCATTATTATTTTGACCAATGTGACCAAAGAGAAGTTTCTCGATGAGGCCGTTGAGCATATTGAGCAACTTGAAACAGTGCGTGGCAACGTAAACTTTATCCGTGTAGAGCACCTGGACCAGTAAATGAAATATATAAGTACCCGTGGTGGCGTTGAGCCAAAAAGTTTTGAAGATGTAATTCTCACTGGACTGGCATCAGATGGCGGATTGTTCGTCCCTGAAAAGCTGCCCCATTTTAGTGAAGCAGAAATTGCTTCCTGGGCGGGCCTCAGTTACCAAGAGCTAGCACTTAAAATAATGACGCCGTTTGTCGATGGAGCAATTCCCCAGAATGACTTAAAACAGTTGATAGATGAGTCCTATGGCACCTTTCGTCACGGCGCAATTGCTCCTCTAGTGCAGACTGGCCATAACGAATGGATACTAGAGTTGTTTCACGGGCCAACCCTAGCCTTTAAAGACTTCGCTTTGCAGTTTTTAGGTAACCTACTGGATTACACCCTGGAAAAACGCAATCAGAAAGTGGTTATTATGGGTGCCACCTCAGGTGATACAGGGTCTGCAGCGATTGAAGGCTGTCGTCGCAGTAAGCATGTTGATATGTTTATTTTGCATCCCCACGAGCGGGTGTCTAATGTGCAGCGCCGTCAGATGACTACTGTTTTGGCCGACAATATTCACAATCTAGCTCTCGAAGGTAACTTCGATGACTGTCAGAATATGGTTAAAGCGAGTTTTTCTGACCAATCATTTTTGCCAGATGGCCGTCAATTAGTGGCGGTTAACTCAATTAACTGGGCGCGGATCATGGCGCAGATTGTCTATTATTTTTGGGCATCACTGTCATTGGGAGGGCCTCAACGCAAAGTCTCCTTCTCGGTACCTACTGGCAACTTCGGTGATATTTTTGCCGGTTATCTGGCCCATAAAATGGGTCTTCCGATTGAGCAACTGGTGATTGCTACTAACCAGAACGATATTCTTCACCGCTGCATTAGCGATAATGACCACAGTACTCGGCCCCTAGAACAGAGTTTGGCGCCGAGTATGGATATTATGATTTCGAGTAATTTTGAACGGTTGCTTTTTGATCTCTATGGCCGTGATGGCCCTGCCATTGCCGAGTTGATGAAAGATGCCAAAGCGGGCCATATGCATCTCAGTAAGGCAGCGCTAGTGGAGGCACGTAAGCTATTTTCTAGCTACCGCTGCGATGATGAAGGCATGCTTAACATTATTAGTGATGTCAATCGTGACAGTGACTATTTACTCGATCCACATACTGCCATTGGCCTTGAGGCGGCGCGTCAATGTCGTCGCAACTTAGATACTCCCATGGTAACTCTAGCGACAGCCCATCCTGCTAAGTTTCCTGATGCGGTTAAGCAGGCGGGTTATCCCCATGATCCAGAGCTACCAGCCCATATGGCTGATCTGTTCGAGCGTGAAGAGCGTTTCACTGTGGTCGCCAATGATCGAGTCGCGGTGCATCAATTTATGAAGGACCACATTATTGCTTAGTAGCGCAGGCAGATTAGCGACCATAATAGATAGATAAACATAATGACAATAAGAACTTTTAAAGATGCTACAGCTATTATCACAGGCGCTGCTACAGGCATAGGCAAGGCGCTGGCAGTAGAGCTCTCTAACCGCGGTTGCACCGTAGTACTAACCGACAGGCAAGTCGCACTCGCCGAAACCGTTGCCGCTGAAATTGTTAGCCATGGTGGCAATGCCTGGGCCCGTGAGCTGGATGTCTGTGACTATGAGTTAATGCAGACTATTGTCGATGAGACCGTCGCTAAGACTGGCCGTCTCGACTATATGTTCAACAATGCAGGCATAGGCATTGGAGGCTTTGCTGACGAGTACGAGATAAGTGATTGGAATGCCACTATCGATGTCAATTTGCGGGGTGTGACCAATGGCGTTCAGTCCTGCTATCGAACTATGGTAGCCCAGGGCTTCGGTCATATTGTTAATACTGCCTCTATGGCTGGCCTAGTGCCTACCGCCAGTCAAATTGCCTATAGCACCACCAAATTTGCTGTCTCAGGTCTTACCCAAGCACTGCGTGTAGAGGCAGAGATGAAAGGGGTTCGAGTGAGTGCCCTATGTCCAGGCGCGATCGATACGCCGCTGCTTACAGGCGGTGTTTATGGGCGTCTTCCCAAAGGCATAACGCGGGAAAAAGCTACTGCCTACTGGGCAAAGTTGAAACCCATGCCGGTGGAAGATTTTGCTGTTGAGGCCTTAGATAAGGTGGCAAAAAATATTCCGCTTATTATCGTGCCCGGCCGGTGGCTTGGGATGTATTGGATGTATCGACTATCCTGGAGTCTGTGGTTTAAAAATGCCAAAAAAGACCTAGCTAGGGTAATGAGGATGACCAGACGAAAATAAGCAAAATGTCCTTAGGTGCTCTGCGAGTTCTCTGGTGCCTAATAACTATCTTGTTGCTCTTTGGATAATGAAGAACTAGATAAATAAAACTCCCACTGTTAACCTAAAAATATTTATTTGGTTGACAGCGCCAGCTCTGGCCTTATCATTGTCTCCCTAGTATTTGAGATATCGGAGTTTGGCCATGTCACCCCCAGAAGGATCGGTCGTTCGCAACGACTGGACGCGGGAAGAAGTTCTCGCTCTATTTAACCAGCCTTTTAACGATCTGCTATTTGATGCTCAGGTTGCTCATCGCAGGCATTTTAACCCCAATCAGGTACAACTCAGTACGCTGTTATCGATCAAGACAGGCGCCTGTCCGGAAGACTGCAAGTACTGCCCCCAGAGCGCGCGTTACGATACGGGCCTTGAAAAAGAAAAGCTTTTGCAAATCGAGCAGGTAATTGAAGCGGCGAAAATCGCCAAGGCCAGTGGGTCTAGTCGTTTTTGCATGGGTGCTGCATGGCGTTCGCCCCATGACCGCGATATTCCAGCGGTGGCTGAAATGATCCGAGAAGTGAAATCCCTCGGTCTAGAAACCTGCATGACACTGGGCATGCTGTCTGAACAGCAGTCAGAAAAGTTAGCCAGTGCTGGCCTGGATTATTATAACCACAACCTAGATACATCTAAGGAATTTTATGGCGAGGTGATCACTACTCGCACCTATCAAGACCGACTCACCACCCTAGCTAATGTCCGCAACTCTGGTATGAAAGTTTGTGCTGGTGGCATTGTCGGTATGGGTGAAGAGCAGCAAGATCGAGCCGGCTTATTAATGGAGCTTGCTAACCTTCCGGTTCATCCTGAGTCTGTGCCAATCAATATGCTGGTCAAGGTGGCGGGCACGCCTATGGCCGAGCAGGCTGATTTAGACCCCTTTGAATTTATTCGGACCATTGCGGTAGCGCGACTGATGATGCCCAAGTCTTATGTCCGCCTTTCAGCGGGCCGTGAAGATATGAACGAGCAGATGCAGGCAATGGCGTTTATGGCCGGAGCCAACTCAATTTTTTACTGCGAAAAATTATTAACCACCCCTAATCCTAAAGCCAATACAGATATGCAACTATTTGAACGTCTGGGTATAGTCCCAGAAGAGTATCAGGTGGATAAAAATGGCGATGAGCAGGAAGCTGAGCTTCATCAAACTATTGCCGAGGCTAAGACCGACTCGATGTTTTATCGGGCCGGTTAGTTCTGTCAGTGAAATCCTTAGATGCGACTTTGCAGGCGGCGCTCGACGAACGGCGCCAACAGCACCTCTATCGCCAGCGAGTCAATGTGGCCTCGGGCTGTGGCCCAGCCCTTGGAGTAAATGGTCAGTCCCTCCTGAACTTTTGTAGTAATGATTACTTGGGTTTAGCTGGGCATCCAGATATTGCTGCGGCGTTAAAAGCAGGCGTAGACGCCTATGGCACCGGCAGTGGAGCATCCCATCTTATAAGTGGTCATTCGGTAGCCCACCAGAGGTTGGAAGAACAGCTGGCCGAATTTACCGGCCGTCCTCGTGCCCTGCTTTTCAGCACTGGCTATATGGCCAATTTGGGGGTTATTAATGCCCTGGTGGGGCGTCACGATCTGGTGCTTCAAGACCAGCTCAATCATGCTTCTCTTTTAGATGGCGGCCGTCTAACGCGAGCGGATTTCAGACGCTACAAACACAGTAGTCTATCCCATTTACAATGGTTGCTAGAGCGCAGTTCAGCCAGGCGGAAATTGGTGGTGACCGATGGTGTTTTTAGTATGGACGGTGATCTGGCGCCACTGGTTAAAATTAGTGCCTTGGCCAGCGAGCACAATGCCTGGTTAATGGTGGACGATGCCCATGGTGTTGGCGTGCTAGGTGCTACCGGCGGCGGTATTGTTGAGCAGCAAAATTTATCCCTACCGCAGGTGCCGATACTCATGGGCACCTTAGGTAAAAGCTTTGGTACCTTTGGCGCTTTTGTAGCGGGTAGTGAGGCATTAATCGAGACTCTCATCCAGTTTGCCCGCAGTTATATCTATACCACCGCACTACCGCCCTCGATAGCTTGCGCGACCAGTGCCAGTTTAAAAATAGTTGCTCAAGAGCACTGGCGTCGTGATCATCTTTGTGCATTGATTGCACGATTTAGAGAGGGCGCACAGCACATTGGTTTACACCTGATGGCATCGACTACTCCTATTCAACCTGTGCTGATTAATGATGACCAACGGGTGAACGAGATCAGCCAGCTGCTGCGCGCCAAAGGTATTATGGTGGGTGCGATTCGACCGCCTACCGTACCAGAGGGTAGCGGTAGATTGCGCATCTGTCTGTCGGCAGCTCATAGCGAGCAACAAGTTGATCAGTTGCTTGAAGCGCTGGAGTCAGTGGGTGCCTAGCAAATTTCAGCAACCTACAGTGATGCTGCATGGCTGGGGTGCAGACAGTCAAATTTGGGGATCATTTAAGCAGTCGTTACAAAATTATGCTGAGGTCTATACCTTAGATCTCCCCGGATTTGGTGATTCGCCGACTCTAAATGATTACAGCCGAGCCAGCCTTCTTCGCTGGATGGCTGACAGTTTGCCCAGTCAATGTAATCTTGTTGGACTCTCTCTAGGCGGCATGCTGTGCCGCGCGTTTGCGGCCGAGCACCCGAAGCGAGTGGTCAGTTTAATCACCATCAGTAGCAATCTACAATTTGTTGCCACGGAGCAGTATCCACATGCGATGAGTGGAGATAGTTTTAATGAATTCATGACGAGTTGGACTCAGGATAGCCAGGCTTGCCTCAAACGTTTTGCCAGTTTGCAAGCACAGGGAGATGCACAGCAACGACAGCTTATTCGGACCTTGCGCGGCATAGAGTCAAAGATTGATCCTACGGCTGGAAAACAACTATTGGCACTGCTGGGTGATTTAGATAATCGGTCATCAATGGCCCAGATCCATTGCCCTAGCTTGGCTATTTTTGGTCAAGCTGATAGTCTGGTTCCAGTTAACGCAAAGTCGCAAATTCCTGATTCAGTGATTATCCAGGGGGCTGGTCATCTCCCTCATTTAACCGCCGGCGATGATGTTGTTTTAGCAATAAGCCAGTTTTTTGAGAGTCAACGCTATCGTCTGGATAAACAAAAAGTCGCTGACTCCTTCGGTCGTGCTGCTGAGCGTTACGATGTTGCTGCACAACTCCAGCATCGAACTGGCGAGCAACTACTAGACAGTATTACACTGACCGATTGTCCTAAAAGTATTGTCGATCTGGGCTGTGGCACGGGTTATCACAGTATTCAGTTGCAGACTCGATTCTCCAATTCTCAGGTAATTGGAGTCGATATTTCCCCCGGCATGCTGGCCTATGCGAAGACTCGTTACCCAGCATGTCAGTGGCTGTGCTCAGATGCAGAAAATCTCCAATTAGCTAGGGGTTCTCAAGACCTTATTTTTTCAAATTTTACCCTGCAATGGTGCGATGATCTGTCGCGCCTAGCGGCGGAAATTTATCGTGTACTGGCTATAAATGGGCAGCTTTATATCGTTGTTCCTGGCCCGCAGACATTAGCAGAGTTACGTGCAGCCTGGCTCGAGGTAGATGATGGAGTTCATGTCAACCGCTTTGCCAGCCTGGAACAGTGGCAGACTGCGTTTTTCGAGGCAGGCTTTAAAACAGTCAATCTGCAATCTACGCCAGAGGTCGAGTATCACCAGTCGGTGAGAGAATTACTATTAGAGCTAAAAAATATTGGTGCTCATAATAATAACGCTGGTAAAGCGTCTCATTTAACAGGCAAACGCCAGCTCAAAGCGCTATATAATGCCTATGAAAAATTCCGGCTACCAGATGGAACTCTTCCTGCAAGTTGGGAAATTATCAGTGGCTGTGTGGTTAAACATCAATAAATTTTAGAGTCGATACCATGCCTAACAAATGGCTATTTATTTCTGGTACAGATACCGATATAGGCAAAACAGCCATTGCCACTGGCCTGCTGTGGCTAGCTAATAATGCGGGTCTGAGAACTGCAGCCGTCAAACCTATAGCCGCAGGGTGCGAAGACAGTGGCGCTGGGTTACACAATGACGATGCATTGCAACTGCAGGCTATCGCGAGCCATAAGCTGCCCTATCAGCAGGTAAATCCGGTTGCTTTGGAAGCGGCTATTGCACCTCATATAGCTGCCCAGGAACAGGGTAAAACATTATCGGCATCACGGTTGGTGGGGTACTGTCGCGGTGTTGCTCTATTGCCCGTGGATATGGTTCTGATAGAGGGCGCTGGCGGCTGGAGAGTGCCAATTAATAATCGAGAAACACTCGCCGATGTGGCCCGAGAGCTGAGTTGCGCCGTAATAATGGTTGTCGGCATGCGTCTGGGCTGTTTGAACCATGCGCTGTTAACGGCAGAGGCGATTCGGCGCGATGGTCTAAACATCGCTGGCTGGGTGGCCAATGTAGTGGATGCAGATATGCCGCGGTTAGATGAAAATATTGCTACACTTCAACACTTAATTATAGAGCCCTGTCTGGGTGTTGTGCCCAGACTGACCAATCTGACACCGGAGCAGGTTGGCGGTTACCTAAGTTTACCGGTTGAGTTTGAGAGTCAATCATGAGCGAAGAAAAACAACTATCTGACGAAGACATGGAGCGTGTTGAAAAATATCTTAACAGTGGGTTCAATACCACTGAGCGCAAACCTTTTCGGGGTCTTATACTATTGGCTGGCATCTGGGCGATTATCGCGGCTCTAGGATGGGTGAGCTATTATATTGGTAAGCAAGCGGGCTACCTTTGAGAGCACTTTCACCACCACTTTTTTCTTAGTGATTACGGCTGCTTGGCAAATAGCTGAAGCTCATAGGTGATTAGCCAAACCAGCGGTGATTAGCATCTGGGTTAGGGGCAAGGCCATGGTATGTGTGACTATTATGCCTGCGCGGCCCGAGGCTTAGACGAATGCCATTATTTAAAACGGACAGTCCCATGCAAATTGAAACGCGCCCCGTTGACCTGAGTAGCTGCGACTTTGCCCAACAGCTCGACCCATTATTGCAGCGTATTTACCAGGCGCGGGGTATCAGTAATCAAGATCAGTTAGATCGTCATCTTTCCTGTCTTCCCAAGCCCGCGTCTATGCAGGGTGTGCATGCTGCGGTTGAGCGTCTAATTTTGGCGCTTGAGCAAAAACATCAGATTATGATTCTTGGGGACTTCGATGCCGATGGAGCTACTAGCTCGGCGCTAATGGTTCTGGCGCTCAAGGCTATGGGTTATGACAGTGTTAACTTCTTAGTGCCTAATCGTTTTGATTATGGTTATGGCCTGACCCCTGAGATTGTTGACCTCGCGGCACAAAATGCCCCTGATCTTATTATTACAGTCGATAACGGGATCTCCAGTATTGAGGGAGTTGCCCATGCTAAAAGCCTCGGTATCGAAGTCATTGTAACTGACCACCACCTTCCCGGTAATCTGCTTCCTGAGGCCGTGGCAATCGTAAATCCCAATCAGCCGGGCTGTGACTTTCCAAGTAAAAATCTCGCAGGTGTCGGCGTGGCATTTTATTTGCTCAGTGCACTGCGCGCCGAACTAAGACTTCAAAATTGGTTTACTGGGCAGGGCCTAGTCGAACCCAATATGGCCAACTGGTTGGATTTGGTGGCCTTGGGAACCGTGGCGGATGTGGTGCCCTTAGATCAGGTGAATCGAGCTCTGGTGCATCAGGGGTTGCTGAGAATTCGCACTGGTCGTTGTCGTCCTGGCATTCAGGCGCTTCTCCGTATTGCAGGTAAAAACCCGAGCCGTCTAGTGGCTGCGGATCTAGGCTTTGCGGTGGGTCCTCGACTTAACGCTGCCGGTCGACTCGATGATATTTCTCTGGGAATTCAATGCTTGTTGACCGAAGATCCAGAGTTGGCGATGAACACTGCCCGCGCGCTCGATGAGTTAAACCAGGACCGAAAATTAATTGAGCAGGATATGCAACGCGAGGCACTGAGCATTGTGGGCAAACTGGTTTTTAATGCAGAGGACGAACTGCCCGCGGCGCTATGCCTATTTCAACCAGATTGGCACCAGGGCGTGGTGGGGTTGTTAGCGTCGCGTATCAAAGAAAAATATCATCGTCCGGTAGTGGCTTTTGCCCGCGGAGACAACGGCGAACTTAAAGGCTCGTCACGATCGATTCCCGGCCTGCATATTCGCGATGCTCTGGACGCAGTGGCAACTCAAAATCCAGGGCTAATTACTAAGTTTGGCGGCCATGCCATGGCGGCCGGTCTAAGTCTTGAGGAGCATAAGCTCGCTGAGTTCAAACAGGTTTTCGCCCTGCAGGTGGCCGCATCATTGAGTGAAGATGACCTGCAGGCCAAATTAGTGACAGATGGTAGCCTAAATAGTGATCAGCTAACTATGCATACAGCTGAATTATTACGCGATAACGGACCCTGGGGGCAGCTTTTCCCCGAACCCTGCTTTGAGGGCGACTTTGTGGTTGTGCAGCAGCGCATTGTTGGTGAAAAACATCTTAAGCTGATGCTGGCATCCCATGACCAACCCCAATTAGTTATAGACGCTATCTGGTTTAATATTGATACTTCGATTTGGCCCAATCATGAAACTGAGCTGGTGCGCTGTGTGTACCGATTGGATATAAACGAGTTTCGTGGTCAAGAAAACCTCCAGTTGCTGGTTCAGCACATAGAGCCCAAGAGCAATCATTAAAAAAGTAGAAAACTATGAGTTTAAAAACAGACCTGCGGGCCGATTCGATTCTTCTGCTAACGGCTTTTATTTGGGGTCTGGCTTTTGTTTATCAGCGCACGGGCATGGACCATATAGGGCCCATTACCTTCACCTTCGGACGTTTTTTTATCGGTGCACTAGCGATTTTGCCCCTGTGGTACCTGATGGAAAAACCAACACAAATTTTTGCTGTAAATAGGATCAATAAAAAGGCCGCATTGCTCGGGCTTGTGCTGACCGCAGGCATGCTACTACAGCAGTGGGGCATGGTGTATACCACTGCCGGCCGCGCTGGTTTCCTAACCGGGGTCTACATTATTTTTGTGCCAATCATCGGTATATTTTTCCGCAATAAAACCCAGTGGCCGACCTGGGTCGGCGTGGCTATGGCTATGGTTGGGCTGTTCTTTATGGGGCAGGTGGAAAGTGACGAATTATTTACGGGTGATATCCTGATTCTACTCGGCTCGGTGCTGTTTGCCCTTCACATGATTTTTACTGGCAAGCTGGCAAACCAAACATCTCCATTTCGTTTAATTTTTATACAGTTTGTGGTGGCCTCAATTATCAGCTTTATTATGGTGCCTATCTTTGAGGCTTGGAACTGGCAGGGTATTTTGGATGCAGGTGTGGCATTGCTCTATGTGGGTGTTATGTCATCTGGCGTCGCCTTTTGCCTACAGGTGGTTGGCCAGCGCACAGCGCCTGCCTCTCATGCCTCAATTATTTTGAGTTTTGAGTCTATGTTTGCAGCCCTCTGCGGCTGGTGGTTACTGGATGAGTATCTGACTGATCCAGAGTTGCTTGGTTGTGGTCTTATTTTGGCGGGTGGTCTTATGTCCCAGTTAAAAGTATTGCTGAAGCAATCTGCAGGTGATCCGATCGTGCATCCCCATGGTGTGAACTAAGCTTTTTTTAGTGGTCTAACTCTTTGTGGGGTCACAAGCTGCCGCTAAACAATGAACTGGAGGTTAAAAGAATGAATAGACGAACATGGATACAGCGACTAGGACTTGGATTTGTGAGCATGGCCGTCAGCACCAGACTATGGGCCCTCGACAAGTTAGAATTGGCGGACAGCGTCTGGAAACAGCGGCTCACTGAGGCGGAGTATTATATTCTTCGTGACGAAGGTACCGAAGCGGCGGGGTCAAGCGCCTTAAATGATGAGCACAGAGATGGTGAGTATCAGTGTGCGGGCTGCGATTTACCGCTGTTTACGGCAGAGATGAAATATGAAAGTGGTACAGGCTGGCCGTCATTTTTTACCCATATTGATAAGCATTTAGAAACTAAACGAGATTTTAAATTAATTTGGCCACGCCTTGAATATCACTGTGCTCGCTGCGGTGGTCATCAGGGCCACGTGTTTGATGATGGCCCCGAGCCCACCGGTCAGCGCTGGTGTAACAATGGCTTGGCGCTAAAGTTTATTCCCCGTTCTCAGGCTTGATTGGCGATTAAATGTCTGGGTGGTATTGCCTATCCTAAGGGTCACCCAGCGGCAGTGAAGTTATGTTTTCCTAGCCGTTGGTTTGCAGTAGCAGACAGGCGAAATCGGTTTGACGGTGCTAGTCCATTAGTGGCTGTATATATTTCTTAATAACCTCTTTAATGATAGGTTGCGCCAGTGCAGTTGGATGCAGACCATCTGCTTGAATCATACCCTCGGTAACGGCTAGCTCTTCAAGTTGAAAGGGAATTAAAAGAACCTGCTGCTCATCAGATATCTCGGGGTACACTGCGGCAAAGGCATCGGAGTAACGGCGACCATAGTTGGGTGGCAGACGCATGCCGAATAAAATTGGTTCGGCACCAGCTTGGCGGCACAGCTCGATCATGGCCAGCAAGTTACGTTTCATCAGATTCAGCGGCTGACCACGCAGACCATCATTGCCTCCCAGTTCTAACAGCACATAATTAGGGCTGAATTTTTCCAGAAGCAGAGGTAATCGGTTCAAGCCACCACCCGTGGTGTCGCCGCTAATGCTGCCATTAATAATTCGATGCCTGTCGTCCAAATCATCTTTCAATAATGCGACCCAGCCGCTTTCTTGGTTGACGCCATAGCCCGCACTGAGGCTGTCACCTAAAACGAGCAGAGTTGATCCATAAGTATTGGCGCTGAGTAAAATAAAAAGGCAACATAGGCGCCTGATAAAAGTGATTGTTATGGCAATCCGCATAAATTTTCTCTTTATATATTTTCTTTTAACATTTACTGCAGTGTATGCAATTTTGTTAGCAATGGATATTTGAAATGATCGAAGTCAGTAATGTCAGCAAGCAGGTAAGTACCTTAGAAGGTACGCTCAGTATTTTGGATAAGATCAACTTGACGCTGGTAGCGGGAGAGAGTTTAGCTATTGTTGGCCCCTCTGGTTCAGGTAAGTCAACATTGTTGGGTATCCTGGCTGGTCTTGATCTGCCTACATCGGGGTCGGTAAGCCTTAATGGTCAAAACATTACAGCTATGGATGAAGAGGGTCGCGCTGCTGTGCGAGCCGACCATGTGGGTTTTGTTTTTCAGTCGTTTCATCTCTTACCCGGATTAACCGCCCTAGAAAACGTTGCACTACCACTGGAATTGCAGGGTGACAAAGATGCACTAAAAACCGCCGCTCACTATCTCCAGCGGGTGGGTTTGGATCAACGTACCACTCATTACCCTCGCCAGTTATCTGGGGGTGAGCAACAACGCGTTGCGGTGGCCAGAGCGTTTGCCTGCCGGCCAACGATTCTTTTTGCCGATGAACCCACAGGAAATTTGGACACAGGTACGGGTGATAAAATTAATAATTTGCTGTTTGACCTAAACCGGGAAGAGGGCACCACATTGGTGCTGGTGACCCATGAGCACAATCTTGCTGCTCGCTGTGGTCAACGTCTAGTGCTGACTGGAGGTCGACAAGTTACAGAAAATTTGGTGAAGAAAAAGTCCAGCGCTAAAAAGACGGCTGATAATAAGCATGTCGTCACCAAAGCGGCAGTCGCCCAGCCAAAATCTAAGTCTGTGGCAAAGGCCAAGGCGGTTGCAAAGGCTAAAGTAGTTGCAAAGACTCAGGCGGTTGTAAAGACTAAAGCGGTTCCAAAGGCTAAAGCGGTTGCAAAGGCTAAAGCGGCGCCAAAGGCTAAAGCAGTTCCAAAGACTAAAGCAGCGCCAAAGGCTAAAGCAGTTCCAAAGACTAAAGCAGCGCCAAAGGCTAAAGCAGTTGCAAAGACTAAAGCAGCGCCAAAGGCTAAAGCGGCGCCAAAGGCTAAAGCGGCGCGAAAGGCTAAAGCAGTTCCAAAGGCTAAAGCGGCGACCAAGAGCAAAAACCAGGATAGTAAACGCTGATGCAAGCACTAAGAATGTTGATGCGCGCCTGGCGAGGCGGGCAGTTGGGACTTATAGTTTGGTCACTGGTGCTGGCAGTTGCCGTGGTGACTTCTGTCTCTTTGCTGGCTGAACGTATCGAGCGGGCGCTTACCGCAGAGTCCAGTGCCTTTTTGGCCGCTGATTTGGTGGTTAGAAGCAATAAGCCAACGCCAAATGCATGGATAACGGAAGCACAGTCGCGCGGTATAGAAACAGCGCAGATGGTGAGCTTTGCCTCTATGGTATATCACCAGTCGGATATGCATCTGGCCTCTATTAAAGCAGTGCAAAGTAACTATCCGCTACGTGGCGTTATCAAGCGTTCATTAACGCCATTTACCTTGGATGAAAATCTCATTGAAGCCGTTGACTATGGTCCGGCCCTGGGAGAAGCCTGGGTTGATGCAAGGCTGTTACCCTTACTTAACATCGAGCTTGGCGATGATATAGAGCTTGGTGATACTGTTCTCAAAGTGACTCAGATAATTGTTGAAGAACCTGACAGCGGCTCTTACAGTTTCATTGGTGCCCGGGTATTGATGAATTGGGGAGATGTTGCAGCCGCAGGCATAGTGCAGCCGGGCAGCCGTGTCACTTACAAGTACCTAATGGCTGCGGGTACTGATGAAAATACTTTTATTGGCTACAGTGACTGGCTAAAAAATCAAATGAGCATTCACGATCGTCTTATTACTCCAGATGAGGCTCAAGCCAGTATTGCCAGTACCATGGATCGAGGGCGACGATTTCTATTGCTGGCCGGTAGTATTGGTGTAGTGCTAGCCGGGATTGCCCTAGCTTTGGCCAGCCATCATTTTGCGGCAGGACAGACTCAACAGGTGGCACTGCTTAAAAGTTGGGGTCTCTCCGCTATTAGAGTGCGCTCCCTTTATTTACAACAAAGTTTATGGCTTGGTCTTGGTGGCTCCCTTGTGGGACTGTCAGTCGGCTATGTTTTTTCCGAATTACTCATTGCAATTGTTCGTGAATGGCTTCCCATAGCACTGCCCTCTGCGGGGATTAGACCTTGGATCACTGGAATGGCCACAGGCCTACTCTGTTTGGGAGGCTTTACCTTGCCTGCTCTTTGGCATCTGCCAGCTCAGTCTCCGCTTGCGGTGTTGCGACAGGATGTTCAGGTTGCGCCAGTGAGTTCTGCTATTCGTGGTGCCTTTGGTGTAGCGGCAGTGGCTGGATTACTGCTGTGGTATAGCAATAGTTTATACCTGTCTGTGGCTATCTTGGCTGGCTATGCACTTACTGCTCTGGCCACAGTGGTTATTGGTTTAGGGATGTTGCGGCTAGGAAAGAATTATGGCCAGCGCCTGGGTAGTATCTGGCGTTTAGCGCTGAGTAATCTATGGCGACGCAGGTCGCAAAGTGTAATCCAGATGGTGGGCTTTTCTGGGGCCATTGCCCTGTTAATGATAATGGTGGTAGTGCGAACTTCATTGATTGATGAGTGGCGCTTTCAGCTAGCCGAGGATGCACCCAATCATTTTTTGGTCAATGTGGCCCCCTATGAGCTCGACGGAGTGCGCGACTTAGTCAATGAGCAAAATCTTGAGACTGCCGGATGGTATGCCATGGTCCGTGGCAGAATGACCGCCATTAATGGGCAGTTAATTACTGAAGCTCAAAAAGACAGCCATGAGTCTTTTCGGCGCGAACTAAATCTTAGCTGGACATCAGAATTGCCGGAGGGCAATAAGATCACCGACGGGCAGTGGTGGGATGAGGTGGATAGTGCCACGACGATCGCGCCTGTGTCTCTCGAAGAAGAGTTAGCACAGGAGCTTGGGCTAAAACTAGGTGATCGTATTACCTTTAGTGTCGGCGGTTTGATCTTCGAGTCAGAAGTGGCCAACACTCGGTCTCTTAACTGGGACAATATGACACCTAATTTCTACTTCCTGTTTCCTGAAGGTTTACTCGAAGAGTACCCGCGCACTAGCATGACTAGCCTATATATACCGCCTAAGCAAAAACTGTTGGTCAATGACTTGCTGCGCAAGTACCCCACCGTACAGGTGATAGAGCTAGATAAAATTATTGATCGAATTCGTACCATTGTCTCTCAGGTCACTCGTGGCTTGGAGGTTATGACGTTGCTAATACTCAGCTGTGGCGTTCTGGTGATGTTTGCCGCGGTAAGTCTGTCGATGTCGGAGCGGCTTCAAGAGAGTGCTGTATTGCGTACACTTGGCAGTTCCAGACGCTTGATACTCGGCATTCAGTTGGTCGAGTTTAGTACTCTGGGGATAATGGCAGGGCTCTTGGCTTCAATTGGTGCCGAGGCTACCGTTGCTATGCTTCAACGCTTTATGTTTGATCTGCCCTTCGCATTGCACCCTTGGTTGTGGGTTACAGGACCGCTGTTAGGGGGGCTGCTTGTGGGTGCCCTCGGCATAGCATATAGCCGCAAGGCCGTTGTGCAGCCACCGCTTGAAGTACTGAAAAGTATTTAGAATAAAGTATCAGAGGCTGCGGCTCTGGGGCCATTGTTACTGTATTGGTAGCTGTATGTGGAAGGTGGTTCCCACATCTGGGTCAGAGGTAACGGCAATGTGTCCCTGATGCTGCTCGGTGATAATAAAGTGCGAGAAAGAGAGACGCTTGCCCGCATTGTAGGAACCATTGGCGTCGCCATCGGCAGCGAAGGGTTCAAAGATGGTTTTTTGATCCTCCAAGCTAATACCGCGGCCATTGTGCTGAATGCGAACCCAGATGTTTTCGTAGAACTTGGTGACTTCAATGTTAATTTCTGGTGAGCGCTCTAAGTCGTCAACCTTACCCAGGGCATAACATGAGTGCCTGAATAGGCTCAAAAACACCTGTTGTAATTCGGTGATATAGCAGGCTATCTCAGGCACATCATCGGCGTAATCAATCTTTATATGTATATCGCGAAACCTTAGGCCCGCCATAACCGACAGTACATCATTGGCAAGTTCGACACTGTGATTAACAATATCTTTCATGTCTGCCATCACTTTGTGACCGCCGCCACTACCAGAATAATGGACTAAATTGCTGATCACTGACGTAGCCTGTTGGCCGCGTATCATGGCATCTTCTAATAATTCGTTTAGTCCCATACCGTCGATCGGCTCATCGGTTAGGCCAAGTCTCACTGTCTGTACATCTTTCAGGATAGCCCGCAGAGGAATATTAATATCATGGGCCATAATAGAAGCCATCTCACCCATGGAAGACATTTTGTCGCGTTGAATTAAGAGAGTTTCATTGTGCACTCGCTGAGTAACGTCATCGACCAAAATAACTACTCCAGTCTCAAGCTGGTTATGTAAAGGATAGATGGTGATATCAAAATGATACTGACCACGCTGACTGTATTTGATGGTCAGAGTCTTATTATCATCCTGGGCCTGCTTAATTTGTTGCGGTGTAATAGTGATCGTTGGGTAGGCCTGCCATAGATCTAAGCCCAGCACCGCACTGGAAGCAATACCGCTAATTTCCTCAGCCCGCTGATTCCATTGGGTAATCTGGTTCTGTTTGTTAAGACCAATCAGCATTAACGGCATAGAGCGCAGGATGCTAGTGATGTAGGACTCTGAACTGAGCAGGCGGGCGGCTGTGCCTCTGTGTTCGGCTACTTCATCTTCCAAGGTCGCTGTGCGCTCTTTGACGCGCAATTCCAGCTGGGTGCGAATTTCTTCAAGCTCATTATTGTAGCGGCGAGCTTGGCGACGGCTAAAGAACAGCCGCAGAGCGGTTATCGAAACGGCAATTAATAGCAGGCTACTTGAAAAATTGGCGACATATTGCCAGTTGGTCGAGCCATCGCTGTTGCGGACAAACCAGAAAATATCGGCTGCTGCCAACGGGCTGTAGGTCAGGACTGTAAACAGGGCAACAACAGGATTGAATAATTTCAAGATTGAAAACTCTCAGAGGGATACCGTTAAGAGCTACATTATAGCCATGAAACTGGAATTGTCAGTTTTTGTTGTAGAGGCTGGGTGCAAACTATCATCGCTTAGTGGAACTAAGGTCATTAGAAGACTAGTCAGGCTCCTCTAGGGTACTGCTCGAACTGTGCTTTGTTATTATTATCTTTTTTTATACTTTCATTTCGCTTGAACACAATATTAGGGTACAAGCCGATTGTGGGCGCCAGTTTTCAGATATAGGAGGTCGATGCTGCCTTTAGGGGCGAGTGCATAGCTGGAAAGTAACTAGCTACTGTGCACTATTACCGAGAAAAATTTGTTTTTAATACTCAAGCCATCTACTCTAACTGTTTGTGCGTTACTAGAGTTTTTGATGACGAGTAGTTTTATCCCAGATGATTTCCCGCAACTGCGCCGAGAAAATGTGCGTTACTCGGACACTGACCGCCAAGGTCATGTCAATAATGCTGTTTTCTCCACGTTCTTGGAGTGTGCGCGTACCGATATTTTGTATGATAAGTCTCGTGGCCTGCTAAACCCAGATCGCGAATTAGTAATTGTTAAGATAGCGATAGAGTTTCTAGCTGAGTTGAGTTGGCCTGGGAGCGTTGAGATTGGTAGTCGTGTAGCAAAAGTTGGTCACAGTTCTATTATGTTTGAGCAGGCTATTTTTCAAAGTGATAAATGCGCGTCCGTGAGTACCAGTGTGATGGTGATGATTGATAAGGTAACCCGTAAATCTGCCGGATTGCCCGAGGATGTGGCTGAGAGGCTTGCTGATTTGATAATACAGTCATAATGACGCTTTTGGCGGCAAACGAATAAAATTCTTAACCGTCTAGGAGCAGTAAATGACTTTACATAAAAGGTGCTTGAGGCCCTGGGTGAATGCCATGCGAAAAGATCTATTAAGACGAACAGCTCACCGATAACTGATCAGCCCAGTCTGGTGGCAGACCTGCGTATTTCTCTGCTTCTGGGTGCTCTTTAAAGGGGCTCTGTAGCACAGTTAACATTAATTCAACTTCACTGTAATCACCCTGTTTGGCAGCATCTATGGCAGCCTGAGCCATATAGTTGCGCAGCACATATTTTGGATTTAGTTGGTTCATATTATGCTGACGTTGCTGATCCGTTATGGTCTGCTGGTTAAGCCTTTCACTATATTTTTGCGCCCAGGCATCAAAGCCATCGCGGTCTATAAATTGATCTCTAATTGATTGCCTATTATCGGAAAAAACACTCAGAGTTCTAAAGAAAATACTGTAATCAACATTGTTGGTTTGTAACAGCTCTAGGAGCTGGTTTATCAATGGTTCATCGTCGGGTTGATACTCTTCTAACCCAATTTTATTTGCCATAATATTTCTAAAATGAGTTAAAAACGCTGGCTCGTATTGTTTTAGTGCACTGATTAGATCTTCATTGTCTATTAAAGAAGTCAGAGAGGTAGCCAGAGCGTTGAGATTCCAAAGACCAACGCTGGGTTGGTTTTTAAAGCTGTAGCGGCCATTAGTATCGGAATGATTACAGACATGATCGGGATCATAGCGATCCAAAAATCCAAACGGGCCATAGTCGATGGTGTCCCCGATTATGCTCATATTATCAGTGTTCATTACTCCGTGATTAAAGCCCACTGACTGCCATTGAGCTATCATTTTTGCTGTCTTCAGTACGCAGTTTTCAAACATCAAATAATACTTATTGTCTGCGTCTACCCATGCTGGAAAGTTACGTTCAATTACATAGTCCGCCAGTGCTTTGACTGCCTCTGGCTGGTTGCGGTAGTGAAAGTGCTCGAAGGACCCAAAACGAATATGGCTTTGAGCAACACGGCAGACGATCGCTCCAGACTCTATTTCTTCTCGATAAACTTGGGTCTCACTATTGAGTAGGCAAAGTGCTCTTGTGGTAGCTATGCCCAGACCATGCATAGCTTCGGAGCAAAGGTATTCACGGATGCTCGATCTTAAAACGGCGCGACCGTCAGCAAATCTGGAGTACGGCGTTGGCCCCGCCCCCTTGAGTTGTATGTCCCATAAGCTTTGAGAATCACCTGTTGATAATTCTCCGATAGTCATTGCTCGACCGTCCCCTAGTTGACCCGCCCAGACACCAAACTGATGGCCGGAATACACAAGCGCGATGGGTTTGATGTTGGCAGTCAGAAAGTTGCCGCTCATTAGTTGTAACATTTCTGGCCTAGCTAGCTCTGTCGGGTCAATGCCCAGTTCCTCGGCGAGCAATGAGTTGCTGCTCACCATAACAGGGTTGTCGAGTCGGGCAGCTAGAACAGGGCTAAAATGGAGATCGCCCTGTTCTCTAAACTGGTCAAAAAATGTGTGCTGTAAGCGGTCGAAAAATAAAGTCATTAGAGTCCGATATCTTGTTTACGAATGCGTGCCAGGTCATCTGCATGGAGACTACTGATATAGAGCCAGTCGTCTGTTTCCAAGGCACCGGTGTTAGTATGATAAATGCCGTTGGGGTCCTGCAGCGAGGTGATTACGTTACCATCTCCGTCCATGGCAAACACATGGCTGTATGATTCGGCGGCCAGTTGCATTGATTTTGGTAGTCGCAGATTCACAGCACGCATGAACGGCCAGTTTGAAAATAGGTCGAGGGCTGCATTTCGCGGCGACACTAGGCCAACCCAAAAACGGCCATCGCGACCCCGCACTATATTGTCCGGGAAGCCTGGTAGGTTGTCGATTATTACTTCAAAGGTGCCAGCTTTTTCACCCTTTAACCAGTATTTATTAATTTGATAGGCACTGGTTTCATTGATTAGCACGAAGCTACTGTCTGCGGCCGCGGCAACACCATTGGCGAAGTCTAGGCCGCCCATTACGAGCCTAGTGCTCTGGTCTGCGGGGTCATACACCAGCAGTCGGCCGTGGCTGCCGTGCTCGCTTGCATCGAGCAGGCTTGCAGCATAGGTTCCGCCATTACTCTGCGCGCCAAATTTGGTGGTGGCATCGCTAAAATAAATTTTACCATCATCGGTTACATCTAGATCATCGGCATATTCGATGGGCAGGCCGTTAATGCTATTGGTGATTACAGTTAGTTCCCCCTGTGGAGACATGCTCAGTATGCCTTTGTAAGCATCGGCGATCAGTAGATTATTCTCGGCATCAAACACCAGACCCAATGGGCTACCCTTGGTATTGACTAGTTTGGTGATTTCGCCGCTCGCTTCGTTGTAGCGCAGTATCCATCCTTCTCGAGTGGCGGCGTAGACCTCACCATTAAGCAAAGCTAAGCCCTCTGGGCCGTGAGTGTCTGTAAGTTCAATGAATTCGATTTTACTCAGGAGACTGTTGGGCGCGAACATACCGACAAAGCCATTATTTTTAGGCGCATTCCAGCTTACCGGCTCAATCGGCACCGGCCAGAAAAACAAGTAGGCGAAAAGACAAGTTGCGATCATTAGGCTGGTTCTTAACATGATGGGGCACTCCGGCTCTTAATTTTATCGCAATATGTTGCGCTAGTGCTGAAGCTTAATCAACTGCGTTTTCTTCTAGTTTGTGATTGGCAGGTCATGTAAAATAGTTAGCCTATTCGATGCGACTCACAAGAATCTAAAATGGAAGTTAATCCAATCTATAACGCCCTCGATGACCTGCAAACACGCACTGACGTGTTGAGGGGGTATCTTTGACTATGTTAATCGAAAAGATCGCCTTGCCGAAGTTGAGTTAGAGCTCGGCGAACCCGATGTATGGAATGAACCGGAGCGTGCTCAGGAGTTGGGCCGTGAGCGTTCGTCTTTAGAAGCGGTGGTAAAAACCATTGAGGACTTGGATGCAGGCGTTGCAGATAACCGCGAGCTATTAGCCATGGCCGTGGATGAAGATGATGCAGACACTGTTGCTGATGTGGAAATTGAGATTGCAGCACTGGATGAACAGCTGGCCAAACTTGAGTTTCGTCGTATGTTCAGCGGTCAGATGGATCCTAATAATGCCTACTTGGATATTCAGTCTGGCTCTGGTGGTACCGAGGCTCAGGATTGGGCTGAGATGTTACTGCGTATGTATCTGCGTTGGGCAGATGACAAAGGATTTAAGGCTGAGTTGATGGAATGCTCTGCCGGCGATGTGGCTGGTATCAAAAGTGCCACGGTACAAATTAGTGGTGAATATGCATTTGGTTGGTTGCGGACTGAGACAGGCGTGCATCGTTTGGTGCGCAAGTCGCCCTTTGATTCTGGCAATCGTCGCCATACCTCTTTTTCGGCGGTCTATGTGTCGCCTGAGATTGACGACAATATTGAGATTGATATTAATCCATCGGATGTGCGCACAGACACATACCGAGCTTCTGGTGCCGGTGGACAGCATATCAATAAAACCGATTCTGCGGTAAGGCTTACCCACGAACCCAGTGGTATAGTGGTGCAGTGTCAGAATCAGCGGTCACAGCATCAGAATCGCGATACCTGTTGGCAGATGTTGCGCGCTAAACTTTATGAAGTTGAGATGCAAAAACGTGCTGATGCAGCCCAAGCCAATGAGGACAACAAGTCTGATATTGGTTGGGGTAGTCAGATTCGTTCCTACGTGTTGGACGATGCACGAATTAAAGATTTACGTACTGGCATAGAAACTAGAAATACTGGGGCCGTATTGGATGGCAAGCTCGACCAGTTTATTGTGGCCTCGTTAAAAGCAGGACTATAAGAGACAGCTAAGATACTCGTGCGGCAAAAGGGCCAGCAAAAGGAGTCATTTTGAAGCTACTTATGGACTCGTTGCAAAGTTAGCGGCTAAATACAAAATCGGGTGTAATTCAGGGCGCGCATCTTAGGCAGATCGTAGTTTTGTCTCTGTTGCTCAAGGTTTCAGATGCTCACCTCAGCTTGCATCCTTGAACGGGTGTGATTTGATGGATGACTAACTTAATTATTGGAATAAAAATAAAGACCACATTATGACTGATCAACAAGACCAAAATAAACCAGACGAGAATAAGCTCATTGCCGAACGCCGGGCCAAACTAGACGCATTGCGAAAAGATGGTGGCTCGGTATTTCCCAACGATTTTCGCCCTCAACATAGGGCAGCTGAATTGCAGGCTGACTTTGGCGGTGAAACTAAGGAAGATTTGGAAAAGCTAGGTAAAACTGTCAGCGTTGCCGGCCGCGTTATTCGTAACCGTGGCGCATTTATTGTGATTCAAGATAGCAGCGATCGCATTCAGCTCTATGTGACCAAACAAGCGCGTCCTTTTGCTAAGTCGTTGGATCTGGGTGATATCGTCGGCATTAAGGGTGAATTGCATCTCTCTGGCAAGGGTGACCTCTATGTGCAGACAGACGAGTATCAGTTGCTGACCAAAGCGCTGCGACCACTACCGGATAAATTCCATGGTCTAGCCGATCAAGAGATACGTTATCGTCAGCGCTACGTTGATCTGATTGTTAATCCAGACGTGCGCAGTACCTTTCGTGTTCGCTCGAAGGTAGTGGACTTCATTAGGCGCTATTTAAATGACGCTGATTATTTGGAAGTTGAAACGCCAATGTTGCAGGTGATTCCTGGGGGTGCGGTGGCGCGGCCCTTTGTGACGCACCATAATGCGCTAGATATTGATATGTATATGCGTATCGCACCGGAACTCTATCTAAAGCGGTTGGTTGTGGGTGGCTTTGAGCGTGTCTATGAGATTAACCGCAATTTCCGTAACGAGGGTTTGTCGACCCGTCATAACCCTGAGTTCACGATGCTAGAGTTCTATCAGGCCTATTCTGATTTTAATGATCTAATGGATTTGACGGAAGACATGCTGCGCAAGATGACTACTGAGGTACTGGGTTCTACCAAGGTCAGGAATACAGTCAGTAACGCAGATGGCGAAGTGGTTAGTGAAACTCATTATGATTTTGCCGATCCTTTCATTCGTCTGTCTGTGTTTGATTCTATTTTGCAGTACAACCCAGATATAAGCGCTGAGCAGTTGGGCGATGAAGTTGGAGCACGGAAAATCGCCCAGGATCTGAATATTCCGTTAAAAGATATCTGGGGTTTAGGTAAGGTTCAGATTGAAATTTTTGAAAAGACCGTTGAGCATCTATTAGAGCAGCCTACTTTTATCACTATGTATCCTGCTGAAGTGTCGCCATTGGCGCGGCGCAATGATAAAGATCCTCATGTGACCGATCGATTTGAATTTTTTGTCGGTGGACGTGAGATCGCCAATGGGTTTTCTGAGCTTAATGACGCAGAAGACCAAGAGGCACGTTTTAAGCAGCAGGTAGCTGAAAAAGATGCCGGTGATGATGAAGCTATGCACTTTGATGCTGACTACATTCGCGCCTTGGAGTACGGTATGCCGCCTACGGCAGGAGAGGGCATTGGTATCGATCGCCTGGTAATGTTGTTAACTGACTCACCCTCTATTAGAGATGTCTTGCTGTTTCCTCATATGCGACCTGAGTAATAACGGCGTCGTAATCTAAATCAAATTGTCTCTATGCCCACACAGCCCTGTGAGGGTATAGAGATTTTTCAGGTAAATCTTAGCCAGATGGCAATGCAAAATAAAAGTTATTCTGGTTTGTTTTTTTTGTAGATGCTAAAATCCGTCGTTTTCTAACCCCAGAGAGGCTCGCTAACTGGGCTAGTCCAGTCTGGTTTAGACGGTCTCGTTGATAAGGCTGGTTGGCCCATCAAGGATTATCTATGAATTACAAAACAATTGAATATTTGGTTGATGACGGCATTTTGACGCTTAGGCTTAACCGCCCCGACAAAATGAATGCTTTTACTTTAGATATGAGTGACGAGCTTACTCATGCTTTTTATCGGGCCAGTGATGATGACGATGTGCGGGTGATTATAGTTACAGGTGCAGGCAAAGCATTTTGTGCTGGCATGGATCTATCTGTAGCCGGTAACGTATTTGGTCTTGATGAGACCCGTAAGCCGACGCTGGCCGAGATGGCTGAGCCGGACAATATGCCTGGCGTCCGCGACAGTGGTGGTAAGGTCACCCTAGCTATCTATGACTGTAAGAAGCCTGTGATCGGGGCAATTAATGGTGCCGCCGTGGGAATTGGCGCGACCATGATCTGCGCTATGGATATCCGTCTAGCATCTGAAAGGGCTCGTATTGGATTTGTGTTTGGTAAAATTGGTATAGCGCCAGAGGGCTGTTCGACCTGGTTTTTACCACGCATTGTTGGTATGCAGCAGTCTTTGAAATGGATGATGACCGGCGAAATTTTTGATGCTGCTGAAGCCTATTCAGGTGGTTTGGTTTATGAGGTCTGTGCCGCTGATGAGCTGATGTCGAGAGCCTACGAAATGGCTCGGCAGATTGCCGACAATACCGCGCCAGTCTCCTCCGCCTTAATACGTCAGATGATGTATCGTAATTCCGCGGCCGCTCATCCGGTTGAGGCTCACAAGATTGAATCTCTGGCGGTGTTCTATGCCAGTAAGGTTGACGGTAAGGAGGGTGTGTCTGCTTTTCTGGAAAAGCGCCCAGCTAATTTTGAATCGAAGTCGTCTTCCGATATGCCGCCCTTTTATCCTTGGTGGTAATACCTCGATTCCTAAAATTTTTTTAATTTCTTCTACTAGTGGAGCAAAAATATGTACCAAAATAGTGAAAAATCTCAGCGGTTACTCGACCGCCTGAATGACTTTTTCGATGAGCACATTTATCCCAATGAAGAAAATTATGCTCGCCAGTTAGATACTGCTGAAAATCGTTTTGCTCCACTACCTTTGATGGATGAGCTGAAAGTAAAAGCCAAGGCGGCCGGACTTTGGAATCTGTTTGTACCGCCATCCCACGCAGAATACTGTGACCATGGTGGTTTGACCTTTGCTGAATATGCGCCATTGTGCGAGGTTATGGGACGGGTTATCTGGTCTCCAGAGGTGTTTAATTGCAATGCTCCCGACACAGGCAATATGGAAGTGTTCATGAATTATGCGACTAGAGCACAGCAAGACAAATGGCTGCAGCCTCTTTTAAATGGGGATATTCGCTCGTCCTATGCTATGACTGAACCGCAGGTGGCTTCTAGTGACGCAACTAATGTGGAAATGAGTATTGTTAAAGAGGGTGATGAATGGGTACTTAACGGCCGTAAGTGGTTTATCACTGGAGCCATGAATGAGCGCACTAAAATTCTTATAGTGATGGGTAAGTCAGATCCAGGCAACAGCAACCGTCACTTACAGCAGACTCAGGTGCTAGTCCCAAAAGATACTCCGGGCCTGACCCTAGTGCGGCCTCTCTCTACCTTTGGTTATGACGATGCTCCTATAGGTCATGCCGAGTTGATTTTTGAAAACTGTCGGGTTCCCGCAGAAAATGTATTGCTCGGTGAAGGTCGCGGTTTTGAAATTGCTCAGGGGCGATTGGGGCCTGGCCGCATGCATCATTGTATGCGTCTAATTGGAACTGGTCAGCGCGCCCTCGAGTTAGCCTGTAAGCGAGCTACCTCTAGAACCACTTTTGGCCGTCAGTTGAGTAAGCATCAATCAGTGCGTGAAGATATTTCTAGAATGTTCTCAGAGATAGAAATGGCCCGCCTGCTAGTTTTAAAGACCTCTCATAAAATCGATGAGCAGGGTGTTCCTGCGTCTATCGATATGATTGCCGCGACTAAGACAACTATTCCGCTACTCATACAAAATGTGATTGATCGGGCAATTCAAATGCATGGTGCTGGCGGATTAACTGCCGACTACTGTATGGCCGAGGGCTACAACTATGCGCGTTGGTGTCGCCAGGCAGATGGCCCGGATCAGGTGCACCAAATGGCATTGGGTAAGCAGATTATCGAAAGGTACTCTGGCGAGAAGGCCTAGAGTCGCTTTTGTGTAAGGTCACCTAAGGAGTGGTGATGGGTGCTAGTGGTTAGTCTAAGTTAGTATTTTAGGGGTCTAGGTGCAGGCTTAGGCTGTGGCAAAAACCATGATGAGGATTGTAAAGAGTGCTCATTTAGTAGGGCGATGCTGGAGCCGTGATTAAAAAGAACGGGTGATAAGTCTACTTAACGTAACTTCGGTGATGTCCTATAAAAACCTGTATATAAAAGTCTGACTGAATTGTTTTTATTTCCAAAGGAATTTACAATCACGTGATTTTTTTAATTGTAACTCACTGGCCATAGTAGGTTATGCCGGTGAGATCAACCAAAAACAAAGGCGAGCAAAGTGGCAAACGATGTAAAAGCTAAAGAGACCAAACGACCAAAGCGCAATGAAAAAGGGTGGCAAGCTGAGAAAAGCGCCATGACGCGGTTGGCTATACTAGAGGCAACTATTAAGTGTCTTCTAGAGCTGGGATATGCCAATACGACGACGGCACTGATCGCCAATTATGCCGGTGTTTCCCGTGGCGCTATGATGCACCATTTTCCGTCGCGCATGTCAGTGATGAGAGCGGTGGTCGATCACTTGCATCAACTGCGTCTGCAGGAGTATCTAGAGTTAATGGCTGACATTGATGATCCGCAGCGCAATCTGACTCATCAAGTCATTCGAGAGTCAGTAGAAGCCGCTTGGCAATATGTCAATCTGCCCTCATTTTTAGCGTATCAGGAGCTGCTGAGTGCCTCACGTACTGATGCAGAGTTGCGTCAGGTTATTGACCCAGTAGAAAAAGATTTCGAAAAACAGTTTCTCGATACGGCTAAAGCGGTGTTCCCTCACTGGCAGAATCTGGCAAGACTCGAAGGCGCTCATGATATGGTGCAGTTTTTGATGAAAGGTATGGCTCTGAGTCATATGTCTGTGCGTAAAAAAGCGCGAGCTAAACGAGTGATGACCTACCTGACGGCCATTTTGTATGATATTTACCAAGAGGCAAACTTGCTCGAATAGATCCAAAGCGCCTAGTTTTCAAGGTCGAGTATGTTAGGTCTTGGCAATAAACGGCATTGCAGTGGGGCCGCAGCTTGTCCATTTTCAAAGGTTTTGTTTAAACACATTGAGTGTATTGTCTCGACCCGAGGCTACGCCCCATAACATCCCTCTTTCGACCACCCCGGTCAGCAAACCTAATCCTCATTTGCCCCCCCAGAATATTGCCGACAAAGATCTTGCAGGTCTTGTCGATTGGTAATATCATCCTTAAAATAAACATTCCTGTCTGTTTTATCATACTGCAGTAGATATAGTGGCAGCCAGAGCATAATAAAAATTATAGCTACACCAAGGGGAGCTCAAATGGGCCGTTTCGATGGCAAAGTCGTCTCTATTGTAGGCGCCGCAAGTGACAATAATATGGTCGAGGTCATGGCTCGTCGCTTTGCCGCAGAGAGTGCGAAGGTTGTTGTTTCGGGGAGTCATAAGGAGACCCCTAGTTCTCTAGTCGAAGATATTGATGGCTCAATTATTCAGATCTCCTCAGCTACCGCCAATATCATGCTGGATGATCATGCCGCTTACATGGGCACCAAAGCAGGCACCGATCATCTTGTTCGCTGTGTGGCTAATCAATATGGCTCCAAAGGTATCCGTGCCAATAGTATTTCTCCCGGTTTGACCGCAACGCCTATGACCGCCGAACCCCTGAAGAGTGCAGCACTACTGGCTGAGTATGAAAGTTGCTACCCCCTTGTTCGCATCGGTACCAGTGAAGATGTTGCCGCTGCAGCTACATTCCTAGCTTCAGACGAATGTTTTATGACTGGCGAAAATCTTCAAGTTAATGGTGGCCTGTGTCTGCATCGCAATCCCCTAGGTACTGAGTTAGTTGATGCCATGGTTTCGGCTGGTGAAATTCCCTCTGGATAGGCGTAACTCGAAGAAGTTAATAAAGGACGTGATATGAAACTTGATAATAAGGTTGTTTTAATTACCGGTGCTGGCGGTGGTATTGGGCAGGCGGCAGTACGCAAATTTATTGACGAAGGTGCAAAAGTCATGATGGCCGACCTGACCACTGAAGATACTCAGCCGCTAGTCGATGACTTGGGTTCTGATCTCTGCGACTGTGTGGCGGTGGATGTCAGTCAAGACGATCAAGTTGCGAGCATGGTAAAGGCCTGTGTTGAGCGCTTTGGCGGAATTGATGTATTCGTTGCCAATGCCGGTGTAGAGGGTGAGATCGGTGACATTATGAGTACCGATGTTGCAAATCTGGACAAGGTACTTGCGGTCAATGTGCGCGGTGTTTGGCTGGGGCTTCATTATGTGATTCCGGTGATGCGCGATGGCGGCGGTGGCAGCATTATGATTACTTCCTCCGGTGCTGGAGTGCAGGGCTCACCCAACACTGCATGCTATAACGCGAGCAAACATGCAGTTATTGGACTGATGCGTTGTGCGGCGCTCGAGGTTGCTCCGTTCGGTATTCGTGTTAACACGGTAAATCCAGGGGCTGTTGAAACGCGAATGATGACCTCCATTGAGGACGGCTTTGCCGATGCAGGTGCCGGTGACTTTAGGGCTATGGTTGAAGCTGGAACGCCTTTGGGGCGCTACGGCCAGCCGGAAGAAATCGCTAATATGATGGTATTTCTCGGCAGCGATGATAGTAGCTACTGTACCGGTGGCGTCTATATGGTTGATGGCGGTAACTCCACCTGAGACTCTCATTAATAAACGGAATGAACGTTCTATGACATTTGATTTTACAGATAAGGTAGTTCTCATCACTGGCGCGGGAGCCGGGTTAGGCAATGCCTGTGCACTGGCGTTTGCGGATGCTGGAGCCAAGCTAGTGATTACCGATATTTGTCAGCAGTCATTGGATAGGGCTGTGGTCGATCTTGCTAGCAGAGGCGCCGAGGTCTTGGGGCTAATCAATGATGCCAGTGATTGCGCCGATGTTAGCGCTATGCTCGACAGTATTATTGAGCGCTATGGGCGGCTAGATATTGCTGTTAATAATGCAGGTACGGCTACGCCATTGCAGGAATTTCATGAAGTCGGAGAAGCAGAGTTTGATCGTGTCATGGGGGTTAACCTGAAAGGTGTGTGGCTATGCATGCAAGCAGAGATTCGGCAGATGCTCAAGCAGGGAGGTGGTTGTATTGTCAATATGGCCTCTGCTACTAGCCGCAATACCTATCCCAATGCCTCGCCCTATGTCACCAGTAAGTTTGCAGTAGCTGGTTTGACTCGAACTGTAGCGGTGGAATATGCCGATCGAGATATCCGCATCAATGCAATCTGTCCTGGCAATGTTGCTACTCCATTGGTCGTCAGTCTGGTTGAAGATCTGTCAGTGCTGGCGACCAAACATGCTATCAAGCGCCTTGGTACCCCCGAAGAGGTTGCCAATGGTGTGATGTTTTTAGCCTCGGATTTATCGTCTTTCAGCACTGGCAGTTTGCTCGAAGTCGATGGTGGCTGGAACGCCATATAAACCCTAAATTTAAAATATACCAAGGAAAATTATTATGTCTAGATTGTTAAACAAAGTGGCCATTATTACAGGTGCAGCGTCTAATCCAGGTTTGGGTCATGCCACTGCAATTCGCTTTGCTCAAGAGGGAGCTAAATTGGTGATCACTGACATCGATATGGTGGGATTAGCCGCTGCTGAAAAAGAGCTAGTGGCTCTGGGCGCCGAGGTGTTGTCTATGGAGCAAAATGTTACCGACGAGGATCGCTGGCAGGAGGTAATCGACGCCACTGTTGAACGTTTTGGTGGTCTCGATGTGCTGGTAAACAATGCCGGTATCGCTGTGATGCGACCGATAAGCGAATACACAACCCAGGATTACGACCTGCAGATGGATGTCAATATCCGCAGCGTTTTCTTAGGCTGTAAAAAAGCATTACCAGCGATGATTGCGTCTGGCGGCGGTTCTATCGTCAACATGTCATCGGTCGCTGCCTTGCGTGGGATTCCTGGCGTGTCGGTTTATGGTATTGCCAAGGCGGGCGTGCAAATCTTTAGTAAGAGCATTGCTCTGGAACATGCAGCAGATGGTATTCGTTGCAATTCCCTGCATCCAGGCTTAATTGATACCAATATCCAAAATGATTCAAGACGCGACAACCCTGATGAGTTTGAGAAGCTAGCTGACACTGTGCCGTTTGGGCGCATGGGCTATCCTGCAGAAGTTGCCAACTGTGTCTTATTTCTAGCCTCTGATGAGTCCAGTTATGTGACTGGCGCCGAACTGGTAGTTGATGGTGGTTTGATCTCTAAGTAATCCTCAATAGATTCTGGTCGGCTCTTTGTGCGTGAATTCGGGTCGACCAGATAACCACATTTTTCCTTCGCATTGCCAACCATAGAGAACCAAATTATGAGTGCATCATCTGAGACATCTCGTTACGCCAATGGATTTGATATCTCTTTGCGGGGGGATACCATCACACCGGATCGTTATATCTGTAAAGAGTTTATGGCCCGCGAAAATGAGCACCTATGGCCAAAGATTTGGCATCTGGGCGGAATGGTCGCTGAGTTAGAGCAGGAAGGAGACTATGTCCGCCATAATTTGGGTGCCGAATCGGTGATCATGATTCGCCAAGCCGATAGTTCTATTAAGGCCTTCTATAATTCCTGTCCTCACCGCGGCAACCGTTTGGTACTAGGCGAGATTGGTGGCAGTGAACGTATTACCTGCGGCTACCATGGCTGGCAGTTTTCTCCCGATGGCGTGCTAGTCAATGTTCAGGACCCAGATGATTTCCCCAATGGTAATCCCTGCGGCAAGGTGACTCTAACTGAGGTGCGTTGTGAAATCTGGGGGCCGTTTATTTTTTACTGTATGGATCAGGACGTCGCGCCACTACTGGACTGGCTGGCACCTCTGCCAGAGAGACTTAAAAGCTACGGCCTAGACAATTGGATTCGAGTGATGTACCTGACCGCTGATGCCGACTTTAATTGGAAAATCATCCGCGATAACTTTAACGAGAGTTATCACTTGCCAACCATTCATCCAGAGCTCTCCACTTTCATCAATGATGGTCTGTCGGATACATTATTTGAAATGTATGAAACTGGCCATAACTCTATGTGGATGAAGGGCCATCAGGCCTCTACAAGAAATCCTGATTTTGAAACCGGAGAGGTGCCCGCGCCACTAGATGATGTTGCACGCGCCTGGGGTCTCAACCCAGAGGACTACCGCGGTCACACCAGTGACATTCGTGAGGCTATAGTGGCCGCCAAGCGTCGTATGGGGCCTGAAATGGGCTATACCAACTACGAAAATATGAGTGACCAGCAGTTGGTAGACTATTTCCACTGCACGCTATTTCCCAATCTGACTATCACCATGTCGCCAGAACAGTGCCAGATTCTGCGTACTGAACCTCATCCAACTGATCCACAAAAATGTGTATTTCATCACTGGGTATTGGCACCGCCGGTTGAGGGTATGAAAGAAGTAATTACACCTATTGGCCCCATGCCGTTGGAGTGGGCTGAGAATCGACACAGCGTTTACGGTGATGGACAGTCGGTTGGCTATGTCGCCGATCAGGATTTGAGTATAGGTACCAGCCAGCAGCAGGGGCTAAATTCTCGAGGCTTTAAAGGCTGTATTTTGACCCATCAAGAAAAGCGTGTGCAGAGATTTCATGAATTGCTCAATGATTATGTGAGTACGGACACTATTAACACTGACCAACTTGGGTAACTGATATGCTAAAAGCCAGTCTCGTTGGATTAGTTGTTGTTTGTTTATCTTCTCTGGTTGCGGCTGAAGGTGCCGAGTCAAAACCTAACCCTCTGAGCCTGATGCGTGCCGATCATATTATGATTTCAACGGATGATTATCGTGCAACTGTAGATTGGTATAACGCCGTGCTTGGCTTTGAAGTTGTCCGAGAATGGGATATCGATGGCTACCCTGATGTAGATGTGGGTTACATCTCTGCTAATGGTTTTATGATCGAAGTGGTTGCTACTAAAGAGGCATTTCAGGATGAAACAGTTGCCCCGGATGTGTTTACCGCTATGTCAGATCGTGGCTACGTGCATATTGCTTTTAGAAGTTCGGATGTAGATGCAGTGGCAGCAGAACTCATCAGCCGTGGAGTTGAATTGGAATTGCCGCCGACTAATTTTGACGCGGCTGGTGTTCGACTTCTGTTCATACGTGACAACAATGGCAATCTTATTGAAATTGTTACTCCCCTCTCAACCTACAAGGAGTTGTGATGAAAAAGCTACCGAATTTTAATATTTTCTACCCTCTCGCACTATTAGTAATTCTCGCCGGCATTGGCTGTTCGGAATCTGAGATTGCACCCTCGAAAATTGCGCTTACAGGCTCAGTATTTTCCGAAAAAGAGGGGGCTATGGAAGGGGTAGTGGTAATTGTTCAGGACGTGGGTGACACCGTGCTCACCGCGGTGACCAGCGACGCGGCCGGCCAGTTTCAATTCCATCGCGATCGGCTCAAGGCAGGGAAATATGAGATCAGTATAAGAGCAGCAGGCTATGAAATGCTGCAACCACGGACGGTAGTTGTCGACAAAATAACATTACAAAATCTGGGTCAGCTAAGTTTGGTTGCGGTCACTGAGCCTCTGCGCCTGGCATCTCAGTTGACCTCGTTGGACTGGGTTCAAAGTTTTCCAGGTTCCCAGGAAAAAAAAGATTTACTGGTTAAAAATATGGTCAACTGTGGTTTTTGTCACAGTCTAGAGCGAATCGCGCGATCTAGCTATACGGCAGAGGGGTTGGTGCAGGTAATACAGCGCATGCATACCTATGAAACTGACCATGCCTCTGCTGATCGCATTCAGGTGGTTTCAAAGCCGAAACCTATTGAAGGGTTGATTTGGTACGGACGCAAGGCCGCAGATATTGCTGAGTATTTGGCAACGGTTAATCTTAGTGGTGGTAAGTCGCAATGGGACTATCCATTGCAGACTCTACCGCGTCCCTCTGGTGAGGGCACTAATGCCACAGTTACTGTCTTCCCAATTCCTCGTCAGCCCAGTGTGATTCATGATCTAGACGTGGATTCAAAAGGTAATGTTTGGTACGGCAATACCGGCTGGGATTTTATTGGCAAGCTAAATCCGCGCACTGGAGCATTTTCGGAGTGGCCATCACCCAATTTCCTGCCAGAGCCCGAAGAGGGTCTGATGCGCATTGTCGGGGTTCAGGATATTCAAGTCGATGAAACCGACACTGTCTGGGTCGCGGTCATGGGTAATAAGCATGCGTCCTTCAGCCCAGAGACTGAAACCTGGCAGACCTATGATTTACCGGTAATATGGAAAAATCCTTTCCTTGGTCCGGTGAGGGCTGGGGAAGATGGGCTCTGGGCTACGGGTATTACCTCGCCACCTGATGGCCCTGTTCGCCATGAACATGCTTTTCGTTTTGATATTAAAACCGGCGAGCTAGGCAAAGGTATTATGCTGTTTGATGATAAGCCATTTCCTACGGATCCCAATCGGGTCGGGCAACTAAACTACTGTTATATGATGGACCAGGATGCTGATGGTAATTTCCTTTGTACTGCCCCAGAAGCATCCTCCATAGCCCGCTCCGATAGTGAGGGCAATGTTCGCTTAGTGTCTACGCCAACCCCCAATGCCTATCCACGGCGAGGCTACAGAGATGACAATAATCATTTTTGGTTTACTGAGTTCTTTGCTGACAATGTCGCCTCTATCGATTTGGCTACTGATAAAATTACTGAATATCCCATCCAACCAAGATACATCTCACCCTATTACGCTCGGCCAGATCGCAGCGGCAAGATCTGGATATCCAGTACCGGTTCCGATCGCTTAATGCGACTGGATCCCGAGACCGGCGAGGTGGTCAAGTACCTGATGCCTGTGTCCTATGATGCGCGCAAAGTAGTTGTAGATAATAGTGCTGATCGTATTACTGTTTGGTTGCCAAATAAAAATCATGGGCAATTGATTCGGATCGAAGTTGCTGACTAAAAAATTTAACTTTTGGAAATGATAATGACAAAGCATATTTACACCTCACTACTAGGCTCAATAGCAATTTGTCTGAGCCTGTCAACGAACGGCACCGATGCATTATCGACAGAGCAGAAACTGCTTTATTCCACGCCGGTGAGAGAGAGTATAACCAATCTCTACTGGGGGGATTTACATCTGCATTCGCAGCTTTCTGCTGATGCTTATATTATGCATACCCGCTTGACCAAGGATCAGGCTTTTAAGTTTGCCCGTGGGCAAATGGTAGAAGCAGATAATGGTATGCCAGCGCGACTACGTCGCCCGTTAGATTTTTTAGCCGTCACAGATCATGCGGAGTATCTGGGCATCTATGCGCAATTAGCAGTCAACGACCCGCGACTGCATAAATGGAAGATGGGCATGGAATGGCAGGCCCTGATGAAACAGGGAGATACTAGAAGCCTGGCGCGAGCTTTCGCCGATGCGATTCAAATCAGCGAGGAACAATATTTAACGCCCGACAGTCTCCGCAGATCAATCTGGTCGGAAGCTTCGGCAGTGGCAGATAAATACAATGAACCGGGCCTGTTTACAGCTTTCGTGGGCTATGAATGGACCTCTATGATTACCGGTGACAATCTACATCGGGTGGTTATCTACAAGGACGGCGCAGAGCTTGCTTCTCAGCACACTCCGTTTTCAGCTCAGCATAGCAATGATCCGGAGGATTTATGGGACGCCCTTGCAGACTATGAAAAGCAAACCGGGGGAGAGGTGATCGCTATTGCCCATAATGGCAATGTCAGCAATGGACGTATGTTCTCGCCCAATCGGGAAAATGGATTGCCGCTAGATGAGTCCTATGCCCGCAAGCGGGCGCGCTGGGAGCCTGTCTATGAAACTACCCAAATCAAGGGGGATGGCGAGGCTCATCCGTTTCTGTCTCCCACAGATGAGTTTGCCGATTTTGAGACCTGGGATGAGGGTAACATTACTCTCGATACGCCTAAACAACCAGAGATGTTGCAGTATGAATACAGTCGCTCGGGACTCCGTGAGGGCCTAAGACATGAGGCCAATTTGGGTGCCAATCCGTTTAAATTTGGCCTGATTGGTAGCACTGATTCCCACACTGGTATGGCCACCACCTATGAGGACAATTTTTTCGGCAAGTTTGCCCATGATGAACCCTCGGTCGATCGCACAGAAAAACGTATGGCTGGTCAATTACAGAAGATTTGGCAGCTGGTGTCATCTGGCCTAACTGCCGCCTGGTCTGAAGAAAACACTCGGGAGTCGATTTTTGAAGCGATCAAGCGACGGGAGGTATATGCAACATCTGGGACTCGCATTCGGCTTCGCTTCTTCGGCGGCTGGGAGTTCACGCAGGCCGATGTGATGGACGCCGACTTTGCCAGTATTGGTTATCGCAAAGGTGTGCCCATGGGAGGTGATTTAACTCGCAGTGAAAGCGCAGCACCAACCTTTATGGTAGCTGCGTCTAGAGATCCAGATGGAGCTAACCTTGATCGTGTGCAAATTATTAAGGGCTGGCTCAATGCTAGTGGCGAGACCGAAGAAAAAATATTTGATGTAGCGCTGTCAGATGGCCGCACAGCTAACTGGCTGACGGGAGATATTCCTGCAGTGGGAAATACCGTAGATGAGGAGAACGTCACCTATAGTAATAGTATCGGAGATGCAGAACTGGCGGTAGTATGGACTGATCCAGAATTCGACCCAGAACAGCGAGCATTCTATTATGTAAGAGTTATTCAAATTCCTACGCCGCGCTGGACTGCCTATGACGCCAAATATTTTGGTTCGGTTATAGACCCTCGCGCACCTAAGACGATCCAGGATCGCGCCTATTCATCTCCAATTTGGTATACCCCATGACAGCATTGAGTAACAGAAAGTGGACACTAGCTTCCAGACCTGAAACCACGGTAAGTGAAGAAAACTTTACCCTTGAAGTCGAGACCGTACGAGATTTGGCTGAAGGTGAGTTTCTGGTCAAGAATCACTATCTCGCCTTTGAGCCGGCACAGCGCGGTTGGCTCAATGATGTTCGCAGCTATTTACCTCCGGTAGCTATTGGTGAGGTTATGCGGTCTGGTGCCGTCGGCGAGGTTATCGCCAGCAAACATAGTGATTTTGCCTTGGGTGATTTTGTACAGGGGACCTTTGGATGGCAGGAATATGCTATTAGTGATGGTGCAGGGCTCTATCCGGTCACCAAAATAAATGCTGGCACACCTATTTCGTATCCTCTCCATATCTATGGTCTAACCGGCCTGACGGCGTATTTTGGCTTTTTGGAAATTGGACGACCCAAGGCAGGAGACACGGTATTAGTGTCTGGTGCTGCGGGTGCCACAGGCTCCACTGTTGGGCAGATGGCCAAGCTTATGGGCTGTAAAGTGATCGGTATCGCTGGAGGTCAGGCTAAGTGTCAGTGGCTTATCGATGAACTGGGTTATGACGCTGTGATTGACTATAAATCGGAATCTGTCGCCGACAGATTACAAGAATTGTGCAACAACAGTGTCGATATATTTTTCGATAATGTGGGTGGTCCAATTCTCGATGAGGCGCTGGTCAATATGGTCAACAATGGCCGCATTGTGCTGTGCGGAGGGATATCCAGTGGTTATCAGGTTAAAGAATTGCCACCTGGCCCAAAAAATTATATGCAATTAGTGATTCGCCGCTGCACGATGGAAGGCTTTATTGTGTTGGATTATGTGGAGCGCTACCCAGAGGCGAGAGAGCAGCTGCAGCAGTGGGTTGATGAGGGAAAGATCCTGGTAAAGGAACATGTTCTAGAGGGCATTGAACAATGCCCATCCGCCCTTGCCGGCCTTTTTGCCGGTCAAAATTTTGGCAAGCAACTGGTCAAAATATAATAGTTGCTAGGCCTTTACGTTAAACGAAAAAATAGGAAGAGTAGCAATGGCTGGTAGATTGGAAGGTAAGATAATTATAATCTTGGGTGCGTCCGATGAGCGTAGCATGGGAGCTGCAACGGCCCGTCTTTGTCATGCACAGGGCGCCAAGTTGGTATTGGCTGCGCGCAGACTTGATAAGGTGCAGGCGGTGGCGGACAGCTTAGGTGCGCACGCAATGAGTTGCGATATTACTGATGAACAGCAGCTAGCGGCGCTGGCGGATGCCGCAGTGTCTGAGTACGGTAAACTAGATGGCGCGATTAATTTTGCAGGTATTGAAACCTCATCTCCCATTGCCGATATTAGTCGCGAGGTATTACAGGAAAACTGTGATGTGCACTTAATTGGTACAACGTTATTTATCAAGCATATGACTGCGCGTATGAGTGATGGTGGCTCGGTAGTTACAACCTCCTCCCAGACGGCTCAACTAGCACCTCCAGGCCTTGCTGCCTATGCCGGCACCAAGAGTGGGGCAGACCATATAGTTCGCATAGCGGCGGTAGAATACGGTGCGCAGAATATTAGGGTTAACTCCCTGGCACCGGGCTTTACTCCTAGTGCGATGACTGAAGGCTTTCTTAGCATACCTAATATTGAACAGGCGTTTATCAAGGAGATTCCTATGGGTAGGCTGCCCTCCACTGATGATATGGCCAATGCAGCACTTTGGCTACTGTCGGATGAGTCATTTATGACTGGCAGAATATTAGATATTTCCGGGGGCCAAACATTGCGCCGTATTCCCACGGCTACGGAGATGGGATTCTGATGTAAGACTATTAGAGCCGTGAAGTAAGAACAAGCCGCTGTTATATGCGGCTTTTTTTTGCCTGTCATTTATTTTTAGGCTCAGTTGGTTGCCCATAAAAAAGGCGGTTGAACTTATGTTCAACCGCCTTTGGGAGTTGCTAAAGTTCAGATTTTTAGAACTCATATCCTACAGTTACACCCATCTGGCGACGGGGAACCAGCTCTGCCCAAGCGAATGAACCAGCATCATATCTGCGGCCAACTCGGTTGCCATCTTCCAGCACATCGGTGCCGTACACTCGAAGTTTGAGTGTTCCGTTAGACAACTCTTTCATAAACGTGGCAGATATATCCAGAGTTTCAAAGCTTTCAATTGTTACTTCTGGCCCAGTTACAGGATCATAGGTAGACCAATCAGCCTGAGTCTCTACTTCATCTTTATGACTGAAGCCAACATTGATAGTCAATGTTCCGCCAGCGCGATCAGAGGTATGCTCTGCACCCAGATAAGCAGTTAGGTCTGGGGCGTACAAAAGACGCGCTTTGTCAGAGATATCAACACCGTTGTAGTTATACTCATCGTAGTCCGCATCAAGCGTGCCAAATGAAGCGCGAAGGGTAAGCGCGTCTGTAGGCATGTATGTGCCTTCAAACTCGATGCCGCTCATAGATACTTCACCGGCATTACGCACAAAGGAGCAGGTCACACTACCTGCGTCGTTTTGCTCTTTGTCACAGTCTGCATCTGACGCTGGAACAATCACGGTAGTTTGCTTATCGGTGTACTCAGAATTAAAGTAAGTAATATTAATTTGCGAGTTATCTGTTGGATTACTGCGCATGCCTAGTTCAATACTGGCTACTTCTTCGGACTTGAAGGGCAGATTTTCTAATGGTGTAATGCCTCGGTTGAAGAAACCACCACTGCGATAACCTGTTGAGTAAGACGCATAAACCATCCCTGTCTCGATCTCACGTTGTAGCACCACACGGAATGAGGTGTTGTTATCTTTGAAGGTAGGGTTAGCCGAATTTAGTAGATCGGCAGCTACGTAGCTATTTGCCAGTCGTGCGGCATTACCTGAAACCATTGGGTAGGAACGGGTATCTAGCTCTTTCTCTTCTTCAGTGTAGCGAGCACCAAGAGTGAATGACCAGAGGTCATTGATTTCATAGCTCATTTCACCAAACACTGCGGTGCTATCTAAGTAATGTAATGCGGTGAAGTTCTGGATTGGTCCTGAGGTGATATAGGAGTCAGCTTCCATACTGTAGAGGCCAGCAACAAAGTTCATTGGGCCGTCAAGGTCAGAAGTCAACTGCAGTTCGTGTGAGGTTTGCTTAAAGTTTTGATCACGATCAACTGGGAAAAACACACCGCCCAGAACATCTGGTCCAAGACCCCAAGACGCTTCACGAACTACTTCATCATAATCCATGATTCCCATAATGTACTTGATTTGGAAGTTGTCAGTATCGTGAGTCACTTTAAGAGTCGTGTTCTCACCCTCCAAGGTGGCAGTCAGAGGGAGAAACTGAGGAGAGGTCTTCCAGTCATTTGCTTCTGAATTAATAGCACCCTGATTACCTAATGCCTCGAAACCAACAAAAACATTATCTGGAGCAGTGGTGTTGTGGTCATAATCATCAAAAGTAAGCACTGCAGATGTGTTCTCGGAGAAGTTATATTTTACAGCGATGCTCATAGTCTCTGAATCTTTCATTGAGCGGCGAGCATTCAATGAAGTGTTGTAAACATGGGAGTCGGACTCTAGGCTTTTAAATGAGAGCTTGATGCCGCCGTTATCACCCAGAGGCATATTGATAACCCCTTTGATATCAGTCATGTCTTCATCGCCGGCTGTAGCCTCTAACTTCGCACCGAACTCACCGGTTGGCTCTGTTCTTTGAACGCTGATAACACCACCAATAGTGTTGCGACCGAAAAGTGTGCCCTGAGGGCCACGAAGAACTTCAACGGAATCTACATCGAAAAGATCAAAGACGCCGCCTGAGTTACTGGCCAGAAACACACCATCAATAGCAACACCGACGGTCGGCTCGATTGACTTTTCGATATCGTCGTAGCTCATACCACGGATTGAGGCACTTAGTGACTCAGAACCGATCGCGGTTTCATGGAGTTCCACATTAGGTACCATTTTACCTAACTCAAGGGAGCTAGTAATTGAGCCGCGCTCTAGCTGCCCTGGGCTCAGTGCCGATACAGCAACGGGTACGTCTTGAATCGATTCTTGACGTTTTCGAGCGGTAACCACAACTTCTTCGAGACTTGCGGACTCTTGTTGAGCAATCGCGCCTCCTGCGTACAGGGGCAGGATGCTGAGCGAAATTACTGCTGGAAGTAGCTGTTTTTTATATTTATTTTGAAATTTCATTTTTATATACCCTCAGGATATGGTTATATTTTTAGCGCTGATGCAGATGAAACACTAGTAGATGCGCATGCAGTGCTCTCCCCTTATAGCAGCCAACAAAAAACAAACGAGATGGCTTTTTATCTAAACTGCTTAAATATAACCCTACAAATGTCAAAGTTCAACTTATTTCATGAGGCTAATAAACAATCAAGGTTGTATGTTTTATAGATTTAAGTTAACTTAAATAGCAATCATCTGCGCTGTGATCTTGTCTTGATCAAAACTTTGCTCGGGGCCGGCATCACAGGTAAAAAGTACAATCCTCAGTTAGGATAACTAATGGTACTAAGTACTAAAAATTTGGCTGATCATGCTCTGCATAAAGCGAGCGCCGCGCCAGACGCCGTTGCGATCTATTTAGAAGACGGCGCGCATATCCATTTTGGCAGTATCTTTGATGAGGCAATGGCCTTGGCGGCATCAATGGTGGATCTAGGTCTCAGGGCCGGGGATGTTATTAGTTTTCAGCTCCCCAACTGGCGCGAGGCAGTTGCAGTTGATATAGCTGCTGTATGGCTTGGGCTGGTGGTCAACCCGGTAATACCAATATACAGAGACCATGAATTGGCTTTTATTCTGGCCGATAGCGGTAGCCGGTGCCTATTTATCCCGGGTGTCTATCGCGGCCATGATTTCCCCGAGATGATTGAGCGTTTAAAGCCTGATTTGCCTGCTTTACAGCATGTTATTTCAGTGCGCCATAATGATGCCAGTGGAGCCGTGCTGAGCTATGAAAACTTGGTTCAACAGCGGGGCTGCCCAATACCGGATAAACAGCCCACAGATATGCAGGCGTTAAAGGTAATTATGTATACCTCCGGTACCACAGGTCGTGCAAAAGCAGTGCGTCATTCCCATCAATCTCTGGCTCGAGCCATAGACAATGGTGTTGAAGCTTGGGGGCTGGGTGCTCAGGATGTCATGCTGATGCCTTCACCGGTTACCCATATTACCGGTTTTGCCAATGGTATTGAGCAGGCCTTTATCAGCGACTGTAAAACTGCCTTTATGGAGCGTTGGGATGCTGACAATGCTGTTTCTTATATAGAAAAGGTCGGAGCAACTAGCTGTATCAGTGCCACACCTTTTTTACAGGAACTGGTGGAGACGGCTAAAAAGCATTCTCTAGATTTGCCATCTCTGCGCATTTTTGCCTGCGGTGGCGCCTCTGTGCCGCCAAATTTGATCATCGATACCCATAGCGCTCTGGCGAACTGCCGAGCATTTAGAGTTTATGGCTGCACCGAAGCACCATTAATTACAGTGGGGTTTGTAAAGCCTGAAGAAGAAATGCTGGCCGCCACAACCGATGGTCGAATTAATAATTGGGATGTGATTATTGCTGATGATAATGGCAACCCACTAGCCCAAGGGTTGGATGGAGAAATCTTGGTCAAAGGTCCAGCTATGATGATCGGCTATGGTGAAGAGGCACAAACCAAGCAGGCAATTGATGATGGCGGTTATTTTCGTACAGGCGATATAGGCCATATTACAACTCAGGGTGCCATTGTGATCACTGATCGCAAGAAAGATATCATTATCCGTGGTGGCGAAAATATTTCCGCCCGGGAAATTGAAAATGTGTTGTATCAGCATCCGCTGATCTCGGAGGCCGCAGTGGTGGCAATGCCCCATGAGCGACTGGGCGAGGGGGTCTGTGTATTTATCGTCACTCTGAATTCAGCGCCGTTAGACCTCGCTGAGTTGCAGCCCTTCTTGGAGCGGGCGGGGTTGGCTAAACAAAAATGGCCTCAGCGACTAGAGTTGCGCGATGAATTGCAAAAGACAGCATCGGGTAAGGTGCGCAAGGATGTGTTGCGACAGGCGGTGAAAGCGGCGATTGAGCGTGAGTAGCCATAACCAACTCCGCAAACGATAGGGTCAGTATCTGTGGTATTTCGTTGCAATAATTTTTCATTAACCCTACACTAAAAAACAATTCTGTTTGTTTATGTTGTGACGGCAAATTTCTCAACTGAGATAAATTATGACTGATAATGTATTCCGCGAAGAAGTCAGGGCCTTTTTAGACGAGTCTCTATCGCCCGATATTAAGCGCGCTGGTGAACTCATGACTAGCGTCTTTGCGGACTTTGAAGCCACTATGAAATGGCACCGAATTCTCCACGCTAAGGGCTGGATAGCACCAGACTGGCCTGAGGAACATGGCGGCACTGGTTGGACATTAAATCAGCGCTATATCTTTCAGGAAGAGTGCAAGCTCGCTAATGCCCCAGCCTTTCCCGCTATGGGCCTGCAGATGCTTGGCCCGATGCTTATGCACCATGGTACCGCCGAACAGAAAGACTATTATCTGCCGAGGATACTCTCGGGCGAAGATATGTGGTGCCAGGGTTATTCTGAACCAGGTGCAGGGTCTGACCTTGCCTCACTGATTACCTCGGCTGTCCGTGATGGTGACGACTATCTTATTAACGGGTCTAAAATCTGGACTAGCTATGCCCATCATTCCAATATGATTTTCTGTCTGGTTAGAACCTCAAAAGAAGGGCGACCTCAGGCGGGGATCAGTTTTATTCTGGTGGATATGGCTACAGAGGGTTTAAAGGTTGAGCCTATTGTTGGATTGGACGGCACGGTCGAGCAATGTCAGGTGTTCTTTGACAATGTGCGTGTCCCCGTAGGCAACCTTCTCGGCGCTGAAAATCAGGGCTGGGATGTGGCCAAGTCACTACTTGAATTTGAGCGGGGCGGCCACAATTTCACCATCGACCATAAAAAACAAATGGCTAAGATCGTCCAGCAGGCAGCTTCTCAGCGGGATTCCGATAATCGACCATGGAAAGACAATCCGGTATTTTCAGCCAAACTGGCAGATGTGGCCGTGGACGCTCTGGCTCTGGAATTTACCGAGTTGCGGGTTAAAGGTGCATTTGAAGCGGGCGGTAATGCCGGTGCGCTGTCTTCTCTGACCAAGGTAATGGGTACTGAGATCGGCCAGCGTTTTAACGAATTAAGTGTAGAAATAATGGGTGAACATACTCTGGTTAAACAGCTTGATGCATTGCAGCCAGATTACAAGGGTGGCTCTATTGGTCCTGACTGCGGGCTCACAACAATGGCGGAATATATTAATAATCGCGCCTCAACTATTTATGGCGGCTCGGCAGAAATCCAAAGGGATATTATTGCCAAGCGTGTTTTACGCCTGTAACCACATCCTCACTGAGTAGTAATTTGTATGTTTATTGAATACAGCGAAGAACAGACAATGTTGCATGACAGTGCAGACAAGTATCTTCGTGAAAACTATAGTTTTGAAAACCGTCAGGCCACTGTCAGACAAAAATCTGGCTTTAGTGGTGAACAGTGGCAGATGTTCGCTGACTTAGGCTGGCTGGCCATGACCTTTGACGAGGAGGTTGGAGGCTTTGGTGGCGGTGCTCTGGAAACCATGATTCTGTGCGAACAGTTTGGCAAGTATCTGGTGCTTGAGCCCTATCTTGAATCTGTTGTACTGGTAGGCGGATTAATAGCCGCTGGCGCGCAGCCTGCTATCAAAGAGCGGTTTCTCTCAGGCCTGATGGCCGGGGAACTGCAGGGCGCACTGGCATATTTGGAAGAGGGCAATGTTGGCAATCCGCATTATGTGGAAACCAAAGCGGAAATAACTGGCGATGGCTATGTGCTTAATGGTAGTAAGGCAGTTGTGCTCAATGGTCCAGAGGCAGACCTACTATTAGTGTCAGCTCGTATTGGAGATAACGCAAATCATTCAAAAGAGGGCATCAGCCTATTTGCAGTGGATAAAAACACCACGGGTATGCATTGTAAAAATTATAAAACCTACGATGGTCGTTCAGCCTGTGAACTGCAATTGGATAATGTTGTAGTTGGTACTGAGGCTCTGGTCGGTGAAGTCGGAAATGCCTCGACAATGGCAGCGCCGATATTTGCTCGGGCTATTGTGGCGGTCTGTGCTGAGGCAGTGGGTGCCATGGATGCATTGTTGACGGTGACCGTAGATTACACCAAACAGCGCAAACAATTTGGTCAGTCAATTTCTAGCTTTCAGGTACTGCGTCACCGCATGGTTGATATGTATATGGAAATCGAATTAACCCGTTCCCTGCTGATGGCAACAGCCTGGAAACTAGATAACGGATCAGAAGATGCACAGCAATGCGTTGCGGCACTTAAAGCTAAAGTAGGTAAGGCGAGTCGTTATGTTGCGCACAATGCGATTCAGCTCCACGGAGGAATAGGTACGACTGATGAGTTTAGTGTTGGTCATTATTTTAAACGCTTGGCCGCTATAGGAGTGATGTTTGGATCAAGAGATTCTCATCTGTCACGCTATATGCGAGCCTGAGATTTCCCATTATAAAATTATTAATAAGGAACTATCATTATGGATCTGCAATTAAAAAATAAGTCAGTTTTGATTACTGGCTCATCTAAAGGCATTGGTTTTGCGCTGGCAAAAATGCTGGCGGCTGAGGGCTGTAATATAGGCATCTGTGCCCGCAATGGCGATCAAGTCAACGCCGCAGTAGCGGCTATTGAAGCCATGGGTGTCAAGGCCCATGGCGAGGTGGTTGACGTGACAGACTCAGCATCTCTCGAGTCATGGGTAAGCAGCTGTGCTAATGCCCTAGGAGGCGTTGATGGTTTTGTGGCCAATGTGAGTGCCGGCGGTGCCGATGCAGCAGAATCTGGATGGCGCAGTAATTTTGAAGCCGATGTTCTTGCCAGTTGGAAAGCAGTCAATGCGGCGAAGCCTTTCTTAGAAAAGTCAGACAGTGGTTCTATTGTCAGCATAGGTTCTACGGCTTCGCTGGAAGCATTTGCAGGCGCTGTTCCCTACGGTGCTATGAAGGCTGCACTGCTCAATTACTTTGGCAATTTGGCTCAGGATCTAGCCCCCATGGGAATTCGAGTAAATACAGTTAGCCCCGGCCCGATCTTTATTGAAGGCGGGGCCTGGGATCAAATTAAAACGGCTATGCCGGAGATTTATGAGTCCACCGTGGCCATGATTCCTGCGGGACGCATGGGGTCGGCTGAAGAAGTTTGTGTTCAGGTTGCCCTGTTATTAAGCCCACTATCTGCCTATACCTCAGGTACTAATGTGGTGATTGATGGTGGCTTTACGAAGAGAGTGCAATTTTAATTGCGACAGTTTGATTTTTAAAATAACAATTAAAGGTGAGTTTCGTGATAGATAATCTATTTTCCGTTAAAGGCAGGGTGGCAATGGTCAGTGGCGCATCCAGTGGTTTGGGAGAGCATATTGCTAAATTGCTGGCAGATAATGGTGTAGCTGTGATCTGTGCTGCGCGGAGAACGGATCTGTTGGAGAGACTTGCTGAAAGCATTAAAGCTAAGGGCGGGAAGGCGCTGGCGGTGGCAATGGATGTCACAGACCGCGCCTCGGTTAAAGCGGCATTTGATCTGGCAGAAAAAGAATTTGGAACCCCAGACATAATCCTTAGTAACGCCGGTGCCACAGGACGCCAGCCCTTTGTTGAGATGGAAGAGGATAACTGGGACCACGTGCTAAATGTTAATGTAAAGGGCGTATTTAACCTTGGACAAGAGGGTGCTCAACGTATGTTGGCAGCAGGTATTGGAGGCAATATTATTAATATATCCTCTATCTGTGCGGTGTCTTCATTTAAAGGTCTTACCCACTACAGTGCCTCTAAAGGTGCGGTAAATCAGCTCACAGCCGTGATGGGGCACGAACTGGTGGAGCATGGCATTCGGGTCAATGCTTTGGCGCCCGGTTTTCTGCATACGGATCTGGTCGCTGACTACTACGAGACAGATCAGGGCAAAGCTGACCTAGCTAATCTGCCTTTGGGTCGAGCAGGTCAGTTATCTGAATTGGACGGTACGATTTTACTGTTAGCTAGTGATGCGGCAAGCTATATGGCCGGCACAGTGATTACAGCAGATGCCGCTCATTCTGTCCGACTGGGATAACGATTATCGAGGGCTGCGATGAGTACTGAAACATTACCTGATCATGTTGCAGAACATCTGGTGCGCGATTTTAATATATATAATCCGCCAGGTATCGAGGGCGATTTTCATCAGGCTTGGGCGACATTATTAGCTGAGGACGATTCGTCCCCTCTAGTTTGGACTCAGGAAAATGAAGGCCACTGGCTGCCCACAAGGTCATCTATCGTTGAAGAGATATTGACCGATTACAGTAGATTTTCCAGCCGCAGTATTATCCTTCCTAAAAGTCACAGTGCCGATCATGGTCTGCTACCTACAACCATTGACCCCCCTGAGCATCATTTTTATCGCAAGACCTTAAATCACAGCATGGCGCCAGCGGCAGTCAATGCCATGGGCGAGAATATTCGTAGTATTGTGGCTAGTTTGATCGATGGTTTTGTGGATAAGGGTGGATGCAATTTCACTCAGGATTTCGCGGATATTTTGCCTATTAGAGTATTTCTGTCGATGATGGATCTACCGGAAGATGACATACCACAGACCAAGTACTGGACCGATCAGTTAATCAGACCAGATGGCACCATCACCTTTGCCGATGCACTGCAAAATCTGAAGGATTATATAGCTCCCTATGTTGATCAACGCATGGGCAAAGATGGTACAGACATGCTTAGTCGCATGATTAATGGTCAAACCAACGATCGAACACTGACTCGCGAAGAGGCGATTAAGTTATCCATTCAGGTATTTATCGCCGGAGTGGATACAGTGGTAAATTTACTGGGTTTTGTATTCCTATTTTTGGCCAAAAATGCACAGCATCGCGCACAGATTATTGAGGGTGAAATCTCTGTGGCTGAGGCGGTGGAAGAGATTTTAAGGCGCTTCCCGCTGGTGACTGTGGCCAGAGAAGTGACAGAGGATATTGAGTTTCATGGTGTGCAGTTAAAGGCCGGTGATATGATTGCGGCCCCAACCCCATTGGCAGGAATGGACAACACTTTTACGCCCAATGCAGAGGATGTGGAATTCGGTCGCAAGCGGGGTAATAGTCTCACATTTGGGCGCGGAGCCCACACGTGTCCGGGGAAAAATTTAGCTCGCATTGAGTTGCGTATTGCTATTGAAGAGTGGTTGCGACGTATTCCGGATTTTCATGTTGATCAAAGCAGGGATGTTAGTTTTAGCAGTGGTATTGTTGGCGTGGTGAATGAGTTAAATTTACGCTGGTAGATGGTCTAATGTCCACATAACAACAAGCATAAAAAAAGGGCATTAGATGCCCTTTTTTATACCGAAGTATTATTTTACTGCGGCGCGAGCCTTAGCCATGGCATCAGCGGTTGCCTTGTCCATTGGCTCAATCGCCCACTTAATTCCTCTGCGCAGCAATTCATAGAATACCGGCAGTTCCCATGAGCCTCGATCCAAAGTTGGCCAGTAGTCAAGCATCGGTTGCATATCATGATGGTGACGACAGTGGCCCAGTGTCAGATAGAGAACCTCGCCTTCACCCACTTTATGGGTATAGAACACCGGGTGACGGGCATGTTCCCATTCATCTTCTTCAAACCCCTCTGCCTTGCCGCCGTACTCGGTATCCAGAATCACATGGAGATCGCCATAGGTCTTCATAAGGTAAAGTTCATCTTCAGAATCGAAGGGTTCAATGCCCTTAGCGAGAGGGTGGTCTGGATCGGCCACAGAGACCTTGTAAGGCGCGATCGGTGGATGAGAGCGGAACATTGAGCCAAGAGTTTCTACGAACAATGGCGCCCAGTCTGGTGTGCCGTAAACTCCACTCGACATAAGCCTAATAATTGAATTGGTGCCGTGCAATGCATACCAGCGGCCCCCTCTTTCGACCCAAGCTTTTAAGGCTTCCTGAGCGCCAAGTGAGGGTATAACATTGCAGGTGTAGCTAACAATAAAGTCAGCTTCTTCAAGGGCGTCAAGATTTTCATAGTCTTCAAATACTCGCACTCGAAAGCGCTCGTCCTCTGATAGTAATTTCAGTAATTCAAGGCGCGCATGGTCAATATCATGCCAGACTCCTCCAGCAATCAGTAAGCAATTGATTCTACCCGCGCGGTTATCATGAATACTCATAAAATATCCTTTTTTCTATCGAGTTCTGGTTTGGGGGCAGATGGATTCTGTGTTAGATACCATTCAACCCATTTGTGGAACAGTTGATTGCCGGCTTCATTGCGACCGAAGGTAACATTGGCATGGGCATTAGATTCTAGGCCTTTCTGAATTTTCAGCCCTACCTGATAGTCTTCGACATCTACTACTTCTTGGAAAAAGTCCATCATACCTTGCAGTTCGGTATCCTCTCCGTCCGGCACGGTCGGGTGGACAAAGTTGATATAGGTGGTGTTTTGATTTGGCAATGGACCAGGAATAATCTGACTGATTAATGTAATTTCTGGAGCCACAAACAACGATATATTAGGGAACAGTGTTCGTATCCAATCGTAACCGTTATTTTCATGTTTGTGATAATCCTCTGGCGCCACGTCGGCAAGATTCTCTTTAATGGCAAGATGAGGAAAGCAGATCAATGTATGGGGACCATAGGCATCAAACTGCATTATGTTGGAGTAAGTGCGCTCTGCAATAGTGTCCGGGTGTGCTGCCGCAAAATGATAGCCCTCCAGATAACCGTCATAGGCAACTTTCCAGTTGGCGCCATCGATCTTACGCTGACCACAGAAATGCCAGTTTTCCATACCCAGACGACCAATATCCTCCATCACGCCGCCTAAGAAGCCATCAAAATCTACTTCCTCTTCACCGGGTTCAAGAACCGTAAAGATCATTCCTCCCCGCTCGTAAACAGGGAGTTGGGTCAAGCCATTAGTCTGCTTGTCGAAGTCGCCAAATTTTTCCTGATCAGCGACGCCGCGCAGCACTCCATCATTGCTATACATCCAGCCGTGATAGGGGCAGGTAAAGCGCGACTTATTGCCGCAAGGTTCGGTAGCTATTGTCATAGCACGATGAGAACAGGCATTAAGCATTACTCGGGCGGTGCCATCTTTCAGCCGTGTGATTAGCAAAGGCTTGTCGAGAAATTGGAATGTCTTGTAGTCACCAGGGTTTGGCAGTTCCTGAGTTAGAGCTACAAATACCGGAACCTTTTTAAAAATTAGGTCCATTTCCTGTTGCCAAATATCAGCATCAGTATAGTTTTTTGATGGCACAGACAATGTTCCATCGGCCTGGTCTGTGGTGCCATTATCGACGTCATCAATTATGCGGGCGACAATGCGATTATAGTTCTCTGCAATAGTCATGCTGTGTATTCCTCGACTGTTTCGGGACTTAGCTTTCAGGAAGTACCAGCGGTCCAGCCGCTGACACATCGTATCTAACCACATTCATGTCAGTGATCTCGACGGTCTCACAAAATGCTAGAAACTCAACAATAAGAGGCATAGCTAAATGAGCCATCAAAGCGCTCTCGTTCTCCCATTGCTCTGTGACCCAGATAACATTGGGATAATTTATATCTTGAGCGAAGGCATAGAGCTGGCAGCCCGGCTCATCGTGAGTTGGGCCGATAATTTTTTGAGCGGCAGCCACATAGGCTGCAATATCTTTGGACGCTAGTTCAATTCTTGCAGAGATAGCTAACATGGTTAAATCCCTAATAATGTGAATTTATAATTTTTATAATATGTTCATTTGCCCTTTGCTGGCATGAACTGCCTATTCTGTCACACCATCACAGTCCTGAAACATCATTTCATAGTCTCACACTTTTTCCGGTGCCTTCTAATTCGGCATGATCTATGTCGCTGAGAGTACTCTTTTGCCTCTGTACCTGACTATTACCAGTATCCAGCAGCAGTTCCCAACTGGACTCTCTGCATAAGCTTATACTTTGATGGGGTGCAGGTGTACCAAATTGCGTTTCTCGCTTTTTATGAGTGCTACAGGTTACAGCCTAGCCATTGAGCCCGATATCCCCCGATGTATACATTGATGTCAGCTTGCGGTGATTAATGCGCCAGCCATCAGCAGTGCGGACTAATCTATCGCTATATTCGCCCCAGACAGTCATAGTCTCAGTAGCGTAATCACCGAGACCGACATGTAGGGCGCTCAGATAGCAGGTTGCTGTCGCTGTATCGCCACTAACTACAATATTGATATTGCCGAGAAGATGCTGTGTTACCGAGCACTGTGTGAGTACACTAGCAATTAAGTCTGTAATTGTTTGACGGCCTTCAAACACGCCTAACTCAATAAAGTCAGCCCTAGCATCCTCAGTGAATACGCCTTCCAGCGCTGACCACTGATGTTTGTCGATAGCTGAGGCGTAAAGGTTGATTACCTGTTGAATTTCCAGATGGTCAGCAAAGTTCTGCGATTCTGTTGTTGCCATTATGGCCTCCAAAGTAAAATGAGAGCCGCTATGGCTCTGCGGTAGACTAGGACTCTTTAACAGCTCGCTAAAACAGCTAGCTGAGCGTTGTTTTTTACTACAAATTTAAGAACTAATAGTACTGCGGTGCCCTCAACTCGTCAATAAAAACCATCAAACATGTTTGTTATTTACCTGAGCCTGTACCTGAGTTAGTATGATCGCCAAATGAGGCGGTTAATATAACTGTCGTTCCAATCAATACTTAACGTCAATGGAAATGCATTATGGCTCACATGAACTCTCGAGTATTACTCGCCCGCCGACCAGCTGAACATTTAGTTGCGGCTGATTTTGAGGTAGATACCAAGCCACTTGGCAGTATCAGTGAAGGGCAGTTTATGATTAAGAACATCTATCTGTCGTTGGATGCGGGCTTTCGGCAGTGGATGAATGAGGGTTCCGGTGATAACTATCTGGAATCGATGCCATTGGGTGAGCCAGTTCAGAGTATTGTCATGGGCACGGTTATTGAGTCGCGTAATCCTGAGTACCCAGAAGGCAGTATCGTCATGGGTCGAACCTCTTGGGAGCAGTACAGTATTGCTGATGGTTCAGATTTAATGAGCATACTTGAGCCAGACCCAGCTGTGGAGTTGCACGAGTACCTCTGTAGTCTCGGGCCCTCTGGAATGACTGCTTATTTCGGGATTATGGATATAGGCCAGCCGAAGCTGGGTGACATATTTGTTATCAACGCCGCGGCTGGTGGCATTGGCTGTATTGCCGGACAAATTGCCAAGGCCGAGGGTTGTACCACTGTTGGTATTGCCGGTGGCCAGGCTAAGTGCGAATGGCTGCAGACGACTCTGGGATATGATCAGGTGATTGATTACAAATCTGCCGAGCCCCTTGAGCAGCAGCTACACAGAGTAGTGCCTAATGGCATAGATATTGTCTATGACAATGTAGGCGGGTCTATGCTCACAACCATGCTCGGTCAGCTCGCGGAAAACTCGCGCATTATTCTCTGTGGTGCCGTTTCTCAATATGAAGGTGATGGAGGTCATGCGGCTATAGGTAATATGTGGGAGCTTATTACCAAACGTGCTAGGGCAGAGGGCTTTATGTTTTCTGATCATGTAGATCGCTATCCACAGGCCATTGAATACATTACCGGTATGCTAAAATCTGGCTCATTAGTGAGTCCAGTGAACTGGTCTGAGGGTATTGAGAGCTCAGGTCAAGCTTTTATCGATATGTTAGCCGGCAGTAATTTGGGTAAATGCTTAATCAAACTGTAAGTAGTTGATGAGGAAATTCCGCGGATTTATCTACACTTTTTAAAGCCTTCTATGCCTAGTGAGGATGGTTTTTTTGTGATTATAAATATTAACAATGGATAAAACATGCCTTTAGAACCAGTTACTGCCGCAATTTTGGCCCAGATCGCTGAATCTGGTGCGCCTGAGTACCACCAGTTGCCGGTTACCGAAAGTCGCCGTCTTTATACCGAGGCCCAATCAGTACCACCAACGGTTGAGGTTTACTCGGTCGAGGATTTTATGGTGCCCGGCCCAGCAGGGGATATTCCAGTGCGGCTTTACAGGCCCAGCGATAAACCAGCACCTTTGCATGTGCATTTTCACGGTGGTGGCTGGGTGATAGGTAACCTTGTTACCCATGATGCCGACTGTCGTGAGATTTGTGTAGCATCCGGTTGTATGGTTCTGGCAGTGGATTATCGACTGGCACCAGAGGATCCATTTCCCGCGGCACCAGAAGACTGTTATGCGGCAAGTGTATGGGCTGCGACTCACAGTACAGAGCTAGGCGCTTGTCCGGGCTTAATAAGTATTGGTGGTGATTCCGCTGGCGGCAATCTAGCCGCTGTGGTGGCCTTAATGGCACGGGATCGCAAGGGCCCTGAGTTTGCTCTGCAGTTACTTCTTTATCCAATTACTGAACCCAGTATGAATAGCACTTCTTATCAGGAAAATGCGGAAGGCTACCTGCTGACCAAAACGATGATGATCTGGTTTTGGGACCACTATTGCCCCGACATCGAACAGCGCAGCAATCCGTTGGTCAGCCCACTATTGGCAACAGATCTGTCCGGACTTCCGCCGGCGTTGGTGATTACGGCTGAATTTGACCCTCTGCGCGATGAGGGCGAAGCCTATGCAAAGCGCTTGTCAGAGGCGGGAGTTGACGTCCAGGTGCGACGCTTTGACGGCTTTATCCACGCATTCTTTTCATTGGCAGGCGTAATTGAAGCGACCCGCGAAGCGGTCGACTTTGTAGGCATTGCTCTGCGCGAAGCCCATGGTCTGAAATGACGCAGGGCTGAGTTGCAGCGAATTTACTATCCCGCCATTACAAAAATTGCGAGACCAACACAATCCCACCGATCAGTACTAGTGAGTAGAGCAGGATTTTTCCTATTGAAAAATTCCTCTCTGACCAACTGATACGGTCATCTCGCTCAGTTTGTTTTGTAGAGGCTTTAAACTGACCGAGATAAAAGAAAATGGCCAATGAGATTACAGTCATAGAGCCAAAAATAAGCGTATTCGCGTCCACTAACGGCTTCTCAGTTTAGCCAGTAGTCTGAGCATTTCAAGATAGAGCCATATCAGTGTCACCATAAGAGAAAATGCACCGAACCATTCCATATATTTAGGCGCATTCATCTCAGAGCCCTGCTCAATAAAATCAAAATCCAGGACTAGGTTAAGCGCCGCAATTGCCACTACAAAAAGGCTAAAGCCAATACCAAAAAGGCCATTGGAATGAATAAAACCAATGCCGCCAGAACCAAACATATTCATCAGCATACTAACTAGATATAGCAGTCCAATGCCCATGGTGGCCGAGGTGATCATAAGGCGGAAGTTTTCTGTTGGCTTGACGATGCCGGTTTTATAGAGGAATAGTAACGATGCAAGGGTGCCCAGAGTCAGGCCCACCGCTTGAATAACAATCCCGGGATACTGCATTTCAAATATTCCTGAGATAGCACCTAGAAATAGTCCCTCAGCTATGGCATACAGCGGTGCTGTCGTGCCCGCCCACTGCTTTTTAAAAATGGTTACAAGGGCTAAAATAAAGCCGACGATAGCACCGCCAAAAGCGATAGGCATAACCGTCGCTGGATTGCCGCTTTCAAAAAACATGTTCCATGTCCATGAGGCTGACAAGACCACCAGTGCCAGCAGAATACCTGTTTTGTTGACTGTTCCCTCAAGAGTCATGGTATCCGACGAAGTGGACTGAATGCCAGACGGTGAGGGTTTGACGCTATTGCCAAAGGTATCTGCATTTAACGCAGGGTTCCCTGAACGACCAAACATCTGTAAAGCTCTATGATTAGACATATTTAAATCTCGCTATTTTGACCGGTAAAAGTATCACCTCGCTAAATCCGGCTATCAAGGATTTAAGAGGCGTGAACTTGATTTTAAATCATAGCTTAAAAGTCCGGGCAACCCAATGTCCAGAGGTGAAAATTCATACCAAAGTCATCGTCCTATTTGGAATAGGCCTAGCTGAGGACGTAATTGATTATGCCGATAATTGTTTAGGAGCCAATTATTTCAAAAAGAAATCAGCGCGGGGGGTGCCTGTCTCGTCATAGACTGGTTCGCAATGATCAATACGATACTTGAGAATATCAGTGCCAAGGATCTCGTAATTATTCAAAAGTGCTAGCATATCTGTGTAGTAGTGGCTGCTCAGATGAGCGCGTAAATCATCGACTGACTCCCAGTTTTCATGGACATAAATTCGTCCGGGGACTGCTGGATCAAGACTCCAAACATAATGACGGCAGCCTTTTTGTAAGCGGGTCTGTGCCATTAGTTCAGCGGTTTCCGGTAGTACTTTAATCGCATCTTCGGGCTTAAAGTTTACTGTGCCATTAATTATTACTGTCATTGCAATTCCTATAGATACTGGGATTACTCACCATACATAGAGTTAAAAATACGCTCTTTAAAAAACCATTGGCCATTGATTTTGATGAGCTTGTCGTCATATTGCCCTCTTGGCCGAATCTCTTCGCCGGTTAGAGTGGTGCCTACCTCGGAGGTATAGCTTCTGGCGGTGGCAGTATCACCCGTTACCTGAATGTCACCGACAGAAATAGACATAAATATGAAGGGGAACATGGCCATACCAGCTTCCCACGAAGAGACAATAGTGTCTTTGCCACTGAGATTTTCCATGCCCGGTATTACTGGTAGCTTCCAGGCTGAGTCCTCAGCCCAGGTCGAAGACCACAGAGCCGTATCTCGCTGATTAACAGCGTCAGCGTAAATATCCATTAGTTCGCGAATAGCGAGACGATCTTCAACTGATCCTGAAAAAGGCATAGGTTTCCTCTCTTTTAGAATTTTTATAGGTTGTAAGACTATACAGGACTGCCTTTCAAAAAAACAATCTTAGTTGATTTTTTATCTCCAACAGAGTACCTTAAAGATTGAATTTTGATTGTCGGATTAGGGTCTGATCGACAGTCATTTAACGAAAATAAAAATGAGAAAAGCCATGTCAATACAGTACAAGCAGTTATACCTTCACCAGCGCCCTATTGGGAATACCACCGACGATGATGTAAGAATGCGCACCGTCAATGTGGATGAACTAGCCGATGGCCAACTTCTGATTAAAAACGATTATTTCTCCCTAGATCCCGCGATACGTGGCTGGATGAGTGCAGAGCCTAACTATATGCCACCCATCGGACTGGGAGAGGTTGTACGCAGTTCTACTGTGGGCACGGTGGTCGAAAGTAAGCACTCGGACTTTGCGGTTGGCGATCAGGTTTATGGTCTTAATGGTTGGGAAGAGTACAGCCTGTCCGATGGCTATTTTCTGACCAAGGTACCCGCTGACAATAAGTTTCCACTGCATTATTATTTAAGTATATTTGGGGCCGTAGGCCTGACTGCTTATTTTGGTATTACAGATTCTGCAGAGTTGAAAGCGGGCGACACCTTGCTGATGAGTGCCGCTGCAGGTGCTGTGGGTTCTCTGGGCGGCCAGTTGGCAAAAAACATGGGTTGTCGCGTTGTGGGTCTCGCTGGCACAGATGAAAAGTGTCAGTGGCTTAAAGATGAGCTGGGCTTTGATGGGGTTATTAATTACAAAACTGAGTCTGGAAATCTAGAAGCTGCGATTCGCGCCGAATGTCCTGATGGTGTGGATGTCTTTTTTGACAATGTCGGTGGTGAAACTCTGGATGCTGCACTGCTAAACCTTCGGGATAACGCGAGAATTGTTTTCTGCGGCTCTATATCTAGTTACAACGCCTCTGAGCCAGTTCCTGGTCCTTATAACTACTGGCAGATACTTGCTAAGAACGCTGTTGTAAAAGGCTTTTTGGTCAGTGCCTATTTTGATCGTTTTGAATCCGGTGCCGCCGCACTCGCCGAACTGCTAGTCGACGAGAAAATTGACTTCAAATATCAAATTGTAGAAGGCTTTGACAATACCCTGTCGGCCTTTCACAAGTTGTTTGACGGTAGCAACACCGGCAAGCTGATGTTGAAAGTTTAGGTTTGTGGCAAAGCAAAGGCTATTAGGAAAGCGAGCTATAATCACTGGTGGTGCTACCGGCATTGGTTATGGTATCGCTCTGCGATTTATTGCCGAGGGGGCGACTGTGATTATCACCGACATAGATAAACTCGGTGGTACACAGGCCGCTCAAAGACTGGGGCCAGACTGTGAATTTGTGCATCATGACGTTGCAGTTTCAGAGCAATGGGACAATGTTTTTGCTATTGCGGCGGCTAGATTTTCTGGTCTGGACATCATGGCAAATGTTGCCGGCGTTACGCTCATGGGTACGATTGAAGATATGGATGTTGAGACCTGGGACAAAACTATGGGGATCAATGTTCGTAGCTGTTTTTTAGGCTGTCAGGGTGCAATCAAGTTAATGAAAAACGATGGCGGCGGCGCGATTATCAATATGGCCTCGGTGTCCTCGTTTAAAGCCCAGCCTGAATTAGTGGCCTACAATGCCTCTAAAGCTGGAGTGGACATGATGACCAAATCTGTGGCTCTGCACTGTGCTCGCAGTGGTTACGGTATAAATGTGAATTCAATTAATCCCGGAGTTATCCAGACCGATATGCTAACAAAGGTGGTCAGCCAGGTGGAAAATGGTGATGCTCTGATGGATAGCTATAAAGCCATGCATCCGATTGGCCGTATTGGTGAGCCGGCTGATGTGGCTGCTATGGCAGTTTATTTGGCCAGCGAAGAGGCTTCATTTATTACCGGCGCTGCATTTACTGTGGATGGTGCTCTGGGTCTTAACTAAATATTGAGAGGAGATAGAATAATGACAGAAGAGTTTAGAGAGGGCGGATGTCTGTGTGGTCAGGTGCGCTACAAGGTGCCGGCACAGCCAGTAGACACCATAATTTGTCATTGCAAAAACTGTCAAAAACAGGCCGGCAGTGCATTTTCTGTGGTGTCTTTTTTCCCTAGGGACAGTCTTGAATTGAATGGTGAATTACAGACCTTCGAAGATAAAGGTACCAGCGGTCAAAAGGTTTACCGTCGCTTCTGTGGCAGCTGTGGTTCGCCAGTAATAACTGATACAGACGATGCGCCGGGCATGGGTTTAATATTTATTAAGGCAGGTACTCTTGATGAGGTGGATGATTTAAAGCCATCTTTGCATGTTTGGGCGGATAGTAAACACTGCTGGCTAACGCTGGCTGATGATCAGGTTCAAGTTCCCAGGCAGGACTTTTAAGCGTTGCAATCATCAACGAGTTACCATAAGAGGGCCTCCCAAGCAGGGTAGGCCTTTTTTATTCTCCATCGAAAATAAGAACAGGCTTAACGCATTCACCCTCATGCTGAGCCTCAATTGCCTCATTAATCTGATCGAAAGGGTAGGTAGTGATCAGGCGGTCAAAGGGGAAGCTACCATTTTCATAATGGTCCAGTAGCAGTGGAATAAATTGTTGCGGGTCCACTTCCCCCTCACAAATCCCACGAATTTTCTGTCCGGTGAGAAGCATACTGGGGTTAAAGGTGGGCAGCGGTGAATCCTGACTTGAGGTACCTACAAGGCCCAGTTCCCCGCGAGGTGCTAATGCGGCTATGGCGCCTTCGATAACCTTTGCTATACCGGTGGTGTCGAATCCGTAGTTAACACCCATCTCACAGATTTCACCAATAGATAGTTGGGTGTCGCTGGCGGCGGGGTCAATTACATGGGTTGCACCCAGTGATAGGGCCAATTGCCGCCTGCTCTCCATAGGTTCAACTAGGATAATAGTTGAGCATTCTTGGATCACGGCACCCATTACGGCTGCTAGGCCGACACTCCCTCCACCATATATGGCAATACTAGAACCAGCATCGCAGGCCAGTGCGTGCATAATGCTCCCTGCGCCTGTTTGAATACCGCAACCCAGAGGCCCGAGCAGTTCAATAGGCAAGTCTTTATTAACCTTGACCGTATTGCTCTCGCTGGCTAACGCATAACTGGCAAAAGAAGATTGGTTAAAAAAATGAGCTGACACTTGACTGCCCTGATCTGAAACTGGACTACTGCCGTCAGTGCGGGTGCCCATTACATTGAGTGGCACGAAGCTTTCACAGTAGGCCGGGCTGTCAGACTTGCACCGGGAGCATTGCCTGCAAGAGGCAAAAGATAGAACAACATGATCACCGACACCGACGCTAGTCACGCCGCTACCAATTTTTTCCACAATCCCAGAGCCCTCATGCCCCAATACCGAGGGGTAGCGTGGCGGCAGCATACCAGCTTTGGCAAAGAGATCTGTATGACAGACCCCAACCCCTTTGATTTTTACCAGAATTTCATATTCTCGAGGAGGCTCTAGTTGCACACTTTTTATCTTGAATGGCTGGTCGGCTGCTACTGCAACGGCTGCTTCAATATCCATAGATCCTTACCTAATAGGTTTAGCTCAGGCGCCTACTCATTGCTTTGCATAGCGAACTGCAGGACAGTCTTACATCCAAGATGTTAGCACCATGTATTTACACTCAACATTATCAAAATAGATACCTTGGCAAAGCCTGACAGGCTATACGCAGATTGCTATTTAGTGCTATCAGGTATGAATGTGACAGGACAGGTTCGGTCTAGCCAAAAAACGAGCAGGAGTAATTGGTTTTTATGAGTTAGCAGAGGGCGACCATCTGCCCACTCGTGCAGAACTCTTAGGGGGCCGCTGAGGCTATTGAATGAATTGACTAGTCGAAGTCGCTGGCACTATGACGATCGCGCAGTTGTCGCTTCTTGTCGCCCCAGACTCGATTGACTCGCAGGCCGCGTTGCACCGCTTCACGGTTCTGGATTGTTTCAGCCCAGCGGAGCACATTGCTGTAGCTTTTCACGTCTAAAAACTCCTGCGCGTTATACAGAGAGCCTGAGACTAACATGCCGTACCAGGGTTGTGTGGCCATATCGGCAATTGTGTAATCGTCACCAGCTAAAAACTCACGGCTCGCCAATGTCTGATCAAGCACATCTAGTTGACGTTTTACTTCCATTGCATATCTATTGATAGGATATTCAAGCTTTTCTGGTGCATAGGCATAAAAATGCCCAAAGCCGCCGCCGAGAAAGGCAGCACTGCCCATTTGCCAAAATAGCCAAGAAAGGCACTCGGTACGCTGAACGCCGCTGGAGGGCAAGAACGCATCAAACTTCTCTGCCAAGTAAACCAGTATAGCTCCTGATTCAAATACGCGGGTTGGCTCCGGTGTGCTGTGATCAAACAGTGCCGGTATTTTAGAGTTAGGGTTAATCGCGACAAAGCCGCTACCGAATTGCTCGCCTGAACCTATGTCAATGAGCCAGGAATCGTACTCTGCGTCGTTGAACCCAAGTGCCAATAGCTCCTCAAACATCACGGTTACCTTGACACCGTTGGGAGTACCAAGAGAATAGAGTTGATGAGGATGCTCGCCAATAGGCAACTCATTGTGGTGAGTGGCGCCAGATACGGGGCGATTGATATTGGCAAACTTGCCGCCATTATCTTTCTCCCATTTCCAGACTTTAGGGGGGACATAGGTACTTTTTATGCTCATTTTGAACCGAGGCTCCAGATACTTAAATCGATGCTTATCAGGCACTGCTATTGTCAGCCGGCGAAGGACTGGCTTTGGCGTACAAGCCTTGGCTGACTAGAAGATGCCGCATATTATAACAAAAGTCAGAAAACAAGAAGGGCACAATGGTGAGCTAAGAGTATGGTTTTTATTGGTAGTCCCCAAGGTATGGCTGATTAACTTGGTTAGGGATTAAGTGAGTAAATGGTCGGTATTTTAGTCCCAAAGGCTAGAGCGTTCAGTTCGAACAATTAGAGTCCCTATCGCATCATCGCGCCTCAACGATCCTTTTCAAAGATCGATTTTAACTAGCGCTTTGCCCACAGTGTTGCCCGACATGAGGTCACAAAATGCTTTTGGGGTGTTAGCGAAACCCTCAGTAATGTTCTCGATTACAGTAATATCTCCCGCTCCTATCCATTTTTCAAGCTGAGCCATTGCCGCCGGAACCTTAGATTGATAGGTGGGGAGTAAAAATCCCTGCATAGTCAGTTGTCGAGATACCATTTCCCAAAGATTGGTAACAGGGTTTGGGTTATCAGTACGATTGTAATCGGAGATCATGCCACAACCTACAATACGCCCATAGACTTTCATAGCTGGCAACATAGCATTTAGAACGGGACCGCCGACGTTATCAAAGTATATATCTGCGCCCTCAGGTATCAGCCTGGTGACTGCGGCGGTAACATCATCAGTCTTGTAGTTAACAGCAGCGTCAAAACCAAACTTGTCTACGATGAGTTTAGCCTTTTCATCACTGCCAACAATACCGATAACTGTGCAACCACAGAGTTTGGCGATCTGCCCGGCCATACTGCCGGTGGCGCCGGCGGCGGCACTCACCACAACAGTTTGCCCAGACTGAATTTGGCCAACTTCATGGAGCCCAATATAGGCTGTAGCACCTGCTCCTCCAAGTGAACCCACATAGTAGGAGAGGGGTATGCCATTGTGTGGTTGAAGCTTTTCTAGCAAGATAGCGTCACTGTGACAGATTGAATAGTCTTCCCAATGGTTCAGTGCAAATACATATTCACCTTCAGCAAAATCTGAGTTGCGAGATTTGATAACCCGGCCTACTGAAGGGCCCCGAATCACACCACCGATAGGGATTGGCTCAAAGTAGTTGGCCTTGCCATCGACCCAGCCGCGAATAGCGGGCTCCATTGAGAAATACATATTACGCAGTAAGAACTCCCCCTCACTAGGCGCAGGTATTGGGCCTTCGGAAAGAGCAAAGTTTTCTGGTTGCGCGGCATCGCTGACATATGAGGCAAGAATAATCTGGCGATTGTGTGGCATGGCTAACCTAACCTAACTCTATTTGTAAATTGCCATTTTCAGCGACGCTGACATCATAGGTCTGCAGCGGCACCCTAGTCAGCTCACCCATAGGCTCACCCGTACGCAAGTCAAAGCGCACGCCGTGCAATGGACAGGCCAGATAGCAATTTCTAATGCGACCGCCAGTAAGCTCTGCACGTTGATGAGTACATTGATTATCTACGGCGTAGAATTCCCCATTGGCCTTACATATAAGAATATTTGTGCTATTGAGGGTAACAGGGACAGTTTGCTTATCGCCAAGGTCAACAGCGGGTATTAATGTATCTGTTATTGCCATAGAACGCTCATAAATTTATTTGCCGGTTTGAAACTCGGGATCAGCAATGCTGAGGCCCGAGATTAAAAGATGTCAAGCATTTAAATATTTATCAATAGTTTGATGTAGGTGACGAATTCGACTCTCCTGATAGCTGGCTAGACTGACTGCCCCTTTTTTAGATGCGATCATACCTTTTTGTACTGCGGCCATATTGCTATCGTCCTGGTCAAAGACTGGACCTAGACCACCGATTTCTGGCGCTTCACTAAATGCCTGATCAGGACGCAGAATATTTTTCTCGGCCGGATCGGGTTTTTTTGTGCCTTTTTCATAGCGCATCAGAATCATAGTTTCGAAGATACAGCTGTTGTGGTCGTCACCATTGGGTAAGAAACGATAGACAATATTGCCGTGGTAGCCAGTCCATATTTGGGTATTGGGAAACAGCATGTAAAGTATAGCGTCTTCCAGTTCGGACTGGGTGGCATCGTCCAGTGGCTCGCCGATAATGTCGCTAAACATTTCGCGGTTGGTCTCTGCCACGTAGGTGCGTGCGGTCAGCCCCTCGGGCATTTCATGACCTTCGGCACTGTCAGTTGCCATGCGGCCCGACAGTTCAAGGATATCGCGCATGGTCTCGTCAGCAGTCACATCAGGTAAATGGGGGCTAGCAACGCCCATCGGGGTTACAGAGCGACTCACGTGATCGCCAAAGGTGTCGTACTGGGAGTTGGCATCCCCGGTAAATGTAAGGATCTCACTGTGAGTTTCGAGGGTATGAAATGACTCCATAAAGGCCTCGGCGCCAACCTTCCAATTACAATTTACAACGCGCTGTACATGAGCACCTTTATAATAATCGTGAAGCGGGAAGCGAGAAAAATGATCTGGGAGCGGATGGAGATAGTCTTCGAGAGGAACACAGTTCTCATCGAAGTTTATAAAGATAAAACCACCCCAGGTACCAACTTTCACCTGCGGCAGGCTCATATCTTTCTCGTCTAAATGGCTAAAGTCCCACTTGCAGGGGATACCTTTAAAGTTACCATTAATATCCCAGGTTGCGCCGTGGAATGGGCAGACAAACTCGTCCGCATGGCCATCGTTGTCGCGCAGGATGCGGCCGCGGTGCAAACAGGAGTTAATAAAGGCTTTAAACTCATTGTCACCGGTTCGAGTGACGATAATTGACTGATCAACGATTTCATAAACATGATGGTCGCCCACTTCAGGAATATCTTCCTCACGGCAGGTCATTTGCCAGACCTTGGGCCATAATTTTTGTTTTTCTTGCTCGTGAAAATCTCGACTGATCCAGCGTGCAACATCTATATCTTCATCACCCATGTAAGGGTTCGTGTTTTCCCGCAGATAGGCCGGTACTTCGACTGTCTCGTCATCGAGCAGATCCTGATAGCTCAGACCGTCACAGCGAGCTGCACCCTGCTGCTTTACCTTGATTAATTCGGACATAGAATATTCTCCTGCTTATAATTTTATTTATTTGGTAATAATATTAACGCCGCTAATGCCGGGGGCACCATAGACATGAGTGTAGCCAACTTTGGGCTGATTAGGCACCTGCCGTGCACCACCTTCTCCACGTAATTGCACGCAAACTTCATACACCTGACGCAAGCCAGAGGCCCCGACCGGCTCACCGTTGGCTAAACAGCCACCGTCGGTGTTAATGGGTAGACGACCATTGATACCCGTGGCACCTTCACGTAGTAGCTTTTCCTGCTCGCCATGCTCACAGAAACCATTTTCGGCCATATGCATAATCTCTGTACCGCTATCAGTATCCTGAAGTTGCATAACGTCCACATCTTCTGGGCCAATGCCCGCTTGCTCAAAAGCGGCCTCGGAGGCAGTAACGGTTGGGGCATCTGCCACTTCCATCGCTTGGGATGGAGCGAATACTTCGAAGCTTCCATAGTGGCGAGTGCGCACAGCGGCAGCTTTTAGAAATAAGGGTTTGCTACAGTATTGATGAGCCTTGTCGGCGTTACAAATAATCAATGCTGCGCCACCCTCGGCAGGACTACAAAACATATATTTGCGCAATGGGTGGCTTATCATAGCTGAGTTTGCGATTTGCTCGTAACTAAGCGCCTGCTGGCGCCAAGCGGTTGGTGTCAAAGAGCCGTTCTTAAAGGCTTTTTCGGAGACGCGGATCAGAGCATCTTCGGTAATATCGTGATCGTGCATATAGCGCTGGGTTTTAAGAGCAAAAAACTGGGTGGTTAGCATAAGCCCAGTTTCGCCATACCATTGGTCCAAACCCCATTCTTTTGGCTGAGGATTAAACGCACCTCGCGGATGCTTGTCGAAGCCAACCACTACGCCTACATCGTACTCGCCGGATTTAATCGCACTGTAGGCCGCATGCAATGAGCTGCCACCAGTGGCACAGCCATTCCATATGTTGGTAAATTGTAGGCCGGTAAGACCCAATTCATTTACCAGTGCATCAGCGTTACCACCGTCTTGGCTACCTCCATAGGCGAACTGCATATCTGCCCATGAGAGACCGGCATCTGCAAGTGCTGCGCGAACCGCCGACGCACCTTGCTGTAAACCAGACATATCTGGGGAGCGACCAAAACGATGGAGCCCTATACCTATAATTGCTACATCCATAATCTATGATTCCTCAACTGGACTAAAGCTAAAGGTCATTTTTTGATTACCATTTGCCTCAGTGCGAAACGGAATAATATCGAGCTGCATGAGCATACCTATTTTTAGCTGATCTGGGCTGTTAGCTTGCAGTCGAGCCTCAACACGCACGCCGCCAGGCATTTCTACATAGCCTACGCCGTAGGGTCGAAATGTCTCTGGGGTCTCATCACTATGGTAGGGCTCTTTGGGCATAAATGTCTGGATAGTCCAGGTCCAAAGTATGCCACGATCGCCGAGTTCGATAACGTTAGTCTCCCTGGCACCACAGCTGCGACAATCGGGCTGGGCTGGGAAGGTAGTCTCTGCACATTGGCGGCATTGACTGCCTAATAACTGGGGCTTAGTTGCGGGCCAGGTAAATAAGCCGTCATGTATTGGGATCTGCTGGCTCATGAATAAACTCTATTGGTGGATCGCAACGCCGAGGCTGTCCAATACAGACTCATGCATGCTTTCAGATACAGTTGGGTGGGCATATATGGTATGGGCCAGGTCATGCTCTGTAGCCGCGAGTTGCTGGGCTATACCAAATCCTTGAATTTGTTCGGTGACTTCTGGACCAATCATATGGGCGCCGAGTAGCTCTCCACTGTTAGCGTCAAACACAGTTTTAACCAGCCCTTCGGCTTCGTTGATGGCCAGAGCCTTGCCATTGGAGTTGAGGCTGGAGCGTCCGACTCTGATATTGTGACCTGCACCTTTGGCCTGAGCTTCGGTAAGACCGACACTCGCAATTTGGGGGCGGCAGTACGTACAACCGGGCACACGGTTTTTATTTAGCGGCTCAGCAGTTTCGATACCGGCAATTTTTTCTACGCAGACAATGGCTTCATGGCTAGCTTTGTGTGCCAGCCAGGGGGCGCCGGAGACATCGCCGATGGCGTACAGCCCTACCAGGTTGGTTTTGCCATAGGGATCGGCGACTAAAAAACTGTTTTCGGTTTTTACACCCAGGTTCTCAAGACCAAGGCCCTCTATATTGCCCTGTATTCCAACCGCCAAAATGACTTGGTCAAATTTTTGCCGTCGCTCGCCATCTGGTCCGTTAATAATGGCCATTGCCTGGTCTCCAGCGCCCTCAACAGCCTGGACTAAAGTACTGGTCAGGACCTTGATGCCTCGTTGTCTAAAAGACTTTTGCGCTAGGGATGAAATCTCAGCATCTTCTGCTGGGGTAATTCTCTCTGCGGCCTCGATCAGGGTCACATCAGTTCCCAAGTCATTGTAGAGACTGGCAAACTCCACTCCAATAGCGCCACCACCGATAACCAATAAACTGCCGGGGAGGGTAGTGGGGGTCATAGCTTCTCGAGCACCCCAGATGAGGTCGCCATCGATTTCAATGTTAGGAAGATTGCGCGCTCGGGCTCCAGTAGCGAGAATAATATGATTACTTCTGTACTGAGTTACTGTGCCGTTATGATTGACATCAAGGCGACATTTATCTGCCACCGTAGCGGTACCATCAATGACTTTGATATTGTTTTTCTGCATCAGGTAGGCAACGCCGCCACTTAGCTTGTTGGCGACCGAGCGACTATGCTTGACCAATTTATTGATATCAAAGCTGAGGCTATCAAAAGTGAAACCGAAGTGTTCTGCCTCTTTGAGCATGTGAGCTATATCCGCCCCCCGAAGTAGAGACTTGGTGGGGATACAGCCCCAATTGAGGCAGACGCCACCAAGATGTTGCTTTTCGACTAGGGCGGTTTTAAAACCCAATTGGGCGGCTCGAATGGCGGCCACATAGCCCCCTGGCCCGCCGCCCACTACCATTAGGTCATATTGTTGCATGCTCACTCTTACTTGCTCTCAGTCATTGATTTAAATCAACATAGTTGCCGGTTGCTCAAGGAAACCTTTAAGAACAGACATAAACTCCGCGGCAACAGCTCCATCAATAATGCGATGATCGCTGGATAGAGTCAGGCTGACAACAGTTGCAACGGCCAGTTCACCATTTTTGACCACGGCTCTGTGCTCTCCAGAACCCACAGCCAAAATCGCACTCTGAGGTGGGTTAATAATGGCATCGAATTGTTTGATACCGTACATACCTAAATTAGAGATGCAGAAACTGCCACCCTGAAATTCTTCAGGTTTAAGACGGTTGAGTTTTGCTCTGGTGGCAAGGTCGCGCATCTCATGGGAAATGACCTCCAGCCCTTTGCGATTAGCGCCAGGGATAATAGGCGTAATGAGCCCGTCTTTTATAGCAACGGCTACACTGATATCGGCTTCAGCAAACTGAGTGACACGCTCCCCATCAAACTGCACATTGACTGCTGGCACTCTTGTCAGAGCGCTGGCGCAGGCTTTAATAATAAAGTCATTGACGGAGATTTTGACCTCGGTGTTGGCGTCATTAATCTGTTTACGCGTGGCTAACAGGTTGTCCAGTTCGGCGTCGATCTGGACACGGAAATGGGGGGCGGTCTGTTTGGATGCTTGCAGACGCTCGGCGATAGTCTTGCGCATACCGCTTATGGCTATGGGCGTTGAACTGCTAGATGTTGGTGCCGCACTAACAGCTGTCTGCGTCGGTACTTTATTTCTCATGGCCGCTACGGCCTCAACGTCGGCTTTGCAGACTCTCCCGCGGTTGCCACTAACTCGACATTCCAGCAGATTAATACCCATCTCCTCTGCAAGACGCCGCGCAACTGGTGTTGCCTTTACATGACTATCATCGCCCTGTTTTTCTCTGCTGGGTACTGCATTATTAGTGCCGATCAAACGACCACCAGCTGCCGTTACAGCGGCTTCTAAGTCGCGCTTAGAAACGCGACCGTGACGGCCGGTACCGGAAATATTGTTAAGGTTAACCCCGTAGTCTGCCGCGAGGCGGCGAGCTACCGGCGAGGCAGAGACATGGCTGTCGTCTTCACCAGCAGACAATATATCTGTTTTAACCGGCTGTTGTTCAGCCGCAACTGCAGGTTCATTCACAATGTCGGTCATTGACGGCGCCTCTTCTAAAACATCGACTTGATTAGAGCCTGAGAAACTGTTGATAAATGTTTTGATCTCTTCATCGCTGACCTCTGCTGGAGCAATGACACCCAGCAGAGCACCCACAATGTGGGTCTCACCAGGCTCAGCGACAATTGCGCGAACCACGCCGCTATCAGATGCCGCTACTGTGTTGATAATTTTTGCAGTTTCAACATCGACAAGATCGGTCTCAACAATTATGTGGTCCCCAACTTTGACATGCCAGGTATTAATCTCACCTTCGGACATTTCCATACCCCATTTGGGCATGATGATAGGCTTGATATTATTGTTCATCATTAGGCTCCCAGTACGTCCCGTACAGCGGCAAGAACTTTATCGACATTGGGGACATAAGCGTCTTCTAACGCAGGGGCGAAAGGAACCGGCGTATGGGGTGCAGTCACTGTGCGGATCGGTGCTTTGAGGCTATAGAAGCCTTTTTCGGCAACAATACCGGCGATGTCTGAGGCTAGGCCGCAGCGTGGGTTTCCCTCGTCAACAACGACTAGTCTGCCGGTGACTTCGACGCTCTCAAGGATCGCCTCATCATCTAATGGGGACACGGTGCGTGGATCAATAACGTCACAGGTGATTCCCTCTTCGGCCAAAATGTCAGCCGCGGCGATAGCATGGGTGACCATGTTAGATATCGCTACAATGGTGACGTCCTTACCTTGTCTGGGGAATGCGGCTTCACCAAAGGGAATAGCATACTGTTCGTCTGGCACTTCACATTCGTTGTTGTACATGACCTTATGCTCGAGGAAGATCACTGGATCTTCGTCGCGAATTGCCTGGACCATCAGGCCTTTAGCATCATAGGCATTGCTAGGCATGACGACCTTTAGACCGGCGATGTGGGTGACGATTGAGTGCAACATACTTGAGTGCTGAGCACCTGCACGCCAACCTGCGCCGACTGTGCCGCGGATTACCATTGGTGTTTTAGACTTGCCGCCAAACATATAGCGGAACTTAGCTGCCTGGTTGAAGATCTGATCGAAGGAAACACCGATAAAATCAAAGAACATTAGCTCGGCGATCGGGCGCAGGCCGTTATTTGCCGCACCAGCGGCTGCTCCAATAATGGCGGCTTCAGAGATAGGCGTATCTATCACCCGCTCACGGCCAAATTCGGGCATAAGACCTTTGGTTACTCCAAAAACACCACCGTAGGCGTCGTCTTGACCATCACAACCAGCGCCACCGGAAACTTCTTCCCCAAGAACAATCACTGTTGGGTCTCGGCGCATCTCTTCGCGGATAGCGTCGTTAAGGGCTTCTCGGTACGACTTTATTGAGGTCGTACCACCTATTTTTGCAATATTAGAATTAGTAGTCATCTTGGTTCCCTTAGTAAGAGCAGTAGACATCGGACATCAGGTCCGTGGCGGGATCTGGGTGTGGTGCTGCTAGGCCGTCCTCAACAGCTTTTTCTATTTCCAGTGCGATTTCTTTGTCTATAGCATTCATGGCCGCGGCTTTTAGCCAGCCTTCCTTAATGACTCGATCACGGAATATTTTTAAGCAGTCTTGATCCTTGCGCGCATTCTTTACTTCATTTTCACCCCGATAGAGCTGCGGGTCGCCAATAAAGTGGCCGTCAAAACGTACACATTTGGCTTCGATAGACGTTGGGCCTCCGCCATCACGAGCTCGCTGGGTTGCAACTTTAATTGCCTCGTAGGTAGCGAAGAAGTCATTCCCATCAACGCATTCGGCGGGCATGCCAAAGCCGGCATTGCGGTCAGTAAGGCTGTCACAGCCAAGGCCATAGTTCGCCGAAGTACCTTCCGCATAACCATTGTTTTCATAAATGAAGATATGGGGTAACTGCAATACCGCAGCCATGTTCATGGCTTCCATAGTTGTGCCTTGGTTGGCACTGCCGTCACCGTTAAAAGACACCGCAACATGATTGGTACCTAAGGTTTTGGCTGCCAGAGCAGCGCCATTGACCAGTGGCGGCCCGCCGCCAACAATGGCATTGGCACCTAACATCCCCTTATCAATATCGGCAATGTGCATGGAGCCGCCTTTACCTTTGCACAGGCCGCTTGAGCGACCCATGATTTCCTTCATCATGTCGCCTACATCACAGCCCTTGGCAATGCAGTGGCCGTGCCCACGATGGGTACTGCCGATAATGTCACTATTGCTAAGGTCGATGCAGGCAGCGACCGCGATTGCCTCTTGACCATTAGATGCATGAACGAAACCGGGAACGTTACCTCCCATAAACTCTTTAATACAACGCTCTTCAAATTCGCGAATAGTTTTCATCGAGCGATAGGCTCTGAGTAGAAAATCTTCATGATATGGCATCGAACTGCCCCTTTCTGTTTAATAATTGACTACCCCAAACTATACATCGTTTGGATAAAAAAACAAACGTGATGGTTTTAGGGGTTTTCTTGATAGAGAAGGCTGTATCTAGGATTCAGCTTGATATGAGGTAGTTAAATGCAAAAAAAAGGGATCCGAGAAAGTCGGATCCCTATCTTTTTAAAGAGGCCGTTTTTATTGTCTAAATAAATAGTGACAGTATTGAAATAAGTCGTGACGAATTAAAACTGCGATTCGGGCAGATGCACAACTAATCCGTCAAGTGAGTCTGTCACATTTATCTGGCAGGAAAGTCTACTATTTTCTTTTTGATCGGTAACGCAGTCTAGTAAATCTTTTTCTATCTCGCTGGCTGGTTCCACTTTAGAGCTCCAGCTTTCTTCTATGTAGCAGTGGCAGGTTGCGCAGCTACAAGAGCCGCCGCACTCAGCGACAATGCCATCAATCATATTATCTACCGCGCCCTGCATCAGGTTGGTGCCAGAGTCGAGATTAACTTCATGGCGTTGGCCGCTTGCTTCTATGTATGTCACTGTGGGCATTTTTAAACTCCGGTAGAAATGGGTTAAGGAAAACTAGTTAGTAAAAGGTATGCTGAGTCCGAACGGCGCACAATATACAGCCTTTGATTTAAAAAACAAACATCTTAGACTGTAATTTTAGTTGGTGGATAATTATTGGTTTACACATGAGAGTTCCCGAGCCTGATTAAGGGCTCGGGACGAAGATGGTAGGTTCAAAAGTTATTTTAGGCTAGCGTAGTAGGCAGCTAAGTTGGCGATATCCGCATCGCTCAACCCTTTAGCCATAGCTGTCATCATGGCATTGTTACGTTTGCCATCGCGGAACAATCTTAGCTGGCTTGCCAGATAGGGTTCTTTTTGACCAGCTAGGTTTGGCCACATGCCATTATTACTAATGCCGTTCATGCCGTGACAGCCGGCACAGGTCATGGACTTAGCTTTACCGGCGACCGGGTCACCGGCCAGTGCGCCAAATGATAGTGTCGCAGCGACAAATGTGATGATTATCTTTTTCAATTTTACTTCTCCAATGGTTGATTTGATTGGACTGCGTTGGGTGGCAGGCTGTTAGCGAAACAGTAACTGACAAACAGCGATGCACTTAACAGCGCCACTGCTCCCACTTGGTGCGCCGCAGCCACAGGAACTGGGACATGAAATATAAGGGTACTTATACCAAGACTGACCTGCAGGATCAGTAATCCGATCAGGCAAAAGATACCAAGCTTGGCGTGGCCTTGGATATTGGCATTTAGCGCTTTGAAGGAAAAGACTATTACCAGAGCCACAATTAGATAGGCAAAGATACGATGATTAAACTGAATAGTAGTAATGTCCTCAAACGCTGCCAGCCAGGCAGGCGCCATGGAGTAGAGTCCGGCAGGAATAAAACTATCTCCCATCAGTGGCCAGGTAGGGTAGGCATAGCCTGCTTTCGTCCCTGCCACCAGTCCACCGGATAGAATCATAAGAAAAATAAGGCCGCTTAGCGAAAAGGAAAACCTGCTAAGTTCAACCGGTTGTTCTGACTTGGCGATGACCAAACTAAACGCAGTCCAAATAATAAACGAGTAGATCAACACTGCTGCGCCCAGATGGGCAGTGAGGCGATACTGGCTTACATCAGGCTTATCTACCAGGCCACTCTTGACCATATACCATCCCAATAAACCCTGAAATCCACCACCTAAAAGCATCAGCACTAGTTTGGGCGTCAGGCCAGATCTAATACGTTTAGTCAGATAAAAGAATAGAAACGGGACGATAAAAATAACACCAATTAATCGTCCGAGCACCCGATGCAGATACTCATACATAAAGATGGGTTTAAACTCATCCAGAGTCATACCCATATTAACTTTTTGATATTCGGGAAACTGTTGATACTTGAAAAACATATGCTGCCAGTCAGCTTCCGACATTGGCGGGATGACACCCATCAAAGGCTTCCAGTCGACCATAGACAGGCCCGAGTTCGTTAAGCGTGTGACTCCACCGAGTAAAATCATGCCAAATATCACTGCGGCACAGAAGAACAGCCAATAGGCGATTTGGCGATCGTAGTGAAGGGCGAGGTTTGTCGCTGGTTTGTTTAAGGGCATCTATAACTCTGAATTGGTAACTGTCGCTAAACGATGGCTGGTGTCGCGTCCATCCACTTTTTATTACGAAAGCGGCGCATATTTAGACTAGATTTTATTCCGAAATCTAGCAAAGAGGTTGCATAGAGCCACATTACATCTGCGCCCATTTGAACCAGAACAAAAGGCGCTAGTATGCGGCTTAGAGCAATACTCACAACGGTCACCATCATTGGGTACCTGGTATCACCTGCACCGCGCAGAGCGCCGGCCATACTAAACTCAACCCCCATCAGCGGCAGGCTACAGCTAATGATGTAGGTGAATGGAACCAGCAGCGCAATAACCTCTGGATCATCGATCATAAAGCTGGCAATTTCTTCAGCAAAGAGGCTCATCAGTGCGCCACCCAATATCATGATGTACACGCAGGTGCGCATGGTTCGCCAGCCCGCATTATAGGCGCCCTGTTTGTCGCCGGCGCCAAGATGTTGGCTGACCAGAGTGGCGCTGGATATGGAGAAGCTAAGTGCGATAACAATCATTAGCCCAAGTATTGTTAAGCCGATGCCATAGGTAGCGAAAGCAGCATTGCCATAGCTGGCTAGGAACACCAAAAATATTATTAGTCCACTTTGAAAAAATAGTTGCTCAAATGCAGCAGGCATACCGATTTTAACGAGGTCACGACCATTGGTAAGCAGATCGGGAATTGGGTTAGCTGGCTTAAAAGAGAGCTTGCCGCAGATCCATAAAAGTAAAAATATAACAACGGTGGCTATAGATCCGACACCATTACCTATGGCCAGACCAGGTAGACCAGCAGGCTCTATTTCGTGCCAACCATAGGTAAAAGCAATCCCCGCATAAACACCCAAAACTGCGCCTATCACGGCAGCCCACAATGGTGTTTTACTGTCACCAGTCGCACGGAAAGCCATACTGAAGACCAGCATAATAAGCAGGGGTGGTGCATACAATACAGTGTAGAAAACAAATTCTACGGCAAGGATCTGGGCCATTGGCGTGAGGCCAAAGATACTCACAAGAGGTTCGAGAAAGGGAATTGCAAGCCATGAAAGCAACAGGCCATTAATGAAAAATATAATGACTGAAAGGGCCGCAACGCGACCGGCACGTACCTTATCTCCTGCACCCCAATAACGTCCTACTAGGGCTGTGGTGCCACTAGAAAGCCCCAGCATTACCGCAAATAGGATAAAAAATAGACGTTGACCTGTTGTCACCGCGGCTACTTCATCAATACCCATCCCACCGGCGATTTTTAGGAAGATGAGACTGGTCACCATGAATGCCATATTGCTGAGAATGGTCGGCCAGGTGAGGCGCCAGATATTAAAAGTAGAGGCAGATTGCATAGGCGACTATGGTAACATTCGGAACAGTTGAAAGGTTAGCTTTTCATTGGCTAGATAGGAAATATTTACATGGTAAAGCATGAGATCATGGAGTTAGAGCCAAGTTGGTTAGACGTGCTTGGTGCTGAGTGTAATCGACCCTATATGCAGGAATTACATATTTTTTTGCAGCAGCAAAAAGATAGTGGCAAGATGATTTATCCCGCTGTTTCCCACTGGTTTTCCGCTTTTAACCATACTCCGTTTGATCAGGTGCGAGTGGTTATTTTGGGGCAGGATCCCTACCATGGTCCAAATCAGGCGCATGGCCTTTGTTTCTCTGTAATGCCTGGAGTTAGGGTGCCGCCCTCGCTAGCCAATATTTTCAAAGAGTTAGAGTCCGATCTGGGTTTTTTAAAGCCTAGTCATGGCTGTCTTACCAGTTGGGCCCAGCAGGGGGTGCTGTTACTCAATGCTACACTTACGGTTGAAGACGCCAATGCAGGAGCTCATCAGGGCAAAGGCTGGGAGAAGTTTACCGATCGGGCAATTGCTGCACTAAACGATCAGCGAGAGGGAATTGTGTTCTTACTCTGGGGTAGCCATGCGCAAAAAAAGGGCGCTTTCATTGATCAGTCGCGGCATCTGGTGCTAAAGACTGCGCATCCTTCACCACTGTCGGCCTATCGTGGCTTTTTCGGCTGCCAACATTTCTCTACGACAAATACCTATTTGCAGCAACATGGCAAGCGACCTATAGATTGGCAGTTGCCTTCACAAGCGTCGGTGTTCGATGGTAGTTAGAACTCTTCAGAGCGCTGAGAATAAGAACGCGTTATTTAGGTGCACGACTAGCCAATGGTGGTTTATTGGCCTTGGCGCGCAACCAATTAAGGCCATTTAGGATTTTAGGTGTGCTGACGATCCGGCGTTCGATGTCAAACTTCCCCGGATAATCAATCAATAGCATACCTATAACTAGGGTTAGAATGCCCTGACCAGGCAAAAACAGCATTAAAATGCCAGCCAGTATCAGACCATAGCCAAGCAGGTTTTTGCCTAAAAGTACCAACAGCCTTAGCAATGGCCGCTGAGTTTTCCAATGGGTCGACTGGCGTTTTTTCTGGAAAAAGTAATCTTCGGGAATTTTGGCGACCAACCAGGGTAGCGATATTAGGCTGAGAATAAAAACTATGATTGATACTGAACCTACCCAGACCAATATTTGCTGATTGTTAGTTAACCAATCTATGAAGTTGTTCACGGGCCAGTTGGGATCTCGTAGGGTAAAGGTAGGTGTGTGATCTTTTCTAATTGACCCTCGCCAATTTGGATTTCGGTGACGTCTGCGGCCTTGTCGGCTAATACTGCCAATATTTCAACTGTGGTCTTGTCGACCTGTGCGGCACTGGCAATATTGCCGATGGCTTTGCCTGCACTATCTTGTATCGAGTCTCCTGGGCTTGGCAGCGTTGGAGTTTGTAATTGTAAGTGGTGCATTCTGCGTTTAACTGCGCCGCGATAATGGGCCCGAGCTACGATTTCCTGCCCAGTGTAGCAACCTTTTTTAAAGCTAATATAGCCCAGAGCATCAAGATTTAACATTTGTGGGATAAAAAGGTCAGTAGTTTTGTCAACCACTTCGGCACTACCCGTGCGCAGACGTTCGAGATTACTCTGCAAGTCATGGTCAGCGACTTGATGGCTGATATCTGCGACCTGGGTTTTGAAGAACACTGCAAATTTTTGCAGGCTCGCCATAGCTATAGCGGCGATAGATTGGTGCATTTGCAAAACAATATCGCCTTGGGCGTTGCAAGTGGCGCTGAATAGAAAAATCACTCGGCCTTTGGGTGTGCAGTGCGCGCCATTAATTGTTGTGCCGCAGGTTAGCGCTTCCATATCGCAGGTGACCTGTCCTTGCAAAAATTTGCGGCTGTCTGGACCTGACAATTGGATATATGCTCGTGGGTCTATAGTGGTCATAAGTTAGGTGTCTGTAGGTTATTTTATGATTGTCTCTTATAATGATGCTTTAGCACAAATACTGAATATCTATGAATAAGAATCGTCTACTGTGGGCTAGTCGTCGTGGCATGTTAGAGCTCGATCTAATTCTTCAGCCATTTACTCAAAATCACTACGATTCTCTCGAAGAATCTGATCAACTGCGTTACGAAACCCTGCTTGAATGTGAGGATCAGAGCCTCTTTCTATGGTTGATGAATCGTGAACAGGCAGAGGATCCAGATACCCACAGGATAGTGCAGATAATTCGTGAGAGTCGAAAAAAACCCAGTAGAGTTTAATCTTCAGCCGTCAAAGGCTATTGTTTTAGCTCAGCTTGGGCTGGCGCTAACTGTGTCAATTTCTCTACTGGGACTAGCCATTATCTGGTGGGTCAGGCTCTTGGCGCTTGCTATCATTCTGGGCACAACAGCCCTGTGGGTCCATCGGTGGCGCGCTCAGAAGCCAGAGCTGTTGCGCAGTCTGGATGCCGAGCGCTGGATCTTAGGCGACACCCGTTTAATATTGCAGCCCCGTCAATTTGTTGTGCGCAAGTTGGTTATTTTGTACTTTAAAACCAGCCATGGCGCCACTTTAGTGCGAGCCCTACCTGAGGATGCAATGGCTGACGGGCAACATCGATTACTGCGCAAGCTTTTGCTCGCCTCCTAGCTTCGATTGATTATGACGTTTTGTCCGGCATAGTTAATTGGCACCATGATCGTATCCCGCGCAATAGGTGATGGTTTAGGGTAGTCTAGCGTGTAGTGCAGGCCCCGACTTTCCTTGCGTTCAAGTGCACAGCGAATAATCAATTCGGACACTGTAGCCAGATTGCGCAGCTCCAAAAGATCTCTAGTGATTTTGCAGTTGCTGTAGTACTCGCCAATTTCCTTTTGCAGTAATTTGATTCTATGCTGGGCGCGCTCAAGACGCTTGTTAGTGCGCACAATACCTACGTAATCCCACATAAATCGTCGCAGTTCATCCCAGTTGTGAGAGATTACAACGTCTTCGTCTGAAGAGCTAACCCTCGATTCATCCCAGTCGGGAATAGAGTCGGGTGGATCAATAGCCGCGGTTAGCCGGTTAATTTCAGTTGCCGCAGATCGCCCATAGACAAGGCATTCTAGGAGCGAATTACTGGCCATTCGATTGGCACCATGCAAGCCAGTAAAGGCGCTCTCGCCTATGGCGTAAAGGTTGATCAGATCAGTTTGACCCAAGTGATTTACCAAAATACCGCCGCAGGTGTAATGGGCTGCGGGAACCACTGGAATTGGGTCAACGGTTATATCAATGCCGAATGCAAGGCAGTGTTCATACATAGTTGGAAAGTGTTCGATAATAAAGTCTGCGGATTTATGGCTTATATCCAGATACATGCAATCACTACCCAGGCGTTTCATCTCGTGGTCAATGGCTCGGGCTACAACATCTCGAGGAGCGAGTTCGCCGTCCGGATGAAAGTTTTTCATGAAGCGACTACCATCAGGCAAACGCAGCACTGCGCCTTCACCGCGCAAGGCTTCGGTAATCAAAAACGACTTGGCTTTGGGGTGATAGAGGCAGGTTGGATGAAACTGATTAAATTCAAGATTGGCTACGCGACAGCCACGTCGCCAAGCCATAGCTAGGCCGTCACCACTGGCGCCGTCAGGATTACTGGTATAGAGATAGGCCTTACTGGCACCGCCTGAGGCTAGAATCACGCTTTTGGCTTGAAATAGGGACACGACATCTTGTTTTATGTCTAGAATATAGGCGCCAGTGCAGCGAATTCTGCGGGAATCATTATCCGCCTGCGTAACCAGGTCAACGGCACAGTGCTCTTCATAGACGTCAATATTGGCTGCATTGATAATCTGCTCAACCAAGGTGCCGGTAACTTCTTTACCCGTAGCATCGGCGGTATGCAATATACGCCGATGACTGTGACCGCCTTCTTGAGTTAGATGGTAGTCTTTTTGATCACTGTTCTTGGTGAAGTCAACTCCTTGATCAATAAGCCAGTTGACGGCATCGGGGCCATTTTCGACCACAAACCTTACCGCGTCTTCGTGGCATAGTCCCGCGCCGGCGGTCAAGGTGTCGGCAACATGGGCATCGGCGCTGTCATTTTGGTCGAATACAGCGGCGATTCCTCCCTGCGCGTACCAAGATGCTCCACCTTGCAGGGCGGCCTTGCTGATCAGTGCAATGCGCAGGTGTTTGTCCAGTTGCAATGCCGCTGTAAGTCCAGCTGCGCCACTGCCAATAACGAGAACGTCGTAGAGGTGAGTTTGTTTCATTGTTTCGCCACACATAATGGGGATCGCATGATAGTATAAGCGCTCAAATCTAGCTAACGAAATAGGCGAACTAAATAACTGCCAGTTGGTCTGTTTATGGTGACTAAACAATTGGCTCGCACGGGACCCTTAGATGGCCAGTGCTTAACGCTAGGATTTCTCAGCGATAAAAAATATAACCCCTAGATTGGGAAACGGATTGCTCAATGACGGAAAGTAAAACTGAACCAACAGACCAGCAGCTAGTAGTTAGGGTGCAAAAAGGCGATAAGCGCGCCTTTGACCTCTTGGTGCTAAAGTATCAATACAAGGTGCACGCGATAGTAGGACGGTTTATTCACGACACTCATGAGGTTAACGATGTCACTCAAGAAGCGTTTATTAAAGCGTACCGTGCGCTACCTAGATTCCGAGGTGATAGTCAATTCTATACATGGCTTTACAGAATTGCGGTAAATACAGCTAAAAACTATTTGGTAGCGCGCAGTAGGCGGCCACCGCAATCCGATGTAGACTTGGAAGATGCAGAGTACTATGCAGGCAGTGACAGGCTAAAAGATGTAGGCACACCTGAAAATCAGATATTTCGCGATGAACTTGAGGCTGTGATCAATCAGGCTATAGAAGAATTGCCGGAGGACTTGCGCACTGCTGTCACTTTGAGAGAATATGAAGGTCTCAGTTATGAAGATATTGCTGAGGTTATGGGTTGCCCTGTAGGCACCGTAAGATCAAGGATTTTTCGTGGTCGAGAAACCATAGATTCACGAGTTTTGCAATTGATGGAAGGTGGTTAAAAGATTGGTGAACCTTTTAAGAAACCGCCGGTCTTACCATCACAGCTTTTTACCAATTTATCCGATCAACAGGTTTGAGGAAGATACATGACAGACCCAGAACAGCGTCTAGCCGAATCAATTTCAGCACTCATGGATGGAGAGAGCACTGAGCTAGAAACGCATCGAATCCTCAAGGAAGTGGGAAGCGCAACCGTTAACAAGCAAGGTGCACGGAGTAAATGGCAACGCTATCATATAGCCTCATCGATAATGACTGGAGCGCCAGTCGCTAAAATCGACCTGTCCGCTGCTATTGCGCAGGCAGTTGATCTCGAAGAAACTCATCGTCCCAGTAGCCTGCAAAAATTTACCGGTTCGGCCAGTCGCTTTGCTATTGCTGCGTCAGTTGCGATGCTGGCGATTTTGGGGGTGCAACAGTTCAGCACTGTGGAGCCTAGTGGTTCTGACGCAGTGCAGTTTGCTGAGGTGGCTGTCACTGCGGACCAGCAGAATAACGGTCCGGCGATCCAGTTTCCCTCTGATTTTCAGCCCAATATCCAAGCACGTACTGTTAGCGCGGGGGGCAATAATAAGGTTTCTCAAAAACCCTTGGTGCCGGTTATTCAGGTTAGGCAGACAGTGAGTCAACAGTACTCAGAGCAGGAAGTTCGCGCCTATCTAAATGACATCATACTCAAACATTCTAGTCACGCTGCGTTGAATAGTAGCCAGGGTATGTTGCCTTTTGCTCGCGTTACTACAAGTGAGGGTGGTTCTAGAGATGACTGAGGTGCGTAAAGTCTGACTCAACATAGGAAAAACCATCAAGATGTTGGTTAAATGGTTAACACAGGTAAAACTGGCGGCTCTTTTAGCCGCCGTTTTTGTCCATGGGCCTTTAATTTCGCAGCAGATGGACTCTGCCTATGATCTAATGGCTCGTATGGCCAAGGCTTCAAAGGAGCTTAGCTACAGTGGCCTGTTTACTTATGAATTTCGCGGTAATCTAACCAGTGTCAAGGTTGAGCATGTCGTACGTGATGGAGAGACCTACGAGCGTATAGTGTATATGGACGGCCCCGAGCGTGAGATCGTTCGTCGCGGTGAAAACATTAACTGCATGCGTGCCTCAGATATGCTGTTGCGTGGCAGTGCGCTTAAAATCAACGACAATACCTATGCTCATCTACAGGATTTCTATAATTTCTATATCCGCGGTGATGCTCGAATAGCGGGACGCCAGGTGTCAGTGGTAAATGTTATTCCCAAAGATAAGTATCGCTACGGCTACGTTATTGCGATTGATAAAGAAACCGGTCTGATGTTGCAGTCGGTATTGATTAATAGGCAGGGCAAACCGATGGAAAGATTTCAGTTCGTCGATGTGTCTATTGGTACGCAGGTAAACGATATCGAATTTTCCTCTGAACTCATTGACTCTGCCGATATTGGTGCGGATCAGTCTGATTGCCTTGAAGGAAACCAACAGGCTAAGGTGTCTGAATCTCGTTGGACCCCTCGCTGGTTACCTGCTGGTTTTGTTTTGTCTTCCTATCAGCCAGCCGGCACCGATGGACAAGAATCTTTGATGTATACAGATGGCTTGGCGGTATTGTCAGTATTTATTGATTCATCGTCAAAAATTCGCAACTTACCTAAAGTAGATGCAAACCTTGGAGCCACCGTTGCCGTACTGACTAATACTGAGTTTAATGACCAGCGCTTTGCTATTTGTGTTGTAGGTGAGATTCCACGAAGTACAGCTAGTCAGATTGCCAATGCTATTGCGCCAATACCTGCAAGGCCAATGCAATAGAGAGACTAATTTAGGTCGATACTAAATAATGAGTCTAGCCCAATGATTATAGAAACCGGAACCGTTATCTCCGTCGAGTCAGATAGTGTATGGGTGGAGACTATTGCCCGATCTACCTGCGATGCCTGTAGCGCTCAAAAGGGTTGCGGGCAGAGGGTCCTATCCCAGCTTACCGGGGAGACCAATCGTATTCGTGTTTTGCTCAACAGCCAGTCTCCAAGCGATGTAGTTACCGGGCAATCAGTGACTATCGGCATCCCCGAGGACGTAATTGTCGTAGGCTCAATGTTGGTTTATATGGTACCTATCTTAGCCTCAGTCATTGGCGCTTGGATTATGGGCGAGCAAGGTGATGCCGCAGGAATTGTTGGTGCTGCGGTTGGTCTGCTAGCTGGCGGTATGCTGGTTAGTCTGCAAAGCAGGAGAACCTGGAACGATTTGCGGCATAATCCTGTCTTACTCCAAGACCATAGTGAAAAGCGGATCTTAGACTTAGCCTAGTATATGAATCTAAAGACTTACCTTGGGAACCCTCTGGTTGCCATTATTTTATCGGAGCATTACCTGTGTTGAAGCGATTATTTTTTGTTAGTGTTTTATTTCTGATTACCCTGCCAACCGCCCAGGCGCAGCTACCTGACTTTACCGCTCTTGTGGAAGATGTCTCCCCCGCTGTGGTAAAAATAAATACCGTTAGCAGAGGTAGTAAGGTGGAGGTTCCGCAGTTACCTGAGGGGCAGATACCTGATATTTTTCGTGATTTTTTTGAACAGCGTCAACGCCAGCAAAAATCTCGACCGGCTCGCTCAATGGGCTCAGGTTTTGTGATATCGGAAGATGGATATATTCTTACTAATCATCATGTGATAGAAAATGCCGATGAAATTCAGGTTTTGTTTGCCGATCGCCAAGAATATGTGGCTAGCGTGGTGGGCTCAGACAGGCGCTCAGATTTAGCGCTTCTTAAAATTAAAGGAGATAACCTGCCTACTCTGGAATTTGCACCCTCAGACAGTCTCAAGGTCGGGGCATGGGTACTGGCCATAGGCTCACCTTTTGGACTCGATTACTCGGTCACTGCTGGTATTGTTAGTGCTATAGGTCGGAGTATTCCCACGCCGAAAGGTGAAAACTATGTACCGTTCATTCAAACTGATGTGGCTATTAATCCAGGAAATTCTGGCGGCCCACTATTTGATCTCGAGGGACGAGTAGTAGGTATCAACTCACAGATATATTCTCGCTCTGGCGGTTCTATTGGCCTGTCTTTTGCAATCCCAGCCAGTGTTGCAATTGAGGTGATTGAGCAACTCAAGACTAATGGTCAAGTTCAGCGTGGCTGGCTCGGCGTGGCGATTCAGGATGTGAATAAAAGCCTCGCTGAATCCTTGCAGCTAGGCACGCCTCAGGGTGCATTGATCAATGCGGTTGAGCCAAATAGCCCGGCCGAGAAGGGCGGCATCAAGCCCGGCGATGTTATTGTGCGTTTTAATGGGCAGGCAATTATTGAGTCAGGGGACCTCCCTCATGTGGTTGGCATGATGACACCAGGCGATGCTGCAAAGGTAGAAATCTTTCGTGAAGGCAAACGGAAAAAGTTAACGATGAAGGTAGGCTCTCTGGACAGCGACAGGCTGGGTATGGCGGAGAGTTCAGACGGCACAGATCGGCTGGGATTGATGGTTGAACCTGTAGAGGGATCGGAACTTCGTACCCTGCGTCTGCGCGGCGGCGTTTCGGTTACTCGAGTGTCGCCTGATTCAGCTGGCGCTGAAGCAATGTTGCGCGCGGGAGATATTATTGTGCAGCTGGGATATAGCCGCATTGACGATTTCGACGAGTATAATCAGGTGATTGCTGAGCTTCCAACAGACACCCCAGTGGCTATTCGCTTCTATCGCCAGGGACGGGCAATTTTCCGTACCATTGAAATCACTGAGTAAAGCGCAAACAGCTAGCTGGCTGTTGATTTGGATGTCGCTGATAAGCCGCTTGTAGCTAGAGATTGATAATCAAGCGGTCGATAGCGTCCGGCCTTTAAATAGGCTAGAATCCCCCCGCAAATTTTAATGGCAGTGCAAACATTTTGTCCGATCTCAGTCATATAAGAAACTTTTCAATTATTGCTCACATCGACCATGGTAAATCGACCATAGCCGATCGATTCATCCAGCTGTGTGGAGGCCTTGCCGAACGCGAAATGGCGGCGCAGGTTCTAGACTCTATGGATATCGAGCGTGAGCGTGGTATTACCATTAAGTCCCAGAGTGTCACATTGCCGTTCACCGCTCAAGACGGTAAAACCTACCAGCTAAACTTTATCGATACCCCTGGTCATGTGGACTTTACCTATGAAGTCTCTCGATCACTGGCCGCCTGCGAAGGCGCGCTACTGATTGTGGACGCCGCTCAGGGAGTGGAGGCTCAGTCAGTTGCAAACTGTTACACAGCAATTGCTCAGGGCCTCGAGGTGATTCCAGTACTAAACAAAATGGATCTACCCCAGGCTGAGCCAGAAAAAGTTATCAATGAAATTGAAAATATTATTGGTATTGAGGCTACTGATGCGGTGCGTTGCAGTGCTAAGACGGGGGAGGGAATTACTGACATCCTCGAGGAGCTAGTACTAAAGGTTCCACCGCCGCAGGGGGATGTTGATGCCCCATTGCAGGCGCTGATCATCGACTCTTGGTTTGATAACTACCTAGGTGTTGTGTCTCTAGTGCGCGTTATGCAGGGTACTCTCGCGGTTAAAAATAAAATTGTCGCCAAGTCGATTGGCAAGCCACATGTAGTTGATAGTGTCGGCGTATTTACTCCCAAGCGTAAAGAGACTGGTGTGTTGCATGCTGGCGAAGTTGGCTTCATGGTTGCTGGCATTAAGGACATTCTTGGTGCGCCAGTGGGTGACACATTGACTCATCAAAGCACCTCAGATGTAGATGCCCTACCTGGCTTTCAACGTATTAAACCTCAGGTCTATGCAGGCATGTTCCCTGTGGATTCCGATGACTTCGAAGAGTTTCGAGAGGCCCTAGCTAAGCTAGCAGTCAACGATGCCTCATTATTCTTTGAGCCAGAGAGTTCAGATGCTCTGGGTTTTGGTTTTCGCTGTGGATTTCTTGGTATGTTGCATATGGAAATTATTCAGGAGCGCCTTGAGCGGGAGTACAACCTTGATTTAATTACCACTGCACCAACGGTGGTTTATGAAATTATTACCTCTAAGGGTGACACGCTGTACATGTCTAATCCCTCTGATCTGCCCGATCCTGGCCAGATTGAAGAAATGCGTGAGCCAATCTGTGAAGCCAGTATTCTGGTACCTAAAGATTATATTGGAAACGTGATTTCACTCTGTGTAGAAAAGCGCGGGGTACAAAAAGATATGCAGTTTATTGGGGGGCAGGTATCAATTCGCTATGAATTGCCGATGAGTGAAGTGGTTATGGACTTTTTTGATCGCCTCAAATCGGTCAGTCGTGGTTTTGCGTCACTCGACTACAGCTTTGTGCGCTTTGAAGCAGCGGCACTAGTTAAGTTAGATATTTTGATCAATGGTGATCGTGTCGATGCACTTGCCGCTATTACCCACCGAGATCATTCGATTCAGAAGGGTCGTAATCTGGCTGACAAAATGAAAGAGCTGATTCCTCGACAAATGTTTGATGTAGCTATTCAAGCGGCAATTGGCGGTAATGTCGTTGCTCGAACCACAGTTAAGGCATTACGCAAAAATGTGACAGCCAAATGTTACGGAGGCGATGTGACCCGTAAAAAGAAACTGCTGGAAAAGCAAAAAGCTGGTAAAAAACGTATGAAACAGGTCGGAAGTGTCGAGATACCTCAGGATGCATTTCTAGCAGTACTTCGGACTTAATGGGCACCACCAAGGGAGGTAGATCTCGATGGATTTTAATTTTGAACTGATTCTTACCGTTATCTTTTTAGCAACGGGCGCTTTTTGGCTACTAAATAGATTTATTGTTAAGCAGTCAGAGGGGCTCCTTGAATTTTTCGGTTCACTAGCGCCGGTGCTGGGTCTAGTGCTGGTTCTGCGTTCATTTATAATCGAGCCATTTCAAATTCCCTCTTTGTCTATGGTGCCAACTCTAAAGGTGGGAGATTTCATTCTGGTCAGCAAATGGACCTATGGCATTCGCCTACCCGTGTTACGCACCAAAATTATTGAGATAGATTCTCCAGAGCGGGGCGATGTTATGGTATTTTTTCCACCCCATGAGGATCGTTATTTTATCAAGCGCGTCGTGGGCCTTCCCGGGGATAAAATTCATATACTTAATGGTATTGTGTTTATTAATGGCGAGAAAATGGTACAAACCTCCATTGATCAAGAACCTAATTCGCCGCGCTCTGTGGTCATGTCAGAGAACCTTGGTGGATTCAATCATTTGATGCAAAAACGTATATCGCCAACTCGGCTGAGTCAGAATTATTCAGCTATCGTACCCGAGGGGCATTATTTTATGATGGGTGACAACCGCGATAATTCCAGTGATAGCCGCACCTGGGGCCCAGTCCCTGAGGACCGGATTGTAGGTAAAGCATTTGCCCGATGGATGTTTTGGGATAAGTTTTTTAGTCTACCTACCTTTGATCGGGCCGGAAAAATCAAGTAACCTTTATCTGCAATAGTCCACTAGCAGTACAGGCGCTACAGCAGGTTGTTTGGGACATGCTTAAAGAGGCGGCGTGATTTAACTGTAGGCGCAAAAATAATTGTTTTTTAGCCGGGTCGTGATTTTGGATGGCGTCTGTCCTAGCGCGCCACTAAACAAGCTTTCGAATGGTAGTCAGGTGATAAGCAATCATATTAAAAGTTAGGCTAGGGTGAATCCCAATTGTGAAAAACCAATAGCAAAATCCAGCGATATTAATGTTGAACTCAAACTTAGTAATCTACAGCATAGCATTGGCTAGATTAATTGATCAGAGGATTGTTAGTGAGCAATATCCGGCAGCTTCAAAAGCGTCTTAACTACACATTTAATGATGAGGAGTTACTGAGGCTAGCACTCTCTCACCGCAGTTGTGGCAGCAGTAACAACGAGCGTTTAGAATTCCTCGGCGACTCTATTTTAGGGCTGACAGTTACCGATATTTTATACCGCGACTTTCCTCAAGCCCGGGAGGGGGAGCTAAGTCGCATGCGCTCCCACATTGTCCGGGGAGACTCATTGGCTGGAGTTGCCAAAGCCTTAGAGTTAGGTACGGAATTGTTGCTGGGACCAGGCGAAATGAAGAGCGGCGGCCATCGGCGTGACTCTATTTTGGGCGATACGGTAGAGGCTCTGATAGGCGCTGTTTATTTAGATGGTGGTTTGGAGGCGGCTAGGCAGTGCATTGTTCTTTGGTTTGAAAATTTATTCGCCGTAGCGCTGGAAGTACAACCGATAAAAGACCCTAAAACCAGTTTGCAAGAATGGTTGCAACAGCGCGGTAAGTCAGTCCCTGACTATAAGTTAGTGAATACCGGTGGTGAGGCACACAGCCGCTTGTTTACGGTTAGTTGCAAAATTACTGATGTAGATAGAGAAGTGAGTGCCATTGCCAGTAGTCGTCGAAAGGCCGAACAGATGGTAGCCGAGCAATTATTAATTGAACTGGAGTTGTCCTCTTGACCGAATCTCGCTGTGGCTATGTTGCCATTATTGGCCGCCCCAATGTGGGTAAATCTACATTGTTAAATCATATCCTGGGCCAAAAACTTTGTATTACTTCGCGCAAGCCTCAGACTACAAGGCATACTCTGTTAGGAATCAAGACCGAAGATAACCTGCAGATGATTTTCGTCGATACCCCTGGCATTCATACCAACCAAGAGCGCGCCATAAACCGTGTTATGAATCGCTCGGCTGCCAGCGTAATTTCTGATGTTGATGTGCTGGTATTTGTCGTGGACCGGTTTGAATGGAGTGAGGCCGATGAATATGTAGCCAAGTATCTCTCCAACAGCCAGGTCCCGGTAATTGTGGCGGTGAACAAGGTTGATATGATTGACGACAAAGATGCATTGCTGCCTCATCTTAAATTTTTAGAAACTAAGGTTAATGCGGCGGATCTGGTTCCACTCTCTGCATTGCGTAGAACTAACCTAGGTGAACTTGAAGAAAAAATTAAAACATATATGCCAGAGCGAATGCACATGTTTCCGGAGGATCAGATTACCGATCGCAGCGAGCGCTTTTTGGCAGCCGAAATTGTCCGTGAAAAAATAATGCGTCAGCTTGGTGCCGAGGTCCCCTACCAGGTGACAGTTGAAATTGAAGAGTTCCGTGCAGAAAAGAAAGTGACTCATATCAGTGCATTAATTTTGGTTGAGCGAGATGGTCAGAAAAAAATCATTATTGGGAGCAATGGTGAGCGGATTAAGAAAATTGGCGAGCAGGCGCGAGCCGATATAGAAAGTTTACTTGATTGCAAAGTGATGCTTAGAACCTGGGTTAAGGTTCGCAGTGGCTGGTCAGATGACGAGCGAGCTCTGCGCAGCCTTGGCTATATGGACGACTAATCAGCGGTGCGGGTCCATGCTGAAGCAGGATTTTTACTGCATTCCATACCCTATCGGGAAACCAGCCTACTAGTCGATCTGTTTAGTAAAAATTACGGTCGTATCCGCTGTGTTGCCAAAGGTTTTCGCAAACCTAATAAGCGTGGTATCAGCCGCGTTATTTTTCCCTACTCAGAGCACCATTTTTCCTGGCAGGGCCGGGGAGAATTAAAAACATTAATTAGTGCCGACCCAATTCAATCTCCCGTATTTTTAAACCAAGAAAGTTTATTCACTGGACTGTATGTCAATGAGCTGCTGTTTCGCTTGCTTCATGAATATGATGCCCACGAACACCTCTACCTCAGATATGCAGCGTTTATGCTGCAAATCGCCAATGAGGGGCCAGATGAGGTGATGCTGCGACAGCTTGAAATGACATTGCTGGATGAACTGGGCTATGGTCTAGTGCTCGATTCAGACTCCAATAGCGGTACTCCGCTAGCGGCCGATAAACTCTACCAGTATATTCCCGAACAAGGACTTGTGGAGGCAGTTAATCAATACAGGCAGCCCCAGGGTACTTACAGGGGAGAAGACATTATGGCAATGGAACAGGGTGATTTTAGTGAACGTTCGGTTATGAAAACAGCCAAGCAATTATTGCGTAGCGTGATAAACTTTTACCTCGATGGGCGTCAGCTGCACAGCCGAGAACTTTACCGGCAGCATCTTCTATCTAGCGCGCCCAAACAGGAGAGGGATAGCTAATGGTAAAAGGAATAGGCACAGATATTGTCGAAGTTGAGCGCGTAGAGAAGGTGCTTCAGCGTCAGGGTGACAAATTTGTTCAACGAGTTTTGACTGCTACCGAGCAGCAAGAATTTTTCCGTTTGAATCATAGTGTGGCTTTTCTTGCCAAACGCTTCGCTGCTAAAGAGGCCGTTGCCAAAGCGCTAGGAACTGGGATTGGTCGTGGAGTAAGTTTCCAAGATATAAATGTCGGTAACAATGATAAGGGAGCGCCTTGTATTGTGCTCTCAGGTGGTGCCGCTGAGGCGTTAAATAACTTAGGAGCCACTGAGGTGTTAATTAGCCTTGCGGATGAAACCAACTATGCCGTTGCCTTCGCGATCTTGAGCTAGTCGTTATAGGCATTAGTTATTTAATATAGCCGACTCAATGAGGTTTTAAGGTCTAGCTTCAGGCACAATGCTTCCTTTAATTTAGCAGCTGTAAAAGGCATCTATATGGATTATCCAACAATTGATCATTGCATAGGTAACACCCGCTTGGTGCGGTTACAACGTATGCCGGGTATTACCAGCAATACAATCTTAGCTAAGCTGGAGGGAGATAACCCGGCTGGCAGTGTAAAAGACCGTCCGGCCCTGAGTATGATATCCAAGGCTGAGGCCCGGGGCGAAATAACACCTGGTGATCGCCTTATTGAGGCCACTAGCGGCAATACAGGCATAGCCCTAGCAATGGTGGCAGCTATGAAAGGCTATCGTATGACCCTCATCATGCCTGACAATGCCACAGATGAGCGCAAGTGGGCGATGACAGCCTATGGTGCCGAGCTTATTGAAGTAAGCCAGGACGATGGCATGGAAGGAGCCAGAGATCTCGCACAAAAAATGCAACAGCAGGGTTTGGGCAAGGTCTTAGACCAATTTAATAATCCAGATAATCCGTTGGCTCATTACGAGGGGACTGGTCCAGAAATATGGCGTGATACTGAGGGGGCGGTGACTCACTTTGTGAGCTCTATGGGTACCACAGGCACAATTATGGGGACCTCTGCATTTTTAAAAACTCAGAATCCAAATATTCAAATCATTGGTTTACAGCCGGAAGATGGGGCGTCAATTCCAGGTATTCGTCGCTGGCCGAAGGCCTATATGCCGGGTATTTTTGATGCTGCACAGGTTGATCATATGGTAGATATTTCTCAGAACAATGCCGAGCGAGCCATGCGCCGTTTGGCGCGGGAAGAGGGTATTTTTTGCGGTGTTTCGGCCGGTGGTTCAGTGGCTGCTGCGCTAGACCTCAGTTTACGGGTCGAAAATGCCACAATAGTCGCTGTAATCTGTGATCGTGGTGATCGCTACCTATCTTCGGGTGTTTACGGTCAATGAGTGACTGCAATTACACTGTCGCTGATTTGCGCTATTTGATGCAACGTTTGCGCGATCCGCAAACTGGCTGCCCCTGGGATATTAAACAAAATTTTAAGACCATCGCACCCCATACTGTCGAAGAGGTATACGAGGTAATCGATGCTATCGAGAGGGGAGATCTGCAACATCTTAGAGAAGAGTTAGGAGATCTATTATTCCAGATTATTTTTTATAGCCAACTGGGAGCAGAACAGGGCCTATTTGATTGGGACATGATTGTAAGTGGTATTACCGATAAATTAATTAGTCGACATCCCCATGTGTTCCCCGATGGCACATTGCAATCAGTCAGGTCTGCCGATGCGATTTTTGATACTAAAAAAATAAACAATACTTGGGAACTCATAAAGCAGCGCGAACGCGCCGAAAAGGGGGAAACCGGTATTCTTGCCGATATACCCATATCACTGCCTGCGCTGAGTCATGCTTGTAAATTACAAAAGCGTGCTGCCTCAGTGGGGTTTGATTGGGCCGATCCGCAAGATGTTCTCGCCAAAATAAAAGAGGAAATCGCTGAGCTAGAGATCGAGATTGCCAAAGGTGACAAAGTCGCTATGGAAGATGAAATGGGTGATTTACTGTTTAGTTGTGTGAATTTAGCACGCCATCTTTCCTTAGATCCAGAGCGGGCAACGCGATTATCTAGTAGTAAATTTAAACGCCGTTTTCAGGCAATGGAGTTACTGGCTGCAGGTAAGAATTTTACTAATATGACCAGTGCCGAGTTAGAGTTATTGTGGGCTCAAGTTAAGACCCAAGAATAACGCTAGAAAATGGTAATTATACATTTAAATGCTATATGGCAACTGCGACCACAGGTTGTCTGACATGATCAAAACCTGTATGGTGAGCGGCCTTTTTGGGGTTGGTCGGCTTTCGAAATTATCCTCTTTGGCTACCCGAACTTCCAAGATTAATCTATTAAAGGAACTGGTTGAATGAGACTGATTTTATTAGGCCCCCCTGGTGCCGGCAAAGGCACACAGGCGCAGTTTATTACAGAGAAGTATTCTGTACCGCAAATCTCAACGGGCGATATGCTTCGCGCTGCAGTCAAAGCCGGCAGTGATCTGGGTATGCAGGTAAAAGGCGTTATGGACTCGGGTGGCTTGGTTTCTGATGACCTTATTATTGCTTTAGTAAAAGAGCGTATTGCTCAGCCCGATTGTGAAAACGGGTTTTTATTTGACGGATTCCCGCGCACAATCCCTCAGGCTGAGGCATTAGTTGATGCTGGTGTGGATATTGAATTTGTCATTGAAATTTCTGTTGCAGATGAAGAAATTGTCTCACGGCTAAGTGGTCGTCGAGTTCATGAGAGTTCGGGTCGGGTGTACCATGTACAGCATAATCCTCCGTCAGTTGCAGGTATGGACAATGAAACTGGTGAGCCTCTAGTACAAAGAGTAGATGATCAGGAGGGAACGGTACGCAACCGTCTCGATATTTATCATCAGCAAACTATGCCTTTAGTAAAGTTTTATACTGACCTTTCTGAGTCACAAGAAAAGGCGCCGGTATTTGCATCCATTGACGGTTTAGGGCCCCTAAGTGATGTTCAAACGCGAATTATTACAGTGCTCGGTGAGTAAGCGTAACTTTTTTGAAAATTAGTAAAAGGCTTTCGAAAACCTGAGGTGGGCAACAATAACTCTGCAAAAGACTGTAAATAGTGTGTTTTTGCGAGTTATTGCGTGTTAAAGGTTGCTAAAGTAAATAGCTGGCGCTTAAAATTCGTTTAAGACCATAGGTAGAGTACGTTCTTCTAATTAAATCCTTTAAATAGTTAGCCTCGGAGAGTTAAAGTGAAAAAACCTGCTATGAAAAAAAGTGCTAAAAAAGTAGCTGCCAAAAAAACCCTAAAAACGACCGCAGCGCAAAAAGCAGCAGTAAAAGTTACTGCAGTACAGACTAAGTTGGCTACGCAGGCCAAAAAGTTGACTGCTACCCGCGTCAAGATTTCTGATGCGAAAACAAAATTAACTGCAAAGGCGACACCAGCAGCCCGAAGAGCACTGGCCGCTGCCCGAAAAGCATTTAAAGTGGCCAACGCCAAGTTTCGGTCGATGCAAAATGATGTCAAGGCGGCCAAGAGCTCATTGCGTCTAGCGCAGATATCTGATTCAGTAAGTGCCGCAGAAGCTGCTGCCAAAGAAGCACTGGCGGCGACTGAAGCAAGAATGCAGAAAAAGGTTTCAGCAGATCTAGCAGCTGCTGTTAAGAAGTTTGAGGAGCGCTGGACTAAGGCGCGCTCGGCACAGGATGCTAAAAAGCTTAAAGCTGCGGCGAAGAAGCTAGCGGCGAAGGTAAAGGCAACTCAGAAAAAAGCTGAAGCAAAAGTTAAGGCGGAAGGTGCTAAAGCAGCTGCAAAAGATAAGAAATCAGTGGTTAAGAAAGCGCCCGCTAAAAAAGCAGTAGCTAAGAAAGCACCGGCTAAAAAAGCGGTAGCTAAGAAAGCACCGGCTAAAAAAGCGGTAGCTAAGAAAGCACCGGCCAAAAAGGCATCAGCTAAAAAAGCAGTAGCTAAGAAAGCACCAGCTAAAAAAGCAGCAGCTAAAAAGACGCCAGAAGCAAAATCCTGATAGTCTAATTAGTTCTAGACCTGTAAAATCCCTCACCTACGGTGGGGGATTTTTTTTGCCTAATAAGTAATGTGCCAATACCCGAAAAGATAGTATTTGGAAAATAGCAAAAACTAACCGAGAATAATAATGACATCAGTTTTAGCAATAGAGACCTCTACGCCCGCCTGCTCAGTTGCTCTGCGTATTGGAGATACTGTGACCTCACGCTACTGTGAAGAGCCCCGTTCTCATACTCGGTTGATAATGTCGATGGTTGATGATGTGCTAAACGAAGCTGGTGTAAAAGCCCGTCAGCTTAGTGGGTTGGCTGTAAGCGTAGGACCAGGATCGTTTACCGGTTTACGGATTGGTTTCGCAACGGTGCAGGGCCTGGCATTTGGTCTAGATTTGCCTGTGGTGCCAATCTCTACGCTCCAGGTGATGGCACTGACCGCTGCCCGCAAGTATAGCCTCAGTGATGGTATGGCTGTGATGCCAGTACTGGACGCCCGAATGGGCGAATTTAACTGTGGCTGCTATCGTCTCCAAAATGGCTCTGTGCCCATTGCAATGATGGAGGATCAACTGTTAAGTGCGGATCAGGTTCTTCAGGCTTTCAACCAGTGTGAGCCTGGGGCCTTAGTCGGTGAGGTAGCACAATTTCAAGAACCCATATCATTTGAGGTTTATCCAGATGCTCTGGACTTGTCAGAGATGGCGCTTCCAATGCTGACCCAAGGCTTGGGCCAGTCGATCGATGCAATTGAATTGGTCTATTTGCGCGGCAATGATGCCTGGCAAAAACGTAAGCGCATCAGGGCTGTGTAATTTATGGATATCTTTCAGGCTATTTGGCTGGCAATAATACAAGGTTTAACTGAATTCCTTCCTATTTCTAGTTCAGCGCATCTCATTTTACCTGCACAAATTTTCGGTTGGCCTGATCAGGGTTTGGCGTTTGATGTTGCTGTTCACCTCGGATCATTTGTTGCGGTTGTGCTGTATTTTCGTCAGGAAATACGACAACTTTCTAGTGCCTGGCTTAGAAGTTTAAATGGTACGCAAAGTCCAGAGGGTAATCTCGCATGGTATATTGCCATTGGGACGGTCCCCGCAGGTGTAGCCGGACTAGTATTGGCTGGTTTCATTGAGGTACATCTTCGCTCCATAGCTGTTATAGCTACAACTACTATTTTATTTGCATTGCTGCTAGGTTGGGCTGACCTGAGTGCGCGTGCTAATAGAACGATTACTCAGTTCACGTGGAAGTCTGCATTATTAGTTGGGCTCGCTCAGGTTCTAGCACTAATTCCTGGAACCTCTAGATCTGGAGTTACGATTACGGCGGCACTTATGCTTGGCTTTGACCGTCTCTCTGCCGCCCGTTTCTCGTTTTTACTGTCTATTCCTGTTATTGCTCTAAGCGGCGGCTATAAGGGTGCACAGTTGATGGGGCAGACCTCTGTACCCTGGTTGGAAATTTTTCTCGGATCTTTTGTGTCTGGTATTACAGCCTATCTATGTATTCATACATTTCTGCGATTCGTTGAGCGAGTGGGGATGTTACCTTTTGTGATATACCGGCTGCTGCTAGGTGGCATATTAATATACCTAATAATGGGTTAGAGGCATCGGCCTATGATAAAAAAAGTTGCTTTTTTGGGTCTTGGGGTAATGGGTTATCCTATGGCGGGATGGCTAAGTCGCAATGATTTTGACGTAACAGTTTATAACCGGACTACTGCAGTAGCACAACGCTGGTGTAGTCAATACTCGGGACAAATGGCCAGAACACCAGAGGCTGCAGTGTTAGAAGCCGACGCTGTGTTCCTCTGTGTCGGAAATGATCGAGATGTGCAGGATGTTGCGTTAGGGCCCAAGGGCATTCTCAACGGTCTAAGGCCCGGTGCTGTTTTGGTTGATCACACCACTACATCTGCTGAATTGGCTAAGCAGCTTGCGGTGGCCTTTGAAGCCAGAGGTTGTCGCTTTATTGATGCGCCGGTTTCTGGTGGTCAGCAGGGCGCAGAAAGTGGGAAACTCACGGTAATGTGCGGTGGACATAGCCAAGATTTTGCTAAGGTTGAGTCGATTATTGCCAGCTATGCAAAGGCAGTCCAGCTTATGGGCCCAGTCGGCAGTGGCCAGTTGTGTAAGATGGTCAATCAAATATGTATTGCCGGATTGATTCAAGGCTTGGCTGAAGGACTCAATTTTGCCGTTAATGCAGGTTTGGATCCCAACCAGGTAATCGATACTATTTCTCAGGGAGCTGCTCAATCTTGGCAAATGGAGAATCGTTATGAAACTATGCTGGCAGGCGAGTACGATCATGGTTTTGCTGTGCAGTGGATGCGCAAAGATCTGGGCTTTGCCTTGCAAGAGGGTAAGGCTAATGGCAGCGCGCTTCCAGTTACCGAGCTAGTAGATGGATACTATGCAGAGGTACAAAAACTAGGCGGTAGCCGCTGGGACACCTCAAGTTTACTCGCGCGACTAAAACTAAAAAAATAATATTAAAAAACTAAGCTAAAAGGCTAACTCAAAGGAAAATGCGAATGACCATGCAAGGCCCAGATACAGAGGATTTTAATCAGTCACTGATAGCATTTTTAGATACTTCACCGACGCCGTTTCATGCCGTGGCCAGTATTTGTGAGATATTGGCTAAGGCCGGGTTTACTCGGCTTGAGGAATCAGATAACTGGTCCTTAGAGGCAGGGGATAAACATTTTGTAACTCGCAATGGCTCCTCCATTATAGCGTTTACAGTAGGATCTGAGTCTCCGATGGAAACTGGTCTGCGTATGGTAGGAGCCCATACAGACAGTCCCTGTTTGATGGTTAAGCCACAACCTGAACTGTCTAAGAGTGGTTATTTTCAGCTTGGGGTAGAGGTTTATGGTGGCGCGTTGCTAAACCCCTGGTTTGATCGTGATCTATCGATTGCGGGTAGACTTGTCTATCGAGATAGCGATGATGAGCTTAAGCAGATATTAGTAGATTTTAAGCGCCCGGTGGCTATGATTCCCAGCCTCGCAATACATCTTGATCGAGAGGCTAACAAAGGCCGCACTATTAATGCACAGACAGATATTCCGCCGATACTCATGCTCAGTCAAAAAACCCAAGATTTTCGCTCTCTGCTCGCTGAGCAGTTTTTGCCTGATGGTGGAGAAGTGCTAGATTACGAGTTGTGCTTATACGATACTCAGGGTGCTGCTATGGTAGGTATCAACAATGAGTTTCTCGCATCGGCGCGGCTTGATAACTTACTGAGTTGTTTTGTTGCTACCGAGGCATTGATACAGGCTGATAGCAGTAATACCTGTGTGATGGTATGCAATGACCATGAGGAAGTAGGTAGCGTGTCGGCAGTAGGTGCAGATGGCCCCTTTCTTGAGGCGGTGTTGGACCGGCTCAATGGTGCCCAGCAACACCACGAACGTAATTCTGTAACTGATAAATCACTGATGATCTCATGTGATAATGCCCATGCAGGCCATCCCAACTATCTCCAAAAGCATGACAGCTCTCATGTTCCAAAGCTAAATGGTGGTCCAGTAATCAAGGTGAATGTTAAGCAACGCTATGCGACAACGAGTTTAACGGCGAGTCTGTTTAGGCAGTTTTGTGCCCAGGCAGATGTGCCGGTACAAACATTTGTATCTCGTAGTGATCTCGGTTGCGGCAGCACCATTGGGCCTATAACATCTTCACGGCTTGGAGTGCCGACTCTAGATGTAGGTATTGCCCAGTTAGCGATGCACTCTTGCCGTGAGGTGACAGGGTCCCAAGATCCTTTGCGACTGACCAATGTATTGACGAAGTTTTTTAATACACCCGGCAATCTGCGCGTCGCCAAAGCCTAGATTAGTGATAGAGGTTGAGTAACTTCTATGAATGACTATGATAACCACTAGCATTAAATAGTAGATTTTTTATGAGTAAGCAGCGTGTTTTAACTGGTATTACTACTTCGGGAAGCCCTCATCTTGGTAACTACGTGGGCGCTATTAGACCCGCGATCAAAGCGAGCCTCTCGGGGGACTATGAGTCCTTTTTCTTTTTGGCTGATTATCACGCCTTAATCAAGCATCAGAATCCCGAGCTAGTGCATCAGTCGACATTAGAAATTGCCTCTGCTTGGTTGGCGCTTGGTTTGGACACCGACAAGGTAATCTTTTATCGCCAATCGGATATTCCAGAAATTCCAGAATTAACCTGGCTACTAACCTGTATGGCGGCCAAAGGTATGATGAATCGCGCCCATGCCTACAAAGGAGCTGTTCAGGCTAACGTTGAGTCGGGCGAAGACGAGGATACGGCCATTACTATGGGTCTGTTTAGTTACCCGATACTTATGGCGGCAGATATCCTTATGTTTAATGCTCATAAAATTCCTGTGGGCCGTGACCAGATTCAGCACGTAGAAATGGCACGAGATATCGCCCAGCGTTTCAATCATCATTTTGGTGAGCACTTTGTATTGCCTGCAGCGCAGGTTGATGACGATGCAGCCATCTTGCAGGGCCTCGATGGTCGCAAGATGAGTAAAAGCTACGGCAATACTATTCCCTTGTTTTTAACCGAAAAGCAGTTGAAAAAGCATATCAACAAGATTAAGACCAACTTACTTGAACCAGGCGAGCCGAAAGATGCCGAGAGCTCTGCGGTATTTCAGATTTGGAAGGCATTTGCCACGCCTCAGCAAACTACTGCTATGGCAAGAGAATTTGCCAATGGCATAGCTTGGGGTGAAGCAAAAAAACAACTTTTCGAACTGATTAATGAGCAGATTAAACAACCCCGTGAGAAGTATCTGCAGCTACTGGAAAACCCAGCACAGGTTGAAGCCGTATTACAACAGGGTGCTCTAAAAGCGCGGGACCACAGTGCCTCATTAATGGCCAAAGCTCGCCGTGCCGTCGGTATAAGGCCGCTGGGCTAGGGTGTTATTTTAAATTGAGCTGGTGAGTATTTCGAGCTACCTATGTATAATGCTCGCCTAATGAATTTACAACCATTTAATGCTTCGATGGAGCCAACAATGAAACAAACTTTTGGACTGATTACGATAGCCTGTGCACTTCTGATTGGTTGCGGTGGGCAGGATGGGAGCGTCGAATTGACCGCTACTCAAGAACAACAAGTCGCAGAGCGCATTGCCCCTGTGGGACATGTGGTTATGGCAGGCCAAGTGGTCACTGCGATGGTTAGTGCAGGTGGTACTGGGCGTTCCGGTAGTGATATCTACGGCACTAATTGTATGGCTTGTCATACTTCTGGGATCGCTGGTGCGCCTATGATGGGTGATGCTGTGGCCTGGGCTGAGCGGTTAGAGCAGGGGATAGAGACAGTCTATGCCAATGCTATCAACGGTATTCGGGGAATGCCTATGCGCGGCACTTGCATGGATTGTAGCGATGACGAAGTGATTGCGGCTATTGATCATATTTTGGACAACAGTCAGTAAATCATTCTGATTGGATCACAGATCTAAAAAACCGCGCCTTTAAAAGCGCGGTTTTTTACCTTCTGATGCTGATATTTGTAGCGGCGATAATGGCTCTGAGTTAATCCTGTCCTATGATTGTACGGGACCAATACTATTTCTAGGTACCAGTGCCAGCGGCTTAGGTCAATAAGTCTGTGGGGTAGAGGGTGCTGGTGACAGTGCTATTAAAATCGTCCGCGCTCTAGTGAGGGGCTTGATCTGTCCTTTTTTAGGTGACAAATTCCAAGGGCAATTGGTCTGTGATTCCTATCGTTGATGATCCATCAGGTTAGCTAAATAGGCTGAAAAAACCCTCGACAGACCCATGCAGAGCCATGAGTGTCTGACCTCATATCTGAACAGCTATTAGTCGTGCGTTGTCAGTGCAGCGTGGCTTCGGGGCTATTAAAAAGAGACTCAATATGCTCTTTATTAAAACAGTACTCTTCATCGCAAAACTGACAGGTGATAAGTACTCGTCCCTGTTCCTCGATAATGTTTCGCATCTCTGTAATGCCCAGATTAATTAGCGCACTCTCAGTTCTCTGTTTTGAGCAACTGCAAAAAAACTGTAAATATTGCGGTTCAAAAAGGCGGACCTCTTCCTCATGAAAGAGTAAATATAGCTGATCATTGTGGGAGAGACTGAGCTGTTCTTCTGGCTTGATAGTTTCGAGCAGCGCCGATACGGTCTCCCAATCAGATATATTTTTAGCACTGTCGCCGGTGCGGGGCATCTGCTGTACAAGAATACCGGCAGCTAGTTCTGGGTTGGCGCTGAGTCTAAGTTTGGTTGGCAATTGTTCGGACTGCTGAAAGTAGAATTCGAGACACTGACTTAGGCTGCCTGATTCCATAGGGACTATCCCTTGGTAGCGCTCGCCATCTTCTGGCTCAATGGTAATAGCCAGGGTCCCAGAGCCTAGCATGTCCTGTAGGCTTGAAACATTCCCTGCCGCCGGTAAGTCGCCCCTGACAATGCCCCGTAATTGAGTGCCCGCGGCACATTCGGCCATCACGGTAGATAGCGGACCATCACCCCTAGCCTGAATAGAGATAATGCCTGGAAATTTTAGTGTCGCGCTCAGTAGGCTGGCCGCCGCAATAAATTCACCAAACAACTCAGCTACAGATGGTGGGTAGTTGTGTTTGCCGACAATGGTTTGATAGCTTGTCTCTAGGGTGACTATTTCACCCCTAATATCTGTGCCATCAAAGAGGAAGCGCTGTAATATATCGTTCTTTTTCATGTTCAGTATTGTACTGTTTCTAGTGAGTTAATACCTTACAAAGCAAAAAAATTATTGCTCTTAAAGAACTCTTTTATTATGGGAATTAGTCATTAATATTATTGAAGCGATGTATTTGGCGACGCTGTTTTTTATTGGGACGCACCGACATTGGCGTTGACCCGTAGAAGGCACTGCGTTTAGCGGATGCCTTTTCCCGAAGCTCAACGCTCTGTTCTGTCTCTTGATATAACAACTGTGCCTCAGGCGCGCCTCGCCGCTGTTCGGATAGAGCAATAACTTCGACTGTTTTGGTGGTGTCGCCTTGACGAATATTGAGCATTAGGCCTAATTCTAGCATCCTACTGGGTTTTGATTTTTGGCCGTCAATATGGACCTTGCCACTTTCGATTGCCGATTTAGCAAGGGAGCGCGTCTTATAAAACCTTGCAGCCCACAACCACTTATCAATCCGTACCTTTTCCATAATTTAGGCGCTCTAGTCGAGGTTGATAATCTGCGCAAAGTCGGCGATTGACGCGAAGTTTGCACAGGTTCTCGCTGGATATTTGCTGTCAGGCTTGTCGATACAAAGTAAATGGGCGATCCCATATTTTTTTGCTGACTCCAAGACAGGCTCAGAATCGTCGATAAATAGTGTTCTGCTAGGATCGAAGGGCATATTCTTTTGCAGTTGTTGCCAAAATAGCTGATCCTCTTTTGGGTAGCCATAGTCGTGAGAAGATATAACCTCATCCAGCCGTGACTCGATGGCCGTTACAGAAAACTTTATATCGATACTATCGCGGTGGGCATTGGTAATTAAAATTCGTTGTTTGCCATGGCTGCCCAGTGCAGAGAGAAAATCCAGAGCCTGAGGCCGTTCATTGATAAGTGCCATGACTTCCCGCTTGAGTGCAACCACATCTAGATCAAATTGTTGTGACCAAAAATCCGTGCAGTACCAATTTAAAGTGCCCTGGGTAGACGCCATACGCTGTTGTAACTTATCTCGAGCCTTAGTCAGTTCGATTCCATGCAGTTCGCTGTAGCGTCTGGGTAAATGCTGAAGCCAGAAGAAATTATCGAAGTGTAAATCGAGCAACGTACCATCCATATCAAGGAGAACGGTATCTATGTCGTTCCAATCCATTAGTAATGAATTCATTTTAAAACAGATCTTCTGGTAGTGGATTTTGATTGTCGGCCGGTACAGAGCCATCAGAATTCAATAGTTCTGGTACATTTTTGGTTTTGAAAAATTCAAAGATACCATTTTGATTCGGGGCCACGCGTTTGCCAGTTTTGGCGTCGATCTTGACCATCACAATGCCGTTTGGCTGCGGGTGCGCAACCTCAGTTTTGCCAGCCAATGCAGCGCCCATAAATTCAATCCAGATCGGTAGCGCCGCAGATCCACCATATTCATTGCGACCAATTAGCGAATTGTCATCAAAGCCAACCCATGCAGTGGTAACCAGATCCGGAGAATAGCCTGAAAACCAAGCATCTCTAGGACCATTGGTAGTGCCGGTCTTACCGGCTAGATCAGATCGATTGAGCTTTTTTGCCTTGACCCCGGTGCCGCGTAAAATAACATCCCTAAGCATTGAATCAATTAAAAATGCGGTCTGTTCATCGATTACTCGGGTGGCGGGAACTGAGCTGGCGCTATCCGTATTTTGTAGTGCCTGTTTAATGACTTCCCAGCTCTCTTTTGCATTATCCGGCAGAGATTCTTGGGCCAGATTGTTGAGTAACTCTTCCAGTTGCAGGTCGAGGGCCTGAGAGTCCTGGGCGGCCTCTTGTTCTACGCAGGGATTACAGACAGTTGCGGGGCTCGCCTGAAAAATAATATCGCCATTGCGATCAATCACTTTGTCGAGAATATATGGGCTGACTTGAAACCCACCGTTGGCAAACACGGCGTAACCAGCAGCTATTTCTAGTGGAGTTAGCGCATGGCTACCCAGTGCCAGAGAGAGATCAAGCGGCATCTCGCTGGTATTAAAGCCAAAGGATTGCAGACCTTCCAAGGTGCGGTCTATACCCATGCGCCGCAACAGTCGAATAGACACTAGATTGCGTGAACGATAAAGGGCCTCGCGCAGCCGGGTAGGGCCATAAAATTTACCGCCATCGTTTTCAGGCCGCCAGGTGTCCTCCAATTTACTATCATCAAATACAACTGGCGCATCATTAATCATTGAAGCGACGGTAAAACCGCTACTTAAAGCAGTGGTGTAAATGAAGGGCTTAAAATTCGATCCCGGTTGGCGAGTGGCCTGGGTGACTCGGTTAAAGCGACTCTGGCGATAGTCGAAACCGCCCACTAGGGCTCTTATGCCACCATTTTTAGGGCCGATAGCGACCATGGCGGCCTGAGCCTCTGGCAACTGGGCGAGACTCACACGATCTTTGGAGTAGCGACTAACACGAATTAAATCACCAACCACAAATAGATCATTCGCCGAGCCAATTGGTGCACTGCGTGCGTTGACGGTTCTGTAGGTTCTTAAATTCTCTAATCCATCGAGCCAATTGAGTGGCAGTTGCTGACCATCCTTAGTTATTAGCAACAGATGATCATCGGCTACCTCGGTGACGATTGCCGGCTCTAGACCTCCATAAACCGGCGTTTTTTGCAATATCTCTAACCACATATCCGGCGCCAACGCAGTTTGCTCAACACCTCGATAACCATGACGTTGATCATAGGCTAGGATGCCTGACTGGACGGCTTTAACCGCGTGGGACTGAAGTGCTGAGTCCAGGGTAGTGATTGCTGTATAGCCCTCGGTGTAGGCTTTGAGACCAAATTTAGCAATGACCTCTTGCCGAACCATTTCTGCGGCATAGGCGGCATCCATCTCTGAGATAGAGCCATGATAAGAGGCCCCATCTACTTCGGCGATTGCTGCTTGATATTCAGCTCGGTTGATATTTCCCAGCGACAGCATGCGACCAAGAATCCAGTCTCTGCGCTGGGTAGAACGTTCAGCGTTGGCCAAAGGATTATAACGCGATGGTGCCTTGGGCAATCCGGCGATGGTGGCTATTTCAGCAAGACTCAGTTCATCCAAGGTTTTGCCGTAGTAGACTTGGGCTGCCGCGCCAACACCATAGGCTCGATTGCCCATATATATTTTATTGGTGTAAAGAGACAGGATTTCCTGTTTAGAAAGTTCTTCCTCAATTCTAAAGGACAACAATATCTCATTAAATTTACGTGTAAACTCTTGGCGCTTACTTAAAAAGAAGTTGCGAGCTACCTGCATGGTGATGGTGCTGCCGCCACTGCGGATTGATCCTGTCGTCACTAGTTCGAAGGCCGCGCGCGCCAGACCGGATATGACAATACCTTTATGCTCAAAAAAGCTGTCGTCTTCGGCAGCTAAAAAGGCGTAAATCATGGGTTGGGGTATTTCCTCAAAACTAACAGGTGAGCGCTTCTTCTCTCCAAATTCCGCTATGACTTTTAAATCTTGAGAGTGAATTCGAAGTGGTATCTGTAGTTCTATCTCTTTTAGCTCCTCGACTGATGGTAGCTTAGGGCTTAGGTAGAGATATAAGCATGAGGCAACAATAAGAAATGCGCCACTGCCAAGTAGCGTTAGAATCGATAAGTACTTCAGTAGTTTCCGTTTAGTCAAGGACCGCATTTGTCAGTCACCAATAAAATGAGTTGCCATTATAAGGTGTAGGTAATGTGAAGTGCATCATTTGCGAGCTCGGTAAAGGCTGTTAATGTCATTTCTTCTTAGGATTTCCCACGCTAGACAGGAATAGTAGCAAAGCAATGAGGTTTTTAAAGTTTATGCCAAGGCCAGCTAAGCCAATGCTCGGACTGGATATTTCATCGTCTGCGGTTAAGTTAATCGAGTTGAGTAAGCCGACAGATACCTACAGAGTTGAGGCTTGCAGTCTAATGCCACTTCCGGCCAATACAGTAGTTGAGAAAAACATCATCGATATTGAAGGTTTAGCAGACACTATCGCCAAGGTGGTATCTCAGTCAAAAACCCAGTGCTCTGCGGCAGCCGTTGCGGTATCGGGGGCCTGTGTAATTACCAAAGAAATTGAACTGCCCAGGAGACTCACTGAGTTGCAGATGAAAAAGCAGATTGAAGTAGAGGCAGGCCAATATATCCCGTACCCATTGGAAGAGATCGCTCTTGATTTTGATATTTTGGGTCCAGTTCAGAGCAATACAAATTTAGTGCGCGTATTACTTGCAGCCTGCCGGCAAGAAAACATTGAGCAACGTTGCCAGGCGCTCGAAATGGCCGGACTTACAGCCAAAGTCATTGATATTGAGGTCTTCGCTGTCGAGCGTGCCTACAAATTAATTAGAGATCAATTAAATAGAGTCGGTGATCGACTAGTCGCTATCGCCGATATTGGCGCCTCAATGATTACTTTTACAGTGCTGATTAAGGGTAGAGCGATTTACAGCGCAGAGGAACTATTTGGTAGCAAGCAGCTTACCGATGAAGTTCAGCGCAGATACCAGGTTTCCTTTGAACAGGCGATTGATGAAAATCGTAATGAGCTGCTACCCAATAGCTATGAAACAGAGATACACGCGCCTTTTAGAGCGTCATTGATTAAACATATAGCTAGGTCTTTGCAGTTTTTTTATTCCTCCAGTCAATATAGCAATATCGACCGCATATTTTTAGTAGGGGGTGGCTCAACTCTTGATAATTTGGCTACAGAACTCGAGCACACTCTCGGCTTGCCTGCGGTGAATTGCAATCCAATGGCCACTTTGCAAGTTAATCAATCGAGCAACCGGTGCCTCCCAGTCAAACATGGACCAACCATGATGGTGGCTCTTGGGCTGGCGCTGAGATGTTTTGCTTAATGTCGCAGATCAATTTGTTACCTTGGCGAGAGGAGTCGCAACAAAAGCAGACAAAGGAATATCTTATAAAACTTGGTTTGACCAGCCTGTTGGCAGGATCGCTAGTATTGATCTGGATAACCTATGCCGATACTACCCTAGATCATCAAAGGCAACGGACTCTTTACATCGGCAGAAATCTAGCAATGTTAGATGAAAAAGTTGCCGAAGTGGGTGAGCTAAAAAATAAGAAACAGGAAATGATAGCCAGATTAGAAGTCCTCCAACACCTGCAGAGTACCCGTTTTGAAATTGTAAAGATTTTTGATGAGCTAGTGCGTGTATTGCCAGCTGGTATATATATAGCAGAGTTAGATAAAACCGACGCCGAGGTAAAAATATCTGGCTTTGCCGCCTCAAACAACCTTATTTCAGATCTGATGAGAAACCTAGAGAACTCATACAAATATCAGCATCCTAAACTCATCAAAGTGACACAAAACCAAACCACCCATTCCCGGGGCAGCAAGTTTGATCTACTCATACAGATTGAAGGTTAGAGATCTTGGTGTAGCTTAACTCAATGCTGTGATTGATTAGCGTTCATAGCTTAGAGCTGTTAGATATCTTATTCGAGTGTATATGTTATTTAAAAACTTTTTAAACGAATTAGCCGAATTTAATCTAACCGATCTGGATATTCGAGAGATAGGAATCTGGCCCAGTTGGTTGAAAAAAATACTGCTCATAATGTTGGCATTGGTGATACCAATTACAGGATATTTTTTGAAAGTAAAAGATATTCATCAGCACCAATCTATCTATGCTCAAAAAGAAACTATTTTACTTGGGGGATATCAGCGCAGAGCGGTTAAAGCGTCTGAGTTGAATAATTATCGTCAGCAAATGATTGAGTTAAGACAAATCTTTGGCACCTTAATCGAGCAGTTTCCTAAAGATGGGGAAGTGCCTGGTTTGCTTGAAGATATTACTGATATAGCCGACGACAGTGGCCTAATAATAAAATCCATTGCCCTGCAGCCAGAGCGAGTTAATAAGTTTTATATCGAGATACCCATCAATATTGATGTCACTGGTAACTACCATGATTTCGGTTCCTTTGTCAGTGGTGTGGCGGCGTTACCACGGCTTGTTACATTACATGATTATTCAATCACACAAACTAATGGCAACTCGCTCAATCTAGTGGTCGAGGCCAAGAGCTATGGCTATAAAATCCAGAGCATGCAATGAATAACCGTATCCTGACGGTTATTCTACTTCTAATGACTAGCTGCTCAGATATTAGGCAGCCCGATGATCTCTATGAAAAAATGGCTGATTGGCGCAATCTCCCTCAGAGCCATATTGAGCCGCTACCTAGATTTATGGAGGTACAGAGGTATAGATACAGCAATCTAGGAATGCGTAGTCCCTTTGTGCCGCCAATGGTTATGATCGGTGATGAAAGAGTAACTGGCAATGCTGTATCTGAGCCCAATCACAGCCGCCCAAAAGAAGCTCTAGAGCTTTTCAATTACAGTGCTTTGTCAATGGTAGGGAGTCTAGCTAAAGGAGACCGGATCTGGGCCTTAATCGATGACGGCAATGGCCGGATACACCGAGTTTCAACGGGTAATTATTTAGGTAGAAATTTCGGCAAAATCATTGGAATAGATAATATTGAATTAGATGTTTTAGAAATCGTTCCAGATGGTAAGCGCGGATGGGTCAGTCGGCCCCGAACGCTTGTGATAACCCAATAGTGAGTAATATTGAGAAAAAGACGATAAATGATCTGAAATATTGCTTATTTTTCTTATTATTATTGGGATTCAATAGCTGGGCCATTGAAATAAAAGACGTAGATTTCAGGCGTGAGCCACAGGGTGCTGGTTTAGTAAAAATTAATCTGAGTAACTCAGTCGTCAGTGTTGATGTTCATAAAGTTGGTGAAAATATTAGTTTAGAATTTTATAGCACTGAACTTCCTGAGAAACTGGATCGTCGGCTGGATGTGGTAGATTTTGCAACGCCAGTACACACTATCGATAGTAGTCAAAAAGGTTCCAGTACGATCATTACAATTGAAGCCTCGGGTCAATACGACTATCGGATATATCAGATTGACACCCAGTATATGGTTAGTCTAAGGCCGCGCACCGATGCAGAGGTAGAGACGCAAAATAAAAACTTGGACTACACAGGTGATCCACTATCACTTAATTTTCAAAATATCGATGTGCGGTCAGTGCTACAAATTATTGCGGAGTTTACCTCGATAAATCTAATTGTCAGCGATTCCGTCACCGGAAGTATTACTCTGCGTTTAGATAGTGTGCCTTGGGATCTGGCTCTAGAGACAGTGCTCAGATCCAAAGGGCTAGACAGGCGTTTGCAAGGCAACATATTAATGGTGGCGCCAGCAGCAGAAATCGCTGAACAGGAACGTTTGCAGATCGAAACTAATAAGCAGCTACAGCAATTGACGCCACTTAGAACAACCTTTGTGCGAGTTAAATACGCAGATGCCGGAAAGGTTTTTGAGTTGTTCACCGCTAAAACTGATCAGCGTAGACGGTTAAATAACGATCAATCTGCAGATATTGGGACTCCTGGCTTTCTGTCTGCCCGCGGCAGCGCTATTGTTGATGAACGGACTAACACGATTATATTGACTGATACAGAAGATAAAATTAATGAGTTTAGAGATCTCATTGATGAAATCGATATACCTATCAAGCAGGTGTTGATTGAAGCCCGCATTGTCATCGCTAATAACGATTTTAAAAAGGAGTTGGGTGCAACCTGGGGTTTAGCTGGTATTAGTAAGCTGGCAGGCGGCCCTATGAGCAACGCCTTTGGTGACAGGACATTAGGTTTTTCAGGGCAACGCTCTGGGCTCACACCCGGAGCCGGAGTTAAGGAGTCATTTACTTATTCGGCAGATGAAATTCAACCAGACGCTGGTGCAGATGGAGTTATTGGTAATGCCGATGACGGGGTTTTAGAGTTTACCAAAACCTATGACTTTAACCTGAGTGATAGCTTAGCGGTCGACTTAGGTATAGCCAATCCCTCCGGATCCTTTAGTCTAGGCTACCTTACAGATAACTTTTTTATTGATCTTGAGCTCAGTGCTTTAGAGTCAGATGGCTACGGAGAAATAGTCTCCCAGCCGAAGGTTTTAACTGGAGACAAGCAACAGGCGATCATTAAATCTGGTACCGAAATCGCCTACGAAAAGGAAACCGCCAGCGGCGCTACCAGCGTTGAATTCAAAGAAGCGGTGCTGCTTCTTGAGGTAACGCCACAGATTACACCAGACAACCGTATCATTATGGACTTATTAGTTTCTCAGGATTCTGTAGGTTCCATAATTTCCGGTGGTGAGCCTTCAATCGATGTGACTCGTATCCAGACTCAGGCGCTGGTAGGCGATGGGCAAACTCTGGTACTAGGAGGTATTTTTCAAACAGAGGAGGTTAGGGGTACTAAAAAGGTACCTTTTTTAGGGGATATACCTTATTTGGGCAAGCTTTTCAGAAATGACCTGCGAAATATTGAAAAACGTGAAATACTCATCTTTATAACTCCTAAAATACTTGATGAAAATCTTTTGGATCGATGAGCGAACAACATATTTTTTTAGTTGGCCCCATGGGGGCCGGCAAAACCACTATTGGTAGAAGGCTAGCTGACTTTCTATGTCGGCCCTTTGTAGATATAGACAATGAAATTGAAGCTAGGACTGGCGCCGATATTCAATGGATATTTGATATGGAAGGCGAGAATGGCTTCCGTGATCGTGAGACTAGAGTGCTTAAAACGATTATAGAAACCTCTCCCTCCAGCATTATTGCTACTGGCGGCGGTATCATTCTTCGCCCTGAAAACCGCACAACACTGCAGCACAATGGGCAGGTAGTCTACCTATCCGCTACTAAAGAACAGCTCTACGAGCGCACCAAGCGAGATAAAAATAGGCCGCTGCTACAAGTTGACGATAGGCGAGGGGTTATCGATCAGTTGGTTGCAAAACGTGACCCTCTGTATCGAGAGATTGCCGATCTGATATTTCCCTCAGGCGCCACACAGCCTAGCAAAATTGCAAAAAAACTCGCTGAAGCGCTATCAGAGCTTTGATAATCTGGCAGGTCTAAGCATAATGTGTGTCACATAACCGGTTAATCAGAGTTGCAGTCTAAATGAGTATCGCCGACCAAGGTGTTTCCAATCAAACCAAGTCCATCAGGGTAGATCTGGGGGAGCGCAGCTACCCTATAACTATTGGCTCGGGACAGATTTCCCATGCTGATATCGGCCAGTATGTACAGGGCAAAAAAGCATTGGTTGTAAGTAACGAGACTATTGCTCCACTGTATTTGCAGTCTGTTTTGGCGCAGCTAAAAGACAAGCAGGTTGATCAGGTCATACTCAAGGACGGCGAACAGTATAAAAACCTCGATAACCTCAATTTAATCCTCACCCAGCTAATCGAGCAACAGCATGATCGAAAGACCACCCTAATTGCCCTGGGCGGCGGTGTGGTCGGTGATATGACCGGCTTTGCAGCCGCTAGCTACCAGCGTGGAGTACCGTTTATTCAAATCCCGACCACGTTGCTGGCTCAAGTTGATTCCTCTGTTGGCGGTAAAACAGCGGTAAATCATGCCCTGGGTAAAAATATGATAGGAGCTTTTTATCAGCCTCAGGCCGTCATTATCGATACGGATACCCTGGCCACGCTCCCAGATCGCGAGTTTTGTGCGGGTATGGCGGAGGTCATCAAGTACGGGCTAATCTCCGATTATGACTTTTTCCAATGGCTGGAGGCGAACGTCGAAACCTTGATGCAACGAGATCCTGATGCCCTAGGTTATGCCATAGAGCATTCTTGTCTAAATAAAGCCAAGGTGGTTAGTGCTGACGAAACTGAGCAGGGCGTGAGAGCTATTCTCAATCTAGGTCATACCTTCGGTCATGCCATAGAAACATTCCAGCAGTACACTGGACTGCTGCACGGCGAAGCTGTCGCTGTCGGTATGCTTATGGCAGCTGACTTATCGCTGCTGTCTGGAGCCCTATCGGCCTCAGATGTTGGGCGCATCAAAGATTTAATTGCAGCATTCTGCCTGCCAGTGGAACCTCCAAGTGAGATGCAGGCCGATGACTTTATGGCGCTGATGGTGCGTGATAAAAAAGTACTGGACGGCCAATTACGCCTGGTGTTGCTAGAAAGTATCGGTACAGCGGTTGTAACGGCCGATTTTAGCCTGCAAGGGCTGGAGAAAATTTTGACCAAGGCCTGTCATAGGTAAACCATTACCTGTCGATTCTACGTATTATCTACGTCAAACAGCGGTTAAAGATCGAATTTTTTTTGCGTTGAATAGTAGTCTCATTGCGCTAGAGACCATGTTCGCTACATATAACTGATTGTCGTATTCTTGTTCTCGGTGTAAAATACCGGGCTTTGCGCCGCCAAAGATAGAAACACTGTCCGTGCGTACCCATCACTTTAACTTTTAGAGTTTAATTATGACTCAAAGCTTGTGTCGGCTTGACGATTTTAAAGATAACTGCGGTTTTGGCCTGATTGCTCAGACAAAGGGCAAGACCAGTCATAAATTATTGCAAAATGCTATACAGGCACTGACCTGCATGACTCACCGTGGTGGCGTGGCTGCAGACGGTAAGACTGGCGATGGCTGCGGTCTATTGATGCAAAAGCCAGATAGTTTTCTGCGTACAGTTTTCGCGGAGGCTCTGGGAGCTGAGTTACCGGAAGCCTATGCGGTTGGTGCGGTGATGCTAAGTACAGATGCTGAACAGCGCAGTGCCGCCAAAGATATTATTAACCAAGAAATGAGTAACCAGGGTCTGGAGATACTAGGCTGGCGTGAGGTCCCCACAGATTCAAGTTGTCTCGGTCCCATTGCCATAGAGTCACTACCCGCATTCGAACAGGTGTTCGTCGGTCCAGGAGATATTGCTGACGACAAGAATTTTAGCGCGAGACTTTATATGGGTCGGCGCAAGACTGAAATACGCCTTGAAGGAGATGAAAGCTTTCACATAGCCAGTCTCGGCACCAATGTTCTTAGTTATAAAGGGCTGATGATGCCGGTAGATCTACCCGGATTCTACCTTGACCTTGCCGATGAGCGTTTGGAGACAGCAATTTGTGTATTCCATCAACGTTTCTCTACCAACACCATGCCACGTTGGCCCTTGGCCCAGCCTTTTAGAATGCTGGCTCACAACGGTGAAATCAATACTATTGTGGGTAACCGCAATTGGTCTGTGGCACGGACACCCAAATATAAAACTGAGTTGTTGCCAGATATTTTGGAGGCTACACCCCTAGTGAACCGCACCGGTTCAGATTCCTCAAGCCTCGATAATATGCTCGAGATGCTCGTGACTGGTGGGATGGATTTACATTTGGCTGTTAGGACTTTGGTACCACCAGCTTGGCAGAATGTTGAGGATCGTAATCCTGACCATCGTGCTCTTTATGACTACCTGTCAATGCATCAGGAGCCTTGGGATGGTCCAGCTGGGCTGGTTATTACCGATGGCCGATTTGCCGTTTGTACTCTGGATAGAAATGGGCTGCGCCCATCGCGCTGGGTCATGACTAGCGACGATTTGATTACCGTGGCCTCAGAGATTGGCGTCTATGATTATGAGCCAGAAAATGTAGTTTCTAAAGGCCGCCTTGGTCCAGGGGATATTCTGTCAATCGATACTCAAAAGGGACGTATTATGTTCCGCGACGAGGTCGAAGATGAGCTGGCTGCGCGCCATCCCTACAAGCAGTGGTTGCGTGAAGGGCGCTACGCGGTTGAATCAAGTTTTGATATGGACAGTATTGAACTGGAGGGTACGCTGAGTCGAGAGCAGATCAAGACCTACATGAAGATGTTTCAGGTGTCTTTTGAGGAACGTGATCAGGTTCTGCGACCATTGGCCGAAGGGGGCCAAGAAGCTGTTGCGTCGATGGGTGACGATACGCCAATGGCGGTACTCTCGACTAAGCATCGCAACCCATTTGATTATTTTCGACAGCAGTTTGCTCAGGTAACCAACCCACCTATAGACCCATTGCGAGAAGCAGTTGTGATGTCCCTAGGTGTTGAGTTGGGTCGTGAACAGAGTATGTTTCAGGAAAATCCCTACGCAGGGCAGCGTATTGGCCTGTCTAGCCCAGTGCTTTCACCTCGTAAGTACTACGCGCTGAAGGGTAATGAGTTTGAGGACTTCCCTGTTAGGAAGTTTGCGCTGAACTACGATACCAAAGAGGAAAGCCTCAAGCAGGCGATTCAGCGTATCTGCAGTGAGGTTGCCGATGCCGTGCGCGATGGTGCGGTTATCTGTATTCTCTCTGACCACAATATTGCTGAAGGCAAACAGCCGATTCACTCGTTGCTAGCCTGTGGTGCAGTACATAATTATCTGATCGAACAGGGCTTGCGCTGTGATACAAATATTGTCGTTAGCACAGGCTATGCCCGGGATTCGCATCAGATAGCTACGTTGATCGGCTGTGGTGCCTCGCTAGTTTATCCCTACCTTAGTTACCATGTGCTGTGCGATCTTATTGGCAGTGGCGAGTTACTGATAGACGTAGATACCGCATTTAAGCAGTATCGCAAAGGGATCAATAAAGGGTTGTTGAAAATCCTCTCAAAAATGGGCATTTCAACAGTAGCCTCCTATCGTGGCGCCCTATTATTTGAAGCTATTGGGTTGAACTCAGAAATTATCGATCTGTGCTTTCCCGGATTGACCAGTCGACTTGAGGGTGCAACCTTTGCTGACTTAGAGCAGGATCAAACCGAACTTGCCACCATAGCTTGGAAGGTGCGCAAGCCAATTAACCCGGGTGGTTTGTTGAAATATGTTCATGGTCAGGAATATCACGCCTACAATCCAGATGTTGTTCAGACTATGCACGAGGCGGTGCAGACAGATAATTACAAGCTGTGGAAGGACTACGCCTTACTAGTCAACACTAGGCCTGCTGCTACTTTGCGCGACTTGCTCTCTATCAGCGATAGGGCTAGTCCCATAGCGCTAGATGCAGTAGAGCCGATAGAGTCAATTGTGAAGCGCTTTGACTCCGCCGGAATGTCCTTGGGTGCTCTGTCTCCTGAGGCCCATGAATCCTTAGCCGAAGCAATGAATACGCTGGGTGGGCGGTCAAATTCTGGAGAAGGGGGTGAAGATCCTGCCCGTTATGGCACGATTCGATCATCAAAAATCAAGCAGGTGGCATCTGGCAGGTTTGGTGTGACCCCAGCTTACCTCTCCAGCGCTGAAGTAATTCAAATTAAAGTCGCCCAGGGTGCTAAACCCGGAGAGGGCGGACAGCTACCCGGTGGCAAGGTCAACGCCCTCATCGCGCGACTGCGCTACTCGGTTCCGGGGGTGACTCTTATTTCGCCGCCACCGCACCATGACATCTATTCGATTGAAGACTTGGCCCAACTGATTTTTGATCTAAAGCAGGTTAATCCAGATGCTCTTATTTCAGTAAAACTGGTATCGCGACCCGGTGTAGGAACTATCGCTGCTGGCGTGGCTAAGGCCTATGCAGATTTAATTACCATCTCTGGCTACGACGGTGGTACCGCCGCAAGTCCGATTAGCTCGATTCGCCATGCAGGATCTCCCTGGGAGCTTGGGTTGACTGAAACTCACCAGACATTGCGTGCCAATGATCTGCGCGAAAAAGTGCGAGTGCAGACAGACGGTGGTCTTAAAACTGGTCTGGATGTAGTTAAGGCGGCAATCTTGGGTGCCGAGAGCTTCGGTTTTGGTACAGGTCCAATGGTAGCTCTGGGTTGTAAGTATCTGCGTATCTGCCATCTCAATAATTGCGCTACTGGTGTAGCAACTCAGGATGATCGACTGCGCAATGATCATTATCGCGGCACAGTGGCTATGGCCACCAACTTTTTTAAATTTGTGGCCATGGAGACTCGGGAATGGTTGGCCGTACTCGGGGTGAATTCATTGCAGGAGTTGATCGGTCGGGTTGATTTATTAGAAACACTCCCCGGTGCAACCAGCAAGCAACAAAATTTGGATATGAGTCCATTAATTGAAGATCGCAGAGAGATTGCAGGCAAGCCTCAGTTCTGTACCCAGGCTAAAAATGCGCCGCTGGACCAAGGTCTGCTCGCTGAACGTATGGTCGCCGACTCAATGCAGGCTATCGAGTCTCAGTCAGGTATTAGCCTTGACTACAGCGTCAATAACTGTGACCGCTCGATAGGCGCGCGCCTATCTGGCGAAATCGCCAAGCGTTACGGCAATCTAGGTATGTCCGAGACGCCGATAAAGTTAAACCTGACAGGCGTTGCTGGTCAGTCATTGGGTGTTTGGAATTCTGGTGGGCTAGAGATTTACTTAGAAGGTGATGCCAACGACTATGTGGGTAAAGGTATGGCTGGTGGAAAGTTGGTACTGCGTCCACCTAGTGAGAGTAGGTTTAGGTCAAATGAATCTCCGATCATGGGTAACACCTGTCTGTATGGTGCAACTGGTGGCAGACTTTATGCGGCGGGCACAGTTGGTGAACGCTTCGCGGTACGTAACTCTGGCACCGTGGCAGTTGTTGAAGGTGCTGGTGATCACTGCTGTGAATACATGACCGGTGGTATTGTTACCGTGCTTGGATCCTGTGGCCACAACTTCGGTGCAGGCATGACGGGTGGTTTTGCCTATGTACTAGATCTAGAGCGAAATTTTGTCGATCGTTACAATATGGAGCTCGTTGATATACAGCGAGTGACGTCCGAAGCGCTCGAGTCACATCGTGCATTCCTCAAAACCATGATCAGAAATCACATCAATGAGACGGGCAGTGAATGGGCCCGTGAGATAATTAATAATTTCTCCGATTATGCGTCGCGGTTTTGGTTGGTAAAACCAAAAGCAGCTAGTCTGAATAGCCTTTTGGCTCAGGCACATGCCAACCCGCAGTAACGCTAACAGCAATAGAGACTTTAAATATGGCAAGACCAAATAATCAGTTTCAATTTCTCGATGTAGAGAGAGTCGATCCGCCAAAGCGTGATATGAAGCGCCGAGTAGGAGAGTTCGTTGAAATCTATGATCCCTTTACAGAGCAGAAAGCAGCGACTCAGTCTCATCGTTGCCTGTCGTGCGGTAACCCCTATTGCGAATGGAAATGTCCAGTACACAACTACATTCCCAATTGGTTGCAATTGGTTGCTGAGGGTAATTTGATCGAGGCCGCTGAACTGAGCCATCAGACCAATTCATTGCCCGAAGTCTGTGGTCGAGTCTGCCCTCAGGATCGTCTTTGCGAAGGTGCCTGTACTCTAAATGATGGCTTTGGTGCTGTTACCATTGGTTCCGTTGAGAAATATATTACAGATACAGCATTGGCTATGGGCTGGCGTCCAGATATGTCGAAAGTAGTATGGACAGATAAGAAAGTCGCCATTATTGGTGCTGGTCCAGCAGGTATTGGCTGTGCAGATATTCTAGTTCGCAGTGGTGTGAAGCCTGTCGTCTTTGATCGCTACCCAGAGATTGGAGGATTACTAACTTTTGGCATTCCCGAATTCAAACTTGAGAAAGAGGTAATTCGTACCCGTCGTGATGTCCTCGAAGGAATGGGTGTTGAGTTTCGCTTAAATACCGAGGTTGGCAAGGATGTCATGATCGATGAACTGCTCAATGACTATGACGCAGTGTTTCTTGGCATGGGTACTTACACTACCATGAAGGGCGGTTTTCCCGGTGAAGATCTAGGTGGAGTCCATGAGGCGTTGAAATTTTTAGTCTCAAATGTAAATCGTAATTTGGGTTTTGAAAAATCTGAAGATGAGTTTATTGGTCTTAAAGGTAAGCGAGTCGTAGTGCTTGGTGGTGGTGATACCGCAATGGATTGTAACCGTACCTCTGTTCGACAGGGTGCAACCAGTGTGACCTGCGCCTACCGTCGCGATGAGTTAAACATGCCAGGCTCACGCCGCGAAGTTAAAAATGCGCGCGAAGAGGGCGTTGTATTTAAGTTTAATATGCAGCCGGTAGAGTTGGTTGCTGACGCCGATGGCAATGTTAAAGGTGTTAAGGTGGTGAGTACTACCATGGGAGAGGCGGACGCAAATGGCCGTCGCCGTCCAGAAGTCGTGCCCGGTAGTGAGGAAATTCTCCCCGCAGATGCAGTGTTAGTTGCATTTGGTTTTAAACCTAGCCCACCAGAATGGTTGACTGGCATCAAGGTAGATACCGCCGATTGGGGTGCAGTTCTGGCTGCGGAAGAACAGACCTATCCATTCCAAACAACCAATCCTAAAATATTTGCCGGCGGTGATATGGTGCGCGGTTCAGATCTAGTGGTTACAGCAGTTTGGGAAGGTCGTCAGGCTGCTGAAGGCATTTTAGATTATCTAGATATTTAAAATAGAATTTGCAACATTACGCCACGGTAGAGAACCTGATGTCTGACTTAAAGAATGATCGTTTTTTAAAAGCCCTGCTACGCCAACCTGTGGACCGTACGCCAGTATGGATGATGCGTCAGGCTGGGCGTTACCTTCCTGAGTACCGCGCCACACGAGCTCAGGCTGGTGATTTTATGAGCCTATGTAAAAATACCGAGCTGGCCTGTGAAGTTACCTTGCAACCCCTCGAGCGCTACGAGCTAGACGCTGCCATTTTGTTTTCAGATATTTTGACTATTCCCGATGCCATGGGGCTTGGGCTCTATTTCGCTGAGGGCGAAGGCCCCAAATTTCATAAGCCGGTTAGAACTGAGGCTGACATTGAAAAACTTGAAGTGATCGACACCGCCTCAGACCTTGGCTATGTCACTGACGCAGTCGCTATGATTCGCCGAGAACTCAATGGCCGCGTGCCGCTGATCGGTTTTTCCGGTAGCCCCTGGACCCTGGCTACCTATATGGTCGAAGGACAGAGCAGTCGTGATTTTGCCCTAACTAAAACCATGCTTTACACCCAGCCTCAAGTAATGCATCAATTGCTAGAAAAATTAGCACTGTCGGTAATTGATTATCTCAATGCGCAAATTCGAGCAGGTGCTCAGGTTGTGCAGATTTTCGACACCTGGGGTGGTGCGTTGAGTCATGCCGCCTATCAGGAGTTTTCTCTCGCCTACATGGAAAAAATTGTTCGCGGCTTGATTACACATGCCGATGGTCGCGAAGTGCCGGTTATCCTATTTACTAAAGGCGGTGGCCACTGGTTAGAGGCTATGGCGGCAACCGGCTGTCACTGTCTTGGATTGGATTGGACCGTTGACATAGGCTCAGCACGAAGCCGAGTGGGTGATAAGGTTGCTCTTCAAGGCAATATGGATCCCGCGGTGTTGAGAGCTGATCCTGAGACAATTGAAAGGGAAGTGGCCTCAATTCTAGGCTCATATGGGAATAGCTCGGGCCATATATTCAATCTTGGTCATGGTATAACACCAGATATTGATCCGGCTAATGCAAAGGCCTTTATAGAGGCAGTTCACAAGTTTTCTTCAAATTAAATGGCGACGGGGCTTTGTGGCGTCAAAAAGTCTGGGAAATGCAACATTACTTAGCTGTGCAGTTTCCCCGGCTTAGCTCTTAGGACTTTACCGAACCAATTTTTTCACCCATAGACACTGCCTTTTGCGGTGCTATATTTGCGTCCCACTGTATTTTTTGATCTTGAAATAACATAATTATTGTAGAGCCAAATTTAAAACGTCCTATTTCGTCACCCTTAGAGAAACCCGGCAGTTGATCTGTAAAGTCAGTTTCACGGACTGCACCAGGGCCAGGCTTCTCAAAACCTCCCCAGACTGTTTCGATACCAGCCACCAACATTGCGCCGACAAATACCACAGTAAAAGCTCCTACTTGATCGGATTCAAACTCACATACCAGTCGCTCGTTGCGGGCGAATAAATCGGGCAATGCCTGAGCTGTCTGATCATTGACTGAAAATAATTCCCCCGGTACATAGCGTGAGTGAATAAGTGTTCCGGCCAATGGGATGTGCACGCGGTGGTAGTCGCGAGGGGAAAGATAAATAGTTGCAAAACTACCGCCTTCGTATTGTTTCGCTGCGGCGGAACTACCCAGTAGGCGGCTGACGGAATAGTCAATTCCCTTGGCTTGTAAAATTCTATTTTTGCTGATTGGGCCAGCTTGACTAATAACACCATCAGCCGGGCAGGCGATGCTGTTCTTGGCTGTATGCAGGGGCCGAACTCCATCCTTTAAGGCACGAGTAAAAAATGCATTAAAGTTTTCATAGTCATCGAGGTCATCACTAGAAGCCTCTGCCATATTGATATTAAAGGCGCTGATAGCACGGCTAATTAGAGCATTTTTTAACCAGGGTATTTTAGATTCAGCCGCCTTGGCAATTAGGCGCGATAGTGCATGCTTGGGCAATACACGTTGTAGGGCTACGAAAAGGTCGGCGCGGTGGGCCATAATGTTCAGTCTCTAGTCAGTAAAGTGATGTTAATCGCCAAGCGCGATGGGTGTGTCTTGACTATTGCCCCATTCGGCCCATGAGCCAGCATACCCAGCGATATTTTTGTAACCAAGAATACGCGCCACCATATAGGTAAAGCTTGAGCGATGGTGACTCTGACAGTGGGTGACAATATGTTTATCTAGGCCAAGACCTAAATCGTCAAGTATCTGCTGGGCATTGTCACGGATTCGAAGGTTGCGCTGTTGATCCATAAGCTCCGTCCATTCAAGATTGATAGCCCCGGGAATATGCCCGCCTCGCGCTGCACGAACCATAGCACCAGTGTACTCTCCTGGGCTTCTCGCATCCCAAACGGCGAAGTTATCTGTAGCGAGCAAAGATATGATCTGGGGTGCAGAAATTAAAGCATTAGGATTGGCAAATTCAGCCGCGCAATTGGACTCTATACTGTGAGGTTGATTGGCAACAGACTCTGTTGCGAAGCCCTCTTTGATCCAGGGCACGATACCACCGTTTAAGTACGACCAGTTGGTTAGGCCCAGAAGATCTAGTGACCAAGCCAGTCGGCCAGCCCAGCCGCCGCCTTCATCATCATAGAGGACCACATGCTTAGAATGGTCAATACCCAGGTAGTTAAGTATTTTATTAAGTTGTTCGATACCCGGGTGGGCTCCGGGCACTGGCGCTGTTCCAGCTACCAGAGCACTACCAGTAAGATGCACTGCACCGGGCACATGTTTTTGGTTATACAGTGCCTGATTACAAAGGTCGACAATTACCAGTTGATCGTGACCGTTAGTATCAGTAATCAGCGTCTGTAAATCCTGAGGTTCGAGCAGGCGGCTAATGGGAGTCATTATTTGTCCTTATTGGGAGGCAGATATTATCATCTTTAGGCTAGGTGCGATCGGATTCTTGGGAAAGAATAATTTGTCTGTAATTGTGCAGTCTAGTGGGCAGAACCTTACCTTCCTCAACAGCGGCCAGCAACGCACAGCCAATCTCTTTATCATGTTTGCAATCGCGAAACTTGCAGTAGCCCAGATAGGGGTGAAAATCAATAAACCCGTCAATTACCTTGTCGGAACTCAGGTGGGTCAAAGAAAATTCTCGGATGCCAGGTGAGTCGATCAATACACCGCCTCCAGCCAGATGGAATAAACGCGATGCCGTAGTGGTGTGCGTGCCCTTTTCCTTACCAACGGAGAGAGGGCCTATCTGCGTATTGGCTTCAGGTTGCAAAAGGTTAAGTAGTGACGACTTGCCGACCCCAGATTGACCGACAAAGATTGAGGTTTGATTGGCCAGATAGCATTGCAATTCTGCCACACCCTCTTGGGTTTTAGCTGATACCAACAGCACCTCGTACCCGATAAAACGATAGTCTGAGATTAGTTGTTGCACATCTTCATAGTCGTCCTCGGCCAGCATGTCTGTTTTATTGAGGATCAGAACAGGCTTAATACCCTGAAATTCAGCAGCCACTAGGTAACGATCGAGAAGATTGCTAAATGGCGTAGGTTTGGGAGCAAACACAATTGCAATACGGTCGATGTTTGCAGCTACTGGGCGCAACTTGCCATAAATATCTGGGCGCACAAGCTCTGAGCTTCGCTCCTGACGGGCCACTACAACACCATGGGGTTCAGCATGGCGCCAGATAACCACATCGCCGGTCACTAGACTTTTTAGATTGGCACGCATATGGCAGCGCACAATGCTGCCTTTATAGGGGGCTTCGGTGCCTTCTATATCCGCCTGAGCCCCAAAGTTAGTAATCACAGTACCGGTAATTTCGGGGCCCAATGCTTCAAGGTCTTGTAGTTCATTCTCACTGACCGACGTCTTAGCCAAGGCCCGCTCTCGCCGTCTTTCCTGAATCGACTGAATACGGTTTTTTTGACGGTCACTAAGTCTACGTTTGCTCATCTAACCCTACTACTCATTGTAAAAAAGCGACCATCACTGGTCTTATTGCCTGCTAGGATATAGCATAACTGTCTCAAGTAACATTTTGAACACAACCGCTATAAAAAGAGATGCCGATGACGGACAGTAATGGGCTTAATTTGATCTGGATTGACCTTGAAATGACCGGCTTAGATCCGCTGGTAGAGCGCATTATTGAGATCGCAACTGTGGTTACAGACAGCGATTTAAATATTCTCGCTGAGGGACCTTCCATAGTTATTCATCAAGACGATAGTCTGCTTGATGAGATGGACGAATGGAATACCAATCAACATGGCAGTTCGGGTCTTATCCAGCGGGTGCGCGACAGTCAGGTGAGTGAGTCCGAGGCTATGAATATTACTCTAGATTTTTTGCGTGATTGGGTTCCCGCCGGCAAGTCCCCCATGTGCGGCAATACCATCGGCCAGGATCGCCGGTTCCTGGTGCGTTACATGCCGGAGTTGGCAGACTTTTTTCACTACCGCAATCTCGATGTCAGTTCAGTCAAAGAGCTCGTGAGACGCTGGAAGCCGGAGCTGCTTGATGGCTTTATAAAAAAGGGCAGCCACCTAGCCATGGATGATGTCTATGATTCAATTGCCGAGCTAGCCTACTATCGCGAGATGTTCATTCGGCCCTAGGTGCTCCTGGTTTGAGGGGCTTTAGTGCAGGCGAGTCTATTTTAAGCTTCTGTTGCTCGATAGCCCATTGCACATGCTCGCGCACCAGCCCAGAAGGATGATTAGCTTTGGCCTCTAGCTGCTTCAGTATTTCGGGCGACCCAGCCGCATTACCCAAACCTACAGCCAGATTGCGCAGCCAGCGCTCATGGCCGATTCGACGTATGGCTGAACCCTCGGTTTTATCGAGAAACTCCTGTGGTTGCCAATTAAAAAGTGTGACCAAATCTGAGTCGTCAAGATTGTGTCTGGGGCTGAAGTCATCTTCGCCAGTTTGAGATGCAAACCGATTCCAAGGGCATATTATCTGACAGTCATCGCAGCCAAATATCCGGTTACCCATGAGTGAGCGCAACCTCTCCGGAATCGCTTCGTTGCTCTCAATAGTCAAATAGGAAATGCATTTTCGTGCATCCAGCACATAGGGCTCTGGAAATGCATCAGTGGGACAAATCTTTAAACAGGCGCGACAGTTACCGCAGCGATTGTGCTGTTCACTCTGGTCGGTGGGCAATTCTAAAGAGGTATATATTTCGCCGAGAAAAAACCAAGAACCCGCGGTATCATTAAGCAGTAAAGTGTTTTTTCCGATCCAGCCCAATCCAGCCTGCTCAGCTATAGGTTTTTCCATGACCGGAGCGCTGTCCACAAAGGGACGTTGTGAGAGTTGCATTTCTGGTATTTGTGATTGAATTTTACTGACTAGTGCGGCAAGACGTTTACGAATTAGCTTGTGGTAATCTCGACCCAGTGCGTAGCGTGATATGTAGGCTTTATTATCATTTTTAAGTACCGCAATCATATTGCTGTCAGTCAAGTAATCCATGCGAACAGAGATTACCCGTACCGTGTGGTCGACCAGCTTGTCCACTATATAGCGTTTGTCACCATGCTCTCCCATCCATTGCATAGAGCCTTGAAAGCCATGCGCCAGCCACTTGTTGAGTCGTTCTGATGCCTGGCTTAAATCTGGCTCGACAATAGCCACTTGTTGAAAGCCTAGCTCAAGGCCCCAAACTTTGATTTTATCGGCAAGGTTTGCGAGCTGTTCTTTTTTAGTTAGCTTGTTATGCATGTGTTAGCGGCTGTTCTAGCTTATAATTGCGACAATTTTACGGGGATATTCGCTTCATGTCGCACACTCTTATTCAAGATACCTTATTTACTGCCGAAACGGTTCGTAATCTCGATAGCCTGGCGATCGAAAAACAGGGTATACCGAGCATTGTTCTAATGAAGCGGGCTGGTCGTGCCGTGCTATCTGAGCTGTTAGATGCCTTTGGAACGCCGAGTTTACTAAATGTATTTTGCGGTTCTGGTAGCAATGGAGGCGATGGCTATATTGTTGCGGCACTGGCAGCACAAAAAAACATTGTAGTGCGATGTTATGAAATGGAGGGAAATCTAGGCGCCGACGCTGCTCAGGCAAAGCTGTTTGCGCAGCAAGCTAATGTTAGTTTCTACAGCATTGGCAACAATACTGAACTGGATCAAGGGGTGGTGGTTGATAGTTTGTTGGGTATTGGATTAACCGGTGAGTTACGCCAACCCTATATTGATGCCATTGAACTAATTAATGGTTCAGGCCTTCCGGTGGTTGCGGTTGATATTCCCTCGGGCCTTAACAGTGATACTGGAGCTGCTCTAGGTGCTGTTGTTCAGGCAGATATCACAGTGACTTTTATTGGGGCCAAACAGGGCCTGTTTAGTGGTCGTGGTATAGCGGTATGCGGCGAGGTTATTTATGACTCTTTAGACATTGATGAAGAGTTGTTTACTCAGGTCGATGCCAGCGCGGAGCTAATGGATCTTTTTGATCTACTTGAGGAGATTCCTGCGACTAGCGAAGATACCTACAAAACTCAGCGTGGTCATAGCATGGTAGTTGGCGGTGATCACGGTTTTGGCGGTGCCGCCATCATGGCTGCCGAGGCCTGCCTTAAAGTAGGGGCGGGTATGGTTAGTGTTGCCACCAGACCAGAACATGTCGCTGCAGTGTTAGCTCGTCAGCCCGAGGTCATGGCCTGTGGTGTCACTTCTGGGCAACAATTAGAACCATTGTTAGACCGCCCCAGCGTCTTAGTTGTAGGTCCTGGGCTGGGCATCTCATCTTGGTCTGAGCAACTTATGCAAAAAGCAGTGGCGGCAGATTTACCCATGGTGATAGATGCAGATGGTTTAAATATTCTTGCACAAGGTCGTGTAGTGACCAAGCCTGATGGGTCGCGATGGGTATTGACCCCGCATGTCGGTGAGGCTGCTCGCCTACTGGGAGTAACAGTTGCCGAAATTCAAGCTGATCGCTTTGCTGCGGTTACCCAGTTACAGGAAAAATACCATGCTGTGGTATTGCTTAAGGGGCCTGGAACATTGATATCTAGTGGGCAGGGCGAACCGATCAAGGTATGCCCCTACGGGAACCCCGCTATGGCTACCGCTGGCATGGGCGATATTTTAAGTGGCGTAATCGCTGGTCTGATTGCTCAGGGGCTGAGTCCTCAAAAAGCCACTGAATTAGGCTGTTGCCTGCATTCGTCTGCGGCAGATATGGCGGCTGCTGAAAATGGGTCTCGTGGTTTGGTCGCCTCTGATTTACTGCCCTATATGCGCAAATTATTGAACAATGCTGAACAGGGTTCTCTGTGATCGATCCTAAAACACAGATTTTGGCTACGGCAACGTTTGACTTGGCAAATGAAGCCAAAATGATTGGTTTTGGAAAAGATCTGGCCAGACTAATTAAAAGCCCTATGATTATCACCATGCGGGGTGATTTGGGTGCCGGCAAAACCACCCTGAGCCGCGGCGTCTTGCAGGGACTCGGTCATAGGGGAAATGTAAAGAGCCCCACTTATACGTTAGTGGAACCCTATGAGCTGGAGGTGGGCGCAGTGTATCATTTTGATCTCTATCGTATGGTTGATCCGGAAGAGCTGGAATATATGGGCTTTGCAGATTATTTGCTCGATGCCGCCCTATGCTTGATAGAATGGCCCGAGAGGGGCGAGGGTTTTATACCGTTGGCAGATATTAGTATCAGCATAGGCGAGGCTAATAATGGGCGCTGTGTTACTCTGCAGGGGCATTCCAACGTTGGCCGTCAACTGGTCGAGCAATTAGTAGAGTCTGGAGCATAAATTGGAGTTTGATTGGCGTTTAAAGTTAGGTCTCAAGCCCAAGCGGCGCTGCTGCTGGGGACTGCGCTGGTCTTTTTTCTGGGTGCTGGCCACAGTGATGACAACTCTTGGGCCTCTTTACTCGGCGGTCTCTGTAGCAGCCAATGTAGAGTCCGTCAGATTGTGGCGGGCACCGGATAAAACGCGGTTAGTCTTTGACCTCAGCAGCGCGGTAGATCATCAGCTAATTACTCTAGTTAAACCAGATAGACTAGTTATCGATATTGCCGATGTCGCGTTAAAAACTAGTTTGGATAGCCTCGATCTAAGCACCACGTCCATCGCCAAAATCCGCCATGCAGTGCGCAATAAAACTGGACTGCGTGTCGTGCTTGATCTCAGGAGTAAAATTAGTCCCAAGAGTTTCAGTCTTTCAGCTAATGAGCAATATGGTAATCGACTGGTGATTGACTTATATGATAAAAAATCATCGGTTAGTCGCTCTGTAGAAGAGGTTATCGAACAGAAAAATCGTAAAATTATTATCGCTATTGATGCTGGCCATGGTGGCGAGGATCCGGGCGCATTGGGTCCAAGGCGCGTGCGCGAAAAAGTGGTGGCTCTGCAAATTGCTCAAAAATTAGAGGCCCTTTTTGATAGCAACCCTTACTTTCAAGGGGAGTTAATACGTACGGGAGACTACTATATTTCCCTGCCAAAACGGACCAAAATTGCCCATGATAAACGGGCCGATTTTTTTATCTCTATTCACGCAGATGCCTTTACTAATCCTAAAGCTTACGGTGCCTCGGTTTATGCGCTATCGACTAAAGGGGCAACGAGTGAAGCGGCTACTATATTGGCGGCCAAGGAAAACCGGGCTGATTTAATTGGCGGTGCTAGTTCGCTAAGTCTTAACGACTATCCAGATGATGTGCTAAAAGGTGTGCTGTTGGATCTGTCTCAGACCGCAACTGTAAGCAGCAGTCTGGATGCGGGTAAATATGTGCTTAAAAATATGGGTGGCGTTGCTAGGCTCCATAAAAAGAAGGTCGAACAGGCTGGCTTTATGGTGCTTAAATCGCCAGATGTTCCCTCGCTGCTGATAGAAACTGGCTTTATATCTAACCCCAAAGAAGCCCGTGATCTAAGTACTCGCAGCTACCAGAGAAAAATGGCTAATGCTATTTATCAGGGACTTGTAAAGTACTATGCAGATAGCCCGCCGGTAGGAACTTTGCTAGCAAAAAATGACGGTAATATTGAGCAGAGCTATGTCATAGCGCGCGGCGATACGCTGTCTGAGATTGCAGCTCGTTATAACACCTCAGTCAGAAAAATCGTGCGCCACAATAAAATGAAATCCAGTTCTATTCGAGTTGGACAGAAAATTTTAATCCCCTCTAGTTAAAGGTCCGCAAGTATGTCTGGTATCAAGATACTCAGCCCACAGCTGGCCAATCAGATTGCTGCTGGTGAGGTAGTGGAACGCCCCGCTTCTGTGCTAAAAGAGCTAGTGGAAAATAGCCTTGATGCTGGGGCTAAACGCATTGATATAGATATAGAGCAGGGCGGCGTCAAACTGATTAAAATTCGTGACGATGGCCATGGTATTCCCGAGCATGAATTGGCTCTAGCACTCAGCCGCCATGCAACGAGCAAAATTGATAATCTAGAAGATTTAGAAGCTGTCGCAACGCTGGGCTTTCGTGGAGAAGCGCTGGCCAGCATTGCCTCGGTATCGCGCCTGGCACTGACCTCTAACGCTGGCGGCAGCAATGCATGGAAGGCGGTGTCCGAGGGGCGAGATATGGAGGTGGAACTACAGCCTGCTGCGCACCCTCAGGGTACCAGTGTTGAGGTGCGTGATTTATTTTTTAATACGCCAGCGCGGCGTAAATTTTTACGAACTGAGAACACCGAATACAATCGCATCGACGACAGTATTAAAAAGTTGGCTTTAAGCCGCATGGATATTGCCTTTAGTCTTCGTCATAACCAGCGCGCTCAGCTAAGTTTAAGGCCTGCGACTAGCCAGGCAGAGCAGGAAAAACGGGTGGCGGATATCTGTGGCCCGGCGTTCATGAAAGAAGCCTTGTATGTCGATAATAATCGCACAGGAATTCGACTTTGGGGTTGGATGGGGTTACCAACTTTTTCCCGCAGTCAGACTGATTTACAGCACTTTTTTGTGAATGGACGGGCAATTCGTGACAAGGTGGTTTCCCACGCCGTGCGTCAGGCCTATCAGGATGTGTTGTACCATGGCCGTCACCCAGCCTTTGTGCTATTTCTAGAAATTGAGCCTGCAGATGTGGATGTCAATGTGCATCCGACCAAACATGAGGTGCGCTTTCGGGACAGCCGGTCTATTCACGGGTTTGTCTACAGCACATTGCATCGAGCTCTTTCTCAGGATCGGCCTCAGGATCATTTGCAGGCTTCTGATCTGGCAGCTAATAGCAACCAAGATGCGGAGCAACAGGCAGGTCAGTCAACAATTCAATTCCCTTTTGCGCCTCTAACTAAATCGGACGGCGCGCCTTTGCAAGAAGCCTATGCGCAGAGATCTGACTATAGGGCGCGGGCCCAGAGTTTTGGCGTTAATACACCCATATCGGCTTATCAGAGTCTCTACGCAACGGAAATGCCAGCAGAAGAGGGTGATATTCCGCCTATGGGCTTTGCTATTGCCCAACTCAAAGGTATTTATATTCTGGCTGAAAATATGCAGGGTTTAATTGTTGTAGATATGCACGCGGCCCATGAACGCATTATCTACGAGCGTATGAAAACTGCATTCGATGATCAGGGCTTGGTCTCGCAGCCGCTATTGGTGCCAGAGAGTCTGTCTGTTAGTCAGCGAGAAGCAGATATGGCCGAGCAGAGTGCTGAGGTTTTTAACCAGCTTGGTTTTGTGGTTGAGCGGGCGGCTACAGAAAGTATTATTGTACGAGAAATTCCAGCTATTTTAAGGGGTTCTGAAGTTGAGGCTCTGCTGCGTGATGTAATTTCCGATCTTATTGCGCATGGTACGTCAGAGCGTATTAGGCATCATATCAATGAAATTTTATCGACTATGGCCTGTCATGGTTCAGTGCGTGCCAACCGCAGGCTCAGTGTGCCAGAGATGAACGCACTCCTGCGAGATATGGAGGCAACTGAGCGCAGCGGCCAGTGTAACCACGGTCGTCCTACCTGGTCTCAAATGACCCTCGATGAGTTAGATAAGCTCTTTTTGCGGGGCCGTTAGAGGCGTGGCTATACCAGCTTTACCCCCCGCCATCTTTGTGATGGGTCCAACTGCTAGCGGCAAGACCGACCTGGCTATCGCACTGCGCCAACAACTGCCAGTTGAGCTGATTAATGTGGATTCAGCGCAGGTTTATCGCCAACTGGATATTGGTAGTGCCAAACCCGATGCTCAGACACTGGCTATCGCACCTCATCGCCTGATTGATATTCGTGACCCTGTCGACGTATACAGCGCGGCGGACTTTCTTGCTGATGCACGTCGTGAAATGGCTGATATAACCGCTGCGGGACGCATTCCACTGCTTGTGGGTGGCAGCATGATGTACTTTAAGCTGTTAATTGAAGGTCTGTCTAAAATGCCTAAGGCAGATCAGCATATTCGTCAAAAAATTGAGCAGCGAGCCTCCGAATCTGGTTGGCCGAGCCTCTATGAGGAGTTGCGGCAAGTCGACCCGCAGACCGCTAGCCGTCTGCACCCTAATCACTCCCAGAGAATTCAGCGGGCACTCGAGGTATATATGATAACGGGGACACCGATGTCTGCTTTGCAGGCTGAGCCCCCTCTAGGCGGGCTACAGCAAGATTACCACATTCAACAGTTGGCGCTGATGCCAGAAAATCGTGAGTTATTGCATCAACGTATAGAGCACCGATTCAACAATATGATGGCACTAGGTTTTGCCGATGAGGTCAGCAAGCTTTATCAGCGCGGCGATTTACATGTCGATCTGCCTGCCATTCGTTGCGTAGGGTACAGACAGCTGTGGGACCATTTCAGCGGCTACTGTAGTTTGGACGAAGCGATCGAAAAGGGCATTATTGCCACCCGTCAACTGGCTAAGCGGCAAATAACTTGGCTGCGCAACTGGCCCGATGCAATGGTTGTGACAGTAGACAACGGTCAAGATTACTGTAGTGCAGAATATATTTTTGAGCAGTGCTTGAAAAAGCTTAAACATGTGCCCATATAATAGAACAAGGGCGAGAGGTAAAATTTGGCCCACGGTGACATGCAATCCCACCGGACACTTTTGCTGCGATTATTGCGGCACCCATTGATTTTTCAATAAAAAGGAGTAGTACCATGTCAAAAGGGCATAATCTACAAGACCCTTTTCTTAATGTTCTAAGAAAAGAAAGAATCCCAGTGTCTATATTTCTGGTAAACGGTATCAAGCTCCAAGGGCAGATTGAGTCTTTCGATCAGTTCGTTGTGTTGCTAAAAAATACTGTTAGCCAGATGGTCTATAAGCACGCAATATCGACAGTTGTTCCATCGCGCGCTGTGCGCCTGCCCGCTGGTAATGCCGGCGATGGCGGATCATCGGATCAGAGATTTGACGATGATGCTGGCAATTACAGCGATGACAACTTCTAAGCAGTGTCGTTGTTTTTTGAGCGACCGGATTCTGGCGAGCGCGCTGTTCTTGTTCATATAAAATTGAATAGTGAGTCAGAACCCGAAGATCCTAGGGAATTTGAGGAATTAGTGATCTCTGCAGGTGGTGATCCGGTTGAGTTTCTGACTGGATCACGACCATCGCCAAGCGCGAAATTTTTTGTCGGTTCTGGAAAGCTCGAGGAAATTGGTGCGGTAGTTAAACATTCTGATGCCGAACTTGTTATCTTCAATCATAATTTATCGCCTAGTCAGGAGCGCAATATTGAAGCTGAGCTAAAATGTCGGGTGCTTGATAGGACAGGATTGATTCTCGATATCTTTGCTCAGCGGGCGCGAACTCATGAAGGTAAGTTACAGGTCGAATTGGCGCAGTTACAGCACCTGTCATCAAGGCTGGTACGCGGGTGGACCCACCTTGATCGAGAGAAAGGTGGTATCGGTATGCGCGGGCCCGGTGAGACCCAGCTTGAATCTGATCGGCGAATGGTTAGAGACCGTATTAAAGCTATTAAGCAGCGGCTTGAAAAAGTTAGAAAACAGCGTGACCAGGGGCGTCGATCACGGACTAAGTCAGAGATACCGACCGTTTCCCTAGTGGGCTACACCAACGCTGGAAAATCGACTTTATTTAATAAGGTGACCAGTGCCGAGGTATATGTAGCTGATCAGTTGTTCGCGACCTTGGATCCGACTATGCGGCGTCTGGATGTGGCAGAATTAGGGCCAGTAGTATTTGCCGATACGGTAGGATTTATCAGCCATTTGCCCCATCGACTAGTCGATGCGTTTAGGGCCACCTTGGAAGAGGCTGCGTCCTCTAATCTTCTGCTACATGTCGTCGATGCTTCGGCAGAGGATCGAGGAATTAACATAGATCGGGTCAATGATGTTCTAAAAGAGATTGACGCACATAACTTGCCATCATTGACGATATACAACAAGATTGACTTGCTTGAGAACATGGAGCCTCACATAGAGCGTGATGAGCAGGGTGTTCCTGTTGGGGTTTGGGTATCTGCGTTGGCCGGAAAGGGCATGGATCTTCTGCTTGAGGCCATTGTTGAACGTTTGCCCAACAAAACGGTGCATGAGCATATCCAGCTGTTGCCCAGTCAGGGGGCCTTTAGAGCCGCGCTTTATAGTCACAAAGCGGTCATTTCTGAGCAATCAGCGGACTCCGGTGCTATTAATTTGGAGATTAAGCTGGCAGAGAGCGACTTTTTACGCCTGCTGAAGAATTCGGGGTTGAGATTACAAGATTTGGTCAGGTTGTGACTTTCTTGTGAGACTAACCTATTCATACCCACAATAGATTAACTTTTAAAATATGGAGAACATTATGGCCTGGAATGAACCGGGTGGCGGCAAAGATCCTTGGGGTGGTAATCGAGGAAATGACGGTCCACCAGATATTGATGAAGCGCTTAATAAACTCAAAGAGAAATTTGCCAGTTTTGGCGGTGGATCTGGGGGTGGATCGGGCGCGAGTAAGGGGTTGTTACCCGTCGCACTTCTTGCGCTGGTGGTTATTTGGGGCTTGCTGGGCTTCTATCAGGTCGATGAGAAAGAGCAGGCTGTAGTGTTGCGTCTTGGTAAATATAGCAACACTGTGGGATCTGGCTTGCATTGGAATCCTCCGGCGATTGACTCCGTGACCACCGTTCGTGTAACCGAGGAACGTCAGTATTCAGCTCGGGGTCTAATGTTGACTCAAGACGAGAATATCGTAGAAATTTCATTGACGGTGCAGTACAACATCGCCAATGCCAAAGACTTTGTTCTCAGTATCAAGGATCCAGAGACCAGCCTCAAGCAAGCAACAGACAGTGCGCTACGCCATGTTGTTGGGAGCACAGGTCTAGATGGCGTAATTTCTACAGGTCGTGAACAGGTTGCAGTCAGTACCGCTGAAAAGCTACAGGATCTGCTAAATGTCTACAGTAGCGGTATCAATGTAGTTAAAATCAACATTGAGGAAGCGCGTCCGCCCACTGAAGTAAAGGCAGCCTATGATGATGTCATCAAAGCACGGGAAGACTTAGAGCGACTGGTCAACGAAGCCCAGGCCTACTCTAATGGAATTATCCCAGAAGCCCGAGGTGAGGCTCAGCGACTGCGTGAAGAAGCTGAGGGTTATCTGTCACAGGTGGTCTCCAAGTCTCAGGGTGAAGCTAAACGTTTTACCACCTTGTTAGCTGAGTACAAAAAGGCACCAGAGGTGACTCGTGAACGTCTTTATATTGATGCCATCGAGCAGGTCATGAGCAGCAGTACTAAGATTCTGATGGATACTGAAGGCGGTAATAATATGCTTTACCTACCCCTAGACAAACTGGTTCAGCAGGGCAACACCGCTAACCTATCTAGAGGATCCGCAAGTGATTCTCAAATGGTTGACCGGATTGCTAATGAAGTGATTGAGAAACTTCAGCGCAACAGCAATCAAATTCAATCGGAGAGACGACGATGAATAATTTAACCAAGACGGCCATCGTACTACTTCTGCTACTGGTTGGCGCTAACAGCACCCTGTACGTAGTTAGTGAATTTGAACGAGGCGTAAAGTTGCAGTTTGGTAAGTTAGTTGAAGCAGATATTCAACCGGGTTTGCATGTGAAAATCCCGTTTGTTGATAATGTGCGTATTTTCGATGCACGAATTCTCACAGTAGATGCACAGCCAGCGAGCTTCTTTACTGTTGAAAAGAAGCGCCTAATTGTAGATTCCTATGCTAAGTGGCGTATCGCTAACGTAGAGACATACTACAAAGCGACCGGTGGGGTTGAGTCTGTTGCTCACAACCGGTTGGCTAATCGCGTTAATAATGGTCTTAGAAACCAATTCGGTACCCGCACTCTGCATGAGGTAGTGTCCGGCGAACGCGATCTGCTGATGAAAAACATCACTGACGAGCTCAATGCCTCAGTATTGGACAGTCTGGGCATTGAAGTTGTTGATGTTCGCGTCAAGCGTATTGATCTTCCTCAGGAAGTCAGCAGCCAAGTATTCCGTCGAATGACAGCCGAGCGGGATAAAGAGGCTCGCGAGCTGCGCTCCACGGGTAAGGAAAAAGCTGAGAAAATTCGCGCATCTGCTGACCGAGAGCGTACCATTGAGGTTGCTAACGCATACCGTGACGCAGAAGAATTACGCGGTGAAGGTGATGCCAAGGCAGCAGCGGTCTATGCTGCAGCCTATCAGCAAGACCCAGAGTTTTACGCCTTTATGCGAAGCCTCAATGCCTATAAATCGGCTTTTGCTAATAAAGGCGACATTATGTTGGTGGAGCCAGATAGTGACTTTTTCAAGTATCTGAATCAACAGCGAGGCGAGTAAAGGAGACATAGGGGTGGCTGAATCGATTAAAGCGTTTAATTGGTTCAAAAACCCCTGCCACATTGATGGCTATTTTGTTAGAATTCTAAAACCGGGGCAACTCGGTTTTTTTATGCCGGTTGTGGGGTATTTTTAAGTGCTAGAAGATATAGGCAGGGCAATTGGCTTGATGCTGATATTTGAGGGCATTATGCCGTTTTTAGCCCCGAGTCGATGGCGCAATATGGCCCAGGTTTTGGCCACTGTCGATGATCGCTCGATGCGAACAATTGGTCTACTGAGTATGCTTGGTGGCCTCGTGCTATTAGGTTGGTAGTGCAAGACTTTAAAATGGGAATCCTGTGAAAAATGTAGATCGCTGGTTACTGCCGGATGGTGTCGATGAAGTGCTTCCTGAACAGGCGCAGGTTGTTGAGCACCTGCGACGCCAGCTACTCGATCTTTATCACAACTGGGGCTACGATCTAGTGATCCCCCCCATGGTAGAGTTTACCGAGTCACTGCTTAGCGGCTCTGGCTCTGACCTCGATTTAATGACCTTTCGTGTGACTGATCAAATCAGTGGCCGCATGATGGGTATCCGCGCTGATATAACCCCTCAGACCGCAAGAATGGATGCGCACAGCCTTCGTCGTAACGGGCCTAGCCGTCTGTGCTATGCGGGTACTGTCTTACACACGCGACCTCGCGGGCCGCTGGAATCGCGAACACCTATCTCACTTGGCGTTGAACTTTTTGGTGAGGCGACACTGAGCGCCGATATCGAAGTCATTGAGCTGTTTTTACAAACTCTTGAGACCAGTGGGGTCAACAACGTCCACCTAGATCTTGGTCATGTTGATATTTGTCGTGGTTTGCTAGCTATAGCGAATCTGGATAACCATCAAGAAAGCCAATTGTTTGAGTTGTTGCAACGCAAGGCTAGCGGCGAGCTAGCGCAATGGATTGGCGAAAATGTTAAGGACAGCAAATTGGCCGGCTGGCTCAATGTACTGCCAACTCTTGCGGGTAATGCCGAGGTGTTAGAGTCTGCTAAGCGAGCTCTGGCCGGCGCGCCAGACGCTGTGCTTGCTGCAATAGAACAGCTGGAGCAGGTGGTCGCGGCTATTCCTAAAGACCGAGCAACAATCTACCTAGACCTAGGAGAATTACCTGGGTATCACTATCACACAGGAATTGTTTTTGCTGGTTACGTGCAGGGTTTTGGCAAGGCGTTGGGCAATGGTGGTCGCTACGACCACGTTGGTGAAGCTTTTGGTCGGGCTCGACCGGCCACAGGGTTTGCTTTTAATCTCAAGTCTTTGGTCACTCAAGGCAATACTGGCTTTGGCGCACAGTCGGGTATATTTGTACCCTTTACCACTGATACCAAGGTTCTCCAGCAGATTGCCCTATTGAGGGGTGAAGGCAACCGAGTTGTGCAGGGTTTTGCAGGTCAGACAGTAAAGCATGACGAAATGAAATGTGACCGCGAGCTGGTATTAAAAGATGGTCAATATGTGATTCAAAAGTTGTCCTGATTGAAACGTCAGGTGGTGTAATTTTTTCGAGTAAGAAATCTTATGGGTAAAAATGTCGTAATTCTTGGTTCTCAATGGGGGGACGAAGGCAAGGGTAAGATCGTCGATTTGTTGACTGACAAAGCTTCGTTGGTAGCGCGATTTCAAGGTGGTCATAACGCTGGACACACCTTGGTGATCGATGGCAAAAAAACTGCACTACACCTAATTCCATCGGGAATTTTGCGTGAACATGTGACCTGTGTGATTGGCAATGGCGTCGTGGTGGCACCAGATGCATTGCTCAAGGAAATTAAGATGCTTGAACAGAGAGGTGTTCAGGTACGTGATAGGTTAAAGGTGTCTGGCTCATGCCCGCTAATTCTTGACTATCATATTGCTCTTGATCAGGCTCGTGAGTCTGTGCGGGGTAAGGCTAAAATTGGTACAACGGGTCGAGGTATCGGTCCTGCCTACGAAGACAAGGTTGCCCGTCGCGCCCTGCGTCTTGGCGATATGGCAGATATGGAGCGCTTTGCTGAAAAGTTAAAGGAGGTCCTTGAGTACCATAATTTTGCATTGACCCAGTACTACAAAACTGACCCAGTTGATTACGATAAAACATTGGCTGATGCGAAAGAATGGGCCGCTGTATTGCTGCCCATGAAAGCCGATGTGACCAAAATTCTTCATGATGCCCGCGAAGCTGGGGAACATATCCTCTTTGAAGGGGCTCAGGGATCCCTGCTGGATATTGATCATGGTACCTACCCCTATGTTACCTCATCGAACACTACGGCTGGCGGAACCGCTACAGGTACAGGTTTTGGCCCTCTGTATCTAGACTATGTACTAGGTATTACCAAGGCTTATACCACGCGGGTTGGCTCTGGGCCATTCCCCACAGAATTACATTGCGAGATTGGTCAGTATCTGGGTGAGAAAGGTCATGAATTTGGCACTACGACAGGCCGCTCGCGGCGCTGTGGCTGGTTTGACGCCGTAGCACTTCGTCAGGCAGTTCGGATCAACAGTATTTCTGGAATCTGTCTAACCAAGCTTGACGTTTTAGATGGTTTAGACGAAGTTAATATCTGTATTGGGTACCAACATAAAGATGGTTCTGATGCAGGGATTCCAATGCACGCAGATGATTTTAGCGACATTATGCCAGTCTATGAGTCGATGCCAGGCTGGAGTGACGTGACCGTCGGTGCACAAAATTTACAGGATTTACCTCAGGCAGCGCGGGATTATATTACTCGTATTGAACAGTTGGTAGGCGCGCCAGTTGATGTGGTCTCCACTGGGCCAGATCGCGTTGAAACCATAGTTTTACGACACGCGTTTTCGTAAAAATCCAGATAATAGTAAGTTTAAAAAGCCAGTTTCCTGTAAAGAGGATGCTGGTTTTTTTATGTCATAAATTCTATGAGTTACAATAATTGAGCATCTATTTGTGCACTGTTTTTAAATTTCGAGATTTAATTTCAAATTCATAGTAAAAAAGAGACTTCAGGTAAAAAAATAAGCGCCGATTTTGCTGCCGGCTGATCGCAAGCGAAGCCGCTTAAATACTGTATTCTGGACTAGGTAAAAATGAGATTTGTAGATCGGCAATCGGCATAACATAATTTTTACTATTTATAGGTCTTGCGAAATCAAAATAACCCCTGTACCTTTGTTCACGTAGCACTGAATAAAAACAAACGGTTTTCACGCCAGTTGCGTTTTATACAGGCGATAGAATTCCGATACGTTTGGGGTATTTATGCCACAAAAGATGCATAGGAAAATTATTCGTTTAGGCCACGCCCGCCACCGATCCAAGGTGGTAAGAAATTCTTTTATCTGTATTTTTATCTATTTATCTGATCCCTTTCGGTATTTTTATCTGACTGGAAGGGGGGGCGATGGTTAATCAGTACGCCAATGAAATCTGGCCTCTAGCCGTTTACTTTTTTATGGTGATCCTGCTTGTTATCACCATGTTAGTGCTATCTTGGCTACTTGGTCAGCGGCGCCGAGAGGCGGCGACCAATGACCCATTTGAATCCGGTATCGTATCTGTTGGCGACTCCCAAATTCGTATTTCAGTAGAATTTTATTTAGTCGCTATTTTTTTTGTAATCTTTGATTTAGAAACTGTTTTTATCTTTGCTTGGGCTATCGCGTTTTTCGAACTGGGGTGGCAGGGCTATTTATCGATGTTGGTATTTATTGCGATACTAGTGCTAGCGCTAATTTACGAATGGCGGTCTGGTGCACTGGACTGGGGTAATAAAATGCGTATTGGCCTGCCGGCTGCTCGCAGAACTCAGCAACGAGGGGCCGTTGAGGGTAAACAATGAAGTGGAGTTTAACGCGCCCGGAAGAGGGCAACCTATTAGATCAAACTGATCGATTTATTGAAGAGCAAGTCAAGCGCAATGTTGCCTTTGCCAAGTTGGAAGACTTAATAGCTTGGGGGCGATCCCATTCGTTGTGGCCGTTTAATTTTGGTCTCTCTTGCTGCTATGTGGAGATGGCTACTTCCTTTACCAGCCGTCATGATATTGCACGGTTTGGGTCTGAGGTTATACGTGCGACCCCTAGGCAGGCAGATCTAATGGTAATTTCTGGTACCTGCTTTTTAAAAATGGCGCCTGTGATTCAGCGCTTGTACGAGCAATTACTTGAGCCACGCTGGATTATTTCTATGGGCTCCTGCGCAAACTCTGGCGGTATGTATGATATTTATTCAGTCGTGCAGGGAGTCGATAAGTTTATTCCGGTAGATGTCTATGTTCCCGGATGCCCGCCGCGCCCAGAGGCATTGATGCAGGGTTTGATAATGCTACAAGAGTCTATTGGCAAGGAGCGGCGACCCATCACCTGGGCCGCTGGAGATCAGAGGATCATAAAGCCGAATAAAATTAGCCAACGAGACGAACTTACCGCTCAGCGAATCAAAGCTACGGAGTTAAGGGAACCAAAAGACGTGTAGATCGAATAAAAATTAAGGGGTTTTAATGCAGATGGCTGAATCGAGGGTTCATAGCCAGGTTGAAGAGAACCTGTACCATGTGTTTGGGCAGGCGCTTTTTACAGCTCAGCCTTGCGCCGACTCAGTGCTCACTCTTTGGGTGCATCGAGATCGCCTGTTTGAAGTTCTGCAATATCTCAAACCCAAATTTTCGATGCTCTATGATTTATTTGCTATCGATGAGCGCACACGTGTTTATCGCGAAGGTCAGCCAGCCTCAGACTTCACTGTGACCTATCATTTACTATCTCTTGATCGCAACGATGATATGCGAATCAAAGTCGCGCTGACAGAATCGAGCCTTAATCTGCCAACGATTACTTCACTATGGCCCAATGCAAATTGGTATGAGCGTGAAGTCTGGGACATGTTCGGCATATTATTTGCTGGTCATCCCAACCTCTATCGTATCTTGTTACCTCCGACCTGGGAGGGCCATGCTCTGCGCAAAGACCATCCTGCTCGGGCTACAGAAATGGCTGAGTTCGAAATGGGCCCGGAACGAGTTGCCAAAGAACAGGAAGCGCTGCGATTTCGTCCCGAACAATGGGGCATGAAAAAAGCCAGTGATGACAGCGAATATATGTTTTTAAATCTGGGACCTAATCACCCGAGTGTGCATGGAGTTTTTCGTGTGGCGTTGCAGCTAGACGGCGAAGTGATTGTTGATTCTGTTCCCGACATTGGCTACCACCATCGCGGTGCTGAAAAGATGGGCGAGCGCCAAACCTGGCATACGTTTATCCCCTATACCGATCGTATAGATTATCTAGGCGGGGTAATGAATAACCTCGCCTATATTCAATCAGTCGAAATGCTGGCCGGAATTCAGGTGCCAGAACGGGCTAAGATTATTCGTATTATGCTCGCTGAGCTTTTTCGAATTTCTAGTCATCTGGTGTTTTACGGTACCTTCGTCCAAGACGTGGGTCAGATGTCCCCCGTATTTTATATGTTTGCCGACCGTGAAAAACTATTTGGCATTGTTGAGGCTATTACTGGCGGCCGTATGCATCCGGCTTGGTTTCGCATTGGCGGCGTAGCTCAGGACTTACCCAATGGTTGGGAGCAAATAATTCGAGATTTTATCGATTATCTTCCTGCGCGGCTGGATCATTACGACAAAATGGCGATGCAAAATAAAATGCTCAAAGAGCGCACCGTTGGCATTGGCGTATATACCCAGCAAGAGGCGCTGGACTGGGGTATTACCGGCCCTGGTTTGCGAGCTACGGGCATCGACTGGGATGTGCGTAAAAAGCGTCCCTATGGGGGATATGATCAGTTTGAATTCGATGTGCCAACATCTAATAACGGTGACTGCTATGACCGAGCTCAATTACGCATCGAAGAGATGCGTCAGAGTTTGCGCATTATTCGCCAGTGCTTAGATAATATGCCCGGTGGTGCCTATAAGAGTGACCACCCGCAAACGACCCCGCCGCCGAAAGAGCGCACAATGAAGGATATTGAAACCCTTATTCATCACTTTTTAAATGTTAGTTGGGGCCCAGTTATTCCTCAGGGTGAAGCCTCAGTTATGATTGAAGCGACCAAGGGTATTAATAGTTACCACCTGATAAGTGATGGTGGCACCAACTCCTACCGCACACGAATTCGCACACCTTCTTTCCCTCACTTGCAGCAGATTCCTCTGATTAGTAAAGGTCTTATGATCCCGGATCTGATTGCGATTATTGCCAGTATCGACTTTGTTATGGCGGATGTAGACCGATGAATGATGCGCAGATGATACACACCGATTTGGACTCAGTGCTCAGTGCTGAAGAATTGACTGCCATAGATAGGGAGCTTTCGCATGTACCCTATAAGTCTGGTGCCGCTATAGATGCTTTAAAAATAGTACAGGCCAAGCGTGGTTGGATATCTGATCAAAGCCTTCAAGCTATCGCCAAATACTTGGAAATGTCTGCAGAGGAGCTTGAGGGCATAGCGACTTTTTATAATTTAATTTATCGCCGACCTGTAGGCAAAAAAGTTATTTTATTCTGCGATAGCGTGAGTTGCTGGATCTGTGGTTGTGATGGAATAAAACAAAAAATAACCGATGTACTCGGTATTAATTATGGAGAAACTACTGAGGATAAGGAGTACAGCCTCATTCCGGTACCCTGCTTAGGGGCATGTGATAAAGCGCCCGTGATGATGGTGGGCGATGATCTAGTGACCCATTTGGATGATGCAAAAATTGATGAGTTGTTTACTGATAAGGCTAAATATTCAGGAGGCAACACATAATGGAAAAAGTGCTAACTCGCAATATTGGTGCCGACCTTAAACCGACCGATCTCAAAGCCTACGAGGCCAATGGTGGCTATCGAGGGTTGCGTAAGGCTCTAGCTGGTTTGTCGCCCAAGGACTGTCAGGATGTTATCAGTGCTTCAAATTTACGAGGACGGGGTGGAGCAGGTTTTCCGACAGGGATGAAATGGAGTTTTGTGCCCATGGACGACAGATGCACGCCCGGACATAAGTATCTGGTCTGTAACGCTGACGAGATGGAACCCGGTGCATTTAAGGATCGTCTACTAATGGAATGTGATCCCCATCAGTTAATTGAGGGGATGATTTTAAGCGCCTACACTATCGGTGCCGATATCTCCTACATTTTTATTCGCGGTGAATATGTAGCGGCCATCCAACGTCTGCGCGATGCGCTCGCCGAATGCTACAACGCCGGCTATCTAGGTGACAATATTCTGGGTAGTACTTTTAGTCTCAACATGTATGTTCATCCCAGTGCGGGACGCTACATTTGTGGTGAGGAAACAGCGCTTATCAATGCCCTAGAAGGCAAGCGCGCCAACCCAAGAGCTAAGCCGCCATTCCCTCAGGTAAGTGGTCTTTGGGGTCGTCCAACGATCGTTAATAATGTAGAAACCCTGTGCAATATCTCTCATATCATTGATCGCGGTGCCGACTGGTTTAACACCCTAGGCGTTGGCGAAGATAGCGGTACCAAGATGTTTGGTGTCAGCGGCAGAGTTAACAATCCTGGTTGTTGGGAGCTACCCATGGGTACGCCGATCCGGGAAATCATTGAACATCATGCTGGTGGTATGCAACAGGGTTTGCAGCTCAAGGGGTTTTTACCAGGGGGTGGATCAACAGATTTTCTAACCGATAAACATCTCGATCTCGCCATGGACTACAACGTGATAGGCAAAGCCGGCAGTCGCATGGGCACGGGGACAATAATCATTCTTGATGATCAGACCTGTCCAGTGGGTATGGTGCTTAATCTTATTCGTTTCTTTGCGCATGAGTCCTGCGGATTTTGTACTCCATGTCGTGATGGTTTGCCCTGGTCGCGGCAGGTACTCGAAGATATCGAATCTGGTCGCGGTCATGCCGAAGATCTGGATACCCTGGCCTATCAGGTTGGCTACATTGGGACTATTGGCAATACTCATTGTGCGCTGGCACCTGGTGCTATGGAGCCCCTGCAGAGCGCATTAAAATATTTTCGCGATGACTTTGAGCGCCATATTTATGGTGGTTGCTGTCCCTATAATACGGCTCGGAGAGCATAGATTATGCCGACAATTTATGTAGATGATCAGGCCCTTGAAGTAGCTCAGGGTGAGAATATTCTTGAAGCCTGCCTCAATGCTGGCCTGGACCTACCATATTTTTGTTGGCATCCAGCTATGGGTTCTATTGGTTCTTGTCGCCAGTGCGCTGTGGTGCAATATCAAAATGAAGAGGACACCAAAGGTCGTATAGTGATGGGATGTATGACCCCAGTAACAGAAGGTGCGCGCTTCTCTTTAAATACCGACAATGCGAGTAAATTTCGTGAAGCAGTGGTTGAGTCGCTAATGCTCAATCATCCTCATGATTGCCCGGTTTGTGGCGAGGGTGGTGAATGTCACTTGCAGGATATGACTGTCATGGTAGGCCACCGGGATCGCCGTTATACCGGCAAGAAAAATACTCACCGCAACCAGTATTTGGGTCCGCTTATCCACCATGAGATGAATCGCTGTATTACCTGTTATCGCTGTGAGCGGTATTATCGCGATTACGCCGGTGGCAACGACTTGGCCGCTCAGGCCTCCCATGACCATGTATATTTTGGTCGTCATGAAGAGGGTGTGTTGCAGAGTGAATTTTCAGGAAACTTGGTTGAAGTTTGCCCCACTGGAGTATTTACCGACAAACCATTTCTAAAACATTACAGCCGCAAGTGGGATTTGCAGTCTGCGCCCTCAATCTGCAGTGGCTGTGCCGTGGGCTGTAATATCGCGCCCGCTGAGCGCTATGGAAAATTAAAACGGGTCCACAACCGTTATAACCATGAGGTTAATGGATATTTCCTATGCGACCGCGGTCGGTTTGGTAGTGGTTACATCAATAGCGATTCCCGTCTGGATTATGCCGGTATTAAAAAGCCCGATGGTAGCTTTATGGCGGTTCATCAGCAGCAGGCTATAGACACAGCTGTGGAATGGGTCAAAAACAAAAAGGTCGCAGGTATCGGCTCGCCGAGGGGCTCAATTGAAGCCAACTACCTGCTACGTGAGCTGGTCGGTGCCGCTAATTTTGTCCCAGGATTTTCCGATAGAGAGGCGGGGATACTTAAGGCGATTGTGCGTATCCTAAAGACCACCACAGCCATAAACCCATCGATTAAGCAGATGGAAACGGCAGATGCTATTTTAATTCTCGGAGAAGATGTGACTAATACCGCTCCCCGAGTGGCCCTAGGTCTTCGCCAGGCAGTGCGTAACAAAGCATTTGAATTGGCCGCCCAAATGGGCCTGCCCCAGTGGCAGGATGCTGCTGTGCGCAATCTGGCGCAGGACCAGCGCTCCCCAATGATTATTGTCTCAGCTACGGATACTCGCTTGGACGACGTAGCTAGCCAATGTATCTCCCTGTCGCCTGATGATATTGCAGCCTTTGGCTATGGGGTTGCTGAGGCCTTGTCTGGGAGAAAGTCTCAAGATGAAATGGTTAATCAGGTCGCTGCTGTTCTTGCTGGCGCCAATAACCCTCTTGTTATTAGCGGTGCCAGCATGCTTCATGAGGGTATTGTTAACAGTGCAGTGGCAGTAGCGGAGCAACTCCATAGCTGTGATAAGCCAAGTATGCTGAGTCTCTGTGTGGCCGAGTCAAATAGTCTGGGCTTGGCATTACTTGTGGATGACCCTAATTCTGATGCCAATATGTCAATTGCAAATTTGACCAAACAGGCGAGTGACTTTGATGTGGTTATTGTTCTGGAAAATTCACTAGAGCGCCGTGGCCTAAGTGAACAAATTGACAGTTTATACAAGGCTAATACTAAAGTTATTAGTATGGATATCTTGGAAAATACCACCTTGGCAAATTCCGATCTCGTTTTACCCGCTGCCTCCTACGCTGAGTCTCAGGGTACAGTAGTCAACAGTGAAGGTCGCGCACAGCGATACTTCCCAGTTTACCAGCCCAGCACCGAGCGGTTACCTAGTTGGCAATGGTTGTTAAAACTTGCGGTGGGTTGCGAACATGGGGGTCTTGCAAATCTAGAATATTTTGATCAGGTAGTAGCTGCCTGCGCTAATAGTCAGGCTGCATTCGGGCGATTAGTCGATGTGGCTCCCATGCGTGATTATCGCAATCAGGGTTTAAAAGTCCCCCGACAGACGCATAGATATAGTGGTCGCACCGCTATGCATGCGGGAGTTTCGGTTCATGAACCACAGCAACCCCAAGACAGCCAAAGTCCGCTGACATTTAGTATGGAAGGTTTAAATCGCGAGAGTCCAGCGGCGTTAATGCCCTATGTATGGTCTCCTGGTTGGAACTCCAACCAGTCGTTGCAGAAATTCCAGGCGGAGGTTGATGGGCCCCTAAAAGGTGGCACAGCTGGGGTCCATTTAATCAGTTCAGATGCCTCAGGTGCTGTTGAGCCTGCGGTGCCTATTACCCCAACGTTGAAACCTCACCATTGGCGTCTGGTGCCTGTGCACCAGGTCCATGGTAGTGATGAAATGTCGGTTAATACCGATGAGATTGCCCAATTAGCGGGTAGGGCATTTATTGCTGTAGGTGCAAAATTAGCTGAGAAACTCGGGGTAACCGAGGGCGATGGCCTGATCGTCGCTCCGCATAATACTGAGCTTTCACTGCAAGTAAAAATACTCTCAAGAGTAGCCAAGAACTGTGTTGGCTTTAGCGCTGGATACCTTGAAACATTAGATTTACAACCCGGCGATCTGGTAACCCTGAGCAAAGATGAAGCCTGGGTGCAGCCTACCTCAACTGTCATTGCGACAGACAGAGGGCCCGCCCATGTCTGAGCTAATACCGGTGCTCCTAGCACTGATTATTTTGATTGGTGGCGTCATCGTTGCAGCTGTTTTGACCTGGTTTGAACGTCGCCTTCTGGGTGTATGGCAAGACCGTTATGGACCTAATCGGTTGGGGCCACTAGGCATAGGTCAGGTTTTAGCAGATATGATTAAGCTCCTATTCAAGGATGACTGGGTTCCGCCGTTTGCCGATAAAGTAGTTTTCATTTTTGCTCCTACCGCAATTGTTGTAGCCATGATGATGGGCTTTGCTGTGGTGCCTTTTGCTCCTGGCATGATGATTATCGATGTCAATATTGGCTTGCTCTTTTTTCTAGGCATGACTTCCCTGGCCGTATACAGCGTATTGCTTGGTGGCCTCGCTTCGAATAATAAGTATGCTCTGTTGGGTGGTCTGCGCTCAGCAGCACAGATGGTAAGTTATGAAGTGTTTATGGGACTGTCTCTAATGGGCGTCGTCATGATGAGCGGTAGTTTTAGTTTAGTGGCTATTGTTGAGGCGCAAACAGATCTGTGGTTTTGTTTTTCCCAGATACTTGGGCTAATTGTTTTTGTCATTGCGGGTATCGCCGAGAGTCATCGTTTGCCATTTGACTTACCTGAGGCAGAGCATGAGTTAACCGCTGGATTTCACACCGAGTATGGCGGCATGAAATTTGCCATGTTTATGCTTGGCGAATACCTAGGTCTCATGCTTATTTCGTGCATGATTGTTACATTATTTTTTGGTGGTTGGCACGGGCCCGCACTTATCGGACACTGGCTGCCACCGCTATTTTGGTTTGGTTTTAAAGTCTTTTTTGTAATTTGTTTCTTTGTACTTTTACGTGCAGCTATTCCCCGACCTCGCTATGACCAGCTTATGTCTTTGGGGTGGAAAGTGATGTTGCCGATTACACTGATCAACCTGGTGATCACAGGAGCAGTGTTGTTATGGATGGAGGGAGCGGGATAATGCTAAGTGAACTGCGAACCATGTGGGAGGTACTCAAGCACACCTTTACCAAGGCCGAGACGGTACAGTACCCAGAGGAGATGCCATATCTGTCGCCGAGGTATCGAGGGCGAATAGTTCTCACCCGAGATCCAGATGGAGAGGAGCGTTGCGTCGCTTGTAATCTCTGCGCTGCGGTCTGTCCAGTAGACTGTATAGCGTTACAAAAAGAGACTCGGGCGGACGGCACATGGTATCCAGAATTTTTCCGCATTAATTTTTCGCGCTGCATTATGTGTGGTATGTGCGAAGAAGCCTGTCCAACCTATGCGATTCAGTTAACACCTGATTTTGAAATGTGTGAATACGATCGGCAGAACATGGTTTATGAAAAAGAAAATTTATTAATTAATGGCGTGGGTAAATACCCGGATTACAATTTTTACCGAGTCTCAGGTATGCAAACGGCTACCAAGGATAAGGGCGAGGCAAAAAATGAGGCTGCACCCATAGATCCCAAGAGTCTTTTGCCATGAAGGCGCACATAGTTTTTGATAGTAATTTCCGGGCTATGGGTCCCTTAGTGTCTAGGAGTTTGTATGCTTGAGATAACGCTTTTTTATGTCGCAGCGACCATTGCATTAGTGGCTACTGTAATGGCAATGACTAGGACCAATGCAATTCATGCGTTGATATATCTCATTGTGTCGCTCCTCGCGGTAGCGGTTATTTTCTTTTTAATTGGTGCACCTTTTGCCGCAGCTTTAGAAATTGTGATTTATGCTGGTGCGATTATGGTGTTATTTGTCTTCGTAATTATGATGCTCAATTTAGGCGAGCGAGGAGACCAACAGGAACGTCAGTGGTTGCAACCAAAAATATGGATAGGGCCGGCGCTACTGTCCATGCTTTTATTTGTTGAGCTACTGTATGTGATCTCTGCGCTTGAAGGCCCGGTTTCAGCTACAGCGGTGTCAGCCAAAGAGGTTGGCCTTTCTCTTTTTGGCCCCTATGTATTGGCTGTAGAGATTGCCTCAATGTTATTGCTCGCTGGACTGGTTGGATCCTTTCATTTGGGACGCCGGTATCTTGATCGAGGCGATCTCGAAAAGGAGGGAGAATAATAATGGAAGGACTCAATGTTCCACTCAATCATATCTTGCTGGTGTCATCATTACTGTTTGCCATAGGCATGTTGGGGCTGATGATTAGGCGCAATATTATTTTTATTCTAATGTCGTTAGAAGTCATGCTCAATTCAGCGGCTCTGGCTTTTGTCGCTGCTGGAGCCCATTGGGGGCAGCCAGATGGCCAGGTGGTATTTATGCTGATTCTCACTGTTGCCGCTGCAGAGGTGGCAGTGGGATTAGGTTTAGTATTACAGGTGCAAAAACGCTTCAAAACCTTGGATATGGACTATGCCAATAGGATGAGGGGTTAATGATGTTTGAGCTCGTTTGGCTAATACCGTTTATTCCACTGTGTAGTTCTGTATTACTAATGCTCACAGCTGGCAACTTACCAAGATTATTAATTGGTTCTCTAGGGGTTGGCTCAGTGGGTATTGCTGCTTTATTGACTCTGATCACGGGCATATATTTTATGGCTGAGCCAGTGCCATTTGAGTTGACATTATGGAGCTGGATGCAGGTCGGCAACTTTGCTCCCAGCGTGGCCTTTTATTTTGATGGCCTGACGCTGGTAATGATGTCTGTGATTACTGGAGTGGGCTTTTTAATCCACCTTTTTTCCACAGAATTTATGGATCAAGACCATAGCTATGCTCGTTACTTTGCCTATTTAAATATGTTTGTCGCGGCCATGCTGATATTGGTGATGGCCGATAATTTACTGCTACTTTATCTGGGCTGGGAGGGTGTGGGGGTATGCAGCTATCTTTTGGTCGGGTTCTGGTATAAAAATAGTGCTAATGGCCAGGCCGCGCGCAAGGCCTTTATAGTCACACGTATTGGTGACACTGCCATGGCATTGGGTTTATTTTTACTGTTTACCGAGCTGGGCACTTTGGATATTCAGGCCATGACTACTGTAGCCAAAGAAACCTGGCAGGTGGGCGACAATATGCCTTTAATTGCTTGCCTTCTTTTACTTGGCGGGGCTGTGGGCAAGTCTGCCCAGTTACCACTGCACACTTGGTTGCCCGACGCGATGGCGGGGCCAACCCCAGTGAGCGCATTGATTCACGCAGCGACTATGGTGACTGCAGGTGTATACTTAATTGCCCGCACTAATGGTCTGTTTTTACTGGCTCCCACAGCGATGATGGCTGTTGCAATTATTGGTATAGCCACCTCGCTTATGGCGGCCTTCACCGCTTTGATGCAGTCGGATATCAAACGTATTTTGGCCTATTCCACTATTAGCCAAATTGGCTATATGTTCTTGGCACTGGGGGTCGGAGCCTGGACTGCAGGTATTTTCCATCTCATGACTCACGCCTTCTTTAAGGCTCTACTATTTCTTGGTTCAGGAGCCATTATTCACTGCCTACATCATGAGCATAATATATTCAAAATGGGTGGTCTGCGAAGCAGGATGCCAGTGACTTTTTGGAGTTTTATGATTGGTTCTGCGGCCCTGGCTGCCCTGCCCATGACCAGCGGTTTCTTCAGCAAAGATCAGATTTTATTACAGGCCTATCTACTCCCCGGCATGGGTCCTTATTTTTGGATAGCTGGGCTTGTCGGCGCGTTACTGACGGCAATGTACAGCTTCCGCCTGGTATTTATCGTGTTTTTCGGTAAGCTCAATATCGAACCAGACAGAGATACCGGCTGGCGTATGGCGATTCCTCTAACAGTGCTCTGTGGGCTGTCATTGATTGGTGGCTACTTTGTTATTCCGGTGCAGGCTGTTTTTCCCCCGCTCTCCGATGAACATCCTGCGCTGTGGGTAGAATATATTTCTATCTTGGTTCCGGTGATTGGTTTGCTGCTGGCCTATCTGATCTTTCACAGTCGCCAGCTCAGGGTTGACGGTATAGTTGATTCTAAGATCGGTCAGTTATTGCATCGATTTTGGTTCAGTGGTTGGGGTATTGATTGGCTTTATGATCAGCTATTTGTACGCCCCTATTATGGCTTGTCTACTATGCTCAAATCAGAACCCGTAGACGCTATGTACAGTTTAATTGTGGCGATTAACCAAACCTTTAATCAATTGCTCAGTGAGGCACAGTCGGGCCGTATGCGCTGGTACATTGTCAGTATGGTATTTGGTCTATTAGTGCTTATTTCCCTAGCCCTTCAGATTTCACCGGAGGTGCTCTGATGGTGATGGTTAATCTGATACTGATACTGCTGGTGGGCGGTGTGCTGGCGTTGCTGTCAGAGCGAATAAATGAAAATATGCCCCGTAAAATAGCCCTGGGGATAGTGGTTATTGATTTGCTATATTTTTTGAATCACCTGCTGGCAATGCCTGAATTTAATCAGTTACAGACTCCCCTAGTAGCTGATCCCAGTACCTGGATAATGCACTTTAAGGCGGACTGGATTCCCGCCTTTGGAATTAGTATTGAGTTGGCGCTTGATGGGATTAGCTTATTAATGGTGTTGTTAACGCTGGTTCTTGGTGCAGTTGCTGTGAGTGCATCCTGGACTGATGTGATTGTGCGGCGAGGTTTTTTTGAGGCCAATCTACTCTGGACCTTAGCCGGAGTGCTGGGTGTGTTTATGGCCCTAGATTTGTTTCTATTTTTCTTATTTTGGGAGGTTATGCTAATCCCCATGTACTTCATGATTGCTATTTGGGGCCATGAAAATCGTGGCTATGCGGCCATGAAGTTCTTTATCTTTACCCAGGCCAGTGGTCTATTAATGCTAGTCTCCATTTTAGCTTTGGTGGCGGTTAATCACAGTGCCACGGGGCAATGGACCTTCAGCTATTTCGCCTTACTCAACACGCCGATGGCGGAAGCCACAAGTCACTGGTTAATGCTCGGGTTCTTTTTTGCCTTTGTGGTTAAGTTACCGGTTTTCCCCTTTCATACCTGGCTACCTGATGCCCATACTCAGGCGCCCACTGCAGGCAGTGTTATTTTGGCGGGAATTCTACTTAAAACCGGTGCCTACGGGCTTATTCGCTATGCAGTACCGCTATTTCCAGATGCCGCTATGGAGTTTTCCTATGTGGCCATGGCTCTAGGTGCTGCTGGAGTGGTCTATGGTGCGGTTGTAGCCTTTGCGCAAACCGATTTCAAGCGACTGATTGCTTACAGCAGTGTCAGTCATATGGGCTTTGTGTTACTCGGTGTCTATGCCTGGAACGAGCTTGCGTTACAGGGAGCGGTAATGCAGATGGTTGCTCATGGTTTTAGTACTGCGGCTCTGTTTATGATCGCAGGGTCATTACAGGAGCGTCTGCACACCAGAGATATGCGTGAGATGGGTGGCCTTTGGCACTTCATGCCACGTATGGGTGCGGTGGCAATGTTCTTTGTGGTTGCCTCACTGGGACTGCCTGGCTTAGGTAACTTTGTCGCCGAGTTTTTAGTGCTGCTAGGTCTTTTTAAGGTTGATCCCTGGATGGCGGTTATCGCAGCCCTTGGTCTAATTACGGGAGCCGCCTATTCATTATTACTCATGCAGCGCTCTTTCCAAGGTGACCTGAATCCTAAACTCGCCGATCATGGGCTAGTCGATTTTGGTGGTCGAGAGATGCTGACCATGGCAGTAATGATGGTAGCTTTGGTTGGTTTAGGTATTTACCCTCAGCCTGTTTTGGACTTTGCTGAACCAGTGTTGCAAAGCCTGCTGGAGACGACACCATGACTGTAAATTTATTGATGGCACTAATGCCAATTTTAATGCTCTCACTAACGGCAGTGGTATTGATGGTACAGGCCTCGATAAAACGGGATCAGTTGGTTGCCTGGTTTATTACCGCCCTTGGTCTGCTCCTAACGCTGTGGGGTGCAGGCTACGCTAGAGATTTTACCCAGCCAGTAACCGCGCTGTTAATTGTAGATGACTGGGGGCTTTTTTTTACTACGCTCATTGTAACAGCCGCGCTGATAACTTTGATTTTATCCCGTGACACCTTCTCTACTGAAGGCGAGCGCAAAGAGGAATTTTATCTATTGCTCGTGTTGTCGGTACTAGGGGCGGTGGTACTGATTCAGTCTAGTCATATGGTGTCATTACTATTGGGAATGGAGCTAATGGGTGTTGCGCTCTATGCCATGATAGCCTTCCCAGAGAAAGGCCAGCTATCCCTTGAGGCGGCGATCAAATATTTGGTGCTATCAGCCTGCGCATCGGCCATGTTGCTGTATGGCTTTGCATTGCTGTACGCAACGACAGGGGATCTTAGCTATGGGGGTATAGGTCTTAAGGCTATACTGGCCTATCAGCAAAACCCCCTGATACTGATGTCGGGAACAGCGATGGTGGTAGCTGGTATAGGTTTTAAATTGTCGGTCGTACCATTTCATATGTGGACACCAGATGTCTATGAAGGGGCTCCCACGCCGGTGACTGGCTTTTTAGCTACAATCTCTAAAGGAGCTGTATTCGTTGCGTTAACCCGTTTTTTTGTCGAGGGCCAGCTGTATGAATACCATTCATTAATGACTGCTCTAGCGGCCGTTGCCATTGCCTCGATGCTAGTGGGTAACTGGCTGGCCCTTAAACAGGAAAATATTAAACGCCTATTAGCTTATTCATCTATTGCTCATTTTGGTTATCTGCTGGTGGTATTGATCGCCCTAGCTCACGAGAGCGCAGAGGCGACCTTAATTCGGCAGGCAATTACATTCTATTTAACCGCATATATACTTACGACTTTAGCTGCTTTTGCGGTTATTGCCTGTATAGCTGGTGAAGATGAAAGTAAAAATCAAATAGCAGCCTTTGACGGGTTGTTCTGGCGTAGGGGTATCCAAGCATCGAGTCTTACAGTTGCGATGTTATCTTTTGCCGGTATACCTCTTACGGCAGGATTTTTCGGTAAATTCTATATCATCAGTGTAGGTATCCAGTCGCAGCTATGGTGGTTACTCGGATCCTTAATAATTGGTAGTGCAATCGCCATTTACTATTATCTGCGTATTGTTTTTGCCATGACTATGTCTGCTGGTACAGCGACAAAAGGTCAATGTAGTGCATCGTCAGTCGCCCAAGATGTGTTGGCGATACTCCTATTAATATTGGTACTATTGCTTGGCAGCTGGCCACAACCATTTATCGAATTTGCGGGTCAGCTCTAATGGTAGAAAAAGTTTCTAACCCAAATAAGAGCAGGAGTAGCCTATGTTACGTTCAGTTGATCTGAGTGATTATATGCTTCACGATCCAGTTAAAATCTTACTAGATGAAGATGTGTTTGCAGCCATTGAGCTTATTCACAAGCACAAAGTTTCCGGTATCTGCGTCGTGGATGGGAGTGGGCTTCTAGTAGGTGTGCTGTCAGAGCTCGATTGCCTGCGGGCAATTCTTGGCGCCACCTATAATGACAATGGCGATGTGGGTAAGGTAAGGGAATATATGTCGGTGGATGTAGATTATTGCGATATTCATGCAGACCTAGTCGATGTGGCAACCGATATGCTGGGTAAGGGACATCGCCGTCGCCCTGTTCTTGATCATGGTAGGTTAGTTGGACAGATAACCTGCCGCCAGTTATTGCGGGTGGTTAGCCACTTTAATGAGAGCGCTCCGCAGGCTCAATAATCTGCCGATGTTCATCTAGTTGAAAGAGGTAGTCAACACGGCTAGGCAGTTCCTCTAAGCAGTGCTCAGTAATGCGCTGGTAGTGCTGGATGAATGCTAATATTTCAGCTTCATTCATTAATGGCCTAGCCATTTTACTCTCCTGCTCAAGTCGCCATTGATAAATGGTATCGAAAGATGGAGCACGCAACATGCATAAGGTGTCAGCCAAATTAAACAGTTTCTGATAGTCTCCAGCCAGAGCCCTGTTGACATAGTTGCGCCACACTGCATTTTTATCACTACTCTTTTCTAGCTGATTAATTGGAGTGCTCAATGCAGTCTTATTTTGAGCGCGAGCGCCCATGCACCAGCCTTCCAGAACTATCAAACCCAAGGGCCCGCTGACTGTTTGACAGTGTTTTGCGGGCATTCTGTCATCAATACTTTTATCGAACCTTGTGACTAGGGTTGGAGATTCTGCCGCCACCAAACTCTTGATGGTATCTATAGCGAGATCTATATCATGAGTTCCTGGAACACCTCGAGTTGCCAGCAATGGGTGCACATCCAAGGCTAGTTTAAGTCGCTCAGTTTTAGTAAGATAAAAATCATCCAAAGAAAGGGCTAGGGTCGATATATTGTGCCGTTCGGAAATTACTGTGCACAGATAGTCGGCCAGGGTTGACTTTCCGGACCCCTGAGAGCCATTAATGGCAATAATGCGAGTTGTTGAAGATCCCCTATGGTGTTGCTCGGAAAAATTTTTCAGTAGAGACTTATATTTTTTTTGCGCCTGCTCAAGATAGCTTTCGGTTAGCTGATTGCGTTGTAAAAATTCGAACTGTGCAGTGGACATAGATGGGAAATGATCAATTCTTGAAGAGTATTTGCTTCAGATTAGCACAACTGGACAAAGGTAAAAACGCTTAATAGGCTAAAAAAGAGTTACTGGGTAATATGCTCAATCTAGTAACGGTGGTTGCAACCACAAAAGTTTGGGTTCTTTCCATATAAAGAACCTTTTAATGAAACAATGACCGGCGAACCGATCGCATGCAATGAAAAATTTCAGATTAAAAATGTCGAAAACATTAGCTCTGCTAATTGCCCTGTCTATTACAGCCCCGGTATTTGCTGGCAATGTTGTTTTGATTATTGGCGATGGTATGGATGATCAACAGATTAGCATCGCGCGCAATTATTTAGTGGGCACCAGAGGCATGCTCAGTGTTGATAAACTGCCTGTGAGAAGTAATGTTCAGGTGCTCACTGTTTCTGATAAAGATCCTAGTCAGCCTGTCTATGTGGCGGATTCGGCGAATAGTGCAACATCAATGGCCTCGGGAGTCGTGACCAGTAGGGGGCGCATTGGCACCACTGCAGGCACTGATGAGGATGTGGTTAATATCATTGAACTAGCGCAACAGCATGATATTAGAACCGGGCTTGTCACTACCGCTAGTATCACCGATGCCACACCAGCTGCATTTTATGCGCATACCAATAGTCGCGGCTGCCAGAACCCAGAGATGATGGTCAACGCTGAGTTTTATCCTAGGTTTTTTGTCGATTGTTCAGCGGATCTTAAAAGTAATGGCGGCAAAGGTTCGATTGCGGAGCAGCTAGTTACCTCAGGGGTAGATCTGATGCTGGGGGGTGGTTTAAAGCATTTTACCCTGGCTTCTGAAGGCGGCGGTGATGAGGTTATTTCCCTGGCGGAGCAAGCTGGCTATCAACTGGCCCTGGATCTAGAACAGCTCAATAGCATTGAGCAGGGCAAGCTCTTGGGGCTCTTTTCATCCAGTACCATGCCGGTCATATGGCGTGGTGAAGACGACCGTGCAGCTGAGCAATCTGAGATGACATGGCCCGGTTTAATTCACTGGGCTCTGGGGGAAGCAATTGACCCCGAGCCTATGCGCTGTGAAGATAATCCAGAATTTGCCGGCCAGCCAACGCTACAGCAGATGACTGAAAAAGCATTGTCGATACTGGATTCAGATGATGGTGATTTTTTTCTTATGGTTGAATCTGCATCAATCGATAAGCAGGCTCACTATCGTAAAACCTGTGGTAGCATTGGCGAGTTACAACAATTGAACGATGCGCTAGACAGCGCAAGTAATTATGCTCAGAAACACCCAGACACCTTAATTCTGGTGACTGCTGACCATGGCCATGCTGCACAGATAGTACCTGACGCTTCTTTGTTTGCTTCGAGTCCATATCCTATTTATCGGCCGGGGCGTCTATCTCGAATCATTACACCCCAGGGCAATATCATGGCAGTGAACTATGGGACCTCAGACTTTTTTACCGAGGAACATACTGGTGTATCTGTGCCGCTAATGGCCAATAAAGTCGCTTTAGGCCGATTGCCATCAATGATTTCTCAGCCACAGGTTTTTAATATTGTAAGGGACTATTTGATCGAGGAAGACTGAGTTCTACGTTTATATCTTAGGTCGCCAGAGGCCATAGTAACAATCAAAATAACAGGACATTATGCCCATGCTAACTGTTCATCATTTGAATAACTCTCGCTCTCAGCGCATTCTTTGGCTTCTGGAAGAACTCAATGCTGAGTATCAGATTAAATGTTATCAGCGCGATACTCAGACTAATCTGGCGCCACCAGAGTTGGAAGCTATTCATGTGTTGGGTAAGTCACCAGTGATCACACAAGGTAGTCAAACCATTATCGAGTCAGGCGCCATTATCGATTTTATTTTGCGTCACTATGATGCTGATCGTACCCTTATACCTGAGGCTGGAACAGAGCAGCACGAGCAATATTTACAATGGTTACACTATGCAGAGGGGAGTGCCGCCCTGCCGTTAATGCTCAAACTGTATACCTCAAGATTAGCCGATGGCGGCGCTGAGCTTAAAGTGAGAATTAATGACGAAATGCAGAGGCATCTGGGTTATCTAGATCAAGCACTGGACGGGGTAGATTGGTTGGTGGACAATAAAATCTCCGGTGCGGATATCCAGATTTCCTTTATCGCCGAAATTGCCCCCTTATTATACTCCCCAGAGGCCTTGCCTAATCTAGCTAGTTTCCGTGACCGCTGTCATGCTCGGCCTGCCTACAGGCGTGCTTTGGAACTCGGTGGTGTCTATGCCTATGGCCCCAGAGACTAATACGCGCAACGGCGCTCGTTCAAATCAGGGACAGGGTTAAACGTTTATGGGTATGCTCCCCAGCGATAACCCACTGAGATATTCTATGCAAAGTCTATGCGAGCTGGTAGGTCTTAATTGTGAAATGTATCTCTGTTTGTAGCATCTTTAACTCTTTCATTTGACTCTGTTGCTCTGCTCGCGCATGCCAGTAATAGGGGGTCATTTTTAGTAAATCGAGAATATCGGTTCCCTCAACTGAGATTGTATCTGCGATCTCTAGCTGGTCTTTCAGTTTAAAAAGTTCAAGGTTGTTGTCAATGTTATTGCCCCGATGGGGTATGTTTTGTGAATAGATCTGTGCGGTTAGTCCCGCCAGATGTCGTGCGCCAGGTCCTACCATTATCAGTTGCCCACCCGAACGCAATACTCGTGCAGTTTCAGTAACACTGATGGGCGAAAAAACAGAAATTGCAGTGTCTATACTGTCGCTGTGAAGTGGCAGATTAAAGGTGCTGTCCACGGCAAGTTGTGCGCCCATTTTTCGTTTGGCGGTTAGACGCACCGCGGTTTTAGAAATATCAATCCCGCACAGTGCCAGCTTGCTAGATGCCTGACGTAGCTGTTGTAAATAGTAGCCTTCACCACAGCCCATATCCAGGACCTGTTGATCATCGCCAGTTTGGAGCACCTGGCTGACAACAGTATCAGCCAATGGTTGGTAATAACCAGCGTTTAAAAAGCGCTGACGACTGCGAATCATCTCATCGCTATCCCCTGGCTTTCGACTGCGCCTATGTTGTGCCAGTAGTAGATTTAAATAGCCGTCTTTGGCCATATCAAAACTATGCTTGCTAGCGCAACCGAAGGTCTTGTTGGGTTCTATGCTATTTAGCGATAGCGTGGCGTTGCAGCTGGGACACTTAAATATACTGACCGAGTCCGATGCTAGGTGATCGGCGTGATAGTCGTTTTTTTCAAGCTCAGCAACGGGGTCGCTATGGGGCTTCGGCACAATGGACTCACAAAATCTGTAAGCGGTTAGCTTACAGATTTTGTACGCTTTTTAAAACAGCCCTACGATTTCGCGATTGGCATTTATATCGATATTGTTAGCCGCGGGAACACGCGGTAGTCCAGGCATAGTCATAATGTCGCCACAGACCACGACGATAAAGCCTGCGCCGGCAGACAAATGGACCTCTCTAATGGCAACCATATGATTGGAGGGGGCGCCCTTAAGATTGGGATCTGTAGAGAAGCTGTACTGCGTTTTAGCGATGCAAACAGGGAAATGCCCATATCCATTATCTTGCAGGTTGCTTATTTGATCGCGGATTTTCTGATCGGCGATAATATCATCCGCACGATAAAGTTTTGTGGCAACCGTTTTTATCTTCTCCCAAATAGGCATGCTGTCTGGATAAAGTGGTGTGAAATTGGCACTTCCAGCATCCACAAGCGCTACCACTTCATGAGCCAGCTCCTCTGTGCCAGCGCCACCATCGGCCCAGTGGGTGCAGTCCACCGCCTTGACACCATTTGCCAATGCTATTTCTTTGATCAGTGCTACTTCAGCATCTGTATCTGACGAAAAGCGGTTGATACCAACCACTACCGGAACGCCAAAGGCCTTTACATTTTCAATATGACGAACAAGATTACAGCAGCCTAATTCCAGCGCGACTAAGTCCTCTTGGTCTAAATCTTCTTTGTTCACGCCGCCGTGCATCTTAAGTGCTCGGGTGGTTGCCACTATGACTGTCGCATCGGGCTTTAAATCCGCAGCGCGACACTTGATGTCAAAGAATTTTTCGGCACCGAGGTCGGCGCCAAAGCCCGCTTCTGTAACCACATAATCGGCCATTTTTAGGCCGGCCTTGGTTGCTATTACTGAGTTACAGCCGTGGGCTATATTGGCAAAAGGGCCGCCATGAATAATGGCTGGATTGTTCTCTAGGGTCTGCACCAGGTTTGGAGCCAGAGCATCCTTAAGCAGAACGGTCATGGCACCGGTTCCAAGAATATCGCTGGCGTGAACCGGTTTGAGGTCCCGAGTATAGCCTATGACAATTTTATTAAGTCGCGCCTTTAAATCGTCTAGATCTGTTGCCAGGCAGAATATAGCCATCACTTCCGAGGCGACAGTAATATCATAGCCCTCTTGACGAGGGAAGCCATTGCCTGGGCCACCGAGTCCGCAGTTAATACTTCGCAAGGCGCGGTCATTCATATCCACCACACGCTTCCAAGTTATACGTCGAGCATCAATTTCAAGGCTATTGCCCCAGTGAATATGGTTGTCGATCAATGCTGATAGCAGATTGTGGGCCGCACCAATGGCATGAAAGTCGCCAGTAAAGTGTAGATTGATATCGTCCATCGGCACTACCTGAGCATAGCCACCCCCAGCGGCGCCGCCTTTCATACCAAAACAGGGCCCCAGGCTTGGTTCACGCAGGCAAACCAAAGCATTTTTGCCAATGCGATTAAGACCATCAGTAAGGCCTACAGAGGTCGTAGTTTTGCCCTCACCTGCTGGAGTGGGGGTAATGGCAGTTACTAAAATCAACTTGCCATCGGGTTTGTCGTTCAATGAGGCAAGATGGTCTGCATCGATTTTAGCTTTGGTTCTCCCGTAGGGAATCACTGCCGCTTCCGGAATGTTAAGTTTTGCAGCAATGTCTGTAATCGGCTGAGTACTAGCACTGCGCGCTATTTCAATATCACTCATGGAGAGGAGCTCCTTTGTTGGGAAAACTACCGATAGTTAAGATACTTCTAATGATCGGAATTTGAATCCCGATATCTTCGTTAAATGACTATAAAATTGGGTGTCTGAGACCGGCTTATGCTGTTCTAAAAACGACTCTAGGCCACGTTATACATGGGATTGCGGCAATGGCGCTAGATGATATGCGGCTGTCGTAATTGCGTCTTAGCCGTTCAGAATTGGCGGTTACACTGCCGCTAGTAAACACTCAAGACTAGGCACTGAGAGATAGGTATGAAAACAACTGCAAAAGTAGTGGTAGTAGGCGGTGGCGTGGTTGGAGTTAGTACCCTCTACCATCTTGCTAAAAAAGGCTGGACAGACGTGGTTTTAGTGGAACGCAAAGAGTTGACCTCGGGATCCACATGGCACGCTGCAGGGCTTTTGCCGCTGTTCAACATGAGTTACTCAGTGGGAAAATTGCACCAGTATTCAGTGAATTTTTACCATGAACTTGAAGCTGAGACTGAACAAAATGTTGGCTTTAGTGTGGTTTCGAATATCCGTCTCGCGGCTAATCAGGATCGCATGGACGAATATAAGTACTACTCCGGTGTCGCTCAGACCGTTGGGGTCGATGTTAAGTTTTTAACGCCAGAGCAAGTGTTAGAAGCCTGGCCCATGGCTAATATTGAAGGCATTATTGGTGCCATACAGCATCCTGACGATGGTTATATTCAGCCCGCCGATCTTACTCAGGCGCTGGCAAAGGGCGCTCGTGGGCGAGGCGCAGAAATTTATCGCAATACAACAGTTTTAGATATTGAACAGCAGCCAGATGAAAGCTGGATTGTTAAGACCGATAAAGGTGACATTCACTGTGAACATGTGGTTTCCTGCACCGGTAATTTCGCTCGCAAAACAGGTGCAATGGTCGGCTTAGATCTTCCGGTTATTCCAGTTGAGCATCAGTATATTGTGACTGACCCGCACCCAGATGTTATTGCTCGCAAGGCTGCGGGGCTGCCAGAGCAGGCCGTACTGCGAGAGTCAGATGCAGGGTATTACCTGCGTGAGGAAGCTGGTGGCTTTATTCTTGGGCCCTACGAAGAAAATGCGCCCTGCTGCTATGTGGATGGTCCCAGCGATCAGTCAGAATACGAGCTATTTAACGGTGATCTCGATCGTTTGATGCCTCATATCGAAGCCTGTATCAACAGGGTGCCTGCTTTTGCTGAGGTGGGCGTAAAGACGGTTTACAACGGTGCTATTGCCTACACACCAGATGGGAACCCAATTGTTGGTCCAGCTTGGGGTTTGAAAAACTTCTGGCTCAATGAGGGTCATAGTTTTGGAATCACCGCTGCCGGTGGCGCTGGTTGGCAGCTAGCGGAATGGATTGTTGATGGAGAGCCTACAGTAGACATGATGGGCGTCGATCCAAGGCGCTTTGGGCCCTATGCTACGCGCGGTTATCTGCGTAGCAAAAACGAGGAAGCCTACGATCATGTGTTTAAGAACCATTATCCCGATGAGGAGCGAGGCGCAGCCCGGCCGTTAAAGACCGCCCCTTGCTACGACCGCATGAAAGATTTAGGTGCCGTTTTTGGTTCTGTCTATGGTTGGGAGCGGCCTAACTGGTTTGCTCCTCCAGGATATTCTCTATCTGAAGATGATCTCGACAAGCCAGATACCCTGTGGAATAAAAACCACTCTAAGGCTTTGGATGATGGCCGTATTGTTGAAAAGAACTCTTTTCGGCGCTCTAACTATTTTGAGTTTGTAGGGCAGGAGTGCCGCCATGTCAATGAGCATGTTGGAGTTCTGGATATGTCGGCATTTTCAAAATGCACGGTGACTGGTCATGGGTCAGAAGCCTGGTTAAACAGTATCGTAGCCAATAATGTACCCAAGACTGTGGGGCGCATTGGCCTGTGCCATATGCTTTCGAAAAATGGTGGCGTGCGGGCAGAATTTACGATTTATAAGCGCGCTAGAAATAGCTATTACCTTGTATTTGCCGGCGCTCAAGAGCGTCACGACTGGGATTACCTGACCAAACTTGCACCTACCGATGGCTCCGTTAACCTGCAAAAGATCACTACGCAGATGGGAGTGCTGGTGCTCGCAGGGCCGAGGTCTCGCGATGTACTCCAAAAGCTCACAGATACCGATCTATCTAATGATAGTTTCAAATGGCTGACAGGCAAATCTATCAATGTAGGCTATGCCCAGGCAGAGGCGCTGCGAGTTAACTTTGTCGGTGAGCTTGGGTGGGAATTGCATCATCCCATTGAGATGCAAAATTATATCTTTGACGAGCTGATGAAGGCTGGCGCTGAATTTGACATTAAGCCTTTTGGCATTCGCGCGATGGATAGCATGCGCATTGAAAAATCCTATCGTTTGATCCCGCGTGAGATGTCCATTGAGTACTCGGCGCTCGAATCTGGACTAGATCGTTTCGTAAAGCTTGATAAAGAAAGTGGCTTTGTTGGTCAAAAAGCGCTAATTGCTTGGCAACAAAGAGGCTTCGATAATTGTTTTGCCACTATGGAAGTGCACGGTGTAATCGATGCAGATGCCCGTGGATCTGAAGGCCTCTATAAGGACGGCGAGTTGGTGGGTCGAGCTACCTCCGGTGGTTTCGGTTTCCGCACTAACAAGTCCTTGGCACTGGGTCTAGTGAAAACTGCCTATGGAGCCGTAGGCACAGAATTAGAAATAGAAATTCTCGGTGATCGCTACCGAGCCACAGTGATCGAAGAATCACCGTTTGATGCTGACAATAGTTGTTTAAGAGCCTAGGTTTTGGGAGCGGCGTAGACTGGTACCCTGGAGTCGTTACGTTAAATGCGTTTTAGGCAAAAGGGTAACAAAATCGCGCGTAGTTGATGTGAGTATAACGAGGCCTGAGGGCTCTCAACTGGAAGAAGAATATGACTGAAGTAACGAAGCGAAGAAGAGCGGGGCGAGAGGCTGGTGGCCGCGAAGGGCGTCGAGCAGCGCGGCAAAATAACGTGCAGAAATCTGTGCCATTTATCGAGCGTAAGATTCCCTATTTCGAGTATTTGAGCGAAGAAAGCCTACAGATAATAGAGGCCAATGCTGATATTCTGCTGGAGGAAATTGGTATCGACTTTCTCGATGACCCAGAAGCGCTTCAAATGTGGAGTGACGCCGGTGCAGATGTACAGGGTACTAGAGTGCGTTTCCCTCAGGGCTTATGTCGATCACTTATTCAGGCGACCGCCCCCAAAGAATTTGTTCAGCATGCACGCAATCCAGAGCGCAATGTAATAATTGGCGGCAAGCGCACCGTTTTAGTACCTGCCTATGGCTCACCCTTTGTCCATGATATTGATCAGGGACGCCGCTACGCAACTATTGAAGACTTTCAGAATTTTGTAAAACTAGCCTATATGGCCCCAGGTCTGCACCATTCTGGCGGAACCATCTGTGAGCCGGTGGATCTACCGGTCAATAAGCGCCATTTCGATATGGTCTATAGCCACTTTAAATACAGCGATAAGCCGCTGATGGGGTCTGTCACTCACCATGAGCGTGCCCAGGATACCGTTGATATGGCCAAGCTGGTGTTTGGCGATGATTTTGTAGACCAAAACTGCGTACTTACTAGTTTGATTAATGTGAATTCGCCCATGACCTACGATGGCACTATGCTGGGGTCATTAAAGGTTTATGCACGCAATAATCAGGCTACGGTAATTTCACCATTTATTCTTGCTGGGGCTATGTCGCCGGTGACTCCTGCCGGCACTGTGACACAGATTTTGGCAGAAGCTATGGCAGGCATAGCCTTTACGCAGCTTTGCCGTCCAGGGGCTCCAGTTATCTTTGGGACCTTCGCCGCGGCCGTATCAATGGCGACAGGTGCACCAACCTTTGGTACCCCAGAGCCCAGCCAGATTATCTACGTGGCGGCGGCTTTGGCGCGCCGGTTAGGCGTGCCCTTTAGAAGTGGTGGCGGGCTTACAGGTTCTAAGTTACCAGATGCTCAGGCGGCCTATGAAGCGGCCAACACCTTGCAAACCAGCGCATTGGCAGGAGTAAACTTTATGCTCCACACCGCTGGATGGTTAGAGGGTGGTCTGGCTATGGGTTACGAGAAGTTTATTATGGATTGTGATCAGTCAAGCATGATTGAAGTACTGCTCACCGGAATGGATATGTCAGAAAATAGTCAGGCGCTGGATGCAGTGCGCGAAGTGGGCCCAGGTAAACATTACCTGGGCTCTGCTCATACTTTGAAAAACTTTGAGACCGCATTTTACCGCTCTACAGTCGCTGATAATAATAGCTATGAGCAGTGGCAAGTGGACGGCTCATTGGATTGCGCCCAGCGAGCTAATGGGCTGTGGAAAAAGATGCTTAACGAGTATCAGGCTCCCGCTATTGATCCATCGATTGATGAGGCATTGCTAGATTTTATGGCTCGTCGTAAAGGCTCATTTGAAGATAGAGATTACTAAGTTACACCTACTTGAGGGCTACATCCCATGTCTGATGAAGACGATATTGTACTAGCGGAATTATCTGATGATGAGCTAGTTCTGCAAATGCATGATGATCTGTATGACGGTTTAAAAGAAGAGATCGAGCAGGGTACGCAGATACTTCTCGATCGTGGCTGGACTGCCGAGAAGGTTCTCTCCGTTGCACTAGTTGATGGAATGACCGTTGTCGGAATCGACTTTCGAGATGGTATCCTGTTTGTGCCGGAGGTGCTGTTAGCGGCAAACGCAATGAAAGGTGGCATGGCCATCTTAAAGCCGCTACTGGCCGAGACTGGAGCTAAGCCTGTGGGTACCATGGTTATAGGCACGGTGAAAGGAGATATCCACGATATAGGCAAAAATCTTGTGGCTATGATGATGGAAGGTGCTGGCTTTGAGGTTCACGATATGGGTATCAATAACTCAGTTGAAGACTACATAGCGACGTTGGAACGTCACCAGCCAGATATTCTTGGTATGTCTGCGCTACTGACTACTACCATGCCTTATATGAAAGTGGTGATTGATGCGCTTAAGGATCAGGGCCTTCGGGATAAGTATATTGTCATGGTTGGTGGCGCGCCGCTGAACCAAGAGTTTGGTGATGCCGTAGGTGCTGATGCCTATTGCCGTGATGCTGCGGATGCAGCAACCACGGCTATTCGATTAGTATCTGAGCGAAGATTGCTAGAGACGGCCTGATGTTAAAAACAGCGCCCCAAGCAAAATTATTAGTGATTGCTTGCGGTGCGTTGGCCCATGAGATTGTTTGGTTGCAAAAACAAAGTGGCTGGGGCCAGATAGAAGTACAATGTCTGGATGCCGAATTGCATAACAGACCGAAACTGATTCCGCAGAAGTTACGCGCAACACTAGAAAAAAATCGCGGTCAGTATCAACATGTTTTTATCGGTTATGGTGACTGTGGTACTGGTGGTGAGATCGATCGAATTATTGAGCAGGAGTGGCAAGCCGGTAATAAAAAAATCGAACGATTACCCGGTGCTCACTGTTACTCGTTTTATGCAGGAGAGCAGAGGTTTAATGATCTCGCCAATCAAGAGTTGGGGACTTTTTACCTCACAGACTTTTTAGTTGAGCACTTTGAGCGGCTAGTAGTAAGAGGCTTAAAACTCGATAAATTTCCAGAGTTGAGAGAACAGTATTTCGCTAATTATAAATTAGTGGTTTATCTATCTCAGCGAGTGGATTCTGAATTAGTACCCAAGGCTAAAGCAGTTGCAAAATTTTTGGGCCTTGGCTTTCGCCATGAGTACAGCGGCTATGGCGATTTAGAAACTACCCTAAAACAGCAAGTTTTAAAATTGAGATAGGTGGTAATCCTATGCAAAAAATTGAAGTTTTTTGGCGCGATATTCCGGCACAGGTGCTGGTCAAAAGTGGTCGCGTGCGCGGCAAGACCATGCTTAGCCATCGCTTTCAGGCAGCTATTGACCGTGCGGCTATGCGTGCAGGAAAAGGCGGCAGTGATGAATATCTTGAGGACTGGCGTCGTATCACCACAACAATTGAAGTTACGCCTAACGGTAAGAGCGATAGCGAGCTAACGCCGCAGGATCTTGCTCAGCAATTTGCCGATGCTATCGAGGCCTCCTATTCCAATGCGGATATTGCTGCACTTATTGCCAGCAAAGGCATTGCGGCGCAGTCACCGTGAAAATCGTGCGTTATTGGTCGGTCAATAATGCCCGCTGGTTGAGCTGGCTCTATAGGGGCTTAGAAACCTGTCTGGCAACCTTGTATCCGCTGTTGAAACCTCTGGGGTACCAACGCTTAGATCGCGGATTCGCTGGAGTCGAATCGCTGGTGAAGGGGTTTTTGTTTGACTCAAAATCCTGTGGCCAGTGCACTTTGGGAGAGACAGGAATGGCCTGTCCTATGAACTGCCCCAAGACTCTACGCAATGGTCCCTGTGGAGGCGTTAGAGCTAATGGCCACTGTGAGGTGGATCCGAGTATGGTATGTGTTTGGGTGACGTCATGGGAAGGTAGCAAACGTATGGGCAATCCTGAATCTACTATCCAGATTATTCAGGCTCCAGTCGATGTCAGACTTAAGGGGACCAGCGCCTGGTTACGCGCGGTGCGAAAAAGACTGGGAGTGGATAAATGATCTTTGATGATGAGCCCGCAATAGGAGAGAACCTGCCCATATTACCCGGCCATTCCTCGCCCGGCCGCTTTGAGCGCGTGTTGCGGGCTGGACAGTTTGCTGTGACAGCTGAAATAGCACCCCCAGATTCTGCCGACCCTCAGGAAGTCTATGCAAGAGCTGCTCTTTTTGATGGCTATGTGGATGCCATTAATGCCACTGATGGCTCGGGCGCTAACTGTCATATGTCCAGTGTAGGTATGTGCGCACTTCTGACGCGATGTGGCTATTCAATGATTATGCAAATCTCCGCCCGGGATAGAAACCGCATAGCGATGCAGGGTGATGTGCTTGGTGCCTCTGCCATGGGCGTGTCCAATATTCTCTGTTTAACTGGCGATGGTGTGCAGGGCGGAGACCATCCGGAAGCCAAGCCAGTTTTTGATATGGACTGCATGACGAGTCTGCAGATGTTGCGTGGTATGCGCGATGATAGTCAGTTTCTCAGTGGTCGCAAAATCAGTTCGCCACCGCAAATATTTTTAGGGGCGGCAGCTAATCCTTTTGCACCGCCGTTTGATTATCGGCCCCTTCGATTAGCGAAAAAAGTCGCCGCCGGTGCTCAGTTTGTGCAGACCCAATACTGTTTTGATATTGAGATGTTGAAAGACTATATGTCAAAAGTGCGCGATATGGGTTTGCATGAGAAAGTATTTATTTTACCTGGAGTTGGTCCACTGGCTTCGGCTAAATCTGCACAGTGGATTCGTAATAATGTGGCGGGGGTGCATATTCCTGATGCCATTATTAAGCGTTTAGCGGGTGCGCAGGATCAGAAGCAGGAAGGCGTTAATATCTGCATCGACATGGTAAATGAAATTCGTGAAATAGAAGGGGCCAGCGGAGTGCATATTATGGCCTATCGCCAGGAAGAGCGAATCGCGGAAATAGTAGAAAAAACAAAGGTGCTGGGCGATAGAACTCCCTGGCATCCGACTCGTTAAATTCTGGAGAACAGCATGACCATCACAACTATTAGCTCCGCCACCAAAGAAGTCAAAATAGGCTTTGACCAGCCCTTTGTTATTATTGGTGAGCGCATTAACCCTACAGGCCGTAAAATTCTGGCCGAAGAGATGAAGGTGGGGGACTACAGCCGTGTTGAGGCCGATGCCCTAGCGCAGGTTGCTGCTGGCGCCCAGATGCTGGATGTTAATGCCGGGATTCCTCTAGCCGACGAACCACGTATTCTCGCCGAGGCCATTACCCTAGTGCAGTCAATAACAGATGCTCCCCTGAGCATTGACTCTTCAATTATTGAAGCACTTGAGGCAGGTTTATCTGTTTATCAGGGCAAGGCTTTGGTCAACTCTGTGACCGGCGAGGACGAAGTGCTGGAGCGAGTGCTCCCCTTGGTAGCCAAGTACGGTGCCTCGGTTGTTGCAATCTCTAATGATGAGACAGGTATTTCAGAAGATCCGAATGAGCGTTTTGCAGTCGCTAAAAAGATCGTCGAGCGGGCCGCAGATTATGGTATTCACTACAGCGATGTCATTGTGGATCCTCTGGTAATGCCTATAGGAGCCATTAACACAGCTGGGCTTCAGGTGATGCATGTGGTGCGCCGCCTGCGAGAAGAGCTAAAAGTTAATACCACCTGTGGCGCTTCCAATGTGAGCTTTGGTCTACCCAATCGCAATGGTATTAATAGCGCATTTTTAACCATGGCCATGGGCGCTGGAATGACCTCTGCTATTACGAGCCCGCTCCACGCAGAGGTGATGGCAGCGGTTAGAGGCGGAGATGTAATGATGGGCCATGACCCCGATTGTAGCAACTGGATAAAAGCCTATCGTGAGCCTGTTGCTGAAGGCGAGGGGCGCGCTCGCGGTGGCCGTAGAAGGCGAGGCTAGTAGACTTTGCAAGATATGGTCAAAGTAGTCTTTACCCCCTCTGGTCGGCGTGGCAGTTTTCCGGTCAATACTCCCCTGTTGCATGCGGCGCGGGTGCTGGGTGTAGATATTGACTCAGTCTGCGGTGGTCGCGGCCTGTGTGGCCGATGTCAGATAGTCTGCGCTGAAGGTTCCTTTGCCAAACATCAGATTGACTCACATAGTAGCCATCTATCCGAGGTGTGTGCCACCGAAATTAAATATGGCGAACGCAAAGCTCCATTAGCTAATGGTCGACGACTCAGTTGCCATACCCTGCTGCTCGACGATGTGGTTATAGATGTACCGCCAGAGAGCCAGGTGCATCGACAGATCGTGCGCAAAGATGCCGAGTATAAAGATATCAGCCTAGATCCTTCGACCAGACTGTATTATGTGCAGGTAGAAGAAGCTGATATGCATGTGCCCAAGGGAGATTTGCAGCGGCTAATGGATGGGTTAGAGCAGGAATGGCAGTTGTCCAATTTAACCTGTAACAATAATTTACTCAAAACTCTGCAGCCAGTCTTAGCCGAGGGCAAACGCTGTATTACCGTAGCTGTGCATAAAAACCAGCGTATTATAGCCCATTGGCCAGGTTTTAGAGATAAGGCCTATGGGGTCGCAATTGATGTGGGTTCAACCACTATTGCCGCTCATCTTTGTGACCTATCCACGGGCGAAGTAATATCCACAGCCAGTCAGATGAATCCCCAAATTCGCTTTGGTGAGGATTTAATGAGTCGTGTCTCCTACGTTATGATGCATCCGGAAGGATCCGAAGAGATGACGCTGGTGATCCGCGAGGCGCTAAATAGCTTGTTTGTGGAAGTAACAGCAGCAGTTGACGCAAACGTTGAGGATATTCTTGAAGTGTCCTTAGTAGCAAATCCAATTATGCACCATATTTTGTTGGGTATCAGCCCGGTAGAACTAGGTGGTGCGCCCTTTGCGCTGACCACAGATGCGGCAGTGGAAATGCCAGCCGCTGAGTTAGATCTGAACATCAATGAGGGTGGCTTAATTTATATACTGCCTTGCATTGCTGGTCATGTAGGGGCAGATACTGCAGGTATGATTCTATCTGAGGAACCGCAGAATCAGGACAAAATGACATTGCTAGTAGATGTGGGTACTAATGCAGAAATTGTACTAGGTAATCGCGACCGGTTGTTGGCGTGCTCGAGTCCTACCGGCCCAGCTTTTGAGGGCGCACAAATTAGTTGTGGTCAGCGCGCTGCTGCTGGAGCAATCGAGCGGGTGCGTATTTGCCCCGATACCTTGGAACCGCGCTTTAAAGTAATTGGCTGCGATCTTTGGTCGGATGAAGAGGGCTTTGATAGAGCTGTTCAAAGCCATGGCGTGACTGGTATATGTGGTTCTGGAATCATCGAAGTAGTTGCCGAGATGTATCTGGCGGGCTTAGTAACCGTTGACGGTGTTGTCGATGGTGACCTAGTGACACGCACTCCAAGAATCTTGCAAAATGATCGTACCTGGTCTTATATCTTGCATACCCCTAGCAGTGATGAGGCGCCAATTGCGGTTACGCAAAATGATATTCGTCAAATTCAGTTAGCTAAAGCCGCTCTCTATGCTGGTGTAAAGTTACTGATGGATCATATGGGCACACAAAAAGTCGAGCGTATTCGATTGGCGGGTGCTTTTGGTAGCCATATCAATGTGCAGCATGCCATGGTCTTGGGTTTGATTCCCGACTGTGTTTTGGAGGAAGTTTCATCAGCGGGCAATGCCGCTGGTACAGGCGCTCGTATTGCTTTATTAAATAATCAGTCGCGCGATGTTATTGAAACTCTGGTAAAAAATATCGAGAAAATTGAAACTGCTTTAGAGCCCAGATTTCAAGATTATTTTGTTGATGCCATGGCCTTTCCAAATAAAAAGGACTGTTTCCCAAATTTGTTTTCTGTTGTCACAAGACCTGCCTTCAAAAAGTTGGCAGATCCTAGTAATGGTAAAAGACGTCGACGACGTTAACTCTTGCATTGATGATTAAAAAAGGCTTCTAAAAAATAAGTCTACTGATCTATACTTTTAATAAGACACTCAATAAGAGTGCTGTGAAAAAGAGGTATTCTAAAATGTCAGATGAAATCACTAAAGATTCATTGGATCCCATAGCAGTAATTCATGTGGGGTTTTTACTCATGCCTGAATATACCCTGAGCACCTTCTCCAACGCGGTAGGTATGCTACGTATGGCAAATCGTCTGAGTGAAAGAGATCTTTATCGTTGGTCAATTTACAGTGTTGATGGTGAACCTGTAGTGTCCAGTGCAGGCCTAGAAATAAAGATTGATAGCGCCCTGAACCAGGCCGAAGCAGTCAACATGGTCTTAGTCTGTGGTGGTTACAATATCAAAAATTATTGCACTAAATTAGTACTCGAATACCTACGTAGTTTTGCCAATATAAAGACTGCGCTCGGCGGACTTTGCACTGGTAGCTATGTGCTCGCCTGTGCCGGTTTGTTGGATGGATATCGCTGTACCATTCACTGGGAAAATCTTGCAAGCATGCGCGAAGAATTTCCTAAATTACAACTATCCTCTAGCCTCTTCGCTATTGATCGAGATCGTTATACCTGCTCTGGCGGTATTAGTTCAATTGATCTGATGTTGAATTTAATAGCCAGTATTCATGGTCATCAGTTAGTTCAACAGATATCTGAACAATTCGCCTGTGATCGAGTACGTACGGAGAAAGATGCTCAGCGAGCGCCTCTTCATTACCTTATTGGTGCCAGTCAGCCGCGGCTCGTGGATGCGGTGACATTAATGGAAAGCAACATTGAAGAGCCGCTTACTCTAGATGAGGTGGCCAACTACGTAGGTATCTCAAGGCGTCAGTTAGAGCGTCTATTTAATCGATATTTACACTGTGCACCGTCTAGATATTATTTAGAATTACGTCTCTCCCGAGCGCGCTTATTATTGTTGCAGACTTCTATTCCAGTAATTGATGTGGCCATTAGCTGTGGCTTTTCTACGGCGCCGCATTTCAGTAAATGTTACAGCGACCTATATGGTAAGCCACCGAGTAATGAGCGCCGAGCGGTGCGGTAAAAAAAAGGGCGTTGGCTAGCTGGTTAGGCACGGTATTCGGTGGGTTTTTTTTTGAAGGCGGCACGGAATGCACGGGAGAAATGGGCGGTGTCAGCAAAGCCAGTTTCCTGGGCTATATCGGTAATCATGCGCTCAGTATTTTGCAGTAACCAGAGTCCGTAATTTAAACGAATTTTACGGTAAAACTTTTGTAAGCTATCGCCAGTTTCACTGATAAATAATCGCTCGAGTTGACGCTTAGAGATACTGAGACGATTAGCAATTTCATCGGTTGACAGGGGCCGACTTAAATTTTGTTCGAGTAATAACAGCGCTCGTATAACCCACTTGTTGTTTACCTGGTAATCAGACGCTGGTTGAGGTTGAGGGGCATTAGCCGGTCGCGGGCTATCCATCACCAAAATACGCAGGCTCTTACGTGCCCAGCTCTGTCCCAAATGGCGCTCAATAATGTATGCCGCGAGATCTGCAGCCACTGCGCCACCAGCACAGGTAATACGGTCACCATCATCAACAAATAGCTGTTCGGCTACGGGGATAACATCAGCGTAGCGGTCAGCGAGGTCTCGGTAGTGAAACCAGCTCACACAGCAACGCCGCTGATGCATAAGGCCCGCTCTAATCATTGCAAAGGATCCTGTGCAAAGGCCTACAATCGGCACATGGGCTCTATCTGCCTGTTGTAGGTAATTAATCACATGCTGGCTACCGTGCAATGTTTCTGTAAGTAGTCCACCGACCACTACAATATAGTCAAACTGTTGTGGATCTCGATAGGTTTCCCAGGGTTTTACCTGCACGCCAGAGCTGGATGAAACGGGCGCTAGGTTTGGTCCCATTACCGTCCACTGGCAATTTATCTGTTGGCTTTGATCTCCCTCATCTGCGGCCAGTCGCAGCGCGTCAACAAAGGCCGAAAAAGGCAGTAGCGTAAAACTTGGCATCAGCACAAACCCCACTGATAAATTGGCTGATATTTTGTTGTTACTGGCTTTTTTAGGCATCTTGACGGCCAATGGTTGAGTACGAAGTCTGATCCGCCAGTGTAGATTTGACGGCATTTTTATACAACAAATACACCCATTATCTTGAATTTAACTGCCATATTGATGAATTTTCGAGCATTTGTCGCTTTTTAATGCTCAGATTGTCAGTTTTATTCTATCGATGTTACGAGTCAAATTGGTCAAATAGTGCCCTGACACCGCGATTGAGTAGAGTGACGACAATGAAAAAATATTCCGCCTTCAGCCTGCTAAAAAATGCACTGAGTTACCATGAAAATTGGCAAAAAGTGTGGCGTAGCCCGGTTCCCAAAAAGGACTACGATGTGATCATTGTAGGTGGTGGTGGTCATGGTCTGGCAACAGCCTATTATCTGGCTAAAGTGCATGGAATTACCAATATTGCAGTTATTGAAAAAGGTTATCTGGGCGGTGGTAATACAGCTCGTAATACTACAATTATCCGCTCTAACTACCTGTGGGACGAAGCAGCGCAACTCTATGACCTATCGCTCAAATTATGGGAGGGGCTTAGCCAGGAGTTAAACTACAACGTCATGTTTAGTCAGCGGGGCGTGCTTAATTTGGGGCACAACTTGCAAGATATGCGGGATATTGAACGCCGGGTGAATGCCAATCGTCTAAATGGTATTGACGGCGAAGTGGTAAGCCCTGAGAGGATTAAACAGATAGCTCCATTAATTAATATTTCTCGGCAGAGCCGCTATCCAATTCTTGGCGCTTCGTGGCAACCTCGGGGTGGTACAGCACGTCATGATGCTGTTGCATGGGGTTATGCGCGGGGCGCAGATGCATTGGGTGTCGATCTTATTCAGCAGACTGAGGTGATCGGTATTCGTCGTAAAAATGGCGCTGTTGTCGGCGTTGAAACTAGCAATGGGTTTATAGGTGCGTCCAAGGTCGCCTGTGTAACAGCGGGTAACTCTGGAGTGCTCGCAGCAATGGCGGGCCTACGATTGCCCGTAGAGTCGCGGCCTCTGCAAGCACTGGTTTCTGAGCCGGTAAAACCCTGCTTAGACACGGTGGTTATGTCTAACGCGGTGCATGGTTACATTAGCCAGTCTGACAAAGGTGATTTGGTTATTGGTGCTGGTGTAGACAGTTATAACGGCTATGGTCAGCGAGGTTCTTTCAACGTGGTAGAACATACCGTCCAGGCTATTTGCGAATTATTTCCGGCGTTCAGCCGTGTCAGAATGAACCGCCAATGGGGTGGAGTTGTAGACACCTGTCCAGATGCCTGTCCCATCATCAGCAAGACTTCAGTTCAGGGGCTGTTCTTTAACTGCGGCTGGGGAACAGGCGGCTTCAAGGCTACGCCAGGTTCCGGTTATGTGTTTGCAGATACGGTTGCCAATGATCGACCCCATCCATTAGCCGCCGCTTTTACCGTTGATCGATTTAATACTGGCGCACTCATTGATGAACACGGCGCTGCCGGTGTAGCCCACTAGAGACGAGCACAAATATGTTATTAATCTATTGTCCCCATTGCCTTGAGCACCGTGAAGAGGAAGAGTTTAGCTACGGTGGAGAAGCTCATATCGTGCGACCCTTAGAGCCTGAAGCTTTAAATGATAAGGAGTGGGGCGACTACTTGTTTTTCCGAACTAATCCGCGCGGTATTCATCATGAGATGTGGTATCACGCCTTGGGCTGTCGCCGTTATTTCAATGTCACACGTAACACCCTGAGCTATGAAATTTTGGAAACCTATAAAACCGGTACCCAGCCAACGATCACCGGAGATAATCCATGAGCCAGAATAGATTAGACACTCATAACGGTGTAGCAATTGACTTTAGCTTCAACGGAAAGGGCTATAAAGGGCTAGCTACTGATACATTGGCGTCTGCGCTTTTGGCTAACGGAGTTGATGTTGTAGGCCGTAGTTTTAAATATGCCCGCCCCAGGGGCATATTTGGTCATGGAGCCGAAGAACCCAACGGGATTATTCAGTTGGGCTCAGGCTCTGGGACAGTCCCCAATCTTAAAGCCACCCAGGTAGAACTCTATCAGGGGCTGGAGGCATACAGTGTCAATGGTTGGCCTAGTGTTAACTTCGATCTGATGGGGCTGATAGGCGCGTTTGGCCGTTTGATGCCGCCTGGGTTTTATTACAAAACATTTATGTATCCGCAAAAACTATGGATGACTTATGAGCACTTTATCCGTAAGGCCGCGGGTTTGGGTGCAACCCCTGTTGAGGCAGATCCAGATAGTTATGACAAGCTAAATCAGCACTGTGATGTGTTAGTGGTTGGAGCCGGACCTGCAGGGCTAGTTGCAGCTAGAGAAGCTGCGCGCACGGGTGCAAGAGTTATTATAGCCGATGAACAGTCACAGTTTGGTGGTAGCCTGTTAGCGTCTACACAGCAGTTGGACGGCCTAACTGCGCCTCTTTGGATTGCCAGTCTAGTGTCGGAGCTTAAGGCTTTTAGCAATGTTCAGATGTTGCCACGCAGCACGGTATTTGGCTATTACGACCACAATTTTTTAGCCATTTTAGAACGTCGTACAGACCATCTGGGGCTCACGGCTGCCAACGGGGTGCGCCAGCGGTTACACAGAGTGCGAGCGGCCCAAGTGGTGCTGGCAACAGGAGCCCTTGAGCGACCCTTGGTATTTGCCCACAATGATATTCCCGGTGTGATGTTGGCCTCCTCAGTCTCTACCTATGTCAATCGTTATGGCGTTGCACCAGGTAATAAGATGGTGGTTTTCACCACCAATGACAACGCCTATCAGACTGCCCTAGACTGGCATCAGACTGGGCGTGAGATAGTAGCCTTGGTAGATACTCGTAGTAATCCCAGCGGAGATATTGTAGATGCAGTAAAAGCGTTGGGTATAGAGGTAATCGCCGGTCATGGGGTCATTGAAGCCCATGGCAGAACGCGAGTGAAGCGCGCACTGATTGCACCAATCAATGAAGCTGGCACCCAGGTAACCGGTGCAGTTCGACGATTGACCTGTGATCTGATTGCCTGTTCAGGAGGCTGGAGCCCTGCAGTTCACCTAAGTTCACACACAGGTGCTAAGCCACAATGGGATGAGGATATTGTAGGTTTTAGGCCTGGAAATTCTAAACAGCAGGAGCGCTCTGCAGGTGCCTGTAGAGGAACCTTTAACTTAATCGGTTGCTTATCGGAGGGTGCCAGTGCAGGTGCCCAAGCGGCCATGTTGAGCGGTCACGGAGATGGTAGCCTGCAGTTCCCAGCCACTGCAGTTGATGAATACGCGGAGCAGCCGCAGCAAGCTTTATTTTTGGTGCCGCATACTAAAACTACCAGCCGCGCTCCCAGTCAATTTGTAGATTTCCAGTTAGATGTTAGTGCCAGTGGTATCGAACTGGCCGTGCGTGAGGGATTTGAGTCTGTTGAGCATGTAAAGCGTTACACGGCACTGGGTTTTGGTACTGATCAGGGTAAGTTGGGTAATATTAATGGCATGGCAATTTTGGCTAATGCCCTGAATCAAAGTATTGCCGAGACTGGGACCACTATTTTTAGGCCCTCTTATACCCCGACTACTTTCGGTGCTATTGCTGGCCGCGATGTGAATAACCTATTTGATCCCGAGCGTTATACGGCCGTGCATCGTTGGCATCAAGAACAGGGCGCTAAGTTTGAAGATGTTGGTCAGTGGAAGCGACCCTGGTATTTCCCCCAGCAGGGTGAAACCATGCAACAGGCGGTCGATCGTGAGGGTTTAGCCGTGCGAAATAGTGTGGGTATTTTAGATGCCAGCACACTGGGTAAAATTGATATTCAGGGCCCTGATGCCGCCGAGTTTATCACGCGCATGTATACCAATTCATACCTTAAGTTAGCCCCAGGGAAATGTCGTTATGGCGTGATGCTAAAAGAGGATGGAATGATTTTTGATGATGGTGTCTGCGCCTGTTTGGGAGATAACCACTATCTTATGTTCACCACTACTGGCGGCGCAGCCGGGGTTTTGGCATGGCTGGAACTTTGGCAGCAAACCGAATGGCCAGAGTTGCAAGTGTACTTCTCATCGGTAACTGATCACTGGACCACCGCAACGGTTACAGGCCCCAATGCCCGCAAGGTTATTGCTAAGGTTTGTAATGATATTGATCTGTCTAAAGAAGCCTTCCCATTCATGGATTGGCGCAATGGCACAGTTGCTGGCGTTAGGGCCCGAGTATTCCGTATCAGCTTTACTGGAGAACTCTCCTACGAAGTAAATGTGCCCGCCCACTATGGTCGGCATGTATGGGAGGCTCTTGTCGCTGCGGGGGAAGAATTTAATATCACTCCCTATGGTACTGAAACAATGCACGTCCTGCGAGCTGAAAAGGGCTTTATCATAGTCGGTCAAGACACCGATGGTTCAATGACACCGGCTGATATGAATATGGACTGGGTGGTAGGTAAAAACAAGGCCTTTAGTTTCATAGGCAAACGATCTTTACAGCGCAGTGATACTATTCGGGCTGATCGCAAGCAACTAGTTGGCTTAAAGCCCCTAAACAAAACGGACATCCTGCCAGAGGGCGCTCAGATTGTATTTGACCCTAAACAGAAGATACCTATGTCTATGCAGGGCCATGTCACCTCAAGTTATTACAGTGCCAATCTGGGATATTCCATAGCCCTTGCAGTGATCAAAGGCGGCCATGACAGAATAGGAAACCTAGTTTATTGCCCCTTGGCCGATGGCAGTATCATTACGTCAGAAATTGTCAGTTCCGTCTTTTATGACCCGACAGGAGAGCGTCACCATGTCTAATGAGATTAAGCAAGAAACACCGCTGTGGCATTTTTTGTCCTCATTTAACAAAGGCCTCAGCAATGGAGGACTATTAAATGCCGAGACTGAATGTGGTGTGGTGGTGAAAGAAGCACCTCTAAGTGCCCACCTTATCTTGCGCGGTGATAGTAGGGATGCCGTGTTTTGTAGCGCCGTCTCCGATACGCTAGGTGTTGAATTACCGCTAAAGGTATGTACCTACCATCAACAGAACAATATCAGTATTTATTGGCTCGGCCCCGATGAATGGATGATTATAGAGGTTGGTGGTCAGTCTCACATAATAGAGTTAGCTTTACGCAAAGCCCTTAAAGGACATATGGCTATCGTTGATGTAAGTGGGGGCCAGACCTGTATTAACTTACGCGGAACCGGTGTCGCAACTGTGCTTAAAAAATCAACTGTCTATGATCTTGAGGCCTGGGATGCGGCTACCTCAAATGCTGGCCGAGTAGTTCAAACTTCCTTTGCCAAGTCCTCTGCAATTATAAGTAATAGGTTCGACGGTTCCTATGATCTGATTATAAGGCGCAGTTTTGCAGACTATATAGCGCAGTGGTTATTGGATGCCGGTGAGGAATTTGGCTGCCGAATCGAACAGGGGTGAGGAAAAAAAGCGGTGCTAAGGCGTTTGAAATTACCGCTACTTAACGCCCCAGCACCAAAGGACCACAGGTTATGGTTGTGTAAATCGAAATCGTTAACTTCCGTTTATAGTATTTTTCTTGAATTAAAGCGGAACCCTAGACTGGCCTGATACGTACTCACGGCATAGATCACAGACGGTACGTTTGAAACAGACAATGCAAAGTGGCTCGGCACTAGTCGTCTTAGCTCACTGGACTATGCTAAAAGAGATACGAGCGGACAAATAAATAGGTTTTTGTTTGTTGGCTATGCAAGCAGAGTGTTGCAATCAAATAGTTAATAGTCACCCTAATGTTCTCCTTGGTGGAAGGTTTTTTCAGCCAAACTAGGCGCCCCTGATAGAGGCTAATATGCCAGCCTTGTCGCCAAGGGTCAAGATGAAAATGATTAATAACCGAGGTATTGGTAAAATTTAGAGTTAATTTATGACTTTTTAAAATTATTATAGTCAACTGTCTACCTGTAGAAATTCTTGCTATTGTCAGTCAGCGACGTCTTTTTGCTGACTAATGTCTGTTGTCAAAACTCTAAGAGCCGCTACTGCTATGGAGCGTAGCGCCATGCGGCGGTTTATAGCTACTCCCAGTATTTAAATTTCTGTGTACCTTCAAGTCTAGATATATACAAAATCACCCACGCTGGCGGCTTAAAATATATTTTTAAATATCTAACTTACATGCTGTTTCTTAAAAAGAATTATAAAAATTTATCCACATTTAAATGATATATATCAACAAAATAATATTGCATATTGATGAAATTTTCTCACCTAGAGCATTACTGCACGATTCTCTGTGGCTTAATGGAAGCCTAGAAACATAGTTTAGAGGTTGTATTGTCAATCTAGGGAAGGATCTTATTTATATAAGTTAGCAATCTGCGCCAAGCCAGACGTGTCGGATAAAAAATGAATATGACAACCTTCGTGATAAATCTTCGATAGGGTAATTAACGATATCATGCAACGGCCAAATCCAGATTCAATTTATTATGAGGAATTTATCGAGCTGCAAAAAAAGCTTCGAGATAAAATTTTTCTGTTGCGGAAAAATCGAGATTTTGTGCAAGAAGATATGGCTGACTATGAACTCTCTGTTCGCCAGTATCAACGTATGGAACAGGACCCAACCGCCATTAGCTCACTTTGGCAGTTATTTAAAATTGCTAAGGCTCATAATTTGAATGTTAGCCAACTACTTGAAATAGAGTAAGACTTAAAGCTCAGTTAGATAGCCCTAGGCGTAGTTCGTATCAATGATATTGGCTAGTTAGAGGAGCATAGTTGCCAGACTAATATTGCTCAGGATATCCGTTTGGGTGAGTATGCTCAGCTTGCAGCCATTAGTTAAAGCCGAGCCCCGAGTAATCCAATTCTGTATTTTGGCAGATGATTTTTGCATTTTGCTAGAGTATGCTTGACTGTATTGATAGTTTAAACAGTGCATAAATGGGTGCTAAAGAGCTTGAAGGTAAAAGGTATGAGCGAGAGAGGTGAAGTTTCTGAAGAGGAGATGAGGGCCTTGTTTCCTTATCGAGAGGTTTCTGTGACCCACTTGGAGAGCATTCGTTCTAAAATTCTTATCAGATGTATCCTTATTATTGTGCTTTGGGCTGTTAGGACCCTGATCATAACTAGGTTTCCTGAGTTCCATATGGTCTCCCATTTAAATGAGAAATTACTGAGTGGAGATGTGATAGGCGATCTCTTAAAAGTTAGATGGGCTATGGTGATTTTTGGAAGCTCCATTTATATGTTGTCGTTTTATATGAATATGTACTTTAGATCTGTAAACGTCGTTGCATTGGTGTTGGTGTGTTGTTTGATATGGGGCGATCTCGAACTTTATTTATTTTCATCAATGAGTATTTTAAACTATCCATCCTTAGCCATGATTATTTTTAGGCTGATCCCCCTAGTTCTACTGATTCAGAATTACAGAGATATTCGCAGATAGTGATCGGCCGCGTCCTTTGGTCCATACCAGCCAGTCGCTTCTAGCCTGCAGTCTAAACTGCAGGCTAGAAGCGCATTAAAATCCATTGTCTTCCAACTCTTGAAAGAGAGTAGCGCTTCTAGCTTCGATAAATGCTTTGATCGAGACATCATTTTCATCACACAGCTCAGTCTCTGCTGATGCGTCTATGGCAGCGGGGTTATAAATCCATTTGCAGCCTTCGTTTAATCCTGCGTCCATTGATTGTATAGCGGTTTTCACTAAACCATTTCTGAGGGATAATTTGTTATTCACCAGATCCCAGTTTACTACCTGATCGAGAAGTGATCGGATCTCAGTATAAAGAATGTCCTTATTTGCCTGGTCAGAAAATACGATGTCCCACAAAATAGGATCGACGGCACCAGCTACTCGGCCGGCCCAACTGACTTTTCCTAGAGATGGGAATGCGTAGCTCTCCATAATGTCCCTAAATGCTTCAAACCCTTCAATGGGTCCGTTGGTCATGTCATGGTTATCTCTAAAGACAAAATCAAAATCAGTTACTATATAGGTCCAGCGCTCAGTGGTGGGATTTAGGTAAAGATAATAATTATTGCCCACACGCACATAGTGGTCGACTGCACCCATTACTATTTCGGCCGCCTGAGCTTTTATAAAGCCTGGAATATCGAATCGCTCAGACAGGTTAGAGGTGCTCGGGTTACTCTGAACAAACTGGATGAAATCCTGAAGTAACGCTCGCCCCTCTACGATGCTTTTTTTCTTGGTCTTCAAATCATAAATTGGTCTATAGGGGCGGAATTGAGAAACTTCCCCACCCATTTCATTGATATCAGAATTAACAAATACTGGATTCAGATAATTATCTGTACCCAACCATTCCTCTCTAGAATCTGGATCAGATTTTTCGACCCCAATATTACAGAAACTTGGATTAATATATTGAATTGAATCTTCGTAGGCGATGCAATTTATATCGGCTTCTTCAGGACCTGCTAAGTCTCCCAATGCACCAACCTTGAATAAAAACCCATTTTTACCAAATAGTCGTTTAACAAATGGTTTGTCAATTTGTTCGACCATTTGAAAAACGCCCATATTATAGGTTTGGGGCAGTGGTCGTCCGTACAGATCCCCGACGCCTGTGATGACTAATTCAACATTGGCATGTGCAACTCTCGAAGTCGGGACACCAATACTATTTAGAACGTCATGGGCTAATAGTTCTCGCTGATAGGAGGGGTCGTCTCGATTAAATCTGAAATATAGTTTTTCAACATCCATAAACTCCCTGCCATCATTTTCTGGCACCTCTTCTAGGTCTTTACCTAATCGATATTGACATGGATGACCGGCTACTGCAGCTGGTTGGCCGGAACCATCGATACAGGAGTACACACCTTCATCTTCGTCAAATTCTTCATCAAATTTTAAGCCGAAGCTAAAGCGCCTTGGTTTTACAGAGGCGGTCCCATCAGTCTGCATAAATCCATATTCTGGCCACTGACGGCTGGTGTTACCGCGCATTTTAAATCCAACATTATTAAGGCTTTCAATCACCTGATCATTACTGTCGAGGTATTCAAAATCAACTTGCCTATAGACTTCACTGTGGGTCCAGGATGTCCACACAGAAATACGATCGTTTGCATCCCCAACCTTATAGCTTGCCCTTTCGGTATCAAGCACAAATCGTTGCCATTCATTATGGTCCATGCTCAGTCGAATTTTATGCATCTTATCCAAAGAAAATAGGGCGGCTGAAGCATCAGGTTGACAGTCAATCGAAATGATTTCATCAGCGTAACCCATTACTCCTTCGCTAGTTTCCAAGGTGCAATCTTGGCGTCCCGCATCTCTTTCAATCTTAACTTCAAATTGGCTACCAGCTTCAATTCCCAGCGTCATATTTATAATTGAACTATCGTTAATTGTGACAGCTTCATCACTGATCGAACACGCCTGATCTGTGGCCGCCATAAAACAACTGGTAACCTCTAGTTCCATATCACGATACTGATCGAGATTAGAGACTTTAAAGGCAAGCAAGAAAATTGGTTTTACTACTGTGAGATCAAATGTCGTAGTGCTGGATAACTTTCCATCTGATACTGAAATTGTAATACTTGATACAGATCCCAGGTCAGACGATGTGGGCGATCCTGTTATAGCGCCTGTCTGTTTATCCAAGCTGAGCCAGCTGGGTTGACCCTGAATAGAGTAGGTCAAAGTATCACCATCTATATCTGTTGCCTGAGGCTTGAAGTTCAGTGATTCACCGACTCTTATGGTTGCTAGCGCCCCTGAAATTGACGGCGCATTGTTGTCAACCTGAGAGTTTGAGGAGCTTCCACCACCGCAACTCACAAGTAAAAATATAGACATTATGGGCAGGAAAAATTGGCTGATTCTCATATTTATGAACCTATTTTTATTCGTTAATAAATATACCCATTAATGCTACCAATCTCAAATGACGAGTTTGAATGTATCCGCCTTTTAATGGATCAAAACCCTATTTTTTTAGGGTTATCTTTACCAGTACCTAGCAATGCTGCTATGTTTTTTAAAGCATGCCCTAGGTTATGCCTTAGACGTCTAATTAGTTGAAAGTAGTATGAGGATTTGGCTCAAAAAAACCATCTGCATGGGTATGAGTGCTGTCACATTAGGTTAATGGCAGCGACTGACTAGATTTACTTATATCGAATGCTTTTCAAATCTGGGGTTTTAGTAGATATTGGCATGAATATTTATATTAGCTCGACAACATGTTTTTGGCAAAAAGATCTACCGTGAGTGGTATTGTTTTTAGCAATGACAAAGGACATCCGTTAGCTTTTGTTTAACGCTGAGTGAATCTATAGGTCAACTTATGTCTAAGTAAGTTACTTTAAATTTAGCATGTGATTCAAATAAGCACTAATAAGGTCAAGTATGCCGATACTTAAATTGTGTTTTGAAGCCTTTGTACCTGAGGTATGAATACGTTTTCAAGGAAGGAGGTGGCCGTTGTTAGCCAGTGATTTGTAGTGCCAAAAATGGTGGGCCCAGTAGGACTTGAACCTATGACCGATCGATTATGAGGCGACGCCGTCATGATGGTAGGCCTGCAGTTCTTGCGGTTTGTCTGTAGGTTGTAACCAACGCCTTACCAGATTTCATACCACCGTGAATCTTTTCGGTAAGTGTTCCACCAAATCCACTCGTACCTCCTTTTAGTGGAGTTGGTGGACATAAAAACTAGAAGTGAGCTGGTACCAGCTGACGGTCATTAGCTTGGGTAGTTGGTCTTTATCCCGGAAGCAGTCACGCCTATGGGTAGTGACTTCGACAGCTTCGGGCACTTTGCGGGCATGGGCTCTTGGAGCGGAAGGGAGCTGGATGACTTCTGCTCCTGCGTCTTTAGCGGTCATCAGTGATCTCGCTTGATGAATTCGGATATGCAAACCGGACTGTCAGAGATTTTTGATGTACTCCTTGGATTGATCGTAGGCTCCCTTGCTGAAAAGGCTAACATTCATTTACGCAGCATTCGTCCTGAAGAAAATCGATCAGGCTAACGAGTTCCTCATACTGCGGTACGCAATAAAGCGTTCGGCCTTCCCTGCGTTGTTTAACCAAGCCAACTGACACCAGGCGAGTAATATGGTGGGAGAGGGTGGAGCCCGGTACATTGAGTTCCGACTGAATTTCCCCGACGGGTAAACCCTGTCGCCCACCTTTTACGAGATAACGAAAGATTTTTAAGCGGGTTTCATGACCCAATTCAGCCAGGCATTTGGCGGCAATTTCTATCTGCATCAGGGTAACTCCTTGAGCCAATATTTCGATATTACTAGAAATTTGTTGACAGCGCAAAGGGCTGTGGTCTAAAGTGTTTCTATGAATCTAGAAATATGGATATATTTATGTCAAACGAATTAATTTTAATGCTGAAAGAAGCAGCCAATATGTTTGCTTTTTTGGCCGTTGAGTTAACGGTTCTATTTTTGGTGGTGAGCTACCTAGTGGGTGTTTTGCAGGAGTACATTTCGCCTGAAAAAGTGCGCTCCATCCTGACTTCAAAAAACGGAAAGGGTTACTTAATTGCCTCTTTGCTGGGTGCGATCACACCATTTTGCTCCTGCTCGACCATCCCGTTTCTAAAGGGTCTGTTGCGGGCGCGTGCGAGTTTTGGACCGATGATGGTTTTCCTGTTCTCCAGCCCTTTACTTAACCCGATTGTGATTGGACTGCTTGTTGTCACCTTTGGGTTGGATGTCGCCGTTTTCTATTTCAGCATTGCGATGGTCGTTGCCATATCGGCGGGCTTTGTGCTGGAGAAGTTAGGCTTTGAGCGTTATGTGCGTGATGACGCCTACCGGGAAGCTGCCAGTGCTGGTTGCGGGAACAAGAGTGTTAGCGCAACAGCTTCAGCTGAAACTAAGGTTGAGCTTCCTAACATGGCAATGAGTGTTGGTCAGGGTGGTGCGGTATTAGCTACTGAGACCGTTTTGCCGATCTCTGGCTGTGCAACGAACACCTCCGGTGAAAGCTCTTGCGGTACAGCTACCGCGTCAAAACCGGTGGAACCGAACCGTTGGTTGCGTATCTGGCATTCAACCTGGAAGGACTTCAAGGGCACTCTGCCTTACCTGTTGCTGGGTATCACCGTCGGCGCCTTCATTTATGGCTTTGTGCCAACTGAGTTGATTACGGAATTTGCCGGTGAGAACAAATGGTACGCGATTCCGGTAGCGGCGGTGATTGGTATTCCCTTGTATATCCGTGCGTCGGCCGTCATCCCGTTGAGTGCCGGGTTGGTGCAAAAGGGTATGGCTATGGGCTCTGTGATGGCGCTCATCATCGGTAGCGCTGGCGGAAGTTTGACGGAAGTCATCCTGCTCAAGTCGATTTTTAAAATCCAGATGATTGCGGCTTTTCTGGTGGTTGTTTTAGGCATGGCGATTACCGCTGGCTATCTGTATTCGATCTTTTTTTAATAAATTCTGAAGTATTGAGGTAACATAAGATGAAACAAGTAAACGATGTAGTTGTGATTGGTGCAGGCCCAGTTGGATTAGCCGCGGCGGCGCATTTATTAGCACAGGGCTTAAAGCCGCTAGTTCTTGAGAAAGGCGTTTCAGTGGGAAGCGCCATGCTGGAGTGGGGACATGTGCGTGTCTTCACTCCCTGGTCCTACGTGATTGATGAAGCGGTGGCTGCCATTCTTGAAAAAAATGGTTGGAACCGCCCCGATAACGATTATTTGCCCATTGGGCGAGAGATTGTTGAGCAGTATCTGGTTCCCGCTGCCCATACACCAGAGTTAGCGTCAGCTATCACCTACAACGCTGAAGTCATTGCGGTTTCCAAGGAAAATCACAGTAAACATACCTCTGCCGATCGCCAGGATGCTCGTTACACGGTGCATTACAAAGATAGCAGCGGCAGCACGCATATTGTTTACGCTGACGCTGTCATCGATGTCTCGGGTACTTGGGCGACGCCTAACCCGATTGGTCTGGACGGCTTGCCAGTGCCCGGCGAAACGGAGAATCAGGATGCTATTGCTTACGGTCTTCCCGATACGTTGAACGCGGACCGCCAGCACTATGAGGGCAAGAAAACATTGGTGATTGGTGCGGGCCACTCGGCGATGAATATCGCCCTGAATCTATTGAAGCTTCAGGCGCGAAATGCAGAAACCAAAATTGTCTGGGGACTGCGTAACAACGATATCGAGAAACTGCTCGGTGGCGGTATTAACGACAAGGTGCCAGCCCGTCGCGAACTGGGCTTGGCGGCCAAACAGGCAATTGATACGGGTGCACTGGAGCTGCTGGCGCAGTTTAAAGTGGAGCGTATTGTTAAAAACGATAACGGCCTTGAAGTGCAGATTGTTAATGAAGGTCAGCGCAGCACGATTTATGTCGACCGCATCATTGTCGCGACGGGTTTCCGCCCTAACCTACAGATGCTGCGTGAAGTCCGTTTGGATATTGATCATGTGGCTGAAGCACCTTCCAATTTGGCACCGCTGATTGATCCCAATCTGCACTTCTGTGGTTCGGTGCGGGCGCATGGCGTTGAAGAGTTATCTCACTTTGATGAGCACTTTTTTATCGCTGGCATGAAGTCCTATGGCCGAGCTCCAACCTTCCTGATGTTGACCGGGTATGAGCAGGTGCGATCCATCGCCGCGGAACTGGCGGGTGAGCACGACGCTGCGCGTCATACAGCAATCAAGTTTCCCGGCAAAACTCTCAATAAAAGCGCGTGCTGCGGTTAAATTGTATGCAGGGGCTGAGCTTAAGGTTAATGGCAGCGACTGACTAGATTTACTTATATCGAATGCTTTTCAAATCTGGGGTTTTAGTAGATATTGGCATGAATATTTATATTAGCTCGACAACATGTTTTTGGCAAAAAGATCTACCGTGAGTGGTATTGTTTTTAGCAATGACAAAGGACATCCGCTAGCTTTTGTTTAACGCTGAGTGAATCTATAGGTCAACTTATGTCTGAGTAAGTTACTTTAAATTTAGCAGGTGATTCAAATAAGCACTAATAAGGTCAAGTATGCCGATACTTAAATTGTGTTTTGAAGCCTTTGTACCTGAGGTATGAATACGTTTTCAAGGAAGGAGGTGGCCGTTGTTAGCCAGTGATTTGTAGTGCCAAAAATGGTGGGCCCAGTAGGACTTGAACCTACGACCGATCGATTATGAGTCGAGCGCTCTAACCAACTGAGCTATGGGCCCTTAATTTTTAGCTTGAGAAGGATAGGGGATCATCAGATACCTTCTCCTCTCAAATCAACAGGGGTTAACCTGTTGTGTTTACTCGTCGATAAAGCTACGTAGATGATCCGAGCGAGTGGGGTGACGCAATTTACGCAGTGCTTTGGCTTCAATTTGACGAATCCGTTCGCGAGTTACATCAAACTGCTTGCCTACCTCTTCTAGAGTGTGATCTGTATTCATATCGATACCAAAACGCATACGCAACACCTTGGCTTCTCGGGCTGTCAGACTACCTAGAACATCACGAGTTGATTCGGTTAGGTTGTGTTTAGTGGCCTCATCAACCGGGAGCGCAATAGTTGTGTCTTCAATTAGATCACCAATGCTTGCATCTTCATCTTCGCCAATGGGTGTCTCCATAGAGATCGGTTCTTTGGCAATTTTCAGTACTTTACGAATTTTGTCTTCTGGCATCTCCATGCGCTCTGCCAACTCTTCGGGGCTGGGCTCACGGCCCATTTCCTGGAGCATCTGTCGAGAGATACGATTGAGTTTGTTGATTGTTTCAATCATATGCACAGGAATACGAATGGTGCGCGCCTGGTCGGCAATGGAGCGGGTAATTGCCTGACGAATCCACCAGGTAGCATAGGTGGAGAATTTATAGCCGCGGCGATATTCAAACTTGTCTACCGCCTTCATCAGACCTATGTTGCCCTCTTGAATAAGATCAAGGAACTGTAAGCCGCGGTTGGTATATTTTTTAGCAATAGAGATAACCAGGCGCAGGTTGGCTTCAACCATTTCTTTTTTGGCTCGGCGAGCCATGGCTTCACCGATCGTTAAGCGCCGATTAATATCTTTAATAAACACTATCGTAAGGCCACTATTTTCTTCAACCTTGGCAAGCTTGCGCTGGGCTCTTACAATTTCAGCTTCTTGGTTGGCAATGCCTTTTGACCAGTCCGCTTTTGCGTTAATAAGTGACCCAGTCCATTTCAGGTTTGATTCATTCCCAGGAAAGGCCTTAATAAATTCTTTGCGCGGCATCTTTCCATAGCGGATACACAGACGCATAATATTGCGCTCTTCGCTGCGAATTTGCTCAACAGCGCTGCGAACCATGGCAATTAGCGGGTCAAACTGCCGAGGTGTCAGTTTTAGGAATTTAAACAGGTCGGCCAGTTCATCCATTTGCTTAATCGAGGCATCGGCCATACGACCATTGCGGGCGACAGATTTGTCTGCTTTGATCATCTGGGAGCGAATTTCTTCAAAACGCTCTGCGGCAAGTTCCGGGTCTAGACCGCCTTCATGCTCTTCTTCTTCTTCCTCTTCATCGATCTCTTCGCCGTTGGCAATCTTTTCTGCTTCTGCTGCTTCTGCCGCCTGTTGTTGCGCAAGAGCGGATGGAACATGTTCCATCGGGTTGAGGTACCCACTAATTATGTCAGTGAGTTTCTTGTCCCCGGCAATAACCTTGTCCCAGTCATCCATCACGGCTGCAACGGTACCAGGCCAGTCAGAAACCGCAGACATTAACTCTCGCGTTCCCTCTTCGATGCGTTTAGCAATTTCAATTTCGCCTTCTCTAGTAAGCAGCTCAACAGAGCCCATTTCACGCATGTACATGCGCACTGGATCTGTGGTGCGGTGCTGTTCTGACTCTACAGAGGCTAGTGCGGCGGCTGCTTCGGCTGCTGCTGTTTCATCCGGAGTGTTATCTCCTGCCATCATCAACAACTGTTCGGCATCTGGCGCCGTTTCGAACACAGTGATGCCCATGTCATTGATCATCTGAATAATATCTTCGACCTGTTCCGGATCAGCGATGTCTTCAGGCAGGTGATCGTTTACCTCGGCATAGGTGAGATATCCTTGCTCACGACCCTTCGCGATGAGGTCTTTAATTCCGGATTGTTGCTTTTGAATGTTTTCGGTCATAGGACAATTTTACGTATTGGAAGGTCGAAAAATAGCGCGCAATTATAGCTAAAAAAATACCAGTTGTCCCAGACAATTTGGTGTTTATTTGGCCTACGTTATTTTTTAAGCTCTAGACCACAAGCCGTTGTTTTATTTTATCTTTTAGTTCATTTGATTGTGGGTCATCGGCCAATTGCATGCGGATTCTGTGTAACTGCTTGATTTCTCGCTCATTGAGGCTGTTTTGAGCTAGCAAATGCACAGCTCTTTCAGCGGCTGGAAGTGCCTCAAATGCGCTTCTTGTAACATGGCTGAGCGTGTCGCAAAACTCTTGATGGTCATCTCGTCCCGTCCCTTTGGGCGGGTGATACAGTTCGCTGGCGGCCAGCGCTTGTAACACCTTAGTTTCCTGAGCATTACCGTGAGTACCTAGCCAGTAGGCAAAGATATGCGAGGGTTTGTAACTAGGGTTGTCTTGAACCACCTTGAGCACTCGCAAAAACAAGACCATATCTGCATCTGGTGAGTTTTTCAAAAATTTAATATCCTCTACATGCTCGGCCAATGCAGGGTGATTGAGCAACAGTGCCGTGAGAAATTTAATCGGCGACAGGCGAATCTTTGTGCTTCTTTCAGCGCCAATATCTGGAAATTGATCATGTTCATTGCCCGGCTGATATTCCGGTGGCTGTTCATCGCGGCTGTAATCCTGGTAGTGCTCTGGCGGCGGGCTGAGCGGGGCCGAAACTCTCTCGGGGTTCTGTCCTTCAGGGGCTGCACTGCGCTGCTGTGGTGCTTTATGACTAGCCACATAGGCACGTAGGCTGTCTGCTGAGATACCAGTGCGCCTGGATAGCTCCTCCAGCATTAGCTGCCGAAAAACACCCTGAGGAATACGATTGATTTGTGGTGCGCAGACCTTGCTCAACCGGGCTTTACCGTCTGCGGTACTGGCATCGATACCATCGCTGAGCTGCTCAAATAGAAATTCTGACAGGGGCTGAGCATTGGCGACTTGTTGCTCAAAGTCTTGGGTGCCGAGTTTGCGCACCATGCTATCTGGATCCTCGCCATCGGGCAAAAAGAGGAACTTCGCCGACACCCCATCTTTCATTTCTGGTAGAGCAATATCGAGCGAGCGAGCCGCAGCTCGGCGCCCAGCGTTGTCCCCATCAAAGCAAAAGACCAGCTCAGAGGTATAGCGAAATAACTTTTGCAGGTGGCTTTCGGTCAATGCGGTGCCCAGTGTCGCTACGGCATTGTGGATGCCATATTGGGCTAGGGCAATAACGTCCATATAGCCTTCCACCATAATCAGGTGGGGAATCTCCTTAAGCGCCTGACGGGCCTCGTAGAGCCCATATAGCTCCCTACCTTTGTGGAATACAGGCGTTTCCGGAGAGTTGAGATATTTAGGGGTGCTGTCATCGAGCACGCGACCACCAAAGCCAATAGTGCGTCCTCGCTGGTCGCGGATAGGAAACATGATGCGATGGCGGAAACGATCATATTGTTTCTTTTCTTCCGGTTTGGTAATCACCATACCGGACTCATCGAGAAGTTTTAGTTTAGCAGGGTCTGTACCTGAGCTTTTAAGCAAATTATCCCAGCCTGGCGGTGCGTACCCTATGCCAAACTGTGCTGCTATTTTGCCACTTAGCCCTCGACCTTTGAGATAATCCACCGCTGAACCAGCGGCCTGATTAATCCTAAGTTGCTGGCGAAAGTATTGATCGGCTTCGGTGAGAATTGAGTAGAGGCTATCTTTTTGTCTGCTCACCGCTCTGTCTGGAGCGGCTTCCCTTGGTATTTCTAAGCCAGCATTTTTGGCCAGGATTTCCACCGCCGGCAAGAAGTCAAGGCGGTCAAATTCCATGACAAAGCTCAGAGCATTGCCGCCGGCTCCACAGCCAAAGCAATAGTAGAACTGTTTGTCTTGAGCAACGGTGAACGAAGGGCTTTTTTCTTCGTGAAATGGGCAGCAGGCTTTGTAGTTTTTGCCCGCTTTTTTGAGTTGTACTCGGCCATTGACCACATCAACAATATCGACGCGGTCGAGTAAGTCATCAATAAAAGTCTGTGGTATCAGTCCAGCCATGGGCGCTACGATTTGTTCGATTTATGTACCAGCAGTGTAACGCCTTCGGCGCGGAAATAAACGTGCTTAGCTGTTTAGCGCGGCTTTTACTAGGCCACTGACGGCGCCTCCATCGGCGCGGCCCTGAATCTGTGGCTTGAGGATACCCATAACCTTGCCCATATCGGCCATGGAGGTAGCGCCACTGCTAGTCACAGCGGCTTCTACCATTGCCGCAATTTCAGCATCGCTGAGTGCGGCGGGCAGAAAGTCTTGAATTACACTAATCTCTTGGACTTCAACATCTGCGAGTTCTTGGCGTCCAGCTGCTTCGTACTGATTAATCGAGTCGCGGCGCTGTTTGACCATTTTATCAAGAATCGCCAGCACCCGTGTATCGTCAATCTCTATGCGCTCATCAACTTCGATGCGTTTAATTTCTGCTTGGATTAAGCGTATCGCGCCCAGACGAGGCTTGTCTTTAGCCCGCATAGCCTCTTTCATGGCATCGTTAATCTGCTTTTTCATCGACATGACAAATCTCCATTGGGATTGGCTTGTAAAGCCTACTAAATTGCAACTAGGCTTTTTGAATTCCAGAAACACAAAAAGCGCCGGTTGGGCGCTCTTTGCTAAAACTCACTTACACGGGCTCTGCTTACAGAGCAGGCTTAGTAGAGTCGCGTAAACTTACGAGATTCGCGAGAAACTTTTTTCTGGTTGCGCTTTACAGCGGCAGCTGCTTTGCGCTTGCGTTCCCAAGTGGGCTTCTCGTAAAACTCACAGCTGCGAACCTTGGCTAAAATTCCAGCCTTCTCGCATGAACGTTTAAAGCGACGTAGTGCTACGTCAAAGGGCTCGTTTTCTTTAATTCGAACGCTTGGCATAAATGCATTATCCTGTAGTGAAATAAACCGCCGATACAGCCTGTCTGTAGTCGACTTCTCAAGGCCGCGTAGTCTATACATATCATCTGATCGATGCAAAGGTTTTTACTGCTCTTTTAACGGCTTAAAACTACAGGTTCACACTGAGCCTCAGAGGGTTTAAAGTTGCACTCCTAAAATTTAGCAACCAAGGCATGTTTTAGATGCTTGTACTAGGTATTGAAACCTCATGCGATGAAACTGGACTCGCTATTTTCGATAGCGATCACGGTTTATTGGCACACACGCTGTATTCTCAGGTAAAACTGCACGCCGAGTACGGCGGGGTGGTACCTGAGTTGGCGTCAAGAGATCATGTGCGCAAAATATTACCTATGCTTGGCAAGGTGCTGGCGAAGGCCAACATTGATAAGTCTCAACTCGATGGTATTGCCTACACCGCGGGACCGGGTTTGATGGGAGCGCTCATGGTGGGAGGAGCTATGGGCACTGCTCTTGGCTTTGCTCTAGGCATTCCAGTTGTTGGTGTCCATCATATGGAAGGCCATCTGTTAGCCCCTATGCTAGAGGAAAAGCCGCCCCAGTTTCCGTTTGTGGCGCTATTGGTCTCAGGTGGTCATACTCAGCTGGTATCAGTCACAGGCATCGGTGAGTATGAGCTAATGGGTGAGTCAATTGATGATGCTGCCGGCGAAGCCTTTGACAAAACCGCTAAATTGCTTGATTTAGACTATCCAGGCGGACCAGTGCTGGCCGAGATGGCTGATCGGGGTCAGATTGATCGGTTTAGTTTCCCGCGTCCAATGACTGACCGTCCAGGCTTAGATTTTAGCTTTTCTGGATTAAAGACCTTTACCCGAAATTTAATAGAGAAAAACCGAGGTGATGATCTACTGCCCGATGATCAGACCATATTGGATATATGCGCGGGCTTTCAAGAGGCAGTAGTCGATACGCTAGTGATCAAATGCACTCGCGCCATGCGTCAAACACAGATTAAAACCCTGGTTATTGCCGGCGGTGTTTCGGCTAACAGCAGGCTGCGACATAAACTTGAGGTCGCACTTAAGAAAGAGGGTGTCGAGGTGTTTTATGCGCGCCATGAATTTTGTACGGATAATGGAGCCATGATTGCCTACGCAGGTTGTCAGCGGTTATTAGCTGGACAGGTGAACCCACTTATGATCAGTGCCACGCCCCGCTGGCCTCTAGATCAATTGACGAGTTTAGACGAGGAAGCAATCTAATGGATATTGTTTATATCAGAGACCTGCGTATTGAGACCATTATTGGAATCTATGACTGGGAACGAGAAGTAAAGCAAACAGTGAGTCTGGATCTAGAAATGGCTCATGATATTCGCAAGGCTGCGCGAACAGACGATATTCAGTATGCACTGAACTACAAGTCTATCGCCAAGCGGCTTATTGCGTTTATTGAGCAGGCAGAGTTTTTGCTCGTTGAACGGATGGCTGAAGAAGTGGCCGACATAGTTACCAAAGAGTTTTCAGTGCCCTGGCTGAAATTGCGCGTTAGTAAACCTGGCGCCCTAAGGGGGTCTTTAGATGTGGGTATTATTATTGAGCGAGGAGAACGACCCTAGTGGCACTTATCTATCTTAGCCTTGGCAGCAATATTGAGCGTCAAAGACGCATCGGTGCGGCGCTTGATGCTTTGGCAGATTATTTTGGCGAACTAACTATTTCTTCTGTCTATGAAAGTGAGTCAGTAGGCTTTGAGGGCGATAGTTTCTATAATCTGGTGTTAGGTATAAACACGGCGTCTACGGTCGGTGTTGTGTCGAAAATACTCAAAGACATCGAAGACCAAAATGGCCGTGATCGCAGTGCACCAAAATTTGGTGCTAGAAGCCTAGATATAGATATTCTGACGTTTGAATCTATGGCTGCTGAAATCGATGGCATAAAATTACCTAGGGATGAGATACTCAAAAACGCTTTTGTGTTGCTACCGCTGGCTGAAATTGCACCCCATAGCATACATCCCGTAACTGGCCAGACTTACGCTCAACACTGGGCAGCCTATGATAAAACCAAACAGAAACTCTGGCCGATTGCTTTTAAGTGGCGCAATCACAATTTAACCGTAGCCAATTAGCTTTTTGCCTTTAATCCCCTCTCGATAGTGACTTAAATATCTAATACTGTTGTTTGAATGATAGAAAGCTTGTCTATACTCTGTTTAGTGTTCTGACAATGTTCAAGTAGGGCAATGATGCCCATTTTTATTTAATGGAGTAACAATGAAAAGGTCTTTGCTCGCCCCAATTTTTGCGAGTGCTCTGGTGCTGTTGCAAGCATGCAGCACCTTTGCCCCATCTCCGAGCAAGCAAGAAATTAATGAAGCAGCCATTGGCACACGTTCTGACACCATTTTGGGCGCGGTATTAGCCTACCTGGGTGATCAATATAAAAACAGGTATCAACGCAATCAGGTTATTCTCGCTGCCGCGGGAGGCGATAAAGCCATTCTTGGCGGTGTTGACTATTACATGAGCCTTCAAGAAACTAGGTTATCGAAATTGCTCCGTGGCACGGGCGTTAGGTTGGAGCGTTTGGGTAACGCTATTAGCCTTATTATGCCCAGTCATATTGTCTTTACCATCGATAGTAGCGATATTAGCACTCAGTTTTACCCTGTGCTCCATTCTGTTGCCATGGTGATTGCTGAGTATGATAAAACCCTGGTGGTGGTAGCCGGTCATACCGATAGAGATTGCGGCGCGGGTTGCAGTTTAGCCTTATCTCTTGAGTGGGCTAGGTCGATTTCTGGTTACCTAATGTCCAAGGATATTTTTGCAGACCGGCTAGAGCCCACCGGATTTGGCGAACGCTATCCAATTGCTAGCAATGATAGTGAAGAAGGTAAGCGATTAAACCGCCGGGTTGAAATTACCCTGCTGCCCATCGATGGAAGCTAATTGAACGGCTACAGACTATAGGCTGTTGGAGCTGCCACCATCAACGGCGATTGTTTGGCCTGTCATATAGGTTGCTTTAACCGCTAAAAAGTAAACAGTCTGAGCTATATCTTGCTCTGTACCCAATCTTCCCATTGGTACTTTGCTTAAAACAGAGTCCTGTTTTTGTTGGTCATCGGACTCGTGTTCTGGCCACAGTATTGCGCCTGGAGCAACGCTATTAACACGCACTTCTGGCCCAAGCTCCTTGGCTAGAGACTTGGTCATAGCGATGTTCCCAGCCTTAGCGATGGTGTAGATAGGATGACTCTGCAATGCCTGACGCGCATGCATATCTGAGATATTGATGATTGAACCCTGTGCCTCTGTTAGAAGCGGCGCTAATTTTTGAGAGATAAAAAAGGGTCCTTTGAGATTGCTGTTGATCAGGTCGTTCCACTGCTGGTCATCGCAACTATCCAGCGCCGTTGGGTAAAAACTAGAGGCATTATTAATCAGTACATCCAGTCGACCTAGGTCTCTGACGAGGTCGGCAATTTTTTCCAAACCGGTCATGTCATTAAGGTCGCTTTGTATGAGCAAGCAACTGTTTTCGCGTTGAGCATTTAAGTCTTCACAAAGTTTGTCAGCGGCCGCGGCAGAATTGTTGTAGTGCACCACTATTTGATAACCGTGGCTGTGAAAAATACGCGCAATAACTGCACCAATGCGGCGTGCCGCCCCTGTAATCAATACCACAGGACTGTTTTTGTTAGGGTTCATAAGCTATTCCGAATAATGTGCTTTAAAGTCTGCGAGTGCGGCTGTTTGGCGCGCACTCAATTGTTTGCCTATCTCAGCGCCGCTAATGCCTGCTGCCACTAGATCAGCGACATCAGTTTTGACTATGCATTCACGTGCCTCACGCAGGTACGCAGAGGAGGGGTAAGCCCGATCTTCGAAACCTGTTCTACCACGGGCATCTGCTTCACAGCAGGTTAAGAAGTCCTCTAAGCGATTGCTTGATTTTAGTGCGCCAATAGCTTTGAGCAGTTTCAGCAATGTTTCAGGCCTTAGCTCAAAGGCCTTATGGCAGAGCAGATGAAATTCGGTGACCACCATGGCCAGTTGGCGATGTTCATTTGGGACTTTGAGTCTATCACATATGTCTTTTACCAGGGGTAAACCCCTCGCTTCATGGCCCGAGTGGCTCGGCAATATATGGTCTGGAGTAATACCCTTGCCCAAATCATGAACCATGACAGAAAAGCGAATCGGCGAGCTATCAGACAGTCGTACGGCCTGTTGCAGTGACATCAATGTATGAATGCCAGTATCAATCTCCGGATGGTAATCAGCACGCTGTGCGACTCCAAAGAGCTTCTCAACTTCGGGGAGAAGCACTGCCAGAGCGCCACAGTCGCGCAGTGTCTGAAGATAAATATCCGGAGACCGCTCACACAGGGCGCGTTCGGTCTCTTTCCAGACTCTCTCTGCGACCAGGTGTTGTAATTCACCGCTGGCTGAAATCGTCGACATCAGACTGAGGGTTTCTTCAGCTATGCTAAAACCGAGGTGATGGTAGCGTGCAGCAAAACGCGCGACTCTGAGAACACGCAGAGGATCCTCAGTGAAAGCTGGGGAGACATGGCGCAGTATTTTATTAGACAGATCCTGCTGACCGTTATGAGGGTCAATAATACTGCCGTCATCATCTTCGGCCATGGCATTAATGGTTAGATCACGACGAATTAAGTCATCCTGGAGGCTAACATCTGGCGCAGTGTGAAAAGCAAACCCCCCATAGCCATGCCCAGATTTTCGCTCGGTTCGAGCAAGAGCATATTCCTCGCCTGATAGAGTGTTTATAAAAACCGGAAAATCCTGCCCCACTGGCTGATAGCCTAATTCAAGCATTTGTTGAGGCGAGCTACCAACCACGACCCAGTCATTTTCATCACTTGGGTAGTTGAGTAATTTGTCACGAACAGCGCCGCCGACTCGATAGATCTTCATGTGCACTTCCAATGGTTTTTACCATTGTAGAGCGGGGCGGTTAGTAGCTCAATATATGATTAGGCTTCTGTGTGTGCTTGCACTAGGCTACTAAGTCCGGCCAGATTGAGAATTTCGATTTCTTTATTGTCGCATTTTATAAGACCAATCGCCTGAAAGCGGCTAAACACCCGACTTACAGTTTCAACAGTGAGACCCAAGTAGTTGCCTATGTCTGCTCGTGACATTGGCAACCTAAATCTTGTTGGACTAAGCCTACGGCGCCCAAGTCGGTCTGACAGACTCAGAAGCAAACTGGCAATTCGTTCCTTAGCAGAGTTCTTCCCAAGCAGAGTTATAAGCCGTTGATCACTGCTAATCTCGCGCGCCATAAGTTGCATAAAGTGTTTTTGTAGCGCTGGCATAGTAACACTTAGCTCCTCAAATTTAGTGAAGGGAATTTCACAGATAGATGTTGTCCCCAGAGCCAAAGCAGTATTTTTATGGCGGTTGTCGGCAATCCCGTCCCAGCCGAATATCTCTCCTGGCAGATAAAATCCGGTGACCTGTTCAGTGCCATCGTCACTGACGCAAAACGATTTTATCGCGCCGCTACGAATAGCATATATGGAGGTGAAGGTATCTCCACTATGAAATACTGGCTGATTTTTATGCAAAGGAGCAAGTTTTTGGACTACCTCACTGAGTCGATGTAAGTCATCTGACTCAAGAGTCAAGGGTGAAAACAGGGCGCCCATTTGACAGTCCTCGCTGAAAGCTGTTCTGGCGCTGTGTTTTGTAAATTGCATTATCGTGTTCCCATCGATACAAAGTACATGAACATAAAAAGTACCACGAGGCGCCCTAAAGTCCTTTTGAGCTATCTCAGTGATTAGTATAGACAGAGAAATGAAGTACACCATTTATAGAGGCGGTAAAAGCAAAGTATTTTCGCCGTGACCTAGGTTGAAATTGCCTTGTGGCTATAGCTAGTTGCCTCGGGGCTTATGCTGAGTAATAGCCTGTTACCACGGATTGGTGTGCGTATCTAAAAGATGAGGAGCTCTAGGTCTCCTCAGAGTTTCGGGTGTTTGCGGTACCTAGAGCTGGGCTTGGGCCCTAGCCCTAAACTTACTGGGATGGGCTTTATTCAGAGGTTTCGGTACCCCAGAGTTGTTGGAGGCGTTTATCACGACCGCAGCTCCAGCGGTAGTAGCGATAGCGTGTGGAATTCTTTTTGTAATAGTCCTGATGATAGGGTTCAGCAGCATAAAAGTTAGTTGCCATAGTAATCTCTGTGGCAACTGACATATCGAGTTTACCGCTGTTAACAACTCGATCTAAAGATGCGAGCGAAGCACGTTTTTGAGCCTCATCATGATAAAAAATTTCACTTCGGTACTGCAGTCCTCGATCACAGAACTGCCCGTTGGCATCCTCTGGGTCAATGTTTGCCCAAAAATGCTCAAGAAGCTTTTCAAAGCTAACCTTGGAGCTATCGAATAATATTTGTACGGCCTCCGTGTGTCCGGTATTGCCAGAAGAAACCTGCTTGTAGGTAGGGTTGGCCAGACTGCCTCCCGTATAGCCAGAAATTACCGAGTTCACGCCATGGAGTTTCTCAAAATCACTTTCCATACACCAAAAGCACCCGCCGGCAAAGGTTGCCAGCTTTTCTTCTGCTACAGCATTTATGGCGCCAAGGCTTAGCAGGCAGATGCAGATATTTACTGACCTAATATAAGCACTGTGGTTTGACACGGCGATCTCCAGTAGTTTCTTAGTTTTTCGCAAATCATTAGCGTACGCTTTTGACTGTCAAATGCCAAATAGTTCCCCATGATTTTGCATTGCGTCAAAACCCCCATCAACTCAGTTTCTTGGTAATAAGCTGCAGGCGCCCTCGTTTTTGACATCAGCTATTAGGCAGAGAAACTTATCAGACACGAAAGTCTGTGTAAGTGCTGTAACTAATTGATCTAAACTCAACATTTACCGGCTTATTTTTGGCATAATAACCGAGCAAAAATAGTCTCGGATAAACCTGTTGCCAAATACGTCACTTCTCACAGTTGAGCGCCTTTGTTTTGAGCGCGATGATTGCAATGTCTTCGAGCAGATCGACCTCAGGGTTAATGCTGGTGATATAGTGCAGATCGAGGGTATAAATGGCAGTGGCAAAACTACTCTATTGCGCCTTCTCACCACTGCCTTGCAGCCGACATCCGGCACTATTAGCTATAGCGGGCAATCAATAGATCTATGTCGATACCAGTATCTGTCCGATATCTTATATTTGGGGCACCAGCCAGCAGTTAAGATGACTCTAACCGCCGCTGAAAATTTACGTTGGATGACGGCAGGATCTAGTGCCTGCCCAGAGACTGCGCTAGTTGCGGTGGGACTTGCTGGTTATGTTGATGTGCCCTGTTACAGCCTGTCTGCGGGCCAGCACCGCCGGGTTGCATTGGCTCGTTTATTAATGACAGATGCCCTTGTTTGGTTTTTGGATGAACCCTTCACCGCTATTGATAAGCAGGGCGTAGGATTTTTAGAAAACTGCATGCGCGATCATGTAAAACGGGGCGGAGCGATAGTTCTTTCTTCCCACCAAGATCTGCGGCTTGACGGCGTGCGTAAGTATCAATTAATGCCCCATACCGACCAGAGGGGGCTGTAATGCACGGCGGATTCTCAGCATATTTGCGGCGTGATTTACTGCTGGCTTACCGTCGCCGGGGTGAAGCAGCTAGTCCCCTGATATTTTTTATTATGGTGTCGACATTGATACCTTTGGGTATCACGCCGGAGTCAGGGCGTTTGGCTGAGATTGCGCCGGGAATCATTTGGGTTATGGCGCTATTAGCCACACTTCTATCGACCGATGGATTATTTGCCAATGATTATCAAGATGGCTCATTGGAGCAACTTTTGATCAGCCCCCAACTATTGGCAATGCCGGTATTGGGCAAGGTTACCGCCCACTGGATGGTGACAGGTTTGCCTCTGACCTTGGTGTCTCCCTTGTTGGGGGTGATGCTATCGCTGCCGCAGGAGGGGTACTTGCCATTGCTTGCTAGTTTGGCCCTAGGAACTGCCTGCTTGAGTCTGATTGGGGCAGTTGGTGCGGCCCTGACCGTTTCTTTGCGCAGAGGAGGTCTATTACTTTCACTGCTGGTGATGCCTCTATACATGCCGGTAATTATTTTTGGCAGCGCTACGGTGCAAAGCGCCATCGACGGTTTTGTCTGGTTCGGACCGCTGGCAATTTTAGGTGCCATGTTGGCGGCGGCGGTCGCCCTTTGCCCGCTGGCGAGCGCCGGTGCATTGAGACTGGCTAGTATTAACTAGATGTTTTGGATAATGAGACGAACCCTATGAATCGGTTATTGAATTGGTCCCCTAGTTGGCAGTGGTTTCACCGCCTTGGATCGCCACGCTGGTTTTATCAGGCCTCGGGGCGCTGGCTACCCTGGTTAAGCCTGTTGGCGCTGACTCTTTTATTGACTGGTTTAGTCTGGGGTCTTGGTTTTGCACCACAAGATGCCAAGCAGGGTAACAGTTTTCGTATTATCTATTTACATGTGCCGGTTTCGTTTTTAGCCTTGGCTGGTTACTACATTATGGCCATTGCTGGTGCTATTGGCTTGATATGGAAAATGAAATTGTCCTATATGGTGATGAAGGCTGCCGCCCCAGTCGGAGCAGCGCTGACTTTTTTGGCTTTGTTTACCGGCGCTGTATGGGGCAAGCCGACCTGGGGTACATACTGGGTGTGGGATGCTCGGGTTACCTCTATGCTGATACTGCTGTTCCTGTATCTAGGAATCCTGGCATTGCAGTATGCTTTTCACAGCAATGAAGCGGGTAATAAAGCCAGTGCCATACTGGCTCTTGTGGGCACAGCCAATATTCCTATTATCTACAAGTCAGTCGACTGGTGGTATACCTTGCATCAGCCGGCGACGATTAAATTAACTTCGGCACCTAGCATGCATCCAGACATGTTCGCTCCATTACTAGTCATGATTGTGGGGTTTTATTGTTTTTACACTGTTGCCTTGCTGCTATTTACCCGTGCAGAAATTTTGCGCCGAGAGCGCAAAAGTGTCTGGGTTAGGGAGCTTGCGCTAGGGGGTCCGGCACTATGAAATTTCAGTTTGAAAATATAACACAGCTGTTCGTTATGGACGGCCACGGCGTATTTGTTTGGACTGCCGTGCTGGTCTCATTGGTGGTTATGCTATGGCTTATTGTAAAGCCATTGGCTGACAGTAGGGCTGCATTAAAAGACGTTTCCGGCGATATTACCCGAGCAGCTTTAACGCGGGGAGACGCATGATGCATCCATTGCGTAAACAGCGACTACAACTGGTTATCTTAATTGTGGTTGCAGCCTCTGTAGTAGTGGGTCTGGTAGCTTATATGCTAGGTCAGAACGCCAATTATTTTTATACGCCGTCGCAAATTGCCGCCGGAGAAGCTCCTGGTGGAGTGCATATTCGGGCTGGTGGGATGGTGGTTGCAGGTAGCGTGAAGCGAGCACCTGATTCGCTTGATGTGCAATTCACCGTGACCGATGGCACCTCGCTATTGGTGATCAAGCACAGTGGGATTTTGCCCGACTTATTTGATGAGGGCGAGGCCGCTATTGCAGCTGGAACAGTAGATGATAATCTGGTGTTACAGGCCACAGAGGTATTGGCCAAGCACGATGAAAAATATACTCCTCCAGAAGTCGCCGATGCGATGAACCAGGCCTATGAGCGCAAACAGAAACAGAACCAAGAGCAGTACGCACAATGACTCCTGAACTAGGACATGCCGCGCTAATTGTTGCGCTTTGCCTGACTGTGGCTCAGGCGGTAGCACCCATGGTTGGGTCATTTGTCGGTTTCAGGAACTGGATGCGTCTGGGACACTCTCTGGCCCTGGGGCAGTTTGCATTTATGGCGCTGTCATTTGCCTGTTTGACTAATGGCTTTGTGCAGGATGATTTCTCCATAGCCTATGTGGCCAACAATTCAAATACTTTGCTACCACTACAGTTTAAAGTGAGTGCTGTATGGGGTGCCCATGAGGGGTCACTGTTACTTTGGGCCTTAATTTTGGCTGGATGGTCGGCTGCAGTGGCCCTCTTTAGCCGTGAGTTGCCCCTGGTGCTGTCGTCTAGAGTATTGTCTATTCTGGGTGCTATATCGGTGGGTTTCGCCCTATTTTTGCTGCTGACATCCAACCCCTTTGAGCGTATTTTGCCTGTAGCACCAATTGAGGGAGGTGACTTAAATCCGCTGCTACAAGACTTTGGATTAATTGTGCATCCACCCATGCTCTATATGGGTTATGTTGGGTTTTCTGTGCCTTTCGCCTTTGCTATCGCCGCTTTACTTGGTGGCCAATTCGACAGTGCCTGGTCGCGCTGGGTACGCCCTTGGGTCAACACGGCTTGGGTGTTTTTAACTATAGGGATCACCCTTGGTAGCTGGTGGGCTTACTATGAGCTTGGCTGGGGGGGTTGGTGGTTCTGGGATCCAGTAGAAAATGCATCGTTTATGCCATGGCTGGTGGGAACAGCTCTGGTGCATAGTATCGCGGCTACCGAAAAACGTGGGGTGTTTCGTAGTTGGACGCTGTTACTAGCTATTTTCACCTTTTCGCTAAGTTTGCTGGGTACGTTTTTGGTGCGCTCAGGCATTCTTACGTCAGTGCATGCTTTTGCGAGTGACCCTGAACGGGGTATTTTTATTCTGGCGTTTTTAGCCATTGTAATTGGTGGCTCATTGTTACTGTTTGCCCTCCGCGGCCCGGCCATGCAAGCTAATGTTGAATACAGTGGTTGGTCGCGAGAGTCCATGTTACTGATCAACAATATTTTATTGGTTAGCTCAATGGCAATGATCTTGATTGGTACTTTGTATCCTCTGTTGGCTGATGTTTTGGAGCTGGGCAAGATTTCGGTTGGGCCTCCGTATTTTAATTTCTTCTTTGTGCCTCTCATGACTGGGTTAATGATCTGTCTGGGCTTTGCTGGATTCACTCGGTGGAAGAAAACCGACTCTAGCAGCCTACTGCGCAAAGGGCTATGGCCGATCATTATTAGTACGGTGCTGGCACTGTTGCTGCCCCTGCTGGCCGATGAGTATTCATTGATTGCAGTGTTTACATTGATGCTGGCGCTTTGGGTTATTACCATGAGTCTCGAAGATGTGCTGCTTAAAACAGGTGGTAAGCTCGCTAAACTGCCCGGGTTGACTGGCAGTTATTGGGGCATGATATGTGCCCATGTAGGTGTTGCAGTCTGTGCCCTGGGAATAGGACTCAGTACAGCCTACGACGTGCAGCGAGATGTGCGCATGGTGCCAGGTGACAGGGTAGAGGTGTCGGGTTATCTGTTTGAATTTGTTAGTCTCAAAAAGGTGCAGGGGCCAAACTTTTCAGCTTATCGAGGTGAGATCGAGGTAATGTCTGGGGATAAAATAGTCGCCACAATGTTGCCTGAAAAACGCAACTATGGTGCCGGTGGTCAGGTGATGACCGAGGCGGCTATTGATGGTGAATTAGCCAGGGACCTCTATGTTTCTTTGGGCGAGCCTTTGGCCGGCGATGCATGGGCAATTAGGCTTTATGTTAAGCCCTTTGTGCGCTGCATATGGCTCGGTGGCTTGCTCATAGCACTGGGGGGACTATTGGCCGCGTTTGATAAACGCTATCGGCGCCGTAAGATTGCCGGTGGCAAGGTTCCAGACTCTGTGGCTGCCATGTTATGAATAGACTGGCCTTATTTGTACCTCTGGTTCTTTTTGCCGGCCTGTCTTTGGTTTTGCTGTTGGGGCTGGACAAGGACCCCAGCGAACTTCCATCTGCGCTGGTCGGTGAACCCTTCCCAGCTTTTAACTTGCCAGCACTTAGCGATGAGTCAAGACGGCTCACAGAGCAGGATATTAAGGGCGATGTGATGCTAATTAATGTCTGGGCAACCTGGTGTTTTGCTTGCCGAATTGAACATCCAATGCTCAATAATTTGTCTGCCCAGGGCGTTAAAATTGTCGGTCTAAATTACAAAGACCAAAGGGCTAGTGCTCAAACTTGGTTAGCCGATCGCGGAGACCCCTATGTAGTCAATATTTTCGATGCCGAAGGCAGTCTAGGTATTGACCTAGGTGTTTACGGCGCGCCGGAAACATATCTGGTGGATGCTCAGGGTATCATTCGTCACAGACGGGTTGGTGTTGTTGATGAGCGGGTCTGGAACGCAGAATTTAGTGAACTCTATGAACGGCTAACTGGTGGTAAGCAATGACAGCACTGGCGCCTATGACTCTGTGTTTGCTGATTCTAAGCTTTTCGCCACTGACCTTTGCCGTGGCAGAGATTGTTGAGTTTTCAGATGAGTCTCTGCGGCCCCGCTACCAGCAACTAGTCGAGGAATTACGTTGCCCAAAGTGCCAAAATCAAAATCTAGCTGATTCTAATTCACCTATTTCTCAGGACCTGCGCCGGGAAATTCAGCGCCTACTCGAACAGCAGATGACCGATCAGCAGATCAAAGACTATTTAAAAACCCGTTACTCTGAGTTTATTCTGTACCGCCCAGAGGTCAATAAAAATACCTGGCTACTGTGGGGTTCACCAATAGCGGTTGTGCTGGTGGGGCTATTAATTGTGGTTCGCCATAATCGTCGCGTTAAGCCCTCATTGACGCGGCACGTCCCCGTTGATTCTCGCGACCAGCAGCGCTTGGCGGCAATGCTTCGCGATGAGGAAAATCAGCGATGATGCTAACTGTAGTCTTATTACTTTTAGGAGCTGCTTTATTTGTTCTATACCCATTTTTTATTCGTCAAGATGACATAATTCAAGATGCTGCCCTAACCCGCCAGCAGGCCAATGTGCAGTTATTTAAAGAGCAGCAGGCGCAGTTTCAACAACAGTTAGAGAGGCAAGAAATCGACGAGGCTGAATACCAGCGACTTATTGAGGACGGGCAGCAACTGCTTCTGCGCAATACTGAGGTAAGGTCTGCCGATACTTCAGCGGCTCCAGTTCAGGGCCTTTGGTTGCCGCCAGTGTTGATACTGGCAATGGCGTCGGCGACTTTTTTCACCTACCAGAAATTAGGTGCCGAAGACGATGAGAATATATTGCGCCTAATGGGTCAGGGTAGCGAACAGTCCACACAGCAGCAGACTCTGGCGTGGAACGCCAGCTTAACCTCGGCACTAAAAGCCCGAGTGCAGCAGCGTCCAGACAATATTTATTACTGGGCTATGCTTGCCCAATCGGCTATCGCCAGGGGCGATATGAGGGAGGCGAGTCATTATTTTGCCTCAGCTATTGAGGTTGAGCCCGGCGATAGTTTTCTCCTAGGACAATATGCGGAGGCACTTTTCTTAGCTGAAGGCAGTCGTTTTTCTCCAGAGGTTGTGAGGGCTCTTGATCGAGCCTTTGCTGTCGACTCAAACAATCAAACAGTGCTTGGTTTGAAAGGTATTCAAGCCTTTGAAAACCGCGAGTTCAAGCTGGCGATTACCTACTGGGAAGCCGCCCGCCGAGGGCTAGATCCAGCCAGCGCCACGTGGCAGGCACTGCAGTCAGGTATTGACCGGGTCAATCAGGTAATTGGAGCCCTAGAAGAAACACAGCCCCAACTGTTGGCGACTCAAATACAGGTGGCCCTTAGCCTTAGTCCGGCTATTGTTTACATGCCAGATCAGCTAGTTTTTGTCGCTGTGGTTCGAGAGTCTGGGTCGCCTATGCCATTGGCAGCGCGTAAACTGCGTGCTAAAGACCTGCCCTTAGAGGTTACCCTGACCGACAAAGATGCCCTAATGGCCGGTCAAAATCTATCCAGTGCCCAGCGCGTTCGCGTTGTAGCACGACTTTCCCAGTCTGGATCAGCCACGCCGGAGGCCGGTGACTGGGAAGCTGTGTCTGAAGGGTTTGAATTGACCGAGTCTGCACAGCTCATCAGCCTGCATATTGACCGTCAAAGACCTTAGCTGTGTAGTGACTGACGGCTACAGAGCGTGTAGAATTCAGTCATCAAGGTGAAGCAATCCTGCGGCCAACGAACCTGACCGACTATAAACAGAAATGACTAAACATGCGGCTTAAATCGATCAAACTAGCAGGGTTCAAATCCTTCGTTGACCCTACCAACGTAAATTTCCCCAGTAATCTATGTGCGGTTGTCGGGCCCAATGGTTGCGGCAAGTCAAATATTATCGATGCGGTACGTTGGGTGATGGGCGAAAGCTCCGCCAAGAACCTCCGCGGCGAATCCATGACTGACGTTATCTTTAATGGCTCCGGAGGGCGGAAGCCTGTTGGCCAGGCGTCTATCGAGTTAATTTTTGATAATACCGACGGCACCATTATTGGTGAGTATGCGGCTTATAGCGAGATTGGGATCAAGCGCAAAGTGACCAGAGACGGTCAGTCTAATTACTATCTCAACGGCAACAAATGTCGGCGTCGCGATATCACCGATATTTTCCTTGGTACTGGCTTAGGGCCACGCAGTTACGCCATTATCGAACAGGGTATGATATCGAGACTTATTGAGTCCAAGCCCGATGAGCTGCGCATCTATATTGAAGAGGCCGCAGGCATTTCAAAGTACAAAGAGCGCCGCCGCGATACTGAAGGCCGCATTCGGCGAACTATGGAGAATCTCGAGCGACTCACCGATATTCGTGATGAACTGAGCCGTCAGTTGGGTCGCCTGGAACGACAAGCCAAGTCCGCTGAAAAATACGCTGAGTACAAAAAAGATGAGCGTCAGGTGTCAGCCGAGTTGCTGGCGCTTAAATGGCGTGGTTACAATAAATCTGCCGCCGAGCAAAAGCAGGTCATAGGTGGCTTTGAAGTTGAGTTAGAAAAAATTATCACTCAGCGTAGTGTCTGCGATACCAGTATTGAAAAATTGCGCACCCAGTTCACAGATCACAGTGACGCCTTTAATGAGGTGCAGGCGCGGTACTATAAAATTGGTGGTGACGTAGCCCGTATCGAGCAAGCGATAGAACATGCTCAGCAACGCGCTCAAGAGTTGCATAAGGATTTAGAGCAGACTGAACGCAATTTCACCGAAGCTGAAGAACACCTCAGAGCCGACCGTCAAAAAGCGGCTGGTTGGGAGGCTGAATTTAATGAGCTAGCCCCAGCGTTAGAGGAGGCCAGCAAAGCAGAAGCCATATCCGCTGAAGCTTTACAGGCAGCAGAACTGGCCATGCAAACCTGGCAACAAGCTTGGGATGAGTTTAATCAGAAGTCTGCCAGTCCGAGGCAGCAAGCTGAGGTTCAGCAGTCGCGTATCCAACATTTAGAGCAGTTATTACGGCGTTTAACCGAGCGACAGCAGGCGCTATCTACCGAAGCCAGCAGTTTTCAGGCTAGCCCAGCAGAAGAGGAAATGGCACTGATTCAGGAGATGCTAGTTGCGGCAGAGACGGCACGTGAATCAATAGATAAACAACGCATTGACAATGCTCAACAGATTGAAAATTTGCGAGGCCAAGAAAAAGATGCGGCCGCAGAGCATGATCAGGCACGTAGCAGTCAGCAGGCGCTAAAGGGCCGTCAGGCGTCCCTAGAAGCATTGCAGCAGGCAGCTATGGGTGATGATGCAGAGAAAAAGTGGTTAGCGGCTAAGGGGCTGGGTAATAAACCGCGACTGGCAGACTCAGTCGTGCCGGCTGATGGCTGGGATGTGGCTGCAGAAACCGTATTGGGTAGCTACCTGCAGGCCATCGCAGTCGATGATATTGCCAGTAACATAGGGCTGCTTGATGATTTCAAAAAGGGTGAATTACTGCTAATTAATAAGGCCTCTGGTGCGGCATCGTCCGGAGACAAAGGCCGGTTACTTGGTGATCTAGTCAAAGGTGACGGAGCCGAGAGTTTATTGGCCAATGTTTATGCAGCTGAAAGTCTCGCCGATGCTTTAAAAATGCAGCCTACATTGGCAGCCACAGAGTCTGTGGTTACTCGCGAAGGCATTTGGTTAGGTAGTAATTGGCTGCGGGTGGCGCGAGATAAAGACGCTACCGCTGGAGTGCTAAAACGTAAGCAAGAGCTGGAATCAATCAGTCTAGAATCGGCCGCGCTAGGCGAAAAAATTATTGAGCTTGAGGATATTCGTCAGAGCAATGAGCAGCAGCTGCGCAGTCTTGAAGCTAGTCGTCAAGAAATTGCCGGCAGTGTTGCCCAGCAGCAAAATAATTATGCTGAGCTGCGCTCAAAGCTGAGCGGGTTTGAGGTGCAAATAGAGCAGTATAAGGCACGTAAAGAGCGAGCCGAAACCGAACTCACCGAGGTGCAGCAGCAAAGTGAAAGCGAGCAGGAAAATCTGGCTAAGGCACGGGTCATTTTGCAGGAGTCCATTGAGAAGATGGAGGCGGACACAGTGCGGCGTGAGGAGCTGATGAAGCAACGTGACATAAGCCGATCACAGCTCGACGAAGTGCGCCAAGCAGCGCGCCATGACCGCGATCGCCGACAAGAAATGGCGATGCGAGAAGGCTCATTAACCACCCAGCTTAATTCGATTCGAGAGGGTGTTGGCCGCCTAGAGGTTCAGGTTGAGCGATTACAAGAACGACGTCAACAGTTGCGCGAAGCCTTCAATATAAAAGAAGACCCCACCGAAGGTCATAGAATAGAACTCGAAACTCAACTTCAGGCGCGTCTGGTGGTAGAAGCCGAGCTCGGTGAGTCAAGAGCCGCTGTAGAGTCCGCAGAGCACCAGATGCGTGAGCAGGAAAAACTTAGAAGCGCGCTGGAACTAGAGGTGCAAGCGGTGCGGACAAAACTTGAACAACAGCGTATTGGTGCTCAAGAAATCAGCACGCTCAGCCGCACGATTGAGGAGCAGATCGTCGACAAAGACAGGGATCTACCGACCCTGCTTGAGGGCCTTGCCGAAGACGCCGAGCTTGAAGATTGGGAAGAGCAGTTGCAGCTTATTAGTAATCGGATACAGCGACTTGGACCGATTAATTTGGCAGCCATAGATGAATATAAAATTGAGTCAGAGCGCAAAGACTACCTAGATCAGCAAAATGCCGAATTAGAAGAAGCTCTGACAACATTGCAAAATGCGATTCAAAAAATTGACCGTGAAACCCGTACTAGATTTAAAGAAACCTTTGATTTGGTCAATGGCCATTTGCAAGCACTGTTTCCAAAATTGTTTGGTGGTGGTCACGCCTATTTAGAGATGACCGGCGATGACCTGCTCGATACAGGCGTAACCCTTATGGCAAGGCCGCCAGGGAAAAAGAACGCCTCTATTCACCTGCTCTCTGGCGGTGAAAAAGCAATGACCGCCATCGCCATGGTGTTTGCTATCTTTAAGCTTAATCCGGCACCGTTTTGTATGCTGGATGAGGTCGATGCGCCGCTCGACGATGCCAATGTGGGTCGCTACGCGGCTATGGTTAAAGAGATGTCATCTGATGTACAGTTTATCTTTATTACACATAACAAAATCTCAATGGAGGCGGCTAACCAGCTTATGGGAGTCACTATGCATGAGCCGGGCGTTTCTAGATTGGTAACCGTAGACGTTAATCAGGCCGCTGAACTGGCAGATGCCTGATATAGATACAGTCTAATTATTGAGTAAGCTTTTAATATGGATTTTTTTGGCCCACGTGAAGTACTTATTATTGTCGGTGTATTGGTCCTAATTGCGATCTTTCTCGACGGTGTAAGACGTTTTAAACGTAACCGTTACGAAAATTTGCAGATGTCATCGCGAAAAATGCGTCGGTTATCTTCCGAAGATCTAGACAGTGAAGAGCTGGATACACTGGAAGCTGGCCAGTTTCCGTCTGGAAGATCTCGGATTGTAGGCATTCGCGAAGACGGCCAAATTACCCGTGCTGAAGATAGCAAACGACGTAATGGTGGCTTTGGTTTCGAGCGTCAGCCAGAGCAGGAAACATTTGACCTAGATAATTCGATCTATGAGCGCCCAAGGGTCGAGCCAAGCCATCAGGCCGAGAAGCTTCCAGAACAAGACAATAATAATGAGGCGCAAGATGTATTGGTCATGCACTTAATGGCCAACAAAGGTGAGACTATCGCTGGCCAACGGTTATTGGATACTATTCTAGGTGTTGGCATGCGTTATGGCGCAATGAAGATTTTTCACCGTCACCTCAGTGATGATGGTTCGGGACCTGTGCTTTTCAGTCTGGCCAACTCGGTCAATCCAGGTACCTTTGATTTAAATACCATGTCTGACCTCGAGGTGGTCGGCGTCACGTTATTTATGGCCCTCGATGAGATCGAAGATCCAGTCTCGGCATTTAATATTATGATCGATGCGGTAGACAATATAGTGGCTGAATTAGAGCTAAATGTAATGGATGAGTCGCGCAGTTCAATGACGCGACAAACTATTGATCACTACCGACAGCGCGCTCAGGATGTGTCATTTCGACGCGACTAAACTAGCTGAATTACCACGGCGATAATATGCAAAACATTTCAGACGATGTTCTAAGGGAATATGAACATCTTAAAGATGAGTTAAACCAGCATAATCATCGCTACTATGTGCTGGACGAGCCATCAGTTCCAGACAGTGAATACGATCGTCAAATGCGCCAACTGCAAGACCTAGAGCAGCAGTATCCCGCGCTTCGCAGTGACGACTCGCCGACTCAGCGAGTGGGTGGGCAGGCCCTAGATGCATTCACTCAGGTACGCCACACAGTGCCTATGCTTTCTTTGGAAAACGCCTTTAGCGACTCCGAGTTGCAAGACTTTGATCGTCGCATCAAAGAGCGTTTAAATTATTCAGCACTGATCAACCCCACAGATATTGAATTTGCCTGTGAGCCTAAACTTGATGGCGTTGCCGTTAGTTTACTGTATAAAAATGGTCAGCTAGTTCGCGGTGCTACGCGGGGTGATGGGTCCGTAGGGGAAGATATAACGGCAAACGTCCGCACGATCAAAAGTATACCTCTGAAGCTGCGCGGCGAAAGTATTCCTGCTCTGCTTGAAGTGCGTGGTGAAATTTATCTACCGCGACCTGGTTTTGATGCGCTCAATGCTAAGGCTATGCAGGGTGGAGAAAAAACTTTTGTAAATCCACGTAATGCTGCGGCGGGAAGTCTGCGTCAGTTGGATTCTAAAATTACGGCCAGCCGTCCCTTGGAAATGTGCGCCTATTCTGTAGGCCAATTTGAAGCTGAAGTCATACCAACTAGTCACACCCAAATGCTCGACACGCTGGGTGGCTGGGGATTTAAAATAAACCAGCATGTGCAAGCAGTTACAGGCATAGCTGCCTGTGCAGATTATTACCAGGCTATGGCTGAGCGCCGCGATAAGCTGACCTATGATATAGACGGTATAGTCTATAAGGTTAACGATCTGGCCTTGCAACAACGCCTAGGTTTTGTAGCCAAAGCGCCGCGCTGGGCTATCGCCCGTAAATTTCCTGCCCAGGAAGAGATGACCCAATTACTCGAGGTCGAATTTCAGGTGGGTCGCACAGGGGCGATTACTCCTGTGGCGCGATTGGAGCCAGTATTTGTCGGTGGCGTTACCGTGAGTAATGCAACACTGCACAATGGTGACGAGATTAAACGCCTAGGTATATGCATTGGTGATACGGTTATTATCCGCCGCGCCGGTGATGTAATTCCCCAGATCGCCAAAGTCATTTTAGAAAAGCGTCCGACCAATGCCGAGGCCATCGTTTTTCCCGAGCGATGCCCTGTATGTCTGTCATCTGTTAAACGAACTGAAGGCGAGGCTGTAGCACGCTGCACCGGTGGGTTGTTTTGTGGCGCGCAAATTAAGCAGGCGATCAAACATTTTGCCTCACGTAAAGCCATGGATATCGATGGTCTAGGTGATAGGCTTGTAGAGTTGATGGTAGATGCTGGATCGATTTACTCAGTTGCCGACCTCTACGACTTGACCGTTCAGCAACTGGCCGGTCTTGAACGAATGGCCGAGAAATCAGCCAACAACTTAACCGCGGCTATTCATGCAAGCAAAGAAACTACCTTGGCGAAGTTTCTTTACTCCTTAGGCATACGTGAGGTGGGTGAAGCCACAGCACAAACCCTGGCTAATAACTTTGGCACCCTCGAGGCTGTTATAGGCGCAGATGCCGAGCACCTTTTGGAGGTTGATGATATTGGCCCAATCGTGGCTAAGCATATTGTTGATTTTTTTAATAATCCGGATAATCTCGCAATTATAGATGCACTGCGAGACGCCGGCGTGCGCTGGGCTGATATAGATCAAAAAGCCCAGGCCTCTCAACCGCTAAAAGGGCAGACCTGGGTGCTTACTGGCGGTATGGAAATAATGAGCCGTGCCGAAGCCAAAGATCGGCTACAAGCTCTGGGAGCCAAAGTTGCCGGCAGTGTGTCGGCCAAGACATCACAGGTTGTTGCCGGGCCAGGGGCCGGTTCGAAACTTGCCAAGGCCCAGTCCCTAGATATTCCGGTGCTGGATGAAGCTGGATTTATAGGTTTTTTAGAGACTTTGAATTAGCCGAGAATGAGTGTGCGAACTGAATGAAGGGTGCTTCACTATATGAAAGGGCATTGCCGTGAAAAATCAAGTCGAGCATCCTCAGTGGGAGCCTCATTTGCTGTCCCATGTTCTTAGGTTTAATAATCAATCGCAAACTTTGATAACACAAATCAGTATAAGTGCCCAAAGATAAACTCGGCATAGGTCCAATCAGTGGTGGCTAATTACTCCCTCAGAGCGGTCCAGATACATTGCCAACAGCGTCAAAGAAGACATTAGCTCAAAGGTTAAAAGATGGCCAACTTAAAAAAACATATTAAGCAGCGGTTTACATGGGTAGCGGCAATGCTCGCCTGTTTCGCATTTTTGCTAATGGCCGTCAAAGTCTACGATGTCCCAGTGGCAACCATGACTGGCAATTTATTGTTTCTGCTTGGTGGCCTGATACTGATAATTGCCACAGCGGCAGTGCTGGGCTGGCTGATAGCTTATTTGCGTAAGCGATTTCGCTAGGTGTCGTCGCAGAATTTTTCATTCCGCTATTTTCTGGCAACCATAGGTACCAGCAATCTGGCTATGGGCCTGCATAAGGTCCTTTATCCCTGGTTAGTGGTCGGAGTGCTCATGGAGTCACCCAGTCGCTTGGGCCTAGCTCAGATGGCGGTATTGTTACCTAACCTAATATTTCTTCTACCTGGCGGTGTAGCCTCTGACCAACGTCATCGTGGCAGTTGGCTCTCATTTCTCTATCTTACCTACTTGCTACCCCTGGGTATTATTTTAGTGGCCCTAGATACTGGTGATTTGACCTTTACCCTGCTGTTACTGTTCGGTGTTGCCTTCGGCACTATCTCGGCATTTGTTCAGCCGGCTCGCGAAAGTCTGCTCGGCTATGCGGCACCCGAGATTATGCATCAGGCGGTGGCCAAGGTCATGATAGTACAGTTTATTTTTCAAGGTATTGGTTATTGGTTGGCAGGACAATTAGATATTATTAGCTTGCCCCAATTGTTGGTTTTTCAAATATTTATTTTTATTATCAGTTCGATACTTATCAAGCGTAGCCATCCTGTTCCAGACGCCGCTGATCGACCTGTTGAACAGACAAAAACCAGTAAACACAGTTGGCGAGAACTGGGGGAAGGGCTACAGGTATTTCGCCAAGACAAAAGTCTGATGCACCTACTTATGATTATTTTTGCTACTGGTTTTTTAGCATTTGGCGTCTATCTAGTGGGCATGCCTTTAATTGCGCAAGAACTGTATGGCGGCGGGGTAGGTCTCTATGCGAGCCTACAGATTGTTTTTTCAGTGGGAATTGTCAGCGCTAATTTCGGCGTGATGAAACGTAGCAAAATGTTTAGCCGCCCTGGACGCTTAATGATCATAAGTTTTTTACTTCGTGGTAGCCTGGTGGTGATTATTGCTGCAGTACCCAGCATGTGGGTGTTATTTGTGGTGGTCTATGTTTGGGGCTTTTTCTCCGGTCTATCCATGACCCTCGGTCGCACCATTTTACACAATCAGGTGTCGCACCAAGTGCGCTCAAGAGCTGCATCCGTGTATCAGCTTTGTCTGTTCGGAGGTGCGCCGCTGGGAGCCTGGGTATGCGGTCTTGCAGTTGAGAGTCTGGGCTTGAGTTTAACCTTTATCGCTGTTGCTGCAGGCACCTTTAGTGTGGCGCTGTTGACTGCCTTATTCTCGCCGCTATGGCATGTTCGCGGTGGCATCAACAAGGACTAGAGCCTTATTAGAGCCTAAAGGCAATTAGTGCCGCCGTAACTGCAACATTTAAGGACTCGACACCATTAGCCATGGGAATACCAATACGGTGATCGCTCAATGCCGCTATTTCTCTACTGACGCCCTCTGTCTCGTTACCCAGCACAAAAATAATGGGTGCTGTGGGGGCAAAGTCGGTAATCGCGGTAGACTCATGAGAGGACAGGGTGCATACCTCATAGCCCTGCTGTTTAAAGTCTTTGAGGGCGTCTAGTAATGAGTCGCAGCGCAAAATATTGCCTTTAAACAATGTTCCTGCACTGGCCTTAATAACCAAGGGTGATATGTCTGCAGTACCCTTGCTGGGGAGCAGTAAACCATAGGCGGGACTGGCGGTAACACTGCGGATAATCATGCCTAGATTTTGTGGGTTAGTCACGCCATCGAGGGCAATCAGTGTCGCAGATTGATCGGTTTGTAGTGCTTGCCTGTAGGGCATGTATCCTGGGCAGTGAATGTCGCAGGCCGCCCCTTGGTCCTGTTTACTGTTGCGAGAGATGCGCGATAGTTCAGTGCGGCTGTGAAAACAAACTTCAATATTACGCTGGATTGCAAGCTGCTTAATTTGGTCAATAATACCGCCGCCGCGATTTGAGTCAGCAAGGTGCACACGAAATATTTTAAGGCTGTAATCCTGAAGTATCTCTAGCACAGGCTTGCGACCATAAACCGTTATCAGCTGGTCGAAAAAGGACTTGCGTTGAAGATACTCTGGACTGTCAGCGCGTTGTGTGGGCGGATTAGACTTACTCATATTATTGATTATCTGAATTTAATAAGTTGGAAATAATCGCTAGATTATCTGCGCAGGCCTGCCCCTGATGTGCTGATAACTCTAAAGTGGCGTTACCCATTGCACGGTAAACTGTTTGCCACAGATCTGGTTGGCCCTGCAGGGCCAGCAAGTGCGCCTCGACAGTGCTGTTGTCTCCCCGAGCTATAGGCCCTGTCAGTGCACTTATCGCATCTGTACTTAGATAGTTATCAACGGTTTGACGAATCAAAGGTTCTAGAGGGTTGCGATCCATCGCTAGCAGGTCAACGCCGGCCGCGTTAAGCATTTGCTCACCCAGTGCCATCAGACTAACCAGATAATTACAGGTCATTACTGTAGCGGCGTGATACAGAGATTTGTGCTGGGTTTGAATAGCAAAAGGACGTCCACCAATTTTTGCAAATAAACCCTCCAGCACAATACAAGCCTCAGGCTGGCCTTCAACCGCGCAGGCAGTGCCGGCAAACTGAGCCAGCGAATTGTCTGGATTAGCAAAGCTATGGATAGGATGCACTGAGGCAGTAGAGTAGAGATCCAGCCCTAAGGCGTCTGCGGTTAGAGAACCACTGCAGTGAAAGACTGTATCCGTATCGCGCAGTACGCCACAATTTTCAAGAGCGGCACTAGCCTTGGCTATGTGGTTGTCTGGGGTCGCAATTAGCCAGATATCAGCCGGCTGCAGATTAGCGTAATCCGTTTGGGCAGTACCTGCACCAATAAAGTCTAAAGCGAGGTTGGCGGATGTCTGACTGGAGTTAACGATCTGGCCAATAGATAGATGCTCGGAAAACAGCCGGCATAGGGTCTTGCCCAAACGACCAGCGCCGATACAAGATAGGGTTAGGTCTGAAAGTGGGCTAGGCATAATTCAGACTATCTGAGTAAGGCTTTGTAAGCACGTACGGTGTGGGCCATACCCATGGCTAAGGAATCTACGGTAAAAGCATGGCCGATAGAAACCTCAAGCAAGCTGGGGATACTGGCAAATTTGGCTAAATTATCTTGGTTAAGGTCATGACCTGCATTTACACCCATGCCCAGAGATGTCGCTAATTCAGCCGCGGCCCAATGTTGCTCAAAGATAGTGTCTAGGTTATCGCTGGACCAGGCTGCAGCATAGGGGCCGGTGTACAGTTCAATACGATCGGCCCCAATTTTGGCTGCTAATTCAATTTGTGCAAGATCTGGGTCCATAAAAAGACTTACTCTCATACCCTGATCTTTAAGTCGCCTGATAATTGGCCGCAACTGCTCTCCCAAGGCCCTGAGATCAAAGCCGTGGTCAGAGGTGAGCTGATCATCACCATCTGGAACGAGAGTGCACTGGTCAGGCTGAGTCTGTTCGACTAACTCAATAAAGCCCGGATAGTCAGCCATGGCTGGGGCAAAAGGATTACCTTCAATATTAAACTCGACATGGTCAACTGGGGTAACCAGCTCGGCAAGCTGGTGTACATCCCGGGGGCGAATATGACGTTGATCAGGACGCGGATGCACGGTAATACCATCGGCGCCGTTATCAATACACAGCTGCGCATGGCTCACTACATTAGGGTAGTTGCCCTCACGCGAATTTCTAATCAGGGCAATTTTATTTAAGTTAATACTAAGATCAGTCATCACTTAGATACGTTATTTAACCGGAACTGGTCTTTCGAATGAGAGCACATTGGCCTCGGGCTTAGCCTCGGGAAGAGGCGTCCACACACTTGGATTAACCAACCTAGCACTGAGAATCCGAATGGGCTTTATCGGCACATTTTGATAGCCTTTTTTGGTGGTTGTCTCGACTCCGGCAATGCTATCTACCACAGCCATACCAGTGACCACCTTGCCAAACACTGCATACCCTGCCTTGTTATCTGAGGCGTCTAAAAATCGATTGGTCTTATGGTTAATGAAAAATTGTGCCATGGCACTATTGGGATCACTGGTACGTGCCATAGCTAGGGTGCCACGTTTATTCTTAAGTCCGTTGTTACCCTCATTAATTATCGGGTCGCGTTCAGAGGGACGACTGGTGAGGTCGAAGGTAAAGCCGCCTGTTTGAACCATGAAATTTTTTATAACACGATGAAAAATCAGCCCGTCATAATGGTAGCTGTTAACATTTTTAATAAAGTTATCAACACTTATGGGAGCAGCTTTGCTGAAGAGCTCAACGAGAATATCGCCCTTTTCAGTTTTAATTGATACCTGAGGATTTGCGGGAGTCGCAGCATCAGCCAGACTCACAGTCAACCATGCTGTAATACCCAGAATAAGACTGCACATAGAATTTTTCAATGGAACGACTCCTGTTCTAGGTTGAGATAGATGGCAGAGTTTTAATGCCATTCGGAGAAACGTTTTCTACCGCGCAGCTTGGGGATCAAGACCACTAGTAACGCGCCGAGAAATACGGTTATTCCACCATATAAAAACGACTCATTACGCCTATCATTTTGTAATTTTTCATAGTTTGCCTTGAGTATGTCATTTTCCCGTTGCAACATATGATCCTGTTTTACCAGCGCTTGGTTTTGCTTATTCAGCGCAATGGCATCAGAAGAAATCTCTTTTATATTGGCGAGCTCCATGGCAAGGTTTTCCTTGCGGCCCTCAGTGGTGTCGAGTTTACCTCGCAATGCTTTGGACTGCTGACGAAGCTCATTCATCACTTGTTCTAGCTCGTCATTGCGACTTTTAAGTTTTTTCATCAGAGCTTTATCTTGATTCAGTTGCACTCGGGCTATTTGACTATCGGTAATAAACTGCTCTTCCATCCAACCTTCAACGCCTTTATCGGTCCTGAGAAGAGCCCAACCGTTTTCAATGGCGATGAGTTTGAGCTTAGTGCCAGTTTTGAGACCACGATGCACTATTTTGCATCTTGCGCAGGGCGTTTCCCGCAGTGGCACATAGAATTGGTCAGCTACGTAGCGCGTCGGTTTCGCTATGGGGGCTCGTTCTGTGACAGCCGTTGCCGGCGTAGTGGGCTGAGCCTCATCAGCAGTTACCACCTCTGAAGTAGCCGGAGTGGTCACCTGATCGGTTGGAGTCTCCTGCGCCATGGTGGTTGAGGAAAAAGAGGCCATCAAAATGGTCAGAGCTAGTGTTCTATAGTTCATAGTTGGTCATAGATAGTTTTTTGAAAACAGATCATACCCTGAACGGCGCTAAATGATAACTGCTCAGGCGACGTGATCTACAATAAAGTTTTGGCCTTGGACAGCTATACATAGGTGCACCGGCATGCAAAGTGTGTCTATGCTAAGGAAGAACCTTCTTAAAGGGCTTAACTTTCACTGTTGCATATACCCCAGCATCTACATAGGGATCCGCATCAGCCCATGCTTGTGCCGCCGTCAGAGACTCAAATTCCGCAACGACCAGGCTGCCAGTAAACCCAGCTTCCCCTGGCTCATTGTTGTCAATAGCCGGATGCGGGCCAGCAATAAGCAGTCGACCAGCTTCTTTGAGCCTGTTGAGCCGCTCCAGATGAGCCGGGCGAGCCGTACTGCGTTTTTCCAGACTATTGTCTATGTCTTCACTAATTATCGCGTACCACATAAATCACTATCCTGATTATTTTTGCTTAACAATGTCTTCGAGAGATATTCCGGTGAGCCTTGTAATACCTCTGAAGAGATAAAAAAGGTTACCCATCATTACCAGCATTGCGGGCAATGCGATAACTGGAAAACTTAGTGCTGTCATCTTCCCAAGTTGCTCATTAAAGGCAACAGTGCCCGGGTCAGCAGTTAAAATAATCACAGCGAGCAAGTAATTGAGTAAAGACGACATAAAAAATGACCCTGCTAAAATCCATGAGGCATTTATCAATAATTTATCAAACTCAGCCTCACGTCCGTTAGCTTGCAATGCAGTATTAATTTTTTTGATTTCTAAAATCGAGTCATTAAGTAAAAGCGTGTGAATCAATGGCTGTGAGGTTTTTAATGAAATTAAAGTAGCAGCGCCAAAAATTGCCGGAATAGATGCTTCCTTAATCGCTATATAGATGGCATCTAGTTCAAGAAGGCTTATGCCACCGGTTAGGGTGACACTAACAACACCAAGAGCAGAAAAAAAGTTAAGTTTTCCGCGGGTAAAAAAATCATGTAGGCCATAAGCAATAGGAAAGGCTAGAGCAACCACAATAGCGAGTTTAATACCCAGAAAGTCTTCGCCACTGAGCTTAGTCAATACTAAGGTCGGTACTAGCAGGTTGCAGGCCAGATTTAGTAGCAGGCTTTCCTGTTTTTCAGGCATATGTTGCTGAGGTTCGCTTTGTGTAAAGTTATCTTGATTTTGCATGCTTGTTTGAATGGTTGTATCAAAGAGAACCGCATTGTAACCGCTGCGAAGCCTTTGTCGAGATCGTGGGCCGATCTTTTATCTCAATCACTAAATCAATCAGGTATATATTCCTCCAGTCGAACTAGTCTACGCTCAGCATTCGCCTTTGAGGCACTTGTTTTCCATGAAACAGTTGTATCAGATAGCCAATAGTTAACAAAGCTGTGTGATAATAGGTGTCCACAACGACGATCTTTAAGCGTCCGCGAGCACCTATTTATCGAGGGCAGTATGAGTCAGTATTTTTCTATTCATCCAGACAATCCACAGCAGCGCCTAGTGTCTAAGGTCGCCGACATCATTCGTCAGGGTGGGGTAGTGGTCTACCCGACAGATTCAGTCTATGCCATTGGCTGTCATATTGGTGACAAGCAAGCTCTAGATCGTATTCGGAGTATTCGTGAGTTAGATAAAAACCATAATTTTACCCTGATGTGTCGAAATCTATCGGAACTAGCTAGTTATGCCAAGGTAGACAATAGTGCCTTTAGAATACTTAAATCCAGTACACCAGGTGCCTTTACATTTATACTCACGGCTTCATCGGAAGTACCCAAACGGCTGATGCACCCCAAGCGGAAAACCATAGGTATCCGTGTGCCCGATAGCCCCATTGCTCAGGCGCTACTCGAAGAGCTAGGCGAACCGATGATGAGTGTGACCTTGATTATGCCCAACGACGACTATCCGCTGGCTGAGGCCTACGACATCCGAGAAGTTGTCGGGTCATTGGTTGACGCTATTGTCGATGGTGGCAACTGCGGACTTGAGCCTACTACGGTTGTCGATATGACCGGCTCCAACCCAGAAATAAAGCGTCAGGGTATGGGTAATTTTTCTATTCACCAGTGATTGGTAAATTATGTGGATGTTCACAGGCGGGATTGTGGTTATAATCTGCGCGTGAATACTGATGGGATATCAAGTGTCGACTGAAACAACTCCAATTGATCCGATTTCGCCCGGGGCTTCAAGTGGTCCAGAGACTGCTGAAGACACCTCAGTTGAGGCTGTGCCTGCTCTGAAGGCTAGTTCGATTGTGCGCCCACAACAGGAAGAAATGCCCTTTGCAGTGGTTCAGGGGAAAGAGCTCACCATATTGCCGAAGGATCTGTATATTCCCCCCGACGCGCTGGAAGTCATACTTGAGGCTTTTGAAGGTCCTCTGGACTTATTGTTGTACCTTATTCGCCGTCAGAATCTCGATATTCTAGAAATTAATGTGGCCGAGATAACCCGTCAGTACATGGGTTACATTGAACTTATGGGTGTTATACACCTTGAGCTGGCGGCCGAATATCTAGTAATGGCAGCTATGCTGGCGGAAATAAAGTCGCGCATGCTACTGCCCCGGCAGGTGTCCGATGAGGAAGACGAAGAGGATCCTCGCGCTGAACTCATTCGGCGTCTGCAGGAATACGAGCGCTTCAAAAAAGCTGCAGAAGATATTGACGAAATGCCACGTATGGGTCGTGATATCCAGCAGGCTAGCGCCCAGGCTCCTGATCGCGAAAAAGAGCGGCCTCATCCAGATGTTGATATGCGTGAATTATTAACCGCCCTTGGCGATGTGTTGCGCCGCGCTGAAATGTTTGAGAGCCATCAGGTAGAGCTTGAGAAACTCTCTACTCGTGAGCGAATGTCTCAGGTCCTGGAGAGTCTGCGCGAGCAACAGTTTGTGCCATTTGTCAGTTTGTTTAAGTTATCCGAAGGAAAACTAGGCGTCGTCGTAACTTTTTTGGCGATCATGGAATTAATTAAAGAGTCATTGGTAGAGATCGTGCAGAGCGACTCCTTTGGCCCAATACATGTAAAAGCAAGAGCATCATGAATTCTGATTTGATTAAAAAAATTATTGAAGGCGCACTGTTAGCCGCTGGCAAGCCCATGGATATAGCGCGCTTGGAAAGCCTCTTTGAGGACGAAGAGCGTCCACCACGAGACCAGATTAAAGCTGCACTTGAAGAGATTGAGGGCGATTGTCGAGGTCGCGGGTTTCAGCTCAAGCATATTGCTAGTGGGTATCGTCTTCAGGTTAATCAGGAGCTTGCTCCCTGGGTTAATCGGCTCTGGGATGAAAAGCCCAAGCGCTACTCTCGAGCCATGCTCGAGACTCTGTCATTGATCGCCTATCGCCAGCCATTGACGCGGGGTGACATTGAACTAGTTCGCGGTGTTGCCGTGAGTTCAGATATTATTAAAACATTGCAGGAGCGCGATTGGGTTCGTGTGGTGGGGCACCGCGATGTACCTGGTCGTCCGGCGCTGTATGCAACTACCAAACAGTTCCTCGACTACTTCAACCTTAAAAGTCTTGAGCATCTGCCGGCATTGAGCGAAATAAAAGATTTTGCCGAATTGGATCCAGAATTGGAGTTGGCTCTAGGCGTTGATGCTAACACAGAGGCACTGGCAACCTCAGTTGCGGCTAATGACGAAGTTGTAGCCAATGAAAACGACGTGCTCGACGATAACCAGAGCTTTGCTTTAGACCGACAGACCGATGGAACTGAACCAGTAGACAGTGAATTGGAAGTACAGCCCAGCAGCGCCCAAGATTATGAGTGAAAAACTACAGAAAATATTAGCTACCGCCGGACTTGGTTCGCGTCGCGAACTGGAAACCTGGATCTCTGCTGGACGTGTTTCTGTCAATGGCGCCACAGCCAAGCTCGGTGATCGCGCGGATCCGCAAGACCGCATTATGGTTGATGGCCGAGTCATTAAAATCGTTACTGATGACAACCCCAGAGTGCTCATGTACAGCAAGCCAGAAGGGGAGGTCTGTACCACCCAGGACCCCGACGGCAGGCCCACTGTCTTTGATAGTTTGCCGCGCCTTAATCGCGGTCGCTGGATTGCCATTGGACGTCTCGATATTAATACTAGTGGTTTATTGCTCTTTACCAACCATGGTGAGTTGGCCAATCGACTGATGCACCCCTCCTATGAAGTAAAGCGTGAGTACATGGCGCGTATTCATGGTGAGGTCACCGAGGCCATGATCAAACGTCTGACGGACGGCGTGGTGCTAGAGGACGGCATTGCCAAATTTCAAACCGTAAAGGCGCAGCATTCGCGTAACGGCGATGAGCGCAGTAGCAGTAATAATTGGTTCCGTGTGATCCTAGCCGAGGGCCGTACTCGAGAGGTGCGGCGTCTGTGGGAATCTCAGGATGTCGAGGTAAATCGGCTTAAACGCATCAGTTACGGCCCCATTGAGTTACCCTCAATTGTGCGGCGCTCAGAATTTATCGAGCTTGACCCCAAGCAGGTGGTATCACTCTTTAACGCGGTTAAGCTTCGCCCGCCACGTTTTACCGAGAAGACCATGTATCGTGATATTCGTCAGCGTAAAGAGAAAAAACTCAGAGCCCGCGGCGATACCTCTAAGTAAGCTCAGCGCGCCTGAGCCTTGATAGACTGACCATTAACCTCACTGCTGTGGCCACCGAGTAAGTAGAGATAGGCCGGCGTAATTTGGTCAGGGGTTTTCAAATCGCTGGGATTTTCGGCAGGAAAAGCCTGCGCTCGCATACTGGTTGCTGTGGCTCCAGGATTAATCGCATTAACTCGAACCGAACCCAGTCCCTCAAGCTCGGCAGCCCACACCTGCACCATGCCCTCGACTGCAAACTTAGACACCGCATAGGCGCCCCAAAAGGCACGGCCAACTTGGCCCACGCTAGAGGAAGTAAATACAACTGATCCGTCATTTGACTTTTCCAGTGCCGGCATTAGCGCCTGAGTCATTTGAAACTGGGCCGTTACGTTTACCTGTAAGACCCTGTCCCACACATCCTGGCGATAATTATTCAAGGGGGTGCGCTGACCTAGAATACCGGCACTGTGCACCAGCCCGTCAAGATGGCCGAACTGGTCAATAATACTGACACACAGCTGATCGTAATCATCGGCAGTTGCGCCTTCTAAATCAATTGGATAGATCACTGGTTCTAGTTGGCCAGCAGCTGCAATCAGATCGTATACCTGCTCCAATTTGGCCACTGTGCGGCCGGCTAAAATGAGTCTGGCGCCCACTGCAGCACAAGCCAGTGCGACCGCTTTTCCTATACCATCACCGGCACCGGTAACGAGAATAATGCGCTCTCTCAGCAGATCGCTGTTGGCTTGATAGGTAATAATTTGATCGGCTAAAAGCACTGGTTAATCCTTAAATAAAAGTCCGTGTAGTTGCGTAGATTGATCGACAACCCAGTCGGCTTGCCAGTCAAAAATATTTTGAGAAGCTTCAACATAGCCCCAGGCGGCCGCAATATTGCGGGTTCCTGCGGCACGGCCGGCCTCTATATCGCGCACATGATCACCTACATAGAGGCAGTCCGCAGGAGCAATAGCGATTTCAGAGCAGGCCAATAAAATAGACTCTGGGTCGGGCTTGGCGGCTGTGACATGATCGGGGCAAATAACTGTAGCGGCTAGGTCCATTAGGCCTAGCTGATCCATCACCGCCTCTGTGTAGCGCCAGGGTTTGTTAGTAACCACACCCCAGGGAATGCCACCTGCCTTGCAGTCATCAAGTACCTGTTGTAAGCCAGTAAACAACGCCGTCTTATCAGCTAAGTTACAGAAGTACAGTTCCAGAAATTCGTCCCGTAGTGCTTCAAATTGCGGGTGCTCCGGCGCCATGTCAAAGCCAGCCTGAATAAGCCCAGCTGACCCATCGGTGACAGTGGAGCGAACGGCATGCTCTGGCAGTGGTGCGCGACCATGTAATTCGAGGAGTCTATTTAGTGCAGTGATAAAATCCGGTGCTGTATCGAGCAAGGTACCATCGAGGTCAAATAGCAGGGCTTTAAAATTCAACATAGTTTATGCGGGTTTCCTGGCACAGATCATATAGTTCACGTCCACATCCCTATCGGTAAGTTTATAAGTCTTAGTGATCGGGTTGTAAGTAAGGCCTGTCATCGAATCAATTTCTAGGCCTGCTTCTCGGATCCATTGCCCCAACTCTGAGGGACGAATGAATTTGGAATATTCGTGGGTGCCCTTAGGTAGCATACGCAGCACATACTCAACCCCAATAACTGCCAGTAAATAGGCTTTAGGGTTGCGGTTGATGGTTGAGAAAAATACCGTGCCACCGGGTTTACACAGAGCGGCACAGGCGCTAACCACCGAGCTTGGATCTGGCACATGCTCGAGCATTTCTAGGCAGGTAACTGTATCAAAACTCTGTCCGTGGGTTTCGGCGTAGTCCTCAGCAGTTGATTTGACATAGTTGACCTCGACGCCAGATTCTAACTTGTGTAGCTTGCCCACAGCCAGAGGTGCATCGCCCATATCAATGCCAGTAACCTTGGCACCACGCTCGGCCAGAGCCTCACATAGAATGCCGCCCCCACAGCCAACATCTAGAACTGTCTGCTCAGCTACTGGTGTCAGGCTTTCAATCCAGTCGGCGCGCAAAGGGTTGATGTCATGCAAGGGCTTAAATTCGCTATTGCGATCCCACCAGCGGCTGGCCAGTTCTTCAAACTTGCGAATTTCATTGGGATCAACATTCATTGATTTGCTCATGAGATAATGCCTTTAATCCATGGATCTAGGTTGAATTTTGTTACGCCAGTCTCTGGCCGACTGGATCAATTCGGACTGGTTGAGCGTAACCAGTACTCTGTTTTCTAGTAGCGGCTTACCGGCAACCCAGCTATGGGTAACCTGGCTGCCAGAATTGGTGTAAACCAGTTGCGAAGCGGGATTATACAGTGGTTGCTGAGCAATAGAATTAATTTCAATGGCGATAATATCGGCCGACTTACCTGCTTCAAGACTGCCTATTTGATCATCCCAGCCCAGTGCCTTGGCACCGTTAATCGTTGCCATGCGCAAGGCAGCATGGGCATCGAGTTTAGCGGCATCCTGCGCCACTGCCTTGGTCAGCAGGGCTGCGGTTTTTAACTCGCCAAACATATCGAGGTCATTGTTGCTAGCGGCACCATCTGTGCCTAGCGCCACATTGATACCGGCGTCAATCAATTGACCAACAGGGCAAAAGCCACTGGCTAGTTTCATATTGGACTCAGGGCAGTGCACAACATGACAATTATGATCCTGAATCAATACGATATCTTCGGCGTCAACTTGAGTCATATGAACTAACTGGGTCTGAGGTAGCAGTAGGCCGAGATTTTTCAGTCGCTGCAGTGGTCTACAGCCATAATTGGTCAATGATTCAGTGATCTCCTCTGCGGTTTCATGACAGTGAATATGCACCGGCATATCTAACTCATTGGCATAGGTAGAAATCACTTGCATCGCTGGATCAGATACCGAGTATGGCGCATGGGGTGCGCAGGCAACTTTAATGAGCGACTGACCGCTGTACTTGTCGTGGAGGCTTAGGCCCTTGTGAATATAGTCGTCGGCATCCTTGCCATAGGGTGTTGGAAAATCGAGGACGGTAAAACCAATTTGGCTGCGCATGCCTGCGCTGCGCACTTCCTCGGCAATCGCCTGGTGGAAAAAGTACATATCAGCAAAACAGGTGGTGCCAGATGCAATCATTTCAGCCATGGCGATTTTGCTACCATCACGGACGAATTCTTCGCTGACATGGGCTGATTCTGCTGGCCAGATATGGTTTTCTAACCAGGGCCGCAGAGGGAGATCATCAGCATAGCCTCGCAGTAGGGTCATGGCCCCGTGACCATGTGCGTTAACTAGCCCTGGCATCAACACATGGCTGTCAAGATTTTGCACTTCAACGGCGTCAAAGCGCTTAGCGGCCTCGGCCTGAGGAAAAATACCAATGATTTTTTCGGCATCAATTGCCAGGGCGCAATTGCGCAGTACTCGGTCCTGGGGGACGATTGGGATTATCCATGGGCAATTGATTAATAAGTCTATTTTTGTGGGCTGCATAGGGTCTCCTGGGCGCATGGCTGAAGTATACCGATTTATCGCTTATAAAGGGGTGATAAAAGGCCAATAAAAGCGAGATTCTATGGGCTTTTCTGTGCTAAAATTTGACCCTTCAAAAGTGCAGTAAAAATCAGGAAATAATTATAAATTATGGTCGATTTAGCCAAAGAAATTGTCCCAGTCAATATTGAGGATGAGCTCAAGCAGTCCTACTTAGATTATGCTATGAGCGTGATCGTTGGTCGCGCCTTGCCAGATGTGCGCGATGGCCTTAAGCCTGTGCATAGGCGAGTTTTATTCGCCATGAGCGAACTTAACAATGACTGGAATAAGGCGTACAAGAAGTCAGCCCGTGTAGTAGGTGACGTGATTGGTAAATATCACCCCCATGGTGACTCCGCGGTATATGAAACAATTGTTCGCATGGCCCAGCCGTTTTCGTTGCGCTATCTGCTGGTCGATGGTCAGGGTAATTTCGGTTCTGTAGATGGTGACTCTGCGGCGGCTATGAGATATACCGAAATTCGCATGACTAAAATTGCTCATGCGCTGCTTGAAGACCTTGAGAAAGATACGGTCGACTTTGCTCCCAACTACGATGAAACCGAACAGATTCCAGTGGTTATGCCAACTCGCGTGCCCAATCTGCTAGTCAATGGTTCCTCAGGTATTGCGGTGGGAATGGCTACCAATATTCCGCCACATAACTTAACCGAAGTGGTCAACGGCTGCTTGGCGCTTATCGACAACAGCGAGATCACCATTGATGAGCTGATGGAGTATATTCCTGGTCCAGATTTCCCTACTGGGGCGATTATTAATGGCAGGGCGGGCATTATTCAGGCTTACCGTACCGGCCGTGGCAGAATATACATGCGCGCCCGTGCCGAGGTCGAGATCAATGAAAAAACTAACCGCGAAACCATTATTGTTACCGAGATTCCCTATCAGCTTAACAAGGCGCGTTTAATTGAGCGGATTGCCGAATTAGTCAAAGAGAAAAAGCTCGAGGGCATATCAGAGCTGCGCGACGAGTCGGACAAAGATGGTCTGCGCATTGTTATCGAAATCAAGCGTGGTGAAGTTGGTGAGGTGGTGCTCAATAACCTCTATGCGCAGACTCAGCTGCAAAATGTATTTGGTATTAATGTGGTGGCTCTGGTCGATGGTCAGCCGCGCATTCTCAACCTCAAGCAGATGCTCGAAGCCTTTGTGCGTCATCGCCGCGAAGTGGTAACCCGCAGAACTATTTATCTGTTGCGCAAGGCGCGAGAGCGGGCCCATACCCTAGAGGGTTTTGCCATAGCACTGGCAAATATTGATGAAATTATTGTTCTGATCAAGCAATCTACATCCCCTGCAGATGCTCGCGAAGCCATTGTTGCGCGGGGCTGGGATCCCGGCTCTGTGGTTGCCATGCTCGAGCGAGCTGGGCCTGAGGCTGCTAGACCGGACTGGCTCGAGGAGCAGTACGGTCTGCACGATGGGCAGTACTTCCTATCACCTGAACAGGCAAAAGATATTCTTGAGTTGCGTCTGCACCGCCTCACCGGCATGGAACATGACAAAATTATTGAGGAGTTTGCCGTCAAGCTTGAAGAGATTGCCGAATATCAAGATATTCTCGGTGACATAAAGCGTCTGATGAGTGTTATTCGTGAAGAATTAGAGGCGGTAGTCGCCGAGTTTGGTGATGAACGCCGTTCAGAAATTATCGAGTCTACCCATGACCTCACCGTTGAAGACCTTATAACAGAAGAAGATCGAGTCGTAACTATCTCTCACGGCGGCTATGCTAAAACTCAACCTTTGAGTGACTATCAGGCTCAGCGCCGCGGCGGTATGGGCAAGTCAGCGACAGCGGTAAAAGATGAAGATTTTGTTGAGCACCTTCTAGTTGCCAGCACTCACGCCACTATTCTGTGCTTTACTAATCTGGGCAAGGTTTACTGGCTCAAGGTGTACCAGATTCCAGTTGCTGGGCGCAATTCTCGTGGTCGTCCAGTGGTAAACCTACTGCCGCTAGATGAAGGAGAGCGCATTAGCTCAATACTGCCGGTTGAGGAATACAGCGCCGACAAATTTGTGTTGATGGCCACAGCCAACGGCACCGTCAAGAAAACGAGTCTAGACCAGTACTCGCGGCCCCGAAGTGTCGGTTTGCGTGCCGTAGATTTGGTGGAAGACGACTATCTGGTTGGTACCGCCATTATCGATGATGGCAGTGACGTAATGTTATTTAGCTCTGAGGGCAAGGCCGTGCGCTTTGCCAGTACAGATGCTCGCGCCATGGGCCGGGTTTCAAAAGGTGTGCGCGGAATGCGTCTGCCTGAGGGTCAAAAAGTTATTGCAATGGTGATACCAGAAGACGAGGGTTATCTGCTCACGGTGTGTCAAAACGGTTATGGCAAGCGTACCAAGGTTGAGGAGTTCCCCACCAAGGGTCGCGGCGGTAAGGGTATGATTGCTATTCAAGCCAGTGAGCGCAACGGGCCTCTAGTGGGTACGACCCAGCTGTTTGTTGGCGATGAGATTATGCTGATCTCCGACCAGGGCACCATGGTGCGAACTCGCGGTGACGAGGTTTCAGTGGTGGGACGCAACACTCAGGGTGTGCGTATTATCCGGCTTAAAGAGAACGAGAATCTCGTTAGCTTGGCGCGAATTGCCGAGCCGGAGGATGAGGAGTTTATCGAAAGCGACCAAGATAAAAACACCGAAGCATCTCCCGAAGATTAAGGATATTAGGCATGTCAGACAAAAACCCGTTGCTGGGCCTTAGACAGAAAATTGACGCACTGGATCTGGAAATTATGCAAAACATCAGCGCCCGCGCGCGCTGTGCTCAGCAAGTTGCTGAGGTCAAAAAAGAGCGCGGCGACGAAGCCTATTACAAACCAGAGCGGGAAGCTCAGGTGCTGCGTCATATTATGGAGACAAATTCTGGCCCATTAGACAATGAAGAGATGGCGCGTCTATTTCGGCAGATTATGTCTGCCTGTCTGGCCCTAGAGCAGCCGGTGAAGGTAGCATTTCTAGGTCCTGAAGGAACCTTCACACAGGAAGCTGCGTTAAAACATTTTGGGGACTCTGCAGTCAGCGTACCCCAGTCGGCGATTGACGAAGTATTCCGCGAAGTATTGGCAGGATCATGCAACTACGGGGTAGTGCCGGTTGAAAACAGCACCGAAGGGGTTGTTAGTCATACCCTTGATAGCTTTATGGATTCATCCTTAAAAATCTGTGGTGAAGTCGAGTTACGTATTCACCATAATTTTATGATCGGGCCCAACACCAACAAAGACAACATTACTCGGGTCTACTCTCATTCTCAGTCTTTAGCCCAATGTCGCCAGTGGCTAAACTCTAATTTCCCCAATATTGAGCGGGTGGCCGTCAGCAGTAATGCCGAAGCCGCTAAGCGAGTGCAGGGAGAGTGGAATTCCGCAGCAATTGCCGGAGATATGTCCTGCCGACTATATGGTTTAGAAAAACTTCGGGAAAAAATTGAAGACAGTCCGGATAATGCTACGCGCTTTTTAATCATTGGTCGTGAAGAGGTTCAACCTAGTGGTGATGACCGCACCTCGATTGTGGTCTCTGTGCATAATAAACCTGGCGCACTGCATGATTTACTGGAGCCATTTCGTCGGCATAATGTCGACATGACGCGTTTGGAGTCACGTCCAGCGCGCAACAGTAAATGGTCCTATGTGTTCTTTATCGACTTTGCCGGGCACGTTCAGGATACCTCTGTGGCCGCGGTGATCGAAGAACTAGCTACGAATGTTGCCGACTTAAAAGTGCTCGGATCCTATCCCCGAGCTGTACTCTAAGTCTTGGCCTGCGGTACTGGATACAGATGACTAATAACTCTCAGCAGCCTAAACCAGTCCTCAATCGTCTAGTCGTGATTGGTTTGGGCCTTATCGGCTCCAGTTTAGCTTTAGCTGCTCGTCAACAGGGCCTAGCTGCACAGGTTGTGGGTATTTCAAGGCGTGACTCGACCCTAGAACTGGCTCTTGAAGCCGGCATTATTGACCGTGCCGAACAGGATCTAGAGGCTGTAGCAAGTGAACTAAAAGCAGGGGATCTGGTGGTTATTGGTGTCCCAACCCTAACCTTGCCGGCGGTGCTTGAAGACTGCCGTAGACTGCTAGCTAGCGATGTCACAATAACCGATGTTGCCAGTGTGAAAGGAAGTGTGGTCAATGCGGCTGTTGAAATATACGGCAGCATGCCAAGGCAACTGGTGCCCGGGCACCCGATAGCAGGTTCAGAAAAAAGCGGTGTTACCGCTGCTGTAGCCAGTTTGTTCGTTGACCATCGCGTTATTCTCACTCCCTCTGAGGTCACCGGGTCTGACCACATAAAGTTGGTGACAGACCTATGGTGTGGTGCGGGTGCCATTGTTACCTCTATGGATGTGAGAGAGCACGATGAAATTCTCGCTGCGACCAGTCATTTGCCACATTTTTTGGCCTATTCACTGGTCGATACATTGGCTGCGAAGGGGGATAACCATGAAATATTCCGTTATGCCGCCGGAGGATTTCGGGATTTTACCCGCATAGCGGCAAGTGATCCGGTAATGTGGCGTGATATAGCGCTGGCCAACAAAGATGCGATACTGGTTATTCTCGATCAGGTAATGGGTAACTTTAACCAGATGCGCACTGCCATAGAAGGCGGTGATCAAGATTACCTCATGGATGTATTTACTCGCGCCCGAGATGCGCGCAACCATTTTGGCAAAATATTAGATAGTAAGGCGCTCAGCAGTCCTATGACCGAAAAAACAATTAACTATCGCGTTGCTCCAGGCGGCAATGCACAGGGTGATATTCGTGTCCCCGGCGACAAATCAATGTCACACCGATCGATTATGCTGGGCTCATTAGCTAACGGCCTGACCGAAGTAACAGGATTTCTTGAGGGCGAAGACAGTCTCGCGACCTTGCAAGCCTTTCGCGATATGGGGGTTGTAATCGAAGGCCCAGAACAGGGTCGTGTTGCGATTAATGGTGTTGGACTGCACGGGCTTAAAGCACCCACTAAGCCGTTGTATCTAGGCAATTCTGGTACCTCTATTCGGCTTTTGAGTGGTCTCTTAGCAGGTCAATCATTTGATACCGAGCTTACTGGCGATAGCTCATTGTCTGGCCGTCCCATGGGGCGCGTAGCCAATCCGTTGGCCGAGATGGGTGCGATTATCGAGACCGCCGCAGGTGGTACACCGCCATTAAAAATTAAAGGCGGGCAAACCCTTAAGCCAATTAATTACGCCATGCCCATGGCTAGTGCGCAGGTTAAATCCTGTGTGCTCTTAGCTGGATTGTACACCGAGGGTCAAACCTCGGTAGTCGAGCCGGCGCCAACCCGCGATCATACCGAGCGCATGCTGCGAGGCTTTGGTTACTCAGTTACTACTGATGGTAGCACGGCGAGCCTCAGTGGCGGCGGTAGCCTAGCTGCAACGCGTATTGATGTGCCCGCCGATATTTCATCTGCGGCCTTTTTTATGGTTGCAGCGGCCATAGTGCCCGATTCTGATATTACATTGCGCCATGTAGGGGTAAACCCAACGCGTATTGGTGTGATCAACATATTGCGTCAAATGGGCACTCGTATCGAATTGACTAACGAAATTGAAGTGGGTGGCGAGCCAGTTGCAGATATTCGCGTACGCTATGCACCGTTAAAAGGAATTACTATTCCCGAAGATCAGGTGCCCTTGGCCATAGACGAGTTTCCCGTGCTATTTGTAGCGGCATCCTGTGCGACAGGTGAAACTCTGCTCACCGGCGCTGAAGAACTGCGAGTCAAAGAGAGCGACCGTATCCAAAGCATGGCTGATGGTCTAGTAACCCTAGGTATTGATGCTCAGCCAACCGCCGATGGTATTCGTATTCTTGGTGGCCAGCTAGGTAGTGGCACAGTGGCCAGTCATGATGATCATCGAATTGCCATGGCCTTTACCATAGCGGCACTGCGCGCCAGTGGAGAGATACTGGTTGAACACTGCAATAATGTAGCAACTTCTTTCCCCGATTTTGTTGGCCTAGCCCAGCAAGTGGGTATCAGCATAGATCTAGAGAGCGCATAAGTGGCTGTTATTATCACCATCGACGGCCCAAGTGGTGCCGGCAAGGGCACTATTAGCCGCATGCTCGCCAAAAAACTGGGTTTTCACTATCTGGATAGTGGCGCGCTTTACCGTTTACTGGGGCTAGCCGCCGAGCGACGCAAGGTCAGTACAGATAACACCAAGGGGCTTATTACCCTTGCCGAGCACATGGATATTCGCTTTGAAACCACTGACAACGGCAATTTTAGGGCGTTGCTCGAAGGCGAGGATGTCACCAACATCATGCGTACTGAAAATACAGCATTGTTGGCGTCTGAAGTGGCTAAGCACATGAACGTGCGGGCGGCCCTTTTAAAGCGTCAGCAACACTTCGCTGTAGAGCCTGGTTTAATTGCCGATGGCAGGGATATGGGCACCGTGGTTTTCCCCCATGCCGAGCTCAAAATTTACCTCACCGCAAGTACCCAAGAGCGGGCCCAGAGACGCTATAAAGAGTTGCTAGAAAAGGGCGAAGATGTTAGTCTGCCGGCCCTCATAGAGCAGGTGCGCTCTAGGGATGAACGCGATATGGGCCGAGATGCCTCGCCACTAAAGCCCGCCGAGGGTGCAGTGCAGTTAGATACCTCGGAACTAAGCGTTCAAGATGTGATGGATACGGTATTAAATTTAACCGTTGTTAAAGGCTTATTTAAAAGTATTCATCGTTAACCGGGCAACGCAGCAATCGCCAGCTTTTATTGCTGTAGGCCTTTATTTTAACTGACCCGCGAAAACTGGCCTCGCGGAAAAAAGAGATCAGCGCAGATCCTCTGCTGTTTCTCTGTCATATTTTAGGTATTCCCCATGAGCGAAAATTTCGCAGATCTATTTGAAGAAAGTCTCAAAAGTGTTGAGATGAATCCTGGTGCCATCATTACTGGCGTAATTATCGATATCGATAAAGACTGGGTAACCGTACATGCCGGATTGAAGTCAGAAGGCGTCATATCCGCAGACCAATTTTATAACGAGAAAGGTGAGATCGAAGTTGCCATCGGCGACGAAGTTCAGGTAGCTCTAGAAGCCGTAGAAGATGGTTTCGGCGCCACCAAGCTTTCCCGTGAAAAAGCCCGCCGCGCAGAATCCTGGATCGAACTTGAAGCAGCCCATGTTGCTGACGAAGTCGTTATCGGTGTTATCAGCGGTAAGGTTAAAGGTGGATTCACTGTTGATGTGCGCGGTTTGCGCGCGTTCCTGCCAGGCTCACTGGTAGATGTTCGCCCACTGCGTGAAATTACTCACCTAGAAAATATTGAGCTGGAATTTAAAGTTATCAAACTTGATCCCAAGCGCAACAACGTTGTTGTCAGCCGCCGTGCCGTAATGGAGAGTGCTAACTCTGTAGAGCGAGACGAGTTGCTAGCCAACCTTGAAGAGGGCGCTTCACTGAAAGGTGTTGTCAAGAACCTTACCGATTACGGTGCGTTCGTTGACCTGGGGGGCATTGATGGTCTGCTACATATCACGGACATGTCTTGGAAGCGTATCAAGCATCCATCAGAGATGATCAATGTTGGCGACGAAATTGACGTTAAAGTACTCAAGTTTGATCGCGAGCGTAATCGCGTATCACTGGGTATGAAGCAGATGGGCGAAGATCCTTGGGGCGACATCAAAGGCCGTTACCCAGAGGGAGCACGTTGTAAAGCTAAGATCACTAACCTTACGGACTACGGTTGTTTTGCCGAGTTGGAAGATGGCGTTGAAGGTCTGGTGCACGTCTCTGAAATGGATTGGACCAACAAAAACGTTCACCCATCCAAGATCGTCGATCTCGGCCAAGAAGTTGAAGTTATGGTACTGGATATTGACGAAGAGCGTCGCCGTATCTCACTGGGTATCAAGCAGTGCTTCACCAACCCATGGGATGACTTTGCTACGACCATGACTAAAGGCGACAAGATCTCAGGCAAAATTAAATCTATCACTGACTTCGGTATCTTTATTGGTCTGGACGGTGGTATCGATGGTCTGGTGCACCTTTCAGATATCTCTTGGAACGAAACTGGCGAAGAAGCGGTTCGCAACTTTAAGAAAGGCGAAGAAGTTGAGACTGTGGTACTTAGCATTGATGCAGAACGTGAGCGTATTTCACTGGGCATCAAACAGCTTTCAGACGATCCATTTAACAACTACGTAGCCGAGAATGATAAGGGCGCAATTGTTAAAGGTACAGTTAAAGAAGTAGACGCTAAGGGTGCGGTTATCGACCTAGGTAACGACATTGAAGCTATCCTTAAGGGCTCAGAGCTTTCTCGTGAGAAAGTAGAAGATGCCCGAAATGAGCTACAAGTTGGCGCAGAAGTTGAAGCAAAGATTATTAATGTGGACCGAAAGAACCGTGTTATTAATCTGTCGATCAAAGCCAAAGATGTTTCTGAAGAAAAGGATGCGGTTAAAGCACATCGCAGCTCTGAAGCAGAATCAGCAGCAGCTACACCTACTACCATTGGTGATTTGATCAAGGCGCAAATGGACAAGTAAAGTCTGGCTTCTTGCTACAAAAAAAGAAAAAGGGTGGCTATGCCACCCTTTTTTTTGCCCTGAAATTGATGATTTTGCATTGCCGGCCAGTACCAGCTTAGGCTAAAGAATGTAGAACTTGCCGTGTAACTAACAGGGAAGTATGTACCTTACTTCTAGCTTGGAAAAAATTTACGTAATCGCGTCAACCAGAGTATCTAAATTACCCAGGCCAGATAAATAATCCCGCCGCCTCGTGTTAACTATTTGTTTTACTATCCCTGCCCAACGACCCATACAAGTCTCACAGACTGCAGCTATCTGTCGCCAAATGTTTAGCGCATATCGATAGCACAGACTCAGATACAGAATATAAAAGGCTCTTTCAGCACACCTTGATAAAATATAGTCTACACTTTGGCATAGATTATCCTATCTCGTTTCCTTAAAGGTCTCCAATGGACTAGTTGAGACTTCAGCGCTGATAGGTTACGGCAAAGGAGATGCCCGTATGTTAAGTGGTTTGATAGGCCTTTATTTGGCACGGAAAAACTGGTGTTGCACTGGCACAGAGTCCTCAGTCGATGCTTTTAAAAACCCCGTTTCTGGGTTACAACGTCCGTTAATCAAACCTCCTGTCGAGTATTTAAGATACCTGTCCTTTGCTAGAGCAAGGCCAGTAAATAGGTGCCTCTGTCAACCATAATTAGTTTTGAGGCAGATCAGCCCGTGGTAGCAAGCTACACAATTACTGCGGGTGATCGTACATGGCAAGCTCATACGCGTTCCAGTGCAGCAACTGATCAGGCGTCGTTATTCAAACCCAATCATCAGGAAGTATTGCTCAGATTTCTTCCAGATACCGAACATCGGATTATTGTTCAAATCACTAATGCGCAGGGGCAGGAGATCAATGGGGTCAGGATCAATGGGGTCAGAGTCATTTGATTCATTTTCTGAGAGAAGAAAAATCAAATGACTCTGACCCCATTGATCCCGTAAGAAATTCAGAATGTTTGGCCGAAACTATGGTCGAGAAATACATCTATTCTCAGGTAATGCAGGCTACACGTCCGAGACTACAGTGCATGAGTTAGGGCATTTCTTAGGGTTAGCTCATCAAGCAAATTCGACGAACAGCTTTATGAGCTATTCTAGAACAAGAAATGCTGTTCCTGTCTCATCTGATTTCAACAGATTAGTAGAAGGATACAGATAGATGAAAACGAGTAGAGCAGTATTAACTTTTCTTTTGTTGAGTAGTGCTATGTGTTTAGGTAAAGATGATGCGATTACTTCTAGCTGTCAGTTTTATTATGAACCTGACCAGTTAAAGGAATTTGCTGAAGCCAAAAATCTTTTAGCTAAGATAGGTTCACCAAATGCAATTAAGATTTGTGAGGCTAATGAAGATAAAGTTTTTTATGTGGCTTCAGAAATAAAAGAAGAGCAAGGAGTGTCATTCTTTAATCTTGATCGCGTTTTTCCTGTTAGTTTAGAAAGTGAAATAAGGTGGGATTATTTACCTCCAGCAGACAAATTGCATCTATCTGAAAGCTCAATTTATATGTTGCTGTCGGGTTCAAAAGATCTGGTTCATTCGGATGATAGGTTTGTACAAGTTAAGGATATGTCGATAGGTGTTTTTAAGCTGTTGATGATAAATTGGCATTCCTATGTTTCTTCTGAAGGTGAGTTGGATAATTTTTTTAGCGGATTATCATTTTTTGAAAAACGCAGTGGTAGTGTGGCGAGCTTTAAAAAAGCATTAAGTGGCAAGGATAAGCCATCGATTATCACTGCAGGTATGAAAGTAGGAAAGAATAAATATCCGCATTACACTTTTTCTGCTGCAAATGAAAATAGTATGTGGATATTTGACGTTGATATAACAGAAAAGAAAGAGTTAAAGTTAATAGGTCTTCAGGTAGTTGGCGAGGATCAATGAAGGATCAATGGGGTCAGAGTCGATTGATTTTTAAGGATCAATGGGGTCAGAGTCGATTGATTTTTAAAAGGATCACGGATCGTAGTGCCTATAAATAGAGGCGGAGATAGAAAATCAGCGGCATTTTATGAGATAAGAAAAATCAAATGACTCTGACCCTATTGATTACTATTGATTTTTTTTTATGAGAGAAGAAAAATCAAATGACTCTGACCCTATTGATTTTATTTTAAAGGCAACCATTCGAATTTATCGAGACGAGCATACTTTTGATGAGCAAGAGATTGAAATATTGCTGGAACCGGATTTTAAAAAATCAAGACGTAGTGATACATTCGATTCCATTATGAGCGTATGAGTAGCAGCTCAGGCAGGCAAAGCGTATAGCTTTTTCATGCAGGGCGAGTCTAGAGTAAAAACTTGTTTATAAATAAGGACGAGTATTGATGAAAACAGCAGACCCCACATCTGGTCAGAAATCCGCATTCAGCCGATTATTAAATGAATGTAAGGAGGAGTTTTCTGATTTCATGCAAGATCTTAACAATAAAAAAAATGATATTGAAAATGCTAGAAAAACTATTCTTGTTGACGATGATGACACATCTTTGCAAACTCAAATTAATAAAGCTTGCGATAGTGCTGACGAGAATTGCGAAGAAATTTCGAGATTACTAACGGATATCAAACAGAAACATACATGTATAACAGAAGCTGAATCTGGTTACTTTCCTAAAATTGAGTCGACATACAATCAAACTGAAGAACTAATGAGCAAGTTTCAAACTTCATCTCAACTGATTTACGGAGATGAAAACAACGGAATTCAGAATGAATTGGAGCAAATGCTATCAAAGTCTGAAGAATTGCTCAGGCAAGTTGAAAATACCTTCGCCGGTGCAACAAATACCGAATTAGCCAAAGCATTTCACGATCAAAAGAAATCGTATCGCAAAGCAAAGTGGTTTTGGAGTGGCGCATTTATATGCAGCGTTGCAGGCATGGCTTATTTAGGATTCCTCGCTATGGGTATTAAATCAACCGATAATTACTTTTATGATCTGGGCAAGCATTTAGTGCCTTTAGGGCCACTAATCTGGTTCGGTCTTTTTGCTAGCAGGCAACAATCACAAGACAAAAGATTGCAAGAAGAATACGCTCATAAAGAAGCTGTAACCAAGACTTATGTAGGACACCAACGTCAACTCGGAAACTTAGATGATAATAACAACTTGTTAGCTGAGTTAGCGGATGCAACTATTAAAACCATTACATCTAACCCCAGTTCAACACTTGGAAAGATTAACCCCAAACAAGATTTACCCTCATCCGCAGTAGCTGATAAAATAAAGGACTCAGTGACCCAAAAATAGATTCTTGGACAGCCACAAATTAGGGTGAGATAAAGCATCTGCCTACTCAGCAGTCAGCACCAAACAGCCGTGCATAATCCTGACCTTGACTGGCGAATCAATCGTAAATCCGGCCTGAATTAGCCAGTGGCCTTTTAAGTGAATCTCCCCAATGGCTGTGCGTTGCTTGTAGTCCTGGCTTAGCTGGCAAGCAATGGGGTCAGAGTCCAAGCAATGGGGTCAGAGCCGATTGATTCCTTTTCTAAGAGAACAAAAATCAAATGACTTTGACCCTATTGATCCTATTGATCCTATTGATCAACCCTATTGATCACTATCAAGGAGGAATATATGAAATTGTATCGTAATTTTTTTGTCTTGATTGTTGCTATGATTTTGACCAGTTGTGCGTCAGTTAATCAATGGGGTCAGAGTCGATTGATTTTTAATAAAAGAAAAGGGATTTTTTTTTAGTTCTTTAAAAAACAGGGATAAGTTAAATGCCACGTCACGGTCGCTTTGTAGTTGTTGGTCATCCACAACATATCATCTCTCGAGGAAACAATCGCCAGGCTATCTTTTGTTGCAACAAGGACTACAGTTTTTATCTTGAGAAACTGAAAGCTGGTTGCGAAAAGTATGGTGTAGAGCTGCATAGTTATGTATTGATGACTAATCATGTTCATTTGATGATGACACCGTTAAATGAGGATAGCATCAGTAAATTGATGCAAATGCAGGGACGTTATTATGTTCAGTATTTTAATTATACCTACAAGCGTACGGGCACATTATTTGAGGGTCGCTATAAGGCAACCTTAATAGATACAGAGCGCTATTTTCTGACTTGCATGAGATATATAGAACTCAATCCTGTTAGAGCAAGTATGGTTAAAGGTCCGACCGATTATCCGTGGAGTAGCTATCACTTCAATGCGGCAGGTGATCGAAATGACCTTTTAACACCTCATAGAGCATATTTATCATTGGGTCCTACGAAGGAAGAGAGATTATCTGTATACAGAGATTTGTTTCGTGAGCATCTTTGTGAAAGGGAAGTAGCGGAAATAAGGGAGTCTACAAACAAGGGTTGGGTTCTTGGGAGTGAGCGTTTTAAGGATATGATTGAAGAGCAGCTATCTAGAAAATTGGCACCATTAGATAGGGGTGGCGATAGGAGATCTAAAGCCTTTGTTGAGAATAGAATCAAGTGACTCTGACCCTATTGATCCCCCATTAGATAGGGGTGGCGATAGGAGATCTAAAGCCTTTGTTGAGAATAGAATCAAGTGACTCTGACCCTATTGATCCACCATTAGATAGGGGTGGCGATAGGAGATCTAAAGCCTTTGTTGAGAATAGAATCAAGTGACTCTGACCCTATTGATCCCCCATTAGATAGGGGTGGCGATAGGAGATCTAAAGCCTTTGTTGAGAATAGAATCAAGTGACTCTGACCCTATTGATCCTTTGTTGAGAATAGAATCAAGTGACTCTGACCCTATTGATCCTATTGATCCTATTGATCGAATCAAGTGACTCTGACCCTATTGATCATTAAAAATTGTGGAGTATAAATTTATGAAACCAAGACTTATATGCTTGATGCCCATATTTAATTTAGCTCTTCTTAGCGGCTACATACAAGCAGAGCGGGGGCATATTTGTGAGGAAGAGAAAGGGTATGTGGAACGAAAATCTTTGATAACGTCTAATTTGGATTGTAGCAACAATGATCTAGATGGGCTATGTAGCGTAATTATTAGCTCCCCTAAAAAAGTTGAAAATAGACAATTTATGGTTTTTACTTTTTTAAGGAATGTTGATGGTAAGGTCGAAACATATTTGAATATGCAGTCGCGATTTTATGACGACTTGGTTCGGACTGGCTTTGAGTTTGCAGAATCCAGCGCTGGTTCTGTTACCGTATATGCCGTTTACGAAAATATTAATGGATGTACATTGAAGTCATTCGTTAATTTAGGAGACTTGTTGTCAGAACAACGTGATCAAAAGATCAATGGGGTCAGAGTCACTGCTGTCCCACTTAACGGAGAAAAAAAGGCTTAAATCTCAACAAGTTGCTACAATGAATGTGCGACGGATCAATGGCGGATCAATGGGGTCACGGATCAATGGGGTCAGAGTCGATTGATTTTTAATGCCAGACCTTCGACCATTTGAGGCGACCCTTCGGATCAATGGGGTCAGAGTCGATTGATTTTTAATGCCAGACCTTCGACCATTTGAGGCGACCCTTCCAGTGCTTTGATACCAGCAGTGATCAGCCGAATAACTGGGTGCGGAGTACCCAAACCCAGTACAGCGCCTATGGCTACGCAATAGGGAACGTAGCACAATTAATCCCCCTATCGTTTGTAAATTACGTTGATTAAGTGAAATTTTGATTCCTATCAGGCAAAATACTCAGCCAAAGTACAACTTCCATGGAAAAAAAATGAAACTCGAATCTCTAGCACTCCATCATGGCTACGAATCTGAAGCCACCACAAAAGCTGCCGCTGTCCCTATCTACCAGACAACATCTTATACCTTTGATGATACGCAACATGGTGCGGATCTCTTTGATCTTAAAGTGCCGGGTAATATTTACACGCGCATTATGAATCCAACAACTGATGTGCTGGAGCAGCGTTTAGCGGAAATGGAAGGCGGTATTGGTGGTCTCTGCTTAGCTTCAGGTATGGCGGCTATTACCTATGCCATTCAATGTATAACAGATGTCGGCTCAAATATTGTCAGCACCTCGCAACTCTATGGTGGCACTTATAATCTATTTGCCCACACGCTTCCACGGCAGGGCGTTGAAGTGCGTATGGCGTCTCATGACGACTTTGCAGGCCTGGAGGCGTTAATTGATGAGAATACCAAAGCGGTTTTCTGTGAATCCATAGGCAATCCAGCAGGCAATATAGTCGACCTTGAAGTTCTTGCCGATATAGCGCATCGCCATGGTGTCCCACTGATGGTCGATAGCACCGTTGCTAGCCCTTATCTGTGCCGACCCATTGATCTGGGTGCCGATATTGTTATCCATTCGCTGACTAAATATATTGGCGGCCATGGCACCACTGTCGGTGGCATTATTATTGATTCCGGCAAGTTCGACTGGGCGGCGAATAAAGAACGCTTCCCGATGTTGAATACACCAGACCCGTCTTATCATGGTGTGGTTTACACTGAGGCGCTTGGCCCCGCCGCATATATTGGTCGTTGCCGAGTTGTGCCTCTGAGGAATACCGGTGCTGCGCTAGCACCTCACAGTGCCTTTTTGATTCTGCAAGGGTTGGAGACTCTTGGTTTACGTATGGATCGACATTGCGATAATGCGTTGGCTGTAGCTCAGTTTTTACAAGCGCATCCCAAGGTTGAATGGGTCAATTATGCGGGTTTGGAGGATAGTCCTTACAAGGCAACCTGCGATAAGATCACCGGCGGTAAGGCGTCAGGGATTTTGAGCTTTGGTATTAGCGGCGGCAAGGACGCGGGGGGACGATTTATTGATGGGCTACAAATGATATTGCGTTTGGTTAATATCGGTGATGCTAAATCATTGGCCTGTCACCCAGCCTCAACAACTCACCGACAGTTAAATTCGGAAGAGCTGGCAAAGGCTGGAGTATCTGAAGATCTAGTGCGTATCTCTGTTGGCATTGAACATGTAGATGACATTGTTGCGGATATTAGCCAGGCTCTTGATAAGGTTTGACTGTTGGTACCAAAAACTTAGATGTTAAGATGGCAAATAAGGGTGGCTGTGCCACCTTTTTTTTGCCTAGAATTTAATAATAGGGCATTTAATGCTTGTATAAATTTAAAAGTTCAATAAAATCAACAAGTAACGAAATCTAATCTCAGAACCGAAGCCCAAGAATGACCAAGTCAGAACTCATCGAAAAAATCTCTGCCAACCAGGATCAACTTCCGCCCAAGGATGTAGAGCTTGCGGTGCGTATGATACTTGAGCGCATGACATCGGCATTGGTGGGCAACCAGCGCATTGAGATACGTGGGTTTGGCAGCTTCTCTTTGCACTACCGGGCTCCGCGTGTAGGACGCAATCCAAAAACTGGCGACGCCGTGAATCTCTCCGGTAAGTACGTACCTTATTTTAAACCGGGTAAAGAACTGCGCACGCGCGTAAATGATAGCCTTTAAAGCACACTAGCCTGTCCACTACCTAACCCAATGTTTTTCTTAGCACCTCAACTACCGAAGAGTCTGGGCTAGTCGCAAACATAGCTGTGACGTTCTTCTAAAGGCGTTGAAAAGTATTGCCTATTAATTAGGTGCCAAAGGGTCCACAGGTTAGTGGCACTGCACTACCTACGTATCGCTAGACCTACAGGAAAAAACGGCGGGGAGAGGCGAGGCACACGCTCTCAGAAGAGAGAGCGTGCACCAACACGTGTTATTACTGTTGCTGCTGTTGCTGCTGTATAACTCTGAGTTCTAGTAACCAACTGTCTTGACGTCGCTCGGCGTCGTAAAACACAGCCGCGGTAAAGCAGGCCATAAAGATCAGTATGAAGTGAGACGCGATACTGATGCCCATGTAGATGACACTACCTACATAGATGCCAAAGACCACCGACCACATCCATGCTAGGACCGTCATTATCCACAGCCTTGAGACTGGATCAGCAATATGGCGCAGAGGATTTTTATTGTGGTCCATTACGGCGTTATAGCAGTCATAGAACCAGAGAAAAGCTAGTTTGAGTTTCATAAGAATTTCCCTTCTTTGTCTTGAATGCGAACATTCTGATTATAATTATGGATCATTCATAAAGGATTACGCGGGGTATAAATAATTGGATCAGATAAAGGCTTTGACTATGTTTTGAGGCGAATATCCACTGACGCCCCAAGGGCTGGCCTCCTTAGGCCTCTAATTGCTGATATGTGGACAGCGCAGTGATTATAGGGGCTAGAGTATTATGCAGTGGAGCGAAGCATAGTTTTTATAAATTGTAATGGTTGCATAGATAGTTTAAATGCTAGCCGAATAACGATTTTAGCGCGGCCAGTGATTCTTCGCCCTTGGCTTTATTTTCTGCTTCGCTAATTGGTTCGCCGCCACCGATTTTAATTAAATCGTCCTCTGGCAGTTCATCCACAAAGCGACTGGGTGTGGTTGCTGTAGTTTCGCCAAACTGGGTGCGCTGTCGAGCGCTAGTCATGGTTAATGTGCGCTGGGCTCTGGTAATACCTACATAGGCTAGCCGCCGCTCTTCTTCTATTTGGCCACCTTCTACGCTGTTTTTATGAGGAAGTATGTCCTCTTCCATGCCGATCATAAATACATGCAAAAACTCTAGCCCTTTGGCTGCATGCAAGGTCATTAGCTGTACTTTGTCGTCAGCAGATTCTTCCTGTTCGCGGTCCAGAAGATCTCTGAGTATTAGTTTGGCGATGGCATTCTCTATTCTGCTATCGCCATTTTCACTTTCATTTTCTTCTTCGTCACGTTTTAAAACTTGGGCTAGTTGAGACAGCAGAAACTGCACATTCTCCCAGCGCTTTTGGGCGACGTGATCGTTACTGGCATTTTGCTGCAGCCAGCCATGATAGTCAGCATCATCGAGCATTTCATTGATAGCAGCCATTGGGTTGCCATCATAAATGTTTCTGTTAACCCCCTGAATCCAGTGCTTGAAGCGCTTTAGCCGCTCTAGGTTATTGGCGGGCATACTGGCGTTAAGGCCGGCTTCGTCTATGGCGGCATACAGAGACTGATTGCGCTGGTTGGCATACTCACCAAGTTTTTCTAGGGTGGTGGGTCCTATCTGGCGCCTGGGGGTATTAATAATGCGCAGCAGTGCATTGTCGTCTGTAGGATTAATAATTAACCGAAGGTAGGCCATTACATCTTTGATTTCTGTTTTGGCATAAAAGGATTGGCCGCCGGTTATTTCGTAGGGAATATTCTGGGTTTGAAGTTTTATTTCTACGAGCTTAGCCTGGTAGTTACCTCGGTAGAGCACGGCGAAATCGCTGTATTTACAGCGGCGTTTGAGGCGCATGTCGATGATTTCATTAACTACCCGTTCACACTCCATTTCCTCATTCTCACTGCTGATAAAGCGCAGTGGATCGCCTGGGCCCAGTTCACTCCAAAGGGCTTTGCTTATGAGGTGAGGGTTATTGTCAATCAATCTGTTGGCGGCTTTTAGAATGCGTCCCGTCGAGCGATAGTTTTGCTCGAGTTTAATAATATTGAGTGCCGGAAAGTCTTCTTGCAGCTGCATCAGGTTTTCTGGGCGGGCACCGCGCCAAGCGTAAATCGACTGGTCGTCATCTCCTACTACAGTAAGTGCCTGCTTTTCGTTAACTAGAGTTTTTACTAGCTCATATTGGGCTAGGTTGGTGTCCTGATATTCGTCCACCAGTAAATAGCGTATTCGCCTCTGCCATTTGGCGAGTATTTCCGGTTGCTGTTTAAACAGCATCACTGGAGTCATTATGAGATCGTCGAAATCAACGGCATTGTAGGCTTTTAGTGCCCGCTGATAGCGCTCGTAAAGCATAGCTATCCCTTGTTCGCCGGTGCTGTTGGCGGCGCTGACAGCCTGTCCTGGTTCGAGCAATGAGTTCTTCCAGTTAGAGATGGTGTGCTGCGCTGTATCTATGAGTTTTTCATCGAGTTCGGTATGTCGAACTAGTAATTCTTTGATGAGTTTGCGGCAGTCTTCTTGATCCAATATGGAGAAGCCAGGGCGAAAGCCCAGGGCTTTTATCTCGGTGCGAATAATGGTCAGACCAAGGTTGTGAAAAGTCGAGACAGTTAGCCCAGCGCCTTCGGCCTTGCCCAACAGGCTGGCCACTCGGGCTTTCATTTCGCGGGCGGCTTTATTGGTAAAGGTGACTGCGGCGATGTTGCGCGCCGCGATACCACAGTCTTCCACTAAATAGGCAATTTTGCGAGTGATCACACTGGTTTTACCGCTGCCGGCACCAGCTAATACTAGCAAGGGGCCATCGATATATTTAAGTGCAGCCTGCTGTTGCGAATTAAGGTTTTGGGTCATTAGTAAAGCACTTAAGCCATCGCTGCTATGGCGCTGCGTTTCTCTTGTAGCTGCGATAGTGAGCCTTCAAAATCCTCGAGTTTCTGACGCTCTTTGGCCACCACTTCGGCGGGGGCGTTGTCGGCAAATTTCGGGTTACTTAGTTTGCCGGAGAGCTTTGTGGCTTCTGTGCCTAACTTATCTATTTCACGATCTAGACGTGCCAGCTCTGCTTCCACATCAATTAGGCCAGCCATGGGTACCAGTATTTCTAGGTCGCCAGCCAGTGCTGTGGCACACAGTGGTGCTTGGGCGGGGTCATCTAACCAGGTAATAGTTTCTAGGTTGGCTAGCTTACTCAAGAACTGGCGATTTTCTTCTAAACGACGTTTGGCCGTAGCATCGCCACGGGCCATATAAATAGGTAGATCTTTAGCAGGGGATATATTCATTTCTCCACGCACATTGCGCACACCAATGATGACCTTTTTAACCCATTCAATATCGGCATCAGCATCGTTATCGATCATAGTCTGATCGGCCTTAGGAAAGGGCTGTAGCATTATGGTGTCGCCGTTAGGGTTTAATGTTATGCCTGCCAGTGGGGCGATATTTTGCCAAATTTCTTCGGTGATAAACGGTAGCATGGGGTGAGCCAGACGCAATACCGCCTCTAGAACTCGAACGAGGGTGCGCCTGGTACCTTTTTTAATGGCGGGGTCGCCATTTTCGTCCCACAGCACTGGTTTTGATAGCTCCAGATACCAGTCGCAGTATTCATTCCACACAAAGTCGTAGAGCGCCTGTGCCGCTAGATCAAATCTGTAGCTATCGATGGCGTTGGTGACTTCGGTTTCGGCCTGCTGCAAGCGCGAGACAATCCAGCGATCGGCCAGGGTGAGTCTGTAGTCATCGGAATTATCCTGCCCGCAGTCTTCGTCTCCGTTCTCTCCTTGGGCATTCATCAACACATAGCGTGAGGCATTCCATATCTTATTGCAGAAGTTGCGGTAGCCTTCAAGGCGCTTCATATCCCAGTTAATATCGCGGCCAGTTGAGGCCAGTGCGCAAAGGGTGAAGCGCAAAGCATCTGAGCCATGGGGCTCTATGCCATCGGGAAATTGTTTTCTAGTGCGGCTGGCAATCTTGGCGGCTTGCTGGGGTTGCATCATATTACCGGTGCGTTTTTCCAGCAGGCTTTCAATGTCGATGCCGTCAATCATATCTAATGGATCGAGCACATTACCTTTTGACTTGGACATTTTCTGACCCTGCTCATCACGAATCAAGCCAGTGACATACACGGTTTTAAACGGTACTTCGGGTTTGCCATTTTCATCTTTGATCAGGTGCATGCTCATCATCACCATACGCGCTACCCAAAAGAAAATAATATCAAAGCCAGTGACCAGCACATCGGTGGGGTGGAAAGCTTTTAGGCGCTCGGTTTGCTCGGGCCAGCCCTGGGTGCCAAAGGTCCAGAGTGCGGAACTAAACCAGGTATCGAGTACATCTTCGTCTTGGGTCAGGGGTATATCGCCAAGATTGTACTGTTCACGCACGGCGGCTTCGCTCTGGCCTACATAGGCTTTGCCGGCTTCGTCGTACCAGGCGGGTATTTGATGGCCCCACCAAAGCTGGCGCGAGATGCACCAGTCTTGAATATTGCGCATCCATGAGAAGTACATATTTTCGTACTGCTGGGGAACAAATTTAATACGGCCATCTTCCACGGCTTCAATAGCAGGGCCGGCCAGTTTTTTGGCGTCTACATACCATTGGTTAGTGAGCATGGGCTCGATCACCACTCCACCACGGTCGCCGTAGGGGATGGTCATATCGTTTTCTTCGATGTTTTCTAAAAAGCCGAGGGCATCCATATCCGCTACTACTTCACGGCGCGCGGCAAAGCGTTCCATGCCGCGATACTTTTCGGGCAAAGTAGCGTCCATGGTATCGTTGTCACTACCGTCGCTATTAACGCACTCGGCGGTCTGGCGAATATCGGCGTTCATGGTGAGTATATTGACCATAGGCAGCTTGTGGCGCTGGCCTACTTCATAGTCATTAAAGTCATGAGCTGGGGTAATTTTTACGCAGCCTGTGCCTTTTTCCATATTGGCATGATCATCGGCAACAATGGGAATCAGCCTGCCTACCAGTGGCAAAAGTACATGCTGACCAATCAGGTTGCTGTATCTTGGATCTTCCGCATTGACAGCAACGCCGGTATCACCCAATAAGGTTTCTGGTCTGGTGGTGGCGACAACAATATAGTCTTTGCCATCTAGTGTTTTCACACCATCGGCCAGTGGGTAGCGCAGGTTCCACATTTTACCTTTAACTTCGCGATTCTCGACTTCGAGGTCGGAGATGGCGGTATGCAGTTTGGGATCCCAATTAACTAGGCGCTTGCCGCGATAGATCAGGCCATCTTTATGCAGGCGAATAAAGGTTTCTTGAACGGCGCTGGAAAAGCCTTCGTCCATGGTGAAACGCTCTGTATCCCAGTCAACAGAGTTGCCAAGACGACGCATCTGTTGGGTAATAGTGCCACCAGATTCTTCTTTCCACTCCCATATTTTCTCAATAAATTTTTCGCGGCCCATCTCTTCGCGGCTGGGGAGTCCTTCGCTGGCTAACTTGCGCTCAACCACCATTTGGGTGGCGATTCCTGCATGGTCGGTACCTACTTGCCACAGAGCATTTTTGCCTTGCATGCGATTATAGCGAGTGAGTGCATCCATGATGCCATGCTGCAAAGCATGACCTATATGCAGACTGCCCGTGACATTGGGCGGCGGAATCACAATGCTGTAGGGGTCACTTTTGCTGGCCATGTCGGGGGCAAAATAACCGCGTTGTTCCCAGATTTCATACCATTTGGTTTCTATATCCTGGGGGGCAAATGTTTTTTCCATTGTTGGGCTCGGTAGTTAATTTTGAGTAATTTTTTGAGAGGGGAATTATAGGTGCTGGGGCTGATGGTTGCGATTAGTTTTCGCGGTTAAAACGCGCAATGACTTTGGCGCGAATTTTTTCCTCCAGCAATTGTTCGATTTGAGGCCGCATACGGACCACAAGTTTACTGACTATGGCGTTGACCCTGTCTTCGCTGAAGGCAGATTCGGCGTCGGCTTTACCGAATAGTTGGTGCTGGGCTTCGTCAAATGCTCTGCGAGCCTGATGCTCGCTGTCTATCTCCTGTTCGAGTACGTCCGTGAATTTGGGTATTTTAAGGCTATCTATTTCAACGGCAGAGGATTCTTGAGGCATGTCTGCGGGTTCAATCATGCGGTTTGCCGGCAACAGATCTTTTTGCAGTTTATCGAGATCATCCAGAATTTGGTTGTAATCTGGGTGCAGGCCGTCGGGTTGATTTTTATTGTCTGTCACTGGCTAAATTTGTCTGATAAGTCATGGAAGCTAAGAGCATAGCCCCGCTCTTTATAAAACTTAAAATTATCGCGCTTGGCTTGCTCGTATTCTGGCTGGGGATAAATGATCTCTACTACCCGATCGAAACGGCTAAACCAGGTAGGGATTTTTGCCTGCAGGTTGATCAGGATCTGGTGATGGTCGCCAGGCTCAGACTCGGTAGTAATGGCTACTGGGGCGTTATCTGCACCCAGAGCATGAGGTACAAAGGCGGTAGCTTGAAAGCCCCAAAGTTTTTCATCTAGTTGTTGGGCAACGGCACTGTCTGGCACCAGGCATAAAACCTGCTGATTCATTTTTAAGGATTTTTGAATTAACTGACAGGCGAGGGCGAGGGCAACCTCTTGGTCGCCGGCCAGTTTATAAAAAGAAATACTAGTCACTGAGTTATTTCGCCTTGCTGCGCAGGTAGTCCATCAATATGGGAACTGGACGGCCAGTAGAACCTTTTTGCGCACCTGAGATCCATGCGGTTCCAGCTACATCTAGGTGGGCCCATTTGTATTTCTTGGTAAAGCGCGCCAGAAAACAAGCTGCCGTAATAGTGCCTGCTTGAGCCCCTCCTATATTAGCTATGTCGGCGAAGTTGCTTTTTAACAGAGCGTCGTACTCTTCATACAGTGGCAGACGCCAGGCGCGATCGCCGCTACGCAGGCCACTGCTAAGTATGTCTTCAGCCAGCTCATCATTGTTGGATAGCAAACCGGCGGTCTCTTTGCCCAGTGCACCGATTACCGCGCCGGTTAATGTGGCTATGTCGATAACTGTAGCTGGCTTAAAGCGCTCAGCGTAGGTAAGGGCATCGCATAGAATTAAGCGACCTTCGGCATCAGTATTGAGTACTTCAATGGTCTGGCCAGACATACTGGTGACCACATCACCGGGTTTGGTGGCATTGCCGTTAGGCATATTTTCTACAGCGGGAACAATCGCTACTACATTGACAGGCATCTGGGTTTCGATAAGGGCGTTGATAACACCAATAACCGATGCACCTCCACACATATCGTATTTCATTTCGTCCATGCCTCCACCCGGTTTGAGGCTGATACCGCCGGTATCAAAGGTAACGGCCTTACCTACCAGCACTACAGGCTTAACACCCTGCTTGCCACCTTGATACTTAATGACAATTAATTTACCCGGCTGATCGGAACCTGCGCTTACCGATAGCAGTGAGCCCATTTTAAGTTTGGCCATCTGAGCTTCACTCAAGACGCTAGTAGTTACCTTTGCCTCGCCTTTAGCAAGCGCCTTAGCCTGGTCTGCCAGATAAGTTGGTGTGCAAATGTTGGCAGGTAGATTGCCCAGTTGGCGGGCTGTATTCATACCATTGCCCACCGCGGCGCCGTACTTTAAACCGGCGGTAGCTGCCTTAGTGTCGGTCTTGCTCGCGACCCAATAGATGAGGTTCTTCAATTTTTGAGGCGCTGGCTTCTTAGCTACTCGTTTGGGCACAGCAGCGTATTTGTAACTGGCAGCCTGAATGCTGCGCGTTACTATGCCGGCCTGCCATTCGCTGTCAGCGGCCAGACCTTCTCCCACCCAAACCGCTTTTGCAGACGGGCTTCTGAGCAATGCTGCAGCACCCGCTTTGATTACTTTGATTTGTTGCTGACGGGTTTGTGCGCCGTCCGTACCAATCAATACTATGCGCTTTACAGTTGCGCCAGGAATATACAGAACTGTGCTACTACTGGCTTTTCCTGAAAAGTCACCGGTCTTAACAAGCGACGAGATGGCACCATCAAGAGACTCGTCTAGAGCTTTTGCACTGTTTTGCAGTTGTGAGCCGGTCATGAGAATGAGAGAATCCGCTTTAATGTTTAACAGGTTTGCGGAAGATGCAGTAAAATCCATATTAGCTCCAAAAATGTGAACCGATGATTAGCAGTAATTTAAGTGAAATAACTCGTCAAGGATACCATTCTGTGCCACCACGCCCAATAGCTAGAAGCCCAAGTCGTTGATTATTTTCCGCTATCTATGCCGTGAGATTTTGTCTGCAACCTTTGCTGTGTGCGCGGTGTTGCTGCTAATTCTTGTCAGCGGCCGATTTGTAAAATATCTGGCCAATGCAGTGGCGGGTAATTTAGAGCCTGGCGTTATCTTTGCGGTCATAGGCTATCGTATTCCCGGTTTTCTTGAGTTGACCCTGCCTCTGGCGTTTTTTCTAGCTATTTTACTGTCGTTTGGCCGTTTGTATGTGGAAAATGAAATGAGTGTGCTCAAGGCCTGCGGCATTTCTGAAACCCAGTTGCTCGGTTATACCGCTGTATTAGCGTTAGTACTGGCTCTGGTAGTCGGTTGGCTTAGTCTCTCGGTGTCGCCCTCTGGCGTAGCCAAGGCTGAAACTATTTTTGCCGCGCAAAAGGAAAAGACTGAGCTGGATAAGTTGACGCCAAAAAAATTCTATGGGCTCAGCGGGGGCAAGGGCATCACCTATGCTGAAAATGTTTCCGAAGAGCAGGAGCTGGAAGATGTGTTTTTGGCGGTGACCGCTGGTTCTGCAGAAAACTATAACAGCCGTTTGGTGCTGGTGCTGGCAGATCGCGGTAGGCAGCAAAAGACCGAGGATGGCAATGAGAGCTTTTTGGTTCTGGATAAGGGCTACCGGGTTGAAGGCGTGCCGGGCACCCACGATTACCAGATTACTTATTTTGAGGAATACGGTGCTCGACTAGCCGCGCGAAAGGCGATTGAAGCAGACCTCGAGACCAATGCTCTAGCAACCTCTGAGTTGTTAGCGTCCGATGACCCCGAACTGCAAGCGGCACTGCAGTGGCGACTGTCGACACCGTTTATGGTGTTGGTGGTAACTCTGCTCGCTATTCCCTTGAGCCGAACTAATCCGCGGCAGGGAAAATTCGCTAAGTTACTACCAGCTATCATGCTGTACTTTGGCTATCTGGTCTCGCTCAATGCTATGCGCGGAGCCCTTGAGTCAGGCTCTGTTCCCATTGAGGTAACACTGCTGCCGGTTCATTTACTGTTTTTAGGTATAGCTTTGCTGCTGTTTCGTTCCGGGCGGCGCAGGGGGGTGGCCTTATGAGGCGCCTCTCACGCCATGTTGGCGTTACTGTTTTTTCGGCCATCGCTCTAGCTCTAGTAGTGGTTGTGGGTCTAGATGCTTTAGCTGCAATTATTGACGAGGCTGGTGCGGTAAAGCGAAATTACCATTTTTCTGATGCGTTGATTTATGTGGCGACTAAACTGCCTTCAACTGTGTACGAATATATTCCCTTCTCTTCACTAATTGGCTGCCTGCTTGGTCTAGGACTGTTGGCGAACAATAGTGAGGTCATCGTCATGCGTGCCTCAGGTGTTTCTCTACTGCGAATTGTCTATTTTGTTGTCAAACCAGTACTCCTGTTTGTGTTAATTAGTACTGCAGTTGGGGAATACTTTTCGCCCTATTTAGATCAACTGGCAGAAGGGCGGCGTGAGTATCTGCGCAACGGTGAGGCTTCTGAGGGTTCCGCCTCAGGACTTTGGAATCGCGAAGGCAATGAGTTTATGCACTTTAATGCGGTATTCCCAGGGGGTGTACTATTTGGTGTTACCCGCTACCAGTTTGATGAACGCAAGGCTCTGCGTGAAGCCAGTTTTTCTTCTCGAGCTACCTTCAACGCTACTGAAAATCTGTGGGTTGAAGAAAATGTTTCCATTACCCGCTTTAGTGAAAATCGTACCGAAACTGAAAAACAGATAACCAGGCGCTGGACCTCAGAGTTAACGCCGGAGGTGTTAACCGTCAATGTATTACCGCCAAGTGCTCTGTCGATTTCTAGTCTGCACAAATATATTAATTTTCTGGAATTACAAAATGCAGACACAGCTATTTATGAATTAGCTTTCTGGCGCAAGTTATTGCAGCCCTTGGTAATTATTGGCCTGGTATTGATTGGTATTTCGTTTGTGTTCGGTCCCCTGCGAGACTCGACTATGGGGCTGCGTATTTTTGTCGGTGTAGTAATTGGTGTCAGCTTTAAGATTATTCAGGATATGCTGGGTCCTTTCAGTATTGTATTTGGCTTTCCGGCACTGTTAGCTGTGATGGTGCCTGTGTTGCTGTGTATGGGGATTGGATTGTATTTGCTGCGACGCAGTGGCTGAGGATTGTGCCCCAGGGCTCATGTCTGTGCTGCTGAGGAAAGTCACGCAGCCGCCAGCGATGTGGTGGCTTTTGGCCAGCGCGTAAAGCGCCCCGAACCCCTGCACTCGACGCAGGATTATGGGGGCTTTAATTAGAATGAGAATCGTTAAGTCAGTACTCGTCTGACTGCCTTGTTCCATCCGGCGACCTTTAAATCTCTTTGTTCAGCAGGCATCTGTGGTGCAAAGTTGCTATCTAGTTGCCAGCTTGCCGCAAAGCCAGCTTGATCAGGCCATACATCGGCTCTAGAGCCTGCTAGCCATGCGGCACCCAGAGCAGTGGTTTCGGCAATCACTGGCCGATCTACGGGGGCTTGCAGGATGTCCGCTAGACATTGCATGGTCCAATTGCTGGCAACCATACCACCGTCTACTCTCAACACCGTGTCCGTCTGTTGCGATGCTCCCTGAGCCCAGTCGGCGCGCATAGCATTTAATAGATCCAATGTTTGATAACACACCGACTCCAACGCCGCCTTGGCAATTTCTGCCGGACCTGTGCCGCGAGTGAGTCCGAGTAGAGCTCCGCGGGCATCGGCATCCCACCAAGGAGCGCCAAGGCCAGTAAAAGCGGGCACCATATATACAGCCTGACTGGGGTCTGCATCACCGGCAAGCTGACCAGATTGGCTGGCGGATTCAATAATCCCCAAACCATCGCGCAGCCATTGTACAGCGGCCCCGGCAATAAAAATTGACCCCTCCAGAGCATAGGTCGGCTTGCCATCGAGCTGGTAAGCGATGGTGGTCAACAATCTATTTGTTGAGGTAACCGCTGTATCTCCCGTATTGAGAAGTGCAAAACAGCCAGTGCCATAGGTTGATTTCATCATGCCTACGTCAAAACAGGCTTGGCCCAGAGTGGCGGCTTGCTGATCCCCGGCAACACCGTAAATATTAATAGCTTCGCCCAGTAGGCTGGTGGTGCCAAAGTCTGCGGCACTATCTTTAACCGCGGGGAGCAGAGATCGCGGTACATTAAACAGGGCTAGTAGATCGTCGTCCCAGTCACCGCTGTGAATATTGAAGAGCATAGTGCGGGAGGCATTGGTGGCGTCTGTTGCATGCTGCCCACCAGTGAGATTCCACAGAAGCCAGCTGTCTACCGTGCCAAACGCAAGTTCTCCGCGGTCTGCTCTGGCTCGAGCTCCGTCGACATTGTCGAGAATCCATGCCACCTTGGTCGCAGAGAAATAGGGGTCTAGCAACAGGCCAGTTTTTTCGCTGACTATGGCTTCAAGGTTCTGATCTTTTAGCTGGTTGCAAAGGGCCGCAGTGCGCCTGTCCTGCCAAACTATGGCGTTATATATGGGTTGGCCAGTTTGACGATCCCAGATAACGGTTGTTTCCCGCTGATTGGTGATGCCTATGGCGGCAATATCTCTGGCGCTGACACCGGCATTTATCAGAGCCTGTTTAGCAGTGGCTAATGTCGTATTCCATATATCCATTGGATCATGCTCGACCCAGCCGTCTGCTGGGAAATGCTGAGCGAACTCTTGCTGCGTCTGCTCGACGATCTGATAATTCTGGTCGAACAGAATAGTTCGCGAAGAGGTCGTACCCTGATCTAGGGCCATAATTAAATTGTTCATAACTGTTTTCCTTTACTTTTTATCTTTGGCAAGCAACACCACCTGCGTTGCGCTATAGCGATCATGGAGACATTCTTTGGCGGGTGGTACTAGGCACCACAGATATCCGATACCAGCGAAGGCGAAGGAAAGAGTCGCCAGCAGACTGCGGCGAATACATTGTTGTGGCGTTGCCAAGGAGCCGTCGGCCTGCTGCAATCGCAAACGCCAGGCTTTCATGCCCAACGTCTGGCCCTGCTTGCGCCAACAGATAAAGTAGTAGCCACCCAGTGACCCCAGCCAGCCAATCAAACTGAGCCACTGAACAAAGGCATTGGGCTGAATGTCTTCGAGATTATCGACGCCGTTAAACAGAATTTTAATGATTAGCAATGCAGCACCGTAGGCTAGGGTGATAGAAAACAATAAAAAAGCATCGTAAATAAGCGCGGCGGTACGACGCAGTAAATTGGCGGAGGGCAGCTGTTGTGTCATGGGTCTGTAATCCAGATAATTTATGTTCGAAGTTTGCCCAAAGCCAGTACAATGCGCAATCAGCGATTGTCGCTTATGGTTTTTAATATTGGCAGGAGAGTTTTGTGGATTGGATTTATGGCATTCATGCGGTGCATACCATGCTTAAGTCGTCACCCCATCGGGTGCAGGAGTTGCATGTGCAGCGCGGGCGAACTGATGATCGGTTGCAAAAAATCCAAAAACTAGCAGAGCAACACGGCGTAACCCTTCAATGGGCAACGGGTAAGCGCTTAGATGAAAAAGCTCAGGGCCGTCATCAGGGCGTTATGGCGCTGTGCAGTCCCGGCAAAACCTATGATGAAAAATTTTTATTAGATCTGGCCGAGGACAAAGGTGGTGAAGCGTTCTTTTTGATGCTTGATGGGGTTACTGACCCCCATAATTTGGGTGCATGTTTGCGTTCTGCAGATGGTGCTGGCGTCGATGCGGTAATCGTGCCCAAGGATAATTCTGTGGGCCTAACCCCTGTTGTAGCTAAGGTCGCCTGCGGCGCTGCCGAAACCATGCCGTTGGTCATGGTGACTAATTTAACTCGCACCTTGGAAAGGCTTCAGCAGCAGGGTGCTTGGGTAGTGGGAACCGCCGGCGAGGCAGAGCAGTTTATATATGACCTAGATTTAAAGGGTCCCATGGTCCTAGTTATGGGAGCTGAGGGCACTGGGATGCGTCAGTTGACACGCAAGCAATGTGATTTTCTTGGCAAGTTACCGATGGCGGGTGAGGTGAGTAGCCTCAATGTGTCCGTAGCTGCGGGTATCTGTCTGTTTGAAATTGTGCGCCAACGCCGCTCGGCGAGTTAAAATCTATGGGTTTTATTATCAATTTATCGCTGCTGTCTGTTTTGATGGTGCAGACGGTTGGATTTTGATGCCGTAAAATACTAACCTAATTATCATATATGGATCTATTGGTTATCTAACTAGGGATTTTAATGAAAACCTCGGAGCTATCTATCTATTCGATTCCCAATTTGTTGAGTCTACTGCGATTAACACTTGTTCCGATGCTGATCGTCTCGGCGTATATGGGGTGTGTCACAACATTTTTAGTGGTGCTAGCTATTTCCCTGCTCAGTGATGTGCTTGACGGCTATCTGGCGCGCAAGCTCAATCAGGTCAGTGAGTTGGGGGCTAAGTTAGATAGCTGGGGCGACATGCTCACCTACGGTTCAATGATTCTGGGTCTTTACTGGATTTGGCCCGATGTTTTTTTCGAGCAGGCGGCCTATTTGCTGGCGACCATGATTTTCTTTATTGCACCTGTGGCTCTGGCCTTGAGTAAGTTTGGTGAGTATCCCAGCTATCATACCTGGGGTGCTAAGGTTGCGGCGGTGCTGATGGCGCCTGCCTACTATATGTTGGTTTTGTGGGGTGCTGATCAATTTTTCCGCGGGGTCATTTTACTTCATGTGTTGGTGGCCTGCGAAGAGATTGTGATTACGCTGTTGCTAAGTCGCCCGCGCTCAAATGTTCGCTCTGTTTTCAGTCTCAGGCCAGAGCGTTAAATAGATTTATCTGTCCCTAAGCCGCGGGGTTAAACACCATAAAGAGAGGGACAATCATCCCGACAAACTTTCTCTTTGAGCTGTTGCAACCCAGTGACTGAATCACTATAATTGCGCGCCACAAAGCGTCTGAGCATAGGTTCAGGCACTCCTTGTCTCACTGCAACGACCTAAATGGCGTTAGCGGGAGACTTTAAAATCCACGAGGAGATACAATGCGTCATTACGAAATCGTGTTCCTGGTCCATCCAGATCAGAGCGAGCAAGTTCCGGGTATGGTTGAACGTTATACTGCGTCTGTTACAGCAGGTGGCGGTTCAGTTCACCGCAAAGAAGACTGGGGTCGTCGTCAACTGGCATACCCGATCAACAAAATTCACAAAGCCCATTACATCCTGATGAACATCGAGTGCGGTCAGGACGTTCTAGATGAGCTTAATTCAACTTTCCGCTATAACGATGCTGTTTTACGCAGCATGGTTGTTCGTCGCGATGAGGCCGTAACTGGTGATTCGCCGATTATGAAACTGGAAAATGCTGAGAAAGCTGACAAAGAAGCGCGTGAGCGCCGCAACATTGCTAAAGCTAAGGCCGATGAAGCCAAAGCTGCTGCAGATGCTGCTGCCGCCGCTGCCGCCGCCGCTGAAGCTCCTGCTGAAGAAGCGCCCGTAACCGAAGAAGCACCTGCTGTCGAAGCGGATAAAGGAGAATAATCATGGCTAAGTTTGTACGTCGTAGAAAATTTTGTCGTTTCACTGCCGAGGGCGCAACTGAAATTGACTACAAAGATTTAGACACTTTGAAAGGCTATGTTTCTGAGAGTGGCAAGATCGTTCCCAGTCGCATCACTGGAACCAAAGCACGCTACCAGCGTGAGTTGTCTGAAGCTATCAAGCGCGCGCGTTACATTGCGTTGCTGCCTTACACAGATAGCCACAAGTAATTAAGGAATAACGCTCTTGCGTGCGCTAGCTGGATTTATTATGCGCGGGCGAACCGAGGCCTGTATCGTGGCTCTTTTGGGGAACATTTTCCCCTTTGTGAGTCCTGCAGCCATTGGGTTGGTAACACTTCGTAAAGGAAGTGCAGAAGGTGTAATAGTTGCACTGTGGGCGGTCCTGCCACTGATAGGCACTTTTTATTTTAGCGACGGTAATCAGCTTCTGACTTTAGTGTCCGTGGCTGCACTACTTATGATGGTAGTCTCTGCCAATGTGTTGAGAGTTACCGCATCCTGGCAGTGGACCATGATGGTCACTGTGGTGGTAGGTGTGGTTACAGCGCTGAGTTTTGGCGGATTATTTGCTGCGGCGATCGATGCCTTTGTGCAGGATGTTGCAGAGGTGTTTGCGCAGCTAGCCAAAGAGCAGGAATTGCAACAGGCACCGTTTGTGCCGGGGCGTCAGTTTATATTGGGTCTTATGGCCTGGATGTTAACACTCAGCGCAATAGCGAGTTTGTTGGTATCCAGATGGTGGCAAGCGCTGCTGTTTAACCCAGGTGGATTTCAACAGGAATTCCACAAATTAAGATTAGATAGCAGGTTTGCACTGATGCTGTTGACTGCTGTGATAGCCGGACTGTATTTGCCAAGCGAATACAAACCCTGGTTACAGCTGTTGTCAGTACCTTTATTGATCTGCGGGTTGGCTTTGGTTCACCACAGTGTCAGGGTATTAAATGGGGGTGGTCAGTGGCTAGCATTGGTGTATTTTGGGTTGGTATTTACCGGATCTTTGACAGCAGTACTGCTGTTAACTTTGGGATTTGCTGACAGCATATTGAATTTACGCTCTCGTTTGGCGGCTTTTAAAAATCGTTAATCCTGAGCAGGTAGCAAGAAAAAGAGGTTATTGAGATGGAAGTTATTCTTTTAGAAAAGATTGGCAAGTTGGGCGATATCGGCGACAAGGCCAATGTAAAAGCGGGCTATGGACGTAATTACTTGGTTCCTCAGGGCAAGGCTGTTTTTGCTACTGAAGCTAATATTGCTGATTTCGAACTGCGCCGTGCAGATTTAGAGGCTGCTGCTGCCGCGAAGTTGAGCGAAGCTCAGGCTCGCGCTGCTAAGCTTCAAGGCTTGGGTCCAGTGACAATCAGTGCCATTGCCGGTGATGAGGGTAAGCTGTTCGGTTCTGTTGGTGTGCGTGAGCTTGAAGACGCGATTAATGCTGCCGGCGGTGAGATTAGCAGGAGCGAGATTAACCTTCCAGATGGTGCGTTCCGTCATGTCGGAGAGTTTTCAGTTGAAGTTCAACTGCACCTCGATATTGCTGAGTCAGTTACTGTTGTTATTGAAGCGGAGTAACCGCTGCGCACTGGAGGCCTAAATCTCGTTGATTTAAATTCCAGAGCAACAGTTAAGCATTGCATAACGGCACCGCTTCTTAATAAGATGCAGTGCCGTTTTTGTTTTTTTAACGGTTAATTACAGAAACTATTATTAGGTAACTATCTCGGGTATGAACGAAGCACTTTTTGCGGAACCTACTATCAGTCAACCACTTCCTCACTCTATCGAGGCTGAGCAGGCTGTTCTGGGTGGGTTAATGCTCAAAAATGATGCCTTCGATTCAATTGCTGAGGTATTGGCAGACAGCGATTTTTATAGCACAGATCACCAATTGATCTTTAATGCCATGCTGAGTCTATCTGCGGATGGCCAACCATTTGACCCGATTACCCTGTCTGAATTCCTACAAAACAACAATGATCTCAGTGCCGTTGGCGGTGCCGAGTATCTAGTTGACTTAGCTCACAGCACACCGAGCTCCGCTAATATCAAAGCCTATACGCAAATTGTGCTGGAGCGCTCGATTGTCCGGCAATTGATCGGAGCGGCCAGTGACATTGTGCGCAAAGGCTATAATCCCCTCGGCTGGGATAGTTCTAAACTGCTAGCCGAAGCCGAGAGTCGACTTCAAGAAATTATTGAAAATCGGCCAAAAAAGGGTGGCTTTAAGGAAGTTAACTCGCTTATTAAAGAAGCGGTTGATCGCCTTGATGAGCTATTCAAAAATGACGCCGATATAACTGGTTTGAGCACCGGCTTTGCGGATCTCGATCAGATGACTTCAGGTTGGCAGAAATCAGATTTAATTATTATCGCTGGCCGACCGTCTATGGGTAAGACTTCATTTGCCATGAATATGGTGGAACACGCCACGTTACACCAGGACCGTCCTGTGTTGGTCTTCTCTCTTGAAATGCCAGCCAGTAGTCTAGTGATGCGGATGCTCTCTTCGATCGGCAAAATTGATGCAACTCGCATGCGCTCGGGTAACCTAGTGGAAGACGATTGGCCGCGTCTGGGCAGTGCTGCCCAGCGCCTCAAGGATCGTCCTTTATTTATTGATGATTCTGCTGGTATTACTCCTTTGGAAATGCGCAATCGTATTAAACAGTTTACCCGTGAGCGGGTTGAACAACTGCGTCAGAAGTGGCATCAGGAACATGGTGCTGATACGCCAGCGGACACCGAGGCGCTCTATGAGCAGGCTCAGCCAGGTATGATTATGGTGGATTATCTACAGTTGATGAGTGGTACGAGTTCTACCGAGGGGCGAGTGCAGGAGATCTCACAGATTTCCCGCGAGTTAAAGGGTCTTGCCAGAGAGTATGAGTGCCCGATGATCGCGCTGTCACAGCTAAGTCGTAATGTTGAGCAACGACCTAACAAGCGACCGGTCAACGCTGATTTGCGCGAATCTGGAGCCATTGAGCAGGATGCGGATGTTATTGCGTTTATCTATCGCGATGAGGTTTACAACGAAGATAGTCCCGATAAGGGCACCGCAGAAATTATCCTAGGCAAGCAGCGCAATGGTCCTATCGGGACCTGTCGCTTGATGTTTATGGGCAAGTACACACGCTTTGAGAATCTCGCTGGCGATCACTTCGCCGACAATTAAAAGCGCCGTAATAATCCGTTTAAACACAGGTATTTTCAATGAAGGTCTTTCACACCGTCAGTGGCCTTAGAGATGATCTTAACAAAGAGCGTCAGCAGGGTTTACGAGTCGGTTTCGTGCCTACCATGGGCAATCTCCACGATGGTCATTTAGCCCTGATTAAGCAGGCTCGTCAAAGTAATGATGTGGTCGTCTGCTCAATTTTTGTCAATGCACTGCAATTTGGTCTAAATGAGGATTGGGATAAATATCCGCGTACCTATCAGAACGACTGCGATAAACTTCGTGCCGCTGGCTGTGACTATCTGTTTCATCCTGATGATATTGAGATGTATCCGAATGGCCTCGATACGCAGAGCCGAGTTATCTGTCCAACTATGACAGATGTTCTGTGTGGTGCCAGCCGTCCCGGCCATTTTGAAGGTGTGACTACGGTAGTCAGTAAGCTGTTTAATATAGTTCAGCCTGACGAAGCCATCTTTGGTATTAAAGACTATCAGCAACTAGCTGTTATTCGTCGCATGGTACAAGACCTGTGCATGCCGGTGCTAATAAGTTCTGCACCGATTCATCGTGAGACTGACGGTTTAGCAATGAGCTCGCGCAATAGATATATTACCGCCGAAGAGCGGCCCCTGGTGACTGTGCTTAAAGACAGCCTGGAATGGATGGCCGGAGAAATTCAATCTGGTAGTCGTGATTTCTCTGGATTGGAGGAAGCCGCCAAGGCACGTATTATTGCAGCTGGTTTTAAAATTGATTATGTCACGGCCTGTAACAGCAAGACCTTAGATCTGGCTGCACATGACGATATGGAAATTACTGTTCTGGGTGCTATGTTTACTGATGCCGCGAGATTAATTGATAACCTAAGTATTACCCTCTAAGTCAATACTGCATCTTGATCGAGAAATAATTAGTCACTGTAAAAGGATTTATATCTATGCTGTCTACATTCTTAAAAGCTAAATTACATATGGCCTCAGTTACTCAGGCTGAGCTTTGGTATGACGGATCCTGTGCCATAGATGCCGATCTTTTAGCGCTGTCTGGTATGGAGGAATTTGAGCAGATTGAAATTTATAATGTGACCAATGGGGAACGCTTTTCTACCTATATTATTGTCGCTGAAGCTGGTTCAGGGACTATCTCGATGAATGGAGCTGCGGCACGAAAATGCCAGCTAGGTGACAGAATTATAATAGCGACCTATGGCCAGTTTTCTAAGACTGAGGCGGCCGAGCACAAACCAAAACTGATTTACTTAAATGATGATAACTCGGTTGAGCGTTCGGCCAATACTATTGCCGTGCAACGACCGCAATAAATCCAGTTGCTAACTGTTTCCCTAGTGGTCGGGATACAGTGGTTTTAATCCAGTACCTGAATTAGCTCTGCTGCCATGTGAAAAATTCGACTGCTTTTTTAAACGCTCTAGTAACAATGGAATGTCCAGCACATCACCTGTTTCCCCATTGTATAACTGCCGATCGAGTAGAGCGAATTGCTGTTGTAATTCAGCATCACCTAATAACTGTGTAAGTTGTTTTAGGGTAGTTGGTGGAGTTTCGGCAAATAGGTGTTGCCCCCAAGCAAGTATTGCGTCTCGCATTCCAATTAAATTATTTTGGTTGGCCTGCATCTCAATCCCTTTGACCTGCTGTTTGAGCGTTAGCAGTGCTGAGGTTTGTGCTTCGTTACCTGTGTGGACCTTTGTCGTTTGCTTGCGGCGACCAAAAACTAAAGCCGCAATCACAGCAAGTAGCAGAGCATTAAGTGCTAATGATAGTTTTACTAACATCGATGGAGCTACATTTTCGATAATGTCTGACTCAGCATTAAGGTTTAGTGGCTCCATGGTAAATTGCTGATTATTAGGTGTCAGGGGGCTATTGTCGATGGCGCTACTGGGATTAACTGTAACGGTAGTCGCAGGCAGACTAGCTATTTCCATACGCTGTTTTGCGGTATCCCACCAGCGCATTTCAATCCCTGGTAGAGTTATTTCTCCAGCCTGATTAGGCACCAGTGCCAAGGACTCTGTGCGGGTACCTATAATCCCATTGCTACTGACCTGCTGATCAAGCTGGGGCTGATCTGGATAGTGTTTAAACTGACTGCTGGGAGCTATTTTAAGTGGCAATATCTGAGCGCCGGTGAGGCCCTGAGCACTGATTTGGATAGTTCTGGTAATGGGTTCGCCAACGGTTAAGCTGTCGAGGCTATCGCTCCATTTTTCAGATAACTCTACTTTGCTACTGGGCATCCACTCATCGGTGGAGATGTGAGCTGGCCTAGGCATTACAACGATTGTCTTAGCTTGGGTGTCGCGAAATACACGGTTGCCGCGTGAGGAAAATGCACCGAACTGGCTGCGATTGCTACTCTCGAAGGCGCCGAAACGCAATGCTGGAATACTTAGCTCGCCACTGCTCTGTGGAAAAATGGCATAACTAACTTCGAGTACTAGATAATTTCTACCATTGATAACTTTTTGAAATTGGTTTTCGCCGAGACCCTGAATAATCGCACCGGGTATATCGAGTTCTGACAGGCTGTAGTCGCGCAATTGTACCGAAGTATACAGGCGATACGTCAGGATGATTTGCTCTTGGATATAGCTAGCAGATTTGTCTACCAGCGTTTCGGTATAGATAGGTTGCTTGCCGGCACTGCTTGAGCCGGCAACTGATGCGGCACGCACGGTGATTTCTATAGCATTACTAATTTGTTTTTTATATTTTAATGAGGGAATTAAAATAATCCCAGTGCGTTTAGGCATCAGGGTTAGATTCCAGTCTGTATAAGATTGGGCTTTGCCGTTGACACTCGAATACTGTTGTTGACGACTATTGGATAGAATTTCGAACTCTTTTTCTAGGGGTGAAAAATCCGGCTCTGTTCGAAATGCCTGGGCATCTAGGCGCACTCGTAGCTGTAAAGTTTCATTGCTATCAAGTACGGTTCGACTCGCCTTCGCACTCAATTCGGCCCAGCTCACAAGGGACGTTGACCACAGTGTTAACACTGCGATAAAAAATATCATATTTTTTGCAAACCTAGGGTTCATTTACCAGCGCTCTTCATCGTTAGGTGGTTTAGGGCGTCTTTGCTCCAGAGCACGTTGACGTGACTGATAGCGAAATTTTTCTCGTAGAAGACCACCAGGATCATCAGGGACTCTGCGCAGCATCTGTTCGATTTCTTGCTGTGCCTGCTTTTCATCTTCTGAAAGCTCGGCCTGAGCGGCTTGCTGCTCCTGCTCCTGCTCCTGCTCCGAATCCTGTTGCGATTGTTCTTCCTGTTCTTGTTGTTGTGGCTCTTTCTGTTCTTTGTCTTGTTGCTCGTTTTGTTCTTGCTGTTCTGTGTCTTGCTGATTTTGACTTGAATCGTTACTTTGTCCGGACTGCTGTTGCTCGTCATCCTGCGCTTGTTGATCTTGATTTTGCTCGTTACTTTGTTCTGACTGATCCTGCTGTTCTGACGACTCTTGATTCTGTTGCTGCTGCTTTAATTTCTCAATAAGGTCTCGATTAGCTAGAGCATCTTCCATATCTGGTTGCAATTCTAATGCCTGATCATAGGCCTCTATAGCTGCCTCTAGATCGCCAGATTTGGCTAGAGCATTGCCGCGATTATAATGGCCATCAGCGCTGTCTGAATTTAAAAAATAATCGATAGCCTCACTGTAGTTCTCGGCCTTATAGGCTGCACTGCCGCGCCACTGGCTATTATCAAATAGTGTCTGAGCAGTTTTTGGATCACCAGACTCCATGGCTTTAGCTCCCCGCTGGTCTGGGGTTTGCCAGAGATCCTGCCATTCAAAAGCCTCTACCGAGTTACTAGAAAATAGCAGGGGATAAAATACCAAGGCTACTACAGTGCCTTTGCGAAAACTTAGTAGCAGTGCCGGCATTAGCAGTAAGGCTAGCCAATAACCCTGATCATCCCAGAGATCAAATGATCGATCCAACTCTCTGGTGGCATCGGGAAATAGTTGCTCCGTTACTGCTAGTAACTGTTTTATATCAGTGTCATCAGAACTTATTGAATGGTAGTTTCCCCCTCTATTAGCGGCCAGGGATTGCAGTGACAGAGGGTCTAACTTGGGTATTAAAATACTCCCGCGACTATCTTTGACAAAACCGCCATCCCCGAGAGGAATTGGCGCCCCCTGTTCTGTGCCCACACCTAGAATAGACAGCCGGAATTGACCGGCCTGTGTGATCATGGATTGAATGGTTCCAAATGCCGAGCGTGCTACGCCGTCAGTAATTAATAAAAGATCTGCCTGGTCATAACCGCCATTAATGGCTAACTCAAGTGCGGTTTCAATAGCTTCCTCTGTGTTGCTGCCATATTCGGGGAGCAGGGTTGGATGTAAAATAGGCACCAGACTAATGATGGTATTGCTGTCTTCGGTTAATGGAGAGACTGTATGTGATTCCCCGCCATAGACTACCAGAGCGCTAAAACCCTCACGGCGCTGTTTTAGAATATCTATTAGCTTGTAGCGAGCTCTGACTAGACGGCTAGGCTTAATATCCTGTGCCAGCATGGAGGGGGATAAATCAAATATAACAATTAGGGCCGAATCTTTTTTATGCACCGGTTGAGGTAACTGCTGCCAGGTGGGCCCAGCCAGGCCAATGCAACTAAGCAGCCAGACGATTGCTAGCCCTCCGACTAACCAGGCCGTGCTATGGCGCTTTTTACCACTCTCACCCTGCATTAGGTAGGGCAAAAGAGCGGGATTGATAACCCGGTCCCAGTTACCAGCGCTGCGTTTTCGCCACTGGACTAGCCAGAGTACCGCGATGGCCGGAATTATACCCAGAAACCAAAGTGGACGAATAAAGTGAAAATCATTCGAGGCGCTAATAAGTCCTGACAGTAGTTCAGGCATGGGCGCTCCTGCGGCTACTCAATGCAGTGAGTAGCAAGCTGAGGATGAATGCTAGCCCCAGGGGCCAATGAAACAGTGCAGCTACCGGACGTATAGTTTCCGCTTCCTGTTCAATGGCTTCTAGGCGATTTAGCTCAGCATAGATTGCCATCAATTCCTGTGGATCACGGGCGCGAAAAAACTGCCCACCTGTGGCATTGGCTATACCTTGCAAGGCGGCTTCGTCGAGATCGGCACTGGGATTAGTAATACGTTTGCCAAATAGCCCCCAGGTTTCCTGTATCTCTGCTCCTATACCCACGGTGTAAATCTTCACCTTGGCCCTGCGAGCTAAATCGGCGGCCTCCATAGGTTCTAACTCACCCGCATTATTGGCACCATCGGTGAGTAGAATCACCACGCGATGGTTTTCCGGCCGATCCTGAAGACGTTTTACTGCCAGACCTATGGCATCGCCAATGGCCGTTCCATTACTGCCGGCAAAACCTAACTGGGCTTCATTTAATAAAATCTGCATAGTCTTACGATCAAAGGTTAAGGGGGTCTGCAAATAGGCTTTTTCGCCAAATAAAATAAGTCCCAGTCGATCGCCTTCACGTTTAATCACAAAGTCGCCTACCACTGCTTTTACAGCGACTAGACGATTGACCTCGCGGCCATTAATTTCCATGTCTTCTTGCTGCATGCTGCCAGAGATATCCACCGCTAAAAGAATATCGCGACCATTAGTAGGCATGGCGACGGGCTCGCCAATCCATACAGGACGGGAGATAGCTACTACGGTACACAGCCAACACAGACTGAGCATAGCCAGCAAGAGGTGACGTTGCCAAGTGACGGTTTTTATTGTCGCACCGGCATTCAAAGCCGCATTGGCTAGCAATGGCGCTCGCAGAGCACGGATGCTTAACTCTGCGGGGCTGCGAAGCCAGCGATAGATAAATGGCAGAGGCGCAAGTATTAAGGCCCAGGGCCACAAGAGATTCAACATGACTGCGGTGCCTCCCGCCTGTGCTCATTGACCCATATTTTAGCGTTGGCTAAAACAGTGAGGCCTAGTGCCTTGGTCTGGTGCTGACTGCTGGAATAGAGAGCAGAATCAAGATTGTCGGGCAAATCGACAAATAGGTTAGAAGAGCAACTGCGCTGTAAAAATTGGATAAATTCATTTATACCAAGGCTACTAAAATGCTGATTTGGATAGGCAATGTTTGCCGTTTGCTTGAGTGTTGCAAACACCTCAGTCAAGAGGTTGGCGCTGGCACAGGCATTTTCGATTTTCTCCAATGCGGCCATTGCTTGACGACGATACAGGTTAGCGCGATAACGTTGCACAGCCTTGGTTATGGCCCAGACAATTAATATGCCAAATACAATAATAAGGATCCACCACCCCGGCGCCAATGGCCACCAAGAAATATCTGCTGGCAGATGAATATCACGAAGTTGCGCCAGGGGATCAGTCTCCACTACTGACCCCCGTCGCTGTTGCGATTATTACTACGTCGCTTGCCATAGGCCCTGGCCAGTACCGACATAACATTGTCAGCAGTACTAAAAGGCAACAGACCAGCAGAGAATTTTTCACTGAGTTTGCGCAGACGGGCACTGCGATCGGTAAAATCTTTTTCGAAGCGTTGGCGCAGTTCTTTGTTGCTGGTGTCGAGCATAGTGTGTTGTTGACCATCACTTACCGCATAGAGAGATGGATCGGGTAATACCGTCTCGATTTCATCATAAACATGGCATAGGTTCAGGCTGCCGTGGCGGGCCAATTCAAAAAGATGGCGCTCGCACTGATCATTCAAATCATGGAAGTCACTGATGATAAAAATACTGCTGCCGGTGGCGGTAAAGCGGCGTGACTCTTCAAGCATTTCTGCGAGGCTGTAGCGGTCTTCCTGGGGTTGCAATAACTTGGCGCTGTATTCTTGTAGGGCATGGATAAACTGTAAGACAGCATGGTGGCTTCGGCGCGCCTTGACATCGACCTGTTGCTGCTGGCCAAAGACCACACCGCCAGCGCGATCATTGGCACTGAGGCCTGCCCATGCTAGAGCTGCCGAGATTTCACAGGCAATCACAGATTTTAACTGTTGGCTGCCAAAAAACATGGGTCCGCGGAGGTCGGTAATAACTAAAATAGGCCGTTCTCGCTCTTCGCTAAATATTTTGGTGTGGGGTGTTTGGGTGCGCGCAGTCACACGCCAGTCTATAGTCCTTACATCGTCGCCCGGTTGATACAACCGCACCTGATCAAAGTCCATGCCTCGCCCGCGAAAACTTGATTTATGACCTCCAGCGAGCATCTGCCGCGCCTGAATTTTTGGAAATCCGCTAAGTTCTCGTGCACCATAGCGCAGCCTCACCATGGTGGTAAGGCTGGCAATTGCCGGATGCTGGTTAAGCTGGTCCTGACTGAGGCTGTCGTTCATTGTGAATGGTTCACGCTGAGGGCACGGTTGCCAATAATTTGTCGATGACCTGATTGGCGGTGACACCACTAGCTTCTGCTTCGAAGCTCAGAATTAGGCGGTGGCGCAATACATCATGGGCCACTGCGCGGACATCATCCGGGGTCACAAAATCACGACCTTCAAGCCAAGCCAGGGCCCGACTACAACGGTCCAGGGCAATTGTAGCCCTTGGGCTGGCACCATAGTCTAGCCATTGAGCTAGAGCACCGTCATAAGCTCTGGTGTTTCTAGTGGCGAGAATTAACTGTACCAAATACTCTTCGACTGGTTCTGCCATATGCACGGCAAGAGCTTGCTTACGTGCCTCGAGCAATGTTGCCTGACCAATCTGTTCGATAGATTCCTGCGCCTGATCCAGTGCCTCTTGTCGAGACAGGGCAAGAATTTGACGTTCTGTCTCGGGTGCTGGGTAGTCGACTAGGATATGCATTAGGAACCGATCCATCTGGGCCTCGGGCAATGGATAGGTACCTTCCTGCTCAATGGGGTTTTGAGTCGCCATCACCAAAAATAACTCGGGTAGCTGGTAGGTGTTTTTACCCACAGAAATCTGTCGCTCGGCCATGGCCTCTAAAAGTGCAGACTGTACCTTGGCCGGGGCGCGATTTATTTCATCAGCTAATACTAGGTTGTGAAATAGTGGTCCTGCCTGAAATTCAAAGGTGCCTTCCTGGGGGCGGTAAATATCACTGCCGGTGATGTCGGCGGGGAGCAGGTCTGGGGTAAATTGAACGCGATGGAAATCGGCCTCTATGCCTTCTGACAAGGTTTTAATGGCCTTAGTCTTCGCTAGACCTGGGGCGCCCTCGACCAGAAGATGGCCATCTGCTAACAGGGCAATAATGAGCCGTTCTACAAGATGGTCTTGGCCGACAATCTTGCTGGCCAGCCACTCTTTAAGTTGGTTGATATTTTGCTGCAAAACTAACCTCTGCTAGTTGGTGTTATTGAACAAGGGAGCGTGATTTTAGTAGCTAACTCGCTAAGACTCAAACGCCGTTAGTGTATTTTTATGTCTAAGCTTTTACTAGCCTAAAAGGTTTTAACTTTGTTACTCTGGTTTTCAGATGACAGTATAGAACTAAGATACTGACTTATAATAATCAGAAAGGTTTCAAAACCCGCATATGGACGCAAAAAATATGGCTCAGCGAGGTGACTTGATTCAACTACTCGACAAAATAGCCAGTAAAAATCTCAATGAATCTCAGGCACAGCAGTTCGGAAATTTCACTGCTAATGCTATGCATTTTTATCCCGATGCCGACTATCTTGCGCGGCCGCCGGAGGACATTTTTTGGAATCTATGGGGACTATGCCAATTTAGTGCAGAGGCGGCGTCTCCGGTAAAGGAAGCTGAGACTGTTAGTCGTGCCAAAGTCCGAGTATTTAATCCTGAACCCAAGGTCGATGGTTGGTCTAGTGGCCTTACTACTATTTACATCAATCAGCGCGACATGCCATTTTTGGTAGATTCTTTGCGCAATGTGCTCAATCGTCGCGGGCTCAATATTTACACCTTGCAAAGTAACCCTGTCTGGGCAGTACGCGATGGCCAGGGCGCAATTGCAAATATTTCTTCGGACTATACAGAAAGTGCCGAGCGCGAGGCGTTTATCACTATAGAAGTTGATGCTCTTACTCAGTCTGAACTGACTGATTTGTACCTTGATTTGATGTCAGTACTAGACGATGTTGAGGTGGCAGTTGATGCATTTGAGCCTATGCGGCAACGCGTTGATAGTCTGATTGCAGACTTGCAGGAGAATGCACCAAAGGTACCCCAGTTAGAAGAATCTTTGGAATTTTTACGCTGGATTCACAATGGCTATTTTACCTTTATCGGTGTCACCGAATTTGACTTAGCGGTAGATGGCGATCGCGTTTATTTATCTGAAGTATCCGATGGCAGTCATGGATTGTTAAAAAAATATACTGGCGGCCAACGAGAGGCTTTAGTTGGCGATTTAGGCTCTGGCGTTGGTGTTCTCTATGAGGGCGACGATCTACTGACGATTACCAAGTCATCGCGACGTTCTCGGGTGCACCGTGACGTGTACTCCGACTATGTAATCGTTAAACGTTTCGATAGCCAAGGCCAGGTCTGTGGTGAGGTGCGTTTTGTAGGTCTTTTCACTTCGCAGTTTTACTCTTACAGCCCACGCCGTATTCCAATGCTGCGAGATAAGGTGAACTGGGTAATGGATAACTCCGGTTTTAATAAGGCTAGCCATGACGGCAAGGCGCTTATGGCTATTTTAGATTTTCATCCACGTGATGAACTATTTCTTGTCAACCGTGAAACCCTAGCTGAAACGGCTATAGGTATCTGGCAAATTTATGAACGCCGGGTTATTAAGGCATTTATGCATCCAGATCCTTTTAATAAATTTGTCAGTTGCCTTATTTATTTACCGCGAGAATCCTTTAGTACTCAGTCGAGGATGAAAATCCAAAAAGCTATTGGCCTAAAGTTGGATGCCGTAGAGACTGAGTTTACAACACAGTTTTTACCAGAATCAGTGCTAGTTAGAATCTATCTCGTCTATCAGATTTGCAACAACAGCTACCTCGAGGTAACTACAACTGAGCTCGAAGATATAGTGCGGCAAGTGACTCGAGACTGGCCACAGGAGTTTGCCGAAAAAGCGCTCAAAACCTCAGGTAAGAATGAGGGTGCAGGATTGGCGCGACGGTTTCAGCGTGCTTTTCCTGCCGCCTATCGAGAGCGTTATACCCCTCAACAAGCGCTAGCCCATATTGCCTTATTTGATGCCCTTGAGAGCACGGGTGAATTAGCCATTGAGTTGCAACACAAACCAGCAGAAAAAAATAATCATCTGCAGCTAAAGCTGTTCCATCGCGACCAACCATTGCAGCTGTCAGATATGATTCCAATGCTGGAGAACCTTGGTTTCCGAGTTGTGATGGAACATCCTTATCTCATTGAGTCGGAAAACGAAAATCAGGTATGGCTGCAGGAATTCGAGCTAGGGTTCTCGCTTGATGTCAATGTTGATGTCGAGGCGGTGCAAGGGAACTTTAAAGAGGCTCTGAGTACAGTTTGGAAAGGGGAGGCAGAAAATGATAGCTTTAATCGTCTGGTAATAGGTGCTCGTCTAGACTGGCGGGCAGTTGCCATGCTACGACTCTATGCTCGTTATTTAAAACAGTTGGGCATTTCCTATAGTCAGTATTTTATTGCCGACACATTGTCCCGCTACTTAGATATTACTCGCAATCTAGTAGCTTTATTTAAGAGTTACTTCGACCCACGTTATGCCAGCGACAGCCGTGCTGAGCGCTCTGAGGGGTTGGCCAAAAAAATTCTTAAGTCGTTAGATAATGTTGACAATATTAATGAAGACAATGTTATCCGCAGTTATCTGGAGGTAATTCAGGCAACCTTGCGCACTAACTTCTTCCAGACGTTCGAGGATGGCACTAACAAAGCCTATATCTCAGTAAAACTTGCGCCAGAGAGAATTGCACTGGTGCCCAAACCACGGCCTGCCTTCGAAATTTTCGTCTACTCCCCAACAGTGGAGGGAGTGCATTTGCGCGGCGGCAAAGTCGCCCGCGGCGGCTTGCGCTGGTCAGATAGGTTAGAGGACTATCGCACCGAAGTCTTAGGTCTAGTTAAGGCTCAGCAGGTCAAAAATGCGGTGATTGTCCCGACAGGTGCCAAGGGCGGCTTCGTTGCCAAACAGGCCTCTATGGCAGAGGGGCGTGAAGCTTGGCTAGAGGAGGGCATCGCCAGTTATAGACTCTACATACAGGCGCTTTTAGACATCAGCGATAATCTGATTGAAGGCGAAGTAATACCTCCAAAGCAAGTTGTGTGCCGCGATGGTGATGATCCCTATCTGGTGGTTGCGGCAGACAAGGGTACAGCGACTTTCTCCGATATAGCTAACGAGATATCGGAGACTAACAATTTCTGGATGGGTGATGCCTTTGCCTCTGGCGGCGGTAATGGCTATGACCACAAGGGTATGGGTATTACCGCTCGCGGAGCCTGGGTAGCAGTGCAACGACATTTTCGAGAAATCGGTATTGATATTCAAAATCAGGATTTTACCGTAGTCGGTGTTGGTGACATGGGTGGCGACGTGTTTGGTAATGGCATGCTTTTATCAAAACATATTCAGTTATTAGCAGCCTTCAATCATCTGCATATATTTGTCGACCCCAATCCAGATCCAGCGACAACCTTTGTCGAGCGCAAGCGCCTTTTTGAAACACCTAGAACTAGCTGGGATGACTTTGATAGGTCAATAATATCTGAAGGTGGTGCAGTTTATTCAAGGTCTGCAAAGTCGCTGAGGCTTACGCCACAAATTAAAGCGCGCTTTAATATTGATGAAAATAATGTCACGCCAACAGAACTAATGACGGCACTGCTAAAATCTCAGGTGGATTTGATTTGGAATGGCGGTATTGGCACCTACGTAAAATCCAGCGCTGAAAACAACACCGAGGTTGGCGACAGAGCTAATGATGGTCTGCGTGTGAATGGTAGAGAGTTGCGCTGTAAAGTCTTTGGCGAGGGAGGTAATCTGGGCATGACGCAGCGTGGTCGCATAGAGTTTTGTCTCAGAGGTGGTATGTGCAATACCGACTTTATTGACAATGCTGCTGGTGTCGACTGCTCAGACCATGAGGTGAATATTAAAATTCTCCTTAACAAAGAAGTAATGGCTGGCCGACTGAGTGTGGATCAGCGCAATAAGTTTCTCGCCTCCATGACCGCTAGCGTAGCTAATTTGGTGTTGCACAATAATGCTCGTCAGACTCAGGCTATTAGTTTAGCTATGCACCGCAGTGAGCAGCAGTATGCGGAATATCAGCGCTTTATGGCTTGGTTAGAAGACAGCGACAAACTGGACCGAGAGTTGGAGTTCTTACCCACAGACGACCAACTAAATGAACGTCTCAACCGCAATCAGTGTTTGTGGACAAGACCCGAGCTAGCCGTTTTGGTCTGTTATTCCAAAGTGATGCTCAAAGAGGCGCTGTTGCACGCGGATTTATTGTCAGAACCCTGGTTGGCCAGGTCGGTTGCGAATGCTTTCCCCTCTGAGCTGATTAGCCAGTATAGCGAGGCTGTTGCAGAGCATCAATTGAGGGCAGAAATTATTGCGACACAGCTAGCTAATGACCTAGTGGATAGAATGGGTTTTAGTTTCTGTTTCAGGCAGATGGAATCCACAGGAGTCTCGGCGGGCGAAGTGGTTCGAGCCTACACCATGGCAATTAATATTTTAGGTATTGATCAATTGTGGCTAGAAATTGAAACTGATACATATTTGGCTGCAGATGTGCAGCTAGATCTATTGCACATGGTAATTCGATTAGTGCGCAGAACCACCAGATGGTTTCTGCGCAATCGGCGTTTGAGCTTAGATTGTGGACTTATTATTGAGCAGTTTACCGAACCCATGCTGGCTATTATTGAGCATATTAAAAAGCGCGATCAGCCCGAGTGGGTAGAGTTATGGGAGATGGAAAAAGACGCATTGATTGCTCGGCAGGTAAATCCACTATTGGCCGCAAGGCTGGCAGCTTCAGACAGTCTGTTTTTAAGTCTGGGTATTGTAGATACTGCAGTTATGCAGCAAAAATCCATAGAGCATGCGGCCGACCTATATTTTACTCTGGGTGAGTATCTGTCGCTTGATTGGTTTATGGCTCAGATCATTGCGTTGCAGTCTGAAAACCGTTGGCAGGATTTGGCCAGAGAGTCCTATGTGGATGACTTAGAGAGTCAGCGCCGCCGATTGACCTCAACTTTACTCGGATCAGGAGTCGAGACCGTTCAATCTCTGCTAGAGGGCTGGCAGGTTTCCCAGCAGCCACTAATTAGTCGCTGGCAGATGATGATCAGAGACCTACGCCGCGGCGGCGCCCCAGACTTTGCTATGATTTCCGTGGCTCTGCGCGAACTGTTATATCTGGTTCAGGCCACAGTAGACGAGTCCTAGATTAACAAACCCTGCACTTTAAAGAGTCTAAAAAAAGGCCGCACCTTCGCATCAGTTGCGGCCTTTTCGGTGGCTCAATCAACTTATGTTTTTCGCTGAGCCGGAAGCAGGATAAATTCCTGCTGAGGTTTATTTTAGGTTGTTGTCCCGTATTTTGGGCTCGTTTATTAATGGGCGAACTGTTAATTAAAAGGTTGTAAGTTATAGGCTATAAACTAGCAACTTTTTGCTGGAAAGAAGCCTGATTAAATCCGTTCCAGTAATCTTCGCGTCCCTCGCGCCAGCCTCTTGACCAATGGTACGCCATAATCGAATTTTCCTGATGGGGGCACGTTGCCAGTGATCGTTGATGAATTGCGGCTTGATAGCCTTTTACGTACGAGCGGTGGTCTTGATCTCTTTTATGTTTTTTCACATCATCTCCCAAGGGTTTATTTAGGAAACTACTATTCAGCTTATAAAATCTGCTGAGAGCAGTTTTTATCAAACAAAATTGTTCAAAGAGCGATAGAATGAGCGCTTTTAGCGCCTAATCCAGTTGACCAAAAACTGTCTGGTAAGTCGAATACCTAGATGGTCTATCAAAGGGGTGCTTTATTCCACAAAGTAATCAAAGGATCTACCTGTGTCGCAATCCCATGAGCATCAAGACTGGCTGGCCACTTGCCCCAAAGGGCTAGAGTTACTGTTAGCCGAAGAATTGCAGGCTCTTGGTGCCACAGGTATCAAGGAGACTGTGGCGGCGGTGCATTTTGAGGGATCGTTAGAATTGGCCTATCGCGCCTGCCTCTGGTCTCGTTTAGCCAACCGAATATTAATGCCACTGCACAGCTTCATGCTCAATGAGGCGGATGAGCTTTATCAGCAGTGCAACGATATAGTCTGGGAGAGCCATTTTACAGCCGACCAAAGCATTGCCATTGACTTCATCGGCACCTCGCGACTAATCGATAACACCATGTATGGTTCTCAGCGAGTAAAGGACGCTATTGTAGATCGGATTCGTCGAGTTGAGGGCGAGCGACCCAATGTGGATACCAAGAATCCAGATATTCGTATTCAGGTACGTCAACACAAGGGTAGAGTGTCTGTATCTTTAGATATCTCTGGCGAAAGCCTGCACCGCCGCGGTTATAGGACCGGGCAGGGCAGTGCACCTATCAAAGAAAATCTTGCAGTAGCACTGTTACTGCGAGCGGGCTGGCCTGCTATGGCTACCGAAGGGGGCGCATTGCTTGACCCCATGTGCGGCAGTGGTACTCTTATTATTGAAGGTGCGATGATGGCCGCCGACATAGCTCCAGGCCTTTTGCGCGAGCGCTACGGCTTTCAAAATTGGTTACAGCACGATGGGGAACTCTGGGAAAGCATTATTACTGAGGCCGAACAGCGCAAGGTTATAGGCCTTGAAAACCTCGAGCTGGATATTCGCGGCTATGATGCTAACCCTCGGGTGCTGGAATACACAGCTACCAATATCGAAAATGCAGGATTGGATAACCACATAAGGTTGGCCCATAAGCCTATAGACCAGTTTGGTAAGCCTACGGCGAAAAAGGGCTTACTGCTAACCAATCCTCCCTACGGAGAGAGGCTAGGTGATATGGACGAGCTAATTCCTCTGTATCAAAAGCTAGGTGTAGTGTTGCAAAAGAATTTTACCGGTTGGCGAGCTGGAGTGTTTACCGGCAATGTAGACTTGGCACGTGAGACCGATTTAAGCCCCCGTAAACAGTACAGCCTCTTTAACGGCACCATTCCCTGTAAACTTTTGATCTTTGAAGATATGACTTCAAAGTCGGCGCAAATCGCCGCGAGGTTGCAACAGCCTGCGCCTGCACGGGAGCTTAGTGATGGCACGTTGATGTTGGTCAATCGTCTAAAGAAAAATCAACGGCGCTTAGATGGCTGGTTAAAACGCAGCGGAGTTAGTTGTTATCGGCTCTATGATGCCGATATTCCCGAGTACTCAGTAGCGATAGATATGTACGAGGGCGCTATTCATGTTCAGGAATATGCACCACCGGCGACCATTCCTGAGAAAGATGCCCGCCAGCGTTTTGCAGATGTCAAAGAAGCGATTAAAGCCTATGCGCCGACAGCGGGCCGCAGGGTATTTTATAAAGAGCGCCGCCGTCAGAAGGGAGATAATCAGTATCAGCGCCTGACCGATGAGCAGGGCGAGTCTATGACCGTTAGGGAGGGGCGCGCTCGCTTAGAGGTGACCCTATCTGACTATCTGGATACTGGCCTATTCTTGGATCATCGTCCGGTGCGCAAAATGCTCGGCGAAATGGCCAGGGGCAAAAAGTTTCTAAACCTATTTTGTTACACCGCAGTGGCTACAGTCCAAGCCGCGCTTGGGGGCGCAAAAGAATCCCTAAGTGTGGACATGTCTAACACCTACTTGGATTGGGCGGGACGAAATTTTGAGTTAAACCAGCTTGACCCAGCAGCCCATGAGGTAGAGCGAGCGGATTGCTTGCAGTGGTTAAAAGCCACCACTTACAACGACTACTTCGACCTGATCTTGCTCGATCCACCGACATTTTCAAATTCTAAGAAAATGGAATCAGTGCTTGATGTTCAGCGAGATCATGCTGAGCTAATTAGAGACACCATGACCAAATTGGCCCCCAATGGTGTGTTGATTTTCTCTAATAATTTCCGCAAATTTAAAATGGATGTACTGATTACTCGGCAATTTGCGGTTGAAAATATAACCGCCCAAGCGTTGGATATGGATTTTGAACGCAACCCCAGAATTCATAATGTGTGGAAGATAACTCGGCGTAGTTCCTTTGGTTAGGCAGCTCACTGTCTACACCGGCCCCAACTGCCATCTCTGTGAACAGGCCAAGGCAATTCTATATCCGCTATTGACGGAAAAGGGTTGGCAACTAGCAGAGATAGATATTCAGGGCGACGCAATGCTACGCGAAAAATATGGTATCCGTATCCCGGTGGTTATATTGCCGGATGGTCGTGAAAAGGGCTGGCCATTTACCGCGGCTCAAATATCTAGAATGCTGGGCTAGCCTTGGTGCTGTGAAATATATTTATCCAGCGCATTAGCAAAGTCCATACGGTCGCGCTGTGATAGCGGCGGTGGCCCCCCACCAACCTGCACTGCGCTATTGCGCATACTGTCCATAAAATCTCGCATATTGAGTCGAGCGCGTATATTGGCCTTGGTGTAAAGTTCTCCACGGGGATTAAGGGCCTCGCCGTCTTTATCTATCACCTCTGCGGCTAGGGGAATATCTGCAGTAATTACCAGATCATCTTTTTCTACCAGCCCAACGATATGATCGTCAGCCACATCAAAACCTTGGCTGACTTGAATACTACGAACGGTTGGAATTCGTGGCACAGACAGAGGTTGATTGGCAACTAGGATTAGCTCAATGCCGGTGCGTTGAGATACGCGATAGAGAATCTCTTTAATCACCACGGGGCACGCGTCTGCATCTACGTAGATTTTCACCATTAACCTCTCGAGTTCTCCCCAGGGCGTTTTTATAGAGAATTGTTGTTAGCTTTGCAACAGATGTTACTGGCTTAATAGCGTTTACAGCTTCCCAGGTTGGCTAACACTACTTAAGAAGCCGCGATGGAAACCCATCGCGGCTACGGTTTTACCGAGAAATAATCTGCTAACTATTTCAGGTCAAACCTGTCTGCTCGCATTACTTTTACCCAGGCACTAACAAAGTCGTTGGCAAATCGTTCCTGTGCTCCATTGAAGGCATAGGCCTCGGCTATCGCCCGAAGTTCAGTGTTCGACCCAAAGATTAGATCCACTGGCGTTGCGGTGTAGAGGGCTTTACCGGTGCTGCGATCCACTCCTCGGTAAAGTCCATCTGCGTCAGCCTTTGACCACTGTGTGCCCATATCGAGCAGATTGACAAAGAAGTCATTGCTCAGGGTGCCGGGAGCATCGGTAAACACGCCATGAGCGGAGCCATCTGCATTGGCATTTAGCACGCGCATGCCGCCCATCAAAACAGTCATTTCCGGAACGCTCAAATTTAACTGATCTGCTTTGTCCACCATCATCTCAACAGGTGAGCGATAGGCGGTGCTGGCGTTGTAGTAGTTGCGAAATGCATCAGCCGTTGGCTCGAGTAAGGCAAAGGAGTTAACATCAGTTCTATCCTGAGTTGTGTCACCACGACCTGACTGAAATGGCACTTGAAGTTTTGCGCCTGCAGCACTTGCAGCTTGTTCAATGGCCGCTGCGCCGCCCAAAACAATCATATCTGCCAAAGATATCTTAGCTGCGCCATAGTCGGTACGAATTTCCTCCAGTTTGGCTAATACTGCAGCTAGGTCCCGAGGGTTATTCGCAGCCCAGTCTTTTTGTGGCGCCAAGGCAATACGTGCACCGTTGGCACCGCCGCGCTTATCACTGGCACGGAAGGTCGATGCTGAGGCCCAGGCTGTGCGCACGAGTTGGGGCACTGTAAGACCAGAATCAAGAATACGCTTTTTGAGCATTCTGACTGCGTAACTGCTGAGCGGTCTGGCGTTAGGCGCTGGAACCGGATCCTGCCAGATAAGCTCATCGGCCGGCACTTCTGCACCCAGATATAATCCTCTGGGGCCCATGTCACGGTGAGTCAGCTTAAACCACGCTTTGGCAAAGGCCTGTTGGTACATATCGGGGTTGGCTAAGAAGCGCTCGGCGATTTCCTTATAAGCAGGATCAAACTTGAGCGCTAGATCTGCAGTGGTCATGACCGGCGCATGAAATTTACCCTGCACATGGGCATCTGGGACCGACTGATGAAGAGATTCGTCAGTTGGGATCCATTGAATCGCTCCAGCTGGGCTGCGGGTCTGCTGCCATTCAAAGTTAAGCAGATTGGACAGATACAGAGTGGTCCACTGTGTTGGAGCCTGCGTCCAAGCCCCTTCAAGTCCACTGGTTACAGTGTCCTCTGAATGACCTTTACCGCAGCTATTTTTCCAGCCGAGCCCCTGAGCTTCAATCGGCGCCGCGGCGGGCTCTGCGCCAACGCATTTGCCAGGTTTATGGGCCCCGTGCATTTTGCCGAAGGTGTGGCCGCCTGCAACCAAGGCTACAACTTCTTCGTCGTTCATGGCCATGCGATTAAACGCCACGCGAATATTTTTCGCAGATGCCGCTGGATCTGGAACGCCTCTTGGACCCTCTGGATTTACATAAATCAAACCCATATGAGTTGCCCCTAACGGACGCTGTAGCTTGCCATCTGCGTTGTGGCGGTCGCTGGCGAGCATTTCAACTTCTGGACCCCAGTAAACCACATCTGGCTCCCAATCATCTGCCCGGCCTCCGGCAAAGCCATAGGTCTCAAAACCCATATTTTCCAAGGCCACATTACCGGCTAGCATCATTAGGTCTCCCCAGGACAGGGCCTGGCCATATTTTTGTTTAACGGGCCACAATAGGCGTCGTGCTTTGTCGAGATTACCGTTATCTGGCCAGCTGTTAAGTGGATCAAAGCGCTGCTGCCCGCCGTCGCCGCCACCGCGACCATCTAATGTTCGGTAAGTGCCAGCACTGTGCCATGTCATACGGATAAAGAATGGGCCATAGTTACCATAGTCTGCGGGCCACCAGTCTTGAGACTCGGTAAGTACAGCGTTGATATCTTGTTTAGCTGCACTCAAATCCAGAGAGTTGAATGCTTGCACATAACTGAAACTCTCACCCAGTGGATTTGAACGAATATCATGGTCGCGCAGTGGCGAGAGATCAAGTTGATCTGGCCACCAGAAGCTATTGGTTTTTATCGGCTCAGCCGCACCCGTATGGAGAGTAAATGTTGTTGCTAACATTGCCGCAATTGTTGATGTAATTAGGTCTCGTGTTTTCATGTTAACTCCTTCAGTTTAGTGTTTATCTTGCCAAAGTTAATCAGGTGGAATATTCATATTACTCAACTTTAGGCTAGACGCGTTTTTTTGACTATTAAAGAAAATAAAAACAATAGCTTTGATAGTGGTGTGCTATTCGACGCTTTAACGACTGATATTTTTTAACGTTGCTGCCCAATGGCTCTATTTTGTGAGCATGTTTTAAAATTTTAGAATTGATTGTGTCCTTGTAACTCTGCGTATTCAGGGTAAACTGCGCGCTAAATTATTTAACTCATGTGGCCCCTAGTATGGGTCACCACTGGAAAGGAAAACGTTATGCCCGCAATTACGCTACCTGATGGTTCCCAGCGCATCTTTAGTAATCCTGTCTCTGTGGCTGATGTGGCTGCAGATATTGGTGCAGGTCTTGCCAAAGCCACCCTCGCTGGAGTTGTCGATGGAGCGGTCGTCGATGCGTCTTTTTTGATGGAGCAAGATGCTAATCTGGCCATCGTTACCGATCGATCTGATGAAGCTCTGGATATTATTCGTCACTCATCGGCCCACTTGCTGGCCATGGCTGTTAAGCAACTATTTCCATCAGCGCAGGTTACTATTGGCCCTGTAATCGAAGACGGCTTCTACTATGATTTCGCCTTTGAACGGGCATTTACGCCCGAAGATCTAGAGGCTATTGAAAAGCGGATGGCTGAGCTGTCCAGTGAAGATTTTCCCGTGACGCGTGAAGAGTGGAACCGCGATGATGCGGTTGAGTTCTTTAAAGGCATTGGCGAACAGTACAAAGCTGAGATTATTGCCAGCATACCAGCTGATCAAGCCATTGGCCTCTACCGCCAGGGCGACTTTATCGATCTTTGTCGCGGTCCCCATGTGCCCTCAACCGGAAAACTGTCAGCATTCAAGCTGACCAAGGTAGCCGGGGCCTACTGGCGTGGCGACAGCAATAATGAAATGCTGCAGCGTATTTATGGCACTGCTTGGACTAACAAAAAAGAGCTAAAAGCCTATATCAATCGTCTGGCAGAAGCGGAAAAGCGGGACCACCGCAAGATCGGTAAAAAGCTCGATCTCTACCATATGCAGGAAGAGGCACCAGGCTCTATTTTCTGGCACCACAAGGGCTGGAGTATTTACAAAGCCATTGAAGATTTTATGCGTAACAAGCAGATTGAGCGTGGTTATCAGGAAATCAAAACTCCTCAGGTAGTAGATTTTAGTCTGTGGGAAAAGTCTGGCCATGCAGACAAGTTCGGTGATGATATGTTTACTGTCACTACTGAGGACCGTAACTACGCAATCAAACCAATGAACTGCCCCTGCCATGTGCAGGTGTTTAATCAGGGCCTTAAAAGCTACCGAGATTTGCCCCTGCGATTGGCCGAGTTTGGCTCTTGTCACCGCAATGAGCCATCGGGCTCTCTGCATGGAATTATGCGGGTGCGGTCATTTACTCAGGATGATGGCCATATCTTCTGCACAGAAGATCAAATCCAGTCGGAAGTTGCGGAGTTTATTGAATTTTTGCACGAAGTCTATGCAGACTTTGGTTTTGACGAAATTATCTATCGATTGTCTACTCGTCCTGAACAGCGCGTGGGCACTGATGAAGACTGGGATCGCGCCGAAGACGCCTTGGGTAAGGCGTTGGATGCTAAGGGTTTGCCCTGGCAGGAACTGCCGGGAGAAGGTGCATTTTACGGCCCAAAGATTGAGTTTTCTCTAAAGGATTGCATTGGTCGAGTGTGGCAGTGCGGTACCATTCAGGTGGATTTCTCTATGCCTGGCCGACTGGATGCCCAGTATGTGGCTGAAGATGGTTCAAGAAAAGTACCTGTGATGTTGCACCGGGCTCTGCTGGGTTCGTTTGAGAGATTTATTGGTATTTTGATAGAGCAGTATGAGGGCGCATTTCCGTTTTGGTTAGCGCCTGAACAGGCAGTTGTGATGAATATTACCGATTCTCAGGCCGATTATGCACAAGAAGTTGCCAAATCATTGCAAAATATAGGCTTTAGAGCGATTTGTGACTTGAGAAACGAGAAGATCGGCTTTAAAATTCGCGGTCATTCGATGCAACGGGTACCTTATATTCTCGTTGTGGGTGATAAAGAGAAAGAATCGCGCACTGTGGCGGTCCGAACTCGGGATGGAAAAGACCTCGGTAGTTTGTCGCTAGCTCAGGTTTTGACTATGTTTTCCGAAGATGCGGCCAAACGCGGGCGTATTGGTATTGAAGCAACGGAGTAAAGCTTATTAAAAAAGACAGCAAGCGGGCACGTCTTAACGACAGTATAACGTCCCCCGAAGTACGATTGGTCGCATCTGATGGTTCTCAGGTAGGTGTAGTTAGCCTCGCAGAAGCCCTTGAAGCAGCGCAGAAAGAGACTCTTGATCTGGTAGAGATTTCTCCAGATGCAGCGCCTCCGGTATGCAAGATCATGGACTACGGTAAACATGTCTTTGATGCCAAGAAGAAAGTTGCTCTGCAAAAAAAGAAGCAGAAGCAGACCCAAGTAAAAGAGATGAAATTTCGCCCGGGAACGGATCAGGGGGATTACGATATCAAGTTGCGTAACCTCACTCGGTTCTTGGAAAATGGTGATAAAGCTAAGGTTACGCTGCGTTTTCGTGGTCGTGAAATGGCTCACCAGCAACTCGGTATGGATATGATGAAACGTATCGAGGCAGACCTTGCCGTCTTAGCTCAAGTTGAGCAGTTTCCAAAGATGGAAGGTCGCCAAATGATTATGGTCTTGGCACCTCGCAGTAAGAAAGGCTAAAGGCTAGCAAGAGCATCACAAGAAGTAACTAGTAACACCAGCAACAAGATGTACACAGCGCGACCCGCGCTCAGCCAAATGTTTTTGGCAGGCTGTCCGGGCGTCTCTTGTTGATTTATCAAACCTCTCACTATTGGAGAACAGCAATGCCAAAAGCAAAAGTACACAGTGGAGCGGCAAAACGCTTCAAAAAAACGGCTTCGGGCTACAAGCATAAGCATCAGCATAAAAGCCATATCCTCACCAAAATGACTACTAAGCGCAAGCGTCAACTTCGTGGAACCAGCATCCTCAATGCTGCTGATAAACCCCGTGTAGATCGCATGTTGCGAAACGTTTAAGTCACTTAACTAAATTTTTGGTAGGAGAGTATTATGCCTAGAGTAAAACGTGGTGTTGAAGCTAATCGTCGACACAAGAAAATTTTAAAGCAAGCCAAGGGTTATTACGGAGCGCGCAGCCGTGTTTATCGTGTAGCAGTTCAGGCTGTTACTAAAGCTGGTCAATATGCATATCGTGACCGTCGAGTTAAGAAGCGTACCTTCCGCAGACTTTGGATTGCTCGAATCAACGCACAGTCCCGTGTGGAAGGTCTGAGCTACAGCCGTTTAATCAATGGTCTGAGCAAAGCTGGAATCGTACTGGACCGTCGGGTACTTGCCGATTTGGCTGTACATGACAAAGCAGCTTTTGGTGCGGTAGTAAATCAAGCAAAAGCCGCCCTAGCTTAAAAATTAAAATTTAGTTAAGCGCTTAAACTCGCCGCATTTACGCAACGAGGTACAAAGCGAATCGAATAGGGAAGGGGCTGTCGCTCTTTCCCTATTTTTTTATCAGTAATAAGATAGCCAACACAGAATAATGTGGTGACCAATAATGATTGAACTGGAACAGATTGCCAGCGAAGCTCGAGCCTCTATCGCAACCGCGACAGAGTTGTCAGTGCTGGACGATTTGCGCGTTGAGTACCTGGGTAAGAAAGGCCGCCTTACTGGCCTGCTCAAGGGTCTGGGTGCACTGTCTAACGAAGAGCGGCCTGCAGCCGGTGCCAAAATTAACGAGGTTAAGCAGGCATTGCAGGCGCAGATCAATCAGCAAAAAGAGCTGCTCGAAAGTGCCGAACTGAATAACAAGCTGGCCAGTGAGACTATTGATGTCACGTTGCCTGGCCGCGGCGAAGATGTCGGTGGTTTACACCCGGTCACTCGCACCATGGAGCGTATTGAGGCATTTTTTGCACGCATTGGTTACGAAGTGGAGACCGGTCCGGAAATTGAAGATGATTACCACAACTTCGAAGCGCTCAACATTCCCGGTCATCATCCAGCGCGCGCTATGCACGACACCTTTTACATTGACCCCAGCACGGTTCTACGAACCCATACTTCACCAGTGCAGGTGCGCACCATGGAGAAGCAGGCGCCGCCGATTCGTATTATCTGCCCCGGGCGCGTATATCGCTGTGACTCCGACATTACCCATACACCTATGTTCCACCAGGTAGAGGGCTTAGTGGTCGACAAAAATATTAGCTTTGCTGACCTTAAGGGTGTGATTGATCAGTTTTTAAAAGCCTTTTTCGAGGCAGACTTACCAGTGCGTTTTAGACCCTCTTATTTCCCCTTTACGGAGCCGAGCGCCGAAGTTGATATTCAGTGTACGAACTGTGGTGGTGAAGGTTGCCGTGTCTGTAGTCACACTGGCTGGCTAGAGGTAATGGGATGTGGCATGGTGCACCCCAATGTATTTGAGAGCTGCAACGTAGATACAGACCAGTACACCGGCTTTGCCTTTGGCATGGGTGTAGAGCGTTTGGCTATGCTGCGTTATGGCGTTAATGATTTACGACTGTTTTTTGAAAACGATCTGCGTTTTCTCAAGCAATTTTAAACTGGGGTAATCTATGAAATTCAGTGAATCCTGGTTGCGACAATCAGTAAATCCATCCATCTCTACCGCAGACCTAGTGGCGCAAGTGACTATGGCTGGCCTCGAGGTAGATGCTGTAGAGCCTGCGGCACCTGTTATGTCTGGGGTGATAGTGGGCGAAATTGTTGCAGTAGAGCAACATCCGGACGCTGACAAGTTGCGGGTCTGCCAGGTCGCCGGTGGCAGCGAGCAGGTGCAGGTAGTCTGTGGAGCACCCAATGCTAGAGTAGGGATCAAGGTGCCATTTGCGACTGTTGGTGCCAAACTTCCTGGCGATTTTAAAATCAAGAAGGCCAAACTGCGCGGCGTTGAATCCTTTGGCATGCTGTGTGCTCAAACCGAGCTTCAATTAGGTGAGGATGACGATGGGCTGTGGGAGTTACCAGCAGATGCGCCAGTGGGTGCCGATCTGATCCACTACCTCGATCTTAACGACAATATTATTGAAGTAGATTTAACCCCTAACCGCGGTGACTGTCTAAGTATCCGTGGTTTGGCTAGAGAAGTTGGTGTACTCAACAAGGCGGCGGTTGTGGAGCAAATCTGTGCGCCTGTGCCTGCGAGTAACGATGACAGGGTAGGAGTGACACTAGAAGCAGACAACGCCTGTGCGCGCTACGTGGGACGGGTTATTCGCGGTCTTGATCTTACTCAGCCAACGCCCCAGTGGATGCAAGAGAAACTGCGTCGCAGTGGTGTACGCAGCCTGGGGCCGGCTGTTGATGTAACCAACTATGTGCTTCTCGAACTAGGTCAGCCCATGCATGCTTTCGACCTATCTAAGATTGACGGCGGCATTGTGGTGAGAATGGGGCGCGATGAAAAATTAACATTGCTCGACGACTCTGAGGTCACTCTTGCTACAGATACTCTGGTCATTGCCGATCAGAGTAAAGCCCTAGCTATGGCTGGCATTATGGGAGGTGATGAGTCTGCTGTTGGTGCTGAGACCACCGATATCTTTTTTGAGAGCGCCTGGTTTAACCCCTTGGCAATCGCTGGCAAAGCGCGCAAATATGGCAAGCATACAGATTCATCGCATCGTTTTGAGCGAGGGGTAGATGCCTCACTGCAGGTAGATGCGATTGAGCGAGCAACGGCGCTTATGTTAGAGATTTGCGGCGGTAGCGCAGGTCCTGTTGTGGTTGAAGAGTCTGTCGAACATTTGCCTCAGCCCGCGACTATTACTTTGCGCGACAATAAACTTGCCCAGCAATTGGGCGTCTCAATTGCTTCAGCCGATGTGGATGACATGTTGGCAAGATTGGGGCTGTCACTGTTAGAGCGCAATGAAGCTGGCGCAATCTGGTTAGCCCCGAGTTGGCGCTTTGATTTAACGATTGAGCAGGATCTGATTGAAGAAGTCGCTCGCATTTATGGCTATAACAATTTGCCTACCTCGACACCTAGCATGGCACTGGAGTTGCAAGCTAATCCAGAAACCATTCAGGGCTTAGCGGCATTTAGAGACAACCTGGTAGCAAGGGGCTACCAAGAAGCGGTTACCTATAGCTTTGTTGACCCTGCTATGCAGAGGATGATCGACCCTGATGTGACGCCAGTGGCGTTGGCCAACCCCATTTCTGCCGATATGGCGGTGATGCGCACCAGTCTTTGGGCTGGGCTATTGCAGACGGCAATCCACAACCTGAATCGCCAACAGAGCCGTGTACGTATTTTTGAAGCCGGCCAATGTTTTGTTCCTGCCGCGGATAAACAGGTCGATTCAGTTTTGGGTCTAGCTCAGAATATGGCGCTGGCGGGATTAATCTGTGGCACGCGAGCCCCAGTCGGTTGGACGGGCAGTAAAGACAAGGTAGATTTTTACGATATTAAGGGTGATCTTGAGTCACTACTCAATATCACAGGGCTCGAGACCGAGTTTGCCTTTGGTGCTGCTACGCATCCAGCCTTGCACCCTGGCCAGTGTGCGGCGCTAACCCGCAAAGATCAGCAGATCGGTTGGGTGGGCCAGTTGCACCCAAAACTTCAGGCTGATCTGGGCTTAAATACTGCTGTATATCTCTTTCAGGTAAATATTGATCATTTAGCGCCAAGTAGACTTCCGAAACACAAAGAAGTAAGCAAGTTCCCCGAAGTTAGCCGTGATTTAGCGTTTTTTGTCGACAATTCGGTTGCGTCAGCAGACCTGGTTGCAGCCGCGACAGCGGTGGCAGGTGAGCAGATGGCTAATTTAAAGTTATTTGATGTTTATCACAGCAAAGATGTTGAAAACAAAGGGAAAAGTGTTGCTTTAGGCTTGACGTTTCAGCACAGTTCACGCACCCTTACAGACGAAGAGATAAATCAGGCAATAGACCGGGTAGTAACAGAGCTCGGTAATAAATTTAAGGCCCAACTTAGGAGCTGACCTTTTTAAGGGGTCATCCTTGTGGCCTAACCTTTAAGGTAATAATAAATGGGTGCTCTGACCAAAGCAGATCTGGCAGAAATGTTATTCGAGGAGCTTGGCCTCAACAAAAGAGAGGCCAAAGAGATCGTTGAGATGTTTTACAGCGAGATTAGCGCCGCGCTAGAAAGAAACGATCAGGTTAAGCTGTCTGGGTTTGGAAACTTTGAGCTTCGCGATAAGAAAAGCCGACCTGGCAGAAACCCCAAGACCGGTGAAGAAATCCCCATATCTGCACGACGCGTAGTTACCTTTAAGCCAGGGCAAAAGTTAAAGGCACGAGTAGAGAGTCATGCTGGAACCAAGTAACAATAATCAACTTCCAACAATTCCGGGAAAACGCTATTTTACCATCGGAGAGGTGAGCGAACTCTGTGGCGTTAAGCCCCATGTGTTGCGCTATTGGGAACAGGAGTTTCCGACCCTAAGCCCAGTTAAGCGCCGAGGAAATCGCCGGTACTACCAGCGTCCAGATGTTATATTGATTCGTCAGATTCGATCCCTGCTTTACGAAGAGGGCTTTACTATTACAGGTGCACGCCAACGACTAGAGGGTGAAACCAAGCAGGAACAAACACCCTACAAGCAACTTCTTGATCAAACCATTATTGAGCTCGAAGAGGTTTTAGCGGCACTGAACAACGACCAGTAAAATCTACTTCTAATCCCCTCATTTTATGGTGAAAAGGGCGCCTAATGCCTTTGATTATGCCGAAAAACGAAACTTGGAATATGACCAGCTAGGGTGCTGCAATGGAGCGGTGGTGGTAGAGGGCCTTTATCAACACATTTGTTAGGTCAAGACAGGCTTTGTCTAGTTTTCTCTATCAAAACATCTATCTACCTGAAATTATCAGATTCCATTTACTTAACAGTTGCCCTTACTCACTATTGTGGTTGCAAAAGCATTTCGCGCCTGTATGATTGCCACCTGAATTCGGGGCGTAGCGCAGCCTGGTAGCGCACTACACTGGGGGTGTAGTGGTCGCAGGTTCAAATCCTGCCGTCCCGACCAACTTTTTTCCCGTTATAAATCAATGGGTTATAGACCCCCAAAGCACAACACTTCTAGTGTTATTTACCCAGTGCTTCTTGGGTCTGATTTGTGCAGATAAACTAGTGTAGTGGCCTAGAAGAAATTATCTATTCTAGCGCTCACTTCACGCGCTCTATGCTGACTATTTTTCACATCGCGTCTACACGCATCAAGGCTTTTCCAACCACCAACCATTGCAATATCATCGAGGTCTGCTTCGGCCTTATTCAGCCGTGTTGCAGAGATGTGTGGTAGCGTGTGATAGGGCGCGCTATCCAGATCTCAGAAAATCTTTATCAAATTCCGCATCATTCTTCTTACCTCTAAACCTTGCACTCCCAGCATAAAACTTGATATCCCGCGTACAAATATCTTTTCACAAAGATGCAAAGCTAATCGGCTTATCAAGGTGCTATGTATCAGTATGGAAAAAGGCTTACTCAGATGATAGTTGCGGATGTTTTTAAGCCAGCGCACTATGATCCTTGCGTCACTTGGTTGGCCCCATGTGATGAAGTCGGACCTTTAATGTGTGGGTTTTATAAAAATTCAACGGGTGGTTCGTTTAAAACTATTCCGCTTTCAGTGTTATGAGAGTAACTGATTATAAAAAGTGCTATAAAGTGCAAGGAACTTGGACAAAACAAGCTATTGAGTGGTGGCTAGAATATTTCCAAATTTTAAATAAGCGCACCTAATTGAGTATGTGTGGCTCGGATTTTTATAGGTAAGGAACTGCATGTATATCCGTCATTAGCGAGTGCAGATAAAACTGCAAGGTTCAAGGGTAACCTCAGTTGTTGTGCTGGCAGAGAAATTTTCAATATGGACCGCCTCACTACATAAACTCACTGTGGTCCCCACTGGTGAAACTGTCTCGGTAGAGGATCCCAAGTTGAAATACATTTGCATCTGGGCTTCTTTGTACTCCCTTTCAAAGGCAAGGATATTATGACCGTGATCGAGAAATTTAATAGTTCCCCACTTCATACAGTCGTGTGTGCCGCGCCAGTGCAAAAAGTTGCGATAAAAGTTGAGCACCGAATGTGGATCATTTTCCTGATCAAAAACACTGCGTGTTTTATGCTCAGAAGGAATTGGTAGCCAAGGCGAGGCATCGGAAAAGCCCATATTGGGCATTGTTGGGTTCCATGGTATCGGTGTCCGACAACCGTCACGACCTTTAAAGTCCGGCCAAAACTCAAGGCCGAAGGGATCCTGTAGTTGCTCAAATTCGATGCTCGCCTCAGTCAGACCAAGCTCTTCACCTTGGTAGGTGCAGATGGTTCCACGGAGGCAGCCGAGTAGGGCAATTAATAATTTAGCCACTTTTTCTTGGTTCTGTGGTGGATTAAACGTATTGCCCCATCGTGATACCACACGCGCAACATCGTGGTTGCTTACCGCCCAACAGGGCCAGCTATTACTACATTGTTGTTCCACACTCGCCACTGTTGAGCGGATATATTCAGCGGAAAAATCATCGGCTAACAATTCAAAGTTATAACCCATGTGCAAACGTCTGCTACCGTCGGTGTATTCGGCCATTGTCTTCAAAGAGTCTTCGGAGTTTATCTCTCCCAGAGACATTGTTCCTGGGTAGCGATCTAGGAGGCAACGCAAGCTCTCGATAAACGCTATATTTTCTGGTCGCGTATTATCGAAATAATGATATTGCGCTGCGTAGGGGTTATTCGCAGAAAAACCTCGGCCGGTTCGCTCAGCTACGGGTTTGGGAGGATTACTGCGCAGTTGGCTATCATGAAAACAGAAATTGATTGCATCTAGACGCACGCCATCGACATCGCGTTGCAACCAATACTCCACCTCGGCAAGCATCTGCTTACGGACCTCGGAACAGTGATAATTCAGATCTGGTTGGCTGACAAGGAAATTGTGTAGATAATATTGCCCTCGTACTTCATCCCATTGCCATGCAGACCCACCAAAAATAGACAGCCAGTTATTTGGTGGCTGACCATCTTCTGTTGCATCAGCCCACACATACCAATCTGCTTTCGAGTTGGTTTTGTTCAGGCGGCTCTCTTTAAACCATTGATGTTGATCTGAGGTGTGGCTGAGAACTTGATCAATAATGACTTTAAGATTTAGTTCATGGGCGCGGCGGATTAATGCTTCAAAGTCTTGGTTGCAGCCAAAAATAGGATCCACATTGCGATAGTCACTGACGTCATAACCAAAATCTTTCATTGGTGATTCAAAAAAGGGAGAGATCCAGATTGCTTCTACACCGAGATTGGCGATGTACTCAAGCTTTTCAGTGATACCGGGAATGTCACCAATACCATCGCCGTTACTATCTTTTAAGCTACGCGGATACACCTGATAAATGACTGAGCCACGCCACCATTCATGGGAGAGTTGAGGATTTTGTATGTTACCCATAATGATCTATCGCATGTCAAAAGTCAGATGTCAGTAGCCTCGTGAACGTATTAAAGCGAAACGATGCCGGTTATGTCACGGTATGAAACGCTATCTCGAACCTTTGAGGCAACCCTATGCATACCTATTCATTGCTGGAAATTGACTGAAATTTTTTAAATATGGCAAATTAAATAAAAAAGTGATAGGCAAAACAATGAGTTAAATGTCTTTCGGATGTGGGTAATAAATTTGGCCGGTTGTGTTGACTGGTAAATGAATACGTATGTAATCGCTTGTGGAGTTTTAATCGCTGACGGTATTCTTGATTGCGTTACAAAACAAAAATACATTAACTCTGATGATCGGGGGATTTATGATACATAAGAAAACTTTTCAGCATTCCAAGCTAGCCACAGGAATCTCTGTGGCGCTGGTTATGTCTGGAGGCCTTTTAGCAACACAGTCTAGCGCTCAGGAAGAAGCACTGATTGAAGAAGTGATTGTTACGTCGGGCTTCCGCAAAAGCATTATTGATTCAGTCGAGGCTAAACGTAACAGTAGCTCGGTAATCGAATCTATCTCAGCAGAAGATATTGGCAAATTGCCTGATTCAAGCATTGCTGAGTCATTGGCTCGTCTGCCTGGTTTAGCTGCGCAGCGCCTGGATGGCCGTGCTAGCCGAATTACCATACGTGGTTTTGGTGAAAATGAGAGTGCGACTACTTTTAATGGTCGTGAGCAGGTGTCTATCAGTGATAACCGAGGTGTTGAGTTCGATCTCTATCCATCGGAAATCATGGCCGGTGCCGATGTCTACAAAACGCCCGATGCCAGCCTTGAAGCCGAAGGTATTGCGGGTGTTGTCAACATGCGCACTATTCGTCCTCTGGAAGCAGAGCGTCGCCTTCAACTGAAGGCTGAGCTGGAACATAATGGTCTTGGCAAACTTAACCCTGACGGTGATGACAATGGTGTAAGTGGTACTTTCTCATGGGTCGAGCATTTTGCTGATGAAACTATTGGTGTTGCTTTTGCTTACTCTGCGATGAGCTCGCCCAATCAAGAAAATCGTTGGAATTCATGGGGTTTCCCAGATAAGGATGTCGACGGCACTAACTATGCGATCCTCGGTGGCGCTAAGCCTTTCGTCCGCTCTTCAACGCTTGATCGTGATTCGGCTATGTTGGTGGTCGAAATAGAGCCCAGTGATACGTTACGCATTGTTACTGATGCGCTCTATGTTGACTTCTCAGATCAAAAGATCCTTCGTGGAATTGAAGTTCCTTTTGCTTGGGGTCAGGGCAGTCAAGATCCAGATTCCTTCGTTATTGATTCTGCAAGTGGTCTGATTACATCGGCTGTTACCGAAGGTCAGCGCGTTGTTGTACGCAATGACTATGAGGAGCGCAATGCTAAGCTCAAGTCTTTCGGTTTTAATGCTGAGCTCGATTACAGCGACTCTTTGACCTTTGAATTTGATGTCAGCCACTCCCAGGTTGATCGTCAGATCTATAGCCTAGAAAGCTACGCAGGTACTGGACGTGGTGATGCGGAAGGCGCTCCTGATACCATCGGATATACCCTGAAGCCAGACGGTGCCGGTGCGATTTTTGATCCGGGCTTAGATTACAGCGACAACAGCCTTATCTTACTAGGTGGTCCATTGACCTGGGGTTGGCAGAGTTCTCTTAACGAGAAGTTTGGGGCGACTGGAACGGAGTATGAAAACGCCGCACAGGATGGCTTCCTTAACGCACCTGAGATTGATGATGAACTCACTGCATTGAAGTTTGCAGCCAAGCAGGTAGTCGATGCTGGAGCAATCAGCGATATCGAGTATGGTGTATCTTATCGTGATCGAACCAAGAGTAAGCTGTCTGACGGTTATTTTATGACTCTAACTGCATTTCCTAGTATGTTGCCGGTGCCTACCGAATACGATCTAGGCTCTGTATCTCTAGACTTCATTGGTATGGGCGACATGATCGCTTACAACCCAATGGCGATGATTCGTGATGGACGCTACTCTCTGACTCAAGAGACTGCAAATCATGCGACTAACTCTTGGGAGGTTAGCGAAGAGGTGATTTCGCTGTTTGCCATGGCTAATATTGATACTGAGTTCGCAGGCATGCCGCTGTCAGGTAATGTTGGTATTCGTTACGTGCGAACTGAGCAGTCTTCGCGCGGAAATGCAGTTGAGCCTGATGGCATTGTTGTACAAAACGTCAGTCATGACTACAGCAATATTTTGCCTAGTTTGAATCTGAAGCTGGAGCTTGATGATACTCAGTCGCTACGTTTTGGTGCTGCCAAGACAATGTCTCGCCCACGTATGGACGAAATGAATGCATCATTTAGCGTCACCGCGAGCCCAACGCCAGATGAGAATGGAAACTATATCTCCGCCAACGGTGGTAATACTTCTCTAGAGCCGAAGGAGGCTCTGGGTGTTGATTTGACCTATGAGAACTACTTTAGTGAAGAAGGCTACTTTTCTGTCGCATTGTTCTGGAAGGATCTCGATCAGTGGATCTTTGATGGTAACAGCCAGATTGATGTTTCAGATTACCTCGCTGCGGCCAATGCCGTGACAGCTAATGGTAGCACCTCTGCTACTGTCTACGGTAAGGTCAATGGCGGTGACGGTACCCTCAAAGGTTATGAGGTTTCTTTGTCGCTACCGCTGAGCATGCTCAGTGAGAGCCTTGACGGTTGGGGCTTGATTGCCAGCCATACTGGGGTTTCGTCTGATATAAACACTCCTGATGGTAACGAATACCAATTGCCGGGTTTATCAGACAGCATTCAGAATGCAACGGTATACTATGAGAAGAATGGTCTGCAGTTGCGAGCGAGTATGCGCAAGCGAGATGACTTTAAAGGTGAAGTATACGGCCTTGGCTTCAGCACCAATCAGGTGGATATTCTCGGTGAAACTATCGTCGATGCACAGATTGCTTACGACTTTGGCGATGCGGGTATTTCAGGTCTGGAGGGGTTGAGTGTTTATCTGCAGGGTTCTAACTTGACCGACGAGCCCTTTATCTCGACTCAGGGCTCTGCGCTGAAAACCAGAGACTACCAGGATTATGGTAAGAACTATCGTCTGGGCTTTAGCTACATGTTCTAAGTCTGTTTTGGGGCGATCTGTTCTGAAACTAAAACGGTAGTAAACTAAAGCCCCTGCAAGGCATGATCGCAGGGGCTTTTTTTTGGGGAGATGAAGTGAAAACTAAAAAAATACAAAATGTGATTATTGTCGGTGGTGGTACCGCCGGTTGGAATGCGGCCTCGCTGTTGGCGAAAACACTCGGCAAAACAATTAATATCAAACTGATTGAATCCGATGTTATTGGTATTGTCGGCGTTGGTGAAGCAACGATTCCACCGATAATCAATTTCAATAACGCGCTTGGTTTTGATGAGGCGGATTTTATTCGAGAGACCAATGGCAGCATTAAACTGGGTATTCAGTTTGAGAACTGGAATCGCATTGGTGACAGTTATATGCATGCCTTTGGGAATATTGGTAAAGACTTTCCGTTTTGTAGTTTTCATCATTTTTGGGTTAAGAGTCAGCAGTTGGGCATAAATTCTAACTTCTGGGATTTTTGTCTTAACTATCAGACAGCGATTAAAAACAAGTTTGCTAAGCTGGATATGATCCCTGGTACTAATTTATCGGGAACATCTTATGCTTATCATTTTGATGCTAGCCTTTATGCTGCGTATTTACGCAAGTACAGTGAGAAAAACGGTGTCCAGAGACTTGAGGGCATTATCTCTGATACTAATCTAGATTCAGAAACTGGTTTTATTCAGTCTGTAGTAATGGAAAGTGGTGAAATCGTCAGTGGCGACCTGTTTATTGATTGCTCAGGATTCCGCGGTCTTCTTATCGAGCAGGCACTGCGCACCGGTTACGAAGATTGGACCCATTGGTTGCCATGTGATCGAGCTATAGCGGTGCCGACAACTTCAACGGGTGAAATTACCCCGTATACTAGATCGATTGCTCATAAAGCTGGCTGGCAGTGGCGCATTCCGCTGCAGCATCGCACGGGCAATGGTCATGTCTATTGCAGTAGCTATATTTCTGATGATGAGGCAGAACAGACTCTGCTGGATCATCTTGACGGTGAAATTCTCGCTGAGCCAAGGGTGATTCCCTTTCAGACTGGACGCCGCAAGCTACAGTGGAATCGAAATTGTATTGCCTTTGGTCTTGCCAGTGGTTTCCTTGAGCCATTGGAGTCAACCAGTATTCATTTGCTTCAGTCAGGTTTGTTGCGACTAATCAAACACTTTCCGCACAATGGTATCGCTCAATCGGAAATTGATGAATACAACCGCCAGTCGAAAAATGAATTTGAGCATATCCGCGATTTTATTATTCTGCACTACAGGCTAAATTCCCGAACTGACAGCCAATTCTGGATAGATCGTCAGACCATGTCGATCCCAGATTCATTGAAACACAGAATTGATTTATTTCAGTCGGCGGGTAAGGTTTTTAAAGAGCATGAGCAACTATTTGCGGAAGTCGCTTGGCAGCAGGTTATGATGGGGCAGGGCGTTATGCCACGAGATTATCATCCGACAGCGGATAGTATTAGTGATGATCTGCTAGAGGGAATGCTGATGGACTTGAAAACCTTAATCGATTCTACAGTTGATGGTTTTCCTAGTCACAGCGAGTTTCTTGCAAGCTCTTCTCGAGCATCATTTAGGCGCTGAATATAATCATAAAAAAGCATACGTATTCATTCAAATAATCTCTTAGGTTGCGATATCCTTGGCATTAAGATATGCCCTTGGAGTTAAGTATGACCCTAAATAAATTTTTCTTTATTGCAGTTATAGCGTTATTGGCTGGCTGTGCTGATCAATCATCTACGCTGTCTGTTAGTTCACCTGATGAGCAGGTTAGTTTCGTTCTTCAGGTAAATCAGCAGGGCGAGGTGCATTATGCGGCGAGCAAGTCTGGTGAGCAGATTATTAACCAATCACAGTTAGGTTTTCATTTTGCCAATGCTGAGTCTTTCGCCAATGGGCTTTCAGTGCGTCTGGTAGAGGAGAGAACGGTCGATGAAACATGGGAGCAGCCATGGGGGGAACGACAATTTGTCAGAAACCATTATAGCGAGCAACTGGTTGAGCTTAGTGACGGTATCAGAACGTTGGGTTTACGCATACGTGTTTTTGACGACGGTATTGGCTTTCGCTATGAATTCGATGAGCAATTTCATGATTCTGAGCTTTTGATCAGTGACGAATTGACTGAGTTCAATATTGCCGATCAAAATAGTCAAGTACATTGGTTGAAGGCACTGCAGAAGGATCGTTATGAGTATGAATATACTCGCTCAGGTCTTGATGCTGTGTCGGTTTCACATACTCCGTTAACTCTAAAAACAACATCTGATCGATATATTACTATTCATGAGGCTGCGCTGATTGACTATTCGAGTATGGTGTTGCGTGGCATCGCTAATGGTGGCTTGAGTGCCGAGTTGGTCGCTGCATACGATGGTATAAAGGTTCGACGCACCGGTGCCTTCAATACGCCCTGGAGAACCCTACAGTTGGGCGACAGTGCCACACAACTGCTGTCATCCAATATGGTTTTGAATCTTAATGAGCCCAATAAGTTGGGTGATGTGTCATGGATCAAACCAGGTATCTATATGGGCATTTGGTGGGGTATGCACCTCGGTGAGAATAGTTGGGCTACGGGGCCTAAACTTGGTGCTACCACCTCTGAAGCTAAGCGATATATCGATTTTATATCGGAGCACGGTCTCGATGGTTTCCTTGTAGAAGGCTGGAATCATGGCTGGGATGGGGATTGGATTGCCAATGCCAATGCATTCGACTTCACCCGTGCCAATCCGTTTTTTGATTTGTTAGAGATTGCCCGTTATGCCGAGGAGAAGAATGTTGAACTGATTTTGCATAATGAAACATCCGGCGGAGTTGGTAATTATGAGCGTCAGATGGAGCAGGCTTATGATCTCTATCAAGATCTGGGTGTGCATTATTTGAAGACTGGTTATGTCGGTTTCTTTAACGGTTATCCGCGTGAACTGAGTGACAAGATGATGTCTGATGGACGTGTCGTATATGAGTGGAATCACGGTCAGTTTATGGTCAATCATTATCAAAAATCGATTGTAGAGGCAGCCAAGCGTGAGATTGCAATCAATATGCATGAGCCGATCAAGCCTACTGGCCTGCGCAGGACATACCCTAACTTTATGACGCGAGAAGGCGTTCGTGGCCAAGAATACAATGCATGGTCCGATGGCAATCAGCCTGCGCATACCACTATTCTACCGTTTACTCGTATGATGGCGGGTCCGGCTGATTTTACGCCTGGAGTCTTCGATCTGTTATTCAAAGGTGAGGAGGATCCGAGTCGTATCAGAACAACCATCGCCAAGCAGCTTGCTCTTATGGTGGTGCTCTACAGTCCACTGCAAATGGCGGCTGATCTGCCACGCAATTACGATGAAAAGCTCGAGTTATTTCAGTTTATAAAAGATGTGCCCGCTGACTGGCAGAAGAGTCTGCCGCTGGATGGGGATATCGGCGAGTTTGTCGTTTACGCTCGGCAGCAGCGCGATTCTGATAACTGGTTTGTCGGCGGCATTACTAACGAACAGGCGCGTAGTTTCGAGCTTAATTTCGATTTTCTCGATGAGGGGGATTACCTGGCGACACTCTACCGTGATGGCGCTGATGCGGACTGGCAGAGTAACCCTTACAGCACGATGATCGAGTCGCTAGAAGTCAATAATCAGTCGACGTTGGGCATTGATATGGCGCCCGGTGGCGGTTTTGCTATCAGTGTAATCAAGCGCTAAGAGATACAATTAAAAAAGCAGGCATGAAGTTATTGAAACGCGGTGTCATTTGGAGCAATGAAACAAAATCATTGGAGGGATTGGTGAGTCAAATTAAAGCTATCTTGATCATTGGATTAACGCTATTTAGTAACGTTGGCCACACCGCAGTTGATCGTATCGACCCGCCCAACTGGTTCGCCGGAATGGCCAGTCCAGATCTTCAGCTGATGGTCTACGGCGAGAATATTTCTGAGGCCAATGTTGTGACTGATCATCCCGATGTTAAGATAGTTGGCACCACGCCGGGCGATAGCAGCAATTATCTGTTTGTCGATCTCGAATTGGACAAAAACATCAGTGCCGGCACTATTCCGCTGACTTTTGAATATCAGGGTGAGGTTATTGCCACATTGCAATATCCATTACAGAAACGCGAGTCGGGCTCTGCACAGCGTCAAAGTTTTTCTCCAAAAGATGTTATTTATTTGATTGTGCCGGATCGTTTTGCCAATGGGGATGAGGGCAATGACCAGCTGTTGTCGATGAAAGAGGGGCTCAATAGAGACCATCATATCGGTCGGCATGGGGGCGATATTCAGGGCATTATTAATCACCTTGATTATCTGCAGGATCTGGGTATCACTCAGCTGTGGATAACCCCAATGGTGGAAAACAATATGACCCAGATGACCTATCACGGTTACTCCGCAACAGATCTCTATCGCATCGATCCGCGTTTTGGCAGTAACGAGCTTTACGCAGAATTATCGCGACGGGCCGCAGAGCGTGGCATTGGTATTATTCATGACCTAGTACCTAATCATATTGGTTCTGAGCATCCTTGGATGAGCGATCTGCCGTTTGCGAACTGGATAAACTACGGTGGCAAATACGTTCGCACCAATGATCGTCGCGAGGCGATCCAGGATATTCACGCGGCACCATCTGACCGTAAACAAATGTCCAACGGGTGGTTTGTCGAAACCATGCCAGATATGAATTATGATAACCCCTTTGTTGCCACATACCAGATTCAAAACAGTATTTGGTGGATTGAAACGGCTGGCCTTTCAGGCTATCGCATTGATACCTGGCCTTATATCCAAAAGGTATTTATGCGTCCGTTTACCGATGCCGTGTTACGTGAATACCCTAATTTTAATCTAGTCGGCGAGGAAACTGCAGAAAATCCTGTCAACGTATCCTATTGGCAACGAGGTAAAATCAATCAGGATGGTTTTGACTCCGGATTGCCCAGTTTGATGGACTTTCCGCTGCGCCATGCATTAGTTCAGGCTGTGACTGAGGAGGAGAACTGGAACTCGGGTCTGGTGCGAATCTATCAATCTCTGTCCAGTGACTTTATCTATCCTGACCCAGACAATTTGGTGATACTGGCTGACAATCATGATCAGAGCCGCATCTTTACTCAGCTGGACGAGCACTTGGATCGTTTTGAAATGGTGATGACGTTCCTGATGACCACCAGAGGTATCCCGCAGATTTTGTATGGTACCGAGATACTGATGGCCAATCCTGGGACCGGTGAACACGGTATTATTCGTAGTGACTTCCCTGGTGGATGGCGGGGTGACAAGATCAATGCTTTTACCGGCGAGGGGTTAACTGCGGTTGAAAAAGGGGCACAGCAATTTATAACCAAGCTGTTGAACTGGCGTAAAGGTGCGGATGCAATTCATAACGGTAAATTGATACATTACGCGCCGTTTAATGGGTTGTATACCTACTTTCGAGTGTCAGATAGGCAGAAGGTGATGGTGATTATGAATAACAGCAATGAAATGCGTCGCGTCGACACAGCACAATATGCAGATACTATTGGTGACGCAGTTACGGGCATTGAGGTGATAAACGGTGCAGTAGTCAATATAGAAAAACCCCTTGTGGTGCCAGAAAAATCGGCTGTTATTCTTGAGTTGCGGTAAGCGCAATTTAGGCATGTCGCTTGGCTTGGCATGAATGTTTGGGCGCGAATGATCATTGAGGGAGCTATGAAAAAGAACTGTCCTATAAAGAATTATTTTTCAAATGCTACAAAAAAATGCTCATAAGGCTGATGCTAATCGCGGCGTTACTAGTGTCGACCTACTACAGCGATGCTAATGAAGTCAGTTTTACTAATCCGATCTTGCCTGGTGGCTATCCGGATCCCAGTATCTGCCGAGTAAATAATACCTTTTACATGGTTAATTCCTCGTTTGAGTACTTTCCAGGACTGCCAATCCACCAGAGTAATGATCTAGTTAATTGGACGTTAGTGGGGTATGGCCTGCATCGCTCGGAGCAGGTCTACGCCGGCATTAATCTGCTCGATGTGCAGTCAAATGGCGGTATTCATGCGCCAACGTTGCGGTGTCGAGGTGATAAGTTCTACATTATTACCACTAATGTCTATCAACCGGTTGGCAGCACACAGCCCGCACAAATGATTAATTTTGTTGTGACAGCGGACAATATCAGTGGCCCTTGGTCCGACCCCTACATTATCGATGGTGCACCAGGTATAGATCCGGATCTATTTTTTGATGATGATGGCCGCGTATGGTACGTGGGCACCCATGCGCCGAATAAGCCAAACTACCCAGGCGAGGGCGAGATCTGGCTACAAGAGCTCGACTCACAGAGTTGGCAGCTCAAGGGGCCTCGTCATTTCCTTTGGCGTGGTGCCTTGTACGGTGCGATCTGGGCTGAGGGGCCGCATATTTATAAGCGCAGTGGACGTTATTATCTTATGGTCGCAGAGGGTGGTACTAGTTTTGATCATGCAGTCACCATTGCCGTTAGTGATAAAATTACTGGCCCCTACATAGGCAATGCAAGAAATCCAATTCTTACGTCTCGACATCTGTCCTATGACAATTGGGTACACAGCACTGGTCACGGTGATCTGGTTGAGCTAGCGGATGGTCGATGGTATATGGTTGCTCTGGGCGTACGTGGCGATGAGCAACGGGGTTCCAATATGGGTAGAGAGACGCATCTGATGCCAGTCATTTGGGAACGAGAACCCTATAAGTGGAAGCAGGTGCGTCATGAGTGGCCGGTAGTTGCACCACTGACTGGCAAGGTCGAGCGCATTAATCCATTGCCATTTAGTGGTCGTCAGCAGCACGCAAAAACTGAATTTATCGATCAGTTCGATACAGCCGAATTAGATTTGCAGTGGAACTTTCGACGCATGCCTGCGCCAGGCCTTTACTCCACAACCGAGCGCCCAGGCTATTTACGACTAGCTATCAGCCCGGCCGTGCCGACTAACAGCGATCGCGCTAGCCTAATGGGAATTCGCCAGACAGAGAGCGATTTTGAATATCAGGTCGCTATGGAATTTACCTCCTCGGCCAATAATGTTGAGGCGGGTCTCAATTTGTTTCAAAAGGACAATAACTACCTGAGTTATACCCTCGTCCGACGAGATAAAGGCTACAGCTTGCAACTTATGGCTGTATTGCCTAAGAAGCCGCTCGAGGTTTTGGCGCAGACACCACTGGCAAACTATCAGGGCGAGATCCGCTTGCGTGTCAAAGCCGCCGGCCAGAGCTATGACTTTGCCTATTCCCTGGATCGAGGTCAGAGCTGGATGCCGTTTGCCGAGACTAGGGCTGACCTACTGCTGAGTCGCGGGTATACCGGCGCCTATATGGGGCTGTACACCACTAGCAACGGCGAGTCGACCACAGATTTTGTCGATTTCGATTGGGTTCGCTACAAAGGGATCGAAAGGTGATTAGCATCAATACGCGACTAAAAGTCACTCTATTTGCGGTGCTATTGCTACTGACTGAGACCTGTTTGGCGGGCGTTCTGTCCGCGGAACGGATGCCGAGAGTCTCCAGTGGAAAGCTTATCACTCATTTAAACTTCTCATCAGCGTATATTCCATCGAGAAATATCTACGTCTGGTTGCCCGATAACTACAGTAGCGAGAAGCGCTATGATGTGCTCTATATGCATGATGGCCAGGGGCTATTCGACGCTAGTGTAGCGTGGAATCAGCAGGAGTGGGGTGTTGATGAAACCGCTGCTGAACTAATTGCAGCAGGCTCGGTGCGGTCGTTTATGGTGGTTGCTATTCCTAGCGCTACCAATGGTCTGCGTCATAGCGAGTACTTTCCCGAAAAGCCCTGGTTGAGTCTAACTGATACCCAGCGAGCAACCATTATTAAGGCAACTCGCGATGGTGGTAGTGGTGTATTTGTTGTGCCGCCATATTCAGACAGCTACTTAAAGTTTTTGGTCGACGAGCTAAAACCCTTTATCGACAGCACCTACGCGACCAAACCAGATAGAGAGAGCACCTTTATTATGGGTTCAAGTATGGGCGGGCTGATTTCAATGTATGCATTGGCGGAATATCCTGAGGTTTTTGCCGGTGCTGCCTGCCTGTCATCTCATTGGCCGGGCATTTTTGATATGCAGAATAACCCAATCCCCAATACATTTTATCGCTATATAGATCAGTCCGTGCCATTGCCTGGTCGTCACAGATTCTACTTTGATCACGGTACAGAGGACCTTGATGCACTGTATCCGCCGTTGCAGGCCGAAGTTGATAAATTGATGCAGTTAAAAGGCTATAGCGAAGAGAATTGGCAAACCTTTATTGCTGAGGGTGAAAATCATTCGGAAAATGCATGGCAGAAGCGTTTGCATATGCCGTTGCTGTTTCTGTTGGGCTCACCGTGAGCAGCGAGTCGAGTGGTAAAATAATTCAGTCTGCAAGAACAATAAAATAGGAATAATCTTATGAGTGGACAAGCAAAGTTGGGGTTTTGGCAAATCTGGAATATGTGCTTTGGATTTATGGGTATTCAGTTTGGTTTTGCCTTGCAAAATGCCAATGTGAGTCGGATATTTCAGACTCTGGGTGCAGACTACAATAATATGACGCTACTCTGGGTGGCCGCGCCGATCACCGGTTTAGTTGTACAGCCGATTATTGGCTATATGAGTGACAATACCTGGGGCCGGCTAGGTCGTCGTCGCCCCTATTTTCTAGTCGGCGCTATTCTCGCCAGCTTGTCGCTGCTGATTTTGCCTAACTCTCCAACCCTTTGGATTGCCGCCGGTATGCTCTGGGTTCTAGATGCCTCTATCAATATTTCCATGGAGCCCTTTAGAGCGTTTGTCGGTGATATGTTACCGCCAAAACAGCGTTCGCTTGGCTATGCCATGCAGAGCTTTTTTATTGGGGTCGGCGCGGTCGTTGCCTCGGCATTGCCCTGGATGATGAGCAATTGGTTCGATATCAGTAATACTGCAGTAGCAGGCGAGATTCCTCTGTCGGTTAAATATGCCTTTTATGCTGGTGGCGCCATTTTTCTACTGGCGGTGCTGTGGACAGTCTATTCCACTGAAGAGTATTCGCCGGAGCAATTAGCTGAATTTCAGCGCGCTGAAGATAAAGCATCCGGCCGGACTGTAGTGCTTGAATCACAGCGCTCTGCGCAGCAATTTTATCGGGGAGGGGGTATCTGGCTGATCGCCGGCCTATTGCTCACTGCACTGATCTATCACAATATCAACAGCCTTGATCGCAATCTCTTTATCCTCACCGCCGGACTGGCGCTGTTTGGTCTGTTGCAACTGCTAGCCGGAATTCTAGCAGCGGCAGGTCGTAATCAAAATGGCTTTTCTTATGTGATGATCGACCTGTTTAATATGCCGCGGCCCATGCAAAAACTCGCCGTGGTGCAGTTCTTTAGTTGGTTTCCTTTTTTTGCGATGTGGAGTTCGACCACTGCCGCAGTTACCTCTTTTCACTATGCCACAGCTGATGCCAGCTCCGAGGCCTACAATATTGGCGCAGACTGGGTGGGGGTGTTATTCTCGACCTACAACCTGACCGCAGTGGTCGCCGCTATTAGTATTCCGATCATGACACGATTTTTGAGTCTACGAGCGGTGCACCTGATTAACCTATGGCTAGGTGGTATTGGCTTTATCTCATTTGTGCTGATTAAAGATCCACAATGGCTGTTGTTACCAATGATTGGTGTGGGTTTTGCCTGGGCGTCGATCCTCTCTGTACCCTATGCTCTGCTGTCCAATGTGCTGCCATTCAAGAAAATGGGCCTGTATATGGGAATTTTCAACTTTTTTATTGTGCTTCCGCAGATATTGGCAGCGAGCATCCTTGGATTCCTGATTAGTCGGTTTTTTGATGGTCAGCCAATCTATGCCTTGGTGATAGGTGGATGCAGTATGCTCGTGGCAGGTCTGTTTACATTGCGGGTAGATCAGCCGGTCACGGCGGAATAATCATTATCTTATTCAGAGGCACCGCAGGATTGGCGGATAATCAATGAGGGTTCAACCAGACTTGATTTGAGCTTCTCTCCATTAATCAAAGAAACAAGGTTTTTGACTAGTAACTGGCCTGATTTGCCAGTATCTTGGTGAATAGTCGTCAACGGGGGGTTAATGTAAGACGCGGTGATAATATCATCAAAGCCGACCACTGCAATGTCTTGGGGAACTCGTTTGCCTGACTTATTAAGTGCCTTGATCGCGCCAATCGCCATCAAATCACTAGCGGCGAAAATAGCGCTAAATTCAGTCTGTTTGTCCAGTAGCGTCATAGTTGCGGTATAACCTGAGGACTCAAGATTACTGGAGAACTGAAGTAGAGAAGCGTCCAGTTTGAGATCCTGTTCTAGTAGTGCTTTTTCATGGCCTTGATAGCGCAGTAAATATTCTGGGCAGTGATGATTTGCTTCACCAATAAAAGCAATCGATCGATGGCCCATATTCAGCAGATGTTGGGTCGCGAGATAGCCTCCGTAGAAATTGTCGCAACCCAACGAATGACCTGCTTGCCCGTCGACAATTGGCCCCCAGATAATAAAATGAGCTTCCGATTCCGCCAATTTCTGTAGTTTTTCTTGATAGCTAATATAATCCCCATAGCCCAGCAGAATGATTCCGTCAGCGCGATGTGAGAGTTCATACTCACTATGCCAGTCTTCTGATAGCTGCTGAAATGATACCAGTAAATCATAACCTTCAAGTGCTGCGGAACGTGTGATGCTGCCGAGCATAGAGAGAAAAAATGGATTGATCTGCGAGTCGTCGAGAGTAGGGTCCTCAAATATTAGCAGAGCTAAGGTCTTGGTGGTTTTTGTGCGTAAATTGGCTGCATTACGATCGACTTTGTAGTTGACCTGTTTGGCTATTTTCTGGACTTTTTTGCGTGTCTCCTCACTGACAAGCGGACTGTTCCGTAACGCTCGCGATACGGTCGGTTGGGAGACACCTGCTAGATAGGCAATATCGAACGATGTATGTGGGCCTTCTTTGTTCAATATATCGACCTCATTGTTAAGTTTGGGACTAGCGTGAAGATCGACTAGTTCACAAAATATTTGGAAAAGATTACACCTAAATGCATATGCGCGCAATCAATCTATTGGCTGTTATTCAGGCCGACCAATGCTCGTGAATAGAGAGTATTAGATATACATTTACGGCAGATCTGTGTGGTAATGTAATGCCTCACAACTTGGAGTAGTTGAGATTTAAGGGGAATTAGATGAATTACAGGATAAAAATTACCTCAACAATCACTGCTAAAATTAACATCTCGAAAGCATCTACTGTGATCTGCATTTGCCAATTAAGCGCCTTACGAGAACCTTCATAAATCACATCGTTTAAGCTGTTTTTCATACAAAATACCGCCTAGTGTAGTGCTTTGCCCCTGTGTCAGACGAATAAACTGGCGTCTAATCTCGAGAATACAGCAGATGAGTCAGGCTTGCAGGTCACTAAGGTCGACAGCTCCTGCTTAGAATACGGTTATGAACTGGTGGTCATTGCAGATGGTGTTTGGAAGAGCCTAGAATTCAGCACTAAGAGTGGAACGAGTAGCTGTCTAGAATAGCATCGTTAGCTGTACCTGATTGGCATAATAGAAGAAAATCGAAAGAATGTTAAAGCCATTATTTTTCTGATCGGAATCTGCCTCTATTCTAACCTTGGTTGGGGTAGCTGTATTGGCGACTGTAATAAAGGGAAAGGGACTTATATATGCCCTTTTTTAGTCAAACCCTTGAGCGACAGATTTGTATGTAAAGAGCAAGATTCACAAATTAGGCCTGAGGCAGAATTTGAACGAGACGCGCAGCTACGTATCCCTCAGGGCGTTATCAATAAAATTTAGATTGTTAACAATTAAATTCCCTCATCTAAAAAATTTTAAACTATACAAATCAATTAGTTATAGGTACCTGAGGCGCAGCCTTTCTTGATTTTTGCGGCCTATTTTTTGCATCCGCCCGCAGTTGTTCAGCTACTATATTGATCTGTAACAAATCTTCAGCATATAAGTCACGGTCATCTGAAAAACTGCTGATGGAAGAATGGTTATTTGTTTTACTACGCCATAAATACAAACCCTTGTATTGGTCCAAAGCCATTAAGTACAACGTAAAATCAACCTGTTTTGACATATCTTGGTGACCACGATGGCCGGCGTAAATAAAGCTTTATTACCCTATGGAACAACCTCTAGCGCCCCAGCGATAGTGTTACCCGATACAGCTCTATTCCTTTCTGAGCGTGGATCATTGACTAAGAACTATTTCGAAAATGCCGTCGAGCAATTGAATCGGCAATATGATGCAATTCGTAACCTGGCCGAGTTAAATGAAATGGCTTTCGGCGCCTCCTATAACTTCGTTCCTCGGGTTGGGCAAACCTACCATTTATATCGAAAACCTGACGGCCAGTATCTGCTAAGCATGATTGAGAACTGGTCGGCCTATGAATTTGTAGTGTCCTTAGAATTTACTGCTGACAGTGTTTGGAAGGATATTGCTTCTTTATAGATTCTCGACCCTCTTTTGTTCTAAAGGTCTCACGGGCCGGAAAAATTGTTGAGTACTTGGCTTTTAATGGAGCTCGTTACGCCTTAACCTAGAAATATACAAACACTCTTAGTTAGATTCAGGTACTGTTGTGCATAAGAGGGGCGGCCAACATATAGAGGTACTCGCTATGAAAGGAATATTGATTGCCGAATTTATAGACTTAATGGAAGCTGAATTTGGTGCTGATATGGTTGATACTGTGCTGGAGGAAGTGAAACCAGCCAGTGGTGGAGTTTACACGAGCATGGGCACATATGACCATGCTGAACTGGTCGCGATCCTTATGGCATTGAGCAGACACAGCAAAGTACCATTAGCCAATCTTAATAAAACGTTCGGCATGTATTATTTCCCCGAGTTTATAGCGTCCCATCCGGACTTATTTGATAGCCATAACTCATCATTGGCATTACTAGAAAATATTGAGTGGCTTATTCAGTGGGAAGCACAACGGCTATACCCCAGCGCAATACCCCCCAAGGTTGTTTGCAACCGCACAAGCCCTACCAGTTTGGAATTGTTTCATGAAGGTCCCAAGTGCCTTGGTGATGTGGCTGAAGGGCTTATACATGGTTGCGCATTCCACTACGGCGAAAAAATTATGGTGCGCAGGGAATCTTTGAATGAGAGTAGCGGCCCTGGTGAGTGGTTTTTACTGACATTGGATAGGACGTCAGTAACGTTAAAAGCGCGCCATTAGCCATTTTAGGATATCAGCATAGACCTCATTTCGATTAGTCTCGTTAATCATTTCATGACGGCCATTAGTATATAGTTTTAACTCGATGTTCTGGACTCCAGCCTGCTGTAGCGCCTGTTTAAGCTTTTTAACTCCTTTTCCCTGCCTGCCAACTGGATCAAGCTCGCCGGCGAAAAGATAGATGGGAAGTTCACTGTCGATTGTTGCTAAAGCCTTTGATGTAAATAAATGTGCAAGGCCGCTAAGAAAGTCAAACCATGACTGGGTTGTTATCGCACCTCCACACATCGGGTCTGAAATGTAGGTGTCGACCTGCTCATGGTCCCGCGACAACCAATCTTTTTCAGTGCGATTAGGAGTAAATGCGCGGTTAAATGCACCAAAGGATAGAGTTTCTAAAAGATTGCTAATACTGCGCCGTCCTACTCTAAGACGTTCTATTTTTGCTAAACCTGCTACTACTTTAAAAACACTAGGCGAATCATAATTAGAGCCGGACAGGATCAATCCTTTTAGACGTCTATCAGTCAATTGCTTTGTATAGCGCTGGCAGCAGTGTGTGGCCATAAACGAGCCCATACTGTGCCCGAGAATGACCAATGGCAAGTCAGATTCATTAGCTACACTGTCAATCAATTGCCACTGATCATCGACCATCTGATTCCACCCGTTGTGATCGGCAAAATGATAGAGACTGTCGGCTGCGGTACCAGTTAGCCCGTGACCACGATGGTCACCAGCGGTGACCATAATGCCCTGTTGGTTAAGGAATTCGGCCAGATCAGCATAACGCGCGCTATGTTCGGCCATTCCATGCATGATATGCAGCCATCCTTTAGGTCTCTTTGGGGACCATTTATAATAGTAATGCTCACCTGGATCGCCACTTGCAAATACCAGTACTTTTTGTTGTCCAATGGCCATTTTGGTTGCTCTCCCTAAATTCAATGTCTATGTGCAGCAATACTTTTAACTAAATCTTTCGAGTTCGAATACTAGCATGTTAAGCTCTTATTTTATGTCTGTTGCCGGTCTTTTTAACTCGCTATGTTAGTGCTAGAAAGCTGCATGTCTATGTTATGCTGACGGGCAAGTATCATGATCTTGTAGTGCTCTTATGAATATCACCCTTGCTGTAATCTTTTTAGTTATTGGTCTGTTATTGCCCTTTAAATCGCTTTTTTCTGTATTAGCGAATTGGCTGCTGTCGCTAAGAGATTGGCGCGCCCTAGCTATTCTCGACTTTATTATTGCAGTACCTCTCATTATTTGGAGTGCGGGTACTTCTAACTGGTATTACTACACTGTCTGGATTGCGATATTCACTATTGGTCTGGTGACTCTGCTCGAAGGCATCTATCTAATGCTAACTGATAGTTTGGTTTATAAAAGCCACTTACAATTTTTTATGAAATATTATTACGCCATTGCTATACCTATGGCGATACTGATTATCGGTCTGTCGGCATTCATTCTGGGGCGCGCCTATATTGGCCCCATTGTCGAAATTTCTAGCTGTGAAACAGGTCAACATCTATCATTCTCCTGTGCGGTTAATAACCCAGAAGATCTTGTGGTTACGCCAGATAATCAATTTATTATTGTCTCAGAATTTGGGAGCTTAAAACCTTTAAATGAGACCGGCGCTGGCAGTTTAGCGCTATTAAAAATAGATACTAAGCGCCGAGTTCCATTACCTATTATTTACTCTGATAATATTTGGGGTGACGGCCGCTGCGAGAAAAATGCGGATAGTCCCTTTGGTCCCCATGGTCTTGATTTAGTCACTCGCGACGATGGCCGACACCAGCTAGCAGTTATTAATCATATGGAACATGAGTCCGTTGAGATTTTTGAATTGTTAGCCCTCGAACAGGAATCTGACGTGGGAACTGAGAATGTTGAGCGTGTCAATCAATGGGGATTGGTGTGGCGTGGCTGCGCTGTGGCTCCTCGGAAAAACTTTATTAATGATCTAAGTCTCCTTGCAGATGGCAGTTTTTTTGTTTCTCATATGTACGATAAGGACTTTTCGATAAATGACTTTTTGACCACTGCAATTACCGGGCAGGATACAGGCTATGTTATGCACTGGGATCAACAAAACGGATTTAGTGAGGTAACAGGCACGAAGGGCGCACAACCGAATGGTATTGCCTATGATGAAGAGCAAGGCTTCCTGTATATATCTTTTAACTTGTCTGACAAGGTGGCACTGATCGATCTAGAAAGTGCTGAAACGCTTCATTCATTTTCTCTTAATGCGCCGGATAATCTAGTATTAAAGGATGGATCCCTATGGGTTACCAATCTAGATCATGAGACTCTAGATGTACTTAGCTGCGAAGATAAGAGTCCCTGCGCATTACCGTTTACGGTGACTGAGCTTGATGCCACTACTTTAGAAAAACTCAATAGTTGGTCGTTTAGTGCTGAGCCCTTTGGCTTGCCATCTGTGGCGTTACCACTTGGCACCGAGGTGTTGATTGGCAGTTTTCGCTCTGATCGGTTGGCCTTTTTTAACATTGATGCCGAAACTACTTACGAGTAACCAATGTTGAAATTTTTCAATATAGATAGTTTTCTCATGCAGTCAGTAAATGGCTCTGGCGCAAGGGAGCATATCGGGCATTAAAAGTTAGTTAGCGTTTGGCAGAATCACCTTGATAGGAGAGCCAAAGTTAACAGAGCCAAGGTTAAGGTAGTAAAAAAGGCGACTCATATGAGCCGCCGTTGTGATCGAGCAATCATCATCTAAACTAGCGCTCTATTACTGAGGCATCGTTTGGCCCTGGCCGAAGCGCGCATAGGTTGCAGCTAACTTAGAGGGTAGAATATTTACTTTACTAAGATCACCCTTAATATGTGGCAGTTCTAACAAGCGCTGGTCCATAACTTTAAACCATAGCCAAGGAATATAGGCAATTAGGTACATGCCATAATAGCCATTTGGCAACTCAGGGATATCGTCAAAGTTACGCAGACTCTGATACCGTCTAATAGGGTTGGCATGGTGGTCTGAATGACGCTCTATATGGAACAGTGCCAAATTGCTAACAATATAGTTGGCGTTCCATGAATGATGCGGCTGGCAGCGCTCATAGCGACCGTTTTCATTTTTCTGGCGAAGCAGACCATAGTGTTCTATATAGTTGGCCGAGGTGAGCTGAAACCAGGCCCATATGTTATGTACGGCTAAAAAAGGCAGCATAATCCATCCAAACATGTAAACAAGGGTGCCCTGAAGAACAGCGGTAAGCAGGTAAGACTGCAAAATATCATTGTGCACCGACCAGGTGGCTTTGCCCTGTTTATTGAGTCGAGTTTTTTCGAGATTCCAGCCACGTGTAAAGGTTCCGGGGATTTCCCGTAAAGCGAAAGCATAAATCGACTCTCCCAGTTTTGCGCTGGCGGGGTCATCTGGCGTTGCAACTAACACATGGTGCCCGCGGTTATGCTCAACGCAGAAGTGGCCATAGGCTGGAATAGCGAGGGTTATCTTTGCTAGTAACTGTTCGATGTTAGTCAATTTGTGGCCTAGTTCATGGGCAGTATTGATACCCAGGCCACTGTAGCTACCAGCAGTAATAGCCATAACCAGAACCGCCCATGGGCTAAGATCATTGGTACCCACGGCATAGGCCATAACTCCCAGGACAATAAAGTGAAAGGGTACGGTGATCATAGTCAAAATGCGGTAGTAATTATCAGCTTCGAGTTGCGGTACTAGCTCTTCGGGCGGATTGTTTTCATCTCTGCCAACTAAAAAATCTAAAATGGGCATAATTAGATAGCCAAACACCAGCGGGATACCAAGTGCCCACTCGACGCCGGTTTGATAAAAAATTGCCACACCTGTTAATGGAAATGCAGGCATGAGCACTGACATTAGCCAGAGGTAGCGCTTCTTGTCAGTGTAGGTGATAAGACCTTTTTCTGGATGTTGCAGTGAATAAGTCGCCATGGGTAGTTCCTCTTTTTAGGTTCTCGGGCGTTCTAACTGAGCAAATTGTAATTGACAGAAAGCCATTCAATGGTGTCATATACCGTCAAGGTGGGTGTCATTAACCATCAATATATGGTTCATTTACCTTCAATTTGAGAGGTTTTTATGAATTTTCTTATTTTACCTGTGCTCATAGATCTGCTGTCTGATCAGGGTATAACTGATAATCAGTTGCTGAAAAACACAGGTTTAGATGAGTTTGATTTGAGTAATTTGCCAATTTTAAATGGCCAACAAGCCGACGAGATATGTAGTAGAGCGATTAAACTATCCGGTGATCCGCTACTAGGTATTAAACTGGGGCTACGTTTAGACATGGTTTCGCTGGGTATTCTTGGGTATGCAGCTATGACGAGTGCTACCGTTGGCGATGTGCTCAAGCTTTTAGTGCGGTTCAAGCAAGCACTGCTACCTAGTGTTCGTATTGACCTTGTTAAAGATGGTGGCTCTGTGCAGTTGCGCAGTGCTGCAGCACAATTGCCGCAGGCTTTGGAGCGCTTTTATAAAGATGCTCTCTATACCGGGTTGGTAACCAACTTAGACACGCTCACCGACAACCATGTAGCAACTCCAATTCTCGAGCTCGATTATGGTGAACCAGAGGACTGGGCCCTATATCAGTCGATTTTTGGTTCCAATATCAAGTTTAATTCGAGCCGCTGTGGGCTGACTTTCGATGCTGAGAGCTTAGTTGTACCCATATCTACTTCTGACCCTTTGGCGCAAGTTATTTTTCAGCGCGAGTGCAATCGGATTTTGGCTAACGACAACCATGCGGGTATGGTCAGTGAGCGAGTTAAGCAGGCACTTTTGTCATCAAGGTCAGAGTTTCCAACGAGCGCTGCGGTCGCGCAACAGATGCATATGAGCGAGAGCACTATGCAACGTCGGCTGGCAAAAGAGGGAACTAGATTTCAAGAACTGCTTGATCAGGTGCGCTACAGGTTGGCACTAGAATATTTGCAGGGAACTCAGTTGCCAGTATCGGAGATAGCATTACTTTTAGGTTTCAGCAATCCGGCTAATTTCCGACGCTCGTTCAAACGCTGGTCAGCAACGACCCCTGCGCAGATGCGCCAACCCAATATCAGTTAATAGCATTGGTAACATAGCTGACGAAATCTGCATCACTCCAGGAATTGGGCCCCTCTGTTCGGATCCAGTTAGAGGCAGTACGTATCGTGCTATCGCCGGTTCTGGTATAGACACTATTGCGGACTATCACCAGATCATACTGTGGAAAAATATAAATATGGTTTTTATCCATGCCCGCTGAATAGAAATAGTCCAGCTCAGGGTTTACCCACCAATGCAGCCCGTAACTGGCATCAGCAAGCAGCGATACAGATGTCGCTGTCGCTTTGTCTACCCAGGCTTCGGACACCACCTGTGTATTACCCCACTTGCCACCCCTGGCGAACAGCAAGCCAAAGCGAGCAAAGTCTCTTGTGGTAGCGTCGATACAACAGTAGGTCAGGGCATGGCCCTGCACATCAGTCCACCAGGTAGCAGTCATACCAATTTTTGAGAATAGCTTTCCATCGGCGTAGTCGAGCACATTTTGCCCAGTTGCATTCTCAATAATGCCACTCAGTAACATCGAATCACTATTTAGATAAACCCAGTTGTTGGTTCTAGGAGTGGTTTCTGGGACCCTATCTAAGGCATATGCGAGCTGATCACCACCATTCACATAGATTGCGAAATCCGTTGTGTCATCAGACGCCAGCCCAAGACCAGAGCGCATCTCTAAAATAGCTCGGATGGTAATAGCCTCTCTATCAGTCCCCACCCAGGTGGGTAGATAGGTTTCTGCTGGGTCGTCAATGGAGGCGATATCGCCTTCATCTTCAGCAATACCGATTAATGTGCTGGCAAAAGATTTGCCTGTTGACCAACTCGTGGCCAAAGTTTCCTTATTGGCTCCCTGAGCATATCGCTCACCGATGATAACGCCATTTTTGATAATTACCACGCCCTGAGTATTTCGGCCTTCGGCGAAGGCGTAATCCAGTGCTGCGTTAACTCCAGACTGGGCAACGCCCAGAGCAGCGGCATCATGGGTATCCCAGCTTGCTCCCGGGAAGGTGTCGCTGTCTGGAAGTGCAGGCTCTGGCTCCGGCGGGGTTGGGGTGGAGGACCCACCACCACCGCAGGAGGTTAGAGAGATCATTAAGGCGACAATAACAGGAAATTTCATAGTTCTGCTTCTTTTTAGTTCCTAGGGCTGACTATAACCCGTTTGTCCTTTGAGTCCAAAGGCAGTTGCTGCCCTATTGGTTTACAAATGATACAAAACTGGCTTAGAGCCGTAATTTAGCAGATTAAATCTGGATTTTGGAGTTAACGATTAAACAAATAATGCGAGGGCAGCAGCGATCCACCCGGAGTTTCAAGACTGATGAGGTGTCGCGTATCATCGAAATGGCATGGGAAGACCGCACGCCATTCGAAGCTATAGAAAATCACTTTGGACTGAATGAGTCTGGGGTCATAGCACTAATGCGTGGAGAGATGAAAGCTTCCTCATTTCGTATGTGGCGCAAGCGCGTAACCGGTCGAAAAACTAAGCATCTGTCTCTGCGTTCACCCAATGTGAGCAGGGGTTACTGCCCCACACAATACAAACGAGGTTGATTTGTATGCCATTTTTTCAAAGCAAGATCTGTCTAAAGACCCTATGTCTTCTGTCAGCCTTAACGAGTTTAACCGTTGGAGCAGATGAGATTATGTTGGATAACTTTGAATTAAATCCGGAACAGCGCTGGCGTTACGTAAGCGATCAGGTAATGGGTGGCATCTCTAATGGGCAGGTAGTTTACAGAAAAGAGGGGGATGTCAGTTACGCTCACATGACCGGTATCGTGAGCACCGAAAATAATGGCGGATTCATCCAATTACGCACTGGGGTTGCTAAGGGAGTCGCGGAGAAGTCGGCCGGGGTAATTCTGCGTGTTCGTGGTGAGCCGCAAAAATATTACGTTCATTTACGCACTCGCGGAACCGTTTTACCCTGGCAGTTCTACCAAGCGAGCTTTGATATTGATAAACAGTGGCAGACTATTAAGGTGCCGTTCTCAGCGTTCAAGGGTTCTAGCAAATGGCTGAAATCTGCTGTTAACTCTGGTTCTATTCGCAGTATTGGTGTCGTCGCCTTCGGTCGGGATCACATTGCGGATATTCAAATTGCCGCGATTGGTTTTTATGACTAGCGTTCAAAGATCCAATTGACAATGCTTGGTGACTAGATAATCGTTTATAATACTAAAACACTACAGTCATTCTTTTATTATTAATTAGAGAGAAATCAAGTATGTCAGACTGCCGAACACGTATTACCGAAGGACGTGGCAAACTCTACGATAGTATTTTGGACACTATTGGAGACACACCCGTAGTGCGGGTCAAAAAGTTAGCGCCTGATGATGTGCGGCTCTATGTCAAGGCGGAGTTTTTCAACCCAGCCGGATCTGTAAAGGATCGTTTGGCGATTAGTATTATAGAAGAAGCCGAGCGCAGCGGTGCTTTAAAGCCGGGTCAAACGGTGATTGAGGCGACTAGCGGCAATACTGGGGTGGGCCTTGCAATGGTCTGTGCGGCGAAGGGCTATCCTTTTGTAGCGACTATGCCGACTAGCGTATCGGTTGAGCGGCGCAAACTTATGCGTTTCTTGGGGGCCAAGGTTATTCTTACACCCAAAGCCAATAAAGCGATGGGCTGTTATCTGAAAGCGGTCGAACTGGCACAGGCTAATAACTGGTTCTTAGCTCGTCAATTTGAAACCGATGCTAATTCATTAGTTCATGAGAACACTACAGCCAGAGAAATATTGACTGATTTTGCAGGAGATAAACTCGATTACTGGATAACTGGATACGGTACAGGCGGTACATTCTCAGGTGTGGCCAAGGTGTTGCGACAAGAGCGGCCAGATACCAAAATTATTCTTAGTGAACCGATCAACGCCCAGCTAGTAGAAAGTGGCCAGCCACAGCAACGGGACGCAGATGGCGCGCCCGCGGGAAGTCATCCGGCGTTTGAACCGCACCTTATTCAGGGCTGGACGCCTGATTTTATTCCAGCGGTTTTACAGGAGTCGATAGATCAAAAGCGTTTCGATGAGCTGGCGCCCATTGATGCTCAAGAGGGCATAGAGGCGTCCAAGTTATTGGCTCGGAAAGAAGGTATTTTCACAGGTATATCTGGAGGCTGTACTTTTGCCGTCGCGCAAAAAATAGCAGCTAGCGCATCACCCGGCACCGTAATTCTGTGTATGTTACCTGATACAGGGGAACGCTATTTGTCCTCTCCACTGTTCGAGGACGTTGGTGAAGCCATGAACGGCGATGAGGTTGCGCTATCGAACTCCACACCGGGCTTCCATTTAGTCGACGAGTAAATTATCACTGCTGCTTAGCGGCTAGCGCCTCTAATTGCGCTGTCGTGGCGGGTGGTTGATGATTTTCCTTCCATTGGCTGTATGGCATACCATAAATGGCCTCGCGAGCCTGGTCGTAATCTATTGCAATGCCACGTTCTTCTGCGGCATCCAGATACCATTTGCTGAGACAGTTCCGACAGAAGTCGGCTAGTATCATCAGGTCAATGTTTTGCACATCTTTGTTGTCATCTAAGTGTTTTAATAGTCGACGGAAAGCCGCCGCTTCGAGTTCGATTGAGGGTTTTGGTGTCATTTAATGGGCCTTTGATGTTTTATCGTTAGATGGATTATAGGGCACTGTGAGGCGATAAAAAAACCTTAGTTCGCGATGGAGAGTGAGCCTTCAGTCATATCTTAGGGATACATGAGAGAGCGTGCTCGATGTTAATTAGTGTTATTACTCAGGAGTCACTGTTAGATGGTTGTCACTACGGACTCTAGATAGCGCTTCGTCGCTGTGTATAGGGACGCGCTGTGTCGACGAGGATACCGCTATGGCGGCGTAGCTAAGGTCATTACTTTTGATATCGACTCGGGCAGGTACATTAGCCCAATCAAAAACTAAAAAACCCCTGTAAAACAGGGGTTTCCCTTAATCGAATAGTACTATTAAAACTTGAATGAGGTGCCTGCAGAGGCACTTGTCTCGCCACCAGCATGCCCAACAGAAAGTTTAAAAGTTCTCTTTGAATCAACAAAAACTAGACCCATTGCAACCGCTGACTCACCAGCGAAATAGCCAGCGCCAATTGAGAGCCCCAGACCTTCACCAGGGGTTGCAGGCATGCCCGCAATTGCGAGAGATGAAGCGATACCAGATTTAAGCATATCGACATCTTTAGCCATCTTAATTTCAATACGTTGGATATTGAGAGTATTGTCATTAATGAGACCTGTATTGGCAGTTATCTCAGCAGAGTTACTTGAGATAGCAGTAGCATTAGTTGCGATAGCGCCGACATTGGTAGAAATACCCTTGGCATTATTCCCGATAGCGCCGAGATTGGTTGAAATATCCTGAGCGTTTGTTGCGATAGCGCCAAGGTTGCTTGTAATAGCCTGAGCATTGTTACTGATACCCGCCGCATTAATTTTAATGCGGTTTGTATTGGCACTGACATCCGTTGCGTTGGTGTTGATGCCGGCCGCGTTAGTTGTGATCAGGTTTGTGTTGGTATTGATACCTGCTGCGTTGGTATTGATACCGGCCGCGTTAGTTGTGATCAGGTTTGTGTTGGTACTGACACCTGCCGCGTTGGCATTGATACCGGCCGCGTTAGTTGTGATCAGGCTTGTATTGGTACTGACACCTGCCGTATTGGCATTGATACCTGCCGCATTTGCCTTAACACCTGTTGCATTGGCTATGGAGCGGGTTGCATTGGCTATGGAGCGGGTTGCATTCGCATTAACACCTGCCGCATTGGTATTGATACCTGCTGCGTTGGTATTGATACCGGCCGCGTTAGTTGTGATCAGGCTTGTATTAGCATTGACACCTGCTGCATTCGCATTAACACCTGCTGCATTCGCATTAACACCTGCCGCATTCGCATTAACACCTGCCGCATTGGTATTGATACCTGCTGCGTTAGTTGTGATCAGGTTTGTGTTGGTATTAACACCTGCCGCGTTGGCATTGATTCCGGCCGCGTTAGTTGTGATCAGGTTTGTATTGGTACTAACACCGGCCGCATTGGCATTGACACCTGCTGCATTTGCCTTAACACCTGTTGCATTGGCTATGGAGCGGGTGGCATTCGCATTAACACCGGCCGCATTTGCCTTAACACCTGTTGCATTGGCTATGGAGCGGGTTGCATTGGTACTGACACCGGCCGCATTTGCCTTAACACCTACTGTGTTGGCTATGGAGTGGGTGGCATTCGCATTAACACCGGCCGCATTTGCCTTAACACCTGCTGCGTTAGCTGTGGAGCGGATTGCATTGATACTGACACCGGCCGCATTTGCCTTAACACCTACTGCGTTAGCTGTGGTGCGGATTGCATTGGTACTGACACCCGCCGCGTTGGCGCTGACACCCACTGAGTTGTATGTGATCCGCTTTAGGTTTATTTCATTGATATCTACAGCTAAGCTATTCCCTGATATAGCCAGCAGAATAGTGAGGCCTAAGCCTGGGTTTTTAAAATTTTTTTTTTCCTTGAAAGTTCCATTATTTCTCCTAATGCCATCTATGGCTAAGTTGGTTAAAAATTTCCACTGCGAATATCCAGAATGATTCCTTATACAATCTATTCGTTCATGAATTATTCACTTGCGGATCATACTGATCGAATACTCGCTTTTAAATATGTGAAAATATGCGATTATTCCTCTGTGAAATTACCTTTTATTTTTCAAATAAATTACTTTTAGTGTGCTATATATAAACCATGCCAAATAGCTAGTGAAAACACATATGACCTGATT
>JAOALD010000010.1 GCA_025153755.1 SAR92 clade bacterium H921
TGAATCGCCACTAGTTAACTAGACACTTTTCAGTCTCGTTAAAATATTGTCTTTCATACTCTATCGGAGATAGCCCGTTATTAAAACTGTGCTGTCGCCGTGGGTTGTAGAACATCTCAATGTAATTGAATATATCCATCTTCGCCGCTTCGCGTGTTGAGTAGATTTTGCGTTTTATACGCTCTCGTTTGAGTAGCTGGAAAAAACTCTCAGCAACAGCATTGTCATGACAGTTGCCGCGCCGACTCATACTGCCTTCAAGGTCATTGGCTTTTAAAAACTCACTCCAGTCATGGCTGGTATATTGACTACCCTGGTCGGAGTGCACGATGACTGACTTAACAGGCTTGCGCCGCCATACGGCCATGAGTAGTGCGTCGAGCGCGAGCTCTTTGGTGATCCGGCTTCCCATCGACCATCCAATGATCCTGCGTGAAAATAAATCCATGACCGCCCCAAGATATAGCCAGCCTTCGTGGGTTTTAACGTATGTAATGTCTGTTACCCATGCATGATTTGGCTCTAACGGAGAAAACTCCCGGTTCAACACATTAGTTGTCACAACATGCTGCTCACCAGCTCGTACTCTGGGCTTACGATACCCAACCTGTGCCTTGAGCCCTGCAATTCGCATCAGTCTGTGAATCTTGTTTACACCGCAGAATTCACCCGTATCTCTCATATCTCGATGAATCTTGCGATAGCCGTACACGCAACCCGACTCCAGCCAGAACTGCTTAATCAAGCCTGTCAGCCGCTCATCATCTTGCTGACGCTTAGATTTAGGCTGATTAACCTAGGCGTAATACCCGCTAGGGTGAACATCTAGCAACTCACATAACTGGCGAACAGGATGGCTGCCATGATGTTCTTGAATAAAGGCGTATCTTACTCGGGGTGGTTTGCGAAGTACGCCGCGGCTTTTTTTAACAGGTCTCGCTCTTCGGTAACGCGCTTTAGTTCCTTCTGTAAACGCTTAATCTCGCGAGTGTCATCCGTTTGCTGGCTGTACGCTTCTGCGTCAGGCCCATAGCGCTTAATCCATGCGTACAGGCTGTGTGTTGTCGTACCTAATCGAGCCGCTACATTAGCCACACTATGGCCACCAACAGTCACTTGCTTGACGGCTTCAATCTTAAATTCTTCGGGGTAACGTTTACCGTTCATAGACACCTCTCTGTCGTTAGTTTATCTAACTCAAAGGTGTCTAGAAAACTAATGGCGATTCA
>JAOALD010000011.1 GCA_025153755.1 SAR92 clade bacterium H921
GTAGACTGCCCAGGTCACGCTGATTATGTTAAAAACATGATCACCGGTGCTGCCCAGATGGACGGTGCTATCTTGGTTTGTGGTGCGACTGATGGTCCAATGCCACAGACTCGCGAGCACATCTTGCTATCACGTCAGGTTGGCGTACCTTACGTTTTGGTATTCCTGAACAAAGCAGACCTGTTGGCAGAAGACTGTGGCGGTGTTGGTTCAGAAGAGTACACAGAGATGTTGGAGTTGGTTGAGATGGAGCTGCGTGAGTTGCTAGATCTATACGAATTCCCCGGCGACGACACGCCAATCATTGTTGGTTCAGCGCTGATGGCTCTGGAAGGCAAGGATGACAATGAGCTTGGCACTACGGCGGTTAAGAAGCTGGTAGAGGCTTTGGATTCATACATCCCTGAGCCAGTTCGAGCTGTTGACCAGCCGTTCCTGATGCCAATTGAAGATGTGTTCTCTATTGCTGGTCGCGGTACTGTAGTAACAGGTCGAGTAGAGCGCGGTATTGTTAAGGTAGGTGAAGAGATCGAAATTATCGGTATCACCGACACTGCCAAGACTACCTGTACTGGGGTTGAGATGTTCCGCAAGTTGCTAGACGAAGGTCGCGCTGGTGAGAACTGCGGTATTTTGTTGCGCGGAACCAAGCGTGAAGAGGTTCAGCGTGGTCAGGTACTGGCCAAGCCTGGATCGGTTAAGCCGCACACCAAGTTCACTTCAGAAGTGTATGTTCTGTCTAAAGATGAAGGTGGCCGTCATACGCCATTCTTTAAAGGCTACCGACCGCAGTTTTACTTCCGTACTACAGACGTTACTGGAGCCTGTGAATTACCTGCTGGTACTGAGATGGTAATGCCTGGCGACAACGTGCAGATGGAAGTGACGTTGATTCACCCAATTGCTATGGAAGAAGGTCTTCGTTTTGCAATTCGTGAAGGCGG
>JAOALD010000012.1 GCA_025153755.1 SAR92 clade bacterium H921
TTTTTCAAATAAATTACTTTTAGTGTGCTATATATAAACCATGCCAAATAGCTAGTGAAAACACATATGACCTGATTGAATAGCTTATGGGGCAGCATTCCTCATTAAGGATATGAGCGGCATGCGTTTTTTCGGTTTGTATAATTATTGTTAAATGGATATCAAAGGAAGATAAAATGATGAGAGAAAGGAATGATCTAACGCCTGAAACAAAAATTTTAGTTATTAAATTACTGGGCGCGCCAGCGCATCTAATTAAAGATCTAGCATTACCATTTTATAATGTGAATGAAAATATCACCGTGCTAACACTGCGGCCTGACTTCGATTTGATTAGGCGTAAGTCGTTGTCTCGGCAATTTTCTGAGACCTGTAGTTTAGGACCACTCGCTATAAATCTAGTTTTCGATCCAGCAGTAGATGACCAAATAACAGTTGAGCCGGTGTCTGAAATAGCGGGGACTAAAATAGCTCATTGCAATGCTAGCCATCTCGATAATTTTGAGGCGTTCAGTTCTTTAATCATCGCATTAGGTCTGCCGGATCTGCGTCTTCCAGACGATTTTTGGATGCCGGTGGAGTCTATTTTGACCTTGCGAGAGTTAGAGATTTTACGTCTTGTGTATCAGGGTTTTTCGAGTAAGAAAATTGGTGAATATCTAGCTATAAGTCATAGAACCATCGAGTTACATCGCCAAAATTGCTCATCTAAGCTCGGCCAGATTACGCCGCTATTGCTCGAAACCTTGTTTTCTACGAAGGTATTGGAAACCTATTGTTGGGGTCTTTCTAGGTGGCAAGTGGCAAATACTGCGCAGCAGCATTTGTTAATGTCTGCCTAACCTTGA
>JAOALD010000013.1 GCA_025153755.1 SAR92 clade bacterium H921
CCTATTGTTGGGGTCTTTCTAGGTGGCAAGTGGCAAATACTGCGCAGCAGCATTTGTTAATGTCTGCCTAACCTTGATCGCAGATGGTATATATTTAGCTCTCAGGCGCCATCGATCTCTGGTTTTTGGCCAGTGTCTGTCGCTAACATAGATTGCGTGCACTATTTTGGTTTGAGCGGGCGCTATATAAAAAACCCCCTAGCGTTTAGAGCAGGGGGGTTTCTCAATAATTAGTCTAGTTAAAACCTAAAGGCTGCACCAGCAGATGCACTGGTCTCACCACCAGCATGGCCAACAGAAAATTTGAAGGTTCGCTTCGAATCATTAAAGGTTAGGCCCATTGCAATAGCAGACTCGCCATCAAAATAACCAGTACCAATTGATAGGCCTGTGCCATCGCCAGGCGCAACGGGCATACCCGCAATTGCCAAAGATGAAGCGATACCAGATTTAAGCGTTTCAACATTTTCAGCCATCGCGATTTCAACACGCTGAATATCGAGGGCATTGTTATTGATTAGGCCTGTATTTGATGTTACCTCAGAAGAGAAACTTGAGATAGCGGCAGTATTAGTTGCGATAGCATCGACGTTGGTTGATATATTTTCAGCATTAGTTGCGATAGCGCTGACATTGGTTGATATATTTTCAGCATTAGTTGCGA
>JAOALD010000002.1 GCA_025153755.1 SAR92 clade bacterium H921
CGGGCTATCTCCGATAGAGTATGAAAGACAATATTTTAACGAGACTGAAAAGTGTCTAGTTAACTAGTGGCGATTCAAACCGTCTTGTTTCTCAAGCCATTTTATTTCATCGTTAAACCATGCCAACACCTCATCCAATAAATAAGTGAGATCTTTTCCACCAGTTCCAGTTAAAATGAACCTCGCAACCTCAGAGTTTGTATGGTTCATCAGGTTATAGTTTTCACCCGCCCTCCCTATAGATTCATAGAAAGAAACACAGGGAAGAGGGCAGTTTTCAGGAATGTAAACAAGTTCACCTAGTCGTGGGGAAATGTGAAGTTGCGCCGCATCGATAAATGTTTTATGAGCGTCATTTAGGATCTCGCATACAGCAGATGTATTTTCAGCTTCTGCTGCTACCGTTAATGTCTTTATATTTATACCGTACGAAGTTTCAATTTCCTCGATAATGGAGCCGCCCCCCAACCTCGCCGCAGCTTCATTAAAAATCAATTCGCCTTGATTGTTAATAAATATTTCAACATGAAACCCTCCATTTAGTCCAAAAGGTAAAACGTCTAGCAATAGTTTTTTAGTCAAATTAACGAGTTTCTTTGAAATCTTACTAGCTGGATCAAGCATAACGGAGCCGAGACACCCTCCATTGAGATAATCAAGGTGTGTTCCCCAGTAGCGTGCAGTCGCCACAAAACACATATTCCCACCACTGACCACACCATCCACTCTATACAAATCGCCGTCTACATACTTTTCTAGTAACATAGGCATTTGACCACCGAGATCATTCCAGTGACAAGTGGTTAGATAATCACGTAGTGACTTGTCGTCTTCTAGCACCACTACGCCTGACGAACCTCGGCCCATAGTAGGTTTCAAAACGACTGGGTAGCCCATTTTTTTCGCAGTTTGCTGCAGCGTTAAAGGGTCATATACCAACTGAAAAGGAGAACAAGCAATACCAGAATCTATAGCGGACTGTTTCATGACATGTTTGTCACGGAAATATATAGCCGATGCTGCTTTTAAGCCAGGTAAATTAAATTTATCACGAAGTCTAGCTGCCCTCATAATGTCAACTTCTGATAAAGCAATAATATGAGTTATTTGTTGTTGCTCAATGAACTCTGCTAATAAGACAGGGATGAGTCCAGAGGTGTTGTAATTTTCGATATAAGTAATATCGTTTGAATATTTATCTAAGTTTTTATGAATTAACTCTTTTGAAGCGTTATTACACTGTGAAGTAACCAACTGAACACTATCTGCTCCTATTCTATTTATTTCATTTGCTGACCATCTTTGTAAGACTTTATGTGCGGCAAGTATTAATACCTTAATCTTTTTAGTGGACATCCTTTGTCGTACCTCTTGCTAAGTTTTTGATTTTATGGAGTAGACAGAAAGTAAGACTTTTACTCTTTTTTATCCCCAAACACCGACACATTCTTACTTTTTTTGACTCTTCTACTTCCCTTCTGCTTTTGCCTTCGCTACTCCTTCCGTCTGCTGCTCGAGGCGAAGATTCGTTTCCAACTCTGCAAACACACCCAACATATATAGTTACCGTATAAAGAAGGAGTAATAAGGGTCGAACACCTTCTCACCGCACCATCTATCAATGGTCCTAGGCTTACTTTTGACAAAAATATACATAAGCGATGCCACCAAGAGATAAATTACAACCCAAAAGAAGTTCGATCCTGAAACTGGTTCATTAAACGCTCCTTGAACCTGTAAGGTTAATGTTGCAGAAACACAGAAACCTATAAACATTGACCAAAATACCGTAATCTGATTTTTGTTCATTTTCTTCTCAGCAAATAATCTGAGGACATGCCATATAATTATTGTTGGCAGTGCTACCAAAGGTGGAACAATCATAGTGGCATATATTGGAGAAACCTGAAAAAAATCAATAATAAAAAAGGATGCTACAAAAAAGACAGGCAACACCAGTAAAAAAATCAAGGCTACCGCGCGGCTTCTAAACTTAGCGTTCATCATTACAGAACCCTATATATAACATCATATTACCGATCTGTTTAAGTTTTAGTGAGCATAAAATATCAGTGTTACCGCATACGATTAGTACGGAGTTTGTATAGGCTAATATCTATGACCGGCATAAATATAAACAGCACAGGAACCATACCTAATACATACATAAATTCAAAACCCGTATCTCGAGCCGCAAGCATAAAAAACGTCATCACTGTAAAGCAAACAAGAATCCACTCAGCTAAGAAAATGCACTTGCCAATACCAACCTGTTTTGTATCACCAGCTTCTAACGATTGCCACTTTCTTGGAAAGAATTTGCCCTTCAAGAAAAGCCATAGAACCATTACTAACGAGAGTGGTACGACTGGCGAAAGGTCACCTTCCGCCGCCGCAGGCATGACAAGATAAGCTGAGGCTTTAGCAAGCAAGATTATTGAGAACACTATTGTCACTGCAGCGGTAAAACTATCTCGCTGACCAGCAATAAAAACATATCTTTTGATATTTAAATTCCAAAGAACAGGAAATAATGGATTAAAACCTTGTTCTTTGCCTGCCTTGTATAAAACCATAAAAAACCTCTAAATTTTGACATTAACCGAAAGCACAGATAAGCCCAAACCCAGCACTTCCTGCACCCACAACCGTTGCAGTAGCAGTAGCACCATTACCCATGGAGCTACCGGCAACTCCGAAGCCGACACTTCTAATACCCCAGCCAAGACGCGTGAATCCTGTTATTGGGCTGCTGCTTATAATAAAAACCAGCTAGGCGGATTCAGAGAGATCTTTTCCAAAACGGTCATTTATCGACAAAACGATGCTGCCACCGGCTAATCCGGCCAAAAAAAGAACAAAGCCAACGTCATTATTAGGTAAGAAATAGTCAAAGAAGTGATATGCCAGCGGAAATGCCACCGATCCACTCATTCTAACAACTCCACCAATCCAAATACTCTTCATTCTAGTTTCCTTAGTAAAAATAATTTAGTTAATTCTTTTTATTATAATGTTCATTAAGCAGCGCAGTATCCGCCCACAGCTCGACCTACAGCCGTACCAGCAACAGTAGATGGGCCTGACCAAAACCCAGCCCCCGCAACCGCCCCACCTGCAGCGGCCCCAAGGAATCCACAACCTGATACCGATGAACCGCCAGCAGGAAATGCGGCTGTCTGACCTATAGCATAGGCCGCCATTCCCATAGCTGCGCCAACGATGCCGCCAGCGACATTAGCTGCTCCCGGCACGCCCTCACTTACATCTTCTACTTCACTAGTTGTTAATTCTCTAATCATGATCTTTCTCGTTGATTTCATATATAAGTAACTTCCATATGTTACGGTCAAAAAAACTAAACCTTGTTCTAAATAATAGAACAAATTTATTTGTGCGTTGATAAAAGTGAAGGATTAATTATTAAGGTCCTTCAGCTTTCGCATAAGCTTAGCAGAGACGCTTTAGTAGACCAGAAGGCACTAATAGCAGCAAGGCCCAATACAGATAGTAGCAGGGCCCAATACAGACATTTATCTAACTTTGAGTAGAACGTAAAAGTAGGGAGCAGAGTCAATTATTTCTCGTAGTTCTTTAAGGGAAAAAATCTAGCTGTTATCTGTTTATAACCTGAGGAAAACATCACTGTTATAACAGTCACAAGCAGTCCAGCAAGACCATATGAATTGGTAAATAAAAAATATACGGATAGCACCGATGCAATTGAAAAAAGTATTGTATAAAAATAATTCACTTCGATTATTCTTGAGCAGTTCAGACAGCGCGCACCGTCATGGAGTTGCGCGCTGTCCACCCCTTGCTGACTGCAACAAGGGCATTTTCTCAAAGGTCTAACGCTCCCCAGACAGTATCGCAAAAATCAACAAAACTGAACTTATCAAGCCTAGGTAGAGGTAGCTAGAGGGGCTATTACCCACATAGAGTGCTTGGGCAATTTGAAGCCCATTAAGTAAGACTAAAATAGCCGAACAAATGTAAATAATTTTTTTCATATTCCTTGCCTATCTTGTATAAAATCATAGAAGACCTTTAAATGTATAAAACGAATCTGTAGATCTTTATCACTTAATCCCTGAGCAAACTCTTTCACTTTGACAAAGTCACTTTTCAGAATTTCTGTCATTAGCCCAAGAAAAAACTAGAGACCAGTAACACACATTTGCTATTTGGAGTAACACACCAATTGAGACGCCGAGCCAAAGGTCAGCAGAGAAAGGCCCCCATGCGTGAATGGTGTTTGCACAAGCTGTGGCACCACCAATCAAGAGGAAGCTTCTGACAAAAGATTTTTGCAATAATGACTGTATATGTAATTAAACGCCCAAAGTATCACCCATTTAAAAGTTATTGTTAATAATTAGATGAGAAGTGGCAGGCAGAATCTATGCCGTCGCTCCGCTAATAAAACTATATGAAGCCCAATTTGCTAGAAGTGAGCCCCACATGCAATTGCAGCATAAGGATGTCTGGTTTTATGTGCTATTGGACAAGCTATAGAAGCAATGGCTGCACTACCTGTATTGATTACTTTTGCCACAGAAATATTTGCTCCTGCAACAAGATCCACTTCACTGAGTGTCAATTCTCTAATCATGATCTTTCTCCTTGATTTGCTATATAAAAAAAATTCCATCTATTTGGGCTTAAAAAGCGAACCCACTGATAATGCTAGCATCAATACAACTGCCAGATGGGACACTTACAGGTCAAGTTTACTACTGTTTTCGTTAATCTTTTTCTTAAAGACGCTAAAAGAAATACTTTGGTGTCGCTTAAACCAACTATAAAAATAAGGCCGGCTGGCAAAACTAGACCGATACCAGGCCTTCAGCCTGGCTTATTTATAAGCTAAGTTATTTTTCATAAGTCTTTAACGGGAAAAATTTAGATGTTATCTGCTTGTATCCTGAAGAGAATACCACCATTACCACCGTTAAAATTAATCCTGCGAGGCCATACGAATTATCGAATAAAAATTTTACGCATAAGACGGATATAACTAACAACAGGGTTACATAAAAATGATCTAGTTCGATAATTTTTGAGCAAAATAAACAGCGCGCACCATCATAAATGTGCGCACTGTCTACACCTTGTTCTTTGCAACAAGGGCATTTTCTAAGAAGTGCCATAGTTAGCCTGTTCAGAGAGCGGAGCCACCACCGTAACCACCGTAATGGCTAGCTCCCGAATATACAGCGTACACACTAAATCCTCTGCTAAGAACGTAATTACCAAATGATCTGACGGCTGTGTTAGTTCCAATAGCGTAAGCTACCGCAAGCAACGGACCAAGGCCACCACTCACATCTTCTACTTCATTTACTGTTAATTCTCTAATCATGATCTTTCTCCTTGATTTGCTATATAAAAAAACTTCCATCTATATAAGCACAAGGTTTATTTAGTATCGTGGAACCATTTATCAATAACTTTCGGTTTACTTTTTACCAAAAGATACATCACTATTATTATTATTAAGTACACTTCAAACCAAAAAATCACGAGGCCTAGATTCAAGTTATTAAAAGCTTCCTGAATGTAAAGCCAAAATGTGGCTGAAATAAAAAAGCCTAAAATCATCGATTTAAATACCGTTCTCTGATTTTTAGTCATTTTTCCTTTGCCAAATGCTTGTAAAAATACAAGCACAGTCATTGTTGGTATTATGGAGAAGATACTACGAACCATACCAGCATATAGCGAGGGAATATTGAAAACATCAGACACAAAATATGATGCGGCCAAAAAACTAGGCGCGACAACTAGAAGCATCAAAACAACCATTCGATTTTTATATTGAGTATCCATTTCTATACCACCCTGAAGTATTAGCACCAGTTAATCCATTGTTCGATAAATTAACCAACAAATTAAAACGAATATAAAATAAACTGGCTATAGTTTAAATTCTAGACTAAGAGGCCATACTGTAAATTCCGCCTAATAGGGCACCCACCGCAAATCCAGCCAATCCTCCCATCGCAGCACCTCTCAAACCACCTGTAAAAGCACCAGCGGCAACCCTCCCACTGTTGACGCCCAACTAATTGAATGATCCATAGCATCACCGCCGCTTACATCTTCTACTTCACTAATTGTTAATTCTCTAATCATAATCTTTCTCCTTGATTTGATATATAAGCAACTTCCATATGTTAAGGTCAAAAAAAATAAACCTTGTATTAATAATAGTAAAAATTTATGTTTTTTTTGATCAAAGTGCATGTTTAATTATTACTGTCGAGCATTGTTTGCTCAGACCTAGGGAAATAGCAAAAGAAGCGTCACGGTGCCCCTTAGACACACTTTAAAATCAAACTCGCTATGGTGTGTAGGCACCATCGTGGATTACTATTTTAATTTCTTTTCATTAATTCATTTTATTGTGAGACTTGAGAGCTTGCCGTCAGACAGATAAAGTACCCTATCAGCCAATTGCAGGGTCTCTTGGCGGTGAGCAATAATGATTCTGGTCATTTTTAGATGTTGGATTGCTTGATTAATACACTGCTCGTTTAATATGTCTAGATGACTTGTCCCTTCATCCATAAAAAGTATTTTTGGTTCTTTGTAGAGTGCCCTAGCCAATAAGATACGCTGTTGTTGACCGCCAGATAACGCAGACCCCATATCTCCAATATAGGTGTATAGACCCATGGGCATCTGTTCTATTTCATCCCATATATATGCGGTCTTAGCCGCCTCGATTGCTTTTTTTAGATCAGCTTCAATATCAAAAAAACAAATATTCTGTAGGATGGAACCAGCCAGTAATTGGTCATTTTGCATTACCGCTGCAGTAATAGCTCGATAGCCTTTTAAGCCAATATGATGAAGAGGTTTACCCGCAACTAGCACTTTACCAGCACTAGGCTCTAGCAAGCCCATCATAACTTTGAGCAACGTGGTTTTACCCACGCCAGATGCGCCCGCAATGGCAACACATTCATTTGCTTTTATATCTAGCTCAAGATTTTTAAGAATATAGCCTTCACTTTCAGAATAACGAAAATCCAACTTTTGGAGGGAGATAGATGTATCGATACCTGCCTGAACTAGCGTGAGGGCATCGGTATTTTTCTCCCTTTCCTGCAATGCTAAATCTGCGATTCTGTGCAGGTGCAATCGCACCATTAAAAATTGGAAAAGGCTGGATAACAACCCCTGTACTTGACTGCTAAAGCGAGCGCGAAAAGCCATAAAGGCGAAGAACATACCTACTGAAAATGAACTGCTTAACAGTGCTGAGCCTGCAACCCAAACTATAACAACGCCTTCAACTCCGGTTAGAAATCCCTGTACTGTGCCACTAATAATATTGATCTTGTTGAGCCTGATACCGGCATTCATCGAATCTACGTATTTGTTAGACCAATCTTGGTGGCGCTGTCCCTCTTTGCCAAATATTTTAATGGCCTGCATGGCGCGCAAGGTTTCTAAAAAGTGTGAGTCCTGCTTGGCGCCATACATAATCTGCTCTTCTGTGGCATTTCTGATGGGCTTATATAATGCGAACTGTATGGCTGCGTAGGCAAAAGTAGACGCTAAGGCTATCAGCGATAGCTCCAGACTGTATGAAAACATTAAGGCCAGTGTAATAACAACCATAATGCCGTCTACCAGACTGCTGACAAAAGGAGACGAAAAATAATTTCATTAACTCGACCTTCTAGTTTACTGATTTTTAAAAAAGCAAAAAAAACGGCGGGTAAACCCGCCGTTTTTCAATCTATACTTTTAACTAAAAGGTGACATTAAACCCTGCTGTAAAGATTTGCCCCATAGTGTCATAGCTGCTTGGGAAAGTATTGCCACTATTAGCTGCCGTTGTGCCTGCACCATTTCCTATAACTGGCGGGTCCTCATCGAGAACGTTATCGACACCTACGTTTAGAGTGATATTCTCTCTTAGTTGATAGCTTGCCAAAAGATCGAAATAGTCGTAGCTACTGATTCTCTGAAACTCTGCGAAAGCCCCAGCCGCTTCATCAGGCGCTAAATCGATAGCAGACATATGGCGCCAAAGTGTTGATACGCTCCAATTGTCATAAGACCAAGTGGCTCTAGCGGTGAGTCTCAGGTCATGGATTGGGTTGCATTTAGTGCTGTAGTAGCCTTTACAATCAATAATGCTAGATACGTCAGTGCTCAGACTTTCCTGGGTCAAATACTTGTGTATCACTGTGTTGACTGTCAGGTAGCCTTTATCGCCTGTTGCCATGCCGAATGAAGCGCTAACATCGATACCCTCAGCTTGAAGGTAATCAAGATTAGTAGTGAAAGTATTAATACCTGCACCTGAAATGGTCATGCCTCCGCCGATACGATTAATTTTCGCGCATTCTTTAGTAATTCCTGACTTATAGCATTGATCAAGAATTTCTTGTGCGGTGAACTCACCGATATAATCATTCACTTTAATATCGTAGTAGTCTGCACTTATGGTTAGGTCCTCTACTAGGGCCGTCTCGGGAGTCCAAACTACGCCAGCGGTGAATGTATCAGCTTCTTCTGGAGAGGCTGGAGCAGCTGGATCTGAGCCTCCGAAAAGCGAAATCTGACCAGAAATGATATCAGGGATAGCTCCAACTTGACCTGCAGTCATTCCTGTAGAGATACACAAAGCACTGAGGGCAGCATCAATATTAGCAGAATTAGCTACCGAACATGGATCTTGAGTAGCGTTACCGAGGCTCGAGGTGACTGGAGAGAATAGTTCACCAACGTTGGGAGCTCGCTGCGCTTGCTGTTGCATCACTCGGAACATGACAGTATGGAATGGACGCCAATTTAAACCAGCTTTCCAAGTTGATGAAGACCCAGTTAAATCGTAATCGGAAGCTCGATAACCTAATTCTAAGACTAGTGATTCAGCAAAGGGTGCGGCGTCTAAAATGGGTACTAATGCTTCTACAAAGATATCATCTACTTTGAAACCACCAGAGATAGGAAGTTGGTTGCCACCAGCGCCGCCTAGACAGCTATTTGGCGCAAGTTTCAGGCACTCATCGGGATTAAATGCCCCATTCTCTTGTCGATGCTCATAGCCTACACTAAAAGATACAGCGCTTTCGGCACCAGGCATTTTAAGGCCGGCAATTTGCCCGCCGAAGGTTGCTGAGGCGAGCAGCTGGTCGTACTTTTGCTGGTAGAGGGAAATAGCCTGTGCGTATCCAGCCATTGCTGGAGTAATAGTACCGTACCCACCAAAGAGATCGATTGGCACACAGGTTGAGTCGCCATTTTCACAAGTCACACCATCTGTTGAGTCCAAAGCATTTTGAATGTTGGTGAGATTTGTATAACCAGCCCTAACTCCGGTGCGGTTGGTTTCGCCGTACTGGATGCCTACATCATAATAATAGTTATCCATTACATCGCCCTTCACGCCCATCATAAAGTTAAAATGATCGGTGTCATAATTCTCGGAGCGAGGTCCTAATTCTAAGGTGCGACGACGCAGTACCATAGGCAGATAATCCCCCGAATTAACAGTCCCATCTGCGTCAGTATCCTTCCAACCTAATCCAGCACCATCCCACTCTCCTGACGCAATCAAAGCATTGCCCGCATCTATTATTGTGGTTCTTGCTTGATCGCTGAGGAAAAAGTTGTCAACAGGAACGTTAAATGGCTGACCAAAAGTCCCTGATGGAGCAACCTGAGCAACCACAGTGACATTACTGAAACTCAAGCTAGAGTAAACATTTGCAGCTTCACTGATTTCGTAATTAGCAATCACCATACCTGAGTATTTTTCTTGCGGCGTTTGATAGTAGTTGAAAGGGTTGAAATTAAATACTGAGCACCGTCCTGTATTTAAGCCCACAGTGCTAGGGTCAGTATTTAAGGTTCGATCATCGCGGAACTGACCAAGTTCAGAACCACCAACAATCTGCGCCGCAGTCGGAATAGATGTTGTTGAACCACCAGCAGTCACTGCGCCAGTGCCGGGGCTGCAGTTTTCAGTTTCTGTCGGTGTGTCGCCGGCGAGAAATTTATCGTAATTGGAACCATCAGATGTACCTATGCCTAAGAGGCCTAGCGGACGATCACCTAGCTTTACTGCATTTCGGTCGGCCCATGTAATGTTCATCGCAACATTACCTCGGCCATCGTCCAAATTAGAGCCCATGGTTAAAGATATAGTGTTGGTCTCTCCATCGCTTTCGCCGGTCTGGTTTGAAATAACACTTAGATCAAGGCCTTCAAAGTCATTTTTCATTTGAAAATTGATTGCTCCAGCAATAGCATCCGAACCATAAACTGACGATGCACCGCCAGTCAAAATATCGATGTTCCTAACTAGTGCTGTAGGTATAACTTGGGTATCAACGCGCCCATTGTAGTTATATGGCGTCATTCTACGGCCGTTCATCAGTATAAGATTACGCTCACTTCCCAGGCCACGTAAGTTCACGGTTGCCGCTCCTGCCGTTCCATTGTTGGTGTTCTGACCATCGCCTGGAATGGTAATAGGCAAGTTCCGAAGAATTTTTTCAATCTCCGGCTCTTGCTGAAGCATTATTTCCTTAGCATTAATTGAGGTAATTGGGCTAGATGACTCAATGCCAGCCGCTTTAATACGTGACCCAGTTACCATCACTTCCTCAATTTCGTCTTTATCTTGCGCAAATGCGGGCAAGCACAGAAAAGTCCCCGCAACCACTGCAATGCTGACTCTTATCGCCGTCCTCATTTTTATATTGTTCATATAGCTCTCCTTGAGAATAGATTCCCACCTCATAATCGAAATGGAGTGTTAAGTGTAGTCCATTAAAAGCGGGCATGTAGACGCCGTTCAGTTTTTGTGAGGCCCTTCAGATGAATCGGTCAATTTTTTTATCGCACGTTTTATATCAGAATTCTTGGGCTCTATGGGTGCGATTCACGCAGATTTAATAGCCCTATATATTACTCAGTAATTTAACATGTTAAAGAACGTCATCTGCGAGTAAATTTAATCGGCAATGACTTAACACCCCGTCGAAAATTTGACCGTAACAACGTTGGAGACGACATCATTTCAATGCTACTAAAATGTTCTCCCAGTTCACTAAAAATTGCGCGTATTTGGGCCTCCGCCAATTGAGCAACAAGGCAAAAATGCGGACCATAACCAAAACTCAAGTGCTTATTGGACTATCTTGTTATGTCAGATGCGTCGGGCGCCGAAAAAAGCCTTTGATCATAGTTCGCATAAGTTAATTCCTGCTTTACAGCTGTACACCCAGATGGTGAAAAATTGCCAATAAATATTCTATATCGGGGTGACGGCGACACTCAGCGGCAGCCATCAGATGTGCAAGGCAAAGCAAAACATACGGATCGACAAAAAGGATTCGGTAGATTCAAGGACGTTGTGAGCGGTTGGGCCATGTTGTTAGCCCGTATTTATGATGTATTCCCCCTAGTTTGCCCCCAGTGCGGTGGGTCCATGCGAGTGTTGAGTGTTGTGACCGACATTCAATCGGTAGAGAAGATACTGACGCACATTAATGAGCCTATCGACGCACCGGTCATGATGCCAGCGCGATGGCCGCCTCAGGCGGGGTTCGATTTTGATCAGCGGGTTGATGATGAGGGGAGTATTGATCAAACCTTAATCTTAGGATCACTACTTTACTGGATGCTTAAGCTTAAAGTGACACTCGGTACATATTGGCTCGTGTTTTTCCGCTGCTACTTTTTTGGGATAACGATTTTGTAGCCTTGTGGTTTCCATTTGAGGAGGTTTTTCGTCCGGGTCGCTGCAATGCTGTGTGGAAAACTGGTTGGTTTGTGTCTATGTTTAAGCTGTTAGCTTACAGGAGAAGTCAAATAGAGAGGAAGCACACTCACCTTGAGATGATACAGGGAATAGTTAATAGACTTTCTCACAATTCATTTCTATTAAAGGGTTGGTCTGTAGTACTTGTGTCAGCCATGTTCGCATTGGCAGCCAAAGATACACAGCTGTTATTTGTTTATCTCGCCTATTTTCCTGCAATCATTATGCTTTTAATTAATCCGTCCTATCAATTAGCCGCATAACGAGCAATTTAAACGGAACTAAAACAGCTTGCCATGTTTCGTTCCTCAATAAGTTTGGCAAACAATTTTAGTCCGCTTAATGTGGGCGTTATACTTTAGAGAGGAATTGAGGATTTGTTTTTAATAACAACCGGGATAGATCACGTAAATCTACAAGTAAGCAACCTTGAAAAAAGTGTAGAATTTTGGAAAGAGCTTCTTGGGTTCGACGTGCTTGAAACTATCTCAGAACAAAAGGGTGCAATTATTGGGACCCAAGCTGCAATGTTAGCTCTTTATGAGAAAGAGAATCTTGGTCGTATCGAAAAGCATGGGTTTTCACATGTTAGTTTCCATATTAGTAACTTTGATGATGCGGTTCAGCTCTGTGAAAAAAAAGGTATAACAATTCTATACGAAGGTGTTGTTCAGTGGCCCTATTCTCAGTCTTTATACATAAAGGACCCTGACGGCTATGAAATAGAATTATCACAAAAATGGGGCGGTGCTATTGTATAGTCGGCCGGTATAACAAATTAATTCATAGGAATTGTGTAGGCCGTCACAATTTTGGCGGAGCAAAAATAGCGCCACCCTACACAATCCTGTTATTAAGGCGTTATATTTTTTACCAGGATTTGAGTTTATATGGAAGTTTTAATGTTATATCCAATGTTTTCAATGGTTCTTTTAACTTTTATTGTTGCCTGTATTGCGGTCAAAGCCAGATTCGCTAGTGTTAAAAATAAAACGGTAAGAGCTAAGTTTTATAGTTTAATGAAGGTCAGGAAGTTCCTGACATAATCATAAAAACTACACGTAATTTTAATAACCAATTCGAAGTACCTTTATTATTTTACGTCGTGTGCTTTCGTTTTGGTTTTCATTATTATGCGTTATGGCGTTGTGGATAAACGTGTTGCTATAAAAAATATAACAAGGCGCTCAAGAACGGACAATAAGCAGTTAGCTTTAGTTCGCTCCTCACTAATTTTAGCCAACAACTTTTTGCCGCTTAGCGCGGCGGTGTATTTTTAGGAGTTGGCAATGAAACTAGATATTTACCAAATTGATGCTTTCGCAGAACAGCCTTTCGAGGGTAATCGAGCTGCTGTAGTTCCTTTAGAAAAATGGTTACCTGATGCTACCATGCAAGCAATCGCAGAAGAAAACAACCTTGCTGAGACAGCATTTTTTGTCCCATCTAATAGGGGATTTCATATTCGCTGGTTTACACCAAACACCGAGGTTCTTGCTGCCAAGGCCGAGAGAGCATCGTCACAGTTATCATGGTGTGTTGGCCGCCAATGCCAGATTAAGACAAGAGGTGGCGCGAGTAGGCCTGCCGATTAATGAACCACCGAAGGTGAATCGGGGTGACGGCGACACTCAGCCACAGCCATCAGACGAGCAAGGCAAAGCAAAACATACGGATCGACAAAAAGGATTCGGTAGATTCAAGGACGTTGTGAGCGGTTGGGCCATGTTGTTAGCCCGTATTTATGATGTATTCCCCCTAGTTTGCCCCCAGTGCGGTGGGTCCATGCGAGTGTTGAGTGTTGTGACCGACATTCAATCGGTAGAGAAGATACTGACGCACATTAATGAGCCTATCGACGCACCGGTCATGATGCCAGCGCGATGGCCGCCTCAGGCGGGGTTCGATTTTGATCAGCGGGTTGATGATGAGGGGAGTATTGATCAAACCTTAATCTTAGGATCACTACTTTACTGGATGCTTAAGCTTAAAGTGACACTCGGTACATATTGGCTCATGTCTTTCCGCTGTTTTTTTTGGCATTAAGGTTTTGAAACCACTGCTGTTCCTTCAGAGGCCATTTTTCTCTCGATTCCTGTCATAATCTGTGGAAAGCTAAACTTTCTGAGTCTACCTTTATAGGTAAAACCGTATGCTGTGCATCCGGATTTCCTCTTTTTAAACTAATGGTTAAACCAATGAAAATTTTTATGACTTCTGCTAATTCTCCCAGAGCTTTGTATAGTTATTTATTACTTGGCTTAATATTCATACTGGCTTTAGCCGCCTGCGCACCCAAAGGTGGGCCAGTCAAAGAGACAATGGTTGAAGACACCCTGACCCTGACTCAATGGTTGGATGAACAATTCGAGATAGAGCTACAATTCTCCCCCATCGGGATGACGTTTCTTGGGCGCAAGGCACGTTACAGTGAACTCGATTCCACTACATACGAGTCGTTTTCTGAAAAAATGGCCTGGAAGAGCGCTTCAGCAAAGGAAATGCAGCGACGCTTCGATCGCGATCAGCTGAGTAACGACGAACGGCTGTCCTATGACCTATGGCTTTATCAGCTAGAGCAGATGCGGGAGGCCGATGCTTTTTTCTACGATGGCCTCGTCTTTGAACAGATGAATGGTATCCAGAGTTTTGCACCTACGTTTTTGATCAATTTTCATCGCGTGGAAGATGAAGGCGATATGTTGGCTTACATCGAACGCGTTAAAGCCATAAAAAAGCTGATGGGGGAATCGATTGCCAATGCTTCGAAAAGTGCTACCAAGGGAGTGGTATCACCCGTATTTGCCTTAGACGGCACTATTAAGCAAGCCGAAAAAGTGATTTCTGGTCAGCCTTTTGACAGCACCAGCGAGAATCGGAGCGCTCTGTGGGCCGATATGCACAAAGAGATCCAGGCGCTGCAAGACAGCGGCACCATTAACGCCGAAACAGCAGAGCGACTCACCATTGATGCGCGAGCTGCGCTGATCAATTACTTGTTGCCTGCCTACAACGACATTATCCAATGGGCTGAAAGCGAAAAGGCCCGCGCACCTGCGGTCGTCACAGGGGTTGGAAAACGGGCCGGTGGCAAGGCTTATTACAATTATCGTTTGCGCAATCAAACCACCACTGACCTTACTGCCGATGAAATTCATCAAATCGGTTTGGAGGAGGTTGCTCGACTGCGCCAAGAAATGGAAGTCATTAAAAGAGAGACTGAGTTTGATGGCACCCTAGCAGAATTTTTTGAGTACATTCGCAACGGTAAATGGAACTACTACCCAGATACTGACGAAGGCCGCCAAGCCTATATCGATGACGCTACCAGCGCCATTGAGGGGATCAAGTCCGAGTTACCCAATTACTTTGGCTTACTTCCTAAAGCCGACCTAGTCGTAAAGCGCGTTGAGCCCTTCCGTGAGCGTGATGGCGCCGCCCAGCATTATTATCCAGGTACGCCCGATGGTTCTCGCCCTGGCACTTACTACGCTCATCTGTCAGATATGACCGCCATGCCCAAGAACCAGTTGGAGGTGATCGCCTACCATGAGGGTCTGCCAGGACATCATATGCAAATTTCAATTGCTCAAGAGCTAGAAGGCGTGCCTCAATTTCGCACGCAGGCTCGGTTTACGGCCTACTCCGAAGGATGGGGACTGTACTCTGAATATCTTGCCAAGGAAATTCCGGGCACCTATACCGACCCCTATCAGGACTTCGGGCGTTTAACGGGAGAAATCTGGCGTTCTATCAGACTCGTTGTAGATACTGGACTGCACTCTCAAAATTGGACTGAGCAAGAAGCCATCGACTACTTTGCTGCGAATTCGCCCGAACCGCTGGAAAGTATCCGCTCAGAAATCCAGCGTTACATTGTGATGCCAGGCCAGGCTACTACTTATAAAATCGGCATGCTCAAAATTCTGGAATTGCGAGCTATGGCGAAGAAGCAACTTGGGGAAAACTTCGATATCGCGGCGTTTCATGATGTGATCCTTGGTGGCGGCGCTCTGCCTCTGCCATTACTGGAACGAAGGGTGGCCGAATGGATAAGTTCGTATTAAGGCCTGCGCGCTTTTTTAACTATGACAATAAAAGGCTAGGGGTCTAATCGGGTCAGGGTGCCATTAAATTGATCTTTTGGAGCTCCCTCGCTGTTGGTGAGGATCCAAAACTGACATCACATGGCATTTAACAGATCCCTGCTTGTTTCCTAGGTAAGAATTTCTCTTGTCATAATAACAATAGATTCTGTCTCCAAGGATCTCGACGGTGCCTAATCAGATGCTAATGACAGCAACTCAGAGGCATGTGAAAGGGTCTGGTCGGTCACCTGAGCCCCGCCCAACATTCGAGCCAGCTCATCCACTCGCTGTTGACGGTTCAGTGCAACCATCAACGATTCAGCACTGTTGGCTTCGACCACCTTACTGGCTCGGTAATGATGGTGGGCATGAGCTGCCACCTGAGGCTGGTGAGTCACGCTTATGACCTGACCGCGATCACCGAGGGTTTTCAGTAATTGGCCAACAATATCTGCCGTGCTGCCACCTATACCCACGTCGACTTCGTCAAACACCAGAGTCGGTATTTTAGAGTGGGCTGCAGCGACTACTTGAATGGCGAGACTGACGCGCGATAGTTCGCCTCCAGAGGCTATTTTAGCTAAAGGTTTGTGCGGCTGTCCCGGATTAGTGGCGATAACAAACTCAACTTCCTCAAAACCGCTGGCCCTGTATTCACCCTCATTAAATGCCGTTAACTGAACTAATAGCTCAGCACCCTCCATAGAGAGCCTTTGGAGCTGCTGATTAATTTCTGAGGCCATTATTTGCGATGCCTTGCCACGAATAACGCTCAGCTTGTTGGCTACAGTTTCATAGTCAGAAGCCAATTCATCAACTTGCTGTTGTAATGCATCAATACTTTCGCCACCATCTTGCAAACTCTGCAATTCCTGCTCAAGTAAGGTCAATGTCTCGGCAAGTTGGTCTGCATTAACTCGATGTTTGCGTGCTAATTGGAAAATTACCGCTAGCTGGTCCTCCACCAGCTGTAAACGTTGGGGGTCAGCTTCAAAGCGATCCACATAGCTTTCAATTTCGCTGGTGGCTTCCTCAATTTGAATAAGACCGCTTTGCAGAAGCTCTTCAGCATTGCTCAGAGCCTCTGGTTTGTGCTTTAAGCCCGCCAGAGTTGAGAGGGCGCGGTTTAGGCCGTCACGGACATTGAAGCCTTCAGTTTGATCACAGATAGCTAGAACGCTTTGGCTCTCAACAAGAATCTGCTCCGCATTGGCCAAGGTTTGCTGCTCTAGCTCAAGCTTTTCAAGGGAGCTAGAGCTGAGGTCGAGCTGCTGCAGTTCATTGACCTGAAAGCTCAATAAATCTTTGCGTGCAATCAATTCGTCCGACCGCTCCATGAGGCTACTGAGTTTTTTGTTGGCGCTGTGCCAGGCACGAAAGGCAGTCACTACTTGCGTGGCTAGCTCAGTGGTATCGGCATAGTCGTCTAATAACTTGCGATGAGTCTCACGGCGCAGCAGAGATTGGTGCTCATGCTGGCTGTGAATATCCGTCAGCATCTCGCCGAGCTGCTGCAGTTGCTGCATGGTACAACTCTGACCGTTAATATAACCTCGAGAGCGGCCTTCGGCAGTATAGATGCGGCGCAAGATACATTCGTCATCAGCGGAAAAATCATTCTCGCTGAGCCAGATCACAGCGTCATCTATGGTATCGATAGCAAAGGTCGCGGTAATTTCAGCGCGGTCTTTGCCGTGACGGATAGTGCCAGTATCGGCACGATCACCAAGGGCCATGCCCAGAGCATCTAAAACTAGAGATTTACCCGCGCCGGTCTCTCCAGTAATCGCAGTAGTGCCACCAGAGAACTCAATTTCTAGAGTCTCCACCAGGGTGAAATTGTTAATATTGATCGATAGCAGCAAAGTTTTTAACCAATAGATTTTGTTTTAGGTTTATACAGAACAGATTGCCGTTACGCAATCGCTTGAAACTTAATAGTTTGCCCCCATATCTATAACCAGCGTAAAACTAACGATCCATAGGATCAATCATGACAACAATAATGTGAGGAGTTGGCGTGTCGGAAGAAACCAACAAAGATGACAAAACTGCAGTAAATGACGATCAGGTTGCACCACAGGATGACAAAAAAGCGGCTCTGGACGAGTTAAATGCCGATATTGAAGCGGAACTCGTTGATCAGATGGATCAGGAGCCTGAGCAGTCAGAGACAGAGCAACTTCAACAGCAGGTTGCCAGTGCGAAAGATCAGGTGTTGCGCGTTCAGGCGGAAATGCAAAACCTACGTCGTCGCGCTGAGCGCGATGTCGAAAATGCCCACAAGTACGCCTTAGATAAATTTGCCCCTGAGCTTTTGCCCGTGGTGGATAACCTAGAGCGTGCACTAGCGGCAATTGATAGCGAAGACGCCGGGCAAAAAGCCGTTGCCGAAGGTATAGAGCTTACCCTAAAGACCTTTGTTGATGTGTTGCTGCGCTACAAAGTTGAGGCTGTTGACCCGGCCGGGCAACCGTTCGATGCAGAGCTTCATCAGGCAGTAAGCATGGTGCCCAATGCGGATATTGAACCGAATACGGTGATGGACGTGTTTCAGAAGGGCTACACGCTAAATGGTCGATTACTGCGGCCTGCAATGGTAGTGGTATCAAAACCAGCCTAACAAAAAAAGGCTTTTTAATTACCTTAACCCTTGAAGTTATGAAATTAGCATCCATATATCGACCAAGTAATTAATTAATTTGAAAAACCCTGGAAACAGGCTTTAAAGACTAGTAACGGAGAGTTAAAAAATGGGAAAAATTATCGGAATTGATTTGGGAACGACCAACTCATGTGTTGCCGTACTCGAAGGCGATAAGCCCAAAGTAATTGAAAATGCAGAGGGTGCGCGCACTACACCTTCTGTTGTGGCTTACACCGATGAAGGTGAAATTTTAGTTGGTCAGTCAGCTAAACGTCAGGCAGTAACTAATCCGCATAATACAGTTTACGCAGTTAAGCGTTTGATTGGCCGTCGATTTGAAGACGATGTGGTGCAAAAAGACATTAAAATGGTGCCCTACAAGATTGTTAAGGCTGACAACGGTGATGCCTGGGTAGAAATCAAAGGTGACAGCAAGGCAGCACCACAGATTTCTGCTGAAGTTCTGAAGAAAATGAAGAAAACCGCTGAAGACTATCTTGGCGAAACGGTGACTGAAGCGGTAATTACCGTTCCTGCATACTTCAATGATTCCCAGCGTCAGGCTACTAAAGATGCAGGCCGTATCGCTGGATTGGATGTTAAACGTATTATCAATGAGCCAACTGCCGCGGCGCTGGCCTATGGTATCGATAAAACCGCCGGCGACAGTGTTGTTGCTGTGTACGATCTCGGTGGTGGTACCTTTGATATTTCGATTATTGAAATCGCCGATGTCGATGGTGAGAAGCAATTTGAAGTGTTGGCTACTAACGGTGATACATTCCTTGGTGGTGAAGACTTTGATATGCGTCTGATCGAGTATTTGTCAGAGGAGTTTAAAACCGATAGCGGTATCGATATTCATGGCGACCCACTGGCCATGCAGCGCCTTAAAGAGGCTTCTGAAAAAGCCAAGATTGAGCTGTCGTCAAGTGCACAGACCGAAGTTAATCTGCCCTATATCACTGCTGATGCCACAGGTCCTAAGCACCTGGTTGTTAAGCTGACACGTGCCAAACTTGAGTCCTTAGTTGAAGACCTGGTTGAACGTTCTTTGACGCCATTGAAAGTCGCGCTTAAAGATGCTGGAAAGTCCACGTCTGAGATCGATGAAATTATCTTGGTTGGTGGTCAGACTCGCATGCCACTGGTGCAGGAAAAAGTAACGGCATTCTTTGGTAAAGAGCCACGTAAAGATGTGAATCCTGATGAAGCCGTTGCCGTAGGTGCGGGCCTGCAGGGTGCTGTTTTGGCTGGTGACGTAACAGACGTACTGCTGCTCGATGTAACCCCTCTGAGTCTAGGTATTGAAACCATGGGTGGCGTTGCCACTCCAGTGATCGAGAAAAACACTACGATTCCTACCAAGAAATCACAGATTTTCTCTACCGCTGACGATAACCAGACCGCAGTGACTATTCACGTGGTTCAAGGTGAGCGCAAGCAGGCCACAGGCAATAAATCATTGGGCCGTTTTGATCTGGCTGATATTCCACCAGCACCACGCGGCATGCCTCAGATTGAAGTAACATTTGATATTGATGCTAACGGGATTCTGAACGTAGGTGCGAAAGATAAGGCGACTGGCAAAGAGCAGTCGATTATTATTAAAGCATCTTCAGGTCTGTCTGATGATGAGATCGATGCAATGGTCAAAGATGCTGAAGCCAATGCTGCAGAAGATGAAAAGTTTGCCGAGCTGGTACAGGCGCGCAATACCGCTGATGGCCTGGCTCATGCCGCCAGAAAGACTCTCGAAGAAGCAGGTGACAAGGCCAGTGATGAAGAGAAGGCGGCAATTGAAGCTGGCATCAAACAGGTAGAGGAAGCGGTGCAGGGTGATGATAAAGAAGCGATTGACGCGGCCGCCGGTATTCTTTCTGAGGCCTCATCTGGCCTAGCACAAAAAATGTATGCAGAGCAGGCCGAAGCGGGTCAAGCTGAAGGCGGCGAACAGGCCGCTGGCGAAGATGCGATGGATGCAGAGTTTGAAGAAGTAAAAGAAACAGAAGAAGAGAAAGAGAAAGAAGACGGCAAGTAAGTGCTTAGGATTTTTTCTTCTTCCATTAGGCGCGGGCTCTGTTCCGCGCCTAGTTATATCAGCAATAGTTAGGAATAAAGAACCAAGTTATGGCCAAACGTGACTACTACGAAGTACTGGGTGTTGAAAACGGCGCCTCTGATGCCGAAATTAAGAAGGCCTTTCGCCGCATAGCGATGAAACATCACCCTGACCGCAATCCAGGTGATAGCAGTGCAGAGGAGAAGTTTAAAGAGGCGCAGGAAGCCTATGAAATTCTCGGAGACGATGACAAAAAGGCGGCTTATGACCGCTTTGGTCATGCTGGTGTTGACGGTAACTCCGGTGGCGGCGGGGGTGGCTCTGGCTTTGGGGATGTGTTCGGGGATGTCTTTGGCGACATCTTTGGTGGCGGTGGCCGAGGCGGTCGCAGTGGCCCTGCGCGAGGCTCAGATCTAAGGTATGACCTGCAGTTAGATTTAGAGGATGCAGTAAGGGGCAAAACTGTGCAGATTGACGTGCCCACCATGAGTGCCTGTGATCCCTGTGATGGCTCTGGTGCTCGCAAAGGGTCATCACCTGTTACCTGCGATACCTGTGGAGGTGTTGGTCAGGTACGCATGTCTCAGGGTTTCTTCTCAGTACAGCAGGCCTGCCCAAAATGTCATGGTCGTGGTCAGATAATTTCTGATCCCTGCGGTCAATGCCATGGTCAGGGCGTCAAGGAGGAGCGTAAGACATTATCTGTTAAGATTCCTGCGGGAGTCGATACAGGGGATCGTATTCGTTTAGCTGGCAAGGGTGAGGCAGGACCTCAGGGTGGCCCCACCGGTGATCTATATGTACAGATGCATGTCCGTGATCATGCAATATTTGATCGCGATGGTGCTAATTTGCACTGCGAAGTACCAATTAGTTTCGCTCAGGCAGCATTGGGTGGCGAGCTTGAAGTGCCGACTTTATCTGGAAAGGTAAAGCTGAAGATTCCGGTAGAAACTCAAAGCGGAAAGTTGTTTCGCTTGCGCGGTAAAGGAGTTAGTCCGGTTCGCGGTGGTGCTACTGGAGACCTGCTATGTCGTGTCATTCTTGAAACGCCGATAAATTTAAATGCAGAGCAAAAAGAGCATCTCAAACAGTTTGACAAAAGCTTGGCTGGTAAAAGCAAGCATTCTCCGCGCACCAATAACTGGTTTGATGGGGTAAAGAAATTCTTCGATAATTTAACTGGTTGATAGTAGAGTATCGTTTTTTAGTGGCGACACAAACAGGAGTATCACCATGAGTAATATTGCAATAATAGGCGCTGGCGGCCGCATGGGGAAAGCTCTGATCGAGGTAATCTCGCAAACTGAAGGTGTGCAGCTTACTGCAGCGCTCGAACGACCAGACAGCTCATTAATCGGCGTTGACGCTGGCGAATTGGCTGGTATTGGGCGCAATAATATTGCTGTAGTGGCTTCTCTTGAGGCCGCAGATTCCTTTGATGTGTTAATCGACTTTAGTGTTCCAGCAGTGACCGCAGTCAATGCCAAATTCTGTGCCCAGCATGGCAAGAAAATGGTGATAGGCACCACAGGTCTGAATGGTGAGCAGCTAGAGCAGGTTCAAATAGCAAGCCGCAGTAACGCTCTGTGTATGGCCTCTAATTACGCTACCGGGGTAAACCTAGTATTCAAACTCGCCGAATTGGCGGCCTCAGTGTTGGGCGATGAAGTTGATATTGAAATTAGTGAAGCCCATCACCGCCATAAGATTGATGCTCCGTCAGGAACGGCGCTATCTCTTGGTGAGTCTGTAGCAGGCGCCTTGGGCCGCGATTTAAAAGAAGTGGCCGTGTATGGGCGCGAGGGCCAAACTGGGGCGCGCGACCGCCAAACCATTGGCTTTGCAACAGTGCGAGCCGGAGACATTGTCGGCGATCATACTGTACTGTTTGCCGCCGAGGGTGAGCGAGTAGAGATTACTCACAAGGCCTCTAGTCGAACAGCCTTTGCTCGCGGAGCCGTCCGGGCCGCCAAGTGGCTCGGTGATAAAGAACCTGGACTGTTTAATATGCAGGATGTGTTGGGTCTCGTGTAAAAGCACAAAAATATCGACGACAGTGATAGACAAAATCTGCCTTCTTCCATACAATGCTCTCCTAACACCGCCACCAATAGGCGGTCTCGTTCCGAGAGGTTAGGCTACAGCAGAATAGATTATTTAAGCGAGATGAGACGATCAGTTTCATCTCGCTTTTTTGCAAATATAAGTAACAGACTGCTGTCATATTCGGATTTTTCGATGTCTAGATGCCACTCATACTCGAGTGATATTTTAACTATTTAGGAGGTTGTGTGAATTCCCAGACTTACCGGGAAGCCGTACTCGCGCTAGCAGACGGAACAATTTTCAGAGGAACTGCCATTGGCGCAGATGGATCCTCTGTTGGTGAAATAGTTTTTAACACAGCCCTCTCAGGGTATCAGGAAATACTCACTGACCCCTCATATGCCCGCCAGATCGTTACGCTTACCTATCCTCATATCGGCAATGTCGGCGTGAACAAGGAAGATGAAGAATCCGATAAGATCTGGGCGGCAGGGCTAGTTATCCGTGACTTGCCGCTTCTGGCTTCAAACTTCCGCAGTGAACAACGTCTCGATGATTACCTAAAAGAAAAAGGCGTTGTAGGTATTGCTGATATAGATACTCGTAAACTAACCCGCATACTGCGTGAAACTGGTGCGCAGAATGGTTGCATTATGGCGGGCAATGTGAGTGACGAACAGGCCCTAACCGCGGCTCGAGCATTTGCTGGCTTAGAAGGAATGGATCTTGCCAAAGAAGTGACCACTGCCAGTACCTACCAGTGGTCCGAACACAGTTGGGAATTGGGTGTTGGCCACAAAATTCAGGATCCCAGCAGTGCTAAATTTAAAGTTGTAGCCTACGATTTCGGCGTTAAGCGCAATATATTACGGATGCTGGTCGACCGTGGTTGTGAGCTTATTGTGGTGCCGGCTCAGACACCAGCGGCGGATGTTCTGGCTATGAATCCAGACGGAATATTCCTGTCTAATGGCCCCGGAGATCCAGAGCCCTGTGATTATGCAATTCAGGCCATCGGTGAAATTCTTACAACCGATATTCCCGTATTCGGTATCTGCTTAGGCCACCAACTACTAGCACTGGCCTCTGGCGCTAAAACCGCAAAGATGAAGTTTGGTCACCATGGTGCTAACCACCCGGTAGAAGATATTGAGAACAATTTAGTGATGATTACCAGCCAAAACCATGGTTTTGCTGTTGATGAAGCGAGTTTGCCGGCTAACCTGATTGCCACACATCGATCATTGTTTGATGGTTCGTTGCAAGGTATTCATCGCACTGACAAACCAGCATTTAGTTTTCAAGGGCACCCTGAAGCCAGTCCTGGTCCCCATGAGGCAGCAGTACTGTTTGATCATTTTATTGAATTAATGGAAGCGAAACGCTAGGCACTTGCGGAGACGACATGCCAAAAAGAACTGATATAAAAAGCATCCTCATTCTTGGAGCTGGTCCGATTATTATTGGCCAGGCTTGTGAGTTTGACTATTCCGGTGCCCAGGCCTGTAAAGCGCTTCGTGAGGAAGGTTTCCGAGTAATTCTGGTTAACTCTAACCCAGCTACTATTATGACTGACCCGGCAATGGCCGATGCCACTTATATTGAACCAGTAGAATGGCGCACTGTGGCACGTATCATTGAACAGGAACGCCCAGATGCTCTGCTGCCGACAATGGGTGGTCAGACAGCGTTGAATTGTGCTCTAGACCTAGCCAAACATGGCGTTCTTGACGAGTTTGGTGTCGAGATGATCGGTGCCAATGCTGACGCGATCGACAAGGCGGAAGATCGCGAACGCTTTGATAAGGCGATGAAAGCAATCGATCTAGATACGCCCAATTCCGGTATTGCTCACAGTATGGAAGAGGCAGTTCAGGTTGCAGATCGTTTTGGATTTCCCTGTATTATTCGCCCCTCATTTACTATGGGTGGCTCCGGCGGCGGTATAGCTTACAACCGCGAAGAATTTGAAGAGATCTGCCGTCGCGGATTAGATCTTTCGCCCACCAATGAGTTATTGATTGATGAATCACTTATTGGCTGGAAAGAGTTTGAAATGGAAGTAGTTCGCGATCGCAAAGACAACTGTATTATTGTCTGCGCTATTGAAAATCTAGATCCAATGGGTATTCACACTGGTGACTCAATAACCGTTGCTCCTGCTCAGACACTGACCGACAAAGAATACCAAATTATGCGCAACGCCTCGATTAGGGTACTGCGTGAGATTGGTGTAGAAACAGGCGGGTCTAACGTACAGTTTGCGGTTAACCCAGATGATGGTCGACTCATTGTTATTGAGATGAATCCCAGAGTCTCTCGTTCATCGGCACTGGCCTCAAAGGCGACTGGTTTCCCAATTGCTCGAGTAGCGGCAAAGCTGGCTGTAGGCTACACCCTTGATGAGCTACAAAACGAAATTACCGGGGGTGCGACACCGGCTTCATTTGAGCCAAGTATTGATTATGTTGTTACCAAGATCCCACGTTTTGCCTTCGAAAAATTTGATCAGGCAGATCAGAGTCTTACCACCCAGATGAAGTCTGTGGGTGAGGTAATGGCAATTGGTCGCACCTTCCAAGAATCTATGCAAAAAGCTCTACGCGGTCTCGAGGTTGGTGTTGCTGGCTTTGATCCTGTGTTGGATGTTAATGATGAAAATGCCAGCGCCATACTGACCAATCAGCTTGCGGAAGCCGGTCCAGATCGTATCTGGTATCTCGCCGATGGTTTCCGTCAGGGCATGAGTGTAGAAGAAATCTTTGCGATCACTAAGGTTGATCGCTGGTTTCTGGTGCAGATCGAAGACCTTATCAAAGACGAACTGAATCTGCAGGGCGTGGCGCTGTCCGATCTCAGTAAGCAGGCCATTTACCGCCTCAAACGCAAAGGGTTTGCCGACCGTCGTCTGGCTGATATTTTGGGTTGTAGTGAAACCCAAATGCGCGAAGTGCGCTATGACTTTGGCATTCACCCTGTATATAAGCGTGTTGATACCTGTGCTGCAGAGTTTGCTACAGACACAGCTTATATGTATTCGACCTACGAGGAAGAGTGCGAAGCGCGTCCGAGCAACAAAGACAAAATTTTGGTTTTAGGTGGCGGTCCCAACAGAATTGGGCAGGGCATCGAATTTGATTACTGCTGTGTGCATGCAGCTCTAGCCATGCGTGAAGATGGTTATGAAACCATTATGGTTAACTGTAACCCAGAGACCGTTTCTACAGATTATGATACATCGGACCGACTGTTCTTCGAGCCGGTTACCTTGGAAGATGTGCTTGAAATCGTGCGTGTAGAAAAGCCCAAAGGTGTGATTGTCCAGTTTGGCGGTCAAACACCTCTTAAGCTGGCGCGCGCTCTTGAAGCTGCAGGAGTTCCAATTGTTGGTACCACTCCTGATGCGATTGACCGTGCCGAAGACCGCGAGCGCTTTCAGCAAATGATCGACAAGCTTGACCTGCTGCAGCCTCGCAACGCAACAGCCCGCAGTGCAGACCAGGCGGTTGAGCTCGCTAAAGAAATTGGTTATCCACTGGTCGTACGCCCCTCCTATGTCCTGGGCGGCCGCGCTATGGAGATCGTCTACAAAGAAGAAGAGCTTCGCCACTATATGAAAACTGCCGTACAGGTTTCTGATGACAGTCCAGTGTTGTTGGATTTCTTCCTGCCAAATGCCATTGAAATGGATGTGGACGCAGTGAGTGATGGCGAACAGGTAGTGATCGGCGCGATTATGCAGCACATTGAACAGGCCGGTATTCACTCCGGTGATTCAGCCTGTTCACTGCCGCCCTATAGTCTCAGTGAAGATGTTCAGGATGATATGCGTGAAGTGTGCCGCAAGATGGCGGTTGAATTGGGTGTTCGCGGGTTGATGAATGTGCAGCTGGCGCTTCAAGACGGCAAAATCTATGTTATTGAGGTCAATCCCCGTGCCTCACGTACAGTTCCATTTGTCTCCAAGTGCATTGGTACCTCACTGGCTAAGGTCGCGGCTCGTTGCATGGTTGGTCAGACACTCGAGTCTCAGAGCTTTACCAGGGAAATTATCCCACCTTACTTCAGTGTCAAAGAGGCTGTATTTCCGTTTAATAAATTTCCCGGTATCGATCCTATTCTTGGGCCTGAAATGAAGTCGACAGGAGAAGTAATGGGTGTTGGTGAAACCTTTGCCGAAGCCTATGGCAAAGCGGAACTTGGTGCTAGTGATGAAATTCCTTCCAAGGGCACAGTCTTTATAAGTGTTCGAGAGCGGGATAAACAACAGTTACCAGCCCTGGCTAAAAAACTCCAAGATCTTGGGTTTAAGTTGGTGGCCACTAAGGGTTCGGCTGACGTTATCGAGCAGGCAGGTTGCGATGTACAGGTGGTCAACAAGGTTAAAGAGGGCCGTCCTCATATTGTCGATATGATTAAGAGTGATAAGGTAGATTTGATTATCAACACCACAGAGGGGCGTCAGGCAATCTCTGATTCCTCGACCATCCGCTCCAGTGCAGAACAGCATAGAGTGTATTACACTACTACTATGGCTGGAGGTAGTGCTGTGTGCGAAGCGCTAGTGTTCTCCCGTGCTGTTGACGGTGAAATAAAAGTACGCAGCTTACAGTCGCTGCACAAGGAAATTGGTTAATGCAAAAATATGCTATGACAGTCGAGGGTGAAGCCGCCCTGCGTAAAGAGCTAGACCATCTGGTAAAGGTGGTACGCCCAGCAATTGTTGAGGCTATTGCGACTGCTCGAGAGCACGGTGACCTTAAGGAAAATGCCGAATATCACGCCGCCCGTGAGCAGCAGAGTTTTGCTGAGGGTCGAGTGCAAGATATCGAAGGCAAACTGTCTAACTCTCAGGTTATCGATATATCCAAAATGCCTCAAACGGACCGCGTAATTTTTGGTTCACTGGTGACCATTATCAATTTGGAAACTGAGACTACAGTTAGCTACCGTATTGTTGGAGATGATGAGGCGGACGTAAAGCAGGGCAAGATTTCCTATCAGTCACCCATTGCCCGAGCGCTCATCAGCAAAGAAATCGGTGACGTTGTGGTGGTCAAAGCGCCGAGTGGCGATATCGAATATGAGATCGATGATGTGGTATATAAATAGGCCTAGACGTTAGCCGATAGTAAAAAAACCATAAGCGCTTTTTGTGCATGGAGGCGATTTTCAGCCTCGTCCCAAACCACCGAAATATTCTCGTCTTCCAATAGAGCAGCGGATACCTCTTCCTCGCGATGAGCTGGCAGGCAATGCATAAAGATTGCTTTGTCGGCAGCTTTCGACATCAGTGCATGGTTGACCTGAAAGCCTGAAAAATGCGCCATTCTAACCTCTTGCTCTGTCTCTTGACCCATCGAAGCATAGACATCGGTAGTGACCAGGTGCGCGCCACTTACTGCTTCTGTTGGACTGCGGGTTATTGTTACTCGGTCTCCAGCCTCAGTAACTAATTGAGCATCTGGTTCGTAGCCCTCCGGGCAGGCAATATTCAATTTAAAATCGAGCAATATGGCAGCATTAATCCACGAGTGGCACATATTGTTGCCATCGCCTATCCAGGCTACCGTTTTACCCTGAATAGAACCGCGATGCTCCGTGAAAGTTTGCACATCGGCCAGCAATTGGCAGGGATGATACTGATCGGTTAGCGCATTTATTACCGGCACTTTGGAATACTGTGCAAAGCGCTCGATAATATCGTGGCCGAAGGTTCTAATCATGACTATATCAACCATGCGAGAGATTACCCGGGCAGAATCCTCTATTGGCTCGCCTCGGCCTAGCTGCGAGTCATTGGGCGATAAAAATAGGGCGTCACCGCCCAGTTGAGCCATTCCTGCTTCAAAAGATACGCGAGTCCGAGTGGATGATTTCTCGAAAATCATCCCCAGAACTTTACCGCTAAAAATCGGATCTTGGCGTCCTTCTCGGTGAGCCGCTTTCATTTCAATGGCCAACTTAATAATCTGATTAAATTCGTCAGTATTGAGGTCGCGTAGGGTTAAAAAATGTCTAATAGCCATAGGTTAGTCCTTGTCGAACGCTTTAATCAGCGGCACTAAAATATCTACCAGTTGATCCGCCTCATTGTCGGTCATAATTAACGGCGGCAATAATCTAATTACAGTGTCTGCCGTGACATTGAGAATTAAACCCCTTTCCATAGCGGCCATAAATAATGGCTGACAGGGTTTATTCAGCTCTATGCCAATCATACAGCCAAGACCGCGTATCTCTTTTACATGGGCAGTGGTTGCTAATTCATTTCTCAGTCCGGCCATGATTCTATTACCGAGCTCGGCTGCGCGTTTATCAAGGCCGCTATCGACAATCTCTTTGACTACTGCCAAACCGGCTGCACAGGACAGAGGGTTTCCACCAAAGGTCGAACCATGCTTGCCCGGCTGCATGAGCAGTGCTGCATCTCCTGAGGCCAAGCAGGCACCAATGGGAACGCCATTGCCTAGGCCTTTTGATGTTGTCACTACATCGGGGACAATCTCACTGTGCTGGTAGCAGAAATATTTTCCGGTACGCCCATTGCCTGTTTGCACCTCATCGAGCATTAATAGCCAACCGCGCTGATCGCAAAGAGCTCTGAGGTTTGATAAGTAATCTTTATCGGCTAGCCTAATTCCTCCTTCACCTTGGATCGGCTCAACCATAACCGCACATATGTTGGAATTATTGTCACCAATAGTTTCAAGAGCGGCTATGTCATTGAATGGACCGCGTGCAAAACCGCTAACCAGAGGTTCAAAACCGGCTTGGACTTTACGACTGCCAGAAGCACTTAAGGTCGCGAGAGTGCGGCCATGAAATGCGTTGTCCATCACTAAGATAGTAGGTAGTTGTATGCCTTTACTATGGCCGTACAGTCGGGCCAATTTTATGGCGGCCTCATTGGCTTCAGCTCCGGAGTTACCAAAAAATACATTGGTCATGCCCGAGACTTCTCGAAGTTTATCGGCAAGTTCAATCTGATTAGGAATGTCAAAAAAGTTTGAACAGTGGGTTAGTGCTTTAGCTTGTGCGGCGACTGCAGCGGCCACAACTGGATGAGAATGGCCCAGGCCACATACAGCGATTCCAGAGAGTGCATCAAGATACTTGTTCCCCTTATTATCCCACAGCCAAGCACCATTGCCTGCAGTCATGGTTGCCGCTTTAGTTCCATAAGTGTTCATCAGCGCGCTGGTCGCCATGTAAATATGCCTTTTCATTTTGGAATCAAAAAAGGGCAGCTTTGCTGCCCTTCCCAACGGATAGTATATTAATATAGGCACGTTTTTTCAATAAACCGGCACCACAGTCAATGTTTGCTTTTGCCCGAGATGAGCTGACTTATTACTGGGTGAAGTAAAACTGTCGCCACAGGCGTAACCCAAACCAAAGGGACAGTATCCATACCATCAGTTCTATCCAGTTTGGATTGCTGTTGTAACCGAAAAAACCCTTTAAAAATACGCCGATATGGCCTTTGTCGTGAAATAGATGCGTGTACTGTTGCTTGCCATTCAGGTCGTAACTATAAAATGCCGGATTGTCCGATGGTTGCAACTCTTCGATAGGTTCAAGAATACTATATGGTCTGGTGATCTCGCTTTTTGATTCAAGCCCTATGAGGTTAAGATGACCTCCCTTGACCATAAATTCTTCTACCTCATGGGTGCCATAAGTCATCATGCCTGAGGCAAATATAACTAGCAGTAAACTGGTGATCCTAAAATAGGACCGCAAGTTGGCTTTTTTGCCCTGAATTACTACGGCATATCCGATCATTATGGCAATAAAAAGGCCTGAGAAGAATCCTATATACGAGAATGACTCCATCATTGAGAAGCTGCCCATTAAGAAGATAACTGTTTCAAAGCCCTCACGTAAAATTGCAAAGAACACTATCAGAAAAACACCCCAGCCAGCATTAGCAATCGCAGTGTTGGTATCTGCCGCTAGCTCTGCCGTTTGTCCTACTTGTTTGGAGAGCCAAAAAATGACATACCAGATCAGACCTGCGGTTATGAACATAGCGACAGCTTCAAATAGAGCCTCAATAGAGGCGTTGCCAATAGAGGCTTTAACCCGGACTAGCGCAAGCCCAGCTAGTGCACTAGCTATAATCGCACATCCGACGCCAAGCCAGAGCTGTCTAATTTGACTTTTAAGACCCTGTTTCTCTAATAAGGTATAGATGATTCCGACGATCAGTGCTGCTTCCATACTCTCACGGAACATAATAATAAATTCATTCATAGTAAGTATCACACCCTGTCATTGTGCTGTTCGGATTTAAGTTGAGGGATTTACACTGTTTGGAAATTTTTCGATGCCCATCATTATACAGAAACACACTTAAATGCAAATAGTTATCATTACGATAATCTGATCAAGCTGTTCTCTAATTTCATATTTACCTTGTATAGCTAACTCAGCTACGGAACTTGCACAGGTCATCACGGGCATGTCCTATTAAAAGTCATACGGCCTGTTGACTTTGGTAATGCGAATCATTATCATTTGTACTTGCTGATATAACGGCGGTTCAGAAATTACTGTTTGTCTTGGGGCTTGGAGATGTTAAGCGAAGTTACAAACCCCTCTAAACTCACATAAACCCGCTTGCTCATTGGTGATGATCGAGAAAGCGATCAATACAAATACTCAAGGAATTAGTATGAATTATCAGTCAATCCTGTCGAAAGCGCTCATTGGACTCTGTCTTTGCCTTCTTGTCGCCTGTGGTGGCGGTGGAGGAGGTTCGCCTGCACCTGCACCTGTAATTACTGACACGGATGGCGATGGTGTTGCTGATACAGACGACGCATTCCCAAATGATCCTTCCGAGTCTGTCGATGCTGACGGAGATAATGTGGGTGATAATACCGATAATTGTCCGGATACTGCCAATGAGGGTCAGGCAGACTCCGATGCTAATGGGCAGGGTGATGTCTGCGATGCAATGCCAGAGCTATATGCCTATACCAACTCAATGTACACGCCCGATAGTGACTCAGTGAGCTACACAGGACAAACTGCGAGACATTTACTTATTTCTGGCATGGTTGACTATATGTCGGCGATGACTGAATCAGGGAAAACTAAAGCCGAATATGTCACTGATCTTGATTTCTTTATGAGTGGCGATGGTGCCGATGGCGCGTCTACTGGTTTTACGGTTAAAAACGGAGTGTCTGATGGTAGCGATGTAGATAATGCGGTGACTTACGGCGCTGTGTCTTCCGGGAAGAATTTAGATGGAAAGATTGCCGGCGGAAACGGAGAAGGTGGCGGTGAGACCTCTAAATTAATTGGTGGCGAGTTCTTTGGTTGGTCCGATGGATTGCCCTTGGGTTCTCTGCCGATAAATCTGGTAGACCTATGGATTGACCAGCTGGCCACTCAGGCGTCTGACGGTACCTCAGTGACTATATCAACTGTCGATGATGATGTTAACGTCAGCAGCGTGCAATATGATGCACATGGTCGTAATCAGCGCCAGCTATTACAGAAATTCTTACTTGGTGCTGTTACCTTTTCACAGGGCACCAACGATTACTTTCAGGCAGATTTTGCCGCTCAGATTACCGAGCAGGAGAAGGGTGTTAAAAATTATTCAGCTGCCGAACATAATTATGACGAGGCCTTTGGTTACTATGGCGCAGCACGTGATAACAAAGCCTATACAGATCTAGAAGCCCGCGCCAATAGTGGCCGCAGCGATTGGAAAAATGGCTATCACGATACAGATGGCAATGGCCTGATCGATCCTCGCAGTGAGTTTAATTTTGGTAACTCTCAAAACTGTGCGAAACGCGATGTCGGCTCTGCTGATAATGCCAGCCCAACTGACCTGTCGAATGAGGCCATGAATGCATTCCTCGCCGGTCGTCAAATTCTGAGTAATACAGCTAATGCAGGCGCTATGTCTACAACCGAAGAGGCTGCTCTTCAAACGCACATAAAGGCGGCGGCACTGGCTTGGGAAAAATGTATTGCAGCCACTGTGATTCATTATATTAATGATGTCACCACAGATATGGGTAACTATTCAGCAGGCAAATTTGCCAATGTTGCTAATTTTACCGATGTAGCCAAGCACTGGTCAGAGATGAAGGGCTTTGCATTGAGCCTTCAGTTCAGCCCATTTTCCCCTTTCCGTGATGACGCAGTGACTTCAGTTGACCTCGATGATTTGAAAACACTACTTGCCGATTTAGGTGATGCGCCTGTTTTAGCTGATGGTAGTCAGGGTGGGGTTTTGGCTGGTGATACAGATACCGCCATAGCCGCGTATACTTCCAAGCTCGCTACTGCTAGGCAGACGCTGCAGACGGCCTACGGCTTTGATGCGGACAATGTCGCCGGTTGGTAATTTTTTAAACGCCTGAATAATAGGGCGTAATGGGCTAAATTTTTTGGGGCTAGCTGCGGTTAGCCCCTACTTATTGGAGAGAGAAAATATGCTTCGCTTTTGTAGTTCTATGGCTCTTTTAGTGCTTTGTCTAACTGGGTGCGTGGACCAATCTCGAGATGTCGCTTCTTCCGGAGAAGATTTCAGAGATGATAACAACACCAACACATCGGATGATAATAGTACTGATTCAAATGCGGCGTTTGATCGCACTGCTCTTATGACTAATCTGGTTGATTCAATTTTCGTACCCAATTATCAAGCGACCGCGACATTGGCTGACTCGTTCTCTGGAGACTCGGGATCCCTAGCCGCCTATTGCGATGCAATAGGATCTGAAGATGAGGAGACGAGTCTAGCCACTGCTCAAACCGATTGGTTAGACTTAATGGACGCAGTGCAAAAAACTGAGATGCATATTATTGGCCCTGCCTTGCGCAACGAGGAGGCTTTGCATAACCGAGTATATTCTTATTCAACCGGTAGTCTGGCGACATGCGCGCTCGATCAGGCTGTTGTCGATGCTTCTAGTGAAGATTTTCAGGTTTCCAGTCGCGCATTCAATCAGCGAGGCATGGGAGCACTCGAGTATTTGCTATTTAATAGCAACCTTAATCATTCTTGCTCTAGTCAGGTTCAGGCAACCGAGTCGTGGAATGAGCTGACGCAGTCTGAGCGTAAAAACCAGCGCTGTGGTCTCGCTGAGAAATTAGCTGCAGACGTAGCTGAGGCATCCAATTTAATACACAGCCAATGGGTCGAGGGTGATAGCCCGTTTAGGACCCAATTCTTAAACGAAGACAGCCAGGGCGAAAACTTCCAATTAATTACGGATGGGATTTTTTACTTAGAAACGTTTACTAAATCTCAAAAGCTAACGATTCCCCTAGGACTTGATGACAAATGTAGTTCAGTGACCTGTCCTGGTCTAGTTGAATCACCTTACAGTGAGACTTCACTGCGCAACGTTCGAACCAATGCGGCAGAATTTCTTAGGATATTCAATGGTGGATCAGGTCTTGGTTTTGATGATTTGATCAATCAAGAAGGCTTCACTGACATCAGTTTGCGATTCCAGAATCAACTGAGTGAGGTGGATGACAGATTTGCCCAGATATCGGGTTCGTTAAATGATCAACTAGCCCAGGTTGAAGCCGATCCGAGTGACCCGGCCTGCCTCAATGCCTTCGCCAATCCAAGTGAAGAGAGCACAATAGGTGCCTGTAGCCTAGCTGGACTGCTAAAGGGCGTAACGGATGATTTAAAAATCGAATTTGTAACCATTGTTGGGGTTGCAATTCCAGGAAGGGTGCAATCTGATAATGATTAAATTTAATCACATAACCTGTTTGAGTCTTGCCGCTATAATATCGTGCGGTGCAGCCGCTGTGGATATTGAGCCGCCTAAGCTTGAAGAAGTTCTAATTATTGGTAGCAAAGAAGATAAAGCAAAACTGGCAGGTTCTGGTGTTCAGATTGGGCAGGAGTTAATTGAAAAGCAGTCATACACTGATCTTAATCAGCTAATTAGTATGGCGCCTGGCGTTTATGTTCGAGAGGAGGACGGCTATGGTTTGCGTCCAAATATCGGCATTCGTGGTGCCACTGCGGAGCGTAGTCAAAAAATTACTATTATGGAAGATGGCGTGCTGATTGCGCCTGCACCTTATTCCGCTCCAGCGGCATACTACATAACCAATGCTACAAGATTGTATGCGCTAGAAGTACTCAAAGGGCCGGCCTCCATTCAGTTTGGCCCGCATACAGTGGGTGGGGCGGTTAACCTAGTCACAAGGCCAGCTTCTTGGCAGAATTTTGCAGAATTAAATTACACGGTCGGTACAGATCGGTTTCAGAGGATGTCAGCAACTAGTGAATTTGTCACCGGCAATATAAGTTTTATGTTGGATGCCATGCATTACTCCAGTGATGGTTTTAAGCAACTGGCAAGTGGCGGTGATACTGGCTTTGAGCGAAATGATTTCAATGCCAAGATACATTGGCAGCCGGAAACGGAACTTAATCAGATAGTCGTTATTAAGGTTGGCTATGCCGATGAAGACTCTAATGAAACCTATCTAGGGTTGACCGACACCGATTTCGACCGTGACCCAACGCTGCGTTATCCCTCGTCAGAGTTAGATCGATTTGTATCTGATCACAGTCAGCTACATTTCAGCCACAAGATTGAGTTTAAAAATAACCTACAGCTAACCACCAAGGTCTATTTTAATGAGTTTAATCGATCTTGGAATAAGTTCGATGGCTTTATTGGAGGGCCCAATGCAAAACTGGTGCTTAACTCGCCGAGTCAATATGTGTCTGCTTATAAGGTGTTAGCTGGTAGCCAAGACAGCGCTGAAGCGGGACTGACGATTGATGTTACAGATAATGATCGGGCCTATAGCTCGGATGGTATTCAGTTTGATTTGTCCAAAGAATTTAGTTTCGCCGGAATTGATCACAAATTTGATGTTGGTGTTCGTTACCACCATGACGATGTTGAGCGTGATCATCAGCAACGCAGTTATTTAATGACCGCCAAACAATTAGTGTCAGATGGTATTACGAGGCCATCCAAGGTGGTTAATTATGCCGAGACAGATGCCATTGCAGTTTATCTGCAAGACGAGCTTAGCAAAGGGGATTTAACGCTTAGTTTGGGTCTTAGATATGAGGATATACAGGGCAGCGTAGACAATTTTTTAACTGGCTCGGTATCGTCTAACAAGCAGAGTATTTTGGCTCCCGGAGCTGGAGTACATTATCAGCTAAGTGAAAATATTGGTCTTTTGGCCGGCGTCTATGTGGGTTTCTCTCCAGCTGGACCTGGAGCTTCTCAGGCCGAAGCAGAGGAAAGTCTAAATTTTGAATATGGAGTTCGCTATGAGGCCGATTCTTACTCAGTTGAGCTAATCGGATTCTTAAGTGATTACGATAATTTGCTAGGCCGCTGCCGAGCATCTGATGCCAACTGTGCTGTCGGTGATGAGTTCAATGGTGGCCAGGTTGAAATAGGTGGAATTGAATTCAATGGCCAGTATGAAATAGAACTGACCGAGGCCATGTCTCTGAACTCACAATTAAATTTCACCTATACCGAGAGCGCATTCCAAAAATCTTTCCTGTCGCAGTTTTCGCAATGGGAACTTGTGAAAAAGGGCGATGAGCTACCTTATGTGCCGGAGTATGTTGGGCGCTGGCAGATGGGAGTTGAGAGCAATAATTGGGCTGTGGATTTAGCGGTCAAATATCAGCATGAGATGCGTGAAGTGCCAGGAGTTGGTGATCTTATCCCTGGGAAACAAACAGAAAGCATAGCGACTCTCGACCTATCGGCAACCTGGTTTGTGAATAATGATTTTAATGTAAAGCTATTGATTAGAAATGCAACGGACGAATCGGCAATAGTATCTCACCGTCCCTATGGTGCGAGACCAAACCTTCCACGTATGGTGCTAGCGGAACTGAAATATAGGTTTAATAACTAGTGGAAGCGCAGTTACTCGAATTAATTGTAACCCCGGTAGAATTTGTATTTGATTCTGCAAAGCGTGTTTACTGGCTGTACCTGCTAAGTGCGCTTTTGATAGCCTCCTACGTGGTCGCAAAGCAGGCTGGTGTATGGCAACCGCTGGAGCAGATTAAAAGTCTCTTTAACGGCAAGTATTGGTTTTCTCGATCTAGCCTGTTAGATTATTTTTTGATGTTCTTTAATAATGGCATGCGGATTTTGTTGTTACTGCCCCTGTTTGGTAGTCATTTGATGCTCACTATTGTTGTGGGCTCTTTTCTTCAGGATAACTTTGGTGATGCTCCTGAACTGGAGATGAGTTGGGTCTTTATTGCACTACTTTTTAGTACGGTATTTTTCGTTGTCGAAGATCTGAGCCGTTTTCTCCTGCACTACTGTATGCACCGTTTTAATTTTCTCTGGCGCATTCACAAGACTCATCACAGCGCAACAGTGTTAACACCGTTTACGTTATTTAGAGTACACCCGCTTGAGCATATACTGTATTTTGTCAGAGGCTTGCTGGTGTTTGGTATAGTGAGTGGTATATTTATATGGCTTTTTTCAGGCAGGCTGACAGGATTGCAGGTTCTGGGCGTCGATGCCTTTGGCTTTGTTTTCAATATGTTGGCAGCTAACCTAAGACACTCGCATATATGGATCTCTTTCGGTCGATTTGAGCGCGTTTTTATCAGTCCGGCCCAGCATCAACTCCACCATAGCAAGCGACACAGATTTTCCAATCTGGGCAGTGTGCTATCTATATGGGATGGCTGGTTTAATACTAGAACCTATGCTTCAAACAGGGAAGAAATAGAGTTTGGGCTGCCAGATGTGGCCGCACAGAATCATTAAAAGCTCTGTTAAAATTCAATCTCCACGTTATAGTCAGATACTCAATGCTAGAACAGTGCTGGCGCGATCGCTAAGAATAGAAATTAATTTGCTATGACTATTTTTTAGGAGCCCGTAAGCAGGTAGAATCCCGATCATCTGAAATATATTATCTTTTAAGAGGAACAGCCGTTATGGACATTATGGAAACCATCCGTGATCAGGTGGAAAACAATGCAGTACTGCTTTACATGAAAGGCTCGCCGAATCAGCCACAATGTGGATTTTCTTCGCGCACCGTGCAGGCGCTTATGGGTTGTGGCCAGCGTTTTGCTTATGTAGACATTCTGTCTAATCCAGAAATTCGCGCCAATCTGCCTGCCTATGGTAACTGGCCCACCTTTCCACAGCTTTGGGTTGGTGGCGAACTAATCGGTGGCTGCGATATTGTTACCGACATGCATGAAAAAGGTGAGTTAAAGCCAATTATCGATGATGTGCTTGGCGAGCAGGCTGCTGACGATGTAGAGGGTCAGAGCTAGCTAGAGGCCTATAGCTGGACCGCAGGATAACTCGAGTTGCTTTATCCAGCGCCTTTCTATCAGAGTGATAAAATATTTTTATTAGCTGATAGCATTAAGCTATGAGATCATGAAATCCAACATTTAAATCTTTATTAATGAAAAAAGGAGTACTCTAATGGGCGTATTAGTTGGCCGGTCAGCACCTGACTTTACCGCTGCTGCAGTTACTGGAAGCGGCGAAATTATCGAAAATTTTAACTTGGCAGAAAGTATCAAAGGCAAGAAAGCAGTCATCTTCTTCTATCCTTTGGATTTCACCTTCGTCTGCCCATCTGAACTAATTGCATTTGATCATCGTTATGCGGAATTCCAAAGCCGTGGTGTGGAAGTGATTGGTGTGTCAATTGACTCACAGTTTTCACACAACGCATGGCGTAACACTGCTATCAATGATGGTGGTATTGGTCAGGTTAAATATACATTGGTTGCGGATGTTAAGCATGAGATCTGCAATGCCTACGATGTAGAGCATCCTGAGGCCGGTGTTGCCTTCCGCGCATCATTTTTAATTGACGAAGAGGGTATGGTTCGTCATCAGGTGGTAAACGATCTTCCCCTGGGCCGTAATGTTGATGAGATGCTACGTATGGTAGATGCGTTGAGTTTCCACACTGAGCATGGTGAAGTTTGTCCTGCGGGTTGGAACCGCGGCGATGCGGGTATGAAAGACACTACTGCTGGTGTTGCTGAATACCTATCAGAGCATGCAGAATCACTTTAAAACATAAGCGATAGTCTGCAGTTCTAAGACCCCGCACCTCATAGTGCGGGGTTTTTTTAATGGCTGTAATAGATGGTTCTTGGACTCTACCGTTTACTAGTTAACTTATTTTGTTGTAACTCTTCGGCTTTTCCATGGCCGCTTGATCTCATCGTGCTTTACTGCAAACTCTCCCGTAGGGCGATCTTTAAGGAAATAATCAAGTGCCAGTTCCACTACCGGAAAGGCTAATTCGGCCCAAGGAATATCTGCCTCGTTAAATAATGCGACTTCAGAGGATTCGGAGCTAGGACCAAACATAGGTTGTTCTAAATGACCACGGTAAAACACATAGACCTGATTGATTTGTGGAATATCAAACAGCGCATAGAGCTGAGGATTAATCACGGTCGCATTAGCCTCCTCTTCGCATTCCCGCAGAGCGCCTTCCAAAGAGGACTCGCCGTTCTCCAAAAAACCAGCGGGAAGGGTCCAAAATCCATGGCGTGGTTCTATAGAGCGTTTGCACAGAAGTATCTGATCACCATAAACCGGCAGTACACCGGCAATAATTTTCGGATTTTGATAATGGATCTCTCCGCAATGATCACAGACATGGCGTTCGCGATTATCATCTACAGGTATTTTAAGGCTAACAGTGTTACCGCAACTAGAACAAAATTTCATGAAAATCTCAGAAAGTGAACAGAGCTGAGTATAATGCACAAATGCTAGAAACGATTAAAAATCAGTTAAAAAAGTTTCCCCTTGACCAGTCCTATTACAGCTCGAAGGATTCTGCAGTGGCGGCAGCTGTGTTGCTGTTGTTGCATGGAGATCCGGAAGATCCTCAGATAGTGCTAACACAGCGTGCTATGCACCTTAATAACCACGCTGGAGAAGTAGCATTTCCTGGAGGTATGTGGGATGCAACGGATAAAAACTTATTGCATACAGCACTGCGAGAAACACATGAAGAAATTGGTGTGCCTCCCCATTTGATAGAGCCAATTGCCATGCTGCCAGTGGCGTCTCCTAAAAGCCGTAGCCTGAATGTGACACCTTTTGTTGGTATAGCTAATGGCCCATTGGAATTAAAGTCTGAGCCGTCTGAAATAGCGGCTATATTCGATGTCCCTGTCAGTGTTTTTACTGACATCAATCGGTATCAGTACTTTGAAATAAAAAATGCCTCTGGTGCGCTCAAGTTTCCATGTCTGTTATTTAAAGGGTATAAAATATGGGGGTTCACATTAAAAGTGCTGGTCGATATGCTAAATGTGACCCTAAATGCTGGGATTGAATTAGAATACCCAAGCGATGCTCGCATAGAAGATTTGCGTAAACGAGGATAAAAATGATTTATCGAATTGGTGATGATAGGCCGGAAATCCACGAGTCAGTATTTGTAGCTGCAAGCGCTGACGTTATGGGAAAAGTCATTCTTAAAGAGCAGTCCAGCGTGTGGTTTAATGCAGTGATTCGAGGTGACTGTGACGTTATTGAAGTGGGTGCACGCACAAATATACAAGATGGTGCGGTAATCCATTGTGATGCCGGTCAGCCACTTAAAATAGGTGAGGATGTCACGGTTGGTCACAATGCGATGATTCATTGCCTAGAGGTAGGTGATCGTACCCTAGTTGGTATTAATGCGGTCATCCTGGATGGTGCCAAAGTAGGCAGTGATTGTATTATTGGCGCCAATGCCCTGGTTAAAGCCGGCGCCGTGATTCCTAATGGGTCGATGGTGGTTGGCTCTCCCGGAAAGGTCATTCGTGAGACTGATGAAAAGACCAGGCAGTTCCTTTTGGGTTCAGCTGCCCACTATGTTCATGAGGCTCATAAAATGACAATTGATTTAGTGGAGATAGAGCGTTGATAGTGACTAAGCTCGTAGCCTCGCCCTGCAGCTCTATCTGTTCACTAAATGAGGAAGATACCTGCATTGGTTGCTTTCGAACCAGAGCTGAGATCACAAAATGGAGCTCTCTTGATGATCAGCAGCGCCTTGATGTTATAGCTCTCTGTAGTGAGAGAGCGCAAAAACATCCTGTTGCTGAGTAGAGCTTCAGAGGGTCATTCCTCTGAAGCATTCTTTGGTTTAAGGCAAACAACTCCCACTTTCTTGATCATGGTGCCATTGATTTCCTCTGTCTGAAATCTATAGTCATCTACTATAAAACTTACGTTACCATCTGGAATGCTTTCGAGCTGTTCAAGCGCTAATCCATTTATTGTTTTAGGGCCATCTGTAGGCAGCTCCCAGCCAGTGGCTTTATTGACTTCACGCACGGTAGCAGCACCATCAATCAGATAGCTACCATCTTTGCGGGCCACCACCTCATCCATATCATCCGCTGTGTTAGTAGTGAAGTCACCGACAATCTCTTCTAAGATATCTTCCAAAGTCACTAGGCCCTGAACTTCACCATATTCATCAACCACAACTGCAAAGCGCTTACGGGTTTCTTTGAAATTGAGTAATTGGGTGGTCAATGTGGTGCTTTCAGGGATGAAGTAGGCCTCCTCAGCGAAGCGCTTAATCGCGTTGTGGGTCACTGTCTCAGCACGCAGCAGATGATTGGCCTTACGAGCGTGAAAGATACCTACAATATTATTAATATCACCCTCATAGATTGGTTGGCGAGTGTATTCTGAAGACAGAATGTTTCCCATCAGTTCATCAATACTGTCTTCCAGATCAAGACCCTTAACTTCATTGCGCGGGATCATAATATCTTCAACTGTAACGTTCTCCAGGTCGAGGATACCTCTGAGCATGCCTTGCTTGCCTTGGGATAGTTTATGCCCAGAGATATCTACCAAAGACTTTAGTTCCTCGTTGTCCAGTGCATCATCACGATCCTTATTGGGATCAAAACCTAGCAGGGAGATGAGCGCGTTGGTAAGTCTGTTGACCGCCCATACTAATGGCGTTAGGAGTTGCAACATAGGTTTTAAGACATGACTTGCCTTAAAGGCAAACCATTCGGGATTCTGCGCAGCAATGGTCTTGGGCGTGACCTCAGAGAACACCAGGACCATGATAGTCAAAGAAGCCGTGGCTACCCAGGGTGCGGCGGCTTCTCCGACATAAATTATCGCCAGCATATTGGCAATAATTGCCGCCAATATATTGACTGCATTGTTGCCAATCAGAATTAGACCGATAAGCCGATCCGGCATAGCGAGTAACTTCGCTGCACGGCGTGCGCCTGAGCTTTGTTTGCGCTGATGGCGGAGCCGATATCGGTTTAACGACATCATTCCGGTTTCAGAGCCAGAGAAGAATGCGGATACTAATAAGAGTGCTACGAGCATTAGCCACAACACCCAGGGGTGGGAACCGTCCAAAGATAGGAACCTCAGTAATTACGGAAGAATATGTTGAAGTAGTTTGTCCGCTTTAGCAATAGGATTCTGTTACTAGATTAGGATAAATTCTAATACGATTTTGCTGCCAATATAGCCAACTAAGATGGCGGCAAATCCACCCCATGTCCAGCGAATCGCTTTATTACCCCGCCAGCCGCGGCTGTGGCGACCCCACAGGAGGGTGGCATAAACAACCCAGGCGACAAGGCTAAATGTTACCTTGTGTACCAAATGTTGAGCAAAGAGGTCGTCATAGAACATAAAACCGCTGACTAAAGACAGGGTTAGTAGTATCTCACCAGCCCAAATAAGCTCAAACAATAATGTCTCCATAGTTTGAACCGGCGGTAAGGTACGCATAAGAATATTTTGATGCTTATGCTTTAACTGCCAGTCTTGATAGCCCGCTAATAGAGCCTGAAATGCCGCTATAGCCAGTAAACTATAGGCGAGGATGGAGATAAGCACATGCCCCTGTATTGGCGCAGACATCAGTGCTGGCGCCTTGCTACTCGTGCTAGTTATAGCTGCAAGCAGGCACAGTACTGAAACAGGCATTAATATTAGGTAGAGGCTGTGTAGAGGCTTCTTCAGGCCGCTAACAAACACCAAGATATTGGTTACCAGAGCAAGAAGGGCAATAATCTTGAGTAAACTTAAATCCAGGCCGCCATCGACCAAAATCAGCTTCGCAATTGCCAGCGCATGTAGACAGATTCCAATACCAGTGATGGCTTGCAATGAGCTTGGATTAAAGTGTGGGCCTTTACGCAGCAGCAACAGGTGGTGAACCAGCCCGTACGTATAAGCGGCGATTGCGGCAAAACCCAGTATAGAGCCTGTCATCAGTAAAATTCGCTAAAAAAGTTACCAGAGTGTGGCATATTCGGGCCACAGGGTGAAGAGCATGATGGAATTATTGCTATAATGGTGCTTTAAAATGAATTGCTGGAAGTTATCTGCATGGCCATGTTTGAAAATTTAAGTGATCGTCTCTCCCAGAGCCTTAAAAAAATCTCTGGAAAAGCTAGTCTCAGTGAAAAAAATATCGAAGAAACCCTTCGCGAAGTCCGTATGGCGCTGCTCGAAGCCGATGTTGCGCTGCCGGTCGTTAAAGACTTTGTGGAGCTGGTAAAAGAGCGCGCATTGGGCAAAGAGGTCAACAGTAGCCTCAATCCTGGTCAGCAGTTCCTTAAAATTGTTCAGGCCGAGCTAGAGAGGGTGATGGGGGAGCAAAACGAATCCCTTAATCTGGCCCAGCAACCACCGGCGATTATCTTGATGGCTGGCTTGCAAGGTGCGGGTAAAACAACCTCTGTGGCTAAATTATCTCGTTATCTAAGTGAGCGTGATAAGAAGAAAGTTATGGTGGTGTCGGCAGATGTTTATCGCCCAGCAGCTATTGAGCAGCTTAGAACCTTGGCTGGTGATGTGGGTGCGGAATTTTTCCCAAGTGATCCCGGTGAAAAACCGGTTGCTATCGTTAAGTCGGCGATTGCGGCGGCCAAAACCAAATTTGCCGATGTATTGATTATTGATACTGCCGGCCGATTAGCCGTCGACAGTGAAATGATGGCTGAGATTAAAGACATCCATAAGGTCGCCAACCCAGTCGAAACGTTGTTTGTCATAGATGCAATGATTGGTCAAGATGCGGTTAATACCGCCAAAGCTTTCAATGACGCACTGCCGCTTACTGGCGTTATTCTAACCAAGGTTGATGGCGATGCCCGTGGCGGTGCGGCTCTATCTGTTAGGCATATTACTGGCAAGCCGATCAAATTTCTCGGTGTTGGTGAAAAGGTGGATGCGCTCGAGCCATTTCATCCCGAACGTATAGCTTCTCGCATATTGGGCATGGGCGATGTTCTCAGTCTTATTGAAGACGTTGAGCGCAAAGTTGACAAGAAAAAAGCTGAGAAACTGGCGCAAAAAGTTGCTAAGGGCAAGGGCTTTGATCTCGAAGACCTGCGTGACCAGCTTCAGCAAATGAAAAGTATGGGTGGCATGGCAGGTATGTTGGATAAACTGCCCGGTATGGGCAATATGGCGCAGCTGGCCCAACAGCAAGATACGACCAGCCAATTTTCCCGCATGGAATGTATCATTGACTCGATGACGCCAAAGGAGCGGCGCAATCCAGATATTCTTAATGGATCCCGTAAGCGGCGCATCACCGTTGGTTCCGGCACCAGCATTCAGGATCTTAACCGTTTGCTAAAGCAGCATAAGCAGATGGGCAAAATGATGAAAAAAATGAAGGGCAAAGGGATGCAAAATATGATGCGCGGCATGGGTGGTATGGCGCCAACTGGCGGTGGTTTGCCGCCCGGCATGTTCCCGCGCCGCTAAGTCATAGCCCTCGGTCCTTTGTGAGAGTTTTTTTTAGATTAAAATCAGTGAGATAAAAGCTGTTTATTTTCCTCTAAAGTAGTTTCCTTTCATTGCCTTTTGACGTAATATGACGCGCCTTTCGTGGGGGTCCCGCTATAGTTGCGTGGCACATGAATAGCACTTAAACAAGCATCAAGTATGGCGATAGTGCCACTTGAACACAGGATTTCAGTAAATGGTAACAATTAGATTGGCTCGTGGCGGCGCGAAAAAGCGTCCCTTTTACCACATCACAGTTTCTGACTCGCGCAAAGCACGTGATGCTCGATACATTGAGCGTATTGGCTTTTTTAACCCGGTTGCCCGCGGTGCTGAAGAGCGTCTGCGAGTGGATCTTGAGCGTGCCGCATACTGGCAGGGTCAAGGCGCACAGATTAGCGATCGTGTTTCTGCATTGTTGAAAGAGGCTGCCAAGCTAGCAGCCTAAATAGGTACTGCAGCCTGTGAGTAGCCGTCAAAATAGCCCGGAAACACTGATTGTAGGCCGTATAACAACAGTGTTCGGTGTGCGCGGATGGGTCAAGGTGTTCTCGTATACAGAGCAGATAGAAACATTGTTCGACTACCAGCCCTGGTGGATAGATAGTGCTACCGGCCCGCAACAGATCGTTGTTGATGAATGGAAGCGACACGCAGATGGTCTAGTGGTGCATATCAAAGGTGTGGACGATAGAGACGTAGCTCGTGCCTGGTGTAACCAGAACATCTGTGTTGATAAAAGCCAGCTTCCCGAATTAAATCGCGAAGAATTCTATTGGCATCAACTCGAAGGTCTCGCAGTTATGAGTCACTTTGAGGGCCGAAAGATACGGCTCGGTGTTGTGAAGTCTTTGTTAGAAACTGGTGCTAATGATGTGCTGGTGATCACAGGCGATACAGGCAGTATCGATAGGGAAGAGCGGCTAATCCCCTATGTTGATCAGTTTGTTACCAACATAGACATGGCGACTCAAACGATCGATGTGATCTGGGATCCAGAGTTTTAAGGGATAATTCTGGGCACATTGAGTCAACAGAGGTGGGAAGAATGAAGATTGCTCTGATTACCCTGTTCCCAGAAATGTTTGCAGCGGTGACTGACTACGGTATTAGTGGTCGGGCCGTGAAAGAAGGGTTGCTAGAGATAGCCAGCTACAACCCACGAGATTTTACCGAAGATCGTCATCAGACGGTTGATGCTAGACCCTACGGGGGCGGGCCAGGCATGGTGATGTTGGTTGAGCCCCTGCGCAGGGCGATATCAGCGGCCAGAGATTGGATGGTTGAAGACCCGCTGGTGGTATATTTATCTCCTCAGGGAAAGGTCTTAGATCAGGCTGCGGTGAATGGTTTTGCTGTCCAACAATCATTGATTTTGATTGCTGGTCGCTACGAAGGTATCGATGAGAGATTGATACAGATGGAAGTCGATGAGGAATGGTCTATAGGAGACTATGTGCTCAGTGGCGGGGAGCTTCCAGCTATGGTGCTGATTGACGCACTGATACGTCAGATTCCAGGTGCATTAGGTCATCAGGATTCAGCAGATGAGGATTCATTTGCCAATGGCCTATTAGACTGCCCGCACTACACGCGGCCAGAGCTGCAAGATGGGCAGCAGGTACCAGAGGTTTTACTCTCTGGAGATCATGAAAAAATAAAACGTTGGCGTTTGCAGCAGTCACTAGTGCGAACCCAGCAACGAAGACCAGATTTACTGGATCGCCTGGAACTCAATAAAGAGCAACAGGCATTACTCAAGGATGTGAGTGCTGCGCTGGCAGACGATAAGCATGGATAACTTATCCTCTCTGTACAGAGCTCTAAATCAGGTGGCTGTGCCGCCAACCAATGCAAATTGAGGAGCAAGAAATGTCTAACAAAGTATCTATTATAGCTGCGCTTGAAAAAGAGCAGATGAATAAAGAAATCCCTGATTTCGGCCCAGGAGACACCGTAGTTGTTCAGGTTAAGGTGAAAGAGGGCACTCGTGAGCGTCTTCAGGCCTTTGAAGGTGTAGTTTTGGCTAAGCGCAATCGTCAGCTGAACTCGGCATTCACCGTGCGAAAAATTTCGAATGGTATTGGCGTGGAGCGTACCTTCCAAACGTACAGCCCATTAGTCGATAGTATTGAAGTTAAGCGCCGTGGTGCGGTTCGTCGAGCCAAGCTATACTATCTGCGTGAGCGTTCAGGCCGATCTGCACGTATCAAAGAGAAGCTGAGCTGAGCAATCTTGGATTGTTAACTGAGCTTAATAAAAAGGCGGTCTCAATGATCGCCTTTTTATTGCCCGACTATATTCTATAGTTCTGCTACCCTATTTCGGGGTATTTTAGCGATATTGGACAGTTATCCTCTAATTGTCGATTCGCCAACCATAAACACGATATCCAACAACCTATTGTGTGTTTGTTTATAAAAAGGCAAACTAGAAAGTCAATGGGAAGCGATCGCGCTTATGACCCTTGCAAATGGAAGTGATCACAAGGAATAAAATATGCACGTGCTTATTGTAGATGATCATGCTTTTGTATGCGTTGGTCTTAAAGCAACGCTCAGTGAAGAGTTTGACGGCATTAAAGTTACTACCACTGATCATGGTGATACGGCTTTGACTATTTTGCTGCAAAATAATGTTGATTTGGCAATAGTTGACCTCTTTATGCCTGGCGGTGCCGGCGGTTTTAGTTTTATTGAAATGCTATGTGAAAGCTATCCGCAACTCCCCTTAATTGTGCTTTCCGCATCGGAAAACCCTGCACATATCCGTAAATGCCTCGACTTTGGCGTTGCCGGCTTTGTTACTAAATCAGCACCTAAGGAAGCTTTATTTGAGGCTATTGCCAAAGCGTTGGTTGGGGAGAGATATGTTCCTGCTTCACTTATTGATTCAATGCCAGAAGTGGCAAGAGTCATGGATGAAGTTGACTCCGGTGCCGATATTGAGATTATTGCTGGTCTGGTAACACAGCGACAAATGGATATTTGGCTACGAATCACTCAGGGTAGATCAAACAAACAGATTGCTCGCGAGCTAAACCTTTCGGAAAACACAGTAAAGGTGCATGTCAGTGCCATGTTGAGGGCATTAGGTCTGAGCAATCGTACGCAGGCGGGTATTTTAGGGCAAAAATTAGGCCTATCTGAAACATCTGAGTCCAGCAGATAGCATAGAAACCTGAGAATCTAAATCTCTAAGGAGTGAATGGTGTCGGAAAAACAACAAAAATATATATTATCGCTTGTTACTACACTTCTGCCTGTTTTATCCGGTCACGCAGCAACCATGCCTATGGTCACTGAGGATGATGTATTAGCTGATATTAAATTAGTTCATAGTGTTACGCACCTAGATCAAACGCTGCCTGAAACGCCGGCTGCTGTGACAATTATAGATAGACGTATGATCGATGCCTCGGTGGCGGTCGATGTAGTAGATTTACTTAGGTTGGTGCCTGGGCTACAAACTTACTTTGTTAATTCTAATAGGCCTGGCGTTACCTACCATACCTTGGCTAATGCCTATCCTCGCCGACTTGAAGTTAAGGTTGATGGTCGCTCTGTATACAATTCGATATTTTCAGCGGTCGAATGGTCAGTGTTGGGTGTTGAGCTGGATGATATAAATCATATTGAAGTAGTTCGTGGTGCCAATGCGCCGGCGGATGGAAGCAATGCCTTTTTAGCATCGATTAATATTGTTACGCGCTCGCCACTCCTAGATAGTGGCTGGCGTGTTAAGGGCGATGTTGGGGGCAACAATATCCGTAATAACTCTGTCAGCTATGCTGGCGTTATCGGAGAAATAAATCATCGAACTACTCTAACGTATCGCAGTAATGATGGATTTGATGATTTTGCCGATTATTCCCTCGATGACGATGCCGATATGGCGACCTTATCTTTTAATGGTCTATGGACACCGACTGCACGGGATAGTCTGGAGTTTAGATGGGGATTTAGTAACAGCAACATGGGCGTCGGTAGTCGCAGTAGTAGTTCTCCACGCAAGCTAGATTATCAATACCAACATCTGCAGTGGCATCACCTGACCAAAAAACACAATCAATATAAAGTTTCGTTATCCCACAATACCATGGATTTACTCGATGTCAGCGAGCCCCTAAGCTTGTATGAGGCATTGTCTGGATTACCTGATAGCTCAACTAAAGCCACTCTATACCGACTACCAGATAAGATTATTATTGATGGTCAAGACCATGGTTATTCGGAGCGCTGGGATGCAGAGTTTAGGGCAATTTTTGATCAGCGGGATGACTTTAAGTTGGTGTCTGGATTTGCCCTTAGATACGATCATGTCGATAGTGAAAATTTTCTAAATAGGCTTGGCGGGGTTAGTCAGACTAGTCAACGACTATATACTAATGCGGAATGGAGCCCATTTAACGGTGTTGTGCTGAACGGTGGGATTGTCGGAGAGCGTGACAATACCGGTACCCATGCATCATACCGTCTAGCGAGTAACTTTCAGTTTGCTTCTAACCAAACTATCAGGCTCGCATTCAATCGTGGCTATCGTGCTCCATCGTTATTAGAAAAGTATCAGAAAACCTTTGTGCGATACGATGAAAATTTAATTCTTGACGCGAGCGTTATTTCGGATCCGGATGTTGACCGAGAACAACTCTCAAGTATGGAGATTGGTTATATGGCGTCATTTGATGACGCTATCTATACTTTTGATCTCAGAGTTTTCCGCGAAAATTTAAGAGACGTTATTGGTGAGCGTCGAGAGCAGTATCCTGATGTCGATAATCTGATAAATATCCGTGATAATACAGAAACCATAAATATTGATGGCTTTGAATGGCAAGCGCAATATCGTCCTAATAATAAATTTTTAGTTCACGCCCATTATAGTCAGGTGCACTCTGATGGTCGTAGGCTATATAGAAGCACCCCCGTTGTATATTACGATTACGATACTATTAAGCTAAATTCTCCGCGACATAATGCTGGGTTATTAATTAATTATGTTGCCGATAATGAATTGAGCCTAAGTACTATGATTAATTATAGGTCTGGAATAAGGCATCCTAAAGGATCGGTTCTAGAGGGCTATACTCGTATAGATATTAAAGCAGCCAAAACATTTACATTCGATTCTTCAACAGTTGAGTTGTCGTTTACGGCACAAAATGTGGGTTCTGACTATTTCGAATTCTATGACATTAACTTATTCAAAACGCGTTATGTTTTAGGTTTCAGGATGAATTTTTTCTAGGCTTGTTGGTTTATTCAGTTATTTATTATAGAGGTTTAATTTTGGTAACATGGGACATGGCGGAATCCATTGAAGCAAATTAAAATGGTAATCGTTAACCTCACTATTTTTCTATCATCCAGTTTAATTGCCCAAGGTAATGGTTTTTCTGGAGAGCGGATTACATTCGTTGTCAGTAAATCGTCTACTACCTATACTAACGTCGTTGAATTGGTGCAGAAAAAATTACAGAATTACACCAATAGAGACTATTTATATTCAACATTTGAAGCAAAAAGCTTTACAGAAATTAATCAAGATTTCGAATCCGATTTAATTGTTACCGTAGGTACTATTGCCGCCGAAGCGGTTATGAAAAAAAATCTAAATGCTCCTGTGCTGATGGTCCTTTTAACAGATAGTGCATTTTCGGTACTCGCGACCGAGTACTATGGCTCTGAGGTCGAGGCCCATAAATCCCGAGTTTCGCTTATTACGCTGGATCAACCTTTTAGTCGTAGTATAAAGCTATCGAAACTACTGATCCCCGGTGTGAAAACCGTAGGTATAATGACAGGCCCCGCAAGCAGTAAAAAAAATGAAGTGATTTACAATCAGGCGGCTGCAGAGGGGATAGCATCTAAAATCGTAACGATCAAACTTGCTGATAATCCAGTCCATAAGTTAGAGCCAATTATAGAGGCTAGTGACGTTTTTATTCCTCTACCGGATAATCGTCTAATTAATATTGCGACAGCAAAATGGATCTTACAACTCAGCTTCAGGTATAAGGTACCTGTAATTGGGTACTCGAAAACCTATTTGGATGCAGGCGCTCTGGCTGCAATTTATTCTTCAATAGAAAATGTTGCACAGCAAACAGCGCAATTTATATGGAAGTTCAAACCAGATAGCCATGGTCATTCTTATGAACCAGCAGATTTCTCTATAGAATTTAATAGGTCAGTTGCAGGAAATTTAAATATTAGATTAGAAAGCGAACATTTTTATCGTCATCAGCTGAAGGTGAAATAAGGATGAATGTAAATCGTAAATTGTCGAGTATTCATGCCCGACTTTTATTGACTACACTGATTCCCTTGACGCTTTTGAGTGTTGTTTTAGGCTGGTACATAATTACGAGTCAGCGCACGGTGTTGCTCAATAATCTCCATGATACCGGCAGAGTTGCTGCTCATCAGATGGGATCGAATGCTGAATTTGCTTTGTTTTCAGGTAATAAAACCATACTTGAGGCTCTTGGTTATTCGGTGCTGGATATTCCATCTGTGACAGGTGTTCTTTTTTTTAATGAGATAGACAAAAGTACTTTTATTGTAGGTGAAGTCCATATTTCGTCTGAACTGATGCTTGCGGAATTGGATTCAGGAGTGCCACTGTTCGTGGATAATCACTGGTATTTTTATGCGCCGATTACTTTTAGTGGCGTTCCAGTAATGGATTATGATGAGGATCAGCCAGAAGTGGAATCACTTGGTTGGGTGGTTGTAGGGCTTACGAATAAGATTCTTTTATATGAACAGAGAGAGGCGATATTTGGTGCACTTGTAGTGACGACCCTCAGCTTATTGATTGCCGCCTGGCTGTCAATGCGTATCGGTCGTAGCATTTCACGCCCAGTGGAAAGTCTCACGGAGACGGTCGAGATAATGGAGGCAGGCTCACTAGATTCTCTAGCCGCTGAGGATGGGCCCACTGAGATACGTAAGTTAGCTTATGGTATTAATCAGTTAGCTATTAGTGTTAGAGAATCTAATGTGCGTATGCAAAGTGAGATAGCTCGTGCTACGGCGCAGTTACAGATTACATTGATTGAATTAGAAGAAGCGATGGAAGCTCAGGACCAGTTTCTAGCCAGAATGAGTCATGAGCTAAGGACACCGTTGACAGCGGTAATTGGTTTTTCTAAGTTGTTAGGCAAAGAAACTAATGTAGATAAGCGTCAGGAGCATCTGCGCGTAATCGCCAATTCGTCGACCATGCTTTTGACAATGATTGATGATATCTTGGAATTTTCTAAAGCCCATTTCGGCGGTTTTAGTTTAGAAAAAATAAATTTTGATATGAGTCAATGGTTCGCTGATTTGGTCGCTATTCACCGGCCGAGCGCCGATGAAAAAAAACTATCCTTAAGCTACAAAATTGCTGACGATGTACCTAATTTTTTGTGTGGTGATCCGGTGCGATTGGCGCAAATCATCAGTAATTTGATAAGTAATGCCATCAAGTTTACTGACTATGGATTTGTTAAGGTGGATATTAAATGTGGATCATATGAGGGCGATGCTGTGGTTCTTGACTGCGTCGTGTCGGATTCTGGTAAGGGCATCGAGAGAAGTAAAATACCGGGTTTATTCGACCCCTTTTCTCAGGAAGATACCTCTATCAATCGTCGTTTTGGTGGCACTGGATTAGGCCTGTCTATCTGCAAGCGCCTAGTTAATACGATGGGTGGTGAAATTAATATTGAAAGCGAGGTGGGTAGCGGTACTAAGATTAGGTTTACCTGTCGACTGTCTGCTGTTGACTCTGAGTCTAACGCCGGCGCGGGGCAAATTAATGGCACATCGCAATTGCCAGAGCAGGTGCTATCAGGTATTACGGTTTTATTGGCTGAAGACAATCTTTTTAATCAGAAATTGATTGTTAAATTACTGCGTGGTTATGGGGCAGATTGCCTAGTTGCTAATAATGGGCTCGAGGCTATTGAAATTGCAGGTGATCTGCATATTGATGTTGTACTAATGGATATTCATATGCCAGTCGTAGACGGCGTTACAGCCTGTGAGGCCATAATGGAGCAGTCGGGGGATAGCTTGCCAATTATCGGGTTAACCGCTGATATCACGCCTATGGAGCAGCAACGCATGCTGACGGCTGGAGCTATCAGCGTGCAAGCTAAGCCTGTGGACGAGGTAAAGTTACTCAATAGTATTCTGAATTCATTAGACGACCTCAATACACTCAGCCCAAATGCAGGCGGTGGTCTTTTGGCTTCAGTGATACCTGTTGAGGAATTGAAAAACGCTCTGTATGAAAATCTGGACAAACTTGAAGTGCAACTTAGGTCTGATGAGAAGGTTAACCAGCGGCAGATTATTCACGATCTTATGGGTCTGTGTGGCCTCTATGGTATGTCTGAACTGCGGACGCTTGTGCTGCAGTTTAGAGCTGCTTACGGGACGCGTAACTCACATGAGAATATTGAACAGGTACGCCAAATTCGTGATCATATAGAGGCGTTTTTGGTGCCCACAACTGATAACAGTTAGAGCTAATGGTGAATAGCATTAGCGGATATGACTAATTCGTATGTACTAATCCGTCAGTGTAATTCCTTTTGACTGCCTACTGCACTAATCTGTGTCCGCGTTGATCCCCAGCTGGATGCCTAAAAAGGGACTTTACTGGTAAAAATACACAGACCTACACTGCTGTAAGAAAGGTAGTACTGAGAATAGGGATTTTCATGGAGCTTAGTTGACAGGGAGTTGACTACAAAGGATAGACGCTCATTCAGCTACTAAATTTCGTTTGCTACCAGTTACATGTACAGGCGACTAGGAGGTCGTGCGCCACGGATGGCGCGGGTCAACTGCCCTATGTTCGAAAAGTAGCTTACACATAGCTCGATGCCTAGCGAAAATTTAAGGGATTTCTTGCTATTTTATACAAGCCTCGTGTGTGTGAGGCTTTTTTTATGCCCAGTGAAATCTTTAGCTGTAAAGCCTAGATTCGAGGGTCTGCGCTAGCCTATTGCAAACCTTTTTTTGGCGAATTTCTTTTACTCATCGCGTTTTAACACATAGACTGCGAGATCTATGTTGTTAATTATCTATTAGGCTGCCTGCCAAGAAAGGATTATGTCGTCAAAAAATAAGAACTTTGATCCATTTGCTTCTCGAGAAGCCGCCAACTATGAAAATCCGGTTCCCAGTCGTGAATTTATACTCGATTATCTGAGTGAAAGTTCGGGGCCAGTTACCCACGAGGAGATTTGTGCGGCGCTGAGCCTGAATAATGAAGAGCAGATTGAAGCAATGCGCCGTCGTTTGCGGGCTATGGAGCGAGATGGTCAGGTGGCGCGCAATCGCCGAGGGGGCTACGGCACATTGGAAAAGCTTAACCTAGTAAAAGGCCGTGTAATTGGACATCCAGAGGGCTACGGCTTCGTGCATCCTGTGCAAGGTGATGGACAGGATATTTATCTGTCGAGCTCGCAAATGCGTCGTGTATTTGATGGCGATATTGTTTTGGTAAGAATTGCCGGCTGGGATCGTCGTGGTCGACCAGAAGGCAGTCTTGTCGATGTGGTTGAGCGCAATACAAAGCAGTTAGTAGGGCGCTATTTCCATGAAAGTGGCATCAACTTTGTGCGGGCAGATAATCCGCGTATTAGCCAAGATATACTTGTTCCCGCTGACAAACAGGGTGAGGCAAAAGCAGGCCAAATAGTGGTTGTAACCGTTGTGGAGCCACCATCACGAAATAGCCTACCAGTTGGACACATTACTGAGGTGCTCGGTGAACATCTGGACCCAGGTTTAGAGGTGGAAATGTCTATCCGCAACTACGGTATACCCCATGAATGGAACGATGACGTAGTCGCGCAGACCGCAGCAATTCCTGATCAGGTAAAGGAACCAGAGTTTCGTGTCGATTTAAGAAAGACTCCTTTAATAACTATCGATGGTGAAGATGCCCGAGACTTTGACGATGCAGTTCACTGTTATCCAAAGCCGCGCGGGGGTTGGACTCTCACCGTTGCTATTGCAGATGTTTCCCACTATGTAGGTGTTGGTTCAGCGCTTGATAAAGAAGCCTTTGAGCGAGGCAATTCAGTTTACTTCCCCAACCACGTAGTTCCTATGCTGCCAGAGAAGCTGTCAAATGGCTTATGCTCACTAAATCCTGCTGAGGATCGATTATGTATGGTCTGTGAGATGCAGATCAGCCCTGAGGGGGATGTTACTCGTTATCAGTTTTTGGAAGGGGTAATGCATTCCCATGCGCGTATGACCTACAGCCAGGTGGCCCATATTATTGCTGAAAAAGAAAAGGGCAATGATTCAGGAATCCGCAAACAGTTTGCATCAATCATCCCACAGATAGACGCCCTACATGACATGTATAGGGTACTGCACCGTCGCCGTGCCCAGCGTGGGGCGATTGATTTTGATACCCAAGAAACCAGAATTTTATTTGATGGGCAGCGCAAGATAAGTCAGATTATTCCAGTAGATCGGACCGAGGCACATCGTTTGATCGAAGAGTGCATGCTCTGTGCCAATGTTTGCTCAGCGGAGTTTCTTGAGAAAATAAAAATTCCTGCATTATATCGAGTTCACGAAGGGCCTAGTGAAGAGAGGCTTTCGTCAGTGCGAGATTTTTTGGGTGAGCTGGGTATTGGTTTGGGAGGGGGTGACGATCCACAACCGGAGGACTACCAGCGTGTATTGCGCTCGGTTAAAGGTCGCGACGATGCTGCAGTAATTCAATCGGTGATGCTTCGTTCCATGAGTCAAGCGGTTTATCAGCCTGAAAACTTAGGTCACTTTGGCCTGGCGTTTGAAGCCTATACCCACTTTACTTCACCAATTCGGCGCTATGCGGATCTATTGGTTCACCGAGCTATTCGTAGTCTGATTAGAAGCAAAAAGAAGACCTCCAATGTACGGCGTTTGGAGGGAGCGCCAGTGTTGGCGACACCAGCTATTTATCCTTACGAAATAGAGCGCTTAGATAATGTAGGTGAACACCTGTCGGTAACCGAGCGCCGTGCCGATGAGGCCACACGTGATGTGGTGAACTGGTTAAAGTGCGAATATTTAATGGATCGAGTGGGGGAGCAGTATAGGGGTGTAGTCAGTGCTGTTACTGGTTTTGGTCTGTTTGTCATGCTTGATGATCTCTACGTTGAAGGGTTGATTCATGTGACCGGTTTACCCAAGGATTATTACTCCCACGAGGCATCCCAGCATCGCATGGTCGGAGAGCGTACAGGTCGAATTTTCCGTTTGGGCCAAAGGCTGGTAGTCAAGGTAGTTCGAGTTAATCTGGAAGAACGCAAGATCGACTTTGAACTAGTTGAAGCTGGAAAGTCTGGGTCAAATGACTCCGATCGCCCGATTAGACCCAAAAAGGTTAAGGTATCTGCGACAGCGAAAGAAATGGCTGAGGAGCATAAGAATCGACGCAAGTCCCGAGGCAATCCGGACAAAAAGTCGGCAGCCAGCAGAAAGAAAAAGGCGGCCTCCAAAAAGCGCAAGTCAGGCTTGGGAAGAACTAGAGCTGGTACAGCAGCTACAGCAGCGGCAAAAAAGAAAAAATCGCGTCCAAAGAGCTAGCTGAGACAGGCTATTTAAGGTGTTTGGGTAGAACGCGATTTAATACTTCTGCTATGTAGCTTAAAAAAAGAGTACCCATGGTGCTGGTGTAAAAATTTGGGTCACTGTTGCCCACCGCGAGTAATCCGGAAAGGTTTTTGCATTTTATAGGCACTACCGCAACAGAGCCCACCTGCCGGCCTGTTTCGCCAAATAAGAATGTTGTTTCATCCTCGCGCAGCACGCCGCAGACAGGACCATTTGACTTTAGTAGTGTTCCTACGGTTTCACTAGCTTTATCAACGCTCACAATTCGTGCCTTTGTTGCAGGCAGTTGACTCTCCTCACCCATTAAAGTGAGGCTGTAAAATTCAATTGCATAGTCTTGCCCTAGGCTTTCATAAAGCGTCTCAACCACCGAGGGCAAAGTTTTCCCATCGAGCAGGTTCAGTATCAAAGTCTTGGTTTTTTCAAAGAGCAGATCATTGTTGTGAGCCGTTTCGATAATATTATCAAGACGTTGGCGCATTTCCTTGTTGCGATCACGCATGACCCCCACTTGTCGCTCGACAAGAGATACTGCGTTACCTGTATTGTGGGGTAGAGTTAGACCTTCGAGAATATCTGGGTTTTTATCCAGAAAACTCGGATTTTCCAGTAAAAAATCTCTCACTAGCTGCTCTGTTGTATTAGGTTGTTGCTGTTCTTCACTCATATTTTTATACGCCCATGGAAAACGCTAACGGCTGGTCCAGTCATAAATAGGGCCTGTCCCTCGCCCTGCCATTGAATGGTTAAGTCGCCACCAGTCAGGTGGGTAGTTATCTCAGAGTCTACCAGTTCCTGTCGCATAGCTGCTACTGCAGCTGCACAGGCACCAGAACCGCAGGCCGCTGTTTCACCTACTCCACGCTCAAAAACCCGCAGATTAATATGCTGACGATCGACTATTTGCATAAAACCCACATTTACTCGATCAGGGAATCGCTCATGACATTCTAATAGGGGACCAAGTTCATTGACTGGAGCTGTTTGCACATCATCAACTAACAGCACGACATGAGGATTTCCCATAGATATGGCGGCAGCCTCATAACTGCGTCCAGCAACATCAATATCATAAACAGCTGCTGTCTGATTCGCTTTAAAGGGGATCTCCTCTGGTGTGAAAACCGGGATACCCATATCGACAGAAACCAAGTTGTCGGTATTTATTCTCAGTTCTATGACACGGTTGCATGTTTTGACTCGAATTGAGCTTTTGCCAGTAAGTCGTCGGTCTTTAACAAAACGTGCCAGACAGCGCGCGCCATTGCCGCACTGTTCCACTTCACCACCATCTCGATTGAAAATACGGTAGTTAAAGTCAATATTTGGATCTGAGGGTGGCTCAATAACTAATATCTGGTCGCAGCCTATGCCTAGGGTGCGACTCGCTAAGCGTCGAGCCATAGAGGCAGTTACACGGATATTTTGCGTCACTGCATCGATAACAACGAAGTCATTTCCCAGGCCGTGCATTTTAGTGAATTTCATCAACATAATTGGACCGTTATAACGCTGGTAGAAGCTGTTCACCTCTAACCATATCCTCAATAGTTTCCCTGGCGCGCACAACATGCGCCTGATCGCCATCGACCATAATCTCTGGAGCTCTAGGGCGAGTGTTGTAATTTGAACTCATAACAAAACCGTAGGCGCCGGCAGAATAAAGACATAGACAGTCGCCTTCGGCAATTGCGAGCTCTCGATCTTTGCCTAGAAAATCTCCTGTCTCACAGACAGGGCCAACCACATCATAGATTTTTGTTTCGGTATCAGTGGTAGTCACTGGCTGAATATCCATCCATGCTTGGTAAAGAGCAGGGCGCAGCATATCGTTCATAGCAGCATCGACAATGGCAAAGTTTTTATCGCCATTAGTCTTTAGGTATTCAACCTGTGTTAGCAGAACGCCAGCATTGGCAGTAATTGAGCGACCGGGTTCCAATACTAGAGTCTCATCGCGCCCTTCAAGTTGTTGCAATAGAGCATCTAGGTACTCAGCTGCCGAAGGCGCTACTTCGTTTTGGTAGCGCACCCCTAAACCTCCGCCAATATCTATATGCTTCAGTCTAATGCCCAGCTCAGACAAATGATCAACTAGCACGATCAACCGATCCATTGCGTCAATAAAGGGCTGGATTTCAGTTAGTTGTGAGCCAATATGACAGTCGACACCAACTACAGAAATGTTTTCCATTGCAGCTGCGCGCTGATAAACACTGGAGGCTAAATTGATATCAATACCGAACTTGTTTTCTTTAAGGCCGGTTGAGATGTAGGGGTGAGTCTTGGCATCTACATCAGGGTTGACGCGCAGTGATACGGCAGCACTCACCCCTAGTTCTGCAGCGGTCCGATTGAGAGCCTCGAGTTCCGCCTCAGACTCCACATTGAAACAGTGGATGCCTACCTGTAACGCGCGCCGCATATCATCGACTGTTTTTGCAACCCCAGAATAGACAACCTTACTAGGATCACCGCCAGCGAGCAGTACGCGCTCAAGTTCGCCGAGAGAAACAATATCGAAGCCTGCCCCCAGATTAACCAGAGTCTGCAAAACAGCTATATTAGAGTTTGATTTGACGGCATAACAAATCAGGTGATCACGGCCAGCAAGTGCGCTTTGATAGGCTGTATAGTTCATGCTGATCGCCTCTTTACTATATACGTAGCAGGGCGTACCAAATTGGCTGGCAATCTCGGCGAGGGCAACGTCCTCGATAAATAGATGCTGATTTCTTGAAGAAATAGTACTGTGCATTTTAGGATTCTATATTGTTGGCATTATTACTTTGAGTCATAGAGGCATTTTCAGGCAGATACAGGTCCCCAGTGTTGCCGCATCCCGCTATACCGATAAGTAGCATCAGCGTAAGCAGAGCTTTAGACAGAAAAAATCGAGTAAACATATTAACCCACGTTAAAAGCTGACAAGTATAGCGGTACTAGCAGATTACACCCAAACAATTATACTGCTCGACTCACACTTCAGTCCAAATACCCAGCTTTGGGCTTTTTGGCTAATAATCGACAGGGCGCATTATGAACGAAGCGGAATTTAATCAATTGGCAGACGAGCTCATGTTTTCGATAGAGGAAAGTATTGATGACAGCGGAGCCGATATTGATTATGAGAACAGTGCGGGAATGCTGACCATAACCTGCGATATAAATGGGTCGCAGATTATTCTATCCCGCCAGCCCGCCATGGCTGAAATATGGTTGGCAGCGCGCTCGGGAGGCTTTCATTTTAAGTTAGATGAGGGACAGTGGAAGAATACCGTCAGCGGCAAGTTACTGTCGACAATGCTGACAGAAGCCTGTCTGGCGCAGTCGACAGAGGAAGTGTCCTTCTGCTTTTAACGGCAAGCTAACTGAGCTAATGCTCTAGAGGCTGCGGCTCTGACCTGCATTGGCGCTGTTCCACCAATATGGTTGCGCGCGGCAACCGATCCTTCTAGGGTTAGAACATCAAATACATCTGCACTTATATGATCTGAGAATTGTTGTAATTCCTCAAGGCTCATTTCAGATAGATCTTTATTTTCAGCAACGCCATAGGCTACAGATTTACCGACAATTTCATGGGAGTCGCGAAACGCTATGCCTTTGCCAACAAGGTAGTCAGCAAGGTCGGTAGCGGTAGAAAAGCCCCTTCGCGCCGCCTCATACATTGAGGATTTGTTGGACTCTATAGCAGGAATCATATCGCCGAAGGCTCGCAGACAGTCGCGCACAGTATCTACAGCATCAAATAATGGCTCCTTATCCTCTTGGTTATCCTTGTTGTAGGCTAACGGTTGTGACTTCATTAATGTGAGCAACGCAATTAAATGGCCGGTGACTCTGCCAGTTTTGCCACGTACCAGCTCTGGTACATCAGGGTTTTTCTTTTGCGGCATAATTGATGAGCCGGTACAAAAGCGGTCGGGCAGGCTAATAAACTGGAATTGAGCAGATGTCCAAAGCACCAACTCTTCTGACATACGCGACATATGAGTCATCAGGATACTGGCAAAGGCGCAAAACTCTATTGCAAAATCACGGTCGCTCACCGAATCCAGACTATTTTCGGTAGGCTTATCAAAGCCCATTTGCGCTGCAGTAAACTCGCGGTCGATGGGATAGGTGGTACCAGCTAGTGCGGCTGCCCCTAAGGGACTTTGATTTAGTCGTGCACGACAGTCATTAAGGCGACTAAAGTCGCGTTCGAGCATTTCATTCCAGGCTAGTAAATGGTGGCCAAAGGTTACTGGTTGTGCGGTCTGTAAATGGGTGAATCCGGGCATAATAGTGTCTGATTCAGCTGCTGCCAGCTCTATCATTCCCTGCTGCAATTTGGTGAAAAGAGGCTTTAACATATCAATTTGATCACGTAACCAGAGGCGAATATCAGTTGCCACCTGATCATTTCGTGAGCGCCCAGTGTGGAGTTTTTTACCCACATTACCAATACGAGCAGTAAGGGCAGCCTCGATATTCATGTGGACATCTTCAAGGCCCACGGACCAGTCGAATGTTCCGGCCTCTATCTCAGCGGCAATTGCCTGCAAACCATCAATAATTTGATCGCGCTCATCAGTACTTAGAACATTGGCCTGGGTGAGCATTTGTGCATGGGCGATTGAACCCTGAATATCCTGCCTGTAAAGGCGTTGGTCAAAGTCTACAGATGCGGTAAAGCGCGCCACAAACTCATCCACGGGCTCATTGAATCGTCCGCCCCAAGCTTGGTTAGTCAAAGAGGGTTGCGCCTGTTCAGTTTTGTTTTTGTCAAAGTTACTCATCGACATAAGGATCCAATTAATAAAATGCAGCGCTAATTATAGCCAATCATTGCGGTCAGGAGGGAAAAGTTACTGATTTGGAGCTCAATTTCAGTATCATAAAGCCAATCGAGTAAAACCAGGGGAAGGTGGAGTATGATCAAGATACTGATCGTCGATAACGAATTACTGGCAGGGGTTCGAATAGAGCGGCTGCTAAAGAACATGCAGAGTATAATTTTTATCGGTCAAGCGACCAGCGAAGTAGACGCTGTGGCTATGGTTGCCACGAAAACTCCTGATATTGTTCTGATGAAAAAAGTTATGCCCAATATAGACGGAATGTCATTCTCTTCGATGTGCAGCCGCGCAACTAACAGCCCGATAGTTATAGTTTGCCCTATTCTTGATCAAACTGATTCACTGAGGCAGAGAGATAATTTAGTAGATGCTTTAATGAGCGGCTGCAAAGCAGTATACGCAAGGCGCCGCGCTGCTAGTAGCGGCGAGCGGTCGCACCTTTACAGTTATAGCTATCAGGGAATTGATGCGATTCCAATAGAACATGTTCGGTTACTCAAAGCCGACCAAAAATATGTGAAGGTATATACGGCGGAGGCTAACTTCACCATAAGTGAAACACTTAAGAATCTTGAGCGGGAATTTTCCGATGTATTTATTAGGATCCACCGTAACGCCCTAGTTTGTATAAATGCTTTACAGGGCATAAAACGCATTGACGGATGTGCTTGTGCGCTTATTCGGGGTATTGAGGTTCAGCCACAGATCAGCCGTCGCCTAGAGCCGAAAATACGTAAATTAATAGCGCAACTCTGACAACAGCCTGTAAATCATCGATAATACAGCCATAGAAATTAATAAAAGGTTATCTTGGTGTCCCGTACCCTTCGAATCGCTACACGTAAAAGCCCTCTAGCCCTTTGGCAGGCGGAGTTTGTCAAAGCACAGTTGCTTCAATATCACCCTGATCTTGAGGTTGAATTAGTTGCTATGACCACCAAAGGAGATATTTTACTGGATACACCTCTGGCTAAAATTGGCGGTAAAGGACTGTTCGTTAAAGAATTAGAGGTCGCTATGTTAGAAGGGCGTGCTGATATCGCAGTGCATTCCATGAAAGATGTACCAATGGAATTCCCTCCTGGCCTGGATTTAGCAGTGATTTGTGAGCGGGAAAATCCGCTGGATGCCTTTGTTTCCAATACCTACAAAAGTCTCGATCAATTACCTAGAGGTGCAGTTGTTGGCACCTCAAGTCTGCGCCGACAATGTCAGGTGCGTGCTCATTTTCCAGACCTGCAAATTAAAGAGTTGCGTGGCAATGTTAATACCAGGTTAACTAAGCTAGATAGGGGTGACTATGAAGCCATTATTCTGGCCAGTGCCGGGCTTATCCGTCTGGGCATGGGTGACCGAATTGCTAGTACCTTAACGCCAGAACTGTCCTTACCGGCCGGTGGTCAGGGTGCTGTGGGTATCGAATGCCGCACTGGCGATACTGCTACCCGCGAGCTTTTGTCTCCTCTGCACAATGCAGATACGGCAACTTGCGTGCTTGCAGAACGAGCGCTAAATCGTCATTTACAGGGCGGCTGTCAGGTGCCAATCGCCTGTTTTGCGCAGCTCAATGCTAATGAGCGCACCCTTGATTTGCGTGGGCTAGTAGGCAGTGTTGACGGCGCGACTGTGTTGCGCGCCCAATTGAGTGGGCCAAGAGAAGATGCCCAGGCACTGGGTATAGAATTAGCAGAGCAATTGCTGTCTCAGGGCGCTGGAGCGATACTGGCTGAGGTCTATGGTAGCAAATAGTCTTGCCCATAAACGCATTCTAGTGGTTCGCCCGCTGCGCGCCAAAGATACATTTTTGGCGCTTTTAGAGCAGTCTGGCGCCGCAGTGACTTACACGCCAATTATGTGTATCGAGCCGCTGTCAGACAGTCAGCCTATATTGAACCATATTTTAAAGTTTGATCAGTTCGATCAGGCGATTTTCATCAGTGCTAATGCCGCTGAGATAGGGTTGCAATGGTTAGACCAGTATTGGCCTATGTTGCCTGTCGGCATGGAGCTATTTGCCGTGGGCCAGAAAACCGCGGACATACTCACTAGCTATGGTTGTAGGGTTATCTGTCCATCGCAACAGCAGAATACCGAGGGTCTTTTAGCGCTTGAGCAGCTTCGTAATCTCAGAGGTAAATCAACGATTATTTTCCGCGGTGGCGGCGGCCGGCAGACATTGGGGGACACCTTAGAGAGTCGTGGTGCAACGGTGACCTATTGCGAGTTATATCGCCGCGTGATCGAGCCAGAGAGATTGGCGCTGGCGCAATCCCAGGCCGGGGAAGTCGATTGCCTAGTTATTCATAGTGGTGAGCTTTTGAGGGCAATGGCCGACTCGGCCAATTTAACACTGCCGGTTGTAGTACCTAGCGAGCGGGTTGCGCATATGGCCCGGCAGCTGGGCTATGCAACCGTAGTGGTTGCCGAAAATGCCTTACCAGAGAAAATGTATAGCGCGACTATGGAGTATTTTAATACTCGTTAAAAGGTTTAGAATAAAACGATTTTTCCAAGAAACCGAGGGTAGATAGTGACCGAATCGAGCGATCAGGCAGACTCTAAGGTGCCACCAGAGGCAGCTATAGATGAGAGTAAAGGTGCAATTGAGTCAAAAATATCAACGCCTAGTAAGGCGCGCTGGCTTAAGTTATTACTCTTACCAATTATTATTCCCGCTATTGGCGCTGGCGCATGGCTGGCCAAGGCTGAATTTGAGCAGCGTATTGCCCTCGAGAGAAGCACTATCGCTGCTGCCTGCTTCGACAGCGCCAGTAAAAGCATAGATCAGAAAACTATGGAAATTGAACAGCGTCAGTCTATGCGCGATCAAAAAGTGGACGAAGCACTCTCTGCGATTCGACAAAACCTTAGTGTTCAGGATAAGCGTCTTCACCAGTTTAGTGTGACCAACGGCAATGGCTGGCTTTTTGCTGAGGCGCTCTATTTAGCTCGGCTGGCTAATCAGCGCCTACAAACTGAACGCAGCACTAAAAACCCTCTGGCGCTGCTCGAGAGCGCAGATGTTATTCTCAAACGGTTAGATGATCCGGAACTAATACCCGTGCGCGCCGCTGTCGCCGATGACATTGCTGCCCTGCGTCTTGCCGACGAGATTGATCTGACTGGGCTCTATTTAGAGCTTAGTGCGCTTGCTGAGAAGGTGGATGAGCTCGGGTTACTTGACGCTCCCGCGCAAAGGGTGCACAAATCAATCCAGCTCGCTGAGACAGCAGACCAGCAAAAGGAAAATCAGGGGCCACTGGATAATTTCATGGATGCTGTGAGCAAACTTGTTCGAGTAAGTCAGCGATATCAGCCTATTGAGCCCCTATTGCAGGGCAATGAAGCGGCTATTGTGCGGCACAATATGCGGCTTATGATTGAGCTGGCCCAAAATGCAGTAATAAGACAGGAACAGACCATTTACAGCCATAGCCTCGATAGAGCTCAAAGCTGGTTGGAGAAGTATTTTCAACTTAATTCCAGTGCTGAGATTATGCAGCAGCGCCTATCCAGTCTCCGTGACGTGCAAATTGTTCAGCAGCTGCCCGATATCAACGGTTCGCTTATGGCGATAGATGCGTTTGTTGGCCTACGCAAAAGTCAATTATCCGAGACTGATGACAAGGTGCCGCGACAATGAGAAAAATGTTACTGATACTTATGCTGGCGTTGTCTCTCGGCGCGGCAGGTATCTGGCTGTTGCAGCAGGACAGTGGCTATATTTTAGTTAGCTTCGGCAATACCAACATAGAGATGAGTATCTGGGTCGGTATCTTTCTCTATGTGGCTCTATCTGTGGTCTTGATATGGCTTTTTTTATTGGTGCGGTGGCTTGCTAGCGCAGGCGGTTTACGCCTTTGGTGGGGTTCATTTAGCAGTGCGCGACATCTTAGCAAAACAGCTCAGGGTCTCATGCTTTATGCTCAACACGACTGGCAAAAAGCTAGCCAGTTACTGTCTCAGTCTGCCGACAAGTCTTCAATGCCAGTGATCAATTTATTATTTGCGGCTCGAGCTGCGGCGGACAGTAACGATCTTGAAAAGGCTCGGCAACTTCTACAGCGGCTAAAAATAAGCTATCCCAACGAGGCTTTTTCTGCGGATAAATTATTGGCAGAGTTGTTGATTATTGATGAAAATTTTGTCGATGCGAGGCCGCTTATTGAAGAACTTTACCGAGCTAAACCTAGCGATCGAGCTATTTTACGCTTACTGGCGGACACCTATTACTTGACTGGAGACTGGCGGTCACTGCAAAAAATCCTTCATGACCTCAGTCATTACGGCGCTCTGAGTAGAGATGCTGCTACCAACCTTGAGATAGACACCTACTTAAACCTATTGCTCGCATACATCCCAGATCCAGAATTAAATGAAGCCGAACAGCAGGATAATTTAATAGACCTATGGGACCTAGTTCCCAAATCATTACGCAGACTACCTGAGCTAATATGTGCCTATGCAGACGCCCTGCAAAAGGTTAACGGGGCTAGCCGGCTACAACCGATAATAGCCAAAGCATTAAATGCTAGCTGGCACGCAGACTTGGTTGAACGCTTCGGTCAGTTGCAGTCTGATTCACCGCAGCGGCAGTTGGCCGTCGCGGAGAAGTGGCTACCCGATCATGTCGATGATCCAGACCTACTGCTGGCGCTTGGCCGTATCTGCCGCCGCGCAGAGCTACCAGGCAAGGCGCGAGACTATCTGACGGCGGCTACTAGTATAAACCCCTGTCCAGAAACCTATCTTGAGCTAGCAGAGCTGTTGGATTCGATGAATGATCAGAGCAGTGCTGAAATGTACCGTCATGGGCTGTTAATTGGCCTACAGCTAGAGCGCTAGATACGTTTCTTTTTTAAGTCTCTAATTACAAAGCGAGCGGGGTGCATTGCAAGGCGCAATTCGCGCTCCAAAGGGGTTATTTCTCCGGCAATTTCGGTGGCCAGTATCTCCGCGGTAAGAGGGGCATAGCAAAGTCCACGAGACCCCATGCCACAGTGCACATACAGATTGGGCTGATAACTGCCTAGACTGGGTACTAGTTTGCGTGCATCACGCCTCAAGTCGCTGAACTCATCGAGGAATGTGGGCAGGTAAGGAACAGGCCCAACGATAGGTAGATAGTCTTTAGTGGTGCAGCGATAGTTGGCTCTACCGCCCATAGATGAGGTATTTTGTGGTCCTAAAGCGAGACCTAAACCGTTGTCTGTGGCATTCATTTGTTCAATATTGGCGCAATGATCTTGCTCCCGCAGCTCGGTTGTAAACAGCCCCTTATTATAGGTTGCGCCGCAGTTATGGGTGCCATTTAGTGCGGGGGTGATGTAACCCTCACCACAGATCACGGTTTTTAGCCCGATACTGACGTCAGAGCTCGACAACAGGCTGATTTGCCCACGCAGCTGAGTAACAGGCAAAAAGTTAGTCTGTTCAAACTGCTCGCAGCCATAGGCGTTAGCAATTACAAGTGTCTCGGCTTCAATAGCAATTTGACTGTGTTGATCTAATAGTTGCCAGCTGTTGTCTTTGCGAACTAGTTTTTTGATGTCAGCACTGACCAGCGGAATACTTGCCCTTGCCAATAGTTGCTGGCAAATCTGTGCCGGGGGTAGCCAGCCCAATTGAGGGAAAAATAGGCCTAGGTCTGAACTCATTGGGATTCCACTGCGTGCGCATAAACTGGGATTATCAAGCAGCTGTACCAGAGCATCCTGACCACCAAAGCGGTTACTGATAGCAAGAAAATCTTGTTTCACTTTGGAGTTTTCAGGTACTACCAAAACACCGCATTGGTCACCATAGCCAGCATCCCAAAAAGGTTTGTAGTAGCGACTGGCAAGCATTAGTGCGGCTAAGTTAATCCGCGGTAAGGGTTGGTCGCGCACCGATAACTTAGGGTAAATAATTGCTTGGCTATTACCCGAAGCCTCTTGACCGGCAACAGGGTGGCGATCAATGACACTGACGTGATAGCCGCGCTTTTTGAGCGCTGCCGCCGCCGTGCAGCCGGCAATACCGGCGCCTAAAATAACCACAGTTTTTTTGTCTTGTCTGGGTTTGGTTTTATTGAGATACCAAGGACTAGATGTTTTAAGCTCAGTATCAAAGGCAGAGGTGCCTGCCATGCTGGTATCTGGGCCTGACAGTGCAGCGACAGTTTGCCTTAGTTGAGCTGAAGCTTCAGTTATAAACCACCCGTCTACAGGCTTGGTATTATGTCTCGCTAAACCTGCATCATCACTTTGGGATATCTTATTGAACATGGTTTCGGCGGCGCCAAACATTAGGCACAAACTTATGCGGCCAGCAAATAATTCTAGGTAATGAATGCCGTCGACAGTGGCTGGATAAACTTTAAGTAGTTGTGCTGTTAGGCCGGCATACTGAGGAAAATTGGCTAGCATCCGGTGGAGTTCAGTTTTTGTCAGTGGCTGTGCCGAGGCTGAAATAAATTGTAGGCGCCAATTCTTAGGTGCAGTTTCTAGCCACAGTTTACTAGCCGCCAGAAAGTCTCTGCCGTAGCCAAATTCGGTTTCTCCTAGGGTAAATAAGCCGCCACTATGGGGTAGTTTTTGCCAGCGCTGGAGCAAATGGTTTTGTTCAAGATGGCGACTGTGTGAGGTTTCGGTACTAGGCTCAGTCACGTTGATGTAAGACCAAATTCAATCAAGAGTTGATCACACCAAAGGCTGATAAATTCGTCAGAGAGTTCGAGCTGATTTTCATCGTCAAGTGGAAGCCCAACGAAAAACTTTTCATCATTGGTCAATGCCTTTGACTGTTCAAAGGTATAGCCTTTGTTTGGCCAAGCTCCTACGGTGGTGGCGCCCTGATTTACCATCTTGGTCCACAGATATCCCAAGGCATCCTGAAACCATTGAGGATAGCCTATTTGATCTCCCAAACCATAAACTGCAGCCTTAGCATGGGCAAGGTCTAGGCTATCAATGTCTTCCCAGTGAGTTTCCCAGTCTTCCTGAAGCTCACCGTAGTCCCAAGTCGGAATACCTAAAATAAGATAGTTGTATCCCTCCATCAGGCTTATTGGATCGTCGGCAATATTGTGCATATGAACAATGTTGGCATCGAGCCGGCTGTTGATATGGTCACGGATTTTTTCACCAGCCATTTCTGTATAACAAGTAGAACTACCGTAAAACAAACCAATGCGTATAGTCATATTGAATCCGCCGAAACAAACCCTAACTGACGCCATGCTTCATAGGTCACTACTGATACTGTATTGGATAGATTGAGGCTGCGACTATGTGCCTGCATTGGCAGTCGCAATACATTGGCAGCGCCCACTGCTGTGCGAATACTCTCTGGTAAGCCTCGGGTTTCTGGGCCGAATAGTAGCGCGTCATCAGGTTGATAATTGATTTTTGAATAACAGGCTGATCCCTTAGTGCTCAGCGCATAGATATTTTTAGGGTTAGCCGATGCCAGGTAGGTAGGCCAATCGGCATGCACCTGCAGATTCTGGAATTCACGATAATCCAGACCTGCCCGGCGCAGTTTTTTATTATCTAGGTCAAAGCCTAGGGGCTCAATTAGATGTAGTCTAAAACCAGTGTTAGCACACAGGCGAATAATGTTGCCGGTGTTAGGCGGGATTTCTGGTTGGTACAAAACAATATCGAGCATATTAAATATCTACAATCTCTACCATTAGGTCATCGGAGAGACCTTCTAATAATGTGGTCAAATCAGGTTGTGACATGCCACTAGGCATCTGCAAGTACGCATGGGCATGGAACATCATGCCTGCAGACATAGGTGCACTGTCGCAGAAGGTTTCTAATGATTCTAGGTTGACCTTGCGGCTGGCCAGTTGCGCAGCAATTTCACCGACGATGCCGGGTCTATCATTAGCAATAATCTCAATACACAGCGGTATGTCGTGCTGCGCTGGATAATTGCTATCTTCAACAGTAATGGTAATCCCATAGTCACTGAGTCCAACTAAGGCGTCTTGTAGTGAACTGTTATGCTGAGCATCGACCTCGATAAGTAATATACCGGCAAATTTACCGGCTAGGCGATTCATGCTGCTTTCCATCCAGTTGCCGCCGTGAGCGATGATAGTCTGTGCTATTTGTTCAACAATGCCAGGACGGTCTTCAGCGAGAATGGTTACTACCAAATGGTTGGTCATAGGGGTGCCTAAAAAGCATTTTTAAATTCGCGTTATTATGGCACTAATCGATGGCGCTGTTATAGTTTGCACTCAATCAATTGCGGAACTCACAAATTATGAAAAATATTAAGATAAATGGGCTTTCTCTGATATTGATACTGGGCATCGCCTCAGTGGCACTTACAGCCCAAGCAGAGCGAGACTCATCTCGAGATCAGTTTCGCCATCCTGTTGAAACTATTGATTTTTTCGGCTTAACCCCTGAGATGAATGTAGTTGAGATTACTCCAGGGGGTGGTTGGTATACCGAGTTATTGGCTGATTACATTACCGGAACCTTATTTGCGGCTCACTTTAATCCTAAGTCAAAAGGTGAGTACTTTCGCAACTCGCGGGCGCGTTTTGAAAAGAAACTACTCGCCAATCCGCAGCTCTATGGCAATGTTGAACTGCATACTTTTGATATTTCGATTAATTTACTGACAACTCCAGCTAACAGCGCTGATGCCCTGGTGACGTTTCGCAATGTTCACAATTGGCTGCGATCCAATAACGAAGCGGTAGCCTTTGAGTTGTTTTATAAAACCTTAAAGGCAGGTGGGATCTTGGGGGTGGTTGAGCATCGAGCGGCATACGGCACAGATCGCGAGACTATGTTAACAAGTGGTTACATGACTCAGGAATACGTTATAGATTTGGCTGAGCGCGCTGGTTTTGTGCTCGAAGCTAGCACTGAGATTAATGCAAACCCAAAAGACAGCGCTGATCACCCGAAAGGAGTTTGGACATTGCCGCCTAGTCTTCGGCTCGGCGCTGTGGATCGTGATAAATATTTGGCGATTGGCGAAAGTGATCGTATGACTTTGAGATTTAGGAAGCCTAAGTTGTGATTGAAATTCCTCTGGATCGGCTCAGTCCTGAAATTCTTAAAGCGGTAATTGAAGAGTTTGTTCTCCGCGAGGGCACTGATTATGGCGTTTCGGAAACTAGTATGGACAGTAAAATAATCCAGGTGCGACGCCAGCTAGATAGAGGTGATGTATTGATTACCTTCGACCCTGGGACAGAAAACTGTACCTTGCTCACTAGACATCAGTTTACGCGCTATGTGTTAGAGCATGAGTCGGCTAGTGCAGGTGAAAACTCCTATGAGGACTACTCGCAACTGGCTAATCAAGATAACCAGAGTAACGATTAATGGCCAGGATCGAGCAATTAGAGGGGGCAGCGGTATTTGCATCTTGGCAGTCTCAGCTTGATTCTGCGCCACAGATTTTAGTCGGGTTTAGTGGTGGTTTAGACTCTACAGTTCTCCTTACATTACTCAGCGATCTTGTTCCAGCTCAGCGCCTGTGTGCTGTGCATATCAATCATGGTCTGTCAGTGAATGCGGACCAGTGGCAATCTCATGTGGATAGTTTTTGTCAGTCCCTTGGTGTGCAGCTGCACTGCGAAACTGTCTCGGTGAAGGCGGCGGGTGAAGGGCTAGAGGCGGCTGCTCGCGAGGCCAGATATGGTGTGTTTTCCCGGTTGATTCAGCCCCATGGGCTGCTTGTTCTTGGTCATCATGCAGATGACCAGGTTGAGACGGTACTCTACCGACTATTACGGGGTTCAGGAAATAGGGGGCTATCTGGTATTCCAGTTTCACGAAGCCTAGCCGGTGGTCGCGTAATTAGGCCTTTGCTTCAGTGGCAAAAAGCTCAAATACAGGACTTCGCCGAGCGGCGCCATCTAGTCTGGGTTGAAGATGAAACCAATCTACAGAGCACCTTTGACCGCAATTACCTGCGTAACCAAGTGATACCCGCGATTGCCGATCGGTGGCCGGATTATACCCGGCGTATAAGTCATTCAGCGCAGTTGAGCAAAGATAATGGTGACCTTGCCGAGACAGTGGCGGCAGATGACCTGCAAACGTTAAAGATTAAGGTGGAACGAGGCGGTTGGTCCCTGTGTCTAGATACCTTCACAGCGCTGTCGGCCTTGCGTCAGAGAAATGTGTTGCGTCACTGGCCAGGTGTTTACCAATTGCCGTTGCCAGGGCATAAAATTATTAATGAAGTGATTGACTCTATCGTCAAAGCTCGTGACGATGCTACGCCAAAGGTATTGTCCCAGAGTCTGCAGTGGGGAAGATTTCGCAATCGACTCTATCTTTTGTCAGCCATACCTGACTGTGGCGAAGTGTATGAGGATTTACACTGGCATACCGAACTGCCCCTATCTCTGCCCGACGGCAGCTGTTTAAGGGGCGAAAAACATCTCGGCCAGGGTCTGCTGATCCCATCGGGACAGCCGCTCACCGTGCGCATGCGTAGCGGTGGTGAGCGCTGTCAGCCTGCAGAGAGGCGGCACTCTACTAGCCTCAAAAAACTACTTCAGGAATATAATGTAGAGCCCTGGTGGAGAGATAGAATCCCGCTGCTATACGCCGGCCAACAACTTGTTGCTGTTGGCGATTTATGGGTTTGTGCCGGCTATCAGGCGTCATCAGATCAGCAGGGCATTCTTATTTACTGGCATCTTAGCCCGCAAGTAGATTACTGATGGATTCAATGCAGATCTTAGTAGAAACACAGGGGCCTTTCTGTTAATCTGCTACCCCATCTTACACAGGATGGGCCGCGACCAGATTCATGGTTAAAAGACCTCTCTAAGACATATGTTTTTATACTAATTTCGATCTTTGCAGGGTCTCTATGACGCGATTTATCTTTGTTACTGGCGGTGTTGTTTCTTCTTTGGGTAAGGGTATTTCAGCCGCTTCGCTGGGAGCTGTGCTCGAAGCCAGAGGCCTGAGTGTAACAATTCTCAAGCTCGATCCCTATCTTAATGTTGATCCCGGAACCATGAGTCCTTACCAGCATGGTGAGGTGTATGTCACCCAAGACGGTGCTGAGACTGATTTGGATCTTGGTCATTATGAACGTTTTCTACGCTCCAAAATGACTCAGAATAATAATTTCACCAGCGGTCAGGTTTACGAGACAATTTTGCGTCGCGAGCGACGCGGTGACTACCTGGGTGGCACAGTTCAGGTGATCCCCCATGTTACTGACGAAATAAAACATCGAGTTTATGCGGGTGCCGGAAATCATGACATTGCGGTGGTCGAGATTGGCGGCACCGTAGGCGATATCGAGTCTCAACCGTTCCTTGAAGCTGTGCGACAGATGCGCGGTGAGCTGGGTTTCAAACAATCGCTGCTAATCCACTTGACGCTAGTCCCCTATATTGCGTCAGCCGGTGAGACTAAAACCAAGCCTACTCAGCATTCGGTAAAAGAGATGCGCTCGCTGGGTCTGCAGCCCGATGTGCTGCTATGCCGCTCAGAGGTTGAGCTTGAAGAGGACCAGCGGAAGAAAATTTCTCTGTTTACAAACGTTGAGTTGCGAGCAGTTGTGCCGGTTATGGATGCGCCAACGATTTATCAGGTACCGCGGATGTTGCATCATTGGGGGCTTGATGAGTTTGTAATCGATCGCTTTAATCTTGACTGTCCACCGGCGGACCTATCTGAGTGGGATGGTGTTGTAGAGAATCAACTTAATTCCGAAGGTCAGGTTACCATTGCTATGGTGGGTAAATACATGGAACTGCTGGATGCCTACAAGTCCCTGACTGAGGCGCTAGTTCATGCCGGTATCCATAATAAGACGAAGGTTAAGATCCGCTATATAGATTCAGAGTTATTGGAATCTGACCACTCATTAATTGATGGTGCTGATGCTATTTTGGTGCCGGGCGGCTTTGGCACTCGAGGTACCGAAGGAAAAATATATGCAGTAAAGACAGCCCGTGAGAAAAATATTCCCTACTTGGGTATTTGCTTGGGTATGCAGATTGCTGTGATTGAGTACGCACGTAATGTCTGTGGTTTGGCCGGAGCTAATAGCACTGAATTTAACCAGCATACCGACTACCCTGTGGTCGGCCTTATTGCTGAGTGGATCGATGCGGCTGGTAACAAAGAAATGCGAACGGAGAGTTCAGATCTAGGAGGCACTATGCGGTTGGGTTCACAGATTTGCCACCTTATGCCTGGATCCAAAGCACATGAAATTTATGGCAATGTACAGATTGAAGAACGTCATCGTCATCGCTTTGAGGTCAATAATAATTTCCTTCCCCAGTTAAAAGAGGCTGGTCTGGTTATTGGCGGGCTTTCTTTTGATAAGACTCTGGTCGAGACGGTTGAACTACCCAATCATCCCTGGTTCTTTGCCAGTCAGTTCCACCCAGAATTTACCTCGACCCCCAGAGATGGCCATCCCCTGTTCCAGTCATTTGTAGTTGCAGCAACCGCTTATCAAAATTCACAAATGGGAAGTTAACAATGGCTTCAGTAACAATTGATGTAGCGAATATTGGTGTTAACAATGAAGCGCCAATGGCGTTGTTCGGTGGCATGAATGTGCTGGAATCAAGGGATATGGCGATGCAGGTCGCCGAAGCCTATGTAGGAGTTACCCAGAAGCTGGGAATTCCCTATGTATTCAAAGCCTCTTTTGACAAGGCTAACCGGTCTTCAATACATTCATTCCGTGGTCCCGGCATCGATGAGGGTCTTAAAATATTTCAAGAGATAAAAGATACCTTTAAAGTTCCATTGATTACTGATGTCCATGAGATTGATCAAGCCGCTCCTGTGGCAGAAGTCTGCGATATTATCCAGTTGCCAGCCTTTTTAGCGCGGCAAACAGACCTAGTTGAGGCTATGGCTGCTACCAATGCTGTTATCAATATAAAAAAACCACAGTTTTTAAGTCCGGGTCAGATGGGCAATATCGTTGATAAATTCCGTGAATGTGGCAATGAAAAAGTCATGCTCTGTGAGCGCGGCACCTGCATGGGCTATGACAATCTGGTGGTCGATATGCTCGGCTTTAGAACCATGAAAGATGTCAGTGGAGGCTTGCCTCTGATTTTTGATGTGACCCATGCTCTGCAGTGTCGCGATCCATTGGGTGCCGCCTCTGGCGGGCGCCGCCATCAGGTCGCTGAACTTGGGCGTGCAGGTATAGCTGTAGGTATTGCCGGATTATTTTTAGAGGCTCATCCAAATCCTGATAAAGCTAGGTGCGACGGCCCTAGCGCCTTGCCGCTGGACAAGTTAGAGCCCTTCTTGGCCCAGATGAAGGCTTTTGATGATCTTATAAAATCTCAGCCTGATTTGAATATTCTCTAACCGGACTATTTAACTGCGGCCGCTAATTATTACCCTCAATTTAGATCTACTGGAGAAACAAGTACATGAGTAACATTGCAGATATTCGAGCCTTTGAAGTTTTAGACTCGCGGGGCAACCCCACAGTGCAAGCAGATGTAACCTTAGAAAATGGTATCGTTGGAACTGCCTGCTCACCCTCTGGAGCCTCAACTGGTTCGAGAGAGGCGCTGGAACTGCGCGATGGTGATATGGGTCGCTATCTCGGTAAGGGTGTACTTACCGCTGTTAACAATATCAATACCACAATCAAATCACTGTTAGTTGGCACTGACGCGACCGATCAGCGCGGTCTAGATCAAGCCATGATTAATGCTGACGGCACAGACAACAAAGCCACACTGGGCGCCAATGCTATTTTGGCTGTCTCTCTGGCCGCAGCTAAGGCGGCGGCACAACACAAAGGCATGCCGCTATACGCTCATATTGCTGAGCTAAATGGCACTGCGGGCCAATACAGCATGCCTGTGCCAATGATGAATATTATTAATGGTGGAGAGCACGCTGATAACAATGTCGATATTCAAGAGTTTATGGTGCAGCCAGTATCAGCCAAAAGTTTCTCTGAAGCCTTGCAGGTTGGTGCAGAAATATTTCACTCATTAAAAAAGGTATTGAGTGCGAAAGGTTTGAATACCGCCGTGGGTGACGAAGGTGGTTTTGCTCCAGATCTATCCTCTAATGCAGAGGCTCTGGCTGTAATCCAAGAAGCTACAGAAGCGGCAGGGTACAAGTTAGGCGATGATGTCACCCTGGCATTGGATTGCGCGGCCTCAGAATTTTATAAAGACGGTCAGTACAATCTTTCAGGCGAGGGAAAAATCTACAGTGCCGATGGCTTTAGTGATTTCTTAGCCTCACTGTGTGACCAGTATCCGATTATCTCTATCGAGGATGGCCTTGATGAGTCCGATTGGAATGGCTGGAAGTATCAGACTGAAAAACTCGGCCATCGCTGCCAGTTGGTCGGTGATGATTTATTTGTTACTAATACGAGTATTCTTCGTCGTGGTATTGAAATGGGTGTTGCCAACTCGATTCTGATTAAGTTTAATCAAATTGGTACGCTATCAGAGACTTTGGATGCCATTGCTATGGCAAAAGATGCGGGTTATAGCGTTGTTATTTCTCACCGTTCAGGTGAGACCGAAGACACCACCATTGCCGATTTGGCGGTCGCTACAGCGGCGGGTCAGATTAAAACGGGCTCACTGTGTCGTTCAGATCGAGTAGCCAAATACAACCGTTTACTGCGTATTGAAGCAGAGCTTGGCAACAGTGCCGCACCCTATCGTGGTCGTGCTGAGTTTAAGTCTTAATTTGATCGAGATAGCATCTGTTGTGCTAAAGAGAATAGAATAAGCAGATGCGCTGGTTACTGATCATACTTACTGTCCTTTTCGTTGGCTTACAGTTTAGGCTGTGGGTCGGCGAGGGGAGTCTCGCCCACAAGGCGGAATTGACTAAAAAAGTGGAGCAACAGCGTCAAATAAACCAGCAGTTACAGTCACGCAATCAACAGGTTGCCCAAGAGGTTGAGAGCTTAAAAACTAACCTCGACTCTATTGAGGAAAAGGCGCGCAAGGATCTGGGTATGATTAAAGAGGGTGAGATCTTCTATCTGGTCATAGATAAAGATGAGCGTATCATGCCGTCGTCGCAGGACACTGAGGCCGATCAACCTTGAGTAACAAATCACCAAAATATTGGGCCATAGTCCCTGCTGCGGGAACAGGTAAGCGATTTTCGGCAGATATTCCAAAACAATTTCATCATTTAAATGGCAGTCTTGTGGCGCAGCACACGTTGAGCCGCCTGCTGAGTATTCCCGTGATTGAAACGATTGTGTGTCCCTGTGATACCAGTTCTGGTTACTGGTCTAAGATACCTGCCATTGAAAACCCTCGAGTGCGCCTAGTCACTGGAGGTGATCAACGCGCTCATTCGGTTATAAACGGTCTGGTGTCTATACATGATATTGCTCACAGGAATGACTGGGTTCTGGTCCATGATATGGCGCGTCCCTGTATAGCGCCAGCCAGTATTGGTCGACTAATCACGCAGGTTGGCAATCATCCAGTGGGTGGCATTCTGGCCAGTGCTATTAATGACACCTTAAAGGTTGTCAGCCCTCAGGGTGATATTGTTAGTACCGTAAACCGTGCCGAGTACAGGGCCGCCCAGACGCCGCAAATGTTTCGCTATGGTCTGTTGTTTGATGCAATACAGAGCATGCTTGATAGTAAAAAGATCCCGACTGATGAAGCCTCTGCTATTGAATACGCAGGCAAGCAGGCGATAGTAGTAGAGGGGCGGCAAGACAACATAAAGATTACTCGTCGGGAAGATTTAGTTATTGCCGAAGCCATTATGAAAAATCAGGAGGCGGAGTAATGCGCATAGGACATGGCTATGATGTGCATGCCTTTGGGGATGGCAATGTATTGATACTGGGGGGCGTAAAAATTCCCTTTACCCATTCATTTGTAGCGCACTCGGATGGCGATGTATTGATTCATGCGCTAATTGATGCCCTGCTCGGCGCTTTGGCCCTAGGCGATATAGGTCAGCATTTTCCGGATACAGATGCCAGTTATAAAAATAGCAACAGCCGCGACTTGCTAGCAGTGGTGGTCGCCATGATGGCCAGTAGAGAATACAGGCTAGGTAACGCGGATATTACTATAGTTGCACAGAGCCCAAAAATGGCCCCCCACCTAGAGAAAATGCGGCTGAATTTAGCGGCAGATATGGACTGTGATGTCAGCCAGATTAATATTAAGGCAACGACTTCCGAAAAGCTTGGTTTTACCGGTCGTCATGAGGGCATTGCCTGCCATGCTGTGGTTCTTCTAAGTTCAGACGTGTAGCCATGTTGGCCAGCGCAGACGCCTATCAATTTAAGTTTCAGCATATGCCCCGGGCCCTGGGTAAACCTCTAGGGCCAGCGCTATTTCGAAGCCAGCTAGAGGACTTCCAAGTTGATGAAATTATTGACTTCCAGCCCAGCGCTGAAGGTGAGCATCTTTTGGTGCATGTTCGCAAACGTGATCAAAATACTCGTTGGGTTGCAGGTCTGTTGGCAAAATTAGCTGATATAGGCCGCAATGATGTAGGTTACTGCGGTATGAAAGATCGTTTTGCTGTAACTACCCAGTGGTATAGCTTGCATCTTCCTGGTCGAGATCTGAGGGTAAGTCAGCTACAGCACGATGACTTTGAAATAATTGCTAGCCATCGGCATCATAAAAAGCTCCGCCGCGGCATGCATCAGGGAAATCAATTCAGTATTGTTTTGCGCGATTTTAAGGCTGATCGGGCCCTAGTGTCAGAGCGCTTGCAGCAGATAGAGCGGGAGGGTGTACCTAACTATTTTGCTGAGCAACGGTTTGGTCACAATGGTGCTAATCTTCACGAGGCCCAGAGATTGATTGACGCCGACCAACTCAAAGGCAATCGCAGGGGCACTGGAATCTATTTATCGGCTGCGCGCTCTTGGCTATTTAACCTAGTTTTGGCGCAGTATATCGAGCAGGGACAGTTGCCTGATCAGACCGGACCATTATGGGGGCGGGGACGTTCCAATGCGGATATCGACAGTGTCCAAACAGAGAATGACGTACTTGCCCACTGGCAGAGCTGGTGTTATGCGCTGGAACATGCGGGTCTCAAACAGGAGCGTCGCAACCTGGTTTTAAAGCCGCAAGATTTACGCGCGCAATGGTCTGATAGTGACTGTTTATCATTGCATTTCACTCTGGCCAGCGGTTGTTTTGCCACGGCACTACTGCGTGAATTAGCCGAATTATTCCGCCCGGAATTTGAAGCCCTGTGATATATTGTGAATCAAGTAATAGTGCGGTTCATAGCCATGTTCCAGGCTGTTTAATCAGGGGCTTTGGTGCCGCTTTTAAATCATGCTTTTAATTAAAATTTATTAATAGGGGAAGTAGGTGAACTCGATCGAACTAGCTGGCGTTGGTATGACATCCCAGCGAACCCGTGAGCGACTCATCCAGCGTTTAATCGATCAAGGTATTAGCAGCCAGGCGGTACTGGATGTTATTCGTATGACCCCGAGACATATATTCCTTGATCAAGCACTGTCTCACCGTGCCTATGAAGATACGGCGCTACCTATTGGTTACTCCCAGACATTGTCCCAACCCTATATTGTTGCCCGCATGACGGAAATACTACTCAGTGGAGGCCCTCTCAAAAAGGTTTTAGAGATTGGTACTGGCTCAGGTTATCAGACTACTATCTTGTCTCAGTTAGTGACCGAGGTATGTACTGTAGAGCGTATAGAACCGCTGCTAAAAAAGGCCACGGATCGTTTTAGAAGGCTAGGTCTTAAGAATATTAGCGCCGAGCTCTCCGACGGTAGTTTTGGTTGGGACAAGCATGCGCCCTATGATGGCATTATTACCACAGCAGCCCCCCAGACTGTGCCAGAGGAACTTTTGCGTCAGATGGCACCAAACGGGATTCTGGTAATCCCTGTAGGCAATGGCCAGTCTCAGGATCTCAGGGTGCTGAAGCGGGTTGGCGACTCTTCTGAATTTGATGAAGAAATTGTTGAGAAAGTAAAGTTTGTACCGCTTCTTGGTGGGCTATCCCGCTAGGCTGCATCGCCAGATCAGCAGCGATATTTGCATAAATTCTTAAAGTAGGTGTGATAGCAAAGGTTACAACAGGAGTTCACATGCGCAACCCAGGTCATTATTTGTTACTTTTTTTGAAGGGAATGGCTATGGGCGCCGCAGATGTTGTGCCTGGTGTCTCTGGCGGTACTATTGCGTTTATTAGTGGTATCTATGCAGAGCTAATCGACACTATTAAATCTCTAAACTTGTATGCGATCACAGTTCTTCGCCGCGAGGGTATTGCTGCAGCCTGGCGATATATCAATGGTAACTTTCTGGTTACCCTTTTAGGTGGCTTGCTCACCAGCCTATTTTCACTGGCCAAGGTAATGCAGTATCTTCTGGTCGCACATCCGTTGCCGCTGTGGTCTTTCTTTACCGGTTTAATTTTAGGCTCGGTTATTTACCTGTTACGTCAGAATGTGCCTCAGAGGGCAGTTGATAAAGGGCTTTTAATTCTCGGTATTGCAATAGCCTACGGCATAGCCATTGCACCATCTGCCACCTTGCAGGGTGATTATTTAACAATGTTTTTCGCTGGCAGCATCGCCCTGTGTGCCATGATACTGCCAGGAATTTCAGGGTCGTTTATAATGGTGTTACTGGGACTGTACCCGGTATTTATCGGTGCAATTGTCAATTTACAGTTCGATATTCTTGCAGTTTTTGCACTTGGTGGGCTGATCGGTCTTATGGCCTTTAGTCGGTTACTTTCATGGTTATTGGACCACTATCAAGCGGCTGTAATTGCTACTATGTGTGGGTTTCTAATCGGCAGTTTGAATATTATTTGGCCCTGGAAGCAGGTCATTGAAACCACCACCAGTCACTCGGGGAAGACAATGGTGCTGGCATCTGAAAATCTATTACCCAACCAATTCTCTGTGACGGGCCAAGATCCTCAAACGGCGGCCTGCTTGATGGCATTCTTTTTCGCCTTGATATTGGTGTTAGGATTGGAATATATTGGTAAAAAGTACGCTGAAAAACCAGTGCCGGCTGAATAATATGTTGAAAATACTTCCCAGTGTTGTCTGCCTGCTGACCCTTGGTGCCTGCGCCAGTTACGAGGCGCCAGTCAGTTCACTAGCTCAGCCACCCAGTATGCGTATAACCACCCATGTGGTTGCCGCTGGAGATACTCTTTACTCTATCGCCTGGCGCAATGATGTGAATTTCAGGGTATTGGCACGAGCCAATGGTTTGCGTGAACCCTATCATATTCACTTAGGCCAGCGCCTTACCTTGGAAACCCAGGGTACAGATTCGAATAATATGCCTGCTACGGGATCTTTAGAGTCCGCTGCGCAATCATCTAAGGCAGCGTCCACTGCGGTCAAATCCAAGGTTAAGAGAGCACCTGTATCCGTAACAAAGTTGTCCAACTCGGAGGTTTACGGTGATAGTTGGACATGGAAATGGCCCATACAGGGTAAAACAGTAAAAACCTTTAGTCCGGCCGATCTGCGTAAAGGTATAAGTATTAAAGGCGCTGGTGGTGCTAGGGTGCGTCCTGCGGCACCGGGAACCGTGGTTTATGCCGGTGACGGATTACGTGGTTATGGTAAGCTAGTGATTATTAAGCACAGCGAGACATTCCTCAGTGCTTACGGTCACAATGAAAAAATAATGGTGAAAGAGGGGCAAACTGTTAGGCAAATGGAGATAATCGCATCATTGGGAGCCAAGGGTACGATGCATTTTGAGATAAGAAAAGATGGGTATCCTGTAAATCCCGCCCTATATTTACGTTAATTTTTAATTTATCATTGTCAATGACTCGTTTAAAGTAAGAGTTAGGTATCTAAAGGAAGGATACTTGAGTAAGAAGGGTTAGCACCAGGATCGGTTGCTAAATTAAGGAAGATAGTGCAAAGGGGATGCCAAACGTGACGGATGAAGCGTTAGTATTAGATCAGCGTGCGCCAGCCGCTGACGGTCAGGAAGACACCGCAGAGATAAGTTATCAGGTCATTGATGCAACAAGTCTCTACCTTAAAGAAATTGGCTTCGCGCCGCTGTTGACGGCCGACGAAGAGGTTTTCTACGCTCGTAAACTGCAAAAAGGATGTGAGAAATCACGTCATAGAATGATCGAAAGTAACCTGAGATTAGTCGTTAAAATCTCTAGACGTTACATCAATCGCGGTCTTGAGCTGTTGGATTTAATTGAAGAGGGCAATCTGGGACTGATGAGAGCCGTTGAAAAATTTGATCCTGAGTTAGGGTATCGGTTTTCAACTTATGCGACTTGGTGGATACGTCAGACAATAGAGCGCGGGCTAATGAACCAGTCGCGTACTATTCGACTACCCGTACACGTGGTCAAAGAGCTCAACGTATATCTACGTGCTTCACGTAAATTGGCTCAGCAAGTCGATCATTCGCCAACATCAGAGGAAATCGCGGTTGAGGTGGGCAAGCCTGTAGCAGATGTGATTAAAATCCTTGGTTTTAGTGAGCGTATATCTTCAATTGATGTTCCAGTGGCCGATAAAGAAAAAACCCTAGTTGAAACAATTGCCGATGAAAACGGCCTTAGCCCTGAGAGCGAGATCGAGGAAGAAAATCTCATGGATCGCCTTGGCGTATGGCTAGATCAGCTACCCGAAAAGCAACGGGAGGTGTTGGTGAGGCGTTTTGGCCTCAAACATCACAAGGAAGAAACACTGGAGCAGGTGGGTCGAGAAATTGGTCTGACCCGCGAGCGCGTTAGACAGATTCAGGTCGATGCATTGCACCGCTTGCGCGATCTGTTGCGTCAACAGGGTCTCGACCAAGATGTATTATTTGAGGATTTCGATGGAATTTAGTTGGCAGGGTAAAAAAACCCGGCAATTACCGGGTTTTTTTAAGCTTATCCAGTTAATATTTATTCAGCCAGATAACGCTCTCTAGAGGCTATAATTTCAGCTCGAGCAGCTTCGGCATTGTCCCAGCCATCAACTTTTACCCATTTACCTGGCTCGAGCGCTTTGTAGTTTTCAAAGTAATGCACGATCTGATTGATTAGTAGCTCTGGAAGATCAGATGCCTCTTGAACATGATCGTATATTTTAGTGAGCTTTGTGTGTGGAACTGCCAAAAGCTTAGCGTCAACACCGGATTCATCGCTCATATTTAAAACACCTACTACACGACTGCGAATGACCGCACCTGGTACGACAGGGTAGGGCGTGACGACCAACACATCCAGTGGGTCCCCATCCTCTGACAGCGTTTGAGGAACATAGCCATAGTTAGCTGGATAGAACATAGGGGTCGCAACAAATCGGTCTACAAAGATAGCATCGCTGTCTTTATCTACTTCATATTTGATGGGGTCGTGGTTTGCTGGGATCTCAATAATTACATTGATGTCATTGGGTAGGTCTTTGCCCGCAGGTATGTCGTTGTAGCTCATTTGAATAGTTCCATTAGGTTGCGTTGCCGAGAAGCCGCGGATTATAGCTATTTGATCAAAATTTGGCCAGTAGCTAGTACCTGAAAACTCCTCGGCACTGGCAAATATTCATCCTAATATTCAGGTTACAAAGTAACTAAAAAATGAGAATCAAAGCGGTTCACTCTGAGATCACAGGGAAAAGAGTGAAGTTTGAATAAGTTAAGCCTGTGATAGCAATAGTGAGCACCAGCGAGTCCCATAAGTTACCATGGTTATTTCACTGGATAGCTGTAAATCAAGTAAACTACCAAGGTGCAGTTAAGCGCATAGCTAAACTATGGAATCCTAGGTGCCCTATTGATTGGGCATCACTAACAAGAAAGTTCATAAGGAACGGTCCAGTGAATAACAATATTCGTTTTGCTCTCATGTTTTTTTTGGCTATCGTGGTTTGGTTTGGCAGTGGTTTGATTAAAACATCGGACGAGTTGGTGTCAGCAAGCAATGTGACTGAAAGCTATACTAAAGTGCAAGTTAGAAACTCCAGTCAACGATTATTTAGTCGCACCTTAACAATGCGGGCCAGAACAGAACCCAATAGAGCAGTGCATGTGCTTGCTCAGTTGTCTGGGAAGATTTCCGCTATTTTGGCCGAAGAAGGTAGCTCGATTGATCAGGGGCAGGGTATTTGCCAGATAGATGCTGAAGACAGGCATCTGCGCCTAAAGCAGGCCGAAGCTGCCCTTGAGAATGCTACCATTGCTTACCGTGGGGCATTAAAGCTTAAAAGTGGTGGCTATCAATCTGAGCTCGCTATCTCTCAAGCAAAAGCGGCGCTAGCGGCGGCAAAAACTAATCGCAAACGTGCTCAAATTGATACTGAAAATCTCCAAGTAAAGGCTCCGTTTGCGGGTATTGTTGAGTCTCGACCTGTTGAAATTGGAGACTTTATAACGCCAGGCCAAAGGTGTGCCACTGTGGTTGAGTTAAGTCCGCTAAAAGTTGAGGCGCTGGCAACTGAAGCAGAAATTGGTAATCTAGCCTTAAATGCACCAGCAGAGGTTGTTATTGCAGGTCAAACGTACTCCGGTGCGCGGCTGTCTTTTCTTGCCTACCAAGCCAACATCGCTACTAAGGGATATAGGGTAGAGGCTTTGATGGACAATCCAGATCAATTATTGAGAGCTGGCGTGTCGGCTCAGCTCAATGTCAAGCTTGCACCTGTGCAGGCTCATCTGATCCCGGCGAGTAGTATTTTGCTGGGTGACAGAGGAAATTCGATCGTAAAGGTACTTCTCGCTGATCAGACCGTCGCCTCAATGCAAATAGCGACGATAGGTGAGTCTAGAGACGGTATTTGGGTCACCGGTTTGCCAGAAGAGGTGCTTTTGGTGACAGTGGGACAAAATTACATTATCGATGGTGAGCGCGTTGAGCCTGCGTTTTCAATTAGCCTTGAACAGTAAATACGTGAGACTGGCCTCCCTATGAAATTTCTTAATCTCGTTGTCGATCATTCCAGGGCAACACTAGCGATTATGCTACTAATTCTTGTTGCCGGCGCAGGTTCGAGATTGTCGATGCCAGTAGAGATGAACCCTAATGTCACCCTCCCTGTGGTTATGATTATGGTACGCCATGATGGTATTTCTCCAGAGGATGGGGCGAGATTGCTGGTGCGACCGATTGAAAAAGAACTTAAAACCCTAGATGGATTAGACGAAATTAAGTCCACCGCTAGAGAAAGTGTCGTAGTAATTACCGCTAAGTTCGAGGTAGCAAACAATATTAAAGAAACTTTGGCGGAAGTACGTGAGGCCGTCAATCGGGCCAAAGCAAAGTTTCCCCAAGAAACCAAAGAGCCGATTGTAAATGAATTGAGCCCGAGCCCAGAGCCGACCATTGTGGTGACATTCTCTGGTGATAATGTCGCCGAGCGCGAGCTTTTCAAGGCGGCCAAATTCTTTCAACGTGAGTTGGAAATGTTGCCTGATGTGCTCAAGGCAGATATGTCTGGGCATCGCGAAGAAGTTGTAGATGTTGTGGTTGATCCAGCCAGACTTGAGCAGTATGGCCTTCGTATTGATGAGTTGGTACGCGCGGTCAGACTCAATAACCTATTGATTCCGGCTGGGGAAATGGATGTAGCCCAGGGCCGCTTTGGAATTAAAGTACCTGCACTTTTAGAAACTGCTGCCGATATACGCGCGCTACCTGTTCGCAACAACGCAGAGGGTTCTATTACTTTGGGAGATGTGGCCTCGGTCAGGCGTACTTTCAAAGACACCACCGGATACAGTTTCATCAACGGCAAGAAAGCTATAGCCATTGAGGTGCGCAAACGCCTTGATGCCAATCTGATAACCACCGTTAATGCTACTCGAGCTGCAGTTGATAGATCCAGAGACAGTTTCAGTGCTGAAATGGATATTGGCTACGTTTTTGATGCATCAGTGTTTACCAACAAAATGGTTAGTGAGCTTCAGGGTAATATTGTTACTGCAATGTGCTTGGTTCTGATATTAGTTGTAGCAACGCTGGGGCTAAAGTCGGGTTTATTAGTTGGTTTTGGCATTCCATTTTGTTTGCTGGGTTCATTAATTATTATCAATACCATGGGCTTTAGCTTTAACTTTATGGTTATGTTTGGATTGCTGTTGTCGCTTGGTATGTTGATTGATGGCGCTATTGTGGTGGTAGAGTTTGCCAATACTCAGGCAGCCGCTGGCCTTTCAGCACGGGAGGCCTACATTACCGCCGTGCGCCGAATGGCCGTTCCTGTGATTGCCTCTACGGGAACAACGCTGGCGGCATTTTTGCCGTTGCTTTTTTGGCCGGGAGTGTCCGGTGATTTTATGTCCTATCTGCCAATCACCGTATTTGCGGTATTAGCCTGGTCGTTAACCTACGCACTTATTTTTGCGCCGACGCTTGGTGTTGCTTTGGCGCGTCGCCGTGGTAAGCAAAGAAAGCTACCAGAGAATCATCTCTCAGAGGAATCTGCAAAGACGCTGTTCGAGCCACTTCAAACTGCTTATTTGAATTTACTTCGGCCAGTGATCAGTGCTCCTGTAAAGTCAGCGGTTATAGCTATGGTGCTATTGATCGGTACTTTTGGTGCCTACGCCAGCTTTAATGCGGGGCAGGAGTTTTTTACGCCCATTGAGAGCCAGTACGGCATGGTGGGTGTGAGAGCTCAGGGTAATATGTCAATAGAGGAACAACGTGATATTACCTTTAAAGTCCAAAATGTGGTGGCTGATATTGAGGGCGTTGATCAGGTCTATGGCTACTCTAAGGGCGGGGGCATGCTGGTGTACGGGTCTGACGTTAGTCGAGATGAGATTAGTTCATTTCTCGTTGAGCTTTACCCACGTGAAGAGCGCGACCGTGGTAGTAAAGATATTTTTGAAGAGATCCGCCAGCGCACTGAGGCCTTGCCCGGTATTTATGTTAACGCAGTAGAAATGGAAACAGGGCCACCGACAGGAAAAAGTATTCAACTACAGGTGTCTTCACCGGATCGGCAAGTGATGTATAAAACAGCAACCCAGATTAAACAGTGGGTCGGGAGCAATGTTGAGGGTATCAGAGACCTGCAGGATACTTTGCCGCTAGCGGGTATTCAGTGGGAAATCGAAGTTGATGCGTCTCGAGCGGCCATGTTAGGTGTCAATGTGGCCGATGTTGGCAATATGGTTCAGATGGTCACTGGAGGAGTCATGATTGGTGAGTTTAGGCCCGATGATGCTGATGATGAGATGGAAATCAGGCTACGCTTCCCAGAGGCGGATCGCCAGCTGGCATCAATTGATAGTTTAAGAATTAATACACCCAATGGCCCAGTGCCAATTAGTAGCTTTGCTAAACGTGTTGCCAAGCCTCGCGTCGATGCTATTCAGCGAGTTGATATGATCGAGACGGTATTTATTTTGGCTAATTCGGAAGACGGCTACTTGCCCGATGACCAAACACGAGAAATCTCTAATTGGTTGCAGCAACAAGAATTTGATCCCTCAGTGAAAATAACTTTTCGCGGTGCAAACGAAGAACAGGCTCAGGCTGCTGAGTTTCTTTCGACCGCTTTTTCTCTGGCGATGTCGGTGATGCTTATCATGCTGGTGATGCAGTTTAATAGCTTTTATCAGGCTGGGCTTATTTTATTTTCTGTGGTCATGTCTACCGCAGGGGTTCTTTTGGGTCTGCTGATCTCGCAAGCCGTATTTAGTACTATCTTGACGGGTGTGGGTATCGTGGCACTGGCGGGCATAGTGGTAAATAATAATATTGTATTGATTGATACCTACAATTATTTGCGCCGCAACGACCCATTGCTGCCAGCAGTTGATGCGGTTTTTAACGCGGCAAAGTCGCGATTTAGGCCTGTGATGCTAACCAGTGTCACAACCATTGTCGGTCTGTTGCCGTTGGCCAACGGTTTGAGTGTCGACTTAGTGAATCGTAGCTATACTTTCGGCGGTATGGTCGCATCTTGGTGGCAGCCATTGGCCAGTGCCATCGTTAATGGGCTGGTTCTATCTACTGTTTTAACCCTGCTACTTACGCCGGCTATGTTGCTTATCCCAGAGATCATATCTAAGCGCTTTGGTATACGTGTGGCGGAACACCAGCACAATGACTAGGCTGGGTAAAGGCTGCTAACTCTTAAGATTTTTCTCTAGGGCTGGGTTGTTACAATGGCACTGGTTAAAAGCAGCACCTCGATTACTGGTTATAAAAACAGTTAATATTGGTTTTATACTGTACTAGAGGTCTATTAAAGTATCCCAAACAGCTATTTTTATAGAGACTGGTATCTGATTGAGAAAAATAATCCACTGTGACTGTGATTGTTTTTATGCCGCAGTTGAAATGCGCGATGACCCGTCTCTGCGCGATTTACCCATTGCTATAGGTGGCAAGTCAGATCGCCGTGGCGTTGTTGCCACCTGCAACTATAGAGCAAGGGAATACGGCGTTCGCTCTGCTATGCCTACTGGCCAAGCGTTAAAACTCTGTCCGGATTTGGTGGTTGTACCAGGTACTATGGCAAAGTACCGAGAGGCGGCCCAGCAGATTCGCCAAATTTTCTATAGGTATACAGATAAGGTCGAACCACTCTCGTTGGACGAGGCCTATTTGGATGTCACTGACTGTACCGCTTGTCATGGTAGCGCCACATTAATCGCTGCAGAGATTCGCCGTGTTATAGCGCTAGAAGTAGGTGTAACAGCCTCGGCGGGCATAGCACCTAATAAATTCCTCGCAAAAGTTGCCAGTGATCTCAATAAACCTGACGGCCAGTATGTGATTACGCCACCACAAATCGATGAGTTTGTCGAAACACTCCAAGTAAAGCGTATTTTTGGCGTGGGTAAGGTGACCAATGAAAAACTGCGTCGCCTAGGTATTGAAACCTGTGGGGACCTTCAGCAGCGTTCATTGCTGGAATTAGTGGATAAGTTTGGTGCTTTTGGCAAGCGTTTGCACGATCTGAGTTTCGGTCGAGATGATCGCAAAGTAAACGCCAATAGCAGACGCAAATCGCTGAGTGTCGAGCGCACCTACTCGGAGGATTTAGCCGATCAGTCAGCGTGCCAGCAAAAACTACCTGATTTGCTGCTTGAATTACGTAGTCGATTGCGTCGTGTCGACTCAGACTATATTGTGACCAAGCAGCTGATAAAGATGAAGTTTAGTGACTTTACCAGCACAACGGTTGAACGACAGGTGGTCAAGGGTTTGCCTATCGAGAGCTTTGAGGATCTCTGTGTTCAAGCTTGGGAGCGGGGTGGACTATCTGTCAGGCTGCTAGGGCTTGGTGTAAGATTTGTCGATACGAGAGACGAGGGCCGCGCTGTACAATTAGAGTTATTTCCTTGAGATTATCTATTACAGATAATCTCAAGGGAGGTTCACGAGTAGTAGTATCAACCTGTCTATGTGAATTCTAGTGCTAATTTGTTAAACTTAGAAATTGCATCGCTGATAAAAATAATATCGTGACGACCCGATCCAGTAAAAGCTCTATGCGCGACGAACTTCGGAAAAAAACTGAGGAGTTTCTTAAGCGTGGTGGCGAGATTAAGCAGCATAATCAAGGGGAGACCGGTGAACCCGCCGATAAGCCTAGAGCTAGATCGGTTTTTGTCAGTGGAGAGCCTCGCCAAACCAGAACCTACATCAATGATGTGGTATCAGCACTGGATAGCCGCAAGAAGAAAAAGACGCCATCAAAACTCATAAAAGCTAGCAAGCGCCCGAAAAAGAAACTTATCTATGATGATTTTGGTGAGCCGGTGCGCGAAGTGTGGACCGATCATCCTAAAGCTCCCTGAACCTTATTTATAAAAGTTTTGTTACATCCTCGCCTCTGTCTTGCTTGTCAGCATGATAGCTAGATCGCACCAAAGGCCCACAGGCAGCCTGTTTAAAACCAATGCTCAGAGCATATTCCGTGTACTGCGAAAACTCATCAGGGTGTACAAAGCGTTCTACTGGCAGATGGGCCGCAGAGGGTTGCAGGTACTGGCCCACGGTTAACATGTCTACATCATGAGCACGCAGGTCATCCAATGTGCGCAGTAACTCGTCTTTGCTTTCGCCCAAGCCGACCATTAACCCAGACTTGGTTTTAACCTCTGGGTTGCGAGCCTTATATTCCTTGAGTAGTTTAAGTGACCAATCATAGTTAGCACCGGGGCGTGCCTCGCGATAGAGCCGCGAGATAGTTTCCATATTATGGTTAAACACATCAGGGGGTGTGGCAGACAAAATATCCAAAGCTGGATCCATACGGCCGCGAAAGTCAGGTACTAGCACCTCTACCTTTAGGTTTGGGGATAATATTTTGGCCTCCCGAATGCAGTCAGCAAAATGTTGGGCGCCGCCATCGCGTAAATCATCGCGGTCAACGGAGGTAATTACCACGTACTTGAGTCCCATCTCATGGATAGCACTGGCCAGATTGGCTGGTTCATCCACATCTAGTGGATTGGGTTTGCCATGACCAACATCACAAAAGGGACAGCGCCTAGTACAAATCTCACCCATGATCATAAATGTAGCAGTGCCGCCGCTAAAGCACTCATGCAGGTTAGGGCAAGCAGCCTCTTCACAGACAGTGGCCATTTTATGACTGCGTAAAATATCTTTAATTTCTTGCACCTTGGGTGATGCTGATAGGCGCACTCGCATCCACGGCGGCTTGCGCTGAACATCCACCGTAGGGATAACCTTCACCGGTATTCGCTCTACCTTGTCGGCACTTCGCAGTTTTTCTCCCTGCTGCAGGCGCCGTGTGCGTTTTGGTGGAGTTACGGAGTCGATCGTCATAGCCTTACCTTAATTTTTCTCGTATTCATTATAGCCAAGTGCTGTACATAAATTATCAGCCAATACCCCCGCTACCTTATCAATGTGTGGTGCTGTATCGACTAAATCTGCTAATTGAGTCATAGGCACATCTAGCCCGCAGGGATTTATGCGCTGCCAAGGCGCCATATCCATAGATACATTGAAATTTAAGCCATGGTAGCTACAGCCTTTACGGATACGCAGTCCAAGTGAGGCTATCTTAGCGCCATCGGCTGTATACACTCCAGGCGCATCGCGGCGCGCGGTCGCACTCACGTGCCAATGCGCCAAGGTGTCTACCAGTGCCTGTTCAATAAGCGTCACCAGATCTCGTACGCCAAGCTTTAAGCGCTTGAGGTCCACCAAAATATAAGCGGTGATCTGGCCGGGGCCATGGTAGGTTACATGGCCCCCACGATCACTTTTAACCACCGGAATGTCACCGGGTACTAGTATGTACTCATCTTTGCCAGCTTGTCCCTGAGTAAATACGGCCTCGTGTTCAAGCAACCAAATTTCATCTTCGGTCGTTGCGTCACGTCCGTCATTAAAAGCCTTCATATCTGCAAAAACAGGGCTATATCGCTGCATGCCTAGCTGACGGACAATCATTTTTAAAGCACCATTTTAACTCTAGAGCTAACTTTTAGGTCCGCAAAAATACTGTCTAGCTGAGATTTGCCAGTTGCTCTGATCACCACGGTCATAGATTGCCAGCGACCTTTACTACTATCACGAATGGCTATTTTACGACGATCAAATCCGGGGGCATGGAGATCCATCACCTGCAATATATGGGCGTGAAGATCTGGATGTGCCTCCCCTAAAACTTTGATTGGGTAGTCACAGGGAAATTCAATTTTAGGGGCTTGCTCTTCGCTCAATGGACTATGCTCAACAATTAGGAAATAATTTTAGTAAAAAATAAAACAATCCAGTCAAAGAACCGGGACATAAAGCCGGCCTCGGCAATCTCTTTCTCTGCCACCAAAGGTAAGTCGATTAGCATTTCACCTTCGAGAGTTACCTGTAAGCGCCCAAGCTCCTGACCAGCAGATACTGGTGCTTCGATCTGTTCGTCGACAAGTATATTAGCCGCTAGATTTTTCTGGGCGCCGCGAGGAAAGGTCAAGGTAACATCATCAGCAATGGTCAGATTTAAAAACTCCTCAGTGCCATACCAGATTTTAGTGTTTGCCTTAATTAGATCACCTGCGGCATATATAGTATTCGTGTCGAAGTTTCGAAACCCGTAGGACAGCAATTTTTGTGATTCTTTAGCTCGGGAAGTTTCGTTACTAGCCCCAAGCACTACCGACACCAGACGTTGCCCATTGCGCTCAGCGGAGGCAACCAAACAGTAGCCAGCGGCGTTGGTGTAGCCTGTTTTTAATCCGTCTACACTAGCGTCTCGCCATAGTAAGCGGTTTCGATTAGGCTGGTTAATATTGTTGTGTGAAAAATATTTTTTTGAATAAATACTGTAATGCTTTGGGTGGTCAATAATAATAGAGCGAGCAATTAATGACAGATCGCGAGCCGAAGATACCATACCCTTTGCAGGTAACCCAGTTGCATTCATATAAACAGTATTGTCCATGCCTAGGAGTTCTGCCTGAAGATTCATGGTGTCGGTAAACGCGTCTTCGCTGCCGCTAATATGCTCTGCCAAGGCGATAGCCGCGTCATTACCCGATTGAATAATTACGCCATGCATAAGATCAAGTACTGATACGCGAGTGCGTGGTTTTAAAAACATGGTCGAACCATCAGTCTTGGCGCCTCCACGTCTCCATGCGTTGTCACTTATTAGTATCTGGTCGGTCTCCGCAAGACGCTCAGCTTGAATTTCATTTGAGACGATATAGGTCGTCATCATTTTGGCCAAACTTGCAGGTGGAAGCTGCTGATCAGCATTGTATTCGACTAGAACATGGCCCGTTTGCGCATCTACTAGTATCCAGGCTTTGGCCGCTAGGTCTGGTGCCGCAGGAATTAATTTTTGAGCCTGAGCAGTTGTAACGACTATTGGGCAATAGGCGATAATTACGGAGAATAAAATCCATTTTTTAAACATAGAGCGGCCACCGAAAATAATGAAGTATTTGCCGCGCAGTTTACCATCACAAACGCAGTTATGCCCGTCTGTGGTTAACTGTATTAAAGATAACATTTAGGGGTTAACGACGAATCCAGAAATGCCAGCAGTCTGTTGCAGGGCCCGTTTAATGAGTCGTAGCTCCATATTGTCGGCAATGGGCCCAACCCATACTTTATACAGGTTGTCACGTTGCTGAACCAAAATAGGGAGAGCAGTAAATTTACGTACTGCTTTTTGTATACTCTGCGCAGAGGCGGCATCACCAAACGCGCCTACCTGAAGATAGGGGCCCTGATTTATGGCCACTGGCGATGTTACTTCCTCAGTCGGCGTTGGCACCTCGGCCTTCGTTGGTTGTCGGCTGAGGCTGCCTGATGGGTCTATAGTTTCAATTAAAACCTTGGCAGTGCCTTTATCTGCAAAGCCTAGTTTTAGTGCGGCAACGTAGGACAGGTCGATAATCCTTGGTCCATGAAAGGGGCCGCGATCATTTACTCGAACTACAATTTTCCGTTTATTTTCCAGATTGGTGACGCGGACATAACAGGGAATTGGCAGTGATTTATGCGCCGCAGTCATAGCGTACATATCATAAATTTCACCATTGGAAGTCTTGCGGCCATGGAACTTAGTGCCATACCAAGAGGCTACCCCCTCTTCTGAGTAGTCTTTACCCGATGGAAGAACAAAGTAGGTTTTACCAAAAACCTGGTAGGGGCTTTTGTTACCTGCTCGGGTAATGGGCTCGATTTTTGGAGTGGCGTCGGCAATGCTGCTTGTATCAACGCGCTTACCAGCACCGTCCGACTGTGGTGTGTGCTCCGCGACTGTGGATATCTGGCTGCATCCGCAGAGTAAAATCACCGCCAACACTAGGCTCAGAGGTCTAACAGTTTTGTGCGGACGCACAGATGCGATTCCTCATAAGTTCACTTAGCTGATAAACCGCCATGGCGTATTTAGTGCGTGGATTATAGCGTCCAATAACATAAAAGTTGTACATCCCTATCCAGTATTCAGTGCCATATTTTGCTGCAAAACTCATGGGAAATGCCTTGCTGCTCGGGGCAAATGTATCTACTGGCTTGTAGCCTTGGGCCATTAGATCGGCAATGGTAGCTGTGGGGCGTTTCATTTTATTAAGGCTCTCACTGCTGGGAGTCTTGTCTATGGTTGCTCTCGTGGCTACCGGCTGATCTTTTTGCCAGCCATGTTTGGTGAAATAATTGGCAACACTGCCGATAGCATCTGTGGGGTTAGTCCAGATATCGGCAAAGCCATCACCATCATAGTCAACCGCATAATTGCGATAGCTATTAGGCATAAACTGACCCCAACCCATAGCACCAGCATAGGAGCCTTTCAATGCAAGGGGGTCTTGATTTTGTTCCCGAGCCAGCAGCATTAGGTGCTCTAACTGTATGGTAAAAAACTTTTTCCGCGATTCGCGTCTCTCGGTATAGGTGTAGTAATCAAAGGCTAATGTTGCCAATGCATCAATCACTTTATAGCTACCAGTATTTCGGCCATAGTTGGTTTCCACACCAATAATACTAACGATAATGGCAGGATCAACACCAAATTCCCGCTCAGCTTTGGCTAGGGTCTCTTTATTCTGCTGCCAAAATTCAATACCGCGATCGGCACGAGTATCAGTAACAAATATTTTTCTGTATTCATACCAGGGTTTAGCTTTTTCAGCGGGACGACTCATGGCTTTAACGATAGATTTTTGGTGATTAGCTTGAGCTAGCCAGTTTAGTACCTGTTCCCGATCAAAATTATGTTTGGTTACCATGGTCTCTACAAACGCAGTGGCTTCAGGGTGCTCGGAGTAATCAGCAAGACTGACGGTGGCAAAAATCATTGCTGCAATAAAAATAGTGCATGCAGCTAAGGTGTTGTTTATAAAGTTTTTCAAAGATCAGTCCTAATTCGTCTTGGCTCGGTGCTAATAGCCATTAGAATACCAAATCCAAGAAACAGTGTCACAATTGCTGTGCCTCCGTAGCTAATAAATGGAAGGGGTACACCAACGACTGGCAGTATCCCTGAAACCATACTCATATTGACAAAGATATAGGTGAAAAATGTCAGACTCAGGCTACCTGCAATCATATGACCAAAATGCGACTGGGAATTAATTGCGATCAACATACAGCGACCAATTAGCAGTGCATAGAGCGCGCATAGGGATAGCACACCAACAAATCCAAATTCTTCCGCGAGAACGGCAATGATAAAATCTGTGTGGCTCTCAGGTAAAAAATTCAACTGAGACTGGGTACCCTGTGTCCAACCTTTACCACTCCAGCCACCTGAGCCAATAGCTGTGGTTGACTGAATAATATTCCAACCTGCACCTAATTTGTCATCTTGGGGCGACAACAATGTCAATACACGCTGTTTTTGGTAGTCGTGTAAAACATATATCCACAGAGTTGGTATGGCTGCCAGAGCCAAAAAAAATGCAGTAGCCAGATAGCGCTTGCGCAGGCCCGCAAGGAAAATGACAAAAAAACCTGAGGCAAAAATTAATATAGCAGTACCTAGGTCGGGCTGTCGGGCAACGAGTAATACAGGGATAATAGTTATGACCAGTACTATCAGCACATGCTTGAAAGTCGGTGGGATGTAATGTCTACCCAAATAGGCTGACACCATTAGCGGTACCGCAACCTTCATTAATTCAGACGGCTGAAAGCGGGTTATGCCTAAATCTAACCAGCGCTGAGCACCCTTGGCACCAACCCCAAAAAATAGCACAATCACGAGTGAAAATAAGCCTATCATATAAAGTGCAATAGACCAGCGCTGCCAGAATCGTACCGCGAATTGCGCGGTACCGAACATTACACCAAACCCCACCAGCATAAGCAGTGCCTGACGTTTTACATAAAATAAATTTTGCCCGCTGGCACTGTAAAGCACGATTAATCCAACCCCACACAGAGTGATCAATATAGCCAGCAAGGGTAGGTCTATATGCAGCGAGCGGCCTCTGCGTCTGTCAATGCCCGAGTCCTGCATGCGGCGTACAAAATCGTCTCTATACATTTAATGCCCCACCTTAGCTATGTCTAGTTTTGGTTGTACTGCTTTGGATTTCATATACGCATCCATTACTAGGCGGGCAATAGGCGCAGCAGCTGAACTACCGTGTTCACCATTTTCAACAATTAAGCCTATGGCTATCTTTGGGTTCTCCGCTGGAGCGAAGGCCACAAATAGGGCGTGATCCCACTGGCTCTTGTCGATTTTAGAGCTGTCATATTCTTCCTCCGCTTTAATGCTAATCACCTGAGCGGTTCCAGTTTTTCCGGCAATTTTATAATCCAATCCTTTATTAATGCCTTTAGCCGTTCCCCGCGATGAATGCACAACATCTCTCATTGCCTGGTGCACATAGTCCCAGTGCACCTGTTTTATATCTAGAGGTTCGGCGAGGGGATTTTCTGCAATAGGCACTCCATTAATAGATTTAACTAGTTTAGGTGCAATCATTTTGCCGCGGGATGCAATTCGTGCCGACATCACTGCCAGTTGCAGTGGCGTTGCCAGCATAAATCCCTGGCCAATACTGGTGTTGATAGTATCGCCGTTAAACCAGCTCTGACCTCGAGCGCCTTTTTTCCAAAGTCGTGAAGGCATAATGCCGGGCCGTTCACCGGGCATGTCAATACCGGTAATCTGTCCCAAACCGAATTTTTCGCTGTAGCTAGAGAGTAAGTCGATACCAGTTTTAATGCTCATGTTGTAGAAAAATACGTCACAGGATTCGATGATAGCTTCGGCCAGATCAACCCCTCTGCCATGGCCTCCAAGCTTGGAGTTATGGTCGCGCCAGGGGCGCTCGATACCCTCCATAATGAAATAGCCGGGATCATCGATCGCGTAGTCCATGGAGATGGTATTGCTATGAAGCCCGATTAAGCCAAATAGCGGCTTAATGGTTGAGCCAGGTGGGTACTGGCCACTAATGGAGCGGTCAAACAGGGGGCGATCCTTCGAGTTGAGCAGGGCATCGTAAGTTTTTTGACTAATTCCGGAGACAAACAGATTTGGATCGTAGCTAGGCGCGCTAACCATAGCCAATATACCGCCAGACTCTACATCAATAGCGACCAGTGCACCCCGCTCGTCCTTAAAAGCCTGGTGAGCAATACGCTGTAAATGGCTGTCCAGATACAGGGTTAGGTTACTGCCCGGCACTGGGTCGACTTTGTCTAGAATACGCATTACTCGCCCGCGAGCATTGGTTTCGACCTGTTCGTTACCCACTTCGCCGAGCAATAGGGGCTCATAGAATTTTTCTAGACCAATCTTACCAATAGAATCGGTGCCGCTGTATTTAACGCTGTCTATGGTCTGGCTCTCCCGTTCATTGATGCGTCCAACATAGCCAATTAGGTGGCCGTATAGGTCACCATTTGGGTAAAAGCGCGTCAACCTAGCGGCGACTTCTACCCCGTTTAAAAGATAACCATTCACTGCCAAGATTCCTCGTTCTCGCTCAGTAAGATTATATTTCAGAGGCGTTTGCTCGTAGGGTTTTCGGCGCTTTAAGCGTTTCTCAAAAAGGTTAATGTCAGCGTCAGTAATCTTGATCAATGAACTGATGGTGGCCAAAAGTTTGTCGAGATCCTCAGTGCGTTCGCGCACCACGGTTAGAATATAGGTAGGACGGTTATCGGCAAGCAGCGCCCCGTTGCTGTCGTAGATAAGCCCTCGAGACGCTGGAGCAGGGCGCACGTGAACGCGATTATTATCAGAATGGGTAGCGAAATCTTGGTGTCGGGTCAACTGAAGGTCTGCATATCGAGCAATAAGTCCCACCCCAGCGATAATTATTATCAATGCCGAGATAAGCAGTCGACCACTAAAAATTCTGCGTTCGCGGGCTGGGTCTGAAAAAGCGGCATCATTAATCATGGTGGTTTATCCTATCATCTAACTGCGGTGATAAGGGTGATTAGCATTTATCGTCCATGCTCGGTAGAGTTGCTCCATTAGCACAATCCGCACCAATGGATGCGGTAGAGTTAGTTCTGAAAGTGACCAACGCATATCAGCTCGGGCCAAGCAAGCAGCGGACAGTCCATCTGGGCCGCCAATCAATAAACTTATATCTCGGCCCTCCATTTGCCAGTCTGTTAACGCAACAGCCAACTTTTCAGTACTCATGGTCTTTCCTAGCACATCTAGGGCGACCACAAAATCTCTGGGTCCCATGGCTTTCAATAAGGCCTGGCTCTCGGATTCAATCGCCTTGGCTGCCGATTGATTTTTTCCTCTATTACCCAGAGGTATTTCAATAGCTTGGACGCGCAGCTCTGGAGGCATGCGTTTACCATATTCATTGCAACCCGCAGCAACCCAATCTGGCATTCGAGTTCCAACTGCCAGTATGCGCAGTTTCATCGTCAGGACGCTACTTATTCGTCGCCGGACAGAGAGTCGAATTCATCATCGGCATTCACAGGGCGATCGCCGGGACGCAGTGCCCAGAGACGCTCCAAATCATAAAATGCACGGGTTGCCGGCAACATTAGGTGGACGATTACATCGCCAAAGTCTACCAGAATCCACTCGGCAGTATCATCGCCCTCAACCCCAATTAGGTGATGGCCAGCTTTCTTGCCTTCCACTGCTACATTTGATGCTAGAGATTTTACCTGCCGGTTAGAGCTGCCGGTGGCAACTATCATGGTGTCCATAACGTCGGTGAGTTCGCTCACGTCTATACTGGAAATATCAATGGCCTTAACTTCTTCAAGGGCGTTTATAACAATGTCTTGCAAGGATTGCGTCATGGCAATTATTTACTCATATAGGTGATGATGTTGAATATAGTCGACCACTGATTCCGGGGTCAAATAACAGATGTTTTCGCCGTTACTTACCTTGTTACGAATACTGGTCGACGAAATAGCCAGCATCGTTAGCTCACAAAAATAAATTTTCCCTTGAGCGCTTTGTTTAAGGGTCGTCAAATCATCACAGCGATGCAGGGTAATCCAGTCGGCTAAATAGCCCGTCTGGGGGATGGAAAAGCTTGGTCGCGACGACACAATAATATGACAGTATTGACTAATTCGCTGCCAATCATGCCAGCTATCTAGGCTGTTGAGTGCATCCATGCCAATACATAAAAATAACGGTGTTTGATCGCCTATTTGCTCGCGTATCAGGCGCACGGTGTCTATGCTATAACTCGGTGCTGGCCGCTGTAATTCAATATCTTCAGTATCCAGGGTTGTCTCTCGGCCAATAGCTAGCTGCAGCATCTCTAGGCGTTGCTCACCACTGACTTCAGGTTCACCGCGATGGGGCGGGAATGCACAGGGCATCATACGAATACTGTCTACCTGCAAAAGTTCCGCCAACTCTGTAGCTATTCGCAAATGCCCGAAATGAACAGGATTAAAGGTGCCGCCAAATAGAGCAACAGACATTATTCGCGTATCTGGCCGTCGCCAAACACGATCCACTTTTGGCTGGTTAAACCTTCGAGACCAACCGGGCCCCGTGCATGAATCTTGTCTGTGGAAATACCAATTTCAGCGCCCAATCCATATTCAAATCCATCAGCAAAACGTGTCGACGCATTAATCATTACCGAACTGGAGTCCACTTCGGCAATAAAGCGCCTGCCGCGATCAAAGTCTTCGGTCACAATCGATTCTGTGTGCTTAGAGCTGTATTGAGTGATGTGCGCAATTGCTTCATCTATGCCGGACACAATTTTAATGGATAAAATGGGCGCCAGATACTCTTCCCCCCAATCCTGCTCTGTGGCTTCAATAATTGAATCGATAATTTCCCGTGACTTTTGACAGCCACGCAGCTCGACATTCTTTTGCGTATAAATTTCAGCCAGTTGTGGGAGTATTCTCTGAGCAACCGACTCGGCAATCAGCAGTGATTCCATTGCGTTACAGACCCCATAGCGATGAGTCTTGGCATTATCAGCAATGGTCACGGCCTTTTGCAGATCAGCATGATCATCAATGTAGACATGACAATTTCCGTCCAGATGTTTTATAACTGGTACACGAGCATCGGCGCTAATGCGCTCAATAAGGCTTTTACCTCCGCGGGGCACAATAATGTCCACGTGATTGGCCATGGTAATCAGCTCGCCCACGGCATCACGATCAGTGGTATTGACTACCTGCACCGCAGTCTCAGGCAAACCTGCGTCAGTCAGGCCAAGAGCAATACAGGCAGCAATAGCTTGATTGGATAGAATGGCTTCACTGCCACCGCGCAATATGGTGGCATTACCAGACTTTAGACACAGGCTGGCGGCATCAATGGTTACATTGGGGCGCGACTCATAAATAATGCCAATCACACCGAGAGGGACGCGCATTTTACCGAGCTGAATACCACTAGGGCGAAAACCAAGATCTGTAATCTCGCCAACAGGGTCCTGTAGAGCGGCAACCTGTTTTAGGCCTTCAATCATGCCATCAATGCGCTCATCATTGAGTTCTAGACGATCTAGCAAAGCAGCGTCCAGGCCATTGGTACGGCCATTTTCCATATCCAGAGCATTGGCCGCTAAAAGCTTATGACGACTGTCATTAAGCTGCGCGGCAATCGCCAGCAGGGCATTGTTTTTAACTGCCGACGCGGCTCGCGCTAGTACCCGAGAGGACTGACGGGCAGCAATCCCGAGTTCCTGCATGTAGGTTTTAATATGCATAGCTATATTTTAACTGTCCATCAGGCTTAACTGGTTACAATTAAGCGTATAAAAGGAGGGTATTATACGGGGTGTACCGCCATAATTCCCTATTTTCAGTGGTATCCAGTCAATTTCCCTCATAGGCGCGTATAAAATGTCGATTTGTGACAAAAGGATGCCCCAGTGCAGTCTGCTCTTTCGCTATTAACCGATCATAAAGCTTGGCTTGTGCTCACCGGAGCCGGTGTCAGTGCTGAGTCTGGGGTACCCACCTATCGGAATAGCGCGGGCGTCTGGCAGCGCAAGCAGCCGGTGACGCATCAGGATTTTATGACCCAGCACAGCGCCAGACAGCGTTTTTGGTCACGTAATATGGCGGGATGGCGCTTTATGACTGATGCGCAACCTAATTCAGCTCACCAGGCTCTGGTCAGACTACAACAGTTGGGGGTGGTATCTTGCTTGGTAACCCAAAATGTCGATGGCCTGCATCAGCGCGCCGGCAGTCGCGCTGTGATAGACCTCCATGGTAGGGTGGACAAGGTGTCGTGCATGGCTTGCGGGTTTCAGCAGCCAAGAGCGGCAATTCAAAGCTGGCTGGAGAGAAAAAACCCTGAGTATGCCTTGTTGGTCGGCAGTATAGCGCCAGATGGTGACGCGGATATAGATCATCTTGATTACAGCAGTATGCAGGTTCCCAGCTGTCAAAATTGCGGCGGTATTATGAAGCCAAATGCAGTATTTTACGGAGATTCTGTGCCCAAAGAACGCGTCCTGAAAGCTGAGCAACAATTGCAAAAGGCCGATGGTTTAGTGGTTGTGGGGTCATCCTTGATGACCTATTCGGGCTATCGTTTTTGCCTTTGGGCGCAGCAACAGGGCAAGCCGATACTAATATTAAATGAGGGTAAGACAAGAGCCGATGCAATAGCCACCGTCAAAATTGGCGGTTCTTGTGCCACAGTATTGTGGTGCTGGCTATCTGCCCTTGGCGATTAGCTGGTGTACTTTAAAGATATTTACTCACTATATCCGCTAGCGCCTCAAGATGTGCCGGGTCATCATTTAAGCAAGGTATATAGTGAAAGGTTTCCCCTCCATGATCAGTGAAACTCTCCCTCGCCTCCATGTTGATCTCCTCAATAGTCTCGAGGCAGTCAGAGGAAAAGCCCGGGCAGATAACGGCTACATGTTTGACGCCATCCTTAGGCATAGCCTCTAGGGTTTTGTCGGTGTAGGGTTGCAGCCATGGCTCACGGCCAAAACGAGACTGGAAGGTGGTCATGACCTGATCTTCCTCCATGCCCAAACGCTCGCGTACCAAACGTGTGGTCTGATGACAGAAGCAATGGTAGGGATCCCCTTTATTCAAATACCTCTGCGGCGTGCCATGATATGAAAAAACTAGTTTATCTGGCTGGCCATGGTCAGCAATATGCTTGCGGATACTGGTGCAAAGGGCGTCAATATAGAGTTCCGATTGTTGGTATCCACCAATAAAATGTAATTCTGGTACCCAGCGAGTTTTGGTAAACGTTTGCGCTACCGCATCAAACGTGGAGCCGGTAGTTGCCCCTGAATACTGAGGGTAGAGCGGCAGTACAGTGATATCCCGTACGTTTTGAGCAGTTAACTCGGCAATTGCCGAGGCCATAGAGGGGTTGCCGTAACGCATACCCAATACCACAGGCACATCCTCATTAAACTTTTTGTCGAGAATCTTTTTAACTCCAGCCACCTGTGCCTTACTGTGCACCATCAATGGCGAACCACCTTCAGACCAGACACTGGCATACAGTTTGGCTGAACGGCGTGGGCGAATCCGCAAGATAATTAGGTTGAGAATCATCCACCATAGCAAGCGGGGAACCTCAACGACTCGAGGATCGCTCAGGAACTCTCTTAAGTAACGGCGCAACTCAGCAGTCTTGGGGGCATCGGGTGTCCCCAAATTACACAGCAAAACCCCACGTCGAGGTGAAGGGCCTTGGTGGTCATAGTCTGTTTGGCCTTGGTACTTCATTGGGGCGCTCCTAAAGCTCGGTTGTGGCATATCTAGGCGAAACGATACGGCAAGCGGCTCGTTTCGCCAAATCTATTTGTGCGAAGGTATACGCCATGAAATTGGCAGTGGATGGATAGGCTATCTACACATTTGTTGATAGTTGATCCTGATGCCCCCGTCAAAGGAGGTTACTAGGTTGCCTAACTGACAACCTTATTTGTTGATCTGATCATTTTGAATTTCAAGTTGATGCCCGAAAGTGTGAATGGTGGTGTTAGTAATGTGGGTGGCAATCGATGCACTGTTACACTTATTACTTGATGGAGCATAACCCTGGGTGCTAATCATAGGAAGATTTCACAGGTATTTAACATATTTATGTCAATTTGTTCAGACATAAATCTACTCCTTAGGTAAACTAACGCGCCTTCCGCCGCTTAAGCGGTGAAAGGCTTTAATGCCATTGGCTATATTTTTCGTTACGAGCTAGGATTTTTCGGGTATGTCAGACAATAGTTTTGCCAATCAAGTGAAGAAAAGGCGCACCTTTGCAATTATCTCTCACCCAGATGCAGGCAAGACCACCATTACAGAAAAATTATTGTTGCTGGGCAACCTGATTCAGGTAGCGGGGACAGTTAAGGGGCGCAAAAGTGATCGCCATGCGACCTCTGACTGGATGTCCATGGAAAAAGAGCGCGGTATTTCGGTAACCTCCTCGGTCATGCAGTTTCCCTATAACGACTGTATGGTCAATCTGCTTGATACACCAGGTCACGAAGATTTCTCCGAGGATACCTATCGCACGTTGACAGCAGTTGACTCATCACTGATGGTAATTGATGGGGCTAAAGGGGTGGAAGCCCGTACCATTAAACTGATGGATGTATGTCGATTGCGCGATACTCCCATCCTGTCATTTGTAAATAAAATGGACCGCGATATACGTGATCCGATTGATCTATTGGATGAAATAGAGAGCGTGCTTAAAATAAAGGCGGCGCCGATTAATTGGCCGATTGGTATGGGTCGCGAATTTCGTGGGGTTTATAATTTCTATACCGATACGATACATGTCTACGAGCAGGGCAAGGGGCATACCCTGACTGATGATATTCAGGTTCAAGGGCTTAAGTCGCCGGAGGCACGTGCAGCGCTTGGAGCCTATGCAGATGATGTACTTGAGGAGCTAGAGTTAGTAAAGGGTGCGACCAATCTATTTGCAATGGATGAGTTTCTCTCCGGGCAACTAGCACCGGTCTTTTTTGGAACGGCAATGGGTAATTTTGGTATTCGTGAAATGCTCAATGACTTTGTCCGTTGGGCGCCAGAGCCACAGCCGCGCCAAACTAAGGACCGCGAAGTAGTGGCCAACGAACCTAAATTCAGCGGCTTTGTATTTAAGATTCAGGCCAATATGGACCCTAAACACCGAGACCGTATTGCCTTTTTGCGTATTTGCTCGGGAAAGTACACTAAAGGGATGAAAATGAAGCATGTTCGCACAGGCAAAGATGTGCGCGTATCAGATGCCTTTAGCTTCAAAGCGGGTGAGCGGATATCGGTCGAAGAAGCAGTGGCTGGCGATATTATTGGCCTACATAATCATGGCTCCATTCAGATTGGTGATACCTTCACTGAGGGCGAGACGCTAAAATTTAGTGGCATTCCGCACTTCGCACCTGAGTTATTTAAGCGCATTCGGCTAAAGGATCCATTAAAGGCCAAGCAGCTACAAAACGGAATTCGCCAGCTGTCAGAAGAGGGTAGCACTCAGGTGTTTTTCCCATTCCGTAATAATGACGTTATTGTGGGCGCCGTGGGACAGCTACAGTTCGATGTTGTGGCCTTTAGGTTGCGTGAAGAATATGGTGTCGAGGCAATTTATGAACCGGTGAATGTGCATACGGCGAGATGGACCGAATGCCAAGACCCTAAAGCGCTAGACGCATTTAGAAATAAGTCTGAAGATAATCTGGCTCTAGATGGGGGTGGTCACCTTACCTACTTGGCACCCACGCGAGTTAATTTATCCCTTGCTACAGAGCGTTATCCAGAGATAGCATTCAGAGCAACACGAGAGCACTAGTGTCAGTCGGCACGGCTTAAATAATAAAAATAATAAACTCTAGTAAAGAGGTAGGCATGAGCAGGCAGGTAATTCCCGTATCCCAAGAACAGTGCCCAGCGCATCTGCGCACTAATCGCAGTGCATTGACCCGCTGGTTTGGCCGTACCTTTTATCGGAGTATCGGTTGGAATCTAGAGGGATCAGTTGCCGACTGTGAACGCTTGCTGGTTGTAGCTGCTCCCCATACTAGTAATTGGGACTTCGTCTATGGGATCTCCATGGTGCTGGGTATTAATGCACGAATTCGCTGGCTCGGTAAACACACTATCTTTATTCCCGGCTTTGCCTGGTTTATGCGTTGGTTGGGTGGCATTCCGGTAAATCGCGAAAAGCCCGATGCGGTCATGGGCTATGTTGAGGAGGCGGTCAAAAAAGATAGCGGTGTGATTATTGTTGTCGCCCCTGAGGGAACGCGCAAAAAGTCACCAAAATGGAAGAGCGGCTTTTTACGTATTGCGGAAAAGAATAACTGCAAGATTCAGTTGGGCGCATTGGACTTTCCTAACAAACGAATTGTTCTGGGAGATATGTTTGAACCCACAGGTGACCACGAGGCTGATATTGCCGCAATTATTAAATACTATGGCCAGTTTAAAGGCAGGCATCCCGATCAATTCTAAACTTAATTAGTGAGCGCTTACTTATATGGATATATCTATATATGCTCATTTTATTCTTGTTGTCGTAGCTTTTTTTGCAGGTTTAATCTCCTCAGTTGCCGGGTCTGGTGGTATTTTAACACTGCCGGCTTTACTGTGGGCCGGACTGCCACCACTGGCCGCACTGGCGACTAATAAGGTGCAAAGCTCGCTGGGTACCCTGTCCTCGGCCTGGAATTTTTTTAGTAAAGGCCATCTAGATGTACTGCCCCTGCTCAGTTCCGTCGTGATGGCAGTGTTGGGTTCAGTGGCGGGCACTTTTTTGGTTCAGAGTCTCGATACTTCTACATTAGCCAAAGTCATCCCCTTTTTGTTATTGGCCATCGCGATATATTTTTTATTCGCTCCAGGAGTCAATGATGCAGATTTTCCACAAAAAATAAGCCAGCGCTTGTTTGCCTGCACTGCGGCTTTGGGTATGGGTTTTTATGGTGGATTTTTTGGTCCTGGCATGGGTTCTATTATGCCGTTTCTGTTTGTTTGGTTACTAGGTCATAATTTAGTAAAGGCCACTGCAGAAACCAAACTGATAATACTGGCTGTAAATGGTACCTCGGCGCTTATTTTTGTATACAGTGGCTATGTTGTTTGGCAGCTTGCGATTGCCATGTCAGTGGCTCAGATAATAGGTGCGCGATTAGGTTCTAATCTTGTTGTAAAAGGTGGAGCCCGCTTTGTGCAACCTGTAATTACATTGATTACGATGTTGATGGCGGCTAAATTACTGTTCTTTCCTTGACCGAAGGAGTATCTGTGAACTTCATTATTACCCTCGTTCTGACTCTGCTGGTGGTGATGTTGGCACTGGTTGTTTTTCGCTATGTGGGATTACCTGTCTATCGGATAGAAGCGCTTAATATTGAGCGTTTACTAAAATCTGTACTGGCCCAGACTGCTACCAGCGCAGACTGGGATGTGTTCACTGGTATGCCTATCCACCACAACCCAGAGCTGGATAAAATTCGCATGCAATGTGTTATGTTAGAAGCCAGTGAAATGACTGAACGCGATGGACGAGTTATATTTTCTGCCGCTGGCCGTCTACAATTACAACAGATACTCAATCAGCTAAATGCTTTAAAAAGACTAGAGAATTAGAGGCACACCCATGATAGAAAACACCTCACCTATAGCCCGATTTTTAGTGGTTTTTGCCGCTCTTGTGATTGTGGTGTCAGGATTGAAGATGGCAGGACCCCTGTTGGTGCCATTTTTACTTGCCGTATTTGTTGCCATGATTGTTTCCCCATTGCTGGGCTGGCTGAAAAACTTTCAAATCCCTAGTGGCTTGGCGATTTTTCTGGTGGTCATGGTGATTCTTCTTGTCGGTCTGGTTCTGGGTGCGGTGATCGGATCATCAATCACTGACTTTCGTCAAGATATACCCCTTTATTCGGCTAAGCTCTCAGCGATGAGTGACGCTGTGCAGCAGTGGTTAATGTCCCGCGGGATTGAAATTGAAGCCCAGCAATGGCAAAACAGCTTTGATCCTAGTGCAGTAATGAAATTGGTGGGCAGCACGCTGGCCTCATTTGGAAACGTTATGACCAACGCGGTGATGATTCTGTTGACGGTGATTTTTATACTTGCCGAGAACATGGGTTTTGGTGAAAAGTTGCGCTTGGCTCGAGGCAATGAGGCGTCTCAAGAGTGGCTAACTAAATTTTCCAATAGCATCCATAGTTACCTGGCTATCAAAGCGGCTATTAGCTTGATCACTGGCTTGATTATTTTTATCTGGCTGTCGATTCTTGGAGTTGATTATGCGGTTTTGTGGGGCCTGCTGGCCTTCATGCTTAACTTTATACCTACGGTTGGCTCATTTATTGCGGCAGTGCCTGCGGTGTTACTGGCATTGGTGCAACTGGGGATCTTAACGGCAGGCCTAACATTGGGTGGCTTTGTGTTGGTTAATCTGGTGATGGGTAATGTGATTGAGCCGCGCTGGATGGGACGAGGCTTAAATCTTTCGCCGCTGGTGGTGTTTGTATCATTGGTACTCTGGGGTTGGGTGCTGGGCCCTGTGGGTATGCTACTGTCTATTCCGCTGACTATTATGGTTAAGATTGCCCTAGAAAATCAGCCTGAATCTCGCTGGATCAGTATCATGCTCGGCGGTGCGCCAGCTACAGAAACTCCTTTGGCTGATTCTACTGACCAGCTAGACAGTTAACTGGTCACTTTCACGAGACCATATTTAGTCTTTATTAGCCACATTAGGCTCTTAGCTAGGGGTTGCGCCTGTGGCGTTGTTAATCAGCTTTACCTAGGGGTGCTCGCCGCAGGTAGGCCAGAACTCCAGCATAAAAAAGTGGTGTCATAAGCAGCCATGGAAGCTGCCCTTGCAGTGTGACGGTGCGGCCCTGAAACTCGAATAATACTGGATTCCACCAAGGACCAAAGGGCGATAGTGGTGCCCAAGATAGGGGCTTACCAACCTCGAGTTGATCATGATATAAAAACATCTCAACCAGAATGTTTTGTCCAATAAATAAAAATAATAGACATAAAAACACCCAGTGGCGCCAGTGGGAAAATAATACCCGGTTGCGGCCAGATATCAGCCAAACAGCCAGTAGCCCACCGCAACTAATTGACCCTGCATCCGCGAGTGAGTTGAGTATCCAGTTTAGGTGCAGAGGAAGTCGCTGAGTAAGGCCTAGGGCGCGGCGAACGTCTACAGAGTCACCAGCAATGATGCCGTAGTTGAACCAGAGTTCCCAACCCAGAGCACAGACTACAAATGTACTTATATAAACCGGTAAAACCCAGGCGGGAATTACTTGTCGATAGTGCAAGTAAGGAATAGCGAACAATGGCGTGAGCGCACTGCAATAGACTACAAATACCAGCCGAGTTTGTTCCCATGTCAGTACGTCCATAATATAGCCCGCGTTATATTTTCCTGACATTGTAAGTCGAACTGATCTGCCAATAATACAGGCGGACGAATGGAGTAGACCTACAGAATATTTGCGTAACAGCTACAAAGCTGTGATTATACCGAGGAATAAATTTTACAAAGGATGTAAAACCTATGCAGAACATGTCTTTTTTGATTGCGCCCAAACTGATTGCGCGAGCCCTTTTACTGTCTTTTATATCGACTATTTGCGCGCCAGCTATAGCTCAAATGACAGAGTTATCCTCGGATGTGGCGGCCGATGCTAGGGTATGGATTGAATCCCCTGGCGATGGGCAGGTTGTCAGTTCGCCGGTGGCTATCGTGTTTGGAAGTGACAACGTCAGCATTTCGTCAGCGGGGGTGGAACAGGTTAACAGTGGTCACCATCATCTTTTGATCGATATGGAAGAGCTCCCTGTGATGGATATGCCTCTGCCGGCCCATGCTCAGCTTATTCATTTTGGTAAGGGGCAGACCTCCGCCAAGTTGTCATTAGAGCCTGGCGAGCACAGTTTACAGTTGCTGCTGGGTAACTATATCCATGTGCCCCACACTAGGCCGGTTATGTCAAAAAAAATAACAATTGTGGTGAAGTGATTTGCGCTAAGCTGATTTTAGAGAGATTTAGTGGTCGTAGCAGTTACAGCAAGGATGAGTTCGCCATCGGTTAGCTGACCTTTTACTGTATCTCCTGCAGATACCTGATCGACGCTACTAAGTATCTTGTCGGAGTTGTCACGAATAATCGCATAACCACGGCCCAAGGTTTTTAAGGGGCTTACAGTATCCAGCATTTGCATAGCTTGCGACGTCTCCGTCTGCTTGTTTGATAACTGCTGAGCCACTGCGCGCATCATTTGTTTTGTTGAATGGGCAACGGCCTTTTGACGCTGAGCGATTGCGGGCCTCTGGTTTTGAGCTAGCAACTTGTCGCGCACAGTATTCATGTAGGCTAATTGCGCTTGCACCTTTCCCGTAATGGCACGACGCAACCTAATTTCTAAATGATCCAAGTGTTGGGTCTGTTCCTGCAGCCTATGGCCTGGATGGCGCAGGCGTTTTTGCAAATAGTCGGTGCGCTGTTCTAACTGTCGGATTTTCAGCGAGAGCGCTTCGTTAAGGAGTATTTCAAAGCCCTCAAACTGATTGAGCATATCTTCTCGATCCGGGCTCAACAGCTCGGCTGCTGCTGAGGGTGTTGGGGCTCGCAGGTCGGCAACAAAATCGGCAATAGTGAAGTCCACCTCATGACCGACCGCACTCACTACAGGTATCGTACTGGCAAAGATGGCTCTGGCGACCACCTCCTCGTTAAATGGCCATAAGTCTTCGAGAGATCCACCCCCACGGCCAACAATTAGGGCATCGCACTGGCTGTGTTGATTGGCATCGGCTATAGCTTGAACAATTTGTTTAGCTGCCTGCTCTCCCTGTACTAAAGTGGGAAAGATACTGATTCTAATAGAGGGAAAGCGACGCTGTAGCACCGAAAGGATATCTTTAACCGCCGCACCAGTAGCTGAGGTAATAACACCCACATGACTTACCGAATTGGGCAGGGGCTGTTTGTGCTGATTATCAAACAGACCCTCCGCGGTTAGTTTTTGTTTGAGTTGTTCGAACTGACGCTGCAGGGCGCCAAACCCAGCCTCTTCCATATGTTCAATGACTAGCTGATATTCACCGCGGCCCTCGTAAAGACCGGCTCGGCAGCGCACTAAAACTTGAGTTCCATTGGCTGGTTGAAAGCCAACACGCTGATTGGCATTGCGAAACATAGCGCAGCGCACCTGAGCCTTGTCATCTTTTAGGGTCAGATACCAGTGACCAGAGCCGGGGCGAGCAAAGTTAGATATTTCACCTTCCACCCAAAGCATGGGTAGCTGGGTTTCGAGCAGGTTGCGCACGCTTCGATTGAGCTGGCTTACGCTAAAAATCTGGCGTTCTGAGGGATTGGCATTCATTAGCCTATTGTAAATAGGCCAGCTGTCTTAAGTCACTGATTATGTTCCTTTTAAAGCCTAAATATTTGTTTACCTAGATACGGCCACTGATTTATAATAAGCCGCTTACTTTTTAAAACCTCACTGAGGTAAGCGTCCCCTATGTTACGCATTTCCCACGAAGCATTAACCTTTGACGATGTACTCCTAGTGCCAGGGTATTCTGACGTCACCGCAAAAGATGTATCTACCAACTCCCAGCTCACCCGCGATATCAAAATGAATATCCCTCTGGTCTCTGCGGCTATGGATACTGTTACTGAAGCTCGTTTGGCCATTGCCATTGCCGCCGAGGGTGGCGTTGGCATAATCCACAAGAGTATGACGATTGAGCAACAGGCCAAAGAGGTGCATGCGGTTAAAAAATATGAAAGTGGTGTGGTGAAAGATCCTCACACTATTCAATCGAGCGCAACTTTGCGGGATCTTCATGATCTTACAGTCGCTAATAATATTTCCGGATTACCTGTTCTTGAAGATGGTAATCTCATCGGTATAGTGACGCGCCGCGATGTGCGCTTTGCCACTGATATGGATGCGTTGGTCACCTCGGTGATGACACCAAAAGACGACCTGGTAACTGTCAAAGAAGGCGCCGATCCTGATGCCGTTCGGGTTTTACTGCATGAGCATAGAATTGAAAAAGTATTGGTTGTAAATGATGACTTCGAGCTTAGAGGTCTAATTACCGTTACCGATATTGATAAGGCCGAGCAGCATCCTAATGCCTGTAAAGATGATCAGGGCCGACTGCGTGTCGGTGCCTCGGTTGGCGTAGGCGAAGGAACTGATGAGCGTGTTGCTGCGTTGGTTGCCGCTGGCGTTGATGTGTTGGTTGTTGATACAGCTCATGGCCACTCTAAAAATGTCTTGGATCGCGTTTCCTGGATAAAACAAAATTTCCCTGAGGTGCAGGTTATTGGTGGTAATGTCGCTACTGGTGCAGGGGCAAAGGCGTTGGCTGACGCCGGTGCTGACGGTGTCAAAGTCGGTATAGGTCCAGGCTCGATCTGTACCACAAGAATTGTTACTGGTATTGGAGTGCCGCAGATTACCGCGATTGCCGATGCTGTCGTTGCTTTAAAAGGTACAGGTGTTCCCGTTATTGCCGATGGCGGTATCCGTTATTCTGGCGATATGGCCAAGGCGGTTGTCGCCGGGGCCAGCGCCGTAATGATGGGCTCAATGTTAGCTGGCACAGAAGAAGCGCCAGGTGAGATTGAGATCTATCAGGGTCGCTCCTATAAGTCTTATCGGGGAATGGGCTCATTGGGCGCTATGGCGCGCAATCAAGGTTCTAGCGACCGTTATTTTCAAGATGCCAGCGCGGGTGCTGAGAAATTAGTGCCCGAGGGAATCGAAGGTCGTGTACCTTATAAAGGGCCGGTCTCTGCCATTATTCATCAGATGATGGGGGGACTGCGTTCAGCAATGGGTTACACCGGTTGTAACACCATGGATCAGATGCGTACCCAACCAGAGTTTGTGCGGGTGACCTCAGCTGGAACCAGCGAGAGTCATGTGCACGATGTGCAGATTACTAAGGAAGCGCCTAATTATCCGGCTGGTGGCCGATAAGCTAAAGGTGTTGCTGTGTTTTAAAAAGGGCTGCGTTCAGACAATATCGCAGCCTTTCTTTTTTTAAGGTTAACAAATGTCAGATCTACATTCGCAAAAAATTCTTATTCTCGATTTCGGGTCGCAGTACACCCAATTGATCGCTCGCCGTGTGCGGGAGATTGGTGTTTTCTCTGAGATTCGTGCCTGGGATATTAGCGAACAGGAAATCCGTGAATTTGATCCCAAGGGTATTATTCTCTCCGGTGGCCCCGAGTCAGTGACCGGCGGTGCCGATGCTCCTCGAGCACCAGACTGCGTATTTACCATGGGTCTGCCAGTACTGGGTATCTGTTACGGTATGCAGACCATGGCCGGACAGCTGGGTGGTAAGGTTGATACCTCCGATGTGCGTGAGTTTGGTTATGCACAGGTTAAGGTCGAAACAGAGTCGCGCCTACTGCAGGATATTAAAGATCATATTAACCCCGAAGGTGAGTCACTGCTCGATGTGTGGATGAGCCATGGTGACAAGGTTGTGGCTATGCCCGAAGGCTTTAGCCTGATGGCTTCAACCCCATCCTGCCCGATTGCGGGTATGGTCAACGAAGATAAAAAATTCTATGGCATTCAGTTCCACCCTGAGGTGACTCATACATTGCAGGGGCAGCGTATGTTTGAACATTTCGCCCTGCAAATCTGTGGCTGTGATGCCTTGTGGACTGCCGCCGCTATTATTGAAGATCAGATTGCTCGTGTTCAGGAACAGGTTGGTGATAGCCATGTTCTGTTGGGCCTTTCCGGGGGTGTAGATTCCTCCGTGGTTGCTGCGCTATTGCACAAGGCAATTGGTGACCAGCTGACCTGTGTGTTTGTGGACAATGGTCTGCTGCGCAAAAATGAAGGCGATATGGTGATGGAGATGTTCGCCAAAAATATGGGCGTAAAAGTCATTCGCGCCAATGCCCAAGACAAGTTCTTAAATGGCCTGGTCGGCGTTAGTGATCCAGAAGCCAAACGCAAAGTTATCGGTAATACGTTTATTGAGATTTTCGATGAAGAATCCAACAAAATTGATAATGTTAACTTTCTGGCTCAGGGCACTATTTATCCCGATGTGATTGAATCAGCCGCGTCTAAAACCGGCAAAGCACATGTCATTAAGTCGCACCACAATGTGGGCGGCCTACCTGATGATATGGCTCTGGATCTGGTGGAGCCACTGCGTGAACTATTTAAAGATGAAGTGCGCAAGATCGGCGTTGAACTGGGCCTGCCCTACGATATGGTTTACCGTCACCCATTTCCCGGCCCCGGCCTTGGGGTACGTATTCTCGGTGAAGTAAAAAAAGAATATGCCGATATCCTGCGCGAAGCCGATGCCATCTTTATCGAAGAGCTACACAACTCTGGCTGGTATCATAAAACCAGCCAGGCCTTTGCTGTATTCCTGCCCATTAAGTCTGTGGGTGTGGTAGGTGATGCCCGTCGCTACGAATGGGTGATTGCCCTGCGTGCGGTGGAGACCATCGACTTTATGACAGCGCGTTGGGCACATCTTCCTTATGAGCTTTTAGAGAAAGTGTCCAATCGTATTATTAATGAGATTACTGAAGTTTCTCGCGTTACCTATGATGTTTCCAGCAAGCCGCCGGCGACTATCGAGTGGGAGTAGTCGGGTAGGTGTAACCCATTGATTTATATAGAGTTGCGAGTTACAAACTTGTTACAAACGACCCCTAAAACAGGGGGTTTTACAAAGAAAGTTACAAACGGTTGCGATTACTGCAAATCATAAGTAACATTTAAGAATAGCAGCGTTAAATCACGCTGATACGCGATAAATGAGGCTTATTCTGTTCTAGTACATTAACTAGAAGAGAGTGGTATGAGAGCAAACACACACGTGACTTTAGTGGCAGATAATACAGCACCGCAAACACAGCGCAGGGTTTTGACAGGTTAACTTTTAGATGTGTCGTTTAGGCCTTATAATCTAGATATGAGCACATACAAAAGACATGTATTCCCTCCTGAAGTAATTAGCTTTGGGGTGTGGCTTTACTATCGATTCAACCTAAGTCATTGGGACATACAGGATTTACTGGCACAACGTGGCATTAATGTGAGTTACGAATCGTTGCGATGCCAGTGTCTCAAGTGTGGCCCAAAGTATCCGAAACGGCTGAGAAAAAAGCATCGTGGTTTCGGAGACATATTTTTCGTCGATGAAGTATTCATCAGAATCGGAGGCAAACAACATTATCTCTGGCGTGCTGTTGATTAAGATGGTGAAGTTGTAGATGTATTACCTCAAACTAGGCGAAACACCCTAGCTGCTATGCGTTTCTTTAAAAGGATATTGAAGTCAGCTGGCGGTTCTCCGCTTATTTGTTTATTGTGGAATCAGCCAGATAGAAAGACATGATGCCGCTGTCAGCTATTATGGTGTTGCTGCAGTTGGCGCGCAAAAGTTCATCCTGTACATGCAGGCGAGCTTTCTCCAGCCGCTTCATCGAGCGTGCGACAAAGGGGCCATCACCGAGATCTAATTCAAAAAACTTGTCTCCTTGGCCAGCAGCGGCAATACTTGCTCCAGCAAATGCATGATAGTTATTGATTATATAATCGAATAGCGGAAATAAGGTTTCAGGTAATTGGTCATTATCTAGCCAACGAGTATTAGAGCGAGCGCCCCCCCAAACTCTTGCGACATAGTCCTCAAATAATGGTAAGTGCTCACCTAGCCAGCTTTTGGGCTCCGGGTCGAGAAGAAAATGTGCAACGAAGGGACCCACCAGGGCGAAGTCTGCGAGGCAGGCTCGCTCTCCCAGTAAAAAGTTATTCTCTTTAAAATGAGCGACTAAAAGTTCCAATAGACGAGCGAAGTCTGCCTTTATGGCATCGCTCTTATCGGGGCCCGCGCCCTGCACTTCGCATGCTGCAGCGCCAAATGTATTGAGCATGACCTCACCAAAGCCCTCTACCCTAGCTTCTTCATCATCGGTCAACTCAATATCAATATGCTTACTAAGCAGTATATTAGTGCCAAACCGTCTGCCAGTTACAATGACATTCTCTGGATAACACCATCGAGAGTGCAGGGCGTGTCTTGGATACCAGTGATTGAAAAAGTCTTCCAAGATAAAACAGGTACCTCGCTGTGACGAGCTATCGGGGATGACTGGGCACCCATTAAAACGATCATGTAAGAATGGTCCAATGCTGATAGTGTCATTAATCATCCAGCCATCGGGCGTTTTTAAGATTGGTATGAAATTGGTACCGGCGCGGTTATTAATTGATTCAGTTGTTTCTTGAGACTTTATCTGCCATTGATAAGGAATCTGCTGATAGCGCAGCTGGGCCTCAAGTTTGCGAGTAAACATACTCATCTCTTGACCAATTAAAGTATAGGTACCTCTGTACATGTTCTAGCTTCCCCTTATTTATGCTGGCGATTATATTATTTTAGACCTAATAATCTTACCATCAATGCCAGCCTCGTCACTGCAGTTATCCATAAAATTGACTTATCACTTAATATCTAAATGTAGTTAGACGTTGATTCTGAAATAAAGCTCAATGTTGATTTAATAATTGGGTTATTTTTAAGGGCACACAGGTATGGTTTTACTCACATGAACACTGTTACTCTCAATCAACGTGATATCGATTTTCTTCTCTATGAATTCCTCGATACAGATGCACTTCTGAGTAGGGCGCGCTACGCTGAGCATTCACGAGAAAGCTTCGATGCCACGATTAATGGCGCCAAGAACATTGCCGAAAAATACTATGCGAACCACTACCATAAGGGCGATTCGGAGGAACCTGTCTTTGAGGGTGATTCCGTTACATTGATCCCTGAAATCCAGGCCGCCTGGGATGCCACTGCAGAATTTGGTTTACTTGGCGCTAGCTACGATTTCGAGGAGGGTGGTGTTCAATTACCTGAAGTTATCTGTAAGGTTTGCGGGACCTATATTCAAGCTGCAAATTCAGGAAGCAGTGGTTACTATTTTGTTACTGCGGCGGCGAGCAATGTGATTCGGGCATTTGGCAATGAGCAACAAAAATCCCTGTTTCTTAGTTCTATGATGGATGGCCGAAGCGCAGGTACCATGGCTCTAACTGAACCCGCTCAGGGTTCAACGCTCGGTGACATTAAAACCTCGGCCACACTACAGCCTGACGACAGCTATCTTATCAGAGGGCAGAAGATATATATCAGTAATGGTGATCACCGTCTGTCTGACAATATTGTGCATCTGGTTTTAGCGCGGATTGAGGGTGCTCCCAAGGGAACACGCGGAATCTCTCTATTTATTGTGCCTAAATTTTTAGTCAATACTGACGGTACTACTGGGGAGAGAAATGATGTCGCCCTGGCCGGCCTGTTGCACAAAATGGGCAATCGTAGCGCTACATCCACCGTTTTAAATTTTGGTGAGCAAAAAGGAGCTGTTGGTTATCTTGTAGGTGAGCCTCATCAAGGGCTGCGTTACATGTTCCAAATGATGAATGACTTAAGAATTGGCGTGGGTTTGGGAGCATCGGCCCTTGCTTACAGAGGTTATTTACATGCTTTGGATTATGCCCGTGAGAGGCCTCAGGGTCGTCTGCCATCAAATAAAGATCCCCAGACTCCTCAGGTTAAGATTATTGAGCATGCGGACGTACGGCGCATGCTGTTGGCGCAAAAATCCTATGCTGAAGGAAGTCTGGCGCTTTGTATGTATGCAGCGTCTTTAGCCGAAGACTGTAAAACTGCAGTTGCAGCCGATGATCGTGAGCACGCTGCCTTACTGCTGGATTTCCTGACGCCAATCGTGAAAAGCTTTCCGTCCAAATACGGCTGTATAAGTAATGATCTTGCGATTCAGGTATTGGGCGGCTCGGGCTATATCCGAGAGTACCCAGTTGAACAGTTATATCGTGACCAGCGGTTAAACCCAATTCATGAGGGCACTGAAGGCATTCATGGCTTAGACCTTCTCGGTCGAAAGGTTCTATCTAATAATGGTCAAAGTTATCAATTGTTCATTAGCCTAATCGAGAAGACGCTGGCTGATGCTGCCGCTATGCCGGAGATTGCACACTTTGTGCCTCCGATAAGAGAAGCTATTGATAGAACTCAGCGAGTAACTGAGTCTCTGCTATTTACAATCAAAGAGGACCCTGATCTTGGATTGGCAAATGCTACTGTTTATCTTGATATGTTCGGTCAGGTCGTTATTTCTTGGATCTGGTTAAAGCAGGCAGTGATAGCCGCTGGTAAGCTAAGTTCAAATGGTCCAGAGCAGGCTGATTCTGAGATTAATTTCTATCAGGGTAAGCTTTATGCCGCTCAATATTTTATTAATAGAGAGTTACCGCAGACTATTCAGAAAGCCGCATTATTAGGGTTAAATGACAGTACCTGTTTTTATATGTGTGATGAATATTTCTAAAAAGCATAGCCTGTCTGCCACATACTCATCAGATTACAACAATAACGAATAAACTCAACATTAAGGACCTGATATGGATTTTTCGACATTTGCTCGTTCTCGTAAAAGCACCAGAGGCTTCAAGCCTGACCCCATTGCTGTAAGCCTGATCGAAGAGATTATCGATACTGCAAAATGGGCCCCATCGTCCTATAACACTCAGACCTGGCATATCCATGCATTGGCAGGGGAAGTGCTGGATAAGATTCGTGCCGGAAATACCGAGAATACTCTGGCAGGCAAGCCTCATGTCCGTGATTTCCCTTATAAAGAAGAATACGAAGCAGGGCATCGTCAAAATCAAATTGATGTTGCGGTGCAGTTATTTGAGGCTATGGGTATTGAGCGAGAAGATAAAGAAAAGCGTATGGATTGGATGTTACGCGGATTTCGTCAATTTGATGCACCTGTGTCATTAGTGCTTACCTATGACAAGTATCTTGACCCGGCTGCGATAACCCACTTTGGTCTAGGTTCACTGGCTTACGGTATTGTGCTTGCTGCATGGGAGCGGGGTATTGGTTGTGTCATTAATGGGCAGGGCATTATGCAGTCAGACGTTGTTCGCAAGTACGCTAACATACCTGATGATCAAAATATTATGATCTGTATTGCGATGGGTTATCCCGCGGATGGGTTCCCGGCGAATGATGTTCGATCAACACGGGCAGATAACAGTACATTTGTCAGTTATCTAGGGTTCGATTGATGTCTTTTCAGACCATGGATTGCGGATTGCCGCAACCCATGGTCGATATCGTTTTGAGCTAGTCTAAATCGCTGGCATTGTGACGATCGCGCAACTGTCTTTTCTCTTCCCCCCAGACTCTATTGACTCTCAACCCTCTTTGAACTGCTGGGCGATCTTGAATACTCTCGGCCCAGCGAATCACATTTTTATATTGGCCAACATCTAAAAATTCTTGAGCACTATAGAGAGAGCCTGAGACCAACATCCCGTACCAGGGATGGGTTGCCATATCGGCGATGGTATAGTCTCTCCCCGATAGAAACTCCCGAGTCGCTAGAGTCTTGTCGAGAACGTCCAGTTGGCGTTTCACTTCCATGGCATAGCGGTTGATAGGGTATTCATATTTCTCCGGCGCATAGGCATAGAAATGGCCAAAACCTCCGCCTAAGAAGGCCGCACTGCCCATTTGCCAAAATAACCAGGATAGACACTCCGCTCGGTCTGCAGCAGCGCTGGGTACGAAGGCGCCGAATTTTTCCGATAGATACAGCAAGATTGCTCCAGACTCAAACACGCGAGTGGGCTCAGGCGTACTGTGATCAAGGAGTGCTGGAATTTTAGAATTAGGATTAATCGATACAAAGCCGCTGCCAAATTGATCTCCACTACCAATGTCCACTAACCACGCATCGTACTCCGCATCCTGATAGCCGAGGGCTAACAGTTCCTCAAACATAACGGTGACCTTGACTCCATTGGGCGTTCCTAGAGAATAGAGTTGATGAGGATGTTTGCCAACGGGCAAGTCCTTGTCGTGGGTAGCACCAGCAATCGGCCGATTAGTAGAGGCAAATTTGCCGCCGCTATCTTGGTCCCACTGCCATACTTTTGGGGGAACATAGGTATTTTTGTCAGTCATTATTACTGTACTCTCTCAAGGTTTAAGCACATCTTGGTGAATCGCCGATAAGTTGTTACCCTGCGGCGTTTATGAGGATTCTACTATCTGAAGTCTTTCTTGGTCATGTTTATAACGCAGGCCAGCAAATAAAAAACAAGGCATAGCGAGGAACGAAAAGACTGTAAAACCCAACAGTGTTACAGAATAGGGCTGATCGATCCCATAAGAGGCCATTACATCAATTGACACTCCTGTTATGGTAATACCAATGCCCATACCTATAACATTCATCAATAGAATTGAAAATGCGATAACTGTTGACCGCACTTCGGGAGGAATTAAACCCTGAATGCTCGCAAAGAATGGTCCGAAGAACGATCCAATCTGAAACATCCCTAGGAATAAGCCAATCGGTATCCATATCGAGTCACCGGGGGCTAATCGGTACGCTATCATAAAGGGAGAACAGGCCAAAAGAATAAAGAAAAGGAACACAAGGCGCCCATAGCCTGTTTTCTGGGTAAACCAGTCGCTGCCTATACCACCCACAAAGGTACCAATAATGCCTCCGGATAAACCCATCAATCCAGTTAGTTTGGCAATTTCATCGCGATCGAAGTTACGTTCTTGAACGAACCAAAGCTGATCAAAATAACCGGCTCCAATAAATACATGCAATAGCATCGCACCTGCCATAGCCGCCATAAGAGCAGGAGATTTTGGGATTGCAGCCATGGCAATCTTTGCAATTTGACGAATGCTGGGTTTTTCTATTTGTTCGTTGGCATCGATTAAATGACGTCTGGGTGTTTCTTTTACAAAAAAGACTATTGCCGCAAGAACAAGGCCAATTCCTCCGAGCAAATAAAAACAGTTGCGCCATCCAATGACAGGGCCGAGAAACCCTGCTAGCAAAAAGCTACCACCAGCGCCAAGAGGCGCTCCAATATAGTAAAACCCGACTGCAAAGCCCAAGCGCGACTGAGGGAAACGATCCGCTAAAAGTGACATTGCACTAGGTGATAATATGGATTCTCCGACACCTATAAACATCCGAGGAATGGCCATACTGACAAAATTCCAGGCCAATCCTGAGGCCGCTGTTAGCGCGCTCCAAAGACTTACCCCAAAACTGATCAGGCGTGTCCGATTGACCGTGTCGGCCAACATGCCCATGTACAAACCTGCAATTGAGTAGAAAATAAGAAATACCAGGCCCGTAAGTAGTCCGTACTCGGTATTACTGAGCCCTAGATCAGGGACAATGTAATTTGCAAAAGCCGACATCAGATTTCGATCAAGCATATTTAATACATTGAGAGAGGTCAGCAGGCATAGAAAGCCCATATCAGATGAAGAAATTGTATCTTTGCTTGGCATATCATTAGTCATTGTCTTTGGCCTTATCAACTACTAGTCCTTGTATGAAGGGTCGATCTTGTCAATCAATCGAGTAAATGCAGTAAATTCAAGTTCGCCAGTGGGCTCGCCTATCCCTTGGATAGCCACTAGCTGTTCGGACTTGGCCAGGATCTCGGGGCCGATGGGAATGCTGGGTCGCCCAGTTGAGTCTGTGGTCACCTGAACCTGACAGGCGCGCTCGATCGCCCAGAGATTTTGGAAGGCCTCAGGAATACTGCGTCCACCCGTTAACAGGCCATGATTGCGCAGAATCATCAGGCTTTTATTGCCCAGATTGGCGACCAGGCGTGACTTCTCGTCGTCCATAACCGTAATACCCTCAAAGTCATGGTAGGCAATCTGGTTATGCATCAGCGCCGAGTAGAAGTTGTCTGCGCGCAGTCCTTCTTGGGTACAGGCCACAGCCATACCGGCATTGGTGTGTGTGTGGGCGATACATTGGATATCTGGGCGTGCGGCGTGAATGGCGGTATGGATAAGAATACCCGCCGGATTTACCGCGTAGTCGGTGTCTTCAACGATACTGCCATCAATATCAACCTTGACCAGATTAGAGGCTTTGACCTCGCTGTAGTGCAGGCCGAATGGGTTGATCAGGAAGTGCTGTTCGGGCCCTGGTACCTTAACGGTAATATGGTTGTAGATCATTTCGCTCCAACCCATATAGTCGAAGATTCTATAGCAGGCTGCGAGCTTTACTCGCAGTTCTTGTTCGGTCTCTGACATTAACTTGCCCCTTTACAAACCTGTTCAGTATTACAATCTGTGTGCCGTTTTATCGGCCTTCTAGATATTCTCTGTCGTCTCTACTGTTATTTATGCAATAAAATTAGCGCTAGATCACCTGTGTACTGGCAATATTTAATTGCCCTTTTAAGCCAGCAAGTCGGTGGTGATAGGCTTCAAGATATTCGGGAGAGGCAACCATATCGATAAATGATTGCAGCGTTGGATACTTGGCAATAGCCATGACATCCCACAGCTCCTCAACTTCTCCGACGACCATACCGTTAAATACACTGGTAAAAACCACATCACCGCCTAATTCCTTAATCAATGATCCAGTCACGGCACCATAGATCTGGTAGGCTTCTATGCCCGAGAGGTCGGTTTCACGCCCATCTTCATACTCGGCTTTTTCTCTAAACTTCAGCAGGTTAACCATACAGACCGGGCCACCATTATCAGCTTTGAGTAAAGCTTCCATTTGCTGATCAGTTTTAGTGGATGCATTTATGTATTCCATTTGAATCTCCAAATATTAAGCTGGCACTCAATGAGCTCCAGCAATAATTTAATAACTAAACTATAAGCAAAAAATATCGCCTGACTTTCTGATAAAAATACCCGGATAACTAGAATCTAAGGGACCCTTAGCTAACATCATGTTTCGTCGAATATTAACTAGTTCTGATCACCTGTCTATTCATAGTTTGGTGTCGAATAATAACTAAAAGCTATGGGATGATAATGTTCGAAAACATAGATCATCGAGGTAATCTCAAAGTGTTGCTACAAAGTCATCGTTCAAATTAGCATGCTTTTGTAGCGCACTCTGCTTGTACTGATGTGATCCCTATGCCTGTTTGAATCAGCCACCCTATCCATAGCTCATAATTATTTGAACTTTACTTCTAAGGCATAACAAGACGTTATGCACCCATAGTGCATTCCTATGGGTAACAGTTCAGTGCAATGCCATACTGAAAATCGTCTCTGATCTATAGAGCCCATTTTATCAATAACACAATAATTAAGTTTAAGGAAATTATGATGAAATCTATCAATTCTATTGCCTTTACAAAGCTCGTAATCCTATCGACCACTATGGTTAGTTGCTTGAATGTACAGTCTCAAGAAAATGTGTCGGGTGGATTTTCAGGTGTGGAGGAAGTGATCGTCACAGCGACCAAGCGAGCTGAAAGTAAGCAAGATATTCCTATTGCGATTTCAGTACTGGGTAGTGAGGAGATCACTAATTCGAGTTCCAATAACATCAAAGATATTGTCGCTTTGATTCCTAATATGACATTTGAAGCCGGTAATAACAGCGCTACAGCGGATATCTCAATTAGAGGAATATACAATCAAGTTCAAGCTGGAGCGATAGGCTATGAATCTGGTTTGAGTGTCTATGTTGATGGTGTGTCCACGGGTAATCAATTTAATGCTAATCAAAACCTGGGCGAGATTGAACGGGTTGAGGTTTTGCGAGGTCCTCAAGGAACATTATTTGGCAAAAATTCGATCGCTGGCGCACTTAATATTATCACCAAGAAACCGACTGATGAGTTTGCGGGGCGTGTCAGTTTTGAGCTAGGCGATCGCTCGTTACAACATTTTCAAGGCAATCTAAATATTCCTCTTAGCGATGAACTAAGCTTACGCGTCTCCATGGGCGATCGCAGTAAAGACGGTTTTGTCGATAACATAACGCTGGGCGAGGAAGATTATGCTGGGACCATAGATGAAACCAGCGGTCGAATTCAGGTGCGATGGACACCCAGTGATAATACGACGATCGATCTTTCCTCTGATTATCTAGAAGTAGATCTTATAGACTACGTGTATGAGTACATCGAAGGGTCAGAGCAATATGCAGGTATGCCACCAGCAGGCAGCCCAATGACCGCCATGTCCTTCGATGGAGTAAAATATACCCAATTTAATGGCTTCGCCAACACCACCAGTAAAGAATTGTCTGGCACCTCGCTATCCATTGAGCATACATTGGGAAATGGTTTCACGATTACCTCGCTTACGGGAATGCGTGACGATGAAATGACCTTTCAGGCGGATATAGATGGTCAACCCATGACATTTATGGATGGTGTTTTTCCAATGACGTCTGAGCAAATCACTCAAGAGCTGCGAATTGCCTCTCCAGCTGATGGGGCTTATGACTTTGTCGCAGGATTGTATTACTTCGACAGTGAGCAACACTCTTACCAAAATTTGACGATTGGCCAGGCTTTTGCTGCAGGATTGGATCAGATGTTTCCAGAGCAGATGCGAGGTTTTTTGGGGGGTTATAGCGCCGACCAACATATGCAAGTTGACACCCAAAGTATCGCCGCCTTTGCTCATGTCAACTACCATATCAGCGATGATCTGACTGCATTTATGGGCCTTCGCTATACCGACGAATCAAAGGCGTACACCGCTTTCCCATGTGTTTCAGATAGTCCCTTGAATATGCCCTGTAATGTTTTTGCTGGCGCGGGAGTTAGCGAAAGAACTGAAGCAGCAGATAAGTTGACTACATCAGAGCCTAGCTGGACTGTTGGCCTGCGCCGTAATATTGATGAGGACAGCATGCTGTATGGAAGTGTCTCTCAGGGTATTAAAACTGCAGCATTTAATAGTTTGTACAGCCAGGATCCGGCGATCAGTCTAGCTGCCGGGACCTTGGTCGCTGATGCAGAGTTTGTGACAAGCTATGAAATTGGCTACAAGTCCAGACTGATGGATGGTCGAATAGAAATTAATCTAGCCGCTTTTTATATGGACTACGAGGATATGCAAGTTTCTACTACAGATATGACCGCGGCCGTCCCAATTCTGCAGTTATCCAATGCTGCGGCAGCGACTAGCCAGGGATTTGAGGTTGAGCTACGTGCTATGCCTACTGAGAATCTACTGATTATTGCTGGTCTGGGTGTAGTTGACGCAACCTATGATGAGTACACCGGTGTTACTGATAACAAGCTTGCCGCGCCGGTGGATGCTAGCGGCAATACAATTCCTTTGGCAGCTGATATAACCTTTAACGGTGCGATTCAGTATACGCGTCCTCTCGCTGGAGGCACATTAACCTCTCGACTTGACGGCTCATATATCGATACCAGATACGCCGTCGCTGGTGTGGTTAACTCCAATGATCAATTGTTGGATAGTCAAATGCTCTTTAACGTAAGGCTAGGTTACCGCCTCAATGATTCGAATACTGCCATTTCTCTATGGGTCAAGAACTTAACGGATGATGACAGCGTTACCTACACAGATTATGGTGGTCAAAATTTTGGTGCTCCAGGTATTCATGGAATGTACATTCATCCTAGAAGTTATGGCGCTAGTGTCGATTATTCTTTTTAACACATAAATTTAGTCTTTGATAAACATTGGATAATAAAAAGCTGAGTCAATAGCCCAGCTTTTTATTTGACATTAGGATCAAAAAAGGAGGTAAACCAATGGAGGACGTTTCAGTTGTTACGTCTGCCACAGCGGCTACAAGCTCGTCGGAACATGCAGCCGCGATGGTTCCATATATTGCTGAGGGCACAAAACGCGCGGCTGCAGCCGGTAATCGTGGTCCGTTGCAGTTGGATAACAGTGGCAAACTTCACCCTGATATACTGAATGCGTATAACCAAAAAGGGTTCTATATCTTTGAGGGCGTTATCGGGGCAGAGGAGTTGGACAGTCTGCGTGCCGACGTCACCAATATGATCGACCGCGCCCCGGTGCAGCCCGGAGCGAAGGTAGATGCCAAAGGCCGTACGGCAATGGGGCTGGATCATGCTGCCGAGCCCTACTCCTTTATCAAACCCCTGTCGGACCCCTTTGGTGGCACGGGACTATTGAATGGCCGCCATCCGGTCCAGATGATACAGCCCGAGCCCGAAGACGATGTTCCCAATGACGTTCTTTTTTTATTGCGGGATATATGCCAGGCCATGCCGGCCTGTCTGCGCCTGTATGGACATCCACAGCTATTGGGCATTGCCGAGGCTGTTAATGGCTCCGATTTTGTCCCCTACACTGAAGTCATTTTCGTCAAACAGGCGGGCCGAGGCGGCGCGGTATCCTGGCATCAGGACGGCGTAACCCATTGGCAGTCACCCAACTGGGACCTGGGTATCCACGGTTTTAATTTTCAAGTGCAGCTCTATGATACAACCCCTGCAAATGGGTTATGGATCGTGCCTGGTAGTCATAAGCTGGGACATATCGATATCAAAAAAAGGGTAGAGGACAATGGAGGCGAGCGATTACCGGACGCGATTCCTCTAATCTGTGCACCGGGTGATGTGACCATCGTCAATAGACAGATGCTCCACGGCTCCTTCGCCAATACCTCGGTGGATCAGCGTATGTCTATTACCATCGGCTTTCACCGTCGAGCCTCAGTGCTGGGTCAGCGCAGCGCCCTGGCTATAGAAGGGGGCGATATTTATGACGAGCAGCGCATATTTGAGCGATCAGCGGTAATTGCCGTGGCCATCGATGCGCGGGCTCAATATTTTCCCAATGAAACTCGCTATTGCTATGAACCCTTTGTCGGGTTGGAAGAGGACTACCGCTGGAATGACGATACGTTTGAGAGGGTGATACGAAACTACAGCAGTAGGGATTTAGCAATTTGACTGCGCAAGAGACAGACGCCACATCCCGAGACTATGGTTTTTTAATATTTTTGACCCTGATCAATGTATTAAATATCGTCGATCGGCAATTAATTGCCAGCTTGGCTAACTGGATAAAGCCTGAGTTAGGCCTGAGTAATACTCAATTTGGACTTTTAACTGGGCTCGTTTTCCTGTTCTTTTATGCGGTCGCCGGGGTCTTTATGGGTATTTTGGCAGATCGGGTTGACCGAAATCGTTTGATTGCGTTTGGTTTAGTGGTGTGGAGTGCCCTCACAGCCATATCTGGTATGGCAAAAGGGTTCCTCAGTCTCGCCATCCCTAGACTATTTATCGGTATTGGCGAATCAATTATGACGCCAACTGCTATGTCGATACTCTCGGACCGGTTTCCGTCAAAAAATCTCGGTTTTGCGGCTGGCTTTTACTACATGTCAGCGCCCCTAGGTGTGTCATTGAGTTTATTGATTGCGGCTTATCTTGAGCCCTTGATAGGTTGGCGTGGTTGTTTTTACGCACTCGGTGCACTGGGCATCCTGTTCTGCATCATTATGGTGTTCTTGAAAGAGACGCCTCGTAAGTCACAAATGAAAAGGCAGGGAAATCCAGTTAAGTCGCCAGAACTTCCGAGTATTAAACAAATGCTGGTCACGACCTGGAATGCTTTTGCTTGCTCTCCCGCTTTAAAGTTAACGGTGTTCGGCGCAGTGACTTTTCATGTTTTTTTGGGCGCTGCGATGTTTGAACAGATCTGGTTTGTCGAGGAGCGAGGTTTCGACCCCAATGATATCGCAGAGATAACCGGTTGGATGGCATTGGTTGCAGGCGTTGCAGGTAACCTTGCAGGTGGTATTGGAAGTGACTATTTTCTGCACAAGACAGGTATCGGTCGGCCGATGTTTATGTTCTGGATTACGCTGTTCATTATGCCGGTGATGCTTGCCTACAGATTTGTCGACCCTGCATCACCTCTTTTTATGGTTTGCATGTTCCTGGCTCTATTTCAGTATGGCTGCCTTTTTGGTCCTGTCTTTGGCACAGTTCAGGAGCTGGTTCCGCCTCAGATTCGGGGGACTGTCACCGCTGTTGTCCTTATGATGGTTAGTGTTTTAGGTATCGGTTTTGGCGTTACTTTTACCGGAGTCTTGGTCGACTGGTTACTCGCCAATAATATTGACAGTCCCTACACCAAAAGCCTGCTGTTCTGTACCGCAATCTCATTTTTAACCATTCCATTATTTTTCTTCGCTGGAAGGTATTTTGATCGTGATCGGCAGGCACTTAAGGAATGGGTTTGAGTACTTCCATATTAATACCTTATTTTGTTCTCAAGAGATTTGCATTATGACCCGCCCCGTTCTAGTGATGATGAGGCCTTTACCCTTGCCTTTACTGTGGGCGAATGGTGAGGAGATTGAGGTACGTCAATTTCAAGGCGACTTTAGTCTGTTTGAAGGCGCAGCAGTATTGTGTTCAACCGCCCTTGATAGGGTCGATGCCGACTTTATAGCCGCTATACCTGATAGCGTAAAACTGATCGCTAATATTGGTACCGGTTATGACAATATTGATCTTGTGGCCGCGACCGCAAAAGGTATTAAGATAACCAACACACCTGTGGTTGCTGAAGATACAGCTGATCTAGCCTTCCTATTAATTTTGGCCTCTGCAAGACAATTAACTGCCAATCAAAAATTTTTACGCGCGGGTCATTGGACCTCGACTCAGCCGGCTACCCATATAGGTAAAACTGCCCATGGGACAACTCTGGGCATTGTTGGTTTTGGGCAAATAGGCCAAGCCGTTGCCAGGCGCGCAAAAGGCTTCAATATGAATGTCATTTATCACGGCCCCAGTCGCAAACCCGCGGCGGAAAAGCTGCTGGATGCAACATACTTTGAAACGCTGGAAGAGATGCTCGCCACTGCCGACATAGTCTCTTTAAATTGCGCACTGACCGCGCAAACCAAGCATATTATTAATGCTCAGACGCTAAGTGCTATGAAGTCAGATGCGGTTCTGGTCAATACAGGACGTGGTGCGCTGATTGACGAGGCTGCTCTTGTGGCTGCTATGAAAGCTGGTCACCTCAGTGCGGCAGGTTTAGATGTCTTTGAGTACGAACCGGATATTCACTCGGGCTTGCTTGAACTGAATAACGTTACGCTGGCACCACATATAGGTGCTGCAACAGCGCAGTGCCATGAGGCTATTGGTGCCTGCGCAATTGAAAATATTCTGGCGCAATTTGAAGGCCGTGAATTGATAAGTTGCGTCGATCCACAATAGCCCTTTTATTCAGGAAAAAATGGATTTCTCTTATGATTATGATTAACACCGATAATGTTTTTGAAACAGCGCTCAAGCTCTTAAATGCGTTTCTAATAGGTGTATGCTGTATTTTTTTGCTGAGTGCATGTAGCTCTGAAAAATATAAAAGAACAGATGATGAATCTAAATCTATCAGCGCTGAGGTGAGTATCACTGGCGGTTTAATTCGTGGATTAATCTCAGATAAAAACACTAATTCGCTAAAGCAATATCATGGGATTCCCTTTGCCGCCCCTCCGTTAGGAAAGCTGAGATGGGCACCTCCGGCGCCGGTGATTCCTTGGGCCGGGACTTTAGATGCGACCAGTCATGGGCGTTATTGCATGCAGCCTGAGACGACAGGGATAGGTATTTATATTGGTACACGAAGTAATCCCAGCGAAGACTGCTTGACGATCAATGTATGGACTCGAGCCAATAAGGTTGATGAAAAAAGACCAGTTATGGTCTGGATACACGGAGGTGGATTATTGGGCGGCGCTGGCTTTGAGCAAAGTGGCGAAGCGCTAACCAAAAAAGGAGTTGTGTTGGTTACCTTTAACTATCGTCTGGGAAGGCTAGGGTTTTTCTCCCATCCTGAGCTTAGCGCCGAGAGCCCAAAAGGTGTATCGGGTAATCAGGGATTTAGGGATCAGATTGCTGCCTTACACTGGGTTAAAGAAAATATTACAAAATTTGGCGGAGACCCCAATAACATTACTATATTCGGTGAATCTGCAGGGAGCTTTAGCGTCTCGGCTCTTCAGGCAAGTCCTCTTACCAAAGGATTATTCCATCGCGCTATAGGGCAAAGCGGTGGGATATTTTGGCCAATGTCGCATCGAAACATGGATAAACCATGGGCTCCCTCAGATGAAAAGCTTGGCATGATATTAGCAAAAGTTTTAGTTGGAGAGGGCGATAATGCGTCCCTTGATCTATTGCGAGCAACGCCGGCTTATCAAGTTATTGCTGCTGCCGAATCTAGCCCGGCGCTCAGTGCACTGGAATATATTCCAACAGTGGACGGTGAAGTTCTTCCAGATGAGATTTCCTCTATTTTTGCGAGAGGCGAGCAGGCTGATGTGCCCACTATGATCGGCAATAACGCTAATGAGCATAAAGCGGTTATGGATTTATTTACTTGTATAAATGGCAGTGGGGTTGATGGATTTAACCGTTTTAAAATGGGGCTGTTAGGAGAGGTTTTCGATGAAATTGGCTCTCTTTACCCAAGTGGCAGTGAGCAAACTATTCTCCAGTCTTGGGAGGAGTTCTCAAATGACGTCAACTTTACTTATCCCATGAGACTCTGGGCAAGAGCCATGAGTAATGTGAGTAGTGATGTTTACCTCTACTGGTTTAACTATTACCCCCCAGTATTAGATAGACAATACAAGGCTTTCCACGGTGGAGATCTTCCCTATGTCTTTGGACAACTTGATATGTTTGGTGGTAATCCAGTGGGTGCTGATTTCGCTGATGCCGATAAAATAATGAGTGCCTGGACTCGATTTGCATCCAGCGGAAATCCCAATGGTAAAAATATTGATGGTTGGGAATCCTTCACACCAAGCAATGAAAGTTATTTTATTTTAGGTCCAGAAAATGCGCCTGCGAGGAATCTTAGAACAGAGAGAATGGGTTTAATAGAAAAGGCATGGGACATTCGTCGAGTTCAGGGAACCGCGTCTTTGCCAACGGTTATGCCGACTGGCATAAAAGACTTAATGCGTAAATGTAAAGGAGCTAATCCATGAGTTTTAGTAAATCAAAAGTGAGGATAACAATGTTTAGGAGTTTATTTGTGTTCCTGTTGAGCTTCTTTGGCTCAAATTCAGGCTCAGTGGCTTCAGAGGGCTGGGTAGTCCCTGAGAAGCAGTTGTCGGCAGCATCAGGTCTCAGTGATGAAACTCGACAGTTACTGACAGTGTTGGGTGCATCTCAATTCGATAAGAGAAAAATGACATTGGATGGCGATCTTCGACAGGGGCTTCTTGGTATCGCAGAGCAAGCGATGTTGCAACAAAAAGACATAACAATTGAAACCCATGAGAGTCAGTTTGGCGTTAAGATCCAAACGTCTGAAATGGCCGCGGTCAAGGTTTATAAAATTAGTCCTACACAGATTAATACCGCCTTTAAAGGGCGAATTTTTATGCATGCGCATGGTGGCGGCCACTTTTTGGGTGGTGGCGCTATGGCAGCGCAAGAGGGTGCCATGATCGCCGCTAGCGCGGGGATTGAAGTAGTATCCGTAGACTACACATTGTCAACTGAGGGGCCATTTCCAGCTGCTTTGAATGATCTGGTTGCTGTTTATCAAGAATTGCTCAAGACCTTTCCCGCCAGTGCCATTGCCGTGGGGGGTACTTCAGCTGGCGGTAACCTGACACTGGCAACCGTTCTAAAGCTCAAAGAGTTAAAGCTCAAGGTACCTGGAGCGTTATTTGTCGGTACCCCGAATGCAGATTTATTGTTCACTGGCGACAGTATCATCACCAATGAATATGTCGATAATACACTGGTGACTGTGGAAGGTATGATTCGGGCATCTGCCAAGGTATATGCAGGTGAGTATGAGCTTACCAACCCGCTTATCTCACCATTGTATGGAGACTTCTCTGATTTTCCGCCGACTTACTTGGTTTCTGGCACCAGAGATCTATTGCTGAGTGACACAGTAAAGGTGCATCGAAAGCTGCGTGACGCAGGGGTGGAAACGGATCTCAATATCTTCGAAGGGATTCCTCATGGGGCCTATTTAGCTGTTCCTGGATCAAGGGAATTTAATGGCGCGCTAGGCGATCTTAAGACGTTTCTTCAGCGCCATCTGTAAACGAGACGCTATAACAGAGGTTTATTAACCAATACCTCTTTGTTAATAGACTTCATTGGAGCAGCATTGTCTTATACCTTAGTAAATTTTTTATAATTAGTTTATTGGATACCCAATGAAAGTTCTTCGAACGCCGGACGAGAGATTTAGCGGTCTTGTCGATTTTCCATTCGCACCTAATTACCTCAATATAGATGATCAGGATGGCGGGACATTGCGAATGCACTACCTTGATGAGGGCCCCGCTGATGGAGAATTGGTTCTCTGTATGCATGGCCAGCCTAATTGGAGTTACTCTTTTAGAAAAATGATAGGCCCACTGGCCAGTGCAGGTTTTAGGGTGGTGGTCCCAGATATTGTCGGCTTTGGCCGATCGGATAAACCCTCAAAGCGTTCAGATTACACCTTTGACAGACATGTGAATTGGCTGAAAAGCTTTATTGAAGGGCTTGATCTGGAAAATATTAATCTCATTGCTCAGGATTGGGGTGGGCCAATTGCTCTGCGCAATGTCGCCGATAATCCAGATAGATTTGCGCGTATTCTGGTTACTAATACGGGTCTAGGTGATGCAAAAGGGATACCGCTGGAAAAGGCATCTGAGTTGCATAGGCTGTTGAGCGAAACGCCAGTACTGCCTATTGAACAAGTCACTAAAAATGCCCTTGGTGCAGCAGACGGTCGCCCTGGATTCTTTTATTGGATCAAGCACTGTGACGCCTACGCGGACTTTGACCCTGGGGAAGTTATGCGCTTTTGGCTAAATGACTGCTCAGACGAAGAGTGCAGGGCCTATGCTGCGCCATTTCCCGACGAGTCCTATAAGCAGGGTGCTCGGCAATTTCCCACACTGGTGCCGATTATCCCGGATAATCCATCCATTCCTGATAATAAGCGTGCATGGAAGGTACTGGAGAAATTTGATAAGCCATTTCTCACAGCGTTTTCTGCATCGCCACTGCCTACAAGAGGTCCCTGTGCAAACTTTCTGGACTTCAAAATGTATAAAAATGAGGCTCCGGCAATAGCGAGATTCCAACAGGACATTCCTGGGGCCCATGGGTTAAATCACGTCACTATTGCCGATTCGGGTCACTACACTCAGGATGATGCGGGAGAAGAGTTAGCGAGAGTGGCTATTGAGTTTTTTACTACAACATAGATGCCGGTTTGAAATTTCAGAGGTAAAAGCTATCTCTCCATTTCTGGAACACATACAAATATGAGGGTTAATTAAATGGAAACAAAAATGACTAACCAAGAAGCATTTGCTAACAAGGTGGTTTGGATAACCGGTGCCTCCGCAGGTATCGGAGAGGAGATGGCTGTGGCATTTGCCCGCAGTGGATCAAAACTTGTACTCTCCGCACGCAATAGTGAGCAGCTTGAGCGAGTAGAAAAGCGCTGTTACGAAGCAGGAGCCGACCGAGAGAGTGTGCTAGTGATGCCGTTAGATGTAGTGGATTTGGATGCTATGCCCGGTGCTGTCGATAAGGTTATGGAAGCCTATTCCAGGATAGATGTACTGATCAATAATGCAGGTGTTGGGGTGCGTGATTTTTGTACTGAGGTGAAATTAGATCTCTACCGGACAGCGTTAGAAGTTAACCTGATAGGTCCTATTGCATTAACAAAGCAAGTATTACCCATCATGATTAAGCAGGGTTCCGGTCATATTGCTGGGACATCGAGTGTCGCAGGTAAAGTAGGCATCCCCCTGAGAACGGCTTACTGTGCTGCCAAATTTGGATTGATTGGCTTTCTTGACGCGCTGCGTGCCGAGGTGGCTTATCACGGCATTAAAGTCAGTACCATTATTCCTGGACTGGTTAAGACTGGTGCAGTCGCCAATGCTATGACTGGCGATGGATCGGTGATTGGCGCCGAAGAGGGTGTCATGACTGAGGGTTTGACAGCCGAGGAGGCCGCTGCCGCCATTTTACCGCAGTTGGCTTGCCATGCAGATGAATTCGTTATTGGTAATTGCGATTCGTCAAAGATGGTCGAGCTAAAACGCAATGATCCGATACAGATTTTTCGGGGCCTTGAGCAGATGGCAGAAAGTTTATATAGCTAAATTCAAGCGTTGTAATCTGTCAGTCCGTTGCCATTTACGTCTGTTGCTGCTTGAGTTATTGAACAGTGGCTGGCCGCCTCTCTCTTAACCGACAGCAGAGAGGGCATCCTAAAGACAAAAATAAATCCTTTTTGAACCTGCAAATTGTTTTAATAACATAGGGTTATCTATCAATAAAGCATTGCTTATAGAAGCGAGGAGTTCGAAACAACATACTTAACAACATCGATATAGCTGACTATATTTTTGGCTTGTAGCGAAGAAAAGAAAAGTATAATAAATTCGAACTTAAGAGGGATTTCTAATGAGCATATTTAAACGAGGAAAATTATATCAAGGCGTTGCTTTAAGCTCGCTGCTGATTGCAGGTTTAGGCGCGCCAACTGTGGCTGCACAAAATGATACTGAACTTGATGAGATCATTGTTACCGCCACCAAGAGAGACGAGCGCCTGCGTGATGTACCGATGGCCATATCAGTGCTCGGAGAGGATGCCTTAGAAATTGCAGGGATCACTGATTCTCAAGGAATCGCGGATACCATTCCCGGTATGACCTTCAGCACGGCAGGGAACAATATTAACCCATCGTTCATAGTGCGGGGCATCGGAACCTTGTTGAATCAGGACGATTTGACTAGTCCAGTGGCCGTATACCTAGACGAAATGCCAATGTCGGCCGCAAAGAGCACGGTCAGAATGGATTTCGGTTTATTTGACGCCGCACGGGTCGAGGTGCTGAAGGGTCCTCAGGGCACATTATTTGGGGCCGGTACCCTTGCCGGTGCGGTAAGAATCATTTCAAATAAGCCTGACCCAAGTGGATTGTCCTATAAAATTTCCACAGATATAGGTTCGACTAGCGGCGAATTACGTCAGCGCTACAACGCGATGGTGAATATTCCCATAAGCGAAAATGCTGCTGTGCGTCTGGTTGCTTTCGCAGCTGAAGATGACGGTTGGGTCAATAACCTTAGTGATGGCACCAACCCAACCAATGGTATGACAAATACGGGATTGCGGGCGCTACTTGGCTGGCAAGTGAATGATCGGTTTAATGCGAATTTCTCATACATGTTTCAAGACACCGAAATAGACGATGGATCGACAATCAATCCGGCTTTGGGTGAAAACTCCAGAACTGGGTTCGCCAAAGACAGCTCCGATGTTGAGATGTCTATGTTGAATATGACGCTTGAGTACGATCTTGGTTTTGCCACTCTCACCTCTTCGACTAATTATTCTGAGAATGATGCGGTCATGAAAGCAGATTTGAGCCCAATAATTGGCGGCGCGGCCCCGTGGCTACTTCACCGGGAGCCCAGTGATGAGGCTTTTGCTCAGGAGATCCGTCTGGTGTCCAGTTCAGATTCCAGACTGGACTGGGTTCTAGGTGGGTTCTTGCTTGACCGACAAACTGAGGTGGCGCAGGTGTTTTATCTCCCGCAGTCATGGGTAGATGCCAGAGGAACCGGCCCAATTGGGGGCGCTATTTCTACGATGACGGTTGATAACGCTTGGATTTATGGCGGCGACGTCACATATGAGTACAAGGAGACCGCATTCTTTGGGGAGCTCGGGTACCAGCTGACAGATACCATTAAAGCCACGGTGGGCTTCAGAACTGGTGACATGGAAAACAGTAATTCGCGTCCAGGCGGCGGTGCGTCCAGTTTTGGCCCTGTTGGCTCGGTTATTTTTGGGGGGGCAACTTCCTTTGAACCTGTGCCTTACACCGCGGCGTCATACGAGCCGGGTAAAACCAGCAGTAACAACGTGAAGTTATCTTTGGCGTGGCAGTTTAACGATAACGTGAATTTTTATGCAACAGCCTCGGAGGGCTTCAGAACTAACGAAATCAATCGCGCCGGCTTTTTACCTGGACTTGACGGTCAGCTGGGGTCTAGTCGCTTAAACCCCGACTCAACCGTTGTGATTCAACAGGTTTCCAGTCCAGATAGTCTTTGGAACTACGAGGTTGGCATGAAGGCGCAATGGGATTCAGTCACAGCAAACCTTACATTCTACAACATGGTCTGGGAGGATATTCAATTGAGTGCCATGCGCCCAGGAGAACCCGATCAATTCATTACCAATGCGGGTGAGGCCAAATCCGATGGGATAGAACTCGAGATATTAGCCGATATCGGGGGCAACTTGGAGCTTGGGGTCAATGTGGCGGTGCAGGACGCTAGGATTACTCAATTAAGTGAACAAGAGGCTATTTTGACAGGCGCAGCGATGGGCTCTTCTCTTGTCTCGCCAGATCTGCAGCTCTCTGGACATTTTAAGTACACTGTGCCCCTAGATAGTGGCAATGAAGCGTTTGCTCGTATGGGCTTCAGTTACACTGATGAGTTACCCAATGGGTTTCCAAATAATGTCGGCACCCCGGGCATATTGAATCCGTTTTATGCAGAAACCGATGCCTGGACTAAGGTGGATTTCATCTTAGGTTGGGCGTCTGATAAGTGGTCGGTGGCGCTTTACGGAGAGAACATATTGGATAACGATGACTCCACCTTTATCATGCAGCAGAATTTTTTCGCCAACAAGCACATGACGCCGCGGCCGCGGACTTTTGGTATTAGGGTGTCGATGAATCCCTGATTCGTTTCAAAAGGGGGCTGGTGCGCTTTGTGTGGCGAGCCCCCGCCTTAGACGCTGATGGTTGCTCGTGTATTATGTCGCATGTTTTAGGTTTGGTTGACGTGTCACTTTGAGGCCTAGGGCATTTAAACTCTGGGAGCGCTGTGCACTCCAATGCAGTACAGCGGCGCTTTGATGAGAGCTCGCACTTGGCACACTGACTGACTAATAGCCTCCCGAGTGACATGTATTATCTACTCTATCTTGGCTTTGCGTCGATTGCGAAGCGACGGTAGATCACTAGGCAAACGGCGAAAAGACCTAGCCTTAAGCCCTTGCCAATGCCAAGCAAAAACGCCACCTTTTGGGTGGCGTTTTTGTTATATTAACCGATAATTTGCTCGGGATAGGATCTAAATTTGAAACTTAAGAGGGGTAAATGGTTATATGGATATCAGGCAGTTAAAGCACTTTGTCGCGCTTGTGGAAACCGGAACGGCCCATGCGGCAGCGGATGATCAACATATCTCACAACCGGGGTTAAGTAGCAGTATTAAAAGATTGGAGAACCAGTTGGGTGTCCCACTGTTTGAGCGGCGAGGTCGAGGCATGGTGCTAAATGCCAGGGGCAGAGACTTTTATCCTCATGCCAAACGAACAATTGAACATCTTCGACTTGCTCAAGCCGAGCTAAAAGTCAGTGACGCCAGAATTCGTATCGCTCTCGGTGATATCAGATCAAGTGATTTCGTGGGTGAATTAACGACTAACTTAAGCGAGGCGTATCCTTCAATTTTTGTGGAATTCTATGAGTCTCACTATGAGACCATTTTCTCGGATCTAGAAGAGGGCATTGTTGATATTGCCTTTGCCAGCATTCCTGCGAATGGCAATATACCTTCCTCACTACTTGCTAAATTAATGACTCGTAGTCACTTTAGTGTTTTCTGTGCGTCAGATCATCCATTGGGGAAACTTGACCGTCAGATAACAGGTAGAGATCTGCAGGCCTACCCCTGGATGTACAACATCAAAGCGCCAGCAATTACGCCTCATTATCCAAAGTTAAAAGAAAGCCCTGGTATCGTTAAAAATAAATTAAAAATTGTGGCTATAGATTCGTTGCATATGGGCAAAGAACTAGTCATTAATTCACATTGTCTCTGTCATACGCCAGAGCTTGCAATGGCTGTCGAGTTACATAAAGGAAAAGTAATAAAACTTAATGTACCCACGAGACAAATTAGCACTGACATAATGGGGTTGCGGCATCGGGATATTAGATCTCCTCTGCTGGATCAGGTTTTTTCTATAGCAGCGAAGTGCTTTAGTTAAAAACTACTATAAAAATATAACTCTAAATGGAGTCGAGCAGTTGTGAGGGTTCCGCTTCTAGTTACAATTTCTTGCTGAGGGTTAATCAAAGGTGTTCGATTCGACTGTGCTGGCAGACGCTTTTTTCCACGCTTTTTACTCCAATACATGGCGCCTTGATGACTCGTCGGTAGACGGTTTATCCGTTTTGGAATCCTATCAAATTCAGAATCTCGTATGCGAGAAAAGAATAGACCTAGGGGAGAGCGTGGTCGGGTATAAAGTAGGATGCACAAGCCAGGCGATTCGCTCTCAATTTGGTATCACAGAGCCTATTTCAGGGCGATTATTTGCGCCTCATGTTCAGGGTGAAGGCATGCCTATTGATCGGAGAGCATATGCTAATTGTGCCATTGAGCCAGAAATGGTTTTCACTATGGGTTGTGATCTCTTTGGCAGTGACTTCTCTGATCAAGAGTTAATTGAGGCGATTGATCATGTTAGCCCTGGGATTGAGCTGCATAACTACAGGTTTTGGCATCAGCCTCCAAGCCTACAAGAGCTTATCTGCTCTGGGGGTATTCATGCGGGTCTAATAGTAGGCAATAGGAAGATGTCTGCAGATATGCTCAATTTTAAGCATGAAGCTTTTTCTGTGTATCAGGATAAAAAGTTGATCACATCGGCCCCCGCCAGTGAGATTATGGGAGGACCTCTTGAATCCTTGCGCTGGCTAGTTAATTCGCTCTCCAGCAGCGGAGAGGGTCTAAAAAACGGCTCTATGGTGATTCCAGGGTCACCGACAGAATTGATCGAAATTAACCATGACTCTGAGATACGGGTGGTTATTGAGAATCTGGGTCAGGTAAGTGCAACATTTCATTCCTAGTTGATGACTCCGTTGGCCACAGTTTTATACAGTCCATCGCACAGTATTATTTCGAACCCAGATTAGAACTCATATTAGAACAATGAATTATGCTGACCCCCGTCAATAACAATATTCTGCCCAACGATATAGCGCGATAATGGACTGCATAGAAGAGCGGCCATGGGGGCCATATCTTCGGCATTGGCTGCGAAGCCTGCAGGGATTTTGTTATGTTGTTGGAAGTGCTCGGCAATAACATCATTATCTAGCTCAAGACTAAATGCCTTGGCGTAAGCGGCAGTATTTTCCTCTGAGCCCTCTGTCGCAAACATCCCTGGCAATATGTTATTAATATTCACGCCGTACTGTGCGATCTCTCGGGAGACACTGGCAGTGTAATTAATTAAAGCCGATCGAGCAGGCCCAGACATCAGGCGCCAGATCATCGGATTTTTAGCTGAGAATGTCGCGATATTTAATAGCCTGCCCCAGCCTTTGTCTTTCATCTGAGGAATATAGTGGCGCATAATTTCAATGGGACCTAGCAGTGCTGTCTCAATTGACTCGCGCCACATTTCAGGCGTGACCTGCAGAAAGTCTCCATTGGGATCTGGTGGTTTGATGGTAATGGCGACAATATCGGGGTCTGGGCAGGCCGCAAATAATATTGCCCGGCCCTCATCGGTTGATGAATCAGCAACGATGGGCGTTACTGTAGTCGCGTATGTTTGCGAAATTTCTTTTGCGGCCTTTATCAGCCTTTCTTCACGCCGCGCCGATATATAGAGCTCAACACCGGCTTCAGCTAATCGTTCAGCAGTGGCTCGTCCCATGCCAGCGCTACCGCCAGCCATCAGTGCTTTTTTTCCTGCAATTCTAAGGTCCAATCTCTTCTCCTTTGTATAAATTAGCGACTAAATATAACCACATCAAAAATGCCTTGTGATCCATCACTAAGGGCATCAGCGCTCGAGTTAAAGTCGGCTGATCAGGTTTTACCCTTTCTCAATTGTCGTTGAATCTCGTCAGCGATACGCCATAGACGATCCTGCCCCCAAAGAGCGAGCAGCTCAGTGCCGTCGGCATCAAGAAGTCTAAAGCTTGGTGTCCCCCAGATGCCGGCATCATAGAGACATAGCCTATTCTCTTCTAACATACGCTCTCCCTCGGGATCACCCAGTCGAGCTCTGGCTTGGTGCCAGTCCAAACCCGCCTGTTCGACAACTTTACGCAGTCCTCTGGTATTATTGGTATTGACGCCATTAACAAATGCACAGGCATAGAATGCGCTCATCAGCTCGGCTGCTTTACCTTGCTCAGTAGCCCAGGGCAAAAGGGAACAGCAGAGCCTGACTGGCTCGCCTACCGGATCATAGATATTGCCAAAGGGTACACCGGCAACACGAGCCTCACGTCCGGTATCCCAAAAGATATAGGGACCTTTGATGGCTGTAGTTGGAACGCCTCTCATCACCATAGGCAGAACGGGTCGAAGCACCAATTTGACGCCAGTTGCTTTGGCCAGAACGACGGTTCGATCAAAAACAATTGAACTGTAAGGGCTGCGTAGGGTTGGGAAAAACTCCAGCGTCAGCGTGCCGCTGTCTCGCAGCGGGCCAGCAGGTGTTTCAGGTCTGGCCGCTATGAGGGGTTGTCCAGGCTGACTATCTGCATTCAGCTCAGCAAGACGTGTTTCAAGATGGTAGAGCCGGTCAACACCCCAGTACCATTCGCCTGCATAATAAAACATGGCGCCTGAATAATGTTTTAGCTGCGCCCGCCTCGCATTGCCTATGGCAATTTTCTCGGCAACTTCATTCGATGCCAGCGAGCCATATTGCTTATCCAGAGCCTGTAAATTTTTCTTGTCATCCGACCACAGCGCCTGACCTACCTGTGCAGCGCAGGCTACAAAGTGATCACTGTCCTGGGCAGCCAGGATGGCGTTAGCCGCCTGTGATAGTTGTCTGTCGGGAGGGTCCGAGCGCTGTGCAAATGCTAGGCCGTAATAGTCGGCAATTTGATGAGCGTCATAGCGCGATAACCTCATCAGCATGTCGAGTTCTGGGGCGTTATCTCCCGGCGGCTCGCTGACTAAAAAACAGGTGAGTTCGATATTGTAGCGAGCCACAAAAGCCTGCAAAATCTGTGCGGCCAGATGGCTGTAGGGATCATCGACATAGTGGAAATACTCGACTCTGTGAGGCGATTTCTCCTGCACTCTTTTCCTTTCCTCCTTGATACGCCTTTTATCAGTGCCAGCGAAGCTGACATAATTCTTTAGCATCTGCGATGCTATCCAGCGTTTGTAAGCTGGTGGATCCATGGTAGATACGCCACCCTGCTCTTTGAATCGTACCATTTGTGACAACTCCCTCGTATTATTTTAAACAGGTTTGCCAGATTTATGCGTTCGCATCGATTAATTCCCAGTGCTGGGTGAAGTGCTTTAGCACCTCCGGCAGTTGACTGCGAAAATCATCTTTGCCATCGGTGGCAATAGCTTCAAGCATGACTTTAATACCAAGACGTTTGTCATCGGCAATATGAAGCATAAATTCCGTTTCGGAAAATGCAGCTTTTAACGCTGTTTGGAAGGCGACTTTTATTGCTCTTTTTCTAAGTTCTGGTTTGTATATTTTACCTACAGCGGTCAAAGGCAGGACATCACAGATGGTGACATCTACCGGTGCGGCCGCTCGTTCGCTAATATGATCACGGGCGAAAGCTTTTAATTCATCTTCACTGGCGGTGGCTCCCTCTACTAACCGCACAAACGCTACCGGAACCTCTCCTGAGTGGGTGTCAGGGCGACCTACTGCAGCTGCTACCTCGACCGCAGGGTGAGCTGCGAGCGCGTCCTCAGTGACCAGAGGATCGATATTATGGCCGCCTCGAATGATCAAGTCCTTGGCGCGTCCCACTAGCCAGAGATAGCCCTCTTCATCTAATCGGCCCATATCGCCACTGTTAAATAAATCATCTTCGGGCCATACAGCCAGATTGGCCTGTTGCTGCTTATAGCCGGGGAAAGTACTTATTCCCGAGTGCAGAATCGCGCCTATTTCGTTAGTGTCACAATCTTTAATGATATTGCCACTGTCATCGATATTGGCGATTCTAATTGTCTGGTAGGGGATGCGCATTCCCACCGACCCGATTTTGCGATCACCAAAAAAATAATGCGTCGTTGCCACGGCGATGGTCTCTGTCATGCCATAGCCCTCCATAATGTCAGCGCCAGTACGCCGGGCAAAATTTTCCAACAAACTTACCGGCATAGGGGCCGCACCGCAGCCGCAATTGAGAAGACTGGAGGTGTCAAAATTATCAATGGGTCTTTCCAGCAAAGTGGCATATATTGTGGGTACAGCGGCAAAGAAGGTGATGCTGTATTGTTCAATCAGGCGCCAGAAATCTTCAATAAGCTGCGGATTGCGAAAGCCATTAGGGCCGGCAAGAATGACTTCGCCAGCTCCCAGAATTGCATTTAAAGCGGTGACGAACGCTGCATTCACATGGAATAGGGGCAGGGTGCAGAGAATTTTGTCACAGTCTGAAAAACCATTACTGGTTTTTCCGCGCGGCCCTGTCAGCTGCATTTGGCAGACGTTAAGCACCTGCATTCGATGTGTGTGTTGCGCAAGTTTTGGCGCTCCTGTGGTGCCCCCAGTGTGAAAATATGAGGCTATTTCATCTCCGGTTATTGGCCGATCGAATATCAGTCGATCGGCTGGTTGTTGCTCTGTCACTTGGGCCCAGCTCAGGCTGTCCTCGGCAACACTTGCGCCAACCGTGATGATGGACTCTAGACTTGGAACCGCATCTTTTGCCAACAGGGCTTTGCGCCAAAGCTCTTCGCCTCCCGGCTCTGTTGGTGCCAGAGTCACAAGGATTCGAGCATTTGCCGATCTCGCGATGCTAGCGATATGCTCGACTTCTAGATAGGGATTGATGGGGGCAGCGATACCAGCTATTTGCGCTCCCCAAAGGCCAAATAACAACTGTGGAACGTTGGGCAGCAAAAAAATAACTGACTGATCTGCCTGTAATCCTAAGTCATGGAATAAATTGGCGGCCCGATTGACTTCCTGCTGGTACTGGAGATAGCTCCAGCGGGTTGGTCTATCGGATGCGCTGCCATTTGGCAGATAAGTTAGCGCTACTTCGTCGGGGAAGAACTCGCTCGTGAGCGCTAGCGCATCGCGAGGAGACTGGCAGGGAAATCGCTCATCAGCCGGTATTTGCTCGATCTTTTCAATATCCTTGTTGTTGCGGAGGAATTCCGGATCACTCGTAAATCGACGTATAAAGTGTTCCCTCAGCTCAGTCCGGTTGTTGGGCATTATTGATCCTCAATCCATATTAGAAAAGTAAACAGTTATCCGCTCAACAGCTGGCGATACGTTGTTTGTCAAACTGCATGAAACGCGAGCTTGGGTCACCAGTCTATAAAGATTTGGATATTAAATGATAAGAAACTGTTATTCTCAAGAAGCTGGTCAGCCCGATCATTTATGGGCACAGGGACTATTTTGAGAGAGGATATGAGAGGCTGGCGCAAAATATTATCAGTCTAGCTGGCCAATGGTGACAGGCCACTGTGCCGTGACCAAGGGCCAACAGTATTGGCCTCGAAAGCTACTTTAGGGCCTTGGCAATTTTATGTAACTGGAGAATATTTTTTCGATATCGTCAATAACATTAAGACTTTCAGCGAGTAGCGCATGGTTAAAATCGAGGATATCTTTAGCAGTGTCCAAACCAGCACTTCGTTTCATAGCGGCTTCATTTCCTGACCACAGCATGCAGGCTACCAGGCGTGGTAGCCGATTAATTTTTGGATCCATCTCAAAATCTTGGGCCAGGTATTCTGCCAGTAGATCTTCGTAACCCGAATAAACAACAAGCAGATAATTATCATTTAATAGAGAGGAGGCCGAACGAACTTGTTCCTGTTTATAGGTGCCAATGCCGAGATCGGTAAGGTATGAAACAGTGTCTTCAATCCATTGCCGCCAAATTGCGAAGGTGGATTGACTTGGGAATTTCTCTTCAAATCTTGTTCTACAGTCTTTTACAACTATCTCAGCTGAGGCTATTGCAAGCTCTTCCTTAGTTTTGAAATGTTTATAAAGTGTCTGTACATGCACGCCAGCATGGCTGGCAACATCGTTAAGAGTGGTACTCATGTGGCCATTGCGAGAGAAGAGCGTTGCTGCTGCCACCACTAGTTTTTCGCGATTCTGGTTTTTCTTTAGGGTACGTTTCGGGTATTCAACCGGCATAACATAAGTCTCTTTGGGCTGTAAGATAATCTCAGATGCAACCAAAAGTCTTCCGGTCAGATCCTAGTTTCTGTTCTTTTTGCTCTTCTTAATTACTTTTAGCGGTTGAGCGTGATTTTTACTAGTCGTAATAAAAACTGCTAATTTGCCATTATATTCGCTTTGTTTGTCGATGGGAAACCCCGTAGTTTAGCGAGCGTATCAGCATAGAAAACTGTGTCTTTGTTTGGTATAGTTAACTATATTAATATAAAAAATTGCCACCGCGCTTAAAGTTGGTCGTGCCCTTGCTTAAAAATCATAATGAACATGAATCTGTGCGAGCCGCTGACATAGGATTTCTGCTGCTCCTTACCTTACTCAATGTTATTAGCTATATCGATCGCCAAATGATCGCCAGTTTTGCAAATTGGATTGTCCCTGAGTTAGGGCTGAGCAATTTTGAGTTTGGCTTGGTGACTGGAATTGCATTCCTGTTTTTTTACGCAATCGGTGGCCTGTTTATGGGGGTAGTTGCCGATCGTGTTAATCGTACTCGCCTGATTGCTTTTGGTCTTGGGCTTTGGAGTCTTCTCACCATATTTTCTGGTGCAGCGAAGAGTTTGGTCACGCTAGTGGTGCCACGGATGTTTATAGGTGTTGGAGAATCCATCTTAACCCCAGCCTCGCTCTCATTGTTAGGCGATAGATTTCCGGTCAGATGGCAAGGTTTGGTGGTGGGTATTTACGGAATGGGCGTGTCCATTGGCTTGGCGGCTAGTTTATTTATTGTCGCCTATGTGGAGCCCTGGTTAGGCTGGAGAGGGTGCTTTTACGCCCTGGGCGCCATTGGGTTGTTGCTGACCTTATTTATGCTTTTTCTCAGAGAGACGCCCAGAAAAGTCATGACGCCACAGTCAGCAGCTGCTGATCAGAGCTTCTCCGTTAAAGCTACGATAAGTTCTCTGCGAGAGCTGTTGGTTGCATCGCCTTCATTGGTTGCGACAATTGCTGGCGCAATGCTGTTCAGTTTGATTCTTGGTGCCACTGGCTTTGAGCAGCTGTGGTTGGTGCAGGAGCGAGGCTTTGATAGAAGTGAAATTGCCGCAACAACTGCATGGATTTCGATAGTTGCAGGAATTTTAGGGAGTATATTTGGTGGTTATGGGGGTGATTTATTTCTGCGATGGACGGGGATTGGCAGGCCATCCTTTTTGGCTCTCATTATGATCTGTCTTGCGCCAATGGCTCTAGCCTATCGCATGATTGAACCAGATAGTCTCTGGTTTTGGGTGGGCGTATTTGTTATGTACTTCCAACTTGGTTGTTTCTATGCCCCGGCATTTGCCACTATTCAAGAATTGGTTCCAGCTAACAAAAGGGCTACGGTGGTTGGTTTTGTTGTACTGATGATCCAGCTGGCAGGCATTGGTGTGGGCAATACAACGGCTGGACTTATGATTGACAAACTTCAGCAAGCGGGCGTTGCAGAGCCATATTCGGTCACCCTGATTACTTATACGCTAATTTCATTATTATCAATTCCTATGTTTGTATTTGCCGGTCGCCGGTTTAAGCGGGACAAGCAGGCGCTTCGAAAACTATAGGTTACAGAATGATAGGTAAAATAAACTATTGCATTCAATACAAATCGGCGTCTATACTTAGGTATATAACACTATACCAAAGTACTCATCCAGTTATTATAATTAGAAGCTGGTTTTATAAAGAAGAGGGGAGATGTAATGAAAAATAATTTTAAAAGCCGGCCTTGCGCTCTGTTCGCGGCCCTAAGTTTGTTAATGCCAGCCGCCGCTGTTAGCGCTGATCTTGAGGAAATTGTTGTTACCGGCCTCAAGCGTGAGTCAACGGTAATGGAAACAGCCAGTGCAATTACTGCCCTGAGTGCAAGCGATCTAGCAGCAAAAGGTCTCAGCGATATAAGGCAGATTCAATATGCTGTGCCGAGCCTACATTTTGGCGAATCTTACAACAACCGTAATATTTCAATTAGAGGCATAGGCGGGTTTCTGGAGCAGCCAGGGGTCATTACCAGTATCAATGGCGTGACACAGTCCAATGACGCGAGCTCTCAGCTAGGTCAGTTGGACCTTGATCGAGTTGAGGTACTCAGAGGGCCGCAAGGTACTCTTTATGGCCGAAATGCAGTTGGTGGAGCGGTGAACTTCATTGCGGCGAGCCCAACCGATGAGGTGTATGGCAAGGTCATGTTCGGTTTAGCAGATTTTGACCAAACCTCTGCTGAGATCGTTCTCAGTGGTCCCATATCTGATTCTATCGGCGTCCGTCTGGCTGCTAGTCATCTCGATGCTGGCGAGGGATGGATTGAAAACCTGATGCCGGGAAACGATGACCTGATGAAGGGTGAAAAAACCAATGTCAGGCTTATTGTGACAGCGGAGCTAAGCGATTCGCTCGATGCGGAACTATTGCTCGGGCGCAGTGAGCAGACTGGTCGATGGACCCATTGGGCTATGATTAAAGAGGATATACCTTTTGGTGTCGCAACTTTTTTACCGGCGGTAAGCGTTAGAGACAACCCTGAAGGTGACCCCATTTTATCTACCGAAGAGCCGCACAAAGTGTATATGCGTGGGCCGACTAGTACAGATCGTGAAATGGAGATCTACAGCTTGACGCTAAACTGGGATCTAGAGGATTTTTCCGTTAAATCAATTACTTCACAGCAAGATTGGAGCAATGCGGAACAAACGCCTGCGGATTCGACCAGTAGCGGCATTCTGATGAGATCTTCTGAGGGAACTAACAAGACATTTTCACAAGAACTCACCCTATCGGGCCAAACTGACAAGCTCAACTGGATAGTCGGTGGTTTTTACATGGATGATGAGCGGACTGATATGCTAGATATACAGTTCCAAGAGAATATTGCTTTTGGATTTGCACCTTTCTTCAATAATAGTCGGCCCCTTTATGAAAACGAGGTGACCGCAGTGTTTGCAGATGCCACGTATTCAATGTCCGAAGATGTTCGCTTGGGTTTGGGCGTGCGTGATACGACAGAGAAGAAAGTACATAGCACCTTTGCTGCTGGTTTTATGCCTTTCTGTGGTGGGGCCGAACCGTTCATTCAAAAATGGGAAGACTCTCAGACGACTATGAGGGCCTCTGCAGAGTATGACGTGTCAGAGAACAGTATGATGTATGTTTCCTATTCTGAGGGTTTTAAGGCGGGTGGCGCCAATAATGGCGACTGCAACGCTCCATATAGCCCGGAAACCTTAGAGGCCTCAGAAATAGGCTTCAAGGCGAGTTTAGCAGATGGCTCAGCCACGCTTAGAGTGGCGGCCTTCCAATATGACTATTCTGATTTCCAAATTTTGCAAGTCAAGAATTTTGCTGCGAACTATCTTAACGCAGATGAGGCTGACATTACCGGGATTGAGTTGGAGTTCACGTCAGCCATTGGCGACCGCTGGCTTGTCAACGCGGGTTTAACTATTCTCGAGAGTGAGTATGGAAAATTCTTGCAGGAGGACTTGTCTGTCTTCAATGGCGTGCCAGTTCAGATAGAAGGCAATTCTCTAAATAACGCACCTGATATGAGTATGATTATAGGTGTGACGTATGATACTGAACTCGGCTCCGGCGGCAATTTGGCTCTTAGCCTAGATGCGGCTTATCGCTCGCGAGTTTACTTTAGAGAGTTCGGCAATAGACTTGACTCCCAAGACGGGTATGCGATCGTTAACTTCAATGCCAATTGGGTGAGTGCTGACGAAGATTATGCTGCACGCTTCTTTGTTAGTAACCTGACGGATGAAGCTCATGTCACTGGGATGTATGCGCTACAAACTACCTATGGGCGTCAGGGAACCTGGAACATGCCGCGCCAAGTTGGCTTTGAGGTAACCAAGTTCTTCGGAGCACGCTAACCGAGTGGGGCTCAGGCAGAGCTGTTTAAAAGCTGTGTCTGAGCCTGCTTTCTGTCTAGACGTCTGTGTACATATATGGTCTGCCGCGTCGGCTACGAGCCGTCATTGCGGCAGTGCCGACTTTGGTATCCCTGAGTAAACTATCTAGCTGTTGAGCAGCTATCCAAGTATATTAAATGATGCCAACTGACAATAAGAATAATGCTATGGCTGAGCTTGACGTTACATTGCCGGGAAGACTGGGCAATCCTGAGATGACGCTGTTGGATGACCCCAGACTAGATCCGCGAATTCTTGAGGCCTTTGCCTCTATGGTCCCGCCATCAGAGGATTTGTTACCGCCCGCATTAAGCCTTGATCCGAGCTATCAAGAGAGTCTAACTTTTGTTGGTTACATGCACAGTCTGATGTGCAGTCAATACGCTTCAGCTGAAGCTCAAATGCCTCTGTTCAGCAATATTAATTCTTCGCAAACGGTGATTCCTGGGCCTGCTGGAAATGATATTGATTTATTTATAGATAGACCAAACCACAGTTTAGAAAGTCTGCCATGTATTGTTCATTTACACGGTGGCGGTATGTCATTTGATTCGGCTAAAAACCCCCATACGGTCAGGTGGCGTAAATCCTTGGCTCAAATGGGTACAGTCGTGGTTGGCGTTGAATTTAGTAGCGAAACTCTTCAAGAAGAGAATCAACCTTTTCCCGCTGGACTAAACGACTGTGCTGCAGCGGTCCACTGGGCTCAGGACAATAAGGATCAGCTAGGGATTTCCTCATTGATCGTTATTGGAGAATCTGGCGGCGGTAACTTGGCGGTAGCCACTGCTTTGAAGGCAAATATCGAAGGTTGGGTTGATGCTATTGACGGGGTCTACGCTATGGCACCCATGATCTTGGGTTTTTATGGAGGAACTCCTCCAGATTTAATGTCGTGGCGGGAAAATCTTAATTATCAAGGATCTCTAGAAATGATTCGCGCTATGACCAAGGTTTATGATCCATTGGATCAGCATGAGACTAACCCCATGGCCTGGCCTTTCCATGCAGGCGAGGATTGTTTGCGCGGTCTACCCCCCCATATGATTCTCAATTATGAGTTAGACCTTATTAGAGATGATGGCATCACCTATGCCCGCAATCTCCGAGCTGCGGGAGTTGAGGCTACCTCGATCACGGTGGCAGGCATCCACCATGTTCCAGAGATAGCCATGCCTGATGCGGTGCCTGAATTAACCCGAGACACCATCTCCTCCATTGTGGCGTTTGCCAAGGGGTGCGTACGTTAGTCGCAGAGCTTGATGGGCATGTTAAATATTTATGCTTATGATCTGGGAGACAGTGCCCTATCCATCAAAGCGCTTTACTTTTACCGCCTATTTAAATATAGTTAGATATACTTAAGTGGGTGGGAATTTTCTAAAGGAGTTCACATGATTAAATTTGTTGATCCCAGAGGGGAAGTTGCAACGCCGGAGCAATCGTATGATCTGTCCCGGGATTTGCGCCTCAATGACGGCGAAGGCATCACCGTGGCATTACTTGCCAATGGTTTTCCTGATTCCGAGTTGTTTACTAAAAAGGTGGGTCTGGCGCTGGAGAAGCGACTACCCAAGGTTCAAACGCTTTTTTGGAATAAACACAATGCGGGGACTGCCGCCAATGATGAGATGCTCGATGAAATTTTTCCCCAGTGTGATGTTGCGGTGGCGGCATACGGACACTGAGGCAGTTGTACTACCGGCACCGTGCGTGACGGATACAACATTGCTCAGCGAGGATTTCCGGTGGTATCACTGATTACTGAAGATTTTTGGGATCAGGGACAATTTGTCGCCAAATCACTGGGCATGCCAAATGTTCCCAGAGTTAAGTTACCACATCCTGTAGCTGGTTTGGGAGAGGCAAAAATTGAGGTTATTGCAGCCAGCATTATTGAGGAAATATTGAATAGTTTTGCCAATGAGTGATTTTTTAGAAGCTGAAAACGAAGAGATGGCGCTGGAGCAACTCCATGATATGGGTTGCACAGATGGCCTGCCTGTCGTAATTCCCACGCAGGAGCGAGTTGTTCGCTGCATTCTCGCCACTGGGTTAGATGGCGATATGGTGCTCGGTGAATTAGGTCCGGGTATGGGCATTGCCACGGTAGAGAAAGTGGCCACGGCAGCCGTGATGGCAGGCTGTAAGTCTGACTATATGCCGCTGGTTGTCGCTGCTGTAAAAGCGGCGGCCAAGCCGGAGTTTGATCTCTCGGAATTACAGGCAACTACTCACTGCACGGCGCCGCTAATTATTATTAATGGTCCGGCTCGTGAAACCTGTGGGCCGGTCGCATCGGGCTACGGCGCGCTGGGCCCCGGGCACCGAGCGAATGCCAGTATTGGTCGCGCGCTGAGGCTCTGTCTGATTAATATCGGCGGCGGTAAGCCAGGAATTTCCGATATGGCAATCCATGGCCATCCAGGAAAATTCACCTATTGTCTGGCAGAGGCAGAAGAGGAATCACCCTTTCCGCCGATGCATACCAGTCTGGGTTTTGATGAAACTGATAGTGTTGTCACTCTACTAGGTTGTGAAGCGCCGCACTCCTGTCTTTATAGCGACAATGCAGATGACCCTGAGGATGCTGAAAAGCTCCTGAAAATTCTGTCCGTTGGCCTGACCAATATCGCGACCAATAATGCTGTTTTTGCCTCGGGAATGGCGCTAGTTTGTCTAGGCCCCAAGCACGCAAATGTGTTGGCCCGCTCTGGTCATAGCAGAGAGTCGATACAGCAGAGGCTCTGGGAACTGACGCATCTTTTAAAAGCCGATCATATCCGTTATGGCGGTGAATTCGGTAAAGCTTTTAGAGATAACCCCGAGGGCACTTATCCTGCGTTTAAAGTCCCACAACATATTCTGGTGATGGTCGCCGGCGGTGTCGGATTGTATTCGATGGTGATGCCGAACTGGGGTGGGGCAGGTCATCAAAATTCCGCAGTCAGTGTGCAGGTTGAAAGTGATTTCTTTTGCGCTATCCCAGGATTGGGAGGCGCTTAGTGTCCCAAATAATATTAAATTTGGTTTTTAGAGTTTCAATCTAAACCGCAGTCATTAAGGAAATTTTGATGGATCCAATTACATTGTATGGAGGCGCATTTTCTCTCTACACCGGGCGAGCACGCAGCTATTTAATAAAATCTAAAATTGATTATAGAGAGGAGCCGCACTCCTCAGCGTACTTTTACGACGTAGTGCTACCAAAGGCTGGAGGTCGACGTGGGATACCCACTATCGAATTCCCCAATGGTGATGTTATCCGTGATGGCGTTGCGATAATAGATTATTACGAAAGTACCAATGGTGGAAAATTTTCCCCTGAAACCCCGAAGCAACGAATTTTAAGTCTGCTATTTGATGTGATCGGTGCCGAGGGCATGTTGCGGCCTTGCATGCATTATCGATTTAATCAGGGTGAAGAGGAGGGCGAGTTTCTCTCCTTTCATTTTTCTACCGTCTATCCCGAAAAAAATGGTGCTAAAGACAGAATTGCCTTTATTAAAAGTACCGTTTTGCCAGCTTGGGGTGTAAGGCCCAATACCAAAGATCTTATTGAAACCATGCATTTGAAGACATTAAAAAAATTGAATGCACACTTTTCCATCTATCCCTATCTGTTCGGAAATAAACCCAGTATCGGTGATTTTGGCATGATAGCTCCTCTATACGGGCATCTTGGCAGAGACCCTGTGCCGCTTTCATTAATGCAAATAAATGCGCCCAGATTGTTCCGGTGGGTTGAGAGGATGAATAGATCAGAGCCAGATATTGGTGAGTTTGCGGATAAAAGCACCAACTATCTCGCTAATGATGAGATTCCTGAAACGCTCATTGATGTGCTTAAGCACTTTGCGACAGATTTTATTCCAGAAAGTGTGGCGGCTTATAACTGCGTAAGTCACTGGCTAGAGGCAAATAAAGATTTATCTGCCGGCACTGTGGCTGAGCGAGAGGTCGGGAGCTGCGCCTTTGAGATTGATGGTATCGAGATCAATGCGGTTGCTCAGCCATTTCGGTTCTATTTACTGCATCGCCTACAAAAGGAATTTGATAGCTTGAACGACGCAGACAGAGAAGATGTGCGCCAGGTGCTGAAGGATTGTGATATGGACGAGGTGCTCAACTTAAGGCTATCTCGTGAAATGGGCAGAGCGAATAATCTGGAAGTCTGGCTTTAATGCAAAATCCAGGCGATACAGATGGCCAGCGGCTCAAGCACAAAACTGCTTTGATTACCGGTGCCAGTCGCGGCATTGGTTATGCCATTGCCAAGTCGTTTGCTAGTCAAGGGGCAAACTTAGTTCTCAGTGCCTTTAATGAAGCCGGGCTTGTGAAAGCCAAGGCCGAACTTGATGACTACGGTGTGGATATCTCCTACCTGGCCACGGATATTAGTTCGCCAGATTCAATAGAAGCGTTATTTGCTTTTGCCGTGGAGCGTCATCCACAGCTGGATATACTGGTCAACAATGCCGGTATTCACATTGCAAAACCTTTTACCGATCACAGTTTGGACGAGTTTGATCACCTGATGAAGACTAATGTCTACTCGGTTTTCCAACTCACTCAACAGGCGATTAGACATATGCAAAAGTTGGGTCGCGGCAAGGTCATCAATGTGGCCTCTGTAGCTGGTCTGCGGGGCAGTATGAATTCGGCGGCCTACAATACTTCAAAGCATGCAATTGTGGGCCTAACCCGCTGTGTAGCACTGGAGAATGCAAAGAATGGCATCAATGTTAATGCCATCTGCCCTGGCATTGTCGAGACCGACCTTATTAAAGGGGTCGAACAGAGTATGGAGACCCAAGGCATGCCACCTGAGGAGTTCCGCGAGCGAATGCTTGCTCAAATAACCATTGGCAGGCTGTTACAGCCAGAGGAAATAGCCAATATAGCGGTCTTTCTCGCCAGCAGTGAATCCGATGGCATGAGCGGTGAGACTATCAGTATTTAGCGGCAAAAGACCCAATAAAAGACCACAGCGAGTTTTAAGTGACTGCACAGAACACTATTAAAAATTCACCCTTTCAGGACCTTCTGGTCGTCGACATTGGAGGCACAGTTGCCAGTGGCTACGCCGGTAAGCTATTTGTTGATTATGGGGCGAGGGTAGTCAACCTGGAACCAGCGCAGGGGTTTTCTACTCGCCGGGTTGAGCCCCTATTCAATAATGGCAACAGTGCTATTCACGGGTATCTTCATGCCAATAAGGAAAGTGTATGCTGCGATGATCCCCTGACGGGCCATCCAGCCATTGCCGCTGCAGATTTGGTGCTGCTGGACCTGAGTACTTTGCCCTCATCTGTATCCGTTGATGATTTTGATACTAATGTCTGCGCTATTAGTTGGTATGGATTGAATGGGCCCTACGCTGATTTTAACGGCTCCGATGCGGCGATTTATGCGTTCACTGGCCTGATGCAGGGTGTCGGCGAATCGCAGGGTCCACCGATTATTCCCACGGGGTACCAGCCACAAATTGTAGGTGGCTTGAGTGCTTTTAATGGGGCGGCAGGCTATCTATTGGGTCAGCACCTCAAGGGAGATGACAAGCCCGCCGCTTTTTGTCTCGATGCCTCAATCTGGGAGGCTAACATGTGCCTTACCGATATTGGCGCGGCCATGAGTTTTAATCGGGAACCCCTGCCGCAAAGAATGGGTATCAATCGATTTGCTCCAACATATCCTCTGGGTATATGGCCTTGCAAGGACGGCTGGCTGGGGGTGACTGTGCTCAATCCTGCGCAATGGTTCGCTTTTTGTGAATTATTAGGGCTGGATGACTTTGCTGCTGAACCCAAATATCACAACAGCATGGCCAGATTAGAGGATGTGGAAATACTGGAGCCTCGAATTCTTGAGGCCCTGTCACAGTGCAGTGCCGAGGATCTGTTCTACAGAGGGCAGGGTATGCGTATTCCACTTGCGCGGGTGCCTACCATGGAAGAGTTATTTACGGTTGACCAATATGTTCAGCGTCAGGCTTTTAGTGAATACAGCATCGAGGGTGAAACCTTTCAAGCGCCTTCCTGCCCCTTTAGACTGCTGGAGACACCGCCACTGTACGGTGGAGATGCTGCCAACCTTGGCGCAGATAATCAGAGCTGGGACACAGGCAGCCTATCGGCCAAAGATTCACTGGATACGAGTCGATGCGCCAGCAAGAGAGGCGGGGACTCAAGTATCCCGCAAGGACCACTTGAAGGCATTACCATTGTCGACCTTTCAATGGGCTGGGCAGGGCCATTGGCTACACGCAATCTGGCTGATTTGGGTGCCACCGTCATTAAAATAGAGAGTTGCACCCGTTTTGACTGGTTTAGAAGCTGGGAGGCCAGTCAAGAGTGGATAGACAACAATGGCGCTGAGAAAGAGGTACGATTTATTAATCTCAACCGCAATAAACTGGATGTCACTCTGGACTTTGAATCGAAAGCGGGCAGAGATTTACTACTGCGATTAGTGGCTAAAGCAGACGCCGTGATTGAAAACTACTCTGGCGCTGTACTGCCTAAACTTAAACTGAATTATCCGATTCTCAGAGAGGTTAATCCTCAGTTGGTGATGGTGTCCATGCCCGCCTTTGGCGGTACAGGGCCCTGGGCTAAATTTCGTGCCTATGGTTCTACCGTTGAGCAGTCGGCAGGGTTGCCCCATTTGCAGGGCAGTGAGCACCAGCCACCGACCATGCTGCATGTTGCTTTTGGTGATGCTATTGCCGGTCTCTATGGCAGCGCTGCGCTGCTCACGGCTCTTTTTCATAAAAAGAAAACTGGCCAGGGCCAGTTTGTAGATCTCAGTCAGGTCGAGTGCCTGTTGCCCCATGCAGTGCATGGTGTGGTGCATCAGTCGATCAATAATAAGCCACCTTTGCGTTGGGGAAGTTTTCATCCGGACTATTTTATTCATGCTGTCTTTGCCTGCGAGGGCGAAGAGCAATGGATACTGATTCAAGTGGAAACCGAACAGCAGTGGAATTCAGCCGCCGAGCAAATACCGACTCTCCAGCAGTTTGATAAATTAAGCCCAGACCAGCGGCGGGCTAAGTTTGAAGATATACAGCAATCTGTGACTGATTGGACTGCGACCCAGCAGGCTCGGGGATTGATGCATCAACTGCAATCCGCCGGTGTGACCGCAATTGCCCTCAACAGTGCCTCAGACTTAATGGATGACCCCCATCTGCTTGCTCGTGGCTATATGCAATTTATTAAGCAAGACTTTATGGGTGAGCAGCCCCATCCCAGTTCTCCCTGGAGACCGGGCAGGGAGGCGATTCCGATCAGGACTCCAGCGCCGACATTAGGGCAACATAACCAGCAGATACTGGGTGGGCTTTTGGGACTCTCAGACAGTCAATTAGAAATATTAAATCAAGACGGCATCATTGGTAACAAACCACGACTTGCCTAGCGCTAAGGGTTATTACAAACCAATGGCGACAATCAAAGCCATTAGCGACAATTAAAAGCCATTAACGATAATTAAAGGCTATCAGCGGGGATAAAATTTATGCAGTCTCAAGGAATACTTATTGCCAACCGAGGCGAGATATCAATCCGAATTGCGCGCGCCGCAGCGGATATGGGTATCAGGTCGGTAGCCGTTTACTCGAGCGATGACCAAACCAGCCTGCACACCAAGATTGCCAATGAAGCCCTGTTAATCCCCGGCACAGGTGCCAAAGCCTACCTTGATATTGAGCAGATTATACTGGCAGCTCAAGCAGCCAACTGTGATGCTATTCATCCGGGATACGGATTTTTATCAGAGCGCGCAGACCTGGCTGCAAGCTGTGCGGCGGCAGGAATTACCTTTATAGGGCCGAGTGAAGCGCACCTAAAACTATTCGGTGACAAAGGTGCCGCAAGGCGGGCAGCGATTGACGCCGGTGTGCCGGTGTTAGCGGGAACGGATCATGCTGTGACCCTAGAGCAGCTGACTGAATTTTTCGATACTGTCAATGGGTCCATTATTATCAAAGCCGTTGCCGGTGGCGGTGGCCGCGGCACTCGCATCGTGCACAAAAAAGAAGATCTCGACGAGGCCTTTGCGCGATGCCAGTCTGAAGCGATGGCAGCCTTTGGCCTCGGCGATGTCTATGTCGAAGAATTTTTGGCGCGAGCCAGACATATTGAAGTACAAATACTGGGTGATTCGATGGGTAATATCGTTCACTTTGGAGAGCGGGAGTGCTCTGTTCAGCGGCGCAACCAAAAAGTCGTCGAAATTGCGCCGGCGCCGAATTTATCCGCCAGTCTGCGCGACAAGATTATTAGTGCCGCGGTGAGTTTTGCTCAGCAGCAACAGTATACAAGCCTCGGCACCTTTGAGTTTTTAGTCGATGACAGCTGCTCAAATACTGGCGATTCCGGCGACACAATCGCCGATAATCAGTTTGTCTTTATCGAGGTCAATGCTCGGCTACAGGTCGAGCATACAGTGACCGAGGAAGTTACAGGTTTCGATCTGGTACGCGGTCAGATACAGATTGCTCTCGGATCTTCGCTTGCCGACCTTGGTCTCGATGCCAAGGCATCGCCGCGCATATCCGGGTTTGCCATACAGGCCAGGGTCAATTTAGAAACCATCAATAGCGATGGCACTGTTATGCCAGGCTCTGGCACCTTAGCCAGATATGAACCGCCCAATGGTCCCGGTGTGCGCACTGATGGCTTTGGCTATGTCGGTTACAACACCAGCACCGCATTTGATTCGCTGCTGGCCAAAGTGATTGTCCACGAACGCTCAGCGCAGTTTAAAGATGCCGCCAGAAAAACGATCAGAGCACTCTCTGAATTCCATCTGGAGGGGGTCAGAAATAATATTTCCTTTGTCAAAAATATTATCTCCCACCGCGACTTTATCGAAGGGGCTATCCACACGCGCTGGGTTGAGGAGCAGATCGATCAGTTAACCACCGACTGGCAGGGTCCAGACCTCTTTGTGGCCTCAGCGCCCACTGATAAGGCCAATGATGGTTTTGCCGGTGCGAGGGTCGACACCAATGACCCTCTGGCCCTGTTTACCCATCAAAACGCATCGCTACAGGCGACAGCAAATGAGCCTCAGAGCATCGACACGCCCGATGGACTGCAGGCGGTCTGTTCACCCATTCAGGGCACTATTGTTGCCATTGAGGCTGGGCTCGGTGAGCAGGTCAGAGCCGGTGACGCAGTGGTAATAGTCGAAGCGATGAAAATGGAGCATGTTATTGTCGCTGAGTGCGATGCGGTTGTTCGCCAAGTGACGATGCAAGTAGGTCATGTTGTTCGGGAAGGGCACCCAATTCTATTCCTTGAAGAAGCGGAAGTAGCAGAGCGAGACGAAATTTATAAAGAGCAGTTAGATACGAATTATATTCGCCCCGACTTACAGGAAAACTTTGATCGCCATGCCTATACCCTGGACGAACAGAGACCCGAGGCAGTGGCAAAAAGAAGGGTGCGCGGTGGTCGTATGGCTCGGGAAAATATTGCCGAATTAGTCGATCAGGGCTCCTTTAAAGAGTACTGGCCGCTGGTGGTTGCCCGCCAGCATCAGCGCCATGATATGGAGACATTACGCAAGCGCACTCCGGCGGACGGACTGATCGGTGGAACCGCTACTATTAATGCAGACCTGTTCGGCGATGAGGCCTCCTCGGCCATGGTGGTGCATTACGATTACACAGTGCTGGCAGGGACTCAGGGCGGCAGAAACCACTACAAACAAGATCGACTGTTTGAACTCGCTCTAAGATTTCGCATGCCTTTGGTACTGTTTAGCGAGGGCGGCGGCGGACGTCCAGGAGATGATGATCTGGGTCCCGGTGTCTCCTTTGATACCCATACATTTACGCAGTTTGCCAAGCTTTCGGGTGCGGTTCCGATGATTGGTGTTAATCATGGGCGTTGCTTTGCCGGCAATACCGTATTGCTGGCCTGTTGCGATGTCATTATAGCGACCAAAGATTCCACCATAGGTATGGGTGGTCCAGCAATGATCGAGGGCGGTGGTCTGGGTGTCTACACGCCCGAAGAGGTGGGCCCTATGTCATTCCAGGTGCCCAATGGAGTGGTTGATATTCTGGTTTATGACGAAGCTGAAGCGGTATCGGTGGCGAAAAAATACCTGTCCTACTTTCAGGGAACTATTGATCGTTGGGAAGAACCAGATCAGCTGAGTTTGCGCCACGTTATCCCTGAAAATCGACTGCGGCTCTACGACATGCGGGAGGTTATCGAGACGCTGGCAGATCTCGATTCGGTGTTAGAAGTCAGAGAAAAATTTGGTATTGGAGTTATCACTGCATTTATCCGCATCGAGGGTAAACCCATGGGAGTGATCGCCAATAATCCCCACCATCTCTCCGGCGCTATTGATTCAGATGGTGCCGACAAAGGTGCCAGATTCCTGAAATTATGTGATGCTTTTGATATTCCCATTCTCAGCCTGATGGACTGTCCTGGGCTAATGGTTGGGCCGCAGGTTGAGGCCACTGCACTTGTTCGTCATTCCGCGAGAATGTTTAATACGGGGGCAAATATAACTACGCCAATGTTTGGTGTGGTTGTGCGCAAAGCTTATGGTCTGGGCATTCAGGCTATGTGTGGTGGCAGTTCATCCCTTGGCCTGCTGACCGTTGCATGGCCCACGGCTGAATTTGCGGCAATGAATATTGAGGGCAGCGTCAAGCTGGGCTTTCGCAATGAGTTGATGGCCATCGACGATCCCGAGGAGAGAAATAGAGTATTTAATGGCAAAGTAGAAGAGCAGTACGAGCGGGCCAAGGCAGTGAATGCCGCAGTGGGTGGTGGGCTTGACGATGTAATTGATCCAGCGGAGACAAGATCATGGATTGCCGAGGGTTTAAAAAGACTGCCTCCGGTACCATTGCGAACCGATAAAAAACACGCTTTTATAGATACCTGGTAGCAAAATTAATGGTTTACGAGATCTTCGCTTTAAACTAAGTTTGTTGGTCTCAAAAGTTAATTATTTGATAAGAAGGCGGCATGGATATACCGAAAAGCCACTCCATAGATAAGACGGATATTCGACGCAGGTTGCCCTCTGTCGATACTGTCTTACAGGCATCTGACTCTCTTTTACAGCATTGGGGTAACAGCAGAGTCGGTATGGCTATTCGTGCCGAACTTGCGGGGCGTCGGGAGTATCTTGCCGCAGAGATTGATTTAGATGTCAGTGTTGAATCTATTATTGAGTCTGTGCGAAGCAAGCTAGCGGCAGCGGACGATTCGAGTCTAAAGCCAGTGATCAATCTTACTGGTACTGTCTTGCACACCAATCTAGGCCGAGCGGTACTTCCTCAGCAGGCAATCGACGCTATGGCCCAGGTGGCAGCGATGCCTACTAACCTGGAGTATGACCTCGCCAGCGGCGGCCGTGGTGAGCGCGATGACCATGTTGAAGCATTGATCTGTGAGTTGATTGGCACCGAGGCTGCCACTGTAGTCAACAATAATGCCGCCGCACTTTTACTGGTATTAAATACCCTCGCCGAGAATGCCGAAATACCCGTATCCCGCGGTGAGTTGGTTGAGATCGGCGGCTCATTTCGAGTCCCGGATATTATGCAGCGATCAGGCTGCACTCTAGTGGAAGTGGGCACCACTAATCGAACCCATCTCAAAGACTATCAACAGGCTATAAATCCTCGTACAGCACTGTTGATGAAGGTGCACACTAGCAACTATGCGGTTGAGGGATTTACCGCAGCAGTTGATGAGCCTGAATTGGCTGCGCTGGCTCAAGAGCAGGGTTTGCCCTTTGTGGTCGATCTGGGCAGTGGAAATTTAATTGATTTTACGGCCTATGGGCTCCCCCATGAACCTGTGACGGGCAGTGCCATTGAGCATGGCGCCGATGTGGTTACCTTTAGTGGTGACAAGTTATTGGGTGGCCCCCAATGTGGCATTATCGCAGGGCGTAAGGATCTTATAGATCGAATTCGCAGCAACCCCCTTAAACGCGCGCTGCGCCTGGACAAAATTACCCTGGCCGCGCTTTCTGAGGTGCTTAAGCTTTACCGTCACCCAGAGCAGTTAGCTGAAGAGTTACCAACCCTGCGCTACCTGACCCGAGATGTCAGTGATATTGAAAAACAGGCGCTTCTGCTTGCGCCCGCGCTAGCAGAAAACTTGCCCAGTGCCTATACAGTGATAACCCAGGCTTGCCTGAGCCAGATCGGCAGTGGCGCTCTGCCTGTGCAGAATATTCCCAGTTTTGGCCTAGCCATCACCGCCAACAGCGATGCGCAATTACGAGCTCTGTCCGATGCCTTTCGACAGTTACCCTGTCCAGTGGTGGGTCGTATTAATGATAAGAAACTACTGCTCGATTTACGTTGCCTTGATGGTGAGTCTCAGTTTGTTGAACAGAGCGGTAAATTAAAAGAGCTGCTCGCGTGCTAGTGGCGACAGCTGGTCATGTTGATCATGGCAAGACCTCTGTTGTAAAACATCTCTCCGGTGTTGATACCGATAGCCTCGAGGAAGAAAGGCGACGGGGGCTGACGATAAATCTGGGTTATGCCTATCTGCATGCAGACGCTGATACCAGAGTTGGCCTTATTGATGTCCCAGGCCACAGCCGCTTTATCAATACCATGATTGCCGGGGTAAGCGGCATTGATCTGGCTCTGATAGTGGTGGCCGCCGATGAGGGTCCAATGCCACAAACCATGGAGCATCTTGAGGTACTTCGGCTATTGGGCATTGGCCAGTATGCAATTGTTATTACTCACATCGACAGGGTGGAACGTCCTCGGGTAGTGCAGGTCACTGAAGCAATGCAGTCTGCAATGGGCATGCAATGGCCAGTTTTTCAGGTGAATAATATAGATGGCTCTGGAGTCGATGATTTAAAAAGCTATCTTTTACGGATGGCAGTAGAGCAGAGTGCTAAATCTCGGGAGGGATATTTCCGCTTATCTATTGACCGTAGTTTTTTACTCAATGGCATTGGGCTTGTGGCCACTGGTACGGCTATGTCAGGTTCAGTCTCAGAGGGTGATAAATTGTTTTTGCTGCCTGGATATCGAGAAGTCAGGGTGCGAGCGGTACATTCTCAGAATCAAAAATCTGCAATAGGTCAGGCGGGTCAACGCTGTGCGCTGCAGCTGGCAGGCATTGACAGGAGTCAGATAAATCGGGGTGATTGGCTCCACGCCAGCGCCCAAACTCAGGTCTCCAATCGACTCGACGTCAGGCTCGAAATGTCTGATCGGCTGTCCTTCAAGGTTAGACATCTTTGTCCAGTAAAGCTCTATATTGGCGCCAAGTTGCAACCCGCCAAGCTGTATCTGTTGGAGCGAAAAACCGATGGCAATCAGCTGGAAGCAGGCAGTCGGGTGCTAGCGCAGCTTATTATTGATAGCCCAATTAGCTGCTGTCGAGGCGATAGATTTATCCTGCGCGATAGCAGTGAATCGACCACATTGGGAGGTGGCATAGTGCTGGACCCCCATGCTGGCTACAATCCAAAGTTAAGCGACAAGGGCAAGAATTATTTGCTGGCCATGGAATTGCCAACCCCGCAGGAAACTCTACAAAAGCTAATTATCGACCAGCAGCAAACGGTGAATCTCAGCCAGTTCAAACAGGCTTGTAATTTGCAGGACGCAGATTTGGCCGCCGTGCTGCAACAAGCTGATCTGCCGGATAAAACCAAAGCATTTTCTCTTCGGGGGCAGGAGTATTTGGTCGCTAAGCAATACTGGGAAAACGCTGAAAAAGTTATGGTCGACGCTGTCAAGGGCTGGCATAAAGAAAATCCCGCTGCCGAGGGTATTCAGTCCGGCGCGCTGTTAGCGGGCTTAATACCAGTTACAGATAAGAGCCTGTACTGGCGCGTACTCGATAACCTGGTGGAACGAGCTGTGTTAAGTCGGTCCAATGGCTGTATCTGTCTAGAGGGCTTTAGATCTCAGCGCTCTGCTGAGGAGAGGCACCACTGGCAACTTATCGAACAGGCCCTGAGTCATTACAGTAATCAAATACCTACTCTGGCGGATTTGCAAAACGATCTGCAACTCGATGATAAAACTGTCCAGAGGGTTTTGCAGCGAGCAGTTGTCGAGGGTCGAGTTTTCAGGTTAGGTGCAAAGCGTTTTGTGCTATTCCAACAGCTCAGCCGATTTGCCCAGGGAGTGAACCAATTTGCCATTGCCAAGCCTAGATTTTCTGTTGTAGATATTAAAAACCATCTGCAACTGGGGCGTAATTCCTCTGTTGAACTGCTGGAGTACTTTGATCTTATAGGCTTCACCAGACGCCATGGGCAGAGTCGAGCAGTGCTAGACGCAACAATACCCGACAGGATTTTCACAATGAAATAAGACTTGGAAGAGCGACGCCCCCGGTGGGGTGCCTGGTCTTCAAAACCAGTGAGGTGCCATTGAGGTGCCTGGTGGGTTCGACTCCTACCTCTTCCGCCACTAAACGCATTTTTATAAAACTATAAAAATTAAAAGGGTGAGCAATAACGATGAATATAGAATTAGTTGACACTGAGTTAGCGGAGTCTCTTAAATTATTTCCCGACTTAGATATCTGGACAGACCTGGTAAAAACAAGGGAGATGGGTGCCCAGATGCGCGCCAAGATGATCGGTAATCTACCGCCAATAGAGGCTGTTGAGTCCGAGGACTATTGGCTTCAGCAGGCCGATGGCCCGGAGGTTTGGGTTCGCGCTTATGGGCCTGAAAATCAGCTAGAGCCATTACCCGCACTCCTTTGGATTCATGGGGGAGGCTACTGCCTGGGGTCGATGGAAGCCGATGACCATATGGTGCGTCAAATGGTCCGTGAAGTGGGCTTGGTGGTTATTTCTGTGGACTATCGGTTAGCTCCAGAGCATCCTTTTCCAGCGGCTTTAAATGACGCCACCACTGCCCTGCAATGGTTGGCAGATAATACAGATACGCTAGCTATCGATCCGGCGCGTATTGCCATTGGCGGTATCAGCGCCGGTGCTGGGTTGGCCGCTGGTGTCGCGCTATATGCCAGGGATAAAACAGATATACGGCTGGCTTTTCAGTTTCTGCTCTGTCCGATGATTGATGATCGCTGCGTTACAGCCTCGAGCCATATGATTACTGACAAACGCGTGTGGAATCGGAATTCTAATTTGATTGCCTGGCAACATTATCTGCATCGCGATAAAACCTCTGAACAAGAGCCTTACATAGAGGTATCTGAGTATGCTGCCGCCAGTCGGGCAACAAGCCTTACTGGTTTGCCTCGGGCCTATATTGCGGTGGGTTCAGTGGATGCCTTTGTCGATGAAAATCGAGACTATGCCCAGCGTCTCGCTGCGGCTGGAGTGAGTACTCAGTTCGAAGTTTTTGAGGGAGGCTTTCATGGATTTGAATTTATTGCCCCTGGTGCTGGATTATCTAAACATGCTCGAGAAAGTCATTACGCTGCCCTGAGAAGTGCGCTGTTTGATGTGGAGTAATATAACGACTGAAAAAACAACCTATTGCTTGGTCACCATCTACATAGCATTTGGGTAAAAAAAACCGCGGCCTAGGCCGCGGTTTTTTTTAGACTAATGCTTTACTTAGAAATTCATGCGAGCGGTAAGCTGAACAGTTCGCGGTGGATCAATCATCTTGAAATAAGAGCCATTAAATCCCTGAGGTCCCAGTGGAATGTCGTTTCCCCACATAAAGGTATCTTCGCTAGTCAGGTTTTTACCAATTACAGCGATCTGCCACTGATCGCCAGCAGCAATAGCGATACGAGCATTAAGCTTGCCGAAGCTGTTTTGGATCAGGTTCTCATCCAAGTCGGCGGCGACCATAACATCGTCGCTCCAGTTATAGTCTAAGCTTGCACTCAGGAGTACACCTGAAGACAACCGAGTCTCATAGTTGATGCCGACGTTTGCCGTGTACTCAGGAGCAAACTGCAGGGGCTGGCCGCTAAGGTCTTGAGTGCATCCGCGACCTGCCACCAACGTTTGTGCCAGATTACAACCAGCGCCCGGGAATGACTTGTAAGTCGCATCCAGATAAGCAAAGGCACCGTTGAGAGTGATTTCCTCAGTCAAGCGGAACAGCACATCGGTCTCAATACCTTGCACTTCAGACTCAGCTGCGTTACCCACTACAAAGCCTGCATTGCCGTCAAAAGTGGACACCTGAACGTCTTCATAGGTGCTCATATAAGCAGCGATATTAAGTCGACCACGACCATCCGCGAGATCAATTTTGGCGCCAAGCTCTACCGTTTCAACTGACTCATCTTCGAAATCGGCAAGATCATCGGTAACGCCAGCAACAGTTTCAACTTCACGGCCCAGCCCGTTATCTTCGTCAAAGCCACCGGCTTTATAGCCGTTGCCGATTTCCAAATAGACCATGGCATCATTGTTCATATCCCACTGGAAATTAACATGGCCAGTGATATGGTCCTCTTCGCGCTGACGCGTGTAGCTATGAGCCGCTGCCAGATTAAGAGCATTTTTGTACACTAAATTTAGCGCGGGTACTGGTATCCTCGGGGTGTCTGTCGCCTGATCTGCATATCCATTAGCCTGCAGCCAGTCGTTTAAATAGCCAATTGTGGCGCTTTTGGACATTTCTTTTTCGTCCTCCGAGTAACGCAAACCAGCCGTAATGCGGAAGCTATCACTGAGATGATAGGTACCTTCGGCAAACACCGACCAGCTATCTGCATCCTGTTGGAAGGAACCCAGAGCTGTGGCATCTAGAATACCGCTTTGCGCAGCAGGACTTAAACTCCCACCCAAAACTGCGGCTGCAAAACTTGCACCGCCCAGATTTGGGTTGGGTGCGTTAAGCAGGCCAAATATACCACCTTGAACCGGCGCTACTGCTGATAGATCGACATGTGTATAGCGTTGGTTCGAAAGTTCTTCACTTTGATAAAAGGCACCAGTGAGATACTCGAACTTATCGTCGCTTGGCGAGCTGATAATAAGCTCGGCACTGAGTTGCTCGTGTTGCTCGTTGCGACCACGATTTAGAAATTTTAGCGGGCTGAAATCTGAGTCCAGGCTATTATTAAACTCATAGTCGGTGTAACCCATAACGGCTTTAATACCATGCTCACCTAGGGCGCCATCAAATGTAACCTGAAAGATATTTGACTCGTTGTCATCGTATATCGGCATATTGCGAACGTTTTGAGTATAGCTTGTGTAACCAAAGCCAGCTTCAAAATTGGTCGCACCGAAGGCTGTGCCATAGAGCGCAGCTGCTCCACCAGTCGCCAGACTAGTGTCAGTTTTGGCAGTCAGTGCCTGGCGGCCAATAACATCGACAAAGCCATGTTCAGCTTTGATGGTGGCAGTCCAGTCTTCGTTAATATCAATGGCCAGTGTAGCGCGGGCATAGACGCTGTCTTTTTGAGGGCCATCTTCGCCATCGGCAGCGAGATTGCGCACATAGCCTTTATCTTCATAGGAACGCACAGCCAGACGGCCGCGAACTGCATCACCCAATGGGCCTGAGATCACAGCAGTGACCGTCTGGGCTTCTACTTCACTGGTATATCCTGCGCTAACATAGCCTTCAAACTCTTCGGTAGGCTGTGCTGTAGTGATATTAAGTGCTCCAGCAATGGTGTTTTTGCCGAACAGTGTCGATTGTGGGCCCTTGAGAATCTCGACACGCTCTAGATCAAGGAACTGACCTCTAGCACTGCGGCCACGACCAAAGTAAACACCATCTACGAAGGTGCCAACGGACTGTTCAAAACCATAGTTAACCCCTGAGCCAATACCGCGAATAAATATCTGCGTACCAGTAGAGGCTTCTCCCATATGAACGTTAGGAATATATCTACTCAGATCTTCCATCGAATTAATCGATTTGTTCTCTATTTGTTCTCCGTCGATGACCGAAATAGCGATAGGAACTTCTTGCAGTCCTTCGGCGCGCTTGGTCGCGGTGACGATGATCTCCTCAAGTGTTAAATCTTGCGCCAGAGTCGGTGCACTCAAAGCCATGGTCAGCGTTGCCGCTGTCGTGTTTAAGAGCCTAGTTGATTTTTTCAATGATATTCCCCTTTAAATCAAGTGCCTCAGGGCACAGTTTATTATGTGGACTGCAGAAGCTAGGTTGATATATTCAACGCTACTTATCTTATTAGCGTAACATAACAGTAGGCTGTCTTGACTTCTAGCTAATTGGCTAGAATGTTATGACCACTCGGTCATGAAGCCGCAGGTATTGCAATGGGATGACGGGCAACGCTGTTTTAAACCGGTTGCTTTTATTTAGCCGTCTGGCTAATATTATCGTATATTGATAATGTTATTGAGGTGGGTGTTATGGGGTTTAGGTTGGCAAATATCGGCGGCAGGGCGGCTCTGGTTTCCGATGAGTCTTACTATGATCTGGAGAAAATAAGTCATGGTGATTTTTCACAGGATCCGATGCAAGCGCTTGAGGCGCTCTCAGAGCTATCTGCGCTCGACGCTCAATTAGAACATTTTGAGCCCAGTGGCCAGCTTGCGGATATCGAGCTTGGCCCCCCAGTGCCAAACCCCAAAAACTGTTATGCGGTGGGGCTTAATTATCGCAATCACGCCGAAGAATCGAATATGGCGATCCCCCCGGTACCCATGGTGTTTACTAAGCATTCCTCGTGCATAAGTGGTCCCACTGCCGATATTGAAATGCGCAGTGATTATGTTGATTACGAAGCCGAGCTGGTGGCAGTTATCGGCAAGCCCGGCAAGGACATTCGTCGGGAGGATGCTTGGCAACATGTGGCCGGTCTCTGTGTGGGGCAGGATATTTCTGATCGTCCGATGCAGTTTAGCGCGGCTCCGCCACAGTTTAATCTAGGTAAATCCTTTGATACCTTCGGCCCCATAGGTCCGGTATTGACTTCGCTGGAGTCCTTAGACGATTACCATTCTATGGAAATACGCTGTGACGTAAGTGGGCAGCTGCGGCAGAGTGACAATGTAGATGATCTAATTTTCGATATTCCTTTTATAATTGCCTATCTGTCTGAAATTGTGACCTTAAATACCGGAGATGTGATTTTCACCGGAACGCCAGCCGGTGTTGGTGTTATCGATGGCAAATATCTGCGCGATGGCGAAATACTAACCACCAGCATTGAGGGGCTTGGAACTCTGCGCAATCGCTGTGTGAGGGTAGCTGACCATTCTCGCGCAGATATCGTACCCGAGGCCTTTTCTAAGCTGGTGGCTGCAGCCCGTGAAAAGGCCGCTGCGCATAAGTGAGCCTCTGCACGGTTAAAGGTTATCGAGCCTAAATGCCGGTGACCTTTTCCAGGGTTGTATTGGTTATTGCTTGATAGGTCTGGGTCAGAAAGCGGATAACTTTTAGGGGAAGTGGGTCTGCCACTTCTTTTGCAATTTCGGGGCGATAGAGCAGGGACTGGTACCAGGCCTCCAGACCCGGGTGTAAGCGCTTGAAGGGGTAGCCGGTTGATTTTAGGCGGTGAGCGTAAATAAACCAGACTATATCGATGATAGTGATTCTATCACCCAATAGAAATTCTTGATTGGCAAGCTGCGCTTCCAATGATGTAAATTTTCGTTTAAATCTCTCTACTGAGTTGGTGGCCTGTTCTGGGGTAATACCCTGTTTTGCCAGATCGCGCCAAAAGGCAAGCTGCACCTGTTTATGACTGTCTTTTTTCCCCTCTACGGTGCCTTCGCTGGATGCTAGTGTATCAAGAGCCTCGGGCGGTTTGCCGACCAAAAATTTTGGCAGGGAGAAGCCGAAGGTCAATGTCCGCAAATCGAGGTGCAAATCATTCTCGGCGTTGAGTTGCTCTAAAACAGATTCCCTCTGCTGGGCAGGAATTAATTTTGGGGTCTCGAAGCGGTCATCGAGGTAGCTGACAATATCATTGCTCTCGATATGTACTTCGCCGTCATGTATCAGTGTCGGAAGAAGCCCGCGAGGATTAATACCAAGATACCATTCGCTGTAGTTTTTAGCTTTTAATAAATTGATCGGGTGTGACACCCAGTCAACGCCTTTGAGATTGAGCACGATACGCGCTTTTTGAGAGCATGAGGAGCTGCTGAAATGAAAGAGATGTAATCCCTTCCATTCTGTGACTTCCTTGGTTTTGATGTCTTTGGAGTATAGTTTAACCATGTTAGTAGTCGCTCCTAATGTCTCTCTGTAACCCCAGAGTAACAAGCAGTAATATTATCGCTGCTGTTACCACTGTAAGCATTGGATTCCAGCCGTTGAGCAGCGAGGGAACGCCGCACTGTCTGTCGGCTAGCCCACTCTTGTTTTAGGCTGAATATTGGTTAGTTCTTATTTTTGGCATTTTCAATGGCGGCTTCAGCCCAGGGTATACGATCTTCAGGGCCCCCAAAGGTATCCATATCAAATAGAATTTCCATAATCTCGACGCCTCGCTCTTCACCGGCGGGCCAATTTGCAATGATTTTCTGCATCTCGGTAACGCGCTCGGGATACTGAGCTGATAGATCGATGCTTTCAGTGGGGTCGGTGAATACGTTGTAGAGTTCCAACCTATCGCCAGTAATTAACTTCCATGGCGGTTGATACAGAGAGGTATTGTCAAAGCCGGTGACTAAATAGTCTGGTTTTCTGGTTATCTCGCCCTTGGATAGCGAACGCCATTGAGATGCGCCATCAATATCGTCTGGGATGTCGTCGGATCCGCCAACGGCTTCTAGCAAGGTTGGCAGTACATCCGAGACAGAGATAAATTCATTATGGGTGCCTGGGTTGATCTGGTTGGGCCACCAGAGAAGGGCGGGCACTCGCACACCGCCCTCTAAAGTGCTTGTTTTGGTCCCTCGCAGAGTTCCATTGTCGCTGCCGCCATCATAGGAGAATTTGGCAAATTCCTCGAGGGTACTAAATGGTACTGGCCGATCAAAAAAGAATGTCCCTAGGTCGGCAAGCTTTCTTAATGTGGATGCAAGTTCCGCTTCGCCGCCTATTAACCCACCGTTGTCGCTGGCAAACAGTATTAGAGTGTTGTCGAGCATATCGCGTTTTTTAAGCGCCTCGATAACACGGCCAATTTGATGATCTAATTCCGACACCATGGCCGCATGGACACGCCTATTGGGATTGCTGATCTGACTGTATTTATTGATGCCCGCCTGTGGGGCCTGATTGGGCATATGGGGTGCGGCCATCGCCAGATAGAGAAACAACGGCTGCTGTGATTGGTACTCTTCGATTAGGTGAACGGCTTCATCGCCCAACAGATGAGTTGCATAACCCTCTTCGCGAACGGTGCTGCCGTTGCGCTGCCAGTCATGCCCGCCACCATGGTTGTGATCCCAGTAGCCAATACCACCACTTAGAAAACCATAAAAGTGCTCAAAGCCCCTTGCCGGGGGCGCATAGGCGGGGATGTAGTTACCCAGATGCCATTTGCCGACCATCAGACTTTGATAACCCAGAGCATTGAGGTACTGAGGCAGAATTTGCTCATCCAGGTCCAGACCAAGTTGCTGATTTTTAGCAATAGCCCTGCTGATGCCTAACTTTCTAGGGGATTTGCCTGTCATCAAGGCGGCTCTGGTAGGGCTACAGGTAGGCTGAGCATAAAAACGGTCAAGCTCAAGTCCCTCGGCAGCAAGACGGTCAATATTGGGCGTATTAATTTCGCTACCATGGTAGCCGACATCATTCCAACCTAGGTCATCAGCTAATATCATTACAATATTAGGTCTTGGGGGGTTGGCTTCAACGGCATAGGCCGAGCCATAAATGTTAAGTAGTAGAGCTGCGACAAGCCCCATAGACTGGAAACTGAATTTTAAAATTTGCATGATGTGGGCCGACTGGTTTTTATTAGAACTATTTTAGCCGATAGGCTAAAATAGTCAATCACATGTTTGAAGGTCTACCTATTTATCAGGATGGTATTACTCAGAGCCACTCAGATTCCCTTGCTTGCATAAAAACACATATCTATTCTAGCCGTCAGGCTAATTTGTTGGGCGTGAGTTTCTCCCCTGCTGGGCATTAGTTTTCTTGAATAGCGCTATTTCAGTGTAACTTTGCGAGCATCAAAAATGTTGGGGCTACCAGTGTCGAATGACTTTATGGATGATTTTGTTTTACAGCAGGCAGTAATAGGCCTAGGTTAGCTGAATTTTTAATTGATCAATCAGCTTGCCCAGCTGGTCTTTTAAACTCTCAGAGCTGTCTGTATAACAGAGCCCATAAATCTGCCTGTCCGGCCTCAGTAGGGCTAATGCAACGTTATTATCTTCGGCCCAGCGCTGCAGTAGGCCCTCTTTATCGATACCCTGACCCTGGTCTCCCAGATGAAAACCGGTTACAGGTGCCTGTAAGAAATCGGTATTTTGTTGGCTGAGCAATGGGCCGGGGTCGGTATTAAATCCAACAACTGAAAATTCATTATCGAGCAGGCTATCTAGTAGAACGCAATCGCCATTACTTAGGGTGACCATACTTTGACGCAGCATGTAGCGATCGAGTGAGTGTGGATCCTGAGCAAAAATACCATCCCCGAGCCGCCACTGCTGACCAAATTTAATCGAGGATACAAGTACCGGAATTAATCGTCCGAGCATCAAAAATAGGTCACGGGCCAATGCTTTTAGGGGATTGCGCGTTTGAATAATATCGCCATGGGTAATAGCCAGCTTAATCACTTCCTCTACATGGGGCCGCCGTTCACTATGATAGCTATCGAGAATCCTAGCATCCCATTGGCCGCTTAATACGCCAGCAAGCTTCCAGTTTAGATTGTATGCATCCCGTATACCCGAGCAGAGCCCCTGACCTAGAAATGGAGGCATTTGATGAGCGGCATCACCGAGCAAAAAGACTCTTCCTTTTTTAAATTGATCTGCCAGCAGGGCATGGAAGCGATAAACTTTTGCCCGAATAAGACTGCCATCTCGCTCGTTAAGCTGACTGTTAAGTCGACCAATATGGGGGGCCATCAGAGCGCGAACATTATCTTCATTTTCAACATCCCCATGGTCATCAGTATCATTAAGCATAAACTCCCAGCGTATATGGCCTGGTTCGCAGGGAATAAGTGATGTAGGCCGAGTTGGGTCGCAAATTTGATAGGCCTCATCTTTGATCTGGATACTTTTATCCAAAATCAGATCACAGACTAGCCAGGGTTCGTCGCAGCCCAAATCCTGCAGCCCAAAGCCGCCCAATTCTCTTGTGCTGCTCGAAGCTCCGTCACAGCCCAGCAGGTAGGAGCATCGAACATGCTGCGCCTCTGAACCGTTGATATCGGTGATCTTAAGAGTTACTCCAGAACTGTCCTCATGGAATTCTTCGAGCTGCCAGCCAAGAAATTGATCAACTGAATCGCAATCATCGACAGTTTCTCGAAGATACTTTTCGAGTTGGGGTTGCGAAAAAAACGTACTGTTGGCCCAGTAGTGAACTCTGTCAGATTCCGACAGATCCTGATGAAGAAGCGTCCAGTTAAAGCCATTGAGGAATGAAATAAATCCAAGCTCACGACCGGCTTCCTTGATTCTTTCATGCAGCCCTTGGGATTGAAAAATTCGCATGACCTCGCCATCGTAATGGACCGCTCGAGGAATTTCATAGATATCCAGATTAGGCTCTACTACTACTGTCTTAATGCCTTGCTTACCTAGCAAAGAGGCCATCATCGCGCCGGTGGGTCCATAGCCAATAATTGCAACATCGTAACTTTTCATGTTTTGGAGCCTTACGCGGACAAATTTTAAGCGCATATTAGCCATTTGGCTATTTTTGTCAAGAAAGGGATTGGCGAAAACCAAACAAAGTTTTACTCGGACTGTTTGTTGGTACTAATTAGTCCTGTGACTGGTGGAAAAAAATCAATGATTAACTTCCTTGACATAAACTAGCCGAATGGCTAACGTGCTGAACCCAGGCTTTATAATGAAAGACTTCAGATTAATTTAAGGTGTTTCGTAGAGTTCAATAACGCAGCCAAAGCCCTGCAGAATAGGGTTTGGATACTGCATTAGATATGACAGGACGCCGTCGATAGGTTTTCACTACAGCTTAAATCGGAATAGAGAGAGGTGAATTTTTTATGATTAATCATTTTATAAATGGGGCAGCAGTTGCGGAGGGGGGGTATCCTTCAGATCTTTTTAATCCATCAAACGGTTGCAAAATCGGTACTGTCCTAAACGGTGGGGCCGATGAGCTGGATTTGGCCGCACAGGCTGCCCACACAGCTTTTCAATCTTGGTCAACCACAGGCTTGGGTTATAGAGCAAATGTGCTTTTAGCCTGCCGTCAGCAGGTTATGGATCATCGCGACGAGCTTATCGAAATTTGTGTGGTTGAAGCGGGCAAGACATTTGCGGATGCTGCTGCTGAGGTTGATAAAGGTATTGAGGGACTTGCCTATGCTGCGAGTGTTGGCAGTTGGTTGCGCTCCGCGACAACACAAAACGTTTCATCGGGAATTGATGTTGTTGACGCTCGCTACCCAATTGGCGTTGTCACTACAGTCAGTCCATTTAATTTCCCCGTTATGATCCCATTGGTGCAATGCGCCATGGCAATTGCATGCGGGAATACTGTGGTTGCAAAACCAAGCGAAAAAGTCCCCTCAGCCTTTCGTTTAATCGCTGAGCTTATGCACAGAGCGGGCTTGCCCAGTGGCGTTTTAAATGTGGTGAACGGCGGTCGCGAAGTAGTTGAGTCGATGATCGAGCATTCCAGAGTGGCCGGATTAAGCTTTGTTGGCAGCACACCAGTGGCCAAACATTTAAGGATTAGGGGCATTGAGAACGATAAGCGAGTGCAGGCATTTGGCAGTGGTAAAAATCATATGATTGTACTGCCTGATGCGGATTTGGATATGGCCGCAGATGCGGCAGTATCAGCCGCCTATGGTGCCGCAGGTCAGCGTTGTATGGCAATCTCGGTGGTCGTCGCTGTGGGTGATATAGGCGATCAGTTGGTGGCTAAAATTGCTCAGCGTATTCCCGATATTGTCGTTGGTTCAACGGCAGATAGTGCTGTCCAGCTGGGCCCGGTGATTAGTCCCGAAAGCAAGCAGCGGATTCATGGCTTTATCGAAGGCGCAGAGTCCTCCGGCGCGTCACTTGTCATCGATGGACGTCTGCAGGACGATCAAGGCGGATGGCTAGTAGGTGCTAGTCTTGTCGATCATGTAAAGCCTGGCATGCCAGTCTACGATCAAGAGGTGTTTGGTCCGGTGCTCTGTATTGTTAGAGCGTCAACGTATAAAGAGGCAATGGACATTGTGGCAAGTCATCCGCTGGGTAATGGTGCCGCTATATTTACCCGCGATGGTGGCGCTGCCAAGCGTTATGCAAATGATATACAGGCGGGAATGGTTGGCATCAATGTGCCTATACCTGTGCCACCTTGGAGCCATAGTTTTGGCGGCTGGAAGGCTAGTGCGTTTACCGACAGCAAAATTAGCGGCCCCGAGTCCCTGAATTTTCACACTCGAATTAAAGCGATTATCAGCCGCTGGCCAGATCCGGCGGAAAGTAAAGTCGATCTGGGTTTTTTAAAGACCGATAGCTAGGGAGCCACGGCAACTGCCGCACTGATAACAGTTGCCAGCAACAAATATCGATGATAAGTTAGCCAAATGGCTATTAGCCATTTGGCTATATTGCAAATAGCTAAAAATATTGAAAAGCCAACATCTGAGGGGAGTAGCATGAGAAAAAAACTAATTATTAGCGCTATTGGCGCTCAGCTGATTATGATGCAGGGGCTTGAGGCTGAGACTCTTGCTCTTGAGGAAGTAATAGTAACCGCAGAGAAAAGAGAGCAGAGCTTGCAGGATGTGCCTGCCTCAATCTCAGCGTTCTCAGCATCTCAGATCGAGCAGGCTGGATGGGACGATATATCCCAGCTTGAAACCAGTATCCCCAGCGTATCCATGGGTGGTGATGGTGATTCACGACCCTTTATTTTTATACGAGGCGTAGGCTCTCGCAAGTTTGACCTCGGCTCCGAAGGCTCGGTTGGTGTGTTTGTTGATGAAATCTACAATGCTCGCTTTTCATCGGCTCTCTCGGGTATTGTCGACATTGAGCGCATCGAAGTGCTGAAGGGCCCTCAGGGGACTTTGTACGGGCGCAACACCATCGGCGGTGCGGTGTCACTATATACGGTAGAACCAACGGATGAATTTGAAGCACGGATTAAAGTGGCCGCTGGTTCAGATGGCTATAGCCGTGTGGGTGGATTTGTATCTGGCGCACTGTCGGAAAATTGGGTCGGCCGTTTAGCTGCGTCGACGCGTTCGGACGACGGCAATATGACAGAGGTTCTGTCTGGAAAAAATGATGGACAAGATGCCGATGCTGTTCGACTTAACCTGATAGGCCAGTTGTCCGACAAGACCAGCCTCGAATTCACTGCGCAGAGCACTACGCTTGATCAAAATGGCAGGCTTGCTCAGGCCAACGGTGAAATGGGGCCATTTGGCCTTTACCAGTTGGGCCATGCTCTGCCGCTGCCCGTTCTGCCCGCACCTTTGCGAGCCAATATTATGGCCGGAATACAGGCTGGAACTGTCGCCGACATTCTGCGCGAAGCTGCTCTTGATCCGCGCAATGTAAAGATGGATCGTCCCGGATTTTCCTTTCTTGAGACAGATCTAGTTTCTCTTAAGCTCGAGCATGAATCCGATAATTTCTTATTTACATCGATTACCAGCCGCACCAGTGACGAGCTGCATGAAGAAACCGATTTTGAATCAACCACTCGGGATGCCATTTGGACTGATGTTGTTCAGGACAGTCGACAAACAACTCAGGAATTCCGATTTACGTCCGTTGATGGCGGCATGGGAACTATGGATGATCGACTTACTTGGGTATTGGGTCTGTATTACTTTAACGATAAAGGCTACAGGAAAGACGATTACTCTGTGGAAGAGCAGGGCAATATTCCGCCTCAGTTCTATCAGGCTGCCAGCGTAGATTTTAGTCAGTCGCGTCAGGATTTGACTCTCGATAATAAGAGCTTTGCTCTGTATGGACAGGCGACCTATGCGCTGACAGATCAGCTCAATCTGACGCTTGGTATTCGACGCAGTGAAGATGAAAAAGATGTGATCACGCAGATGATCACCAACACACCAGGTTATCCATTTGTTGCAGCACCTTTTACCCTTCCTCAAACACTTGAGTACAGCTCTACTGATCCCAAGCTAAGTATTGATTATGCGATCAATGATAACTCGATGGCCTACATTACTTATGCCAGTGGCTATAAAAGTGGCGGCGCCCAGTTTGCCAGTTGGGCCGAGGCTGGCAATGTTAATGGCTTTGAAAAAGAGCAGCTGGACTCTCTCGAAATTGGCTATAAAGGGCGCCTAATGAATGATCGCCTGCAATTGAATGTGGCGGCTTATCGCTATGATTATACAGATCAGCAGGTGCAAACCATTGTCGTGATTAATGGCGCGCCGTCTGGTTTGACGAGCAATGCTGCCGAGAGTGAGATGGATGGTTTTGAACTCGAGATGAATTATCTGCTGACCAGCGCATTGAGAGTTGACTTTAACTACTTCAACCAGGATGCAGTGTTTGGCAGTTTTGAGGATGTAAGTGGCTCTAAGACGGGCAATCCAATGCAGTTCGCCCCGGAGAATGCTTACACGGTGGCGTTAAATTATGCGCCCGACACTGCAATTGATCTTCAATTACGCGCTGAATATAGCTACAAGGACGAATTTCAGTTTGATGCGGGCAACCGTGACATCTCTCTGGAGCCTGAGCACAGTGTCGTCAACCTGACTGCCTCAATGAACCTCAATGATTCAACCTCGCTACGGCTGTACTGTGATAACTGTTCCGATGAGCTAATGCGAACCCAGGTAACCACTTTTGCTACGACACAGGGTGGTGGTGGACGCAGTATTTATGGTCCAGGTCGACGCGTTGGAGCCGAGATTAGTTATAATTTTTGAATGTTTTCCCCCCAAATATGGGATAGCTGGTGACGGAGGCATCTGTCTCTGGCTATCTCATATTTTTTAGCGCAATCAACTAGATACAGAGTTCTAAAATACTCTTAAATAGTGCCTTTAATTAGGCTGTTTCTTGAAATGAAGATTTTAATTTTATGGCGATTAAATATACCGAAGAATTTGAACTGTATAGCTATGGTGAGTCCTTGGCTTCTCAAACTGCTAGAGTAGGTCTGGCCGAAAAGGCCATTGACTACAAGCAAAACCGCGTCGGGCTTGAATCGACTGGAGAGCATTTGCAAAAGGCCTACAAGGCAATTAATCCCGCGTCACTGGTTCCGACTCTGGTACACAATGGTCAGCCGATCTATGACAGTGTAAAGATTCTTGAATACCTCGATTCTTTTGCGCCCAATCAGGGTGCAACTTTATTTCCTGCAGACAGTGAAAAAAATGCTCAGGTTCGGGCGCTAGTTAAAGAGTTCTCTCTCGATGAAACTGTTGAGATCGGTGAAAATTTTGGCACATGCATGGCTGGCCTGAGTACTCAGATGCTCGCTTATCTACTCTGCAAGCGTCCTTTTTGGACCGTCGTCTGGGACTATCTGACCAAGCATCCATCCAGAGACCGAGTGCCTATTTTTATCTTGATTCGTGTGTTGGGAAAGCCGCCAGGATTTAAATACAGAGAATTTGTCAGCGGGGTTGCCAAGGGAGTGATCTTTATTGAGAAGACATTATCCCATGGCGGACCCTTTATCGCCGGTGAGTACTCCGCTGCCGATGTGCTGCTCGCGCAGGGTTTCCATCGTTTGGAGATTACCGCTTTCCATAAAGTACTCGAATCGGATCAGTTTCCAAATATAAAACAGTACTGGCCAAGATTGCAGCAGCGCGAAAGTTATAAAGCGGGAATTCTCGACTATGAAGAAGACGAGTGGAGCGAATGTAAAGCCGCATTATATGGGGAGGGCGAAAACCCCGATATCGAGTATTTTTGGTCAGAGGTTAAAAGGTTTAGCCAATAATAAACCTCGCCTTGTTGCCTATAAATGAAACTGTAAAGAGGACAATCAAATGAGTGAACCGATTTGTAAAGTTGCAGATATCATCTTTGTACGTTTTGAACTTGTGGATCTGAAACCACAAAAAGAGTACATGGAACATTTTGGCATGTTACTGGCGTACGAAACGGAAGACGCGATTTTTTATCGTGGCACAGGTACGGCACCCTATTGTTACGTAGCCACAAAAGGCCAGAGCAATCGTTTTATTGGGACCGCTTATCGCGTCGATGCACTCTCTGATCTCGAGGCATTGGCCGCGGCAAAGGGGGTTAGCATCGTTGCAAATACCGAGCCTGGCGGTGGCCACAAGGTAACGCTTATAGATCCCGATAATATTGAGATTGAGGTTTACTACGGTATGCAAATGGCTGAGCCCATATCGATTAATCCAATTATGCTTAATACGGGTGTCGATAAGCCCAGAGAAAATACTCTGCAGCGCTTTGGCCGAGGTTCCGATGAATGGCAGTTACACGAAAACCGTTGGGTATATGAGCTGACCTCCAAGGTAAAGCGGCTGGGGCACACAGCCATCAATGTAGCTGACGCAGCAATATCCGTTGATTGGTATGCCAATACACTCGGCTTTTTGATCAGTGATAATTTGCTTGCTCCAGATGGCCCTCATTCTATCGGTGCCTTTATGCGCTGTGATCAGGGTGATCTGCCTGTCGATCATCACACGTTGAATAACGTGCAGTTCTTAGGTGAGCCAAAGCCTGCATTTGGGCATGCTGGCTATGAGGTAACCGATTCGGTGGATGATCTGATGGCTGGTCACTACCATATGAAAACCGTCGATAAGTATTACCATGAATGGGGTATTGGGCGTCACCTATTGGGTAGTCAAATGTACGACTATTGGCGCGACCCCAGCGGCTTTACCCATGAGCATTGGACCGATGGTGATCTTCTCAATGCCTCTATCCCTGCCACGGACACGCCAGCCAGGGATCTTATTATGGCTCAATACGGGCCCGAAGCTCCCGCCTCTTTTGGCGCTACCATGCCCAGTGAAGAGGTCGATGACTTTAGAGCAGCAACCCCGAGCTTGACCGATATAGTCAAGATGATGGAACAGCAACCAAAATAAGTGAGATTCGATATGAGTGGTTCAAACAAGCAATCAATTTCTGCTCAGGAACTTGCGGCTGCCGCAGGTATGCAACGCCGACTCCATGGTGGAGATAATGTGCAGTCTGACCATGTGTTGGCGGCACAAAATACATTTAGTGAGATGAAAAAACGTTACACAGCACTAAGCGATGATCATCTCGATTTACTGTTTAGAGAACCGAGGACACAGTATGCCTGGCAGGACAAAGAGGTTAGCGAAGACCTGCTGCGTACCCTTTATGATCTAACCAAAATGACATCTACTAGTGTCAACTCTTGCCCTGGACGTTTTATTTTTCTGCGCTCAGAAGAGAGTAAAGAGCGACTTAGACCGACATTAACGGGTAATAATGTCGAGAAGATAATGGGAGCTCCGGTGGTTGCGATTATTGCTCATGATAATGCTTTCTATGAGCGATTGGATCAACTCGCCCCCTATGCTGATCTTAAACCCATGTTTGTCGATAAGCCGGCCTACTGCGAGGCTACAGCGTTTCGCAATGGCACCTTGCAAGGTGCTCAGTTGATGATGGCCGCACGTGCGCTGGGACTCGACTGTGGCCCCATGTCGGGTTTTAATAATCAGCTCGTTGACGAGGAATTTTTTGCCGGCACCACAGTGGTTTCAAATTTTCTTTGCTGTCTGGGTTATGGCGATCCGAGTCGTATTTTCCAGAGGCTTCCCCGACTCGAATTTAATGAGGCCTGTGAGTTTTTATAGGATTAGCTAGTTATCTGTCTGGTCACTCGGGCTAGACTTAGGGATCAAATGCTTTGTCACTGTATCTCAGGGCTATGCTGTCCAATGGTATTCAAGGGTCGTCCAATCAAGCCATTAAGGGATGTAGATGGTGGCGATCCAGACTCAATCTGAGATGAGATACGTCTATATAAGTATTTCCCCCATAGTCTGTGACAGGTGTTTTGCTTCCGTCTAAGAGGAAATTTAAGTTGTTCTGCCCTATGTAGCGCCAATGTATTATAATTTTGAACTCCAAAATAAAAGCTCTAACCTGACTATGACTACTTCTGAAAAACAGCACAATCCGTCAATGCGCGGTCGCGTTAATGTTGAGGACAAACTCCTCAAAGCCGCCTGTAAACTGCTGGCTCAAAAAGGTTCCAAAGGTGTTTCCAACAGAGATATTGCCAAACATGCAGGGGTCAATCATGGTCAAATTCATCATTATTTCGGCAGTAAGCGGGGCTTGCTTGAAGCCGCCATCTCGAAACTCGCCCACGAACACTGGGACCATACCCAACGCGATGGTACGTCTCCCTTGGCATTGGGCAAGGATCAAACCTATATTTTGGCGGTAATTCGCTGCGCTATCGATGGTGATTTGGACTTGGCGACACTAGAATTGCGAGAAAATATATCGGTGCCTAGGCAATTATTACAAAAGTTCTGTGACAATAAAGACCCGTCTGAGACTGAGACCGACGTAAAAGGCCAATTGGCCGCGGCCATGGCAATCGAAATGGCTTGGGCCGTTTTAGAGCCATATATCAATGCTACCCTGAATGTGAAAGCCAATGAGGTCGATATCGTAAAACAGAAAATAGTCGATATTTTGGTATCGATAGCAGATTACTGAACCGCCGTTATAAAGCAATAGCCACGCAAGGGCTTTATGTTTTCATAAAATATTGATTTAGTTGGATATTGAAGATGTAGGAAGATTCATCAAATATTGCAAATTTCCATACCAAGGCGTAAATACTAAATCTAAATTGGTGAGCAAAAAAAACCGCGGCCAAGGCCGCGGTTTTTCATGAACTCTAATGTCGTCTCTTAGAAATTCATACGGGCAGTGAGCTCAACAGTGCGCGGTGGATCTATCATCTTGAAGTATGCGCCATTGAAGCCCAGATTTCCCAGTGGCATATCATTACCCCACATGAAAGTATCTTCACTAGTAAGGTTTTTGCCAACCAATGAAAGCTGCCATTTGTCGCCGCTGGCAAATGAGATACGTGCATTGAGTTTGCCATAGCTCTCCTGAACCAAGTTTTCATCCATGTCTGCAGCTACGTTCACATCATCCGTCCAGTTATAGTCCAATCCGGCAGTAAGTGACAGACCCGAGGATAACTCAGTGGCATAGGTAATACCTACATTGGCAGTGTAGTCCGGAGCAAACTGCAATTGTTTGCCAGTCAAATCCTGTGTACATCCAGTGGGGCCACCGTTTGCTATCACTTGCGCGACGTTACAGCCGGCACCAGGATAGGATTTGTATTTGGCGTCCATGTAAGCAAATGCACCATTAATGGTAATTTCTTCAGTTGCGCGGTAGAGAACGTCTGCTTCGATACCCTGGACCTCTGATTCGGCTGCGTTGCCTACAACAAAGCCGGCAGTGCCATCAAAGGTTGACACCTGAACATCCTCATAGGTGCTGGAAAATGCAGCAACATTCAAACGTCCCCGACCATCAGCGAGATTGATCTTGGCGCCAATTTCGATGGTCTCTACGGTCTCGTCTTCAAAGTCGGCTAGGTCATCGGTAACGCCATTGACTGTTTCTAATTCGCGACCCATGCCATTGTCTTCATCAAAGCCGCCCGCTTTATATCCATTACCAACCTCAAGATAAACCATGGTTGCGTCACTCATGTCCCACTGAAAGTTAACATGACCCGTAACATGGTCTTCGCTGCGCTCACGCTCATAGGAGTGATTCTTGGCTAGCTTAAGTGCCTGACTATATATAGCGTTCAACTGAGCAGGCGCCAACGTAGCTGATGGAGCGGTTGGGTCTAAGTAGGATATAACAGCACTTTTGGACATTTCTTTGTCGTCTTCAGAATAACGTAAGCCGGCGGTAACGCGGAACGCATCGCTGATGTGGTAGGTTCCTTCGAAAAAGACTGACCAGCTATCGGCATCTTGCTCAAGGTTGTTGATACCTCTACCATCCAAAATACCATTATTGGCAATGGGCGACAGGTTGCTACCCACAACTGCCTGAGCAAAACTAAAGCCACCTAGTAATGGATTCGGTGCATTTAAAAGCCCGAAAATGCCGTTTTGAAGGGTGGGTGCAGCCGAAGGAACAACTAAGCTGTAGCGATCATGAGAAAGTTCTTCAGTTTGATAGTAAGCGCCAGCCAGGTATTCGAATGCATTATCGCTGGGTGAACTCAGAATGAACTCAGCGCTGATTTGCTCATGCTCTTCGTTGCGTCCGCGGTTGATTAGTCTGAGCGGACCATAGTCAGAATCCAGGCTATTAATGAATTCATACTCGGTGTAAGCGACAACTGCTTTAATACCGAATTCCCCCATGGAGCCATCGATATTCACCTGCATTATGGTGGATTCGGTGTCATCAAATAGTGGAGCATCATTAATATTTTGCTGGTAGTTGGTGTAACCAAAACCAGCTTCAAAATTAGGTGATCCGAACGGTGAGGCGTAAAGCCCGACCGCAGGCCCAATAGCGGGGTTAACTTCTGAAATTATTTCCTGGCGACCCAATACATCATGGTAACCATATTCCGCTTTAACGGTAGCAGTCCAATCCTCTGTAAGATCAATTGCGAGGGTTCCGCGAACATAGACACTTTCGTTTTGCGGGCCATCTACTCCTGAGGCCGCCAGATTGCGAACATAGCCCTTATCTTCATAGCTACGTACGGCTAAACGCCCGCGAACTGAATCGCTCAGTGGGCCGGAAACTACGCCAGTCACTGTCTTAGCTTCGAGTTCACTGGTGTATCCTGCACTCACATAGCCTTCGAACTCCTCGGTCGGTTGGCCTGTGGTGATGTTGATTGCACCGGCAATGGTATTTTTACCGAATAGAGTCGATTGGGGGCCCTTCAGGACCTCAACGCGCTCTAGATCAAGGAATTTGCCCCGTGCGCTGCGGCCACGACCAAAGTAAACGCCATCGACGAATGTGCCGACTGACTGTTCAAAGCCATAGTTTACCCCTGACCCAATACCCCGAATAAAGAGGTTAGTCCCGCCGCTAGCTTCTGCAACATGCACATTGGGCATGTAGGCGGAAAGATCTTCCATTTTAGTTAGTCCTTTGGCACTTATTTCCTCCCCGCTCATCACTGAGATAGCGATGGGGACTTCTTGAAGCCCCTCTGCGCGCTTAGTTGCAGTGACGATGATTTCCTCAAGCGTTAAGTCCTGAGAAAGTGAAGAAGTGCTTGCGGCCAAAGCCATCGTGGCGGCTGCAGTGTACGAACTGAGAGTGAGTTTTTGCATGATTATTCCCCTATAATTTTATATGCGTTGACACACTTTTAACTCTATTTTGTTTTGGCATAATGTATGCCGAATCAACTATACATTCGAATCTGGTGGTTCGCTACCTAATTTTGATTACGAAAATTGAATAATTTTGGTGTTAAGCATTTTATTTGGAGGTCACAGAGACTTTTTGAGTGCCTTATAGCGTGCGGGAAAAGACTCCTAGCAAGGACTGAGTACCCATAAATACGCCTATAACTTTCATTGCCAGAGACTAAAATGATATTTGTCGGATATGATATGCTCAAATATAAGTACCAATAACTAAAGGCCTCGATGCAAACTTTAACCGAAAGACTGAATGAGCTCCTAGACCCCTCGGCCATGTTTCTGGGGGACGATATAAGCCAGAGATACCATGCTGATTGGAGTGGTGCCTATCCCTGTGCTCCTGAGATGCTACTGAAGCCTAAAACTACCGAACAACTGTCCGCAATAATGGCCCTGTGCCATGAATATAATCAGCCTGTTGTTGTGCAGGGTGGCTTGACGGGTCTAGCTGGCGGGGCTACACCTCAAAATGGTGAATATGCTATTTCCCTTGAGCGTATGAATGGCATAGAGGATATCGATGCAATGGCAATGACTGCTACTGTTCTTGCGGGAACGCCATTGCAGGTTTTGCAAGAGGCGGCGGATGAGCATGATTTGTTTATGCCATTAGATCTCGGTGCTCGCGGTAGTTGCAATATTGGCGGCAATGTCGCTACCAATGCCGGCGGCACCGAAGTTATTCGTTATGGTATGACTCGTGCATTAGTACTTGGGCTGGAAGTGGTTTTGGCCGATGGTACAGTGATAAATGCTCTGAATAAAATGGTCAAAAATAATTCTGGCTACGACTTAAAACACCTATTTATTGGCTCTGAGGGCACCCTAGGTATTGTTACCAGAGTGGTGGTTCAGTTGCAGCCAAAAATCATGGCTTCCCATACAGCCCTCTGTGCTATTGACGACTACGAATCTGTCACTAAATTGTTAGTAGAGCTCAAGCGCAGTTTAGGCTCTGGCCTAACCGGTTTTGAACTGATGTGGGCCAACTATTTCAACAAGGTGCTAGAGGTTGAGGCGGATTTGCAGAGCCCCTTTGCTGAAGACCATCACTTTTATCTGCTAGTTGAGTATAAGAACAATGCAACTACTGAGGGTGCAGAGCGATTTGAAACCGAACTTTTTGGCCACCTAGAGGCCGGGCTTTTGGCTGATGCGGTAGTGGCTCAGTCCCATCAGGATGCAGAAGAATTCTGGCGTATAAGAGATGGTATCGGGGAGCTATTTAAAGTATTGGGGCCAGTATCTAATCAGGATGTGAGCCTGCCAATTAATGAAATTGGTATTTTTGCTAAAGACCTGGAGGCACGTCTGAAAACCAAATACCCAGATATTGGGGTGCTACTGTTTGGTCATATTGGTGACAACAATCTACATGTTTGCGCCTATACTGGTCTTGAAGAAGACAAGTCGCGCATCAATGAAGATATTATGTTGATGATTGGAGAGTATTCTGGCGCGATTACCGCAGAACACGGTGTCGGTGTGCTAAAACGAGATTTTCTTGAGCAATCGCGGAGTCCCGAGGAAATTGCTCTGATGCAAACCATTAAGTTGGCCATGGATCCCAGAGGGATTCTTAACCCGGGCCGAGTTATTTAGGTTAATCGATTACTGGCTTTACAAGGATGGTTTTACCTATGATTAATACGTTGGGGTTGTGAATGCATATGCAAATAAGTTCACCCCAGACTTATCTATACAACTATTTGTACCTTAGCTAGCGGAGGGTATGTATGCCCGCACTTTTGATTGTTGTTACGAGACCTAAAAGATAGAGAGTAAAAAGTATCGGCTATTTAAGGCAATATACCTGTGTTCGGTTTGGCGGCGGCCACAAATTACAAAGTATTAAAAGTAAAACAAGATACTGCCGTAGGCCGTTTAAAATAATAATTTATCTAGCCTTTAAGTAAAAATTCGTCAGTATAAGAATATTACACCGGCTTAGTGACTGACACCAAGAGATCCTCTATGCACTACTTTCGTCCTCTTTATCCCTTCCTGTTAGGGTTGGTTTTAATCTTATCTACCTCAACATTTGATCATCTAGCCCTACTAAATACTTTCGGTCAGACCATTTTGTTCGCTCTAGTAGTATGCATTCCTATTTGGCGCACCGGGCGTATGAGCTATGTAGATATCGGCTGGCCCTGGGGTCTGGTTTTACTTGGCATTATCAGCCTGGTATATAGCGAAGGTTATTGGTTGCGCTCTGTTATTGTGAGTTCGGTGATTATCCTTGTTGGGTTGCGTATGGGTTTGGGCGCACTAAAGATGTGGCGGTTAGGTCTGCTGAACAAGGAATTTCCACGCTATCAATACCAGCGTATTGTTTGGGCCAAACAGGGCAAAGACAATACAGCTTTAGCTTTACAGGTGGATGCTATCTCTCAAGGGCTGGCAAATGCATCCTTTCTTGCATTCCCGGTACTTATTATTGCCTCCAATAAAAGCGAACAGTTTGTGCTACTGGAAATAGTAGGGCTGGTAATTTGGGTTTTGGCTTTTGCTATGGAGTCTATTGCTGACTTGCAAAAAGTAGGTTTCCTCAAAGCTATGAAGAGGGCCGGTAAGGAACGCCAGGTGTGTAATGTTGGTTTATGGAAATACTGCCGGCACCCCAATTACTTTGCGGAATGGATGGTTTGGAACGGTCTGATAATCGCTGCAATTCCATCCTGGTTGGCGCTCACAGGGGCTGAAACCGAACCAGTGTGGTATCTGCTTGGGTTGGGTCTGCTGCTGGCCTCGAGATTTATGTACGCCACATTAGTCTACATAACGGGTGCTATTCCCTCTGAACATTTTTCAGTGGACAAGCGCCCAGGGTATGCCGACTATCAACGGCAGACCAATCGCTTCTTTCCCGGGCCGCGAAAAACGATCCGTGAGTGATTTAAACTATATATGGTGCAATTTATGAGAATTCTATTTGTCTTGATCACATCTTTATGGGGCACAACTATCTGGGCTGAGCCGGTCGCCGAGATCTCTGGGTTGTGGAATACATTCGATAAAACTGGCACGCTTCGATCTACTGTGGAGATTAGAATAGAAGATGAGAAGTTATATGCCACCGTGGTCAGCATACATAATCAGGCCGAGAAGAACCCAATCTGCGAGAAGTGTGAGGGTGACCTATATGGCCTGCCTGTGATTGGTATGGAAGTGATTAATGGGCTTACTTTAAAGAATGATATCTGGCAGCAAGGCACTGTGTTTGATCCAGAAACGGGCAATAGCTATAAGGGTAAGGTCTGGTTGGACAATGATGTACTGTCTGTCCGCGGCTATCTAGGCTTTGTCTACCAAACAAAATTTTGGCAAAGGGCCTTATAAACTAAGACTGCCCAGTGGTAGCCCATTAACAGATACAGAGTACAGAAATGATTGTTTCGACTAACAAAGAATACTAGCAGGGGCGAGCATGATGAGAGGGTTAATTAATCGTAAAGCTATTGTAACTGGCGCGGCATCGGGAATCGGAGCTGCAATTGCCAAGCGATTTTGCGATGAAGGTGTCAACGTACTAGCTGTTGACCTCAATGAGATTTCCTGGGCCGAACAATACGAGACTGTGACACCAGTGCAATTGGATGTCACCAGCGAATCCTTGGGCGAGGTCATCATTAAAAACATCAATCACCATTTTGGCGGAGGCTGCGATATTTTGGTCAACGCCGCTGGTATAAGTGTGGTGTCGCCCTTTGATGATCCTGACAGTGGAGTATGGGACAAAACTATGGCGATCAATTTGGATGCGGTAACCCTATTAACCCGAGCAGTACTGCCGTTTCTTAAAGATTCTGGGCAAGGGCGAATTATTATGATTGGTTCAATATGTTCACAGTTCGCACCAGCGGGAATGTCGGCGTACACCGTATCCAAGCATGCGATACTTGGCCTTACACGAGCTCTTGCCTCTGAGTTTGGTGGCCATGGTATTACCGTAAACTGTATCCAACCGGGAGCGATAGTGACTGGCATTACTGCGGAACAGTTTGAGGGAAATACAGCTTTTAGGGAACATTGGGAAAACAAAGCGGCGCTGGGAAGGCTCGGTCAACCAGACGATATTGCACCCTTGGCTGCATTTTTGGCCAGTGAGGAAGGCAGCTTTATTTCAGGCCACGGAATCTATGTCGATGGCGCGGCCATGCAGGCGGGCTAAAGTAGTTTGAGGGGCTAACACGGATTATCGAGCTAGGTTATCTCTGGCGATAGATTCCATCAGGTCTTTGTATTCCGTGCTCCATCGACACAGAGAAACCATCACTGGCATAAAAGATTGGCCAAATTCCGTCAGGGAGTACTCTACCTTCGGCGGTATCACCTCGAACACCCTACGGTCGATCAATCGGTCTCTTTCCAGTTCTCGTAGCTGCTTGGTTAGCATTTGCTGAGTGATAGGGGCGAGGATTCGTTTTAGCTCGCCAAATCTCACTGGCTTGTCGCGCAGATTATAGATAATAGCGATCTTCCATTTTCCGCCTATCAGACTTAGGGCTGTGGTCACTGGGCTTTTGCATTGCGTCATAGTATGTATTTATATACCAGTATGATTATTATGTCTACTTGTGTAAACCATCCCTTTAGACCTATTATAAAACCTCACAAATAGTGATCGAATATAAACATCAAATTGAGAGGGGTTGAGCCACAATGTCAGAGCAAAAGTCAAAAGAAATACGGTCAAAGATAACCAGTGAGGGTGTATTAGAGTTATCTATCTTTACCGGGGATATGCCTACACCTGGCGAAAATGATGTGGTGATCAAAGTAGAGGGCTCGCCCATTAATCCTTCGGACCTAGGTCTTTTGATCAGTTTTGCCGCTGACTTAGATACCTTGGCGACATCCGGCGAGGGTCACGAGGCCGTCACTACCATGAGAATACATCCGGGGCTGATGGGCGCAATGAAACCAAGACTAGATGACTCTATGCAGGTAGGTAATGAGGGTGGTGGTAAGGTTGTGGATGCCGGCGCCAATGCCAAGCATCTGATTGGTAAAACTGTTGGTGTTGCTGGCGGTGCTATGTACAGCCAGTATCGCTGTGTGCCTGCACAGAGCTGTCTGGTAATGGATGACGGCACTACGGCTGCAGAAGCGGCATCTTCATTTGTCAATCCACTCACGGCGCTGGCGTTCGTTGAAACCATGAAAATGGAAAATCACAGTGCCTTACTCAATACCGCTGCGGCCTCAAATCTGGGACAGATGCTAGTTAAGATTTGCCAAGACGATGGAGTTCCACTGATTAATGTAGTCAGGAAACCGGAACAGGTAGAAACTCTTAAAAAGCTTGGTGCTGAGTATATTTGCGACACTAGTGATCCCGACTTTATGACCAGTTTAGTTGACGCGCTGGTAGCAACTGGCTGCACGCTGGGCTTTGACGCCACGGGCGGCGGCAATGAAGGCAAGCTTCCCGGACAGATACTAGCCGCAATGGAAATTGCCGCCAACAAAACTGCCAAGGAATACAGTCGCTATGGTTCAGATACCTACAAGCAGGTCTATATCTATGGTGGTTTAGATATGCAGCCCACGGTATTAAACAGAACATTTGGTATGCAATGGGGACTTGGCGGCTGGCTGTTAACGCCAATGATCGGACGCATCGGTATGGAACGGTTTGGTGCCATGCGTCAGCGTGTTGCAAAAGAGATTAAAACCACCTTTGCCAGTCATTACACCCGGGAAATATCGCTGGCAGAAATGCTCCAACCAGAGATCATTAGAGGCTATGCAAAGCAGGCTACTGGTGAAAAATACCTGATTAATCCTCACAAATAATCAATAACAATTAAAAAGAGAAAATTATTATGCCTGATATGACTTTGCTAGGTTGGTTTCACACAATAATGGGAATAGGAGCGTTGGTAACGGCGTTTTACACCCTGTTTAAATACAAGGTAATTTCTCTGGAAACCAAGTCAGGGAAGCTGTACGTGTTGATAACCATTATTGTTGCCGGCTCTGCCTTGGGGATATATAACCAGGGTGGCTTTGGTATCGCACATTGGCTCGCGGTCTTGACCCTGGTGGCCGCTAGTGGCGGTATTATTATGGAAAAGTTTAAGTGGTTTGGCCGATTTTCTATGTACTTTCAGGCCCTGGGGTACTCAAGTACGCTACTGTTTCATATGATCCCAGCGATCACTGATTTTTTACGCCGGCTACCTCTAGGTGATCCGTTCATTGACTCCTTCGAAGATCCGCTTTTGGCTGGATTTCATCAGGCATTTTTACTGATTTTTGTGGTGGGCATCGTTGTGCAGTTCCGCTGGTTAAATAAGACCACGTCTGTGGACAGTGACGCTGCTTAAAGCCCATATATACTAGGATCTAAGGGGCAGCAGGCACATAATGCCTGTGTGCCCTCAGCCTCTTTTGCTAAACCTTTTTGACAGGCCAATGCCATTAAATTAGCCCGAATAGGCTAGCATAACGACCTTCCTGGCTGAGATTGTGTCTCTAGCCGTCGATTTTGACAATTAGACCCTGAGCGAGTCAGGTTGAACTCAGGGGAATCATTGATCAGATAGTTTAAGCCAGTGCCCTGACAATCAAAAATAGTAGCGACGGCGCTAAAAGACAGCCCGCGCCAGTATAAAATGTTGCGGTCATGGCTCCGTAGGGCACCAGCTTGGGGTCAGTTGCTGCAAGGCCAGCGGCAACACCACTAGTTGTGCCCATAAGCCCACCATAGATCATCGCCGAATAGGGGTTATTCAGGCCAATGCGGTTGGCGACAAATGGGGTACCTACCATTACCAGCACTGATTTTGTGAGGCCGGCAGCCACACTGAGGGCAATGACGTCTGAACTGGCCCCCAAAGCTGTTCCTGTGACTGGGCCGACTATATAGGTCGCGGCGCCAGCGCCAATGGTGCTAATAGCCACTGGGTCTGTATAGCCAAAGCTGACAGCGACTAAGGCGCCGATAAAAAAGGACAGGGCCACGCCAATAATGACTGAGGCTGCGCCTATCCAACCTGCTTTTTTTAACTCATCGGTTTTAACACCAAAAGCGGTGGCGACAATGGCGAAATCCCTAAACATGGCACCGCCCATTATGCCGACGCCAGAGAAGATAGCGATATCGGCAAGGCCCTTAGAGCCGCCAGTATATTGTCCTCCCAGATAGGCCAATACTAGTCCTATGGTAATGGCCACGGCAGACCCATGTATTTGTCCGCGAGTGAGTTTTTCGGAAAGAAAATAGGATAACCACATTAGGAATCCAATAAACAAAAATGCAGTGATCAAAGCATTTTTTGACAAAACAGCGGTGAGGGTTTCAGTCAGCATTTGAATTTCCTCGCTCGGCTGCAGGCGTAAAATGGGCCAGCACTGGAATCAGTAAAAAGCTTACCACTACAGCTCCTACACCCGCCAGAAGCGCCATCCAGCCGCCAGACAGAGCACCAATTACATTTTGTTTGGCCGCCATGGCAACCACTATCGGAATATACATAGCGCTCCAAAAGTGGATGCCGGACTCCGTTAATGGGCCAAACTGTAATTTTTTATTGCCTAAGTTAGAAAGGTAGATAAGTAGCAGCATGGCAATACCAATACCCCCAACATTGGCCTGTACACCAATAAAAGACCCTATTAGATCGCCTACAAATACTCCGGCGAGCATACAAAAGGCGAGAAGTGCGACGCCATATATGATCATTGAGATGTCCCCTTATTGAGTTGTTATTTAAGCGATGGTTTGGTTACCTTACCCATGGCATTGCGTGGAAGACTGTCTAATATTTTCAGTTGCTTGGGTATTTTGTAGGCAGACATTCTGCTAGAGCACCAGTCTTTTAGATCTGCATAGCCAAGCTGGGCACCTTGCCGCAAACAGATATAAGCAGCAACTGCCTCGCCCCAAGTATCATCTGCAATGCCAATCACGGCCGCTTCACTGATATCCTCATGGGTCAGCAAAACGCCCTCTATTTCGAGTGCCGACAGCTTATAGCCACCGGACTTAATAATATCGATTGAGGACCGACCCATAATACGAATATAGCCATCTTCGATAACGGCGATGTCACCGGAGCAAAACCAGCCCTGTTTAAAGGTCTCCTGTGTGGCCTTAGGATTATTCCAATACTCCCTGAATAGGTTGTCGCCTTTCATACGAATCTCTCCGGGGGTCTGCTCCTGAGTGACTTGCTGATCCTGTTCATCAAATAGTTGCACCGTCACTCCTGGCAACGCCTGACCAACATAGCCAGCCCGTCTTTCGCCATCATAAGGGTTTGATATTCCCATGCCGACCTCGGTCATACCATAGCGTTCAAGCAGTACCTGGCCGGTAAGTTCTCGCCATTTATTAAACACATTGACTGGGCAAGCAGCTGACCCTGACACATTTAGACGCATACGACCAAAGCCCTCACAGATGGCCTGTGATTGAGCGTTATCCAGCCCTTCCAGATGGTCTATTAATTTTACATAAATGGTGGGCACAGCCATAAATACGCTGTAGGTGTCGGTGATAATATCGGAACACAGGTCAGGCATATTGAATTTCGGCATCAGGTGCACAGTGGCTCCCGACCACAGGGCGCAACTGAGAATATTAATAATGCCATGAATATGATGCAGCGGCAGAAATAGCGGTATCACATCGTCGTCGGACCATTGCCAAGCATCTACCAAAGTGGTGACCTGTGCTTTAATCGCTTTGTGGGTGATCACCACGCCCTTAGGCTTATTGGTTGTCCCGCTGGTGAAAAGAATCATTGCCGGCCGCTCTGAGGACAGACTAGGTAACACTGAGCCTTGCTGGGCAAGTACTTGATCCATGGTCAGTAAGCTGATTTGGAGTTGCCTACAGAGCTTGTTAAGTTTGCCATGATGCTCTGCAGGCGCGATCATTCGCGTCACACCAACGCTACTTAAATAATGCTCAAGTTCAGCCTCTGCAGAAGCTACGTTAAGTGGTACGGCCATGCCGCCCGCCCGCCAGATGCCATGCAGTGCGGTAACATAATCTAGGCTGGCATCTAGCAAAAAGGCGACACGTTCTTCTTGTAAATCCTGCTGGTCCTCAACAAGCCCTTTGGCAAACATCTCAATACGAGAATTAATCTGATCGTAGGTATGCGAGCCGCAAGCATCGACTAATGCAACTTTATTGTTATCTTGCGTAATATGGGGAAAAAATTGTTCATTCATAGCAGATAACCTTGTCGAAAAACTTGGTAAAAACTTAGTTATTAAATCTAACTTCTAGGTTAACTGACCCGAAAAAGATTTAATTTTGACGAAAAATTTTATCATATATGCCCACAGGCCTAAATCGGACAGCCCTTGTTAATGTGATAGGGGCGAAGCGATTTTCATCCTATAGCGGTTTTATTTTTAAGCTAGACGAGAGCCGTTGAGAGCCTGCTGGTCAGGTACCGCCAGTATGATGCTACCATCCTCTTGAGTGAAGCCAGTGACAAGACATTCCGACATAATTGGGCCAATTTGCTTCTTAGGGAAGTTCACTACAGCAGCGACTTGCTTACCGATTAATGTGGCCGGATCATAGTGGTCGGTTATCTGTGCTGAAGATTTTTTGATGCCCAGATTAGGGCCAAAATCTATGCTCATTTTAATGGCAGGCTTAATCGCCTCCACAAAAAACTCTGCTGCCACGACTGTGCCGACTCGCAGATCTATGCGTTCAAATTCTGCCCAGGTAAGGTTATTTTCGTTACTGGTTAATTTAGCCATAAGATGGAATGCCTCGGTTTTCGATAGATAGATAATATTTCTCCTTGTCCTTCAGCACAAGCTTGGCGGAGACGGTGGAAAATCTCAGTTCAAGGCGAAAACTATAAGATGTAAATTAGCGGGTGATAATTCAAATCCGGCCTGTTAGTATAAAAAATTTACTCTATAAAAAAGGTTTTAACCAAATCAAAATCGGAGGGAAATAAGGTGAAATTATTATTGTCATTAATATGTGCGCTGATGGTTTCGGGATTAGCCTGGGCCGATAGTCAGGAGCCTAAACTCATTTCTGGTGAACAACAATCGATAGGTTTATGGAAAGCTGAAGATTGCAGAAAACTCAGTGCTGGATCTGGATTATCACTTGCGGTATCTCAAGGATTACTGGAGGAATCTAAAGTGTTAAACGAGGACGGAAAAAAAAGAGAGGCTGGGAAAAAAATTCAAGCCGCTTTGGAATTTTCTCAATTAGCGACAAATTTGGCTGCCAACTTTCGAGCCTACTGCAAACCCTAAGAAGATCATGATATGAAACGTTTTTTTATTGCAACTGCAGTGTTTATTATTTTACTGGTGGTGGTGATCGTTGTGCGTACACTGATGCATCAGCCATCGGCGGCACTTGATATTGAGCAAGTTGAAATCGAGCTCAATGAAACTGAATTAGCCCAGAATTTGTCTGAATCAATTCGATTTAAGACAGTCTCATTTCAGCTCCCCGAGTATAAAAATAGGTCCCAATTCACGGATTTTATAAGCTGGGTCCATGATACCTTCCCCCTTGTTCATGAACGGCTAGAGTACCTTCAATTCAACGACACAATGCTATATCGCTGGACTGGTTCGGACACTTCTTTAAAGCCGATTCTTGTTACCGGCCACTATGATGTTGTGCCGGTTATTCCGGGTACAGAGCATCTGTGGGAGCACCCTCCTTTCGGTGGGGTTATTGCCGATAGTATTATCTGGGGTCGCGGTGCGCTGGATGACAAGAGCGGAGTTTTGGGTATTCTCGAGGCGACGACTTACCTGTTAGAGTCGGGTTATGAGCCAACCAGAACGGTATATCTTAGTTTTGGCCATGATGAGGAGATTGGCGGTTCCGAGGGTGCTGCTGCGGTGGCGGCTTATCTCCAAGAGCAGAGGATTCAGTTGGCTTGGTCTCTGGATGAGGGTTCTTTTATATTTGACGGACTGATTAGCGGCGTCAATCGTTTAGTTGCGGCGGTAAATGTTGCAGAAAAAGGAACTTTGAATTTGAATATAGTGGCTGAGGCTGAAGGTGGACATTCTTCAATGCCGCCACAGAAAAGTGCAGTCACAGACCTTGCTCGGGCAATCATCAAACTTGAAGAAAACCCTGTGCCCGGCGGTTTAGAGGGTCTGGCAGCAGAGATGTTCGATGTTGTTAGCCGCTATATGTCTTTTATACCCAAAGCGCTATTTGCTAACAAATGGTTATTTGGTGGAGTTATGGATAGCCAACTCAGCACCGCGCCAACCACCAATGCCATGTTGCGCACCACAACTGCACCAACGATGTTGTCTGGTAGTGTTAAGAGTAATGTACTGCCTATTGAAGCTGTCGCCACAGTAAACTTTAGAATCCATCCCAGAGATTCTATGGACAGTATTGAAAACTACGTGACTGATCTGGTGGCCAGCGACAGTATTAGTGTCCATCGTCTAGGGGGTAGTGAACCCTCTCCTATCTCCGACTGGATAGCGCCGGGATTTGAAGTGATTTCTCAGAGTATGCGTGAGGTGTATGGGGATATTCCGGTGGTGCCTGGATTGATGGTAGCGGCGTCAGACAGTCGTCACTATGGCAAGGTAGCTGATAATGCCTACCGTTTTAATCCTATCCGCCTGACCCCTGAGCTGCTAACGGGTTTTCATGGCACTAATGAGCGAATTTCTGTTGCTGACTATGTTCAGGGCATACGTGGATATGTGCAGATCATCTATCATGGAAGCTCTAGCTAGAATGGGAGTTAGAGATAGATGAAAATTTACGTGGCTCTCTTAGTTTTAGTATTGCTGCTGGTATTACCCTATGTGGCAAAGACCTACGGCCTTAAAAATATCACTGCATCAGACTTGCCTGACGAAGGGGGCTGGGCTGAATTAAGTCAGGGCAATCTCTATTATCGCTGGTATATCCCTGAGCATGAAAATGGTGAAATTGTAGTTTTAGTTCATGGTTTCTCAACACCACATTTCGTCTGGGATCAGATCAAAAATTTTCTCATAGAGCGCGGCTACAAGGTGCTAGTTTATGATCATTTTGGCAGGGGCTTCTCGCAAAGGCCTAACATCAGGTACGACAAAGCAGTCTATGTCGAATCTCTAAACGAGCTATTGGCTCATCAACAGGTATCGCAATCTGTCCATTTGGTGGGCTACTCTATGGGTGGGGCCGTGATCGGCCATTTTACCCAAGCTTACCCAACTAAAACTAAAACTCTATCACTCATTGCGCCAGCAGGATTTATGCCGGGTACTCAGGCGGTTAATCGTTTGGTGACTCTACCTGTCGTGGGCGAGTGGCTTGGCCATATGTTTGCTAAAAATATGTTAGTCAGCGATGTAAGTGATACAGAGATGGCAAATATTGATGACCCCCTGGCCATGGAAAAGCTAGATTTTATCTCCCAGGTTAGTACACAACTTTCCTACAGTGGTTATGTAGAGTCCCTGATTTCGACCTTTAGATATTTTAACCTGTTTGACGCCCAAGACGCCTTTAGCGCCGTCGGTGGTGAACACCGTATTCCAACGCTTGCTATCTGGGGTACTCAGGATGCCACAGTGCCTTACTCGGGGACTGTGCATATGCTCGAGGCGATCCCCTATGCTGAGTTACTGACCATTGAGCAGGGAGGACATAATATTCCCTATATGCAGCCCAGTATTGTTGGTTCTGGGATTGTCGATTTTCTTGATCGATCGATATTATCCCATTCAGCTGATTGATATGCAGATGGTTCTATCGCAAACTGAGCGTCCAGAGGACATGAACAAAAACGAAGTTTTCCTCTGGCATTCTTATTTTTATCGATCCCTCAACTTTTGAAGAGAAAACTATGTTTAGTCATATCATGATCGGTGCTAATAGCATCGACGAGTCAAAAAAATTCTATGATGCGATCCTAGGGGAGTTGGGTTACAAGCCTGGCATTATCGACCCCAAGGGCCGCTGCTTTTACTTTGGTGAGAACGCCGTTTTTGCCCTCAGCGTGCCCATTGACGGAGAGCCTGCAAGTCATGGTAATGGCTCAACTGTTGGCTTTAATGTTACCAGCACAGAACAGGGCGATGCCTGGCATGCAGCCGGCTTGGCCAATGGTGGCTCTGACTGCGAAGACGCCCCCGGCGTGCGCGGTAGCGGTCAGGACAGCATGTACCTAGCCTATCTGCGTGACCCCGCGGGCAATAAAATCTGTGCGCTGCTACGTATGGGCTAATCGTTGCTAAAGAATAGCTAAGGCTTGGCCGTTTTATATCGGTGGGGTCTTAGCGGCAAGGGGCGCCTCTAAAACGAGGCGGCCACTATAAATTTTTCCCTAGTTTCCTAAATTCTTTTGCTGAGACACAATATTTTCTCGATAAAATGCCGGTATGGGCATTGACTGTCGAGTTTTAGGGTCTACAAATACCTGAGTTAAACCGCCACTGGCTAAGATAACCCCACTGGCATTATTGTACAATTCAAATACCGCATCGGCGCTCGATTTACCCAGGCGCCCGTAGCCTGCATAGACTGCAATCTCAGAGTTTCCTGCAATTTCATTGTGATAGTCACAATGAATATTGACGGTAAAGATAAGGCAGGGCGCGGTGAGCGGATCCATAATATTTAGGCCTAATTGCTCCATATAGGCGCCTAGTACCTCATCGCCAAAGATTAAATAATTGGCGAAATACAGATGTCCCTGAGCATCCAGATCGCTATATCTTACTTTTACGATTTCCCTAAAAGGTAGCTGACTATCGATGGTGGCACCCAAAATTAAAGCTCCATTTGTAATTTAATGACGCCATTATGCGATATTTTCTGAGAATTTGATCGGTAAAAATTAACTGGCCGCTGGCGGGGGATTTGGGGCATTATTGATGTCTATTTAATCAGTAGCAATGCAGCATAATAAGAAGAAAATTGTCTATGCCTGAAGCCTTACAGTCAGTACGTAAAGTCATTGACCCATTCTATACCGTCCATGGCCGTCACAGCAGTCTAGTACTGGATTGCCGTGGCACTGCTCCTGCAATCCTCTACTGGGGTGTGCGGCTGCGACCAAGTACAAGCCCTGATATGCTAGCCCTGCTGGCCACCGAGCAGGAGGCTCCAGCCTGTCCTACTGAGGAAGCGCCTATCTCTCTGTCACCAGAATTGGGAGCAGGTTTTCAGGGTAATCCGGGAATTCAGGTTCATCGGCAAGGGCTACAATGGGCGGTGAGCGCTCACATTGAATCTGTTACCCAAGCTAATGATGGCCATCTAACCATTGTCTCTGTCTGTGAGGGCACTCAGCTAAGAATTACCCATCGACTTGGGTTAGATTGCGATACTGATGTTTTAAGTGCCAGCACCGAGCTGTGCAATATTGGTGACAGCAGGTTATCGGTTGAGCAGTGCAATACCCCCAGTATTCCAGTACCCATTAACTACAATAAAATTCTCGGGTTTCAGGGCCGCTGGGCGAAAGAATTTCAGCTTCAGTCGGTGGATCGATTCTCTGGCACCTATCTGCGGGAGAATCGCTCGGGGCGAACCTCCCATGATTCATTTCCTGGGGTGATTATCCATACCGAGCAGACCAGCGAAGCATCAGGTGCTGCCTATGGGTTGCATCTGGGCTGGAGTGGCAATCACCGTATTCGCGTTGAAGAGCAGTTTAGAGGCCGTGCCTATGCTCAGTTGGGAGAGCTATTTTTCCCCGGTGAACTAAACCTTGACCCTAAACAGTCCTATTGTTCACCGGTGCTCTATGGGGCCAGTACTAATAATGGTTTATCAGCCTTATCCAAGTGTTTTCATTCCTATATCAGATCTCATCTTAGCGATGGGCGCATGGCCGAAAAGACCAAATCGGTACACTTTAATACTTGGGAGGCCATGTATTTTGATCTGACTCTGGAGCGGCTTCAGGCACTCGCAGACAGTGCTGCTAAAGTGGGTGCCGAGCGTTTTGTGCTCGATGATGGCTGGTTTAAAAACCGCAAATCTGATCGCGCTGGGCTGGGTGATTGGACTGTTGATAAGTCAGTTTTCCCCGATGGTTTAGGCCCGTTAATCGATTATGTCCATGGCAAGGATATGGAATTTGGTCTGTGGATTGAGCCGGAGATGGTTAACCCGGATAGCGACCTGTTTCGGGCCCACGCTGACTGGATACTGAGCACGCCACCAGCGCCATTGATCCTGTCGAGAAATCAGCTGGTGCTGGATTTAACGCGCACTGAAGTTCAGGACTATTTGTTTAATTGTATCGATGCCCTATTAATTCAGTATCCAATTGCCTACTTAAAATGGGATATGAACCGGGTGATTAATCAGCCGGGCAATGCCGAGGGACGAGCGGTCAGTCATTATCAGACTCTGGCTCTGTATGGATTGTTGGCCCGTGTTCGAGCGGCGCATCCAATGGTTGAAATCGAAAGCTGTTCTTCTGGGGGTGGCCGAGCCGACTTTGGTATTTTAGGGTACACAGATCGGATCTGGCCCTCTGATAGTAATGATGCGCTGGATCGTTTAGCGATCCAAAAAGGCTTTTCAATGTTTTTCCCCGCCGAATTTATGGGTGCCCACGTGGGGCCTCGAGACTGCCATATCACTGGGCGCAGTATCAGTATGACCACCAGAGCCGGGGTAGCCATGTTCGGGGATATGGGTATTGAGGCCAATCTTCTGGAAATGGATGACAAAGAAAAACAGGTTCTAACTTCGGCTGTAAGTCTGCACAAACAGCACCGCCAGTTAATCCATAACGGTGACCTGGTGCGGCTTGATACCAGTGAACATGAAAATAGCTTTGGCATTATTGCCGCCAATCAGCGAGAGGCATTATTTTCCTATGCACTGTTGGACAGTCCAGCAACCACTTCAATGGGCCATTTGCGCTTGCGTGGGTTGGAGGCAAATACGCTTTATAAGGTGACTATTATCTGGCCCTCAGCACCGAGAAGTGGTCCATCATCCATTGTGGATGTGATTGATGGCTCGATGCTGAGTGGCGATGCCCTCATGAACTTTGGGCTACAACTGCCGATTATGCAGCCGACAAGTCTGCTGATTTTTCACCTGACGAGTTGAGGCCAATAAACTCGGCTCTGTTACCAAAGACCAATCGGTTGATACTCAGTGCCAGTCCGACACAGATGAAGAATGTGAAAAATGTCATATGAATATAGTGCAATGGCATCCATAGCCATATAAAGCAGGCGTACATAAAGACTCCAAAGATCACTGCTACAATCGCTGCGCGATAATCTACATTTTTAAATAGCAAACCCACAGCAAAACAGGCCAAAATGGGCATACTTATAAGACCCCAGAGCTCTTGAAGTAGATTAATAATACTGTCGGACTGGGCATAGACCGGCACCATGGCAACCGCGATCACCACAAACACTCCTGTAGCCATACCACTTAGCACCCGCACATTAGGTTTTTCATCAATATAGCGCTCATGCAGATCACAGACATACATGGCAGCGGAAGAGTTGACCATACTGTTAAATGAACTGAGCACTGCCGCCGCAATTGCTGCGGCAAATACACCGGATAACCAGCCAGGCAAAAGATCACCCACAATACGACCATAGGCCTGGTCGCCAATATCGCCGTAGAGTTTATAGGCAACAATACCGGGGATAACCACCATCGAAGGGATAAAAATAACGCGAATAAAGGCCGCTGCATACACGCCTTTTTGTGCTTCTTTGATCGTGGGTGCAGCCATAGCCCGCTGGGTGATGGTCTGGTTGGTACTCCAATAGAAAATTTGAATCAGAAACATACCGGTTAGTAATGTATGCCAAGGTATAGGCGACGCGCTGTCGCCAATCAATGTTAATCGCTCGGCGGGGATACCGCTAAAGTCAAAGTTGATGGCCATCAGAGATAGCACCACAATCACCAGCCCCATAAGCAACACCAGCACACCACCGTAGGTATCCGATACTGCTACGGCTCGCAGGCCACCAAGCACGGAATACGCCGCGCCCACCAGTGCAAAGGCGATGGCAATCGTCATTAGATCCGCATCAATACCAGTCATGGAAATCATAAATAGCGCGCCGGTATAGATAACCGCAGGCTGAAAGACAAACACATTGATAAACAGAAACATGGTAGAGACCAGCGCTCGCAAATGCTTACTGTTGTAGCGCCGCTCAAGAAGCTCAGTGGTCGTAGTACAATTATTGCGGTAGTACACCGGCAGAAAAACCTTAGCCAATACCATCAGGCCTACAAATCCTGCCAGCTCCCAAAGCGCTAGCAACAACATTTGATTACCATTCATGCCCACCAGTTGGTCGGTACTGAGGTTGGTCAGAGTGATGGAGCCTGCGACAAACACCCAGGTCAGGCCGCCGCCGGCGAGAAAGTACTCTTTGTTGGAGTCTGTTGAATGTCGATTTTCACCGCGACATTTAATATAGGTGATCAGTGCAATAGCACCTAGGACAAAACAGAATACAGCTAGTTGAATGGCTTGTTCGCTCAAGGAAGACTCCTGTTAGTTATAATTTTTAGTCAGTTATTATTAGTTACCAGAGCCCCGCCAGACTGTAACACCGTGGGGCTTTATTTGGCTGCTGCCCAGCATCAGGCTCGCGCCGGAATCTAGTGGCAGTTGCTGAGGTTGATCTGAGTAGTTAAAGGCAAACATCAGATCGCCTCTTTGGCACACTCTGATATCAGTGCCAAATCTATAGGTTTGGATATTCGCCTGCTGGCAATACTGCTGGAAAAAATCCAATAAAAACTCTCGGTTGGTCAATGTGCCAATATAGGTTGTGCGATCTTGGCGCACCACGGCGGGCTCGCCATTATCATAGCGGGCCAAAATCTCTGACTCCCCAGCCTCTATTTGCTCGCACCAGCTGCCGCTCTGATATTGCTGCTTATTCCAGCACAGGCCTTCCATACAGTCGGCGCGCAAGGTTTCGACTGAGAGTATGCGAATGGGGATTAGCTGCTGTAATAACCCTGGCGGCAATATGGCGGGATAGCCAAACTCTGAGGTTTTGGCGCCAGCTCTGGGGCCAAAAATAAAGTGGGCGCTGCTGGCTTTGCATTTATCCACAAAGGCCTGATCAACGATCGGCAGGCTGGGGGCGATAATTAATGCGTAGGCTGTGAAGTCAGAATCCACCGAGATAAAGTCAATATTAACGCCTAGTTCTCGCAGTGCGCTGTAGTAACTCAGCTGCACATTATTAAAGTCATAGGCTTGGCCCTGCTTTTCAATATCGCTTACCCACAGCCCTTCGGCGCCGGTAATAATGGCCACAGACGCTGGTTGTAAAGGCTGATTGCCAATATCTAATGCAGCCACTTCAGCCATTGCTTGCTCGGCTTCTGGCCAGGCTTCGGTTTTGGAATTGTCCGGGCGCAATAGCCCGGCATGCATTTGTTCTTGGGCAAAGGGCGCCTGTCGCCAGCGAAAATAACAGACACAGTCGGCACCATGGGCAAAGGCTTCTAGCGTCCAAAAGCGAATCATGCCCGGTGCGGGGCGCGGGTTATTATTGGCCCAGTTAACCGGCCCGGGCTGCTGTTCCATCACCCAGAATCCACGATTTAACAGCCCGCGGGTTTGATCATGATAATAGGTGGCAAAGTCTGGATGCCCGGTACGCATATAGGGTCGCAGCTGTTCCGCTGGAGCGCCGGTCATCAATAGATCGGTACGCCCTAGTGGGTAGTTATCGTAGCTGGTGAAATCCAATGGTGCGGCCAGGGCAAAGTTATCCACGGCTGTTTCATTCATGGGGATAAAATTATGGGTAATAAATTTGCCCGGTGCATGCTGGCGAATCATCTCAACCATGGGGTTGTGATAGTTAATCACCTGATCTGAAGAGAAGCGGCGATAGGCCAGACGATGGGCTGGGCTGGTTTCGGTCACTGCACCTATGGGTAACTCTATCTCACTAAAATGCCGATACTCCATCGACCAGAAGACATTGCCCCAGTCGCTGTTGAGTTTATCTATGCTGGTGTAATGCTGCTGGCACCAGTCTTGAAATGCGTCGCGGGCAAGTGCAGAGCCACTAAGGGCTGTGTCATGACAGCAAAGCTCATTATCTGTTTGCCAACCGACCACGCCCTTATGGTTGCCATAGCGTTTGGCCATAGTTTCGGTAATACGCAGTGATTCGCGCAGATATACCGCACTGGAAAAGTCATAGTGACGGCGTGAGCCAAAGCCTCTGGTGCGGCCCGTGTCGGGGTCTACTGGCAGTATTTCTGGGTATCGATCAATCAGCCATTTAGGTGGTGTGGCGGTAGGGGTGCCCATCACCACTTTAAGGCCGGCATTGGTCAGACTCTCGATTGCCGCATCCAGCCAGTCAAAGTCGTACTCTCCGGGATTGGGCTCTAGCCGCGACCAGGCAAATTCGCCAATACGCACATAGGTTAACCCCAGCTCGGCCATCATTGTCGCATCTTTGTTCCATTGCGACTGAGGCCAGTGCTCCGGGTAGTAACAGACTCCAAACATAGGGTTACCTAATTCAATTATTTGCGATAGAACTTAAGGCCGCTGGCCCAGAGATGGGGAAAGCCCGGCCAGGGGTCTGTAAACTTATGGTCAGCTCCCTCGTATTGCTGGCTATCTTGTCGCATGGGTAGATAGTCACAGCGGGTCCTATCATTTTTAACATGGCAGTCTAAAAATGCCAGGCTCATATGCTCGATAACCCGATTAATGGTTTCACTATCCCAGCTGGGATCGAAGTAATGGCCCAGTTCAAAGTCTGTGGCAAACGAGGCCGCTGGCGCTGGATGAGGGCCGATATTATGTCGTGCATCTTCAAACACCAGCATGTAGTTGTGCTCAGATCCCATCTGATCATGGAGTTTCTTAACGCCATTTTTAAAGCCGGAGGTATTGTCTTGGTCACCGGCAAAGAAAAAGGTTGGCACGCTGATTTTGCTCATAGCCTCTGCGCTATGAACATCATATTCTCCACCCCAGGGGGCAAAGAGTTGCGCCGCTTTCCAGCGTGGGTCTACTTCTTCGCGGCCGCCAAAACAGGAATTGAGCGCAAAGGGCAGAACCATAGCGATAGCAGTGGGAGTACCCATCCTGCCCAGTTGTTCTGAGTTAAAGGAATAGCAACCACCAATGGTATTGATGGCGCCAAAGCCGCCCATTGAGTGGCCAATAATTGCGGCACTATCTGTATCGACTACATCGGCGACTGAAGTCTGTTGCTCGGTAAAGTAATCGAGTAAAAATTGCTGGTCTCTGGCTCGGTTGTAGAAGGTACTAATAGCTCCTGCGGGCCGATCTTCTGCTGACTTGATATCAGCATTGGTTGAATCAGTATGGTCTATACCAACAACGACATACCCATGGCTGGCTAGATGCTCTCCCAGATAAAACATCTGGGTGCGATAGCCGGTAAAGCCATGGGACAAAAGAATCAATGGAAAGCTCCCCTCTTTGAGCGCTGGGGCGTCGCGATAGGCATTGCCCTGCAGTTCGAAGGGCTTTTGCAGGCGAGTGACATTTTTATAGGTGGCCAATGGGGGCCGTTTTGATGGTGCGGACGCCTGCGCCGGATACCAGACTTCCAGTGTTAGAGAACGTTCAATTGTCGTTATAAAATTAGTTGTGTTTAAACGCTTGGGATCTATGGCTATGATAGTACTGACACCGACGTCATAGGTGCCACTGAGAGCCAATTCTGGTGTTACTGGAGGCTGTTGGGTATACAGTTGTTCCGCACCAATGACCTTGGCGCAATTAATAAAGATGCTAAATAGGATAGTAATAAATGCGGATATGCGTCGCCTATTAATGGTCATTCTCTACACCTTTTAGTACCTGTTATCAGGTTTTTAGTTTTGCGCCAATTATCCGCGTTGTTGTCACTGCAAAATCGCGTTATGGTTATCCTATAATAAAATAAAAACAGGCAGGTAAACAGGCTGTAATGAAAGTCTGTGTGTTGTCACTTCCAGGTCATAATTAAAAGAGGTCGTCTCATGGGCGAATATGCAATCTACCCCAGTCTCAAGGGGCGCTGTGCTTTTATTACTGGGGGTGCCACGGGTATTGGTGCTGCCATGGTAGAGGCATTTGCCTTGCAAGGCGCTAGGGTGGCCTTTGTTGATCTGGATGGCGACTCCGCCGAGACACTGTGTAGTAAGGTCGAGGATCAAACAGGCTCCAGTCTTTGGTTTCAGCAAATTGATGTCACTGATGTACCCGCTCTACAAAACTCTATTCGGCAGGCGGTTAAAGAACTGGGCCCATTACAGGCGCTGATTAATAATGCCGCCAATGATAATCGCCATTCCCCCTCTGATGTGACGGAAGATAGCTGGCGGCAATGTATGGCGATTAATCTGGATGCTGCATTTTTTGCTGCCCAAGCTGGCGCAACTTTGATGGCCGAGGGGTCTGGTGGCTCAATTATTAATTTCAGCTCAATCAATGCATTGCTGGGGCCAGCCAATATGCCCGGTTATGTGACGGCCAAAGCGGGCCTTGTCGGCATGACCAAGGCGCTGGCACGAGACTATGGTGACTCGGAGATAAGGGTTAATGCTATCTTGCCCGGCTGGGTGGTGACTGAGCGTCAGCTGGATACTTGGCTGACCCCAGAGGCTGAGGCAGATTGGATGCGGCAAGTTGCGTTAAAAAAACGTCTACAACCCTCTGAGGTAGCGAACTTGGCGTTATTTTTAGCGGCAGATGATAGCCGTATGATTACTGGTCAAAGTTTTACGATAGATGGTGGCAGAACCTAAATGAACGATGCTGTCTTTATCGCTGGGGACTGGGGTTCCACCAACCTCCGTCTGTACCTTTGTCGGTTCGCCCATGGGGAGTCTGTCGAGGCCTTGGCGTGCCTTTCGGGTCCAGGTGTTATGGGCCTAAATTCAGATTTTGAGGCGATTCTTTTTGATTTGATAGGTGATTGGCTTGAGCTGTATGGGCCAGTGCCGGTGATTTTATCTGGGGCCGTGGGCTCCAATATAGGCTGGCATGAGGTGACTTATTTAGACTGTCCTGCCAGCCCAGATCAGATTAGCAATAGCACAACAAAGTTTACTGTCCGCGGGCTGGATATTTGGATTCTGTCTGGATTAAAAACTCGGACCGAGCTAGGTGCGCCGGATATGATGCGTGGCGAGGAATTACAGTTACTGGGGTGGATGCTTGAGACGGAAGAGCATTCAGAGCAGATTGTGGTGCTCCCCGGTACTCATAATAAATGGGCGCTGGTCGCACAGGGTCAGGTGCAAACCTTTGTTACTGCGTTTACTGGTGAGCTTTATGCCCTACTAGAGAAGCATAGTATTCTGATTACTCAGCCTTTGGGCGATAATTTCTCAGCCGATTATTTTTTGCAGGGGGTGGCACTGTCCAGAACCTTGCAGGCGGGTCAGCTTCTCAATGCCTTATTTACCGTCCGCAGTCGCCAAATTGAGGGTATGTTGAATGCAGAGCATGGGGCATCCTATTTGTCTGGCCTACTGGTGGGCTCTGATATTGTCGGTTCTTTGGGGCTACTAAAAAATGGCACAGACAGTGTGGGCAAGATTACATTGATCGGCGATTCTATTTTGACTCAAGCCTATCAAATGGCCCTGGAGTCAATGAACATAGAAGCGCGTATTTGTGATTCAGACCAGATCGCTATTTGTGGCTACCAGGCTATTTACAAAACTCTCTTTAACGCTTGTGATATGGAATAACCCTGATGATAGAAAAACTTAATACCCAGTTTGCCCAGATGCCAGTGGTTGCCATCTTGCGCGGTGTGCGCCCAGAGGAAGTAGTGGGTATTGGCGAGGCTCTTTACAGTGCGGGCATTGGTATTATCGAGGTGCCGTTGAATTCTCCAGAGCCATTAACCAGTATTAAAAGACTGGCTCAGGCTATGAGCGATCGCTGTGTGATTGGTGCGGGGACAGTATTGACTGAGGCCGATGTGGTCGGCGTTGCCGCTGCCGGCGGTGAAATTATTGTCAGCCCCAACACCAACGCGGCGGTTATAGAGCGCAGTCTTGAGTCGGGTTTGGTACCCATGCCTGGCTGGGCGACGGCAACAGAGGCTTTTGCTGCATATCAGGCCGGTGCCCGCTATCTAAAATTATTTCCTGCGGCAACCTATGGCTCTGGTCATATTAAAGGGGTGCGCGCTGTGCTGCCCAATGACTGCAAATTATTGGCCGTGGGTGGTGTGGGTGCGGATGCCGCAGATGAATGGCTAAAAGCCGGAGTCGATGGTTTTGGTATTGGCTCTGAGATTTATAAGCCCGGCTATAGTGCTGAACAGGTTTATCAATCTGCTGCCGCTATTACTGCTGTCAAAGGAAGCTAAAGCATGGTGACTGCTACTTTAGTTGATACCCTCAAGGTTGAGAATGAGTTGGGCGAGGGCATTATCTGGGATGCCGCCGGTGCCGCTGTCTGGTGGACCGATATTGAAGGCAGTATTCTGTATCGTTATTGCCCGCAAAATAAGCAGCTGGATCAATGGGCACTGCCGGAGCGCCTTGGGTCTTTTGCACTGGTGACTAACAGTGACCAGTTGATTTGCGGTTTTGCCAGTGGCTTTGCCTATTACAATCCTTTTACTGGCGCTATCCAATGGCTCAGTAAAATAGAGCAGAGTAATATGGGCACTAGGCTCAATGATGGTCGCGCCGATCGGCAGGGGCGATTTTGGGCCGGCAGTATGGTGGAGTCTGGGGAGCAGGGTGCCGGTGCACTTTATTGCCTTGATCACCAGTTGCAGGTGTCCAGTAAGATTTCAGGGCTGACTATTCCTAATGGTCTGTGTTGGAGTCCAGACTCTGCGATTATGTATCACACGGATACACCAACACGGCGTATCTATCGCTATGATTTTGATGCCACTAGCGGTGCTATTTCAAATCAAAGTTTACTGCTGCAGACGGAGCAGGATTGTTTCCCTGATGGCTCAACCGTAGATGCTGAAGGTTATATTTGGAGTGCACAATGGGCTGCAAGCAGAGTCGTGCGCTATAGTCCTGAGGGAGAGATAGACTTTATTTTACCCCTGCACGTGAGTCAGCCAACCTGTGTTGCTTTTGGCGGGCCAGACTTAAATATGCTTTTTATTACCACGGCTTATCAGGGGATGACGCCAGATGCTCGCAAAGCCGAGCCAGAGGCGGGCAATGTTTTTATTTTTCAAACCGATATTGAGGGGATTGCGGATCCTCGATTTCAGTCGCTCTTACGGCAGGAGTAATTATCCAGCACTTCAATGGCAATAAAAAATTCAAAGGTAATTTTATGCAGGATAAAAATACACAGAGTTTAGATCGCAGGCAGTTAATTTCCTCGCTTTTATTAGGCGGTCTGTACATGCCCATGCAGGCCTACGCAAAAACAGAGTCTTCATCGAATATTAGTAGTGCTGACTTCAAGCATCAGAATCCGCTCCTATGGGCGGTAGCTTGGTCGGCAACCGCTGCCGAATATGGTGCCCTATGTTATCAAGCTTTTAACTTGGCTACACTCAGGGTTGAACAGGCGCTGCGGCGCAATAATATCGGCAGTAAACCATTAGCTGTTATTACTGATGTCGACAACACGATAGTTCATGCGGCCAGTTATTGGGGCTACCTGATTAATAACGGAATGGATTTTTTTGATGATGCCGCATGGGATCGCTGGATACCCAAAAACTTAATTACCCCTGTTCCAGGTGCCCGTGAGTTTTTAGATTACTGCCGTGATAATAATGTCGAGGTGTTTTATGTTACTAATCGTGACCAAGGCGAAAATACTGAGGAGTACGCCCTAAAACAGTTGCGCTACTTACAGCTTCCATTTGCGGATAATGAGCATCTGACGGTATACAGAAATACCTCAAACAAAACGCCGGCAAAGAAAGCGATCAGTGAGTCCCATGAATTAATTTTGATGTTGGGTGATAATTTAAATGATTATAAAAGGGATTATTACGTTGATGGTATTGATGCGCGTTACGCTTTGATGGAGCGCGATCGTTATGATTTTGGTGACAAGTTCATCCTGTTGCCAAACGCTACTGACGGACATTGGGTGAGGGCTATCTTTGGTGACTCCGAACCTGCGCCTACAGACAGTAATCGTGCAATCCTAAAAGCTGCGGCGGCAAGAGATGCCTGGGATGGAAGATAAAGTCAGGCTGCAATATACGGCCAGTGCTGGGTTAGGTATTTTGGTTGTTTAGATATAAAAAAAGGGGTGCCAGATGGCACCCCTTTTTTTGTAGCTAGTAGGACAGCACCTGAGTGCTGACCTCATCTAATTAACTCGTTAGAGTTGCTTAGAAGTTGTACTTGTACTGGGCATACCAGAACGCACCACTAAAGCCCATAGGAGCAAATTGGCTCGACAGGTTGCCGTATGCATCAGCTGTATCAGCTATGTCATCACCAGTTTCGTCGAATACATTATTACCACCAATTAATAAAGTTGAGCTTTCATTGAGGTTGTAAGAAACCTCCAAGTCAACAATTACATCGGCTGAGTAATAATTGCCTTCATTGCTGTCGAACCAGTCACTGTAAGAGCTAACACGAGCCAGCATTCTCCACGAGTCCATCATGTGGTTAGCAGACAGGTTCCAGCGAGTATCTGGAGTCATGTCTTCAATGATTTGCTTGCGGTCAAGAACGTCCTGATCACTAGCCTGCGCAGCAGACACTTTAACGTCAGTAGTTGTCTTGTTATAGGCTAGGTTCCAGCTAGTGGTACCACCCATCCAGTCAGTGCTGGTAGAAATAACTAAGTCAATACCGTTAGTGTTGGTGTCAAAGTCGTTAGTGAAGTAGCGGAATTTCGACATGTCGTTAGCACCGGGTACATTATTAGCTACCAAAGATGCAATATCTGCATCAGTCAGTACGGTGTCTTCAGACAACGCTAAACGACCTTCAACATCAATATCAAACCAGTCCAGAGTTATATCAAACTGGCCAACAGTAGTGAAAACACCAAAGGTCATGTTGTCAGAATCTTCTGGCTCCAATGGCTCACCACCATACAACGAAGCAACCGGGCTAGTTGATGGTATAACACCCTTGTTCTCTAACTGCCCTGTGTCGTTGTTGATCGTAGTAGAGATGTTTGAAACATTTGATTGACCTGGAGTAGGTGCCTTAAAGCCAGTGCTAAAAGTACCACGGAATCCTGAGTCATCACTAACCTGATAGTTAAAGCCCAACTTGTAGTTAGTTGTTGTACCAAAATCATCGAAGTCTTCAAAGCGCAGTGCAGAAGCAAGCAGTAAATTATCTGATGCATCCCACTCAGCTTCTAAGTACGTCGCATAGTTGCTACGGTCAAACACGCCGGCGATATTCTTGGAGAACCCAGGGAAGCCATTACTAGAAAGGCTAAACCCTTGATCTTTCAGGGGGCCGGCAGTTGAAGAAGCTTCGTCACCTGCACCGATAGTAAATTCCTCAACACGGTACTCAGCACCGAAGGCTAGGGCTACATCTTCGCTCAGAGAGTAAGTGAAGTCAGCATTTACTGAAGTTTCAACTTGACGGTACATACCTGGATCGAAATCGCGTGGAGAATTTGGACCCATGCTTGCATTGACAGTGTTGTTAATGAAGAAGTCAGCTTCGTGCTTACCGAAGTAAGAACTCACGTCCCAACCTAACCCATTAGCTAGCTCACCTTTCAAGCCAAACAAGAATGCTTGGTCAGTCACGGTACCGCCAAAGCGAGGTGTGAATCCACCAGGTATAGTTTCCTGGAACGAGAAGCAGTTATCGTCAGCAAGTACAGCAGCCATATCGGTTGCGTCTGGAATATTGCCGGTTAAAGCGACCAGTCCACCGATATTGTTGGCTGGATCAGCATTCGGACACGAGCCTCCAATGCCCAAACCGTCCATATCACCGATTATGAGGTTATCTCCATCGCCGTACACACCTTCACGGTTTGTTGGGTTACGGAAGTAGAAGCCACCGTCAACGTCTTTAGTTGAAGTGTTGGCATAACCATAGACTTCAGTATTTTCACCTAGGTCGGCACCAAAATTGATTAACAACTTCATGTCGTTATCAATATTAGGGCGGCCCCACTTCATTGCTGGGCTTGGCACATCGGCGTAACCGTCTGCAGTGAGCTGGGCAGCATCTGTACGCTGAACTGAACGATCAGTTTCGTCACTAGAACCAACTTCAAAGGTGGTGTTAACAAAGCCATTAGAACCAAGAGGCAGACCGAAGTTACCTGAAACATAGGTCATTGACCCGTCGCCATCGCCATACTCACCGGTGCGAACCTGCAGGGTACCGCCTTCACTTGCATCTTTCATGTTGAAGTTGATAACACCAGCAATTGCATCTGAACCGTACTGAGAGGCAGCGCCATCACGAAGTACTTCGACGTTCTTAAGCGCTAGGCTTGGAAAAACTCCGACATCAGGACCCTGAGCACCGTCTGAAATACCACCAGCGGCCCAAAGAATTACTGAAGAACGGTGACGACGCTTACCGTTAACCAGAACTAGAGTATGGTCAGCTGCCATGCCTCGTAGGCCTTGTGGACGAACCATAGTGCCCGCGTCACTGATTGGCTGGTCATTTACGTAGTATGAAGGAACCGAGTTACGTAGTAAGTTAGTAACATCAACGTCACCCTGATTAGCTAGCTCATCGCCACCAATCACATCAACAGCTGATACTGTATCAATAGCTGAACGGGCTTTAGCACGTGCACCAACAGTAACAATTTCTTCAACCATTTCTTCCGCTACAGCAGAAGCTACTGGAAGCATAGTGCTACCCGCAATCACAGCTGCCGCAATGGCATTTAATTTCCAAAAAGTATTAGCTTTCATAAATCTCCCCCGAGATAGAATTGGATCTAATTTGAATTTTATTTACTGGCTATGGCCTTTGATTATTGTTTTTTTAATCAATACAGATGGGATCTGCACTACAACCGTAAAAAGTCTTTGCGGCTGAAACTTCCAACCACCGGCGAAGTTTACCCTTATTTAATTCCCAAATGCACAACGTTGATTTTTATGTCGTTTATAGGACATGTAATGTCGCACGCGAGGCTTTTAATCGGTTCTTTCAAATAAACTATACGTCAGTGGGGATAATAGTCTTTGACAGCTTACCGGGAATTTCGCGTACCAGTTTTGGCAGCAAAAAACCCGGCAGCATGTTCTGCAATTCGCGATAAATTTGGCTGGCGTGGTCTGACGTAATATCAAAATGACTGGCGCCCTGCACTGGATCTAGAAGATGTAGATAGTAGGGGGTGACTGCACAATCGAAAAGTCTTTCGCTGAGCGCGGCTAAGGTTGCGGCATGGTCGTTAACACCTTTTAACAGGACGGTCTGATTGAGGACTCTTATTCCAGTATTCGTTAACCGCTCAATAGCAGAGGTGACTTGGTTGTCAATTTCATTGCTGTGATTGATATGCAACACCATAATAGGTTTGAGTCGAGTGGCAGAAGCCCAGCGCAAAAATGAGTCATCGATGCGTGATGGAATCACTACAGGCAACCTGCTATGAATCCGCAGGCGTTTGATATGCGAGATGGCGGCGATTTGCTCGGTGAGCCAGCTAAGGAAACGGTCATTGGCTGCCAGTGGGTCACCGCCGGAGAATATCACCTCATTTATGTCTGTGTTACCCCTTATGTATGTAAGTGCCTGCTGCCACTGGGCTTTGCTCTGGCGATTTTCCTGATAGGGAAAGTGACGGCGAAAGCAATAGCGGCAATTAATTGCACAGGCTGGACTGACGATCAGCAACAGGCGATGGCGGTATTTATGTACAATGCCAGCAATCGGGTTGTGGCTAGTTTCGTCCAGTGGGTCAGCAATGTATGCAGGGTCTCGTCTCATCTCAGCTTTAACCGGCAGGATCTGGGCCAGTAACGGATCATTTGGATCGCCTTTTTTCATGCGCTGAGCAAATGGTCGCGGCACTTTAAAGTCGAATTGAGTTGCTGCACGCTGGCAGACTGAGAGCTGTGAGCGATCGAGTTCTAGTTCGGTCAGCAGATCATCAACCGCGGTAAAACATTGGCTTAGATCAGATTGCCAGTTGGTTTGATCTTCAGTTGAAAGGTTTATTGGTTTGAGCATGATAATTCTTGATCAAAGGTAAGCGCGCGATTTTACGCGATAGGGTAATAGATGAGTACTGATGAATTTTTTATGGCCAAAGCATTGCGTCTAGCGGAGCAAGCTGGGGCGGTCGGCGAGGTGCCGGTAGGGGCTCTGGTGGTCAAAGATGGTGAGATCATTGGTGAGGGCTACAATCAGCCCATTTCTGGCTGCGACCCAACCGCCCATGCCGAAATAGTAGCCATGCGAAATGCGGCCGACAATACGAACAACTATCGCCTCAATGACTGCGACCTCTATGTGTCCATAGAGCCCTGCACAATGTGTGTTGGTGCAATGATTCATGGGCGTATTGGCCGTGTCATATTTGGTGCGGCAGAACCCAGAGCAGGCGCACTGCAAAGCCAATTACAACTAATGGAACAGAGTCATTATAACCACAGTTTTGAATGGTATGGTGGTGTACTAGAACAGCAATGTGGCGACCTTATGAGTGACTTTTTTCGCCGCAAGCGAGAGAAGAAAAATTAGTAATGTCTACAGAGACGCCGGTGTGTCTGTGTCCAAGTCGGGGCTATCGGGAGGAGGCTCAAAATTATGTTGGGACAGAGAGTGCAACTGTAGATAAGTTCTGTAGTATTGAATGTTGTCGACATACAGAACCGGTTCATTGCCCCTGGCATAACCGTGTTTAACAGTAGAGTAAAACTGTTTTTTACTCAGCAGAGGTAGATGTGCTCGCACATCGACCCACAGGTCTGGATTCTTACCGCTGCGTGATGTTAGGACCCGAGCGTCTTCTAGGTGACCAAAGCCAACGTTATAAGCTGCCAGCGAAAACAATGTGCGATCGGGTTCGGCTATGCGCTTTGGCAACCGTGCCTTTAATTTAACCAAATAGGCAGCCCCACCCTCTAGGCTCTGGCCGGCATCGAGGCGATTGCTAACATTCATTTCTCTGGCCGTATCCATGGTCAGCATCATCAGTCCGCGCACGCCTGTGGGCGATCTAGCCTTGGGGTTCCAGTGCGACTCCTGATAGGCGACCGCAGCGAGTAGCGCCCAGTCCATATCAAACCGTTGCGCTGTTGCGCGAAACATCTGTTCATATTTTGGTAACCGCCGCGCGACCAGTTGTCCCAGCCTCTGAGAATCTCCTACCGAGAAGTTCTCTATGTAGGCAAATAGTTGCTGTTCGAGGTACGCGAGTTTGCCGCTAGAAATATAGCTATCTATAAAGGCATTAGCTGCATTTAGCAGACTGTCATCACTATGTGAGGCAAACGCCCAGGCAGTGGTTTGAGGTTGAGCTATATCAAAGGCTTTGCGAGCTCTGGGATATATATGTCGATTGACCAGATAGGCTAGTGAGTCAACCACCGTATATGGAATCTCACCTGCGTGGACCATTCTTATCAGGTCGCTCATTTCTAAGTCATCTCGCTCAGACCAGCTTAGATTGGGCACTGATGCCCTGAGCTTTTTTAATTGCTCGCTGTGAGATGAGCCGGTAATCACCACCAGATCTCCCTCGAGTTGGTCAAGTGATTTGGGGCGCTTACTGCCGCGGCGATAAATCAGCTGTTGGGTTACCTCGAAAAATGGCTGGGAAAATTTTAAAGACTTGGCACGCGCCTCGGTGGCGACTATGTTGGCCGCTGCAAAATCTCCCTGAGGACCGCCGACAGACAACAGTAGCCTGCGCAATGTTGACTGGGGTTTGACAACTAATTTGACATTTAAGCTGTCAGCAAAGGCTTTAGCAATTAAATAGTCGAAGCCATTTTTGCCATGACCATCCTCAAAATAGGTGGTTGCCCCGGGTATGGTAAGCATCACAAGCTGACCTCGAGCATGGACTCTCTCGAGATCCGACATATGGGCACTGCTGGAAATAAAGGCTACAAACACAGACACGATAACTATCAGGATAAGTCGATTCCCTAATCTTTTGATAGTTCGGGGAAGTTCGTCCATAGCTGTCATAGTTGCCTCATAGTGCAAGCTCTAGCTGAAGTTAGTCAGGATTCAATGATTGTACATGTTTTAAGCAATTCATTCTGCCTAAGCAGTAAATTTTGAGCTAGAATAGACCGCTTTCTAACAGCCATGTTTTTGAGATCAGCATCCATGATAATCCTTAGCGGCGCATCCTCTCTTTCCGCGTTTCGACGTCAAAAATTACTCTCTAACCTGCAACAGGCTTTGCCCTCAGTGACCTCTGTAGCAGCCGAATATGTGCACTTTGCCGACGTGAGTGAGGCCCTGTCAGATGCCGAGCTAGCAACACTTGAGGCTCTGATGACCTATGGGCCAAGTGAGGATAAGGGTTTGACCTCGGGTCATCTGCTGTTGGTAGTGCCCCGTCCCGGGACTATTTCACCCTGGTCGAGCAAGGCCACTGATATTGCACATAACTGCGGCTTACAGACTGTTTTGCGTGTCGAGCGTGGCACTGCTTATTATGTGCAGGCTCAAACTCCTCTAACTGATGGGCAACTGGCACTGTTATCTGAACTGCTCAGTGACCGTATGGTTGAAACCGTATTTCAAGACCTGCAGCAGGCGCAGATGCTGTTCACTCACCACCAGCCCAAGCCAATGACTACGGTAGACATTCTCGCGGGGGGCAGTGGTGCTCTTAAGTTGGCCAATGTAGAGCTGGGTCTGGCGTTGGCCGATGACGAAATTGACTACCTTGTGGCCAGTTTTGAGAGCTTGGAACGCAATCCATCGGATGCGGAATTAATGATGTTTGCTCAAGCTAACTCTGAGCACTGTCGCCATAAAATCTTTAATGCCAGTTGGACAGTCGATGGTGTTGACCAAGAATATTCCCTGTTTGGCATGATTCGCAACACCAATGAACTAGGTGGTGAAAATGTTCTCTCGGCCTATTCAGATAATGCTGCGGTGGTTGCCGGCAGCCATGGTGGGCGTTTTTATCCAGACCCTGTCAGCAAAGAATATATCTATAGCCAAGAGCCAGTTCATTTGCTTATGAAGGTTGAAACCCATAATCACCCGACAGCCATCGCGCCCTACTCAGGTGCTGGTACCGGTTCTGGAGGTGAAATTCGTGACGAGGGTGCGGTGGGTCGAGGCTCAAAGCCGAAAGTGGGGCTGGTTGGCTTTACCGTGTCCAACTTACAAATCCCTGGTTACATTCAGCCTTGGGAATATGACTACGGCAAACCGGGGCGCATCGTTTCGGCACTGGATATTATGACTGAGGGCCCACTGGGCGGTGCAGCCTTTAATAACGAATTTGGTCGCCCCAATATCTGTGGTTACTTTAGAGCCTTTGAGATAGATTTTGCTGGGCAGCGTCGCGGCTATCACAAGCCAATTATGATTGCTGGGGGTTACGGCAATATCCGTGAAGATCATGTCGACAAGCCAGAATTTGAACCAGGCGCGCAACTAGTCGTACTGGGTGGACCGGCGATGTTGATTGGATTAGGTGGCGGTGCCGCCTCGTCTATGACTACAGGCAGCAGCTCTGCGGACCTTGATTTTGCCTCAGTGCAGCGTCAAAACCCTGAGATTGAGCGCCGCTGTCAGGAAGTTATCGATCAGTGTTGGCAACTCGGTGATATCAATCCTATCGCCTTTATTCATGATGTCGGTGCAGGTGGTCTTTCCAATGCACTGCCTGAACTGGTTAAAGATGGCGGCACAGGAGGGCGATTCGACCTGCGCAAAGTGCCCAACGATGAGCCCGGTATGGCGCCGGTAGAAATCTGGTGCAACGAGGCGCAAGAGCGGTACGTACTGGCTATTTTACCCGCAGACATCGAACGTTTTAAGACAATCTGTGAGCGCGAGCGCTGTCCCTATGCCGTGGTTGGCGAAGCCACAGCCGCTAAACAGATTACCGTGGCAGATAGTCACTTTGATAATAATCCAGTCGATCTGCCCATGTCGGTGTTATTTGGCAAGGCGCCTAAGATGCATCGCACCGCGAGCAAATTAGATTTACCCGCAACGGCATTTGCGCCTGAACAGCTCGATCTCATGGAGTCGGTGTTTCGTGTATTGCGCCATCCATCAGTGGCCAGCAAAAGTTTCCTTATTACCATTGGCGATCGCTCAGTTACAGGTATGGTTGCCCGCGACCAGATGGTAGGCCCCTGGCAAATTCCAGTTGCGGACTGTGCCGTTACAACAGTCACCTATGACAGCACCGCTGGTGAAGCCATGGCGATGGGAGAGCGCACGCCACTGGCACTAATCGACGGCCCAGCCTCGGGACGCATGGCCATCGGCGAAACCATTACTAATATTAGTGCCGCGCGGATTGGTAATATTAAAGATATTAAATTGTCGGCAAACTGGATGTGTGCCGCAGGCTCCCCCGGTGAAGATGAAAAGCTCTATCGCACCGTCGAAGCCGTGGGCATGGACCTTTGCCCAAAGTTGGGTATCACCGTGCCCGTGGGCAAAGATTCCATGTCGATGCGAACCGCGTGGCGAGAGGCCAATGGTGAGGACAAAGCAGTTACCTCGCCGCTGTCATTAATTATTACTGGATTTTCACCGGTTATAGACGTGCGTAAAACATTAACACCCCAGTTGCGCACAGATCAGGGCGATACCGAATTATTGTTGTTGGACCTAGGTGCTGGTGCCAATCGTATGGGCGGTTCTATCTTAGCCCAGGTATTTTCGGAATTTGGTGATACGGCTCCTGATGTTGACGATGCTCAGGCCCTCAAAGGCTTTTTTAATAGCATGCAGGCGTCCATCGAGCAGGGCGATATCCTAGCCTACCACGACCGTTCTGATGGAGGCCTGCTAACTACCTTGGCCGAGATGAGTTTTGCAGGTCATACAGGTGTTTCTGTTGATTTGACCGATCTGGATATCAACAGTATGGCGGTGTTATTCAACGAAGAATTGGGGGCCGTAGTTCAGGTTCGATCAAATGCTGCCGAAGATGTGTCTCAGCGTTTTGCTGACGCGGGAGTCAATGTGCATCGGCTCGGTACATTAAATGACAACGACAGTTTAGAGATTAGCCGTGATGGGCAGATGCTTTTCGCCTGCGATCGCCCGGTATTACAAGCCTGTTGGAGCGAGACCTCCTATCAGGTAGCTTCGCTGCGTGATAATGCAGAATGTGTGGAGCAGGAGTTTGCCCGAATTGGCAACGCCGATAAGGGCCTCTCTGCCAACCTAACATTTGATCCCGCTGACGATATCAGTGCGCCTTATATCAAAACTGGGGTAAGGCCGAAGGTCGCTATTGTTCGTGAGCAGGGTGTTAACAGCCATCTAGAAATGGCCGCTGCATTTGATCGTGCAGGGTTTACCGCCATCGATGTTCATATGAGCGATTTACTCGCTGGGCGCCGGTCGCTGGCTGATTTTTCCGGTATGGTTGCCTGTGGCGGTTTCTCCTATGGTGATGTGTTGGGAGCAGGCGAAGGCTGGGCTAAAACAGTGCTTTTTAATAGCCAGATTCGCGATCAATTCCAGCAGTTCTTCCATCGCCCCGAGACCTTTAGTTTGGGTGTCTGCAATGGTTGCCAGATGCTGAGTAATCTCAAGACATTGATTCCTGGTGCCGAGCATTGGCCGAGGTTTGTACGCAACCTATCGGAACAGTTTGAGGCGCGTTTTTCTCTGGTGCGCATTGAAGACTCACCATCAGTATTCTTGCAGGGAATGGCTGGCACTCATATGCCTATTGCGGTATCCCATGGTGAAGGCCGCGCAGAATTTTCCAGTCCCGATGCTCTGGCTCAGTTGCAGCAAACTAATCAAATCGCCATGCGATTTTTGGAGAACAACCTCGATGTGGCCAGCCGCTATCCAGCAAACCCCAATGGTTCGCCCGATGGTATCACCGGAGTCACCTCTGCCGATGGCAGGGCTACATTAATGATGCCTCATCCAGAGCGAGTTTATCGTACAGTACTTAACTCTTGGCACCCAGATGATTGGGGTGAAGACAGCGGCTGGATGCGCATATTCCGTAATGCAAGGACGTTTACAGACTAGAGGTAAAAATAATGCAAAAGACCCCCCATGAAGATGAGCTGGTCAAAAAAGCCCTACAAATAGGCGCTGTCTATGCGAAAAAGCGGGCCTATGGCGAAATTGAGAGCCATGATTCAATGAAACTAAAAGTTGAGTTTGTCTACAAAGTACTGATCGAAGATAAGCTTATTCAGCCTCTGGCTAAGGATCAGATAAGCGACCCCAATATGCGGCATAAACTGGCACTGTGGATTTCGCGGCAGCTGCCACCAGATCACCCATTATTAAAAGATGCTAAATAGCCGGCGCTAGTTCCTGGTCTTTAGTTAACCTCAGCCCTTAATTTAAATCCTATTAAAATGCCTGAATCTACAGATCAACAAACTCTTATTAACCGACTCAATAGTGAAACGGCCAAAATCAGCTGGCTTGAACTGCAGAAGCACTACGCCGCTGGCAATGTTTTGGGCGTGGCGCCTGGTGCTGATTTAATCAAAGTAGCCATAGCTCTAAACCAAGATAATGCCGCTCAGATAAGAACATGGCTCGGGGATAAAGCAGTCTTTGAAATCGCCGACCAACAAGCCATGCAATGGTATGAAAACCAGACTATACTTTGGGCTCTGGTGATACCTCCCTTTGTCTTGGTTCAGGAACCTAGTACCTAGGGGCCAGTCATTCTGTGAAAAGTAGCAAAGGAGTTGCTAGATGCACCTAAAGCCCAGTCAAGATCCGCAACCCGAGCAGAAACACGTCCGTCCTTTTGTCACCTAAAAAGCAAATTGGGTATCTTGCAGTGCTTGGAGTATATTGGTTGGCAATGGATGCGGCGCTCAATCCCCTCGGGAATCTGGTCTAACGATGGGTCTATTCACAGTGTTATTTCATCGTGCCCATGCAATTCACTGCGGTATCATTGGCGGCGGATTCTCAAGGGGCACAGTTTAGAATTAGTCAAACCTGGGAGAGAGAAATGAATTTACATAGTAAAGTTGCAGTAGTAACCGGTGGAGGCTCAGGCCTCGGCCGCGCGGCATCACAGGCGTTGGCCGATGGCGGTGCAACCGTAGTTATTATTGATATGAACGCCGAGGCTGGCGCTAAAGCGGTCGAAGAATTGGGTGCTAACAAGGCCCATTTTATTCAGTTAGATGTGTCTAGCGGAACGGATGTTGAAGCTGCCTTTGATAAGATAATCGCTGACTTAGGGCGTGTGGATATCTGTGTCAACTGTGCCGGTATTGGCATTGCAGCTAAAACTGTCAACCGTGAAGGAGAGCCTCATAATCTTGACCATTACCGCAAGATTATTGAAGTTAATCTGATAGGCACCTTTAACATTGCTCGCTGCGCCGCCGCTGCTATGGCGCGCAATGAAGCCGATGAAAAGTCGGAAAAGGGTATCATTATTAACACCGCCTCTATTGCAGCCTTTGATGGTCAGATGGGTCAGGTTGCCTATTCAGCAACCAAAGGTGGCATTGTAGGTATGACCTTGCCAATGGCGCGGGATCTAGCGAGTTTAGGTATTCGCGTTAACACAATAGCTCCAGGCGTGATGGCAACACCATTAATGTTATCCGCACCTCAGCCTGTACAGGATGGTATCGTGTCTAATATTCCTTTCCCAAAACGTTTGGGTGAACCCTCTGAGTTTGGCCAACTGGTTGTGCAAATGGTTGAAAATAGTTATCTCAATGGCGAGACAGTGCGTTTGGATGGCGGCGTGAGAATGCAGCCTCGTTGATGATCATTCGGCGAGCCTTGGATGCTGACTTTCCTGCGATCTGGCCTATTTTTCAACAGATCGTAGCGGCCGGAGACACCTATGCTTACGACCGAGATATATCCGAGCAAGAGGCCAAGCGTATCTGGATACAACTCCCAGAAAGAACCTTTTTGATTGAAGAAAATAACAAAGTTCTGGCCACCTATTACATCAAAAAAAATCAGGCAGGCCCTGGTGCCCATGTCTGTAACTGCGGTTATATGGTGGCCGAATGGGCTCGCGGTCGTGGTCTGGCTACAGCCTTGTGTGAGCATTCCCAGCAGATTGCCTCTGAACTGGGATACAAGGCAATGCAGTTTAACTTTGTGGCTGCGACCAATGGTGGTGCGATAAGCCTGTGGGAGAAGTTAGGGTTTGCGACTGTGGGTTGTTTGCCCAGAGCATTTGAACATCCCAGTGAGGGATTTGTAGATGCTTTGGTGATGTATAAGTGGTTGGCTGATTGAGACTTCTGTTTGCGATTACAGTTTAAGTAGTCTGCAGCCAGTCAATCACGGCATTACGGTTGCCCCTAAAGATGATTTGCTCTTTTTTCTTGTCTAATTGATAGCTGTACATAGGGTCGTAGTACTCTGAAGTAAGGGGCGCCAGCCAGTGGCGATGGCTGGCAAAATTATCCTTATGCTGTCGCGCGATAGCACTGTCCATTAGGGCTAAAAGCTCTTTGGTACGCAATCCACCCAATCGTTTTTGTACGCGCAGAAGACTGTCGCGTAAGTAGTCAGAAAACGCCTGCTCGCCGCTGTCACCAAAAAATGCCATGGTTTTTAAATAGCGGTCAACTACATATTCCTGCCATAGCCGCTCGAGCCGCTCCTCAAAATCCATATCAATTACTACAAAAGAACTGCGCCCCATAAGGTCAGCAAAATAATGAGGTAGATGACGGGCGCCTATATTACGGCTTTCGTCTTCAACTATTATCTGAGCCTTCGGCCTCTTATTTTGAAGCGTTAAAATATCCAGAGCGATGCGATTTTCAAAATTAACCTGAACAGGTTGGCTATCCAGTGGGCGACCAAAACTCGACCCCTTGTGATTGGCTGCACCCTCTAGATCAACCCCAGTGGCAAGTTGCTGAATAATCTCAGTTTTACCCGTGCCGGTCATACCTGACAGAACAGTGACAGAATGATTGGCACAGTAAGTCATTAAATACTGATGCAGAAACCCGCGGAGCGACTTATAGCCCCCCTCAACCCTAGGGCAGCTAACGCCAGTATCTGCCAGCCATTCAATACATAGCTGTGAGCGCAGACCTCCGCGGGCACAGTAAAGTACGGCGCTAGGGTTGGCTATAATAAAACTGCGCCAGGCCTGAATACGCTGCTCTTTAATTTTTCCTGCAACTAGACTGTGGCCTAGCTCTATTGCTGATTTCTGGCCATTATTTTTGTAGCGGATGCCCACCTGATGACGCTGGTCGTCAACCATTAGAGGTAAGTTCACTGCTGAGGGAAGAGCACCTGCGGCAAATTCAATCGGTGCGCGGACATCAATCATTGGAGTATTGCTTAGCAACAACTCGCGATAGTTATTTACTAAAGGCAGGCTCAAGGACTAACCTGAATAATGACGCCATCGGCCGGTTTGTACAGGGCCCCTATGGGCAGGTGATAGCAACCGCAGGCTTTTAGAAGATCACTTACCTGTTGTGCACTGTTACTATTAACGGCAACAAGAAGTCCACCGCTGGTTTGGGGATCACAGAGCAGAGCTTGGCTCAGCAGGTCAGTACCGGCGATAGATTGAGCTATGCTCTCCCAGTTGCGCGCACTGCCGCCGGGAACGCAGTTCTGCGAAAAATAATCAATCACTGCATGATCGAGCAGGGGAATATTAGCTAACTGTACCTCTGCGGTTAAATGGCTACCCTGACAGATTTCCAGCAAGTGGCCCAGCAAGCCAAAACCGGTGACATCAGTCATAGCAGTTACCCCATCAATCTTGGCTAGATCAGCTCCAATGATATTAGGTTTCATCATACTCTCGACCGCCAAACGAGAATGCTCGGGCTTTAACTTACCCTGCTTTTCGGCTGTGGTCAGAATACCTACGCCAATAGGTTTGGTTAGAAACAGCTGATCACCTGCTTGGGCAGTACAGTTTTGCTTAAGATTATGAAGCTCAACCCGACCGGTTACTGCTAAGCCAAAAATAGGCTCTGGCGAATCAATAGAATGCCCGCCTGCAAGATGAATCCCCGCCTCCCCGCAGGCATGGCGTCCACCATCAATGACTTTTTGTGCCACCTCGGCGGGCAAGGTATTAATAGGCCAGCCCAAAATAGCAATCGCCATCATTGGTGTGCCGCCCATGGCATAGATGTCACTAATGGCATTAGTGGCCGCCACTCGGCCGAACTCGAACGGATCATCGACGATAGGCATAAAGAAGTCGGTGGTACTGATAACCCCAGTGCCATCTCCCAAGTCATAAACGGCAGCGTCATCTTTGGTATTATTCCCCACTAGCAGTCGAGAATCCTCTGGGGCTACATAGTCAGTCTGAAGGAAAGTCTCTAATACACTGGGAGCTATTTTGCAGCCGCAACCGGCACCGTGGCTGTATTGGGTGAGTCTAATTTTATTGTCGGGCATGAACTCTTACACAGGCTATATAAACAGAACTCTAGGGTACTTGTTTTGGGGGTGACTTGCATAGGTATGTTTGGACCTGCGGTGACAGGAAATGGTTCGGATCATCGGCACTGTGCTATCGCGCGCACAGAATCTGGACGCAGATTAGTTTTCTCTGCTGCCAAGTTTTAGGACCTGAGTTTTTCTGTTTCCCGGAAACTATTGTCAAACGCGCGTTAGATTTTCCTTTGGCAATATTGAGTAGGGGTCAATCCAGTCCAATGCTTAAACGCGCGGGTAAATGATCGTGGCTCCGAAAAACCTACAATATCCGACACCTTTTCCACCGATAGATTCTCATTCACCAGTTTGTTTATGGCCACTTCTCGTCTTAGATTGTCCTTAATTTTTTGATAACTCGTAGCGTTGTCCTTTAAGCGCCGATGTAAGGTCTGGCTGCTGATACCCAGCTCCGTTGCAAGCTGATGAATAGGTGCAAATATCAATTTATTAGGGTGGCGCTGACCGATCATTCTTTCTATTTGTGCTTCCAGTGTGCGGTCTGACCCAGGAATGGTCATGACATCTGCCGGTGCATTTTGCACATAGGTCTGCAACTCCTGATCTGACCTCACTAGCGGTTTGTCTAGATACTGGGCATCGAAGATCAGGCAGTTGGCACTGCGATTAAATTGCAACTGTCCCGGGAACATAATATGCAGTTCACTGCGGTGGGCAGGTGGTTTAAAGGTAAACTGGGTCTCCTGCAGGCGAATGGCTTCGCCGATATACCAGCTGGGAAAGCGGTGCCAAATTACTAGCCAGAACTCGGCCATAAAGTGCTCTGGATCTAAGTGGGGCTGGTCCATGGTAAAGCTCAGCACTGCCTTATCCTCACGCCGGCTCAGTTCCATGGGGATATCATCGCTAACCAGATTGTAGAAGTTGACAGCCTTGTCCAATAGGTCTCCCAGGGTAGTGCAATGGCTAACAAGTTCTGCCATAGTTGCAAATAGACCGACTTTGCAACCTCCCTGGGTAAAGCCCATAAACTCATCATTCAGTGTTTCCTGCACTGTCTTAAATAACCGCGCCACCTGATCAGTGTGAACTCGCTGACTAGTACTATCCATTACTGCTGGGTTTATACCGGCACGTTCAAGAGCCTGTTGCTGAGGCAGACTGCGTGCGCGCAGACCGTGCATGCAGCTTCTTACATGGTGGTTGCAAATAGTGGCCATAGCTCTTTAGTCAATATAAGTTGTAATTTGTGAGTTTATGAGCAAATTATACCATTATTATGGTGTTATTGGGAGTAAATTTGGCAATTATTGTGAGTTTAGTTGTAGAAAATAGACCTACTATTAGCCGCAGTAGTCCTGCATAGTGCGACCTAAACCTGTTAAAGCTAATCGTTAGCTGGAGAAACCTGTGGCAGATAAGAAAACCCCCACCCTAAATGACTGGCATCAGTTGGCCACTAAGGAACGCAAAGGCGCTTCGCCAGAGGAGTTGTTGTGGCAGACCTCTGAGGGGATTGAGGTCAAGCCGCTGTACACCGCAGAAGATACAGCAGGACTGGCGCATATGGATAGCCTGCCGGGTTTTGCGCCCTTTAAACGTGGGCCCAAAGCAACCATGTATGCGGGCCGTCCTTGGACCGTACGCCAGTATGCAGGCTTTTCTACTGCCGAGGAATCCAATGCATTTTATCGCAAGAACCTTGCCGCGGGTCAACAGGGTCTCTCCGTAGCTTTCGATCTGCCGACTCATCGGGGCTATGACTCTGACCACCCGCGAGTAATTGGAGATGTTGGCAAAGCCGGAGTGGCAATTGACTCTGTAGAGGACATGAAAATTCTATTTGATCAGATTCCCCTAGATAAGGTGTCTGTGTCTATGACCATGAATGGTGCAGTGTTGCCTGTGATGGCTAGTTATATTGTAGCGGCGGAAGAACAGGGTGTTGGGCCTGAGCAACTAGCAGGCACATTGCAAAATGATATTTTAAAAGAATTTATGGTGCGTAATACCTATATCTATCCACCGGCGCCGTCTATGCGAGTGGTAGCGGATATTATTGGTTATACCGCCGACCATATGCCCAAGTTCAATTCTATTTCTATTAGCGGCTACCATATGCAGGAGGCTGGTGCGACTAATGTACAGGAGCTAGCCTACACCATTGCAGATGGTATCGAATATGTTCGTACGGCGATTGATAGCGGCATGGATGTAGATAAATTTGCACCTCGGCTGTCATTCTTTTTTGCTATTGGGATGAACTTTTTTATGGAGATTGCGAAGCTGCGTGCGGCGCGTATTCTTTGGGCAACTTTGATGGAAGAGAAGTTCGCGCCCAAGGACGATCGTTCCCTGGTATTGCGAACTCATTGTCAAACCTCTGGTGTTAGTCTTACCAGTAAAGATCCCTACAACAATATTATGCGCACCACCATTGAGGGAATGTCTGCGGTATTGGGTGGCACCCAATCATTACATACTAATTCTTTCGACGAAGCTCTAGCACTGCCGACAGAGTTCTCAGCCCGTATTGCGCGTAACACTCAGCTAGTAATCCAGGAGGAGACGGGTATAACCAATGTGGTTGATCCACTGGCTGGATCCTACTATGTGGAATCGCTGACTGACCAGTTAGTTAAAGCAGCGCGTGAAATTATTGATGAGGTGGAAGAACTGGGGGGTATGACTAAGGCTGTTGAGACTGGTATGCCAAAGTTGCGCATCGAAGAGGCAGCGGCGTTGCGTCAAGCAGGTATTGATCGCGGTGAGGAGGTTATTGTTGGGGTCAACAAATACCAGCTAGAGGTTGAGCCAGATATTGATGTGCTAGATATAGATAACAGTGCTGTGCGCGAAGCACAGGTGGTACGTCTGGCTAAGGTGCGCAGTTCGCGTGATTCTGGAGCCTGTCAACGGGCTTTAGATGCACTGGGAGCAGCAGCTAAGAGCGGGCAAGGGAATTTGCTGGCTCTAGCTGTCGATGCCGCGCGCGCGCGCGCAACCGTGGGCGAAATATCTGATGCACTGGAATCTGAGTGGGGCCGGCACAAGGCAATTCAGCGAGCTATTAGTGGTGTCTATAGTTCTGCTTATAAAGATGATGAGGGCTTTATGAATATTAAAAATAAGGTAGAAAATTTTGCCGCTGATCATGGTCGTCGGCCCCGTATGCTGGTTGTAAAGATGGGCCAAGATGGCCACGACCGTGGAGCCAAGGTGATTGCCACTGCGTTTGCGGATCTAGGTTTTGATGTGGATGTTGGACCTATGTTCCAAACGCCCGAAGAGGCGGCTCAGCAGGCAATTGAAAATGATGTGCATGTTATAGGTGTGTCATCTCAGGCAGCTGGCCATAAAACACTGGTGCCGCAGCTGGTAAAGAGTCTAAAAGACCAGCATGCAGAAGATATTATTGTGATCTGTGGTGGTGTGATCCCGCCTAAAGATTATGATCAATTACGCGCCGATGGCGTGGCAGCAATTTTTGGCCCAGGTACTAATATCCCCGATGCCGCAGAAGATGTGTTGGCTATTATCAGCGAAAAAAATAAGAGCTAATACTGGGGTTTTATAAAAAGGAAAAAATATGAAAGAAATATTATCCGAGTTGGAAGATAAGCGTAGCCGCGCCAGATTGGGTGGCGGACAAAAGCGTATTGATGCCCAACACGCCAAGGGCAAACTGACTGCCCGAGAGCGTCTCGACCTGCTACTAGATGAGGATAGCTTTGAGGAGTGGGACATGTTTGTTGAGCATCGTTGCACTGATTTTGATATGGATCAGCAGCATGTTCCCGGTGATGGAGTGGTGATTGGTTATGGCACTATCAATGGCCGTTTAGTATTTGTCTTTAGCCAAGACTTTACCGTCTTTGGCGGTGCCCTTTCAGAAGCTCATGCTGAGAAGATCTGTAAACTTATGGATCAGGCCATGAAGGTCGGAGCGCCAGTTATTGGTCTTAATGACTCTGGTGGTGCTCGTATACAGGAGGGTGTTGCCTCCCTTGGCGGCTATGCGGAGGTGTTTCAACGCAATGTTATGGCTAGTGGAGTAATCCCACAAATCAGTATGGTGATGGGACCCTGCGCCGGTGGCGCGGTGTATTCTCCAGCAATAACTGACTTTATATTTATGGTTCAGGACAGCAGTTATATGTTTGTTACTGGCCCAGATGTGGTTAAAACTGTTACTCATGAAACCGTGACTGCCGAAGAATTAGGCGGTGCAGGAACTCATTCCACCAAGTCTGGCGTGGCTGACCTAGCATTTGATAATGATGTAGATGCACTGCATAAATTGCGCCGTTTCATGAATTATCTTCCAGCTAATAATCGTGAAAAACCACCGGTATGGCCGACAGAAGATGAGGCTGACCGAGTGGAGATGTCTTTGGATACCCTAGTGCCCAGTGATCCCAATAAGCCCTATGAGATGAAAGAATTAATTCTAAAGGTCGCCGATGAAGGGGAGTTTTTCGAACTGCAAGTTAGCTTCGCGAAAAACATTATTACCGGCTTTATCCGTATTGAGGGTTCAACTGTCGGAGTGGTTGCCAACCAACCTATGGTCATGGCCGGTTGTTTGGATATTGACGCCTCGCGCAAGGCTGCTCGATTCATTCGTTTCTGCGATGCCTTTAATATTCCCATTTTAACCCTAGTAGATGTACCCGGTTTTATGCCCGGCACCAGTCAGGAATACGGCGGTATTATTAAGCATGGCGCCAAACTTTTGTATGCCTATGCTGAGTGCACTGTACCTAAGGTCACGTTGATTACTCGCAAAGCCTACGGTGGCGCCTACGATGTTATGGCATCCAAACATTTGCGCGGTGATGTGAATTTGGCATGGCCCACAGCAGAAATTGCGGTAATGGGCCCCAAGGGGGCGGTGGAGATTATTTTCCGTAAGGATATAGGTGATCAAGAAAAGATCGATGCCCGCATTGATGAGTATCGTAAAAAGTTCGCCAATCCTTTTATCGCTAGTCAGCGCGGCTATATTGATGATGTGATTATGCCCCACAGCACCAGAAAGCGTATCGCTCGGTCTTTGGCAATGTTGAAAAATAAAAGCATTGAAAACCCCTGGCGCAAACACGGCAATATTCCCCTTTAAAGCCGCTATAAGGAACATTAAAAATGATTAAAAAAATTCTAGTGGCTAATCGAGGTGAGATAGCCTGTCGCGTCTTCAGTACCGCTAAGCGTATGGGTATTGCCACAGTCGCAGTTTATTCGGATGCCGACGCCGATGCCCTGCATGTTCAGATGGCCGATGAAGCCGTCAATATTGGGCCAGCGGCCTCCTCTGAGAGCTATCTAGTTATTGATAAAATTATACAGGCCTGTGCTGACACCGGTGCTGACGCTGTCCATCCCGGTTATGGTTTTCTTTCTGAAAACAGTAATTTCCGCGATGCCTTAGATGCTGCAAACATTAGGTTTATTGGTCCGGGCAAACATGCTATCGAGTCTATGGGGGATAAAATAACCTCGAAATTAATTGCCGAAAAGGCTGGGGTCAACTGTATTCCCGGCTACACCGATGTGGTGCGTGATGCAGATCATGCGGTGGAGATAAGTGCCGATCTGGGTTATCCGGTGATGCTAAAGGCCTCCGCTGGTGGCGGTGGTAAAGGCATGCGTGTAGCCTGGGATGAGGCTGATTGTCGCGATGGTTTTGAGCGAGCCACTAACGAAGCTCGTTCAAGTTTCGGCGATACTAGAATCTTTATTGAAAAATATATTCAACAGCCCCGTCATATTGAAATTCAGGTGATGGCAGATAGCCATGGGAACGTGATTTATCTAGGTGAGCGAGAGTGTTCTATTCAGCGCCGTCATCAGAAGGTGATTGAAGAGGCACCTTCGCCATTTTTAGATGAGGCCACCCGCAAGAAAATGGGTGAACAGAGTTGCTCCCTAGCAAGAGCTGTGGACTATCAGTCTGCGGGGACGGTGGAGTTTATTGCTGATGCCGACATGAATTTTTACTTTTTGGAAATGAACACCAGATTGCAGGTTGAGCATCCGGTGACCGAGCTAGTGACCGGTCAAGACCTCGTTGAGATGATGATCAGAGTGGCGGCAGGTGAGCAACTGTCAATAACTCAAAGTGAGGTTACCCTTACTGGCTGGGCATTAGAGTCTCGAGTTTATGCCGAAGACCCATTTCGTAACTTTATGCCATCTATTGGACGCCTATCTGGTTATAGAGAGCCCCAAGGAGAGGGTGTCAGAGTAGATAGTGGGGTTTATGAGGGTGGCGAAGTGTCCATGCATTATGACCCGATGATCTCTAAGTTAATCACCTATGGTGGCACACGCATCGAGGCGATTGATCTTATGGTTGATGCCCTAGATGCCTACTATATCCGCGGCGTTAACCATAATATTAGCTTCTTAAATGCACTGATGGTGCATCCTCGTTTTGTTGCCGGTGAGTTGACAACTAATTTCATTGCTGAAGAATTTCCCGATGGGTTTAATGCAGATTTGGTGGCGCAAAATAATCCGGCCATTGCCGTAGTTGTGGCGGCGGCTGTGCATCAGGAATATCGCGAACGCTCAGCACTGATTTCAGGCCAGAGCAAAGGTCATCAGTATGATGTACCCAGCGATTGGGTAGTTCTGGCGTCTGGTGTTGAGACACCGGTGACGACCCTCTTAACTGAGCAGGGTTTTTCAGTGGCCATCGATAAACAAGACTATGCAGTCGAGACTGATTGGAGCCTCGGACAACCGCTATTTAAGGCCAGCATTAATGGTCAGCAGATTTCTGTGCAGGTCGAGCGCGATGGATCTAGTTACAAACTATTTTCTCGCGGCGCCGAAATTAATGCCCTAGTGTTATCGCCAAAAGCAGCGCAACTTAATAAGTTGATGCTTGAAAAAGTACCAGCAGATCTGTCCAAATATTTACTTTCGCCAATGCCGGGTATGCTGGTCACTTTAGCGGTTAAGGTGGGTGATCAGGTTAAAGCTGGCGAAGAGCTGGCGGTGGTTGAAGCCATGAAGATGGAAAATAGTCTTAGGGCTAGTCAAGATGGTATTGTGGCGAAAATATCTACTGAAATTGGCGATAGTTTAATGGTAGATCAGGTTATTATGGAGTTTAGCTGAGAAGCTAGGCAACTGTTTATCCTTTGCCGACACTCCGGGAGACAGGTTAATTGCGAGGTAGTTAAATGTTAGCAGAACAGATTCTTAGTGGCGATCGCCGAGCTCTGGCCAAGGCGATTACTCTGGTGGAATCTACCCGCACTGATCATAGTGATCAGGCGGTGCAGTTGCTAGCGGAGTTGATGCCCCATACTGGCAAATCTATCCGTATTGGAGTCTCCGGTGCGCCTGGAGTGGGCAAGTCTACTTTTATTGAATCTCTGGGTAACTATTTAACTGAGCAGGATTTTCAGGTCGCAGTGCTGGCGGTAGACCCAACCTCTGCAGTCAGTGGCGGGTCTATTTTGGGCGATAAAACCAGAATGGAGGCGCTTTCGGTGAATCCTAAGGCCTTTGTGCGGCCTTCACCTGCGGGTACTACTCTGGGTGGAGTCACGCGCCGCACCCGGGAATCACTCCTGCTCTGCGAAGCGGCTGGCTATAATGTTATTATTGTTGAGACTGTGGGGGTGGGTCAGTCAGAGACTGCTGTATCCGATATGACCGATATGTTTTTGCTGTTGTTGTCCCCCGGTGGTGGTGATGATTTGCAGGGTATCAAGCGCGGAATTATGGAGTTGGCAGACCTGGTGCTGGTGAATAAAGCCGATGGCGATCAAACCAGTATTGCCAATCAAACTGTCTGCGATTATCGCGGTGCACTGCAGTTTATGCAGTTGCGAACCCCAAGTTGGACTCCCAAGGTGGATAGCTGTTCGGCGCTAGAGAATCAGGGTGTGGATCGGGCCTGGGCTATTATCCAGGCGTTTCGTGAGGCATTAACCAAGTCCGGTGAGTTGGAAACTTTGCGAGCACAGCAGGCTAAAGCCTGGATGTGGGCCGAGACAGCAGAGGCATTGATTGCTGATTTACGCGGTCATCCTCAGGTTAAATCTCTAGTGCCGGAGTTAGAGTCGGCAGTACTGGCAGGAGATGTGCCAGCAATAGTCGCGGCTCAGCGGTTAATTGACCATTACAAAAGCGATTAGCGAGTTTATAATTGTCGGTAATGTACCGTTGAGAGAAACTAGCATGACTGAAAAAAAGGGTAACAATGATAATTTGGCGTCTGTACTGGAAGCCAATAGAGCCTATGCCGAAACTTTTGATCAGTCCCATTTGCCTTCGCCTCCCGCCAAACATTTTGCTATTTTGACCTGTATGGATGCCCGTATGGATCCAGCTAAAATTGCAGGTCTTTCTGAGGGTGATGCCCATGTAATTCGTAATGCCGGTGGCCGCGCCAGTGATGATGCTATTCGCTCACTGATTATTTCTCACAAGTTTTTAGGCACCACCGAATGGTTTGTTATTCAGCATACTGGCTGTGGTATGGCTACGGTCACTGACGCAGAAATTGCCCAGTTGCTGAAGGAAGATCTAGAGACTGCTGTGCACAATGGCGAACGCTGGGAAAACCCGCAGCGCGAGAGCAGTGAAAACACCAAGTCTGGTTCTGATTTGGGCTATTCGATTCACTGGCACAGCATTTCCGATTTACAGCAGTCGGTGCTCGATGACATGCAGGCCATTGGAAGCCACCCGCTAGTGCCCAGCCATATTCAGGTCCATGGCTTTATCTATGATGTTAAAACCGGCCAGCTTTTAAGCGTTCTTGAATAATCTCTCAGGGTTGATGGTGGCCTAAAATAATAAAATTTTTTAGACTAAGCCTGATTGCTTCTGTCCTTAAATTAAAAAAGCGGCTTTAAAAGCCGCTTTTTTAATGTCGATCTATTTGCAAGCCACTAACCGCATTTGTTCTCTCCGGTAAAAATGTGTATATATGACTGAGTGAGTGAGTAAATACAGTGCTCACAGCGCTTATTAATGTCAATAGTGTACATATATGAAAAATGCTTGTCTGTATAGTTTTGGTAAAAAGCTAATAAAAACAGTAATTAAACGGAAATAGAAGTCGATACTAACAGGGCTAGCCCTCTTGCCTTGACAGGCAATTCACCTAAGGTATTTTAAGTCCAGCGATGAGGTGGTAGGATGGTCGCTCGGTACAGGCTGAGGAGCCGATGGCCGAGTCCGGCGATGAAGGGGATCTTGTGCTGAATTAAGCCAACCCCTGAATCCCTTTTAACAAGCATCGCTAGCAGCGAAATATAGTTATGGAAGATTTTGTTTTATCTTCATCCCCCTTTGCCTTTCCCCGCAGCTAATACTAATTAATCATGCAGGAAGGGTGAATCTCTAATTGAGTTTCTCACTCAATAGGGGGGTAAACCTATATTACCCAGACAACCTTCCTCCCAATTATTGCTTTGTTTAGTAATTATTTTATTTTACAGTAAATGTTTTAAATCAATAGCTTGCATTATTTTATAGCGTTAATTCGCATTAAATTAGGAATAGTTGATACCTTCTTAGGCAGCAAACAATTGTGTAAGAAACTCATTTAATTGTGTAAGAATCTCGATGTGACCAATTAATTGTTTAAGAAACTCAATTAATTGTGTGAGAGAGGGTTTTTTTCGCCTGAAGGGCTTTTTTATACTTTATTTCACAAAGCATGCCGGAGGTGCGCAATGTGTAGTCTAAAAGAACAAACACCGACCAGAGTTTATTTTTATGTTGTCTAAAGAAGAGTTAGTAAGCCAAATTTTAAGCGGAACAATAAGCGCCTGGAAGGACGAAGAGGGTATTTTTTGGATAAGTGGTCATGGTGGCCAGGGCGTCCCAATGTTTACGCGGCTTAAGCCTGATCATCCTTTTAACATGATAATAGAAGAGTTGCTTTTAAACGAAGACCTTACTCAAGGTGAGTACCAGTTTGAGTATTACGCCCAACGTACTCTCTCTCGGCTGTCTACTCCTCCTGATCAGTAATTGTGGGCGAGTAATAAAGTTGTTAACAAAGTAATAAAGTAGTTAACTGAGTAATATAGTTGTTAACTCGCTCCAGCTATTCCGTCAATGCAGATCATAATTATTTCGAGAAATTATCGATTAAACAAGTCCCAAAAGTTGAGGTAGCAGACCTGTTTGAGAGACTATCTTGTGCCAAAACTTGCCGTTGAAGGTTTAATTTAGTTTGGCCTTATTGTCATACTTCTGCTTGCTAGAAGAATTAAGGCTTTGCTTCAAAAGCGTTCATTTTTGACTGACCCAAAAACAGCTTACTTCAAGAGCAAAGCGATCATTATGAACCGAAAAAAAACTAGCTAACTTCCAACCTTCTTGCTCGCAGTTTTCTGAGGATTTAATAGGTAGCGCTTTGTGCTCGATGCCAGTGGTATTTAGTGCAACCAAAAATGTTCGCTTTCAACAAAAGAGTCATTAATATTCCTGCATTCTTAAAATGATCGCTTTAGTACTCAAAACCCCATATAGAGTACTGTCCCCGTGAGTTCTTTTTCACACCAACCAGTCAAGCTATGAAATAAAATAGTCATCTAAGCTTCATTTCTCTGTCATATTCAAACCTTAGCATTCGATTGTGAACCGCAATACAGCGGTGCCAATTATTGTGAAAGGTAATGATATGACGTTAAGCCACTCACCTCAGCCAATTCTGTCCACAGACAATCTGGGCATAACCTATCCCGGCGGTATTGAAGCATTACGCACAACCTCTATCAACTTTCAGCGTGGTGAATTCACTGTGTTGCTGGGTTTATCCGGCGCCGGGAAATCATCCTTACTGAGGTCGCTGAATCACTTGGTGAAACCTACCTCAGGGAACATAACTTCTGCTGAATTCGGAATACTGGATAATCAACGCACATTGCGCAAGCATCGACGCAAAACTGCTATGGTATTTCAACACCATCAACTGATTCTGCGTCATACCGCCCTGCAAAATGTGCTCATGGGGCGGTTGGGATATCATTCATTCTGGCGTAGTTTATTGCCACCACCCAAAACCGATCTTGAACTGGCCCTGCATTGTCTGGATCGAGTGGGCCTTGCTGACAAAGCCCTGGCGCGGGTCGATCAACTATCGGGCGGCCAGCAACAACGTGTTGGCATTGCCCGCGCTCTGGCACAGCAACCAAGCATTATTCTGGCGGATGAGCCTGTCGCCAGCCTGGATCCATCCACCTCCGAAAAAATCTTGTCTCAATTGAAACAAATCTGTGCCGAAGACGGCATTACCTCTATCATCTCGTTGCATCAACTTGAATATGCCAAACGTTTTGCCGATCGCATCATTGGTTTAGCTCAAGCCCAAGTTGTGTTTGATGCCGCTCCGCAAGAGCTGGATGACAAACAACTCAAGTTGATTTATCAACAAACTCCCGGCATCAAAAAAGGTAAACCTACCACCGAAACACAAACCAATTCTTCTTATCAACATTTACCGACTAAAACTGCAACACAACTGGAGATAACATAATGAAACTATTTAAACAACTACTCTTAGCCACCACCTTACTGGTGGCAGCCATAAGCTCGGGCATGGCAGCAGATGCTGATCCGGATATGCTTAAAGTCGCCTTGCTGCCGGATGAAAACGCTTCCGAACTGATCAAACGCAATAAACCCCTAAAAGATTATCTGGAAGCCAAGTTAAACAAAGAAGTGGAATTAATTGTCACCACCGATTATTCATCCATGATTGAAGCTATGCGCTTTGGCCGTATTGATCTGGCCTATTTCGGCCCCTTGTCTTATGTCATGGCAAAATCAAAAAGTGATATTGAGCCGTTTGCGGCAATGATCATCGACGGTGTACCAACATACCGTTCAATCTTGATCGCCAATACAGAGTCAGGCATTGATTCCTATGCCGATATTAAAGGTAAAAAAATGGCCTATGGTGATCGTGCCTCAACGTCCAGCCACCTCATCCCGAAAACGGTTCTTTTAGAAGAAGGCGGTATCGAAGCGAAAACCGATTACGAACAACACTTCGTCGGCTCGCATGATGCGGTGGCTGTCAATGTGGCCAATGGTAATGCGGATGCTGGCGGGCTGTCTGAGGTGATATTTAAGTATGTGGTGGAACGTAAACTCATTGACCCGGCGAAAGTGAAAGTTTTGGGCCATAGCAAACCTTATCCACAATATCCCTGGGCAATGCGCTCCAACCTCAATAACGATCTCAAAGCGAAAGTCAGGGATGCATTTGTCAGCCTGGATGACAAAGAAGTGCTGAAGAATTTCAAAGCCGAGGGATTTGCGCCGATTACTGATGCCGATTATGACGTAATACGTGTTATGGGCAAATTACTCAATCTCGATTTTTCAAAGATGTAAGGACGATTTATGGATACTCACCTGCTTACACAAACAGATGTGCTTGAACGTTACAGCCAGCACTGGAAACGTAAAACCCTGCAGGTGGTGACCTTATTGGTCATCGTTCTGCTGGCAGCCTGGTATGTGAATGTACTAAATTTCGAGATTTTGGCAAATGGCTTGCCCGCCATCGGAACCCTGGCTGGCGAGTCTTTTCCCCCGGACTTTACCAACCTTCAGAACTGGTTTGCCCCCTTACTGGATACGCTGGCAATGAGTATTGCCGGTACCGCGATTGCGGTTATGTTTTCGGTACCCATGGCCTTTCTGGCAGCGCGTAATACCTCGCCTCATGGCATGATATTCCAGCTGGCACGCATCGTTCTTAATGCCCTGCGTTCTGTTCCGGAACTGATTATGGGGATTATATTTGTCGCCGCTGTCGGCTTTGGTGCCTTACCCGGTGTGCTGGCTTTAGCACTGCATTCCATCGGTATGGTGGGTAAATTCTTTGCCGAAGCGATTGAGCACGTGGATGAAGCACCGGTGGAAGCCGCCCGTGCCGCTGGTGCCTCACCGATGCAGGTGCTCTATCACGCAATTCTTCCGCAAGTGATGCCGCAGTTTGCCGATGTCGCGATTTATCGCTGGGAATATAACTTCAGGGCTTCAACAATCATGGGCATGGTTGGCGCTGGCGGTATTGGTTTTGAACTGATGGGTTCACTACGCATTATGCAATATCAGGAAGTACTGGCGATCCTGCTAGTGATTCTGCTGATGGTCACATTGGTCGATGCGTTGAGCGGCCTGTTACGCAAAAAATTCAAGTAGGAGATAACGATGAAACCAAAATTGGTAATTACGCATAAAGTACATGAAGAGGTGTTAGACTTATTATCACCGCATTGTGAGTTGATCACGAATCAGACCCCGTTCAGTTTATCACGCAACGAAACGATGCAGCGGGCGAAGGAGGCAGAAGCCTTGATGGTGTTTATGCCGGATCGGGTAGATACCGCTTTTTTAGAGGCTTGCCCGCAACTGAAGGTCATTGGTGCGGCATTAAAGGGCTATGATAATTTTGATGTCGATGCCTGCACTGAACACAATGTCTGGCTGACCTTTGTACCAGATCTATTAACAGTACCCACAGCTGAATTAACCATCGGCCTGATGGTCGGATTAATTCGGCATATACGGGCAGCGGATCAACATGTACGTATTGGAAACTTTAAGGGCTGGCTTCCACAGTTTTATGGTATGGGAATTGAAGGATCCACTATTGCGATTATCGGCATGGGTGCGATTGGTCAGGCCATTGCACAAAGGCTTAGCGGCTGGGGTGCAACGTTAGTCTATACCGACACTCAGCCTCTGGACGCTGAACAACAAGCAGCATTAAAACTTGAATTTTTGTCTTTGGACGACGCCCTTGCTCAGACCGATATCGTGATTATGGCACTGCCATTAAACTCGCAAACGCAACATCTTTTAAATGCACAACGTTTACAGCAGATGCGGCCCGGTTCATTTCTGGTGAATCCCTGCCGTGGGTCTATCGTTGATGAAAGTGCCATTTTAGATAAGCTTAATAGCGGCCATTTAGCCGGATATGCCAGTGATGTTTTTGAAATGGAAGACTGGGCACGTCTCGACAGGCCAAAGGAAATCAATCCCAATTTATTAGCACATCCCAACACCTTGTTCACGGCACATATCGGTTCAGCGGTGAGCAAGGTCAGGTTAGCCATTGAAACACGTGCGGCTGAAAATATTCTCAGGGTTTTGAACGGCGAGCCTCCATTGGATCCGGCCAACCAATTACCCGCACAAAAGGAAATGGCATGCTCAATCTGATCTGGCTGAAAAGTTTGATCATGGTAATTGAGAAGCGCAGTTTTCAGGCAGCTGCCGAGCAGCTGGGATTAGCCCAACCAACTATCTCGCAGCATATTCAGAAGCTGGAAGAAACGCTCTGCGTATCCTTGATTCATCGTGTGCGTAGCGGTTGCCAGCCGACTGAATATGCCCTTCGTCTTTTGCCGTATGCGCAGAGCATGTTGCGACTACAAGACAGAGCCTTGCTGGCTGTGAATCAACCCTCCATGAGAATTGGAGCCAGTTCAAATATCGGCATTTATCTGTTGCAGCCTTACCTGCAGAATTACCGGCATAAACAAGCGTTTATAAATGACAAACTGGATATCGTAATAGACAGCAACCCAGTCGTTGCCGAAAAACTGGATAATGCTGAAATCGATATTGCCTTGATGGAATGGTGGCCAGGTAAAGCTGGTTTTGAATCTCAAATCTGGAAAACCGAAGCATTAGTCTTGATTACGCCTCCCGATCATCCGCTTGCAAAACTGTCATCGATCAGCAAATCAATATTGTCCGGGCTGAATTTGTTAGGCGGAGAATCTGGCAGCGGAACAGGAAGGATACTCAAAAACTACCTGCAGGAATGCCAGCATTTTCCCACAGTATCAATGCAACTGGGCAGCACAGAGGCCGTTAAGCAGGCGGTTCGGGCAGGCATAGGAATATCGCTGGTATTTGCATCGTCTGTTGTTGATGAGGTGCAACACGGAAGTTTATGTGCAATCCCTTTAGAGGATCATGCGTTAACAAAAGACATCCAGCTGGTCTGGCGGCAGCAACCGACCATTCAGCAAAAACAGCCGCAATTTGTTGAATATTTACTCAGTTCATAGATCAATCTTTAACAAAAAATGTGATGCTGCTCCCGCGCCAATATAGATTCATCACAACGTGTGAACAGGCAAGCTCATTAAAAACACAAATAATTTTTAGGATCCTTGGGTCAGAGTAGTGGATTTTTGAGCAAATATTGGGAGATTTAGTCACAACGATATTTAAAAACTAAGCTGTTTAAGTTAATGCATGTGAATGCTGAAACAGGCAAGAGAGAAGAGATTGTTTTAGGTATCGGGTTCAAGATTCAAACTGGCTGTTTTATCTCTATCTAAAATAAGGCTACCGAGCGTCAACTTTGCGGACAAAGTGATAGTTCAAAAATGTCAGCAGGCTCATCTTTTCAAACTTGGGTAGAAATCGATATTAGGATTTCTTAAGGCCCGCTTCTTTGATGTGGAAGAAATTAGTTAACAACTTTATTACTCATTATTTGGCTTGTGCTTGCTGGTACAGATAGTCGAGTTAACAACTTTATTGATTTTCGCCAGTTTAGGGGTATAAATAAAACAATGACATACATTGTTTTTACTTTTTACTTTTTACTTTTTACTTTTTACTTTTTACTCCTTTATTACTCGACTACTAATTAGCAGGCTTTTCAAAAAGCTATTCCTAATATGTGAATTACTTTTGTTTGTAGTGATAACGCTAAAATCCTCAGAGCTACCGACGATGTGAATCTCACTTTCTGCCCGTGTAATAGCTGTATAAAGCCAAGCTCTGTCAACAATCTTCCCCTGCTTGAGAGCTATGATAATCCTTGGGAACTGCGAGCCTTGCGCCTTATGCAGCGTTATTGCATAACCCAGCTCCATGCAATCCAAGACTGCCTGGTTAATTTCAACCTTTTCGCCCGAGTCCAACTCTACTTCACCGAAAGACTCGCCAGAACCATTTAAGCTACTAAGAGTGCCTAAACTACCGTTCTGTATGCCTTTATCATATTGGTTTTGAGTGAATAGGATTGCATCGTTTAAACGCAAGTCCTGGAAATATTTTTCACCGTGGATCTCAAATTCCAGCCTCCGACCATCTGGGTTAACGGCCTCCTGAGTTAGCTTATTGATTTCTGCTACAAGCGCTTTCGTCGGTGCCATCACACGACTATTCTCAGGCGATTGCTGATAAAGCTCACAGCATACCCTTGCTATGTAGTCTTTACCTGTCTCATGGAAGTGAATAGCTCCTGTAGTTAACTGTTCAGGAACAATGCCTTGATTAATAAGTTTACTGTATTCAGGGATACCCGTGCTGCCTTCCTGTCTTTTAACGATGTCGAGTATTGTGTTTGCGATAGCGCCTGAATCAACAATATCTGCCAACACCTTACCGCATCCGATAGGCGGGAGTTGATCAGGGTCTCCGGTGAAAATAATTCGTACAGATGGATGAAGGTGATTAACCAAGCGGTACATTGTTGGCAGGTCAATCATCGATGCTTCGTCGATTACCAGTAAATTGAGTGGTGACGCTAGATCAGGCTCAATAGGATCGCCCTTAAGCAGGGCGGCGATAGTCATCGTAGGTAGATCAATCGATTCATGCAACCTCATTGCAGCCCTTCCGCTGAGAGCGACAGCATGGATCGTAAAACCCAAGTTCAAATACGCTTTCAATGCTGTGCGAAGGACTGTTGTTTTGCCCGTTCCCGCGCCACCTGTAATGCAGCTAACGCCATTGTCCAAGCAAACTGAAACAGCTTCAGCCTGTTTTTTTGTAAGCTCGTAAGGTAGCTCACTGGCCGCTTGGTCGAACGCCTTGTAGGCGTTTTGGTCAAATAGATCCTTCTGTGAGGCAAGGCTTGAAAGTCTTTTTGCTACCACATTTTCCATGAGCAATTGAGCGGTTGGATGGTAGGTTCCTGTCTCATGATTAAGTAAGAACTGGGCCTTATCATGCCCAGCGCTAAACGCCTGGCTAGCAAGCTCTTTGTCTTCCAAAAGTTTGGTCAAATGGGGTTTGATGTCTTGGTGGGTGGTAAATGTATGACCTTTCTCAACTTCCTTTCTAATTGCTATTTCCAGCGCGGCACTGAGTCTCCGTGAGTCGTCTTTTCGAATATCAAACTCTTCTGATTCGCTGAGCTTGTCTACATCCTGAAAAGCCATGCCAAATCCTGTAAGAAGGAATGGGTTTTCTCTGATGGATTGAATCGAATCTTTTTCGTGATACTTTAGAAGTCTTTGCTGGATGCTGGCAGGGATTTTCCTCTTTGACATCCAGTTGCAATACGCTAAATTCGCATATTTCTCATAGCCTGAATAAAGCGATTCGATTGAATCTTCACTGAGAAACTCTCTGAGGCGATTTCTGTGCTCAGAGGTGTCAGTGCTCAAAGTTGTGTACAGATCGCTCCCTAGAACGCTCCAGAGGGCCCTAGCTTTGCTTTCGCCAATGCCTTTAAAGTCTTTTTCTTTGGCGATGAACTGAATCAGCTGCTCACCCGTTTCCGGCAGACTACACTCGACATGTTCAGGCGATTCATAAATATGCTGCTGCATAACGTAGTCGCCAGTCTCTATATCTTCTACTTTCCGATTGCCTTTTACTTTCCAGTGTTGGCCGATAGCAGGTTGAACAGGGAGAGAGTCAGGATGGATTTTAACTGTAGAGTAATACCTACCACTGTGCTGCTTGAAACTATCCTTTGCCAGCGGCACGCCGCTGAAGATAACCATACCTCTTGTCGTTAGTGGTATACTTGTGACTCGGAATTGTTCTTCTACATCGGAGTTCATCGTGGCATGAATCCCATTTCGCTTAAAGTCTCGTTGAGTTCGCCGAATCGAGCAAGCTTGCTCTCAAGCTCTTTTACCTTCGCCTTCAATTCAATATTCTCTGCTTCAAGGGTGGATACCCTTTTGGAATCTAAGCTTTTACGATTAGCGGTGCTGTCGTACTTTTTCGGCTTTGAGGTGCCTTCCTTTGCTGCCTTGCTCAGTTGTGGAAGAATTCCTTTGTTTCGGAGTTCTGTTTCTAAGTTGGCAAGCTCCTTTTTGAGAGCAGGGTTTTGGTTTAGGGCTGATTTGCCGCAGCCGATAGCTTTAGCTATTTCACCTCTGTTTAATTGGCCTCTGAAAATGATTTGCTTGAAGTCAGGATCTGTCTGAGTGGCAACCCATGACCTAAAAGAATTCAGATTTTGTTCGGCTTTTTGTTGTCCGCTTGCCATTACTTCCTTCCTTTGATGTCTATAACTTTTGAGTCTCGCTTAGTAGAGGGGCCACATAGAATACATTCTCCAGCCTCTTCTGATTCGACCTCCAGAATAGGCCGTATTAGCTCTTTGCCAATTATTGAGTTGTCATGAAGTGTTTGAAAGATGGCTATGTGATGCATTCGCAGAGTTGCAATCATCCTATCTTTTTCTGCTAACTCTTCCTTCAGATCTTCAATCTTGTCACGTAGAGCATCCGCTAGGGCTTGGCCAGAAGAAGATCTTCGTTCTGCTTTCAATGAATTCAGAATTTTTTGTATGAACTCGCCATGTTTGTTGAGTGTAACCCTAGTTGTGGGGACCTCTTTGGCGACAGAACTGGCATTATAAATATAAGTCTTTCCGTCTTTTCTCGCTTCCATGTGCTGTGATTTGATAACAGCGCTGATCCTTTCTTTTAGAGCCTCACCTCTGAGTTGCTTATTCACTGGCATCGTCAACACCTCGTATATCGATTAACTTTTCAATGTTGTTAATGACTCGCTTGTGATGTTTTATTTGCGGAGAATCGTTTAAATCCTGTAACTCTAAAGCGTCAATAATGAGGTTACTTTCCTTATGCAGTCGTTTTATTTCAGTTACCTGCTTTTCTGACGTTTTGTCTACGATAAGATGTTCGCAGGGGCTTGGCTCGGTACTTTCACAATCAAAGCAGCTTAAGTGATGAGGGCAGGGAGTAGTGCTCCAATCGAGCATGCAAACCCCATGAGGCATAGGGTTTATCATGCGGGTTACCGCCTCTAAGTAGCCCTCTGCCTCATCACGGCTAAATTCTGCGATCTCAGAATAATTATCCGCGATCCGACCTAATGCTTCATTTTCTTTGATTGCCGCTCTAATTCTTTGCTGTCGTTCAGCGTTGCTTGTCTGGTCATAAGTTTGGTTTTGTTTTTTGCTTTTTCGGTTAAAAATTAAGGCTATCTGATCCTGACTAAGCCCCCCTTTCTGATAAACCGTATTTAGCCAGTGCCTAATATCGTGAGAGGTCATTTTGACTGGTTCTTCAGTATCTTCATCAAGAATACTTAATCGAGAGAAAACACTGTCTTCGTGATTTTTTGTTCCATATGAACGGCTTTCTCCCCTCATCCAAGAGGCTATAGCTCGATCTCGAAGGATGCTTATATCTTTAAAGTCAGTTCCTCTCTGCTCTGATAGATAATACTTTGGCAGAACCATCAAAGCGTCATGAAGGTAGAGGACAGGCTTACCCTCTCCGTCCGTTATGAGAGGTACAATAATTCTTTCGTATTTCTTTTCTAGGGCTTCGTTGTACTTTGGAGTTGGGTGTATTTTTCCTCTCAATTGATTTTGCAGTGCGTCCTCTAAGATTGGATTTATAATGTGGTTATATTTCGGCCTTCTGATGTTGGTGTTGCCAATCGCGTTTGCTAATTTTTCTGTTGAAATAGCTCTACTGTCAGTATCCCATTCAGTTCTTTCTTTTCCCTTGTGAGTGAGGAAATTGACGGTTCTATAGTCACCTTTAATTGCTGCTTCTTGCAGCCTTGCCATCTTAGTGACCTTGGTTCGGTCAATACCTAAAGCCTTTCCCGTATTGATCTTATGCCCGTTATGCTTTTTTAATTCACTAAGCACATCGATAAAGCGCTTTCTCGGCTCGTCCCATGCTCCGTTGGGATTGAGCATGCAATTTTCTTCTTTTGAGGTCCAGTCATGAGCCCACTTACCGACGAAGTATTTAAGTGCTTCGTCATCCTTCAGAACGTTTGTCCAGTCCACTAACTCTTCTTCTGCTAATTTTCTTGCTGCTATACGTCCTGGCTCTGTGATTTCAATAATTCGTTTGTATGAATCTAATACCATGTCCGTCAGCTCTACAGGTACAGGCCTAGGAACTACCGGACCGCCTTTTTCTGGATGGTGGATTATTTGAATTCTTTTATCATCAATATGATTGATGCAGTTTTTAGGTAGGGTAGTGCATTCGTTAATACGCAAGCCAGTTGCGGTTAGTAAGCAGAATACAGAAATAAAAAAATCATCCTTTATTGAGAGATTTTCGTCGTTTCGATGAGCAATAAGGTCTCTAAGAACTACTTCATGAACAAGTTTTGAGGCTTTGTCACTATCGCTAGCATTTTTGCCATGCTTGTAGTTGCTTTGCAGCTTGCATGAGTAATCTAATCTTGAGCCTATTAACTTGTTAAGAAAAACAGCAAAACCCTCAAGAGTGTTGCAATATCTGACTGCGGCATTTCTGCCATAGTTTTGTTTTATCAGGTCTTCGGCAGTATAGAAGTCTTTCGTTATGATTGTTTTTATGGGCCTTTTTTCAAGCACCTGATCAAGCCAGTAAATATGATCACAATATACTTTGGCTGTATTTCCTCTTATGTTTGTATTAATTCTCTTCTTGAGAATGCTAGCTTTAGCAGCCATTTTTAGTTCCTCGTTTTGGAACTTAATCCACTGGACGTTCATGGAGGTATTGACTTTTCTGGACTCCCAAGGAAGCAGGTCCCACTTATCAGCATCGACCGAAACCCCAGGAGGAAGCGCTTCAATCATTTCCCTGGCAAGACTCTTTATTTCCTCATTAGTAACCTGTTGATCTATAAAGATTTCAAATTCAGTTGATAATTTCATGCTCGCGAACCCTCCTCATCAATCGCCCTAATTACCTCTCTGATTGCCGCTGCTACTTTGTCAAAGTCTTTAGAGAGTTTTGTTCGCTTTTTGCCTCCTTCTGCTGAATTCCACCTATGAAATTCCTCATCGACATAATCTAGCGATATGCTGTGATCGAACTCTTTCCAAGCCATAAAGTGCTCACAGCCGTTGTAACATCCCCAAAATGGATGAATATTGCATACACCTTCCTTTCCACATGAGCCCACTATTGCAGGCGCTTGGGTTGTCTCTGAGGTTATGTCTATGGAGGGTATGATTATGGGGGCAGAGGTGGTTTTATCCGTTATTGTTCCCTTAAAGAAGTAAGCATCACTTAAAACAGTAAATATCTTTCCCAGCCCTCGATCAGAGGCTTTCTCAATGGCGGGGAACAAGTCCGATCCCACAGCGTTGATGTAGGCATCGGCAGACATAGGGGAGTCATGCTCAAGAACGTCTTGTATCTCTTGTCTGCTGAATCCTTGGAGAGCCAGAGCGGTTGCCCCCGTATGTCTTATCCTATAAGGGGTTACATTGATCGGAGCTTTCGTTCTTGGGCTTACTATTTTTGATTTATGCTTAAAATGTTGTCTAACATTACTGCCAATCGTTTGAGCGTCAACCATCCCAAACTCTTCCCATTTCAATGATGCTCCTCTTGCTCCTGGCAGAACGAAAAGCAAGTCATGTTTTTGCTGTTTGGCGCGAATCACTGGGTGTTGAGAAAAGCTTGTAAGGTCTTTTCCCAGTGTTTCAGTGATCTGCCAAGATTTAAGACCTACTCCTGTCTGGCCTTTAACGCCAGGGATTCTCAGGAAAAATTCACTCGGAGTACCTTCTTTTCCTTTGATTTCAATCAGGCCGTTACTTTTTATCTTTAGTATTTGGCTTGGTCGTTTTAATGTTTCCATTGCCATTCGACAGAACAATCTCAGCGCTCGACTTTGCAAATCCTCTGAAGGAATATCCATCTCTAGATAGTTTCTGATCATCTCCCATTCAATCGATGTGAGTGAGCCTGAAGTCGGGTTCCACATTACGACTTGCTTTAAGTGCACAACATCATTTCTTGCTTTCCATTCTGACATCTCAACAGAAACTTCATACTTTGCACCATGCAACTCTTCTAGCGCCATTACCTCGTAATAGGTCCGTATAGCTGACCTCTCATGCGGATTTAAATGCTTCCAGACTTTTAGCCAGCCTGAAGCGGTTAAGGAGCTAAAATCTTTACTCCAGTCCATGTCAATTTTGACCAGATTGTTAAAAGCGGAATTGATGTGAGTAAGGTAATTCGGAGCATTTTCATTGCTGAGCTTTTCTATACTTATTGCCTTAAGTACCCTTGCCAACTCGGCGTATTCATTGACTTTGGACCAATCACAAGCTACCTCTCTCCCATTCCAAATAGCTTCCCATTTATCTTCGTCTACGCGAATAAACACGGGCTTATCTGGGTCAAATTCATTTTTAATAAACTTGTTTCCAGCTTCGTCTAGAAATAGGCCCGTTTCAAAATCTTCTTTCATGACAACGCTCCCCAGTTACGACTATTTTGCTGGAACATGCTGAGAGCGTATCTAGCTCGATCGGCTCTAACTCTGGCTGAATAATGATTTAGGCTGTTTTCATCTTCCCATCCGCCCCACCAAACCAAATCATCCAATTTAATTTCAAGTGATGTATCTGTTGTTGCTTGTGTTGCGGCGTAATAAGCCCTATTGAAAAAAGCGTGGCGAGCTAGATGCCAATGGAAATTGAAACCAAGTGCATTACTTATTTTTGTAGCGATATCGCTCGCTGCTGACTCTGACAGGGGGTTGCCGTTGCTGGCGACGATTAAAAAAACATGGGGTAAGTTAAACTTTTTGAATGCCTTACCATTCTTCTCTGAAGAAATGTATCGGTGCTCAGATATATAATCATTAACAAGGTTTGGGAACGCAGTATTTTCGAACAGAAAGCCTAAATCTCTTGAAAGGGTTTTTGGTCTAGGTGGCGATGAGCGAGGGTCGTGAAGATCTGGCTCACGCTCATCAATTCTCACTATTGAAAAATAAGGGCGGCCTCTGGACGGTCTATCTTGAAGTCTCAGCGCTAAAACCTCACCGATTCTTAAGCCAAGTTCTATTACCATTCTCCAAATTAAATAATTTCTAACGGAAATATCCTTTTCCTTTCCATGGGATGCCGCAACTTCTGACTTAAGGAATGTTTCTACAGAGGCTATCTGTTCATCAGTTAGATCGGGTGCTTCTTTTACGCCTTTTGTTTTGTACCGTTTTCTGGTCCAAGCTGATTTCTGATGCTTCTTTAACGCCTCGAGACCAAGTGCCCAACTGGCAGTTCCCGCCCCAGATCTGTCATAGCAAAGCTCAATAAACCAATCAGCTACTGTTGAGCAATCGTAAATAATTCCATTTATGTAACCTCGAGTTGCCTTGTTGATCTGGGAGCCATCTACTGAAAAATGATCTTTCAACCAAGATAGGAAAGCTCTTATTTTTCTATCTTCTAATCCACTTCCGCCAAGCAAGACTTTATCAATGTCTTCGCCGATTCGATTAAACCAAGTGTAAAGGTAAGAAAGATTTGTGAGCTTTTTCTTAACGGTCTTATATGATCGGCAGCGTTGCTCTAAATGAATTTCATAAATAGAAGCGGAGATTGATGGCTCCATGTTTATTTTGTTAATTAACATGTGCCGAGGCTCTTCGCCCAGCGCAGTTTTAAATGGCACTACCTGATAATCTAGTCGAGATTGCTTATTTGATAGCATGTATACTTAAATGCCCCTTGAGAGGATTATTTTAGTATATAATACAACAGGATAAGGTTGTCTGTAAATATATACAGTAGTAAACCAAAGAACTATTGTGTAAAGTTGTGTGTATCAAAAAGTGATTTTTATAGCTTATAAACGAAAAAAGCCCCGAAAGCGGGGGCTTCGGGGCTTGGAAGGCAACAAATATTGTCCTATAAAAGTTTACACTATTTGACCGTCAAGAGCATTTAGAGTCGCCACAGTTAAGGCAGGTCATGCACCCATCCATTAGGATGACAGCTTTAACGCTGCACTTTTTACATACTTCTGCTGTGGGCGGAAAATCACTGACTTCACCTACCGGAGTGCTTGCGGCACCTTCAAATTCAGCGCGCTTTTCATTCATTATTTGCTGCTGGTGGTCGGAGATTTCTGGTTTCTTTAGCATGCCAATTTTTTGCAGGTGGTCCTCAATGGCCCATCCAATCTCAGCGACTATCGAAGGCATAAATTTTCCACCTGGCTTGAAGTAGCCTCCCTGTGGATCAAAGACGGCCTTCATTTCTTCAACTAGGAAAGTGCAGTCGCCACCTTTGCGGAATACTGCTGACAGAACTCTTGTCAGTGCAACAATCCATTGGAAGTGGTCCATGTTTTTCGAGTTGATAAATACTTCGAAGGGGCGGCGCAGTTCATGGTCTGTGCCCTGATTCAAAACAATATCATTGATGGTTAGGTACAGCGCATGATCAGACATTGGCGTCTTGATTTTATAGGTGCTGCCAGCAAGTTCTTCAGGGCGCGAGACTTTTTCGTGCATCTGAATAATATTAGACTCTGCCTCTTTGGCGCTGGCCTCTTGGCTCTGCTCTTCTGTGCTTACTTTGTAAGACACAATTTTTTGTGAAATCTTTTTGTTCATTTTTTTCCTCTTAGCGTTCTACGGCTTTAATTGTATGGATCAGAATTTACCGTAGTAACCTTCTTTCAGTGCATCAAACAGGTTGGCAGCCGTATGGGTTTCACCATCGTACTCAACTTCTTCGTTGCCTTTAAATTCAACCGTTGAACCGTCTTCCAGAGTAAAGCTGTAGGTGGTGTTCTCAAGATCTTTCTCGGTCACTAGTACACCTTGGAACGCCTCTGGGTTAAAGCGGAAAGTGGTGCAGCCCTTGAGACCTTTTTCAGCAGCGTATAGATAGATGTCTTTAAAGTCCTCGTAATCGCAGTCAGTGGGAACATTGATTGTTTTGGAAATTGAAGAATCTACCCATTTTTGTGCGGCGGCCTGAATATCAACATGGGCTCGAGGCATAATGTTCTCAGAACTCATAAAGTAGTCGGGCAGTGCCTCTTCCTCTGAGGTTCCGTAAGGCATGGCATTTTCATTAACCAGTGTGCGGTAGGCCAGCAGTTCGTACGAGAACACATCAACCTTCTCTTTAGACTTTTTGCCTTCTCGAATAACGTTGCGCGAGTAGTGATGGGCGAAGCTCGGTTCAATGCCATTACTCACATTATTAGCCAGTGACAATGAGATAGTACCTGTGGGTGCTATAGATGAGTGGTGGCTGAATCGACAGCCCTCTTCAATCAGCGACTCCATTAACTCAGGCGCTACGGTCGCAATATTCTGCATGTAGCGGCTGTACTTGGCTAGCAGTACCTTACCCTTAAGTTTGTCGCCAACTTTTATGCCGTCTTTGGCTAGGTCAGGCTGTTTAAAAAGCATGGCCGCGGTGACTTCAAACTCGTCTTCCATAATTGGCGCAGGACCTTTTTCCCGCGCTAGGTCAAGACCTGCTTTGAGACCAGAAACGGCCATATCGCGAGCAACGCGCTCAGTGAATTCTAATGAGTCCTGTTCACCGTACTTCATGCATAGCATAGTGATGGTTGACCCCAGGCCAAGGAAGCCCATGCCATGTCGACGTTTGTATTCTATCTCTTTACGCTGACCATCCAGGGGCAGGCCATTGATTTCGACGACGTTATCCAGCATGCGAGTAAACACCTCAACCACTTCAGCGTACTCATCCCAGTCAAAAAAAGCATCTGCGGTGAATGGGTTGCGCACAAATTTGGTCAGGTTTACTGAGCCCAACAAGCAGCTGCCGTAGGGCGGCAGTGGCTGTTCGCCACAGGGGTTAGTGGCACGGATATCTTCGCAGAACCAGTTATTATTATTTTTGTTAACCTGATCGATCAGAATAAAGCCTGGCTCAGCATAGTCGTATGTAGACGACATAATGGCATTCCAGAGTTTCTGGGCACGGATGGTCTCGTAGATGCGACAGGCAACCAGACCCTCGTCATTACTGATGTAGTTTTCTGTAGTAGGAAAGGGTTTCCAAACCACATTGTCGGCTTTGAGGTCGAGTCCGCCTTCGATCTCTTTGGCGCTGATCGGAAAGGTTAGATCCCAGCTATCATCAGCGCGAACCGCTTCAATAAATTCTTCGGTGATCAGCAGTGACAGATTGAACTGACGCAGACGCCCATCCTCGCGTTTGGCGCGGACGAAATCAAATACATCTGGATGGCTGACATCAAAAGTTGCCATCTGGGCCCCACGACGGCCACCGGCAGACGACACGGTAAAACACATCTTATCGTAGATATCCATGAATGACAGAGGACCAGAGGTATAGGCGCCGGCACCAGAAACATAGGCACCCTTAGGGCGCAGAGTCGAGAATTCGTAGCCGATACCGCAGCCGGCTTTCAATGTGAGGCCGGCTTCAAGATTACGCTCTAAAATACCCTGCATAGAGTCGGGAACAATACCAGACACGGTACAGTTGATTGTAGAAGTAGCGGGCTTGTAGGCCTGTGCACCGGCGTTAGATATAATTCGGCCTGCGGGAATAGCACCATGTTTGAGAGCCCAAACAAACTTTTCGCTCCACTCTGCGCGCTTGGCTTTGCTCTCTACATCGGACAGTGCCTTGGCAACACGCGCATAAGTCGCGTCTATATCTAAGTCGACTGGCTGATCTTCTTTATCCTTGAGGCGATATTTTTTGTCCCAAATATCTAGCGAGGCGTCCTGCATCTGAATTTCTGGATTTGTCTTCACGGCTTTTACTGTTTTTAATTTAGGTGCACTGCTCATTGACGGACCTTTTTATCATTGTCAGCCCTGCCGACTGCGGCTGCCGGGGCTTTTTATGTATTTTCGAATAGTGTTTATGGCTTCTCCTCCAGCTATCTAGAGATTTTTATTTTAGGAGAGCGATGCAGAGTTTATCCTACATCCTGTGTCTTGCAAGCCCTAATGCACTATATATTGTGTTTTTTTACGTTGTTAGCACTATTTTCGGTTTATAAGTGGTTGAAAAACTTGTGAATAAAAGGCTCTGACATAGGCAGATTAAGGCCTAGGCTTAATGTCTGACCCTGATCAATAAACCGGTCACGCTATACATCCGTAAAAACTCTTGATTGTGCGCGACCTAGGACTTGTTTAATATACGCGCTTTAATTTATTTCACTCAAAAAGCGGCCTCCCACTTAGGGCCGGTTGCAACCTATCGAGGCTAATCATGGATATTTTTGACTTCTCCGACGGCCGTGAGGGCTATTACGGAGAATATGGCGGCGTTTTTCTGCCTGAGATTTTGCATGCAACGATAGAAGAATTGCTACTGTGCTTCCGTGAATGCAAGGCCGATCCAAAATTTTGGCAGGAATACGTTTCGCTGTTGCAAAACTATTCGGGCCGGCCAACCCCAGTGACCTATTTGGAAAACCTCAGTCGCGAACTTGGGGGTGCACAGATCTATGTGAAGCGCGATGACCTCAATCACACAGGTTCGCACAAGGTAAACAATGTGATGGGTCAGGGGCTATTGACCAAGCGTCTGGGCAAGAAGCGTGTGATCGCTGAAACCGGTGCCGGACAGCACGGGTTTGCGACTGCCACTATGGCTGCCAAGTTTGGTTTTGACTGTAAGATTTATATGGGTGCGGTGGATGTTGCCCGTCAGCGGCCCAATGTGTTTTGGATGGAGAATCTTGGCGCTGAGGTGATTTCTGTCGAAGATGGTCAGAAGACGCTTAAAGATGCGGTAAATGAATGTATGCGTGACTGGGTCACCAATATGGCCGACACCCATTATATTTTGGGTACAGCCTGTGGCCCTCACCCTTTCCCGGAAATGGTGAGCTGGTTCCAGTCGATTATCGGTCTGGAAGCCCGCGAACAGATTTTGGCTCAGACAGGACGCCTGCCCAATCGGGTCTATGCCTGTGTTGGTGGCGGCTCTAATGCTATGGGTCTTTTCCAAGGGTTTTTTGACGAGCCCAATATCGAACTGATTGGCTGTGAGGCCGGTGGTGAAGGTGTTGGCTCCTATATGCACTCTGCTCGTCTGGCCTATGATGACGCAAGTGTGGGCGTGGCTCAGGGTTACAAAACGTACTTTTTGCAAAACGATGAAGGTAATATGAATGAAACCCATTCAGTTGCCGCTGGGCTAGATTATATTGGGGTTAATCCGATTTTCTCTCACCTGCATGATCAGGGGAAGGTGCGCTTTGAGGCGGCGACAGATAGCGAAGTAAAAGAGACTCTAAAATTAACCATGCGTACTGAGGGCCTTATTCCGGCTCTAGAGAGTACCCATGGTTTTGTTGTTGCGCTAAAAGAGGCTGCTACTATGGCCAAGGATGAAATTGTACTGGTCAATATGTCCGGTCGCGGCGACAAAGATATCTTTACCATTGCTGATGCGCTGGACGATGCTAAGTGGAAGTCGTTCATTGAAGGCAAGGCTGATCAGTACCGCGCGGAGAGAAACTAATGGGTCTTGAGACTTTTATAAGCGAGCGTAAACAGCACAAAGATCTGCTGGTGATGGCTCACGTAGTCTGTGGCTACCCTTCCTTTGAAGCCAATATGCAAGAACTGGAAATTATGGAGGAGGCTGGAGTTGATCTGGTTGAATTACAGTTTCCATTCTCTGAGCCCAGCGCTGACGGCCCACTATTTGTGCGCGCCAATGAGCAGTCATTGAAAGCGGGCACTACGGTTGAGCAGTGTTTTGAGTTTATGGCTCTGGCCAGCAAGCGCTTCTCGTTTAAAGTATTGATGATGGGCTACTACAATACAGTTTTTAAAATGGGCGAGGATGTGTTTGTTAAGCGCCTAAAAGCAGCCGGTGGAGTTGGTTATATTCTACCAGATCTGCCGATTGAAGAATCTGACAAGTTGCACAGACTCTCTGCTGAGGCAGGCGTTGAGCCAGTTATCCTAATGACGCCAACGAGTAGTGACAAGCGGTTAGCTCAGCTGGGTGCGGCGAGTCGCGGTATGGTTTATGCGGTTGCGCGAAAGGGCGTGACTGGCTCGAAAACCAGTATGGATGATGATGTTGTTTCGCTGATTGATCGCTGTCGCGAGCATACCAATGTGCCGGTTGGCGTTGGATTTGGTATCACCAGTAAAGCGGACATGGACTTTTTGCGCGGCACTGCAGATCTAGCGATTGTGGGTACTGCGGCGCTTAAGACTTGGGAACAGTCTGGAGCTGAGGGTTTGAAAAAGTTCTTTGCTGAGTTGATGGGGTAGCATGACCGCCTTGAGTCATTGTGATAACTTGCTATAGATCGTCTCAGGAGACGTTGTAACAGAGGTTAGCTCCACCATAAAATTCACCACAGTGGGTCGAACTCAGGGTCATAGTTGGGTTCTTTTTATGGCACTGTCATGTTTCTGGTTTATCGGTAAAACTTGCAATTGCGTTAGACCTCAATTTGCATAGGTAATATTGCGAGCGCAGGCTAATCAATGCCTAGTAGGCGGCTAATCCATTTTAGAAACACTAAATCGCCAATCGTTTATCACCTGTGAGCGCACATCAGTCAGTTCGGGGACTGCACCCACAATGGCATTGTCTATACATACTAGATGCACACCATGATTAGAGGTAATGGGGCCAGTCCAACAGGGTAAATCACCATCTTTAACCAAGTTAAAAAGTTTTTGCCCAAAGTTGTTACCGAATTCATTGTCGACTCTGGTAGAAGTTGCTGAAAAGTAGCGTTCGGCTAATGGGGATTGGTCGCCCTGTGGAATTACCCCCTGCTGTAAATAATGCTCCAGGGCCTGGCTGGCTTTTAATGTGGCCTGCCCACCATGTTTGGACCTAGAAAAGATGACCTGTTTAAAGCTAAACCGAGATGATTCACGATACTGGGATTTGTGCTGCTCGTAAAAAGTAGCTAGTTCAGTCTCTGTTGGCTGTCTGGTGGTGGTGACGTGTTTGGTTAGGCCAGCCAGCTTAGCTTCCATAGACGAGGTATCCATAATGGCATCGATATCGGCGCCCATGCCTTCAGTGGCAACGCCCTCATCATTAAATAACCTGCTGTTAATACGATGTTGCAGGACGTCTATGTCGGGCAGATTTTGACGGTTAGCATCCCAGTCTTGATCATTTGGGGCGTCTACATCTAGGAGCAACCAATAGAGGCTTGAGCCAAGTACTGCTAATAGTAGTAGAACTGTGAAAAGACGCTGGGGGGGCTGGGACATATTAATTGGCTCGCTACTGTTTAAATATCTTAATCCAGTCTCCGGCCTTGGGCTCGCCGCTGGGATAGTGGCCGTTGATTATACGCAGATCTTCGCGATCGACTGCGTTGAGATTAAGGGCCTTGTTTAGCTTGTCAAAGGTGGTAGCGTTGGTGGCTTTGACATAGTGCACCGTCTTGGGCTTTTGTCCGGCAATTTCGCGGCTAGAGATAGGACGAAAGGTTTTTATGGAGGCTACGAATTGTTTGTCGATATCAGCGAAGGTAGCTGCTGAGGTTTGGGTATCTGTGGCACCTGTTTGGTCAGAGTCTTTATTGTCAGCTAATGCTGCTGTAGTTGATGGGTCTGGTTGGGTAATTTCGCCGCTGAAGATATAGGCATTAAGCTTGTAATAGATCACGGCTATACGGCTATCAGGACCATCTTCACCACCGGGCAAAATGCCGGTAAATCCCTTAAGCCGAGCTGGGGCTATGGCTTTACCATCCTTTAATTGTGACACCTTCAAGTAGTTGTAAAGATATTCTTCTGGATTTTGAGAGGTGCGCGGCATAGCACGCATTTTTAAGACAGCAGTTTTATTCTCTGGTGTGGCGCTGGCGAGGGAAGGGCTTGGATTGGGGTTTTGTACCCAGCCTTTGGGAAAGTCGAAGCGGACTCTCAGGCTCATATTTGAGAAGCGTTCAGACTTTTTTTCTTTGGCCAGAAAGTTTTCACCCCAGATTAATCCATCGGTTAATTGACGGTAGCGACTGGCCCCGTTGTCGCGAGTTTCACTGGACTTTATGGCATTGGCTTTAGTGACAACTGTGCGCAGGCGACTGTCGTTGCGCGGGTGACTAGAAAAAATACCATGATAGGTCTGCTTGGACGCGCCCTTGGCTTTGGCGCGATCTTTTTGCAAGGTTTCATAGTCTTTCATAATCGATAGCATGCTGATCATTTCGTTGGGCGCATAACCGAGTTTGGCCATATATTCTGCGCCAGCTTCATCGGCTTCTAGTTCGTTGCGGCGGCCATGACCGCGAATAAGAGAATTAGCATAGGCCATTCCGGCCTCATAGACCTCGTTACTGCCCGACAGCACGGCGGCTATGGTTGATAGTATCTGCGCGCCGGTAGCCTGAGCCTCTTGGCCGGTGACATGGTCGCGGGTTATATGGCCGACCTCATGAGCCAGCACCGAGACCAACTGTGCTTCATTGCTAACATAGTTTAGAAGGCCGCGGTTGACGTAGATATAATTGTCTCTGGTGGCAAATGCATTGAGGTCGGGCGAGTCGAGTAGTGTAAAGGTAAATTCTTCGCCGGCCATTTCAGACACAGCAATAATTTCGTTACCCAGCTTTTTAATATAGGCATCTAGTTTTGGGTCATCATAGATGTCGGTGCCTTCCAGTACCTCTTTATAAATATCGGCACCGCTGACTGCGCTCCATGCCGTTGGATTACAAAGTACCAGGGTGCTGGCAAAAAGCATTGATCCTAGACTGAGACGCATAAAGGACATGGTTGTAGACCTATTGTTCAGCATTGGACTGCACGGTGAAAAAGCCTTTTAGCTGATTGCCAAGACTTGCACAGGCATCACTCTTTACCGGCGTTAAAAATGGAATAGGTGCTACCGCGCCAATCAAATAAGAGGTGCCTTCGGAGTCAACTCTCAGACGGCCTTTTTCGGTGAGGTCCTGTAGATCCCAAACAATAGCTTCGTATACCGATAGTTTGTCCCATTGGGCAAAGCCGAAGCAACCGCCGCCTCCGGGGCCTATAGCACAGCTCATAGAGCCACCAGAATCCAGTGTCTCTGTGGAGCCGTCAAGCCACACCAGATAGCGTATAGAGAGCTTGTTAACCTCGTCTTTTATACTACCGTCTTGCATCAGTCGTTTAAGTCGCAGCAAGCCCTTGGGTGCTGTGCGCGGCTCAAACCATGGGTAGATAGCATCGATAAATTCTTGCTCGGGAAGTACTCTAATATCGCCACCCTTCATTTTCTCGCCCACGCAGCTAATAAACTCACGGTCTGTTTCATAGTGACCAGCATCTCTGCGGCCCAACAGAACGATCCGGTCATCCTCGTTAAGAGCAATAGCCTCACCTGTGGGTCGATACTCGTCAATGGTAGTGGTCGCTGAGCAACCAGCGATAATAATCGTGGTAAGTAACAGTAAAAGTAGCCTAGAAAGTTTCATGGTGACACCTCCCTAATATTGGCCTGCCTAGCCTTGCGCCGCTCTTCGATAGCCCAATTGTTGACCGTCGGAATACGGTAAAAGTCCAGCATTAATTTAGCGCCAGCATCGCGCAGAGCAATAATTGCAGCCTCTCCGATAGCCGCACTCTTGGATGCCATAAAGGCATCTGGGGTTTTGCCATAGGCGGGCATAAACCAGCTGTCTATCGTATCACCATCTGTCGTTTCTAGATCGAGGTTGTATTTTATCCATACTTCAAAAACGTTGAGATAGTTGTCTGAGGGTACGGAGACCTGCACTTCTCGAATCGAGGGGATAATCACCATGGCCCTATCTAGGGTAATTTCTTCTCTACTGGCAACAAATTCTAAGTTACTAAATAAACCGGCAAAGGCATTGCGCAATAGTCGTACCTGAGCTGAGCCAATATCTATTTCTGTTTTTTCATTGGGTCGAGCCACATAGTTAGAGAAACTGGGCTCAAAAACAATTGCCGCACTCAGCGGTTTTGGTTTTGCTAATACCTGAGGAAAGTCATTGGTCAGTTGTACCGAGGCAGAGGAACTACAGCCCGACAATACAATAAGACTTAAAACTGTGGCGAACATTTTCATTTTTATTGTAAACATAATTTATTACCCTTTAATTGAGGCCGTTTAAGCCGATAAAGGTTCCCCCGTTGTTGTAGCTAAGTTCGCGCATTAGCGCTGCAAATTTGATCGCCGATGCACTGGGAGTGCCCCCGGGTGGGAAATGAACCGGAAAGCCAATGGCGTGAATACGCACTAGGCGCTCAGTTGAACGGTTGGCTTTATTAAGTTTATCTACCGCATTAACCACATTGCGTATTGAACGCCCCTGATAGTCATCACCAAGAGTATAAATACTGATCTTGCGTCCCGGTTTATAAAACGTCTGGATTGCGGTGTTGATACCTTCTACTGGACTAGAATTACTGAACGGCGCCCAGGTCGCCAGTTTAGTGATAATGTTTTTACGCGTTTGTGGACTATCGGCAATCCACTGTTTGCGCTGATTGTTAAACATGTATTGGCCCATATCATTGAGCACCTGAATGCCTTTAACCTCTGGATAGATATCTAAAATATTGAGCATCTCTTTTTTGACTTTCTCCCAGGCGGCGACCTGCATGCTTCCGGAGGTATCAATGACAAAAATAATATAATCACTGTCGGCAGGAATCCCGCCAACTAGCTGATTGTTCTGTTCAAATTCAGGCCCAAGTAAACGCTCCATCTCCTCTGAGAGCACCTGTAGGACAAGCTGTAACTGTTCTTTTTCCCGAGACTGTGACTGTGATAACTGGCTAGATTGTTTAGCAACACTGGCAAGTTTTGCTTTCAGTCGCGCCACACGTTCGGTTAATTCCGACAGCTGTTGTTTACGAGATTTTAAACGCTCATCCAGCACCACTGATTCGCCACGTATCTCAAATAGGCGCTCCTGATAGTCTTTTACTGAGCCCATTAATTGATTCTCGGCCTCTTCTAAAGCGGAGGGGTCGCCGACCCGCGCAATAACCAATAGCAATACAATAGCGCCAAAACCACAGCTAATGACGTCCAAAAAGGAGATGCTCGCTTCTTGTAGTTCGCGGCGCTGCTTTCTCATGGCCAGTCTCTCGATGGTGCGATAAAGGCGCCATTGGTATCCAATGCGGTCTGCCAAAATAACGCAGCGGCTTCGGGATCACCTTCCATGGGAAATAAAATAGTGTTGAGAGGTACACCGCGAGGGAATTCTTTGACGGCGGCTAAAAAGTGTTTGCGCCGTTGTTGACCAGTCACCATATATTTTCGCGGTGGGTTTTTACCCTGTGTCGGCAGGCCATCGGTCAGTAAAAATACATTGTCTGGCCGGTTTTCAAAATCTGCGATAGCGCCGAAGCCATTGGTCAAGCTAGTACCGGAGCCTGGAGAATATTCCCTAAGCCCTGCTATGGCATCTTCCATGGCCAGAGAGTCGGCGGCATCAAGCCATTCGCCTTCAGTATCTTCGATAGCCGCCTGGGCCTTGGTATTAAAGATATAAATTTGAAAGCGGCTACTAGCCGGCAGCTGAGCGACCAGCCATTCGACGGTACGCAGGGTCCACTGCCATTTTGGCGACTGTTGCTTCTGTTGATCATTCATATTGCGGCGACGCAATGCATTGACCACTGTATCGGCGAGCATGCTGGCGGAGCCATCGACTAAAATCAGTACCCGTTCACCTCCTAGTTTCAGGCCGGTAAGGTATTGGCGGTTACCATCACCGAGAAACTCGCGGACCTTATCGCCGAATTCAACTTCCTCCATCTGAGCGGTTTCATCTTCGAGCTGTTCGACTTGGCGGCGCAGTTTGTCTAGATCATTGGGGTCTGCTTGAATACTTTCTTCAGTTTCTTGCAGATCGGTAAGGACACGATCGGAAAGACCCTGAGCCTCGACTAATTCTGAGGTGATTTGGTCGAGGCTATTTAGCAATTGAGTTTTTTCGGCCTCGGCCTGCCGAATATCCATCTGCAGTAATTCAACTTCCGCAGACAGCCGTACATCTGGGGTTTGGATCTCGGTGGCATTGTGACGAAGAATTAAAAATAGCAGGGTAACTGCGCCAAAGCCACAGGCCATAATATCCAAAAAGGATAAGCTAAAGGCTATATTGCGGCGCTTTTTAGGCATTGCTCACCTCGATCAATGTGAGGCTGTGGCCAGCAATCATAATCTCACTGCCCGGTTCGCACTGATTGGATATATTGCCATCGATGGCTGTTGACTGATGTATTACCCGCACTTCTTGGTTTTCGATCACAGTGACAACATCGGCTCTATTATTGATGCCTTTGGTGATTATTAGGCCGCTGTCCGCAATAAAAATACTCAGGGGGCGATTAAGAGGCCATGCGTAATTTTTATACAGCAAATGGGTTGCACAACGTTGTTTGGGCGGTGCTTTTTTATTTTTTTCGTTGGCGGTAGTTAAACGAGTAATTCGATGCAATGTGCTACTACTGTCGACTATTTGCTGTTCAGCTACCAGGCAATTGTCGACGGCTGCAGTCTTTGCCATTACCTTAGATCTGGAAAATCTCGGAAGCAGGGCTGGTAGTAGTCTGGCGCTGTGGGCAAAGCTAAGCTGAGCACTGGGATATTTTGCAATGATGGCATCCAGGCCAGCTAGCCGCTGTTCAAAAATTTTTCTGATGTCGTTGTTGCGCAACGTCACTGGCAGTTCCCCGCGGGGAGAGGGCAGGCTGACCGAAATCTCAGTTTCCCAGTTTAGCTGTAGTAACCATTTCGGTAGGTTGTCATAGATAGCCTGTTCGCCCTCTGAGGTATGGAGTGGGTCATGGCGGTAGTCAGCGATTAAGCGATCACTGATATGCCGAGACACTCCGTTATACAGATGCATAGTACCTAGATCTGGTATCACTTCCTGAGCGCTAACCCTGGTCGCATCAGCGGTATTTTTAATCAGACTGACTACCGATTGCTGGAGCTGTAGGTCGACTAAAAGAGTTGGTTGTTCTACCTGCAGACCGATAGCCAAGGCACTGTCTATAACGCCATCCACTTGTACCGGAATGGCTTGGGCCAACCCTAGTATCAATGCCAGTTGGTCATCGGTGAAACAGCCAGGTACGGCCAGAATAAGATTACTCGGTGAACCGACCTTATCGAGCATATGCTTGATTTGGCTATAGGCTATATCGCCATGATGGCGGGCCCACTGTTGTTTTTTTGGCAGTGGTAGCTGATTGAGTTGCCGCCAATATTGATTGTAGCTCGTTTGGGGTTTTAGCCAGGCTGTCGCTCGAGCGTTATCGCCGCTTTCAATTCCAGTGGCCGTTAGCTGGGCGAAGCCGGGTTCAGTGAAGGACTGACCGTCCTGAGATTGAATCACCAAGGCTTGGTCGTTTAATTCCAAGATGGCCAGAGTCATGGGTTACTTCGCTTTTAAAAAACGCAGTAAATTATTCTCACAGTAGGACTGTGAGTCGAGCACCAGTCGCTCCTGAGAGAGCTGTAGCTGGTGCATAAAGAACATTACTACCATGCTGATTAACAGGGCGATAAAAGTAGAGTTAAAGGCAACGCCTAGGCTGCTGGTCACTCCGGCAATATTGCCAGCAATGGCTTCGTGGGCCTGACCCAAAGCAGCGCCAATACCCCGCACTGTACCTATAAAGCCTATCGATGGAATTGCCCAGGTAATGTAGCGCACCATAGATAACTCGGAATCGAGGCGATCATTTTCAGTATCACAGACACTGCCGACCGCTTCGGTAGCAAATTGCACACTTTCGGTAACTTGAAATCTGGTAAGTGCAGTGTGTAGCGCCCTTGGCAGCAGATAGCTGCGCTGTTCTTCAGGGAGTGCTTGCAGTGGTCTGGTCAGCTGGGAGGCATCATCGGGAAGTACTCTGGAGCCTTCGGCTATGGACACTAGGGTATGGCTTAGCATACGTTGTTCGCGGATAGTGGTGCGGCTTTTATAGCCCATAATTGCCAGCGACCAGAACATGAGGATAAAGCAGGCCTCCTGTTCAAGGTCTTTAATGACTATAAAGAATGAGCGCGGTACCTGATATTCTTCCCCAGCGGCGACCATTTCTGCGTGCTGGCGAATAGTGCTCTCGGCATTGGGACGAACCACGGTAACAAAGATGGTGTGAACAATTATGATGGCCAGCAATAGGGCTATCAGCTGGAAAAACATCTCATTACTGGCGCGGTTGGTTGAAGTATTCATAGTCTGGTCCTGTTACTCAATGATTTTAAATATCTGCAGGTAGGGGCACGGCAAAGTCCTCAGATATTTCCTCGCTGGGTTTAAAGTCGCGGTCCTTGGTTTTGTCTTCAATGCTATCTTGTTTTGGCTGCTCATTTTCGACTGCTGAGTCCTCATCGGTCGCAGGCTTCGGATCTATAGATTCCTGAGCTAAAAGCTGTGTGGATAAAAGCATTAGGATTATTATCAATACTCTCATGGTTTGGCTCCTGGGCTATCTACGTAACGGGCTATTCTAAAGCCTACATCCAGACGCCCATCGACACCAGCATCGCGATAACTTAGCCGCAGCTCGGTACGAGAGCCCAGTGCCCAACTGGCCCCACGAATCACATATCGAGTGCCTGTTGTTGGTCCAGTTGGATCCTGTATTGCATCACCGCGGCGAGGGCGTACGTCATAGTAATCATTTACCCACTCTGCGACGTTGCCACTCATATTATAAAGGCCCTTATTGTTGGGTTTAAAACTGCCCACAGGGGCAGAAACTGGTGATTTGTCATTGTAATTGGCGATGGTAAAGCTCAGCAATCGCGATGCGCTTTGGTCGGCGTAGTTATCGGTAATCTCCACTGGCGGGTAGAGCCCATTAACCCAGGGAAAGGTCGTGCTTTTACTATTGGCATCGATTTTTGCTGCCCAGGCCCATTCGGCTTCTGTGGGCAGACGATAACCATGTGAATCCCAGTTAAAGCCATTGATCATACCCGCCTCTAGCCGGTAAAACGGCGGTAGACCATCGCGCTTACTCAGCCAGTTGCAGAAGCCAGCTGCGTCCTCCCAGCTTACTTTGGCGACGGGCTGCAGGTCCATATCTAGTGACTTGCCTCTGATCGCAGAGCTGCTATGACTGGCCTTCCAGCGGCGAAATTCGGCATTGCTTATTTCTTTAGTAGCCAGATAAAAAGGCCTTTGCAAGCTTACGCTACGTTCTGCCTCATTGGCTCTGCGTCCAGGTTGGCGGCGCGGTGCACCCATAGTAAAACTGTGGTCAGGGCGAAATAATTTAAGTGATGAGCCAACCGAGCTTTTGACCATTGGCGGACGAGAGGCCCAATAGGCCTGCTCTACGGTGAGTAAATTGACACTGAGCGCCTGCTCATGGCCTGGCCTTGGCGTAACGGTTAATATTTTTGTCTCGTAACCTTCTTTTTGAACGCTAATATTATGAGGTTTAGCGATTAGTGCCAGTATTCGGCTACCAGTTCCCTGATTGCGGTTGTCGACTAAAATTTGCGCATCGATTGGATTAATTGTTAGAGCGATTGTGCCAATATTCGGCTCTAGGCTAACTGCTAGGGTCGAGACTTTTTCTGGCTTTAACCTGACCGCTTGGATAGATTTTAAATAGCCTTCTAAAAATAACTCAATGCGATGCTTGCTAAAGGGGGCTAGGGCCACATCCAATGGTGTGGAGCCGATAAATTTATTATTGATGGTAACGCTGGCGCCGCTCGGCGAGCTACTGAGTTGCAGCGTACCGTCGGCGACAATTAATTTAATGGGTGATTGTTCGCTTCTGGTCCCGGCCTTAGTCCACACCCGCTGTTCATGAGTTTTATAGCCGACAAGTTCAATTTTAAGCTCGCTGCCGGTTTCCAGTACCTCGGTGGTGAGCGGAGTCTGCCCGACTAGGCGTTCATCGATATAGAGATTGGCACCGGCTGGCACAGTGGTAAATTGCATCTGCCCCCAGGCTGGCACGAGGGTAACATCGAGAGACTGGGTTTTACCCAGACCATCTATATTAATTTCTTGTCGCAATGGGAAATAGCGATATTTGTTAAATTCGAGCTGATGCAGGCCTCGACTAATACCTTCAACAGTGCCCGGCACTGTGCCTGCTGGTTGGTTATCTATGCTAATTTTAATGTCGTCTAACGTTGCAGTTACTGCCAGATTGCCCGGTAGTGGCTGGAGTTCTAGTTTTACGTCCTGGGTAGGGGCATCGCTGACGTTAATGGTTTCAAGTAATGGATAATAGCCTGGGGCGCTAGCTTTTATATCGTAGTCTCCAGCCAGAAGCAGGTAATTGTCGCCAATATTAAAAGATAGCCCGCTTATTTTAATGTCTGCCGCTGGCGGCGCTGTTTGAAAGATGACTGCACGGGCAATAAATAGGTAGGTCATGATAATAATCCCAATAGCTGTCAGAACTCCCAGGCTAATCATACCGGCAGATAGGGCAGTACCCCCTCTGGTATCGTTGCCGTCCATGGGGGTGAAGTCAGTTGCTAACAGTGGATTCTTATCAGACATAGTATTGTAGATATGCTTTTATTATTGGTTATCAATCTAGTACCACCTCAATTTTAGTCTAAGCGGTGCAAAACTGTGGGTTAAATTTTTGAACTCTGTCTAGCATTGTTGGCTAGAGGCTTTTATGCATCGTTCAATTATTTCTAACAAATACAACATATTACTAGATGTACTCTGCGTCCACGGTTTCAGACCAGTCATACCATTGGGTGGCAAAGATTATATGGCCTGGCTACAACTCACCAATATGGGTTCTGGCCTCGTTTCTCCACTGATGATGAATTCGACTCTTACATCTCGAAAGCCAACGCGCTTACCGGCAGCAATATAGCGCCCGGGCTTCAGCAGTATCGAGGTCTGTTCAAAGACGCCTAATTTCTTCACTCGAAATACAGTGACATCGGTGACACCATCTGATCGTAGTATCACATCAACTGGGGTTTGCGACTGGCGCAAAACTTTGTCTAGGTCAGCAATCTGTTGCCTCAGTACTGGCCCAGGATTGGCAATACCAGCTGCGTCTTTAAGTAAGTCTTGGGCTCTGTTATAGGTTGCATTTACGGCTAATTTAAGCGGATCTGAGAGCATTTCCCTAATTTGGCTATCTAATTTGGCGCGTACCTTGACGGTGATGGATCGAACCTTGGCTGTGGTTAGGGAGGGATCTGTGGAGAGTAGAGACTGATAGATATCTAAGGCTTGTTGCCACTGTTCAGATATTTCATGGTCGCCGGCTCGCTGAATCTGCCGGGTTACAGTTAACTGTGATTGACGAGTACTTACCTGAGATAGAGCCTGAATAACAGAGGGGTGATTGGTATAGATGGCGCCAGCCCTATCAAAGGCTTCAGTGGCTGCGATAAAGTCATCATTGTCCAGGGCACGATAGCCGAGGCTCATGGCACTGCGAAAACGCTTTTCAATAATGGCCTGTTTGGTTGAATCCAGTGCTGCCGCAACCAGGCGATGTTGACCATCTAGGCGCAATGCTCGTCGATAGGTGTCTGCAGCGGCATTGAGCTTGTTGTTGGCCAAGAGCTCGTCGGCCGCCTGTAGTAGCTTCACGACCTCGGGCAGAGTATTGGCGCGTAATTCGAGTTGCTGGGACTGGTTATTTTCGGGTGCTATTGCCATGGCGAGGCTGGCGGCGGCGCTGGCAACTGGAATATCTGTTGAAGTGGCATTTTCAATGGCGGTTAGACCATCTGCAAGTGCCTTGGTTAGTGTGGTCTGACCAAGCTTTTCAATACTATTTAATTGGCTTAGTGATTGTTGAAAACTTGTCAGTGACTCAAGGTATTCGCCATAACCGTACTGCTCGTCTCCCTGAGCAATTAATGCTTTGGCCTGACGAAATTCGAATTCTGCCCAGCGTTCAACAGTCTGGTTTTCTAGACGGTCTGTTACGGCAATAATCTGTGCCAACGTAGTCTGAGAATCCTGCCGGTACTTAGTTTTTTCTGCTGCCGTTGAAGGGCTGACAATCGGTTTGGACACGGCTGTGATTGAGGCACTGGGATCGGCTATCCAGGGTTCAGTGACCATTGCTGGCAACAGCAAGATAACAGCGGCAGCCAGGGCTAATAACAGGATGATAATAAGCTTTTGCTTACCCCGTTGTTCTGATTGAGATGTGGGTGACTGATTATCCATAATGGTCGAATTTATAGAGTGCCACGCTCCTGTTTATATATTTTCTGGAGTAGGGATTGCCACTGCTCATATTGTACCTCGACTGTGCCTGTGAGAGTTACTGTGCGGTCTTCAAGCTCTATGACCTGAGGGGCGATCTCGGCTTCTAAAGACGACCCCATCTCTGCTACCGACTCGTTGTAAACGGCTGATTGCTGTTTCTTTTCGAGGCCAGATTTTACAATATAGCCACCGACCGCGGCGGTGGCGGTGCTGGCATCGCTAGCCATGCGAGTGTCAGCCTGAGAGCGACCATAGATGCCAGCTAAGATAGATCCTAGACCGGCAATAATTCGGCGATTGCCTTGGCTATTGAGTTGACGTGCCTTTACCACTGAGTCGTGAGAGGCACGTCTAAAGTCCTGGTAGGCAAGATGCATCTGTTGCGAAAATCCATCGTAGTAATCTTGCATGGTATCTATGTACAGGTAGTCGCGCTCGCGAATCTTGCGCACTCGCCGTAGAAGGCTGTCATTGTCTGCAGGCAGGCGCACAATAGCTAATGTGCCGTCGCGCTTTTCGGTGACGTACTCATCAAAGGCCTCGGGCGAGAAGCTTTTGGCAAAGCGCAGTTCAGATATAGTGCGCAGTTCTATAGCCTGGTTTTCGTTCAGCTTTTCACGGTAGGCCAGGACATCATTAGCAATGCGCACAAATAAGTTCTCGAAAGGATCGCCCATGCTCTTTAAGCGGCGATCATAGGCGTATTTGCCAGTGGTATGGCGGTACTTTTTACTGAACCATTTTTTACCACTTGTATCCGCAACCGTGATTTGCAAATTCATGGTTTCGCCATCGGACTGCAATATGATGCCGGTGATGTAAACGTCCATAACAACATCTGTGCTTGGAATTACTCGAATGGCGCCCCAGGCGCCGCTCTTTTCCATTACTTTGGCTAATTGGTTAGAAAAGTAAATTGCCTCGGCGAAACGTACCTCGGGGAAAACAGTATCATCCTCATCGGTTAGGTATAAGCCGTCATTAAACGTAGCAATACCCACATCAACAAGAGCCGCCTCTGCCATCGGTGCAGATGGTGTATTTAAGGCTATAGCGGTCGAGGATGTTATCTTGTCTACGGCTGCCAGGGCTGGGGGCGATCCAAGTATGGTAGAGGCAAATAGCAGCGCAGCTAAAAAGGCCGCTGTACCCGAAGTTCGAATGCTCTGTGTCTTTTCCATAATAGCTATTTTCTGGCCTGTGTTATTGATCTTTTATTCGTCGATACTCATCCCAGAGTCGCTCCCTGAGGGCAGGATCTGTTTCCTTCATTGCTGCATCGCGTATTTGACGCAGAACAATATCGTCGCCCTGACCATCCCCGATATCGTCTGGAACAGGTATCACCGCAGCATCTGCCTGTTGTTGTGCGCCGCCTCTGGAACCCGTGGTTTCTGATGCAGATGCGTTGGCGGCACCTTCAGAGCCATCCTGTCCCTCAGGCCCATTTTGCGCGGCCTGTTCGATGGCTTCATTGCCCTGTTCTGGGGTGCCGCTATCGGCCTCCTCAAACAAAGGTTCATCACTGTTATCAGTAACTCTAGTTGACCCTCTTGGGCTGAGTATATCGATTTCATCAGAACCAGAGGATGAGCCACTTGACATGCTGTCATCAAAACCCTCTAAAGAGGCATCCAGTTCGGCATCAAGACCCTCTACACTCTCTCCCTGCTGACCCTCACCCCCTGAGTCGCCACCACCGCTTTGCTGCTGATCTCCGTTGCTATCGCTGCTCGACGAGGCGCCGCCAGCAGGATCTGATGGAGCGCCTGGGGATGAAGGGGCCCCGCCCGTTGGGGGAGCAGGCATACCGCCACCTGACGAGCCAGATGAACCAGAGGGTACGGACTGTCCAGATGAACTCATTGGAGAGGGCATTTGGCAGGCTCCGAGCAATGATGCCAGCACAAGCACGGTGGCAAGCCTACCTAGTAAAGATTGCTCTGCAGTTGTATTTAGTGGCTCCATAGCTGTTTTAACCCTTTGGTGTTGGTTGATCATACATCATGCTGAGAGATGCCTCTGCGGCAAGCCCGTCGACTAACTTGGGCCGAAAACGTTTGTCGCGCAACTCTCTGCGCACATCGCGTAGCATTTTGTCAGTGAGCGCTTGAGGTGCGTTGGCAACCTCTATTTCGACCGGCACACCATAGGGCGATATAAGCATGGATAGTTCAAGTTGCGACTCTTTAGGGTCGCTCTTGTGCTGAACCTCTTTGTCCATATTAAAACTGATCATCCTGGGAGTGCTAAATAGTTCTGCTCGCGCCTGTTCTGGATTGCCTGCTGTTTCCAACACGTCAGATGCTAGTTGATAGGTCTCGGCTGCAGAGTGTCTTTGCCCAAAAATTAGATACCAGTCTCCCAGTTCGGCTATAGCTAATGCGTGATCGACTTCAGTACTGTCCGATTGCTCGATCAAGGACTCAATAACTTTTTCTAATGCCTGTTTGCCACGTTGAAAGTGCAGATGAGAGGTGGTGGCATCGCGGCGACTTCCTGTCGAACCAGCCATAGATATAGTCAGGCCAGATTCTGTAGGCTCTCCGTGCTGTTTAATATGGTTGGCAATAAAAAACTGTAAATAGCCTAGGCGACGATAACGATCCGGTGTCTGCGGATCATCCAACGGCATGCCTGTCGCGATAACGTCATAAATGCGAGCGGCAATACGTTCAGATATAACCAAATTGGAGTAACCTCCTTTCGGCGTTCGCTCTTTGTAACTGTCCATATACCAGTCTAGCAGCTGATCAAGGACAGGTAACATGCGCAAATCGTTTTCACCATATTCCTTGGCGTTGATGGCATAGAGATTATCCAGCGCTTTTTGGGACTCCTCCCAATTACCTAGATCACTCTCTGTGTCGGCAATAGATACCAGATAGGGTGCTTGAGTAAGGCTATTGAGACCATAGTTCACCCGCTCAATTTGCATACCCTGCTGAAAGGCTCTTCGCGCATTTTGGTACTCTCGTTTTGTATGAAGTGATTTGCCAAGGCCTAGATACAGGTCCGCTAATTCAGTTGAGTAGGCGCTGTGCCCGGCTTCAATATCTTCTATAGCGTCCATATAGTCGGCTACTGGGTCTGAGATGAGTTCCTGTTCTGCGGCAGTTTGCGAGTAAGAAATCGGATTTACGGTTACTGCTACAAATAGTACCGAAGTTTTAATTATCCTATGTATTGAGGTTAATTCCTTTTTTAGTTGTTTGTTATTGGCACGCATAAACGGCTCCTAGTTGAACTCTAAAAAATAGAGTAGTCAGTGTGTAGCCGGTTCCGTGGCGAGTCATTTGAAACGCAATTTCTCAAGGTTTTAATCGAATGCTAACATTTTGACTGCAAAATGCAGTGTTTTACTCCGAATTATTCTAATCCTTATCCTAGTTTACACATTCGAGTGCTAAAATCTCGGTCTTTCTATAGCAAGAAGTCGGGATAAAAATGAGTAAACCATTACAGGGATTAAGAGTCATTGAGTTGGGGCAGCTTTTGGCTGGCCCTTTCGCTGGGTGTATGCTTGGATACTTTGGCGCCGAGGTTATCAAGGTAGAGCCCCCAGGCGGCGACCCAATTCGAAACTGGCGTGAGGTCAAAGATGGCACATCGCTTTGGTGGCGGAGTCTTGGTCGCAATAAAAAATGTATCTCGCTCAATTTAAAGACCACGGAGGGTCGTGAACTGGTTAAAGATCTGCTCAAGAGCGCGGATATTGTAGTCGAGAATTTCCGCCCTGGTGTTCTAGAACAATGGGGTCTTGACCCCGCCAGTCTCAGAGCTGATAACCCTAACCTTATCTATGCACGCATTTCTGGCTATGGTCAAACTGGGCCCTATTCCGAGAAAGCTGGCTTTGCCTCGGCATGCGAGGCCATAAGCGGTTTTCGCTATGTGAATGGCTATCCAGATGAGGCCCCGGTGCGGCCAAACTTAAGTATTGGTGATACGGTGTCTGGATTACATGCTGTGATTGGCATACTCATGGCTCTGCGCTCACGAGATGAGGCGATTAAGCATAATAAAGAGGGCGGTCAGGTAGTTGATGTGGCGCTCTATGAGTCAATGTTTAACCTGCTTGAAGCAGTGATTCCCGAATATGACGGCGCTGGGGTTGTGCGTCAACCTTCAGGAACGACAGTAACCGGTATAGTACCTACCAACACCTATAAATGTGGCGATGGTAAATTTTTGGTCATCGGTGGTAATGGTGACTCGATCTTTGCTCGCTTGATGACAGCGGTGGGCAGAACAGATATGGCTACTGACGAGAAATACGCCACCAATTCCGATCGAGTGATACACGAGGCTGAGCTCGACGAGGTTTTGGCTGCTTGGTGCGCTAGTTTACCGCTCGCCGAGGCAATGACCATATTAGAGGATAATCGAGTGCCCTGTGGCCCTGTCTACAATGCCGCTGATATGATGGAAGATACACATTTCAAATACCGAGAATTATTTGAGCAGGTTGAAATTAACGGTGAGCCTCTTAAAATCCCTGCCATTATGCCGAAGTTACAGGGTACCCCCGGGGGTACGGAATGGCCGGGGCCAGATATGGGTTCCCACACTGATGAAGTTCTGCAAAGCATAGGTCTGGATAGGGCTCGTATTGCACAGCTTAAACTCAGCGGCATTGTAGCTGACGCGCAATCTTAGAACTTCGCTATTGCAGGATTAGATTATGAGCATTACCTCTTTCCAACCGCCCCGTCGAACACTTATGGGGCCTGGGCCCTCTGATGTAAGTGAGCGAGTACTTCAGGCTATGGCACGGCCAACTCTAGGCCATTTAGACCCGGCCTTTATTGGGATGATGGATGAGGTTAAAACACTACTGCAATATGTGTTTCAAACCAATAACGAGCTCACATTCGCAGTGTCCGCTCCTGGATCTGCTGGTATGGAATGTTGTTTTGCTAACCTAGTTGAGCCCGGCGACAAGGTCATTGTCTGTCAAAATGGCGTTTTTGGTGGCCGTATGCAGGAGAATGTTGAGCGCTGTGGTGGTATTGCAGTTATGGTCCAAGATGACTGGGGCTCTGCGATTGATCCCGCTAAGGTAGAGTCTGCACTGGAGGCTAATCCAGATGCTGTTTTGGTGGCCTTTGTCCATGCCGAGACCTCTACTGGTGCCCAATCTGATGCTAAGACGCTGGTTGATTTAGCCCATAGGCATGGCTGTTTAACGATTGTTGATGCAGTGACTAGCTTAACGGGTACGCCATTGCTGGTTGATGACTGGAATATTGACGCTATTTATTCTGGTTCCCAAAAATGTCTGTCGGCTCCTCCTGGTCTATCACCGGTGAGTTTTAACGAACGGGCCGCGGAGAAAATCCGTCAACGCAGTAGCAAAGTTCAGAGCTGGTTTCTCGATTTGAATTTGGTCATGGGCTATTGGGGCGGTGAGGGCAAGCGCGCTTACCATCACACGGCACCAGTTAACTGCCTCTATGGTTTACATGAGTCTCTGGTAATTGTGCGGGAGGAGGGCTTGGAAAACTCTTGGGCTCGTCATCAGCGCAACCATTTGTCGTTGCGCGCTGGCTTAGAAGAAATGGGTATTGGTTTTTTAGTGCCTGAAAAGGATCGTCTACCACAGCTCAATACGGTGACTATTCCCGAGGGTGTCGACGATGCCTCAGTGCGCAGTCGTCTGCTCAATGAATTCGATCTTGAAATTGGCGCAGGACTGGGATCGCTGGCGGGCAGAGTTTGGCGTATTGGCTTGATGGGACATGCCAGCAATCAGAAAAACGTTGATTTCTGTCTCAACTCTCTGCGCGCGGTGCTTTGAGAATATCTAATGCTAGGGCCTCGGCGACCTTTATACCATCGATTGCCGCCGATAGAATGCCGCCAGCGTAGCCGGCACCCTCACCAGCTGGATAGAGGCCAGTAGTGTTCACACTTTGATAATCTCTGTCGCGCTTGATGCACACGGGTGCTGATGTGCGAGTTTCCACTCCCGTGAGAATAGCATCTGCCATGGCATAGCCTTTTATCTGCCGATCAAATTCTGGTATTGCCTCGCGGATGGCAGTCACTGCAAATTCTGGCAGTGCCTTAGACAGGTCACCCAGTGTAATGCCCGGTTTATAAGATGGCATTACCTCTCCCAACGCCGTCGATGGCCTTCCTTTTAGAAAATCACCGACTAGCTGAGCTGGTGCATTGTAATTTCTGCCGCCAAGTTCATAAGCCAGTGACTCTAGCTCACGCTGTAAATCAATACCGGCCAAGGGGTGTTCAGGAAAATCTTGTGCGGGGTCTATACCCACTACAATGGCTGCGTTGGCATTGCGCTCATTGCGAGAATACTCAGACATGCCATTAGTGACCACGCGACCCTCCTCTGACGTGGCCGCCACCACTGTGCCCCCAGGGCACATGCAGAAGCTGTAAACACTGCGACCACTCTTACAATGGTGTACTAGTTTGTATTCTGCCGCGCCCAAAATAGGATGTCCCGCTTGAGCGCCAAACCGAGCCCGATCAATAGTCGACTGGGGGTGTTCAATGCGATAGCCAATTGAAAATGGCTTGGCTTCAATATAGACACCATGATCAAGCAGCATCTGAAAGCTATCTCGGGCACTGTGACCGATGGCCAGAATAATATGGCGACTGTGCAGGATTTCACCGCTTGTTAATGTGATGCCGGTGATCTGGGCTCTGCTGTTTGCCTGATTGTCATCAGAGTTATTTTCTCGATGTACAGCCTCAACCTTTTGATCAAACCGAATTTCACCACCAAGGCGAATAATCTCGGCGCGCATATTCTCGACCATGCTGACCAGTTTAAAGGTGCCAATGTGGGGTCTACTCTCGGTGAGAATCTCCTCTGGTGCACCAGCGATCACAAACTCATTTAAAACTTTACGCCCTAAATGACGACGATCTTTAACCTGACTCCACAGTTTGCCATCGGAGAATGTGCCTGCACCACCTTCACCGAATTGCACATTTGATTCAGCGTTGAGTTTGCGTTTGCGCCAAAAACCCCAAGTGTCTTGAGTGCGCTGGCGCACCTCTTGGCCGCGTTCGACGACAATAGGTTTGAGCCCCATCTGCGCCAGTACCAGCGCGGCCAAAATACCGCAGGGTCCAAAGCCAATAATAATGGGGCGCTGCTGATTGGCCGCTGGAAAGTTAGCACATGCCTGGGCGACAAATTTATAGTTGGTATCGGGACTGGGACTAACTCTGGGCAGACTTGGGCTGATGGCGAGAACAGTCGCTTCCGCGCCCTCGGTAAGTACCGCATCAACTTGATATATAAGCAGTATCTGACCCTTCTTACGAGCGTCATAGCTGCGTTTGAAAATACTAAAATCCACTAGTTGCTCGGCATTTATGCCAAGTATATTTATTATTGCCTCAGGCAACTGCGCCTCTGTATGGTCAAGAGGCAGTTTTACTTCACTTACTCTGAGCATAGGATTTAATTTACTGGCATTAAATCGAACAGAGCGCTGACTGTTGCATGCACACCACTGATAACAGCTGGCTGTGGTTCAATCTTAAACAGTGGGCTGTGATGGGAGGGGATTGCTGGGCCGCCCTCCTTAGCCGCACTTAGATCCTCCGCGCTGGAGCCACCTACGGAAAAGTAAACACTGGCAATCTCCGGATCTGTGGTGAAGTAGGGGAAATCTTCGGCGCCCATGCTTTGGGATGATAGTGACACTACGTTATCGCTTCCTAGGGCGGCGACCCAAACCTTCTTTAAGCGGCGCACTAACTGATCATTGTTGACGGTGGGGGGAGTGCTTTCTGCAGAGACAATAACCTGGGGCAGCTTGTCGTCGGGTAAGCCGGCGGCCCGACCAAGGTTTAGAGCAATCCGTTCAATACCGGCTAACAATGTGTCGCGGGTTGCAATATCAGTGTTGCGGACCGTTAGCTGCAGGTGAGCTCGATCGGAAATAATATTGTGTTTTGTACCGCTGTGAAAAGAGCCTACGGTAACAACGCCGGGTTGGCGAGGCGGTAGCTCCCGCGCTACTAGTGTTTGCAGGGCAACAACAATCTGACTACCTAGTAGTACTGGGTCTTTACCTGAATGGGGCGAGGCCCCGTGAGCCCCCACACCATGAATAATGATGTCTACTGTGTCAGCGCCTGCGAAGGGAGCGCCCTCCTGAACATTGACTAGTCCTGCTGGCAATCCGGCAGAAACATGGAATGCTAAAGCGTAATCTGGTTTGCCAAAACGTTGCCATAGGTTATCGTCCATCATGCCCCTGGCGCCCATCAATCGCTCTTCTGCTGGTTGTCCTATTAGCATTAGAGTACCCGACCATTGATCTAGGCGCTCGGCCATCTGTTTGGCGGTACCGATAAGACTAGTAATATGGACATCGTGGCCGCAGGCATGCATTACCGGTACCTGACGGCCACTTAAAGGGTCTTTTTGCATGGCATTAGAGGCGTATGCAAGTCCAGATTTTTCTTTTAGAGGTAAGCCATCCATGTCGCCGCGCATCATCACTAATGGGCCGGGACCATTTTTTAATAGTGCCACAACACCTGTGCCGCCGACATTCTCGGTAACCGTAAAACCACTGCGACGGAGGGCGTCGGCTAACTTTTTAGCAGTTTTGAACTCAACAGTGCTCAGTTCGGGGTTTCTATGAAAATCCTGGAACATCGCAGCGAGGCGATCTCGATAATCATTTTTAATGGACAGTTCCAGGTCGTCGGCGCTGCTAAGCGAAGATAGTAGTGTTGCGACTAGGGCCGCGAGAATTAGTTTAATCATAATCAAATAACTCCTTGGGATTATAGGTGGCGATGAATTGCTGCACCACATCGCCCACCTGTTGCAAGCTATCGCCACTGCATTTGTCTACTGTATCAGCACTAGTATGCCAGTGATCTGGAAAAGGGTAATGAATTAAATCAACCACCTTGATACCTGCTCTTAAAAAAGCCAGGTGGTCATCTATGATACGGATGCCTGGGCTGTCTTTAAAAACTGTGCTGTTTTGTTGCTTGGCAATAGTCCATATTGTGTCCATTACCTCGCCTGCTAGGGATTGCGAATACACCTCTCGTGGAATGGATAAGTTGTCTGCGCACACCATGTCTAAAATAATCCCAGCACTGGGGCGGTAAGACGGATTTTTGGCAACAAACTCGCTGGCGCCGATGGAATAGGGAAGGTCATCAATATGGCCCATATCCTCTAAATCAAAAAACACAAAATCAACTGTAACTGGTGGCGGAGCGAGGGCAAATACGCGCGCCAGTTCGAGCAGTGCGGCCACTCCTGAGCCGCCGTCATTGGCACCAGAAATCGGCTTTTTGCGCTGTTCGTGATCGCGATCTTTATCGGCTTGCGGGCGCGTGTCCCAGTGAGCTCCGAGCATTATTCGCCCACTGTCGGTAGCTGAAGTACCATTAATAGTGGCCCACAGATTGGCACCTGACAGCCCCGCATAGTTGAAACGCTGAATGGTTATTCGCTTGGTAAACCGTGCTAATTCCTGCTCAATATAACTTATGGTCTTTTGTTTTGCGTCCGGATTATCTGGCTCCCGTGGTCCAAAGGAGACCTGACTGACAATATGAGCTAGGGCGCGCTCACCATCAAAGGTGGCCTGTGCAAAAATAGTCGTTGCCCATAGTGCACAGGCGGTTATTAGCATCCCTGTCAGTATTTTTTTCATTCGTTATTAGGTGCGGTATCCTGGTCGCTTGCCTGAGCATCTATTGGAGGCAAGGCAATCTTCCAAAAGCCATAGATAATGGCAATGATCGGACATAGCAGGTTAAAGAAAGCATAGGGAGCGTAAAGCATTGTGCTTACTCCAAGGGTGGCCGACATATAGGCACCGCAGGTATTCCAAGGGATTAGTGCACCGGTTAATGTGCCTGAGTCCTCTAGTGTACGGGATAGGTTGAGTGGGCTGAGATTACGCTCCTCATAGGATTTAACAAACATCTGCCCAGGAACTGCAACTGCTAGATATTGATCTGCGGCCAGAACATTGGTGCCAATGCAGGTGCCCACTGTTGCAGTAATTAAACCGCCAGCAGATCTGACTCGGCTCAGTGCGGCTTCTACTAAACGCTCGAGCAGTCCAGTGCGAGACATTGCTCCACCAAATGCCATAGCATTAATAATCAGGCCTACGGTATTTAGCATGCTGTTCATGCCACCCTTGGACAGCAGAGCATCAAGGTCGACATTGCCTGTCACCGAACTGTAGCCTAGGAACATGGCATGGAAGAGGCCTTTAAATATGGCGGCGATGGCAATTAGGTCAGGGCTGTCTGCCAGTGCAATAACCACATCCCACTGAAAAACAACAGCGAACAGACAGCCTACGATAGTGCCGCAAATTAATGTTGGTAGCGCCGGCAACTTTTTCACTGCCATACCCAGTAATAAAATTAGCGGCGCGAGCATCAGCGGGTTAATCAAAAAGGATTGCTCCAACTGACCCTGTAAGATGACTATGTCCTCTACCACCAAGTTGGCACTGCTACCAAAGCCTAGTACATAAAATATTATTAGTGTGATAAAAAAGCTGGGCATGGTGGTCCACAGCATGTGCTGAATGTGGTCAAAAAGGTTGGTGCTGGTTACTGCAGCTGCAAGATTAGTGGTGTCGGAAAGAGGTGATAGTTTATCGCCAAAATAGGCACCGGAAATAATCGCACCTGCACTTATCGGCAGTGACAAATTCAATGTTGCAGCAATGCTTATCAGACCAATACCCAGTGTTCCAGCCACTGTCCAAGAGCTACCGATGCTAAAACCAATCAGCGCGCAGACCAAGCAGGCTGTCATATAAAAGTAGTCCGGAGACATTAACTCAACGCCATAATAGATCATGGTAGGCACTGTACCTGACAGTATCCAGCTACCAATCAATGCGCCAACCATCAATAAAATAAGAATCGCATGCATCGACACACTAATCGTGTCGATCATGCTGCGTTCGATTTCCTTCCAACTCCAGCCATTTTTGATCCCGATCATGGCGGCGGCCGACGCTGCTAGCATAAGTGCGACCTGATTGGGGCCAGCAGATCCATCACCAAACACATAAACTAGGCTGCCGAGCATGGTGATCAGCAGGAAAACGGGAATCAATGCATCTAGCAGTGTTGGTTTTTTGATTAGTTTGTTCATAGGATGTTTTTATTATAGGACGATTATTGAAGAAGTTAAGGTAACAGCCTTGCCCCTATCTAGCTACCTTTCTCGATAAGACAATGTGACTCAGAGTTTTTTCCACGCCATCGAGAGTAGCTATGGCATCAATAATAAGATCTAGGGCCTCGGTGGTGGACTCGGTCACCTGAGCCATCAGGTCATATTGACCGCTTATGGTGCAGAGCATATCAAGCTGTGGATGTTTATTTAGCTGCCTGACAATCTCGGCGGTCTTTTTCGCCACTACCGAGATCATGATATAAGCGCTAACTTGCTGCTGCTCGAAGTGGGGATTGACCCTGATTGTATAGCCTTGAATAACCCCTGTATGTTCAAGTCTCTCCATACTTTGCTGCACTGTTGCTCGGCTTAACCCTAATTCACTGGCTAGGTCAGATATGGTGCGGCGGCTATTTTCTTTCAGTAAGTTAAGTAGTTGTTGTTGGTGTTTCATAGCAAAATGTCATCATTAGATACAAAATGAAGTAATATAATAAGCAAATTGTGAGGAATGTAAATACAAATTGACACTTATGGGCTTTAAAATGGATGCCTTTAGGTACTTCTGACCATAGGTGCGAAATGACTGATTTAGCTGCAACTCCGTTACCCACATTAGTCCAAACCGAGCGCCGGTTAATCGCCGAGGAAGATGCTCGCGAGCAAATAGCATATACCGCGGCCTTTGCAAAAAATTATCAACAACCAATGCTAGTGATGTCCAGAGCTCGCCTTCAACGAAATGCCCAACGCTTTATGGCTGCCCTGCCTAGGGTGCGACCACACTTTGCGGTTAAAGCCAATCCTGATCTAGAGATTCTGAGTATTTTCCGCGACCAGGGCACCTGTTTTGAAGTCGCCTCAATTGCCGAAATTGATGCGATGCTAGCTCTGGATGTAAATATGGAAACAGTTTTTTATTCCAACCCCATCAAGTCGCCAGCCTCTATTAAGCACGCTGCCGCCAATGGCATTGTCTGGTACTGCGTAGATACACCTGAGGAAGTTGAAAAGATTGCCCGCATTAAGCCAGACGCCAAGCTGTACTTGCGAATTGCAGTTAGTAATGAGGGGTCTAGTTGGCCCTTAGCAGGCAAGTTTGGCGCCAGTCCTCAAGGAGTGGAGACGCTTATAGAAGTCTGTAAAAAACTGGGTATGCAACTTAGCGGCGTTACCTTTCATGTGGGCTCTCAGTGCACCAATATTAATAATTGGGTTGAGGGTATTCGTGCCGCTAAAGATATATTTAATCGGCTGATCGCTCGGGGGTTTAACCCTGAGTTATTGAATCTGGGAGGTGGATACCCACTGCAGTTTACCGGGCAAGAGCCCAGTATTGAGGATATCGCCGCCGTGATTAACCCAGAACTGGATACACTGCCAGACAGCATTCAGGTAATGGCTGAGCCCGGTCGCTATTTGGTGGGATCTGCCGGTTGTCTTATTTCCCAGGTGGTGGGCACAGCTACGCGAGACAGCGGCCGGTGGGTTTATTTGGACTCCGGCGTCTATGGTGGTCTCATGGAGCTGTCTCAAAACTTCCCAGCGACACTGGTTAGTCAACGTACCGGCGAGGCGGGAGTCTGGACTATGGCAGGTCCAACCTGTGATTCGATTGATGTCATGGGCAAACACAGACTGCCAGCTAATACGGAGGCAGAGGACATTATTTTTATGCCCAATTTGGGCGCTTACTGTACGACCTGTGCCTGTGATTTTAATGGCTTTCCAGTACCCATAATGCGCATGGTTGATTAGTGTTCAGATAATAGATTTATTGCGTAGTTCGCTTATCTCTAGCGCCGAGTATTCCAAGTATTCCCCCAGGATTGACTCCGTGCTACTGCCTAGTTGAGGTGGTGGCACGGCATAGTCAATCATTGACCGACTATAGTTGATTGGATTGGCTACCCCTGCGACTTCTCCGGCGCGTTCATCTATTATCGAAATCTGCATCTTGCGAGCCACTATCTGTGGGTGATCAAAGACCTGGTCAATGCTGTTAATGGGTCCGCAGGGTATGTGATTGTCTTCAAACCGTTGCAACCAGTCCCTAGTATTGTGGGTTTTTAGCAACTCGCTAATCTTCCGGCACAGAGTCTCTCGATTTTCCACCCGCATTCGATTGCTGACATAGCGGCTGTCTAAGGCAAGCTGTGGCTCCCCAATTACATCGCAAAATCGTTGAAACTGAGCATCATTGCCCACTGCGAGAATTAGGTGCCCATCTCGCGTAGCAAAGGCCTGATAGGGCACGATATTGGGGTGAGAGTTACCAATTCTTCCAGGTACCTCACCACCAATTAAATAGTTAGTCGCTTGATTAGCCAGCACGGCTGCCTGAACATCGAGTAATGCAATGTCAATGTGCTGCCCTAAATCAGAGCTGTGCCGCTCAAGCAGAGCGCCTTGAATGGCATTGGCTGCATACATACCGCTAAATAGGTCGGTGACAGCAACTCCAGTCCTGACAGGCCCGCCATTACCATTATTGTCTGTGGCTTCGCCGGTAATACTCATTAAACCGCCCATACCCTGGATTAAAAAGTCATAACCGGGTCGGTCAGCATAGGGCCCGGTTTGGCCAAAACCGGTAATCGAGCAGTACACTAACCTTGGGTTAATGGCGCTTAAAGATTCGTAATCGAGGTTATATTTTTTAAGGCCGCCGACCTTATAATTTTCGATTAGAACATCGGTTTGAGCAGCCAGTTGTCGAATAATTGCCTGTCCCTCAGTCTGGGTAATATCGACAGTTACCGACTTTTTCCCGCGATTAGCACAGAAATAATAGGCTGCATCCTCCGTGCTATTGCCGGCGGTGTCTTTAAGATATGGCGGCCCCCAGTGACGGGTGTCATCACCGACCACCGGTTTTTCAATTTTGATTACTTCGGCGCCCATATCGGCCAATAACTGGCCGGCCCAAGGGCCTGCCAGAATGCGGCTCATATCCAACACTTTATAGCCTGCCAATGGACCCGACATGCTGGTTACCCGAAGGCTGGAATGCCGGTTTGTGCACGGCCTAGAATTAAGGCATGAATATCTGCCGTACCCTCATAGGTATTGACTACCTCTAGATTGAGCATATGTCGCATTATCGGGTACTCATCTGAGATACCATTGCCGCCGTGCATGTCTCTGGCCATACGGGCAATATCAAGGGCCTTACTACAGTTGTTGCGTTTTAGTAGCGAGATCAATTCTGGCGCTAGATTACCCTGCTCTTTGAGTCTGCCAGCGCGCAGGGAGCCCTGTAAACCAAGGCTGATATCAGTTTGCATGGTGGCTAGCTTCATCTGAATAAGCTGATTGGCAGCTAATGGGCGATTGAACTGAACACGATCCATGCAGTATTGACGAGCGGCGAACCAACAGCTTTCGGCGGCGCCTAGTGCGCCCCAGCTGATTCCGTAGCGAGCGGCATTGAGGCAGCCAAATGGCCCTTTTAAGCCCTGTACATTAGGCATAAGCTGTTCTTCTGGCACGAACACCTCATTCATCACAATCTCGCCAGTAATAGAGGCGCGCAGTGCCAGTTTCCCTTCGATTTTGGGTGCCGACAGTCCTGGCATTCCTTTATCGAGAATAAAGCCGCGAATAATGCCATCATCGGTTTTTGCCCAGACCACAAAGACATCGGCGATGGGTGAATTGCTAATCCACATTTTACTACCTGACAGCAGATAGCCACCGTCGACAGTCTTGGCGCGAGTTTTCATACCGCCTGGATCTGAACCCGCATCTGGCTCAGTGAGGCCAAAACAGCCTACCCATTCACCGCTGGCCAGCTTGGCAATATATTTTTCCCGCTGTGCCTCAGTGCCATAGGTGAAGATGGGATACATAACCAGACTCGACTGTACGCTCATCATCGAGCGATAACCAGAATCCACCCGTTCAATTTCTCGGGCTATAAGCCCGTAGCTGACATAACCAACCCCTGAACAGCCGTAGCCTTCGATGGTTGCTCCGAGCAAACCTAGTTCGCCCATCTCATTAAAGATGGCGCGGTCGGTCTGTTCATTGCGAAACGCGTCACGCACACGGGGCGCTAGCTTTTCCTCAGCATAGGCTGCGGCAGTGTCGCGCACCATGCGCTCCTCATCACTGAGTTGATCATCGAGATTAAATGCGTCCTGCCAGTTAAATTTTCCCCAATCCATCACCATTTCGAAAACCTATTTAAAAAGTTGCACTTATACAGAGTAATGTTGCGCGGTTTGGTCCAGAGCCTTGGTCGCGCGCTCGATCATCGTATCAATCTCTTCGTGGTTCATAATTAGCTGTGGCGAAATAATCATCGAATCGCCGACAGCACGCATAACTAAGCCATTATCGATACAGAATTCACGGCAGACACCACCGGCTTGCTGCTCTGGCTCAAGGCGCTCTTTGGTAACCTTGTTGCGTACCAGCTCTAATGAACCAATCATACCTATGCCGCGGGTATGGCCCACAATTGGATGATCGCCGAGTTCTGCCCAGCGCTTTTGCAGGTAAGGCCCCACGTTCTTAGCAACCCGCTCAACAATATTGTCGCGCTCTAATATGTCCAGAGTTGCCAGGGCAGCGGCACAGGCAATAGGGTGCCCTGAATAGGTGAAACCATGGCCAAATTCACCACCGCTACTGGTTATCACGCTGGCAACCCTATCACTGACCATAACGCCACCCAAAGGCTGAAAGCCGTTGGTCACAGCCTTGGCAAAGGTCATTAGGTCGGGTTCGGTGTTGTAGGTCTCACAGCCAAACATGCTGCCAGTGCGGGCAAAGCCACAGATTACCTCGTCACTGACAAAGAGAATATCGCGTTCTTTAAGAATGCGACTTACTTCAGGCCAGTAGCTATCGGGAGGTACAATCACACCACCTGCACCCTGAATAGGCTCGGCTATAAATGCTGCGACATTTTCCTCACCCAGTTGGTCAATGCGTTTTTCCAATTCTCGAGCTGCAGCAATACCAAACTCATGAGCAGTCATATCGCCGCCGCTGTTGTACCAGTTGGGATCGGCAATATGCTGTACATAGGGTAGAGTTTCAAACTGGTCGTGCACCGAACTAAATCCGCCGAGGCTAGCTGCGGCGATGGTACTGCCATGGTAGGCATTGGTGCGAGCTAAAATAATGCGCTTATTGGGCTGATTTTTAAGGTCCCAATAGCGGCGAATTAACCGAATGTTAGTGTCGTTAGCCTCAGAGCCAGAATTAGTAAAAAACACATGGGTAAACTGTTCTGGGGTCATCTTGACCAACCGATCTGCCAGCTCGACTGCGGGCTCGTTGCTGCACTGAAAAAAATTGTTGTAGTAGGGTAGCTGCTGGAACTGGGCACTGACGGCCGCGGCTATTTCCGGCTGGCTGTAACCTAGACTGCAACACCACAGGCCAGACATAGCATCGAGGAATTCTGTGCCATCAGTATCATAAATATAGATATGCTCCGCACGGCTGATAATTCGACCGGGCTTTTTGGCATAATTATTAAAGTCAGTGAACGGGTGTAAATGACGTTGCACGTCAAGTGATTGCAACTGTTCAGTTGTTTTTGTAATACTCATAGTGAAGTCCTAGCAAAAATTTGCCACCCCAAAAGGGTATATGTATAGAGGGGCTAAGAAGACGAGTATCTCACCATAGAATACCATGAGAAGCATGTACCCAAATGGGTTGGAGGAGCATTAAAACCCTGCCAGCAGGTATATGATTTTATTCAATGGATTTTAGATAGAAAAGAACTACTCAATATTAGTAAAATTGCTTTTAAGGGACTAGACTCGGCAACCTAGACAGTTTTTTAGGTAATGGGCAAGAGGCCGAATTGTGGCATCGATGCCAGTAAACTAAATTCACGGGGGATTTATGAAGTCAACTCAAATAGTACGTCGGACATTACTTTCAGCAGCGGTGGCCTCAGCTAGTTTTGGCGTAGGCCAACTCAGTGCAGCACAGATCGAAGAAATTATTGTTACCACGCAAAAGCGTGAACAGTCATTGCAGGATGTTCCAATCAGTGTCTCGGCGTTTACGGGCAGTTTTATTGACAAGGCACAGATCTCTGATGCCAAAGCTGTAGCACTTTTAACGCCAGGCGTCTCTGGCGATACCGATGATTCGTTTTTGGATTCAATGAATGTGCGCGGTATAAGTACCAATGACTTTGGCGTTGGTGCTGAGCCTTCAATCGGCGTCTATCAGGACGGTATTTATTTAGGTCGCACCGGCGGCGCTCTATCAAGTTTCTTTGACCTGGAAATGGTCGAAGTGGTCAAAGGTCCCCAGGGTACATTGTTTGGTCGCAATGCCTCGGCGGGTGCAATTGCAGTGACCATTGCCAAGCCGAGCGATGAGCAGTCAGGCTCTATTGACCTAGGTCTAGGCGAAGATGGATATACTGAATTTACAGGCGTGATCAACATGCCGATCAGCGATAATTTAAACAGCCGCATGGCTATATACCATCATCAAAAAGATGGCTGGGTTACCAATATTAATGATGGCAAAAAAGTCGGGGCCATTGAAAATACCGCCTGGCGTTACTCGCTGGCCTATGACAATGACAATGTGTCTGCCACATTGATGCTTGAATATGAAGATCGTCAGGGCCCGCCAACGCTCTATCAGGTGTTTGATCCCGATGAGACTGGCATCTCTTTTTACAGCACAGATGCAGCTCGCAATGAGATTAGCTCTGATATGAACAGTGATGAGCTGGTTGATAAAGGTGAAGTCTGGGGTGCAACACTCAATGTTGAGGTAGACCTGGGCGATGATTACAGTCTGACGTCTATCACCGGTCTTCGTGGCCACAACTATTACTATAAAGAAGACTTTGATGGCGAAGACCGATTTATCTTCAACTATAACCAGATACAGGATCAAAAGTATTTCAGTCAGGAATTTCGCTTAAACAAAGCGACAGATGCGGTCAGTTGGTTTGTTGGTGCCTCGATGTATGAAGAAGAGATCCAAACACGCTTTAATCAGACCTTTGACGAAGACGTTATGTGTCAGACAATAGCTGTTGCCTATAGTGTTGATTACGATAGCGACCCCGACTATGTCGAGGGCGAAGTAACTGACTGTAGCTCTTATTATTACTACAATTACGATGATCCGTCTTACACAGACCCGGGTATAGGCACCCGTAACGACAGTGTTGATATTGACGCAGAATATGATGGTTGGGGTGTCTATGGTGATGCGACCTTCCATGTTTCTGAGCAGCTTGATGTTAGTGCCGGTGCGCGTTACACCGAGGATAATCGCGACTTTGGACAGAAATTTGGCGGCGATGATCGCAATTATTTCGCCTACTCATTTCCATTCTTCTCCTCTGACTTTTTACGCGGCAGCGATAGCTGGACCAATACGTCATTGCGTACAGCGATAAATTATCAGCTGTCTGATGAGGTTTCGACCTATATAAACTATTCCACTGGCTACAAAGCCGGTGGTTTTAACACCTTCTTTGTACTGTTCCCAGAGAGTGTTGTCGTTGATAGCCTTGCTGGTGAGGACGCTGTCGAATTGGGCGGTTCGCCAGAAAGCTTCGAAAAAGAAGAGGTTACCAATGTTGAGTTGGGTTTAAAGGGCCAATTTTGGGATGGCCAGATGCAGGTTAATGCTAGCATCTATCAGTACCAATTTGACGGCATGCAGTCTGGTTACTATGTGGGCTCCCGTTACAGTGTGGCCAATGTGGGTGATGCTGAGGGTAATGGTGTTGAATTAGATATGCGCCTATTGCCGGGTGACAATCTAGACATTTATCTGGGGCTGTCTTGGGCTGATACCGAATTGACCAAGCCTGCTGAAGGCTTCTGCGAACCAGCCGATTGTCTGGGCGCCCAGATTCCAGGCACGGTTGAATTTAGTGCGGCCATGGTAGCAACCTACACAGTGCCTCTGGAAAATGGTGATTTGGCTGTTACCTGGGAAACCTTTCATCAGGACGAGAGCGTCGGCTTTGGCCAGTTTGATCTCAATCCACTGATGGCGGATGGCTTTACGACCAGCAATCTGCGTATTGGTTATGATAGTGCAGAGGACTGGTCTGTCACCCTATGGGTTAACAATATTACTGATGAGTTCCATTATAAGGGTGTTGCGGGTTCCGATGCGAATATTGCGCCCCATTACTTTGGGTTTTCAGAACCACGCCGTATGGGTTTAGATATTGGCTTTAAATTCTAATGGTTATCAACTAAACCTTAGTCTTAAAAAGTCGTTAAAAGAGCCGGTTTTTGTTTCGATAGCCGGCTCTTTTTTTGTACACTGTGAAAAAACTGACCGATTTTATGGATCCTAAACAGCAATTTTATCAGGCACTCACGGCTCTGCGAGAAGGAAATCTCGGTGCTTGTGAGCAGGCCTGTGATCGCTTGTTAGCCATCAATGCTCACGACGTTAATGCCATGCGATTGCGTGCACAGATTTGGGAGCGCCGTGGCGATTTACCGAGAGCGGAGCAAGGTTTTAAAGCGGTCATTGCGATAGCTGCAGATTTTGCCCATGCCTGGGCTGACCTTGGTAGGGTGCAGTATGCACTTAAAACCTATGAAGAAGCTGAAGTCTCTCTGCGTCAAGCTTTGGTGCTAGACAGTAAATTAAAAGGCCCGAGTAAGTTACTGGTATCGGTACTGAGAGCCCTAGGCAAGACAGATCAATCCACCAAGTTAGACAGTATTAATCAGCAACGCGCCGAACTTAAAGAAAAGGTTCATGAAGCTTATCGCTTGGTGGTGGCCGGCGATGTTGGCAAAGCTGAGCGCCAGTGTCGCGAGGTTCTTAAGCGGGATCCTGACAATACCGGAGCCAAAGAGTTTCTCATTGAGCGTGCCCTAGAGACTGGCCGCGCGCGCTGGGCCGAGGAGTTGGCCCGGTCCTTAACTCGGCAGATGCCCGAGAGACCAAAATGGTGGCTTAAATTAGCCTCGGCACTATCGCGTCAAGATCAGCTCGCAGAGGCAGAAGCTGCTGTGCAGCAGGCGCTGGGTATTGATCCGGACAAAACCGAAGGGCGCATGTTGCTGGGTAGTATATTTAGTAAAGATAATCGTTTTCCCGAGGCCCTTGAACAGTACGAATTGGTGCTAAAGCAGAATCCTGATTATGTCCCCGCACTGTCTCAAAAAGCCACAGTATTAAAAACTTTCGGCCAACAGCAAGAGGCTATAGATACCTACCAGCGCTGTATGCAACTAGACCCCAAATATGGCGAGGCGGCATGGTCATTATCTAACCTTAAAACCTATAGGTTCAGTGATGATGAGCTTCAAAAAATGTGTAACGAACTGGAATCTGGCGAGCTTACTGATCAGCAGGCGGTGCACTTTAACTATGCCTTGGCTAAAGCCTATGAGCATCGAGAAGATTGGCACAGTGCTTTTGCTGCCTATGAGGCAGGTAATCTGGTCAAGAAAAACCTGGTCGACTGGAGCGCCGATAAGTTTAGCCAGCAGGTCGATGATATTATTCAAATATTCAATGCCGATTTTGTAAATAAAAATAAGACTGCGGGCATAGAAGACAATTCAGCTATCTTTATTCTTGGTCTGCCGCGTTCTGGATCAACGCTTCAGGAGCAGATTCTTGCCTCTCATTCACAGATCGAAGGTACCAGAGAGCTACCCTATATTCCCTGGCTTGCCCAGCGTATCAACAGACCACCAAATGCTATGGCCAGCCAGTCTTACCCCCTCGGCCTGGGTGAGTTAAGTGCACAAAACTGGAGTCAAATCGGCGAGCAATTTATGGCCCAAGCCCAGCGTCATCGGCAGACTAAGGCGCCATTCTTTATCGATAAACTGCCCAATAATTTTCTCTATGTGGGATTGATTTTATTGGCTATGCCCAACTCCAAAATCATCAATACAGTCCGCCATCCAATGGACAACTGCTTCGGGTGTTACAAGCAGTTGTGGGCTGAGGGACAGTACTTTACCTATGATTTAAATGATTTGGGTCGCTATTACCGCGATTACATTCGCTTAATGAACCATTGGCAAAGAGTATTTCCAGATAAGATTCATTCAGTCATCTACGAGAATGTGGTGGACAATCTTGAGCACAGTGTTACTGAGTTGTTGGATTACTGTGGTGTGCCTATGGAGGAGGGGTGCCTGCGGTTCCATGAAACCGAGCGGGCGGTAAATACCGCCAGCTCCGAACAGGTGCGCCAACCTATTTACAAGTCTGCCGTGGCCTATTGGCAGCATTTTGAAAAAGACCTACAGCCGCTCCGTGATGCCCTTGGCGATCTCGTAGACGGTTAAATATTTTGTACCCCTATGCGGGTATCTAGGTTGCCTAGTGCCTGCCCATTAGTGGTTAAAGTGAGATACTGTCACTGTAATTACCCAGAGACAATGCAATGGCCAAAAAACAAACGCTAGAACAATTTTTGCAGGACAATCCAGATATTGAAATATTTGAGGTGATCCTGCACGACCTCAATGGCACTCACCGTGGCAAATGGTTGCCTCGTGAACAAATTGCCAAGGTGTTTGAAGGTGGGTATAAAATGCCACAGAACACCTGCTCTTTGGATGCCTGGGGTCGCGACCTTGATGAACTTGTGCAGCAAAGTGGCGATGCAGATGGAGTGTGCACTGCTCACCCTGAAACCTTGGCCCGAGTGCCTTGGGCAGAAAAACCCACTGCCCAGGTTGTTGTGTCAATGGGCAGCTTTGGTGGTGATGAACCCTACGGGGGTGATCCGCGAATGGTGCTGCAATCTGTATTAGATCGCTACGCTAAGCTGGGTTTGCGGCCTGTGGTTGCCAGTGAAATGGAGTTTCATCTATTTGAGTTAGATCGCGATAATTTCGGCCAGCCTCAGCATAGTCAGCGAGCCCTAAATGGTTCACCGGCTCTGGGTGGTCAGACCTATGGCATGGATATCATGCGCGAGACGGCTCCCTTAATGGATGCCATTGCTGATGCCGCAAAATTTCAAAACTTACCTGTAGACACCTTGATTACCGAATTTGGTCCTTCCCAGTTTGAGATCAATCTCAATCATCAAGACTGCGCCATGCGCGCCTGTGATCAGGGCAGTATGTTAAAACGTGCAATACGCAACGTGGCCCGCAGCCATAACAAAGTTGCATCATTTATGGCTAAGCCATTTGCTGAACAAGTAGGTAATGGCATGCATATTCATTTCAGTTTGATCGATGCAAAAGGCAATAATGTGTTTGATGATGGCACCGATACTGGATCTAAAATTTTGAACCATGCAGTTGCGGGTTGCCTAGCGACCATGGCGGACAGTATGGCTATATTTGCGCCAAATATTAATTCCTATCGGCGCATGGTGCCCGGTTGCTATGCACCTTTGGCGCCTAACTGGGGTTATGAAAACCGTACTACGGCTATTCGTATACCAGGCGGTGACCACAGAGCAATCAGAATTGAACACCGTGTCCCTGGCGCCGATGCCAATGTATATTTGACTGTGGCTGCAATGCTGGCGGGTGCCCTTTACGGTATAGAAAACACCCTAGCTGCACCACAGGCTGTTGTGGGTGACGCCGGAGATGTTGAGGCAGTATTGCCACATTTTTGGCAGGATGCACTTGAGGTGTTTGAGCAATCAGATTTTATTGGTGACTATCTTGGTGCAGAGTTACAAAAAACCTTCTCTCTTTGCAAAAGGAAAGAAAAAAGCGAGTTCGATAGTCGCGTTACTCTGCTGGAGTATGATGCCTATCTTTGACGGCTAACTATCTTTGACGGCTAAAGCGTGCGTTTGAGTAGCAAGCTGTTGATTTTGTTGTCAGCCAATTTGTTGCGCGCCGAAGTCATCTTGGAGGTATCGGCGAAAGGGCCAACTAGCACTCTATGCATGGTTCCTGCATCCATGCTAAAGGTTTCAATTTCAGCGCTTAGATTGAGCAATAGCAATTGCACCTTGAGGCTCTCGGCATCTCGAGGATTTCTGAATGAACCCACCTGCAGCACATAGTTATATTTCTTTGCCGGCTGACTTTCATTATTGTCAAATTGACTGCTGTCGGGAACTAGGATCTCAGAGTCTTTGAGTAAGGTGTAAAAGTCGAATTTAAGCGCCGATAACTTAGGTTCATCCCCAGCTTTCACCGCTGTTTTGAGAGCGGCGGGTTTGGGCTCAAGCAAAAGAGGCACAGCATACATGCAGGCTGCGCCAATAACCAAGCCAGCTAAAAATGCAGGACGAGATGACTTCGGCTCAGCTGAATTTTTCTTCGAATTGCGTGTGGCAGATTTCTTAGCGTAGTCTTGCGCCATAAAACATTGTCCTGATCAGAGCGGTAATTGTAGGCCAATGAATCCACTAGCTAAAGGATTTGTTTGGTTATTTTTGCCAATTCCACAAGTTAAAGTTCTTGTGGGTCCACATCAATGGACCAGCGTACTCGCCGCGAATCCTTGTGATTTTCAAGTTGGGTCGCCACAGCAGAAAGCAGTGGTCCTAAAGTCGCACGCTCGTCAGCGTCTATCTGGAGAAGGTAGCGAAAACGACCCGCGCGTTTTTCCATAATGGCTGGCAACGGGCCTAAGTAACCTAGTGCCTGATTAGCTGGTAATAGGCTCTCGGCAATCTTGCGCGCCAAACGCAAAAACCCTTCAGCACTTTCAGCGCGCTCTGACTCTGCGCGAATAACCGCCATATATCGAAATGGTGGTAGCTGGGTAAGCTGTCGCTGGGGTAGTAACTGGTCGGCAAAATGGCTATAGCCATGGGCTATAAGTAGCTCCAGCAGCGGATGGTCTGGCTGATGAGTTTGCACAAACACGCGTCCAGGCACGTTGCCGCGACCGCTACGTCCCGCCACCTGAGTAAGGAGCTGCCCCATACGCTCATGACTGCGAAAGTCGGGACTAAACAAACCGCTGTCAGCATCGAGTACAGCGACTAGAGTGACATTTTCAAAATGGTGGCCCTTGGCCAGCATCTGGGTGCCGATCAAAATACAGGGTTCGCCGCTATCGGCGATATCAAAAACTTCTTGCATAGCACCTTTTTTGCGAGTGCTATCACGATCCACTCGCAATACCTTGGTGTTTGGAAAATGTTGTTGTAAAAATGCTTCACTGCGCTCAGTACCCTCTCCAGCTGCAACCAATTGACGACTTTGACAACTGGGGCATTGTCGGGCGATACGCTGTTGAAAGTCGCAGTGATGGCAGATAAGTCTGTCCCGGGCGCGATGAACGGTGAGCCGAGAGTCACAGCTATGACACTGGGCCGTCCAGCCGCATTGATGGCAGAGTAATGCTGGGGCAAAACCACGGCGATTGAGAAAGACTAAGACCTGCTGTTTGTGGTTAATAGTGTCACTAATGGCCGCCATTGTAGAGGCCGCGATTCCGGCATTTGAACGCTCTGACTTCAGGTCTATTAACTGCCAGGAGGGCTGTATCGAATTGCCGGCCCTGGCGCTGAGAATTAGATGCTGGTAGCGCCCGTTATGGCAATTATTCAATGACTCTAAAGAGGGTGTTGCCGAGCCCAAAATAATAGGCATATTTTCTTGTTGGGCACGAATTACCGCTAGGTCGCGAGCTGAATATCTAAAACCCTCCTGTTGTTTATAGGACTGGTCATGCTCCTCATCGAGGATAATCAAGCCCGGTGCCTTTAGTGGCGTAAATATAGCCGATCTGGTACCCAATATTATTTTGGCGGTACCGTCTCGGGCCTGCATCCAAGCGCTCAAGCGCTGTTTGTCACTGAGGCCAGAGTGCAGGGTCACTATGGGTACATTGAAGCGATCGCGGAAGCGTTTTTCGGTCTGCGGTGTGAGGTTGATCTCGGGAATAAGCACCAGTGTTTGACGCTCATAACGCAATGCTTTTTCAATGCACTGAAGATAGATCTCAGTTTTGCCACTGCCAGTAACGCCATCAAGTAACGAGCAGTTGAAACTATGGTGATCAATCCTGTCTATGGCTTGCTGCTGTGAAGAATTAAGTGCCAGATGATCCTGCTTAAGCATATTTTGTGACGCTATTTGTGGTTCGGCACGGACCAAAGATTCTATCAATGACTTTTGTTTTAACTGACTAATAATTCCTCGAGAAAACTGCTCTAACAGACGCTCATCACTAATAATTTGCTCTGTACGCAAAGCATCTATTAGGGCGCGCTGTTGGCGCGCCTGCTTTAAAGATTCTGGCCCTAGACCCTTGCCCAATGTGCTCAGCTGCCAGCATTTCTGACCTTGCGCTGTGGGCCGCTCGCCCTTACGCAGGAGAACTGGCAGGGTGCTAAACAAGGCATCGCCAATAGGATGCTGGTAATACCTAGATGCCCAGACAAATAATTTAAACAAAGACGGCGGCAATAGAGGCTCTGAATCAATTAGCTGGCCTATGGGTTTGAGCTTGCTCATTGCAAATTCACTGCTGTCACTGTGCTCAATAATTAGCCCCGTGACCTCGCGGCGACCAAAGGCAACAGTCACCCGACAGCCGGGCTGGAGGGCGCTTGCTGGGGTTTTTTCAGCCAATTCTGGGGGTACCAGATAATCGAATAGCCGGCGTAGCGGTGAAGGCACTGCAACACGAAGAATTAAAGGCGCTGGTTCAGGCATAAAAATATAAGAATTCCTTTTGTAACCCAGTTAATTTCTGCTAGAATCCGCGCTCTTTAGAAATGGCCTACCGTGCCTTGCGTGAACTGGCTTACTTGTGATTAGCTTTTGACGAGTATTGTAACAGTTCAACGACGGGGTGGCGGCTCGCGAATTGGAGTATATGATGAAAACTGAGATTCACCCAAAATATAACGAACTAGAAGCTACTTGCAGCTGCGGTAACGTTATCAAAGTCGGTTCAACACGCGCTGAAAGCATCTATCTAGATGTTTGCTCTGCATGTCACCCGTTTTACACAGGCAAGCAGAAAGTTGTTGATACTGGTGGTCGAATCGATCGCTTCAACAAGCGTTTTGGTGCTGCTAAAAAGTAAGCAGTCAGCCAGACAAAATCTAAAAATGCGCCTTGAACGATGTTCGAGGCGCATTTTTTGTACCTGCTGTTTTAACCTGATTGTAGCTCTAATCTCAGTTAATCAATCCTTCACCCGCAATTCAAAGATCACATTAATCCTGTCATTAAATTGAATCTTATCGTGGAGATATTTGCCCGGTGCGGCGTTATCGAACTGCGAGCTGCGACTCATGGCCTCCATCTTAAAGCGAGGCTCGGGGTAGTGCGTCACAGAGCCCTGGTATTCAATTTGCAAAATAGGACCCAGTGTCGCGCCATAGGCCTTGGCCAGTGCAGCTGCTTTTTGTTGTGAGTCTGCAATGGCCTGCTGCTGGGCCTGTTGTTGGTACTGCTGCTCATCGGCCACTCTAAGCTCAATGTGACCAATCTGGTCAATGCCAGATTTAAGAGCCACGTCCATTAGCTCGTTCAACTGGTCAAGCCTGTGTAGCGACAGGGTAATATTGCGTGACGCCCGATAGCCGGTGAACTGACGTTTTTGGTTTTGATAGGTATAATTTGGGTTAAGTTTTAGGGATGAAGCCACCACATCAGTTTCGTCGATCTCCAGCGGTTGTAGCGCCGCTAAAAACCTATTTACCCGCTGATCTACGTCAACTTTAGCAGCACCTCCATCTCGATTAAGCGCCTCTATCTGCATATTCAGCTCTGCCATATTCGGCGACACCCTAACTAGGCCGTTACCTGAGGTAATGATCTTGCGCTGTACCTCCTGTTCTGACTCAGCATCACAGCCTGGGGCGCCGATTAAGGTCCCAGTTATGAGTAGGGTAAACAGTAGTTTAGAAATGATTCCATTGTTCACTGACATCGCTCTCTAGCCTCATAGTATTTTTTAAAAGTTTAGCACTCCTTGACCGCCTAGGTGAAAGTAGATAAAAAAGGCAGGATTTTTTGTCGCCGAGGAGGTCAGCGGTTACAATGTACCAAGCAAAATTGGCGGTCACGTAAACATTTAAGCTGGAGGCGAGAATGCGGGCTCTGTGGTTGTTTTTAAAGTGTCTTATGGTTATTGCTATTGCGTTGGTTGGCGCTATGTTCGCCATGGAAAATAGCCAGCAACTTAGCGTAAACTTTGTGTTAGTTAATAGCCCCGAGATAAGTTTGGGACTTTGGCTGATTTTATTTTTGGCGGCAGGCACAGTGCTAGGTATTTTCGCCAGTTCGCTAGCCATTGCCTCCTATCGTCACAAATTGGCTCGCGCCACAAAAAAGGACTAGGCAACTTATGCCCTCAGACTCCCGAGTAATTGTAGCCTTAGATTTCGATAATCAGTCGCTTGCGTTGACGCTGGCTGATCAGCTTGACCCTTCCCAGTGCCGCCTTAAGGTTGGCAAAGAACTCTTTACCGCGGCTGGTCCAGCCCTTGTTAAAGCATTGGTAGAGCGGGATTTTGAGGTTTTCTTGGATCTGAAATTTCATGATATTCCCAATACAGTGGCCAAGGCGATAACAGCTGCCGCAGACCTAGGTGTATGGATGGCCAATGTCCATGCCTGTGGGGGTAGCCGCATGATGAAGGCCGCTAAACAGGCACTGGTAGAGCAGGGCAGTGATATGCAATTAATTGCCGTTACCGTACTAACCAGTATGGATGATGCCGACTTACTGGAAACTGGTGTCCAGCTAAGCCCCAAAGACCAGGTAATGCATCTGGCCGAGCTGGCGCAAACCTGCGGCCTGGATGGGGTAGTCTGTTCTGCTCAAGAAGCCAGTGCGCTCAAATCAAGACTGGGCGCAGATTTCAAATTGATTACACCGGGAATACGTTTACCTAACAGTGCCGCCGATGATCAGCGTCGCATCGTTAGTCCAGCCGATGCGGTTGCTTTGGGAAGTGACTACTTGGTGATTGGTCGGCCCATTACTCAGTCGGCACAGCCCTTAGATACGTTGCAGCAGATCAATCACTCCCTTAAATAGGGGCGGGTGATCTGGGACGTTTGTTAGACCTAGTTTTGCTGAAATACGCGAATGTAGTCGACCAGCATACGCTGAGGAAATATGGTTGAGGCGTTGGGAGACCCAGGCCAATTGCCACCGACGGCGACATTGAATATAAAGAAAAATTCTTCTTGGAAGGCCGCTAAGCCGGCAGGTGTAATATCGATAACATGAAATTGCACATCATCTATGTACCAAATGATAGATTGCGCCGACCACTCTAAACTAAAAACATGAAAGCTATTGGCCAAGGTCTCGCCGGCCGCCAGGGTCAAACTACCACCGTAGTCGGCAGTTTGTCCGTTATTAGACCACCATGTATGGGCGTGGACAGTATCCTCACGGCCGCTGCCGCCAACCATTTCCATAATATCTATCTCACCGGATGCGGGCCAGCCAACACTCGAGAAATTTTGCCCCAGCATCCAAAGTGCCGGCCATAAACCTTGTCCCTGAGGGAGTCGAGCGCGAATATCAATCCGACCATAGCGAAAGAATTTCTTGTTTTGAGTCGTGATACGGGATGATGTGTAGCTTGCACCGCCGAAGTTTTCCTCTCGAGCTTCAATAATTAAAACTCCGTCACTAACGCTAGTATTATCTGGCCTATGATATTGCAGCTCATTGTTACCCCAGCCACCGGCTCCGGTTTCATAATTCCAATCGGTTTGATTTAGCGCGTTTCCAGAGAACTCATCGGACCAGGTCAGGGAATAACCGCTGTAGCTTTCGGCAGAGTAATACCCAGTATCAGATGGAATTTCGGCTTCGCCATTGGAATCACTGTCAGTATTGGCAGAGTCTCCTGTGTTGCCGCCATCAAATTCATCAGACCATACAGGAGCATCTCCAGCCACCGCATTTTGGTCATAGATTCTAACGTAGTCTACCTCTAGCTCATCTTCAGTGAAGCCGCTATAGATATTTTGTTCAATGGCGAAGTTTAACAGCAGGTATTGTTCCGCATCGAAGGGCCAGGTCGATAGGTTTTTTTCCTCAGGGGCATAGGTGTAGTGAACAATGTCATCAACACTAAAGACCATCTGCTGGGCTGTCCATTCAAGCTTATAAACATGAAACTGTGATGTAGCAGTGGCAATAGTTTGCCCACCCTTATTCCCTGTATTACCTGAACTAGACGGCGTGTGGATGGCACTTTGGACAAAGTTCTCGTCACTGCCCCAGTGTTCCATAATATCTATTTCGCCAGTGGCCGGCCAAGACGTTGTCCCATAGCCCTGAGTCTGCCAATAGGCGCCCGTTTCGTTAATATTTTTTCCCAGTGTCCAAATAGCGGGCCATGTACCCATGCCTGAGGGGAGTTTGGCGCGCACTTCGACAGTCCCGTACTGGAATGCATATTTTGAGTTTAGTCGCGCCGAGGTATAGCTTTTGGTGACGTTTTGATCTCGGTAAGTTTCTTTCTTGGCCACAATTTTTAAGGTGCCATTACTGACATAGGCGTTTTCTATTCGGTCAGTGTAATGCTGCTGCTCGCCGTTAAACCAACTAGAACCATTAGGTAATTTTGTTTGCTGGAACCACTTGCTACTATCAATGGCCGCAATGGCCGCAGGGTCGGCAACAACATGGACTGTGCGCTGAACCGAGGAAGAATTACCCGCCTTATCTGTCGCACTGTAGACCAGAATATAGGTACCCACTGCGGTTCCAACAGTATCTGAGGTTGTAGCGCTAATTGAGCCATCAATGTTATCTGTGGCATTGGCGCCGGGGTCGTTGTAGATAGTGCCCTGCTGAAGGGTAACTGTTGCGTCCCCATTGAGGCTTATCACTGGATCAGTCGAGTCTTTGGGCGCGGCAGGCTCTGGTGTACTGCCTCCGCCGCCTCCACAGGCGTTAATTGCGAATGCAACCAAAACGGTGATGGATAGTTTTTGGATGAATTTGGATGCAAAATTCAAGTTCATATTGAGCTCAGTATTTATTAGCGTTAAGCGAATAATTTTTAAAAGGTCTATGGTCAAAGATTTTCTACTGACCCATAGCATTTGGCAATTAAAATACGCCAAAGTGTATGGACGAGGCGGTCAACTGGCACAAACATAAAGGCTGTAGTGGACAGGTAGCGAGGATACCATTTGGGTATCATCAATAAGCGCCCATCCGACAGCCACGCCCAACGTTGAACGAGCCGCCTCGTTGGATTCATGCCCATAAATTCCCTACTCAGCCAGCGACCTGAGGTAATGAAAGTTAATAAGTGTGTGTTGCGTCTGGGCCGAAACATCTGCAATGACAGCATTTTAGAGTCGCTCCGTCTGCGTAAAGTTTGCAGGTGCGACAGAAGGTGAAAAACGCATCTGTCAAGTAACGTAAAACCCCTTAGGTTAGGGCTTACAGGGGCCTCAAAGTATGCTTGATACCAGTGGCCGGGCGATACATGAGTTATCAAGTTATTGTGATATATCGATTAATGGTAGGGTTATGTATAAAGCGAAATATGGTGCCTCTAGGCATTACAACTCTCTGTCCCTATTCCAACTACACCAGAACTCTAGGCAACTTTTGCACTACTGTGTGTTTTAAAGAGACTCACGGACAGTTTGCGCTAACTCAGAAGCCTTAACAGCAACCAGTTCATCGACTGGCACAGCAAGCCCAGATGAGGCGAGCGCAACCAGAGCCATGCAGACGCCGGTTAGCAGGATCAAAACAGCAACTATGTATGTGAGATTAAACAGTTTATCTTTCATTGTTTGGTGACTCTACCCACCTATACAGGTCGGCTTTAAAAGCTTTATGTGAAACGGACGACTATCCTAGCCCCTGCCTGGGACTTGTCTCTGCAAATTACGACAATATATTGACATTACACGACACAAGGTTAGTATTGGACACTATTAGTTTACAAATAGGTGATTTTCTGTGGGTATGGTTCGTTTTGGAGTTCTTACGGGCTTTGAGCAACAGGTACGGGATTTGCAAGGGGATCCTGGCGCTGTGTTGCGAACTTTGGGTCTCAGCGAAGATTATTTCGCCAGTCACCATGAAGAAGATTTTATGCCCTACGACCTGGCTGAGTCTATTTTACATCAAGCCGCTATGGCTACTGCTCACCCTCATTTTGCAGCGTTACTGGGGGCAAGACATGACATAGCGGTGATGGGTGCGGTTGGCTACTTAATGCAACAGTCCAATAATGTTGGAGCTGCGCTTCAAGAGCTCAGTGACCATCATTCATTTCAGGTAAAAGATGCTTCATCAGTAGGTGTTGGCGTGATCGGTGAGCAAGCCTTTGTCAGTTATCATAATTTTAATTCAGTTGAATTCTCTCGGTATTCGGCCGAATTAGCCATGGCCCATGCTTTAGTAATTATTCGGGCACTCTGTGGCGGTCGCTGGAAACCCATCAGAGTGAACTTCCGGCACAGGCAGCCAGACCAATTAATGCACTATCTGAAGATATTCTCCGCGCCAGTGTATTTTGGCCAGTTTAAAAATGAAATTCTATTCCCTAAAATCTGGCTCGACAAACCGATACCGCGGGCAGACTCAGGCCTTAAACAAATTTTACACACCCATATTACTCAGCTTAATGAGCTGTCAGCTGCAAACCTGCCCGAACATGTTATGAGCTTAATTCGAGAGATGTTGCCCTCAGGAGATTGCTCCATTGGCACAGTTGCCGATCGCCTGATAGTGCATGAACGTACGTTGCAGCGCATGTTAAAACGGCAGGACACATCGTTTTCAATGCTACTTGATCAGGTGCGCATGGATATTGCCACTGACCGCTTGGCCAACTCAGCAGTCAGCATAATTCAGCTGTCAGACTACCTTGGGTATGCCGATAACACTGCATTTACCCGTGCATTTAAACGCTGGTACGGGATTACCCCAATGCTATGGCGAAAAAGTCCAGATAGCAGGCCCTAAGCTTTTACCATAGAGGATGTTGATTGTGTTTGAGCGCGTATGGGTAAAATACAGTTACGGTATCTATAGATTATTTAAGATGCGGGTTAGACTCGTAAAGTGGCTGACGTTGTATTTCCGCAGATACAGTAATAATAAATTTAGATAGGAAAATTCACCGTTACTTTGAATCGTGGTTGCACATTTTATCGCTAGCGTAATCGGTTAAGAGAGACGGGAAAAGTCCGTGCAACAATAGAGCAAATGCCATGCTCCAAGCATGGTACAAATGTTGAAAGTATCCCATACCAATGTCTTTCAAATGATCATTCATGGGCCGGTTCTCCTAAACCTAAGTTAGTTTTTAAAAGCGGTCTAATTATTTCAGATCGCTTTAAGATAGGCAACTAACCCTCTAATGGACCCCGCTCATATGGAACAGCCCTCCAATGAATAGCAATTCCACAGTTATTGATTTCCTTGATCTTTATAAAGTTTTATTGTTTTAAATATTTTACTAGGTCGGGGTAGCTGTCTGACCACAACTCAAGAGACTCCATCTTCGAGACTTCTATCCTTAATGCTTCTTCGACTTCCGCAAGAATTTCATACAACTCATCTAATCTCTCTTGTTGTTTCACGACCCTACAAATTTCATCAAGCATTGAAAGAGAATTTTCACAGTTTAACACTTCGCTATAGTAGGTATTAAGCTGTTCTCATGAGCTGTCACTGGATATATTTTTCATTGATCCGAACTCTCTATTGGTTTAAAGGTATACCACTTTTGGCTCAAAGCCCGATTCCAACAAATCCTCTGTTAGCAATTTCAAACAGGCTGAAGATCCATGTCCTATTTGGTGAACGACTAGACACATGCTTTGGAGAGATTGATTAATTTCCCTACCCAAATCGGTTTGTTCGAGTAGGCCTAAAAAGCCATTGTTGCACCTTTGGCTCTTCGGATCAGTACTGTAGACAAGGACGGTTTTAGCTTACTAGTTACCCGCCCAGACGGCGAGTCACGCTAATATTAGTGGAAAATCTGGGAGATATTTCATTCAGATGATCCCAATTATTTAATTTCTAAGACTAAGTTAACACACTCTCACATTTGTGTAATAGAGAATAGATGCTTGAGGATAGTGCAGAACTCTTGAAATCAGCCTACTTTGTGTCTGGTCAGATACAGTAACAATCGCAAGTACTCAACAGGCTCCCCCGTGGGGTATAAAGAAGCCCCTGCGTGACTACAAATGTGACTACAAATGACTAGATAAGAACAAAAAAGCCCCTGCAGTCTAATGATTACAGGGGCTTCAAAGTATGCTTGGTACCAGTGGCCGGACTCGAACCGGCACGCTTTTAAGGGCGGGGGATTTTGAATCCCCTATGTCTACCAATTCCATCACACTGGCAAAGGGTCTTTCTTTAGCTTTTAGCCCTAACCATTGCTGGGCGGGGTCTAATTGGCCGGCGATTATAGCAGTGACGCTCTGGGGGTCAACTGATTTGCATCTATCTCAAGTCTCGGGAGCCGATCCATCAGGTGTTGGTAGCTATTTAGGGTCTCTGACTAGACGTTTTGTCCAGCGTTGCAAAACTTGGCTGAATAAAGGTAGGGACTATACTGGTGATGCATCTAAAAGAGTTGTGCCGATCCCAGGAATTGCTGGGATCCTAAAATAGGATTCTTTGTCGGCGATTTTTTTGAAATAGACTTCTGATTGATATGGATTCTGTCTGTGACCCTAATGAGTCCAGCTTTGCGGGTGCCAGATCAAATCATGTTTAATTTATAGCCTTTGTTGCCTCTAGAGACTCTCTGCTAAATGGTATATTCAATATATAGGCCAATCTATGCCTATGACGATCAAGTACACTCGTACAAGCGAGCAGATGGAGTAGGTAGGCCTTAGAAAACATAGTAAATTGCTTATGGCTCTGCATTTGGTTTGCTCTTTGTGGGTACTAGATCTCAGGGATAAAAGGAGGAACTATGACATGGCGTCAAACCCAGAAAATGAAAGCAGCAGTCAACAGATTTATGGTCGAGTAAAGATCGCAATAATAAATCGCGGCTTCTATCCTGGCGAACGTATCAATATTGAAAGGTGTGCCGAGAAACTTCGTGTTAGCACAACGCCGGTGCGAGAGGCGCTAAATCGCTTGGTGGCAGAAAACCTAGTCGACCTTGTCCCTCAGATGGGGTTTTTTATGAAAAGAATTTCTGAGGCGGATATGCGGGATTTACTGGAGTTTAACGCCTTACTTGTAAACTGGAGTTTGGCTGATTTTCAGCGTCAATATCCAGATTGCTCCCTATCTCTGGTGCCGCCCCTGCCCAGCGAATTAAAGGATATTGCCAACTGTGAAGCGACTAATGTGAACCAGTGGGCGGTGCTCTCGGGGATATTTTTTCTACATATTGCCAAGTTATCGGGTAATCAAGAGATTATTGGTCGTGTAGCTAGCTGCAATGACAGGCTGCAGTCAGCAAGAGCCTGTGAGTTTGCGCAAAACAGTATGGCTAAAGACCATGTTATTAAGTTATGCGACCTTTTTGTTGCCGGAGACTTTTCGTCCTTACAGGAATCTTTGAATCATTATTTTGAGCTGCGCCAGAATCAGGTGCGAAAATTGGTCAGGCTATTGGAATCAGTCAGCGTTCTAGATGCTCAGAGCAAAGCACTTACGTTCTAGGGGATTGCCCAAGTCCGAGTGTTTAGGAGCAGCATTTTCACCTTGCTGCTCGATTTGCAGTCTCGGGGTTAAATGGCGTCAATTTCAGCTTGATATCGGCAAGTAGCAGTTTAAATCGACTAATTTATTTGGCGCTTTCGGCGTATTTTCTATACCCTTGCGGGCTATTAGCAAACAGGCGCATAAGTCGCCAAAAAATACGTCTATGCGCCGCGACCTATTTCAGTTTGAATTGCCCGACCAGTTGATTGCCCGACAGCCTGCAAAGCAGCGTCAGGGTAGTCGATTGCTGTATCTTGATGGATTGTCGAACGATCTCAGGCATCAGCAATTCACTGACCTTATCGACCATATTCGCCCGGGGGATCTAATGGTGTTTAACAACACCAAGGTTATTCCCGCTAGGCTGTTTGGCGAAAAAGACAGTGGTGGAAAAATTGAACTATTAGTTGAGCGAATTATAGACTCTCATAGGGTACAGGCTCACATTCGTGCCAGTAAGTCGCCCAAGTCTGGCAGTCAACTAATATTTGATAAAGGTTATAGCGCTCAGATGGAAGGTCGTGCAAACGACCTATTTGTGGTCAAATTTAGTACGCCCGTGCTGACTGTATTAGATAGTATTGGCCATATGCCATTGCCTCCTTATATAGACCGCACTGATACTGAGCAAGACAGGTCTCGGTACCAGACTGTCTATGCGCAGCAGTTAGGGGCTGTAGCGGCGCCAACCGCTGGGCTGCACTTTGATCAGCAATTACTGCAGAGGATTTCCGATAAGGGTGCACAGATTGCCTTTGTTACCCTGCATGTGGGGGCTGGTACTTTTCAGCCCGTGCGGGCCGATAACATTCTTGATCATCAGATGCACAGTGAGTGGCTGCAGGTAACTGATGATGTCTGTCAGCAGGTTATTGATACCAAAGCGAAAGGCGGTCGGGTGATTGCTGTGGGTACTACCAGTGTGCGCTGTTTGGAAACAGCGGCCCTGTCAGGTCAAATTGCCGCATTTGAGGGGGATACAGATATTTTTATCTATCCAGGCTACGAATTTAAGGTGGTTGACGCCTTGCTGACTAACTTTCATCTTTCGGAGTCAACCCTGTTGATGCTGGTCAGTGCGTTTGCTGGCTATCAAGCTATCAAGCGGGCCTATGTGCAAGCTGTGGCTGAGCGCTACCGTTTTTTTAGTTATGGTGATGCCATGTTTCTAATTCACAACCCAACTGCCGCAAAGGAAATACCCGAATGAGCCGTGAGTGTTTTATGCAATTTAATGTGTCGGCTACTGATGGTAAGGCGCGCCGCGGCGAGATGACATTTCCGCGGGGCAAGGTCCAGACCCCTGCCTTTATGCCGGTGGGCACCTATGGCACGGTTAAGGGCATGCTACCCAAAGACATAGTTGAGATTGGCGCCGAGATCATTCTCGGCAATACCTTTCATCTAATGCTGCGCCCTGGAACCGACGTAATAAAGGCCCATGGCGACCTACATGATTTTACTCAGTGGCATGGCCCCATTCTTACAGACTCGGGAGGTTTTCAAGTTTTCAGCCTCGGAGCTATGCGCAAAATAAGCGAAGAGGGCGTTGCATTTCAATCGCCAATCGATGGTAGCTCTGTGTTTATAGATCCTGAGAAATCGATTCAGGTGCAACATGATCTGGGCAGTGATGTAGTTATGATTTTTGATGAGTGCACGCCCTACCCAGCAACGGAGCGAGAGGCATATGATTCTATGCAACTGTCGATGCGCTGGGCGGCACGCAGTAAAGCAGCCCATGGCGATAGCCCGTCTGCCCTTTTTGGTATTGTACAGGGAGGTATGTATGAGTCATTGCGGGATGAGTCTCTCAAGGGGTTGGTTGATATAGGATTTGATGGCTATGCGATTGGTGGCCTGTCTGTGGGCGAGCCAAAAGAAGATATGGTGCGAGTTCTCGATCATCTGGCTGACAGCATGCCGGCAGACCGTCCGCGCTATCTAATGGGGGTCGGCAAACCGGCTGATCTGGTTGAAGGTGTGCGTCGTGGTATCGATATGTTCGACTGCGTTATGCCCACCAGAAATGCGCGTAATGGTCATCTTTTTACCAGCACCGGGGTGATTAAAATTCGCAATGCAAAGCATCGCCACGACACCAGTACCCTGGATGCAGAGTGCGATTGCTACACCTGTACCAACTTTAGTCGCGGTTATTTGCACCATCTCGAAAAATGCGGCGAAATGCTCAGCGCTCAACTAAATACAATTCATAATTTGCGCTATTATCAAACCTTGATGGCCGGTCTACGCGAGGCAATTGCTGAGGGTCGACTGGATTCATTTACCGAGGAATTCTACGCAAAACAAGCCTAGCCTTTAAAATTTGCGATTGCGCCCCTATTAATAGAGGAATGTCGCTATAATGCGGCGCTTGAAATAAAGGACCCCAGAGTCATGCCAAACAAGTTCCCCCTGTGGAAGAATCTAATGATTCTTCTGGTTGTTACGTTCGGTTTTATCTTTGCAGCACCGAACCTATATCCGCCAGACCCGGCCATTCAGTTGTCGGGCCAAAGTGGTGCAATGGTTATTGATCAGGCTGTGCTAGATAAGGTGCAAGGCTCTCTTGACGAGGCAGGCATTGAACACTTTGCCGGGGAAGCCGACGGTGAAAGTCTGCTGGTACGTTTGCGCGATATAAAAATGCAGCTGCGCGCCAAAGAGGTGGTTCAGGCAGAGATGGGCGGCAACTATATTGTGGCGCTAAATCTGGCACCTACGACCCCCGACTGGCTAAGCAATCTAGGCGGCGTACCTATGAAACTAGGTCTAGATCTAAGCGGTGGCGTGCATTTTTTGCTCGAGGTAGACCTTGACTCAGCAATGGTTGTGCGACTTGATGGCGACCTACAAGACATCAAGGCGACACTGCGTGAAGAGCGTGTTCGCTATCGTAGCTTTGCACTTAAAGGCAATCAGATAATTGGTCAGTTCCGTGATGCCGAGCAGGCAGAGAAGGCAACAGCCTTAATTCGAACCAATTATCGTGATCTGCAGCCGCAGTACAAACAGGGCCAAAATCCCCTTTCGCTAGTTTTAGAGCTCAGCGATGTTGCCGCTAACTTGATTGCCGATAATGCTATCAAGCAAAATCTCACCTCACTGCGCAACCGAGTAAATGAGTTGGGCGTGTCTGAACCACTGGTTTCTCGTCAGGGTAAAAACCGAATTGTCGTAGAGCTGCCCGGTGTTCAAGACACAGCAGAAGCCAAGCGAATTATTGGTAAAACCGCCAACCTAGAATTTCGCTTGGAGTCCCTGACCAAAGCCGGAGAGACGTTCAAATTTCGCAACCCCAGCGGCCAGGGCCCAGATGCTCGGGTAGAGAACAACGCGGTTATCACAGGTGAGAATGTCACAGATGCTCGAGCCAGCTTTGATGAGAATGGCCGGCCTCAGGTTAACATCACTCTGGACGCCAAAGGCGGATGGCAGATGGGCCATGCCACCAGAGACAATATAGGCCGCCGCCTCTCGGTATTGTTTATCGAGTACAAAACCAAGCTGGAAAAATCCATTGATGAAACAGGCGCCGTGATCATCACACCAGTGCCCTTCGTTGAGAAACATATTATTAGCCTGGCCACTATTCAGTCACAGCTGGGTAAACAGTTCCGTATTACGGGCCTCGATGGCCAGCGCGAGTCATCTGAATTGGCGCTGCTTTTGCGGGCTGGCGCGCTGGCTGCACCGATGTATATCGTTGAAGAGCGCACTATTGGACCCTCTCTGGGTGCCGACAACATTCAGTTGGGGATTAAATCGGTGAGCATAGGCATGGCAATGGTGCTGTTATTTATGCTTGTGGTTTATCGGGCCTTTGGTGTGGCGGCAAATTTAGCCTTGGCCATGAACCTTGTGCTACTAGTTGCATTTATGTCATTGCTCGGCGCCACTCTCACGCTGCCAGGGATAGCGGGTATCGTGCTGACCGTAGGTATGGCCGTTGATGCCAATGTGCTTATTTTCTCGCGAATTCGTGAAGAACTGGCTCAGGGTGCGTCAAATCAAGGTGCGATAAGTGCCGGTTATGATCGCGCCTTTGTATCTATTCTCGATGCCAACATAACCACACTAATCGTGGCTTTAATTCTGTTTCTTATTGGGTCCGGCCCAGTACAGGGTTTTGCGGTGACGTTGTCGATCGGTATCCTGACCTCAATGTTCACCTCTATTGTGATGACACGAGGCCTGGTTAACATGGTCATCGGCGGTCGCAGAATCGAAAAACTTTGGATTTAAGGAGAATAATATGACCATGGTAAAAGTGTACAACTTTATGGGACTGCGTAAATATGCGCTGATTTTCTCCTCTGTGTTGCTGTCTGTTTCTCTGTGGTCCCTGTTCACTCAGGGTCTGGTACTGGGATTAGATTTTTCAGGTGGAACGCAGATTGAAGTCGGCTATGAACGGCCTGCCGATGTGAACCTGCTGCGTGAACAACTCGAAAGTGCTGGATTTGACGGCCCTGTCGTTGTGCATTTTGGTGCCGAGACAGATGTGCTTATTCGCTTGCAGGGTAAGCCAGATCAAACCCTATCTGAAAAGGTACTAGATGTTTTAAAGGCCAACAATGACCAAGTCGAATTGCGTCGAGTCGACTTTGTAGGGCCGCAAATTGGCGAAGAGTTACGTGAAGACGGTGGTTTGGGAATGCTCACCGCGCTAGCTGTTGTGATGCTATATGTGGCTATTCGTTTCCAGTTGAAGTTTTCCATAGGAGCGGTATTGGCTTTGGCCCATGATGTGATCATTACCCTGGGTATTTTCTCCCTAGCACGGTTCGAATTTGACCTTACAGTGTTGGCCGCTGTGCTGGCAGTAGTAGGTTACTCCCTCAATGATACTATTGTTGTATCTGATCGAATTCGTGAAAACTTCCGCAAGATCCGCAAGGCAACTCCTGTTGAAGTAATCAACGAATCCCTGTCCCAGACTCTGTGGCGCACTATTAATACCTCCGTAACAACCATGCTGGTGTTGCTGGCATTGTTTTTTATCGGCGGTGAGCTAATACATAATTTTGCTATAGCGCTAATGGTCGGAGTAGGCATAGGTACCTATTCCTCTATCTATGTGGCTGCCACGGTTATGCTTGCTTTAAATGTGGATCGTGAGGACCTCTTAGAGCATGTTGAGGGCGAATTAGTAGATGACTTACCCTAGAGATTCTGTGCAAGGAAGTATGTGCCTTCCGTGATACTAGGGTTTTTAAACTACATCACTGGCGTTCAAGCCAGATAAGACTGCCTGTGTGCTAACTGGCTAAAGCAGTATCTATGTTAGCGCTACCCTTGGGAGGGTTAGCAGCACGCCACTTAAAGGCCTCTATGGTTGTGCTAGAGAACAGCTTTGAGAGAGTCCGAGGCGATATTGTCCCTATCTTTTTACTGCAGTTTTGACGATGTAACTCAACTGTCCTAGCGCTTAAGCTAAGTTCGTCGGCAACCTGTTTGCTCGACAGGCCGTTATAGACATGGTGAAGGACCTCTATTTCTCGATAGCTGAGCACCGACTGAACGGGCAGCCAAAAGTCGCCTGACAACTGCAGATCGGCATAGCTCAAATCTGCTATCAATGTACTGAACGCCTCGAAGCTAGAAACATGCGGCGTACCTACATGCTTTACGAGTAAGTCCGCCTGATCTGCGGCTGATGGCCCATCTGTCAGGCTACCTGGCTGGTCGTCAAAAATTAGGTTTACTTCCCTAAGCTGTCGCGACCTAGCATTAGAACCCTGAGCGCTCGTTTTAAAGCGCAACGCGTCAAAATTAAGCCTTAGAACCATTAGGCTTACCTGGCTGGAGATTTGGAAGTACGGAAGTTGCAGTTTCTCTTGCAATGCAGACGGCACATTCATCAGCTTTAATACGGTTACTACATCTTCAGCATTATGCATCTATGGTTAGTCCCAGAAAATACTAATATGCAACCTTAACGTGCTTTAACCAAGTATTGAATAGATATTTATACATAATTGTATAGGTTGTTAATATACCTACTAATTATATAAGTATTTAAACGTTAAACAAAAAGCAGTATCTATCCGTATGTGCATATACCTCCCCCCTAAGTACAGTCGCATCTGCGCTGGAACTTCCGGCGACAGTTCCAGTGATAAAACATTTACTTAATGGATAAGGCCGAGCAAGGCTTTAGGAGAAAAAAAATGAATTTTAAAAGAAATATTCTAGGCCTCGCGGTAGTAGCAACCATATCGGGCATAAGCGCTCAGGCGCTTGCCGAACAAGTTGATGCGCCTCTTGCGTTGGCAGACGTGGAAGCAACGGCACCTGTTATTGTAGCAGGCGCTGGGTCCATTCAAAGCTTTACCATCTTCACATCCTTAGATACTCTCAATGGAAATGTTAACACCGCAAAGACCAACTCCGATCTTGCGGTTAAGGCTTTAAATGACAAGCAAGCAGCGATCTCAGAAGCGCAGGGCTTCATTACGGCTGCTAATGCGTTGAGCGCTGGCGAGTTAATTAATGGCGCTACTAAAGCAGAAATTCTTGCCGTTAATAATCAAGCGTTAGGTTCAATCGCAGACGCAACTAGTTTGCTAGGTGCTCTGGCGGGCCTCGAGTCTACCGTGGCGAGCACTGCTAGCGCTTTAGCCGATGCTCAGGCACTCCTAGACGTGCGTGCGGCCGGCACTATTTCCGCTGACATTCTAGCCGCATTGCAACAGCAAACCCTGGAGTCTGCTCAAATCACTGATCTCGGAGCCGTAACGGACACCACTGGCGATACGCTGGGTCAAGCAGTTCTTGATGCCAAGACTGCTCTGGGTGACGTTACTGATGCCGCAGACGCCACTGGATCTCTGTACGCTAAGAAAGCCTTTGCTGATGGCGCAGTTACGACCGCAGCAACTGCTTCGACTACCAACGGAGCCGACACAGTCAACACCGCTTTAACAGTAACCGGACAAGCTGGTACTGCCTCGACAACTTCTTTTACTGTTACTTCAGGCGATAACTTAGATATAAGAGATGTTGACAGCCAAATAACTATGACTATTGGTACGACTGCCGGGGTAGATGACGCTGACGCACTTGTTGCTGCTATCAATGCCGACGCAAACTTGGCGGTCACCGCCGAGAATGCGGCTGGTACCATCACCTTGACTTATGACGATGCGGCATCGGCCACTAAAGTGGACGCTGCAGGCAATGTGAATCGGGTTGTGGCCTTCACCGTGGATGGCAATGGTGTTCTCACTTCAGCTTCAACTGATACAGCTGGTAACGTTTTTGAAGCTGCTTCAACAACTACATACGGCGTTGCACTAGCTAACGCTCAATTAGCGGCAACTGAAGCTGCGACTGCAGTAAGCCTAGGTGCGGCACAGGTAACTTCTGCAGAGACGGCGTTTACAAATGCTGGCCTTGTTTTGGACACCTACACTCAATTGAAGAATACTGCGCTTACTTCTGCTAGCTCCAAAATGGCTACGGCAACCTCAGTGATTTCCGAGGAATTAACTGTTGAGCAGGCGACAGAAGCTGGTCTTGAGAAAATTGCAGTGGCATCTGAGACGATTTCAGCAACAGATGCCGCAGCGTCCTCAGACGCAGCGGCGGCGGTTGTCTCAGCTCAGGCTACTAAGGATGCTGCCCAGACAACCTACGACGATGCCGTTGCGCTTTACATAGCGACCGCGGCAACTCCTGAGGGAGCTGCTAACCAGACAGCCATGACCGAGGCGCAAACTGCTCTTGCTAATGCAAATACAGCTCTGAATAGCGCGACAAGCGCGGCTGCTGCCGCCGCAAGTACAGCTGCCGGTTCTCTGGCGACCGCTAATTCGGATCGTGGTGACGTTGTTACTCAGCAAAACGTAGTCGCTGCAGTTGCTGCTTCTCTTGACTTGCAGACGCAAATTGCGGCTGATGCCAATAACCCGGCCGCTTCACTGCAAGCCGAGCTGGTGAAAGCTAACACTGACCCCTCAAAAGATTCCGGTGGTGCAATGGTTGCCGCTGTTAACAGCAACTTCCAGTCAACTAGCACTAATGCTGCTGGTATTGCGGCTAACGTAGCTACTTTGGCGGTTCACGAAGGTTTGGTGACTACTAACATCGCTAACATTGCGACTAACACCACCAACATCGCGACTAACACCACCAACATCGCAACTAACACCGCTGGCATCGCAACTAACACCGCTGGCATCGCAACTAACACCGCTGGCCTCGCATCTAACGCCGCTAACCTTCAGCGTGTTGAGCTTCAAATGAACGAAAATGTTGACATGTTGAAATCTGGTATTGCCTCTGCATTGGCAATTGCTGGTATGCCAACCGCTCCTGGCGAAGGCATGGGTTTCTCAGTTGGTACAGGTTACTTTGACGGTGAGTCTGCCGTAGCAATGGGTTTAACCTTTGTTGACGGATCTCGCAGCTACAAGTTGTCTCTGGGCCATTCTGGCGGCGAAACTAGCGCCTCAGCTGGTGCAGCATTCAAGTTCTAAGAAAGTTGTAGTAACAAAACAAAGCCCCTGCTATGCAGGGGCTTTTTTGTTGGTCGATGGTATATATATGCTTGAGAAAATATTAACGGTACTCAGCCTGATAGTGCTTTTAGTACTACTTTATGGCGCTGGGCTGATTGTCGCTGATCGCGAGAGAGCCTACGCGGAACGACAAGCGCTGCGAAAACGAAGTAAAACAACTAGCGGCCAGTCGCACAAAGAGTAGGTTGATGTTATTTTAATAGTGCAATACTTGGGGAAATAGCCTCCACATAGCCTAATGTGACTTAGCCTGTCCTACCATACTGGGTCTATGCCAACCAGCCCGCCAATTAGTTGCTCCGCTCACTACCAAAGCTCAATGCTTCAGTTTATTACCTTACCCTGCGTTACCATTCATTATTAATGATGGGTCTAATTGGTATAACATTGCCCATGTTCTCTGATGAGCAATTAGTTTGCTCTTTCCCTGAGATAGTCATCAACACAATAATTATTACCGTTGTCAGCACATCTAGCCTAGATAAAGCGGATAGAGGTTGCTCCGTCACTGTCAGTATCCCAATACAGGATTGAGCGCGATATACAGTCTAGAAAACAGATTAGACCAACCATGCCAGCTCGGGTAAAAATCATAATCAAGGCTCATTGCATTCCTTAACTAGAAACAACATATAGATTTTCTTAGACGATTGAGTAGTTATACTGTATTTTTGAGTGACAAAATACCTAGCTATTGTTTATGAAGTTTTCACTGAGTATTATTTTGCCTACGCTAATCCTTATATCAGGCTGTCAGCTGATGCCCGCTGAAAATTGGAATAGCAGTGCCTGTCCAGCGCCGGAAGTCGTAGCCTTACCGGAGCCTACTCCTCAGTGTCCGGTGCCAAAAGTAGTTGAACGCATAGTCACCAAGATTGTTCCGTCTGACTTACCTCCTATGGCTGTTACAGCGGGTAAGATGCATTTACCTATTATTGGCGCTGTTGAATGGGCCAAGGTTGAACCCTCTGGGCTGCTACTTGAGTCGCGGATAGACACCGGGGCCGTTACGACCTCTATCCATGCTCAAGATATACACTTGGTAGAGAAAGACGGTAAGCGCTACGTGCGATTTATGCTGGTGGATAGGGTGAATGGGGAAGGGTTACAACAAGAACTGCGGCTGCGCCGCCGGGTGCTGATTAAACAGAATGACGGCCCCTATGAGCGCCGCTACGTTGTGCGCATGTGGGTCACTCTAGGTAAGACTAGGTCTCGTATTGATGTTAACCTCTCTGACCGTAGCGATTTTAAATACCCAATGCTTATTGGCCGCAATTTTTTGACTGACAGCATGATTGTCGATGTCAGTCGTCACCACACCCTGTTTCTCGAATAGGGTGGTTAAAATAGGGGAATAATTTGGTTACCTCGCGCGCGCAGGTCGTTATTATCGCCGGATGTCTGATCTTTCTAGGCCTTGGGCTAACCCTCTATAAGGCGTTTAATCTGGGTTTTCCCCTATGGCCTGGGCAGTATCAAGATGTTTGGACGGTAGAGAGCAAAGCTAGTTTTCGTCCACTCACTGACAGCTCTGTTGAAGTTGAGCTTACGCTGCCAGAAATGTTGGCAGGCTGGACTAGCCTCGATGAGCATTTTGCATCATCGGGTTTTGGCTTTTCGATCCTGGATGACCGTGCTGATACCAGTTTGACGCAAGCCACTCGTCGCGCTCGGTGGACAAGGCAGAGCCTCGATCGCCCCACCACGCTGTATTATAAGATGCAGCTCCATCGTGCATCAGATAATAGTTCCCTACCTGATTTTCCTATTTTAAATCCTGTGCAGCCCCTATTAGAGCCGGATCAGCAGGCCGCAATGCAACGACTGGTGACCAAGCTTGATGAAAAGTCCTCGGATATAGAGAGTTTTACCAGTCTTTTGATACAGGAGTTTCTGCGCGACTCGCCAGATCAAGATACCTTGTTTCTCATGGAATCCTATCGCGAAGAGCCCCTTACGGTGATTATGGATGCCCTTGCTTACAGGGGTATTCCCGCTCATCAGGTACGTGGAATTTTTCTTGAGGACGGTCGCCGCAGGCAGACTCTGAGTTCCCTAATAGAAATTTACGATAATAATAGCTGGTCAATCTTTAATCCCGATAACGGCAATAGAGGTCTACCGGATAACTTTTTTATTTGGCAGCGTGGTGATGGCACCATTCTCAACGTTGTTGGTGGCAGAAACTCAAGTCTGGAATTTGCCCTGGTGAGTAATAGCTTGCCGGCGAAAACAGTGGTTGGTATGGGTCACAGATCTGATGAGGTCGATTTTTTAGACTTCTCTATTTACGCCCTGCCCGTTGAACAGCAGGGTATTTTCAAAGGCTTGCTTCTCATTCCAGTGGCGGCGCTGGTGGTAGTATTTATGCGTATCCTTGTCGGTGTGCGGACCTCTGGTACCTTTATGCCGGTACTAATTGCCCTGGCCTTTATTCAAACAACACTGGTCGTTGGGTTGCTCATCTTTTTAAGCTTGGTGGGTATAGGCCTATGGATTCGCTCTTACCTCAGTGCACTAAATTTACTGTTGGTAGCGCGGGTCGCTGCGGTGATAATTGTGGTGATTCTATTGATGGCTGTGCTGGCTATTGCAAGCTACAAACTGGGTTTGGATCAGGCTTTAACTGTGACCTTTTTCCCCACCGTGATTGTGGCCTGGACCATTGAGCGTATGTCCATTCTATGGGAGGAAGAGGGTGGTCAGGAGGTATTGATTCAAGGTGGCGGAAGTCTAGTGGTCGCGGTGATGGCCTATCTCGCTATGTCCACTCAAATAGTAGAGCACCTTACTTTTAATTTCCCGGAGCTTATGTTGAGCCTATTGGGTGTGATCCTATTGCTGGGTAAGTACACTGGCTTTAGGCTCTCTGAACTCTATCGCTTCCGCGATTTAGCGGCCAAATAATGATTCAATTCATTTCACCCTCACGACTTAGGCATCTTGGGATTCTGGGTATGAACCGTCGTAATATCGGCATCATAGGTGCTCATAATAGGCGCAAAGACTATCCCATAGCGGACAATAAGCTCAAAACCAAAGGGGCCGCACTAAGCCGAGGCATCCCGGTACCTGAACTGTATGGCACCATAGAGCATCAGTTTCAGATCAAAATGATTAGCGAGCGACTAAAGATGCGGGACAGCTTTGTTATCAAGCCCGCTCAGGGCAGCGGTGGCAGGGGTATTCTGGTTGTCACTAAACGCAATGACGATCTATTTGTAAAGGCTGGTGGTCTGCAAATCGATAGTCGCGAAGTGCAGCGTCATGTCTCTAATATTTTGGCCGGCCTATACAGTTTGGGCGGGCGCAATGACAGCGCCATGATCGAAGCGCTTATCGATTTTGATCCAGTACTCGCAGGCTATAGCGTTGACGGGGTTCCAGATATTCGGGTGATTGTGTTTCGTGGTGTTCCAGTAATGGCGATGATTCGCTGTGCGACAACCTTGTCCGATGGCAAGGCGAACCTTCATCAGGGCGCTGTGGGAGTAGGGATAGATATAGGCACAGGACAGAGCGTCTGTGCGGTTCAGCACAATCAAGTCATTTCCCAGCATCCCGACACTGGTGTTGTGTTTGAACGCTTGCAAATACCCCAATGGCAGCAGGTTCTCGATCTAGCGGCAAGTTGTGCCAATATGACTGGGCTCGACTATCTGGGTGCAGATGTGGTGCTTGATCGTTTGCGCGGTCCTATGTTGTTAGAACTTAATGCTAGACCTGGCTTGGCGATACAGGTTGCCAATCAAGCGGGTCTTCGTCACCGCCTTACAGTAGCGGAAACAATAGCGGACCAGACAGATGACCAAGATGAAAAAATTAAGCTCGCCCGGGAGTGTTTTAGTTCGACTAGGGTGGCTTCTGGTCAGTTAGCACTTGGACCTATGTAATTGTCGGTGGGGATGCCAATAGGTGATGTTAACAGGTTGCTCAGATTTGGCGCTTAGCTAATTGATATGCCCCAGGGGCAATTCGGTTTTGTAGCAGATGGGTTTAAGGGAGAAACTACTTTTAATATGGTCTATCCCTTTGACCTGCGTTAGTTTCTCATCGAGGAATTCTTGGTAACTTAGCAGATCGGGACTGACTACCCGAATTAAATAGTCAAAATCTCCGGTCATTAAATAGCACTCCATCACTTCAGGCCAATTGAGTACCTGAGTGGCAAAGTGGTCGAGATCTTTTTTTATTTGCTGATGCATAGTCACCTGCACAAACACGGTTACAGGAAGCCCGGTTTTTTTGGGATCTAGCAGGGTAACGCGACGGTTTATATAGCCTACTAGCTCGAGATTTTTAACACGTCGAGAGCAGGGTGAGGGTGACAGGCACACACGATCTGCTAATTCTATATTGGATATTCCGGCATCAGACTGCAAAATATCCAGTATTTTCCAATCTATGTTATCTGGTTTATATTCGATCATATTGTCTCTCGAGCGCTCGCCTAAATTCTCCAAAATGCCTTTTTCTGTGCTATATCCTACATTAATTGATCACTACTAATAAACTTAAATTCTAGGTTTTGCTAACCAAATATGTATTAGCAGGCCAGTTACGCGCTATTAAAAGTCAATATAGTTACCAATGACGCAATAAATGTATCAATTAAAGCCTTAGTTTGGCTCACTTTAGTAGGATTCCCTAGGGATCATCATGGTAATTTCTGCACCATAGAAAAGAGTAAATAGAAATACAAAAAAGATTCTAAATCCTTAAAAAATGGAATTATAAGAGGTGTCCGATGACCGTAAAAAGCTCGCAAATATGTGCCCCGATATTTATTGATGGATCGGCATTAAAAATCTCTACCTTGCGTCTTCTAAACGCCGATGGATCATTGGTCGATGATTTACAGGCGCCAGATATCACAGAGGACATGGCAGGTAAAATCTACAGTGACATGGTTTATACCCGTATCCTCGATCAACGGATGCTAAGGGCCCAACGCCAGGGCCGACTGAGCTTTTATCTAACTTGCACTGGTGAGGAGGCCTCAGTGGTAGGTACTGCGGCCGCCTTTAGTGCAGACGATATGATTATGGGACAGTATCGAGAGCAGGCGGCACTGCGCTGTCGCGGCTTTACAACCGAACAGTTTATGCATCAGTTGTTGAGCAATGCCAGTGACTTGGGTAAGGGCCGGCAGATGCCTATTCACTATGGCTCCCGCGAGCTTAATTTTATGACTATTAGCTCACCCCTAGCTACACAGATACCCCAGGCAGCGGGCTACGCCTATGGCCAAAAGCTGGCCGGTAATAACGCCTGTACCCTCTGCTATTTTGGCGATGGCGCCGCTTCAGAGGGTGATTTTCATGCCGGGCTAAATATGGCGGCGGTTTTAAAAAGTCCTGTGGTGTTTGTGGCTCGCAACAATGGATATGCTATTTCTACGCCCTCTGCTGAGCAGTATGCTGGCGATGGCATAGCACCGCGTGGTATAGGCTATGGTATTAAAACTATTCGTGTCGATGGCAATGATATTTTAGCGGTTTACGCTGCAGCCTCTGAGGCGCGCGCGATTGCTGTCAAGGAACAGTGTCCAGTGCTCATTGAAACCATGAGCTATCGCCTTGGCGCCCATTCAACATCCGACGATCCCAGTGGCTATCGCAGTCACGAAGAGGAAGAGGAGTGGCGTCAACGGGACCCTATTAATCGTATGAAAAACTGGCTGATTAAAAAAAATTGGTGGGACGAGAGTAGAGATGAGCAACTACAAAATAAATTTCATGATGAGATTCTGCACGAATTAAAACTGGCAGAAAAATGCCCCAAACCGCCTCTCGCCGATATTATCGATGATGTCTATAAGGTTCCTCCCGAGCATCTGATTGAGCAATTAAAGTCTTTGCAAACTCATGTGGCGAAATATCCCGATAATTATCGAACTCATGGAGATGGCTGCCAATGACGGAGGTCACACATATGAACTTATTACAGGCGGTGAATAATGGCCTGGATACTGCAATGGCTGCCGATGAAAAAGTTATTTGCCTGGGGGAAGACATAGGTCAGTTTGGTGGGGTATTCAGAGCGACCAGTAACCTTAAGGAAAAATACGGTCACCTGCGCTGTTTTAATACACCTCTGACAGAGCAGGGCATAGCGGGTTTTGCTATTGGGCTGGCGGCACAGGGTTGCATAGCGGTCGCTGAAATTCAGTTTGCCGATTATATATTCCCTGCGTTTGACCAAATTGTTAACGAAGCAGCTAAATTTCGCTATCGCAGTGGCGATGAATTCAACTGCGGTGGTCTGACTATCCGGGCACCCTATGGAGGTGGTATTGACGGGGGCCTCTATCACTCTCAATCACCCGAAGCATATTTCTGCCACACTCCTGGCCTCAAGGTGGTAATCCCCAGCAATGCCTATCAGGCTAAAGGCCTTTTGCTGGCTGCAATTCGCGATCCCGATCCGGTTATTTTCTTCGAACCAAAAGCTATTTATCGCGCCTCTGTGGGCGAGGTTCCCAATGAAGACTATGAGCTTGAGTTAGGTGTTGCCGAAGTCATGCAACAGGGTAGTGATATCACCTTACTCGGTTGGGGTGCTCAGATGATACAGATAGGTAAGGCTGCAAAGCTAGCTGCTGCAGAGGGTATTTCCTGTGAGATCATTGATCTGCGTACTCTGCTTCCTTGGGACAGAGGTACAGTGGTTGATTCAGTGAACAAAACCGGCCGCCTTTTAATAAGTCATGAAGCACCGCTAACCGGTGGCTTTTCCGGTGAGATTGCCGCGACTATTCAAGAGCATTGCTTCCTAAATCTGGAGGCACCTATTGCACGAGTGACAGGACTAGATACCCCTTTTCCACTGATACAGGAGAAACAGTATTTACCTGATTATTCAAAAATATATGAAGCGATTAAAGCGAATCTTGCCTACTAGAAACCGGAGGGTTAAACGTTGTGAAAAAAGATTTTATATTACCGGATATTGGTGAGGGCATCGTTGAGTGCGAAGTAATTGAATGGAAGGTCAAAGAGGGTGATTTGATTGAGGAAGATCAGATTATCGTGGATGTTAGTACCGATAAAGCGATTGTTGAAATTCCCTCTATGTACAACGGAAAAGTGGATAAACTTTATTATGGTGAAGGTGATATAGCCAAGGTTCATGAGCCATTATTTGGACTTGAAATAGATGCGCAGACAGATACACAGCAAGAGGCGGAGGTTGCATCTCTGCCTAAGTCAGTTGCCGAATCTAGCCTCCCACCTGAGTCTTCAGATATAGCGGGGCTACCTTCGAGCACTAAGGTATTAACCACGCCAGTAGTCCGTAAAATGGCCAGGGAGTATGAGCTAGATCTCACTACTATTAAAGGTACAGGTAAGCAGGGACGAATACTTAAGGAAGACATCTTGGCCTTTCTCGCTAAAGATGAAGATGCGCTGGTACCTAAATCTGAAGTTACTCTTGCCGATGAAGATCGAGTCGAACCGATTAAAGGCGTCGGTAAGATTATGGCAGTGCGTATGAGTGCAGCCGTAGCAACTATTCCTCATTTTAGCTATGTGGACGAAATGGATGTCACCGACCTTATACAGCTTCGCCAGTCCCTTGTAGATGCCCAGACTAGCGATGAATTTAAAATTACTCTGATGCCACTATTTATTAAGGCGCTATCTCTGGCCATCAAACAGTTTCCAATCATTAACAGTCGCGCCGATGAGGATCTCACTGAGCTAACCTATATTGCCAGCCATAATATTGGTATGGCGGTAGATGGCAAAACAGGCCTGCTGGTACCAAATATCAAAAATGTTCAGCACCTGAGTTTGCTTGATATAGCGAGGGAAGTTACGCGTCTAACTGCGGCCGCACGCAGTGGCAAGATTAACCCTCAGGACCTATCTGGCGGTACCATTACTATTTCTAATATAGGTGCCATCGGTGGCACAGTAGCAACCCCTATTATTAATAAACCTGAGGTAGCTATTGTTGCTTTGGGCAAAATTCAAAGTCTGCCGAGATTCGATGATCAGGGCAATATCGTAAGTCGCAAAATCATGACGGTTAGTTGGTCCGGTGATCACCGTGTGATTGATGGCGGCACTATCGCAAGATTCAATAATCTATGGATGGGTTATTTGCAACACCCGGCAACCATGCTCGCCGCTATGATTTAGGCGTTTACTATGCTGACTGTGCAGGAAATCAAGGCTCTACAGTATTTGCCTATTTTTAATTAGAGGTCAGTGTAGATGAGCCTATTGGATTGGCAATCTGGCCATCTTGGCCGCACGCCTATTTTGCAGGTGCCGATTAATGTATATTAAAAATACAAATTTGCTGGGGCCGGTTTTGAAGACACTAATAACATGTTTATCACTACTGATTTTTTTTCACGCAAATGCGGCTGACTATGATGTAGTTATCGCCAATGGCCGTGTTATAGACCCAGAAACTAATTTCGATGAAATTACAAATGTCGGGGTTCGTGGTGGTGCTATTAGTCGTATTTCTAAGCAACCGATGAAAGGTAATCACACTATTGATGCCCAGGGCCTAGTCGTTGCACCAGGATTTATTGACGTCCACAGCCACAGCCCCACATTGTTAGGTCAGCATCTCAATCTTCTGGATGGTGTTACCACACAGCTAGATCTTGAGGCTGGTTCTTTTCCGGTTAGTTTTTACGGCGAACATTTTCGCGGTGGTGCGCAATTAAATTATGGTTCGTCTGTGGGTCATTTTGCTGTGCGAATGAAGGTGATGGAAGGCGTTGACATGCCCTATATATTTGCCGGCAGTAAAGTCTTAAGTATGGCCAGCGCCACTTGGGTGAAAAAGGCTACTAGAGCGCAGATCGAGCAGATGCGCGTGCTGCTAAATAAAGGCTTAGATGAGGGCGGTTTGGGTATAGGCGTACTGCTAGACTACATGACCACGGCCGTATCTGATGAAGAGCTTAGAATGCTATTTGAGGTTGCTGCTGATCGACAGGTGCCACTGACTGTGCATGTACGTCGCGGTTATACCGGTGATCCAGCAGGATTAATGGAAGTGATCGAACTGGCCAAAAAAACCAAGGCTCCAGTATTTATCTGCCATATTACCCATAATGCCATGGGTCGCATTGGTGACTGGTTGGCGATGATTGATCAGGCCAATCGCGCTGGGGCCAATATCACTACCGAGACTTTGTCCTATGCAGCTGGCGGCACAAGTATTTCAGCAGATGTCTTTCGACGTCGTGACTGGCAGTCTATGTTTGATATTAGTTATGAAGATGTACAGTGGGTGGCAACTGGAGAATGGCTAACCAAGGCTACCTGGGAAAAATATTCCATAGAACAGCCTAGTGGCATGATCAATCACCATTATGTAAAAGAACCCTGGCTAGAGACCGCGCTGCAATGGCCGCGCATGATGGTATCAACGGACGCGCTGCCGGCGCTAGATATCTCGGTGGCAACTAATCCTAATATTGCCGGTACCTTTTCGCGCATGCTGGGACATTATGTGCGCGATAGACAGCTTATGCCTCTGACTGAGGGCTTGGCTAAATTGAGCCTGTATCAGGCTCAGTGGATGGAGCAGGCAGCGCCGTTATTTAAGAAAAAAGGGCGCATTCAAAAAGGAGCTGATGCCGATATTGTTATTTTTGACCCTGATACTATTGCCGCTAATGCGACCTATGGTGACCCCTACCAAAAGCCGACCGGCATTATTCATGTCCTTGTAGGTGGACGTCACGTGGTGCAGAACTCGACACGCCTTGAGGGAATGTATCCTGGCCGCAAGCTATTAGGCCGGTCTAACTAGTGCCGCAGTCGGCAACTATTTATCTTTTAATACTTCTCTGGCCGCATTGCGGCCGGGCAAGCCTGTAACGCCTCCACCCGGGTGAGCACCAGCACCACACATGTAAAGACCCTGAAGTGGGCCACGATAGTTCCCGTGGTTCATCACTGGGCGAGCTGCCCACATCTGATCCAAGCTCATTACTCCATGCATAATGTCACCACTGACCAGACCGAGTTTTTCTTCGAGGTCTAGGGGCGATAAAATCATACTGCCAACAATGGCGTCTTTAAAATTGGGTGCATGGGCATTTACGGTATCAATGATGGTTTGCGCTGCTGCGTCCTTGACATCATGCCACGACTGTCCGTCTGCCAATACGGGCGCAAACTGCTGGCAAAATAGCGAGGCAACATGCTGACCTTTGGGAGCTAGGCTATCATCCAAGGTTGAGGGTATTAGCATTTCCACAATGGGCGCCTTGGACCAGCCATGTAGTTTTGCATCTATATAGGCGCGATCCATATAGTCCAGTGTCGGCGCAATAACGATACCGCACTGATGATGCTCGGCGGACTTTTTACCCGGCAGGGCGGTGAAGTCGGGTAATTCAGACAGTGCTACATTCATTCTGAAGGTACCAGAGCCATTTTTATAGCCGTCCATACGACGTTTAAATTCTGGTTGCAAATCCGTCTCGGCGATCATCTTGCCGTAGAGCAGTGCCGGATTTACATTAGACACGACGCGCTTGGCGTGAATAGTTTCTCCGTTTTTCAGGACAACCCCTTTAGTGGCGCCTTTTTCAACGATAAGCTTTGCCACCTCAGCATCGGTAGCTATCTCTACCCCCAAATCTTCGCAGGCCTGCCGCATAGCTTGGGTAATCGATCCCATGCCGCCAATAGCATGCCCCCATGCCCCTTTTTCGCCATCTACCTCACCAAAGACATGGTGCAGCAACACATAGGCCGAACCGGGCGTGTCTGGGCTTGCATAGTTGCCAACAATAGCGTCGAAGCCAAAGGCCGCTTTGACATGCTCATTTTCAAACCAGGCGTCGAGAAATGAACGAGCACTTTTGGTAAACAGGTCCAGAAGGTCCTGATGGAGTTGATTGGAGCCACGGGCTACAGGCCAAAGTTGAATTGCTGCTTGCAGGGCAGCCCGAATACCGCCTTTAGTATTCGGGGGCGTTTTGGTAGAGATGTCGCGTAAAACATCGGCAACAGCTTCAATACGCTCATAGTATTCCGGTAGTCGCTGAGCATCGCGCTTGGAAAACTTTCTAAATTCCTGTTGAGTGCGTTCTAGGCCACCACCCAATTTCAAATATGTAGTGGCATCTATAGGTAAAAAATTAGAGATAGGGCGCTTTACGATCTTAAGTCCGTAGTTTTTCAAACGCATATCCTTAATAACATCTGGATTGAGTAGACTCACGGTGTAACTGGCCACAGAGTTTTTAAAACCGGGGTGGAACTCCTCAGTAACGGCTGCGCCTCCCACCATTGGTCTGCGCTCACAGATTTTAATACGCAGGCCCGCTTTGGCGAGATAGTAGGCGCACACAAGACCGTTGTGCCCGCCACCGATAACAACGGCATCAAAAGGTTTTTCACTGGTGGACATAATGTACTCTTTTCTTATTATTTCGGGTATTGGACTAGAGCTTCTCAATAATAGTCACGTTAGCCATGCCACCGCCTTCGCACATGGTCTGCAGGCCGTACCGTTTGTTGGTGCGCTGCAATGCATGCACCAGCGTCGTCATCAATTTAGTGCCAGATCCGCCCAGTGGATGCCCCAATGCAATGGCTCCACCATTAATATTTAAGCGCTCTGGGTCTGCGCCTGTGGCCTTTAGCCAGGCCATAGGTACTGAGGCGAAGGCTTCATTGACTTCAAATAGATCGATATCATCAATCCCCATGCCGGCCTTTTGCAGTGCTCGTTCGGTCGCAGGAATAGGCGCCTCTAGCATAATAACTGGGTCGTGACCTAACACGGACATATGGTGGATTCTTGCCAGGGGCTCAACGCCAAGAGCCTTTAGACCCGCTGCATTGACAACCATAACTCCACTGGCGCCATCACAAATTTGGCTGGCGGTACCCGCGGTAATACGACCACCGTCCCGCAGTAGATTAAGTCCCCTAATGGCTTCAAGTGAGGCATTGAAGCGAACGCCCTCATCAATACTGTGCATTTGATCGTCAACAGGTATGTCTATAATGCGCTTTTGCAGAGGGAGTATTTCATTGTCAAAGTGGCCGGCATTAATTGCATCTATAGCTTTCAGTGTTGTCTGGTAAGCATAGTTGTCCATGGCATCTCGAGAGATATCATATTTTTCTGCCACCATCTCGGCACCGAGAAATTGAGTAAATTCAGTCACGCCAAAATTTGCTTGGATCTGTGGGCTGACATATTGACCTAGCCCAGCCTTGAGCGCCACCGGGCCTGGTGCAGTCATAGGAATTCGTGACATAGACTCAACGCCAGCGGCGATAACACAGTCCATAGTGCCAGACATCACAGCCTGTGCGGCAAAGTGCAGGGCTTGCTGGGACGAACCACACTGGCGATCAACGCTGGTACCTGGCACCGAGTTTGGTAACTTTGATGCTAAAACTGTATTGCGACCGATATTTACTGCTTGTTCACCAATTTGTTGGACGCATCCCATAATCACATCATCGATTAATGCGGGGTCGACAGCGGTACGGTCAACCAGATCGTTGATTATTTGTGCCCCTAAATCAACCGGATGCCAGCCTGAAAGTCTGCCCCCGCGGCGGCCCCCCGCGGTGCGTGTGGCAGCGACTATGAACGCTTCTTGAGACATTTTCGGAACCTCCCTAATAAGGATGGGTTATTTGGAGCAGGCAGCAAGCTAACAATGCTGATAACTAAACTAAGGATGGCACAATTATCGGCAAAAAAGTACCGAAGTTCCAATAATTTAGTCTGTTAGCCAGTCTTTATCTAAGCTGCAAAAGCTACCGACACGCAGGTGGCAATGCGTTGTGGCTCAAAGCCCAGTGCATTTTTGGTTTATGCATAACAATGATAGGCGCTATCTAAAATTGAACTTCACTTCTGCCACTTATCCCACTAACATGCAAGGCTAATTTAGTATGCAGTAGAGCACTTGCAGACTGTTGGTTTAGTCGGCGAGTGATTCACAACCCGCTGGATCTAAACCCAGCCTAAGACATCAGTATTTGGACTATTTAGGCTACTTTAACCTGATTTATTCCCACAAAATGCAATAGGTAGCGCCAACATGAATACGCCCACAGAAGTTAAAACGATTGCGCCTTTATGTGATTACCCACTTCGGGATGTATCACCCACATCTAACAAAGACGTTCAGCGCTGGATTGAGCGTATGGTCACGCTACTAGAGCCAGAACGTGTGCACTGGGTAGATGGTTCTGAGGAAGAGTCTGCAGCCATGATGAGTATGATGGTTGCCCGTGGTGATTGTATAAAACTTAATGAAGATTTACGCCCGAATAGCTTTTTGTTCCGCTCTGACCCCCGAGATGTAGCAAGGGTAGAGAGTCGCACCTTTATTTGTTCTGTAGCTGAATCGGACGCTGGACCAACCAACAACTGGATGGCTCCTGAAGAGATGAAGAAAAAGATGAACGGCCTGTCACAGGGCGCAATGCGTGGTCGTACTCTTTACATTATTCCCTTCAGTATGGGCCCGATTGGCTCCCCTATAGGCAAAATTGGTATCCAGATTACCGACTCGGCTTACGCCGTAGCCAACATGCGTATTATGGCCAGAGTGTCTCCTAAGGTACTTGAGGTGCTGGGCGACAGTGTTGATTATGTTCGTTGTGTGCATACAGTGGGACAGCCGCTACTAACCGAACAAGATGACGTTAGTTGGCCCTGTAATCCAGAGAGTACCTATATTGCACACTTTCCTGAAGAGAAAACTATCCTGAGCTTTGGTTCGGGTTATGGCGGCAATGCGCTGTTAGGCAAAAAATGTTTTGCCCTGCGTATCGCCAGCACACTTGCTCGCGACGAGGGTTGGTTAGCCGAGCATATGCTGGTACTGGGTGTAAAAGACCCCAGCGGCAAAAAGACCTACGTCACCGCAGCCTTTCCAAGTGCCTGCGGTAAAACGAACTTTGCTATGTTAATCCCGCCGCCAACTATGCAAAAGCAGGGCTGGGAGATTTCTTGTATCGGTGATGATATCGCTTGGATCAAGCCCGATGCAAACGGCAAATTACGCGCCATAAACCCCGAGGCTGGTTTCTTTGGGGTGGCTCCAGGAACTGGTATGGATACCAACCCAATGGCGATGGAGTCCTGTGCCCGTGACACCATTTTCACTAATGTGGCGCTAACCGACGAGGGTGACATTTGGTGGGAGGGTATGACCAAGCAGCCACCAGCTCATTTGATTGACTGGAAAGGCAATGACTGGTCGCCAGAGGATGAAACACTGTCTTCACATCCTAATGCTAGATTTACTGCACCGGCGAGAAATTGCCCGGTAATTGATCCAGATTGGGAAAATCCTGAGGGAGTGGAAGTCGGTGCCATGGTATTTGGTGGTCGTCGCATGACAACTATCCCATTGGTCTATCAAAGCTTTAACTGGCAGCATGGCGTGTATATGGGGGCGACTGTGGGTTCTGAGCAAACTGCAGCCGCGGAAGGCGCTGTGGGTAGCATGCGCCAAGACCCGTTTGCGATGTTACCATTTTGCGGATATCACATGGGAGACTACTTCCGTCACTGGTTAAAAATGGGCAAGCTCATTAATGAACCGCCACGCATATTTCACGTCAATTGGTTCCGTAAAGATGAAAACGGCAAGTTTCTATGGCCGGGCTTTGGCGAAAACGCGCGGGTATTAAAGTGGATGGTTGAGCGAGTTAATGGCTTGGCTCATGCTAAGGAGACACCATTGGGATGGATGCCCAGTTATTCAGATCTCGATTGGGAAGGCTTAGATTTCACCGAACAAGACTGGGCGGAACTGATGAAAGTCGACACCAGTGCCTTAAAGGCCCAAGCTTTAGGTCATGAAGCTCTGTTTTTAGAACTTTGGGATCATATGCCAAAAGAGCTGCTATGGCAGCGCGACTTACTCCTGAGCCGTTATTAAATAATAGCGGCCTTCCGGTCATCTCTGTACTATTTTAAGCCTTTAGACATTGAGTTAAGGAAAGCAACTCATGCAGTACAAGCGCAGGGCGTAATGGCAAGACAATTGGCCCTGTATTGCTGTACTTAACCGCCGGCGCCTAGGCTCCTGCGAGAGCCTTAAGAATCAATATTGAGCCTCACCCTCAGTTAGTTATCATTTCTACAATCCAAAACTACAAGCAATTATTAATTTGACTATTAATGGGCAGCAAATTTAGGGTCTCCAGTATTCTGCGATCGCCTATGGACGAGGAAAAGTAGGAGCGGCTACTAACTGTTGCATAGCAGGTATTTGTCTGAGATGCTTTTTCTAAATAAAAATTAGAATTCTACTAATCCACTTACTTCAATGAGCAGTTTTATTGCTTTGGCAGTTAAGCGTGCTATTTTAGGGACCCCAGTTATGAAAATATTAAAGGCCTGTCTGGCTCTTTTATTAATCCTTCCTCATTTCAGCGTTTCATTGGTGTCAGCGAACGATCTTCCTATCATCGGTATTTCTACGATTAAAGAAACTGTTAATGATAGGCGGCGAAATGCCAAGGGCGATAACTTCCAAGCGATGTTAGAAACCCAAATGGCAAAAGTAGGGCGGTTTAGAATCATGGAGCGTGTGAGAGTTGATGAGATACTAGCCGAGCAGGGTCTCAATAATGAATTTGGGGATGGCAAAACAGCCAATGGAGGATTTAATGTTGGAGGCGTTGACTATCTTGTGTACGGAACGATTACCAAGTTAGGTCAGGTTAAGTCAGCAGTCTCTACTGGAAACTTTGCCTCTGCCAAACTCGTCACTGAGATGAGTGTTGACCTTAAAGTTGTGGATGCATCAACCGGTGAGATTAGAAAGGCAGAATCAGTCTCCGCAAGCGTCAAAACTGCCAGCGGTGTTGCTACCGGAAATTTCACTAATATCAGTGGTGGTTCAGATCCTCTGTCAGACGTTCAGAGAATGGCAGCAAAAAAAGCGGCCGCGTTGATTGCGACAAGTATCTTTCCAATTGAGGTGATCAAGGGTGGTTCGATTATCTATCTAAACTATGGTTCTTCGATTTTAGACTCTGGCGATGTACTCGCAGTGTTCGAACCTGGTGAGGACTTGGTTGATGAGACAACAGGCTTGAATTTAGGATCCGAAGAAAAGTATCTTGGCAAAATAGAGGTAACTGATTCAAATGATAAGTTCTCTAAGGCTAAATTACTCGATGGCGAGACTCCTCAGAAAGGAAGTCTGGTTAGAATACTTGAGAAAGCCTCAGAGGTGAGAAAATCTGGAGGAAAGGCTCAAGAGCAAAAGCGCGGTAGAAAAATATAGTATTAGTTGGCTCTTAATTTAAAAAAACTCAAATAAAAAGCGGACAATAAAATGAAAAAACTATTTATTATCTTGGTGCTCACTTTACTCTCAGCACACACCATTTCTCAGAGCAATAAGCCCATAGTAGCTGTTGGTGACTTTGAAAGCTCCTTTGCAAATTTTGATACTAGAAACATCAAAACGGCCCTTGAAACCGCCCTGTCACAAACCGGAAAGTTTACGCTAATGGAAAGAGGCCGACTAGATCAGCTATTGTCAGAGCAAAACCTGTCCATGTCTGGGATTGTTGGTGGGGCTTCCAATCTCGGTGGGTTTTCAGGAGTTGATTATCTAATTATGGGGCGTATTACTGCACTAGGACTCGAGTCAAAGAACTTACTAATCATGAGTGAATGCAAGGCCAAATTCGGGTTGGATGTCAAAGTGGTCGATGTGCGTACGGGCGAGATTCGGTTGACCGACACCATAACAAAAAGTGATGGCGTCAACACTAGCGATGCTGAATCTAATCCGTGTCAAGGAATTGGAATAACTGCTTTTGATACGCTGACCGCATCTGCTTCGAGAGCGGTAGCGGCGTCTCTTACTCAGGCGATCTTCCCGGTCAAGGTGGCCAACTCGTCAAACGGGAAGGTGTACCTAAACTATGGCAGTAACTTCTTAAAGCAAAATGAGGTATTGAAAATTGTCGCACTGGGAGAAGGATTCGAGGATCCCGATACTGGTGAGATTATTGGTGCAGAGGAAGAGTTGATAGCTTTGGTTAAGGTTTTCGAGTTGAAACCTAAATTTTCAAAAGCAAATATTATCTACGAAAAGGCACCTATATCTAAGGGTGATGTGGCAAATCGCCTATCTAAGAAAGAGCAGAAGAACGTTAGCAAATTTGTAAAGAGCTGTGAAAAATCAAAAAGGAATGTAGAAAAAAGATGTAAAAAATCCGGGAAAAAATGTGATAAGGCCAGAGAAAAGGAGATCAAAGCCTGTACTCTCTGACTTGACGTTGCGCGCGGTGGCAAGTTTAAGCAGATGCAGTGAACACTGCCTTTAGGTGAGTAGAACCCTTTATCGGTTATTAGGCATTAGGCACCAATAAAGGGTTATGCGAATGGTATAAGGAAAGCATCGGGCTTTAAAGGCGCTACTGAATTATTGTAACGCCTGAGGATGGCGAGCAGACAGAGACGTGGACTGAAAGTTTGTCAGAGTACGAGTAAGAAGCCTTGCTTGCTAGATCCTTGGAATCTATTGTTGATTGCGCTGCTAATCTTGACTGAGGTGAGCCGAATAGAGACATTTGTGTGAAAAATGAACTAAAGAGCTAAAAAGTTACTTTAGTATATGGTGCCCAGGAGAGGACTTGAACCTCCACCCCCTTGCGAGGACCAGCACCTGAAGCTGGCGTGTCTACCAATTTCACCACCTGGGCATATAACTTGATGGGTTTTATCTTTCTATCGCAACGCAGTTCCATGCCGGAGTGCGCTTGTTTATTGTTGACTTCCTTTCAGCCCGTGCCGCCAATGAGGTGCTAGATAAACTATTTCACCTGTTGCCGTCACTGACGTCCGTTTTATCTGCGAAGTGTGTCACATTATTTGTTGCAGACAGTTCTCACAGCGGGCGGGCACTATAGTAATCGTGATGGTTTTTGTCAATCGTAAGGATGGCACTTCGTGTTTTTGTGATGTGCTCTTTTGTGTATTCAAATAGGTTTGCCAAAATTCCCTAGCTATAGTTTTGTCGGCTTCGTCAGTCTAAGTGGTTGTGGCGTAATACAAACTCAATAGATAGGGAAATTTACAATGAAAAAATCATCGAAAACACGTGCTTTAATAATGGCTTCAATTCTCGTTTTGCTATCCTCGACAGCTTGGGCTGCAGAACCTTTGGACAACGCTGCCACCTTGGTCATGCCTGAGACTCATCATCCCGTGAATATCAATGAGGCCTCTGCACCTCAGATCGCAGCTGCTCTTAAGGGGGTCGGGTTAAAAACCGCCGCCGCTATCGTGGCCTATCGCAGGGCCAACGGCCCGTTTAAAACTGCGGACTCACTGATGTCAGTAAAGGGCGTGGGTCGTCAAACTTTGTTGAAAAATACAGGTGTAATTAGTCTGGAATAATATAAACTGCTGCATCACAATTAGTCTCCGGCCGTCTTCGCGGCCGGTTTTTACCCGTCCAAGTCTAACAACGGTTAAGGAATCCAGCTACATATGAGCCCCGACGCCATTCTCACCCTTGTTATCTTGGTCAGTTTTCTGGTGTTGGTTGTCAGTGGCAAATTGGCGGTTGATTTTGCGTTAATTGGGGCTATGAGCGGACTGCTGGTATTTGGTGTACTGTCGCCTGCTGAGACATTTCAGGGTTTTGCTCATCCAGCTATCTTTATTATTGCCTGCTTTTACGTTGTTTCTGCCGCGCTTAAAGACAGCGGCGCATTGCATTGGTGGATGATGAAATGGTTGGGCACAGACGCGTCTACCCACAGGGCAATTCCTCGGGTGATGGCGCCGGTTGCTCTCATGAGTTCAATTATTAGTAATACGCCTGTGGTAGCTATCTTTATACCCTTGCTACAAGACTGGGCTCGCCGTCATAAATTATCTGTCTCTAAGCTGCTTATTCCGTTGAGTTATGCCTCTATTTTAGGGGGGACCTGCACTTTGGTCGGCACCAGCACCAATATACTGGTGGTCGGTATGCTCCAAGACACAATTGAAGCTGACAGTCTTCATCTATTTAGCCCAGCTATCATTGGCCTGCCTCTGGTGATATTGGGAGTGCTATATTTTATTTTTATTGGTCACCGATTGTTGCCATCGCGCACAAGCTTCGTCGAGCAGGGTAAGGATTCACGGGAATACGCGGTGAGTATGAGAGTTGAAGCGGGCGGCGCGCTATCTGGTTTGTCGATCGCCGATGCGGGGCTACGACACCTGCAGTACAGTTTTTTGTCGGAGATACAGTCAGAAGGACACATTATTCCTGCGGTGGGACCGGAAGAGATTCTTAGTGACAATGATATTTTAGTCTTTGTTGGTCAGCCAGAAGCTGTTACTGAGTTACGTCAATTTCGTGGGCTTCACCCTGCCGAGGGCCAGATATTAAAGCTTGATGTTCCCTACAGTTCTAGAGCACTTATTGAAGCGGTAATATCGCCGGCATCCAATATGGTAGGCAAAACTGTTAAAGCCTCAAGCTTTCGCACTCAGTTTGGCGGAGCTATTTTATCGGTGTCGCGCAGTGGTGAACGTATCAGTCAAAAGGTCGGTAGTATTGTGCTGCGTGGCGGTGATACGTTGCTGCTGGAGGCAGCTCGGGGTTTTGTTCGCCGTCATCGTTACAGCAGAGATTTTTTACTGCTCAGTCGCCTCGATGATGTCACCATCCCCGACCTGAATAAGGCGCCTGTCGCTCTAGGATTGTTGGGCGTATTTATTGTGGTGGTCATGTCTGGAATGCTGTCTTTGGTTGCGGCCTCTGTACTTTTGGTGGCTGCTCTGGCGATGACTAAATGTATCTCCGCGGAGTTCGCCCAACGCAGTATTGATATTCGTGTGTTACTGGCTATTGGCGCCTCCCTTGCATTGGGTTTTGCCCTACAAAAAACAGGTTTAGCGGAGATGGCTGGTATGGGCATGATGTCTGTAGCTGGTGCCAATCCCTATTTTAACTTGGTACTACTTTATGTAGCCACCGTGATTGTCACCGAACTGATCACTAATAATGCAGCTGCAGTACTGATGTTCCCCTTGGCTCAGGTGCTGAGTATGGAACTGAACGTAAGCTTGCTGCCGTTTGTTATGGTCATAATGTTTGGCGCTTCGGCCAGCTTTTTAACCCCAGTGGGCTATCAGACCAACCTAATGGTGCAGGGTCCTGGAGGCTACTATTTTGCTGATTATTTTAAAGTTGGAATACTACTGAGTATTTTAGTCGGTCTTGCAGTAGTGATCGCAGTACCTATGGTGTGGGCCTTTTAAATCTTAATTATGAACAAGCAGATAACTTATATAAGGAGAATAGAAACATATGGCTGAACTTACCTGCTTTAAGGCCTACGATATTCGTGGGCAATTAGGTACAGAGTTAGACGAAGAAATCGCATATAGAATCGGCCGCGCCTACGCGGAGTTCTTAGACCCCAAAACTATTGTACTTGGGGGTGATATACGCCTTACCAGTGCGGCAATTAAAACGGCACTCAGCGATGGTATTCGTGATGCCGGTGCCGATGTAATTGATATTGGTATGGTGGGTACCGAAGAGGTCTACTTTGCCACATCACACCTAGAGGCTGATGGTGGTATTGAGGTCACAGCAAGCCATAACCCTATTGACTACAATGGTATGAAGCCTATTCGTGAGGGCTCACGCCCAATTAGCTCCGATACTGGCTTGCTGGACATAAAGCGGCTTGCAGAGGCCAACGATTTTCTCTCTACTGACGCTGCCAAGCGGGGAGGTTACACACAGGTATCCATACTGGATGCTTACCTTGATCATCTGTTTACCTATATAGAGCTAGATCGCATTAAACCAATGCGCCTTGTTATGAACGCAGGTAATGGCGCAGCTGGCCATGTGGTCGACGCATTGGAAGAAAGATTTGCCGCTCTAGACCTACCGATAGAATTGATCAAAATATTTAATGAGCCTGATGGTACATTTCCCAATGGTATTCCTAACCCTATCTTGCATGAGAATCGCGCGCCGACCATAGATGCGGTACTTGAGCATAAGGCTGATATGGGTATTGCTTGGGATGGTGACTTTGACCGCTGTTTTTTGGTGGATGAAAAAGGTAATTTTATCGAAGGTTACTATATTGTTGGTTTACTGGCTGAAGCCTTTTTACTTAAAAATCCAGGCGCTAAGGTCGTTCATGATCCCCGCCTCACCTGGAATACTATTGATGTGGCTGAGCAGGGTGGTGGTAAAGCTATTCAGTCGAAGACAGGCCATGCCTTTATTAAAGAGCTTATGCGCAGTGAGGACGCGGTCTATGGCGGGGAGATGAGTGCCCATCATTATTTCCGTGATTTCTTTTACTGTGATAGCGGTATGATTCCTTGGCTGCTGGTGATGGAGCTAATCAGTAGTAGGGGTGAACCACTATCGGCCTTGGTTAGCGCTATGGTTGAGGCCTATCCCTCGCCAGGTGAGATAAACCGTAAAATTTCTGATCCTGCAGTCGCTATCGAACGGGTGCGTAAATATTATGAATCATCGGCACAGGTAATTGATGATACCGATGGTATTTCCATGGAATTTCCACAGTGGCGGTTCAATCTGCGAATGAGTAACACAGAGCCAGTTGTGCGGCTCAATCTAGAGACCCGAGGCGACAGACAATTAATGGTCGAGCGTCAAGCAGAATTACTGTCACTGCTAGAGACTGCGTAAGCACTGGACATTCTTGTTATTAAGTAAGATAGGCCGCCCCAGAGGTTGGTCAGAGTCACTGAGGGTTTCAAGCGGTTAAAGTTGGTATTTACTCGCATGAAAGCAACCTAAGGGGCGAGCCTAGATAGCGTTGAATTGAGCTGTGATCTCAATTCAGCCTGTCTATCCCCGCCCCGCCTCAGGGCAAGTTCAGATAGGCCGCCGTAGTCTGGCGCCCAAAGTGAAGGTGAATGTTCAGCTAACTTCCCCCAAAGCGGCGACAAGTTAGAGATACTCAAGGGCCCATTTCGTGGCCTAGATGCATTTTTCCCCAGTCAGATGACCCTAGCCGAGCCATTTTGTTGATCAATTTGCTCCGCCAGCAGGTCCCCACAGCACTTCCATTTAACAGCCTAGCATTAGTCTATTCAATTAGCCGCAATGGTACGGTAGCTCAGGTTATCAACTCCAAAGTCATCGCTCAGGATCAACTTGCTGTTGGATCATGTTGGTTTTGGTGTCTCCCATTGTTAGTAAAACATGGGCACTCCCTCAATATGTACTACTATTAATCCATTATCCTGCGAGGTTATGTCAGACGTACTTAAGAAATATCTAGGCTTTAATTGCTAGATTTAACTATAAGTAATCAGGTTCTTTTTTGTTTTAAGTGTAGGTATTTATACGGTAATATAGGCTAGTTATTTATTTCTGCAAGAAGCTATGAATATGTTGAATAGACTGATGGCGTCCCATCTTGTGCAATGTTTAGGGGTGATTATGTCCGCTAGGCTCATTTTTAAAAAGGAAGTTAGTAGAACTTAAATACCATGATAAATAATTTATTCGACTCAAAATCTGGTTTCATCTTTGCGGTATCCGCCCTATTTATATCGCTGCTAGCGCTTCTATCAAACTCCTCGATCGCGCAGGAGGAGGTTGATATATCAGCTGGCCTACAAGAGGCGAAGAGTTTGTGCGTCAAAATGACGGCCGACAAAAAACGTATCGCTAGAGCTGCAGGCTATGATATTGGCAAACTTTGTGACAGCCTCAAGAATATTGACAGTGTGGGTCTTGAACAGGACGAGATTGAAAATGAAGCCCTCATAGGGCCGCGCAAAGAAATGCACAAAGGTAGATCAACCCCAGATGGACAGCCCTATGTTGCTATTAAGCAGTCAGCAGAGCGGGAGGATAATTCCGACTATGATGATCGACAGGTAGCTGAGCAGAACTTCTATATCGATGATGAGGATCAACAGTTACAGCCTTTTGGGTATGAGTTATTTGCCGGAGAACCGACAACATTTGCTCCCGCTAATCAGATTCCTGTATCGCCTGACTATCTTTTAGGGCCTGGTGATAGCCTAAATATTTTGTTTTACGGCAAAACCAATGAATCTTATAGCTTGGAGGTCAATCGTAACGGTGCGGTGGATTTTCCGCAGCTGGGTCCGATTAATTTGACCGGAATGACCTTCGCTGACGCCAAGAGACTGCTACAAAATCGTATTGCCGAGGAGATACTGGGTGTTCAGGCAAGTATCAGTCTCGGCGAGTTGCGATCCATCCAGATATTTTTGCTGGGCGAGTCCTACAAACCCGGCGCCTACACAGTATCGGCACTGTCTACTATTACCAATGCGTTGTTTTTAAGCGGTGGTGTCAGTGATATTGCCTCATTGCGCAATATCCAGCTCAAACGAGCCGGCGCTACCATTGCTACCCTTGATCTATATGAATTACTACTCAACGGCGATACTAGTAATGATCAAAGACTGCAGGCGGCCGATGTTATTTATATTCCCACGGTTGGTAAAACGGCATCGGTAGATGGGGAGGTGAAACGACCAGCTATTTACGAGTTGAAGGGCGCTACCTCAGTCAAGCAATTAGTCGCCATGGCCGGTGGTATGCAACCCACAGCTTTTCCCAATCGAGCGGTCATTGAGCGATCAGATGCTGATGGTTTTATGACGGTAGTGGATATAGATCTAACTAGCGAAGCTGGTCGCGCTGAGCTCGTGGGTAATGGCGACCAGCTGGTTATCGATTCAGTCGTTGAACGCAAAGAGGCTGTAGTGACTCTATCGGGGCATGTCTACCGTCCCGGTGAGTTCCGTTGGAAGCCGGAATTGCGTGTGTCTGATCTGATCAAAGATGTGCGTCAAGTGCGCCCAGACGCCGACCTAGACTTCGCGTTAATTCGCCGCGAGCTGCCGCCTATTGGTCGAGTTTTGCCAGTTTTCGTCAACTTGGGCGAGGCTTTAAAAAATAGAGGTAGTGCAGCAGATATTGAATTTACCCCGCGTGATGAGCTCTTTATTTTTTCCCGTAACGAGAACCGAGCGGAAATGCTCGCCCAAGTAGTTGACGAGCTCAAATTACAGGCTCGTTCTGGAAAAATGGCTGATGTCGTCTCAATAACGGGCACAGTTCGATCCCCGGGAGAGTACCCATTAACCGAAAATATGACAGTGACCCAGCTTATTTCTGCAGCTGGAGGCCTTGAAGAATCTGCTTACACCTCCGGTATTGAAATATCTCGCTACGACTTAAGTAATCCTGAGCAGGCGATTGCGAGCCATTTCCCGGTTGATTTAAGAGAAGCCTATACCAATACAAGTGCCGATGTTGTCCTACAAAGTTATGATGTTCTGTCGGTAAGAACAATCCCAGAGTTTAGACAAACCCTATCAGTTACGCTCAAAGGAGAGGTCCGATTTCCCGGTGAGTACAGCTTTACCCGTGGCGAAACTCTCGGAGATATTATCCGACGGGCGGGGGGCTTAAATAATTTGGCTCATGCCGATGCCGCAGCATTTACCCGGGAAGATTTGCGGGTTCAAGAAGAGAAAAAACTCGAACAAATTCAGATGCGACTAAAGTCCGACATTGCTGCGGCTGAACTTGATAATGCTAGTCAGGGCAATAGCAGAGAAACCGTAGCGGCTGCTGATAAATTGGTGGCGACATTGGATGCAACGAAAGCCCTTGGTCGTTTAGTTATTGACCTGGAGGGTATTTTGGATGGACGGCTAGATGATGTGCAACTTAAAGATGGCGATATGCTGGTTATTCCAGAGTATAGACAGGAAATTTCGGTCCTAGGTGAGGTTCAGCAACCGACATCCCATCTCTACAATAAGGGACTAAGATTGCGAGACTATATAGATCTTAGTGGTGGCACCAAAGAGTCGGCGGACAAAAAACGCGTCTATGTTGTTAAAGCCAGCGGTGCTGTTGCACTTCCAGATAGGTCAGGCTGGCTATCTCGTAAAAGGCTCGACATTGAAGCGGGAGATACGATAATTGTGCCTGTGAATACTGACAAGCAGAGGGCGCTCACGGTCTGGGCTGAGGCATCACAGATTATCTACCAGCTCGCATTGGGTGCGGCTGCATTTAACAGTTTATAAGTTAATGGGCACTGTAAAAGGATTTTTCATGTCGCTAGGTAAACCCTTGAGCTGTTATATCGCAGTTGGAGTAATCGCATGCCTCGCTGGGCAGGGCGCAGTGCAGGCAGAGCCCTGGATAGATACCAGAGATCCATGGTTGCGCGGAGATATTGAGCGTTTGGCGCAGGCTGGACTGATTAGCGTGCCAATCAACACCTGGCCATTGATGTGGGCTAGCCTAGTGAATGACCTCGAAACAGTAGAGGTCAATGATATCCCTACACAATTGCACGGCACTCTAGGTCGAGTACTTTATGCTGGCAAAAATGCCACCAGAAGTAACCAATCTCATCGATCAGTCTCCGTATCGGTGGCTACCGAAAGTCAGACCTTGCGCCATTACGGTGATTCCAGCCGTGAGGGTGCAGAGTTAAGAATGCGAAGCACCGGCCTTACTGATCATATGGCCTATAACCTTGAACTCACGCACAGTCATGATCCTTGGGATGGCGATAAAACCAACTATGACAATAGTTATTTTGGTTTTGTACTAGGTAACTGGATCGGCCTAATAGGCAATATTGAAAAATGGTGGGGTCCGGGCTGGAGTAGCAGCATTATGCTTAGCAATAACGCAAGGCCCACGCCTGGTTTGACCTTGCATAGAAATTACTCGGACCCCTTTGAATTAAAGCCATTGAAATGGCTGGGCCCCTGGACCACTAACCTGTTTATCTCCAAGCTAGATGATAAGCGGTTTATCGATAGCGCTAAACTGGTTGGTTTGACGTTGGGTTTTCGTCCAACTCCCTCCTTAGAAATTAATCTAAGGAGGACCGCTCAGTGGGGAGGTGAGGGCAGACCTCAGGGCCTCAAGAATTTCATCAAGCTAATCGGCGGCGTATCAGACAATTGTTTTACAGTGGATTGCCGGGCTAGTGAGCCGGGTAACCAGTTAGCGGGGTACGATATTAGTTGGGCTGTTCCCTGGCTTAATACCACTGTTTATGGCCAAAAAATAGGTGAAGACGAGATTGGTAAAAAGCCGGCGAAAAATGCTCGCCAGGTTGGTCTTAAGATGCCCGTTAATACTGATTTATTTAATGGCATGCTATTCGTCGAGTATGAGGATACCGCCACGGATAAGTCTCTTGGCCGCTACAACGTCATTTATAACCACCACCTATATAAGACCGGGTACCGATATCAGGGTCGTGCTATTGGGGCTACCTGGGATAATGATTCAAAGGTATTTTCAATCGGAGCTTTAGGTTACTTAGCTAATGGTGACCAGATGGAGCTTCGCTATACCGAGGGAACCATCAATCGCGATAGCTTTTACACCACAGTTCCCTCGACACATTCGGTAAGTCTCCAAGGCAGTGATTTTCAATCTCTTTCAGGTAAATGGCAGCACCTATTTGATTGGGGTGAGGTGCAACTTCAGGGGCGTTATACAGATAACCTGTTTGAAAGCTATGGACGCCAAGAGGAAAAATTTCGTCTAAGTGCAACAGTTGTATATCGCTTTTATTAATGTAGCTAGAGACTCAATCAGCATGATATTAAATCTTTTTAGAGGTCAACAATAATGCAAGAACCGGCTCGGTCAGGTGCACCAATGGCTATAGATTATGAGAATGAGATTGATCTGCGTGAGCTGTTTGCGGTTCTGTGGGCGGGGCGTAAATTGCTAGTAGGTATTACGTCAGTGTTTGTCTTAGTTGCCGTAGTCGTTGCACTAATAACCCCCAATCAATATAAAGCCACCGCGATTATTGCACCGGCGCATAGTGGTGGCAGTTCGATGATGGGTGCCATGGCATCGCAGTTTGGCGGTCTAGCATCTATCGCCGGTATTGACCTTGGTGGTGACCAGAGCAGTGATGCTCAAGAAGCTATGGAGATTATGCAGTCCTGGGGATTTATCGAAAAATTTATCGAACAAAATAATCTGGCCGTGGAGGTATTTGCAGCCGAGGGTTGGGATGGACGGAATAATCGACTATCGCTTGACAGTAGTCTCTATGACAGCGAGCAACAGCAATGGGTGCGCAACCCGCCATCAGGTAAGACCATAGCACCCACTAGCTGGGAGTTATATGAAGAGTTTAGTAAGCGTTTGTCAGTGTCCTCAGATAAAAAGAGCGGTCTAGTATCTGTGTCGGTGGAATATTACTCCCCCTCCATTGCCAAGCAGTGGGTCGAACTCTTCATATTAACAATTAACGAACATATGAGAGATCGCAAGTTAACTCAGGTCAACAGAAATATTGAGTATCTTGAAGTTCAGATTGATAAAACAGCTATTGCCGATATGCGTGAAGTGTTTTATCAGATAATAGAAGAGCAAATTAAAAATAAAATGCTGGCCGAGGCCAGTCCAGAATATGCATTCACCACAGTAAGTCGTGCCATGGTGCCGGAAGAAAAGTCACAACCCAAACGGGCTTTAATTTTAATATTGGCCACCATACTCGGCGGTATGTTCTCTGCACTTGTTGTGTTGGTCATTCATTACACCAGGAAAGATCAGGTCTTTTAGACCTTTCTTAATGACTCGATGAATAAATTTTTACTCTCGGAAAAAGACCTTATCAAGCTGTCGATTATGATGTTGTTAGCGGTGGGATTTTTTGGTCTTAAGGGACTAGTGGCAATGATCTTGATGCAATGGGTCACCCGACAGAGCTTCGCCGCCGATGCGGTTGATAAACACGGCATAGCGGAGGTCCCGGCCTCGAGATTGGGTGGTGTGATGATTCTGATCGGCAGCACTGCGATGATTTTATTGGCGGTTATCTCAGGCGCTGAGACGCGCACCGGGGCCCCGTTTGGTATTCCAATTTATGCCTGGGTAGGCATGTCGGGCTGCGCACTAATGGGCCTGGTAGAAGATATCCGCAATGATACCCTCAAGCCCCGCTACCGTTTACTAGGTAAAGTGCTGGTTTTTTTAGTGGTCTTTATAGGTTGGCCAGAGTTGGTTCCCAGTGAAATAGGTATCGTAGGCTTAGATAGCTTACTTGCCTATAGAGGTTCAGCACTACTCCTTACTATTATCTTCTGCGTGGGGTTTTTAAATTCGGCCAATATGGCAGATGGAGCCAATGGCTTGATGCCCGGAATATTTTTTGCTGCATTTCTTATTTTCTACTTGGAGTACGGTGGCCTGGGTTTTCAGGCATTGATGACAGGTTGCGGCCTTTTTCTAATTTTTAATGTGATCTCAGGTCGACTATTTTTAGGCGATGCAGGTGCCTATGGGCTGGCCAGTGGTGTCGCATTAGCGGGGCTATTTTTTTATAAGCAGGGAATCTTTTCCGCTCCATTCCTAGCGGTGTTACTAGCCTATCCCTGTATTGAAATTTTAGTAAGTATGGCTCGACGAGCGCTAATCGGGCGATCCGTATTCTTGCCTGACAATGACCATTTGCACAACCGTGTACACCAATTTTTTAAACGTCAATTTAAGTCGGCCAACATGGCTAACTCGTTAACTGGGTTGTCAATAGCTGGTGCTACTGCTGGTGTGGCCTTGGTGGGTTATCTCGGCGCATGGTGGCCGGTAACTGGGACCGAGTGGTTAGGGGTATTTATTGGCCAGTGCGCCATCTATGGAGTTGTCTTTACCCAGGCTGGAAGTCCTATTAGCGATATTGAGTCTGCTGCTGTGGTTCAGTCAGACTAATTGTATGTGGTTTTGTGCATGACAATGAATCTTAGTGAGAGCTAGATTGTTAGTGGTTACAGGTTTATTTTGAGGACAAAAATTTTTATGTTGGAACATAAAAAAATTGGAATTGTTGGACTTGGCTATGTCGGCCTACCTTTAGCCGTGGAGTTCGGTAAAGCTAGGCCTACGCTCGGATTCGATATAAATGTATCTCGGATAGAAGAGCTGGAGGAGAATAAAGATAATACTCTTGAGGTGCTTGAAGAAGATTTATTGCGAGCAACGCATTTAGAGTTTAGTTGCGATGCCCGTGATTTGAATGAGTGTAAGATTGTGATTGTCACAGTGCCTACCCCAATTGATGATGTAAATCGACCAGATTTAACGCCAATTATCATGGCGAGTGAGACGGTGGCCAAATCACTTAATGTTGGTGATATTGTCATATATGAGTCCACAGTATTCCCCGGTTGTACGGAAGAGGTGTGCGTTCCCATTCTTGAAAGGGTATCGGGTCTTGTTTTTAATCAAGATTTCTTCTGTGGCTATAGCCCAGAGAGAATTAATCCAGGCGACAAAATAAACACGTTAACTAAAATTACAAAAATCACAAGCGGTTCTACTACTGCGGTTAGCGAAGAGGTAGATAGTCTTTATAACAGTATTATTACCGCAGGTACCTTTCAGGCTCCAAGTATAAAAGTAGCTGAGGCGGCCAAAGTTATCGAAAATACACAGCGAGATCTAAATATTGCGCTGACAAATGAGTTGTCTGTAATTTTTGGAAGATTAGGCATAGACACCCAAGATGTGCTTGAGGCGGCTGGAAGTAAATGGAATTTTTTACCCTTTAGGCCCGGATTAGTTGGTGGTCACTGTATTGGGGTTGATCCCTATTATTTAACACACAAGGCAGAGCAGGTTGGTTATCACCCTCAAGTTATTCTTGCTGGACGGCAAATCAATGATGGTATGGCTCGGTACATGGTTAAGAAAGTTATTCAACAGATGCTCATAAATGGTATTGATGTGACTAAGAGTACCGTGGGAGTTTTAGGTATAACATTTAAGGAAAATTGTCCCGATGTTCGTAACAGTAAAATCACTGAGGTGGTGTCTGAACTTGAAAACTGGGGTGTGAATTTAGTTGTTATGGATCCTTGGGCAGACCCATTAGATGTGGATCGAAATTACGGTATTAGGTTAGGAAAAATTGATAGTGATCACCCAGTAGATTCATTAATTGTCGCAGTGGGACATAATGAGTTTCGCGATCTAGATCCAGATATCCTGAGATCCTACTGCAAGGGATCGGCGCCAGTTCTAGCAGATGTAAAATCTTTATATGATCGACATGCCCTTAGCGAGCGTGGTTTCTCTGTATTTAGGCTTTAGTTTTCTTAAGCTTATTATTAGTATTTTAGGATTTTTATGAAAAAAAATATTGCTGTTATTGGTTGCGGCTACTGGGGCAAAAATTTGGTGCGAAATTTTTCTGAGCTAAGCGCATTAGTAGCAGTATGTGACCCTAATGATAAATTGGCGCAATTCTATGCTGAACAATACAACGTTAATAATTTGTCTTTTGCAGAAATTTTGAATAATCCTTCTATATCGGGTGTTGTGCTGGCAGTTCCTGCCGTTTTTCATGCTTCTATGGCTATAGAAGCAATGAATGCTGGGAAGCATGTATATGTAGAAAAGCCACTAGCACTGAACAAAAAGGAAGCGATGGCTATGATAGCTGCCGCCAAGGATAATGAGGTTCAACTAATGGTTGGACACCTCCTTCAATACCATCCTGTATTTGTGGCACTTCGGGGGCTTGTTGAATCTGGAGAGCTTGGTCGCTTGAGCTATATCTATTCGAATCGTTTGAGCTTTGGCAAAGTTCGTTCAGAGGAAGATGTTATATGGAGTTTTGCTCCTCATGATATATCAATGATTTTGTCTTTAACTGGGCAAGAGCCTGAACTAGTAAGAACCGAATCCGCTCACATACTTCAGTCGAATATTGCAGATACTGCGACAGTTCATATGGAGTTTAAGTCCTCTGTGAAGGCACATATATCGGTTTCTTGGCTGCATCCATATAAGGAGCAAAAACTTGTTGTAGTCGGCACAGATGGGATGGCGGTGTTCGATGATACGAAGCCTTGGAATGAAAAACTCGCATTATATCGTCACATTGTGCTGACTTCTGGCGACCTTCCGAGTCTGGAAAAATCTGAGGTCGAATATCTTGAGATTTCAAAATCAGAACCTTTGCGGAATGAATGCCAGCACTTTTTGGCTGTCGTCAGGGACAATAAAACACCTTTTACCGATGGCAATGAGGGTATGAGCGTGCTCAACGTACTGGCAGCCGCGTCTCTGTCTGAAAGTAAAAAAGAACCAGTGAGGTTGGCAATGCTATGAGTAAATTACATCAAGATGTATTGGTTCATGAATCATCATATATTGATGAAAATGTAACCATTGGTGCTGGCACTAAGATTTGGCACTTTAGCCATATTATGCCTAATTGTGATATTGGCAAAGGGTGCTCACTTGGGCAGAACGTGGTTATCGGACCAAATGTTACAGTAGGTAGTCGTGTCAAAATACAAAACAATGTAAGTGTCTACGAAGGAGTTACTCTTGAAGATGATGTTTTTTGTGGACCATCCTGCGTTTTTACCAATGTGCATAACCCACGGTCAGAAATTTTGCGCAAAGATGAATATCGCAGGACAAACGTAAGGCGTGGCGCTTCAATTGGGGCAAACGCCACTATTATTTGTGGTCATGATCTGGGCGAATACTGCTTTATTGCGGCTGGTGCTGTAATAACCAAAGAGGTTCCGGCCTATGCCCTGATGGCTGGTACTCCAGCCAGGAGAATCGGCTGGATGAGTAGAGCAGGAGGACGCCTAGGAGATGACTTAGTCTGTCCGATTGATGGAATGGCTTACCGTCTTACTGGGCCAGATACGCTTGAGGCAATAGTATAATGAGTGAATATTCAGAACCCACTAAGTTTATCGACTTAGCGGCCCAGCAAAAATTAATCAGATCACAAATTGATGCAGCAATCAAAAAAGTACTTGATCATGGTCAATACATTATGGGTCCTGAAGTAGCTGAGTTGGAACGACAACTTTGTGTGACTACTGGCGCCAAACATGCGCTTACCTGTGCCAATGGCACGGATGCTCTGTCACTTGTACTAATGGCATGGGGTATAGGCTTGGGAGATGCGGTATTTGTACCCTCATTTACCTATGTTGCGACTGCTGAAGCTCCCGCCCAGCTTGGGGCTACCCCCTTTTTTGTAGATGTCTGCGAGAATACTTTCAATTTAGACCCTCAGAGTTTTAAGCAAGCGATAATAGATAGCCGAGCATTAGGTTTAAAACCGGCGGTGGTGATTGCGGTAGATCTATTTGGGCAACCTGCCGATGTCGACGCTATTACAGAAATCGCCCACGCTGAAAATATAAGGGTTCTAGTTGATGGCGCGCAAAGTTTTGGTGCCACGTCAAAAGGGCGCACTGTTGGCTCTATGGGTGACGCGACCACCACCAGCTTTTTCCCAGCAAAACCACTTGGCTGTTATGGAGATGGGGGAGCGGTTTTTACCAATAATGATGAGAATGCAGAGATTATTAATGCTATCCGCCTACATGGTAAAGGAGTGCAAAAGTATGACAACGTGCGTATCGGATTGAATTCAAGGCTTGATTCGATCCAAGCCGCCATATTAATTGAAAAATTAAAGTTATTTCCTAAAGAACTTGAGTTGCGCTCTAGGGTTGCTACCAATTACGCCGAGTTATTATCAGACTTAGTCAAAGTTCCTAGGTTACTAACGGGGCATACAAGCGCATGGGCTCAATATACTTTGATTATCGACAGTAGAGATCAAGTACAGAGAAAACTAGCGAAACATGGTATACCTAGTGTTGTGTATTACCCGATTCCCCTCTGTAAACAAACTGGGTATAAGCATTACCCAGTGGTAAAAACAGGCACCTGTGTGTCATCGCGTCTGTCAAATAACGTCCTCAGCTTACCAATGCATCCTTACCTGTCTTTACGTTCCCAAAAGTTCATTGCCCAACAGATCATAGACATTACTAAGTCATGATTATATTACTCAAATAATATAGATCTGAGACGCAAGTATGAAAAATTTAGTGAACATATGAAAAATTTAAATATAACAGCAATACCTTATATATTTTCACAGGGGATGGTGACAGCTTCATCAGCCATAATTGTGCTTTTTTTATCATCCGAGGGTGACGTCTCCAATGTAGTAAAATTCGGAATTTATTTTTCTCTTTTAGCTATTTTACAATCTACACTATCACTTCGATATGAACTGGGGATTTATACTGATGGAGGGATCAATAAAAAATTTGCTCTGTACACAGCAATAAAAAATAGTCTGTTAGTATCGATAATCATCGCTGTGGGCTTAACTGTGTTAAATTATTTAGGAGTTAATATCTGGAATTTTAATTTTATCGAAGCTTTATTAATTACCATTACCTGTTGTGTTGGTAATATTTCGATGGTGTTAAAACAGTACTATATAGCTAAAGGCCAGGTTAAAACTGTTACAAGGGTCAATTTAATTTCGACAATTATGCTATTTCTAGCGTTGCTTAATGCCCATTTAATACCCTCACAGAAGGTGTTTTTAATATTCCTTTTCGTATATTTTATAATGTATTCAATTTTAATTATTCATTGGTTAGTTTCAGACAACCACAAAAAATATAACCAGAAGGATTACCGTAGCCAATTTATAAAAGGGTCAGATTTTATAAAGTTTTCTACACCCGGCTTACTTTTAAATGTATTGGCCCAGAACGTCATAATTCTTTACTTTGGTGTTATAAGTGATGCAGTTTCGCTGGCACAATTAGTGGTAATTATGAGAATAGTCTTTCTGCCTCTATCTTTAGTTTCGTTACCACTATCGCATCTTATATCTACTGAGGTAATGAACTATATGGCAAATGAAAAGGCGATTTTGATCTATTTATGTCAGGTCATTGGGGTTTTATTAGTTCTGACGCTCTCATATGTTTTTGCATTATTAGTCTTAGATGCACAGTGGTTGAAACTAGTTGGCATTGAAGAGCAGTATTGGGAAAGCTATGTTCCAATTTTAGCAATTTTAGCTTTTTTTCGGATGACGATATCGCCAGTGTCAAATATCCTAAATGTGTTAAAAAAAGAGCAAGTATTGTTTAATTTACAGTTGATAAACGCTTTAATTATAGGTGCATTGTTGTTTTTAGGTCCCCAAGATATAAAGCATGGCCTTCAGATCTATGTAATTGGCTCTGTGTTTTTCCAGGTTCTATGTTTATGGTTTATCTTAAAAGCATCCTATGGTTACGATCGCAGTTCAAATAAGCGAACCTTCCAGTGACCTATATTAAGAATTTAATGTCATCAGCGCCCTATAGAGATTATTTTGTCTTTATTGCTATGTATGCTTATTTAAGGGGTTATAAGCATTAACTTAAACAGTTTTAATATTTTGAAATTGGGCTTTATAAGCTTATTTTTCATATCTATTTTCGTAATTCACCTTGCCGTAAGGCCGGATGAATTCGCTAGCTCGGCGTTTTGGTCGTCAATTGCCTTGACATTGCCAGCGTTGATATATGTTTTGATTCGCTCTCCACTTGGTGCGGATCAGCGTCCGCGCGGATTCTATACTAATCTAAGTTTACCAATTGCTGTGCTTATTTTTTGCTTAATTTCTTTTGCAGTTTTTAGTATTGATTTTAATAGTTTTAGGATCGTTAGATCTGTCTCAAGAGAGGAGGATCTATTTATACGAATTATTAATCTTCACTTGGTGCTTTTCTTTTTTGCTTGCGTTTATCGCTATTCTAATAAATGGGTTTATAAAAATAAGGGGGGATTACTGCTTGTCTTGTGTCTTGTTCTTTCCCTTGGGATTGCTTACTTTGAGGGAAGACGGACTGCAGCGGTAATTCCAATAATACTTATCGCAGTCTTCAGTCTTACTCAGGGATCTCCTATTTCAAAATCCTTATATAGAATTTTGTTTTTCTGTTCTGCTTTTGTGATCGTTTTTGCTGTTATTACTCTCATTAGATCACCAGATTTATCAATTGAATTTATTGTTAAGGCCATACTTTCTAGGCTGTTTAATCCCGGTTATATTATTCTCGAATTAATGTCCCAGCAAGACTACCAATTCTCGCCTGATACGATTTCTAACTCTGTACAGAGAATAGGATATGTATTTGGCATATCTGGATACGAAGGTAGCACCAATGAATTTGGTAGGTATTATGGTTTTATTTCATCTAGTAATTTTTTTGTTGGCATCAACCCCGGGATTGTTGTCGAGAGCTTTTTAAGTTTTGGTTGGTTTTATTTAATTCCTATTATTATATTTTTCGAATTAAGTTTTGCTATTTTGCATTTGTATAGAAAGTTGCTTTTTGGCTCCGATATATTTATAGCTATCCTTGTTCTACATGGAATGCAGATGGAGATACCATATTTAGTAGGGTTATTGTTTAAGATTGCTCTTCTTGGGTTGTTGTTAAGATTGGTAGAGATATATATTCCAAGCCGTGTTAGGTAACGAGGTGTTTTTTTGAAGATAGTAACTATTATTGGCGCAAGGCCACAGTTTATTAAAGCGGCTGTTATCAGTCGTGAGTTCGCTCAGTACGGTGATATCGAGGAAATCATTGTTCATACGGGTCAACACTATGATAGCAATATGAGTGATATTTTTTTCGAGGAGATGTCAATTGCTATGCCTAAATATCATCTAGGCATTGGCGGTTATTCTCAGGGGTCTATGACCGGTAAAATGATTGAAAAGCTCGAGGAAGTGCTAACTACTGAGGATCCCGACTATATTCTTGTATATGGGGATACAAATTCAACACTGGCGGGAGCCATTGCGGCGACTAAACTCCATATCCCAATCATTCATATTGAAGCAGGCCTAAGGTCTTTTAATATGAACATGCCAGAAGAGGTAAATAGAATCTTGACTGATAGAGTAAGCTCTCTGCTTTTCTGTCCTACTCAGGAGGCTTATAAAAACCTAGAGGCAGAGGGATTAGAGCACTGGAAGTCCAAAGCCTTTGTATCTGGAGACGTGATGCAGGACGGTGCCTTTTTTTACGGTAACAAAGCCAAGCCACTGGACCTCGATATGCGCAGTGACGATTTTGCTCTTTGTACCGTACATCGCGCCGAAAATACAAATAGCGAAGCTAGACTCAGGGAGATTTTTGCAGCTCTTACCTTGCTTTCTAAAAAGTGCCAGATTGTTCTTCCACTACATCCGCGCACTAAAGCACAGCTGGCTGACTTTTGTATAGATATTCCTGAGGCGGTTAAGGTGATAGAGCCTGTAGGATACCTACATATGATTTGGTTGATTAAAAACTGTTCGTTTGTCATAACCGATAGTGGTGGGCTGCAAAAAGAAGCGTTTTTCTTTTCAAAATATTGCATCACTCTGAGGGATGAAACCGAGTGGGTCGAGTTGGTGTCTGAGGGCGTAAATATTTTGACAGGGGCATCAAGAGCTAAAATCCTAGACACATATGAACAATTTCGGGCTAAACCGCCGATAACATTCGATCAGTCTCTATACGGTGGGGGTTTAGCCTCCCAAAAAATAGTTCAGACAATTATTAAAGACTTTGAAACGATATGAACTTTCCTCGAATTTTGGGTTGTCCTTGCGCTCCAATTGACGATACCAGTATCTTTAATTTTTTCCGTAGTAATGTCGGTGAAAAAGGATATACCGTCGCAATTAATGCTGAGAAGATATTGAAGTATCAGACAGATATTGAATTGCAGGAGATTATTAACGGCTCCCTGTTACCGTATCCTGACGGCGCTGGAGCGGTTATCGGTCTGAGGTGGCTTCATAGTTTGCGTGCAGAAAAGATTAATATGCCCATATTATCCTTAGAGTATGCGAACCAAAATTATGTCAAAACATTTATCGTAGGGGCTTCCGAAGAGGTACATGATGCTGCAATTAAGGTGATTAGACAAAGGTATCCAAATATTCATTTAGTCGGCCATATGCATGGATTTAGTTCCAAAGAGTTGATGTTGGATAATATTACCTCTGCTCGCCCTGCGTTGGTTCTTCTTGCATTGGGGTCGCCACGGCAAGAAAAATTCGCTGCACAACTGCTGGAACGTATAGATTCTGGCATTATTATTGGCTGTGGCGGTGCGTTAGATATCCTCGCAGGAAAGATTAAAAGAGCGCCAAAGTTGTTTATTGACAATAACATGGAGTGGGCCTTTAGAGTGATTCAGGAGCCTTGGAGGCTTCGGCGAGTGTTGTTTCTTCCCAATTTTCTATTAGCGCTTTCGCTGGAAGTTGTGCGGAGCTGGTTTAGTAAAACCTAGCGACTAAAACATAAGTTTTTTAGCTACCTCATCGAGATCGAAACTGTATGCAAATCGCAACAAGATCGTTGATTGGACTCTGTGAGCTGCCGCAGACCAAGAGCCACAATGACCCCAGGTGTATTGTGATTAGTCGGTCAGCAGCATAATGGCGTAATAGAACAGTCGTACAGACGATCAAGGATCTGCATTGTTGTCTATAAATTAGGCTACATTTTCCCTTAGGCAAGGTGCTAGAGAGGTTGTCGAGTCAAGTGCTGGTGAAGTGAAGATTTCGCGCCAGATAGTGAAGCGCAAACAATAAAGGGCCGCATATATGCGGCCCTTTATCTTGTATGGCTCCGACTGCTGGGCTCGAACCAGCGACCCAATGATTAACAGTCATTTGCTCTACCAACTGAGCTAAGTCGGAATTGTGTAGCGTCTTGGTGGCGGGCATTTTATGAGCCTTGCGATAAGGAGTCAATAGCTTCGCAGTACGATCTTTCATGGATTTATAGTCTGGGATCATTTATTTAGCTGTGGCTTGCAGACAAAGCCAAATCGACTAAACTAATGATTTACTCAATCTCAGTTCCGGTTCACGGTACTATTAGTTTAATGTGCCGCCCAGGCATCAATTTAGTGGGATATTTTCAGAGGTGAAATATTTAGTGATTACTTACAAACAGGCGTTAATCCTTGTTCTCTCCTTGACTACTATGCTTCTGCCTAGCGCTATGGCATTGCCAGCAGACAAGCAGCAGGCAGAAGAACAGCGGGTAGAGAACCAATTTGCACCTCTGTTTGAGGCCATAACCGAGCAGTTGTCGACGCGCCAAGCCTATTTTATGGCTGATCCAGTTGCATATCACCTGTTTATAGACCGTCATGTTAGGTCTCTATGGGACACAGAGTCGACTACTAGTGCGTTGATTGGCAAGGCCCAATTTATGTCGCTGAGCCCGCAAAATAAGCAGGCGTTGATCGCGGCAGTAGACAATACATTGCTGCGCTATGCCTTTGAGGGGCTCGAGTATTACGGTGGACAAGCATTTGAGGTAGTTGATGTGGCGGTGAATCAGACCGCAACCTTGGGATGGGTGCAGGTTTTGATGGAGTCGCCAATAATTCCTGATCTACATCTAGATTTACTGATTAAACGTACACCTCAAGGACAATGGAGTGGAGTTGATGTCCGCTTTAAAGGTATTACCTACGTGTCGATTAAAAAGCATGAGTTTCGCCAGATTATTGAACAGCAGGGTATGATTGGATTAATCGAGTCCCTAGAGGCTAAAAATAGTGAGTACTTCAAAGATATCTGTGCTTTGGCACCTGCAACCATTAAAGGCAATGCTCCTTGTTAAGCCCCAGTAAAATTAGTGCCATTCGGCCCTTTAAAGTTGTCAGTAGTTACTCTCCAGCTGGCGATCAGCCAACTGCCATCAAGGAACTGGTAGCTGGCTTAGAAAATGGCCTATCTGGCCAGACGCTTCTGGGGGTGACTGGGTCTGGCAAGACCTTCACTGTTGCCAAGGTAATTGAAGAGGTCCAGCGACCAACGATTGTCTTGGCGCACAATAAAACGCTGGCTGCTCAGCTATACGGTGAGTTTAAGGGTTTTTTCCCCAATAACGCAGTTGAGTATTTTGTTTCTTACTACGACTACTTTCAGCCTGAAGCTTACGTACCCTCTTCCGATACATTTATCGAAAAAGACGCCTCGGTCAATCAGCATATTGAGCAGATGCGGCTGTCTGCAACCAAGTCTTTGATCGAGCGTAAGGATGTTATTGTTGTGGCCACTGTTTCAGCCATTTATGGCTTGGGTGACCCAAAGTCGTATTTAAAGATGGTTCTGCATCTGTCTCGTGGCGAGCAGATTGGCCAGAGGGATATTGTTCGGCGCCTTGCAGAACTGCAATACAAACGTAATGACATTGATTTCGACCGCTCTTCGTATCGTGTGCGCGGAGACGTAATTGATATTTATCCGGCTGACTCAGACTATGAGGCGTTACGCGTTGAGTTATTTGATGATGAAATTGAAAACCTCACCTTATTTGACCCCTTAACCGGTGAAGTGCTACGCAAAATTCCACGTATGACGATCTACCCTAAGTCCCATTACGTGACACCCCGCGACAAGGTTGTGGATGCTGCTGATCAAATCCAAGAAGAATTAGTTGTTCGGCTAGAACAGCTGCGCTCAGTCGACAAATTGGTTGAAGCACAGCGCCTCGGGGAGCGGGTTCGCTATGACACCGAGATGATGCGTGAATTGGGTTACTGTAATGGTATCGAGAACTATTCCCGTTACCTTTCAGGCCGGGGCCCAGGTGAGCCACCACCTACGTTGTTCGATTATCTGCCGGACAATGCACTGATGATTATCGATGAATCCCATGTGTCTGTGCCGCAGCTAGGCGCCATGTATAAAGGTGATCGCTCGCGCAAAGAGACTTTGGTCGAATATGGATTTCGCCTGCCCTCAGCGCTTGATAATCGCCCCCTACGCTTTGATGAATGGGAGGCGCTAGCTCCGCAGATGATTTTTGTATCGGCCACACCAAGCCGTTACGAAGAGGCTAATGCGGGGCAGATTGTGGAGCAGGTGGTAAGACCCACTGGGTTAATCGATCCTGAGATTGAAATTCGCTCGGCACTTACACAGGTAGACGATGTTTTATCGGAGATTCGGACCCGAACTGTTAATAACGAACGGGTTCTGATAACTGTATTAACCAAGCGTATGGCCGAGGACTTAACCGAGTATTTAGATGAGCACGGAGTGCGTGTGCGCTACCTGCATTCGGATGTAGATACCGTTGAGCGTGTAGAGATCATTCGAGACCTGCGACTTGGGGAGTTTGATGTACTGGTGGGTATCAACCTGCTGCGAGAAGGCTTAGACATGCCAGAGGTATCTCTGGTCACTATCTTTGATGCTGATAAAGAAGGTTTCTTGCGCTCCGAGCAGTCTTTAATTCAAACCATTGGTCGTGCCGCGCGGCATCTCAATGGCAAAGCGATTCTTTACGCGGATAAAATTACCGGCTCGATGCAGCGCGCCATCGATGAGACTAACCGTCGCCGAGCGGTGCAGGTTGCTCACAATACAAAACATGATATTACGCCGACCAGTATCAGCAAGGGTATTAAAGATATCATGGAGGGAGCCTATGCTGCTACCGGGCAGAATAGACGTGATCGAGAGGCGGCAGAATCGGCGGCGGCCTACAAGATAAATAGCCCTGAACCGATTAAAGATATCGCTAAGGAAATCAAACGTCTTGAAGAGAAGATGCATCTGCATGCCCGCAACCTAGAATTTGAAGATGCGGCCAAAACGAGAGATATCTTGACTCAGTTGCGTGCCAAAAGCTTGGCTTCCTAGGTTTTTTATCAGCAACTAAGCCTTTAGTATTAGCCGTTCAGCGCTATTTGAATGCGCATTATGTTTGGGTACCATATCGGCGCTTTCAGGATGAAATGCACCTAGGAAGGCTTCATCAAGGATGATGACCTAATAAGGATATTTGCAGGTATTGGATACTGAGCCTTCCGGGATTAAAGTTGGGTTGACAGTAGTAGTAGGGACGCTATTTCTAGTAAACGGAGATACTGTATTTAAATCCAACTGAGTGTGTGGCACTACTTTCGGGATGAGAGTAATTAGAGAGGAGCTATCAGGGATGATTAGTTAATAGGGATTTTAACCAACAGTAGACGTTGATCCTCTCTAATGGTGCCTCATTTTTAATAGATTCAATTCCCCAAACCCTACATTAATTAGCGTAAGGTAGGTTTTCATTGCTACAGGTACCTACGAGCTTATTGGCTAAGGGATTCTAGCCTAGTCAATTAGATCGCTAACAAATCACTTGATTTCAGCCAGAGTTATCTCAAATTGTCGCCTGTCATTGACTGGTTAATAATTTACCAATACTGGGGTGAGACGAATATTCTAGGTTGTGGCTAATTGTGGTTGTCCCTGATACAGGGGACGTGTAAAATGCCAACTCGGGAGCAATAGGAGCATAGCTCAGTTGGTTAGAGCGCCATCATGACATGGTGGATGTCCGCAGTTCGAGTCTGCGTGTTCCTACCCGCTCCCGAGTGAAATCTTTTAATGAAGGTCAGTATTGGGCTCACCTAAGGGCCTGTCCAAGGGCCAGGGCCTTAATCAGTGATACTCTCGATTCCGCTTAGCCGCTCTGCTGGGGCCTAATATAATTCAAGATTGCTCTTTTCACTTTTTTCTTTTATTACTTTCTACCAACCTCAAATCATTTGTGACCTTACCTTTGTTTAGCGTGAGACCCTATTCTCGTTTTATAAATATCTGCCTTCTATAAATTATTTACTGTGTTTAACTGATTTTCTCAGGGATGTTTATTTACATGCGGCGAGTTAATGGATGAACCTAACTAACAAAAATATGGCTTTTACCTTACTGGAATTGCTCATCACCCTGATTATTGTATCTATTCTAGCTACTTTGGCCGCACCATCATGGTCAAAATTTATTGCCAAGCAAAAGATTAATATACAAGTCTGGGAGTTACGGCGAACTCTCGAACTAGCCCGCAGTTTCGCGGTCTCGCAGCATCTGGTATGGAAAGTTTGTATGGCCGCCCATTCCTTGGTATGCGTCAAAGAACAGGGTCAGCGATTACTAGTTTTTGCTGACCTCAACAATGACCATAGGGTTAATAAGGGTGAAGTTCTGATTAAGGATATTGCCCTGTCAGGAACCAGTATCAAACTATCTGCGTCAGGACGCGCTTATGTTCGTTTTAAGCCCACCGGTGAGGCTATGGATTCGGGTAATTTTTTAGTCTGTTCAAATGACCAATCCATCACCTATGGCCGTCAGGCGATAGTGTTTCGCAGTGGCAGAATTCGTTTATCAAAGGATACTGACAATGACGGCTATGACGATCGAGGAGGGAAAAACATAAAGTGTCATAAGCCTGAGTCCCGGAGATGGAAAAATTTGGCTGAGTTATACATGCGATATCGAGCGCGGCTCATATAGCATTAATCTCTGTGTTGCCACCTATGCTCGAACAGGAGATAGAACTATCAAACATGGAGCAACAACAGGCTTTTCGTTGATCGAATTAGCGATATGCATAGGCATAATTATCATATTGGCGACTGTGGTGTTACCCAGTTATCGACACTATGTTGTGCGCACTAATACAGTGGCGACTCAGGCGTACCTACTTGAGTTGGTTAGCCTACAAAATCAACTCATGTTTGATAATCAGGGTTATACAGAGCGAGTTGAAGATCTCGGCGCAGTCCCTTTAGAGCGAGTTACAAATAATTACGATATCAGAATCAGCAATGTTAATAATACTGCTCAGCCACCTACCTTCAGCCTACAAGCAATAGCCAAAAAGGACTCTGTTCAGGCGGTTTCTGGGCCCTTAACTATTAACCACCTTGGCCAAAAAAGTGCGGCTTGGCGTGAGTAGGTCAGACAACACAGCTCAGCAAGGTTTTACCCTGATTGAGGTATTAATCAGTCTGCTAATTTTTTCTTTTGGTCTGCTTGGCTGCGCAAGTCTCCAGGAGAGTGCACAAAAATATATGCAAGAGGCTTATTCTCGCAGTTACGCTCTAAACCTACTCACCATAATGTTGGGCAATATTGGCGTCGACAGCCAGGCTCGTGACTGTTATCAGTTAAATAGGCTTGAACTAGGTGTGGGTTATGAACAACTCTTTAAATGTACCTCTAAGGGTAGTGCGGAGGCGCAGCAACATGCTGAAGACAGTATTAACTTTTGGAATGAATTGTTACAGGGAGCGCACACCACAAATGGTCAAAAATATATTGGTGGGCTGCTAAATGCTCGTGGCTGTATTGCCTTTGACTCAGCCTCTAATAGTTATGTTGTCACTGTAGTTTGGCAGGGTATTACACAGGCCAGTCCGACATATTCAAATTGCGGTAGCGCCATTTTTGGAAGTGATGGTAATAGTTATAGACGACTCGTGAGCGCCGCCCTATATGTACCTAACTTAGAGGGATGAGATGGATATTTTGGTCAATCGAAAAGCTATGATTGGTATTTCTCTTGTTGAACTGATGATCTCTGTCGCCCTGGGTCTTTTTCTATCTTTGGCAACCGTAGATGTCGCTCTAAAGGTATGGCGGGTGAATCGTCAGATAGAGCTAACCAGTGAGGTGCTTGAAAATGGTCGTTATCTTGTGCAGTTATTGAGTAGGCAGCTGAGTTTAGCTGGATTTTACGGCTGGTTAAAACTGCCGCCAGCTATGAGCAACAGGGTTCCAAGTCTCTGTACAGGCATTGTCATGACGGATCTAATCAAGGCTTTGAGTTTTCCCATTGATGGAATTGACGATGCTACTAAGGATCAGAAAATTTGTTCTGGTGACCGTCTTCTGAGGGGAACAGATGTTTTAGTGATTCGCCGTGCAAGCACCAAGGGAGTCCATTCGATCATCGGCCTAAAGGGGAGGCAGCATTATCTGCAAGCTGATGGCTATTCTTTTGTGCTAGCTCTGGGTGCTAATAAAAAAAGTTTTACTCTAACTCAAAAAGATAAGGTCACACCTGCGCCGATCAGGGAATATAGACAGATTATTTATTACGTAAGTGACGACCATGTATTTAAACGCCGGCGCCTGTTAAATGGTAAATATACGTCGGCAGAACCCCTTGTCGAGGGAGTGGACGATTTTCAGGTTGAGTATGGTTTAGATCGATCTGGTGACGGCATGGTTAACTCTGAAGGGGCCAGTCCCGGCTATGTTGAGCTTCCAGTATCTGCTCAAGAGTGGGGCGCTGTTGTAGCAATAAAATATTATTTTCTACTAAGAAGTACTGATTCCACACCGATAATACAGGGCATAAAGCACTATACATACGCTGGTAAGATCAATGTAAGTTTTGATGACGATCGGATACGCCGGCTTTTTACTGGCGTCGTGCAATTGGTTAATGTCAGCGCGCGTAAATCAGGACTATGAGGAAGTCGAGTGACAATCAAATCGGCGCTGCTTTGCCTATTGGACTGCTAATGCTGTTGTTAGTAAATATTCTAACGGTAGCCAGCATTTCCTCTAGTAATATAAATATGCAAATCATACAGAATCAGCAGAGATGGCTTGAAATGCAGCATATTGCCACTAACGTGAATAATTACATTTTGAGCGATCTAGATTACTTTATTAATTATAAAAATCATCTAAATAGTCATGGTCATTTCGCACCTGTGCTACCAGATTTTTTGTTCAGGGATAGCTTTGGGCGAACCAATGTGCAGATAGATAGCTTTAAATGCTTGGCTGAAACTAATGCTACAGGATGTAGTTTAGACGGCCTATTCCCCTGCCTGCATGAAACTCTGTGGCAGCTAAGTACCAGTGCATCGGATCTGTCATCTGGCGCCAAGGCAACTATTGTAGAGGGCGTTAGTTTCAAATATTTGCCAGATCACTGTCCGTAAAATTAGCAAAACTAGGAGGTTGATATGGCGGCAGTCATAAAGTTATGGGGGTTCGGATTATTATTAATATGTGTTAATCCGTGGGCCGCCGATAGTGACCTTTACCACCGATATTGGGTTCCAGCCGCGGCGGTTCAGCCATTATCTAGCCATAGTAACGGGAATAATCACAACCAGACATATATTGGCATTTTTAGCCCCGATTCCAATGTCCCGGTTTCGTCTGATAATCTCAAGCTATATCGGATAGAGTTTGATGAAAATACTCTTAAACCGATATTAGATGATGCAGATGGGTTGCCAGTCCCTGTTATGAGACTTGGTTACAAGGCAGAGACAGAGGACCTCATTCCCAGAAGTGAGGGCATCGTTATCATCAATGAACTTAGTGGTGAGATCATATGGCAATTTTCCGGTTTCGATGTGGATACAGATTTTTCCGTAACTGCTAACGTAACGGTGATTGATCGCAATTCAGACGGGTTTGCTGATCGAATATACTTTGTTGATATGCATGGCCAGCTCTGGCGCATGACTAGTCAAAGCTCAGAGTCGAGTGTCTGGACGGCTAATCGGCTGTTAACTCTGCCTAGTGGGAGCAAGTTCGTTCATGCTCCGGATGTAATCGCAAGTGCTGATAATTCCTATGATGGTGTGATCTTGGGTTCAGGTGATATAGACAAACCCTTTGATACTCGTGGGCAAAATTATTTAGTTTTTTATAGAGACCGAGGGGTAAGTCAGTCTTTTGAAGGGACTTTGATAGGATCTCTAGACGACCTGTATGAAGTTAAATTTGATTCGGGCTCACCAGTATTAGATGTTACAAACGTCAATGATATAAAGTTTTCAAATGGTTGGTACCTAAAATTAGGGAAGGGGGAAAAGATTGTTAGTCGGGCCTTAACCGCTAACAATATTACTGTCTTTGCTACCCACACTCACTGTGCTCCTGTTGGCTGTCAAGGATTGGGTGAGGTAAGAATCTATAGGATTGAGCCCTTTGCTGTGGCCGCAGGGTCCGATTCTGGTATGGATTACACAGTGGTGGGCGGACAGGGGATATTGCCATCGCCGCTAAATTTCACAGTGACTGTAAGTGCTGAGAGCTGTGAGGGAGAAAAATGTGCTCAACAATCAAAGATTGTTAGTGAAGCTCTGTTGGGTCCTCATGTGGAGCGATTTGGTAATCAGGGGCTAGGAGTGAGGCGCAAACTTTGGTGGTATATAGTTCAGGATGATTAAGTTACAGACAGCTGAGTAAGGCGTAACCTAAGCTTGGCATTATAAATGTGACAGCCACCGAAGCGCAGGCTAGGGCGGCAATACTCAGATGAGGTTTTGCATTATCCTCGCTAGCCTAGAGAGAAGACGCAGGAGTTAGTCGTAAATTGTAGCAATTGGTAGTCTCTTGTGTTGGGTTTTGGCATAGATACCAATCAAGCGCTCGGCAACCTCGCTATCGATATCTCTACCTTCAAGGAAATCATCTATGTCATCGTAGGTCATGCCCAGAACCTGCTCATCTTCTTTTTGCGGACTTAGGCATTCCAGGTCGGCAGTGGGAGTTTTGAAGGTCAGAGAATCCGGTGCACCCATAGTTTTTGCCAGCAGTCTTACCTGCCGCTTACTGAGGCCAAACAATGGTGCTAGATCGCAGGCACCATCACCAAACTTGGTGTAAAAACCGGTGATATTTTCAGCCGAATGATCAGTCCCCAATACCAGACCACCGAGCATACCAGCTATCTCATATTGCGATGACATACGCACTCTGGCCTTGACGTTACCCTTGGCGAAGTCGACGGCCTCGACAGTGGGTAGCATGCCATTGTCCTCGAGAGTAGCGCATACATTGGCATTGACTGCATCTGTTGCAGCCTTGATATTAACCGTTAGGATTTTGCTTGGCTGAATAAAACTTAGTGAGGTCTGAGCATCGACTTCGTCCTGCTGCACGCCATAGGGTAGGCGTACAGCGACAAATTGGTAGGCATCAGAGTTATTTTTTTGGTTGAGCCCTTCAACAGCTAGTTGAGCAAGCCGGCCACAGGTAGATGAGTCAACCCCACCACTAATGCCCAGCACTAACGCTTTGCAGCCTGATTCTACTAACTGGTTTTGGATAAAGCTGACTCTGCGCGCAATTTCCTGATCTGGATCTATATCGGGTAGAACCCGCATTTCATCAATAATCGATTGTTTGTTCATCTGTGCCCATTGCCGGTATTGATCTGGTAAGTTTAGTCCGCTAGACCAAAGGTTACCCAACTCCAAATTGAGCGGCCCTGATCAGCTGATTCGTCATCATTTTGTGTCGACTCAGAATCGCGAACTGCCTTGTTGTAGATATTACGGGTATCAAACGCAGGTGGTTGTGGACGTTTGATCAAGCCGAAGGTTATTTTCCCTAGGATTGAATCATTGGTTTTTAGTAGGCGCTTTTCGTACCCAAATGCTCCTGTCTCATCGAGAGAGGGGTGTTCTGGATAGTTTGCCGCCAGGACTTTCACTGAGTTGTCTGCTAACTCCTGCATACCCAACATATAATACGCTTGAACCATGACAGCTAGACCATCCGGCACAGCAGGCGACTGTTGAAAGTTCTCCACTACAAAACGCCCGCGGTTAGCAGCGGCTAAATAAGCGCCCCGAGCAAAGTAATAATTAGCCGCGTGAATTTCAGAGCGAGCTAATTGGTTGCGCAGATTGATTAGACGCTTCCGGGAGTCTGCAGCGTAGGGGCTTTTGGGGAACCTGGAAAGTAATTCAGTCAGCGTACCAAAGGCATCTCTAGCTGTCCCAATATCACGCAATGTCGTATCTGTGGGCATAAAGGAATCAAAAAAACCTGTTGTCTGGGCTATTTCTGAGAGTCCTTTAACATAGAACGCATAGTCGACATTGGGATGCTGGGGATGCAGGCGCACAAAGCGATCCGCTGCAACAATGGCGTCTTCATGGGCACCGGATCTATGCTGTGCATACATGAGCTCTAATTGGGCCTGTTCAGCGTACTTGCCGAAGGGGAACTGTGATTCTAGTAGTTGCAAGTTAGTTATGGCCACTGTCCAGTTACTGGCATTTAAGCTGCTCTGGATTTTTTCATAAAAATCTCGCTCGGTATAACCAGCCGCATCATCACCGCTGGTCTCGTCATCACCCCAGCCAAGCCACGAACAGCCAGAAGTTAGAGACAAACTCAAAATCAACAAAATAAACGGTATGCTTTTCATGTAATATTCCCAGCCAGAGACGAAATCGAGTGGTTAGTCGACGAAGACCAGTATTTAACCACAGCGTACTTTTTAAGCCAATTGTTCTCATCGCAATTATAGGCCTATATTTAGGAAAGTTTTAAGTGAATCAGTCCATTCCCGCTCCAAGTGACCAGTCACGCATAGAGATGTCGGCCAGCGTTCCCCACGAGGATTGTGGGCGCCGCCTTGATCAGGTAGCTTCGGTGCTGTTTCCTGAGTTTTCGCGGTCACGTCTGCAGCAGTGGATCAAGGAAGGGCAACTCAGAGTCAATGGTGAGCAGCAGGTGCCGCGGCAAAAGCTTTTGGGGGGTGAGATCCTTACCATTGATGCAGCGCTAAAGCCTGAGGGTGATTGGTTGGCGCAAAATATTCCACTAGATATTGTCTATGAGGATGAGCATATCTTGGTGATCAATAAGCCGGCCAACTTTGTTGTGCATCCGGCCGCCGGTAATCGTGATGGGACTGTGCTCAATGCATTACTCCATCATTGTCCGCAGGTAGAATCTGTGCCCCGGGCTGGTATAGTCCACCGATTGGATAAAGATACCACTGGCCTGATGGTGGTGGCGAAAACCCTCCAGGCACATACAGATTTGGTCGCGCAATTGCAGGCCAGAACTGTGCAGCGTGAGTATGAAGCTGTGGTTAGCGGGGTTATGACTGGCGGCGGGTTTGTCGATCAACCCATTGGTCGGCATGCTAAACAGCGCACTAAAATGGCAGTAATTTCAAGTGGTAAAGAGGCGCGTACTCACTACCGCGTGCTGGAACGCTTTGCCGGCCACACCTATGTGCGGCTCAAGCTAGAAACTGGTCGCACCCATCAAATTCGTGTACATATGGCTCATATTCGATATCCAATTGTGGGTGATGATGCCTATGGCGGGCGCTTTAGGATCCACAAGGGTACGTCCCAAGTGCTTCGAGATAGTCTTAGCCAGTTTGGACGTCAAGCTCTGCATGCTCGAGAATTGGGCCTGATACACCCCGCTACCGGCGAAGCCATTAGTTGGACATCTGAGCTACCAGAGGATATGCAAACTCTGCTGGCTGCGTTGGCTGCGGAGTAACCCTGATGACTCAGCGTCTGTTGTTGCCCAACTGGCCTGCTCCGTGCAATGTTGGTGCGGCGGTTACTCTTAGGGTAGGCGGCATCAGCGAGATCCCTTATGACAGTAATAACCTTGCGGTGCATGTTGGCGACTGTGAAGCAACGGTATTGGCCAACCGACAAACTTTGGTCACTGACTTAGATTTGCCTAATAACCCTCTGTGGTTGGATCAGGTTCATGGCACTAAAATTATTTATGCTCCAGCGGCTGAAGGGGTTCCCCGCGCTGACGCCAGCTACACGGATACCTCAGATAGTGTTTGCGCAGTTTTAACCGCTGACTGCCTCCCAGTACTGCTGTGTAATCGCTCCGGAACGCAAGTTGCAGCAGTGCATGCCGGTTGGCGTGGTCTGTGTAGTGGCATAGTGCGCAATGCTGTGCAGACCTTCGATGAGGATAAAGATCAGGTCATGGCATATTTGGGGCCAGCTATTGGTCCAGATGCATTTGAGGTAGGTGCTGAGGTCTTGCAAGCCTTTGTCGAAGGGGCGCAGAGCCCCCAGCATAGGCAGGCGATAGAGCAGAGTTTTGTGCGCGGTTTGCATCGGGGCAAGTATATGGCGGATATTTACGCGTTGGCCCGCGCTGAATTAAAGGCCTGCGGTGTTTTAAATGTCTATGGTGGTGAGTACTGCACCTATTCGCAGGTCGAACAGTTTTATTCATACCGCAGAGATGCAAAAACTGGGCGTAATGGATCACTTATCTGGCTGAAAAACCTCAATAACTAAGCCTGAGAGGCTCCGATAATGGCGGTGTTGGCTGAGTGACAGTGAGCCCTTGACGATTACTTGCTTTTTAGGTGTTTAAACACTTGATAAGGCTGGGGTGTTCTATTAGAATTGCCGCCCTCGCGAAGGGGCTAATATCCCAACGAAATTAAGCGATGGAATCTGGCCTTCATTGGCCAATATGAATTGGAGCAGAAAATGTACGCAGTAATCAAAAGTGGCGGAAAGCAGCATCGAGTCGTTGAGGGAGAGACCTTACGTCTTGAGAAACTTGATCTGGCGACTGGTGATAATATCGATTTTGAAGAAGTCTTGATGGTTGGCGAAGGTGCTGAAGTCAAGATTGGTGCACCCCTTGTAGAAGGCGGTAAGGTGTCTGCTGAGATCATTTCTCACGGTCGTGGCGATAAGGTGAACATTATCAAGTTCCGTCGTCGTAAGCACTCACGCACACAACAGGGCCACAGACAGTGGTATACCGAAGTTAAGATTACTGGCATTACTGCTGGTTAATCCTGAGAGGAAATAGCAATGGCTCACAAAAAAGCAGGTGGTAGTACTAGAAACGGTCGCGATTCAGAGAGCAAACGCCTTGGTGTTAAGGTGTATGGCGGTCAGTCAATTAATGCAGGCGGTATTATCGTTCGTCAGCGTGGAACCAAGTTCCACCCTGGTAACGGCGTAGGCATTGGCAAAGACCATACTTTGTTTGCAACATCGACTGGCACTGTTCAGTTTGTGCAGAAAGGCCCGTTGAACCGCAAATATGCAGAAGTGGTCACCGCGTAAAGTTTACCCTTCGATTTTAAAAGCCCCCACGCGGGGCTTTTTTTATGGGCGATGATTTTAGCTGAGAAGCTTTAATGCCCATTGGCATAGGTTTTAAACCCACAATGACAGACCCTACTAGCAACTGTAAACTATCTCCATGAAATTCGTTGATGAAGCAATAATAAAGGTACACGCGGGCAAAGGCGGCAATGGTTGTCTGAGTTTTCGCCGTGAAAAATATATCCCTAAAGGCGGGCCAGACGGCGGTGATGGGGGTGATGGCGGCAGTGTTTTTCTAGTTGGTGCTGATGGGTTGAATACTCTGATCGACTTTCGCTATACGCGCAATTTTAAGGCCGAGAACGGGCAGCAGGGTAGTAGCGCAGAATGCACAGGTCGCGGTGGAGAGCATCTTATACTGGAGGTTCCCATCGGAACTACCGTACTGGATGATGAGACTGGTGATGTGCTAGGTGATATTACCGAGCTGGGGCAGGAGTTAAAAATTGCTCAGGGTGGATTTCATGGTCTGGGTAATACCAGATACAAATCGAGTACTAACCGCGCACCACGGCAAACATCCCCAGGTCAAGAGGGTGAGGTTCGAACGCTTAAGCTTGAGCTGAAAGTGCTGGCGGATGTGGGTCTGCTAGGCTTACCCAACGCAGGCAAGTCTACCTTTATACGTTCAGTATCTGCCGCGCGGCCCAAGGTAGCTGATTACCCCTTCACCACCCTTGTACCTAATCTCGGTGTGGTGGGCATGAGTGGAGATAAGAGCTTTGTGGTTGCAGATATACCCGGTCTTATCGAAGGTGCTTCAGAGGGTGCGGGCCTGGGTATCAGATTTTTGAAGCATTTGACTCGCACGCGGTTGTTATTACATCTGGTCGATATGATGCCTTATGACACCAGTACCCCGGGGGAAAATGCTCAGGTTATCGAGCAAGAGTTAGCCAAATTTAGTCCGACACTGGCCGGGGGTGATCGCTGGTTAATTCTCAATAAAGTCGATCTGTTACCTGAAGATGAGGTGGATGCTCGCTGCCAAGAGGTGGTTGACCACCTTAACTGGGATGGTCCAGTATTTCGAATTTCTGGTTTGGCATCGCAGGGGACTAAGGCTCTGTGCGCGGCAATAATGGACTATATTGACGGCCATCGCGAAGAAGAAAAAGCAGATCCTGAATTAGCAGAACAGGCCGAAGGTCGCCGTTTAGAGATTCAGGCGCAGGCTCGTGATCGTATTCAACAGTTGGCAGATAATCGCCGCAGCGCACGTAAGACAGTCGTGTCAGATGGCGATGATGACGATCATGATATGGAAGTGGTTTACGCAGAATAACCTCAGTCTAAACGCCGCGCCTATAGAGAGTAGCAATAAATGAATAGACAAATCGCTAAGGATGCCAAACGCTGGGTTGTTAAAATTGGTAGTGCGTTACTCACCAATAATGGCGCTGGTCTTGATCGTGATGCCATTGACGGCTGGGTTCATCAAATTGCTGAGTTGATGGCTCAGGGCAAAGAGGTCGTGCTAGTTTCTTCAGGGGCTATTGCCGAGGGTATTGTGCGCCTTCAATGGCGGCAGCGACCTGAGAGTATTCATGAACTACAGGCGGCGGCAGCCGTCGGTCAGATGGGTCTTATTCAAGCCTATGAGAGTAGCTTTCAGCGCTTTGGTCGCCATACCGCACAGATTCTTCTCGATCATGATGATATGGCAAGTCGCCAGCGTTATTTAAATGCACGGGGAGTATTGCAAACTCTTCTTAGTTTCAATGTTGTCCCCATTGTGAATGAAAACGATACCGTGGTTACCGATGAAATTCGCTTTGGTGATAACGATAGCCTGGCGGCATTGGTAGCTAATCTAATTGATGCCGATATGTTGGTGATTCTTACTGATAAAGATGGCCTCTATAGCGCTAATCCGGATACCGATATCAATGCCACATTGATTACTAACGCAATGGCTACAGATTCTTCTCTAGATGGCTTGGCGGGCGGTAGTAGTGGCACCTTAGGGCGCGGTGGTATGGTGACTAAGCTTCAGGCAGCTAGGCTCGCCGCTCGCTCTGGATGCAACACCGTGATTGCCGGTGGGCGCAATCAGAATATTTTGCATGCCATCGCCGCAGGCGATGAGGTGGGTACCTTGCTATCTGCCGACTGTAAGCCTCTGGCTGCCCGCAAGCAGTGGTTGGCTGGTCACTTGCAAATTAAGGGGCAGTTGGTTCTGGATGCTGGCGCAGTTCAGGTTTTAACTAAACAGGGTCGCAGTTTACTTGCAGTTGGTGTTAGCCGAGTCGTGGGTACCTTCACTCGAGGTGACTTGGTAAGCTGTGTCGACAGCGATGGTACTGAGATCGCTCGGGGGTTAGTTAATTACAATTCGGATGAAGCGTCGCGTATTAGAGGTCAGAGCACTGATTCGATCGCCAGTATTCTTGGTTACCGCGAAGATGAGGAGTTGATTCATCGTGATAACCTGGTGGTGAGTGCCCAATAATAAACTGGGTTTTAATTCTCTTAGCGATTAGGCTAATCAACGGTCATAGTCTAATTGTATTGTCTTCTCGAACGCGACGTTAGTATCAAATTGACGCCTCTGATTCCATAAATACCCATGATCATCTATACCGGGCGCTTTGAAAAGCCATAAAAACCCGCCTATAAAACAAAAAGCGTCATTATTTAACAATATCATATGGACACTATTTAAATTACGTAGTATCTTTGTGCTATAAAACTATCAAATGGACACTATACGAATAGTATAGTATCTTAAAGACAATAAAGTCATCGGGCCGCCAGTTATTGATCAAAAACTGCCGTCATCGACCGACATGATAATAAGTAGGATCGGGGAAAATGCTCAAACCTTTACAGGCAAGATTAGCCAGCCTAATAATGCGAAATTCTTCGCTATCGCTTTTTGTTCTCGGGGCGATCACATTGTTGTTTGCTATTGGGTTGCAATTCGTAGAATTGCGCACCATCTTTTCAGATCTACTACCAAAAAATCATCCGTTCGTAGAGACCTTTTCAGACCATCCTAATTTTGGTAATCCACTTACGATAACCATCATGGTCAAAAATAAAGAGGGTAGTATCTATAATTCGGAGACTTTGCAAAAAGTCTGGGACATTACCCGTGACATAGATCTAGCACCCGGAGTAGATCACGATCAGATACTTTCTATAGCTACTGAAAAGGCGCGGTATTCAGAGGCCACTCCTTTTGGTATTGAGAGTCAGCCACTGATGGGTGATGCCTCTCCGTCAAGCGATCAGGAGATGCTAGAGTTCCGCAGTAAAGTTAGGAAGGCTCCCAATGCTCGAGCATTTCTAATCTCTCAAGATGAATCTGCCACATTGATTACAGCGACTTTCATTGAGCGGCTTGTTGATTATGGTGAGTTGTTTGGCTACGTCCAGGGTTTGGTCGAAAGCGAGCGCGATGAAATGCATGAGATACATGTTGCAGGCCAGCCAATGCTCTCTGGCTGGGTTTATAGTCATCAAGCAGCAATGCTAGGGATCTTCGGTGTCACTATTATTGCCCTTATAGGCTCGCTGATTATCTACATGTCCAACTTTGTGGGAGTGGTTATACCCGTTGTCACCAGTGCTGTTGCCGCGGTCTGGGGGTTCGGTTTTGTCGGTTGGTTAGGTTACCCAATAGAACCCTTAATAATGGTTGTGCCGTTGTTACTTGTGGCTCGTTCGTTTAGTCATTGTGTTCAATTTATCGAGCGGTATTACGAGGTTTATCCAAAGGTTGGCGACAAGAAAAAGGCCGCCGAAATTGTGCTGGGAGTGATGATGACTCCCGGCGGCTTGGGTATTTTTACCGATGCCATAGGTATTTTGTTGATCATAGTTGCACCCATTCCGGCGATGGAGAGATTTGCGATATTCTGTGGATTCTGGGCATTAATCCTGTTTCCAACCAACGTTTTATTGTCGCCCCTCATGCTTTCAATGCTCCCTGAGCCCAAGAATGCAGCTGTAATAAGCGGAGCTGACAAAGGCGGCGGTCAATTTTGGCACCGTGCTATGCATAGTGTTTTAGCGGCAATTTCAACTCTTTCGCATGGCTTTCGAGGTAAGGTAACGGCAGCCGTCGCTGTGGTGCTTGTGGCCGTTAGCATTGGCCAGGTGCTGCAGATCAAGGTTGGTAATCCTGTAGAGGGCACTAGTCTGCTTTGGGAAGACTCGGAATACAATGTTGCTGTAACTGCAATCAATCAGAACTTTGCTGGTTTAAATACTCTTGAAGTTGTTTTTGAGGCTAAAGACATTAACAACCCGAGCCGTGTAGCAAGGCAGAGCGACACAGTTTTCTCAATGTTGGCGCTGCAGAGAAATCTAGAAAATCAGGAAAATCCGCCTGTGGCAACACTATCGTTTGCTGATTACTTACCCGAAGCAAATCGTTTGTTCAGTGGTGGTAATCCCAAATGGTCTCCACTCGACCGAAGTCAGCAGGCTGTTACTGCGGCATCTGGCGCTGTCATGATCGGCACAGGCCCCAAAGCGTTTTTACATGTGACTGATTTTGTCCAACAAAATGCCACTGTATCTCTGTGGTACAAAGATAATAAACAGGAAACTGTTGATCTAGCACTTGAGCAGGCGCGTGCAGCATTAGATGAAATTGGCCTCGAGCATGACAGCTTTAATATACGCTTAGGGACAGGCACTATTGCGTTGCAGCAGTCCATCAACGACACGGTCGATTATTATCAATGGATCATTTTGGCATTGCTCAATTTAGTAATCCTAGTCACCTGCAGCTATGCCTATCGCTCGATTGTCGCGGGAGTTTTGCTACTCATTCCTGTCAATATTTCGAATATTTTTCTCGGTGCCGTGATGGTGCAACTCGGTATAGGTTTGGATGTTAATACGCTGCCAATTACAGCTATTGGTGTTGGCGTCGGTATTGATTACGGCATTTATCTGCTAAGTAGGATTTGCGAGGAATACAGTAAGTGTAATAACCATGCTCAGGCCATTAACAGAGCAGTTGTAACCACTGGTAAGGCGATCTTCTTTACTGCAACGATAGTGCTTATTGCAATCTTACCTTGGTATTACCTCTCAGAGTTGAAGTTCCTCGCCGATATGGGGCTGTTATTGGTGATGGTTATGCTAATAAATATGGTTGTAGCATTAATCATACTTCCCCTTGAAGTATGGTTTATTAAGCCTCGATTTATGACAGTCAAAGGATTGCTTGGTAGTGGTGAAGACGATTCATTTGTTAATGATGAGTTCTTGGAAGACGCGATTGCTAACAAATAGCAATCTATAGCAGTTGTTTAAAAACTAAAAAGTTAAAAACTTATAAAAAGTAATATTTAAAGGGGAAAAATAAAAATGGATAATGAAAATAATACTCATGGTTATAGTCGACGAATGTTTCTCGATAAGGTTGCCAAGGGAACAGTTGGTGCTGGTGTTCTTGCTCCGTTATGGCCGCTTATTGCTGAAGCAAAGGACATTAGTGAGGCACTTCCGGATGAGTTGGTTTCGATCGAAAGCTACACAAAAGGCAAAATTAAGGTTGGCGATATGCTTACCGGAGAAAATGTTGCCCATGTTAAAGACTTGCTCGACCCAATTACATATATTGAAGTTGCGGAGCAGGGTCGTCAGATAAAAATTGTTGAGACTACAACAGATGTTACCAAGCTATATCCTGCTGAATATCTTGAGGCAACAATTAAGAATCAGGGTAAAGCAAAATTAGATGAGAATAATAATGTTGTAACTCAGGATGGTCAGCCATGGATTGGTGGCAATCCATTTCCTGATGCTAAAACCGGACTTGAAGCCTATGCTAATCTTACTTTGAGTTGGGGTCGTCATGATTCGGCTATGTACGCTATCCGTGACTGGGACATTGGTCCAGATGGCAGTGAGCAATATCAGTACGATTTTGTCTGGGCGGAGCAGAACACTGTTGGCCTAGTCAATAGTGATTCGCCTTATATCGAAGGCCGTGAAGACCTGCTGCGTTATAACGCGATCTGGTTTACCTATCCTAATGATTCACGCGGTACGTCATTTGTAAATACCTGGTATTACGATCAGCGTAAGTTCCCTGATTTGTATGGCTATATACCCGCCTTTAAGCGTGTGCGTCGATTCCCATCAAGTCAGCGTTTTGAGCCATTGGTTCCTGGTATTACTCTGTTCCTGTCCGATGGTTGGTGTGCTGGCGATCCTATGCTGACCTGGGGCAACTATAAAATTGTTGGGCGACAGCCCATGTTAGGCGGCGTTAGCCAAAACTGGCATGGTTCTAATCCTAATTCTGAGCCATCTGTGCACGGCGGTCCTAAGGGTAAAACCTTCTTTGAAACCACTATGGAAATGATTCCCGAGGTGCTGGTTATCGATCTTGAGCCAACCGGATTCCCTCGCGCTCCTGTGGGTAAGAAGCGTGTTTGGTTAGATACCAGAACCATGATGTTTGTGGCCTGTGTAACCTACGATCGACGTGGCGAGCTGTGGAAATCTGTACAGGTCACTACTAGCCAGTTTATCGATGGCGACACTGTGAAGATGGACGGCGATCATCCCGGCTGGTCATGGACCAAATGTCACGTGCATGATATTCAGACTGATCGAATGAGCCGTTTCTACCATGCGGACGAAATTCGCGGTGGCTTTAAGTCTGGTTGGAATCAGGAAGGACTGTACGAAAAGTACATGACTATTCCTGCTATACGACGACTGGGTAGCTAATTCATGAACTTCCGTTTACTGACTTCTTTAGCGATTTCCCTTGGTATGTTCTTACCAGGGGTCTCCCTAGGCAATCCCACGCAGGTCTATAAAGGCACGGCCCATGATGCGTTCTACGGATTATGTGTATCTGGCTCTCAGCAAATTGCCGTGGGTGATGCGGGACTGATCCTGGAAAGTCATGATGCTGGGGGAAGCTGGGCTGCGTTAAAGCCATTCACTGAAAACGCATTGCTGGATGTGAGCTGTGTTGGTGATGTCAGCCTTATTGTGGGTCAGGAAGGCGCGATTTATCGCCGCACTACTGAAACTTATCTGCCTGTTAGGTCCAATACAAATGAACGATTGCTGAGCGTAAGTGAAATATCAGGCAATGGTTTAGGGTTCGCTGTGGGAGGTTTTGGCACTGTTCTTCGCACCACTGACAGCGGCTTGAGTTGGGAGCCCCTAACACTGGATTGGCCCAAGCTAACCAACGACTTTTTTGAACCACACCTCTATGACGTCGATGTTTCTGATGCTGGAATAGTGACGATTGTGGGTGAGTTTGAAATGGTAATCCAGTCTGCTAATCAGGGCGATACATGGGAGACAACCCATATCGGCGAAGCCTCACTGTTTGGTCTGAGTTTGCATGCTAACGGTGTTGGATTTGCTGTAGGCCAGAATGGCAAGGTCCTTAAAACAGCTAATGGAGGTCAGACCTGGAAACATATTGACTCGCCGGGCATCGGCATTCTGCTGAATGTTTGGACCTCAGGGAGCGGGGATGTGCTGGTCACTGGGATCCGAAATATGTTGCAGAGTACTGACAGCGGAGCTAAGTGGCGCCAGATTAATAAAGGAGATCTGTCCACCGGTTGGTATCAGGGCCTTTCGGTAATTGACGGGGGTAGCTTGGCGGGTGGTTCTGTATTGCTCGCTGGCCATGGCGGAAGTTTGATTAAGTTGCAATTAGATAAAAATAAAAATTGATAATCGATCTAATTATTAGGAGAGACATAATGTGGAAACTAAAGAAAATTAAAACAATTCTCACTGGGACCCTATCGGTAGCCTTGCTAATTCCTACCCAGCTGGCCTATTCAGCTGACTGGTATTTGTCAGGGTTTGTGCGTCAGGAAGGGGCCTTTAGCCTGGACAACGACAAGCAGAATCCTTGGAATCAGGCTGGTAACGCTTACAACGGTGTAGCTACACCGAATACAGTAGAGCAAGCTTTTGGGATGGAAGGTATGACGACCAGGCCCGAGGCATATAATGAAACCAATGACTGGAACCTGATGTTTACCAGGGCAGAGTTAGATATCGATGTGAGGTTTAGTGATAACCTAAAGTTCGTGGGTAAGGTGCGAGCACTTTATGCATGGGATAATCACGATACCTTTGGCGGCGGTGATCCCAATTACTTCGAGACTCCTCTTCGCGGTGACTGTGCGACAAGGCTTGAAATTTGTGGTGAAGACTACGCGATTGATTTACCCTCATTCTATTTAGACTACAGCGATGGTCCATTGTGGTTGCGCGTAGGTAATCAGCAGATTGCCTGGGGTGAATCACTCTTCTTTAGAGTATTGGATAATCCTAACGGACTTGATCTGCGCAGGCATTCTGCATTTGACTGGGCCTCTGAAGAATTCTCCGACAAACGCGTACCATCTTTAGGCGTGCGAGGTAGTTACTCATTCAAAAATGACTGGGAAATTGAGGCCTGGGCTCAGGAGTTCCAGCCTTCAGTTATGTCTAATGAGAACACACCCTACAACGCTATTACCTCAACTTTTGTCGTTCATACTGAGGCAGGTTTCGATGAGGTCGATGATAAGTGGAACTTTGGTGCACGTCTCAGAGGTCAAATTGGTGAATTAGGTTTACAGCTTACCTATACCAACCGCTATAACCCCGACGGCGTATATCGCTGGGCTGCCAGTGGTGTCGATCCTTTTGTTAAACATCTGGGTGCAGAAGTGGCTGCGATAGCCGATCCCGGTGGACAAATCGGAGCCGCATTATCAATGACTCCGTTTGAACCGTTTTCTGGTATCGGTATCTATACTGCCGAGCAATGGATGAATGAAGCCGCTGGGTCTCGCCTAAACGGCGCTAATTTACAGGGCCTACTAGATGACTTTCCTGTTGCCCAGGCTCTCACCAATGACGTCTTAGGTCAGCTAGGGTTGCCTGCGAACACGCCAGTTGATAACTACGCTCTGTCGACGACTATTTTGGATGCCTTTTTCTCTGCACCTGCAGGTGGTCTGGGTGATCTGCGAGGCCATATTGAGCGTCGCTATGATCGCGAAGATATCTTCGGTTTTGGTCTGAACTACATGTTCTTCAGTGAGCCTGATTCTTTCCTTGATCAATTAATTGTTCGTTTTGAAGCAACATATACGCCTAACAAAACCTTTACTGACCCATCGCTACTTGGTGCTGACTATCTTGTGGAAGACGAATATATCACGTCGTTCGTGATGGAAAAGTACCATCGCTTCTCTATAGATTTCCCTGCAACCTATATGGTTTTCCAGTGGTTGCATAAATCCGAAAGTGACCTGTTTGGCCGACATCTTGATGGTTACGGTATGACCACGACTGAGGATCCAGGTTTTACTCAGCCAAAAGGTCGCAGCGGATATGACGCGATTTCGTTTGCCTTGCAGCAGCCTTCGCCAAGTCTTCTCTGGCGTGCGGATCTTGCCATTCTTTGGGATCTTGAGGGCGGTTACCTGGTGCAGCCTGGTTTGCGCTACAAGCCAAGCAAATCTGTAAGTGCTGAGCTGTTTGCCAACTTTGTTGGCGGCGGTAATGACAATATGGATGCAATGTCTTCATTTGATTTTGTCGAAGAAGTTGCCTTCCGATTGACCTATCAGTTCTGATTGGTATGTCTTTAACTGATGAGAAAATAGAGTAAATAATTGCTCGGTCGAGAATAGGGGGTCATACGGATTTGGCTCCCATTCTTACCAGATGCACTCTGAACATCAGGAAGCTCCATAATATCTAGTGCTGGTTACTCAGGTATCTATCTAGTTTGCCTTTCACTGAGCCCGCGGTAGGCATCTATAACGCCAGCTTTTAATCTGCATAAAAGATTGAATATCAGGCCCAATATCTCCAAAAAAGCCAGGTAGCGTCTAGGTTTTGGTGCAATAAAAACCGGCAAATCAACATATAAGTATTAAAGAAACTTTATTGTTGACACTAATATGTCACATCGATATTATGAATAAATGACAGCTTTTAGAGGTAGTGTGTCTAAGCACCAACCAGAAAGCTAAAGAATAAAAAATATCTAATAACAACAACGAATTGTGGGGGGAGATCCTGTGACGTCAGAAATTACTAACTATCGAGATGCATTTAGCCTAGATGGAAAAGTCGCTCTTGTAACCGGAGCGGCTGGCACTTTGGGAGCCGAAATTTGCAGAGGGCTTACCTCGGTTGGAGCCTCAGTATTGATAACAGATATTGTCGAGGACAGAGGAATTGCTCTGCGTGATGAGTTGCGAAATCGCGGCGCTAATGCAGAATTTTTTAAGCACAATGTAACCGATGAGTCCGATTGGGAAGCCGCAATGAAGATGGCTGTTGATAGTTTCGGAGGTCTAGACACTGTTGTGAACGCCGCTGCGATTGTGCCTATGAGGCTTTTGGCTGACCTTGATGTAGAGGAATTTAAAAAAGTACAGGACGTAAACGTAGCTGGAACTTTACTCGGTTGCAAACATGCCTCAATGACAATGCGCCCTGGGGGCATAAGCGGCCGGGGCGGTTCTATTATCAATCTCTCCTCAGTTATGGGTTTGTCTGGGAGTATTGCATTAGCGTCCTATAACTCGTCCAAGGGTGCTGTTCGTTTGCTTACCAAGTCTGTTGCCGCCGAGTGCGCGATGCTCAACACCGGGGTGCGTTGTAACTCAATTCATCCGGGCATTATTGATAGTGATATGGGAACTCTATTCCTAAAACAGTTGGTCGATTTGGGTGTAGTGCCTGATATGGAAACCGCTGAAGCTGGTTTTTTGGCTGGAGTACCTATGGGTGAGTCTGGAAAACCTCAGGATATTGCCGCAGGGATTATCTATCTAGCCTCTGACGCCAGTCGCTACATGACAGGTGCTGAACTCGTAATCGATGGCGGTTTCTACGCCACTTAGCTTTTAAGGCATTATAAGGAGAATTAAAATGAAAAATGAATTAGTCATATCTGGTGATGAGTTTCATGCGCGAGACCTAGAGCAGCCAGCCGTTATACAAAATCCATTCCCGTACTATGACATGTTGCGCGATAAGCCCATTCAGTTCGGTGTGGAGGGTTATCCTCCCGGTACCGTGAAGGGCATGGATAAGCCAATTCCAGCTTGGGCCATTCTCAATTATAAAGATTTGGTTCATGTGGCCAGTAATCACGAAATCTTTTCTTCTCGGGATCGCATGCAAGAGGCTTCTGATGCGCCAACTTTAATGTTGGTAAATCATGATCAGCCTGAGCATACCTGGTTGCGAACTATTGCTCGCCAAGCCTTTACACCTAAACGTGTAGGAGCCGATGTAGGGCCCTGGCTGAAAGATATTATCGACCAGATGCTCACGACCGAAGGCGCTGGATATATTGATTTTATGGATAATCTGGCTGCCGATTTGCCCGCCCGATTTATCTCTAAATTGCTCGGTACGCCGCAAGAAGATTACCGCAAGATTCGCGATTGGTCAGATGCCTATATGGGTACGTCTAATCTAGATATGGCAGGTAAGGCCCAGTCAAATATTGAGATGTTTGAATACTATACCGACCAGGTGGCCCAGCGCTATGATATGGTCAAACGAGGTATGGCGACAGACGATCTGTTAACTGGATTTATAGAAGCCAAGGCTGATGATGGTCGCCAACTGACGCCAGAAGAAGTGGTTCGCTTCTGCATCACAATGGTTGCCGGTGGTGCCGAATCCAGTGTTTATCTACTGGGCAATCAGGTTGCAGCGATGCTTGAGATGCCTGATCTATACCAGAAAATGCGAGAGGATAGATCCCTGGTTCGTCCATTCCTTGAGGAGAGCATTCGCCGTGATGGCCCCATCCAAAGACTGTTCCGTGAGTGTACTCAGGACACAGAAGTAGGTGGTCAAAAAATGAAGAAGGGCGACTGGGTATGCGTATTCTTTGGCGCCGGAAACCACGATCCCAAAGTTTTTGACAATCCCCATGATTTTATTCTCAACCGTCCGAATGTCGGCAAAAACCTTACCTTTAGTCATGGTATTCATCACTGCATCGCTTCTATGGTTGCACGCAATGAAGCCGCCGGCATGATCAATGGCATTCTCGATCGGTACAAGGCTGTAGAGCCTGGCAATGGCCCAGTTGTCTATCAGGACAAGGGGTTCATTAACTACGGTCCAGAAAAATGCCCAGTTAATTTTGTACTGGCTTGATAGGTAGGAGAAATGACAATGGCAGATAAGCAAGTCGACCATGTTGATATGGTCATCGTCGGTGCTGGTTTCGCGGGCATGTATATGCTTTACGGCGCCCGTAAAGCTGGACTATCCGTTAAATGTTTTGAGGCTGGTGATGGTGTTGGCGGAACCTGGTACTGGAACCGCTACCCTGGTGCTCGAGTAGATATTGAATGTTTAGAATATTCCTATTCGTTTTCAGAGGACCTGCAAAAGGAGTGGAATTGGACTGAACGCTATGCTGGTCAGCCAGAACTGCTGGACTATGCTAATCATGTAGCAGATCGCTACAACATGCGCGATGACATCACCTTTGAAACCAGAGTGGTGTCAACTATCTTTGATGAGGACAGTCAGCGCTGGATAGTAAAAACTGATGGCGGTCATACGGTCTCTGCCAAGTTTTGTGTTATGGCAACTGGCTTGATTTCAGCTCCAGTGGATCCCGACTTTGAAGGCCTTGAGAACTTTTCTGGTGAGCAGTACATGACTAGCCGCTGGCCTAAAGGCGACCTTAACTTTAGTGGTAAGAGAGTTGGGGTTGTGGGCACAGGTTCGAGCGGTATTCAGGTGGTCTCTGAAGTTGCTAAGGATGTCGGTGAGCTGTTTGTTTTTCAGCGAACTCCCGCTTACACGATTCCACTGCAAAATCACAAGTCTGACCCAGAACAAACGGCCAAAATTAAAAATAAGTATGCGGAGTTGCGTGAGCTGGAGGGTCAATCCTTCGGAGGGTTCACGATGATGTACTCAGATCTGTCTCCACTGCCGTCCAAGTCAGCCCTTGAAGTGAGTGCAGAAGAGAGAAATTCTGAATACGAGGACCGTTGGGCATCTGGCGGACTTTCTCCCTACTACGCCTATACAGATACAATTTTGGATGAAGAGTCGAACAATACCCTTGGCGAATTTGCAATCAAAAAGATGAAGGAGCGCGTTAACGATCCTGTAGTCGCCGAAAAATTGACTCCAGACTATGCGATCCTGACTCGACGGCTGTCTCCGGAAACTAACTATCTAGAAACCTTTAATCAGGATAACGTCAATCTTGTGGATTTGCGTGAAACACCAGTAGATCGGTTTACCAAGACAGGCATCGTGGTTGGTGGTGAGGAAATCGAACTGGACGTAATTATTTTTGCGACAGGCTTTGATGTGATGACGGGTGCTATGGATCGTATCGATATCCGTGGTAGACAGGGACAGTCTTTGAAAGATCGATGGAGTACTGGCCTTACAAGCTATTTGGGCATGATGACTCATGGCTTCCCTAATTATTTCTGGGTCAATGGTCCTCATAGTCCTTTTTATAATCCAATTTTGTTAGCTGAGTATCAGGGTGACATGATCTTCGATGCAGCTAGGCAACTGGATGAAATGGGTAAAACCTGCGTAGAGGCTAGGCCCGAATCTGAAACTGCCTATGTTGATCTCACCAACGCGATTGCTGATATGACTCTGTTCCCTAAATCCAATAATTATTATATGGGTGACAACATGCCGGGCAAGCCGCGGAAAGTACTTTTCTTCTTTGGTGGTTTTGTCGCTTACAAAGAGCAATGTGTTGAGGGATATACCGACCTAAAAGGTTTCTTGGTTAGTTGAGTTTAGCAGGCTTTAAATAATAAAAATTAATGAGGAGTATTAAAAATGAGTGAACCTGTTTTAAAAAGTCAGTGGTTAATGAACCTTGATATATCGTTTGATCCACCGTCCGTAGCCACGCCAAACAGAGTGATCATTAATGTCACCAGTGGTCGTGCAGAGGGCCCTCGTTTTGGTGCTGACATAATAGCGCCAAGTGGCGACTGGGTACGGCTGCAGGAGGATGGGAACTGGAAAATTGACGCTCGTCTTGCATTTAGAACCGATGATGGCGAGTCAGTTTTTTGCTATTATAGCGGTGTCGTGGTGATGGATGACGACCTTAACAAGCGTTTCGAAGCTGGCGAAGTAATATCTGGCACTGAGACCTATTTGACCAGTGCTCCAAACTTTGAGACGAGCTCTGAAAAATACGCTTGGCTTAACGATATAGTTTGCATTGGCCGCGCGAGCACCTTTGGCGGTGGAAAGTTAGTTTACGATATTTTTGAAATATTATAAGTACAGAAATAATTACCAGAGTTTTATATTTAAAAGTGAGATTAAGAATTGAAAATTTACGTTTATGATCGTGATGGTGAAAAACACACAATTGAGGGAGTTGCGGGTAGTTCTCTCATGGACCCTCTGCGTTCTGCTGACTTAGTGGACGCAACCTGCGGCGGTTCCTGCTCATGTGCGACCTGTCACGTGTATGTGGATGAAAAGTCATATGCTCTTTTGCCTGTTGCTGGCGAAGAAGAAAATGAAGTAATTGAGTTTATGGAGAAGGTTGAGGACACCAGTCGTCTGGCATGTCAGATACAGTTGACTGAGGAAATGGATGGTATGTCAGTAACGGTAGCTCAGGAAGAGGGCTTCTAAACAGCCCTTTTCTTGAATATATAGTACTGAGAAATATTGTGCTTTAGTAAGGCTTGACGACAATTTATGAGCTTTCTGACAATTCGGTAATTTCTGTATGGTCCCGAAATGGCCCTGGATAGCCTTCGAAAATCTCGGAGGTTCTCTTAAATACATGTAGTACCATATCTATTTCATCGTCACTCAGCTTGTCGATGACTTTGTGTAAAAACTGGATGCCGTTTTGAAACATATCCTCAGCAAAGACTTTGCCTGTCTCAGTTAAGCAAACAAGCTTCTCGCGCCCGGACTCAGGACGTTCTACTATGGTCAGAATGTTATAAGGGTCACCGGTGAGTGAGCGAATGGCCTTTGACACTGAGCTGCTGGTAATCTCCAACCAGTCACTCAACGCATGTTCAATCGCCTTGCGAGGCATGGTCAGGCCATTTGATCCCTCGGCACTGATAATCCATAGAATAATAACTTGCTGTCGACTCAGGTTTGCACCCCGACGAAGAGCAATTTCTAGCCTATTACCCGCCGTATAATGAATAGGGAAAAATGCGTTGAGCTGCATAAGCGCAGAGTATTCTCTTGGTATACGCGGCACATCTTTATGCGTGTAAGAACGTGATAAAAATGAAGGGGCCAGCGGGTGCTGTAACATCATATCATTGGAGTTATGATGTTTGAGGCTCTCTCCGCGCTCTGCGCGCTCTTCATCTATCAGCGACTCAAAAATAGCGTTTACTTTAGAAAAAATATAGAGACAGACGTCCATCTCTGTACTCCATCTGTCCATAGATGATAGATACCATTTGCATAGCAAAACGCCGTTATTTGTCATCTGCAGAAGAAATTTTTCGCCGGCAGGGGTCAGAGTTACCAGCTTTTCACGGGCCGACTGTGGATGTTCTTGAATAGTTACCAAGCTTAGTGGCGGTTTGGCAAGAGCTCTCACCGCTTTGGAGATAGCGCTACTACTGGTTTCATACCAGCCGGTCAGTGCGTTTTCTATGTTCTTGCGGCGCATTGATACGCCGTCCTCACCCTCTGAGCGGATAATCCAAAGTACAGCCACTTGGTGACGATTGAGTAGGTCGTTGGTTCGCAGAGTATCTTCTACCTTCATGCCAACAACGTAGTGTACTGGATAAAATCGGTACAACAGTTTCTTGGCCGCATCTTCGCGCGGTACATGCTCTATATTCGGTTTTGTTGTGTCGGCATCCATAGAATGTCATTTCCTTATCTGAACTCAATAGCAAGCTTTAATCTAGTCGGGCTGACCGACCACCAGCATTATAGTACCGCATGCACAACTTTGCGCCAATTAAATAATGTCTAGATAAAATAATCCACTTATAACATAATATATTTTTGCAGGCTTTTGGGTGCAGCCCAGAAATCCCTATATTTGCCTGTTTATTTGCATACGTTACTTGGAGGTAATTAAGTGAAATCGGGAGTTATTATTATCGGTGCTGGCCAAGCCAGCGCTGTAGCTGCAGCCACATTGCGCAAAGAAAAATACACGGGCACCATCAGGATACTCGGTGATGAAAGTCAACCGGCCTATGATCGTCCTCCTCTATCAAAACATTATCTCGCAGGAGATATAGAGTTACCTAAGCTGTTGATTCGTCCTCAAGAATTTTATACGGACAACGATATTGACCTGCGTACTAACACGCGCGTCACGTCCATTGACACTAATGCCAGGCTGGTTGTGACTGCGGCGGATGAGGTGTATGACTATGACAAGCTTGTAATTGCAACAGGCTCTAGGGCTCGGCAACTTAATATTCCTGGTAGTGATCTGAAGGGTATTTTTTACCTGCGCACATTGGATGATGTCGATCAAATTCGTCAGTCAATGACCAGTGCAAAAAAGCTCTGTGTTATTGGTGGTGGCTATGTGGGCCTAGAAGTTGCTGCTGTAGCTATCGCAGCCGGGCTTGACGTTACAGTTATAGAGACCCAGGACAGAATTTTACAGCGGGTGACAACCCCAGAAATGAGCGATTATTACCACAGTCTTCATGTCGGGCGTGGGGTCAACATCATGCTCAATACGGCAGTTACAGGTTTTGATGGTACTGGGACTGTCTCCAAAGTGCTCTGTGGTGATGAATCTGTGAATGCGGACATGGTTATTATTGGAGTCGGTATTATCCCAAATATTGAGATTGCCCAGAACGCTGGGCTGGAGTGCGATAATGGCATTCTGGTGGATGATCATGGTCAGACCTCTAATCCAGATATCTACGCGGCGGGGGACTGCACCAATCATCCTAATCGCCTTCTAGGTCGTCGTTTACGGCTCGAATCCGTGCCTAATGCTATCGAGCAAGCGAGAGTAGCCTGCATTAATTTGCTCGGCGGTGACCTAGAATACGCTTCTATCCCGTGGTTTTGGAGTGATCAGTACGAATTGAAGCTGCAGATGGTTGGCTTTTCCAGCGATGGGGAAGAAAGTATTGTTCGGGGTGATAAATCCACCAATAGTTTTGCAGTGTTCCACCTAAAAGAGGGGCGTGTAGTAGCTGTGGACGCGGTTAATAACTCAAAGGCATTTATGCTGGGCAAACGACTCTACGGTAAATCTGTGGACGCTAGCGGACTGGCCGATGAGTCGGTCGAGTTGAAATCTTTTTTAAGCTAAGGCCCTTGGCACTGGTTGATCCGTGCCTTTAGATAGGAGCTTCTATTTTGCATATCCGTCGATATAAAGCAGGTTATTCTAGGCGTCACTTCCTAGAGCAGATGGGGCGGGGCATACTTGCCACTGGGGTATTGGCACCGCTGTGGCCAACCATAGCAGCAACGGGGAGCATTGAGCGAGCCTACCCGGAGGAGCTACTGTCAATTAGTGCCTATACCGGCGGTAAAATTAGTGATGGCGATATTATTGATGCCGACAACGTTGAATTGGTCAAAGATTTGCTTGACCCCATTCAGTATACCCAGATCGCAGAAATGGGCCGGGTACTAAGGGTACGGCCAACGACAACGGATATTATGAAGCTAAGTCCTTGGGAGTATGTAGAGGCAACCCTTAGGAACCAGGGTCAGGCTACGTTTGCCGCGGATGGCAACGTGGTCACTAAGCAGGGTAAGGCTTGGATAGGAGGTAATCCGTTTCCCAACCCAACATCTGCGATAGAGGTATTTGCCAGCAGCACCTTGAGTTGGGGGCGCCACGATGTGTCTTTTAATGCCGTAAAAGAATATGACCTCAATCCAGACGGCGTACTGGCTTATGAGTACCAGTGTTGCTGGGTCGAGATGAGTCCAGTAGGTCGTATTTCCCTCGATCCAATGCCCTACTTGCCGGGACACGAAGATAAGTTGCGTTATCAGTCTGTATTTTTTGTCAGCCCCAGTGACGTTAGAGGGACTTCCTATCTAAATATTTGGCACTATGATCAGAACCGTTATCCTGATCTGTATGGCTATTTACCGGCTTTCAAGCGTGTTAGACGATTCCCTACCAACCAGCGTTTCGAGCCGCTCATACCTGGCTCTACTCTCTATCTTTCAGATGCCTGGGCCTCTGGAGATCCCTTTTTAACTTGGGGCAATTATCGAATTATTCACCGTGGACCTATGTTGGCCGCCGTAAGTGATAGCTGGAATGCTGACTCGGATAACTGGGAACACAGCGTACATGGCGGTGAAAAGGGTCAGACGTTTTGGGATACGGATGTTGAGCTAGTACCTGAGGCGATTGTCGTTGAAGCAGAGCCAACCGGTTATCCAAGGGCGCCAATTAGCAAGAAGCGCGTCTGGTTTGATGCCAGAACTATGCTCCCTTTAAGTATGGTGAGTTTTGATCGTCGTGGAGATATATACAGATCTTTCGATGGTGCTTTCTCAGTCTATGAAAAGGGCGATAAACGAGTGATGGATGGCAAACATCCCTATTGGTCTTGGACTAGGGTGCATGCCCACGATGTGCAGACTAACAGAGTTACCCGCATGGAGCAGGTCAAGGAAGTGGCCGGGGGTTATCGCACAGACGTTAATAACCCCGGTATTTATGATCGCTTCCTTACCAGAGCCGCCCTGAGGCGTCTGGGCAGCTAAATCGGGGCTAAAGCTGTGCTGCGATGAATTTTAGTAGCTCTTGATTATATTTCTCTGATTCTTCGATCAGTGGAACATGTCCTGAGTTTTCGAATTCAACGATTTGAGTGTCAGCATTGAAGTTCGCAATTGAGCGCCCAACTTCAGGATCTGCCAAGGCATCATTTTTGCCGACAAATGAAATCATTGGAATATTTAGTGCGGAGAGTTGTTCGCGCTGATCTAAGAGGCCTAACTCAGCCAGGGTATTAGCTGTCATTGGTGATGCCGCCATAAAAATACTCCATGTCCAGTCAATCACATTTTCGCTCACTTCAGCCGCGTAGATTCCTCGCGATAGGTCTTTTAAGAAATTGGCGCGATCGGCTTTCAACCCAGCGAGAGTGCCGCTTAGTAGTTCCTCAGTTCCGCCATGAGGGAAATCGTCTTTTTGTAAATAAACAGGAGCTGCTGGGCAGGTGAATACCAAGCTGCAGCAGGTTTCTTTGAGCAATGTTGCCGCGTCGATAGCCACTGCGCCTCCTATCGACCAACCGTTGAGTATCACCTTTTTAAGGTCAAGTTCTGCAACTAGTGCGGCGACATCATTAGCGATTGCATTGATGCTCATGTCATCGAAATCTTTGTCTGAAAAACCGCAGCCGCGGTGATCAAGGGTAACTACCCTATAACCGGCCTCTACAAGGTGCGGGATAGTGCCATCCCATGCTCTGAGGTTCATTCCCCAAGCATGAATAAGAATAATCGCGGTGTGTCCATGGCCGTTATCTTCGTAGTAAATGTGTTTGCCATTTTCTCTTTTTAGGTAAGCCAATTTAATCGCTCCCGGCCCTTAAGCCTGTCATTGTAATTATTGGGGGGATCATCAATCTGAGCATGCTGCCACGCCCAAAATAATGCACTCTTTTGAATGAAAACCTCTAACGCAAAATACTGACATATGTATAATATGTCAAATACATATTATGTTAAATTGACGCTAAAATAATAAAAGATAGCCTTAGTTATCAAGGAACCCGCTATGTTTGACGATCAAGTAGTTAATGTTGGGATGGGGCAGACAATTCTAAAAAGTGCCGAACTGAGTCCAAATAATCCGGCCCTCAGGTTCGAAGGTAAGGTTTATACCTATGCTGCGCTGTCTATGCGAATACGTAAAATAGCTGCAACATTGTTAGATTTGGGTGTCTCTAGGGGCGATCGCGTCGGCTATATGGGCCTTAATCATCCTTGTTTTCTCGAAACTGTCTATGCCTGTAGCTGTATCGGTGCGATTTTTGTACCGCTTAATTTTCGTTTAACGCCAGCAGAGGCCAAGTTCATTATTGATGATGCGGGGATCAAGGTTATGTTTGTTGATGATGCCTGTAAGACAATTATTGATGAGCAAAAAGAGAATTTATCTTGTCAGCACTATATCTCCATAGAGAGCCATAGCTCGGACTGGGATTTACTTGACGATTTACTAGATCCTATTTTGCCAATCGACACAGTTGCATCGATAGAGCCAGATGATGTTGCATTGATCATGTATACATCGGGAACAACGGGTTTGCCAAAAGGCGCCATGCTCACTCATGGAAATATCTTTTGGAATACCATGAATGTATCTCTGCTCGAGGAGACCATGGTTGGAGCAAGTCTCACTTGCGCGCCGCTATTTCATATCGGTGGCCTTAATGTCACCACCCATATCTCTTTAGTTCGTGGTGTCGAGGTGGTATTACATCGTACCTTTGATGCCGGTAATGTGCTGCGCGATATAGAGCAATTTAAGGTATCCACTATGTTTGGTGCGCCCACCATGTTTACGATGATGTCCCAGCATGAGTCCTTTGAAACGACAGATTTTAGCTCCGTTATTTCCTTCAATGTTGGCTCAGCCCCAGTGCCTGTGCCACTTCTCAATCTCTATGCCAGTCGGGGTGTTACCTTCTGTCAGGGCTATGGGCTTACCGAAACATCGCCCTATGTAACCGTACTGAGTAGCAAATTTGCAACCCAAAAAATTGGCTCCGCCGGTCAGAATTTAATGTTTACAACAGTGCGGATCGTCGATGGCCAAGGTCAGTCTTTGGCTAATGGTGAACGGGGTGAGATCTGTGTCAAAGGTCCCAATGTGATGAAGGGCTACTGGAATCGTCCGGAAGCCACGGACGAGGCGATTGATAAAAATGGCTGGTTTCATACTGGCGATGTAGGTTATTTCGATGAGGATAACTTCCTTTTTATCTGTGATCGAATTAAAGATATGGTTATCTCTGGCGGTGAAAATATCTATCCTGCAGAGGTTGAAAGTGTGTTGTTCGAGCACGACGCAATAGCTGAAGTCGCAGTTATTGGCAGCCCGGATGAAAAATGGGGTGAGCTGTTAGTTGCCGTGATAGTCCTCCAGCCAGGCATGAACATTGGCCTAGAGCAGTTGCATAGCTTTGTAGGTAAAAAACTAGCGCGCTATAAATTACCGCGCAAATTGCATATTGTTGACGCATTGCCTCGAAATCCTGCCGGCAAGGTACAAAAGTTTATTCTCAAAGAACAGTTCAATAGGCTTGACTGATACCTGCAAGACACAAAAATTACCGGCCAATTGATCGTTACTTCGGTTACTATGATCTGAAGATTCATGCCAGAGAGTAGAACATGCCCAATGACGTTAAAACCCATTACCGAGCCTGCAATCTATGTGAGGCCATATGTGGACTTGAAATAAAAACTCAGGGACAACAGGTGCTGTCCATCAAGGGCGATAAAAATGACCCTCTCAGCAGGGGTTATATCTGCCCCAAGGGCACGGCCATGGAGGATGTTTACACCGACCCTGATCGTCTGCGCTATCCGGTTAAACGCAAGGGCGACCAATGGGTGCAAATAGATTGGGACGAAGCGTTCAATACTGTGGCTGAAAGGCTGGTGGCTGTGCAGCAACGCTATGGTGCTGACACCGTAGCTGTCTATGCGGGCAACCCCAATGTGCATAATTATGGCAGCATGACCCACGGCGGTATTTTCCGCAAAACACTGGGTTCGAAAAGTAACTTCTCGGCCACATCTCTAGACCAATTACCTCTGCATCTGGCCTGCTACAGTCTCTACGGTCATCAGTCGCTAATACCTATCCCCGATATAGATCATACCCAATATATGCTAATTATTGGCGGTAATCCGTTGGCGTCCAATGGTAGTTTGATGACTGTGCCTGATGTGCCCAAGCGTTTAAAAGCCATCCAACAGCGCGGTGGCCGGTTTGTGGTTATTGATCCTCGGCGCACTGAAACCGCTGAGATCGCTGATCAACATCTATTTATTCGTCCCGGCACTGATGCTTATCTTTTGATGGCCATGATCCAAACATTGTTCGCTGAGAACCTAGTCAATAGCGGTCACCTAAATGACCTATTAGAGGGAGTCAATGAAGTGCAGGCCGCCTGTTTGCCGTTTACTCCAGAGTTAGCAGAACAGCACACAGGTGTGGCCGCGGAGCAAATCCGTCGATTGGCTAGAGATATGGCCAATATCGAGGGTGCGGTGTGTTATGGCCGTATGGGAGTCTCTGTGCAGGTCTATGGCTCTCTGTGTCAGTGGGCTATCCAGATTATTAATATACTAACTAACTCCTTAGATGTTCCTGGTGGTGCGCTTGCAGCCTCACCTGCGTTTGGTTATGTAAAGCCGGGTGAATCAGGCTCTGGGCACTTCAATGCCTGGCGCAGTCGTGTCAGTGGATTACCTGAATTTGCTGGCGAATTGCCCAGTGCCGCGCTGGCCGAAGAGATATTAACCGAAGGAGATGGCCAGTATCGCGCACTGGTGACTATAGCCGGTAACCCGGTGCTGTCGGCACCTAACGGAAAGCAGATGGATAAGGCGCTGTCTGGGCTTGATTTTATGGTAGCGATTGATTTCTATATCAACGAGACAACTCGACATGCCGATATTATTTTGCCACCCACCAGCGCCCTAGAGCACGATCATTATGATTTGGCATTTCTGCGTTTAGCCGTGCATAACACGGCCCGCTTTAATGAGCCGGTCTTTGAACCACCGCAGGGGACTTTACATGACTGGGAGATCTTCAATGGTTTGGCTGTAGCTCTAGCTCAGTGTAAAGGGGCTGAGGTGAAACCATTACCGTCGCCGGACAAATTGATCGATCTAGGTGTGCAGCGAGGCCCCTATGGTGCCGCGGCAGGGCATGGGCTGGCTCTTACGCTCGATAAAATAAAGCAGCAGCCTCATGGTATTGATCTGGGCCCTTTAAAGCCGAGTCTCAGGGATAGGCTGTGTACAGATTCGGGTATGATTAAGTTGCTCGACGACTATTTTTTAGCAGATATTGTTAGATTATCAGAGGCATCACCAAAGGTGGCTCCAGATGAGTTAATGATGATTGGCCGCCGCCATATTCGCAGTAACAATTCCTGGATGCATAACTCTCATCGGCTGGTGAAGGGTAAGCCGCGTTGGCAACTTTTGATGCATCCTGACGATCTCAGTGCTCGTCAAATTGAACATGGAAGTCGGGTGAGAATTCAATCTAGGGTGGGAGAAGTGGTGACTGAGGTATTGGCCAGCGAGGAGGTCATGCCCGGTGTTGTCAGTCTGCCCCATGGTTGGGGGCACCAGCGCAAAGGGGTTAGTTTGACCATAGCTGCTGAGCAGGGGGGTGTCAGCTGCAATGATATTACTGACAATAAGTTGGTTGATCAGCTAAGTGGGAATGCGGCCCTCAATGGTGTGCCGGTAAGGGTTTTCGCAACCGATTAAGTGGAATCTGGAACGCAAAACCAATGGGCATAAAAAAACCGGCGTCAGCCGGCTTTTTCGTCACTGCCAAATTACTTTGCCAGTGCCTTAACTTGAGTATTCAAGCGGCTCTTGTGGCGCGCTGCTTTGTTCTTATGCAAAATGCCCTTGTCGGCCATGCGATCAAGTACTGGGACTGACGCATTGTAAGCTTCCTGAGCAGTAGCATGGTCACCAGAGGCAATTGCTGCGTCAACTTTTTTGATATATGTGCGAACCATTGAGCGCAGGCTGGCATTATGCTGGCGGCGTTTCTCGTTCTGGCGTGCGCGTTTTTTTGCTTGTACTGAATTTGCCACCTAAATATTCCTCTCTAAATTGGGTCACACTGAAGGCGCGGAAATATACAGGGTTTAGTTGTGACATTCAACCCAATTCTAAGGGTAAATGCATCAGTCTCTGTCACAGCTGGGGCATATTTAGAGATTCGCTTGGCCGCGGGGGTACAGGTGGGTAAACTGCACCTTTAATTGGTCGGTTAAAGGTTAATTTTTTGTCAGAGGATCCAGTCGAGCAACAGCCTAAGCGAAAAGACAGCGGTCTTTTGCGTTCTAGTGGAATAGTGAGCTTTTTTACTATGCTTTCCCGAGTTATGGGGCTGGCCAGAGATGTTATTTTTGCGCGAGTTGTAGGCGCTGACGCCTTTGCCGATGTCTTTTTTGTCGCATTTAAGATACCCAATTTTTTCCGTCGCCTGTTTGCTGAGGGTGCCTTTGCTCAGGCATTTGTGCCTGTATTAGGTGAGTATCGAGAAAAAGGTAGTCAGGCCGCAGTAAAGGACTTAGTTAACCGCGTTACTGGCACATTGGGTATTACGTTATTGGGACTAACCTTGGTTATTGTAGTGGCTGCGCCAGTCATGGCGGCTATATTCGCGCCCAAGTGGTTCGTTGACGAGCCGGAGAAATTTGCGGCCACTGCAGACATGCTGCGTATTACATTCCCCTATTTACTGTTTATTTCGATGACAGGTTTGGCGGGTGGTATCCTCAATAGCTACGATCGATTTGCGGTACCGGCTTTTACGCCATTGCTGCTTAATGTCACCCTGATCACAGCCGCTTTAGTAGCGGCGCCGCTGTTCGATCAGCCAGCATTTGCACTGGCTTGGGGAGTATTTGTGGCTGGTGTCGTGCAATTGATGTTTCAGCTACCATTTTTGCAACGCATACATATGCTGCCAAGACCCAAGGTAGACTGGCAGGATTCAGGTGTGCGCAAAATTCTCGCGCTTATGGCCCCGGCCATCTTTGGTGTGTCAGTCAGTCAGGTTAATCTATTACTCGATACCATGCTGGCAACCTTTTTGCCCACCGGCAGCGTGTCATGGCTATATTACTCCGACCGGCTCGCAGAATTGCCCCTAGGGGTATTCGCGGTAGCCATCGCGACGGTAATACTGCCCAATCTCTCTCGTCATCACGCGGCCAATTCTCAGCAGGCCTATTCCGAGACCCTAGATTGGGCGCTGAAGATGGTGTTGATTATCGCTGTGCCTGCCGCGGCAGCATTGACCCTGCTAGCGGAACCTATACTTGTCACCCTGTTTTACTACGGGGATGTGATGACAGCCCGAGATATGGCTATGGCGACCTTGAGCCTGCGTGCCTATGCTATAGGTTTGGTGGCATTTATGTTGATCAAGGTATTGGCTCCTGGATTTTTTGCGCGTCAGGATATGCGTACACCAGTGCGTATAGGTGTGATTGCTATGCTTTCGAATATGGTACTCAACCTACTGTTCGTGATACCCCTACATTACTACTGGCAGATTGGGCATTTGGGCCTGGCTGCGGCAACCTCAGTGTCGGCATTTCTCAATGCGGGGCTATTATTGATATATCTGCGCAAAAAGGGCATTTATAGTCCAGCTGGGCAGTGGCTAAAATTTTCTGTGCAGCTGAGCTGCGCTGTCGTCTTGATGATTGCTACGCTGCTACTGGTCGCCGATTGGCTTGAGGTGTTCAATCAAGCTATCTGGCAGCAACTGTCATGGTGGCAACGCAGTGGCAATATTATGGGGCTCTGTCTCGCTGGCTTTGTGACCTATGCAAGCTTCTTAATGATGTCTGGTTTTGGTATCGCCGATATGCGTGGACCAAGTAAAGCTACAGCACCCACAGAGTCAGATTAGCTGTTTAAAATCAATTGACTGCTGGGTCTGTTATTGACCTGGTAATTGAGTGCACCAATCTGGCCCTATCCCTTACCTTTCAGCGCGTTGCTAGGTATACTCAGAGTCTTATTTAGAGAGTAATGATGTTGGCTGCAAAACAGGGCAAAGTGACCTTTATTCGTGGATTGCACAACCTGCAACCCCACCATCAGAGATCGGTAGTAACCATTGGTTCTTTCGATGGCGTCCATCTTGGTCATCAGGCTATTTTACAGCAAGTGAAAACAACTGCGGCAACCTTGGGGTTACCCTCAGTAGTTATGACCTTTGAGCCGCAACCGCAGGAATATTTCTCTGGTGAAAAGGCGCCGGCTCGGCTAATGCGGCTGCGGGAAAAGATTGATGCTCTGCTTGAGTTTGGTATAGATCGCGTTGTGTGTCTGCAGTTTAATCGTCGGCTACGCAATTTGAGCGCCAGTGAGTTTATCCATCAGGTATTAGTTGATGGGTTGGCTGTTAAGCATTTGATTGTTGGCGATGACTTTCGCTTTGGCTGTGACCGCAGCGGCGATTTTGAAATGTTGGCCGAGTTTGGCGAAAACTGTGACTTTGATGTGCAGGACACCAGGACTCTCGAAATTGATAATGAGCGCGTTAGTAGCACACGGGTGCGAGATCTTTTACAGCAGTCGGATTTTGGTCGGGCCAGTCAGTTACTGGGGCGGTCATTTTCAATTAAAGGGCGTGTAGTTTATGGCCAACAACTGGGCCGCACACTGGGCTTTCCCACGGCTAATGTGCAACTTCATCGCTACAGTGCTCCATTAACTGGAGTCTATGCTGTGCTGGTAAATATTGATGGCGTTGGCTACCAAGGAGCGGCCAACGTAGGCATAAGGCCGACGGTGGGGGATTTAGTAAAACCGGTTTTAGAGGTGCATCTGCTCGATTTTAGTGGTGATCTCTATGGCCAGCGCATTGAAGTTGAGTTTATGCACAAGATTCGTGAAGAGGCAAAATTCACTTCGCTGGACAGGCTGGTAGAGAACATAAAGCAAGATGTTAAACAGATTAGAGCCTGGTTTGCAGAGGCTTAAGTATTACAAATATCGTTAATTATGGTTAAGTTAAAATCAATATGACTGACAATACGACAGATTATAAGGCGACATTAAACCTGCCTAAAACCGATTTTCCCATGCGTGCTAATCTGGCACAGAAAGAGCCGGGTATCCTAAAAGAATGGCATGACACAGGTCTGTATCAGCAGATAAGAAGGGCAAGGGCTGGCTGCGAGAAATATATTCTGCACGATGGCCCTCCCTATGCCAATGGCGACATTCATCTTGGTCATGCGGTGAATAAGACATTAAAAGATATTGTGGTTAAGTCGCGCACTCTTAGCGGTTTTGATGCCCCCTATATTCCCGGTTGGGACTGTCACGGCCTACCTATAGAACACAATGTTGAAAAGAAGGTTGGCAAGGCCGGGGTCAAAGTTGAATACTCAACCTTTCGACAAAAGTGCCGCGACTATGCAATGAAGCAAGTCGAAGGTCAGCGCAAAGATTTTATTCGTTTAGGCGTACTTGGCGACTGGGATCGACCCTATTTAACCATGAATTTTGGTGTTGAGGCCGATATCATTCGCGCTCTAGGAAAAATCGCTGAAAATGGCCATCTAGTCAAGGGCTATAAACCAGTTTACTGGAGTGTTGTAGGTGGGTCTGCGCTGGCGGAAGCCGAAGTGGAGTATCAGGATAAAACCTCATTCTCAATTGATGTTGCCTACCCGGTTATTGACGCCACTCAGCTGGAAAGCGTGGCTTCTGCCTTTGGCGATCTGCCCGGCGAAGGTCCGGTCAACATACTGATCTGGACTACAACTCCCTGGACTATTCCCAGTAGTCAGGCCATCTCTTTGGGTTCTGACCTGGATTACTGCTTGGTGCAATGTGCCACGGCTGAGGCCCCCATCCGTTTAATCTGCTGCCAGGCCCTGCTCGGCGCAGTAATGGAGCGCCTTGAGATTACTGACTATCAGGTGCTGGCTAGCTGTAGGGGCCAAGCCTTAGAGGGCCTGGTTGCTGGGCATCCATTCTACCAACGAGATATCCCAGTACTACTGGGTGACCATGTTACCACTGAAGCTGGCACGGGCTGTGTCCATACGGCGCCAGATCATGGTATGGAAGATTTTACCGTGGCTAAACAATACGGTATCGGCACTCTTAACTATGTGATGGACAACGGTCTATTCCGCGATGATGTCGAGCTGTTTGCCGGTGAACATGTTTACAAGGTCGAAGAGCATATTATTGATGTGCTGCGTGATAGAGGTCGGCTTTTGGCCTGTGGCAAAATCACTCACAGTTATGCCCATTGTTGGCGCACCAAAACACCGTTGATCTATCGGGCTACGCCACAGTGGTTTATCTCGATGGAAAAAAATGAGCTTTTGGGCAAAGCTAAAACTGCGATTAAAAATGTTTCTTGGCACCCAGAATGGGGTGAGGCGCGCATCCAAGGCATGTTAGATGGAAGTCCGGACTGGTGTGTTTCTCGTCAGCGCACCTGGGGGGTCCCCATAGCTTTATTTGTGCATCGCCAGACCGGTGAAATTCATCCGGACACGCCGTTACTAATTGAGAAGGTTGCACTACTGGTTGAAGAGGGCGGAATTGATGCCTGGTATGAGGTCGATGCAGCTGAATTGCTGGGTGAGGAGGCCGGTGATTATCAAAAGGTCACGGACACCTTAGATGTGTGGTTTGATTCGGGGGTGACCCATGCCTCAGTTGTGGGAGCCCGTGAAGAGATGCAGTACCCAGCAGACCTCTATCTGGAGGGTTCTGATCAACACCGAGGCTGGTTTCAGTCCTCATTAAAGACCGCTATCGCCGTGAATGGCACGGCACCCTACAAAGCCGTGCTGACCCATGGATTTACCGTTGATGAGAATGGTCGCAAGATGTCTAAGTCCATCGGTAATGTAATTCCACCACAGAAGGTCATCAATGAATTGGGGGCCGACGTGTTGCGCCTGTGGGTTGCCTCGGCGGATTTCAGTGCAGAGATGACAGTCTCAGATGAAATTCTTAAGCGCGCCGGCGAGTCCTACCGCCGAATTCGTAACACAGCTCGTTATTTTCTTTCCAATATAGATGGCTTTAGTCCTACTCAACACAGGGTTGAGCATGAACATCTGCTGGCTCTGGATCGCTGGGCTATAGACTGTGCAGCACAGCTACAAGATGAAATTATTGACGACTATAATAATTTCCGATTTCACCAAATATATCAAAAACTGCACAACTTCTGTGTTCGGGATATGGGCGGTTTTTATTTGGATATTATAAAAGATAGAATCTACACCTGCGCTGAAGACAGCCTGCCGCGCCGTTCTGCTCAGACCGCATTGCACCAGATTGCCGAGGCATTTGTGCGTTGGATCGCGCCGATTCTCAGTTTTACAGCTCACGAGATATGGGGCTCTATGCCAGGCGATCGAAGTGATTCAGTGTTTGTTGCGCACTGGTATCCACTGCAACGCCTGGGTGCTGAGGAGACCATTAGCCAACAGGACTGGGCCTTAATTTTGCAAGCTAAAGAAGCCATTAATAAGGTCATTGAAGAGCAGCGTAATCAGGGACTGGTCAAAGGATCTCTGGGGGCTGATATAGAGTTATTTGCCGATCAGGATCTGTATAACAGTTTAGCGAAACTAGGCGATGAGTTGCGCTTTGTAACCATTACCTCTAAAGCTTTACTGCGACTAGAGGCTGAGGCCGACGAAGCTCAAGACTCTATGTTGGAAGGTCTTAAGATTGCTGTGAAACGTTCTGATGCTACAAAATGTGTTCGCTGTTGGCACTTTATTGACGATGTGGGTAGCAATCCAGATCATCCAGAAGTCTGCGGACGCTGTATCGACAACATTGAGGGTCAGGGTGAGGTTCGCGCCTATGCCTAGAGTTTTATGCTGGTATGGCATAGCGTTAGCTGTATTGATTGCTGACCAGTTAACCAAAGCCTGGATTGTTGGAGCCTACAGCTACGGTGATTCAACTTTAATAACCAGTTTTTTTAACCTAGTGCGCGTGCATAACTATGGCGCAGCATTCAGTTTTTTAAGTGACGCCGGTGGTTGGCAGCGTTATGGGCTTAGTGTTTTAGCGGCTATAGTCAGTGTGATAATTGTCGTTTGGATATCTAGGCAACCGGTACAGCGTTGGTTAGAGAGTCTTGCTCTGGCGCTTATTTTAGGGGGTGCCCTGGGCAACTTATACGACCGCGTGACCCTGGGGTACGTAGTAGATTTTTTAGACTTTCATTGGTCCGGTCATCACTTCCCAGCCTTTAATGTCGCTGATAGCGGTATTTCAGTAGGTGCCGTACTATTAATTATCGATGTATTTATCAATAGGGATGACGGACGTTAAAGATATGGCATTATCTATAGACACTGGTACTACAGTAACATTGCATTTTTCATTGGTCCTTGAAAACGGCCATGTCGTCGATTCTAATTTTGACACTGCGCCTGCTACGTTTACCGTGGGCGATGGCAATCTTCTTGCAGGCTTTGAAAACTCATTGATGGGCTTAGTCGACGGTGATGAACGTGAGTTTTTGATTCAGCCAGAAAATGCCTTTGGCCAACATAACCCGCAAAATGTACAGGCCGTTGAGCGCAACAATTTTGAAAATGAAGAGCTGGAGTTGGGAACAATGTTTTCGTTTCAAAACGGTGACGGAGAACTGCCCGGCGTGGTTGTTGAGGTTCAGGACAACGAAGTGATGGTGGATTTTAACCACCCCTTAGCTGGCCAGAGTATTTTGTTTAAAGTGAAAATTATTAGTGTTATCCCACAGAGTGTTCATTGATGGATATCAAGCTGGCTAACCCTCGAGGCTTTTGTGCTGGAGTTGATCGCGCCATTGATATAGTCGATCGTGCTATTGAGGTATTTGGTGCACCGATCTATGTCCGCCATGAGGTGGTGCACAATAAATTTGTAGTGGATGATCTCCGCGCTCGCGGCGCTATTTTCATTGATGAGTTAGATGAAGTCCCCGACGATGTTATTGTAATTTTTAGCGCCCATGGGGTATCTCAGGCGGTGCAAAATGAAGCTAAACGTCGACAGTTAAAAGTATTTGATGCAACCTGCCCTTTGGTGACAAAGGTCCATTTAGAAGTGGCCAAATATAGTGGCGATGGAATGGACTGTGTTTTAATTGGCCACGCCGGTCACCCTGAAGTAGAGGGCACCATGGGTCAGTATCAAAGCGGTGAGCTGGGAGGCGCAATCTACCTGGTTGAGAACGAACAGGACGCTGTCTCGTTAGAGGTCAACGATCCTTCAAAGCTTGCCTATGTAACCCAAACCACCTTATCAATGGACGACACCGCACGAGTTATTGATACCTTGCGACAAAAATTCCCTCTTATTAAGGGTCCGCGTAAAGATGATATCTGCTATGCCACCCAGAACCGCCAAGACGCTGTCAAGCAGTTGGCAATAGAGACGGATCTGGTATTAGTTGTCGGCTCAGTAGCTAGTTCTAATTCTAACCGTTTGCGGGAACTTGCAGAGCGCTGTGGGTGTCGCGCCTATTTAATTGATGGTCCTCAGGATATAGATACCGACTGGTTACTACACGCAGAAGCTATTGGGGTTACGGCCGGCGCCTCTGCACCGGAAGTACTGGTACAGGATGTAATCAACCGTCTGGTTGAACTAGGCGCCTCACCGCCCCATGAGCTGAGCGGTGTCGTGGAAAATATTCACTTTTCTCTGCCCCAAGAACTGCGCATCTAGGTTCTTGAAAGTACCTTAACTATTATCCGCAATATATGTAAACAATGCATTAGTTGAGGGGTCAAACTCTCCATTGACTGGGTTCTCACTGAGTAGCTCATTGGCCATTTTCTTACCCAGTTCAACACCCCATTGATCGAATGAATTAATATTCCAAATGCTGCCCTGTACGAATACTTTATGTTCGTAAAGCGCGATTAGAGCGCCAAAATTCTTTGGCGATAGTTCTTTTAACAGTAATGTATTGGATGGCTTATTACCTGGATAGTAACGATGCTGCTGACCCTCTGGTGCCGCCTGACCGGTCATTAGTGCGGCAGACTGAGCAAGCATGTTGCCCAATAATACGCGATGGTGTTCGTTATTACTTAACCCGTCATGGGCCGCGGCAATAAAGTCTATAGGTACCTGTCTTGTGCCCTGATGCAAGAGTTGGAAAAATGCGTGCTGGCCATTGGTGCCGGTCTGGCCCCAGAGAATTGGGCCTGTGTCGTAATTAACTGCTTCACCAGTCAATGTTGTCGCTTTGCCATTGCTCTCCATATCCAGCTGCTGAAGATAAGAGGGTAGCAACAGCAGGCGCTCGCAATAGGGGATTACGGCAATAGTTTCGGCCTGTAAAAAATTACTGTACCAGATTCCTAGTAGGGCCATAATTACTGGCATATTCTGTGCCAGTGGCGCCTGTTTAAAATGCAGATCCATATCTCGAGCGCCGGCGAGCATATCGCTATAGTGTTCAAAACCAATGCTTATCGCGATAGATAAACCAATACTTGACCAAAGGGAATAGCGACCACCAACCCATTCAGCAAATTCGAGTATATGCTGGGCCTGTATGCCATAGGCCAGCGCATTGCTCGGATTAGCGGTTAAGCCAATAAAGTGACTGCTGGTCTGAGCATTCTCAAGCCCAAGAGTCTGTTCAAACCAATGGATAGCCGTTTTGGCGTTTAGTAATGTTTCTGCTGTGGTAAAAGTTTTGCTGGCCACAGCGATCAAGGTAGTCTCTGGATTGAGACCTCTAAGAGTAGTGAGAATTTCAGCACCATCAACATTGGAGATAAAGTGCAAGCTTATACTGGGATGTGAGTATTCATGGAGCGCATTGACCGCCAATTTGGGGCCCAGATCTGAACCGCCGATACCAATGTTAACTACATCGGTGATAGCTTTGCCTGTGCTACCTAGCCATTGACCATTACGTATTTTGTCACTAACGGCTCTTACTGCCTGTAACTGTTGTTTAGCTAGATCGATGCGCTGGCTTTCATCCTCTGAGTTGGCATCTGTAGGCTCTGCTCGAAGAGCACCATGCAGCACTGCACGGTTTTCCGTTGTGTTAATCGGCTCACCCGCAAACATGGCAGTGCGGTGCTCCTGCAATGGCGACTGCTCGGCCAGACACAGCAGTGTCTGCCAGATCTCGTCGTTAACTAAATTTTTGGAGTAGTCGAGGAATAACTCGCCTGCTTTGACTGAGTAACTACTGGCACGTGTTAAATCAGCATCGAATAAGCTAACAATGGATAGATTTTCGGCTAGATTCGCGTGGGATTGTAATTTGGCCCATGCATCTGTCTGGGTTGGCGAGTATGATTTAGGTTTCATTTCAGTATCATTTCCTATTGTCACTGTTAGGTCTATGGGAGGTGAGATTGTTGAGGCTAAGCGAGAAAACAGATATTACCCGGTTTTCTCAAATTAAACTGTAATAAAATTACAATAATAGCGACAATTATGGATTATTTGTGGCTAAATTCCGTAATTTTGTTACAATTGACTAGTATTCAATTCGGAGCCATTATGGGCCAGATCAATAAGCAAGTCGCCGCGGTCACGCAGCGTATTATAGAGCGCAGCGCCAGTCTGCGTGCGGATTATATGCGCCAAATCGCAGAAGATCATAACAATCGCCCAGAGCGAGGTAAGCTCAGCTGTGGCAACCTCGCCCATGGCTTTGCGGCCTGTGGTGAGGGCGATAAAGACAGCCTGCGTATGATGGAAGCAGGCAATATGGCAATTGTAACTGCCTATAACGATATGCTGTCTGCCCATCAGCCGTATGCGGTCTACCCGGATAAAATTAAGCAAGCCATGCGTGAAATAGGTTGCACAGCCCAGGTTGCCGGTGCAGTACCTGCTATGTGTGATGGAGTCACACAGGGGCAGGACGGCATGGAGCTGAGCCTGTTAAGTCGAGATCTAATAGCCCAGTGTACAGCTGTGTCTCTGTCCCATCAGATGTTTGATGGCGTTTTAGCACTGGGTATCTGTGACAAGATTGTGCCTGGTTTGCTTATGGGTGTGTTGACTTTTGGTTATCTACCTGCGCTATTTATTCCTGCTGGCCCTATGGAATCTGGTCTGCCGAACAAAGAGAAAATTCGTATTCGTCAGCTTTTTGCCGAAGGCAAAGTTGGCCGTGATGAGCTGTTACAGGCCGAGTCTGATTCCTACCATAGCGCTGGTACTTGCACCTTCTATGGAACGGCTAACAGTAACCAGGTTGTCCTCGAAGCATTGGGCTTACAGTTGCCCGGCAGTTCGTTTGTAAATCCTGAAAATCCAATGCGCGACAAACTCACGACTGAGGCTTCTCATCAGTTAGCTAGAATTACAGCTCTGGGTAATGACTACCGACCTGTAGGCGAGATTGTTGATGCTCGCGCTATTGTGAACGGCACCGTGGCATTACTGGCCTCCGGAGGCTCTACCAATCACAGTATGCATTTGGTAGCCATTGCTCGGGCGGCAGGTATTATTCTCAATTGGGATGATATCTCTGAGCTGTCCGCTGTGGTACCTCTGCTCGCTAAGGTTTATCCAAATGGGCAGGCCGATGTAAATCATTTCCATGCGGCCGGAGGCACTAGCTGTATGTTCCGACAGCTGATTAAAGGCGGTTTTATGCACGGCGATGCAAAAACGGCGTGGGGCAAAAATTTCGCTGACTTTACCCAGGAGTCGTTTTTAGATAACGACAGAATCATGTGGCGGGAGTCACCGGAAATACCGCTGGATATGGATGTATTAACCACATTGGATAAGCCATTTTCCCCTGAGGGTGGTCTGCGTCTAATACAGGGTAATCTTGGGCGGGGCGTTATAAAGGTGTCGGCCGTTGAGTTGGAGCATCAAATTGTTCAGGCCCCTGCCATTGTTATCGATGGTCAGGATCAGCTGCAGCCGCTATTTGAATCTGGCGCCTTAGATCGAGACTGTATAGTTGTGGCGCGTTTTCAAGGCCCCAAGGCACTGGGAATGCCCGAATTACATAAGCTTACGCCATTCCTAGGTACATTGCAGGACAAAGGTTTTAAAGTGGCGCTGGTTACAGATGGCCGCATGTCTGGTGCCTCGGGTAAGGTGCCTGCGGCTATCCACCTGGTTCCAGAGGCTGCTGATGGTGGATTGTTGGCGAAGATACAAGACGGCGATATTATTCGCGTCAATGCAGTGAGCGGCGAATTAGAATTTATTGGTGATATTGCTGAGCTAGAAGCTCGAGTGGCGGCACCTCAGCCAGGAACCGGCGAACGCGGCTGTGGTCGTGAATTATTTGTAGTTAATCGGACCAATATTAGCAATGCGGAGCGGGGCGCTTCATTCCTCTTTGGTGAGGCATAAATAATGAGTGAAAAGCTTGAGCAGTCCAGTAATTATCGCTGGAATCTGGTGGCTGATATTGGTGGCACCAATGCACGTTTTTCGGCTGTCCTTGAAGGTCAGTTAGAGAGTGAGTATGTCTTCCATCACTCTGTTGAAGAGTATCCGCAGTTTGCTGGATTGATCGGCGGTCTGTTGCAAGAAATCGCCAAGGCAACTGGTTGGAATTGTCCCCCTGTGAGTGCCTGTTTTGCGGTAGCCTGTCCTGCAGATGCTGAGGTGATTGCATTTACTAACAGTCATTGGCAGTTCACTAAAAGTTCACTCAAACAGGCATTAGGTTGCGACAATCTATCAGTTATCAATGATTTTGAAGCTGTGGCTTATGGTATCACTGAATTAGGTAGTGAAGATCTAGTGCAAGTTGGTGGGCAGGCACCAATAGCAAATAAGGCCATAGGCATTTTAGGTCCGGGAACTGGCCTGGGTGTGGCGGGACTCGTACATCATAATGATAGCTACCATGTGCTGGATACTGAGGGTGGCCATGCAGACTATGCGCCTATCGATGAAGTGCAGTCCGCTGTAGTTAACCGCCTGCGAGAAACCTATGGCCGTGTGTCCCTAGAACGTCTGTTGTCGGGGAACGGTCTGCTTAATATTTATACAGCACTGTGTGGCATTGAGGATACCGAGGTAATTTTCACAACGCCGGCCGAAGTCGTAGCTGGCGCCTTAGACTCCTCAGATCAGCGGGCATTACAAACGTTAAACATTTTCTGTGAGGGCATGGGCTCGGCTGCCGGTAATCTAGCGCTTACCTATGGTGCCAAGGGCGGTATCTATATCGCCGGGGGTGTTATTCCTCGCTTTCAAGAATTTTTTATCAACAGCGGTTTTCGCCATAAGTTCGAGGATAAAGGTCGCTTTGTCAGTTACTTACAGCCAATTCCAGTCTATCTAGTTACTCGCAGTAATCTGGGCCTTCTTGGTGCAGCAAAGAAACTACAAACAATTTAAAGGAGTTATGTGTGCGCAATTTATTGGCTGGTAATCCAGTGATTCCGGTAATTACTCTTGATCGAGTAGAAGATGCAGTGCCCCTGGCGCAGGCACTGGTAGCCGGAGGTTTGAAGGTATTGGAAGTAACCCTCAGAACAGAGGCCGCTGTCGAAGGTATTCAGCAAATTATTAAACATGTTCCCCAGGCCATTGTTGGCACGGGCACTGTTTGTAACGAACAGCAGATTAAATTATCGGAAGATATCGGCTGTCAGTTTATGATCTCTCCTGGCGCTACAGACAACCTACTGCAGGCTGCACAGGCGTCATCGATACCATTTTTGCCCGGTATTTCATCGGTTAGTGAGCTAATGCGTGGGTTGGAATATGGTCATCGTGACTTTAAGTTTTTTCCAGCTGAAGCCGCGGGCGGCGCGCCTGTTTTGAAATCCATGTCGGGACCCTTTGGCGATGTAAGGTTCTGTCCTACTGGTGGCATTGGTGTACACAATGTGATGGCATATCTATCTCTGCCAAATGTATTATGTGTTGGCGGCTCTTGGATCGCGCAACCAAAATTAATCAAAGAAAAAAAATGGACAGAAATAGAACAACTGGCTCGTGAAGCCTTTGCATTAGCTGGATAGAATCTAAATATAGGTACTCTAATACAGTTTTTATTAGTTCTGGTTGAGCTTTTAAATAGAGATAAGGTTTAAATACAGGGGTTTAGTATGAGCAGCAATATTGATCTGGTAATTTTCGGCGCACGGGGCGATCTATCCAAGCGTAAATTATTTCCCGCACTGTTTGAATTAGACAGAGCGGGCTTGCTAGCAGATAGTGTTCGAATTGCCGGTGTAGCTCGCCAGGATATGGATACTGTTGTCTTTATCGAGCAGATGCATGAGGCGCTCAAGAGTTCTGCAAAAGATGGCGAGTGGGATGAATCTGTATGGAAACGATTTAGCCGTCGCCTTCACTATGTCAAGGTGGACTTTGCGCAAAAGAAAGAATTTGTAGCCTTAAAAGACTGGGCAATTGAAAAGCGCACGATTATATATTACATGGCTACGCCGCCGAGCCTATACGGTTCGATTTGTAAGCATTTGCACGATGCAAACTGTGTCAACACATCATCGCGAATTGTTTTAGAAAAACCGATCGGCGATGATTTGCAGAGTTCTAGATCTGTAAATGACACGGTTGGCCAGTATTTTACTGAACGAAATATATATCGCATCGATCATTATCTTGGTAAAGAAACCGTGCAGAATCTACTGGCGCTGCGGTTCGCCAATCGAATGATTAACTCTCAGTGGGATAATAGCTGTATCGATCATGTCCAGATTACGGTCGCCGAGACTGTCGGTATCGAAGGACGTTGGTCCTATTATGACAAAGTAGGGCAGTTGCGCGATATGGTACAAAACCACCTACTTCAGTTGCTTTGCATGGTCGCTATGGAACCGCCAAATTCATTGCAAGCTGATGAAATTCGGGCGGAGAAAGTCAAATTGCTCAGGGCTTTGAGTCCCATCACGAAAGACGATGTGGCTGAGCGAGCTGTGCGTGGCCAATACGCGGCTGGTTGGATTTCTGGTGAACCTGTGGTTGGCTACATGGAAGAAGAAGGTTGTGAGAGCGACAGCAGTAACAACGAAACCTATGTTGCCCTCAAGGTAATGATCGACAACTGGCGTTGGTCTGGTGTGCCATTTTATCTGCGCACAGGTAAGCGTTTACAGGAGAAAGTAACGCAGGTTGTGATTTCTTACAAAGACAATCCACACTCTCTATTTCCCGAGACTGATGGCGAAGCCAATAACCGATTGGTTATCAATCTGCAGCCGAATGAAGGTATTCAATTAGAGATGGTGTCAAAAAAACAAAGTCTCAAAGAGCGTCTTGGTATTGAAAAGCGAACCTTGAATCTCGACTTTTTTGACTCGTCTGGTGATTCCAGAATTCCCGATGCCTATGAGCGTTTGTTTTTGGAAGTTATCAAAGGAGATCAGTGGTTATTTGTTAGCCGTGATGAAATTGAGGCGTCTTGGGACTGGTGTGATACTTTGTTAGACGCTTGGACTGAGAAAAATATTGGTACCAAAGGCTACAGTGCAGGCTCTTGGGGGCCGGCAAAAGCTGAAATTCTGATCGAGAATGATGGTCGTAGCTGGTACGAGGGCTAGTTATGGAATTAGTTGAATTTGAAAATGCGTCGGCACTGGATATTGCTCTAGCGGATAAGGTCGCCAAGTTGTTGGCAGCTGATATCGAGGCTAAAGGTGCAGCGTCTTTGGTAGTTTCCGGTGGCAGAACCCCGATGGCATTTTTCCATATTTTGTCACAACAACCTTTAGACTGGAGCAAAGTTAGCATTAGTCTAGCGGACGAACGCTGGGTAGATGCAGACCATGCCGATAGTAACGAAAAGTTAGTGCGTGAGAACCTGTTAATAAATGAAGCTCATAATGGGCATTTTATTGGATTAAAAAATTCTTCTTTCAGTGCTGTTGCTGGTGAAGCTGAAGCTGAGCGGGCACTTGCCGCTATCGGTCAGTTTACGGTATTGATTTTGGGCATGGGAGACGATGGTCATACTGCCTCCTTGTTTCCGGATGCAGCGGCTTTGCCCTTGGGTCTGGATACGAGTTCTGGGCGGACCTGTATCGGAGTGACGCCAACTGCTGCACCTCACGAGCGCATCAGTATGACCTTGCCCAGACTGCTAGATAGTCAGCAAATTATTATTCATATTAGTGGTGCTGGAAAGAAGCAGGTACTAGATCAGGCGCAGTCGCCAGGTGATGTTGAAGTCCTGCCTATTCGTGCGATTTTAAATCAGCAGCAGGCGCCTGTAGCAATATATTGGGCAAAGTAACCGTTTTGTGGGGAGGCCAGGGTGGGCTAAATTCGCCATCCCTGGCTAGGAAAAAACTGGTATTCAAACTAGCGAATAATGTCGCCCACTCGAACAATTTTTAATGTATTCGTGCCACCATGAACATTTACAAAGTCGCCTTTGGTAATCAGAACTAGATCGCCATCCAATACCTCCGCATGCTCTCGGAGTTTTTCTACAGCACAGTGATTGACTTCGGACGGATCGAGCTGTGATGTATCAAATGGCACAGGCACAACTCCTTTATAAAGTGCCGTAATTTCACAGGTGCCTAGTTTCTCCGCCATTGCATAAATTGGTAGAGACGATGTAATGCGTGACATAAGCAGAGGCGTAAAACCAGTTTCTGTCATACAGATTACAGCTTTAACCCCTTTAAGATGATTGGCTACATACATGGCAGAGAGCGCTAGAGATTCATCAATTCGTTCAAAGGTTTCATCGATTCGATGCTTTGAACGCTGTGCCAGCGGATGCTTTTCAGCACCTTCAATTACTCTCGCCATTGCCTTAACGGTTTCAACTGGGTACTGACCTACAGCCGTTTCTGCACTCAACATCACCGCATCTGTTCCATCGAGCACGGCATTGGCAACATCAAAGACCTCAGCGCGGGTTGGTGTGGGTGCGGTGATCATTGATTCCATCATCTGAGTTGCAGTGATTACAACCTTGTTGGCATTGCTGGCTGCTTCAATAAGCTGCTTTTGAACAGCGACTAGATTGGCATCACCAATTTCAACACCTAGGTCTCCCCTGGCCACCATAATGCCATCAGAGGCTGAAATAATGCCGGGTAGAAATTGGTCTGTAATAGCCTCAGCGCGTTCAATTTTAGCGATAATATGAGCCGAGCTACCAGCCTGCTTGAGGAGCTCTCTGGTCTCGTCAACATCGTCCTGTGACTGCACAAAAGAGATGGCGAGATAATCTGTATTCAAAGAAGCTGCAGTTTTGATATCCGCCTTATCTTTTTCTGTAAGCGCCTTGGCAGAGAGGCCGCCACCAAACTTATTGACACCTTTTTTACTCGACAGCAAGCCTCCTTGAGTCACTACACATTGCACAGCGTGATCTGTTTTAGCAGTCACTTGCAAGACTAATCGACCATCATCTAAAAGTAGAACGCTATCCTTTTGGATGTCTTCGAGGAGTTCTTGATCTATATAAACCGCGCCCTGGTGACCGCCTGCCGTATCAAGTTGGCTGTCTAGCGTAAATATATTGCCTTCTTTAAGGTTGATTTTCTCATCATTGATAAAACTACCAATACGAATCTTTGGGCCCTGCATATCGCAGAGAATACCGACGGGCATTTTTAAGGCCAAACCTATGCTGCGAATAGTCTGGGCACGGTTACAATGCTCTTGCGCACTACCATGAGAAAAATTGAGCCTAAAGACGTTGACGCCAGCTTTAATGAGTTCGCTGATACATTTTTTGTCGCTGCTTCCTGGACCTAATGTTGCTAATATTTTGGTTCTGCGCGGCATCTGTTTAGGCGCTCACTTCTAAAAGTGCAATGCTGTTGTCAAGCATACGGTTGGAGAAGCCCCATTCGTTGTCGTACCAAGCCATCACCTTGACCAGTGAGCCATTGACTCGAGTTTGCAGTGAATCGAAGTTGCTTGAGTAAGGTATATGGTTATAGTCAGCAGAGACTAGGGGCTTGTCGCAGTAGCTCAGCACAGAACTAAGGTCGCCATCAGCAGCCTGCTTAATCAAATTGTTTACTTCTTTGACGCTTGTCTCGCGACCAGCATTAAAAGTCAGGTCGACCAGGGAAACATTAATGGTGGGTACTCGCACTGCTAAGCCATCTAGTCGACCTTTCAGTTCAGGCATTACATCACCGATAGCAGCTGCGGCACCGGTCTTGGTCGGGATCATTGATTGAGTTGCTGATCTGGCTCGGTACACATCTGAATGGTATACATCGCTCAATTGCTGGTCATTGGTGTAGGCGTGCACTGTGGTCATGTAGCCTGACTCAATACCCAATGCATCATGGAGAGGCTTGACCATTGGTGCTAGACAGTTGGTAGTGCAAGAGGCATTGGAAACAATGTCGTGAGACTGGGTCAAAACGCTATCATTGATACCGTAGACAACCGTAGCATCAACATTTGAGCCAGGAGCGGAGATAAGTACTTTTTTAGCACCGCCAGCAAGGTGTAATGCGGCCTTGTCACGACTAGTGAACACCCCTGTGCACTCACATACAAGATCAACACCTAGGTCACCCCAGGGAATATTGGCTGGATCTCGCTCGCAGAACCACTGAATTTTATCGCCATTAATTGTCAGAGAGTCCTCGCCAACCTCTACCTGCTGATTAAAACGACCATGCACGGTATCGAACTGCAGTAAGTGGGCATTAATATCGACATTGCCGAGGTCATTTATGGCAACGATTTGGATTTTTTCTTGTAGCTCTGGACGCTCGTAAAGTGCTCTGACTATATTGCGCCCGATTCTTCCAAAGCCATTAATCGCTAATTTGTACATAACAGGATACTTGTATTGTAGTAAATTTACGTAAATTGTAGGCTTTATGCTCAATTTAATCAATGTATTACACTATAAGTTACGTATAATTACATAAAATATAATATTTATACTCCTTTTTAGGCCGTTTATGAAATATTCCTACAAAAGTTAATTTATTACGGATTTTTCCCGTTAAAAAACTTAAACTAGCTTTCTAATGAAAGGGAATTACATAAAAACAGCGAGTTGGCACAGAGGACAAAACCGTCAATGCACAGTCAAAATCTAATTAATATCATTACCGATGCCCTGCCTAACTTAAATAAGTCAGAGAGTAAGGTAGCTCAGGTGATTTTAAGTGATCCCGATACGGCAACGACCTCAAGTATTGCATCGTTGGCTAAAAAGGCTGGTGTTAGCGAGCCCAGCGTCAACCGTTTTTGTAAACGCTTTAACGCGGCTGGCTTTCCTGATTTTAAACTCAAGCTTGCCAAGTCTCTTGTAAGTGGCGTTCGTTTTGTAAACCGCAACGTCAACTCAGACGATGATGTGACCGGCTACACGCCAAAGATATTCGACAGCACTATTAATAATTTAGCGTTGGTGCGAGATAAAATTAGCCATAGTCGAGTTAATCAGGTTGTTGATAAATTAATTCAAGCTAAACGAATTTACTTTTTTGGGCTGGGTGCCTCCGGTTCTGTGGCAAGGGATGCTGAAAATAAATTCTTTCGTTTTAATCTACCAGTGTCCTGCCATGATGATGTCTTAATGCAGCGGATGTTGGCTTCCACCGGTACTACCGGGGATGTGTTTTTTATCATCTCTCATACGGGACGTACTAAGGAGATCGTTGAGGTTGCTGAAATTGCTCGCGCCAATGGCTCCACTGTTATTGGGCTTACAGCACCTAATTCTCCACTTGCCGATATAAGTAGTGTTACCCTAGAAGTGGGTGTTACTGAAAATACTGATGAATATATGCCAATGACTTCACGCATTGTGCATCTGGTTATTCTCGATGTATTGGCCACCGGCGTAACCCTGCGTAGAGGACCCGAGTTTTTGCCTCATTTAGAAAAGATTAAAAATAGCCTTAAGTCAACGCGCTATTCAAAAGATAACTAGACACCTAAATTACATTTCTTCATTAATATAAATGTTTCGGCTTGAGAGATTTCATCAAAAAGCCCTGGGTGAGTGCGATAACAATAACCAAAAAAGGAGACTTTGATAATGTCTGAATTCCCTGTTCACCCCGTATCTGATCAATGGAAAAAAGAGGCTTGGATCAATCGCGAGCGCTATCAGGAAATGTATCAACAATCGATTGAAAGCCCCCATCAGTTCTGGGCTGAGCAGGCCGCAGAATTCCTCCAGTGGGAATCCCCTTGGCAGACTGTCTGCGACTACGATTTTGCTAAGGGTGAAGCGGCATGGTTTGGTGGTGGTACCCTGAATGTCGCGGTAAACTGTATTGACCGTCATCTGTCTGAGCGTGCTGATCAAACTGCACTAATTTGGGAGGGTGATGATCCCAGCGACAGCAAACACATCACCTACCTCGAGTTGCATGATAAAGTTTCCCGCATGGGTAATGTGCTCCGTGAGCGGGGTGTAAAAAAGGGTGATCGTGTGTGTATCTATATGCCCATGATCCCAGAAGCTGCTTTTGCAATGCTGGCCTGCGCGCGCATAGGGGCGGTCCATTCTGTAGTCTTTGGCGGTTTCTCTCCCGAGGCCCTTAAAGACCGTATTCTCGACTCTAGCTGTCAGGTTGTGATCACAGCAGACGAGGGGGTCCGAGGCGGCAAGATAATTCCTCTAAAACACAATGTTGATAAAGCTCTGGAAAGCTGCCCAGATGTGCATACCTGTTTGGTGGTGGAGCGAACCTCTGGAACCATTGATTGGAGTGAAAATCGCGATCTCTGGTACCAGACCGCAATCGATTCGGTGACGGCAGATTGCCCTGCACAAATCATGGATGCAGAGGACCCATTATTTATTCTCTATACTTCAGGCTCCACAGGAAAACCCAAAGGTGTAATGCATACCACTGGCGGTTACCTGCTAATGGCGGCAATGAGTCACAAATATACCTTTGATTATAAAGAGGGTGATATTTACTGGTGTACAGCTGATGTGGGATGGATTACTGGTCACAGCTATATTTTGTATGGGCCCCTTTGTAATGGGGGTATTTCGCTGATTTTTGAGGGCGTACCCACGTATCCTGATGCCTCCCGTTTTTGGCAGGTTATCGATAAACATCAGGTCAATCAGTTTTATACTGCGCCTACAGCTATTCGTGCCCTGATGGGTGCAGGTAATGACTTTGTGTCAGGCACATCACGAAGTTCATTAAAGCTGCTGGGTACAGTAGGGGAGCCAATTAATCCTGAAGCCTGGGAATGGTACTATCGCGTTGTAGGTGACCAGCGATGCCCAATTGTAGATACCTGGTGGCAAACTGAGACTGGCGCCCATATGCTAACACCGTTACCTGGTGTTACAGATTTAAAGCCAGGGTCTGCAAGCCATCCATTCTTTGGTGTTGAACCAGTGTTGCTGGATACCCAGGGAAATGAAATTACAGGTGCTGGTGAAGGTCTGCTGATGATTAAGTCATCTTGGCCTAGTCAGATCCGTTCTGTCTATGGCGATCACCAACGCTGTATTGATACCTACTTTAGCGCCTATCCAGGCTACTATTTTACTGGTGACGGTGCGCGCCGTGATGCCGATGGTTACTACTGGATTACCGGTCGTGTAGATGATGTGTTAAATGTATCTGGTCATCGCATGGGAACCGCTGAAGTAGAGAGTGCACTGGTGCTTCATGAGAAAATTGCGGAAGCTGCGGTAGTGGGGTATCCCCACGATATTAAGGGGCAGGGTATCTATTGCTATGTTACGCCAATGGCCGGTGCAGAGACGACTGACGAACTCCGAGCTGAATTAGTTAAACTCTGTGTGAACGAGATTGGGCCCATAGCTAAGCCAGATATTATTCAATGGGCCCCAGGGCTTCCGAAAACGCGATCAGGCAAAATAATGCGGCGCATTCTCCGTAAAGTTGCAGCTAATGAACTAGATAGTTTGGGCGATACTTCAACTCTGGCGGATCCGTCAGTTGTCGAAGATTTGATCGCTAATCGCCATAACCGTTAATCTTGATAGTCGTGCCCATATCTACTGTCGGTGTTTAGAGTGCAAAACGGGAGTGAATTAAAGTGAAGTCGTTCTTGTCAATTATTGCCTGTGCGATGCTCGGTTACGCCCTGCTACTTATGGTGCCGCTGTATAACGCTTTACCGCAGATAGACTATTATCGATCAAACTCTTTCGATATTATCGCCCATGGCAATGGCCGTGCGCTGCTACCCGGAAACACACTAGAGGCCGCGATTAATGCTTTGGCGGTGGGTGCAGATGTTTTGGAGCTAGACGTCCATCTAACGTCTGACAAGGTTTTGGTTGTGCGTCACGACGCAGTTATTGACACAACGACCAACGGCTATGGCGAAATTGCGCAGATGACCTTGGCCGATATTCAGGCCTTCGACGTTGGCTTTCATGAAGTCGATTATCCTAATTTAGTTGCGCCACCAGGTATTAGGGTGCCTACCCTGAGGTCTTTATTTGAGCGGCTGCCATCAAGCCGCTATCTAATAGAGCTCAAGCCCTTAACCACTGAACCTGCAGACAAGCTGTGCGCTATTATTATCGAATATGAATTGGCAGACCAGGTGATCGTAGGCTCGTTTCACGACTCTGTGCTGTCTTATTTTCGTGAAATTTGCCCCAATGTCCCTACATCGCTAGCTCAGAGTGAGGCGATGTGGTTAGTTATTCTAACCAAGTTTGGGTTGAGCCACCTTTATAACTCGCCTGGGTACTCAGTACAGTTGCCACTGGCTTTTTGGGGAATAAATATAGTAAATCCATCTCTGGTTAGAGCTGTGCATCAGCTGAATATGCGTGTTGAGGTGTGGACGGTTAACGACCCTGCCACTATGCAGACCCTCAAAGCCATGGGAGTAGATGGAATTATTACTGATAGGCCCGATAGGTTATTAAGGCTTAACGGCTTATCATTTTAAAAGGTTGACTGAATTGTGAATAAAAATTAGCATTTCTAGGCGGAATGATCTAAAAATAATACAACTTCTTTTAGAAATGGATCGCATAATAAGAATATGAAACTTGATATTAGCAAACAACTGACCAAATTGATGAGGGATCAGAACCTTTCTCAGAGTGCGTTGTCACGTGCAACGGGTGTCCCTCAACCAACCATTAACCGAATTCTTAGCGAGGTGACGCGTGAACCTCGGCGTGATTCAGTTGTGCGTATTGCCAATTACTTTGGCGTGACACCTGAGTCTCTGTACGAAAGCACTAGTAAGAAAAGCAAACCTAGTCTTGATGAGAGTACCTCGGTAGAGCAACTCTACCATCACATCAGGTCTCTCTCCCAAGCCGAGCGCACTGAACTTTTTGCCAAGATAGCAGCGAGCTTTAATCAAGCTTGATTTATGAAAGCATCTTTAAGCGCCAATCTGGCTTCCTCGGGTAGCGTGTCAAAATATGCTTTAAACGTATCTAGCCCACTGTTAAATGCGAGTTCGAGTGATTCTGCGGTTGGTTGACTTTGATGATCATCCGCAGGTCTATCGATTGAGACATTGTCGTCCATAACTTACTCCTAACTATGGATGTAACCAGATAGTCTAGACACCGAGACAAATCTAGAGCCACCTCAAAGGTTGTTCTCATGAGTGCTTGGTTGCTAGTGCGTATTTTTTGATCTTCAAATGGTGCGCCGCCTTTGAAATACTGCAGGTCGCGCTTAATAGTCTAACGATTGAGTTTAATGATACTTGGGTTTATTAAAATAGCCCTTAAGAACTAATACTTTAGTATTAGAGTGTTGGGTATTAAGCTGTGTCAGAGCACAAATTATGCTTGTTTTATCTTGTCAGGTCTGTATAACTTCGATATGGACCTTATTTTCGACAGTAGTTTAACTGGAACGTTTTGGGTTTCGGTGACCCTTGCCTGCCTTTTTGGCGCCATGTCGCCTGGTCCGAGTCTGCTTATTATCGTTAATCACACTCTCTCCGAAGGCAGGATCGCAGGAATTATTGCGGCACTAACCCATGGTGTTACGGTAGGTTTTTTTGCTTTTATCGTTGCCTCAGGTCTGTCTTCGGCCATTGGTAGCAATCCAATATTGTTCGATGTGATACAGATTTTTGGGGGCCTTTTCTTGCTGTTTTTAGCCGTCAAAATGCTTTTTGCGCCATTAAAGAAAGATATAGATAAGGTTCTGGCTGTGCGTTCATCTCATTGGCGGGCTGCACGAGATGGGTTTATTGTTGCTCTGATCAACCCGAAGATACTACTATTTTTCACGGCATTATTCAGTCAGTTTGTAGGTCTTAACACTGAAGTCTGGGAAAAAATAACTCTGGGGCTCTTAGCAGGCGGCATAGACGCTATCTGGTATATGTCGGTAGCCTTGATTATTGGCCACACAGGCACAGTGACAAGATTCCAAAGGCATAGTTGGTTGCTGGATAAGGTGTTTAGCTTACTGCTATTTTTTATAGCTTGGCACGTTATTAAAGATCTCCTAGAGCGCGCGAGCCTCACATCGCTATTGTAATCAGCGAGAATCATCCGTTAATCAATTCCGTCAACTTCCTGGCAAGGACTTTCCATCAATGACATCATTTAAGGCACTTTACCAGCTGGCTGCTACAAATCGTGGAGGCAGAGAGCACCTCGAGGCGATATTGCCCATTGCAGGGAGCAAGCAGCAGCTTCTCTCGCAATCTGATGATCGCTATCTGTCTATGATGACTCGCTGTATCTTTCGCGCCGGTTTTGTATGGCGAGTTATTGATAACAAATGGCCTGGATTTGAAGCGGCTTTTGCTAACTTTAATCCATTAGCCGTGGCCCATTTTAGTGATGAACGTCTTGAGCAGCTTGGGCAAGATACAAGCATTGTGCGTAACTTTACTAAGATCGCGGCGGTGCGTAAAAATGCGGTTTATGTACTGGATAAGCAACGTAGTCATGGCAGTTTTGGTGCATTTATCGCAGACTGGCCGCAGGACAATATTATCGGGCTATGGTTGGAGCTAAAAAAACATGGTTGCAGACTCGGGGGTAACACCGGCCCTATGATACTGCGCAGTATGGGCAAGGACACCTTTCTACTGACCCAGGATGTCTGTCATGCCTTGGTTAACCATGGTTTCATGCCCAAATTCAGTCCCACGGCGCAGCGTGATTTAAAGCTCGTTGAACAGGTCTTTGCCAATCTGCGCGCAGAGTCAGGGCGATCACTGTGCGAGATAAGTCGGATATTGGCTTGCACTGTATAACTTAGACTTTAGTGAACTAATGAATCTGCTATCCAAGCGTTAACATTGTCCTCAAGTACACTCAGAGGCACTGAGCCATCTTTTAGCACTACATCGTGAAACTGACGTATATCGAACTTGCTTCCGAGGGCTTCTGCTGCATCGGTGCGTAATTGCTGAATTTTCAACATACCAATCTTGTAAGCAGTAGCCTGTGATGGCATCACAATATAGCGTTCAATTTGTCGGACATTGTAACTCTGGGAATGGGGAACATTGGCTGCCATGTAATTAAGAGCCTGTTGACGAGTCCATCGTTTGGCATGAATACCGGTATCAACTACTAGACGACAGGCCCGATAGAGTTCTCCTGATAAGCGTCCAAAGTCTGAGTAGGGGTCTTCGTAGAGCCCTATTTCTTTGGGTACTAACTCTGAGTAGAGTCCCCAGCCTTCAATGAATGCAGTATGACCGCCGAAGAGGCGAAACTTGGGTAAATTTTTAAGTTCTTGAGCAATCGATATCTGCATATGATGGCCAGGTAAACCCTCATGGTAGGCTAGTGCCTCAAGTTGATAGATTGCCATATCGCTCATGCGATAGAGGTTGGCGAAATAGGTTCCCGGGCGACTGCCATCTGGTGCTGGGCTCTGGTAAAACGCTTGACCTGCGGAGGCTTCACGAAAAGGCTCTACTGCCTTGACCTGCAATGTGGCTTTTGGCTTAGTAATAAACAACTCGTCAAGACGACTTTGCATATTGTCTATTACCGCGGTTACTCGATCTAGATAGGCCTGTCTGCCTGAACTGGTATCCGGATAATAGAATTGCTCGTCATTGCGGGTAAAGTCAAAGAACGCCTTGAGGTCGCCGACAAAGTTAACTGTTTTCATAATAGTGCGCATTTCATCTTGAATACGCTGCACTTCTGCTATGCCAATCTGATGGATTTCATCTGCACCTAAGTTAGTGGTGGTGGTGCGTTGAAGAGCAAAATTATAAAACGCTTCACCATCTGGGAATTTCCATACCCCATCCCTGTTATCGGCTCGGCCTTGCTGCATCGATAAATAGTGGTGCAACTTACGGTAGCCTGTTTCTAAATGGGTCACCATGGCTGTCTGTGCGTCTGTGAGCAGTTGTTGTTGTTCTGCGTCCGCTAGTTTAAGCACGGCGATCTTGGCGCGAAAATCTGCCAAGATAGTGCCGTCCTTGTCGCCCGGCTTAAATGGCGCTCCAGAGGTGATATTTTCAATCGACTCTAGTACGAGAGGAAACACGAATCGCGGAGGAATAATACCCTTAGCCTCTCGAATTTTTAGCTGCTCCAGCAGTTGCTCTATAAGCCGGGAGGTGTTTTTGATACGACCTATATAGGCTTGGGCATCTTGGCGATTGACGATCAGATGTTGGTTAATTAAAAACGAGGGCACCATGCTGTGTACGCCGAACATTTGATTAACCGGGTATGTGTGATAACGCCATTGATGGGCGTCCAGGGTCAGCTTGGCCTGTTCAATAAACATTTTGACACTCAGTTGCGCAGACGGATCAAGCGCTGAGGTATCGATGGCTCTGACGGTAGCAATATGTCGCCGAGTCATTTCTAGACTTCGCTGGCTGGAGGCTTCGGAGATGTCGTCCCATTCGTCGTAGCGCTCGCGCATGCCCAAATAGGCCATTGATTGAGGACTAAGACGCACCTGTTCCATAAAAAGAGAGTCTAAAAGGGCAATGGCTTGCTCTGATGCCAGAGCCCTATCAGTAGTTTTGGTGGCACAGGCACAGAGAAATAATATAGCGCCGAGGGCTAGAGGTATAGTTTTTAAAAAGCGGGTCATGGTTAATCCTTTATGTTATTTCCACTTTAACCTTGATTACAAAATTAGCGCATAGTTTAGAAAGAAAATTTTTTCTTAATCATCTACCACTAGCTAAGGCCTAATGATAGACTACCGCCGTTTCCTAAGGGGCGGTCAATTAACAATGACCTGAGATGTACCCTTCGAACCTGATCCGGATTATACCGGCGTAGGAATAGGACTAAAATGCTTATGTGCCCTTCACTCCGTCTTTATCTCCGGGTCTCCTTAACGCACTGTTACTGAGGCTCTATATGTACAAATTTAATCTCTGCGCGATATTTTTTAGCAAAATTGTCGGGCTGTTTTTTCTGGCTGTGACTTCCACAGCTTCAATGGCTAATCTGACAATTGACGAGGTCGTCGTGACCTCTGACTTTCGTGATACAGGTCTTTTAAAAACTGCGGCCAGTATTACTGTAATGGACAGTCAGACCATAGCGCAGCGCCAGGCTCGTCATCTCGAGCAGTTAATCAACCTAGCACCTAATGTCAATTTTTCCAGTGGCGCATCTCGAGGTCGCTTTATTCAGATCCGTGGTATTGGCGAGCGCAGTCAGTTTATTGAGCCCCTCAATCCCTCCGTGGGTATTTTGGTCGATGGAATCGACTTTACCGGGATTGCCGGTGCGGCTACCACCATGGATATAGCGCAGGTAGAGGTCTTACGCGGTCCTCAGGGAACACTCTATGGCGCAAATGCTTTGGCCGGATTGATCAATTTACGCTCTAACCAACCCAGCACAAAAACCAAGGGCAATCTGGGAATTACACTTGGAGAATATAATACACGGACAGTTTCTGCGGCCCTAGGTGGCCCCTTGAATGAGACTGTGGGTTATCGTTTTGCTGTGCAACAGCATAGTAGTGATGGCTATATTAACAATGATTTTTTACAGCGCGACGACACCGACAACATCGATGAATTGAGTGTGCGATCAATCTTTGATTGGCAGGCTAGCGACATGTTAGATCTCAAGCTAACGATGTTTCATGTTGACGTAGACAATGGTTACGATGCTTTTTCACTGGACAATACACGTCATACTCTATCCGATAACCCAGGTCATGATCGTCAGGAGTCAACTGCAGTGGCATTGCGAAGTAACTGGAGCGGCTCTAATAATTTTACATTAATAAGTTTAATTAGCTTTGCCGATAATGATCTAGAGTACGGGTATGATGAGGACTGGGCGTATGGAGAGCAGCTGTGCGTCGATTTTTCCTGCCCCTACAACGATCCCTACAACTCTGTAGATAACTACATTCGCGAGCGAACAAATGGGAGCATAGATATAAGGCTGATATCACCAGAGTCGGCACGAATTTTCGATGGCTCCACAGACTGGGTGGCGGGAGTTTATTTGCGTGAGCAGGACGAGCAATTATTGCGTCAATATGGTGGTGATTTTACCAGCGACTTTGATACCACCAACCAGGCGGTTTATGGCCAGCTAGATCTGCACCTGTCCCAAGCACTGCGTCTGAGCGCAGGGGTGCGATTTGAAAATCGTAAAGCCAGTTATAACGATAGCGATCTGGTGGATCATCGGGTTGATGAAGATACATGGGGTGGTCGTATTGCCCTGCAATATCAGCCGTCTTTACAGTTAATGGTGTATGGATTGGTGTCACGGGGTTACAAGGCGGGCGGCATAAACAGTAATCCAATGGTGGCCGAACAGGATCGTGAATTTGATACTGAGTTTATGCTCAATTATGAATTGGGAGCCAAAGGTCGCTGGTTTGATGATGCACTGCAGGCTCAGCTAGCTGTGTTCTATCAGCAACGGGATGATATTCAGATTAAACAGACTTTCGTTGAACCTCGAGAAGTGGAAGGTGGTTTGAGCTTTACCGACTATTTCGGCAATTCCGCGCAGGGCAAAAACTACGGTATTGAACTTGAATTTAGCTGGTTCCCTAGTGAGACATTGGCTCTATTTGGTAGCCTGGGTCTGTTAGAAACTGAATTTGATATCCCTCTTTCTCAGGACCTTGATAGTCGTGACCAAGCCCATGCTCCTGCCTATCAATTTTCACTTGGGGCCAGAGTACAGTTTACTGATAGTTTAGCCTTAAGCCTTGACGTTGAAGGGAAAGATGACTTTTATCTCTCATCTAGCCATGGCGAAAAATCCAAATCTTACGAACTATTAAATGCCAACCTGACCTATATACTTGGCGATTGGGAACTGTCTCTTTGGGGGCGCAACCTGTTCGATGACGAGGTGATTATAAGAGGCTTTAATTTTGCCGGTTTTAGTGGCAATGCCTATTACGGTAATGACCCGCGCAAGGGCTGGATCACTGAGTCATACTACCAGCTAGCCGCTCCTCGAGTTATTGGGTTCAGCGGTAAATATGACTTTTAACCTTCAAGGCGCACAAAAATGGAAGTGACTGTTGATATAAGCATGTACCCAAATCGAGAGGATTTTATTCCCCCAATTGAGGGTTTTATTGAGAAAATTAATCGTTTTGATAATCTCAAAGTGTCGACTTTTCCAACTAGCACCGTGGTGCAGGGTGAATATGAATTCGCTATGAGGGCAGTGCAGGACACCATTGCTGAGTGTTATAAGGAATTTAATATGGCTATTTATGTAGTAAAAATCATACCTGGTTATGAGGCGCTGAAGTAATGTTTGACTGGGTTAATCTAGAGACAGTGGCGGTAGCTTTATCTATCGCCTATCTCATTTTAGCAATGAAAGAAAATAGTCTTTGTTGGTACTGTGCCTTTGTAAGTACCGCTATTTATGTTGTGATTTTTGGTGATGTCAGCCTATATATGGAGTCCGCCCTAAATGGTTACTATATGGCCATGGCTATCTATGGTTGGTACCAATGGCAACGGGGAGGTTCGGCAAATCAGGGTGTTGCTCTGTCTATTTGGACTACTCGGCAGCACTTTATGGCCATTGGTCTAATTCTATTGGCAACGGTTATTTCCGGATACTTACTAACAGTCACCACTGAGGCTAGGCTACCATATATCGATTCATTTACCACCTGGGCCAGTGTTGTGACCACGGTTATGGTGGCGCGCAAAGTACTAGAGAACTGGTTGTATTGGATTGTTATTAATAGCGTCTCTATATTTTTGTACATCGATAGAGAGTTATACCAAACGGCAGCCATGTTTGTTGTTTATTTAGTGTTGGCCATCATTGGTTATTTTACTTGGAGAAAAAACTATCTCGAACAGGACTCATATACTGCTCAAGCAAACTCTAGCTAATTGGCCTCAGTGGATAATTAATACCGAGCAGCAGCTCACAGATCCTCCAAAGCTAATTCGAGAGTTGACTGGGGGCAAGACCAATGACACATTTCTCGTCGCCTCAGGGGATTTCAAAGCGGTAGTAAGAGTTAATTCTCCAGTCGGTGCGTCTCTGGGGATCGATCGCGAGCGCGAGGCTCAGATACTTAGGCTATTGGCGCCAAGTGGTATTATTCCAAAGACTTTTTACTGTACCAACGATGTATTGGTAAGCGAATATATTGAGGGGCAGCATCCAACCGCTATGGCCTTAAAAAACCCTTCAACCATGGAGGCTGTTTGTTCAGCCTTAAGGGCTATTCAGAGAGTTCCTATGCCTAATGGGGTACCACGTAATTACCTACAATACTGTCGTGGCTATCTCGATCAGCTCACCGATGACTGTGTTGCTCCTGAGCTTAGAAAAGAGATCGAAATTGCGGCAAAGGCCGTAGATATTGGACAGTGGCATCCAGTAATTTGTCACCATGACCTGGTACCACAAAATATTATCTTAAATACTGATGGTGCCAGAATTATCGATTGGGAATATGCGGCTCTTGGGCATCCTGAGCTAGACTTTCTGCGTCTCTATGGCCTTGATTATACTAAGACCAATAGTCAAAAGGGCGTCTTGGAGCCATTGTTTAAAGTGCAGCAGGCAATGGACAAACTTTGGCTAGCTGTGCAGCTTTAGTGAGAAAAAATTATGAGCGATAGTTACAATACTTTAACGGCTGAAGAGAAGTATGTGATTCAGCAAAAGGGCACAGAGCGGCCTTTTGTAGGGATCTACACCGATCATTTTGATGGCGGTCACTATGTGTGTAAGCAATGCGATGCACCCCTTTATAAGTCAGAGCACAAGTTTTCTTCTCATTGTGGCTGGCCCAGTTTTGATGACGAGATTGCCGGCGCAGTAAAGCGTGAGCTCGATGCAGATGGCAGGCGTATTGAAATCCTATGTGCTAATTGCGGTGGCCATCTTGGTCATGTATTTGATGGTGAAGGATACACCGCGAAAAATACTAGGCACTGTGTTAACAGCATTTCTATGAAGTTTATTGCCTCTGATTAGTAAATGGGGCGCCTAGTCTCTGAAATTTTTAAATTGAAAGGGCTGACCTAGATCTGCTTCACGCACCATGGCCATTACGGTCTGTAGGTCATCACGCTTTTTACCGCTGATTCTAACCTCATCACCCTGCACCGCAGCCTGAATCTTAAGTTTTTTCTCTTTCACCAGTTTAATCAGCTTTTTACTGACATCAGGAGCGATTCCCTGTTTGAAACTCACCTGTAATGAGAAGGTCTTACCGCTGTGCAGTGCCTCGTTATTACATTCTATAACGGTTGGGTCTATACCCCGTTTAACTAACTGTATACGCAAGATATCCAATAGCTGTTGGCATTGAAAATCAGCTTCAGCCTTAAGGGTAACAATATCATCATTTAGACTGATGCTGGCGTCGACACCGCGAAAGTCAAATCTAGTAGTCAACTCACGGCTGGCGTTGTCAGTGGCGTTAAGTATCTCGGCTGAATCAATTTCAGAAACAATATCTAAACTGGGCATGTATTAGCTCACCTAAGGCAAATTGGGTTATCATTTTAAACTACAGTAGCCTTGTAAATCTAACAACAGATGGACTAATCAGTGAACAATTGTATCTGTGGAAGTGGTAAGGCCTTTAGCCACTGCTGCGAACCGGTTTTACGCGGAAAAATATTGGCCAAAACACCAGAGCAGCTGATGCGTTCGCGCTTTAGTGCCTATGCTTTGGGGGGCCATGGTGAATATCTACTCAAAACTTGGTTTGCACCTATGGCAAAGGGTTTAACCATTGAAGAGCTGTCTAGTCAAGATTTGCAGTGGAAGTCACTCGAGGTGCTTGGCTCCGGAGTTAAAGATAGCCAGGGTTGGGTAGAATTTAAAGCTACATACACTGATGAGGGCAGAAATAAGATACTCCATGAAAAGTCGGTATTTACCCTAAATGGTGCTAGTTGGTTTTATATCGGCGGTGAAATTAAATCTGCATAATAGGACGTAAGTTATTAACAATAGGGATGTACTAGCTATTAGCATGACCACAAACTGCCAGTACTCCAATCGTGTCGCACCATATAAATAGCTACACAGTTGCGATACAAGGGCCCAGATTAATAGCACTGCAATGTTGATCACTAGAAGTCATTGTCAGGGGCTCAACAAAAGGCGTTGTTAAGTATCTTGTAACGCAGGACTCACCAGACGGCCAAACAAAATACCCAGTTCAAATAGTAACCACATAGGAATGGCGAGCAGGGTTTGGGAGATTATATCTGGCGGTGTCAGTAGCATGCCCAGCACAAAGCACAGTACAAAAACATAGGGGCGTTTCTTGGCTAGATTGTTTGGGTTTACAGCCCCCATCCACGACAGAATCACTACTGCTATGGGGATTTCGAAACTCAGCCCAAAGGCGAAAAAAAGCTTTAATACAAAGTCCAAGTAGCTACGGATATCGGGCATAACACTGATGCCCTCAGGTGCGATGCTAGTGAAAAATAAAAATACCAGAGGAAATACAATGTAGTAGGCAAATGCCATACCGGCATAAAATAAGGCGACACTAGAAATAAATAGGGGGATAACAATTTTCTTTTCCCGCTGATACAGACCTGGTGCCAAAAAAGCCCAAGCTTGATAAAGGATATAGGGCATTGCTGCAAAAAGGGACAATACCAAGGTAAGCTTAAATGGCGTTAAAAATGGCGAGGCAACCTCAGTTGCAATCATAGTAGAAGATTCAGGCAGATACTCACGAATGGGCTCTGAGATATAAATATACAGTTCATTGCTAAAAGAAAATAACCCGGCAAAAATGATCAGCACCGCCACCACAGAACGTAGTACGCGATCTCTAAACTCGATCAGGTGTTCCATAAAAGGTTGGCTTTTTAAATCTGTTTCTTCAGTCATCTTGTTTTTCTTGAGAAGGTTTTAGGCTAGGATCTGAGGCCAACTCTGATTCTGTTTCTATCAAAGTAGTTTTAACTTTGTCCGTCGTCTCTGAGACAGAGGATTCAAACTGCTCCTTAGTGGTATTGAGGTCTCGAAGAACCTTTTCATTTTGCAACTGGCGACGAATTTCATCCATGCCAATTTCCTTTTCCAGTTCCTGTTTGGCACTGGTAAACATCTGCTTTATACGACCGAGCCAAAGACTGATACTGCGCACAGTTTCGGGGAGCCGCTCTGGTCCCATCACAATCAGAGTAATTACAGCAATAATCAGGAGCTCAGAAAAACCTATATCAAACATGGTTTATTTAGCTTCGTCTGTCTTCTCGACTGACTCTTCAGTGGACTCTTTTCTAAGCGTGTCACCCTCGTCATCTGGCTCACTAGATACAGAGTCTTTAAATCCCTTGACTGCACCGCCTAGATCAGAGCCAATTCCGCGTAATTTTTTAGTGCCAAAAATTAGCGCGACAATTACCAGAATAATTAATAATTCTTGCCATCCAAAACCCACAATAAATCTCCCCTTAAAAATTAGATTACTAGTTTTTTTTGCGTTGAGCCTTTTCTTCAAGACCCGATAAATCAAATCTGCGTTCTAGTTCTGTAAGTACTGCACTGGCATCTTCACCTAGATGTGACAGCATTACTAGAGTATGAAACCACAGGTCAGCGGTTTCATAAATTAATTTTTCATTTTGGCCACTTATTTCGGCATCACGCGCTGCCAGAATAGTTTCAATAGATTCTTCACCGACTTTTTCAAGTATCTTATTCAAGCCTTTTTGGTGAAGGCTGGATACATAGGAGTCATCAGCTGAGGCTTTCTTGCGCGCTTCAAGAACTTTGGTAAGCTGGTTAAGTACTGCATCGTTCATGAATAGAGATCCTTGGGGTCCTTGATGACTGGGTCTACCACTGTCCACTGGCCATCTTTAAGCACTCGGTAGAAGCAGGATGCACGACCCGTGTGACAGGCAATTCCTCCACGCTGCTCAACCTGCAACATGATAACATCGTTGTCGCAGTCCAGTCGCACCTCTTTAAGTGTCTGGATATTTCCAGATTCTTCACCTTTACGCCATAACTTTTGCCGAGAGCGAGACCAGTATACAGCCCGATTTTCGACAACCGTCAGTTGCAGCGCTTCGCGATTCATCCAGGCGACCATGAGCACAACGCCAGTTTCGGCGTCCTGGGCTATAGCCGGTACAAGTCCATCACTGTTCCATAGGATATCCTCAACAAAGCTCATTGCATTTTGCCTTCCCTATCATTATTTATCTGTGGTGAGCATCATAGCCCAACTAGCGCAGTAGGAGTATTAGTAGACCCACAGTGGCCAAAAGTAGGCTACTGCCGGGCAACTGGGATATTGGTTCAGCCCAATGGGGAAAAGCCATACCTATGGCAACACCAACTGCGGCGGCACCAATACGGCCAGTGAATTTTGTAGCCTTAGTAGACACCGGCTCGGACAATAGCACATTGTGGCGACTTGCTTGCTTGCTTTGTAATTCATCAAATATTAGCGGTGGTATCTGCGGCAGATATTCTAACCAGTCGGGCAGATGGCGCTTCATTTGTTTGACTATGCTTGACGGAGAATAGCGTTTTTTTAGCCATTTCTCCAAAAATGGTTTGGCTGTGGTCCACAGGTCTAGCTGTGGATAAAGCTGTCGCCCCAGCCCTTCAATATTTAGCAGAGTCTTTTGTAATAGCACTAGCGAAGGCTGCACTTCCATATTAAAGCGGCGGGCAGTATCAAACAGGCTGATTAGGATATGTCCCAGTGAGATTTCATCTAGGGGGCGTTGAAAGATTGGTTCGCAAACCGAGCGTATGGCCCCAGTAAATTCATTTACCGGAGTATCTTTGGCTACCCAGCCTGAGCGAATATGCAGCTCAGCTACCTGACGGTAATCACGGTTAAATATCGCCAATAGATTGCGAGCTATATAGAATTGGTCAGCATTGGATAATGAACCCATAATGGCACAGTCTAGGGCCTGATAAGAGGGTTTTTTGGGATTGCTAATATCTACAAAGACATTGCCGGGATGCATGTCGGCATGGAAAAAATTATCATCAAAAACCTGAGTAAAGAATATTTCAACACCGCGCTCGGCAAGCACTTGCATATCGACGCCAGCGGCGTGCATTTCACTGACGCTAGAAACGGGAATGCCATAAATACGCTCCATGACCAGTACATTCTGATTACTGTGAGACCAGAACACTTTCGGTACGTAGAGCAGAGGTGAGTTTTCAAAGTTGTTGCGAAGTAATGAGGTGTTGGCACCTTCGGACTGCAGGTTCAGCTCTTCCATAATTACATGATCATAGTCTTTGATCACTTCAACCGGATGCAGGCGCCGACCATCTTCACTGTATTTTGCTAGCAGGCGCGCCAAGCTGTAGAGCAATGCGATATCTTTGCGGATGGTTTTTTCGATATCTGGCCGCACCGCTTTAACCACAACATTGGTGCCATCAGCTAAGATTGCGCCATGGACCTGAGCAATAGAGGCAGAGGCTAGCGGGTCAGATTCAAAGCTTTTAAATAAATCGTCGACGCTACCCCCGAGTGCGGCCTCGATATTGCGCTTAAACACAGCAGATGAGAAGGGCGGGACATTATCTTGCAACTTGGCCAACTCAGAGCATATATCGTCGGGCACTAGGTCGGGTCGAGTCGACAGCAGTTGGCCGAACTTAACAAAGATAGGGCCCAGATCCTCAAGGGCTTTACGCAGACGTTCGCCGCGACTGCCTTTGTTGGCGCTGGGGCCGAAGAGCACTGCTGGGAACATAAGCAAGCGAGCGCTGAGCGGTAACTGGGCTTTATCCAATAGAGCGTCAAGGCGATATTTACCCGCAACGCGTATTATTTTACCCAGGCGGCGAAGTCTAATCACAGGTTTGGAGCTCCAGCAGCTATTAGTTTGCGCAGTCGATCAACACGCGCGCCAAGGCGATCTGTATCTGTGGCGATGCCACGCACCTGTTGTATCAGTTGCTCAAAGTCAGCGCGACCTGGAGTTAGCTGCCACTGGTTTTGAGCTGCGTCCACTAGAGCCGTTTTGGCGCGCTTGGCAGTATTGGCACGAAACTCCCCTGAGTTGCGAATATTTGCGCAGACAATATGTGCCGCAACATCGCCTATTAATTCCGCGAGCGCCGCTTCCCAGTCTATATCCAGGTTGGCCATAATAATATTGAGCGTGCGCAATGTTTCTAGATCGCCACTAACATTCACGCCAGTACCGGACAGCGACTTCGTCTCACCAGAATTGACCGCCATACTTGCTATAGAAACTAGTGTGCCTTCGATGGTGATATTGGCGCTGTCTTGCCAATCGCTGTGTACCATAATTCCGTTGGCGTTGGGCTCAAGGGCGAGAGAAAGTGGCGGCATACTGCTTTTCACTAAAATAATTTGACCTTCCAGGGCCGCCAAATCTCGGGCCGAGGCAGGATCATATCTCAATGCTGAATTGATCAGATGTTCAATGCCCTCAAAGGCTGATGACTGGAGAGCCGCGAATAACACTAGGGTTTTACTCCTCGGTGCAGAGCCACTACGCCACCGGTCATATTATGGAAATCGGTGTTAGCAAAGCCGACATTATCCATCATGGTTTGTAATGTTTGCTGATCCGGATGCATGCGAATCGATTCTGCTAAATACTGATAACTCTGGGCATCGTCGGCGAAAAGCTTGCCCAGCTTGGGAAGTATGCTAAATGAATATGTGTCGTAAACCTTTGAAAGTAAGGGGTTGCCAGGCTTGGAGAATTCCAAAACCAGTAAACGGCCACCGGGCTTCAAAACTCGTAGCATAGAACCGAGCGCCAACTCTTTGTCTGTGACATTACGCAGGCCAAAGGCAATGGTAATAACATCGAAGGTATTGTCCGGAAACGGGAGATACTGGGCATCGGCCTGAGAAAACGTTACGTTGTTGACTACGCCTCGATCGATTAATCGGTCACGGCCAACCTTGAGCATCGAATCGTTAATATCTGCCAGCACTACTGCGCCCTCAGGGCCGACAATGCGCGAAAACTTAGCTGTTAGATCTCCCGTTCCGCCAGCAATATCTAGTACTTTGTTACCACGACGCACACCAGACATCTCAATGGTTACACGTTTCCACAGCCTATGTATGCCAGCAGACATTAGATCATTCATAAGGTCATACTTAGAGGCCACAGAATGGAAGACCTCGGCGACTTTGTCTGCCTTTTCTTCAACATTGACGGTTTTAAAACCAAAGTGGGTTGTTTTGTCAGACATCAGCGCAACTTTCTCGGTAAATTCATCGGGCTATTGTAGCGGCACGGAGCCTATTAAGGGAACTTTTAGGACAGTTTTACCACCTGAATATCTGGATCCCGTGACTCTCCAGCTACATGTAGTCTTTGAAGATACTGGGTCCAGTTGTTGGTTTGGCTAGTTCCTAGCTCAAACAGATAGTCCCAGGAAAAGATACCGCTATCGTGGCCATCGCTAAAGGTGATGCGAATTGCATAGTTACCAGATTTATCGAGGGACAAAATAGTCACATCACGCTTACCTGATTGCAGAACTTCCTGTCCCTTGCCGTGGCCACGTACCTCTGCGCTAGGCGAAAAAACCCGCAGATACTCGGCGGGTAATTGAAAGCGGACATCATCCGAATACTCCATATGCAGTGTATCTTTGGATTCATTTACCACAATTCGACTAGGGATGGTCATATCAACGCTCACATCAAGTAACTACAGAATAAAACGAGTTAGATCTTCATTGCTCGCCAATTCACCCAGATGTTTGTCAACAAAGCTAGCATCCACGGAGATGGTTGCACCTTTGGCGCCAAGATCAGAGGCATCAAAGGAAATCTCTTCAAGCAGACGCTCCAAAATGGTGTGTAAGCGGCGAGCACCAATATTTTCTGTCCCCTCATTGACCTCAAAAGCGATTTCCGCCATACGCCGTACTCCGTCCTCGGCAAACTCTATTGTTAACCCCTCAGTAGCCATAAGGCCTATATATTGTTTGGTTAACGAGGCCTTAGGTTCGGTCAAAATTCGCTCTAAGTCACCAACTTCTAGCGCGTTAAGCTCCACTCGGATAGGCAGCCGGCCCTGTAATTCTGGGATTAGATCAGAGGGTTTGGCAAGGTGAAATGCACCAGAGGCGATAAAGAGAATATGGTCTGTCTTGATCATGCCGTATTTGGTGGACACCGTACTGCCTTCAATCAATGGCAATAGATCTCGCTGAACACCTTCCCGAGAAACATCTGCACCACTGCCCTCGCCACGGCGACAGACTTTGTCAATCTCATCGAGAAAGACGATGCCGTTTTGTTCAGCCGCTTCTAATGCACCGGCTTTAATCTCTTCTTCATTAATCAGTTTGGCTGCCTCTTCATCCTTTAGATGTTTGAGGGCTTCGGCAACAGAGACCTTGCGAGGGGCGGTTTTATTCTGCCCCATACTACTGAACATACCCTGTAGCTGCGATGTCATTTCCTCCATTCCCGGAGGTGCCATAATCTCTACCCCGACTGGAGTCTGGCTTAATTCAATTTCAATTTCTTTGTCATTGAGAGCACCTTCTCGTAGCTTTTTGCGGAATATCTGTCGAGTTCCTGTGTCCTTTTGATCAACCGAGTCAGCACCCCGAGCGGCGGGCAGTAGCGCATCTAAGACGCGCTCCTCCGCTGCATCCATAGCGCGCTGGGCGACTTTGGTCATCTCCAGTTCACGATGCTGTTTAACCGCGGTCTCGACCAGATCGCGAATAATAGATTCCACATCTTTACCCACATAGCCTACCTCAGTGAACTTAGTAGCCTCGACCTTGACAAAGGGGGCATTGGCTAAGCGAGCCAGTCGCCGTGCAATTTCAGTTTTACCCACACCAGTGGGGCCAATCATAAGGATATTCTTGGGGGTTACTTCATTGCGCATTTCGGCATCAAGTTGAGAGCGGCGCCAGCGATTGCGCAGGGCAATTGCCACAGCGCGCTTGGCATCATCTTGACCAATAATGTGGCGGTTGAGCTCATGAACAATTTCGCGGGGAGTCATTTGAGTCATAAAAATTCCTAGTTGCTATTATCAAGCCATCGCTTAAATGGTGGAGTCGAGCTCTTCGATGGTTCGATTGTGATTGGTATAGATGCATATATCGCCGGCGATCTTTAGGCCCTGTTCGACAATGTCTTTAGCACTCATTTCCGTATTGTCGAGTAGCGCACGTGCCGCCGATTGAGCGAAGGGGCCTCCCGAGCCAATCGCAATAAGGTCATCTTCGGGCTGAATAACATCACCATTGCCGGTGATAATTAATGAGGCTTCGGAGTCGGCGACCGCCAACAATGCCTCTAATTTGCGTAAAATTCGGTCGGTACGCCAATCTTTGGCCAGTTCAACTGCGGCTTTAGTAAGATTGCCCTGGTGCTGTTCAAGTTTGGCTTCAAAACGCTCAAAGAGAGTAAATGCATCGGCGGTACCACCGGCAAAGCCAGCAATTACTTGGTCTTTATAAAGGCGGCGCACCTTGCGTGCATTACCCTTCATAATGGTATTACCCATGCTGACCTGACCATCACCACCAATGACAACCTTGCCATTGCGTCTTACCGACAGAATTGTTGTTCCACGATATTGTTCCATCTCAGTTATACCCTCTAAAACATTTGCTTGCTTAGCTAAGAGATGGGGTCTGCCACAGAAATTACAATACCTGCGGTTATTTATTTGACCTAACTAGAGATGCCCGTGCCTCTTAAGATCGTCCATGCAGGCGACAATACTCGCGCGTAATGTACTGACAATAAAGTCGACTTGGTCACGGTTTATAATCAGAGGTGGGGACATCACATTCAGATTGACGATAGGCCGCACTATCAGACCTTTACTGTCTGCCTGATTGGAAATCCACTTGCCAATATCGAGCTCTTCCGGAAATAGTGCTTTGCTAGCTTTGTCTTTGACAAACTCCACGCAGGCCATCAGGCCAATACCACGCACATCGCCAACAATGGGCAAGTCAGTTAAGGTTTTTAACTGAGTCTGAAAATAAGGGCCGATGTCTTGCACATGAGGCAGTAGTTGTTCGCGCTCCATAATTTCAATATTTTTCAACGCCGCAGCACAGGCGACGGGGTGACCAGAATAAGTATAACCATGAGTAAAGCAGCGACCATGGCCCAGTTCACTGATTACATCGTGAATTTTACTGGAGTAAATGGTTGCTCCCAGAGGCTGGTAGCCTGAGGTAAGGCCCTTGGCAGAGCAGATAATATCAGGTTGAAAATCAAAGACCTCTTTTGATGCGAACCAGTGGCCTAGACGACCAAAGGCCGTAACTACTTCGTCTGAAACATAGAGCACATCGTACTTTTGACAGATTTCCCAGGTGCCGCGATGATAGCCTTCAGGGGGCACAATTACCCCGCCAGCGCCAAATACTGGCTCGGCAAAAAAGGCGGCTACCTTGTCCGCCCCTAACTCAAGAATTTTATCCTCTAGCTCTTGAAGCTTGGCGGCCAGAAAGTCTGCCTCAGTAACATTATTTTGGGCTCGATAAAAATTAGGGCAGGAAATATGGTGAATGGTATCGACAATATAGTCGAATTCAGGGGGGTGATCGCCGGGTTTCCCGCCTATAGACATTGAGGCATAGGTAGAGCCGTGATAGGAATTTACCCGGGATATAATGTGTTTTTTGTGGTGCTTACCACGACAGTTTTGATAAAAATGAATCATTCGGTATGCAGTATCTATTGCCGTTGATCCACCGCACGACAAGGCCACGTGATTTAGGTCACCGGGGGCCAGTTGAGCCAGTTTTGCAGCCAGATTAGCGGCTGGAATATTGGTCATATCAACAAAGGGGCTGGCGTAAGCCATTTGCCGAACCTGATCGGCAATAGCATCAGCCATTTCTTCGCGACCCATACCAATATTGGTACACCAAAGTCCTCCCACTGCGTCTAGGTAGCGTTTACCATCACTGTCAAAGATATAGGCACCTTCAGCAGCGGCTATGGGCAGCGCCCCCTCCTCGGCAAAGGTGTCGAAAATCTGCCATGGATGCAGAAAATGGGCCCTATCTTTATGATTGATGGCATCGGTATCATACTGGTCAAAATCAATCTTAATATCAGAACTACGCTGTATCACTGTCATACTGCACCTAAATGGTTACTACTAAAACTTACCTGACACAGTACTGGCCGTGGGACAAAAGGCTAATACCCTCAATTGGGTAAGCCCTGACTAACGCTCTATTGGCAGGTACCCATTTTTACGCACGCTACGCTCTACTTGACCTGGAAGAATATTAAAATGAGGGTTTAAACGTAGGCCCGCAGCGCGCAAGCCAAAAGATGTCCAGTTATTACAGGTGTTGAGTATCGTATAGATACCATCGGATTTAAAAAATAACTCGCCATTGGAACGCTCTCTGACTTTGGTTATCTTGTTGCTCTGGTCTAACGAGACGTAGCGGCTAACAAATAGTGCCACAGAAGATACTGACATATCATCGATAGAAATTTCGTAAGCCACCGCGTTCTCTGTCAGCCCTTCAAGTATGTCATCTATACCGAGTAACGCCACTACTGAGGATGTAGGCAGAAAAAGGGCGTGCAACCCCATTAGCTTGGTCTGCTGCGCATTGCCATAATAACGGTAGTCACCCCAACCAATACGCACCCATTTGTAATTAGTAAGATAATTAGTTAACTGAGGTACCAAGGCGCATAACCGTGGTGCGGGGAGCACCAGATGGGTATGAATCCCAGTACGAATAAAGTAAATTGGCAAGTCCGGCATAGTCGCGAGATAGATCAGCGGGCGTTCTCAACTTTATACGTGAAAACCGCCCTTGATACTACCTTATAATGGGTATTGCTAGTACTCAGTTAAAACCTCTATTTTGGTGCGGGAAATGGCCGTGCTATGTTTTCTAAGAATTGCTCAACGCATAAACACAGGTGACGAGAAACCCAATGACATTTGAATTAAAAGACCCAGGTTTATTAAAGACCCAATCCTATATTAATGGCCAATGGATAAATGCCGATGATGGAGATACTGTTGCTGTGATTAATCCAGCGACCGGTGACACTATTGCCGCAGTAGCCAAATGCGGCACTGCTGAAACTAGGCGGATGATTGAAGCGGCTGCGATGGCGCAAAAATCATGGGCTAAAACCACGGTTAAAGAGCGCGCTATGTTGCTGCGTAACTGGTTTAACCTGATCATGCAGCATCAGGAAGATTTGGCCCAGATTCTAACCGCTGAGCAGGGTAAGCCTTTGACTGAGGCAAGGGCTGAAGTTGCCTATGGTGCCAACTATGTTGAGTGGTTCAGCGAAGAGTCTAAACGTGTTTATGGAGATATTATTCCCCCTCCGGCCAATGACAAGCGAGTGATGGTGATTAAGCAGCCAGTTGGTGTCGTTGCTTGTATCACTCCATGGAATTTCCCTAATGCCATGCTGACTCGGAAAATTGCCCCAGCGATTGCTGCTGGCTGCGCAGTGGTTTGTAAACCGGCCAATGCCACGCCGCTATCCGCACTGGCGTTAATGGAGCTGGCCGAGCGCGCCGGGTTTCCCAAGGGTCTAGTTAATTTGGTCACTGGCCGCACCGCCGAAATTGGTGCCGAAATCACCAGCAATCCAATCGTGCGGAAAGTTACCTTTACCGGCTCTACCCCAGTGGGCAAACAGCTTATGGCGGAGTGTGCGCAAACCGTTAAGCGCACGTCTATGGAGCTGGGAGGCAATGCACCATTTATTGTGTTTGATGATGCAGATATTGATGCAGCAGTTCAAGGTGCCATGCTCTCCAAATACCGCAATGCTGGTCAGACCTGTGTCTGTTCTAATCGTCTTATTATCCAGTCTGGTATCTATGATGAGTTTAATAACAAGTTAGCCGAAGCAGTACAAGGGTTAAAGCTTGGCAATGGTATTGATGAGGGAGTAACTATAGGCCCATTAGTTGATGAAAAAGCTGCCAATAGCGTCTGCGATTTTATTGATGATGCCGTGGCCAAGGGCGCTGTAGTAACCATGGGTGGGGGACGCAGTGAACTTGGTGGTAGCTTTGTTGAGCCGACAATTCTTACCAATGTTAGCTCTGATATGCGGGTATTTTCTGAAGAAATTTTTGGCCCAGTAGCGCCACTGTTTAAGTTTGAAACCGAAGCGGAAGTGGTGCAGATGGCCAATGATACCGAGTTTGGTCTGGCGGCTTATTTTTACTCGCGGGACATAGGCCGCGTATATCGTGTTGCGGAGCAACTCGAATATGGAATTATTGGTGTGAATGAGGGCACTATTTCGAATGAGATGGCACCCTTTGGAGGTATTAAGGAATCTGGCAGTGGCCGAGAAGGCTCCAAATACGGCATGGATGACTACATGACAATCAAATATATCTGTGTCGGTGGTATCGAAGACTAGTGGCTCAGTATTGAAACCATTGAAGAGTATTAATGATGACGAACTTAATTTATCCAACCACAAATTTCAAAGCCATCGAACAGATCAGTATTGATCGTGGTGAGGGCTGTTATGTGTGGGATAAAGAGGGTAATAAGTACCTTGAGGGATTAGCTGGACTCTGGTGCACGGCGCTGGGCTATGGCAATCAAGAACTGATTGATACCACCACTGAGCAAATGAGTCGGCTGACTTTTAGCCATATGTTTGGTGGCAAAACCCATCAGGTAGCGATAGATCTGGCCGACAAGCTTGCGACTATGATTCCCATGCAGGACGCAGTGCTATCATTTGGTAATTCCGGTAGTGATGCCAACGATACCCATATTAAGCTGTTGCGCTACTACCATGAGGCTATAGGTAAACCGGAGTGCCGAAAAATTATCGCTCGCGAACGCTCCTATCATGGCGTTACCGTGGCTGCGGCGGCGCTCACTGGATTGCCCGTCACGCAGAATCATTTTGACCTGCCAGTAGATGCGCTGGGTATTTTACGTACTGATCATCCCCACTATTATCGCGGTAAGCAGAATGGTGAATCTGAAACAGAATTTGTCGATCGTATTGTCGGTAATCTCGAAGCTATGATTTTACGCGAGGGTCCAGACACAATTGCCGCATTTATCGCCGAGCCCATAACAGGTGCCAGCGGCGTTATCGTGCCTCCAGTTGGCTACTACCAGAAGGTGCAGGCAATCCTTAATAAGTACAATATTATGTTCTGGGCAGATGAAGTAATTACTGGATTTGGTCGTACAGGTAATGACTTTGGTTGCACTACCATGGGTATTGAGTCCCCTGCGATGATGACCTTTGCCAAGCAGCTCTCATCGGCCTATATGCCGATTAGTGCCTCGGCAATTCAGCGGGAGATGTATGAGCCTATGATTGAACAAAGTGCCAATGCCGGTGCCTTTGGTCATGGTTATACCTATTCTGGGCACCCAGTAGCCTGTGCTGTTGCGTTAAAGACATTAGAAATTTATACCCGCGATCATATTTTTGAAAAAGCGGCTCAAACGGGTGAATATCTGCAAAAGCGTTTGGCCGAGTTTGCTGACCATCCATTAGTTGGAGAGGTGCGTGGCAGTGGTTTGATAGGTGCTCTTGAGTTAGTTGCCAATAAAGAAACGGGCCAGCCCTTTGTGGGTGGGGCAGTGGGTGGCTATGCACAGAAAGCGGCCCAGGATAATGGACTGTTAATCCGCGCAGTGGCGGGTTCTAGTCTGGGTTTTTGTCCACCACTCATTATTAGCATTGAACAAGTTGATGAAATGATGGCAGCTGTTGCTACCGCCCTAGACCTGACCTTGGATTATTGTAAAAAAGAAAAGCTGTTAGCCTAGATGGTGGTCAGTTTTCCCATAGACAAAGGCAACATTCAACCTTTGGAGAAGGTCTAGGTTGCCACCGTCGACGCTTGGGTTCAGTGCAACTATTAGCTATCACAGTCAACAGGTAATCAGAAGTCGGGTCTGTGGTTTAAACATGGCAACTGAAAAAAACCGTCCAAGCCTTTTAGTAAAAAGTTAGAGTTTAATCTGGGTAACCTGTGATTGATCGAATTTTTTGATAGCTTGGTTTTAGACTGTGATACATTGTTTTATACACCTTCCCATAAAGCTCATTATAAATCTTTTGATTTTCGGCTTGCGGGACGAAACAGTGGCCAGCATGAGTCATGCTGGCCACTGCGGTGGCAAAGTCTGGATAGATACCACTACCCACAGCCGCGGCAATAGCTGCACCAAGGGCGGAGGTTTCGTAGGTGTGGGGGCGCTCTACAGGCATGCCAAACACATCGGCGGTGATCTGCATAATCTCATCGCTCTGGGAACCGCCACCGGATACCATTAATCGCTTTAACGCTTGACCACTGCGCTTCTCAACACGTTCTTTGCCCTCGCGCAGAGCATAGGTAAGGCCTTCAATCATGGCTCTGTAAATATGGGCTCTGGTATGAACCTCACCAAATCCGATCATCGCGCCTTTGGCCTCGGGGCCAGAGTCGTTCATGCTGCCGCCCCAATAGGGTTGCAGCATCAGCCCCATACTGCCTGCTGGTACCTGTTTGAGCAGATCGTCGAACAGTGATTCAGGTGCAACACCCTGTTCCACGGCAAGCTGCTGTTCATGTAAACCAAACTCCTGTTTGAACCAACTGACCATCCAGTAGCCTCGCTGAACCATCATCTCCACATTAAATGTGTTGGGAATCACCCCTGGGTAGGCTGGGTGAAAGGGTACAGCTTCGAAATACTTGTCGCTGGTAATATTAAAAGTTGCCGTAGTGCCGTAACTCAGACTGCCTGTTTCGTTATCGAGACAGCCGGTACCTAGTACTTCGCAGGCCTTGTCTGAGCCACAGGCGATTAATGGCAGGCCTTCAGGTATGCCTGTTTGCTCGCTAGCCATTGGCGTTATATGGCCTAAGCTTTCTCCTGCTGGGACTAGCTCGGGTAGCATTTCTCGAGTAATTGCTGGAATAGCACGCCATTTCCAGTCCTTGCTCTGCGCCCATTTCAGTTTCTTAAAATCAAAGGGTACATAGCCAACTTGGCTAGCAATAGAATCTTTGTAGCAGCCGGTGAGCTGATAGTTGTGGTAGCCAGATAGTAATAGAAACTTATCCACCCGCGCCCATAGCTGAGGTTCTTTTTGTGCAATCCAGTTCGCCTCTGCCTGAGCGTGAAAGGCATGAACAGAACCTTTGGCCTTAACCATTGTAAATAGCAGTGACTCAAGGGCACTCAGTTGCGGCTCACTGTCTACCTGTCGCTGATCTAGCCAGCTAATGGCAGCGCGCAGAGGCAAGCCATGTTTATCCATAGCCACAACTGTGGCCCGCTGGGTGGTAACCGAAACGGCTTGAATATTTTGTCGCGGAAAATCCAGTTGTGGCCAGAGTTCTTGGCAGGCTTGGCAGAGAGCAGACCAAAAGTAGTCTGGTTGCTGTTCAGCGTAACCGGGCTGGGTCGAAAAGTAGGGTTCTATATCTACCTTGGACTTGGCAACTAACTGACCAATATTGTCAAACACCATGGCGCGAACACTTTGGGTGCCGTTGTCGATGGCGAGGACATAGTCTGAGTTTTGCATAGCGTTTACTTTGTATTATTATTTTTTGGAAAATTTACTTTTTAGGCAGGCTATAAAAACGTTGCCAAATCGTTTGGTAACGGGCTAACTCATCCCGCCACTGCTTTTTGCTCCAGCCCAGCTCAGTCATGCACATCTTTTCGAGTGCAGGGAACAGCTCAGCACCTGCATCTTGCAACACCATACCTAATCTTGTGCGTCGCAATAGCAAGTCATCCAGATGCAACACTGATTCATGGCGCAGTGCCCAGCGACATTCGGCGAGACAGAAATCGGTCGCGCCGATACGCTGATGCTCCGTTGGTGAAGCCTCATCCAATAAGTTTTTCGCTAATGACCCATAGCGGCCTAATAGCCGTTGGGCCCATGCATGATTACTGGGAACCAGTTCCTCGGCACTCATTGTGGGCTGGCTAAAGACTCGATTATGGCTAAATGGTTGCGGCTCTGGCAGGCGCTCATGCGCTGCTTTTAGTGCATCCAATGCGATTAGTCTAAAAGTAGTGAGCTTGCCGCCGCTCACCGTAATTAGCCCCTGATCAGACCATACTGCATGATCGCGACGCTCTTTTGAGGGGTCTTTTGATTTCTCTGACCCTATCACCGGACGCACCCCAGCCCAGGAGGAAATAATATCCGCCTCGCTGATGTTAGAGCTGGGAAACTGCATATTAAAGGCATGAATCAGATAGTCTACTTCGCTTTGAGCGATACTCGCCTCGATATCGAGATCTTCACTGTGGTCCAGATCAGTGGTGCCAATAACTGTAGTGCCTTCCCATGGATAGACATAGACTCCGCGGTGGTCGTCTGGGTGCAGAGAAGTCAGTACATCGTTGACGGGCATTAGTTGCCTAGCAATTATCAGGTGGCTACCGCGCAGCGGACGCACGCGCTTTTCAGGGTTGATTTGATTGCGCAGGCGATCTGCCCAGGCACCGGTAGCATTGATTACCACGGGTGCACGCAACTCGATGGTGCAGTCACTCTGTGGGTCATCCAATACAGCGCCGACCACCTGTTCATGCTCAATTAGCAGTCTATCAACTTTGGTATAATTAAGTGCACAGGCGCCATCTGCGATGCTTTCTTGCAGGACTCGTAACACTAGTCGAGAGTCATCCACCATAGCATCGGTATAGGCACTGGCACCTTTTAAACAACGAACGTCAAGTCCGGGAAAGCGCTCTAATAAGGCTTTATTGTTGTGGTAGCTGTGGTCTGTGATGCCAGCAATAAAATCATAGATCATCAGAATAAATGACATGGCCAATCGGCCTGGGAAAAGACCTTTGGTGAGGTTGAAGTAAAAGGTAATACGATCGACTAACCCAGGTGCCTCTGCCAGCAGGCGTTCCCGTTCAAGCAGTGAATGTTTGGTCAGTTTTACATCGCCAGAGGCTAGATAGCGCAGGCCACCATGAACCATTTTTGATGAGCGACTAGAGGTACCCCAAGAGTAATCCTGCTGTTCTAGCAACAGGGCACGGTATCCGCGTCTCGCTGCTTCGCGCAGGACACCGGCGCCGGTGATACCACCGCCAATCACAATAATATCCCAATTGCGCTGCTCGCCGCGGCGCATTTGATCGAGCAAGTTGGTTCTTGGGTTATCCATCGTTTATTGGTTATCTGGCAATAGTTTGCCTGGATTCATTTGACCTTTGGGATCAAATAACTCACAGACAGAGTTAATGGCCGCAATACCTAGGGTACCCTTTTCTGCGGCGAGGTAGTTGCGATGGTCCTTGCCAACACCGTGTTGATGGCTAATCGTACCTCCGCAGTCAACTATGGCTTTGGCCCCAGCAGCTTTGAGTTTCTCCCAACGCTGCATCGCGGTCTCATAGCTGTCACCAAAACGGTACAAGTAAGTCGTATAAATACTGGAACCCTGACCGTAGACATGACTCAAATGGGTGTAGACATGTACCTTTTCATCTTCGTCATCGAGGCCCGTACGAATAGCGGTCTCAATTTTATCAACTGCTTGGGGAACCTTCGACCAGTCCATAGCTGTTTCCATAGTATCAGCGGCATACCCCGCCATGCCCAGTGGATCGCGCAAATAGGGGGCGCGAAAGCGACCATGGGCCCAGTTATCACCCAGACCGGTCTGATCGGCAACACCGCCCAATGAGTTGCAGTGCTCTATAGCCATTTCATGGGCAACCGCGCAGTGCTTTGCTGAGCCTGTAACACCAAAGGTCATCATCACCTTACCTGCATCTATGCCTTTTGTAGCCAGTGACTTTTCTAGAGCTACAACGCCGCTAGTGTTTTCTCCTGCGCCCATATAAAGCAGGCTGATAGTTTCTATAGGATTGCTTAAGCGCACCATAGAAAGTGGCGTACGCTGCTGAATAAGGGTTCGCGCTGCCTTCAAACCAATCTCCCATGAGGGGAAAAATACTACCTGGAAAGACTCTGTCTCAGGCAGGGAGCTAACACGCACAGTCACCTCGGTAATAATACCCATTCGCCCCTCAGAGCCCAGAATCATCTCACGAATATCTGGGCCAGCAGAGGAGGCGGGAATCGTGGGGATATCCAATGTGCCAGTGAGAGTTTCGATGCTGCCGCCTGCAAACATGTTCTCGATACGACCATAGTGTAACGACTGCTGACCGCTGGAGCGACTGGCCACCCATCCACCTAGGGTAGATAGCTCCCAGGACTGAGGAAAATGGCCGAGGGTAAAGCCCTCTTTTTTCAGCTGAGCTTCGATGGCGGGGCCTGGCGTGCCAGCGCCAAATGTGGCCAGTTGGCTGTCGCGGTCAAGTTTGATTAGCTTGTTCATTTTGCCCATATTTACAGTTAGTATCGGCCGTTCGCTCCGGTCAGGATTAATATGGCCGACCACCGAAGTGCCGCCCCCGTAAGGAATGACATCAATATTATGGGCGTTGGCATAGGTGAGCAATTCGCGCACCTGCGCCGCAGATTCTGGATGTGCAACACCATCTGGAAAGGTATTTACATCACCACTATGCATATCTAGCCAGTCCGGTAGGCTCTGGCCCCGCGCATGCCTCACTCGGGTTTCTGGATCAAGGCTAATTAGGGGGTGCACTGCCAGTCGGCTAGTCGGCACCTTTGCAATGACCTGGTCTAATGTTGCCTCTGGTAAGCCTTTTGACTCACCGACCAGTGCTTGCAAAAGCATACGCAAGCCACTGTTAAGTTCCATGCTTAGGTCACTGCCCTGATTTCCCCAGCCATTCCAAAGACGCATGCATAACTCCTGATTAAATTTGTATGTTTGTATCAAGTATAGATCGTTATACTAAGACTCTGGTAAAAATATTCACTGTCATGACTGGACATATGAATCACTATTTCGGCCAGCAGTGAGACTGCTGTAGACGCTATGAATGAAACTCTCACCAAAGCTGTGAACAACGGTCTGGCGTCGGTACCAGCGGTGACGCAGTATCTAAAATCTGCCCAGTCCTTGGGCCTAGACTACAGGCCGTTACTTGCCGCAGCGAATATTGATCCGGTGTTACTAGAAAATAATAATAAGCATATTTCTGGCGCGGCGATGGAGAGACTTTTAGCCCTACTTATTCCTGCTAGTAATGACCCCTGCTTTGGTCTGCATTCGGCCCGTTTCGTCGAGCCCGCGTCATACTCGGTACTGGGCTATATCTCTATGAACTGTTCTACACTGCGTATGATTCAGGCCAAGATTCCGATTTATGAAAAAATTGTCGGTGATATGGGTGTAACCTCAATTGAAGTGGCTGATGGTTATGTCTTGCAGCGTTGGGTCTGCGCCTTTAATGACCCATTGGTAAGACGTCACGAGGTTGAAAACGTATTGGGCTCCTGGGTGACCTATGCGCGAAATTATCTCAATTTTGATGGCTGGGACGCGGTATGGTTTGAACATTCGGCACCTCAGAATCCAGCACTCTTAGGCGACTATTCTGAACTATTTGGCTGCCAAGTGCTGTTTGATCAGCCCGCCAATGGTATTAGGGTTCGTGAAGCTGTTCTGGATCTGCCCTTACCTCAGGCCAATGAACAAATTTTGCAGACATTATTGGAGCATGCGACTGCTTTGTTGGCGGGCCTTGATAAAAATCAAACAGTCGCTAATCAGGTGAAAAATATTCTACGTCTGATGCTTAAACAGCAGGCCCCGACAAGTCAGATAATTGCGCAAAGGCTGGGTATGAGCAGTCGCACATTGCAACGTAAGCTGGGCGAGGAGGGGACCCATTATCAGGATGTACTCAATGAGCTGAGACTAGAGCTAGCGCTGTACTTCTTGAAAAATACGGCGCTTAGTCTAGACAGTATTGCCTACGAATTGGGTTATGCAGAGGCGCGATCTTTTTATCGCAGTTTTAAACTTTGGACTGGACGCACTGCGGGTTCCTATCGCGCTACTTTATGAGACCCTGTTCTGCAGCCCAGATTTTTGAGCGTTCGATGCCCTCATCAAATGACACCTCGGGTTTCCATCCTAAAATACGCTCGGCCTTGGCAATACTAAACCAACTTTTGGTAGACAGCTGGGTAACAGTTGCTGTTGACGCCTCATTGACGCCACCGGTGAGATGGGCGACTTTGGTAGCAATTGCGGCGGCGAGCAGGGCTAGTTTTGTCGACACGACCATGGGTCCCCGTTTGTTTTTCCATAGGTAGTGATGACTAAAGAACTCTTTGGCCGATATATAACCCTCACAGGATAGGTTAAATATTTCACCCTTGGCTTCTTTAGTGGACACCGCCAATGCAATACCGCGGACTAGATCATCAATATAGATTGGACGGAAAAACCCCATACCTTTGGCGGGTAACATAAACTGCCCCTTGTCAATGGCCTCTAAGGGCAGAATAATCCAGGGTCTGCTGCCCGGTCCATAGACATCGCCGGGACGGATAATAACGAGTTCTAGAGAGCTCTTGGCCTGAGCCGCAAGCACGGTGTGTTCTGATGCCAGTTTAGTGAGTACATAACTGCCTCCTGCCGCATGGACGGGTTGATCTTCATCTAGTTCCCCTTCAGCTGTATTGCCATAGGCGACAATAGATGAAAGCTGAACAAAACGACGTACCTTGTACTTTTCAGCAGCGGCAATCAGGTTGCGGGTGGCCAGTACATTGACGCGCCACATATCAGTATCGGCAATTGAATTTGAAACCAACGCAGCAGTGTGGACCACCACATCGCAGCTCTCTAGCAGATGGCTGATGGTCTCTGGGTTGGCAATATCACCGGTGACAATATCATTATGATTACCCACCAAGTCTACACCGACCACGGGTACTTTTTGAGCTTTGTAGTAGCGCATTAAAGTATTGCCAATAAAGCCATTGGCGCCGGTGATTAACACTTTTTTCGGTTTTTGCTGGGTCATAACAACCTCTTTTTTGTTGGTTTCTATGCTTTAGCCTAGTTTAGATTGTTACGGTAGTAACTGCCGGCGATATTGGCTAGTATCATTTTAGGAAAAAGATGAGAGAGGATTGCTGATGCTCGATTAGCAAAACCTGTTACTACCGTTGGCTTACCTGCCAAGCAAGCAGCAATACCTTGCTCTGCCACTTCTTGCGCTGATTGAAGCATGCCGCTAGGAACCGATAGTTTGGGCCCCTGATCTGGGTTATCCATCATTTTGGTATCTGTATAACCTGGGCACAGTGCAGTTACAGACACTCCATTGCCAGCTACTTTTAGTTCATTGTGCAGGGCCTGACTAAAAGATAGTACATAGGCTTTGGTCGCGGCGTAGACATTTTGGTTGGGTATGGGAGCCCATGCGGCCAGTGATGCCACATTTAATATGTGCCCACCGGTTCTTGTCGCCATAGCATTGGCAAAGAGATGGGTAAGAGAGGTAAGAGCCAAGATATTGACGGAAATCATATTCTCTTGGGTGGCCAGATCTATATCGGTGAAAAACCCGTTTTGTAAGAGTCCGGCATTGTTAATTAGCAGATCGACATGAAGATCTTTTTTGACCGTGGTGGCAAACAATTTCTGAGCTCCCTGGGGCTTGGACAGGTCAGTGCTGATCACCGTGCAGTTAATGTTGTGATACTGCTGCGAAAGTGCCTTGGCCAACTTATTTAGTACAGCTTTGCGCCGTGCGACCAAAATGAGGTCATAGCCTTTGGCTGCCAAAATATTACAAAACTCAAGGCCAATACCATCTGAGGCGCCGGTTACCAGAGCGGTTTTATTAGTCATATTACTATCCTCTTGGAATTGTTATTTGTAGTCGACAAAAATAGGCGAAGACCAGGCTCGCTGGCTTGCGGGATTCTGGCAGTCATCGTGTTCGTCTGTTCTAAAGTCACCGAAACAGGGATCGGTAGCTATGGCTTTGCCATTTTCATCAAATGTTGTACGCAGATTGTCGCCGTTAATAGTTGCTACAGGTTCCTCAAGCGCGCGAATGTAGTACAGCGCATCTCGGCCCTGGGCGGCAAAATCTGGATCTTCAAACTCGATTGTGCAGCCCTCTGGTGATGGCTCACAGTTAAAGCTACGCCAGCTGTCTTCGATCAATGGAGTCACGTCCTCTTCGTTAAATGCTTGGGGACGAATTTTAATGACCTCAATACGCTCAATCAGATAGCGCTCATCAGAAGGGTTGTAACACTCTCCCAGAGACATTTTTTCTAGATGCTTGGCCTCCAATGTCTCGACCACATAGTCGGGGCAGCCAGGTAGCTGTTTAAATGAACCTACTGCCTTGGCCCGAAATCTGGGATTACTGTTTTGTGCCACAACACCACCCATAGGAACTTGGGAGGCACCTTGCAAAAGGTCGAACCATAGCAACATACGATGGCCGCTGGTACCGTATGTCTCGCGGCGCTTCATAGCGTCCCAGATAGCATCGCGACTGCGCCCCTGGGCATGGACGGCAGCTAGACCACCAGTGTTTAAAAATGAAGTGGTGCGCTCGAACTCTGAGGCATAGATTTTAGCGGCTATTGGATCAATTTGATCCCCGCGCAACGACTGTGGGCCTGCCTTAGTAACTACAGCGGTGCTGGCAAATATATCGTTCCAGAATTTATCTCTGGGACCAGTTGAATCCGTAGTGTTGGTACGCTGCTGCTGCTTGAAGCCGTGGCCTGCGCGGGCAGAATGAGTATCTGTCGAGGCGATAAAACCCCAGCGATAACGCTGTGGATCTTCTGGGTCCTCATGATTTTGTATAGCCAAACCATATTGCACCGATTTCTGTGGCCGATAATTAAAGGCGGGCAGATATATATCTCGTGCCTGACCAGAGTCTAGCCATTCCTCTGGTGTACTACCTGGTACAGTCATGAAGGCATAGACCGTATCGACCTGAACAAAGTTATGGCGCGCCTCAACTGCACGGGTTTCGCATTCATCTGCATCCATATCGGCAGCTAAACATCGAGCTCGAATAATTTCACCAGCCTGCCAGCAAGATGGCAGGTAATTAGCTTGAGGCTCTGGGCAGTACCACAGCCCGGCGTCATCTTTGCGGCGAACACTAAAATCTCTAAATGCTTCGGAATTACCATGGCCAGAATAAACTTCGATGAGTTTGGTTTTTTCTTCATCATTATTAGCGGCGGTTAGCTGATGAGACCAGTTCGCATTAGGTGGTGTATAAAAGCCCCAGCTGGTGCCGTGGGGAATAACAATGTTATCGAAACCCCACTGGTCTAGTTTGCTGAATAACTCGCCGGGGGTTGATGCAGTTTCGTAACAGTCGGCGGGTAGTTCTGGACTTGGTATATTTGGGTCGCAGGCGGGTGTGGCGGCCATTTGTTCAACCCAATTATTGTAGGCGGCGTAGTAACCCCGATGACGGGGGTCAATTAAACGTAATAATGAAGACTGTTTGCCCTCTGCTGAGCGAGCAGCAATGGTAGCCACCCCCATGCCTACAGCAGCTATAGGGTGACTGGGCAGCATCTTAGGATCATCGTTTTTAAATAATACATTGTGGTGACCGTAATGGTTCTCAGCAACCTGGCCGACCTGTGTCCATTCCCAGCCGATAAAGGCGGCAATGTCCGGGTTCTGGGGATCTCCCGCTAAACTGTTGCACTGTTGCACTGAGTCGATCCCATCTCGCCACTGTTTGTAGGTAAAGCTCTCGGCGTGGTCAGTCAGAAAGTAAAAGTCGAGCTGAGAAACAAAGCGGGCATAGTCGCAGGCGTAGGCTGGTGGGTAGGCCCCAGAGGCTCCATGCATCATTGGCAGACTGTACATAAATGCATCGGCCGAATTAGTGGTGTGCACATGGGTGTCGCCGAACAGTATCTGCTTGTCTTGCTCAACAAAGAGAGTGTTGCGAGCAACAGCTTGTCGGTTGTTCCGATCATCGATGATAGCCTGTGGGAGTCGTGCCTCTGTGACAGCACCAAAGGTCAGTGGCGTTTGCTCCCAAGATTTGTTGGGATCGGCAAAATACCCAGGAAACAATTTGTACACAGGCTCTGGAGCTGAGCCGGTAAACACAACGGCCATAACCAGAGTTAGACTGAAAACAGCCACTACTATCGGTTTTAACATCTTATTACCTCTCTTAATTTTTTTATTTGCATCCTAAGCAACCCCATAACTGCGGGCAATAAACCAATACAGACCCAAACCACAAAGCAGAGCTGATGCTAGGTCTAAAAGTAGTGTAGGCATCTGTATCCTACTAGACTGACGCAGCCAATAGACAGTCAACCAAGTTAGCGCCACGATTACTAGCTGTCCCATTTCGACGCCCAGATTAAAGCCAAGTAATGCTGACCAGAGCTGATTGCTGGGTAGGCCGATGTCACTTAGTACCTGTGCAAAACCAAATCCATGAATTAAACCAAATGCAAGGCTCAATATTGGACGTACGGCAATGGCACTAGATTGATCTTTGGATTGAGGTAGATAGGCCAGCGTGAAGATAATTAGTCCAGCACAGGTGACTGGAGTCAGTCCGTTGTTCCAGATCAGTGACCCTAGCATCATGGCCGATAACCCAGCGACGAACAGCATAGTTATGTTTCGATTAGTTGAGGTCTTGGCGCCAATATTCTCAGCCGCAACCAAAGCGATGGTAAAACCGATAATGGCTTCCACAGCAGCTGTCGCTGGTGTTACAACCTCCAACACTGCCAGGCTTAGGGTAATACTGTGGCCGACAGTAAAACCAGTGACGATCCAGAGTACATCGCGCAGGCTCCGCAAAAGTAACAGCAATGCCAACAAAAAGGCAATATGGTCAATGCCACCAAAAATATGCTCCATCCCTAGTGCTGTGTACTGACTGAGCGTACGATAAAAACTATTTGTAGAGGCCAGTTGTGCCTGATTGAATTGATGGTTACGCAGAGCATCGGTAAATAGATATTCAACTGAATTCTGTTGGTCGATGGTGATGCGAGCGTAGTGAACGTGGGAGGGGGATGCGACAAAAAAACTATCCACCCGCATGTCGTTGTATATATTGCCCGTGACTGGCTCACAGCTAAAGTTCAGGCGCGCTCGCAAATACCCAGTTGCGGCTGGGAGTAGTTTTGCTTTGCCCTCAAGGGGGCAGGGTTGGGAGTTTGCCTGAATATGGATATTATTTTGCAGATGCTTGAGTAAAACTGTTTCTGTGGATAAGGGCTCTTTGGCCATCAAACGGGTCGCTTCACGAGCTTTGACGGTAAAAATCATGGTTGCCTGATGCCCATTGAGCGTCCATGTGGAAAATGACTGACTGCGATTATGGGCACTACTGCTCGGGCTCTGTGCTGTGAGAAATAGAATAAAGCTAACCACTATGGCTGTCTTTAGGCTTGTGGCTTTTGTTGGGCTCATGGCTGTCTTTAGGCTCATGGCTGTCTTTAGGCTCATGGCTGTACCCAGCTTGAGGACCACTTAATATCTGCAGATCTGTGTAAGCTATGTAGATAGTCTTCTAGGGCCTCTGACTTATTATTGCTGGCCTCAATGTCGATCATTATGCCTGCCAAAATAGACTCCAGCACAACTGCACGCACCGCTAAGTCGTTGCGTATTAGTTCTGAGTTAATGCCATGCTGTATCAACAGTTCTTCATCAATTAGGCGTTGCAGTACTAAATTCCGGTCCTGTTGAGAGACAGCATCACGCTTTTCGCTGGCGAGCATATTAAGCGCCCGTTGGTATTCCAGAAGACGAATATTGGTGTTGTTAACTGTGGCAATAGACTCCTCGTTGAGTTGTTGATTTGGGGTTAGCCAGCCAGTGATGTCAAGCATACCTAGGACTGCGCCTGACAGGGCGCAGGCGGCTAGGATCCGCAATGAATATTTACGGGAGCTACTATTCATAGTATGTCTTAACATGCTGTTCGTGATTAATTTCTATAACTGCCTGTCGGCGCAGCGTTGCCAGTTTTAGTTGTAGTGCAGTATCGCGACCACGGCGTTTGTATTCGGCTTCGATCTGACTGCGTACCTGCGTGAAAGGCGGAGTTTGTTCTGGATGTCTGTCAATAAGGGTTAAAAGATACACACCGTCTGGCTGTGAAATAGGGGAGCTGGTTTGTCCCGCCTCTAAGTTGAGGGCTATGTTGGTTAATTTATTGCCTAGGTATCGTCGCACCATATGCACTGGCAGTGCAGATGAAGGAAGCACTGATGGTTGATTGGCAAGTTGAGGGTCAAATTCAAAAGCTTGGGACGCTTTGGCTAGCCTATCAAATTTATAGGCTTTAAGTTTTATGCGCAGTGGTTGGGTAAATAGGCTCTGGTGTGAAAGATAGAAATTCTGCAACTGCTGTTCGCTAATGGGGTTGTCTAAGAATTCTTGGGTTGTTTGATTAATTACTGTTCGCGCTAGCGCCTTGCGAATACCGGGGTCTACACTGGCAATACCCAATGATTCAGCACGCTGTATTAGCAACTCTTCATCAATGAGTAATTTGACGATGGTATGTTTTTGCTCATGATCGAGGGTATCAGCAGAGGCGCCAGTGAGTCTTTGTGCAGCAAAATTTAATTGTTTCAGGCTGATGGGTCGCTGATTTACTAATACCAATTCATTGCTACCGACGGTAAGACTATCAAAATTTAGGCTGGAGCCCATTAGTGCAATAGTCAGTCCTGCCAGTGCTAAAAAGCTACGGCCGACATTGATATAGCCTGTGGGTGTTAATAATGCACTCATAGTGACTGCGATCTCTCGAGGGATCTAGTAGTTATTGCTTTAGCACTGACATACATAATAGCTCTATTTTATCTGCAATCACTGTCTTAAGCAGTCATAGCTGTTGCAATTTCAGACAGATTTTAGGGTCTTTAAGGGCAAAAAAAAGGGCGGCTCAAAAGAGCCACCCTTTTTAAGTCACTATCTTCTATTAGAACTCAAAAGATACGGTTACACCCGCTGTGCGGGGCGCAGAGGGGTAGCCACTATAGATAGCAGCCATATCACCGGCTGCATCTGACCCTGGAGAGATAAACGTTGTTTCCATCCACTGCTCGTCGAATACATTGTTGGCCCAAAAGGTTAATGTGCCAGCACCTTTGGACATAGAAAGGTTGACATTGACCACATCCTTACTAGAGACATCCATGCCATTCGCAGAGATAACCGCCCTATGATTAGGGTTCTCTAGAGTGTAGTACTCACTCTCGCTGAGTCCAGTAACGGATAGCATGTTATCAAAGCCCATGGCGTTAAAGGTATAGTTCAAAGCGGCAGTATAACGTTGCTTTGACACTCTTGATGGACGTGTATTGCTGAGGTCAACATCTGCAACGACATGGCCATCACCATACTTTGGATCATGGACAATGCCGCCTAAGCTTACCGTTAGACTTTCGGATAGAGCAAACATCGACTCAAACTCAAAACCATCAGAGGTTTGTAGAGGTGCGTTCGAGAAAGCATAACCACCGCCGACAAATGTTGAGGTCTGGAAGTTTTTAACCTCTTGGTCAAAGTAGGTAAGGTTTAAAAAGCCATTGGCAAACTGTATTTTGGCACCCACCTCATAAACCGTGGATTCCTCTGGCTTGGTATATCTAAGTCCGTCAATTGCAAAGTTCAAGTTCAGAGGGTTATTCATAGCGCTAAATCCATTAGCCGCAATTTCAGCGGTTGATGGGTTGGAATCTCTGCTTAGGTCCCAAGACGAAGCTTTGAATCCAGTTGAAACACCACCATAAACAGTTACAGAGTCTGAATACTTATAGGTCAACTTGGCCGTGTAATCTGTGTTACTGTCGCTTGATTTGCCATTATTTCCGGGATTTGGAAACTCAAGAGACGGCTTCAAATATTGCAACGCATCTGCACCCGCCAAAGGTCCAGCGAAATAAAACCCCGGAATTGTGGAGAATGGTACGTTGTGCTCCTGACTGAAAGACACTTCTTTATCGTCATCAAGCCGGCTGACACCCAGTAAAAGAGAGAGTTGGTCGTTCAACTTAATATCGGCTTGCGCAAAGATCGATAATGACTCGTTAGATTGTTCAGCGCTATCGAGTACACCTTGCCCAGGGGCGTAGAACTGGGTATATGCTTCTCCCGTCTCTGGGTTTGTTCCCAAAAAGGCTTTGAATGCTAGGGGGCTTTCGAGTAGATCAAATATCGCTGGGTTGCCCGTCAGCATCTGAGCCTGTGCATTCATATAACCTCTAAATGCCGGACCAAATGTGATTTGGCTTGACCCAGAAATGTCTTCATCAGAGTAGAACAGGCCGGTAGTCCAGTCAATATTGCCCGTTGAGAAAGCAAGTCTCAGTTCAATTTGATCACTATCGATGTCCATCGTGTCACGACCACTATCCGTAAGTGGTGCGCTATCGAAGTCCACGTCCTGAAGTGTTGAATACTTCATAGTACGATTCGCTATCATGCCGGTAAGGGCACCCCAGCCGAGATCTTTCTCTATGTTCAGCGAGATACCTTCGTTGACATTTTCATTGCTGGGACGGAAGTTAAAATACGTCTTCCCTGCGTGCGCTGCGCCAGGATCAGTGGCCGCATTGGGTATCGTGCCACCCGCCGCTGCTACAACAACATAGGATCCTTGGTCCAGTCGGAAAGCGTTCACTACACCGCAGCATACCTCATCAGCAGAGCTTCTATCGGCAATCAGGCGCATGGAGAAGTCGTCTGATGGCGTGTAAAGAAAATCGGCTCTAACTGAGTAGCGATCTCGATTGCCAACGTCACCTTGCGCACCTGGGACTTGATTTTGGAAGAAACCGTCTCTGGAGTTTTTGCTTCCGCTTACAGCCATAGCAAGGTTGTCAGCAATGCCCGAAGTCATATAAAACTTTGTTTTTTGGGAATTATAGTTGCCTACACTCACGCTAGCCTTGATCTGAGTTTCTTGAGAGGGTTTTTTGGTTACGATATTTACTACACCGGCTGACGCACTCTTGCCGAAAAGCGTACTTTGCGGCCCTCGAAGAACCTCGATTCGTTCGACAGCAGGAAGGTCATCCAGGGCGCCAGGGATCCTCGTTCTATAGACCCCATCGACAACGATAGCCACTGCGGGCTCGATGCCCACTGAGGATCCGCCGCCACCAAAACCGCGGATAAAAACTGACGAGTTAATGGAGGTCTGATTCTGTCGCGTGTCAAAAGATGGAACAAGCTGTTTTAAATCCATTAAATCTATGACATTGCCAGCTTCGATAGACTCAGCAGATACTACGCTCACTGCTACTGGAACTTCTTGCAGTGTTTTCTCTGACTTAGTCGCGGTAACTATAATTTCGTCGATGTCAGCAGTTTGCCCTATGCCCGCCATCATCGTGCCAGCGATTGCAACCGCAAGGCTTAAACGTTTCGAATGAATAAGTTTCATAATTTCCCCTCAAATTTAAGAATTTTTTTTATATCTGGCTGTCGTCTTTGGAGACTTGTTGGATGGTGCTTACCCGAACTAAGACGACCTTAATCTACTTTGAATTGTTACAACGATCTCATGCATCTCTGTTGCTTAGGCACCACTGGATACAGCAACTATAGCTAGTGGACCTACTATTGCGAGATGATTTTTTCATCGTGATTTTCCTTTAAAAATTTTTTTTTACTAGGATTGCGCTGTTGTCTTGGTCCCAATAAATTTAACCCCCTTATTACTATTGTATTTCAGCTATTCAATCGCGTATGCTTTTGTTTCGAAGAAAGGTTTCCAACAATAGTTTTTGCAATCTAGCACAACTTTCCTATTAATGCATGCGCCGTACGTTTTGCATGTCTTTTGTAATTGCGTTATGTCAGCGTGATCATGGCTGCGCATTTTAAATCCTTCCATTAGATGGTGCGCTAGGTAATCATCTTGCTGCCTCTGCTTAGATGGGTAAAAAAAGGTATGCCTCCTAACCCTACAGTTGCAAATACGCTTAACTAGTTTAGATACTATATCTGAAGTATCTGTACCGGCAGAGATGATTTCGTTGATAAGGCTTTGTCTGATAGCAATATACCCGAGATCGAACCCTTTAGTTAATAAGTCACCTAGGGCCAGGATACTACCAAATAGCAGAGTAGCTGGTAACCTCTGACGTTAGCGACTCAGTAATGATTACCTAGAGGTTATAATTTTACTCTGGACGGGTCTATGGCATGAGGTATCAGGGGATTTACTAACGGGAGGCCAGCGGATGTATGTAGTGGCTTTTTTCGTTGGTGCCAAGGGTGAGGGTGTTCACGCCTACTTAAATGTCGGCGATATTCGGTCAAAATGGTTTCGAATTTGCCCTGCAATCCTATATGAGAGTTAAGAGCCTACTGTCCCTGTAGACTTATATCAAACTGCTAATAAAAAAAGGGCAACTCAGCTGAGTTGCCCTTTTTTTGGTACTTCTCAAACTGCGTTTTAGAAATTTTTGCGCAGAGTAAAGCCATAGGTGCGTGGAGCGTTTGGATAGCCGCTAAAACTACCTGGCTGTGCAGGCGTTGGAAACGCGCTGATCAGGCTTTCATGATCGGTGAGGTTGCGACCCCAGATCATTGCATCCCATCCGCCAGTCTCGCTACTAAAGCCTAAGCTCGCATTGAGATTATCGGAGCCACGGTTAGCTAAGCTGAACGGAATAAGATCAGCCACCTTGACATCCTTTTCATGCAGATATTCAAGACGGAAAAAACCATTTACCCCACTAGATACTTCAAAGTTGTAAGTTGCATTAACGTTGTAACTGAGTTCATGAACTCCGGCTGGTGACTGGCCGCTAAGGTCAATGGTATTTTGACCTTCTGGACAGAGATACTGTGGTTCTGAGAGGCCAGTGGTGTCACAGGTACCGTTTAAGAACTCATCATAAACCGCATCAATATACATGGCTGATAATCCCACAACAAGATTCTCTGATAGAGCGAAAACACCATCTAACTCAACGCCCTCATGAGTTTCCTTACCAGCATTCTCAAGATTGAAGCCTGTGCCACCGAAGACATTAGATTGGAATCCTTTAATAGTTTGCTCAAAATAAGCCATATTAAAGTAGCCATTATCGAAGGAAGCTTTTAAGCCAACTTCAACGCTAATTGCCTCTTCAGGGTCAGCTGTACGGTTACCCGGTGTGCGTCCATCGACAGATAAATTTACTGAAGTAGCTTTAAAACCTGATGAATGGCTAGCATAAACCGTCAAAGAGTCAGTCATGTCATAAGACAACCTAAATGTATGAGTCAAATCATCTGACTTAAATACACCGCTTTCTTCAGCAGAGCCACCATATGCGGGGAATGGAGGGACTAGCTGTAAGCCAGTTAATGAATCAAAAGGCCCGCCAGCGAGAGGAAGCGCTGCAAATGGATCATTAACCACGACATCAGAGACAACTGTTTTCTTGTCTTCCGTGTAGTTTAGTCCCAGAGTAACAGATGCCTTGTCACTCAGGTTATAGTCAAGCTGAGTGAATATAGATGTAGCCACCCCATCCATAGCGAATGCTTCCTTTGGAAGTCCTGTGCCTGGCTGAAACCAAGTTCCCGCCAAAAGAGGAATCCCTGCGGCAAGGTTAGCTCCCGCTGCATTGCCTCCGCCAAGGTAAGCCATTACATCAGCAGGATTAGCAGTTGGAGATAGTAGTGCCGCAAGTGACATATTGCCGGTCGCCGCTATCTCAGCCTGAACAGCTCCACCTAACGTTAGTAATGTTGCTACGCTGGTTAGTCCGCCAGGCAAAGCCTGACTAATCAAAAAATCTGCAAATGGGTAAACGTCAGCGCCATAGATAAGCGTACGCTCAGTCTCAACTTCTTCATCAGAGTGGAATAAACCGACCATCCATTGCAGGTCACCATCACCATTAGAGGTTAGTCGAAGTTCTTGAGTAACGCTTTTGATATCATAGTCCACTCTATTTTCGCCCAGCAGATCTGCGGGAGAGAAGTCCGCATCGAAATTAGAATCCAACGACTGACGTCGAGACGAGGTGATTGATGTCAGAGTGGCGTAATCTAGATCTTTATCAATCTGAATAGATAAGCCTTTACCTTCCAATTTGTTAGACGGCGTGACGTTCATATTCATATTTCTTGCCCATGGATCTATGGGCGCTGTTGCATTACCCTGTTGCATAGCGATTCCTGCGGCAACTTGGGTTGCGGGTCCATAGACCAAGCCACTGGCGGCGCAACAGATTTCATCAATTTCATTAAAATCGGCGATTAAGCGTACGGTTAGATCATCGGAAGGTTCGAAGAGTATTTGTCCACGGATTGCGCTGCGATTGCGCTCATTAACTCCATTTCCCGTTGTGATATTGGTGGCGTATCCATCGGATGAATTATCACTGGCAGATAATCTGTACGATACGGTATCGCTTAGGGGTCCAGTTACCGTGCCTTTTATAATGCGGGCACCATAGTTGCCGCCAGTTGCTTCAATCATGCCACCAAAGCTGTCCTCGGGGAGCAGGGTGGATATGCTAATTACACCAGCAGATGCATTTTTACCAAATAGTGTTGATTGAGGGCCACTTAGCACCTCAACGCGCTGCACGGTAGGTAGGTCAGCCAATGCTGACGCTGATCGGCTTCTGGGAACTCCGTCAATATAAACCCCTACTGCAGGTTCAATACCTGGATTGTTGGCACCATTACCATAGCCGCGAATGGTGAAGTTAGTTTGCGCAGAGCTCTGAAGCTGGTTGACACGTAGTGATGGAACCGACATTTGCAAGTCGATAATGTCGACGATGGCAGCGCGCTGGATAGTTTCGCCGCTGGTCACGGAGACACTTAGCGGCACATCTTGCAGTGATTGCTCACGCTTGTTGGCTGTTACTATAATTTCGTCTAGTTGCGCTGCATAGGCACCGCCGGACGCAGTGGCAATAGCTAACGCTAACGCACTTATATGGCGTAATGATGTTTTCATTATGAATTTCCCCTTAATATTTTTGTAACAGCGTTGAGCTGCTGATTTTTACTGTAAATAACACTTAGTACATTACTGCGCTTGGATGACCCGAATTTACCTATTTCCAGGTAGTTTCAAAACCAAAAACATCGGTTAGATCGCTACCGAATTTATCATAACTTTATATTTATTGCATGCGCTGTCTAAATAACCGGTAGATGTAGCTGTTTCAGTTAGCTAAACCATTACTATGATTTTGTTATAGCAGACTCAAGACTTATCATTACACGCAATCCCAAATGCCGTGACCTAGATCACTAACAGAGGAGCTAATTTAAGCGAAAGGACTGGGTGTACGATCAAAATATGTGCATGACCCTTTGCATTAGTCTCCGCCCCTGTTAACGTGCTTCAAAAAGGGGATTTGCATATGTTGAAGCCACAGCCAGTAAGCTCAAATAATCCAATCGGATTTTGGCGCGGTTGGTCAATAGCAGTTGGCTGTGCGATAGGGTCTGGTGTGTTTATGATGCCTACACTACTTGCCCCCTATGGCCTGCTAGGCCTTGCAGGTTGGCTGGTCGCCGGAGCCGGTACACTTTTAGTGGCGTTGTCACTCTCTCGCTTAGTGCGTCGGGTTCCCAAGCTGGGCGGGCCCTACGCCTATGTGCGTGCTGGTTTGGGGAGCTTTGCCGGTTTTTTGATTGCCTGGACCTACTGGATTGCCTGCATTGCTGCGGTGGCCGGGATAGCAACGGCATTTGTCGGCTATCTGGGTGTATTTGTCCCAATGATTGCCCAGTCAGCGGTTGTATCTCTGGCTATTTCTCTGGGGTTGGTTTGGACCATAATTGGGTTGAATATTCGCAGTGTAGAAGGTAGCGGCCGTTTTCAGGTAGTTACCACTTTGCTTAAAATAGTGCCTTTACTGGTGATGATAGTGATGGGCTTTACCAATATGCAACCAGAGTTATTGCCGCCGGTTAACCCAACCGAGCTACATCCTATTGCCATATTAGCGACAGTCACTACCCTAGTCATGTGGTCTTTTGTCGGTATCGAAACCGCGACAGTACCGGCCGATAACATGGCTCACCCGGAAAAAATGATTCCACGTATTTTAATCGCCTCGGTACTTACCATATTGGCGATCTACTTTCTGGTGAGCCTGTCCATTGCGCTGGTGGTTCCGGCTGAACAGTTATTGGTTTCCACGGCCCCATTTGCACTGGCGGCGACAAAAATTATGGGGCCAATTGGCGGTGCGTTTATCACTGTAGGCGCTCTTATTTCTACTCTGGGCTCACTCAATGCCAATGCTTTAACGGCCGGTAATTTGCCTCTGGCCGCAGCTAAGGATCATCTGCTGCCAGTTAAGTTTGCCACCCTGAGCAAATCTGGTACTCCGGTGTTTTCATTTATTGTGTCAGGCCTGTTTGTGAGTGTCTTGTTGATACTCAATTACAGCAAAGGTTTAGTGGCCGCGTTTACCTTTATGGCAATGTTATCGACCCTGTCGACACTCATGGCTTACGCGTTTTCAGCGGTTGCCGAGTTTTATTTTTTAAAGCGCGATGATGCCGGTCTAGAGCGTAATAGGGCTATTGGCCTGGCGATTGCGGCATTCTTATATTCAGTGTTTGCAATCTATGGCGCCGGGCCAGAAACTGTTTTTTACTCGTTTTTGCTGATCTTAATGGGTATGCCTTTTTATGCGCTAGTCAGAGAGGAATCCACTGAGTAGGTCAATTTTTAATAACAAGAAAATCCTAATTCACGAGAGACCCAGATGTTTAAATTTGATGAATATTCCAGTATTGCTCAGGTCGCAGTGCGCAGCGCACAAAATGCCTTTGTCAGTGAGGCGAAGCTAGCCTCACAGTGGCAGGCGCTGCGGTTCCATGACAAGCCAGATATGGCTAGCTCCCTAGCTGAATATGAGGGGTTTTTGGCCCTACTTGAATGTGATGTAGTGATAGAGTTGCCGATGGCAGACAATCTGACTATAGATAGTATTTATACCAGAGACAGTATCTTGGTCAGCCCTAAGGGCCTCATACTGTGTAACATGGGGCGCGCGAGTCGCACGCCAGAGGCCACAGAGAACGCTAAAGTTTATACTCAGTTGGGGCATCAGGTTGCAGGGCAAATTGTCAGTCCCGGCACATTGGAGGGCGGTGATTTTATCTGGTTAGATGAGCACCATGCCGCAGTGGGATTGGGACCGCGCACCAATGAAGAGGGCATCAGACAGCTACAAGATATTCTCGGTACTGAGGTTGAATTATTTGTAGTCAAATTGCCGGATCCAGATCATCCTGATGATGTACTACATTTAATGTCCATTATCTCGCCGCTGGATAAAGATTTGGCTCTGATATACAGGCCGTTTATGCCTCAAGATTTTATTTTGTGGCTTCAACGGCAGGGCATAGCATTTGTCGATGTCCCGGAAGAAGAATATCTGCCGATGGGCTGCAATGTGTTGGCCATGGCGCCGCGGTCAGTCCTGATGTTAGAAAATTTGCCTGGCGTTAAAGCTCGATTAGAGGCCGAAGGTTGCACTGTAGCAACTTATATGGGATTGGAGATTAGTCGCAAAGGTGAGGGTGGACCGACTTGCTTGACTCGCCCACTGCAGCGGATTTAAGTTAAGACGATAAGTTAGGATTGCCATTATGACGGTAAATTTCCAAAGCCTGCCAAGCTGGACCTATTCGAGTGAAGCTTTTTTTGAGTTAGAAAAAAGAGCTCTTTTTTTATCCAGCTGGCAGCTGGTGTGTCACCTATCTAATATCCCTAACAGAGGCGATTACTTCACCTTTGAGTTGTTTAGCGAGCGCATCGTGGCCATACGTGGTGATGATGGCGTTGTGCGTGCATTTCATAATGTATGCTCCCATCGAGCTGCCAAACTACTCGATGGGGATTCGGGCAACTGCGGCAAGCGGGTGACCTGTCCCTATCACGCCTGGGGCTACGATCTTTCTGGTAATCTTGCCAGCGTGCCATACCGAGAGCAGTTCGCAGACTTTGATGAGGGTAGTCTTGGCTTAAAAGCGGTTGAGATGGAAATATTTCAAGGCTTTATCTTTGTTAAAATACTGCCTGAAGATGGTCCCAGTGTCGCCGACCAATTCGCTCCTTATCTTGAAGAAATTCTGCCCTATCGGCTAGAAGAATTAGAGCCCTTGGCGCGCGTAGTAATGCGCCCGCGCAATGTTAACTGGAAGCAAATCGCCGACAACTATGTGGATGCCTTGCATATTCATGTGGCACACCCTGGATTATCTGCTCTGGTTGGTAATAGCTATGGTTTGGATGTGAGTGAGCCTGGCGGTTATATTCATAAGATGTGGGGCGATGTGCGCGACAGCCGCAAAAATACATTATCCAATCGTTTATACGATCAGGTGATGCCCGTTGTAGATCATTTGGCCCCAGACAAGCAACGACACTGGGTATATTACCGGCTGTGGCCGAACCTCGCCTTTGATGTGTATCCAGAGCAGATGGATTTTATGCAATTCATCCCCATTAGCGCCACAACTACTATGATTCGTGAATTGCCCTATGCGTTGCCCGATGACCGGCGAGAAGTGCAGGTGGCTAGGTATCTAAATTGGCGTATTAACCGTCAGGTCAATGCCGAAGATACGGATTTGATTGGTAGGGTGCAAGAGGGTATGGGTACCAGCGGTTTTACCTCAGGCCCCCTGGCAAAAACTGAGATTTGCCTGATAGATAGTGCCGAGAAGATTCGCGCCAGTATTCCTGTGGCTCGGTTGAGTAAAAAGCCTGATGAGGAAATACTGGCTGCGACAAATATCGAGATGTTAGAGGCACGCTTCTAGCTATCTAAAATTTCGCCGATTTTTTCAAGACATCCTTCCATGCTGGCGCGAATAAAAGCCTCAAATGCTGCTGGTGTTACTGAAGTTTCCCAAATCAGGCGACATCCGCTGGCACTGGGAATTATCTGCATGCTGGCATGATGAGACTCCAGAGGAGCGGGGGTTTCGAAGCAGGAATATTCCATGGTGCGCTGATCGGCATCGCGGCTGAGTATTCTTTCCTTAATATTACCGGCACCAGGCAGAGATAAAGATCGGACTTCACCATCAAATGTGCAGCTAGCGGCGCCCGGCACCCAGTCGATACGATCTGGTGTGCCAACAATGGCCCATAGTTGGTCTGCAGGGTGATTAAAGTGTTGGTCGAATTTTACGGACATGATACGGCCTGTTGTTTTTAAAAATTTGTCAGGCGAGATGGTACCTCAAGTTGTGAATCTGGTGATAAATTGATTTGCAGAGAGAGCATTGGTGTCATCATCGCCAAGAGCGTTTGCATGACAGCAACTGTAGTCTGGCAAGCAGATAATATTAGTAGGTAATAAAAAAGGCCACTTCTGATGAAGTGGCCTTTAATAATAATGGCGGACCGGACGGGACTCGAACCCGCGACCTCCGGCGTGACAGGCCGGCATTCTAACCAGCTGAACTACCGGTCCGTGAATCTTTGACTCTCTTTGGTGGGTGGTACAGGGATTGAACCTGTGACCCTCGCCTTGTAAGGGCGATGCTCTACCAGCTGAGCTAACCACCCCCTGAGAGAGCGCGCATTTTACCGAACTGAGGATGACTGTCAAACGTTTTCTGGTGCTATATACATATTCAGTTGGCAGCCCTAAAATACTGCCTAATTTGACTAGTTGCTAACCTCAAAAATGCAGATTTATAAAGAATTTAGTATTGAAGCCGCCCACCGCCTGCCAAATGTTCCAGAAGGTCATAAATGTGCACGTCTGCATGGGCATTCATTTTTGGTTTCAATCTATGTCGAGGGGCCTGTGGGAGAGCAAACTGGATGGATCATGGACTTTGGCGACATCAAACAGGCCTTCGCACCGATTTATGATCAGCTTGACCATCATTATCTGAACGATATTGCAGGCTTGGAGAACCCTACCAGTGAAAACCTGGCTCTGTGGATTTGGCAGAAACTTAAGCCAAGACTCCCTCTCTTAAGCGCAGTGGAGATAAAAGAGACCTGTACCAGCGGCTGTATCTATCGCGGCTAGCTCTCCATAGTTGCGGTCTGAGTTCCGCTTAGTGCCTCCCAGATTAATACGGCCACTATCAAACAGATTGGAATCAGGCAACTGAGTAACATTTGTTGCCAAGAAATAAGGTTAATTGCCCAGCCTGCTGACAAGGCGGCAACCGCCTGAAATGAAAATACCGTAAAGTCATTAATAGCCTGCGCTTTAAAGCGGTCATTCTGTAGATGAGTGCTAGGTAGTAATGATGTTCCAGCCACAAACAAGAAATTCCAACCCACTCCAAGCAATACCAGCTGCAACCAGAAGCCGCTGACACTAGTGTCAGAAAAGCCGATAACTATGGCGGCGCAGTAGCAGACTAACCCAAGGATCATCATGCCTCTGATCTTAAAGTGTCTAAATAATAGCGGGGCAACAAAAGATGGCAAAAACATGGCTGCAACATGACTTTGAATAACCCATTTGGTATCCGACAGCGAATGTGCGTGAAAATGATGCATGCTGATAGGCGTGCCGGTCATTACAAATGACATTATTACATAGGCTGAAACACCACTAGCCAGAACCAAGCAGAATGATGGGTTACGTAACAGAGTCGCAGCGGATGCAGGGGTGTTTTCGATTGTCGTAGCCGTTATTTTAGGTGGTTCAAATAAACTTAAGACAGTTGCGGCTGTGCCGATGCAGACTGCGGCCAGCAGAAATGAGCCCTGATAGCCAACCTGCGTTAAATTACTGCCCATGACTGCGAGTTCAGGGCCGACAAAGGCCGCAATAATACCGCCGGCCATCACTACCGAGGCGGCAGTGGCACTGTGCTCAATGGCCACCGACTCCATGGCAATAAAGCGGGTTTGCAGCAGCGCAGTGTTAGTGGTGCCAAGCAGCACTGAGGTCAGGCAGAACATGATGAAGCTTTGCAATTGCAGAGATAATATAGCCAGTGCGCAGCCCAAAATACCTAGCCCCATAAACAGCCATAGGGCTTTTTTTCGCCCCAGAGCTTGCATGCTGCGAGAGACGGGTACCACTGCCAGAGCGGTACCTGAAATCATCAGTGCAATAGGCGCAGTTGCCAGGGTAACCGAGGGAGCTAGATCGGCACCCACTAAACTGCCAACAAGTACCATTAGAGGCATAATAGAGCCCGCTAGGGCGCAACTTAGGCTTAGAATCCAGACGTTTTTAAATCCACTGGTGAACGCTATTTTCATTGGGGTTTCTCAATAGAGGTATGGCTGAGTCGCTACCCGGATAGCCTAGCCTAAAAAGCTCGGCCCCGGCTAGTTGAAATATCGAATCCTGGTAGATTGGTTAAATGTGCTCTAGAAGATCAATGTGATGGCCGTAGTCAAGGCAGTATAGGACCCGATCCATATTGGCAGGCCAAATTTACTATCAGAGCCTGTATTCGTCTCCTAAACTTGAGGTGCCGAGTTATAGATAACTGCTGTATACTTCTGCCGCTAATTCACAGCGAGTTACTTAACCCGGCGCACTTTCATGGTAGAAATCGGAACGTTCAACAAGCTACAGGTTGTTAAGGAAGTAGACTTTGGAGTCTATCTTGATGGCGAAGATCTCGACACCATCCTTTTACCGAAGCGCTATGTGCCTGAGGGTTGTGAGATAGGTGACTGGATTGATGTGTTTCTGTATTTTGATTCCGATGATCTGCTAATTGCTACCACTGAAAAACCCAAGGTTGCGGTAGGTGGTTGTGCAATGCTCACTGTTGTCGATATAAATCACGCTGGGGCCTTTATGGATTGGGGTCTACCCAAGGATTTACTCGTCCCCTACAATGAACAGCAAAAGCCCATGGAAGTCGGTTATTCCTATGTAGTCCATGTATTTCATGACAAAAACTCCGACCGTATAGCCGCCTCCACCAAGCTCAATCATCACCTCGATGAGGAGCCTGTCAACTTAGAGCTGCGCCAGAAGGTTGATCTGCTTATTGCTGGCCGCACTGAGTTGGGCTACAAAGCAGTGATAAACAATCGATCTTTGGGACTTATCTTTCGCAGCGATGCCTTCAGGCCACTTAAGATCGGGGAACGGCTACCGGGGTTTATTAAGTCAATACGCGCCGATGGTAAGATTGATCTGTTGATTTCTCAGAGCACATTGCAAGGTGATCACGATCTCGGTGAGCAAATTATTCGGCATCTAGCCGAATCCGGCGGTGAGTCAACTCTTACCGACAAGAGCGACCCAGACGATATATATCGTACCTTTAAGGTGTCAAAAAAGAAGTACAAACAAGCTCTGGGTTCACTCTATAAGGCCAAACGTATCTTGTTAAGCGCCCAGAAAATTCAGCTTATTAATTGAAATAACGGTAGAGTTTTTACCCGTCGGTTGTCGTTTTGTTTCATTTTAAAATGCTTTGAAATGCCTTGAAATGCTACGTTTTGGTGATTAACAGGCCCCACGGTTTAGCCATCCTAGACTACCTGTGCTAAGGTACTCCTGTTCATTGGGTGTCTTAGAGGGATTTAAGGCAAATGCAGATGCCGGCTGACAGTCAAACAAACCTTGCGTTTAATAAGTTAAAATTATAAATGGATTTGGTTTTTTAATTTGTATCTCCCCTCCGACGGGAGGACTATCGGTACGTTGTGTAACCAACTCGCTCACTTCGAATCTCTCGAAGGTGAGTAGGAACAAAAAAATTCATTTTTGGGGGCTTTAAATATGTACAGAAATAATAAATTAAGTTTGGCAGTCTCGATTGCCATGGGTGTCTCATTTGCCGGAATGGCGAGCGCTGAGATTGAGGAGGTGCTTGTAACTGCAACCAAAACCTCTGCGAGTACGCAGGATATTGCAGTAGCGGTTTCTGCAATTTCTTCAGAAAAGCTCGACCAGATGGGCGTTTCCAATTTTGAAGACTATTTAATTCAACTGCCTGGTGTTTCCGCCGGTGGTAGCGGGCCTGGGCAGAATACAATTTACATTCGTGGTGTTGCATCTACCACGCCTAACCTGACAACAGCTGGTGTTGCGGGTTTAGCACCAAACGTTGCACTTTATCTAGATGAGCAGCCTCTGTCGCAGCCTGGTCGTAACCTTGATGTGTACGCTGCTGACTTGAGCCGTATCGAAGTACTTTCCGGACCACAGGGAACTTTGTTCGGAGCAAGCTCACAGGCTGGTACGGTTCGCTTGATCACCAATAAACCTGATCCGTCTGATACCTACGGCCGTGTCAAGATAGGGCTTTCTTCGACATCGGGTGGCGAGTCGAGCGACAGTATAGAGGCCATGTATAACCTACCAGTAAGTGACAATGTGACGTTGCGTGGCGTGGTTTATAGTGATAACCAAGGCGGTTATATCGATAACGTTCATGGAACCCTAAGTGCGATTGAAAGTGCTCGTTGGCGTTCGTCCGGAACGATGCGCTCCAACGGAGTAGCAGTTTCTGATCTTCGCGGTGGTTTCGGGACACAAGGCTATATCGACTCAATTCAGGGCCTTTCATATCAGGAAAACCGTATTCCTATGGATGCGGCCGACCCTGCCAGTTATGCCTTAGTCAATTTTGAAGAGGCAGACAACAGCGCCTTAGTAGAAGATGACTTCAATGACACCACCTACGAAGGTGTTCGATTGGGCGCACTTATTGACCTGAACGAAGATTGGTCTTTACTTCTCGGTTATGGTCATCAGGAATTGGAAACAGAGGGCGTTTTTCAGGCTGACCCCAATCTGGGACCCGATAGTCTATCTGTACAAAGATTTACTCCAGAAAAATTGGACGATTCTTTTGATAATGTTAATTGGAAACTTGAGGGCCGCATTGGTGAGTTGGATGTGGTTTATGCTGGCGCCTACACCAAGCGGGAAACTGATCAGGTAGTGGACTACACAGATTATTTGTTTGTAGGCCAATATCTGCCTTACTACATCTGCGATACGACCGTAACCTATCCTGAATATAACTACTACAACCCTGGTCTCACCTATGATCCTCAAGGTAACTGCTACTCACCAGCTACTTACGTAACCAGCTACAGTGAGACTGAGGTAAGTACCCACGAGTTAAGATTTACCACTGATCAGGACAAGGCAATTCGTGCCACTGGTGGTGTCTTCTACAGTGATTTGGAGCTCAAAGAGCGCGTTGACTTCAGCTATCCAAGTGTGCAAAAAGCTAATTTCTATGGACATGACTATGATGGTTGGGGTCCAGTAGAAAACTTTGCGTTTGATAACGACTATGCTTCGCAGACAGGAGCATTTCCAGTTGATACGGTATTTAGAAATGATATCAAACGTACCGATGAGCAGTTAGGCGTGTTCGGTGAGGTAACATTTGATCTAAATGATGAGTTCGCCCTTACGTTGGGCGCCCGATACTATGACGTGCAAGTCGATATGAAGGGTGATGCCAACGCTGCATTTGGTAACTTCTACAGAGAGACTGATGTCAACGCGTTTGGTACTAACATCTCGGATCTCTACGATGGCGATGGCGAGTTCACATTTATTTATGACACTCTTAAAGCCACCCATATAACGTTCCAAGAAGGCGTTACATTTGATGAAGTTAAAGCGGCATTAAACGCAGTTGACAGTTACAGTGTTGGTCGAGGCGCGGTTGCCAATGCGCCTAACGCAATCAGTGATGTTGAAATTCAAGGTGTGCTCAACGCACTCAAGGCGCCTGACAAGGCAGAGACAAGCGGCACAATTTTCAAAGCCACTTTAAATTGGACTCCCAGTGAGGATACTCTGTTTTACGGTACCTTCTCTGAAGGATTCCGTCCTGGGTTGTTGAACCGTCCGGGTGGAGCATCGAATGCAGCCGGCTACACAGTACCATTTGAACTTATGACGGACGAGGTTACTAATCTTGAACTCGGCTGGAAGACCGATCTTCTTGAGGGTCAGTTGAGATTCAATGGTAGCCTGTTCTTTGTTGAGATCGATAACTTGCAAACTACGATCTTCGATCCATCGATTGCTAACCTGTTCTTCTCAGATAATGCTGCGAATGCAGAAGTTACCGGTTTGGAAGGGGACTTTATCTGGGCGCCTGACGCTACACCTGGTCTACAGATTAGTGGTGGATTCTCGTTCTTGGATACCGAAATCACAAAGGTTCTGACACCTACTGATGACGTGCGGAAAGGTGATTCTCTGGCCTTTGCTCCAGAGTTCCAAGCTAACTTGCAGGCTCGTTACGAGTGGACTTTGGCATCTGGTATGACTGCTCATGTAATGCCGCACGTAGCACATTCAGATAAGTCTTACAGTGACATCATTCGCATGAACCGCGATGAAATCCAAGGCTGGACCATGGTTGGTCTATCCGCAGGCGTCACGAGTGACATGTGGGGTGTTGAGTTATTCATCGACAACCTGACCGATGAGCGCGCGGAACTATCTAGAAACTATGTCAACGATAGAGAGAGAGTCTCTTATGCAAGGCCTAGAACAACGGGCTTGCGTTTGACCTATAACTTCTGATTGATAGTCGTAAATGTTAAAACTAATATGCCCCTTTCATAGGGGCATATTTTTTTGCCAAGGGAAAATGTTTTGAATCAGCAATACAAGAATGACATTGAGCAGTTAATGCGAAGCAAAGAGTTTGATAAGGCGCTCCAAAGCCTCGCATCTGCATTGCAAGACGATGGGAACAATATCGATGCGCATTACTACAGCGCAGTCTGCCTTAGGTATCTAGGGCGACCAGACGAGGCGCTAGAAACCCTTAAGACACTGCGTAAAATTGCGCCCAACTTTGGCAGGGCGCTTCAGGAGGAGGGTCATGTTCATAAGAGTCGAGGTAATCTAAAACAGGCATTGCATCTCTATACTCGCGCTACCCATGCCAATCCGTCTCTCTCTGGAAGCTGGAGAGGGCAGATTGAGATTTTACTTAAACAGAATCGAGAGGCTGAGGCTCTTCGCCTTAAGCCTCATTTGGAACGCCTTGTTAAAATGCCTCCGCCGCTAATTGCGGTAATGGACTTGATTGCTCAGGGTAAGTTAGCGAATGCGGAGACGCTGTGTCGGGGCTTTCTAAAACAAACCCCCCACCATGTCGAGGCAATGCGGCTTCTGGCCGAGATAGGGATGAAACTGAATATACTTCACGATGCTGAATTTTTATTGGAGAGTGCGTTAAAATTAGAACCCGACAACGACCTGTTGCGCGTTGAATATATCGAGTCTTTGCGTAAGCGGCAAAAAATTGAGGCAGCCCATAAAGAAGTCTTAACACTTTATAATTCAAATCCTGATAACCTTCATTTTGAGTCTTTGTACGCGGTCCTTTGCATGCAAATGGGGCTTTATGAGAAAGCCTTGGAGCTATTTGATAATGTGCTGACCAAAGTGCCTCAAGACCCAGTCACTCTAACCTCAAAGGGACATGCCCTCAAAACTTGTGGTAATACCGACGATGCAATTGCCTCGTATAGGCGCGCCACCGAAAGTAGTAGTGCCTATGGAGAAGCCTGGCATTCACTGGCCAATCTTAAAACTGTTAAACTGGATGACAATGATGTAAGCAAAATGCTCACTCAGATAAATGGCGACGACCTCAAGTTTATGGATAGGGTTTACATCAACTTTTCACTCGGTAAAGCATTTGAAGATGCCGAAGATTTCGATAGAGCCTTTTTCCATTATGAGGCGGGTAATAAGTCTAAAAAAGCTCAGAGTCGCTATGTTGCGGAAGAGATGACTGATGAATTTGAGCAGCAAAAAAATCTTTTCAGCGACAAGTTTATTAAAAGTTTAATTGGCTGTGGCCACGGTGCGGCTGACCCTATTTTTATCGTCGGATTACCCCGGGCCGGATCGACTTTGCTCGAACAAATACTCTCGTCTCACAGTCAGGTAGACGGCACCCTTGAATTGCCCAATGTATTGGCTCTGGTCAACGATCTACGCAGAGGGGGCAATATGACCGGGGATAATCTCTACCCGGGAATCTTAGAGACCCTCGACGCTGAAAAATACGCTGAGTTTGGCCAAGCCTTTATCAATGATACTCAGGTGCATCGTCAGGGGGCCCCATTCTTTATCGATAAGATGCCCAATAATTTCAGGCATATTGGACTGATTAAGCTAATGCTTCCCAATGCCAAGATTATTGATGCAAGGCGTCACCCCATGGGATGTTGTTTCAGTGGTTTTAAGCAGTTATTTGCGGAGGGACAGGCTTTTAGCTACGACCTTGCTGACATTGGCCATTATTTTCGTGATTACCAGTCCCTGATGGACTTCTGGCAAGGAGCATTTCCCGGCCAGATATTGCATGTTCAGTATGAAGACGTGGTCAATGATTTTGAAGCTCAGGTGCGCCGTATACTTGACTACTGCGGCTTACCCTTTGAGGAGGCCTGTTTAAGCTTTTATAAAACCGAGCGAGCCGTCCGAACTCCGTCCTCAGAACAGGTACGCCAACCAATATATCGAGGGGGCATTGATCAGTGGCGGAACTTTGAGTCTCATTTAAGTCCGCTTAAAGAGGCGCTGGGATCGGTACTTGACCGATACCCGAATTAATAATAAAAAACATTACTAGAATGGCAGGGAAAAAATGTGTCTGATTTAAAAATGACTGAGGCTGAAATTCAGCAACTGGTGGCTGACTGTTTAGTAGCCAATGGCTGTAACCAAGAAAATGCTGCTGCACTGGGCCGCACTATTGCCTCTGCGGAGCGTGATGGCAGTGCCTCTCATGGTTTATTTAGAATGCCCGGCTACATTGCTTCACTGCGCAGTGGTAAGGTCAATGGCAATGCTGTGCCTAAAGTCACCCGCATCTCGCCTGCAGTGGTCAAAGTAGATGGTGATCACGGCTATGCACCACTGGCACTTGAAAAGGGTCGTGAAGCCTTGATAGAAGCCGCCCGTGAAAATGGTATTGCCGCTATGGCGCTAGTTAATGTACATCACTTTGCGGCGCTCTGGGTTGAGGTAGAACCTATTGCCGAGGCGGGTTTGGCGGCAATGGCTTTTACTACCTATAAGCCCGCCGTGGTGCCCGCTGGTGCTAGAACCCCATTATTTGGAACCAATCCGATGTGCTTTGGCTGGCCCCGTGGAGATAAACCACCTCTGGTCTTTGATCAGGCCTCGGCCTCTATGGCCCGTGGTGAGGTTATGATTGCCGCACGTGACGGTCATGCCGTACCTCTGGGGACTGGCGTTGATGCCGAGGGCAATTCCACCACAGATGCACAAAAGATTATCGATGGTGGCGCGCTGCTTCCTTTTGGTGGCCACAAGGGCTCGACCATTGCCATGATGATTGAATTGCTGGTAGCAGGTCTTACTGGCATGGACTTTAGCTACGAGGCGCAGAAAAATGATAACAACGATGGTGGTCCGCCTAATGGTGGTGAGTTTATGCTGGCCATAGACCCCAATCGATTTGGTGATGCGGAGAACTGGTTAAGTCATTCTGAGGCGTTTTTAGAGTGTTTAGCCGGTATGGAAGGTGCTCATATGCCCGGTAACCGGCGCTATGCCAACAGAGCCAAGTCCGCAAGTGATGGCATAAGTATTGCTGAAAACGTTCATGCTAGCTGTCTTGAGTTTATTAAAACCGCGAGGTAGGCACTTAACTGTTTCTTAAAGAAGGGTTAGACCGAACTTTTTTACCTGCTGAGGTGTTTCTCGAACTATGGTTTCTATCATTGCCTCAGCAGCGGGTGAGAGGGTTAAGCCCTTGCGCGTAATAAGATAGATATTGCGGCTTTCCGTTGGTGCCAGAGGTCGTGATATCAGCTCATCGCTGGATGCAGGAACTGCTAGGGAGGGTAGTATGGATACCCCAAGGTTTGATCTCAGCATAGCCACCAGTGTGGTAATGTTGGGAAAATCAAACTTTGACTGTCCGGCTTCTCGGCGGGTTCTCAATGCTCTGGTTACGCTGGTGTCGAGAAAGGTAACATTATCCAGCTGTTCCCAGTGCACGGGGTTGGCGGTTTTTGCCAACTCATGATCACGATGGCAGATTAGTTGTAGTTTGTCGGCAAATAATGGGGTGAAATCCAGTACCTTGTTGGGCTTCCAGATACTGCCGATACCAAAGTCCACCTCATTGCGCTCGACTCTGTGTTGCACACCGCGAGAACTATCGTCATCGAGGTGAAGATTAATACCTGGAAATTCTGTGGAAAAGGTTTTGATGATAGCCGGTAACAGATTGGTTGCGACTGAGGGTACAACGGCCATACTTACATGACCAATGCGGCGCTCTGAGGTTGCCCTAAGATCATAGATTGCGCTGTCGAAGTCGCGCACTAGGCGCTCGGCAATAGGCAGGAAATTTTCACCCTCGACCGTAGTACTTACACTGCGTGTGGTGCGCTCGATAAGTTTCAAGCCAATAAACTCCTCCAATTGTTTTACGGCGAGAGTAATGGCCGGTTGGGTACGCGAGAGAATTTCTGCTGCACGATTAAAGCTACCTTGTTGGGCGACCACAATAAAGGTTCTTAGGTGCCTGAGGGTTACATTTAAGTATCTGATAAAAAAACCTTTTTTTTTATTTTTTTATAAATTTATATCCAAACGGAAATAAATTAATTACGCTTATAAATGTATATAAATTATTGATTAGATTTATAGCTGGTTAGATTGAAAAATAGAAGACTACAGGGCGCGTTTAGGTAATAACAGGCCGCTAAAAGTGGTATCAACCAGTAATTTTTAAAGGGGAGTGACAATGGGTCAAACAACGTTCCAAAACTATATCAATGGCCAGTGGGTGGGCAGTTCAACTGCCATAGAAAATATTAACCCATCAGATACTAGTGATGTAGTAGGGCACTACGCTAAGGGCTCTTCGGAGGACTGCCTTGCAGCTATTGAGGCTGCTAATGTCGCCTTTGATGACTGGTCACAAAGCGGCCTAGAGCAGCGCAAGCAGGTGCTGGATTTTATTGGTGCTGAGCTTATTGCTCGCAGTGGTGAAATTGGCGAAATTCTTGCTCGAGAAGAGGGTAAAACTCGCGCTGAAGGTGTTGGCGAAGTCTACCGCTCTGGCCAGTTCTTTCAATACTACGGCGCCGAAGCGCTGCGTCTGATGGGTGAAAATACTCAGTCTGTGCGGCCCGGTGTTGATGTAGAAGTCCATCGTGAAGCGTTGGGGGTTATTGGTATTGTCACACCATGGAATTTCCCTATGGCGGTAGCTGCATGGAAGGTTGCTCCGGCTCTCGCCTATGGTAATGCTGTAGTACTTAAACCCGCCGAGCTGGTTCCGGCAAGCGCTTGGATACTGGCTGATATCATCAGCCGCAGTGGTCTGCCGGCTGGAGTCTTTAACCTAGTAATGGGTTCTGGCCGCGATGTTGGCGAAACCCTCTGTACATCCCCAGATATTCAGGCGGTAACCTTTACCGGCTCTGTGGGAGTAGGACGTCACATCGCCCGCAATGCTATCGATAATATGGCTCGTGTCCAGTTAGAGATGGGAAGTAAAAACGCTCTGGTCGTGTTGGACGATGCAGATATTGACGTGGCCGTTACCTGCGCTGTTGCCGGTGGTTATTTTGGTACCGGACAAAAATGTACCGCCTCTTCAAGAATTATTGTGCAGGCCGGTATCCACGATGAGTTTGTTGAAAAAATGACCGCGGCTGTCAGTAAACTGGTGGTGGGCCACGCTCTGGGCGAGGGCTCGCAGATCGGCCCAGTGGTCGATGCTCGTCAGCTTGAACAGAACCTTGAGTATATCCAAATTGCTGTGGATGAAGGTGCCCAGTTAGTGGTGGGTGGTGAGCGTTTACAGTTGGATACCGAGGGTTTCTTTATGTCGCCCGCGCTATTTATTAATACCAATAACCAGATGCGCATTAACCGCGAAGAAGTCTTTGGCCCGATCGCCTGTGTGATTAAAGTTGATAGTTATGAGGAGGCCCTCGAGGTGTCTAATGACTCAGACTTTGGTCTTACCTCAGGTATTATTACCAACTCGCTACAGTATGCTGGCCATTTTAAGCGCCACTCCAAATCGGGCTGCGTGATGGTTAATCTGCCTACCGCAGGTACTGACTACCATGTGCCCTTTGGCGGTCGTAAGAACTCAAGCTATGGTGCCCGAGAGCAGGGGCAATACGCTCGCGAGTTCTACACCATTATAAAAACTAACTACAGCAAGCCATACTAACCTAGGGGCCAATGATGAACACAGATATGCTTCTTATTGATGGTCTGCAGTACGTCAATTGGAATCGCGGGCTATTTGAACAGGCTCAGCGCGCCGGGTTACATGCTATTCATGTCACCATTGCCTATTGGGAAAATAGCCGCGAGACATTGGAAAATATTGGTCATTGGAATCGCCACTTTCTCGATCACGGCGATCTTATTATGCCCGTGCACAGTGCGGCCGATATTTTAGAGGCCAAGCAGCTGGGAAAGGTGGGCATTATCTTTGGCTTTCAAAACTGCTCGCCGATTGAAGATGATGTCAAAATGGTACAGATTCTTCATCAGCTGGGTGTGCGTATTATGCAGCTTAGTTACAATAACCAGAGTCTGCTGGCGACCGGTTGTTATGAAGAGCAAGATGGCGGTATTACTCGTTTTGGCAAGCAGGTCATCAAAGAGATGAACCGCGTGGGCATGATTATTGATATGTCCCATAGCGCAGAAAGGTCGACTCTTGAAGCCATTGAACTATCTGAGCGACCCATCGCTATTACCCATGCCAACCCCACGTTTTTCCATGCTGCACTGCGCAACAAGTCTGATACTGTCCTGCGAGCAATTGGCGAGTCAGAGGGTATGCTGGGCTTTAGTATGTACCCGTTCCATTTAAAAAATGGCTCTGACTGTACGCTGCAAGAATTTTGCCAGATGATTATGCAGACTGCGGAAATGATTGGTGTCGAGCGTCTTGGCATAGGCTCGGATCTCTGTGAAAATTGGGATTATTCAGTGCTAGAGTGGATGCGTAGTGGTCGATGGACCATGGGTGTTGATCATGGTGAAGGCACGGCGGCGAGCCCCTCATGGCCCCGTCAGCCCAATTGGTTTGCTGGGTCAAAGGATATGCATACCCTGGCCCAGGGTCTGGAGGATGTAGGCTTTAGTGATACAGATGTAGCAGCAATAATGGGTCAGAACTGGCAGTCATTTTTTGAAAAATCATTTATAGGTAAGGATCAGTTATGAGCAAGCAGACAGCAGGCAACGCCAGCACAGTAGTAGATTGGCCAGTATTTATTTTGAGCGGCGGTTTTCTGCTGTTGTTTGTGGCCACCGCGCTAGTTGATCTGAGCCTTCTCTCTGCCGTCGTTAACAGCGCCTTCGGTGCTGCGACCAAATTATTCGGTGCTTATTGGCAGGTATTAATGCTACTAACTTTTATAATTGCTTTGGGGGTTGCCATCTCCGACTCTGGTCGTGCACGTCTGGGTAATCTCAGTGCGCCGGATATCAGCACCTTTAAATGGGTGGCAATTATTATGTGTACGCTACTGGCGGGTGGCGGCGTTTTTTGGGCGGCGGCAGAGCCCATGGCGCATTTTATATCCTCGCCGCCACTATTTGGGGTTGAGTCGGCCAGTCCGGCAGCTGTCTATCCTGCACTGGCACAGAGTTATATGCATTGGGGCTTTTTGGCTTGGTCAGTTTTGGGTAGTTTGACCGCTATTGTTTTTATGTACTTGCACTATGATATCGGCTTACCTTTAAAACCCCGTATTCTGTTGTACCCGGTGTTTGGCGAGGTAGTCCTGCATGGCTGGCTGGGGGCGCTTATTGATGCTGCCTGCGTGGTCGCTGTAGTTTCCGGAACTGTAGGGCCAATTGGGTTTTTGGGGTTACAGGTTAGCTTTGGTTTGTCGGAGCTATTTGGTATCAGTGACAGTTATACCACTCAGCTGACGATTATTTTGTGCCTTATCCTAATTTATACTGTTTCTGCCGTATCTGGTGTCACCCGCGGCATTCAAATTCTCAGCTCATTTAATATTGGTTTAGCCATATTGCTGATGACCTTTATTTTGCTTTCAGGGCCGACCGCTTTTATTTTTGATAGCTTTATACAGTCGGTGGGAGTTTTGATTTCTGAATTTATTCCCATGGCCAGCTACCGCGCCGATACAGGTTGGGTCAATGGCTGGACAGTTTTTTTCTGGGGCTGGTTTATTGGTTATGGCCCATTGATGGCTATGTTTATTGCGCGCATCTCCCGAGGTCGAACAATTCGTCAATTAATTATAACCCTGTCTTTGATAGCTCCCTTGGTAACCTACTTTTGGTTCACCATTGTGGGTGGTTCTGGTATCGCCGCAGAGTTGGCCAGCCCTGGTACGATTTCTGTGCCCTATGCAGAATCCGGAATGCCGGCGGCGCTATTGGCAATCACCCAGCAATTGCCGTGGGGCTTTTTGGTCTCGGTATTGTTTTTGATCCTAACCACCATCTTTGTTGCCACCACCGGTGACTCTATGACCTATACGGTTTCTATGGTTATGACAGGCACAGATAACCCGCCGACGGTGCTGAGAGTATTCTGGGGAATTATGATGGGCGTATTGGCCGCCATATTGATCTCAATCGGCTCAGGGGGCGTAACCGCTTTACAGTCGTTTATTGTCGTTACTGCCGTCCCAGTGTCGCTTATATTAATGCCAACACTTTGGAATGCTCCTAAAATAGCGAAAATTATGGCCTCGGAACAGGCGCTTCAATAGCCTTAGGTGGATATTACTTTGGATTTAAACCAACGCGACAATGGTCAGCAAAACTATAGCGATCTTCAGCTATTGCCAATGCGGCCCGCCAAGCAGGTTATGCAACTCGAGCGCCTCGGTAGCTTCCATCAGTCTCGTCTGAGCTTTATGCGCACGCTGGTTCGTCGCATGGTTTCAGAGAACTGGCAGATCACCAGCCCGATGTTTGATCTCGATGAACAGGGATACGGCACGGTGGTCTATAAGGTTGACGCTAAATATGGCACGTTTAGCTATGTCCTTTTCTCTCACCACCTAGATCCCGAGAGTCGCAATGATCGAGTTATTGCCAATCAATGGGACCTAACTATGGCCCTGTGTGAGGGTACGGTTGACGCTGAGCAATTAGAGTTTTTACGCAATAATGTCCCTAAACAGGAAGCGGGGCGGGTTGATTCCCGCGTCCTGGTGTTATCCCGCGCTAATCGTAGTGCACGGACCTTCGACTATGTGGTTGATGAGCTCGCCGCAGGCCGACAACCCTGTGTCGATACTTTAGCTGAAGTGGGTTATCTGTATCGCACTACTGCGGCCTATGGCAGTGGCAAACTTGGTATGGCCGACTGGGAGAAAGTGCGCACCAAGCACCGTGATTTTGCCCGACCCTTTGCGGCAGAGATGTTTACCTGCTTCATGCTACGTCACTTTAGTATGGAACAGGCGGACTATTTGGCGGCCCAGCGGGCGCCTGAGACTGCGGCTAAGCTAAATACAGAGATTAGGCGTTATATGGGCATAGGCAACTCGACTGGCCTGGGGATGGCGCCATTTTTAATTAATCATCCTCTGCTGATTAATCAGTGGATTGAGATGCGTGAAACTGCATTGGCCAGAGTCGTTGCGGCTAGTGAGGTCGGTGTGGATGGCGCAACATTGGCTCGTTTAGAAACGGCCATCAAACGGGTTATCCAGCATCTAGGTGAAATTATCACTGCTGATGAACGGCAGAATAAGTCCAATGTGTTGGTGGGAGATGAGTTAAAGCATCTACATCAGTGGTTGCGAGATCAAAGCCCCATTTTGGCTTGTAATCATTATGTTTGGGCGGATCTTATTAAGTACGCCGAGCAGAATTGCCGTGTAGAAACTCAAGAAGTGATCAACACATTACTGATTGAACTATACCCTGAGCTAGTTGACGGATTGGAGGAGCTGATGGACGTTGAGGAGTCCATGCAAGTAATGCCAGAAATGTCCGTGTCGCAGTTACAGCAGATTATTGAAGAGAAATATGATTGGGCTCTTGCCATAGATTTTAGCCAGTTCGAATCTATGGGTGCGTTTTGGTATCGCTCCCAAGAGAAGATGGAGCCACGTCTCGGCCAGACCAATATAGACATGGGCATGGAAAAAGAGATGCCTCTTGCGATTGGTCGTAGGGTGAGGGAATGTTATGACCTGCTCTGCGCTTACAGTCAGGAACATCCTCAACAGAATGTCGCCCATTTTATAGTCCAATATCCTACCTACAGCGGTATCGTCAGCCGTATACAAACTATGGCTCAAAGTAGATACGGTGAGATTCGTGAAAACTTAGTGCACAGTGATGTATTACCGATTCATTTACTGCGTTGCAAGCTATCCTTTTTTGGGGTGAGTAAGTTTGACCCTCGCTCAAGACTCTGGGTGCGTAATACTATGTTCCAAGGCGCTCCGCTGATCAGTGACTTTGGCAAGCCCTTTGTCGATGACTGGCAGTTTCCTATTAAACCAGTGTTGGCTTATAGCTAGTCATTATGAAAGTGTCTAAAAATGAACTTATGGCTTCTTTAAAGAAGGCATTTGAAGGTTTGGGCTTCCAGCCCGGCGACTACTATGATGCCGCCGATATGGTAGTCTGGCTGGAGACGCATGGTTTTGACGGTTTTGATCGATTGCAGAAGGCGCTAGCGTATCTCAATACCACCGCACCTAATCATGCGGTGCTGGTCCAAGAAGATGAGCAAAATGCCGTGCTCGACGGTGAAGACAGCTCTATTTTACTATGCGGTAGTGAGGCGGTTGATCTGCTTATTGCCCAGGTAATGCAGGGCTCTGCCGCAAGGTTACAGCTCAATAATTGTTATAACCGAACATTTATTTTGCAGCGGCTCGTCAAGGCCGCCCAGCGTAATATTGCATTTGTTGCCTTTTGGCGACAGGAAGATTATTGCGTCAAGGTGTCTGTGGCGGCCGGTGCCAAATTGCCTGAATACAGTACCTTTGCCATGACTGAGTTACTGGAACCTCAGACACTAACAATTTTTGCGGGAAAAGAGTTAAAGATTATTGGCGAGCAATTTTCTGCACAGCTGGTGATGGGGCCACTACTTACAACCTTTACCGAAGCTGAAATGGCCGCCTGTTATCTGGAATCTTTAGAGCGTGGTATAGAAATCGACGAAGAGCTATGGCAGATGCTTGATGACTTGGTGGCCAGAATCCTCGTTGAATCAACGGAGTCCTCTAGGGCGGGCGCCGGAGACTAGAAGGGGTAACTTCTAGCCGTCTACTCTGGCATTTCCATTGCGGCCTGATGGATTAACCAGTAGCGAAATGCCTCCACGTGGGGATGAATATGCTGATTGACCGGAGTGGCTAAAAAGAAAGATTCTGCTGTGGCTACAGTGTCTTTAAAAGGCGCAATCAAACGCCCACTAGCAAGCATCGCGGCGGCCAGTGAGGTGCGACTAAGAGCGACTCCATGACCTAGTGCAGCCATCTCCATAGCTGTCATCAGTGAGTCAAAGTGTACACCTTGAGAGGAGTCCACCTCTTGATGGCCGAGTTGATTGAGCCAGAAGCCCCACCCTTCTTCGTAGCCAATAACATGCAATAACGTATGGTTTGAGAGTTCAGCGGGGTTTGACGGCGGCTCTTTATTATCCAGCAGAGTCGGACTGCATACCGGAATAAGATCGTCCCAAGAGAGGCGATTACTGGTGAAGCCGGGCCACAGTCCTTTACCATATCTGATCTCTACATCGGCTTCCTTGTCCGGATCTGCAACCCAAATATTACTGGTAAAGCGCAGGCCAATATCTGGGTGCTGTGCCCGAAAGCTGGCCAATCGCGGTGCTAACCAATGATTAAAGAAAACTAGATTTACTCTTACTGTAAGCGTCCTACTACGCTCCTTACCAAATACCTCATCTGTGACTAGGGCAAGTTTTTCAATGGACTCACGTACACCGGGGATATAGGCGCGACCGGCATCTGTTAGGTGCAGCCCTCTAGGTAAGCGAGTAAATAGGGCGCAGCCAAGCTGAGCTTCAAGCCCTTTGATTTGCTGACTAATGGCCGCCTGAGTCATATGCAGTTCAGCGGCTGCCTGAGTAAAGTTCAGGTGGCGAGCTGAGGCCTCAAATGAGCGCAGCCAGTTTAAAGGCGGTAGTCTTTTTTTCATGGTTGAGCTCTCAACTTGTGGTGCTGTTATCGGGGAAGTCCACAAGACGCCCCAGTTGCTCGGCTGCACTGCTTAACATAGGCAGATAATTAAGTAGCTCAGGTAAAGTTTTCCGAATCACCGGAGCATGAGTAAAAAGGCAGGCCAGCAGTTTACCGCGATCGTCTAGCACGGGTACCGCACAAGCTACCATACCCTCGGCAAATTCTTCATTATCTGTGCCCACTTTACTACTTTTTATTGCTACCAGTTCGCTCTCCAGTATCTGGGGGTCGGTAATAGTATTTCTGGTGTACTGGCTCAGGGGCAGTTTATTGATAATGGTAAGGCGCCGATCCTTTGTCAGAGAGCTTAAATAGAGTTTGCCGCTTGCAGTGCACCAGGTTGGTGTATGACTGCCGACTTGCAGATGTAACTGTAATGGCCAATCGGTCTGTACTCTATCGTAGTAGATCATTTCAGTGCCATTGGGAATGGCAATGCCACAGGTTTCCCCAATCTCATCAGTGAGTTTGGTGAGAATAGCCTGCCGCACGGCCTTAAATTTACTACTGTAAAGAATGCCCAGCGCCATGCTGTGGAGTCGATTGCCTGGCATAATCAAACCGCGCAGCGAGGTTTGTATGTACCCATTCCCTTCGAGCTGATTGAGTAGACGATGTATACTGGGTTTGGGTATATCAAGCTCAAAGGATAAGTCGGCTGGCGACATTGGTCGGTCGGCCTTGGCCACAGCTTCTATAATCTCCATCACCCTAGTGATAGAGGAACCTTTCTCGCGGGATGCTGTTATCATCGCTTGACGCATTTCTAGTTCCTGTGACTATTTCATCGTTGGCATTGAGAACATTGCACCTTCTCGCACACCGGCCGAAGGCCAGCGCTGAGTTATAGTTTTTCGCTTGGTATAAAAGCGCACCGCATCTGGGCCATAGGCGTGAAGATCGCCAAATAGGGAGCGCTTCCACCCACCAAAGCTATGGTAGGCAACAGGCACAGGTAGGGGTACATTGATTCCCACCATTCCTACCAGTATCTGATCTGAGAAATAGCGCGCGGCTTCACCATCACGGGTGAAGATGCAGGTACCATTGCCGTATTCATGGTTATTAATAATATCCATAGCTTGCTGCATGGTGGCGACACGCACCACTTGAAGCACAGGGCCAAAAATTTCAGCGGCGTAACTGTCCATGTCGACCGTAACGTTATCGATAAGGGTGCCGCCGACAAAGAAACCATTTTCATAGCCTTCAATCTGCGGATTGCGACCATCCACGACCACATTGGCACCTTGTTGCTCGGCACTATCAATAAAGCCCACCACCTTTTGCTGATGCTGTTTGGTAATCACTGGGCCAAAGTCATTGCTGGCATTGGTGCAGGGGCCCACCTTAAGGTCTTGCATGGCAGTTTGCATTTTACTGATCAGCGCATCGGCAGCGTCATCGCCCACGGCAACGGCGACTGATAGGGCCATGCAACGCTCACCGGACGAGCCAAATGCTGCGCCCAGTAATTGGGCCACCGCATTATCCATATCGGCGTCTGGCATAATGATCGCATGGTTTTTAGCTCCTCCTAGTGCCTGGCACCGTTTACCGTTGGCATTGGCAGTGCTATAGATATATTCCGCAATAGGGGTAGAGCCGACAAAGCTGACAGCCTTCACATCATCATGGTTGAGAAGAGCGTCAACAGCTTCTTTATCACCATTGACCACGTTCATAACGCCATCGGGTAGGCCAGCTTCTTTTAACAGCGCGGCAATAAATAGGGTAGAGCTGGGATCTCGTTCTGAGGGTTTTAAAATAAAGCAGTTGCCGCACACAATTGCCATAGGATACATCCACAGTGGCACCATGGCAGGAAAATTAAATGGGGTAATACCGGCAACCACACCCAGTGGCTGGAATTCACTCCAGCTATCAATGTTAGCGGCGACATTCTTGCTGTGCTCGCCTTTTAAAAGCTCTGGTGCACAGCAGGCGTATTCAACATTCTCGATACCGCGCTGCAATTCACCGGCAGCATCATGGCTTATCTTGCCGTGCTCTGCACCGATTAGAGCGCAGATTTCCTCAGCGTGCTGTTCCAGTAACTCTTTGAACTTGAACATCACCCGCGCGCGCTTAATAGGCGGAGTATCCCGCCATTGTGGGTAAGCCGCCTGAGCAGCCGCAATAGCCTTTTCAACGGTAGCCTGAGACGCCAGCCCAACCTGATTGCTGACTTCACCTGTAGCTGGGTTGTACACATCTTGAGTGCGTTCATCGGCAGGTATCATCTCGCCGTTAATTAAATGTCCTATTACTGTCATTGTTACATCCTCAGAATATAAGTTGGTTTACCAGAGCCTTTTATAGATCTCAATGATCTCTTCAGCACTGGGAACCCGTGGATTATTACCCGGAGATCCAGATGCCAACGCTTGCTCGGCCATCACCTCCAGATTGTTAAAAAAGTGCTCCCGTTCAATCCCAAATTGCTCCGGGGTTGGCACCTGCAGTTCTTCATTTATGGCATAGAGTTCAGCCATCAATTTGTTATTTGCTTGCTCGATGCTGTCGCTTTCATTGGCCACACCCATAGCGCGGGCGCAGTCGGCATAGCGTTCAGCCGCGGCTGGAATACTGTATTCCGTGACCATGGGCAGTAGCATGGCATTGGAGAGACCATGGGGTACATGATAGAAGGCGCCGATTGGGCGCGACATACCGTGTACCAGGGCTACTGAGGCATTAGAGAAGGCGATGCCAGCCAGTGTCGATCCGAGCATCATTTCTTCGCGGGCCTGCTGGTCACTACCGTTGTGGAATACCTTGCGCAGATTTGGCCCCAGCAACTTCATTGCGGCAATGGCCTGGCTGTCGCTGTAGAGGCTAGCCTTTTTGCTAACATAGGCCTCCATGGCGTGGGTTAGGGCATCTATGCCCGTATCAGCGGTAGTGCGCGGTGGCAGACTTAGAGTAAGACTGTAATCCACTAGTGCGGCAGTGGGCATAAAACCAATCCCCACGCAGAGCATTTTCTCATCATTGGTTTCATCGGTAATAATGGTCACTCTGGTGCACTCAGAGCCTGTGCCAGCGGTGGTGGGAATGGCAATAATAGGTAAGCCAGGCTCGGTCACTACCCGAGGGAACTTGTAGTCGCGCATTACGCCACCATATTTACCCAAAATAGCAATGGCTTTAGCACTATCGATGGGACTGCCGCCGCCAATGGCGATAATGCTGTCATAGTTGCCGTTGCGCACCTGATCGACACCAGCCTGGATCGAACTAACTGTAGGCTCCGGTACTGTGTCTTGAAATATATCTGAGTCGATGCCGGCAGCACTAAGGTTGTCTTGGATAGCACTAACATAGCCTAGTTGCACCATCATTTGGTCAGTAATAATTAACGGTCGCCGGCATTCAAGGCTTCTAATGATATTACCAACTTCTTTACTCGCGCCATCGCCAACTTGGAGTATGCGCGGCAGGATTATCTGTGTAGACATATGATTACTCTTGTGACCTTATTGTAGGCTCTGAACCATTAGACTCGGCGTATAAAGACTTAAACAAACTAAACGCCGCCATAATCAAAACAATCGAAAATGGCAGTGCAGCCACAATTGAAGCGGTCTGCAGTGCTTTGAGGCCACCGGCAAAGAGTAGCACTGCGGCAACAGCACCCACAGCTAGACCCCAAAATATGCGGAAGCGCGGTGCCGGCTCCTCATCGCCCATGGAAATTAGTGTGCAGATCACCAAGGTTGCCGAGTCGGCGGAGGTGACAAAGTAAGTGACAAGCATAATGGTGCAGATACCCGCCATAATTGGGGTGAGCCACTGTCCTAGATTCATAAGGTCGATAGTTTTAAACAGGGCGGTGGTCGTATCTTGATTGACCGCCTCGACCACGCCGCCGGCGCCAAATAACTCTATGTACATGCCAGTGCTACCAAAGATCGTTATCCATAAAAGGGCTAGGGCAGTCGGTGCCAGCAACACACCCAAAACAAACTCACGCAATGTTCGGCCACGAGAAATGCGGGCAATAAAAACAGCCACAAAGGGCGACCATGCAATCCACCAGCCCCAGTAAAAGATAGTCCACCAGCCCTGCCAGGGGTTGTCGCTGTCCGGATTGACCCACAGGGCCATCGCCGGGGCGTTTAGCAGATAATCAATACCGTTATTAAATAAAGAGTTGAGCTGGTAGCCTGTTGGGCCAAAGATAAAGAACAATAGTAGTATCAACAATGTTAGGCGCATATTGAATACGCTTAGAATACGAATACCACGATTGACTCCTGTAAGTACCGAAATGGTAGCAATAATTGAAATGCCAGCGATAAGAATCATTTGATTGCTGATGGCAATATCCATGCCCAGCAGATAGTTCAGGCCAGCATTCATCTGTTGGGCACCGAGCCCCAGCGATGTGGCTATGCCAAATACCGTGCCTATGACCGCTAGTAGGTCCGCCATAAAACCAATGGGGCCATAAATTCGTTCACCAAAGATAGGGTAGAGGCTGGAGCGAATCGCCAAGGGTAGACCTTTGCGGTAGGCAAAATATGCAAGTGATAAACCCAGTACTGCGTAGAGTGCCCAACCATGCAGTCCCCAGTGCATCACCGTTATACGCATTGCAATGGTGGCTGCTTCAGGAGTCATAGACAGCGCAGGATCGAGGAAAGGGTTAGCCTGAAAATGTGCCATCGGCTCGGCAATGCTGTAGAACAGAATTCCAATACCTATCCCAGCACCAAACAGCATAGAGAACCAAGCAAAGAGGCCAAACTGTGGCTGGTCATTGTCAGTGCCAAGTCTAATATTGCCAAACCGGCTGAAAACCAGATACAGGGACAGCAATAAAAAGATATTCATCAACCCGATGTAGTACCAGGCCAGTTCCTTGGAAATATAATCTTTCGCGCTGCTGTAGACCGAATCGGCGTACTGAGGGTCGACGATGGTAAAAATCACAAATCCCAAAACTAAAAAAGCAGATCCTATTGCCATTACAGGATGGGCGCCGGCCAAAACGCCACTGGTTTGATTGGACATAGATATTTTTCCCCGAGATTTCTTAATTTTTATTTTATCTTATAACGATACGATTCTTATTGTTATGCATATTAATCTCCCGTGCAACAATTAAAATATTGGCTTTAGGTGTCAGCTTATTTATGCCTTCATAAGTAAAGTTGAGCCTTTGCATAAATCCAGTAATGGCGGGGCCTATAGAGCACTTACCCATAAAAAAATAATGGCCTCAGGGAGGTTTTTTGTTGCTGGCGCGATGGCTAGTTGGTTTCTATCATCGCGCCAAATAGACATTGATGTTAAAAATTGGATTCAACGCTATGCGAGATAACAACTATTTACCTCTTTCAGGGGTCCGAGTAATTGATTTTGGCCAGCAGATTGCAGGCCCAGCAGTAGCCATGGTACTGGCTGATTTGGGCGCTACGGTGATCCATATCGATCCACCTGCAGGCCCCCAGTGGAAGCATCAGGCCAACGCTATATTGAACCGAAACAAAGGTTGTTTGACGATCGACTTAAAAAGCGCTGAGGGCCTTGATCAGGCGTTGCAGTTAATTGATCAGGCTGATGTTGTCCTTGAGTCGTTTCGCCCCGGCGTGATGCAGAGATTGGGAATCGACTTTGCCCAGTTGCGCGCCAAGCGCCCTGAGCTGATTACTCTGTCTGTGCCTGGGTTTGCTAGTAATGATGCGTTGCGCAGTCAGTGGAAGGCAACCGAGGCTGTGGTTGCGGCCACCGCTGGCGCCTTTACTGATATGGGCTTTAATCGAGTGTTGATGGGTTTAAATCCTTGCTTCTCACCCTTACCCTTAGCGTCTTCCTATACCGTGACCTTGGCAGCTAGCTCTGTTGTGTTGGCACTAATGGCCAGAAATAATTCCGGTTATGGTGATCATATTGAGGTACCGGTGGTTGCGGCGATGATGGAGGGTCTGTCATACAACTCCTATGAAGTGGCTGATTTACCTCAGCGTTATAAGACCATGCGCGAGCTAGAAATCGAGGATCGCCGCGCTAAGGGAGTTGATTTTGACCTGAGTTATGAGCAGTTACAGGGATATCTGGATCCATTTTATCGCACCTACCAATGTGCCGATGGACGTATGTTTTACGTGGTGTGTCCCTCGCATCGCAACCATGCGCGCCGCTGTCTTGAAGTTTTGGGGCTCTATGATGAGTTGCTGGCTGAGGGCATGCCCGAGGTGCAAGATCTGCATCTACCGGTAAGCGAGTGGGAGGGTGAAACCTCATTGGGGGTCTATCCTCTGCCGAAAAAGTGGGCCGATATTATCTCGGCTAAAATAAAAGTAGTGATGTTGACTAAAACCTCCACCGAATGGGGGGCTATTTTTGGTGATGGCCAGATTCCCGGTGCTCCCCACAGAACCACGAGGGAATGGGTAAATAGCCAACATTGTAATGATGCGGGTCTAATTGTTGAGGTCGATGATCCGGAGTATGGCTTGATGAAACAGCCGGGGCCAGTGGTCTGGTTGGAGGAGTCAGCACATAAAATGTTGGCGCCTAAACCGCGCAAATTTGTCTCATTTGCCGAGGCATTGGCAGAGTTGGTGGCACTGCAACCCAAGGTTATTACCCAAAAACCCGATGCAGATGTATCTGCGGGCTGGTTGCAGGGGTTGCGGATACTGGATCTAACAAATGTAATTGCAGGGCCACATTCCAGCGCTTTTCTAGCTCGCTTCGGTGCCGATGTGACCAAGATCGAACCTGTAAAGCCCTTATATGACCCTCTCATTGGAACTCTGTTCGCCTTTCAGGCCGATATGGGCAAGCGCAATGCATTGATTGATATTAATAGTGAAGAGGGCCGCGAGGCATTTAATCGTTTGGTACGCTCGGTAGATTTGGTGGTGATAAACGCCCCAGACCGACAAATGAAGCCCCTAGGTTTAGACAATGATAGTTTGCAGGCGATTAATCCTGGTGTGCTTTTCTGTCGACTCGACTGTTTAGGAGGCCCTCTGCCGGCCCATAAAAGTAATTATATTGGGTACGATGATATTATTCAGGCTAACAGCGGTATTATGAGTCGCTTCGGCGGCGTAGACACGCCAGAAGAGCATGCGCATCTGGGTACCCTGGATGTGAACTGTGGTTTTGCGGGTGGTTTGGCTATGGCGGTGGCGCTATATCACAAAGCGAAAACCGGTCAGGTAAGTCGTGGCCGCACCTCATTGTCGGCGGTTACTAATTTGGCGCAGTTGCCATTCTGTTTCGACTACGCGGGCCTAGAAGACTTTAACGAACCCTCTGGACGCCAGGCCATGGGTAATCATGCGTTGTCACATTTTTACGCAACCTCGGATGACTGGATCTTTATAGATGCGAATGAGGGTGATATGCATGCGTTGGAAAACATACAGGGTCTGCAGGGCATCGCTGTAACCGCTGATATCCAGACGTTTTTAACTGTTGCCTTTCAGCAGGCCTCGGCGGAGACATGGATAACGCGATTGCTGGATGCTGACATTGCAGCTGCTCAGCCGCAATCGATTGAAACACTTCGGGAACAGTACAGTAGGGTTGCTGATGGAACGGTGGGCCTTGAATGCGGTAGTTTCGCATTCTCAATCTATCCAGATCACCCCAGCGGTCATCAACTGACTCAGATTGACCACTATGCGATTCGTCCAACTAACGCACAGATCCGTGCGGTAAGCCCAACTGAAGCCCACGGCCATTCAACCCGCGAGGTGTTGGCTGACGTAGGTTACAGTCCGGCGCAGATAGAATCTATGTTGGAGCGTGGGATTGCCGGCCTCAGTTGGGGCAAGACCTTTTTGCCCGCCGATAGCGCCGGTCATCCATTGCCTGAATTAGATGGTCTTTTCGGCGCAGTGAACACAGAGACTGTAAGCTGGATCAATACCGAGTCTACCGATGGAGATATCTTCATCACATAATGTGCAGCAGCCATAGTCGTCAGAGTCGATTCTAGCAAGAGCGCCTCGGATTCTGGCGAGCTGTTGCTGGCGACGACGCGAGGCCGCTTGGGCCATCTGAGTTGCCTGCATAGCATCTACTCGAGTTAGTCTGCCGATCATGGACTGATCTAATTCCGCAGGTTTTCGGGCATCCGTGGACAGGGCCTCCAGATCCTGCAATTCGCTACGTAAGTCCAGCAGGCGTTGACGAAAACTTTGCTGTACAGAAGCTTTCATCAGATCGCCGGCATCTCATGGATAGCATAGGCCTGTTGTTCGAGCCAGGGCGCTATTTGAATTAGTTGGGGGACGATTTCGTCACGATAAATACTACGACACATGGCTGCGACTCTATCTGGCACATCGCCTAGTTCGTTGGGGCGGCAGAGCATGGTGAGATGACGCGCATTGGTGCTTTTGGCCAATTGTAGCACGCGCACTCCTTTGAGTAATTCAGGGTAGCGCACCATACACAGTCCGGTGGTTATGGCCCAGCCCCGACCGGATTGCACAAAGCGCAGTAATGTTTGGGTGCTGTCCAGCTCGTAGGCAACATTGAGATCAATACTCAGGCGTCGCGCAATAAGGTCTGTGAATATACCTAGTCGAGAAGTTCCCGCATAGCGGACAAAGGATAAATTTTCAGCCAGCCAGGCTGGGGTAGCAGTCCCATCTTGGGCGAACTTTTCCGGCACGATCATGACAAAGGGATCGCGTAAAATAGGAAAGCGTTGCAATTCAGGAACCTCGCCAATGGGATCGCTGGTGATCAATAAATCTAGGTCGCGATTAAGTAAATCCTGAGACAGGGAAGACCCCAGTCCTGTGCGCAGTGTGAGCTTAGAGGTAAAAGCTTGTACCTGTTCCATAAGTGCCAGACCAGCGACATCACAAAAAGAATCGATCATGCCGACCTTCAGCGGCAGCAGTCCCCCCATTGAGAGCTGGCGCACATCCGCGAGCATACGATGGGTATCACTGATAATTTGTTGAGCATAACCTTTGAGAACCTGGCCACTTGGGGTTAATTTAATCGGACGAGACCGCGTAACCACAAGCTGAGTTTCCGTTTTCTGCTCAATCTGCTTGAGTGTCTGAGATACAGCAGACTGTGTAATACCCAAGCGCTCGGCCGCTTGGGTTAATGTGTCAGCTTCGCTAATAGCAACGAATATTTTTAGTGCACCAATTTCTACATTATTTTTCATGGTGCCGAGTATAGGGTAATCAGAGAACTAAAAGTTACACCTCAGCGTCATAGGGTCTTAAGGTTTTATAAGCTCAGTTGCCAACCCAGTACAAAGGAATAATCTGTTTCTAGCTGTGGTCCGTTTAAATCCTGATAAATTGATCTGATAAATTCGACCGCCAAACGATTCGAGTGAGAGCCTGGAATAATCCAGTTAATACCAGTTGCTAAATCAACCCTCTGACCGCCGCGTAAATCAGGATCTGCTGTGGGCACCATATTTTTCATCATAGGACTTAATTTGCTGCTTTCACCATCAATATCATCCCAATATTCATAGGCCCCGCGCACTGACCAGCTGAAAGATTTTGCGAAGGGACGAGCGTACCAAATCGTCGTCATAAGGCGATCACCGAGGCTGTAGTGATTGTCATTTTCATCTAGGCGCAATGTCGCTATAGCTTGCGCACCCCAAGAATAAGTCGCCTGATGACTGTTGTAGGTTAGACCCGGTCTAAGGTCATAGGTCCCTGAGCCCACTTGCATGGCATAGGGCAGCACCACTTCACTGCCCATGCTCATACCAGTCATGTCTTTCTCATCAATGGAACCTGTAGGCAGGCTAAGACTCAGGTTGAGTATCAATGTGCTGTTTGATGTTTCGTGCAGCCGATATAGGCCACCGACCTTAATATCGCCGAGACCATCAGTTTCGGTGGTGAATGTTGAGCGCATCGGCATCATTCCCATACCGCCGGCCATTTCCATGCTGTGATCCATCTCATTGTTGACCACGGGTAACATAACCATGAGGGTTAAATCATTGCTCGGGGCATACATGGCGCCGAGCATATGCATTGCCATAGACATCTTTTCTGGAGCCACAGAATAGTCTTGTAAAACCTCATCGATACTCAGGCTATTGCTACCCTCAAGATTACCGTCCATTTCCATCTGCATATAGCGATAAGAAAACATCCATTCACCCTCTTTGTGCATGTGCTCGCCCATTACACCTACAGGACCATGACTGTCGGCGCGGATTGAACCGTCCGCCAATACGGTTGAAGTAAAAAACAGAGTAATAAGGACGAGAAAGAATGAGCGATAGAATGACATTGTAGCCTCTAGGGTAGTTAAAACCCGCAGACTATCAGGCGATTGGCCCCAACAAAATGTGACATATTGTCACAGGCAGGACCCAATGATATCCGAGGCGTTTTAACTGAGCGTTCGCAAGGCTGAAACGCCTACTGGTGCACCTGTGTATTCAGCCATTGCATCTAATAGACAGTCCCACAGAAACTCAGTCGCGCTGGCATCTGTAAGGACATAGAAGCAGGGGGTGCTGCCTAGGTCATGACGAATAACAATACTGTTAGCCCTGGCTACAGAGGTCTGTGCAACCTCGCCATTGGCGAATTTATGGGCGCGTAAATCCACCGCACAAATTTTTGAAAACATCTCTGCTGCTTGATTGCCGGTAACCGCAAGCCAGCAGTGACTATCGGCTCTTGGGAGAGCGTAGGTCTGTGCAGCAATAGGACTGTCTTCGAGCCGTTCTATCTGAGTGGACGTAACTCCCAGATCACTGAGTATCAACAGTTCCTGATGAGATAACTTTGCGACCAGACTATCATCCTTTTGCACTGCACTGGTATTTGGCTGCTGGGGTAGAGTAACCCCATGGTATGCAGCCCAATCTGGTGCTCCAGTCCCCTTAAAACCGATACGGGGTAAGGTAGACAGATCTGCTAATCCTAATTTTTTTGCCTGATCCACCTCTGTTTGAGAACCATAGTCTTTTACCACTATGAGATTGCTGCAGTGCTCAAACTCGGCACCTAGTTCAATATGGCGACGCGCTAGTTGGCTTCGGCGTTTTACCTGAGATGGCCTTATGCTTGTCATAGTTATAACTCCTGACGCAACGTATCTGGATCGTAAAACGGTAGATTCACTACCTCTGCAGTTACAGGGACACCGCCGGTGGATTTAATAATGATACTGCTCCCCGCCTGAGCGCTGTCCGGAACCACATAGGCCAAGCCGATGGGTTTTTGCAAGGTTGGCGAATAATTACAGGATGTTACGCGTCCAGTCATCTGTGCTCCATCTAGCACCAGATGGCTCTCCTTGGGGATAGGAGCACGGGAATCGTGGACTATAAAGCCCACCAAACTGCGCAGTTGGGGTTTTTTCTCCAGCTCTCTAATAGTCCTACCGCCAACAAAGAAGGGCTTTTGACGGCTTACTGCCCAACCCATCTGTACTTCCATGGGGTTAGACATAGCATCTGTATCCTGACCGATAATAATATGACCTTTTTCCAGACGCAGAACTCGCTGGGCTTCAATACCAAACGGCTTAATACCCTGTTGCTGTCCCGCGTCCATGATTGCGTCCCACAGCGCCTCGCCACTATGTTGAGGAACATGGATTTCGTAGCCCAGTTCACCGACAAAGCCTACTCGAATGAGACGAGCTTCTATGCCGGCCACAGTGCCTTCACGAACGCCCATGTAGGGGAATGACTCGTTGGATAGGTCAACATCTGTGCACAGTTTGGCCAACACTTCTCGGGCCTTGGGGCCGGCAATATTTACTCCGCAATAGGCCGAGGTGACATTGGCTATATCTATATCCAGCCGCCATTGCGCATTCCATTTGAGCATGGACTGATACACGCGATCGACCCCGCCAGTAGTGGCCGTGACATAGTAATGCTCATGGCTAAATCTGCAGGCAACGCCATCATCTATAACTACGCCACCTTCATTGGTGAGTAGAGCATAGCGCGCCTTGCCCACGGGTTGTTTGACAAAGCCAAAGGTGTAGAAGCGATTGAGAAATTCAGCAGCGTCCGGGCCGCGCACTTCAATGCCTCCGAGGGTTGAGACATCGACTAGACCGACATTGTTACGCACATTGTTAACTTCATCGTTAATACACTTGAGGCTATTATCGGGACGTCCGTAAAACGCTGGTCGGTACCAGGCACCGGCTTGTAGCATCTGAGCACCTGCCTCTAGGTGACGATAGTGCATGTTACTGCGCCGGGCTGGGTAAAAGCTGCGTCCGGCACTATGACCGAGATGCTCAGGAGCGAACGGCGGGCGCGCTGTAGTGACACCAGTTTGGGCTACTGTGCGATTAGTTGCTGCAGCTACCAGTCGCGCAGCGGCCAAAGCAGAGTGACGACCTTGGGAAGGTCCCATGCCACAGGTTGAGTAACGCTTAACTAGCTGGATATGTTCGTAGCCATCGCGGGTGGCATTGATAATGTCAGCGATGGTTAGATCTTCGTCATAGTCGACAAATTCTTTGCCGGCGCTATGGGCGAAAATTGGCCAGGGATGATTGGGACTAAGCGACTCTCTGGCAATCTGGGGAGGCACATCTGCATTGGTAAGGCCTAGAGCATTAGTGGCAATCACGGCCGCGCGTGAGGCTTCGGCTAGACAGGCGTCTAGATCCCAATGACTATTGACTGAACCAGCTATCTGCATAGCCTCTGGACAGTTGCCGAGCGTAAACATGGCACTTTCATCGTCATAGCTTAGCTGGCCACCGGCCTGACATACGAGCTGGTAGGTGGGGGTGTAACCCACGGCCATACACAGGAGATCACAGGGGATCACTTCGCCACTATCAGCGCAGACACCTGGACTTGTAATTTTGCGAATTTCGACCGCAGATAAATGATTACCCGACTTGTGAGCCGAGTAAACTGCATGGCCAGCTTCTATCCTGATACCACGGGCGACTGCTGCGTCGATCATGGGGCTTTCACAGGGCTGTTCTCGCAGGTCAACAATCGCCCTAATCTCAACACCGGCATCGAATAGATCTAGGGCATTGGCATAGCCATCATTATTACCAGTTACAATCACCCCAGCATGGCCCGGACGAACTGCGTAGAGATGCATGAGGCGTTGGGCCGCACTACTCATCATTACACCGGGCAGGTCATTGTTATGAAAAACCGCCTGCTGCTCTAACGCTCCAGTGCATAGAATAGTCTGTTTGGCGCGCACCTTATACAGGCGTTTATGGCGAATAATCGGTAGCCAGTTGTCAGCAAACCAGGCATTGCAAACCGCATCTGTCATGCAAGTGATATTACTATTGGCTTCAATTTTTTCAATTAACTGCGCCCGTAACTTTCGACCGCGGACAGCTTCTGTGTCAAAGCGCGTATAATTTAAAGAGCCTCCCAGAGTAGGGTTTTCGTCCACCAGCAATACTTCACAGCCCTCTACCCCCGCACTTAAAGCGGCCTGCATGCCCGCAGGGCCACCACCAACAACCACTACGTCAAAGAACTTATATTGCTTGTCGTAATATTCTGGTTCTAACTGCTGATTGATAATACCCAAGCCAGCTTTTTTGCGGATGAACGGTGCCCATTTCTCCCACATACCTCGAGGCTTGAAGAAGGCCTTATAGTAAAAGCCCACAGGTAAAAAGCGCGAGAAAAAGCCTAGCAGCGCACCTCGGTCTTTGGTCAGACTGCCGCTGTAGTTCTGACCCATGACGTCGAGATTGTCGCTAATAAGTTCACGATCCGCTAGTGCATTAGGATTAGAGGGTAGTTGGACCATGGTATTGGCATCTTGACCAGCCATAGTAAGAGCACCACGAGGACGGTGGTATTTAAAAGAGCGACTTAATAACCATTGTTCATTGGCCGCTAGCGCGCTGGCAATACTGTCTCCAGCGAAGCCTTGGTAAGACCTGCGTTCAAAATTAAAATTAACAGGCATATCACGATCAATCAGGCTTCCATAGGGAGCGGGAAGACGTGGTTTCATAGCTTGCCCTCCTTGGAGTTTGTGGCCACAAAATCGATGCGTTGGTTAAACAATTCACTGGCCTCAAAGGTACGAATCACCTCATCGCTAATGGTGTTGCGTTCGGCTAAAAACCAAAACGAGCTAGCCGTGTGGCACCACCATTCAGTGACAACGCCAGCTGCATTGTCATGGAAAAATACATGCTCGGCCCAGGCTCTTGTATCTGTGATGTTGGGATCTGGCATGGGATGATATTCACCGCCATAGGTAAACTCCGCTATGTTGCGCGGGCCATTTAAAGGGCAGGTTAGTAGTTTCATAATGTGGCCCCTAATGACTGGCGGCTGTGGCGCCGGCCTCATTGATTTGTTCAAAGCGGTAAAAGCGTTCTAGCTCGAAAGGTTTAATTAGTTCTGGCACCTTTTTGGTGGCGACTAATTCGGCCATGGTGACACCGCAAATTGGTGTGGCCTTAAAGCCCCAGGTTCCCCAGCCTGCATCAAGGTAATAATTCTCTACTGGGCTAAGTCCCATAATTGGGCTGTAATCTGGAGTCATATCTGTAGTGCCGGCCCACTGGCGTAGCATTCTGGCTTGAGCTAAAAATGGAAATAGCTCCAAGGCAGCTGCGCTGAGAGACTCGCGCTGATCTAACGTTGCTCTGGTGTGATAGAGGGGATAGGGATCGGAGCCACCACCGATAACAAATTCTCCTCGCGAAGTTTGGTGCACATACACGTGAACTTGGGGTGAACTGACATGGGGTGTCAAAATGGGTTTATAGGGTTGAGTAACCATAGCCTGTAATGGGTAACAGTGAATGGGTAGAGGAATACCAGCTTTTTTAGCTACGATAGAGCTGGCACCAGCTACGGCTTGCACTACTGCACCACATTCAATACGACCGCGATTGGTTTTAACACCGGTCACTCGGCCCTTACTAATTTGAATATCTTCTACTTCAGTAAGTTGATGTAATTCAACGCCGCGCTCACAGGCGCCTTTAGCATAGCCCCAAGCGACCGCGTCATGACGGGCTGTAGCACCATCGGCATGCCAGAGTCCGGCCATAATGGGAAATCGACAATCTTCGGACATATTCAGGTTGGGTACTAATTCTGCGATAGTCTGGCGGTCAATAAGTTCTGAGCGCACACCAAGGTGCTGATTGACCTCAGCGCGCCAACGAAAGCTGCGAATGGCGGCATCGCTGTGGGCTAAGGTTAGCTGGCCGCGACTCTCCATCATAACGTTGTAATTGAATTCGTTACTCAAGTTGTTGTAAAGCTTGACTGATTCACTGTAAAACTTGACTCCGGATTCGGTCAGATAGTTCGACCGTATAACCGCAGTATTACGGGCTGTGTTGCCGCCCCCTAGGTAGTTTTTTTCTAGGATGGCTACATTGGTAATCCCATGGTACTTGGCCAGATTATAAGCGATGGCTGCACCGTGGCCGCCTCCACCGATAATCACCACGTCATAATGCTTTTTAAGCTCCCTGGACGGGGTAAAATGATGCTTGGCAGGATACTCATTACTGAGCCCATACTTGAGTAATCCAAACGGCATAGCTTTTACACCCTATCTTTTTAAGTTTAGTTATCAGCCGCCGAGAAATATCACAGTCTTATTGCCGTCAAGAAAGACACGGCGTTCGATGTGATATTTAACGGCCTTGGCTAATGCCATACACTCATTATCGCGACCGACACGGACTAGGTGCTCAGGCCCATAGCCATGGTCAACACGAGTTAGTATCTGTTCAATAATCGGCCCTTCGTCTAAATCTGATGTGACATAGTGGGCGGTAGCACCGATTACTTTTACACCTCTATCATATGCTTGGTGGTAAGGTTTGGCGCCCTTAAAGCCAGGCAAAAATGAATGATGGATATTGATGCATCGGCCTGCAAGCTTTTCGGTTAGGTTGTTAGATAAAATCTGCATGTACCGCGCAAGGACAACTAGTTCAGACTCCGTCTCTCCAATAATCTCCAAAAGACGGTCCTCCTGTTGAGCCTTGGTATCTTTAGTGACCGGCAGATGGATAAATCGAATACCTTCACGCTCAACCATGGGTCGTAATTCTTGGTGATTGGAAACCACAGCGGTGATCTCCATATTAAATTCACCCTTGCGACGGCGATACATCAGATCATCCAAGCAGTGATCATATTTAGACACTAGTAGCAGTGTTTTTACCGCCAAAGCTGGATTATGAAATTTCCAGCCCATAGCAAACTCTTCGGCGACCTTGTTAAAAGCCAGTGCAATATCGTTAATAGATGGTGAGCCTTCCTGACGGCGGAAGACGGCCCGCATGAAAAACTTATCTGTTGATTCATCATCAAATTGCTCAAGCGCGCATATATAACAGTCGCGATCAGCCAAAAAGCTAGTTACCGCGGCTACGACGCCACTGCCTGCACGGCAGGTTCCGGTGAAAATGAAATTGTCAGTGTTGCTAGTCACAGCGGCCATCATGGATACCTTAAAGAGGGGTTAAAAATAGTTTATTTTAAGCCCACTACGCTAAAAGCGTTAGAGAAATCTTCGTCAAAACGTCACGCCGAGGATAATGGCGACAGTAGTGAATTCGGTCAATCTATAAAGGCCCTAATAAGGGAGACTTATGACTAATATTTGTTCTTCTAATGCAGTATCAGTAATGGTGCAATTACAACTGATTTTGCAGATTCTCTCGGCAAACTATTGTTTAGCACTGATGATTTCTTGTTCTAATTTGCACAACTACCTTGATTACAGGCGTTAAACCTTGCACTATTTACTTTATGTATATTCAGCGATTATGCCCATTAGTTATATCTATGGTAGTTCTTTTTATCTCGGGTTGCGCGACCTACCAGCCGACCCAAACTGATGACGTCTGCCGTATTTTTTGGGGCGAAACAGATTGGTATAAGGATGCACGCAAGGCGAATAAGCGCTGGGGTACTCCCATCGCTGTGATGATGGCAATTATTAATCAAGAGTCTACTTTTAGGGCTGATGTGCGCCCCGAGCGCCCCAAGTTTTTGTTTATTCCCCTGCCTCGACGGTCTTCTGCATACGGCTATGCTCAGGCACAGGATCCAGCCTGGAATGACTATCGCAAAGACACCGGTAACTGGAGCCATGATCGCGATGACTTTGGTGACGCAATAAATTTTGTAGGCTGGTATACCAATATTACTCAGCGACGCCTGGGCGTTTCTAAATGGGACGCCTACAAGCAGTATCTTGCTTATCATGAGGGCTGGGGCGGATATTCTCGAGGCTCGTTCAATAAAAAACCTACTCTAATAAAAGTGGCGGCCAAAGTTAAACGCAAGGCCGCGACCTATGGTACACAGCTCAAACAGTGCAGTGGCGCATTGGACAGATCGGTCAAAGGCTGGTTTTAACAAAGGATTTTTTGGCCGTGTGTTTATTTCCTCACAGATGTCCAGAAATCTACTAATGTATTAATAAATATATGAAGATAAAGCGAGATTTGTCATGTCAATTAACCATGTTGATGTAGCTATTGTTGGCGCCGGTCTTTCTGGAATAGGGGCAGCTTGTCATTTAGAACAGCACAGTCCAACTAAAACCTATGCCATTATTGAGAGCCGTGAGGCCATGGGAGGTACCTGGGACCTGTTTCGCTACCCAGGAATTCGCTCAGACTCAGACATGCATACTCTGGGTTACAGTTTCAAACCCTGGCTCCATAAAAAAGCGATCGCCGATGGTCCAGCCATTCTTGACTATATCAATGAAACCGCCAAAGAATATGCTGTTGATCGCCACATCCTATACAACCGGCGCGTTATTAAAATATCCTGGGATACCGAAACCGCACTGTGGACTCTGACCATGGCACAGGCTGGTAAGCGGGCCAAGAAAATGACCTGTAGGTTTATCTATAGCTGCACTGGTTATTTTCGATATGACAAAGGCTACACCCCAGAGTTTCCCGGCAGTGAAAAATTCAAAGGTCCCATAATTCATCCGCAGCAATGGCCTGCGGATTTAGATTATTCGGGTAAAAAGGTTGTGGTGATTGGCAGTGGCGCCACGGCTATTACGCTGGTACCTGCAATGGCAAAAACTGCAGGCCATGTGACCATGCTCCAGCGCTCGCCAACCTATGTGGTGTCCCGCCCTGACCAGGATTCATTTGCATTGGCTCTGTCTAAATACTTGCCGTCGAAGATGGCCTACTCGATAACCAGATGGAAAAACGTCTCTCAGCAGGCTCTATTATTTCAGATGAGCCGCCGCCGTCCAGAGAGAGTGAAGGCCATGTTGCGTCAGTTAGTGCGAAGATCGCTGGGTGAAAGTTATGATATCGATACCCACTTTACCCCGCAATATAACCCCTGGGATCAGCGTCTGTGTCTGGTACCAAATGGAGATCTTTTTCGCTCATTGCGCGAAGGTACTTCCACCGTGGTTACCGACCATATTAAAACCTTTACAAAAACGGGTATAAAATTGGCATCTGGTACGCTACTCAAAGCGGACATTGTAGTCACTGCCACAGGTCTTGAGCTTCTGCCCATGGGTGGAATGGAAATAGTGGTTGATGGGAAGATCGTTAAATTACCGGATACTCTCGGGTATAAGGGAATGATGCTGAGTGATGTGCCTAATTTTATTTTGGCCTCTGGCTATACCAATGCGTCATGGACACTAAAGTGCGATCTTACCAGTGAATATATCTGTCGCATGTTGAATCATTTAGACAACAATGATTTCGACTACTGTGTTGCTCGAAACAAGGATCCCAACATAGAGCGCGTTTCATTTTTGGATCTGGCCTCTGGCTATGTAGATCGCGCAATTGATCAGTTCCCCAAACAGGGTAGGGCTGCTCCGTGGCGTCTTCAACAAAATTACCTACTGGATATTTTAAGCCTGCGATTTGGGTCGATGAAGGCTGAGGCAATGGAGTATGGCACAGCAACCGCTGTGCCAAAGGATGGGTCTCAGGCAGTCTAGGGTGTCTTTTGATAAACCCGATCGCCAGCGACCCATGTTTCCAAAACCTGTGTTCGCCACAGCTTTTCAGAGTCAACCTGAAAAATATCCTGATCCAGTAGAATAAAGTCGGCCCATTTACCCGCTGTCAAGCCGCCGAGCCTAGCCTCTTGGTGCGCAGCCCAGGCAGCATCGATAGTAAAGCTACGCATCACCTCCTCTAAAGTCATCGCCTCCTCGGCAATCCACCCAGCGGTAGGCATATTTTCTTGGTTTTGTCGCGTGACAGCGGCATGAATACCGTGGAAGGGATTAGCCAGCTCAATGGGATAGTCTGAGCCAGACACTACACGACTACCCTGATCTAGGAAAGAGCGCCACGCATAGGCGCCTTTAATTCGCTCGGGGCCAATTCTATCCTCGGCCATATTCATATCGCTGGTGGCGTGAGTAGGCTGCATGGACGGGATAACATCGAGAAATTTAAAGCGAGGGATATCTTCTAGATGGACAATCTGAGAATGCTCAATACGGTGGCGCAGGTGACGTCCACCAACGGTACCATAGGCATATTCAACTTCATCCAGAGCAATACGATTACCTTTGTCGCCAATGGCGTGTATAGCTACTTGGAAGTCCGCGGCGATAGATTTTTTAAACAGATCGCGCAGCTGATCTGTGCTAGTGACTAGCAATCCGCTGTGATCTGTTCGATCAGTATAGGGAGCAAGCATGGCTGCACCGCGGCTTCCCAAGGCCCCGTCGACATAGACCTTGATACTGCGCATGCTATAAAGATCCAGATTATCAACGCTGTGTCCCGCGTCTAATGTCTGAGCAATATCGACATTGGTAGAGGAGATCATGCCATAGATACGTACGCGCATGTCACCGCTGTCAGCTATCTGCCGGTACAGCCTATGTTCAGCTGAGCTTACTCCGGCATCATGGGTGGAGGTAATACCCAGACTCAATAGATGCTGGCTCACAGTCTCCAAGGCCAAAATGATTTCATCATCATTAGGTGCTGGAATCACTCTAGTTACCAAATTCATAGCATTATCGATCAGTACTCCAGTCGGCTGGCCATTGCTATGCCGAATAATTTCACCGCCAGGAGGCGAGACTGTCTCCCCTGTTATGCCTGCAAGCGCCAGAGCTTTGCTATTTGCCCAGCCGGCATGGCCATCAATTCGCTCCAACCACACAGGACGATCATTGATTTGCGCATCGAGAATTGCGGCGCTTGGATATTGCTGGTCTGGCCAGAGGACTTGATTCCAGCCACGTCCTTGAATCCAGTTTAGTGTGGGTTTTTCCGCGGCATAAGCAGCTACTTCCTCGGCTGCGGCCTGAGCTGATTTACGACCCCGAACATCCAGGCTCAGCAAGGTATAGCCCAGCGACGAAACATGGCCATGAGCATCGGTAATACCCGGAATTAATGTTTTACCCTGACCATTAATTTTTTCTGCATTGGGATAGCCTAGGGCAAGTGTTGCGTCACCTGTGGCCAAGACTTTACCGTCTTGGAGGGCCAGTGTTTGGAACCGTTGTAATTGGCGGTCATTGTCAAAGGTATATCCATTGATATTTTCGATAACCAGCCCGTTTGTTTCGTGCTGCTGTGAGCAGGCGCTCAAAAAAATGGTCGCTGTAATAATGATGGCGAGCCAGACGAATTTTGCCATTTGAGTAAACTCTCATTGATTGTTGTTTTTATATTACGCTAAAGCTGTAGCCTAAGTGTGTCTTATATCGATTGGTGGCGCGAGTTGTGCCTTGGCGGACATGTTGGAGGCATTGATTTTCTCGTTGACTAATCAGTGAAAAGTGGTACATTACGCGCTTCTGTGCCTACCAGTACAGAAATTTTTTGGACAAAGTATCAGTTGGGCGTTATCCACGTCGCTGGTGATCACAAGAGAAGGCACAGGAATCCACAGTGCCAGCTACAGTCAAATAAACACTTATCGGTGTGACTGGAATCTACCGCAAGCGCGGTGTCGCTTCTGATGTATTAGCAAACAGCCACTGAGAAAAGTCCTTATCATAATGAACATGAGGACATGTTGTGGAACTCTTATCTGGCGGTGAAATATTGATCCGCGCACTAAAAGATGCAGGCGTTAAGAACGTTTGGGGATATCCCGGCGGCGCGGCGCTGCATATCTATGATGCCCTGTATCGACAGGATGACGTCTATCACTTATTAGTTCGCCATGAGCAGGCGGCGGTCCACGCTGCTGATGGTTTTTCTCGCGCCACCGGCGAAGTAGGTACTGCTCTGGTGACCTCTGGTCCCGGTGCGACCAATGCGATCACTGGTATTGCCACTGCGTATATGGATTCGATTCCAATGGTGGTTATCTCTGGGCAGGTTCCCTTGACTAAGATTGGTCAGGACGCCTTCCAAGAAACTGACATGGTCGGTGTTTCACGGCCTATTGTTAAGCACAGCTTTTTGGTTACTCGCACTGAAGATATTGCTGGCACTATCGCCAAGGCATATTTTATCGCTGCTTCAGGCCGTCCAGGTCCAGTGGTTGTGGATATACCCAAGGATGTCACAGATCCCAGCCATAAGGTGCCTTATAGCTACCCAGCTGATGTAAAGATGCGCTCCTACCAGCCAACTGATAAGGGTCATCGTGGGCAAATTAAACGTGCGGTTAAAACACTTATCGGCGCCAAGCGACCAGTCATCTATGCCGGCGGTGGCGTTGTTATTGACAATGCTTCAGATCAGCTAACCGAGCTGGCACAGGCGTTGAACTTTCCGGTAACCAATACTTTGATGGGCCTAGGGTGCTACCCGGGTACCGATCGACAGTATCTGGGTATGCTGGGCATGCATGGTACCTTTGAAGCTAATACAGCAATGCACCATGCGGATGTGATCTTCGCCATTGGTGCGCGGTTTGATGATCGGGTGACCAATGATCTAGAAAAGTTCTGTCCTCATGCGACCATTATTCATGTCGATGTGGACCCGACATCAGTGTCGAAAAATATTGAAGCACATATTCCAATTGTAGGGACCTGCACCTCGGTACTCACAGAGATGTTGGCTATCAATAAAGAGCTAAAAAGTAAGCCAGATGTAGATGCGATCGCCCAGTGGTGGGCGCAACTTGATCAGTGGCGCTTGGATAAAGGTATCTACACAGCGTCGCGCTACGAAGAGAGCTCAGGCAACTGCATTAAGCCCCAAGATGTGATCAAAATGCTCTATAAGGTTACCGGTGGTGAGGCTATTGTGACCTCTGACGTGGGACAGCATCAAATGTTTGCGGCGCAGTATTATTTGTTCGATAAGCCGCGTACCTGGATTAACTCTGGTGGACTCGGCACCATGGGTTTTGGCTTGCCTGCAGCTATGGGCTGTCAGTTGGCATTTCCCGATAAAGATGTTGCCTGTGTAACAGGTGAGGGCAGTATCCAAATGAATATTCAAGAGCTCTCGACCTGCAGTCAACACAATTTGCCTGTTAAAATTATTAATCTTAATAATGCGGCGCTGGGAATGGTCCGTCAGTGGCAGGATATGAATTACAGCAGCCGCTACTCCGAGAGTGTCTACGAGGACTCATTGCCAGATTTTGTAAAACTGACAGAATCCTATGGTCACGTGGGTATGAAAATTACTCATATTGACGAGCTTGAAGAGAAAATGCGTGAGTGCTTCGCGATGAAAGACCGTGTGGTATTTATGGATATTGATGTCGATCGCTCGGAGCATGTATACCCCATGCAAATGCCCGGTGGTTCGATGCGCGATCTATGGCTTAATAAGACGGAGAGAACCTAATGAAACGGATAATCTCTATTCTTTTAGAAAACGAATCTGGAGCGCTTTCAAGAGTTGTCGGTCTGTTTTCTCAACGCGGATATAATATAGATACTCTGACCGTAGCGCCCACCGATGACGACACACTGTCACGATTGACTCTGACGACTCAGGGTGATGATCATATGGCCGAACAGATTGTCAAACAGTTGCACAAGCTCATAGATACTATCAAGGTCGTTGATTTAACCGTTGGCTCGCATATTGAACGTGAGCTGATGTTGGTCAAAATCAAGGCAGTAGATCATGATATCCGCATAGAGCTCAAAAGCTGTGTGGAGATCTTTCGGGGCCACATTATCGATGTGACGCCATCGACTTATACGGTGCAACTGGCTGGCGACAGCGACAAGCTAGATGCCTTTATCGAGGCCGTTCGGGAGATGGGTATTATGGAAGTGGTGAGAAGCGGCATTTCAGGCATCTCCCGCGGCGAAAAATTTTTACGTGTATAACTCTTTTTAAATACTGACTTTTATTAAATTAGGTGAAATCAATGCAAGTTTATTACGACAAAGACTGTGACCTCTCCATTATCAAGGGCATGAAAGTTGCCATTATTGGTTATGGATCTCAAGGCCATGCCCATGCCAATAACCTCAAAGATTCAGGTGTTGACGTAACGGTTGGTCTGCGAGCTGGGTCTGCCTCAGCCGCTAAAGCCGAATCTGCTGGCCTTAAAGTAGACAATGTTCCCTCCGCTGTTGCCGCTGCGGATCTAATTATGATTCTGACGCCTGATGAGTTCCAGTCACAGCTCTACCGTGATGAGATCGAGCCGAATATTAAACAGGGTGCCACATTGGCTTTTGCCCATGGTTTCGCTATTCATTACAACCAGGTAGTGCCTCGCGCTGACCTAGATGTCATTATGATCGCGCCCAAGGCTCCTGGACACACAGTGCGCAATGAGTTCGTCAATGGTGGTGGTATTCCCGATCTGGTTGCAATCTATCAAGATGCAACAGGCAATGCTAAGAAAGTCGCTATGTCATATGCCTCAGGCGTGGGCGGCGGGCGTACTGGAATTATCGAGACTACCTTTAAGGATGAGACTGAAACCGATTTATTCGGTGAGCAGGCGGTACTTTGCGGTGGTGCAGTTGAGCTGGTTAAGGCCGGTTTTGAAACATTGACTGAAGCGGGTTACGCCCCTGAAATGGCTTATTTTGAGTGCTTGCATGAGCTCAAGCTGATTGTTGACCTGATGTATCAGGGCGGTATCGCCAATATGAACTACTCAATCTCGAACAATGCTGAATATGGTGAGTATGTGACTGGCCCGGAAGTTATCAATGACGAGTCGCGTCTAGCTATGAAAAATGCGCTTAAGCGTATTCAAAATGGTGAGTACGCCAAGATGTTCATCACCGAAGGTGCCATGAATTATCCTTCTATGACAGCTTACCGCCGTAACAATGCAGCGCACCCGATTGAAAAAGTGGGCGCAGAATTGCGCGGTATGATGCCGTGGATAACTAAGAATGCACTAGTTGATAAAGATAAAAACTAGACCTTACTATTATTCATCGATGCTAAAACGGCTCGCTCTCAGGTGGGCCGTTTTAGTATGTGTCACGTAAAAAATCAGTTTAAACGCAGCCTAACAATTTGGAACATAGAGCAGATGAGCAGAGCAAATAGCAGGACCCGTGTCGTTACCTTAGATGGCGGTATTAATTTTCGCGACATCGGTGGATACGTTAATGATCAGGGTCGCAGCGTTAAATGGCGCAAGATTATGCGCTGCGGGCATCTGGCTAATCTCACAGACAATGATCTCGACAGTCTCGAGCAAATTGGTATCAATAGAATCCATGATTTTCGCCGCACCGAGGAACAGGAGCAATCGCCAAGCCGCGCTGTGCGAGCTGAATTTATTGACGACTATCAAATTTCCATAGGAGATATCTCAAGATTTTGGGAGTTTTTATTTGGTGGCGAGCTGACTGCAGAATCTTCCCATACACTGGTGGTCAATTCCTATCGCAACTGTATTGAATCAGTAATTCCTGCTTTTAGTCGTTTTATGCGTCATATTGTTGATAATGCTGATAACGCCTCGGTATTTCATTGCTCTGCGGGTAAAGACCGTACAGGTATGGCGGCGGCACTTATCCTGTCGGCGCTGGATGTACCTCGCCAGACTATCATTGAGGACTATATGTTGACACTGCAACACTATGACTCTGAAAAGTTGATTGACTTGGTAGAAGGGCACCTGCGAGATGCCAAGGTAGAAAGTTGGGATCGAAACTGGTTAGTACCCTATTGCTCTGTTCATCAGGATAATATTGTCGCCTTTCTTGACGCTATTGACAGCGAATATGGCAATGTAAGAAATTACCTTATAACTGCGCTGGGCTTATCTCAGGCGGATTTGGATAAAATGCATAGCTGTTATTTAGAAGACTAGACCCTATAATGCCCAAAGACTTAACGCTTAGGGACTCAAAGGTAGCGGCATGAAGAAAGAAAAAGATAGCCAAGATAGAGTAGTAAATCTTAAATCGGCAACGATTGGGGATGTGCCAACGCGGCGCAAAGGGATCTATTTGCTACCCAATCTACTCACTACCGGTGCTCTTTTTGGTGGGTTCTATGCGGTTTTGTCTGGTTTTAGCGGCCAATATGAATGGGCTGCTATGGCTATTTTTATCGCTATGATATTTGATGGCTTGGATGGTCGGGTGGCACGGATGACTAACACTGAGAGTGCATTTGGGGTTCAGTATGACAGCCTGTCAGATATGGTATCTTTCGGCGTTGCGCCAGCTGTGGTCGCCTATGGTTGGGGGGTCAGTGGTCTGGGTAAGCTGGGGTTGGCTGCGGTTTTCGTCTATGCGTCCTGCGCGGCGTTGCGTCTGGCTCGCTTTAATGTTCAAGCGGAACTTTCTGACAATAAAAGTTTTACGGGGCTACCCAGTCCTGCCGCTGCAGCTATTGTTGCGGGATTTGTGTGGTCTACATACCAGGTAGAGACCTCTCTCGGTTTGGCGGTAATTGGTGCCGCTATTACTGCCGTCTCAGGTTTGTTGATGGTTTCTAACTTCAAATACCCCAGTTTTAAAGAAGTGGACTTGCGAGGTAAGGTCCCCTTTATTGTTATCCTCTCGGTAGTGATGGGTTTTGTGGTGATAACAATAGATCCCCCGCGTATCCTGTTTACCATGGCCATAGTGTTTGGTTTTTCCGCGCCGCTAATGTGGATCTGGAAAAAACTAAATCCAACGCTCAGTAATAATGCTGATTAATTTAGACTTGGCATGTGCGAAAAAAACTGGTTGAATACTATCCATGAGTAACGCGGCCCACATTTTTCCTGCAAACAACAGTTTAGCGACTGTTGCGTCTGCACGCGGACTACTTCTTCTCCTGCCCTGAGGGGCATCTATAGTTATTTCTCATCCAAAATTTTCGTTTATTGCCTTAGTTGCAATAAAATTGTAGCCCCACAGGGGGTGAATCCGTTTTACAATGTAGTCAGTTACCTAAGCGCTTAAAATGCGCCTGGCTCCAATCAGGAAGAAAAATATGAAGAGCACAGAGCAGTCGAAAGAGAAATTAGTCATTTTTGATACCACATTGCGCGATGGCGAACAGAGTCCCGGCGCATCCATGACCAAAGATGAGAAAGTGCGCATTGCCAAAGCTTTGGAAAAAATGCGTGTCGATGTTATTGAAGCTGGTTTTGCCATCTCTAGTCAGGGTGACTTTGAAGCTGTACAGGCCATAGCCAACACTGTAACCGAGAGCCGTATTTGTAGCCTATCAAGGGCCATGGTTGCGGATATCGAACGTGCCGGAGAGGCTCTTAAAGGTGCAAATGCTGGTCGTATTCACACCTTTATCGCCACCTCGCCGATCCATATGAAGCACAAGTTGCAGATGGAGCCAAATGAGGTTCTTGAGCAGGCCGTGGGTGCGGTCAAAATAGCCCGTAGCCTAATTGATGATGTTGAGTTTTCCCTGGAAGATGCCAGTCGTACCGAATTTGATTTTATGTGTCGGATCACCGAGGCAGTCATCGATGCAGGTGCGCGAACTATCAACCTACCAGATACCGTGGGCTATTCTGCGCCAGGTGAATATGGAGCGATGATTGAGCGCCTTTTAAATACGGTACCCAATGCGGATAAAGCAATCTTTTCGGTACATTGTCATAATGATTTAGGTTTGGCGGTGGCAAATAGTCTCTCTGCTGTTCAGGCTGGTGCTCGACAAGTTGAGTGTACAATCAATGGTCTAGGTGAACGGGCGGGTAATGCCTCATTGGAAGAAATAGTGATGGCGATCCGCACGCGCAAGGATCTTTTTCCTGTGGCAACGGACATCGATGCTGTGCATATAGTGCCAACTTCGCGTCTGGTCTCAAGTATTACTGGCTTCCCGGTACAGCCAAACAAGGCTATTGTGGGGGCTAATGCCTTTGCCCATGAGTCAGGTATCCACCAAGATGGTATTTTAAAATTTCGTGAGACCTACGAAATCATGAAGGCTGAGGATGTTGGTTGGAGTAACAATAAGCTGTCTTTGGGCAAATTGTCCGGCCGAGCAGCCTTTGCCGCTCGCCTTGAAGAACTAGGTATTGTCTTTGATGGCAAAGAAGATTTTAACCAGGCTTTTATACGTTTTAAGGAATTAGCTGACAAGAAGCGTGAAATCTTTGATGAAGATTTACAGGCGCTAGTTTCCGATGTGCAGATGGGCACCGAAGATGACGTGTTGACCGTGATTGATCTTGAGGTGTTGTCAAAATCTGGTCAGGCACCTCATGCTAAGATTATAGTTAAGTATCAGGATCAGGAGCACAGCTCTGAATCCAGTGGTGACGGCGCAGTCGATGCAATATTTAATGCGATTGAAAAGCTAGTTAACTCTGAGACCAGGCTACAGCTATATTCAGTCAATGCCGTTACTCAGGGTACAGATTCCCAAGGTGAGGTTACGGTGCGATTAGAAAAAGATGGCCGAATTATCAATGGGCAGGGTGCAGACACAGATATACTTTTAGCCAGTGCCAAGGCCTATTTGAATGCGCTGACCCTAATGCGTAATCCTGGGCGGTTACACCCGCAGCTTGGCGGTGTTTAGTGTCAGCCGCTCTGCGCAATCAGTATCTGCAAACTCTGGGTGTCGTTCAATATGTATCCAGAGATTTGCCGTTGGTATCGCCTTTTGCTCATCCAGAAGAAACCAATCGCCACAGTACTAATCCTTATAACAAGTCGGCTATCGATAGTCCCAGCAAGGCAGTTATCGGTGCGCCAGAAAGTCTCGAAGTCATGGCTAAAACTGTGGCAGAGCTGAGTGCTATTGGCGCTGAAAAAGCCCCTCAAGCAAGGGGTATCGAGGTCGCAGACATAGCGCTAGAGTCCGAGGAACTCAGAGATATTGCGCTGACATTTGCACTCTGGCAACCTACTGATGAGGTACTAGTCTGTTGTTCGGTAGAAGACAGCTTACCGGACCCCGACCAGATCCTACTGCTGGGCAATATATTGCTTGCAATGGGTCAGGATAATGGACCGTTACCACAGATGGATATCGTTCAATGGCCTCCCTTCCCCAATGCTAGTGGGGATGTTGAGGAAGTCCGTGACTTTTTAGCGACCCTGATAAAAGCCCGTATCAGCAGTAAATCGGCCAAAATATTGCTTTTGATGGGTGATGATGCCCGGCATTGGCTGCTGACTGATGATGAAAAAGAGGCAGTCGCTAATGGTCAGGTGAATATTTTTGAGCAGGTTACGGCGCTGGTGGTGCCATCTCTCAAAGAGATGATTGAGCAGCCATTTAGGAAGGGTGAAACCTGGCAGACCATACGCTTTTTGTCACCACAGCGGCATGTGCATAAAACACCATCTTGAATTACTCCGACCGCCATCATTTTGCTATCCGAGATATGGAAATTACCGATCTAGAACAGGTTGTGATGATAGAAACATCGGTCTCGCAGTCGCCGTGGAGCTCCATACAGTTCCAGCAAAGTCTCAATGAATCGATGGTACTAGTGGTCGCAGGACAGATTATTGGCTTTTCGGTGGTGGCAATTATTGGCGATGAGGCGGAAGTACATAATTTAGCCGTGCATCCGGATCATCAGGGGCTAGGATTCGGCTCTGTGTTATTAGATCATATAATTGCCCATCTGCCTGTGCTAGTATCGAAAATGCACCTCGAGGTAAGGACTTCTAATTTTCCCGCCATAAGGCTATATCTACAAAGAGACTTTGTGCCCGTGGGCGAGCGCCTAGGCTACTATAAAACCGAACATGGTCGTGAGGATGCTGTGCTTATGTCGCGGCCAATTAAGGCGACTGGGCACTAATGTTTGTTACCCTTGATAAACTATAGTTAATAAAAGGCCCTAAATGGATATTAATATGATGTATTGGCACTGGCTGGTGTTAGGTATTTTACTAATTATCGGTGAGATTTTTATCCCCAGCTTCACTATTTTGTGGTTTGGCTTAGGTGCTCTTGTGGTAGGTGTTGCAGGACTGCTATTTAAGATGCCTTTTACCGTGCAGGTGTTGCTATGGACTGTTTCATCCGTGGCATTTACTGTGCTTTGGTTCAGGGTGATCAAACCGAAAGTGGACGATCGCAATAATGATAGTTTGGCACGTGAATCAGCAGTTGGTGAAGCCGGACAGGTTATAAAATTGCCGGCAGGACAGAGCAACGGCAAATTGCGCTTTAGTACCCCAGTGCTAGGTCAGGATGAATGGGAGTTTAACTGCGACACTCAGGTGAAACTGGGTGACCGTCTTCATATTAAAGAAATCTCTGGCAATGTTTTAGTTGTCACCAAGCTTAGTTAATTATTCCAAGGAGAATAGCTAATGGAAGGTAGCATCGTTGTAATTGCAATTTTTATTCTGGTCTTAGTCACTGTTTTTAAAGGTGTGCGCCTGGTACCTCAGGGTTCTAAATGGGTAGTTCAGCGTCTGGGTAAATATCATAAGTCATTGCTTCCTGGTCTCAATCTGATTGTTCCCTATATCGATGTTGTCGCCTTTAAAGCTACCACTAAGGATATCGTCTTAGATATTCCCTCGCAGGAGGTAATTACCTTAGATAACGTAGTTATCATAGCCAACGCAGTGGCCTATATTAATATCATCAGTCCAGAAAAAGCCGTTTATGGCGTGGAAGATTATGAACTGGCCATTCGAACGTTGGTGCAGACATCGCTGCGCTCAATTGTCGGCGAAATGGCTTTGGATGATGCACTGTCCTCACGTGATCAGATTAAAGCCAAACTTAAATCCTCGATTTCAGATGATATTGCCGATTGGGGCATCACCTTAAAGACTGTAGAAATTCAGGATATTAATCCCTCTGGTACCATGCAACAGGCGATGGAAGAACAGGCAGCGGCGGAGCGGCAGCGTCGCGCCACGGTAACTCGTGCTGACGGTGAGAAAACAGCTGCAATCCTGGAGGCCGATGGTCGTCTAGAAGCCTCCCGGCGAGATGCAGAGGCACAGGTCGTTTTAGCCGAAGCCACTAAGTCAGCGCTGAGTAAGGTCAATGAGGCGATTCAGGACAAAGAATTACCTGCCATGTACCTTTTGGGTGAGCAATATATTTCTGCTATGAAGTCTATGTCTAATTCGTCTAACGCTAAAATTGTAGTGTTGCCGGCAGATTTACCCGCTGCAGTAAGGGGCATCATGAATAATGCTAAATAGTCCGAGTCAATTTGGCTCGTGCAACGAAAACGTCAACTAATGTCATTGGTTGACGTTTTAATTAATGGATTAATAAAAAGTGAAGGAAAGCCTCATGCTCAAAATATTTGTAGTAAGTGCTGCGATCGCAGTTCTGTCTGGCTGCAGTAATGGTTACAGCTACGGTACCCCAGACAAAGTAATCATAGATACCCTCGGTGTAGACCCCTATGAATATCAGGCTGATTTAGCCGATTGTGAAGAATATGCCCATCAGATTAGTGTCAGCGGAAAAACAGCAGAAGGTGTTTTAGAAGGCGCTGTCGTTGGCGGCGTTCTGGGTGCTGTGCTGGGTAATAGTGATACAGCAAAACGCAGTGCTGGGGCCGGTGGCGTTTTAGGGGGCGCTGAAGGTAATCAACGGGCTCGCTATGAGCAGGATCGTATTGTTAAGCGCTGTTTGAAAGGACGTGGTTATCGAGTTTTAAACTAGTCAGATTGGCAATCTATTGAGCCTACAAGCGTCCTGAGGGATTACAGACAACACCAGCTAGCTACCAAGCGCGAACACTAATTTTTGACTGGACGCTTTTGCAGTTTTCTCTGCAGTGTTCTGCGGTGCATGCCCAAACTGCGGGCGGTAGCCGAAATGTTGCCAGCGTTTTCATTGAGTACACGCTGAATATGTTCCCATTCTAGCCTGTTTACCGAGAGCGGAGCCTGCTCAAGGGTAACGTTGCCGGCACTGCTTTCAAAGGCGCCAATAATTTCGTTGACTCCGGCTGGCTTGCACAGGTAATTTACAGCCCCCAATTTTATTGCTTCGACCGCCGTAGAAATACTAGAGTAACCAGTTAGTATCACCACCTTAATATCAGGTTGAAGGGCGCAAAGTTGCTGTAAGATTAATAGCCCAGATTCCTGTTCAAGCTTCAAATCAAGTACCACACGATGAATAGATTGGTCGCAGCGAGCTAGTGCTTCTTCAGTATTAGTTGCGGTTATTACCTGATCGCCGCGGCGAACAAGCATTCGCGCAAGTACTGAGCTAAAAACAGTGTCATCGTCGATTAGTAGGTAGTTCATCTAGCACCTTGCTCTAAGGGTAAGCGAATGTGCGTCAATGTGCCGGGCTCTGAATTGGGCGCATTTTGCAGGCTCACAGAGCCACCAAATCTGGATACTGTGGCCTGTGATAAAAATAGGCCAAGGCCAAGACCATCAGCCTTATCGGTAACAAATGCCTGTCCGAGTCGGTCAATCTCGCCCATATCCAAGCCTGCACCATAATCACGTATTTCAATACTGGCGGTGGTTGCATCCCAGCTTAGACAGACGTCGACGTTGGGGCTAGCATCTGCAGCATTATTTAGTAAATTAAGAATCGATTGGGCAATAGTGGGTTCGAACACAGCACTGCGTTCGGGACTATCTATAAACCTTATGTTAGCGGTCAGATGTGGCCGCATAAGCTGCCAGCGTTCAAGCAGTCCAGCAAAATAGGACTTTACTACTTGGGGCTCCGACTGTTTTGATTGTGACTGTTCGGCAGTAGTCAACAGCTGTTTTAAAGTGCTTTTACACTGGGCTATTTGCTGGTTTAGGAGAATGAGGTCCTGATTATTTGGTGCGTCAGCTATCATTTCATCCACCAGTAGTTTCATGGTATTTAAAGGTGTGCCAAGCTCATGGGCTGTGCCGGCTGCCAAGGTACCTATTGCCAGCAACTGCTCATTGCGAAGTTGCTCCTCGCGTTGCAGAGCGAGAGCCTGTTGTTGAATTTTTAAAGCAGTTGCCATTCGGCTAATAAAGTAAATGATAATGCCGGTACTGACGGCAAAGTTAGCCCACATACCTAGAATATGTAGGCTGCCATTACTGTTAGCATGGTGGTCGCTGGGGGCAATGGCGGCAATTGGCATATAAAATTTTAGTAACAGGCTATAGGCACCTAAGGCAGTAACTGCGATTAAAATACTGTATTGCCGCGATACCGTAATCGCAGCAATACTGATGGGAATTAAATAGTATGAAATGAATGGATTAGAGGCGCCGCCACTAAAGTATAGCAATACGGAAAAGAACAGGATATCAGCCAGTAAGTGAATAAAGAATTCATTGTCTGCGATGGGCACTGATATGCGACTGCGGTGCCAGGTAGCCACAGTAAAGGAAGCATAAATAGTTAGCACGATTGCAATGGCGTTGGCAGGCAGACCAATCGGATTGATGACTGTAAAGTAAATCAGAGCCGCTACCTGACCAACCAACACAACACCGCGAATCAAGCTGAGGCGGAAAAGATTTTGTCGTGGGGCCGAATAGATCTGCTGGCGGTTATTTGAGCTCATCCACTGATGGTATCAGAAATGCTGAGCAGTCTGTGTGGCAAATTGTCGCAATTGATCTCTCCCAGTGGTGGTAGAACGGCAAAGCGGTTACTATGGCGGCAAATTGGTAGACAGAGTGTTACACCATGCATCCATTGTCCGACGACTTGCAAGAAAATCTTGATCGACTAGTTGTAGAGAGCCTCGAGAATGGCTGCATCTGGGGTTTAAAGGATAGCAAGGATAACTGGGCATTGGTTGGCTCAACCGATAATGACAACATAGATGTTATACCGTTCTGGTCCGCTCAGGAATTGGCACAGAGACTGTGCACTGGCGACTGGGATGTCTATCAACCTGTGGCTATAGAGATGGAGGAGTTTCTCGATGACTGGCTGCCTGGTATGCACGCAGATGTTTTAATGGTTGGTATTAACTGGAATGAAGATCTTGATGGTCAAGAGATGGAGCCTCTAGATGTACTTGAGGAGTTTGAGGCCGAATTGGACTAGTAGTTTAAAAAGTAACTTAAAAATTGTAATAACGAATTAGAGCGAGTAATGTTTTTAGATCCATTCCACAGCAGTAATGAAAATTTGATTAGTATTAGTGCCGAACAGGCCAGTAGTTTTGCCAAATCGGTAAGCAATGACTTTAATCCCATTCACGATGTCGACAGCAAACGTTTCTGTGTCCCGGGGGATTTACTTTTTGCACTGGTATTGCAGCGTTATGGGCTAAGTAAGAAGATGTCATTCAATTTCTCTGGCATGGTGCAGGCAGATACCCAATTAGTCTTTCCACACAATCCTGGCAATGAGTTCGAAATTCTGGATAGTCGTGGAAAATGCTATTTACAGGTAAGTCGAAATGGTGAGTCGACTGATGATTTGGCTGTTATTGAGCAGCTGATAAAACGTTATGTGTTTTTCTCTGGGCAAAACTTTCCCTATATTTTGCAGCCCTTGATGGAACAGAAAAATGTCATGATAAACCCCCAGCGCCCCCTGGCTATTTATCATGCGATGTCCTTGCAGTTTGATACATTGAATCTAAATGAGCCTGGCGTTGAGCTGGCCGAGACCAGTCTTGAGGTCAACGGAAAACGCGGAGATGGCGAGTTTAACTTTCGTCTTATGAATGGTGAGCAAGTCGTTGGTTGTGGGGTTAAAAAAATAATCCTCAGCGGCCTGCGTGAATATGAAAAAGAAGCTATGGATAAAATGGTTGCCGACTACTTAAGGTGGGCCTCACAGTCCTAACTCGCCAAAAGTCCCTTTAAAAAGTGCCCCGTGTGGGAACCCTTAATCTCGGCTACCTCCTCTGGTGTGCCTGCCGCAACAATCTGCCCCCCTCCTGAGCCGCCTTCTGGCCCTAAATCGACAATCCAATCCGCGGTTTTGATTACATCCAGGTTGTGTTCGATGACCACTACGGTGTTGCCGTGATCGCGCAGTCGATGAAGGACCGCTAGCAACTGTTCGATATCATGGAAATGCAAGCCTGTCGTTGGCTCATCGAGAATATACAGTGTTTTACCTGTATCGCGCTTGGACAGCTCTTTGGATAGTTTCACCCGCTGTGCTTCACCACCAGACAGTGTAGTTGCTGACTGCCCTAGGCTGATGTAGGAGAGGCCCACATCAATTAATGTCTGTAGCTTGCGGGCAACAGCCGGTATAGCGTCAAAGAACTCGCGCGCGTCCTCAATTGTCATTTCTAGGACCTGATGAATATTTTTTCCTTTAAAATGAATATCCAGCGTTTCGCGATTATAGCGCTTGCCGCGACACACATCGCAGGGAACGTAGATGTCGGGAAGAAAGTGCATTTCTACCTTGGTTACTCCATCTCCTTGACAGGCTTCGCAGCGGCCACCCTTTACATTGAAACTAAATCGACCTGGGCTGTAACCCCTTGAACGCGCCTCTTGGGTGGCGGCAAATATCTCTCGAACAGGAGTGAAGATACCAGTGTAAGTCGCTGGGTTAGAGCGTGGCGTACGCCCGATTGGACTCTGGTTTATATCGATACATTTGTCTAATAAACTAAGGCCGGTAATCTCCGTATGTGCGGCCGGCTTTAAAGTAGTGGCCTTATTAAGAGTAACTGCCGCCGCCGGGTATAGGGTTTCGTTAATCAATGTAGACTTACCCGAACCAGAAACACCGGTAACACAGGTAAACGCCCCAATCGGTATTTCTAAGTTGACCTGTTGCAAATTATTGCCCGTAGCGCCGGACACTGTGAGCATTTTTCCGTTGCCCTTGTTCCGCTGCTGAGGAACTTTAATAGCGCGAACGCCAGCAAGAAATTGGCCGGTAACTGAATTTTTGTTGGCTTTGATTTGTTTGGCAGTTCCCTCAGCAATAACCTCGCCACCATGAATACCAGCGCCTGGACCTATATCAATAATATGGTCGGCAGCAGCAATTGCATCTTCGTCATGCTCTACTACAATCACGGTGTTGCCCAGATCGCGCAAACGCACCAAGGTTTTTAACAGTCGCTCATTATCACGCTGATGCAGTCCAATCGAGGGTTCGTCGAGAATATACATAACACCGACCAAGCCAGCACCAATTTGACTGGCTAATCTTATCCGCTGCGCTTCCCCGCCAGACAGGGTGTCGGCGCTACGATTCAATGAAAGATAATTTAGTCCCACATCTACCAAAAAGTTAAACCGCTGACGGATCTCTTTGATAATTTTGTCGGCAATCTCTCCCTGACGTCCCGGTAGATTGAGGCCTTCAAAATAATCGAAACATTCTCCCACGGGCATACATACAATATCTTCGATACGGCGATTATCAATAAATACATTGCGTGCCGATTTGCGTAATCGCGTACCGGAGCACTCTGGACAGTCAGAGGTTGTCATGTATTTGCTTAGCTCTTCACGCACAGAATTAGACTCGGTCTCACGATAGCGGCGCTCCATGTTATGGATTACGCCTTCAAACTTATGCTGGCGACGAAATACGGTTCCGCGGTCATTGACATAGTTAAAGGTGATCTCCTCATCATCACTGCCAAAGAGTATTTTTTGTTGATGGATTGCCGATAATTGATCCCATGGTTGGTCAATATCAAAGTCATAGTGCTCAGCGAGGCTGGTAAGCATGTTGTAGTAAAATAGCGTGCGTCGATCCCAACCGCGAATAGCACCCTCGGAAATTGAGACTTCTGGGTGTTGAATCACTCGATCAATATCAAAAAACTGATGTATCCCCAAACCATCACAGGTAGGACAGGCACCAGCTGGATTATTAAACGAGAAAAGTCGTGGCTCTAATTCATTAAGGCTGTAGTTACAAATGGGGCAGGCAAATTTGGCTGATAAGGTTTGGTCCGGTTTTGGCTCGTCCATATAACTTATAATCGCTAGCCCCTCGGCCAGTGCCAGAGCAGTCTCAAAAGACTCAGCAAGTCGCAGACCAATATCTGCCTTGACCTTAAAACGGTCAATCACGATCTCAATGCTGTGCTTTTTCTTTTTATCCAGTGCTGGAGCCTCATCGAGATCGCAAACTAAGCCGTCGATTCTAGCGCGGATAAAGCCCTGCCGACGCATACTTTCAAAAAGGTGCAGATGTTCGCCCTTACGGTCTTTAACCACGGGCGCTAAAAGCATTAGCTTGGTGCCCTCAGGAAGTTCCAGGACCTGATCGACCATTTGGCTAACGGTCTGAGCATTTAGTGGCTGCCCATGCTCTGGGCAGCGCGGCTCGCCAGCGCGGGCAAATAGCAGACGCATGTAGTCGTAAATTTCGGTAATGGTTCCCACCGTCGAACGTGGATTGTGCGATGTAGATTTTTGCTCAATAGAGATAGCGGGAGACAGGCCTTCCACATGATCTACATCGGGCTTTTCCATCATAGATAAAAATTGACGGGCGTAGGTCGACAGAGACTCTACGTAGCGCCGCTGGCCCTCGGCATACAGGGTGTCAAACGCTAGCGATGACTTGCCTGAACCAGACAGGCCCGTGATCACAATTAGTTTGTCACGAGGAATATCGAGATCAATATTTTTGAGGTTATGTGTTCTTGCGCCGCGTACCTGAATGGTATCCATGGAAGTCTGTTTCTACTCTGGTTAAACGGCCAATTATAGGACGCGGAGTGCCCAGTGGGCAAAGTGAATGTGAATCCTGTCTTTTACGTTAGGTTGCCGAGGTCAGACCGCTATTAAGTATTAAATTTACCAGAAAATGCTGGGGTCAGAGTAGTAGGTATGTTTCTGCGCTGGTAAGATAGCGGTTTTCTTGATCGACTCTAAATTGACACTACTTTGATTAAATCCACTGAATCTACTATTTTTTCTGAGCTGGAAAAACGCGCGACGTTTTCCCTTGCTAGCCTTTATTCGTTCAGAATGCTCGGTCTGTTTATGGTGCTACCGGTGCTGGCGCTTTATCAAGACAACTATGCGGATGCGACCCCATTCTTACTCGGGTTGACGCTAGGGATCTACGGCCTGACGCAAGCTATACTGCAGATTCCGCTGGGATTACTGTCCGATAGAATTGGTCGCGCACCCGTGATTATTGGAGGGCTATTAACATTTGTGCTCGGCAGTGTGGTAGCGGCTATGGCTGATACGATGCAGGGGCTTATTTTCGGTCGTGCCCTCCAGGGTATGGGCGCGATTGCCAGCACACTAATGGCTTTGCTGACAGATTTAACCACAGAACAAAATCGAACCAAAGCTATGGCATCCATAGGTGCGAGCATTGGTCTATCATTTACCCTAGCAATGATTATTGGGCCCATTATTGCCTCTTTTATGGGTCTTTCAGGGGTGTTTTGGATAACGGCACTGTTGGGCTGTTGCGGTATTTTGGTCTTTTTGCTGTGGGTTCCGCGCCTTGATTCGCCGCAGAAAAACCGCGAGGCACTCGCTGATCTCGAACAGATTACTAGACTTTTAAAGCAACCGACATTGGTACGTTTAAATGTGGGTATTTTCGCCTTACATTTGGCCTTGATGGCCACCTTTGTGGTGATTCCTGCAATGCTTTTTGACCAGCTAGGTATAAGTGGCGATGACCTGTGGTGGGTATATTTGGCTCTTTTAGGTGGTGGCTTTGTGGCCATGTTACCGGCCATGATTTTGAGTGAGAAGTATGGGCGACAAAAACCTACCTTTGTAACGGCCATTGGCTGCATGGCGCTGGCCATGGTGGTACTTGGAACAGAGCGGGGGGCAGTGCTTACACTATCAATGTTGCTGGTGTTCTTTGCCGCCTTTAATTTTCTTGAGGCCACCTTGCCTTCATGGCTGAGTAAAAGCTGTCCCGCAGGCAGTCGTGGCACTGCCATGGGCATTTATGCCACTAGTCAGTTTCTGGGCGCCTTTGCCGGCGGTGTATTGGGCGGTTGGAGCCTGCAGCAGTTCGATAGCAATGGAGTGTTCTTGCTGGTGGCGGTGGTTTTGGCTATTTGGGGGTTGTTCTCCCTGAGTTTAAAATCGCCAAGGCCATTACAAACGCTGGTGCTCAAAGTGACTGATATGGAGCACAGAGATTTTGTAAAAATAATTTCAAATATTGTCGGCGTAGAAGATATACTCGTGTTCAAAGGAGAGTCGCTTGCCTATGCGAAGGTTGACAAGAAAACCTTGGACATGGAGAGCATTCAACCATACCTAAACCGTAATTAAATCAGCACAGAACAGGGGAATCAAATGGCACGCGGAGTCAATAAAGTTATCATCGTGGGTAACTGTGGTCAGGATCCGGAAACTCGCTTTATGCCTTCAGGCGGCGCGGTAACTAATCTGAGTATTGCCACGTCTGAATCATGGAAAGACAAGAATACCGGGGACCAGCAAGAGCGCACGGAATGGCATCGTGTAGTCTTTTTTAACCGTCTGGCTGAGATTGCAGGTGAATATGTTAAAAAAGGGTCTAAGCTATACGTTGAGGGTTCATTGCGCACACGTAAATGGCAGGGTCAGGATGGTCAAGATCGTTACACCACCGAGATCGTTGCCAGTGAGATGCAGATGCTCGACAGTCGCGGAGGTCAGCAGGGCAGTGGTGATTATCAGCAATCGCCTAACCAACAGTACAGCCAGCAGACTGCGTCTCAGCAACAGGCGCCAAACGCTCCGCAGCCGAGTCATAGCGCTTCCCCGCAAGGGTCACAGGGCATGGAAGGCATTGATGATGATATTCCGTTCTAGACAAATAGACTGCGAAATGCAACGCAATAATTAACTTATAGAGGTGTATATGACAATACAAGTTGGCGACAAAATTCCTGAGGGAATGTTAACAGTGATGGGCGCAGAGGGACCTACCGGCATCAGTACAGGGGATATCTTTAATGGCAAAAAAGTGGTTTTGTTTGCTGTTCCAGGTGCATTTACACCGACTTGCTCAATGGCCCATTTACCAGGTTTTGTTGTGCATGTTGATGAGATTAAAGCAAAGGGTGTAGATACGGTTGCCTGCATGTCAGTGAATGATGTATTTGTAATGGATGCCTGGGGCAAGTCTGCTAATGCGGAGCACCTTATGATGCTGGCTGACGGCAATGCGACCTTCACTCAGGATCTGGGACTGGTTCTTGATGGCTCAGGTTTTGGTATGGGTACCCGCAGTCTTCGATTTGCGATGATAGTTGAAGATGGTGTGGTGACCTTGCTAAACGTTGATGCGGCCACCCTCGATGGCTCAAGTGCAGAGGCAATTTTAGCTGCTCTGTAGTTGCTGGGTTTAAAATAAAAAAGGCGGCCAATGGCCGCCTTTTTTTATACCTAACGCGTACTAGTCAGTGTAACGCTCCATCACCAATGTGGCGTTAGTGCCACCAAATCCAAAGCTATTAGACATAATACGATTGAGTTGTTTCTCTTTGGTCTTTAATAGAATCGGCAAGCCCAGAGCATGCTCGTCCAGAGTATCTATGTTAGCCGATGCGGCAACAAAGTTATTCTCCATCATCAACATGCAGTAAATCGCCTCATGGACACCTGCAGCTCCTAAACTGTGACCTGACAGTGACTTAGTGGAGCTAATATCCGGGCAATTATCGGTGAAGGTATTGCGGATAGCACCTAGCTCTGCGATATCGCCTACTGGGGTGCTAGTTCCATGGGTATTAATGTAGTCGATTGGGCCCGAGGCCGTTGCCATAGCCATTTGCATGCAGCGCTCAGCACCTTCACCAGAGGGCGAAACCATATCGGCACCATCTGAAGTGGCACCGTAACCGGTAACTTCACAAATAATATTGGCGCCGCGAGCTAGGGCATGTTCGAGTTCTTCTACGACCACTGTCCCCGCACCTAGGCCGGGGGCAAAGCCGTCTCGTTCAGCATCGTATGCCCGAGATGAAATTTCTGGAGTATCATTGTATTTACTGGTCAAAGCGCCCATGGCGTCAAACATTCCGGCCATTGACCAATGCATGTCTTCAGACCCCCCGGCAAGCAGGACATCTTGTTTTCCGAGTTGGATCAATTCCACGGCATGACCAATACAGTGAGCACTTGTAGCGCAGGCCGAGGCGATAGAATAGTTGACACCCTTTATCTTGAATGGCGTGGCAACACAGGCTGATACTGTGCTGGCCATAATTTGGGTGACTCGATAGGGTCCGGCACGCTTAATGCCGCGCTCACGCATCACATCGATAGACTCGGTAAACATCTCGCCGGATACGCCACCTGAACCCATTACCAGTCCTGTGCGAGGATTGGAAACCATTTCTGGGGTCAAACCTGCGTCGGCAATGGCTCGGTCGGTAGCTATATAGGCATAGGAGGCTGAAGGCCCCATAAAACGAAGAACCTTGCGATCGATATGATCTCTTGGATCTATTTCAAGGACGCCACCTACGTTACATCTAAGGCCCATTTCAGCGAAATCTTCGCGATAGCGAATACCTGAAATACCCTCTCTCAGTGAGTGGGCGACCGACTGTTTATCGTTGCCGAGACAGGAAACAACGCCAAGGCCTGTGATTACTGCTCGTTTCATCGTAAATCCTCTTGAATTCGATGGAGTATTGGGTGCTGAGTTTTAGAAGTCGTCGGTGCTTTCAAACAAACCAACTTTCAGGTCTGTTGCCGAATAGATTTCACGCCCATCGACTTCTACTGTTCCGTCTGCAATTCCCATCACAAGTTTACGTTGAATAAGGCGGGTAAAGTCAATTTTATAAGTGACCTTCTTGGCAGTGGGGAGAATCTGTCCAAAGAACTTGACGTTGCCCGCACCCAGTGCGCGACCTCGTCCCTTGTTGCCGTTCCAAACGAGAAAGAAACCAACCAACTGCCACAGCGCATCTAGCCCCAGACATCCCGGCATAACAGGGTCGCCTTCAAAGTGACAATCAAAGAACCAAAGATCGGGAGTGATATCAATTTCTGCAATAATTTGACCGAGGCCATGTTTGCCACCGCTGTTGTTGATTTCAACAATGCGGTCAATCATTAACATATTTGGAGCAGGGAGTTTGGCATTGCCTTGGCCGAAGAGCTCGCCCCGGCTGCAGCCTAAAATTTCTTCTCTGTTATAGGATGATTTGGGCTTAAAAGACATAGGTTCCTTAACGGTTAGGATTCAGGGAGCGCATCGTACCCAGTAATCGCTTAGTCATCAACTATTTAGCCTTAGTTTAGTGGCCTTAATAGGATGATTGATAGTCTGGGAGATAATTTCGGTTGACAGTTCGTCGGCGTCTGCCTAGCATTCCCCACCTATATTAGCTAGCCTAAGTTCAAATTAAATGCTGCCATTCCATAGAGCCGTAGAGCAAGAATTCTCCGCGGTCAATAAAATGATTGTAAGCCAACTCCAGTCCGATGTCGGATTAGTAGAGAATATTGGTCACTATATCGTCGAATCTGGAGGCAAACGCCTGCGTCCAGTGGTTGTTTTGCTCAGCGCCTTAGCAAATGGTTACAAGGGTTCACTGCACATTAAAATGGCAGCTATTATTGAGTTTATTCACACTGCAACACTGCTCCATGACGATGTTGTTGATGTCTCTGCGCTACGCCGAGGCCGCGAGACGGCCAATGCCCAGTGGGGCAATGCGCCCAGCGTGCTGGTTGGGGACTTTCTCTACTCCCGAGCCTTTCAGATGCTGGTTGCAGTAGCAGATATGCCTATTATGGGAGTTATGGCTGATGCGACCAACGTTATCTCTGAAGGCGAAGTTCAGCAAATGGCTAATGCGGGCAATGCGGCCATCAGTGAGGATAGTTATTTGCAGGTTATCTATCGCAAAACGGCAAAGCTATTTGAGGCGTCGGCGGAGGCTGGTGCCATAATCGCAGATGCTGACCAGCAGGCCATGGCAGATTATGGCCGTCATCTAGGTATGGCATTTCAAATTGTCGATGATGTCTTGGACTATCAGGGTGATGTCGAAAGCATTGGAAAAAATCTTGGCGATGATCTCTCTGAGGGCAAGATGACATTGCCACTGATTTATGCCAGAGACAAACTAGCCGAAGATCAGCGTGCGATAATATGTAGCGCAGTGGAGAATAAGTCTAGACAGGATTTTCCTGATATTTTAGAACTGGTACAGAGTTCTGGTGGTATTGCCTACAGTATGGAGCGTGCGCAGTCAGAGGCGAATCTTGCCAAGCAGGCCCTTCAAGGCCTCCCCGATAGTCAGTTCAAAACAGTAATGAGTGAATTGGCTGACTTTGCTGTGGCTCGGTCAATTTGAAGCCTCTAGTTGGCCTCTGACTGCCGCCTGGAATCGGAAAACTAGTTCTACTGAAAAAATATAAAACAATCATGCCTGTTTTTGATATAGTGAATGCCAGATGCTAAGTCTCCGACCTAGTTGGCCGTTTAACCGATCAGGCACTTAGCATTTTTAAAATAGTCATTATTACTTTTGCCTGTTTAAACTCTACGTTTTTGTTTGCTAGTATGCCTTACACCATTAAGCTGTCTTTTTCATAAAATTAGGAGAATTGAGTGATAATCGGAATTCCTTCGGAAATTAAACCCGGTGAACAACGAGTCGCCATGTCCCCTGCTAATGTCCAGTCTCTGACCGACAAAAGCGTCAAGGTACTTTTACAAGCCAATGCCGGAAGCGCGGCTGGCTATCCAGATGCCGCCTATGTAGCGGCCGGTGCAACCATTACCGCAAACCGCGCAGAAATTTTTGCCAGTGCAGATATTATTTTGCAGGTTCAGTCTTTTGGTTCCAACAATGAAAACTCCGATGCAGATCTGGCTAGCCTGAAAAAAGGCCAGCTGGTGATAGGTATGATGGACCCCCTCGCTTCCCCTCAGGCTGCCCAATCATTAGCTGACAAGGGCGCCACGGCGATAGCGCTGGAGCTGGTTCCGCGTATTAGCCGTGCTCAGAGCATGGATGTTCTTTCGTCCATGGCCACTCTAGCTGGTTACAAAGCGGTTTTAATGGGCGCCTCTGCCGCGCCCCGTATCTTCCCCATGCTAATGACTGCGGCAGGCACTTTGCAGCCAGCGAGAGTATTAATAATGGGGGTGGGCGTAGCAGGTTTACAGGCCTGTGCAACAGCTAAGCGCCTCGGCGCAGTGGTTGAGGCCTATGATGTGAGACCCGCAGCGCGAGAACAGATACTCTCTGTTGGCGCTAAGCCAGTTGAACTCGATCTGGATACTGGCGAATCTGAAGGCGCAGGTGGCTACGCCAAAGAGCAGGGCGAAGACTTCTTGCGCCGTCAAAGAGAATTGATGACCGAGGTTGTCGCTCAGCAAGATATTATTATTACCACAGCTGCCATTCCCGGAGCCAAGTCTCCGATTCTAGTGACCGAAGATATGGTCAAAGCCATGAAGCCCGGCGCAGTGATTGTGGATCTGGCTGCCGAGCGCGGAGGTAACTGTGATTTGACCGAACAGGGCCAGACAGTGGTTGTCCATGACGTAACCATTTTAGGGCCTGAAAATGTGCCCTCTGACTTGGCCTATCACGCCAGTCAAATGTACGGTAAAAATATGCAGACATTGCTCGAATTGATTCTTGATGACGAGGGCAAGCTAAACCTCGACTTCAATGATGAGATCGTCGCTGGTACCGTTGTTGCCCACGATGGCGAGGTGCCACACGCGCATATGCGTAAATTACTAAACCTACCAGAACTTCAGACGCAAGGAGCATAAGCATGGAAATTTTGATTCTACTACTGGCACTATTTGTGCTGTCGTTATTTCTCGGTGTTGAACTTATTACCAAGGTTCCACCAACCCTGCATACGCCATTGATGTCTGGTACTAATGCAGTGTCTGGTATTACGCTGGTCGGTGCGTTACTCGCTGCGGGTAGCGGTGATTCGCCCATGCTGGTCAATGTTCTAGGCTTTATTGCGGTCACCCTCGCTACCATTAATGTTGTGGGTGGATATCTTGTCACTAATCGCATGCTTGCCATGTTTAAGAGGAAGTAAGCGATGAGCCCTAATCTTATTAACTTTATTTATTTGGTCGCCGGCGTTCTATTTATACTTGGTATCAAAGGTCTAACCAAGCCAAAAACAGCAGTGCGCGGCAATCTGTTGTCGGCGCTGGGTATGTTGTTGGCAGTTTCGGTGACGCTGATCACCATCAACGACGTTGACTATCGCTATATCGTGGCTGGCGTCGTGGTTGGCTCTCTAGTGGGCAGTGTTATGGCACTGCGTATCCAGATGACCTCAATGCCCCAGATGGTGGCCTTGCTCAATGGCTTTGGTGGTGGTGCTTCACTGACTATCGCGCTGGCGGAGTACTTCAGTAAGCTGGGTGTAGCGCCTAATTCAATGGCAGAAATGTTGGTACCAGTCGTTGTCGACAGTAGTGTTTTCGGTGTTGGTGCAGAGGGTACATTTGCACTGATTGCGATTGGCCTTACCGTAATGATTGGTGCGCTAACATTGACCGGTAGTTTTATTGCTTTTGCCAAGTTGCAAGAGTTGATGAAAAAGAGCTACGGACTGCCTGGCGGCCCCACAGGCAATGCTATTTTGGTAATAGCTGCTCTGGCTGCAGTCGTCTTTGTCGCTATGGATCCAGGCAATATGGTTGCCATGATGGCAATTGTCGGCTTGGCGTTGCTGTTAGGTCTTTTCTTGGTGATGCCCATTGGTGGTGCCGATATGCCAGTGGTCATTGCATTGCTAAATTCCTATTCGGGTATAGCAGCGGCACTGGCCGGCTTCATTTTAGGTAATACTGTATTGATTATTGCTGGGTCACTAGTGGGTACCTCTGGTCTAATTCTTACCCAGATTATGTGTGTGGCCATGAACCGATCTCTGGCTAATGTTTTGTTTGGTAAAATGGCAGCCGGCGGCGAAACCGTTGACGCCGACGAAGTCTATGCGGGTAAAGTTAAGAGCGCGCAACCAGATGAAGTAGCGTTAATGTTAGAGATTGCTCAGCGCGTTGTGATTGTGCCCGGCTATGGTATGGCCATGGCTCAGGCTCAGCATGCAGTTCGTGAGCTGGCCGACGCTATGGAAGCCAAGGGTGTAGAGGTGGAATATGGTATTCATCCGGTCGCTGGTCGTATGCCAGGGCACATGAATGTTCTACTCGCCGAAGCAGAAGTGCCCTATGACAAGTTAGTCGAGATGGATAGAATCAATCCGACATTTGAAGATACGGACGTGGTAATTATCATTGGCGCCAATGATGTGACAAACCCCATGGCCCGAGAGTCTGAGGGAAGCCCAATTTACGGTATGCCAATTCTTAATGTTGACAAGGCCAAAAATGTGATCGTTATCAAACGTTCATTGAGCCCAGGCTTTGCGGGGTTACCCAACCCATTATTTGCTATGGATCACACTCTAATGGTTTATGGGGATGGTAAGAAAGCGGTTGTAGAAATGACCACTGCTCTCAGTCAAGCCTAGCACTCCAAAGTATGGAATGTTCGAAAGCCCCGCCATTTGGTGGGGCTTTTTTGTGCCCTATGATTCGCAACTCTGATCACAGACAAGATCTGCTTGGTATGATGTGACATTATTCAGTAACGGGATAGGGCAACGCATATCAACAACGCTCCTGTGTCTATAACAACCCGTTAACTCCAACCATTGAAAACTGTCTAAGCCGTCCCCAACTATTAGATTAAGTAACAAAAAATAATTAGAGAGTAATTATGCGCATAGATAAACTAACCAATCAGCTGCAAACCGCGCTGGCGGATGCTCAGTCAATTGCTATAGGCAATGATCATTCGGCCATTGAACCCTTACATCTTTTGTTAGCATTATTAAATCAGCAGGGTGGCAGCATTCGTCCAATTCTCAACCGTGCCGGTTTTGATGTGGTGGGTCTGCAGGAAGCTCTAAATCGACAGATAGCTGAAGTGCCAAAAATAAGCGTTCCCTCGGGTGAGGCAAACCTTTCTCAGGACCTTGGCCGCTTGATGAATATGGCTGATCGGGCTGCGCAGCAAAAAGGCGACGAGTATATCTCCAGTGAAATGCTGTTGATGGCGGCTTTGGAAGATAGGGGCATAACGGGCAGAACCCTGGCCAAATTTGGTGATACTGGAAAAGCAAAAACTGCCATTGAGTTGGTTCGTGGTGGTGATAACGTCAATGACCCGGATGCAGAGACTCAGCGAGAAGCGCTAGATAAATATACCATAGACCTCACCGAACGTGCCGAGGCTGGAAAACTGGATCCTGTCATTGGTCGCGATGACGAGATTCGCCGCACAATCCAGGTATTACAGCGCCGCACCAAAAATAATCCAGTGCTGATTGGTGAACCTGGCGTGGGTAAAACAGCCATAGTCGAGGGGCTGGCTCAACGCATAATTAATGGTGAGGTTCCTGAAGGGCTAAAGAGTAAGCGGGTTTTGACGCTAGATCTGGGCTCGCTACTGGCCGGCGCCAAATTTCGCGGCGATTTTGAAGAGCGCTTGAAAGCAGTACTAAAAGATTTGTCCAAACAGGAGGGGCAGATTATTTTATTTATCGATGAGATTCATACCATGGTCGGCGCAGGTAAGGCAGAGGGGGCAATGGATGCAGGCAACATGCTGAAGCCAGCGCTGGCTCGGGGTGAACTTCACTGTGTGGGTGCCACAACATTAGACGAGTATCGCAAATTTATTGAAAAAGATGCCGCACTGGAGCGGCGTTTCCAGAAAGTATTGGTTGAAGAACCCAATGAAGAGGACACCGTGGCCATACTGCGGGGTCTAAAGGAACGCTATGAGGTGCATCATGGTGTAGAGATTACAGATAGCGCCATCGTGGCGGCAGCAAAACTCTCTCAGCGTTACATCACTGACCGACAATTGCCAGATAAAGCCATTGATCTGATCGACGAAGCGGGTAGCCGTATTCGTATGGAAATTGATTCTAAGCCAGAGGAGATGGATCGATTGGAACGCCGTCTTGTGCAGCTCAAGATTGAACGGGCAGCAGTAAATAAAGATAAAGATGCCGCCGCGCGCAAGCGCCAGCAGAAACTCGAAGATGATATTGCTGAATTGAGTAAAGAGTACGCTGACCTTGAAGAAATTTGGAAAGCCGAAAAAGCCTCTATGCAAGGTGCTACTCATATAAAGTCGGAACTAGAGCAGGCTAAAGCCAAATTGGAAGCCGCCCATCGTTCGGGCGACTTAGAAAAAATGGCGCAGATCCAATATAGTATTATTCCTGAATTAGAAAAGCAGCTAGACAGTGCCAGCAACGAAGTGCAGGCAGAGAAGCGCCTGCTTAGAAATAAGGTCACCGAGGAGGAGATAGGTGAAGTGGTAGCCAAGTGGACCGGCATACCAGTGTCTAAAATGCTCGAGGGTGAGCGCGCTAAATTACTGCGTATGGAAGATTCACTTCACCAGCGTGTCATGGGCCAAAGTGAGGCTGTAATTGCAGTGTCAAATGCAGTGCGCCGTTCACGGGCAGGTCTAGCAGACCCCAACCGACCCAATGGCTCTTTTTTATTTTTAGGGCCAACAGGGGTAGGTAAAACCGAACTGTGCAAATCCCTCGCTGAGTTTTTATTCGACAATGAGGATGCCATGGTGCGCATTGATATGTCCGAATTTATGGAAAAGCACTCAGTCGCACGATTAATAGGAGCGCCTCCAGGCTATGTAGGCTACGAGGAGGGGGGTTATCTCACCGAGGCTGTGCGCCGCCGACCCTACTCGGTGCTTCTCCTAGACGAGGTCGAAAAGGCCCACGCTGATGTGTTTAACATTTTACTGCAGGTACTAGAGGATGGTCGCCTAACCGATGGTCAGGGCCGCACAGTTGATTTTAAAAATACCGTAATTGTGATGACCTCTAACTTGGGGTCGGATATTGTGCAACTGCTATCTGGTGAGGAGAACTACGACGTTATGAAGTCAGCGGTTATGGATGTGGTGAGCGGGCATTTCCGTCCCGAATTCATCAACCGCGTCGACGAGTCTGTGGTTTTTCATCCACTGGCTAAGGATGAGTTACAGGGTATTGCCAATGTTCAAATTGAACTGCTCAATAAGCGGCTGGGGGAGCACAGTCTAAAGCTACAGATAGATGAGCTAGTGCTAGACAAGCTTCTAGATGCAGGTTTTGACCCTGTTTATGGCGCCAGACCTTTAAAGCGTGTGATTCAGCAGCTGATTGAAAATCCATTGGCTGAAAGTATTTTAGCGGGGCAGTTTGCTCCTGAGTCTGAAATTACCGGTAGCCTCAAAGAGGGCAAGATAGTATTTTCTTAGCCGTTAAAGCGCTCATCTGGGTGGTATAAGCCGCCCAATTGAGGCCTTTTCGGTGCCCCAGTTGAGCCTGTCAGGTAACCATTAGATGCCTCACTGGATTTAGGGCTGTAGTGAACATAGTTGGGTAATAATAGCGTATTGGGTACGGGCTTGATGACTGCTTATAAATATCCAACTAGCGGGTCACCACCTGAATAGCTTGTCAGGCTTGCCAGTGAATCGATAAACAAATAAAACAGCTCCGCCTGAGAAGATACGTCGAGTTTTGCATAGCTGTTTTTGCGATGTAGTTTCACAGTCTCTGGCGAAATTCTCAGTCGCTCAGCAATTGATTTGGTCGAGTGGCCATGCAAAAACAACTGTACTACCTGACTTTCTCTATCGGTTAAATATGCGGTACCAAAATATTTTAGTGCGCTGTCAAGCTGACCTGGTAATTGATTTTCATGGTTGGTATTGTCCTTTACTTCGCTGTCCCACTGCTGTTTGCAAATTTCTTCAATCACATCATTTATATCATGCAGTATGCTTATTTGGGTACGATTGAAACGCTGAGTTGAGTTATCTCGCCCCAGTGAAATATTGATAAAATCAGTCGGCGATAAATGGACGATATAACCCACTTCATCGTTAATCTCGGTATATTTGAAGTAGGTGCGATAGTACTCAGTTTTTTCGAAGTCCTCTGGAGCTAGATCGCTTAAACGATGAAAACCTGAGACCTGTTGATCAGTTGCTGCGCGGTAGAAAGGATCGAGTACAAAGGCACTATTTACAAAGCCATCGATCTGGGTTTTACGCTCTAGAGTAGGTATATCGTTATAGTAAACAGCCACGGAGGCGTTACGACGATAATGCAGTATCACTGCATTATCGAAAGGCACCAAGCTCTTGAGCATGCTGATTAGAAGGGATGGCAGCCGATCGCTACCAATTTCAGGCATTATCGCCGCTAGGTTTTGGCTAAAGTCTAAAAGATGACTGGTCATCTAAAGCACCGTTACTCTATGCCTGAAATTGCTCAGGATTCATAAACATCAGGCGCACTACCAGGCAATCGTCCATCGGTTCAACTGACATCATTAACACATTGAGGTCGTCACCAATTTGAACGCCACTGGGCAGATTAAATAAAATACCGCCATTTGCTTCATTGGTTAATGTGCGTAGCTCTTTTAGCTCTTTGTCTTTGCGTACCTCGGTCTCAAATTTCTGCAATAGACTTTTGAGCGAAATCTCAAAGTTTGGATAGTTAAATTTACCGCGATATTCGCTGCGTTCTAACTCCAACTTGATAGGGATAGTTGCGCCACTTTGTTCTGCCTTAAGCTCTCCTGCGCGAACTCGTGTGCCTGTTTTTAGCTCTTTAAACAATTTCTTTGCCTCTTCTGGTTTTTGCTGGATAAATCCGGCCACCAAAAGATTAGAGCCCAAGTTAAATAATTTACGCGAATCAATATTAATCGTTTGTTGTTCAGTCATCACTTTTCACATCACCCAAAATAGACCCCGACTTTACCGGAATCCCCCTGTAAATGTAATAGCTCTAGACTGTTTTGTTGATGGAGTAGGTCGGTTATAGCCATACTGGGGTCGTTTTTGACGAGGCTATCAGCAGTGCCAGTCAAATACTATGCAGGCCTGCCAAAGCGACTAGTTTTTACTGTCCATCAGATGTGTCCGTGAGTTGTATACTCTGTCATCTGTGCCTAAGTTTTTTGTCTGGGCTGCGTCGCTACTAAATACTATTTAAGAGACTATAAGTAACCATGGCTATAAGTGCATTCGATTTATTTAAGGTGGGCATCGGACCATCTAGCTCTCATACAGTGGGGCCAATGCTGGCGGCCAACCAATTTTCCGGTAGCCTGCAGTCATCGGGCCTATTGCTTCAGGTGAGTCGAATCAAGGCTGAGATGTTTGGTTCGCTGGGCGCCACCGGTAAGGGTCATGGTACACCTAAGGCCGTTTTGTTGGGGCTCGAAGGTGAGTTACCTGAATTAGTTGATGTGTCGTCTATACCTGGTCGCGTGGCAGCCATACGGGATAAGCGTCGTTTGGCACTTTGCGGTAGTCACATTATTGAATATAACGAAAACAAGGATTTGTTTTTGCACCGTCGCAAAGTATTGCCTTTTCACTCCAACGGCATGATTTTTACAGCGTTTGACAGTCACGGGCATGTGCTCAGTAAGCGAACCTTTTATTCTGTGGGCGGTGGTTTTGTGATCGACGAGTCGGCAGCGGACGCGGACTGTGTTATTGAAGATAGTCGCACCCTACCATATCCCTTCGAGTCTGCATCTGAGTTATTGGCTCTTTGTGAGCAACACAGCCTCAGTATTTCCGATCTGATGCTTGAAAATGAAACTGCTTGGCGACCAGAGCGCGAAACTCGCGATGGCCTTTTGAATCTTTGGCATGTAATGCAGACCTGCGTGAACAATGGTATTGCCAATAGTGGTATCTTGCCCGGAGGGCTCAATGTGCCGCGTCGAGCTAGAGAGTTGCATAGTCAATTGTTGAGCAAGCCCGAGGCATCGCTGTCAGATCCGCTCTCTGTATTAGACTGGGTAACTCTTTATGCCCTAGCTGTAAATGAAGAGAATGCCGCAGGTGGCAGGATAGTTACGGCACCGACTAACGGTGCGGCGGGTATTATTCCAGCGGTGATGCATTACTTTATGCGTTTTATACCAATGGCCTCTGACGAAGCCGTGGTCAGATTTTTATTAACTGCCTCGGCGATTGGCATCCTGTATAAAAAGAACGCGTCCATAAGTGGTGCTGAAGTCGGTTGCCAGGGTGAGGTGGGTTCAGCTTGCTCCATGGCCGCTGGAGCATTAGCCGAAGCTTTGGGTGGCACACCGGCTCAGGTTGAAAACGCTGCTGAAATTGCTATGGAACACAATCTAGGACTCACCTGCGATCCCATAGGTGGCTTGGTGCAGGTACCCTGTATTGAACGCAATGCTATGGGAGCGGTCAAAGCTATCCATGCGGCACGGATGGCTTTGCGAGGAAATGGCCTTCACTTTGTATCCCTAGATAAAGTGATTCAAACCATGCGAAAGACCGGTGAGGATATGCATAGGCACTACAAGGAAACATCTCGTGGTGGCCTGGCTTCCCATGTGCTAGAAGTGCCGGTTAACATTATTGAATGCTAGTCAATCAACCCGTACTTGTCGCCTAGTATCTGGGTAATCTCGGCTTTTGGATTGTCAGATATCAGCAGTGGCTCACCCGTGATCTTTTCGGCAAGTTGCACGTAGGTATTGGATACTTCCATAATCACAGCCTCTGGCAGAGCATTGTCGGCCGCCAGAGCCAGCCGTTCGTGCATGCGGTTTTTATCTAGCAAAATATCTGGATCGGGAAAATGGTTGAGTAGAAGCTGGCGAAAACCCTCTTTTGAGTTCTCTACGACTTTCCCCTCTCGGTATGATGGGCCGTCCCAGATGCGCGATGAGTCAGGAGTGCCGACTTCATCCATATAGATTAACTTTTCATTGCCCGCTTTGTCAGTGACGTAACCAAACTCAAATTTAGTATCGATAAATATCTGATCGAGTTTTGCTAGCTCGTTACTAATCACCTCAAAGCCTTCGCTTAAGAGTTTTTCATAGACATCAATATCGGCGAGAGATTTAAACTGAAAACGCTCATAGTTCGCTTCAATATCTCCCCGTGATACGTTCACATCATCTACCTCGGGCACTCCGGGAATATTTTTAAGGATTCCTTTGGTAGACGGCGTAATAAGTAATTCGGGTAATGGCTGATCTTTGGCTAAGCCGTCTGGCAGGCTAATGCCACAGAAGTCACGCTCTCCTTTCGCGTATGAGCGCCACATAGAGCCGGTGATATACTGGCGACAAATTGCTTCAATCATTACCGGCTTAGCTTTTTGTACTATCCATACCAAGGGGTGCGGTACATCCAAGATATGACTGTCAGCCAGACCCTGCTCACGAAACATCTTAAACCACTGGTTGGAAATTGCGTTTAATGCCGCTCCTTTGCCTGGCACTCCCTCAATGCCGCCTTCGCCATGCCAAATACATTCAAAGGCCGAAATGCGATCGCTAATAACCATAATTGCCAGCGGCGAGTCAGGGGCAACATCGTAGTTCTTCTCTGCGATCAGTCGGCGGCTATCCGCTTCGGTGAGCCAGTATACAGAACGCACTTTGCCACTGTGCACAGGCGCATCAGTGCGTATAGGAAGATCGTTATTTACGGCCAATACTTTATCGGCAAGACTCATAATTAGGTGCCTTGGATTGTTAAATTAAAAGGAGTTAAGCTTGATTTGCGAATATTACCAACTCGAGTTGCTGGGAGCAAAGAAAACATTGTGGACTTCTTGAGTTTATTTTACGTAACCATGTAAGTGAAGGGTATAAACAGACAACTGGACTAAAAAATGGCAACAATGTTAGTGACCGGTGGTAGTGGTTTTATTGGGCGAAACCTATGCCAACTGGCGTTAAGTGAGGGTTGGCAAGTAATCGTGTTAACGCGGGATGCTGAAGCGGCGGCTAAAAGACTTCCCCCATCTATCAAACTCATTGAGCGACTGGCAGATTTAGAGGCAGACATCGCTATACAGGCCGTGGTTAATCTGGCCGGAAAACCTCTAGCTGAGGGGCGTTGGACTCGTGCACGCAAGCGCAGTTTTATCGATAGCCGGATTGCTGTTACTCAGCAACTTTACGATTATTTCAGTGGCCGAACCGCCAAGCCTAAGGTGATTATCAGTGGCTCGGCGGTTGGGTATTATGGTCCGGGTAAGATGCCAGTTGATGAGATGGTGGCGGGCCGCGACGGATTTTCTCATAGGTTGTGCCGTGACTGGGAGGCCAGTGCCGGCCAGTTTGCAAATTTAGGGTGCAGAGTCTGTTGTTTGCGCACTGGCATAGTATTGGGCGCCGAGGGAGCGCTGGCGAAAATGTTGCCGGCATTTAAACTCGCTTTGGGTGGCCCAATGGGCACAGGGAAGCAATGGATGTCATGGATCCATATTGAAGATATGGCCAGGGTCATAATGTACTGCATTTTGAAAGACGATATTGTTGGGGCGGTCAATGCCACAGCGCCAAATCCGGTGACCAACCAGCAATTTAGCAAAGCCCTGGGTGCCTCACTTGGTCGACCAGCAATTTTTACCATGCCAGCATTAATCGTCAAGCTGATGTTTGGTGAAATGGGTGATGAGCTCTTATTGCAGGGTCAATCTGTTTTGCCCAAAAAACTTAAAGACAGCGGGTTTGACTTTAAGTATGCTCGTATCGACCCTGCACTTAGCCAATTATTAGGTTGACCAAGGGTGACATCGTTAGGCGCGTCTTGGGAAAACTCAAATTTAACCATCGTTACAAGTAGAGGATAATAGGAACTTATTAATGACAAGTATATTTGCCGGTAAAACCGTAATTATAACAGGTGCGTCAGCTGGAGTAGGTGCCGCCTGTGCTCGAGCCTTCGCCGCGCAAAATGCGAAATTGGTACTCTGCGCGCGCGGTCGTGCAGGGCTCAATGCTATTGCCAAAGAGTTGCGGCCAGTATGCGAAGTTATGACTAGTGCTATGGATGTTGCAGACACAACTCAGTGCTTGAAATTACTGAAAAAAGCAGAAGCTAAGTTTGGAGCTGTGCATGTTGTGGTCAATAATGCAGGAATGCATTCTAGGGGTGACCTTGAGACTATTGCTCCTGAGGATGTGGCCGCGATGGTAGACATTAATTTGCGTGCGCCTATGGTGATGTCTTGCGCTGCCATTCCCTACCTGCGCCGTGCCGGTTCGGGCGCTATCGTTAATATTGGTTCACTGGCTGGTCGCGCACCTCTCCAAGGTGCGGCGACCTATTCCGGCACTAAATCAGGTCTGCGTGCGTTTAGTTATGCCTTAAGCGATGAGCTGGCAGAGGCTGGAATTAATGTGGGCGTGGTTTCACCTGGCCCTATAGATACCGGCTTCATTATGGACGAGATTGATCAGGTCGAAGATATCGTTTTCTCTCAGCCGATGAGTTCTGCACAGCAGGTCGCTGAGGCTGTGATTAGCATTGCGTCTGGTGAAAAAGTTGAGATTTCACTACCTGCGTCCAGTGGCAAACTGACTACCCTGAGCTATTTATTTCCTAGACTGCGTCGCCTTTTACGTCCCAAACTGTATGAGTTAGGTCGTAAAAACAAAGATAAATACCGCAATCGCCAAGATCTTAGTGAGACGTCTTAAGCCGCCGATGAAACTAAATTTCACTGACAAGGGAAGCGGTACAGCAGTTATATTGATTCACGGTATGTTTGGCTCGTTGAGTAACCTTGGCAATCTAGCTAAGGTCCTAGCCCAGAACTATCGTGTGATAAGTGTTGATTTGCGCAATCATGGGGACTCACCCCATGATGACAAAATGGATCTGGTGCTAATGGCGGCAGATATTGTGTCGCTGATTAAAGAGCTTCAATTAAACAGTGCAATCCTTATAGGCCACTCTCTAGGCGGTAAAGTTGCGATGCAGGTAGCGCTAAGTCGCCCTGAACTTGTAGAACAGTTGGTGGTTGCAGATATAGCACCTGTTGACTATCCGCAGACTAACAATGCACCTGCTCTGGATGCACTCAATGCTGTGGCTGGAATGCAGGTGGCTAGTCGCAGTGAAGCCGATGAGATAATGAGCCAGCATATTGCAGATCAAATGACGCGAGGTTTTTTGCTTAAAAATCTGGTGCGTCAAGCTAATGGGTATTTTGCACTGAAGCTCAATATGGTTTCGATTTCGACTAATTACGGCACTAGTTTGGTTGCAGCACCTGCGGGCTTACCATTTGCTGGTCCAACATTATTCATCAAAGGTGAAACCTCGGCCTATATTCAGGAAAAACATAGGCCTGTTATCAATAGTCTGTTTCCTAATGCACAGCTGAGGGTTATTGCCGACGTTGGTCATTGGCTCCATGCAGAGAAACCAGACACGTTTAACAGCTTGGTCAGCCGCTTTATATCCGCTTTATGAACTCAAACCACTGAACAAACCCTTCAAAGCATAGTAAACTTGCGTTGTGCAAATTCAATCTTAGGAAAAAATAATGTTTGAAACCTTAAAGCCAGTTGGCATGGACCCAATTTTGGGATTAATGGCTGCGTTTCGTGCCGATACTCGAGAGAAAAAAGTTGATCTGGGTGTTGGTGTCTATCAGGATGACCGAGGACGAACGCCGGTAATGGCCTCAGTAAAAGCGGCAGAAGCCCAGTTGATGGAGTTGGAGCTTACCAAGTCCTACCAGGGTATAGCCGGTGACCCGGACTACAACCAGCGGATGTTGCAGCTACTGTTTGGTGCTGAGCATAGTATTTTGAGCTCGGGGCGAGTTAAAACTATTCAAGCGCCCGGTGGTTCTGGAGCCTTACGTGTTGGTGCAGAAGTTATTCAACGAGCAACACCTAGCGCTAAACTTTGGGTAGGTGTGCCCACGTGGCCAAACCATATACCTCTGCTTGGCAGTGCAGGGTTTGAGATTAAAGAATATCCCTACTATGACCTGGCAAGCCATCGGATTAACTGCGACTCCATGATGGAAACATTACGCCAGGTACCCGCGGGGGATATGGTGCTATTGCACGGTTGCTGTCACAACCCAACTGGAGCTGACTTAACTAATGAACAGTGGGATCAGATTGCTGATTTGGCGTTAGAGCGAGGCTTTATTCCTTTTATTGACACGGCTTATCAAGGGTTGGGGAATGGCCTCAATGAAGATGCGTATGGCATGCGCATGATGGCTGAGAGATTACCTGAACTAGTAATTGCCTCGTCTTGTTCCAAGAATTTTGGCCTGTATCGTGAGCGTACCGGTTCCATTACCTTTATCGCCGAGAACTCTCAGCAGGTAGATATTGTGGCTAGTCAGGCCATGTCTATTGCGCGACAAATTTACTCTATGCCTCCAGCCCACGGTGCTCTGTTGGTATCCTTGATACTGGGTGATGATCAATTACGCAGTGACTGGCAGGCTGAGCTAGAGGAGGTGCGTCTGCGTATCAAGTCGATGCGCTCGTTGCTAACCAATGGAATTCAGGGAAACGCAGCTGGTATCGATTTTAGCCATATTGAAAATCAAAATGGCATGTTCTCATTTTTGGGTATAACTTCAGCGCAGTTGGATCGACTCCGTGAAGAATTTGGTATCTATATTGTTTCGTCGACGCGGGTTAATTTGGCCGGTATTAACTCAAGTAATATTGGCTACATCAATGAGTCGATAAATACGGTATTAAAGTAGAGCCATACGCGTTTGTTGTAGCACCTTTTCTAGCACCTCATGCGCTTTTAGGTTGCTGCAATCAACGCGAATATCAGCATACTGTTGATACAGTGAACAGCGCTCATCAAACAGGTCGTCAAAGCTTTGATCTGGTCTTCTGGCAATGCCTCTGGAGGCGAAATTTGTAATGCGCTGCTTCAACTCGGCCAGCGGCACATCCAGGAAGATTACAACTGAATTTTTTTTCAAGTGGCTCATCCCGTCTTTCGAGTAAACCGCACTGCCGCCGGTAGAGACGACCTTGCCGGCAACATTCTCGGCTAATAACACCTGCTCTTCTATATTGCGCAGGGCTAAATAGCCCTGCTCGTCACTGATAGTTTGCAATCTCTTACCTTCGCGTGTCTGAATACTGATATCTGTATCAATGAAGTCTAGCCCCAATTCTTTGGCAAGCAGAATACCAATAGTGCTTTTGCCAGCTCCGGGCATACCAATTAAAACTACGGCGTTTGGGTGCATTGCTGTTCTCCTAAAAAATTTCAGGCGATTATGACATTTCAGATTTCTGTACGAGACCTACGTCGTCTCGCTGGCCAAGGGTGGTACCCAATAACACAATCTGCGGCTATTATGCCTGAAATAGAGTGAAATCAACTCATAGCAGGTATAATTAGTGTCTGATTTTTGGGAACCCATAATATGTCACATTTTAAACGTATAGGATTGCTTGGTAGCCTTGATGTTGCAGAGGTCAAAGAGTCCCTTCATAAATTAGAATGCTTTCTTATCTCTCAGGGCCGTGAGGTAGTGTATGAAGAACAGGCCGCTAAATTGGTGGACTGGAGCGTAGGTAAGAGCTTGCCAATCGAAGAGTTTGCAGGGGCCATTGATCTGGGTATTGTGGTTGGAGGTGATGGCAGTATGCTCAGTGCCTGTCGCAAGATGGCTGCTAATGGCATACCTTTGCTGGGTATTAACCGTGGCCGTTTGGGCTTTCTTACAGATATTTCACCTGATGAAATTGAAGCGCGTGTGATGCCAGTACTTAATGGCGAATACAAACAGACACGTCGCTTTATGCTAGAGACAACGGTGACGCGTGATGGCAAGCAGATTGGCACCGGTACCGCCCTTAACGATATCGTACTGCATCCGGGTATGTCAGTACGCATGATGACCTTTGAGCTCTATGTCGATGGCGAATTTGTCTACAGCCAGCGCTCTGACGGGCTTATTGTCGCCACGCCCACAGGCTCTACTGCCTATGCGCTATCAGCTGGAGGGCCGCTGTTATTCCCAGAGTTAGATGCAATTGTCGTGGTACCACTTAATCCCCACACCTTAAATAGTCGGCCTATTGCGCTACAAGGCAACGCACAGATTGAATTGCGCGTTAGCTCCAGAAATGAACTACATCCGCTCATTACCTGCGATGGTCACAATGATTTTATTAGTGAGCCAGGTGATCTGATCACTATTCAGAAACATGCCAATGACATTCAGCTTATTCATCCTAAAGATAATAATTTTTACGGTGTTTGTCGCTCCAAATTGGGCTGGGGAAGCCGACTTGGCGTAAAACAATAATGTATGGAAATCTGGACTAGTTAACAGCATGTCGCAACAGCTAAATTGGCTTTTGGCCGCCCGACAGAATCCAGTAGTGTCACTACTTATAATTGCTAGCGTCTTTGGCTGTGCGGTAACATCTTTTTTTCCGCAGTTAGAACGAGCGCTTTTTTTTGACAGTCTGGACTCAGGGCAATACTGGCGTTTAATTACACCTATATTTTTGCATTTTGGTCTGGTTCATTTAGTATTTAATAGTCTGTGGCTGAGTATGCTCGGTAGTCGCATTGAGCATCTCAACGGGTCCTCTCATTTTATACTTCTGGTGTTGGTGACTGGTGCTGTCTCTAATATGGCGCAGTATCTGTGGTCGGGTAGCATTTATTTTGGCGGTATGTCTGGAGTGGTGTATGCCCTGTTAGGGTATATATGGATCAAACACAAGCTAGTCCCCAATCCTGTATTGCAGCTGCCGCCTGGTATTGTCGGGTTTATGCTCGGATGGTTAGCGGTCTGTATGACTGGTATTGTTGATGTATTGCTAGGTGTAGGCGTTGCTAATGCTGCCCACCTAGGTGGGTTAGTCATAGGCATGCTGTTAGGTCTTATATTTGGTGTATTGGGCAAGCTCCTAAAAAGGTAGTAAGTATGGATTTAAAGCAACTACTCGATAGTATTACGCCAGAGGTTTATGAGCGCCTTAAGCGTGCAATCGAAATTGGTAAATGGCCAGATGGCCGAAGCCTAGCTGCAGGTCAAAAAGAACTGTGTATTCAAGCGGTAATTGCCTACGACGAGCGCAAGCCTCCAAAGGAGCGCACGGGTTATGTCCCGCCCAAAGTTTCGGCCTGCGCTCCAGAGTTACCTGAAGTCACACTAATTAAATGGAAAAACTAATGTCAGTAGAAGTCACAGGTCATCTTGCCAAAATGGAGGCCAGCTTAGACTCAGAGGGAAGGGTTGACTACCAGCTTCCAATAGATGACCTGCGCGTTGGTATGAATGCACTGATAGGTAAAAAAATTGCCATAGAGTATAGAGGTGATATTCACTGCATCCATTGTGGGCGCCGCTCTAAAAAAAGTTTTAGTCAGGGCTATTGCTACCCCTGTTTTACTAAGTTGCCCCAGTGCGATACCTGTATTATGAGTCCTGAGAAATGTCACTTTCATCATGGTACCTGCCGTGATCCTGAGTGGGGAGAGAAATACTGCTTTACTGATCATTTTGTTTACCTATCTAATACATCTGGAGTAAAAATTGGTATTACTCGCGGGACCCAGCTACCTACTCGCTGGATAGATCAAGGCGCCACTCAGGGCCTACCTATTTTTAGGGTTCAAACTCGATATCAGGCCGGTTTGATTGAAGACTGCATGCGAGAACATATTGCCGATAAAACCCACTGGCAAAAAATGTTGAAAGGCAACGCTGATGCCGTTGATTTGCAGTCCTTGCGAGATGAGCTAATGGCAAGGGCGGAACAGGGACTGGAGTTTCTTGAGCAGGAACATGGTCTGCAGGCGCTACAGCGTTTATATGACGAAAAAACTACTGAGATTTCATTTCCTGTTGAGTATTTTCCCGAAAAGGTAAAGAGTTTAAATCTTGATAAACAGCCATTGATAGAAGGGGTTTTACAGGGTATCAAGGGTCAGTACCTCATTATGGATACTGGGGTTATTAATATACGTAAATTCACTGCGTACAATGTTACGTTCACCGCCTAAACTAAAAGGGATTTTGAAATGAGAGATGTAGAACCACAGACAATCTATCTAAATGACTACAGAGTAAGCCAGTTTTTAATTGAAAAAACGGATTTAGTTTTTGATCTGGGTGACGATAGTACGCGCGTTATCGCAACCCTACAGATTGTACGAAACCCTCACAGCGATGAACATGATGGATCCCTAGTTTTGCATGGCAGTGAGGGTCTAGATCTACAGTCTGTGCATCTTGATGGCCAGCTCTTGTCACTAGAAAGTTACAGCCTTGGTACCGAATCTCTTACTTTAAATAATGTGTCGGATAGAGCAACTGTGACTACCGAGGTACTCATCAAACCTCAATTAAATACTACTATGATGGGGCTCTATCGTTCGCGAACTATGTACTGCACTCAATGTGAAGCGGAAGGTTTTCGTGATATCACCTATTATCTAGACCGCCCAGATGTGATGTCGGAGTTCACCACTAAAGTGATTGCAAACAAGACGACTTATCCGGTGTTGCTGTCTAATGGTAATCCAATTGACCGCGGTGACCTCAGCGGCGGTAAGCATTATGTAACCTGGCATGATCCATTTAAAAAGCCCGCCTATTTATTTGCATTGGTGGCCGGAACTTTAGCGGTGGTGGAGGATAGCTTTACCACTATGTCCGGTCGCGACATCAAATTACAAATTTTCGTTGAAGAAAAAGATCTAGATAAATGTGCTCATGCCATGCTGTCGTTAAAAAGTTCTATGAGCTGGGACGAGAAGGTCTATGGGCGAGAATATGATCTCGATATATTTATGATTGTTGCGGTTGATGATTTCAATATGGGGGCTATGGAAAATAAGGGCCTTAATATTTTCAATACATCGGCGATACTGGCAAATCCAAGAACAACCACAGACGCCTCTTTCCAGCGTGTTGAGGCCATTGTTGCCCATGAGTATTTCCATAACTGGTCTGGTAACCGAGTTACCTGTCGTGACTGGTTTCAACTGAGTCTAAAAGAGGGGTTTACAGTCTTTAGAGATGCACAATTTTCTGCGGATATGAATTCGGCTACTGTCAAACGTATTGAGGACGCGTCCTATCTGCGTACTCACCAGTTTGCGGAAGATAGTGGTCCTATGTCTCATCCAGTTCAGCCAGATTCCTATATGGAGATCAATAATTTCTATACATTGACGGTATATGAAAAAGGGTCGGAAGTTGTGGGTATGATTCGCACTCTGTTGGGGCCGGCGATGTTTAGAAAAGGCAGTGATCTGTATTTTGATCGCCATGACGGCCAGGCCGTTACAATTGAAGAATTTGTGCGTGCTATGGAAGACGCCAGTGGTCGTGAACTTACTCAATTCCGGCGCTGGTATAAGCAGTCGGGTACCCCCTTGCTAAAGGTGAGATCAACGCATGATCATAGCGCAAAGACAATTACTCTAGATTTCGAACAAAGCTGTCCAGCGACCCCAGGACAAAGCGACAAACAACCTTTCGTTATTCCGGTGAAACTAGGCTTGGTCGGGGCAAATGGTACTGATTTGGTGCTTAATAGTGATGGCGAAACGCAGATAGTTTATGAGCTTACTGAGGCTAAACAGTCATTGGTAGTCAATGGCATAGATCAGAACGCGGTACCCTCTCTGCTCAGAGGGTTATCGGCGCCCGTAAAGCTCGAATATAATTACAGTCCTGAGCAGCTAGCACATCTTATGGCTAATGATAGCGATGGCTTTAATCGTTGGGATGCTAGTCAAACATTATGTCTTGGGGTTTTGAAACAGCTAACTCAAGACAGTTTACATAACCTACCATTGACTCTTAACAGTCATTTAATAGATGCCTATAAAGCATTGTTAGCCGATGAAACTCTGGATCCAGCGATGGTCGCCCTTATGCTGCAGTTGCCGGCAGAGGCGCTACTTTATGAAGAGGCTGAGACAATTCATGCGGCCGCCATTCATGATGCTCGTAGCTTTGTGAGAAGCGCGCTAGCTGATGCATTGGCCGATCAGTTTATGGCGATCTATCAACGCCATAATGTGCAGGCTTCCTATGCCCCGGACTCACAGCAAATTGGTGCCCGCAGTCTTAAGAATGCCGCGCTAAATTATTTGATGCTGGTCGGTAATGAGGGGATAGATCTCGCTTGGAAGCAATTTCAATGTGCGGATAATATGACTGATAAAGCAGCGGCACTCAGTGCTTTGGTTAACTGCCCGGCAGCGACAAAATATGCCGAGCAGGCGCTGTCTGAGTTCGAGTTGGACTATCGAGATGAAACTTTGGTAATGAACCTGTGGTTACAGATACAGGCGATTAATAGTCAGCCGGATGGGCTGGCAAGAGTTCGTAAGTTGATGAGCCATCCCGCGTTCACGATGAGTAATCCCAATAAACTGAGAAGTTTAATCGGGGCATTTTGTAACGCAAATCTTGTTAACTTTCACAATCCTGATGGCTCCGGTTACGAGTTTTTGCAGGAGCAGGTGATTACCCTAAATAATCAAAATCCCCAGGTCGCTGCTAGATTAGTAACACCGCTGACGCGCTGGAAACAGTTTGCTGAGCCCAATGCTGGGTTAATGCGCAGGGCGCTAAAAAATATTGCCGATGAGCCGAACTTGGTCAAGGATGTGCTTGAAATTGCTACCAAGTCCCTGTAACTGAATTTATTTCGAGATGAAATATATGTTTTAAATAGGGGCGCAGGCTAATCTTATAGTTTGTCTTTATTCCGTTGAGAAACACAAATGGTAATGCCAATCTAAGATCAATGCCTGAGGTATTCTTGCAGTATCTTTTCATGGCTTTTTTATATTTTATGATTTTATCGACGACCCAGTCCTCAGTTTTGGGCTATGCATTTATTGCTGATAAACAGTAACGCCACCGATAATAGTGCGGTCGACTTTAATGTCTTTAATGGTCAGCGGATCAATCATTGGGCTGCGTTTCAATATTACTAAATCAGCCAGTTTTCCCTCTTCGATTGAGCCTAGATCTTGGTCCCTGTATATCTGCCAAGCCGCATCAATAGTAACGCTGCGAAGTGCCTGCATTACCCCTATGCGCTCATCGGCACCGATAATTTTTCCGGTTGCAGAGAGCCGGTTAACAACAGACCAGACTGACAGTAATGGGCTCATGGGAACAATAGGGGTATCCAAGTGAGAGGTAAAGCGCAGTCCCTGATCAATAGCTGTGCGCGCTGGACTGATCCTGTTGGCGCGCTCTTCGCCCATAGTTATATCACGATGCATATCACCCCAATAATATGTGTGTGCCGAGAAGAAACTAGGCGTGACACCAAGGGTTTTCATGCGTGCCAATTGATCCTCTCGTGCCATTTGAGCATGGATTAGAATGAGTCTTGGGTCCTCTTTTGGTGATGCTTTTTGGGCCTGTTCAAATGCATCGAGGATATCATCAATAGAGGCATCACCATTTCCGTGAACGGCTAACTGAAATCCTGCACTGTGGTATTTTTTAATCCACTGAGCTAACTCTGGATAGGGCACCCGCGGGTAACCCCGGTACTCGGCATCACCATGAAAGGGTTCGTGGTAGGGTTCGCTTAAATAGCCGGTGTAACCTTGAATGCTGCCATCTGCAATAATTTTAATAGCACCAATATTAAGTCTGTCACGATTGAAGTCTTCGACCTCTATCGTACCATTGAGAAAATCTTGGCCGAAATTATCAAATTGCGGCCATAGTTCAAGTCGCAGGGGAGTTAGATTAAGCACCTTGGCAATACTTAATCCTTGAGTCATCTCAGTAGAGACCGCACCATTTTGTGCTGTGGTCACACCTACTTTAAGATAGTCATTATTAGCATGGGATACCATACGTAAAAAATCTATAAGGCCCAGATCGAGCATATTTTCTTGAAGTGGTGTAGCCGCATGCTCTTCGAGGAGTCCATTAAGACGCCCATTTTTATCACGGGCAAAGTGGCCTCCTTCGGGGTCGCGGCTTTCCTCAGAGATATTAGTCTCAATTAACCCCAGTGAATTAGTAACGCCCATATGTCCAGACACATGGAGTATAAACACTGGATGATCAGGTAACGCCTGATCGAGTTCATCTCGACTGGGATGGCGGTTTTCATCGAGCATCAGATTGTCGTAACCAAAGCCATTCACCCATTCGCCCTTGGGAATACTTTTAGCCTTTTCTTGTAATCGAGTTAGAAGGTCGGGGATATTGGTGATTGGTCCAACCGGTGGGCTGCGCAGATCGGCCATAAATAAAGACATTCCAGAGCCCGGAAAATGACTGTGAGAATCAATAAATCCCGGCAGTAGAGTTTTGCCCTGAAGGTCATGAACTAGAGTTTTATTGTCGATCAACCCTTGGATTTTAGCATTATCGCCCACCGCAATAATCTGATCCTCGCGCACAAAAACAGCTTCAACAATACTGTTGTTATCATCCATGGTGATAACTTGGCCATTGATAAAGGCTTGACTAGCAGGTGGCTTCTCTGGGCTGACAAAGACTATTATGGATATTCCAATTAAAACAATTAGCCCAGCCAATTTAGCGAGGCGAGATAGCCATTTGTTGGTTGAAAAATCCATATCAGTGTCTCTTAATTAGTGTTGGTGAGCGGTTCCAGCGTCAGTCGGTATACGGATATTATCCACAAGATGCTGAACTTCTATGGGCGGCGGGCTAGTCACTTTGCTGATACCGAGGGCACAGCAAATATTTAGTAGCATACCAATAAAGCCAATTCCCTCTGGTGAAATACCAAACAGCCAATGTTCGGACGTATTTAGCTGGGGAGAGATAAACTTAAAATAAACTATATAGCTGAAGGTAAAAATAAGTCCGATTAGCATACCAGTAATAGCACCCTCTTTGTTCATAGGTTTATAAAAGATACCTAACAATAATGCTGGGAATAGAGAGGCCGCGGCTAATCCAAATGCGAAAGCAACCACCTGCGCAACAAAGGCCGGGGGGTATATACCAAATAGACCTGCTACACAGACAGCGACTGCGGCTGCTAGGCGGGCAAATAGTAGTTCTTGTTTTTCGCTGATATTAGGCATTAGCGTCTGTTTTAACACATCGTGGGATATGGCGCTGGAAATGACCAGAAGTAGTCCGGCGGCAGTAGAGAGTGCCGCGGCCACGCCACCAGCGGCCACAAGAGCAATAACCCAACCTGGCAGATTTGCTATTTCGGGGTTGGCTAACACCATAATGTCGCGGTCAACTCTAATTTCATTATCACTGCCTGCACTGTAATGCATGATCCCGTCATCGTTTTTGTCTTCCCAGCCAACCAGCCCAGTTTGCTCCCAATTACTAAACCACTGAGGTGCCTGATCGTAGCTACTGTTGTGAACAGTGTCGACGAGATTGAGGCGGGCGAAAGACGCAACCGCAGGCGCAGTGGTGTAAAGTATGGCGATAAAGACTAGCGCATAGCCCGCTGATAACCGTGCATCTGAGACCTTGGGTACAGTGAAGAAACGCACTAGTACATGGGGCAGCCCGGCGGTGCCAAACATCAATGCAGCGGTTATCGCAAACACATCAATAGTCGACTTGGTACCGGCGGTATACGCATTGAAGCCGAGATCCATTAGTACTCCATCTAACTTTTGCAACACTGACAACCCAGATCCATCATTCACTTCTGAGCCAAAGCCTAGCTGTGGAATGGGATTGCCGGTGATCATAATGGAAATAAAAATAGCCGGAACCATGTAGGCGAAAATAAGCACACAGTATTGAGCAACCTGAGTGTAGGTGATGCCCTTCATGCCTCCCAGCACTGCATACATAAATACCACAGCCATTCCAATAATGACGCCAGTAGTGACCTCGACCTCAAGATACCTTGAGAACACAATGCCAACGCCGCGCATCTGCCCAGCAACATAGGTGAAAGATATGAAGATTAAACAGATAACGGCAACAATTCTTGCGGCTTTCGAATAGTAGCGCTCGCCAATAAAGTCAGGCACGGTAAATCGACCAAATTTACGAAGATAGGGCGCCAGCAATAGTGCGAGTAACACATAGCCGCCAGTCCAGCCCAGTAGGTAAACCGACCCATCTCGACCCATAAAAGAAATTATACCGGCCATGGAAATAAACGAAGCGGCACTCATCCAGTCCGCTGCTGTAGCCATGCCATTCATGAGTGGATGCACGCCGCCGCCAGCGACATAAAAATCTCTAGTTGAACCAGCTCGGGACCATATTGCAATGCCTATATAGAGTAGGAAAGAAGCACCGACAAACAGATAAGTTAACATCTGAGTTGTCATTATGAACTCCCCTCCTGGTCGACCCCAAACCTCCGCTCGAGTACTTTCATACGCCAAGAGTAAATAAAGATAATAGCAACAAAGGCATAGATAGCCCCCTGTTGTGCGAACCAGAAACCAAGTTTGAAACCGAAAAAAGAAAACTGGTCCAGCCAATCTGCCAGCACAATACCGCAGCCAAAGGAGACTACAAACCAGACTGCGATCAGTTTAGCGAGTAGACTAAGATTGGATTGCCAGTAGGTGGCTAATTTTTTTTCAGATGCTGTTGACTGGTAATGATGTTGGCTAGGAGGGAGATAGTTACCTCGATGCTGATCGAGTCTATTGGTCATGCTAATACCTCACTTACATTTTTGGGCTAGGCAGAGTGCCACGGCTACAAGAATATGGCAAATTTAGGCTACTGCCTGATATGAAAGATAACTTTTTTGAGGGAGACCTGACTTAAATGAGCGTGGGAATCACTTTTACCGCTACAGGGCTGATCACTTTGGGGCTCTGCTATAGGTGTCTGTAGCAGTCATTTCGGACCACAAGACTATCGGCTGTATTATCTTCAGTTACAAAAAACCCGCCTTTAAAGGCGGGTTTTTTGTAACTGGCGCACTCGGGAGGATTCGAACCTCCGACCGCCCGGTTCGTAGCCGGGTACTCTATCCAGCTGAGCTACGAGTGCAAAAGGACTCTACTTGAGACGGCCGGTACTATAGGCGAGCATTGGGTTTGAGTCAACAAGTCCGACCTGTTTAGTAACTGTTTTTATAAGGTTTATCTGCTATAGGGTACAGGTACTTCTAGAGTTTCTTTAAGTTCTTCCATTACCACATAACTGGTCGACTCCTGAACTGCCGGCAACTTCAAAATTCGGAGGCCAAGTAGTTCGCGATAGGCCACCATGTCTTTTACTCTAGCTTTGAGAAGGTAGTCGTAGTCACCGGAGACTAAAAAACAGCTTTGAATATTCTCAAGTTCCATAACTGAACGATGAAATTCTTCAAAATTCTTTTGCGATGTATGGTTGAGTCTGATTTGTACAAATACCACTAGGCTGGCATCTAGTTTTTCGGGACTGACAGTGGTGGTGTAACCAAGAATATAGCCATTGCGCTCCAGGCGTTTTACTCGCTCGATACAAGGTGTAACTGACAGACCCACTTGCCTGGCCAGATCGGTATAACTAATACGCCCGTCTTTTTGCAGAACGCGAAGCATATTGCGGTCTATTTTGCTCAGTTTATCGGTGTCCGATTTTATTCTTGTCACTTTTAAATATCCTGATTTTAATAAGTTATCCATAAAATTTTCTGAATATTAGCAGAATTAACGAATAAATATTCAATATTATTTGTAGAATTCAGTAATTAATGTAGAGGTTAAATTTATTAAATAAGGAGTGGCAATAATGTTGGTAGGTGTTCCTAAAGAAATCAAGAATCATGAGTATCGTGTGGGTTTGACTCCTTCCTCGGTCAATGAGTTGGTTAAGCGCGGACATCAGGTGCTAGTTGAGGCGGAGGCAGGCGCGGCGATTGATTTTACCGATGAACAGTATGTAGCCGCAGGAGCGGAAATTGCAGTTATGGCAGCAGATATTTTTAGCCGCGCTGATATGATTATCAAAGTTAAAGAGCCCCAGGCACGGGAGTGTAAAATGCTTCGCGAGGGACAGATTCTCTACACCTATCTGCACCTTGCTCCAGACCCCGTGCAAACTGAGCTGTTAGTAAAATCTGGTGCCACATGCGTAGCCTATGAGACAGTGACTGATAATCAGGGCAGTTTGCCTCTGCTGGCACCAATGTCTGAAGTGGCTGGTCGCATGTCAGTGCAGGCTGGCGCTCACCATTTAGAAAAAGCGCAAGGTGGCCGTGGCGTATTACTCGGTGGCGTGCCTGGTGTAGCTCCCGCTAAGGTACTAGTTATTGGCGGTGGCGTAGTTGGAGAAAATGCTGCGGCTATGGCTGTGGGCATGGGTGCAGATGTGACTATTTTAGACCGCTCTATATCAAGGTTGCGCGAACTTGACGCCAAATACGAAGGGAGGGCCCGCTGTGTTTATTCCACCAACACGGCAGTTGAACGCTATGCCCTTGAAGCAGATCTGATCATTGGTGCGGTATTAATTCCTGGGGCTGCTGCACCACGATTGTTGAGTCGAGAACTTATCAAGCGCATGCAGAAAGGTTCGGTTTTAGTGGATGTGGCTATTGATCAGGGTGGTTGTTTTGAAACCTCTGTAGCCACCACCCATGAAAATCCTACCTATATAGTGGATGATGTGGTGCACTATTGTGTGGCTAATATGCCAGGGGGAGTTGCCAGAACTGCGACCATGGCCCTCAATAATGCCACGCTACCCTATGCGCTAGCCTTAGCCGATGATCCGATTAGTGCCCTGTTTAGAGATAAGAATCTACAAAATGGCCTTAATGTGCACAAAGGTAAGGTCACCTACAAAGCGGTTGCTGATGCGCTTGGTTATCCTTATGTGGCCGCAGATGAGGCATTAAAAGCTTAGCATTGATCGCCTTCGGAGCTCGTTTTGGGGATCAATCCTTACGCTTATCCCTTGCCAATATTTTTCACTCGGTCGTTGTCGCGGCGGCGGCCGATTAGTGTGTGTGACTGCCAGTAGTCTGTTGTCAGACGCAGACGATAAGAGCTCGATTGGGGGGTGCAGATTGGTCTCTACAGTCGGTCACGCACGAGCCGAAAAAGTTCGTCGACGTTGATGGGAATATTGTGGGCAAAATAGTCAGGACAATCGAGTGCCAACTAGATTGATTAAGGCTTGGTAAAGCACTGATCATCAATCAGGCTAGGAATTGTATCCTCAATTGGGCAGATCGCCTCTATTGCTGAGCAATTGATACTTTATTTGTCGATACGGCCTTTCAAGTAACCTATTTATGGAGCTTCGGCGAGGAATACAGCCCTTGTTGGCGCCGGATGTCCTTCAATCGTTTTACTGGAGTCGTTTGGATCTAAAAAATCCTCCAATGACTCAAATGTCATCCACGGGGTTGAGCGCTGCTCTTCAATACTGGTTGTGTTGACGTCCACCACTCGCGGATTTTTGAAGCCATTTTTGCGCATCCAGCTGAGCAGAGTATTTACTGAGGGCAGGTACCAGACGTTTGGCATTTTGGCATAACGGTCCTCTGGCACTAACGTACTTCCCTCCGGGCCATCAATTACTAATGTTTCCAATACCAGTTGACCACCCGGTCGCAATAATTCTCGTAATTCGCGTAAATGATCCATTGGCGAGCGACGATGATATAAGATACCCATGGAAAAGACGGTATCGAAGGCAGCCAGTTTTGAGGGCATATGCTCAATGCCAATGGGTAGGACATCCACCGGTAGCTGTTTTCCGGCAAAGCTTTTTATGGCTTGAAACTGAAAGACAAATTTAGGTGATGGGTCTATACCGATAACCCGTTTGGCGCCAGCACCTAGCATGCGGAAACAGTGATATCCATTGCCACAGCCGACATCGAGAATTAGGCGGTCCTGCAATGGTTGTAAATGGGGTAGTACGCGGTTCCATTTCCAGTCCGATCGCCATTCTGTATCCAGGGGCATACCAAAGAGAGTGAACGGTCCTTTGCGCCAGGGATGAAGTCCCATTAATGTGGCCTGTAAAGCCAGGCGGCGGCCCTTGTCCATCAGGCTGATATCGCCAATTTCTACACTGTTTGTGAGGTTGATATGCAGAGGGTCAATTTCGGGTAAACGCTTTAAGGTCTCTTCCCATTCTGGCATGTCACCCCAGCGCCCCGGACGTAACTGATAGGAAATAAGATCAGGTAGAGTTTGACCCCAGTCGCCTAAGGGATGATCTTCTAGCCAGCAAAAGAGTTGGTCATAATCGAGGGTTTTAGGGATCATAATTACACCTGAAATATTGATGGGCAATTATAGTGTATTTCCGTTATTGTGACCGACTAAGAATTATTTTTTGGTTAGGGTAAAGAGCACCATGATTGAAGAGAGATTTGAGCAGCTTGAAGAAAAGTTAGCCTATATAGAAATGGCAAATGCCGAACTTGGCGAAGAAATTTTTCGTCAACAAAAAGAGATTGATGCACTGACTAAGGCGCATCGAACAATGCTGGAGCGTATTGAGATACTTCAAGATACCGCGGCAGAAGGAGATGTAGAGGGTGGCGTAGGACAGAGTGAAAAACCCCCGCATTACTAATGACCAGAAACAACCAATAAAACCTGTGTTTAACAAAAAGCATAATGAGGGAAGACAGATGGCCGAAATAAAAAAGGCAGCCAAGGCAGCCATAGACAAAGTATTTGCCGAGCAGAAATGCTATGCGCTCGAGTTGAGAAAATCTGATTACCGCCAACGTCTCGCAGCCCTGGCTCGGTTTGAGCAAGCATTCAATGACGCCGGGGATAAAATTTATGCGGCGGCAGCGGCAGACTTTGGCAAGCCTGAAGCTGAGGTGGCTATGGCGGAGATTATGCCTGTTCTTGGCGAGTTAAAGCATGTTAGAAAAAGTCTGAAAGGCTGGATGAAACCAGACTCGGTTAGGCCCACGCTTACCACATTCGGTACCAAGTCAAAAATTGTAAAGGAACCCAAAGGCGTGACCCTGGTAGTATCGCCTTGGAACTACCCCTTTAATCTGACCTTTGGGCCCATGATATGGTCTATTGCGGCGGGTAATACGGTGATAATCAAGCCGTCAGAAATGACCCCCAATATGTCTAAGGTTATCAGTGAGATTGTAAGCGAAGCCTTTAGGCCTGAGGAAGTCGCACTATTTGAGGGCAAAGCTGATGTCGCCAGCTACCTGACTAGCCTGCCTTTTGATCATATTTTCTTTACCGGTAGTCCAGCAGTTGGCAAGCATGTTATGGCCGCAGCGGCACGTAATCTTACTTCAGTAACACTTGAGCTTGGTGGTAAGAGCCCAGTTATTATCGACAAGTCAGCCAATATCAAAAAGACAGTCGGCTCTATTGCCTGGGGCAAGTTTACTAACAATGGTCAAACCTGTATCGCACCAGATTACCTGTATATTCATGAGTCGATAAAAGATGAAGTGGTTGCTGAGATGACCGCCTGCGTCGAAAAGCAATATGGACTGGGTAGTGATGCGCGGGATAACGACGACTACTGTCAGGTAGTCAATACTGCGCACCATGGACGAATTTCTGCGTTGATTAAAGATGCTAAGGCCAATGGTGGTAAAGTCATAATTGGCGGCGAAATGGTTAAGGCGGGACGTTTTATCGCGCCTACAATGATTGAAGGTATGAGTGAAGACTCTGCGATTATGCAGGAAGAAATTTTTGGCCCTGTGCTACCCATCATTACATTTTCTGACCTCGATGAAGCAGTTGCCTATGTAAACAACAAGCCTAAGCCGCTAGCATTATATATTTATGCTCAGGACGATAAAGCGATCAACAAAGTACTGCAAGAAACCAGCGCCGGTGATACCTGCGTCAACCAGACCATGATGCATTTCTTGCATCAAAACCTGCCATTCGGTGGCGTCAATAACAGCGGTATTGGCAAGTCTGGTGGTGTCTGGGGCTTTAGAGCCTTCACGCATGAGCGCAGTGTGCTAGAAGAGAAATTCAGTGCCGCATCTATGTTACATCCGCCTTACACGCCTAAGGTTTTAAAGATGATTAAGCAAACGATGCGACTAGTTTCTTGATGATAAGCCTTGCTATTATGGCTATTTAATAGCGACCAGCGAACAAAAATTAAAACATTGAAACCAAGGGCTTGTGGACTGAAATCCGCAGGCCCTTAATCGTTGGATATGGTTATCTAATGTTTCAGGCACCAGCACATTTTCAATCGAGTCTCTCTTTTGGCTGATTTCTAAATTACTGTAACCCTGGCCACGTTTAAAATCATGGTGCAATTCACTGAGCAAACTGTTCAGGGACTCGGGCTTAAAACTTAGTTTTTCTGAAATAATTAAACATCCCCCTGGATTGAGGCCGCGGTAGATTTTTTCAAGAAGCCCTAATCGCTGTTCCACAGGTACAAACTGCAGTGTGAAGTTCATCACCACCAATGATGCATTGTAAATATCAATATTACAGATATCGCTATTGACTAAGTCAATGGACGTAGTGGTACTGTCTGATGCCAAAATAAGTCTGCACTTTTCTAGCATAGCTGGGGAATTATCGACCGCTATCACGTTGGCATTGCGCCCCTCGATGCGATGACTAATGGCCAGAGTCGAGGCGCCCAGAGAGCAGCCTAGGTCATAGCAGTTAGTATCTGGTTGCACAAAGCGTGCAGCTAACTCACCTGTGTGAGAGATAATCGTCTCGTAACCGGGTACAGAGCGACTAATCATATCCGGGAATACATCGACTACGGCTTGGTCAAAGACAAAACCCGGCACAGCCCCTAGGGGATTGGCAAAAAGGTTGTCGCGCTTAGATTTAGAATCACTCATATTAGACGCTAATAATATTCAGGCCAGTTGCGGCTGCCAAGTCAGCATTGGTAATCACCGCAGTCTGTGCCTTATCAGCAGTTAAATAGTCGCTGGCAACACGTTTTAGATCAGCCTCAGTGACAGCGAGCACTTGATTCCTAAACTTTATAGAACAGGCTTTACCGCGACCATTTAACTCACTATGAAATGCCTGAATGGCTTCTCCCGCTGGTGAGCCTGGCTTATCTAAGCTGCCCACGACACCGAGTATTGACTCTTCAATCTTGTCATAACCCAGTGAATTCTCAAGTGCCCAGCTTATCGAGTTATCAAAGTCTTGGAGTGTTTCAGCAATTCGGGGATCGCGGTAGGAGAAGAAGCGAAAGGCACCGGACTGATTATCCTGTGAGGCGCCGCCACCATAGGCTCCGCCTTGCTCACGCACAGCCCGGTGTAAAAAGCCATTGCGCAGAACGCCCCCAAGTACAGTCAGTGCAGCAGCGTCTTGGTGCCCCGTTGGTACCGTAGGGTAGGCCTTGGCACAAAAGCTCACTTGAGTATTGGCGGTCCAGCAATGATTAACCGGGGTCAGTGCCGGACAATAATTAATTAGATTGCTGGTTGGTGCTCTGTCGGTCTGGGTAAAGCTGTCTTCCATAACCTGACTAAATTGATCGAGTCGCTCACCTTCAGCGACGAGTAAATATTGGCGCGACTGTTGAAGAACTAGCTGATGGATAGTCGCTAATTGTGACGCGAGAGTTTCTAAACCCGCATCTGACTCCAAACTCCGATCCAAGGCTTTAAGTCCGGCAAGACCGGCCATGCCGCCCCAGCGTTGGCTGAGGTTGCCATTGGCTGAGAGACCGCTTGCAGCTGCGGTCATTGCCAGCACATGACCATTGCCGGTAATGGACGACTCGCGATAGGTTCGAATTTGGGACACCAGCTCTCGTAGTCGAGATAGTTCATCAAAGCGCGCGTATTGCAGCGACTCCTCCATAAGATCACTCATGGCTTGCTGGTTGCGCGCTAGACCTTTGCTTGAAAAAATAATGTTCCCATGTAGTTGCTCAAGACTATCTTTGTCTGAGCGCACTGATGCCGACGCGGAATAGGCGCCAACCGCGCTCGAATGCCAAAGCTGAGTTTGCTGGTAGTCCCGAGTTCCCACACCCATTTCCGTGGCGCAGGTGCTGTACAGGGGCAGCAGATCCATCTGTTCTGAGGTCAGCGCCGGCATTGGCATAATAATCTGTTGGTAGACCAGACCATTGGTACCAGCACTATAGCGAGTCAGCGGCAGAGGTGACTTGCTGACAGCCTGTTTTTCGGCGTAGGTGATCTCCGTGGGTACATCTTCAATGCCCACCTTGGGTAAAATTTCGAGGTCTTCCACCATTTCCTGGCGTTCTTTGAGTGCTACAGCATTGGTGACAATAGCCTGTTTTTCGTCATCAGTCAGGTTGGCCTTTATCTCCGACAACCGATTTTTTTCAGCCTGTTCTTTCTGTCTTGCAAGTTCCGTATCTGGCTTCATTACGAGGCGGATACGATGCTGATTATTGAGCAGTAAACTTTTGACTAGCGATTTAATAAATTCTGGATTCTGAATTTGCTGTTGCAGTTTTTCTAACACCGGATCTAAATTTAATAGTGCCACTGGATCACCGCGGTGGGTGGCGCTAGTCAAAGAGGTCAAAATTAGATTGAGCCCATAGGGATAGCCACCCCCTGACACTTCGCGCTGTGATAGTTCTAGTTGATGGAGGCTGGCCGCTACCTGCTCTAATGGAAGTCCATTCTCGGCTACTTCGTGCAGAACATCTAAAATCATGTTTTCAGTGGCATTAGCAGACTCCGCATTAGCGCCCTCGATACCACAGGCAAATGCTAGTTCCTTTTGGGAGTCTTCAAGTCCACACATAGGTGATGGTGAGGTGCCTAAATCTGTTGTCTCTAGTGCTTTTTGCAGCGGCGAGCCGCTGTTATCTAGTAGCACGCTGGATAGTAGACGTGCTTGCATAGTCGCTTCTAAATCGGTTGAATCGCCCAGTAACCAAGACAGAATTATATGGCTATTTTTCTCTGCTGATTCCTGGCCATCCGCTGCATAGGTCTCTTCGAAATACTGCGGGCTGGTATAGCGTTGCTCATTATTAACCGCAATATGGCAGTCGAGCTTTTCAAAGCGGCTCAGAGCATTTTTTTCAAAGCTGGCCTGATGCTCGGCGGCGGGAATATTACCAAAGGTGACAAAAATAGCGTTGCTTGGGTGATAGTGAGTTCGGTAAAACGCCTTAAACTGTTCGAAGCTAAGGTCAGGGATATCTGCAGGGTCACCGCCGCTATTATAGTGGTAAGTACTGGTGGGATAGAGATGCTTACTCATGGTTTGCCATAACGTCGAGTTAATCGAACTCATGGCGCCTTTCATTTCATTGAAAACCACTCCCTTGTATGTCAACTCCGAATTAGTATTCCCAGGCTCTGCGAACTCTAAGCGGTGGCCTTCTTGAGCAAAGTCTAGGGGATCTAAGCGGGCAAAAAACACGGAGTCCAAATACACGCTAAGCAAATTATTAAAGTCTTTTTTATTTTGGCTAGCAAAGGGGTAGGCCGTCCAATCAGAGCTAGTGAAAGCATTCATAAAGGTATTTAGGGAACGGCGAATCATCATGAAAAACGGATCTCGTACCGGATACTTTTCGCTACCGCATAGCGCCGTATGCTCCAGTATATGAGCTACGCCGGTAGAATCCATAGGCACGGTTCTCAGGGCTACCAGGAATACATTTTCCTTATTGTCAGCAGCTAAGTGAATATGCTGAGCCCCTGTCACGCGATGGCGATACTCTTGGTAGCGTACTTTTAAGGAGGGGATGTCTTGCTCGCGCAAAAGCTCAAAGGCGGTATCAGTGCTATGGATCATAAGGGACGGCTACTCTGTGAAGTATAAAAATGGGCGTTGGGCATTCTACTTGATGTGGCCTGATGTGGAAATGGTGAAGATGGCTGAGCAGACATTCTCTAATCTCGATACTGTTGCCTGTATTCTATGGGCGTTGTTCCCTCCCACCGCCGAAATGCTCGGTAAAAAGTACTGGGTTCTGAAAACCCGGTGAGGTAAACAATTTCACTAATCGCCTCATCAGTTTGTGATAACAGCCGCCGTGCTAGCCGATGGCGGTGTTCATTTAGTAATCTCTGAAAGCTGGTGCCGGCTAAATCCAACTGATGGCGCAGGTGACGCGGCGTTATGCCAAGATGTGTCGCGACCTTTAAAAGCGTGGTGTCACCACTTTCGAGTAGTGCCCCTAGCAGACTGCGCACTTCGGTAATCAAGTCTTGCTGCTCAAGGATGGCTAAATGCTGATCTGCAGCTTGAATGTGCAAATTAAGTAGCTCGGGTTCTGCATAAAGTGATCTATATTTAAGCATGGAAGCAGGAAAGAACATCTGAAACGACTTGGCATTGAATTCCACAGGGCATTTAAAGATGCGCTCATATTCAGCAATCGCAGTGTTCGGTGGATGATTAAAGACAATACGGTCAGCTTTAAATGTACCATCAGTTACTGCCTGAAAGGCTTTAATCAGGCCCAACACCATGGCCTCGGCAAGATGTGAAGTGGCATGTTGATGTTGCGAAAAATAGCTCGTCAAACAGGGACTGGGTGATTCGCTGACCTGGCCGTGAATAGCATCGCTAATCAGGCGTTGATAATTTAAAACCCTATTTAGGCCTTCGCCAAAAGTTTGACTGCTCAAGAATAGGTATTCTAGAATTTGGCCCTTGTAGACAGGCATCCGCTCGCCCAGATGCAAACCTATGCAGGGGTCGCCAGAAAGTTCTACCGCAGCTTTCCAAAAACGTGGCTGGCCAGAAAATTTAGTGCGCAAATTTGCCTGATAAAGCTCGGAGGGATCGAGGCCGGAGCGGCGCAATACCTCATCAGCATCAACGCCGAGATTAATTAGTCCTTGGTAGGCCAAGCGCACCAAAGTACCTGAATCTGTCAGACCTGCCATACTATTAACTCTTAAACCGGGTGAGCATTATACGTGATTGACCGAAATGACAAAATGTTGTTTTTTTACTGCCAATGACTAACAGGGAGCACTTGAGCACTATGGAACCTATGAATGATCTTAGAACAGAACAAATCCAGCCTACACACAGCATAGCACCGATGGTTATGCGGCATCTCCCGAGTATGCCTGCGCTCCTCGGTAAAGCGGCCTTTAAGTCTGGGTCATACCAGATTGGCGATCCACTGCCAGGCTTGAGCGCTCAGGTTAATGGTTTGATGATTGACGCACAGCATCTGGCGGCCTACAAGGAGCTCTGTGGCTTTGCCCCCGAAGGCAATCTGCCCGCTACCTATTTACATATGTTGGCGTTTCCACTGTTTCTTCAAATACTGACTCAGCAGGACTTTCCGATACGTGCTATGGGCCAGGTACATCTGCGTAACCAGATCTCGGTACTTAAGTCGTTTGATATTAAACAGCCGATTAGCATGACGGCTGCGGTCGGTGGCTCTGAGTTGACAAGCCGGGGCCTGGAATGGGATATCCGCGTAATTGCCTCTATTGACGATCAAACGCTGTGGTCGAGCAACTCAACTTTCTTACATCGCTGTAAAACAGAGATAAAACAGAAGCGTAGATCGGTTAATGGCCGCGAGGGAGAATCACAGCAATGGAGAGTAAGTGCTGATATAGGGCGCCGCTATGCTCGCGTCTCAGGGGATTATAATCCCATCCATTTGGCCGATATGACAGCTAAACTATTTGGTTTTAAGCAGGCTATTGCCCACGGGATGTGGAGCAAGGCGCGCTGTTTGGCCGCACTCGAAGAACAGCTACCTGAAACTGGTTACTCAGTTGCCGTTAACTTTCATCGGCCTCTTTTTCTGCCTTCCAATGTACTGTTTTATACTAAACAGTTGGCGAGTAAAAAACGATTTTCTCTCTATAACCAAAGCGGTGATCAGGCTCATCTCGATGGTTTAATTTCATAGGATCTACTCCATGCCCAATTATAAAGTGCCAGTTAAGGATTACTTATTTCTCTTCAACGATGTTTTGGATATGCAGAGCAAATTCAAGGATGTCGAGGGTGGAGAAGAAGCCACACCGGATATGATCGAAGCGATTTTTACTGAAGCAGCTAAATTTAGCGAGAATGAATTGGCACCACTTTATCAATCCGGTGATGAGGGCTGTAAATGGGACGATGGTGTCGTCACCACGCCGAAGGGTTTCAAAGAAGCCTACAACAAGTTTATCGAGGCGGGTTGGACTGGTCTGACAGGAAGTGCTGAGTTAGGGGGGCAGGGTTTGCCTGCATCGATCGGTGTGGCGATCAACGAAATGCTAACGACAGCTAACTGGGCTTGGGCTATGTATCCCGGTTTGAGTGAAGGCGCCGTAGCGACTCTCGAGACCAGCGGTACAGAGGAGCAGAAGCAGGCCTACCTGAGCAAGCTAATCAGCGGAGTCTGGAGCGGCACTATGTGTTTGACCGAACCTCATTGTGGAACCGACCTTGGTCAGATGAAAACCAAAGCCGTGCCTAACAAAGATGGCAGCTACGCCATTGATGGTACGAAAATTTTTATCAGTGCGGGTGAGCATGACTTAACAGAGAATATTGTCCATATCGTATTGGCAAAGTTACCTGATGCTCCTGCTGGTACCAAGGGCTTATCGCTGTTTATTATCCCTAAGTTCTTACCGGCGGCTGACGGTTCCGCCGGTGAGCGCAATGGTGTGCGCTGCGGTTCTATTGAGCACAAGATGGGTATCCATGGTAATGGCACAGCGGTACTTAATTTTGATAATGCCACAGGCTTTTTGATTGGTGAGCCCCACAATGGTCTTAACGCAATGTTCACCTACATGAATGTAGCGCGAATCGGCACGGCCAGCCAGGGTGCAGCAGCAGCGGAGCGTTCTTATCAAGGCGCTTCAGAATATGCCAGAGAGCGCTTGGCGATGCGTTCAATCTCAGGAATAAAAAACCCAGACGGGCCGGCTGATGCTATTGTTGAGCATCCAGATGTTCGGCGTATGCTTCTTACTCAGCGAGTAGTTGCTGAGGGCGGTCGGGCGATGGTGACCTATGCCAGCCAGTTTGCCGATATCTATCGCGCCGGGAAAACATCCGAAGCTCGCGATGCCGCAGATGCCAGACTAGGCTTTTGTACGCCAATTTTGAAAGGGTTTATTACCGAGTTAGGTGTAGAGGCGGCTAACCACGGTGTGCAGGTATTTGGTGGCCATGGCTATATCCAAGAGTGGGGCATGGAGCAAATTTTACGAGACAGTCGTATTGCGACTCTGTATGAGGGCACTACAGGGATTCAGGCCTTAGACCTGGTGGGTAGAAAAGTGCTGCTGGATAAGTTTAAGCAACTCAATATTTTTACTGGTGATATGTTCAAGTTCGCAGGTCAGTATCTACCTTGGAAGGCTGCGGGTAGAAACAAAGTAATGCGTAAACAGGCCTGGGCCATTACCAAGTTGGCTATTAAATGGCGTTTAATGAGCTATCGTCTGGCTATCGGTGCAAAACGTAACCCCGACAGTGTTGGTGCTGCCTCGGTAGATTTTCTAATGTTTTCGGGTTATGCCTTTATGGCCTTTATGTGGGCCCAGATGAGCGGTGTTGCGACCAGACAATTGGCCGCCGGTGAGGGTGATGCAGAGTTTCTTCATTCTAAACTTCACACAGCCGAATTTTTCTTCCAGCGCATACTGCCCCGAGCGGCTATGCACGCCAAAACAATGGGCGCTAATACCCAGAGTGTAATGGCAATGCCCACCAGTTATTTTGACGCGTCCTAGGTTAGTCGTCTTGTGCTAGCGCCTTAGGGCGCTAGTTTTTTTATAACTGCTCGCCCTATTATTTAGTCGGTTTTTGGAAATAGACAGAGGCAACTATGGTTGTTAAAGTCTCAATCCAAGTAAAAACGGTAAAGAGAGAAATAGATGGAATTTTCCGATGTTGTTAAAGCGCGACATTCATACCGCGGATTTCTGCCCAAACCAGTCGACCAAGACATCTTAAAGAAAGTCTTTGAATTGGCCAGTTGGGCGCCCTCTAACTGTAATGTGCAGCCTTGGCATGTGCATGTTCTGTCTGGCAAGGCCTGTGATCGGATGCGTGAAAAAATGAAAACTGCGGCTCTGGAAGGTGGAGATGGTAATCCTGACTTCCCCTGGAAGGGCAAGTTTAGCGGCGACTATAAACAGCGTCAGATCTGTTCGGCACTTGGTCTTTGGGAATACCAGGGTGTTACACGGCAGGATCGAGAGAAGCGTGCCTGGTCATGGATGCGCAATTTTGAATTTTTCGATGCGCCCCACGTAGCCTTTATTTTTATCACTGATGAATTTCCAGAACTTGTTCGTCTGGCAGGTGATGTAGGTATGTTTGCCCAGACCTTGATGCTGGCTCTCGAAAATCAGGGGATAGGTTCATGTCCTCAGACCTCTATAAGCTGCTTTCCGGATATGGTCCGTGAAGAGTTGAGCGTACCAGATAATTTTAAATTGCTGATGGGACTTTCTTTTGGCTATATTGATGAAGAGGACGGCGCCAATAACTTCCGCAGTGAGCGCGATCCCCTAGAAAAAACTACCACTTTTCACTCCGCCTAGCTTACGGAGTGACCTAGGCTATCACCTGAGCGAGGCCGACAAAGCTCGTCGCCAATAATACCCACCCCAGCAGCTTATAAAAGCTGCGGCTATCTTTTTCTAACAGGCGACTGTGCAAATGATGACCAATAACATGACCAATGCCTGCAAATGGTAGTAACCAGAGGGCACCGATTAGCTGAATATCAACCTTGGCTAAAACAAAAGCTCCAAGCTTAATAGCAACTAAAACACACCAAATCATAAATAGCGTGTTACGAAATTCATGGGGTTTTATATGGCGTAGAGCAACCGCGATGACTAGTGGTCCGCCAATTAGTGAGGTTCCGCTCACATATGCGGCAACTATTAGGAACAGGAAGTCTAAAAGTCGACTATTGCTTTGCATTGGCTTGCCGAGAATATAGGTCAACGAGTATGCGGCAATTAATGAAAAGATAATAATGTTCATTAAATCTGTGGGCAGCACCAGTAGGCCTACAACTCCTGCTAGCTTGGGGATAATCATGATCAGCAGCGAGTAACGCACAAAGGCCCAGTTAACTGTGTTTCTGTGGTCACTAGATTTCTTGGATTTACGTTCCGCCTGAATAATAGTTAGGCCGGCAAAAAATAATAAATGAATTGAAATAATAGGTAGAAAAATTAAAGGGTCATTATGAATTAGCAGTAAAAACGGTAGGGTGAATAACGCCCCGCCAAACCCTAAACCTGAACGTACAAACCCACTCCAGACAAAGATCAGAGCGATTAACCCATATTGATATGCAGCCATTTCAGGCATGATCACAGCCTCTTTGGCCATGCACATGACCATGGGAAATTTCTTCATCTCGGGCTTTGCGGATATCTATAATTTCCACCTCAAAATGTAAATTTTTGCCAGCCAGAGGATGGTTCATATCGACATCGACGTTAAACTTACCAACTTTAATAATGCGGCCTGGCAAAACCCCATTGGCGGTATTCACATGAATTTCTTTTCCCACCGCTAGGCGTCCTTCATGCCTGAGATATTTGTTGGGTATGCGTTGGGTATTACTTATATTGCGCAATCCATAACCCTGAGCCGGCATTACCGAAAAAGATAGTTTAGCGCCTATCTTCGCCTTGGCGACTGCAGCCTCAAATCCATCGATCATCTGTCGGCGACCATGTAAGTAAACCATGGGTTTGTCATCGTCGTACGTTGTATCGAGAAGTTCGTTATTATCGTCTCTAAGGGTATAGTGAACGCTAATAACGTGATTGGCAGATACGTGCATTCTAAGCTCCATTAACCGGCCGGATATTTTAGCGTAAATAGCTAGGAGATGAGCAGATTAAATGAGCCTACATCGAAATGAATAGGAGCCATAATGTCAGCTACAGATGATGACCTAGATACACAGTTTGGTGAGCTTTTTGGCGATGACATTGAGCCTTTGGGTGGCAAGGGTGCTAACCATATTTCGAAGCCTGCGCAGGTCACCCCTGGGGTGTTACAGCGTCGCAAGTCAGCCCAGCAAGAGCAGGTGGTCGAAGGTAACTTTCTCGATCCAATTTCTTCAATAACCCAAATTGACCCCCATGAGTTTCTCGAGTTTGCGCGCCCTGGTGTGCAGTATGGGGTGTACAAAAATCTGCGTATGGGCAAGTATGAAATCCAGTCGCGACTTGATCTCCATCGCCACACAGTAGAGCAGGCTCGAAGCGCATTATTTCGATTTGTCGATGACTGTCAAAAGCATGGCGTGCGCTGTGGTTTGGTCACCCACGGTAAGGGTATAGGGCTCGATCAGCCAGCAAAATTAAAGAGTTGCGTAAACCATTGGCTGCGTCAGTTTGACCAGGTGTTGGCTTTTCATACCGCACAAAAAACCCATGGGGGCGCAGGATCGACCTATGTGCTAATTAAAAAAAATCGAGTTGCGAGACAAAAAACTAGCGATATGCTCGAGCAGGCGCGACGCTCAAAGCACTCATAGGTTTAGAGTTAAGATATTGAGTCTGATCGGTTTAATAGCCGCTGGCGTATAGGACATTATAAGAAAAGAATGTGTTAGTTTCTGCGCAATTTCGAGGGGTTCATTAAATGTGGGTGTTGATGATAGAGGCCGCGCCAGTTTTGTTTTTAATGGCCGTGGCCACGTGGTTACTTAGCCTGTTTAAGGACGATGTTAGTGTGGGAGATTACAGTTGGTCGATCATGGTTCTGGCTGCTGTTCTTATTTATGCATTTCAAACCAATGCAACTAATTTTGTGAGTCAGGTGCTTCTACTTATGGTGGCTATTTGGGCATTTCGGCTCAGTGCATTTTTGATCAAGCGTCGTCGCAACCAGCCAGAAGATCGCCGCTATTCCATAATTCGCAAAAATAATGCACCTAATTTTCCACTGAAAAGTTTTTATCTTATTTTCATGGCGCAGGGATTTTTGGTGTGGATTATCAGTGCTAGTTTTGTGCCGGGATTTTTAGCTGACGCCCGTCTTCAGTGGAGTACTTTTCACACCGTGGGCGTTTCTGTCTGGTTGTTTGGGCTGATAATAGAAACGGTTGCTGACAATCAATTACATCGGTTCAACCAGTTGGTCGTCAAGGAACGGCACACGCTCAACACGGGGCTATGGCGCTATAGTCGTCATCCCAACTATTTTGGTGAGTTTTGCGTCTGGTGGGGCTGGTGCCTGTTTGCCGTTCCCGCCTTTTCAGTTACGCAGAGTCCAATGTTTCTAATCGCGCCTGCCATCATGACGGCGTTGCTGATAAAGGTATCTGGAATCAGGTTGATGGAAAGGGACATGGTAAAGCGGAGGCCTGACTATCAGGCTTATAAAGACTGCACGAGTAGTTTCTTCCCTTTGCCGCCGCTTAAACGAGTGAATGATCTTTAGTTATGCGAAAAATTATAGCAATTCTTCTACTGTGCAGTTCACAAGTCTGGGCCGAAAGCATAACGGAGGGAAATTGGAACTTCATGGTGCTCGTGGATGATCGTGAAGTAGGTAAGCACAACTTTTCAGTGAAGGCAGAACAGAATGGCTGGTTAGTAAATTCAACCATGGCGCTTGACTTCAAAATATTGCTTATCAAAAAAATTACCTATCAGCATGAGGCTACTGAGCAATGGCAGGACGGATGTCTAACTGAGGTCAGCAGTCGCACCAAGCGGCAGAGTAAGGAGGTAACCACTCAAGCTAGCTTAACAGAGTCTGGATTAATGGTCGTAACTGCGGATGGAGATGAGATTTTGGAGGGCTGTGTACGCAGCTTTGCCTATTGGAATCCGCATCTACTACAGGGTGAGCGTCTATTAAATGTGGAGACTGGAGGCTACCTTCCCGTCAAGATTAGTAGCGAGGTTGCACCAGAGAATAGTCACACGCATGTAACCATTGCCGGCTCCAAAATCAACATCCAATTGGAGTACGATACCACTGGAGACTGGATAGGCTTGCAGACCAAGCTAAAGACCGGTGCAGTGCTCAAATATCAGCGTATTTAGTAAAGGTAGACTGACATGACATTATTAAAAATAATACTTGTATCTGGGTTGCTCCTGATCGCTGGCTGCAGTAGCAACAGGCCCATGGATACAGTAGAGCAAGTGGACTTAGAGCGTTTTATGGGCGATTGGTATGTGATAGCAAATATACCGACGTTTCTTGAAAAAAATGCCTTTAATCCTGTCGAGAGTTACCGCCTAAATCCTGACGGCACAGTGGCTACTACATTTGCCTTTAATGCTGGAGCTTTAGATGGACAGCAAAAGGTCTATCAGCCGCGCGGATTTATCCGTGATAGTAGTAATGCGATTTGGGGAATGCAGTTTGTTTGGCCGATAAAAGCCGATTACCGTATTGTATACTTAGATCAGGAGTATCAGTACACGGTGATTGGGCGAACTAGACGCGATTATGTCTGGATTATGGCGAGAGCTCCTCAAATTAGCGCCGCAAAGTATCTTGAGCTAACGCAATTTGTCGCCACGCTGGGCTACGACCTAGATAAGCTGAGAAAAGCAGAACACAGTCCTGACTAAAGCTTACATAGCACAGAATAAATCCCCGCTATCAGCGCGCCCAGTTCGGCATCTGTGCTGATATACGGAGGCATAACATAGACTAGCTTACCGAAGGGTCGCACCCAAACGCCCTCAGCGACAAAATGCTGTTGAATCTCAGCTAGGTTGACAGGAGAGTGCATCTCGATAACCCCTATAGCACCTAGTACCCTCGTTTCGGCAACAGTATCCAGAGTAACAAAACGTGCTAAATGATGCTCAAGGGTAGTTTCAATGCGCCGAATATTGGCCTGCCAATCGCTGCTCAGCAGCAGGTCGATACTGGCATTAGCTACTGAACAGGCCAGTGGATTACCCATAAAAGTAGGGCCATGCATAAAACAGCCTGCCTCACCCTCGCAGATACCACGGCTGACTTCTTCACTACACAGGGTCGCCGCCAAAGTCATATAGCCCCCGGTAATGGCTTTGCCTAGACACATAATATCGGGTGAAATTTGCGCCCAGTCACAGGCAAATAATTTACCGCTGCGACCGAAGCCGGTAGCTATTTCATCGGCGATTAGTAACACATTGTGTTGATCACATAGTGTCCGCACTGCCTTCAAATAATGAGGGGAGTAAAAACGCATACCACCAGCCCCCTGAACTATGGGCTCTAGAATAACAGCGGCTAATTCGTCTTTTGCTGTGGAAATTATCTGTTCAAATTCAGCGATATCTCTATCGTCCCAAGATTCATGGACCCCGATTTGAGGTGCCGGGGCAAACAATTGCTTCGCAACTACTTGATCGAACATATGGTGCATACCGGTAACCGGATCACAGACTGACATCGCAGCAAATGTATCCCCATGATAGCCATTACGCAGGCTGAGTAATTTGTTTTTGTTGGATTGGCCCTTGGATATCCAGTACTGAAAGGCCATCTTAATAGCAACTTCTACCGCCACTGAACCAGAATCTGAGAGAAACACCTTATCTAATCCCTGGGGGGTTATTTGTACTAGCTTTTCACACAGATTGACCGCCGGCGCATGGGTGATACCGCCAAACATCACATGGCTCATTTTATCAATTTGATTCTTAGCTGCATCGTTGAGTACTGGATGGTTGTAACCATGGATCGCACACCACCATGAGGCCATACCATCAATCAGCACAGTGCCATCCGCTAGGTGCAGATTAACGCCTTGCGCAGATACTACCTCATAGGCTGGAATAGGCGCTGTCAATGAAGAATAGGGGTGCCAGACAAATTGTTGGTCTTTATTCAGTAACGATGACTCATGGGAGCCGACGGCCGTGATCGAGTTCAAACTATGTGCTCTCCGGTGGATTCTGGTAGGGGCTAACGACATCTAGATAGAGGACTACAAGAGTAACTAAATACGCCCAAAAAATACACCGCACAGTGGATATGGAGTTTTGTTTAGGATCTTCTGGAAGGCTGGCTATAGATTTGTTTAAAGACTGGGTTACAGCGAGATAGAGCCTTTTACAGACTATTTTCTGCGGTTTAGGTGAGACATGAGTTCTGTCTAAGGTTTAGCTTTAAAACCCCGTTTCCTTTGTGACAGAAGGCTTTAACGAGTCAATTATTTCCCTTAATTGATCAGACCTGCTTGGTGAAACGGTTCGAGTGCCACTACAATACTCAGCTTTTAACCAACAGAGTCAGGCTATGCCCCAGCGTAAAAATCAGCTCGAAGCTAACAAGCTACAAAAGCGCCTGCGACGCAATGTTGGCAAGGCCGTAGCTGACTATAATATGATCGAAGAGGGCGACCGAGTTATGGTGTGCCTCTCGGGCGGCAAAGACTCCTACGCCATGCTCGATGTTTTGATGAATCTGCAAAAAAATGCTCCAGTAGATTTTGAGCTGGTGGCTGTGAATCTAGATCAAAAGCAGCCAGGTTTTCCTGAGCATGTGCTGCCGGCGTATCTAGATGCTCTGGATATTGAGTACCATATTCTTGAGAAAGACACCTACAGTATTGTCACCAGCAAAATTCCAGATGGCAAAACCTACTGTAGTCTCTGCTCGCGGTTGCGCCGTGGCACGCTCTACGGCTTCGCTGAACAAATTGGCTGTACCAAGGTTGCTCTTGGTCATCACCGGGACGATATTGTAGAGACATTATTTTTAAATATGTTTTACCAGGGCAAGCTAAAAGCCATGCCACCTAAGCTATTGTCCGACGACAAGAAAAATATGCTTATTCGGCCTCTCGCCTATTGCCGTGAGAGCGATTTGATCGCACTAGCCGAGCTCAAACAGTTCCCTATTATTCCCTGCAACCTCTGCGGTTCTCAGGAAGGCCTGCAGCGCAATGTGGTAAAAGAGATGCTAGAAGGCTGGGAACGCCAGTTTCCTGGTCGTATCGATACTATTTTCGGCGCAATTAAGAATGTCTCGCCGTCACAGTTAGCAGATACTGAGCTTTTTAACTTTACTGGTTTACAGTTGGAAAGAGAGTCACTTTCTGAGCCTGGCCACTTTGAAGTTGAGTCTCAGATTCGAGCCATTAATATTTCATAATAATAACAAGGTGTCCCATGTCTGATTTGTCAATGCCTAGCATAATTGCGTTTGGTGCCTATATTGCCACTGTATTGGCGATTGGTGTTTACGCCTATGTGCGCACAAAAAATGCGTCGGACTATTTTCTTGGCGGAAGAAATCTTTCGCCTGCCGTTTCTGCCATTAGCGCTGGGGCCTCGGATATGAGTGGTTGGGTGCTGTTGGGTTTGCCTGGCTACGCCTATTTAGCAGGTCTTGAAGCATTCTGGATCACTTTAGGGCTGACCATTGGTGTGGCGGCCAACTGGATGCTAATGGCCAAACGTCTGAGGCTTTACTCGGCGCTACTGGATGATGCTGTGACGATCCCAACCTACTTGCAGCGGCGCTTTGGTGATAGTAAACCTTGGTTAAAGATAATAGCTGGTGTGGCAATTTTGTTGTTTTTTTTGTTTTACGTCAGCTCTGGGCTAATAGCTGGAGGCAAACTTTTTAATGCGGTGTTTGGATTGGATTACATCGTAGCAGTATTAGCCGGCGTAGCACTGATTCTTTTGTACACCCTGTTTGGCGGTTTTTTGGCCGTGTCGTGGACTGATGTTTTTCAAGGGTTGCTGATGCTCGGCGCACTGATAGCAGTGCCTGTGCTAGTGGTGTCCAATACGGGTGGTTTGGGCGACTTTACTGATCAGGTGGCTGAGGTTAACCCTGAGCTATTGAATATCTTCACTAACGCCGAGGGTATGTCACTTAGTTGGTTGGAAATCATTAGCTTACTGGGCTGGGGCCTGGGCTATTTTGGTTTGCCTCATGTACTGGCAAGGTTCAAGGCAATCCGCTCTGCGGATGAGGTAGGCCTAGCCGCAGTGATTGGTGTCAGCTGGTCATTTATAGGATACCTGATGGCGATTTTGGTTGGGCTGTGTGGTGCCGCTTATCTGGCTAATCCTCTGGCTGATTCCGAACGTGTGTTTATCGAGTTGACGAGTCTAATTTTTCACCCATTAATTGCCGGCGTGCTATTGGCAGCAATTCTCGCGGCTATCATGAGCACAGTTGATTCTCAGCTGCTGGTCTGTTCGGCCACTCTGGCTGAGGACCTTTACCCAATGCTGGCCAAGGCCTCTCTGGCGCCGGAGCAGCGTCTTCAAATAGGTCGCGTTGCCGTAGTTGCAATGGCACTGTTGGCGACTGTAATGGCCATGAAGCCCGACAGTAAGGTACTGGATGTTGTTTCCTATGCCTGGGCTGGTTTGGGAGCCTCTTTGGGGCCGACTATTTTACTCAGTCTCTACTGGCGATCTATGACGGCGGCTGGGGCCTTGGCGGGTATCTTGGTTGGCGGTGTTACGGTTATCGTCTGGGAGGCGCTGGGTTCTGGCGGTTACAGTGGTGGTATCTTTGATTTATTTTCCCTGGTGCCAGGGTTTTTATTCTCGATGTTAGCAATCGTTTTGGTAACCCGTCTCGGTGGCCAGCCGCCGGCTACTTGGGTTGTTGCCCAATTCGATAAGATGCGCAGTCAACTCTAATTATCGGTCACTTGATACTGTCTCATCGCTGAGTTGTTGTGACAGCCATCAATACTTTTATAGTTATATTTTTTTATACTTGGAGCATTTATTTCGAGTTTAAAAGCCGATGCATCGAGTCAGAATTTATCAGGGTGATATAACCGCATTAAATGTTGATGTCATTGTCAATGCTGCTAGCGCTGACCTTTCCGAAGGCATTGGTGTCAGTGCCTCGATTAGGGGTGCTGCCGGGGCAGAATATGCCCTTTCCTGCCATGCGTTGGGTAGTTGCCCCGTTGGTGAAATTAGAGTCACGCCAGGGTTCAGGCTAGCCGCGAATATGGTCATTCATGCAGTAGGGCCGGTATGGCGAGGCGGCGATAACAATGAAGCAGGGTTGTTGGCCTCCTGTTATTACAAGGCTATGATCGCGGCCAAAAAGCACAGTGCCTCTAGCATTGCATTTCCAGCGATTAGCTGTGGGGCCGCTGGGTTTCCAGTTCATGGTGCGACTAAAGTTGCCATTGACCAAGTCAAAAGTGCACTGCAGGATAATGCGTTGATAGAGTCAGTAGTTTTCTGTTGTTTTGACCCAGTTACTGCGGCGGTTTATAAAAATCAAATTGGCAAGTAAACAACTTTACATTTTTTCCATGACCTCAATACCCAATAGATCCAGCCCCTGAGATAGGGTCGCTGCCGCTAGAGCGCTAAGTTGCAGGCGACTGAGTTGGGTCTTTTGTGGCACATCAGCTTTTAAAATAGGGCAGTGTTCATAAAAAGACATAAAGGCACTGGCCACTTCATACAGGTAGGCACAAAGGACATGGGGGTAGCAGTCTGTCGCGACCTGATCGATTAACTCATCGAACTGCAATAGTTTAAACGCCAGACTTTTTTCCTGAGCTTCAATAATCTCAACAGGCGCCGAAAACGTTTCTTCTTCAATATTGGCTTTACGGAAGATACTGCAAATCCTGGTGTAGGCATATTGCAGGTAGGGCGCAGTATTACCCTCGAACGACATCATGGCATCCCAGTTAAAAATATAGTCATTGGTGCGAGTGATACTCAGGTCGGCGTACTTAATTGCCCCAATACCTATTTTACGCGCCACGATCTCTATCTCTTCATCGCTGAGTTCAGTATTTTTTTCACGCACCAAATGCTCGGCACGCTCAACCGCCTCTACGAGCAAGTCTGCCAATTTGACTGTGCCACCAGAGCGAGTTTTAAAGGGGCGACCATCACTACCCATCATGGTGCCAAAGGCATGGTGCTCAAGACTGATCTGATCAGGAACAAAGTTAGCTTTGCGGCCAGTGATGAAAACCTGTTTCATGTGCAGAGACTGGCGAGCATCAATAAAGTATAGAATGCGGTCAGCCTTTAAGTTATTAACGCGATGACGCAGAGCTGCTAAGTCGCTACTGGCATAAAGATAGCCACCACCAGACTTTTGCACAATCATGGGCGAAGGCTCACCATTTTTATCCGCAAGCTCATCAAGAAAGACAACCTTGGCCCCATCGGACTCAATTGCCAGCCCCTGATCTATAAGCTCCTGAACGACATTTTCGAGATCATGGTTATAGGAACTCTCGGCGGCGATGTGCTGTTCACGCAAGCCAACATTTAGGCGCTCGTATATGTCTAAATTGTGGGCCACAGACACAGAGATAAACTGCTGCCAAAGGTTGCGACAGTGCTGATCCCCCGACTGCAGCTTTACGACATAGGCGCGAGCCCGGTCAGCAAATTCTGGATCTGCATCGAAATGTTTTTTTGATTGCTGATAAAACAGCTCTAAATCATTGAGCGCCAGTTCTGCCTGCTCACCCTCACCGAGATGTTCCTCTAGCTCTGCAATCAACATACCAAACTGAGTGCCCCAGTCCCCCATATGATTTTGGCGGATTACCCTGTGACCCCGATATTCAAGCACACGCGATATGGCGTCACCGATAATGGTAGAGCGCAAATGACCCACATGCATTTCTTTGGCGAGGTTGGGAGATGAATGGTCAATGACGACGGTTTGTCGGATGGTTGCGGCGCTTGATTTTGGTTCTGCCAAGCTGTTGGCCAAAAATTCGGAGGCAAGGTGGATGTTGATAAACCCTGGGCCGGCGATTTCTACTTTTTCCGCTATGCCATTGAGATCGAGATTGTCGAGAATTTTCTGGGCTAACTCACGAGGATTAGTTTTCATGTGTTTGGCTGCACCCATGGCACCATTAGCTTGGTAGTCTCCAAATTGGGGCTTGCCACTCAGGGCTAGAGTCGGGGAGCATTCACTGGGAATTCCGACGGCTCGCATAGCGGCCGACACTCGCTGATTTAGCAACTCTTTAATTCGCATTTTGGTGTTTTTCTCTGTTTTGGGCTCAATTAGGGTGGGATTGTAGGTTTACCACAGGTGAAAGCAAACCCTAACTTGCAAAAATCAGGCTTATTGCTATAGTTTTGACTTTCTCGCCGTCAGAACCTAATTTTGGACTGTTCTGTGGCTCTAAGATTGAACTATTTTGGATTTTTAATGGAAGCAACGCTTATTTCTCAGGGTACGGATCTAATGCTTTATGGCATGGGTACCGTGTTTACCTTTTTAACTGTGCTGGTCGGTATTACCAGTTTGATGTCATCGGTGGTTAATCGCTTGGCACCAGAAGATGCAGAGGTTATTTCTGCATCGACAGCGACAGTAGCAACTCAGGGCTCGGTTGAACCTCGTATTGTAAAAGCTATACAGGCGGCCCTTGACCAGCATCGTTCGTAATCGCCAATAATTACCACTGCAAGCTAATTTAACTTGAATTTACTTACTCGGACATAACTATGCCCTCTAAAACCTCTGCGCTCGGTATAACGGAAGTTGTTCTTCGCGACGCCCATCAATCTCTGTTTGCTACCCGTATGCGTATCGACGATATGCTACCAATTGCTGAAAAACTCGATCAGATTGGCTACTGGTCAATGGAATCTTGGGGTGGTGCTACGTTTGATTCCTGTATTCGCTTTTTGGGCGAAGATCCCTGGGATCGTATTCGTGAAATCAAAAAGGCCATGCCTAATACGCCACAACAAATGCTTTTTCGTGGGCAGAATATACTTGGTTACCGCCACTATGCCGATGACGTGGTAGAGAAATTTGTAGAACGTGCGGCTATTAATGGTATTGATGTGTTTCGCGTGTTTGACGCGATGAACGATATGCGCAATCTAGAGACAGCGCTGCGTGCGGTTAAGCAGGTTGGTAAGCATGCACAGGGTACAATTTCTTACACCGTTAGCCCGGTACACACCACTGAGCTCTGGGTTGATCAAGCAAGGCAGATTGAAGACGCTGGGGCCGACTCTATCTGTATTAAAGATATGGCTGGGTTACTTACACCCTACGCCGGTTTTGATCTGGTAACCCGGCTTAAGAAGGCTGTTAATATTCCTATTCAGTTACATGCCCATGCCACTACTGGGTTGTCTACCAGCACAATCATGAAATGTGTCGAGGCGGGCATTGATAATGTTGATACCGCTATTTCGTCTATGTCTATGACCTATGGTCACTCTGCCACAGAATCTGTGGTGTCGATTTTCCAGGGTACAGAACATGACACAGGGCTGAATATTGAAAAACTTGAAGAAATTGCAGCATACTTTAGAGTGGTGCGCAAAAAATACGCTGAATTTGAAGGCTCAATGCGTGGTGTGGATTCACGTATTCTTGTGGCACAGGTGCCCGGTGGCATGTTGACTAATATGGAAGGTCAGTTACGACAGCAAGGCGCAGAAGATCGCCTTGATGATGTTTTGGCGGAAATTCCTCGAGTGCGTGAAGACCTGGGTTATATTCCATTGGTCACGCCCACTTCGCAAATTGTTGGTACCCAGGCTGTACTCAATGTGCTCACCGGTGAGCGCTATAAGTCTATCTCCAAAGAAACCTCTGGGGTTTTGCGCGGTGAATATGGTGCGACGCCAGCTCCCATGAATATCGAACTGCAGTCGCGGGTTTTAGATAAGGGGGAAGAAGTGATTACCTGCCGTCCGGCAGACAACCTTGAGCCAGAACTTGAGGCGCTGACAGCTGAACTTAAAGGTTTGTCAGCAGAGCACGGCTTTGAGCTAACGGCGGGGGAAGGTCAGATTGATGATGTACTGACTTACTCGTTGTTTCCTCAGGTAGGTTTAAAGTTTCTGCAAAATAAAAATAATCCTGAGGCTTTTGAACCGATACCCACGGGCAAGCCTGCAACTCAGACAAATAGTGCAGGAGAAGAGATTTATACCGTAGAGGTTGAAGGGTTGTCCTATACCGTCAGCGTAGCCAATGGCGGCGATATCAGCGGTATTGCTCCGGTTGGCGGCGCCATTTCTCCGGCTACTGCTGTACCTGCAACCGGGGGTAAGCCGATCAATGCTCCATTGGCTGGCACTGTGGTTAAGGTTTTAGTTCAACCCGGTCAGGCAGTTACCGAAGGCGAGACTATTATTATTCTCGAAGCTATGAAGATGGAGACCTCGATTAGTGCGCCGTCCACGGGGAGCATTGTCGAGGTGCGCATTCAGGCAGGTGATAATTGCACCGTGGGTGATGTACTGGTAACCCTGGCTTAAGGAGGCGCTAACAATGGATAATTTACTGAGTTTATGGGCCAGTTCCGGGTTGGCACAATTGCAGCTAGGTCAGCTCGTCATGATGTTAGTAGGGCTTGGGTTGTTATTTCTGGCTATTGCCAAAGGCTTTGAGCCATTACTTTTAGTGCCTATCGGCTTTGGTACTATCTTGGCTAATATTCCTGGTGCTGGCTTTGATGCAGCGCCCATCTATGACGCGATGGGGCATATGGAAAGCCCCGGTGGACTGCTTTACTACATCTACCATGCAGGTATTGAGACAGGTCTGTTTCCCCTTGTGATATTTATGGGTGTTGGGGCAATGACCGACTTTGGACCGCTGTTGGCAAACCCTAAAACATTGCTGTTGGGTGCGGCGGCTCAGGTGGGTATTTTTACCACAGTATTGGGTGCGGTCGGTCTGAGTCATTTTGGGATTCTTGATTTTAGTATTCGTGAGGCGGCATCGATCGGTATTATTGGTGGTGCTGATGGACCGACAGCAATTTTTGTTACCAGCAAGTTAGCACCTGACTTACTCGGTGCTATTGCAGTTGCCGCATACTCTTATATGGCGTTGGTGCCGATTATTCAGCCACCTATTATGCGTGCCCTGACTACGCCAGATGAACGGCAAATTAAAATGGAGCAACTGCGCTACGTGACCAAGGCAGAACGTATCGTGTTCCCTCTTACCCTTTTAGTACTAGTTGCTATGCTTCTGCCCGACGCCGCGCCGCTGTTGGGGATGTTTTGCTTTGGTAATCTAATGCGCGAATGCGGCGTAGTTAATCGTCTCAGTGACACCACGCAAAACGCCCTGATTAATATAGTGACTATCTTCCTCGGTTTGGGGGTGGGGTCGAAAATGAGTGCCGAGAAATTCCTCAACCTAGAGACCATGGGTATTCTTGGGCTGGGAGCTGTGGCCTTTTGTATCGGTACTGCCTCTGGCGTACTGATGGCTAAGTTGATGAATGTGTTTGCCAAGCATAAAGTCAACCCGTTAATCGGTGCTGCTGGTGTGTCGGCTGTGCCTATGGCCGCGCGCGTTGCCAATAAGGTGGGGCTTGAAGCTAATCCTCAAAACTTCTTATTGATGCATGCCATGGGTCCTAATGTTGCCGGTGTTATTGGCTCGGCGGTGGCGGCTGGCGTGATGATTAATCTTGTAGGCGGCATGTAATTAATGGGACCGATAGAACTAACCATTACCGACAAACTCAGGGAGCAATTGAGCCCTGATGTACTGCAGGTGACCAATGAGAGCTATATGCATTCGGTGCCAGAGGGCTCGGAAAGTCACTTTAAGGTTGTTGTTGTTTCAGACCTGTTTGCAGGTAAGCGCCCGGTGCAGCGCCATCAGACTATCTATGGTCTGTTGGCGGATGAACTAAGAGGGCCTGTTCACGCCTTGGCTTTGCATACTTACACAGTTGCAGAGTGGTCAAGTAATCAAGCTGGTGCACCCGCGTCACCTGATTGCCTTGGTGGCGGCAAGGCAAAGTCTTGAATTATAGTGGCTGAGGTTATCTAGATGCCTATCTCGCTCCAAACCATGTAAGCATGGCAGGGCAATTTCAAAAAGTTTCATAAAACGCGCCAATTCATCGCATATAAATCCCTATTCAGCGTATCCCTCTGGAGATGACAGTCAATGCAGAAGAGAATGCTCGCGGAAAAACCATAAAGGTAGCTTTTTCGAGTGCCTGACGAATAAAAAGCTTAATAGGGGGCTTATCATAGTGAAATCATTTAAACATTTGGTGTTATACACTGCCGTAGCTGGAGCATTTTCGTCTCCAGTAGTCGCGCAGGACGATGGTATTGATGAAGTAGTCGTTACTGGTATTCGCGCCAGTCTTGCTGCTGCAGTCGATATAAAGAGAAACAATGTAGGTGTTGTTGATGCAATCACCGCTGAAGACATGGGTAAATTCCCTGATGGCAACCTGGCAGAGGCATTGTCGCGTCTAGTGGGTGTTGCTATCGATAGAAGCAATATTGAAGGTTCTAAGGTTGCTGTCCGTGGTTTTGGACCCGAGTTCAACCTGGTCACCCTAAATGGCCGACAGATGCCAACCGTTCCCGGTCGATATGATGGCGGACGCTCGTTTGATTTTGGCGATATCTCTGCACACGGTTTTGAGTCAGTTCAGGTATTTAAAACCCCTACTGCAACATTGCCTACTGGTGGTATCGGCTCTACCATCAATATTGTAACTTCTAAGCCATTAAATGTTCCGGGCTTCAAAGCTGCCTTCAGTATTGCCGGTGTAGATGACTCAACCAGTGTTGATGGCGATATCCAGCCGGAAGCAGATCTGGTGATAAGTAATACAAATGCTGACGGCACCATTGGGGTTTCACTGTCTGCATCTCATTCAGAGCGGGTAAACCGTGAAGAGGGTCTTCAAGAAACGACTTGGTTTGCCAATGTTAATGATCGCTGGTTACCTAATGCGGTTGTTGATAGCAGTGCTAACCTGCGTGCTGACGGAACTGTGTTTACGCCAGAGAAGGCCGGTTTTCAAATCAAAGACAATGAACGTACCAGAGATAATGCTCAGTTTACGTTGCAGCTTAGTCCGTCTGACAGGCTATCCGCTACCTTGGATTACACCTACTCAAACCTTGATTTCACGACCGAAGGAAACTCATTTGGCGTTTATCTAGGTGGTTGGAATATGGCTTCTGGTACGGTTAATGCCAATGGCGCCGTGGTCGAGTCAGTTTATAACGACGAAAATACATCCTATGGTCAGGCTGCTACTTGGGGCGCTGAAGAGAATACCAATAAGTCTCTCGGTATCAATCTAGAATGGCAAGCAACCGAAAATCTTACGCTGACGTTTGATGCTCACGATTCAACATCCGAAAAAGTTGGCACCGATGGTGATAACTCGATTGGCTTTATTAACGGTAACTGGGCGGGCTGGGACGGTGTTTACGAGCCAGCTGCGCGCGTTGACTCAGTTGCTGCCAGTTTTGGACCTACTGGCATGCCAACCTACGATTTGGCTGTACTCAATGGCTTCCAGTCTTGGAATCCTGTTGATGAGCTTGTTGCTGCAGATATGGGTTCCACAAACGGTACCTTCAGCCACGCAAACAAGAAAAACAGCATGCAGCAGACGCAGTTGAAAGCTGACTGGGTGAATGTTGATGGTCTTTTTGTTGATTCGTTGAAATCTGTTCAATTTGGTATTTCTCAAGTAAATCAGAAAATCCGTGATACTCGTGCCCGCACCGAAATTATCCAAGGTGCCGCTAATGATGGAACTGACGTAGTGCTCAACTATGTGCATTACGACGATTCAATTTTTACTAGAACCTCACTTGCGGGTTTTATGGATGATGGTTCCAACGGTACTAACCCAGAATCCTATTACTTAGCCATGGACGTTCCTGCTGCTCGTGATGCTTTTGCACGCGCAGGTTGGGGAGCTGGACAGGCTCAGTGGTGGGCTATGAATTACGGCTCTTGCGATACCGTTGATGATGCAGCTGGCACTGGCTTTACAGATCTCGCCACTGGTGAGCGCGGTGATTTGCGGTGTACGTTGGATCCAGGTACTACTGATACAGATTCTATGGTTGAAGAGAAGTTGGTGTCAGCTTACGCTCAGTTCAATTTTGAAACTGAAATTCAGGGATTGCCGCTCAATGCTAGTTTTGGTTTGCGCTATGAGGAATCAGACACTATTTCTACTGCCCTGAGCCGTGTTGCCAGTGCCGTTCGATGGAATGTGGATGGCTTTTCAGTAGTGTATGGTGGAGATGTGCCAGTTCCGGTTAAAGGTTCTGGATCCCATATTCTACCAAACTTGAATATGAGCTTAGCTATTAGCGATAACGAAGTTATTCGCTTTGCAGCAAGCCAATCTATCGCCCGAGCTGGATTGAATGATATGCGCTCTGTACTTGAGTTTTCTAGCAGAGCATTTGGAGCGAACATTCAAGCAACATCAGGTAACGCCGATTTAGAGCCGCTTGAGTCGAACAACTTTGACATAGCCTATGAGAATTACTATGCCGAAGGTAGTTACTTCGCGGTCAACTATTTCCGAAAAGAAATCGATGGTTTCCTAGGTTCAGCAACTAATGTTGGCTCTTCTTATGGTGAGCTGACTGACCCTCTGTATGGAGAGTTTGCGGCAGCGGCCAGAGCAGATATGGAAGCAAATGGTCCTCGTGGAGACACCCCGGGCTGGGCAAGTGATCAGCAAGCCCTATGGTGGAACGCTATGGCTCAGGATGGTAATGCAGGCATCTGTTATGGTGGTGGCTGGGTATGTCCACCAGAGTATATGGATGGCTTACCAACGGATCCATTGGCGTTGATTGATTTTACTCAGCCAGTCAACTCAGAAGATGGCGTAGTTGATGGGTGGGAAATCGCTCTACAACATCAATTCGGCGATAGCGGCTTTGGCGCTAACATCAATGCTACTTTCGTAGGCGGCGATGTAGAAGCTGATATATATCAGCTAGGCGATCAATTTGCCTTGCCGGGTTTCGGTGATTCAGCTAACTTCGCAGCGTTTTATGAAGATGATAAGTGGACAGCTACTATTGCCTACAACGAGCGTGGTGAGACTTACGCAGGTGCTGAAGGTCAGGACCATCCGATCTTTGTTGAAGAACGCTATCAGGTTGATGTGACTGCCAGCTATAACGTTAACGACAATTTGACTCTGTTTGCTGAAGCGAGAAACATTACAGATGAGCCAGTACGTTTGTATGTACGTCATCCAGAAATGATCTTCTTGGCTCAGGATCACGGTCCTATGTACAAGTTTGGTTTGAGAGCTAATTTCTAATCCAGACTAGATCCTAGCAAGACAAAAAAACCGCGCTTTAAAAGGCGCGGTTTTTTTATTATTACTCAATAATTAAAATATATTTCTCGGTTTTCCACGGTTCATAAATACGCCTGCTCACAACTTCAGCAGCAACGTTTTGCACGCATAGGTCGACTAGATTCCAAAATGGAGGGCGCCCTGGGTCCGCTATAATAATACGCTGGACATCTGATTTGAGAGCTAGACAAATTAGCTCAAATAAGGGTTCTGTAAGTTCATCCCAAAAACAGATATCGGTTCCTACGATAGTGTTAAAGGTATTTAACTCTTGGGTACTTAAAGATTCAAACCCCCGTACTTGAAAGTCGATATGACATTCATTGATACTCGCCTGTAGATCTAGAAAAGGACCTACGGATTTGTCGATATCAATACCTGTTACCTGTGCACCATATTCCTTAGCCAGAAACACGCCGGTTAGGCCCCAGCCACACCCAATATCTAACACTCGACTATTCGGTTCTGGTGGATAGGTTGTCAGGTAGTCCATTAGCACAAAGCTTGAGCGCCATACCTTGTTTCCGTGTGCGCTGTTATAGCCCCGTTGCTGCCTTTTGAGCCTCCGCACACCAGGGTGGGAAGCTCGCAGAGCTTTTATGCCAAGATAATCAATCCAGTGGCTACTGATATTGTCATTAGAACAAGTGGCTTTGGGCATACATTGTTAGAGTCGTGTTTAAAATTTAGAGTCTAGCAGTAATAAGGCGCGCAGCCGAGCATAAAGAAGCTTACTAATGGTCTGAGTTATATGTTATTTTACCCTCATAATGACTTAAAAATAATCTCAAATATTTCCTATGGTTGAAACAAGTATCCGCCCACTGGCGCAGGCGTTGTATCACAACACCAATTATCAATTCTGGCTACTTCAGCTTGTGGGTTGGTTTGGCCTGGCGCTAATTAGCTTTTTGAGCCTAACCCTGTGGTATGACCAGCAGGAATTTAACTATATAGCTCATACGTTGTTGCAATCACTGCTTGGAATCTTAGTAGCTTGGCCGTTGCGCCCGCTATTTCACTATCTGTGGAATATGCGCCCGCTCGCTAGATTAATAAATACTGCTCTTGGGGTGCTTGCCTGCTCAGGGATCTGGACAGTACTGCGTATTTCTACATTTATGGGCCTGACCGATGAGGAGGGACTGTGGTCAGATTTTGGCGGCTGGTTGTTTGGCTCAATTTTTGTATTTAGCTGTTGGGCAGCTTTTTACTACGGTATTAAATACTATCAGTTGCTACAAGATGAGCATGAGACGCTATTAAAGGTCGCTGGCAAAAACAAAGAGGAGCAACTCAAGCGCTCCAAGGCTGAGACTGTGGCTCAGGAAGCGCAGCTAAAAATGCTACGCTATCAGCTTAATCCGCATTTTTTGTTTAATACCCTCAATGCAATTTCGGCGCTGGTCCAAACTAAGGATACGGTCAGAGCCAATAGTATGATTGTTCAGCTGAGTGACTTTTTACGTTACTCTTTAGACAATGACCCCATACAAAGAGTAAGTCTGAACGAAGAGTTAAAGGCACTAAAACTGTACCTCAATATTGAGCAAACACGGTTTGGGAGCCGTCTAGAGTTAGAGTTCTCTGTAACAGCAGAGGCAGAGGAAGCAAAGGTACCCAGTTTGATTTTGCAGCCATTGGCCGAGAATGCTATTAAATACGGAATAGCACCCATGGAACAAGGCGGAAAAATAACCGTTATCGCGAGATTAGATGGCGATTTTTTAGAGGTTGAAATGATAGATAAAGGCAGAGGCCCCGCCGTAAGTAGCCCCGAGATTCCCAGTGCAGGCGTAGGGTTAAGGAACACCAAGAATCGATTGCAAACCTTTTATGGTGCAGACTATACCTTTAAACTCGAAAATACGGATACGCAAGGTACTAAAGTATATATGCGTTTACCGCTAGAAAAACAGGTAAAATAGCGTTATGCAAAAACTACGCACCATGATTGTTGATGATGAACCGCTGGCGCTGGATCTGTTACGATCCATTTTATCCACGGTTAATGATATCGAGATTGTAGCTGAGTGTAGCAACGGCCGTGAAGCCATTGAAGCAGCCTCGAAATTAGATGCTGAACTAGTATTTCTTGATATTCAAATGCCTGGCATTAATGGGTTTGAGGTTGTCAAGGCGCTGCAGGCCGACGTGATGCCAATGGTGGTATTTGTAACTGCGTTTGATCATTATGCGGTTGATGCTTTTGATCTCCATGCCGTGGATTACGTGCTTAAGCCACTGGATGCTGAACGGATTGGTCGAGCCGTTGAACGTGCCTTGGATCGTCTCAAGTTGGGTCGTGATATGAGCTTTAAAACGCCATTGATTGGAGCCATCAATGATATCTCGGAGCGTATTGGCGCGGATAAACACCAGCACAATAGTGCAGGTAGCCTATCTGATGGTATGAAGTCAAAATTACTGGTTCGTGATTCCGGAGTGGTGAAACTTATCCCCTTCGAAGACATTGATTGGGTGGATGCGGCTGGCGACTATATGTGTGTTCATGCAGCTGGTGAAACTCATGTTATTCGCAGCACCCTGCGCGAACTGATGACTAAATTAGACGATAAACGCTTTGCCCGTATTCATCGTTCGACAATTGTAAATATTGAGCGAGTAGTTAGTATTACACCATTGCAAAAAGGGGGAAGCTTGCTCCACCTGAACGAGGGAGAAACCCTTAAAGTTAGCCGCAATTATCGCGAGTCAGTGCGCAGCCTGTTTCAATAAGCTGTAAGCTATCTAACGGCATTTTGGGCGACCATAACCCCACTTACCGCAGTGAAAAAACCCCCTATCGCATCTGCACTTCCTAACTAATTCAAGCCGTGCCAACCTCCAATTCAAACAGTAAACTGTCGCTTATTTTAAAGGGCTACAGCAACGCTGTGGTCGGTCATTAATAATATATATTCACTAGGGGACATCCAAAGATGCTAGTTGGAAAAAAGCCTGCATACGTTCGTCATGAGCTAATCAAAATTGGTGCTATTTTTGCAGTTGCAATGGTACTGGTTGCAGTTGCTCCGGCAGCTATCGCAAAAAATAATGTCAATGCGGATGTTGAATCGCGGGTTAAAAGTATTCTCAAATCTCTGACCCTAGAGCAAAAAGTAGGTCAAATGGTTCAGGGCGAAATTAAGTCTGTGACACCGGCCGATGTAACTAAATATCATCTTGGCTCCATTCTCAATGGCGGCGGTTCTTTCCCCAATGGCAATAAAAATGCTCAAGTCAGTGATTGGCTGGCACTTGCCGATGAGTACTATCACGCATCGATAGACACTAGCGAGGGCGGAGCGGGTATTCCAATTTTGTGGGGTACTGATGCCGTGCACGGGCATAACAATGTTATTGGTGCCACTTTGTTTCCGCATAATATTGGTCTAGGAGCTGCAAATGACCCTAAGTTAATGCACAAAATAGGTGAAATTACCGCTCGTGAAGTTGCTGTAACTGGTATTGATTGGTTATTTGCACCTACGGTTGCAGTCGTCAAAGACAGTCGCTGGGGTCGTACTTATGAGGGATATAGTAGCGAATCGCCCATTGTGAAATCCTATGCCGGAGAATTTGTACTTGGGGTGCAGGGTGCCGTCGGAGAACTGCGCACCAGCGATGAGCGCATTATTGCAACGGCAAAGCACTTTATCGGAGATGGCGGAACCTTGCGTGGCATTGATCAAGGAGATACACGTCTAGATTTGAAGACCTTATTAGATGAGCATGGACAGGGCTATATAACGGCGCTGGACGCCGATGTGCAAACGGTGATGGCATCCTTTAATCGATGGAATGGATTAAAGATTCATGGGCACAAACAATTACTCACTGATGTACTTAAGGGCCAGATGAACTTTGATGGCTTTGTGGTTAGCGATTGGGATGGCATCGGGCAGGTTGCTGGATGTAATAGCGAGACCTGCCCCCAGGCCATTAATGCAGGCATAGACATGGTTATGGTGCCTCATAATTGGAAGAAGCTGTTAGAAAACACCATCCTGCAGGTGCGTAGTGGCGAAATACCGATGTCGCGAATTGATGATGCGGTCAGCCGTATCCTGCGAGTTAAACTGCGTGCTGGACTATTTGAAAAAGGAGCGCCGTCTAGTCGTGAAGTGGCAGGTAATGAGGCGTTGATTGGCTCTCCGGAGCACCGGGCGGTGGCTCGTGAAGCGGTTAGAAAATCTCTGGTATTGCTCAAAAATAACAAGCGCACATTGCCGTTGAAACCAGGCCAGCACATTTTGGTTGTCGGCGATGGTGCTGATAACATTGGCAAACAAAATGGCGGTTGGACTATTACCTGGCAGGGCACCGAGAACAATAACTCGGACTTTCCAGGCGCCACTTCAATCTACGCTGGTATTGAACAGGCAATGGCCGAAATTGGTGGTTCTAGCGAGTTGAGTACTGATGATAGCTGGATTAAAAAGCCAGATGTTGCAGTGGTTGTTTTCGGCGAAGAGCCCTATGCCGAAGGGCAGGGTGATGTGGACACGTTATTGTATCGCAATGGCCTAAAGACGGATCTAAAACTTCTTCAGAAGCTAAAGAGTCAGAATATTCCTGTTGTTGCTGTGTTCCTGACGGGTCGTCCACTATGGGTTAATGCTGAGCTCAACAGCTCTGATGCATTTGTTGTTGCCTGGCTGCCCGGAACTGAAGGTGGCGGCGTTGCAGATGTAATAGTAGCTGATAATGAAGGAAAGCCGCGCTATGACTTCACTGGACGTCTGTCATTTGATTGGCCTAATGCGGAACTTAATGCCCAAGATAATTCTCAGCCTGTAACCTCATTGTTACTGAGTAGGGGGCAGGGCTTGAGCTATGGTAAATCACGTATCATTTCAGACAGGTTACATGAGGTTGCTTTGTCCAGTGAACCTTCTGCTGAGCGCATAATATTTAGCGGAAGGACCAAAGCACCTTGGACAGCTTTTGTCGGTGACTCTAGTAATTGGAGTTTAAAAGTAGTTGGCACACAGACCAAGTCAGCATTTGGCGCCCTCAGTGTAAAAACTGTTGACGGTAATGTTCAGGAAGACTCGCGCGCAGTGCAGTGGGATGGCGGCCAAATGAGCCAGTTTTTCTTTCAATCTCAAGCGCCATTAAATTTAACTGACCTTGCTGATAGTGGCGGTGCGCTGTCTATGACATTTAAAACAACTAAACTCCCCGAGGGTAAGGTTATACAGCGAATGGACTGCGGCTATCCATGCTCTGGTAGTTTTGACTTGACTCAGCTGTTTACTGCTCTGCCAACCAATGAGTGGGTTACTGCCTCCATTAAGTTAACCTGCTTTAGGGATAAAGGTGTTGATCTGAGTCGCGTGAATGCGCCGCTGTTGATCACAACAGACAAGCCATTCGCTCTCACCTTTGTCGATGTCCGCCTAACCAGTGATGTAACCAAAAATACTATTGTTATTTGCTAGTAACCTCAGCTGCCATAGCGGTGATCTGCATTTACGGATCACCGTTTTCGACTGATACGTTAGTCTAAGGTGACTCTCACGCTGCCCATCCAACGGGATTAAGTCAATAAGCTCACATGAGTGCAAATTCTAAGATGTGCTGGTACTATCTCGCTAAGTGAAAGGGTTAATTAGACTATCTAGTTGGCCCAGCACATATTTAATCGGGGTAGATCATGCAAGCCACATTCACCAAAATGTCACAGAGCACGATGGAAGACTGGCAAATTATTATGCCAGAGCAGCTGGCCTTTTTTAAAAAGCTCCCAGATCGGATTTTAAGCCATATGGAGTTGCTTGATGGTGACTATGGTGGGTTCCCTATAGATCGACTGCAGCATTCATTACAGACGGCCCACCGTGCTGCTGAGGCAGGAGAAGACGATGAGTATGTTGTCTGTGCACTGCTACATGATATTGGGGACACTCTCGGCAGTGCCAATCATGCTGATGTGGCAGCAGCGATTCTGCAACCTTTTGTGTCCGAGGAAAATCACTGGATGATCAAACATCACGCTATCTTTCAAGGTTACAATTTCTTTCACTTCCTTGGAGCCGACCGCAATATGCGTGATCAATTTCGCGGTAGTGATAACTTTAAACGCACCGCGCGTTTTATTGCAAAATACGATGATCCAGCATTTGATCCCAGCTGGGCAAAGCTTGAGTTGGCACTTTTTGAGCCCCAGTTGCGTCGTGTGTTCGCCGAACCAAAGAATAGTTTATACAAAGAAGCCATGAGTGCGGTTTAGGATTGACTATGACAACAGGGGTTATAAAAGGCATCTATATTGCGACCCGAAAGGGAGCTAACGTCAGTGGCCATACGAAGGTTTCTGTGCGTGCAGGCAAAGGTATTGAGGGTGACCGGTATTTTTCTAATACGGGTGCAAATAGATCCAATTACAAAGGCCAGCCAGATTGGGAGATTACTCTGATTGAGTCTGAAGTGATCGCCGCTTTTAATCAGGATACGGGAAATAGATTTCATGAAAGTGATTTTCGCCGCAATTTAGTTACTCAGGGTGTTCACCTAAATGATCTAGTGGGGCAAACTTTTGAGATTAATGGCATTAGCTTTTATGGCGTGCAACTTTGTGAGCCCTGCGCAAGCTTGCAGAAGCGCTTAGGGGTAAAGATATTGCCGGCACTGGTGGGGAAGGGAGGCTTGCGCGCGCAGATTCGTGGTAATGGCGTTGTTGGGCTAGGTGATAGTATCGCCAGCTATTGAGTTACCATATGTACTAAACCTCCTAGTCTGGTAGCCGGAAAAATTTAATAGCGGTGGCGGTTGTAGCCGCTGCTATATCATCTTCGCCTTCACTTCTTACCGCTGCAACGCCAGCTAAAACTGATCCTAAAAATGCCGGTTCATTGCGTCCATTTTTCGGTTTTTTAGACATATTTCTTGGAGTTAAATAGGGAGCGTCAGTCTCGATCATTAATCGATTAAGAGGGATATTGGCGGCGATTTTCTGTAATTCTAGGCCGCGTCTTTCGTCACAAATCCAGCCGGTGATACCAATGTGCAGATCCATATCTAAATAATCAAAAAGGGTTTTTTTATCACTAGAAAAACAATGTATTACGCCATCACTAATATCATCATTATAGGATTTCAGTATTTCAATTTGACGATGTGAAGCATCGCGTTCATGTAAAAATAATGGCATCTGTAATTCAATGGCCAGTTCAATATGAGCCTCAAAAGATTTCTGCTGATCCGTTGGCGATGAAAAATTACGATTGAAATCTAAGCCAGTCTCTCCGATGGCAACAACCGATGGGAGTGCGGCTAGTTCAGCAAGTGCCGCAGCTGATTCAAGGTTGTAGGTACCTGCATCATGCGGGTGAATTCCGGCTGTAGCGTATAGCATGCCAGGGAACTGTCGTGCATATTGCTCGCAGATAGCAACGACAGCTCGGCTCTCCTCGATAGAGGTACCAGTTAGAATCAGCTTCTCGACACCGGCCTCCCGGGCTCGCTCAAGTACATCTTCGGTATCTTTTGCAAAGCGGGGGTTAGATAGATTTACACCTATATCAATAAGCATTTTCGGGCTCAGATAAAATAATATTTTTATAATAATGTTTCACGTTCATGCTCCAAAAGCATTGATGGCCGAAGGCCAATCTTGCGGGAATAAATAACAGAATACATTAAAATATTACTCACATAACTACGGGTTTCTTTAAAAGGTATCAAGGTCATCCATATATCAAAGGGTAGTTTCCCGTTAGTTTTAGCAAGCCATTGCTCCACTCGATGGGGCCCTGCGTTGTATGCAGCGATAGCGAGAATTCTATTGTTACCAAAGCGCTCAAGCATACTCTTATAATAACTTGACCCTATGGGTACATTGACAGCTACATCATGTAGTTGCTTTTTATTTCGATAGGGTATTTTATATTTTTTTGCAGTGGCTTTTGCGGTAGAGGGCATTACTTGTATTAGTCCCATGGCTCCAGCCGAGGACGTAGCGGTCGCATTAAAAGCACTCTCTTGACGTGCTAAAGCAAACAGTAAATAGTTTTTTATACCTGTAGTTTGAGCGGCTTGGTTGATGATATCAGCGTAGGCTAAGGGGAAGCGTATATCGATATCATCCCAATATTTCACCATGCCTAAACTGGCAATAGCCTTATTGTGCCAGCGCCATTGGCTGGCCAGTATTGAGGCTGCGAGCCAGTCTTGGGCAGTGTAGTTAGCTGTCGCCGAGAACCACTCGCGATTGGCGTTGAGACTGTCATTATGGAATAAAAGTTCCCGGGCTCTTTGCATGCTTGGCGTGGCCGCCAGCTGGTTAATGCGTTTCTCATCAGCGGACACAGGATTATGATTGATGCTGTAATCTTGTCCGATTTTTTCGCTCGCTAAAAAGCCATAAAAATCTCGCTCCTTAGCCAGGGTTTTGGTCAATGATTCTATTCGTATGTCAAGACTGTTAGCTGGATCACTTTCCATGCTTCGTATGGTCCAATATCGCCAGATAGTCTGTTGCTTGTTGTCCTCAGGTAGTCTTGCTAACCACAGGCGCACGGCAGGCCAATCCAGTTCCCGCAGTGCTTCGCGAATGCGCCATTCGGTCAATGACCCCTCTAGGGTTTGATTGAGTAATTGTAGATGGTCCACAAAGTAACTGTCAGCTGCGCGGATCTGTCTTTTAACATATAGGGCTTTTATGATTTCGCTAACGATGCTCGCGCGTGCACGATGACTAAATTCATGAGTTTGCTGATAGCGGCTCCAGTATTTGAGAGCTTGATTTGGATTTTTGCGAGCGAGACGTTTGATGCCCAATTCAAGTATATTTGATTCGTCTTGATCGTAGTCGGAAAAGTTACTGTATGTTCTGATACTGCCAGGATCACGATAAACTTGATAATAAATAGCAAAGCATTTTTTATAATTGGGGCTTGTAAAAAAACGCTTCAGATAGCGGGCAAGTTTATATTTGCTATTTACCATAGCCGAATTAAAGCGCTGCCAAGCGAGATCCTCACTGATGCGGCCGGATTTTATTAAGATACCAAATAATTTGTCGCAGGCTTTTGGTTGCGACTTTCCCTGGCTCCAAAGTCTGAGGCCAGCTTCCAATGACGCGGCTTTGATGCCTGTGCGGTATCGGGCCAGATGGTAGTTGCACTGACGGCTACTATTGCCGATATAAGAGTTGGCATTGTAGACCTGCACATAGGTTTCCCAGTAACCTCGCCGAGCTAAATAGTCTAACCATTTGCCCTGTAAATGAGTCGCTTTTACCGTGCCCGCATATTGGGCTAGGTAAGTAGTCACTGCAGTGCGTTTTGAGTAATTTAGATTGGCTAATAGTTCTGCATAGACCAGGTAGGGGAACAGGGGGTAGTCGACAAGTTCCTGGCGCTGTTTACGCAGTGCGAGCCAATTACCACTGCCGATTAGAGCCAGTGATTGACGATACAGTTGTCGCTGTTGATTGAGCCGTGCTGGGACATCATTACTCGCGGTTAACACCTTGGCAGTCTGGCCTTGGGTGCTAGGTGCGAAAACTAATACAGCTATCGCCAGCATAGCTGCGATCAGCAACGATGATGGCGGGGTCCTATAAGTGCTGGTCATTAAGCTCCCTGATTTTTTGTATGGCTGATATCTCAAAGTTACCAGTTAAGGAATTAAATTACGAGTATGAGATAGGGCCTTACTCAGAAATTCTTACTGCCAACACATCACAGCTCGCACCATGAAGTACTGAGTTGCTCGTGGAACCGAATATTAGCGCTAATCCGTGACGGCCATGACTACCAACTACGATCAAATCAACCTCATCCTGTTTAGCCATTTTGTGCATTTCTTGCGCTGGGTGCCCGAGAATAATATGTTGGTTTTCCGCACTGATATCTAGCTGTTCGGCGAGCACACCAAGCCGGCCTGCGGCCTGCTGTTGAAGTTGAGATTGCACATCGGAAAGATCTACAGGAATATCACCACCGTAGGTAAAGACCAAAGGCTCTAAAACATGGCAAACCGAAATTTTGGTGTCATCGCGATTAAAAAGAAACTTGACGCGGTCTACCACTTGCTGTGATTCTGGAGAAAGATCTAATCCGATTAAGATGTGCTTGTAAATCGACATGATAGTAAGCCTCGTTAGTTATATGTTTAGCGTTTACAGAGTAAGAGTAATCCCAAATGAGTTGGTTGTTAATACTATTTATCATCGCAGTGGTCATTTCTCCACTAATGTGGTTCAGGCAAACGCCGCATTCTAAGCGAATGACTGAGTTTCGGCATCTGGCCAATAGCTTAAAAATTCAAGTGAGCCTGCATCGCCGCCCAGATGCTCGAGACGAAGAAACCGCCTTAGAGACCGTTTGTTATCGGCTGGCGTGGCCAGAGACAGATATTAAGCAGGGTTGGATTTTACAGCGTTTTAGTCAGCGAGGTTGGGATTCGAGTTATGACGGATGGCGTTGGACTCAGTATCAGGCTGATCCGGAATGGGATATGGTACTGGATGAATTAGTGCCTCAAATGCCCTCTGGTGTCAGCGCGATAATGGCGAGCAGGGCGGGTATAGGCTTAATTTGGGATGAGCGAGGAACTGCTCAAGATGTACAAAATATTGCTGCAATACTGCAGAGGCTAAAACAGAAAGCAGAAGAAATTTGTCATTGAAGCTTGACCAATGGGTAAGCATGCACGTATATATGCGCAACTTATAATGAACGTTTTGATCAGTCTATTTAATAATCTGGTCGTTTTCTGCTTGAAAACGGCGATGGAAATAAGGAATTCAGTCGTACTATGGGTAAGTCTTTAGTTATTGTAGAGTCGCCAGCCAAAGCCAAAACCATCAACCGCTATCTGGGGGATGATTTTGTGGTTAAGTCTAGTGTTGGCCATATTCGCGACCTGCCAACTGGCGCCAATCGTACCACTACCGATCCCAAGGAGCGAGCTAGGCAGGCGGCTATCACTCGCAAGCTTTCTCCTGAAGACAAGGTTATTCATCGTGAGAAAAAAGCCAGGTCACAGCTTATTAATAGTATGGGCATAGACCCAGATAATGATTGGCGAGCCGAGTACGCTACTCTTCCGGGAAAGGAGAAGGTCGTCTCTGAGCTCAAAAAGCTTGCTAAAAATGCCGATACTGTCTACCTCGCAACGGATTTGGACCGTGAGGGTGAGGCGATTGCCTGGCACCTAACTCAGGTGATTGGAGAGAAGAGTCAATACAAACGTGTTGTGTTTAATGAAATCACCAAAAAGGCCATCCGCAAAGCATTTGAGGACCCCGGCGAGTTAAATACTGCTCGGGTTGATGCCCAGCAGGCCCGACGTTTTCTCGATCGTGTGGTAGGCTTTATGGTGTCGCCGCTCCTGTGGGAGAAAGTTGGCCGAGGTTTGTCGGCTGGTAGGGTTCAGTCGGTTGCGTTAAAAATGATTGTTGAGCGTGAGCGAGAGATTCGCGCTTTTATTCCCGAGGAATACTGGACTATTCAAGCAGATTTAGAGGAGCGTGAGCAGACTGAGGAGGATTTAAAGGTTCGCTTTGATGTGAAGCGCCATCTGGGTAAGGCTTTTCGTCCAGCCAACCAAGAGCAGGCTGACATTGCATTGGCTGCCCTGAGTGCATCAGATTTTAAGGTTAGTAAACGTGAAGATAAACCGACTAAATCAAAACCCTCGGCTCCCTTTATAACCTCCACCTTACAGCAGGCCTCGAGTACTCGCCTTGGCTTTGGGGTTAAGAAAACCATGATGATGGCGCAACGGTTGTATGAGGCGGGCTACATTACCTACATGCGAACTGATTCGACCCATCTGGGTGCAGACGCGGTGGCGGCCTGTCGTGAATATATTCAACAGCATCATGGCGCCAGATACCTACCTGAAGAACCTATTGTTTATGGCAGCAAGTCTGGGGCCCAGGAGGCTCACGAAGCTGTGAGGCCATCTAACATTGATATACGCCCTGGCAGTCTCGATGATATGGAAGTGGATGCTCGAAGGCTCTATCAACTGATCTGGCAACAGTTTGTTGCCTGTCAGATGACTAATGCGGAGTTTACGGCTACCACGATAACTGTAGAAGCTGGTGACTACGACTTAACCGCTAAAGGTCGGGTAACGCGTTTTGATGGCTATCTTGCGGTTATGCCACCAAAGGCTGCTAAAGATGATGATGGCGAATTACCAGACCTGCAGCAGGGCGATCTGATGAGTATGCTGGTGTTAGTTCCCCAACAGCACTTTACCAAGCCAACCGCACGTTTTTCTGAAGCGGCCCTAGTAAAAGAGCTGGAGAAGCGCGGTATTGGTCGCCCCTCAACCTACGCCTCAATTATTTCTACGATTCAAGACCGCGGTTATGTGCGGATAGAGAACAAGAGAATTTTTGCAGAGAAAATCGGCGATATTGTTACTGATCGACTGTCTGAGAGCTTCACCGATCTTATGGATTATGGATTTACTGCCACCATGGAAGAGCGTCTGGATGAGGTTGCTGACGGCAAACTTAATTGGAAACAGTTGCTGAATACTTTTTACAAAGGGTTTAGCAAACAGGTTGGCGAGGCTAAAGATGCTGATGGCGGAATGCGGCCTAATATGCCTTCTGAGACCGACATTGCCTGCTCTAAGTGCGATAGACCAATGATGATTAGAACAGCAGGTACAGGCGTTTTCTTGGGCTGTTCAGGCTATGCGTTGCCGCCTAAAGAGCGTTGCAAGCACACGGTTAATCTTACCGCTGGTGATGAGGCCGTCAATATCGAAGAAGATGACGAGGCAGAATCTAAACTACTGATGCATAAGCACAGATGTAAGCTATGCAACACGTCCATGGATAGTTACCTGCTAGATGAAACTCGCAAGTTACATGTCTGTGGTAACAATCCAGACTGTATCGGCCATGAAATTGAAATTGGCCAGTATGTCATTAAAGGTTACGAAGGGCCGGTGATTGAGTGCGATAAGTGTACTAGTGAAATGCAGCTTAAGACTGGTCGTTTTGGCAAGTACTTTGGGTGCACTGGAGAAAACGCAGAGAATGAGCCCTGCAAAAACACTCGTAAATTGTTGCGCAACGGTGAGGCTGCCCCGCCTAAAGTCGATCCAATTTCTATGCCAGAACTACGCTGTGCCAAAGTTGAGGATCACTATGTGCTGCGCGATGGAGCCTCGGGTATCTTTCTAGCTGCAAGTCAGTTTCCTCGTCATCGTGAGACTCGGGCTCCCACAGTCTCTGAGCTATTGCCCTACAAAAATCAAATCGACGACAAGTACCAGTTTTTACTTACCGCGCCAACCACTGATCCCGATGGTAAGGGAACGGTTATTCGCTACAGTCGTAAAACTAAAGAGCAATATGTGCGCAGTGAAGATGATGGTAAACCTACCGGTTGGAGCGCCTTTTATGTTGACGGTAGCTGGCAGGCTGCTGAAAAAGGCAAGTAAACGTTATGGCGCTCTCTGCCTACATGTCAGCGGTCAATCAAAAGTTATTGTTTGCCGCACAGTTACTGGCTACAGATATCAAAGCGTCTTTAAGTGGTCAGCAGGATAGTCATCAGGTAACGGCAATTGCACAGTCTGTAACCCTGCAGCTACAGCGCGCCTGGTGCTGGCACCTGCAAGATGTCGCCGCTAACTACAAAATGCAAGATCCGGAGGCCGTAATAGATGCCACCTCGCTGCGCAGACTACTTGCTGAGGAAGGCAAGACTCCGGGCGAGGCGATTGAATTGCATGAGCTTGAGACCGATGAGAAATCCTGGGTAGGGCAGCTATTGAATGCCCATCGGCATCTGTATGTCGTGCCTGTGGCACGCAGAGCTGAAATGGACGCAAACCGCCTGCCAATGATTGCGGTGGATATTAGCGGTGACTCAATAGACTGGGATATAGAGCAGGCACGCCTCTGGTTCGAGCGGATGCAAGAATTAGTTGATCGCCAGCGGGATATGATGATTGAATTTTAATTCTAGGCTATCCTGAGGTTAACAGGCAGGCATGTAACTGTTAGACTAACACCTCAATTATTGGGAAAAAAGTATGTCTCTGACCGAATTTGAACTGATTATGCTAGACGATGGAGAAGTGGCGCTGCAACGGTCGGGTACCGATGAGCCCCTAGTGCGTATTACATTTTCCCCAGAGGTCTTGGAATATCTAGATGGCAAGCATGTCGAAGTGGCTAAAAGTATGATGGACGCGGGTATTCAGACCGTCTTTGATATTAATGATGAGCGCGCCCCAGCGGCGACCGAGATCGATGAAAAGCGCCATACTCTGCATTGAGTAAAGCCCTTAGAACAAGGCACTTTGTACATTGGATATTTCAATTCTTGAAAAACTGGCCGAAAATCGCAAGGTCTCAACCTACCGGCAGCATTTAATGCTGTGTACCGCCGGTAAATGCTCCCCTGAAAAACAGGCTAGTGAGTCTTGGGAGTATCTCAAACGTCGTATCCGTGAATTGGGTCTGCTTGACGTAGACTCTGGGGTCTATCGCTCCAAAGTCGACTGCCTTAGGATTTGCCGGCAGGGACCTATTATGCTCAGTTATCCAGATGGAACCTGGTATCACAGCTGCACCCCAGAGGTTATCGAGCGGATTTTGCAAGAGCACGTGCTTGCAGGCAATCCAGTCTCAGACTACAGTTTTGCCAATTCTTCACTTTAGACGAGCAGCCGAACTGCTGGGCGCTAGGCCGTTATTGACCAGTAGTAGACCCTAGATTGCAACTCTAACAACACCAACTGCCAAGCCTTCAATCGCAAACTCTTGAGCCCGCAAATCCACTATTATCGGTGAGTAATCGCGATTTTCAGGTAGCAGCTGAATCTCATGCTTGCTGCGCGTGCGCTTGAGGCGTTTAACAGTCACCTCTCCATCCACACGGGCAACTACGATCTGCTGGTTATCTGCTGTGGGTTGCTGGTGCACCGCCAGTAGATCACCATCCATAATCCCAACATCGACCATGCTCTGGCCCTGCACGCGTAAAAAGTAATCAGCATGAGGATGAAAAGTACTAGACGGAACTTCTTGGTAGTCTTCAATATTTTGTTCAGCCAGTATTGGCTCGCCAGCGGCAACTCTTCCGACAATAGGAATGCCACTGAATTGTTCAACAATACGAATACCTCTAGAGGCACCTGGAATCATCTCAATTACGCCTTTTCGAGCCAGTGCTCGAAGGTGATCCTCAGCGGCATTGGCTGAGCGAAACCCTAGGGTTTGGGCTATTTCTGCTCGTGTAGGCGGATACCCGGTTGCGTCCAGATTATCTTTAATCAAGTCAAAAATTTGTTGCTGTCGAGCTGTGAGACGTTCCATAACATTATCCTCGTTGCGAATGACTGTAATTATATACAGTATTTAATGTTTGGCAACCTCTACTACATCGAACCGCGGCACGGGCCCTAGCACAGGCCGGCAAGGTTCAGCCAACTCCAGCTGTTTTAGTAGGGCGGCCCTACTAAAAAGTTCTGGTCGACGAGATTTAACGGCGGATGCTCAATGAAAGCTTTATACCGGTCTATATGGTAGAACTGTTCCAACAGGTGGAGATTAACAAGCAGGCGGCCGAGGTGATACCCGCACAGATTCGTCGGAGAAATTCCAATATTGCCCTAGATCCTCAATACTCATCCCAGCCAAATTGCGTGTCTGGCTCTATGCCTGCAAAGGGGTCACTGTCTGCGGCTGAGCTATACAGAGAATCGGTAAACAACCACTCGCTATCAATAGTTTTAATTGAACCGTGCCAGTCTTGTGGCGGGCTGGTTTGTACAACCGCCATTTGAGACCAGCTATTGAGGTCTATATCGCTGTATTCGCCATCTTCGTATCTTATATCTATGTTTAGGGTGTAGTCATCGATAGCGATGATTTTAAATAGTCGACTGTCGGCAATATCGTGATACCACTTACCAATCGATGGAACATGAGTAGCCATGACCTTTCTCCTGATAGATGCTAAATGATTATCGATTATTTCTTCTATAGCCTTAAGCTAGCATCATCTACTGAAGGATGCGAATGACAGATTTTTGTGCGAACTAACAAGTTGGCAAATAAAATTAATGTAGATTTTTACATAGATTGTTTAACCAATGATAAAACATAGGGTTATTTTTTTGATGCTGAGATGTAATAAATGGGTAAAATGCCATAAAGGAATAGCGAGTCTGTTCTTAAAAATAAATCTGTCTAAAGAATAGCCTAATAATTCGATTGATATGGAACAGTATGACCACTAAACAGTATACAAAGTACGGACGTCTGATGCTCGACCTGACGGGAACTCGTCTCACTGAAGCTGAATACAAGCAGTTACAAAATCCCCATGTTGGAGGTGTTATTCTGTTTGCCCGCAACGTTGAAAGTCGCGAGCAAATTGGTGCGTTAGTAACTCAAATAAGAGCGGCTAACACACAGGTACTAATTGCTGTAGATCAGGAGGGCGGAAGGGTGCAGCGTTTTCGAGATGGCTTTACCCGCTTTCCACCCATGCAGGTGCTAGGGGATCTGGTGGCCCGAGATAAGGTGGCGGGGCTTACCTTAACAAGGAATGCGGGCTGGCTTATGGCGGCCGAGGTAATTGCCTGTGGTCTGGATCTGAGCTTCGCACCAGTACTGGATGTGGATAGAGATACTAGTAGCATAATTGGCGACCGCTCTTTCTCTGATCAGCCTGAAGCAGTGATCGAAGTCGCTCAGGCGTTTATTGATGGCATGCATGAGGCTGGGATGGCCGCTACTGGCAAGCATTTTCCCGGACATGGCGGTATTGTTGCTGACAGTCACCTCGAGGCGCCGATTGATGTCCGTAGTTGGGACGAGTTAGAGGCCCATGATCTAAAACCTTTCGCTGCTTTGAGCCAGTCTTTGGACGGCATCATGCCTGCGCATATTACCTTTCCCAATGTTGATCTTGATTCAGTCGGTTTCTCGCCATATTGGCTGCAGACAATATTGCGCCAGAAACTGGATTTCGATGGCGTCATCTTCAGCGATGACCTGACAATGAAGGGTGCAGATATTGTCGGTGGCTATGTAGAAAAGGCCAAGCTGGCACTGAATGCAGGCTGCGATATGATACTGGTATGTAACTGTCCTGCAGGGGCAGTCGAGGTATTAGATTTTATGGCTGATAGTGGTGTAAATAGCAGTGATAAGATTGCGGCTATGCGAGCTCGTAGGTCTATAGATTGGGATGAACTTGAGAATCATCCGCGACGAATCGACACAATAGAAAAACTAAAACACCTGGATACTAGTAGGGTATAACATGAATCGGATTGAAAGTTGGTTGGTGAATTTGACTGGTGAGCAATACCTGTGGGTATTTGAATTATTCGTCATTGTTTTGATCGCTCTGAGTTTGGGGTTTGTTCTCAATCGCGTAATTGACAGGCTGGAGTTGCAGGCGGTCAAGACAAAAACTGTATGGGATGACGCCCTTATTGAGGCCTGCCGCCGCCCGGCCATTTGGCTTATATGGATTCTGGGCGTAAATTTTGCAGCGGGCATTGCAGCGCAAAAAATGGATTCGCCCCTCCAAACTTTGATTGATCCCATCAACCGTTTAGCACTTATCTTTTTGGGTACAATATTTTTCACCAACTTTATTAAGCGCGCCGAACGTAATCTAATTCATCCGGATTATATAGATAAACCTATGGATGCCACTACGGTGCGTGCCGTGGGAAAACTACTGCGCGCTTCGGTGATTATCACTGGCGTGCTGGTGGCTATGCAACTTTTTGGCTACAGTATTTCTGGTTTGCTGGCGTTCGGTGGTATTGGTGGCATCGCTGTGGGGTTTGCGGCAAAAGACCTATTGGCTAATTTTTTCGGTGGCCTGATGATCTATTTGGATCGTCCATTTTCAGTCGGTGAGTGGATTCGTTCACCTGACAAAGAGATAGAGGGCACCGTAGAAGATATAGGCTGGCGCCTCACCAGAATTAGGACCTTTGACAAGCGTCCGCTCTATATCCCCAATTCTGTATTTGCCAGTATCTCGGTTGAGAATCCGTCCCGTATGACCAATCGCCGCATCTATGAAACCGTGGGCATTCGCTATGCAGATATCGGTAGCATGAATGCTATTGTGGATCAGGTTACCGCCATGTTGTTGGAGCATCCAGATATTGACGCTAGCCAGACTATGATTGTTAACTTTAATAAGTTTTCGGCCAGCTCAGTAGACTTCTTTGTTTATACCTTTACTAAAACAACTAATTGGAACGATTTTCACAGGGTTAAGCAGGATGTTTTACTAAAGATCGCCGAGGTTGTGGCAGCTAATAGAGCAGAGATAGCTTTTCCTACATCGACTGTGCATATTGCTAACGAAGGGCAGTTACACATTGATAGTTGACGTCTTGTCAGACCTTGGTTAGCCTCACTGACAATCTTACATAATAAGGGTAGAGAAATATTTTGTGGTGTTCAGAGCCTATTGCCAATGGCATGACATAGCTGCCTAATACTGAGTGAAGAGTCATCACAAACCGACAAACTAACCCGTACACTATCCAGATTTAGGTCATATTGCATGCGTTGTATTTTTATTACTTTGCTGAGCTGCGCTCTGTCAGGTTGCCTTGGCGCGCCAGAGGGTGTTTCACCAGTTAAAGACTTTGAGCTCGACCGCTATTTAGGAAAATGGTTTGAAGTTGCCAGACTGGATCATTCTTTTGAGCGTGGACTTAGTGGGGTAACCGCAGAGTACTCCATGCGCGAAGATGGCGGTGTGCGGGTTATCAACTCTGGGTTATCAGATGATACTGGGCATTACAGTGAAGCTGAAGGCAGGGCATATTTTGTCGAAAGCCAAGATCAGGGGTATTTAAAAGTGTCCTTCTTCGGCCCATTTTTCGGATCTTACATTATCTTTGAGCTAGATGTTGAGGGTTATGAGTATGCCTTTGTGGCAGGCAATAGTACTGACTACCTGTGGTTGCTAGCGCGCACGCCCGAGGTCAGTGAGGAAGTCATGAAGCGATTTATTGAGCGGTCCGCAGCTCTAGGGTTTGCTACTGATGAGCTGATTTTTGTACCACATGTTACTGACCAAGAGGCGATGCAATAGCATCCTGCGCTACCTCTGTACCCTGGGGTTCTAAGGTTTTCTCAAGGGGGTTTAGAAGCTCTGGAACAAAGGGCTTAATGGTGAGCATAATGCCCATCTCAGGGTGATCTATATAGTAGATGGCTTGACTCTCTATGCGCTTCGACTGTTTCAGTACCCAGACAGTTTCAATTGGATATTTTTGTGCTGGTTTACTGTCTATGACCTCAGAATATGAGGTTGAGTCTATGTCTAGATCATCGGCCAGAGATACTAACGGATTTGCTTCAATAGAATGCTCAGATGTCTCTAGAGTTCGTTCCTCAAACGCGTTTGTCAAAAAGTCCGGTTCATCAATATCTGCTGTGCCCGTTGATTCGGGCAACAGATAGCCAATGTTAAACTTATCCTCAGCGCTCTCTGGTGTAGCTGGGAATTCCGGCAAGTTAATTAATGTGCCGGGCTTTTCAGGGCTGACATTGGCAAATTGCAAAAGCCATAAATCAGATTCGAAGTGTAAAAACCGAGACTTATAAAAGCGCAGCGACCCCTCCAGTTGAAAGCGGTCTTCAAAGCGTTGGCCAGCTTTTATAATTACCCAGGGATCGGCGGCGTTGTCATCGGCGGCAAAGCGCCAGGCCTCATGAAAAACTACATTGTATTGGCGCCGATCCATTGCCGCAGCGCTATCATTGAGATCACGATATTCCTTATCTAACAGGACAAAGGGTGTCTCATACTGCGGAGTGTATGGTTCCTCAGTTTCTATGACAGGCACAGCATTCGCGCTAATATCGACCCCTGTGCTATCGGCACTCAAAAGTTCTTGATCCGCGATCAGTGGATCGGCCACCACAGTCAAAGGAATAATGCGTTCTGAATTTTCTAGATTTGATGGGTATAGCAATGAACCCTCGGCTAGGGGAAAGCCATCTTGCTCCAGAGGCATATTAGGGTCTACCAATGTCAGCCAGTTTTGTGGGAAGTCCAGCTGATACTTGTGCGGAGGTGCCTCACCGCCAATATTGCCGTTTTGGGTGAACAGTATTACTTCAACTTGGTACCAGTTATCTGGTGCCTCTATTTCTAGACTTGGCTCTTGGCTAATGGCGAGACTATTGAACAGTAGAGCTATGATTAGCACTAGGGCAGGTAGTAATGTATTTAGCACCTGGCTGGGTTTTAACTGGTAGCCTTGTGTAGCCATCCGTTTTAAGCCTCAGTAAGCAGTTTCTGTAAAATGTCATTGACCAGAGCAAAACGCTGTTCGGCGGTTTCCATCAACATAGTGAAACTCAGTTGGTCATTGTTTTGCAAGCGGAATGTCGCTGGGTCTTTTTGTACCATTTTAACAATGGTGATGGGTTCGATGATGGTGTTGGCAGTAAACTGAAGGCGCCCACCATTGGGCCCAGCTTCAATCTTCTTAAGTCCAATTTGCTCGCCAATCTGACGTAGTTCAGCAAGTTGAAATAATGTTTTTACCGACTCTGGTAGCAGACCAAAACGATCAATCATCTCCACCTGTAATTCGTGCAGATGTTGCTTGGTTTCACAGTTGGACAGACGTTTGTAGAGAGTCAGGCGCATATTGACATCGGGTAGATAGTCATCAGGTATCAGTGCAGGTAGATGCAGATTGACGTCTATGCCTGTGTTGAGGGCGGCGTTTAGATCTGGTTTGGCCCCTTTGCGAATCGCATTGACTGCGCGGTCAAGCATTTCTAGGTAAAGAGTAAAGCCAATGGCTTGAATATGTCCACTCTGCTCTTCACCGAGTAGTTCCCCAGCACCGCGAATTTCCAGATCATTAGTAGCTAGGGTAAAGCCTGAACCCAGATGATCTGCCGCGGCAATAGCTTCTAAGCGCTTTGTGGCATCAGAGGTAATCTTCTTTTCCTGCGGCAGCATCAGGTAGGCATAGGCCTGATGGTGCGAGCGACCCACACGTCCGCGGAGTTGATGCAACTGGGCTAGTCCAAATTTATCGGCGCGGTCAATCAGAATAGTATTGGCACTGGGGATATCAATGCCCGTTTCAATAATGGTGGTGCACACGAGCACATTAAAGCGCTGGTGATAAAAGTCCGACATTATCTGTTCTAGGCCGCGTTCGCGCATCTGTCCATGGGCAATGTTAATGCGTGCCTCTGGCACCAATTTGGAGAGTTCATCGGCGACTCGCTGAATGCTTTTTACATCATTGTGCAAGTAGTACACCTGACCACCGCGCAGTATTTCACGCAAAATAGCTTCACGAACTACCCGAGACTCCCATTCGCGGACAAAGGTTTTCACTGACAGGCGTTTGGCCGGGGGCGTGGCAATAATAGAGAGGTCGCGAATACTGTGCATGGACATATTCAAGGTGCGCGGAATCGGTGTAGCAGTCATGGTGAGAATATCGACTTCGCTGCGCAGGGATTTAATCTTTTCTTTCTGACGTACACCAAAGCGATGCTCTTCATCAATAATCATTAATCCTAAGCGGCTAAAGTCGATATTAGTATGTAACAACTTGTGGGTGCTGATAAGGATATCTACTTGGCCAGATTCAGTGGCGGCAATCACGTTGTCCTGTTCTTTATTGGTTCTAAAGCGAGACAACTCTTCGACGCGCACGGGCCAGTTTGCGAAGCGGTCGCGGAAGTTTTGCAGATGCTGATGGGCTAGTAATGTGGTGGGCACGAGAATGATCACCTGCTTGTTGCTTGAGACGACAGTAAAAGCCGCGCGCATGGCAACCTCAGTTTTACCAAAGCCGACATCACCACAGACAAGGCGATCCATTGGCTGGGAACTCAGCAGGTCTTGTCGCACAGCATCTATTGCCTCTTGCTGATCGGCGGTTTCTTCGAAGGCGAAGTCACTGCTAAATTTGCGGTAATCATCTTCGTTGTCCTCACAGGCAAAGCCTTTGCGAGCGGCGCGGCGAGAATAAATATCTAGAAGCTCAACCGCTGTATCTCGAACCTGTTTGGCGGCCTTCTCTTTGGCCTTATCCCACTTGTCAGTACCCAGCCTATTGAGCGGTGCGGCGACTTGATCGCCGCCGCCAAAGCGACTGATAAGGTGGAGAGATGACACTGGCACATAGAGTTTGGCATCGTCGGCATAGGTAAGCATCAAAAATTCTTGAGTGGATCTATCTACATCAAGTAGCACCAACCCCTGATAGCGGCCAACCCCGTGTTCAATATGCACCACTGGCGCACCCACTTTTAATTCTGCAAGGTTCTTAAAGATGTAGTCTGGAGATTCTGATGCCTTGGAGCGCCGCCGCCGCTGCATTACCTGTTGACCAAATAGCTCACCTTCGGTGATCAGGCAGATATTGTGACCGGGAATATAAAGACCCTGATCAATCGGGTAGGTGGTAATGCAGTGCACATGGCTGGAGTCAATAAATTGCTGCCAGCTATCGACCTCCTCAGGGAAGATATGAATGGTCTTTAAAAGGTCGGTGAGTACTTCGCGGCGGCCTGCAGATTCAGCACAAAACAGCACTCGGCAGTCTCCAGAAATAGAGGTGCCAGAGGATACAAACTCATCCAGTTTAGACAGTGGGTTAGTGTTTTTGGCATTAACTGCAATGTCTGGGACGCCGTGAATTCCGTGGTTGCTATAGCCGGCAGACTCATCCAAGAAATCGCCGGTTATTATCGTGCGCGGCAGCTTTTTTAGTTGCGCAAATATCTGGTCAAAGGGCACAAAGACTTCGCTTGGTGCCAACAGAGGACGTTCGGGATCAACCCCGTACTCGTCAAAGCGGCTGGTAATGTCCTGCCAAAAGTGCTGTGCCGCACCCTCGATAGCTGCATGGGTGAAAAGCTGTACCTCAGGTGGTAGGTAATCGAATAGCGTCGCTGTGGTTGAAAAAAACAAGGTTAAGTAATACTCGATGCCCTGGGGGACAATACCGTCTTTTATATCGCGGTACACTGGGCATTTGGCGGCATCGTTATCAAAATGATCGTGCCAGTTGTTGAGAAACTGATTGGTGGCTTCCTTGTCAATTGGGAACTCCCGAGCAGGCAGAAGTCGCACCTGGTTTACAGCTTCTAATGTGCGCTGGGACTCGGGGTCAAAGAGCCGTAGTGATTCTATCTCGTCATCAAGTAGATCAATGCGAAATGGGTGTTTTGCACCCATCGGAAAGATATCAATCAATGAGCCACGAAATGCGAATTCTCCATGTTCAAAGACGGTGTCTACGCGCAAATAGCCGGCACGGCTTAGCTGATCTTGCAACTGTGCTCGATCCAGATCTTCCCCTATTGCATAACTAAATGTGCGGGATGCAACAAAGTCCGTGGGGGCAATGCGGTGCATTAATGTCGGCATGGGTACAACCAGCACGCCCTGTTTAGTGGTGGGCAGGCTGGCTAATGTTTCCAGTCGCGCAGAGACAATGTCTTGGTGGGGTGAAAAAATATCATAGGGCAGTGTCTCCCAGTCAGGAAAGGTAAATACCGGGAGTGTGTGACCTGCGGTAAAAAACTTCAGTGCGCGGCTCTGGGCTGCCGCTTCATGCGCAGTTTCAGTGATCAGTACGGTAAGGCCCTCGTACTTGAGAGCCGAGTCCGCAACGGCAAGAGCTCGGCCAGCGGCGCGCAACTCCCCCCAGGTTTTTCTGTCACCAGCCACTGACGCAGAGGATTGATTAAAAATATTCATAAAAACTTAGGCAGTCGACCAGGTTAAATTCTATGGTTCGCTATTCTACTGATCTGTGGCTATTGATTGTAGGAATATTCTCTATCTGCGACTTTTAGCTACTTATTTTGAGCGGATCGGTTGTCGATATTCGGTGCGTGAACCATAATGGCGCCCAGATCGGGCAACAATGACAAGGATAATTACGTGGATCAACAGCAACGTCCCTTACCAGATGATTTTTTCAAAGATTGGAAGCAGCGCGAGGCACTTGCCGAGGGCATGATTCCTCAGATCGGCAAGCTCTATCGTGAGCACAATGTTTCGACTTATATGTACGGCAACAATATGGTCAACAAGTCAGTGATTGACTTGATGAAGGCTCATCGCCGTGTCCGGCAGGTAGAACAAAATGAGCTGTCTGAGTTCGATTCGGCGCCCATGCTAGATGCTATTGCCAAATTACAGTTGGGCCCAGCTCACCTGGATATTGGCAAAATGGTAGTTAAGTATCAGAGTCTTGGTAATGGTCGGTCCCTAGACGACTTTCTCAATGACGAGCTAAGTAATATTATTGGCTCTCACACTAAGCCGCTGCCGCAACCTCAGGATGTTGTGCTCTATGGCTTTGGGCGTATTGGGCGCCTGGTTGCACGTATTTTGATCGACAAGGCTGGCGGTGGCGATGTGCTGAGACTGCGAGCTATAGTTATTCGCAAAGGTAAGGTTGAGAATGATCTTGAAAAGCGCGCCGCCCTGTTGCGCCGCGATTCAGTGCATGGGTCTTTTAAGGGCACCATTCGCGTGTTACAAGAAGAGAGCACCCTGGTCATCAATGGCAACCCGGTCAAGGTAATCTATGCCAACTCTCCTCAAGAGATCGACTATACCCATTACGGTATTAATAACGCGCTTATCGTTGATAATACCGGGGTGTGGAAAGATACTGCAGGCTTGAGTGGGCACCTGCGACCCGGTGCATCTAAGGTATTGTTAACTGCGCCGGCTGGTGATGATATTCCCAATATTGTTTATGGCGTAAATCATGATCAAATAACTCCAGAGCGCAGTATTATTTCTGCAGCGTCCTGTACTACTAACGCGATTGTGCCGGTCCTTAAATGTCTGCTCGATGAGTTTGGTGTGACCAGTGGTCATGTTGAAACTGTCCATGCCTACACCAATGACCAGAATCTAATTGATAATTATCACAAGGGTGGCCGTCGCGGTCGCAGTGCGGCACTCAATATGGTGCTGACCTCAACTGGTGCAGCTAAGGCAGTGGCTAAGGCTATTCCAGAGTTGCAGGGCAAGCTTACTGGCAACGCGATTCGTGTTCCCACGCCCAATGTGTCTATGGCGATACTAAACCTGCAGCTGGGGCGCGAAACCTCTGTCGAAGAAATCAATGAATTCTTACGCCAGCAGGCCTTGCACTCACCGTTGCAACAACAGATTGGATACACGGTATCGACTGAGGCCGTATCTACTGACTTTGTCGGTTCGCGCCAGGCCTGTGTGCTAGATTCTCAGGCAACTATTGTGGATGGTAAAAGTTGCGTGCTGTATTGTTGGTACGATAATGAGTTTGGTTATAGTTGCCAAGTAGTGCGCTGTTTGGAGACCTTCGCTGGAGTTGTGTGGCCTAGCTATCCGCAAGAAGCCTAGATAAAAAGTAATTAAAAAAGCCCCATTATGGGGCTTTTTTGTTGGTTTGCAGCGCTCGATTCGATGCCTGCGTTTGGCAATCATGTCGCGGGTCAAAAAAAAATCCTCCGATTGGCTTTTATAGGGCGTTAGAGACTGGAATCCAACGCCCTAGACCTTTATAATCCCGCGCAAATCTTACTCGCCTGACTCAGTTTAAGTCTAATCGGCGAACATATAGCTTATAACATCGAATTTTCTGGCCTTCTGAAGAGGGTTTAGACCGGGCCAATGGCCCGATGACTGTAATTTAAATTTGAATAGTGGTATTTCTATGATTAAAGTTCGTCGCGGATTAGACCTGCCTATTTCTGGTGCGCCAGAGCAGGTTATTCACGATGGCCCGGCAATAAGTCAGGTGGCGATTATCGGGTCCGATTACCCGGGTATGAAACCTACCATGGCTGTGCGAGAAGGTGATCGTGTCAAGCTGGGCCAACTGTTGTTCACTGATAAAAAAAATCCGGGGGTGCAGTTTACTGCTCCAGCGGCGGGTATCGTGGTTGCAATTAACCGTGGCGAACGCCGCGCTTTCCAATCTTTGGTTATTGATGTTGATGGCGATAAGGCTGAAAAGTTTGCCTCCTTCAAAGCTGGCGAGCTCGGTTCATTAGAGCGAGCGGCCATTGTTGATAATCTGGTGAATTCCGGGCAGTGGGTAGCGTTGCGTACTCGTCCTTACTCAAAGATTCCACAGGTGGATTCAATCCCATCCTCGATTTTTGTAACAGCCATGGATACCAATCCACTGGCAGCAGACCCTGCGCCAATTATTTCTCAGCGCAGTGAAGATTTTGTCAACGGCCTGACAGTCTTGACAGGTTTGACTCAGGGGCCGGTTAACCTCTGTGTTGCCCCACAGTCTGGCGTTGCTGGTGACGAGGTGGATGGTGTGCGCGAAGTGGCCTTTAGTGGGCCTCATCCTGCTGGTCTAGCTGGTACACATATCCACTATCTTGATCCAGTTAGTGCCAATAAAACGGTGTGGACCATTGGTTATCAGGATGTCATCGCCATTGGAGCTCTATTTACGACTGGTCGTATTGATACCCGTCGCGTTGCTGCCCTAGCAGGCCCCCAGGTTACTCAGCCTCGGTTGCTAACGACTCAACTGGGAGCGAACCTCAACCAATTAGTCATTGGTGAACTGGCAAATGATGAAAACCGCGTCATTTCTGGCTCGGTTTTAGCTGGACGCAAAGCGGCGGGTGCCTATGCCTTCCTGGGGCGCTACCACTCCCAGGTATCAGTTATTCGTGAAGGGCGTGAACGCCAGTTGTTTCATTACTTGCGCGCTGGGGTCGACAAACACTCTGCACTACCTATTTTTGTTTCTTCACTCACCAATAAACTATTCAACATGACCTCAAGTACCAATGGTAGCGAACGCGCCATGGTGCCAGTGGGAGGTTATGAAGATGTCACTGCGCTAGATTTACTGCCTGTGCAATTACTTCGATCACTAATTGTTGGTGACACAGATATGGCTCAAAAACTGGGCTGCTTGGAACTGGACGAAGATGATGTCGGGCTCTACACCTATTGTTGTGTGGGCAAATACGAGTACGGCCCAATTCTTCGTGACAACCTAACTAAAATTGAAAAGGAGGGTTAAGCCAATGTTGCGTAATCTTCTCGATAAAATTGAGCCCAATTTTCACAAAGGTGGTAAGTGGGAAAGCTGGTATGCGCTGTTTGAGGCCGTGGATACCGCTCTGTATAAGCCTTCGGACATTACCAAGAACAGCTCTCATGTTCGCGATGGTATTGATCTTAAGCGAGTCATGATAACGGTTTGGCTGGCGACTTTCCCAACTATGTTTTTTGGTATGTGGAATATTGGTTTCCAAGCCAACAGTATTATGGCTGATATGGGTATGGTCTCCCAAGACGGGCTACGCGGTCTATTTATTGGACTGCTAGCCGGTTACGATGCCACTAGTATTTGGGACAATATGGTTCATGGCGCCGCATACTTTTTGCCCATTTACATGACGACATTTATTGTTGGCGGTATCTGGGAGGTTTTGTTTGCCTCGGTTCGCGGACATGAAGTAAACGAAGGTTTCTTTGTTACCTCCATACTGTTTGCCCTGTGTTGTCCGCCAGATCTCCCTCTGTGGATGGTCGCTGTGGGCATTAGCTTCGGTATTGTGATTGGTAAAGAGGTATTTGGCGGTACCGGTAAAAACTTCCTTAACCCGGCGCTGACTGGCCGAGCGTTTCTTTATTTTGCCTACCCAGCCTATATGTCAGGTGATGCAGTTTGGTCTGCAGTTGATGGCTATACAGGCGCTACTATGCTGTCTATTGCCGCGGCCGATGGTATGTCTGCACTGCAGGAGAGCGTGACCTGGACTCAGGCATTTATAGGGACTATTCAAGGCTCCATAGGTGAGACTTCGACTCTGGCCATTCTTATGGGTGCGGCATTACTGCTGGTGATGCGTATCGCCTCTTGGAGAATTATTTCTGGTGTTCTAATTGGCTCCGCACTTCTGTCTATGCTGTTTAATGCCATAGATTCTACTAATCCGATGTTTGCACTGCCATTTTACTGGCACTGGGTTATTGGTGGTTTTGCCTTTGGAGCAATCTTTATGGCGACAGATCCCGTTTCTGCGGCCATGACCAATACAGGCAAATTCTGGTATGGCATATTGATCGGCGTGATGGTTATTTTGATTCGTGTGGTTAATCCAGCGTTCCCAGAGGGCATGATGCTGGCAATTTTGTTTGCCAATCTATTTGCGCCACTGTTCGACCATTGGGTTGTTCAGGGTAATATTAAAAGGAGGCTGGCTCGTGGGTAATGACAGTATTTCTAAAACGTTTGGTGTTGCTCTGGCTCTTTGTATTGTCTGTGCGGTTGTAGTTTCTAGCGCGGCAGTTATTTTGCGACCAACTCAAGAAGTCAATAAATTATTGGATCTTAAAACCAATATCTTGGCCTCAGCCGGTCTGCTCCGTGAGGGTGTTGCTATTGAAACTCAGTTTGAGCAGATCAGTACGCGCGTTGTCGATCTGGAGACAGGTCGTTTTACCGATGCCGTTGACGCCGCTAGCTATGACCAGCGCAAGGCGTCCAAAGACCCATCAATGTCAGTGGCTTTGGACCCAAAGCAAGATCCGGCAAAGATTAAACGCCGGGCTAACTATGCGACCGTCTATCTGGTCGAGGGTGAACAGGGTATTGAAAAAATTATTTTGCCAGTCAAGGGCTATGGCCTCTGGTCCACGCTCTATGGATTCTTGGCTCTAGAAGCTGATCTGCAGACCGTTGCTGGTATCGGGTTCTATGAACACACAGAGACACCTGGTCTGGGTGGTGAAATAGATAACCCTAAGTGGAAGGCTGGGTGGATTGGCAAGCAGGCCTATAATCAGGGTGAGCTGGTTATCAGTGTACTCAAAGGTAAGGCTGATATGAGCCGTGCAGGTTCTGAGTCACAGATCGATGGTTTGGCTGGCGCTACATTAACCACTAGAGGCGTTGATAATCTGGTGCGCTATTGGCTCGGTGATGAGGGCTTTAGGCCGCTAATTAATTACTTAAAAGCAGGGGGGGCGTAATTATGTCAAAAGTTAAAGACACATTAGTCGAACCGATTGTTGCCAACAATCCGATCGCCTTGCAGATGCTTGGTATCTGCTCAGCACTAGCGGTAACTTCAAGCCTTAAAGTAGCATTTGTTATGTGTTTGGCACTAACAACTGTAACGGCTTTTTCTAATCTTTTTGTTTCTATTATTCGCAACCATATTCCCAACAGCATTCGTATTATTGTGCAGATGACTATTATTGCCTCGCTGGTAATTGTAGTAGACCAGGTGCTTAAGGCCGTGGCCTATGACATTAGTAAACAGCTCTCGGTATTTGTTGGTTTGATCATCACTAACTGTATTGTTATGGGTCGTGCTGAAGCCTTCGCCATGAAGAATCCTCCGATGGCGAGCTTTTATGATGGTATTGGTAATGGTCTGGGTTACAGCATGGTGCTTATGCTGGTGGGCTTTTTCCGAGAACTATTCGGTGCTGGCAAGCTTTGGGGTTATGAGGTGTTTGCTCTAACCACCGATGGCGGCTGGTACGTTGCCAACGGCATGATGCTGATGCCGCCCAGTGCTTTCTTCCTGATTGGTCTGTTGATCTGGGTTATCCGTATCCGCGATAAGAAGCAAGTCGAGACGCCAGACTTTAAGATTTCTGCGAACAGCCGTCAGAGTGAGGTCGCCTAATGGAACATTATCTAAGCATCCTTGTTCGCGCGATATTTATTGATAATATCGCCCTTAGTATGTTCCTCGGTATGTGTACCTTTATTGCGTTGTCGAAGAAAATCGATGCCGCTATTGGTTTAGGTATCGCCGTTATAGTGGTTCAGACGATTACCGTTCCGGTAAATAATCTCCTGTTGACCTATCTACTGGCTGACGGCGCGCTGGCTTGGGCCGGTCTGCCCGATGTTGATCTGAGCTTTCTGATATACCTGTGCTTTATCGGTGTTATTGCCGCTATAGTGCAGATCCTAGAAATGGTGTTAGACAAATATGTTCCCGCGCTCTATAACGCACTGGGTGTGTTCCTGCCACTAATCACAGTTAACTGTGCGATTCTCGGCGGCTCGCTACTGATGTCGGAACGTGGTTTCAACCTTGCAGAGTCCGTGGTGTACGGTATTGGTTCTGGTACCTCATGGGCTCTGGCGATCGCAGTATTGGCCGGAATTCGTGAAAAATTAAAATATAGTGATGTTCCAGAAGGCCTACAAGGGCTGGGCATCGTATTTATTACCGTTGGGTTGATTTCTCTAGGCTTTATGTCCTTTGGCGGCATAGATCTTTAGAAGCTGATCACGATCCTGTAATTACGGAGAACTAATAAAGTATGAATACAGAAATTTTTCTTGGTGTAGGCATGTTTACCGCAGTGATTCTGGCGTTGGTGGCCTTTATCTTGGCTGCACGCAGCAAACTAGTCTCCTCTGGTGACGTCAACATTGTAATTAATGGTGAAAAAACTATTACGGTGCCCGCAGGTGACAAGCTACTGCAGACACTTTCCAATGCTGGTCTGTTTTTACCTTCAGCCTGTGGTGGCGGTGGCAGCTGTGCTCAATGCAAATGTGTCATCTCTGAGGGCGGTGGATCTATGCTGCCTACCGAAGAGGCGCATTTCAATCGTCGTGAGGCTGATGAGGGCTGGAGACTGTCTTGCCAGGCACCTGTAAAACAAGATATGCATGTGGAAGTGCCTGAAGAGGTATTTGGTGTTAAGCGCTGGGAATGTGAAGTTGTGTCAAACCCGAATGTTGCTACTTTCATCAAAGAACTGACGCTCAAGTTACCAGAGGGTGAGGATGTAGATTTCCGCGCCGGTGGCTATGTGCAGCTGGAATGTCCACCTCACCATGTTAAGTACGCTGACTTTGACATAGATACAGAGTATCGCGGTGACTGGGAGCGCTTTGATTTCTTTAAGCACGAGTCGATTGTGGATGAGACGGTGATTCGAGCTTACTCCATGGCCAACTACCCAGATGAAAAAGGCTTGGTTAAGTTTAATATTCGAATTGCAACGCCTCCTCCGGGATCTACTGGCATTATACCGGGACAGATGTCTTCCTACGTGTTCAGTCTTAAGGAAGGGGATAAGATTCCTGTCTATGGTCCCTTTGGTGAGTTCTTCGCCAAAGATACAGATGCAGAAATGGTATTTATTGGCGGTGGCGCTGGTATGGCTCCCATGCGATCGCATATTTTCGATCAACTTAAGCGCATCAAGTCAGACCGCAAAATTAGTTTTTGGTACGGCGCTCGTTCACTCCGCGAATGCTTCTATGATGATGAATATGATGTTTTGGCCGCAGAGAATGATAATTTTGATTGGCATTTGGCGCTTTCAGATCCTCAACCTGAAGATAACTGGGATGGCCTCACGGGCTTTATTCACAATGTTCTCTACGAGCAGTATCTGAAGGATCACGAAGCGCCAGAGGACTGCGAGTTCTATATGTGCGGACCACCGATGATGAATGCGGCAGTGGTTAAGCTGCTCGTTGACCTAGGGGTTGAGCAGGAGAATATTTTCCTCGATGACTTTGGTGGGTAAGCTATTGCAGAGCATGACAGTAACGAGGCTTCTTAACAAAGCCTCGTTTTTGGTTCTGATCAACGTTGTTTTATTGCTGACGGGCTGTGACTATGGACCTGAGATTATCAAAATCTCTGGATCTAAAATGGGTACCACCTACCATGTGACGGTAGTGGCAGACCAACCGGCGCCCGATGATCTGGCCGACCGAATTGAGGCAGTGTTAGATATTGTTGATCATTCTATGTCGACCTACAAAGCAGCGTCAGAGCTGAGCCAGTTTAATGATCTATCGGTTGGCAGCAGTCAGCAGATATCGGCAGACTTTGCTCGTGTACTGGAGGTCAGCAAGACCGTCTGGGAACTCAGTGGCGGTGCCTTTGATCCCACAGTGGGGCCGTTGGTCGATCTCTGGGGTTTTGGGCCTAAGGCGACCAATGTGGTCCCAGAGCAGGTACAAATTGATGCCGCCAAAGCGGAGCTAGGCTTTCAGTATTTGGTACTGAACAACAGAGATTTAGTCAAAACCAAGCCGGTTCGGCTGGATCTTTCAGCGGTGGCAAAAGGCTATGCTGTTGACTTGGTGGCCGACCTGCTAGAAATGTTGGCATTACCAGACTATCTGGTGGAAGTGGGCGGCGAGATGCGTTTAAGTGGCTCCAACCCCGAAGGCATGCCTTGGCGCGTGGCGATAGAGTTACCTAGTTTGATGCCTCAGGTGCAGCGCATTATTAGCGTACAGGATATGGCTGTTGCCACGTCAGGTGATTATAGGAATTATTTTGAACAGCAGGGTGTGCGCTATTCCCACACCATAGATTCGCGTACTGGCCGACCCATCACCCACAGCCTAGCCTCTGTAACTGTATTGGCTGAGCGCTGCGCTGATGCAGATGCCTGGGCCACGTCTTTCATGGTACTGGGCGACAAAGAAGGTATGGCGTTGGCTAATAAGTTGGATATTCCCCTGTATATGTTAATCAAAGATGGCGCTGAGTTTAAAGCGATTCATAGCCGCGCATTTGAGCCCTATCTAAACGCCCAAAATGAGAGTTAAAGATGACTGAGATACTGCTGACCATTGTAATTTTTGGTCTGCTAATTGCCGCTATGGCAGTTGGGGTTATTATGGGTGGCAAACCTATAGCTGGTTCCTGTGGTGGCGTTGGTGCTGCATTGGGCGAACCAAACTACAATTGTGACATCTGTGGTGGTGATCCGAATAAATGTGACGAACAGACGAACCTCAATGAAACATCGCTTGGCTATAATGTCGCTGAATCAGTTGAGCTAGACGATAGAAAGGAATACTGAGCATGGCCGATCTGTCTTATGATCTAGTGGTAATTGGCAGCGGGCCTGCTGGTGAAGGTGCTGCGATGAACGCGGTCAAGCAGGGATGGCGGGTAGCGATTGTCGACGAGCGTGCAATGGCAGGCGGCAGCTGTACCCATCTTGGAACAATCCCCTCTAAAGCGCTACGTCAATCTGTCCGCCGTATGATGCAGTACAACACTATGCCGATGTTTCGTGCGGTAGGCGAGCCGCGCTGGTTCTCTTTTCCAGAGGTGATGAAAGCCGCCGATGATGTGATTACCAAACAGGTTCAGGGTCGTACCAAAGGTTATGCTCGCAACCGCGTTCAGATGCATATCGGTCGTGCTAAATTTACCGCAACCCATGAAATTGCAGTTACCAGCAGTGATGGCAAGGTTACCAATATAGCCTCTAAAAACTTTTTGCTGGCCACAGGCTCCAGTCCTTATCGGCCTGCAGATATTGATTTTAACGATCCCGCTATTTTTGATAGCGATAGTATTTTAACGCTTGATAACACGCCGAGAAATATAATTATTTATGGTGCTGGTGTTATTGGCTGTGAATATGCGTCAATCTTTTCTGGCTTAGATACTCGAGTCGACCTGGTTAATACTAGAGAGTGGTTGATGAACTTCCTCGATGACGAGATATCTGACGCGCTGAGCTATCACCTGCGCGATCTCAATGTCATGGTGCGTCACAATGAAGAATACGAGCGCGTTACCAGCAATGAAAATGGGGTGACTCTTGAGCTTAAGTCAGGCAAGCGTATTCATGGTGAAGCATTGCTTTGGTGCAATGGGCGCTCCGGTAATACCAAAGGTCTAGGCCTGGAGCATACGGGTCTTGAAGCGGATGAGCGTGGCCAGCTTGCAGTTAATAAAGATTATCAAACCGCTGTGCCCCATATTTATGCTGCTGGTGATGTGATTGGGTGGCCATCATTGGCTGGTGCTGCCTATGATCAGGGACGCTTTGCGGCCTCACATATGTGCGGCATGGAAGATCAGTACCGAGTTGAAGATGTGGCCACTGGTATCTGGACTATTCCTGAGATTAGCTTCGTGGGAAAGAACGAATCAGAACTGACCGAACAAAAAGTGCCCTATGAGATTGGCCGCGCCTACTTTAAAGATACCGCCAGAGCGCATATCTCTGGCGAAGAAGTGGGCATGTTAAAAATCTTATTTCACCAGGACACGTTAGAGATTCTTGGGATTCATTGCTTCGGTGCTGAGGCAGCGGAAATTATTCATATTGGCCAAGCCATTATGAGTCAGAAGGGTGAGGCTAACAGTATTAAGTATTTCTTGCGTACCACCTTTAACTACCCAACTATGGCCGAAGCCTATCGTATTGCATCGATGAATGGTCTAAATCGGGTGAGTCGTGACCGCAGGTACTTTGAGGGCAAACAGGCCTAGCTATCTTGTGCGCCTCAATTGTTCTGCGGACTCAGAACGATTTGAATCCCTCACTTCTATTCGAAATAGACCGCAAAAACCTGTTATTTGATAATAACTACTAGTTCAGACACTGCAAAAATTAGCAGACAATATCCACGGAGAAAATTGATACCTGGTCCTGGGTTCGATTAGACATTGCAGCTAATACAAGGTCAGAGTAATACGCTGATGTTGTGTGTGGCGGGGCTTTCGGGTTTAATCTTCCCATGTTTAAAAACCTCCCACTATTTATTGGTTTACGTTATACACGCAGCAAGCGCCGAGAGGGATTTGTGGCCTTTATCTCGGGCTTTTCGCTGTGCGCCATGGCGCTTGGCGTAATGGCGTTGATTGTAGTGCTATCGGTGATGAATGGCTTTGATCGTGAAATCAAAGATCGTCTGTTGCGTGTTGTGCCTCATGTCACTGTGGTGCGTCCCGAGGGCTTTAGTGCCGAGGATATCGCCTCTTTGCAGTCGCAAATCCTAGCTGATACCAGTGTTCGCGCTGTGGTCCCCGTAGTTCAGAGCTTTGCCATGCTATCTGTTGATACCGAACAAGCCGGGATTTCATTGCAGGGCATCGATCCCCAGTGGCCGACATTGGCCTTACTCAAAGAGAACATGATCAGCGGCCATATAGAAAAGCTGAGCCCGGGTGACTTCGGGATTGTACTGGGTAGCCAGATAGCCCGCAGGCTAAATGTATTTGTTGGTGATCGAATACAGGTCACGATGCCTGAGGTAACTGTAACTCCAGCCGGAGTTTTTCCGAGAATTAAGCTACTTAGGGTTAGCGGTATCTTTGAAGTGGGCGCACAGGTTGACGGATCGGTAGCATTTATTCATCAGCACGATGCGCGTAAGCTGTTGCGCCTGGGAGGTAACTTTCAGGGTATCCAGCTTAAGTTGGCTGACGCCTATGAGGCAGATCAATGGGTTGACCTGCATGGCGAGACTTTGCTGCCGGGCCTCAATTGGCATACCTGGACAAATTCTATGGCTACTTTATTTCAGGCCATGCGTATGGAAAAGGTGGTGGTAAGTTTACTTTTGTCGGTCATTATTGCGGTGGCGGCCTTTAATATTGTGGCGAGTTTGGTTCTGATGGTGGCGGACAAACGCAATGATATTGCCGTGGTGCGTACTCTGGGCGCAACCTCTGGTTTGATTGTGAGAATTTTTGTAGTCCAGGGCATGGCTGTGGGCACCATGGGTATTTTTATTGGTGTGCTATTGGGGTGTTTGATCGCCTCCTTTGTTGGCGATATTGTCAGCTTAGTGGAGAGCTTTACGGGGCTTTATGTGTTCGATCCCAGCGTTTATTTAATCAGCGCGCTGCCATCTCGAATTCTGCCTACAGATATTGTGATGGTAGTTAGTAGCGCCTTTATTATTAATTTTTTAGCAACGCTTTATCCGGCATGGCGGGCCGGCCAAGTTCTGCCCGCGGAGGCTCTACGCTATGACCACTAAACCTATATTGCAGGCTAACGCTCTGAGTCGCAAATACCAACAGCCTGACACTGAGCTCTCAGTCCTCGATGGCATTAATTTGGATATTAACCGGGGTGAAACCCTAGCCATTAATGGTGTGTCCGGTTCCGGTAAGACGACCTTACTGAATTTGCTGGGTGGCCTGGATGATCCCAGTGCCGGTTCAGTCCATGTCTGTGGCACAGATTGGAATGACCTGGATACATCGGCAAGGGCCGCATGGCGTAATCAGCACGTCGGCTTTGTGTATCAGTTTCATCATCTATTGGGCGAGTTTTCAGCCCTCGAAAATGTAGCATTACCCTGTTTGATTGGTGGAGCATCTGTGGCCGCAGCACGGAATAGGGCCAGCAAGCTGCTAGCGCGTGTTGGTCTTGGAGAGCGTCTGAACCATCAGCCTGCCGCGTTATCTGGCGGCGAGCGCCAGCGTGTAGCCATTGCTCGAGCACTGGTCACTGAGCCATCAGTAGTATTGATGGATGAGCCCACAGGTAACCTAGACCCCACTACTGCGGCGTCTATTTTAGATTTACTTGATGAGCTTAATGCATCGTTGGATATCTGCTTTGTTGTGGTTACCCATGACCCTGCAATTGCCGCGCGGATGGATAGAACGGTCAAGTTAGAAAATGGAACACTCGTGGATATAACCCATGATTAAACCGGTCCCGCTATTTATGGGGCTGCGCTATTTTTGGTCCGGTGGCCGCTCCAATTTACTAGTCTCATTTATCTCAATGTTGGCTATTACCGGGCTAGTTCTGGGTGTTGCCCTGTTGGTTGTGGTGCTGTCGGTGATGAATGGTTTCGACCGTGAACTGCGCGAACGCATTCTCTCTGTAGTGCCTCATGTGCAGCTTATTCACAATACTGGTGTTGCCGACTGGCGACAGCAGCGAAAATCTATTGCCGAGCTACCGACAGTTACCGAGGTGACACCTTACAATAAGGTAGATGGTCTCATTAACAGCCGCCAAAAAACTCGTCCACTGCAACTTCTGGGTCTGGACGCGGATGCTGTGCCTGAGGGTTTAGCTTCTGTACTTGGGGAGTATGGCTTAAACGTTCCCTTGGCTAATCAACTGTTGCTCTCTGAGTCTATTGCTGAAGACTTGAATATCAGTATCAATCAGCGTGTTAATGTGATTATTCCACCTATCCGTGGCGGTAAAACTTCAGTCTATTCTTTTCAGGTCGTGGGTATTTTTGCCACCCATACTGAACTTGATCAGGTGCTGGGTCTGACGTCTCTTGAACAGGCGGCGCAAATTGCCGATATTCCCGGTCTAGTGCAGGGATTTAGATTACAGGTGGCGGATGAATTTGATGCGCGAAGTATAGGCTATGCACTGCTTGATGAGTTGCCCTTTGGGTATGGTTTTCGCGATTGGTTTCAGACCCATGGCAATCTTTATCAAGCTATCCAGCTGTCCCGCAATATGGTCGGACTGCTGATCTTTTTGATTGTGGCTATAGCCGCGTTCAATGTGATTTCGATGCTGATGATGACAGTGGTGGACAAGCGTAAAGATATTGCCATTTTGCAAACAATGGGACTGTCGCGAGTAAATATCGTCCAACTATTTCTTGTTCAGGGCGCTATGATCGGGTTGTTTGGAATTTCCATCGGTGTGCTCTTTGGTGTACTCGGTTGTTACTGGGTGGCAGACCTAGTAGCTTGGATTGAAGCTATGCTGGGCGTGACTTTTCTCAACACAACCGTGTACCCGATTGATTATATTCCTGTGGATATGCGCTGGTCGGATGTGGCGACCATTGCTGGTACAGCTATCGTGTTGAATATCTTGGCGACAGTTTATCCTGCGGTGCGCGCAAGTCGCATGGCGCCAGCCGAAGAGTTGCGGTCTTAGCCTTCGTGACGCTGCTTTTGGAGGCGTAAATCTTTTCGTCGCTCCCAGTTCTTGATGACTTTCCAGCGCCACAAATTAAGGATAAAAAAGTAACCAATTGAAGCTAGTATAATCCCACACAGTAGGCTCCCCGTAAGTAGTGGTAGCAGTATGGCTGAGCCGATATTTGAAAACCATTCCCACTCTAGGGCCACGGTAAAGTTTACCGGATCGCTACCAAGCAGGAAGCTGCCCAACTGATGGGTAAGGTAAAACATCGGTGGAATCGTGATTGGATTGCTTATCCAGATAACCACCAAGCCTATGGGCAGGTTAGCGCCGAGCCGAAAGCACATAGCTGCCGCAATAATGGTTTGGCCGGGCAGGGGGATAAAGGCACAGAAAATCCCAATAAAAACAGCTAGAGACACAGAATGGCGGTTCAGATGGAGCAAGTTAGGATCATGAGAGATGCGATTAACCCAGCGCAGAGGTGGACGTTGGACTAGACTGGCTATATCCGGCAGGAAGCGATGGATAGTTTTGCGTGGCATGGAATCCAATTGCATTGTCATTAGTTATGCATATTATGCCCGTATCCGGGCAGTCGGACTAGTCAAATAATCGCCTAAAAACGGACTTATGTGATGCTGCGATATACAATATATAACCTAATATAATCAATTTAAATGGATATAAACAATTGAACCAGAGTACCAAATTTGCGTTGCAAATTAGCCAACTTACCAAGGTCTATGAGGACGGCTTTGTCGCTCTTAAAGGTGTTGATTTAGATGTTGCAGAGGGTGATTTCTTTGCACTACTGGGGCCTAATGGGGCGGGTAAGTCGACCACTATAGGTATTATCTGTTCGCTAGTGCGCAAGAGTGAGGGATCAGTAACTGTATTTGGTCAGGATATAGACACAGACTTTTCTGCCGCCAAACAATATGTTGGTGTGGTACCTCAAGAATTCAATTTCAATCAGTTTGAAAAACCAATCGATATCTTGATCAATCAGGCTGGGTATTTTGGTATTTCCGCAAAGGTTGCAGCCGAGCGCGCTGAAAAATATTTATTGCAGCTAGGCCTCTGGGACAAGGCGCATGTGCCGTCACGAACATTATCGGGAGGTATGAAACGCCGACTTATGATTGCCAGGGCACTGATGCATGCTCCTAAGTTACTGGTGCTTGATGAGCCGACCGCCGGTGTTGATATTGAGCTGCGCCGCTCCATGTGGGAGTTCTTGCAAGAGATAAACAAGCAGGGTACCACTATTATTTTAACCACCCACTATTTGGAAGAAGCCGAGAGTTTGTGCCGAAATGTGGCGATTATCGATCATGGTCAGATCGTGCAAAATACCAGTATTCGCGAACTTATTTCACAGCTTAATAAAGAAACCTTTATCTTGGACACCCGTGAGAAGCTAAGTGGTTGCCCACAGATTGAGGGTTACCCATTAAAACAGGTAGATACCTGTACCTTAGAAGTGGAAGTAGAGAAAAGTCAGTCGATCAATGAATTGTTTGCGGCACTGACCAGTCAGGGTCTGCATGTGGTAAGTATGCGTAATAAGACCAACCGCCTAGAGGAGCTGTTTTTCGATTTGGTGGCTAAAAATTTACAGGAGAAAGGCAATGAATAATCGCCATAAATGGATAGCCTTTATGACTATAGTGCGCCGCGAAATTCATCGCTTCATGCGTATCTGGCCGCAAACTTTGGTGCCACCGGTTATCACTATTGTGTTGTACTTTGTAATTTTCGGGCGCCTTATTGGCGGCCGAATTGGTGAGATGTCTGGTCTGCCCTATATTCAGTTCGTAGCGCCGGGGCTAATTATGATGTCGGTTATTACCAATTCCTATTCTAATGTGGTGTCCTCATTTTATGGCTCCAAGTTTCAGCGCAACATAGAAGAGCTATTGGTATCACCAACGCCTAATTGGATTATCTTGCTGGGCTATGTAGTTGGCGGTATGAGTCGTGGCTTAGGTGTGGGCGCGCTGGTAACTATATTGTCACTGTATTTTGCCGATTTCAGTTTGCACAGTCTGCCCATCACTATTGGTATAGTGTTGATGACCTCGCTGATGTTTTCACTGGCTGGCCTTATCAATGCGGTGTTTGCCAATAGCTTTGATGATATTTCAATTATTCCTACGTTCGTCTTAACACCCTTAATCTATCTGGGTGGCGTGTTTTATTCGATCGAGTTGCTCGGAGAATTTTGGGGTTCGGTGTCCTTGATTAACCCCATACTTTACATGGTCAATGCGTTTCGTTATGGCATGGTCGGCATTACCGATATTAACATTGCCTGGTCATTTGGCATGGTCGGTATATTTTCTGCGCTACTGTTTTTTGTTGCACTAAATCTGCTTGAGAAAGGTTCGAGGCTACGTAGCTAATGGTAGATCATTCAGATACTGGCCTCGGTAAAGACACTGCCTATACAGATCAATACGATGCTGCACTGCTGTTTCCTATTCGCCGCAGCAAGGCGCGGGAGACGGGAGAAAAAGAGGGTGCAAAAAAAGGTAGTCTGCCGTTCTTTGGTACTGATCTTTGGACTGCCTTTGAAATTTCTTGGTTAAACTCAAAGGGTTTACCGCAGGTGGCTATTGGTGAATTCGTTTTTCCTTGCACTAGCGATGCCATCATTGAATCTAAGTCATTTAAGCTTTACCTGAACTCGTTTAATCAAACCCAGTACCCGTCAATGGCCGCGGTGCAAGCCCTTATGCAGGCAGATGTATCTGCGGCATGTGGTGCAGATACCGAGGTGCAGCTGTACAGGGTGGGTGACTATAACGAGATTAGGCCAGTTGCCGAGTCAGAGGGAAGCTGTATTGACCAGCGCTCGGTAAGTGTAGACACCTACCAGCCAAACGCGGCCTTTTTACAGGCCGATAGCAGTGCGCTAGTTAGCGAAACACTCTATTCTCATCTACTGAGAACCAACTGCCCAGTTACCGATCAGCCAGATTGGGCCTCTGTGTATATTAGCTATAAAGGTGGGCAGATCGATGCCGATGGGCTGCTCAAATATATCGTTTCATTTCGCCAGCATCAGGATTTTCATGAACAGTGCGTGGAGAAAATATTTGCCGATATTATGGCGCGCTGTCAGCCTCAAGAGCTCAGTGTTTATGCGCGCTATATGCGCCGTGGTGGGCTGGATATCAACCCTTATCGCAGTACCGTTAATCAACCTTCAACCGCGTTTAGGCAGGTCAGGCAGTAATATACTTCAGTCTCTATGCCAGGCTGGTCTTCAAAAATTCAATCAGTAGATTAACGGCTTCATTCTTTTTACTTCTACTTGAGCAAATCAGGCTGATACCTACCTCACCCAGAGCCGGAAATCGTGCTGATGGACTTAAAACTTTAAGATTATTTGGTACGGTGCTCTTAGCTAGTACGGTGACACCGAGCCCTTCTTGTATAGCGTATTGAATACCAGTTAAGTCGGGGTTGGTATACACAATTTGCCATGGCTGTCGTGACTTGTCTAACACATGGATGGCACGTTGGCGATAGATACACCCCTCCGCTGCTGCGATAAGCGGCACTGTCGATACCTTCTGAGCGTTGTGGTCTGCGCTTGCTACCCAGACTAGATCATCAGTTTTGACTAGGTTCGAGCCAATGGCAGAAGGTTTGTCCTCTAGCGCTAGAATGAGATCATGGCTAGTCTTACCCTCTTTTGAAAGCAGTTGCTTACTCAGCTCGCAGTTTACCTCTAAGGTGACATTTGGGTAGGCTTTGGCGAAACGGCTGACAATTTTTGGCAATAGAACTGTAGCGAACTCGCTAGGAATACCAAGGCGTATTTTACCGCTAATACTGCTTTTAGAAAGCTGACTAATAGCTAGATCATTGAGAGTTAGTATCTGATTAGCATAGTCATAGAGATGCTCGCCAGCATCAGTTAATTCTAGATTTTTACCGATACGGTTCAGTAGTGGTTCATCGACTAAGTCCTCCAAGCGCTGGATCTGTAGGCTCATTGCGGGCTGGGATCGGCCCAGTATTTCTCCTGCCTTGGTGAAGCTACTCAGCTGAGCGACCGAGACAAAGGCGCGAAGTAAATCCATGGGCAAGTTTTTCATCATAGCCACCGTTATTTTTTGGGGGAGGTAACAAAGCTATTTATATTATAAATACTAGTATTGTATCTATTAATTTAACAAATTATAAGTATCATCATAAAATAACGGCCTATCGCTTGTATGACTGATTTAGTCTCCTTTTGGGCTACCGTTTGGAACCGATTTTTATGGCACTAGAACCCGACATTCGCAAAACCATTTTCCATGACTATCATGTTGCTGCAGGCGGCAAAATGGTGCCTTTTGCAGGGTATCTAATGCCTGTGCAATATAGCGAGGGCATTATGCAGGAGCATTTGCACTGCCGGGATAGAGTCGGTTTATTTGATGTTTCGCATATGGGCCAAATTATTGTGAAGGGTGAGGGTGCTGCCGAGGCGCTGGAGAAATTGGTGCCTGTCGATCTGCAGTCATTGGCTATTAATCAGCAGACCTATGCCACCCTGACCAGTGAACAGGGCGGGGTATTGGATGATTTGATCATTACCCGCTGGACCGAAGACACTTTTTTCTTGGTGGTTAACGCAGGGTGCAAGGAGCAAGATATCGCTCATATCCGCAAGCACCTACCTAATTTCGACATTACCTATCTGGCTGATCGCGGTTTATTGGCCCTTCAGGGGCTACAGGCAAAAGATGTAATGGCCGAGCTGGTGCCGGAGGCCAATACCCTAGTATTTATGAATGGTGGCCACGCCAGCATTGATGGTATAGATGTTTATATCACGCGCTCCGGCTATACAGGCGAAGATGGTTTTGAGATTTCAGTCGACCCCGCAGACGCACTTGCTCTAGCTGACATTTTATTGGCCTTTGATTCAGTTAATTGGATTGGTTTAGGGGCGCGTGACTCGCTGCGCCTTGAAGCTGGCCTGTGTCTGTATGGGCATGATATGGACCAGCAGACCTCGCCAGTTGAAGCGAGCATTATTTGGAGTATCAGCAAGTCTCGCCGTACTGGCGGCGTTAACCAAGGTGGCTTCTTGGGTGCCGATGTGATTCTAGCGCAGATTGCCAGTGGTACTGCGAGAAAGCGAGTCGGATTTTTGGTCGATGGGCGGGCACCTGTCCGTGAAGGTGCTGAAATCGTTGATGAGGCGGGTACTGTCGTTGGTGCTATCACCAGTGGCGGCTTTGGCCCGACCTTACAGGCACCTATTGCGATGGGCTATGTCTCAACAGAGCTATCTGCAGTTGGCACCCAGCTCCATGCCCTAGTTCGTGGTAAGCCAAGGCCTATTACTGTGGCAAAAATGCCCCTAGTTCCGCAACGTTACTTCCGCGGCTAATTTAAAATTATAAGGTATTTACTATGAATGAAGCAGTTTACACAGAAGATCATGAGTGGCTGATGGTCGAAGGTAACGTAGCCACTATTGGTGTTACAGAATTTGCTCAGGAGCAACTCGGCGACGTGGTATTTGTGGAGCTGCCGGAGCCTGGGGCGGAGTTGAGTGTAGGCGACGAGGCGGCAGTTATCGAGTCGGTAAAGGCAGCTGGTGAGATTAATTCACCCGTCAATGGCACAGTATTAGAGACCAACGAAACGCTGGTAGAGAGCCCTGATCTATTAAATAGTGCCCCTCAGACAGATGGGTGGATGTTCAAAATTTCTCTTGCCGATGATCTAGATACCTCAGCTTTTATGACTGACGATGAGTACCAAAAGTTCTTAGTCGGCAAAGACTAAGCCAGTAAAAACCAACCCCTTAGCCAATAAGTTCACCCAAGTATTCGGAGCCAACCTGATGTTACAAAAGAAAAACACCCTAGCTGACTTACAAAATGCTGCAGAATTTATTGCCCGCCATGTAGGCCCCAGTGTCGATGATCAACAGCAGATGCTCAGTGCGTTGGGCTGCGCTAATTTGCAACAGCTGACTGAGCAAGTAGTTCCGGAAGCCATTGCAATGGCAGATGATTTGGCTATTGTTGACGGTTGTTCTGAAGCTCAGGCGCTAGCCGAGCTGCGTGAAATCGCCAGTCATAATCGGGTATACAAATCTTTTATTGGGCAGGGTTATTACGGCACGATCACGCCAAACGTTATTCAACGTAATATTTTAGAAAATCCAGCCTGGTATACGGCCTATACGCCATATCAACCAGAGATTTCTCAGGGTCGTCTCGAAGCGTTAATTAACTTTCAGACTATGATCTCTGATTTGACCGGAATGGAAATGTCTAATTCGTCCATGCTGGATGAGGGAACCGCAGCCGCAGAAGCGATGGCTCTATGTCAGCGTATGTCAAAATCAAAATCCTCACGCTTTGTCGTCGATAGGGACTGTCTGCCCCAAACTATCGAAGTGATTAAAACTCGCGCGGAGCCCATGGGCATTGAGGTAGAGGTTGCAGATCCGGCCGAGTTCTCGGGCGAAGCCTTTGGCATACTACTGCAGTATCCTGGTGTCAGTGGCGAGGTTCGCGATTACCGCGAGATTATCGCTAAGGTGCAGGAGCAAAAAGGTCTGGCGGTTATGGCCGCCGATATTCTTAGTCTGGTGTTGTTAGAATCACCGGGCTCATTGGGAGCAGATGTTGCCATAGGTACCACTCAGCGCTTTGGGGTGCCGCTTGGATTTGGCGGCCCACATGCCGGTTATATGGCTACCAGAGAAGCCTACAAGCGCAATCTGCCCGGGCGCCTCGTTGGGCTTTCTCAGGATGCTAATGGCGACCCTGCCTATCGTTTGGCTCTGCAAACTCGAGAACAGCATATTCGTCGTGAAAAGGCCACTTCCAACATTTGCACTGCACAGGTTTTGTTGGCCGTCATTGCTGGCATGTACGCCGTTTATCACGGCCCTAAGGGACTGCAACGTATTGCTCAACGTGTGCATTTACTGACCTGTGTATTGGCCGAAGGCCTGCGTCTAAACCAGATGAAACCAACCAATAAGCATTGGTTTGACACCCTCACCCTAAATACAGGTAATCGTACTGAAGAAATTATTGCGGCTGCCGAAGGGCAGGAAATCAACCTGCGCCAGATCGATGGAGAGCATATTGGGCTCTCTATAGATGAGACCACTAGCGGCGACGATGTGATGATGCTGTGGGATATTATACTCGGTGAGCACAGCTTAAATCTGGATTCCTTGGCTGCAGAAGTTGCCGGTTCGCTACCAGATGATTTAATTCGCACCGATGGGTTTTTGACCCATCCCACATTTAATAGCTATCATTCTGAAACTGAGATGTTGCGTTATTTGCGCCGACTGGCAGATAAAGATATCGCCCTTGATCGCGCCATGATCCCTCTAGGTTCATGCACCATGAAATTAAATGCGACGGCCGAAATGCTGCCCATTACGTGGCCAGAATTCTCTAATATGCATCCGTTCGTGCCAGCAGATCAGGCTGGTGGTTACCGGTTGATGATCGACCAGCTAGAGTCTATGCTCTGCGCTGCAACTGGTTATGACGCTATGTCTTTACAACCCAATGCTGGCTCCCAAGGCGAGTATGCTGGACTGTTGGCTATTCGGGGGTTTCATGAGAGTCGCGGTGAACCCCATAGAACAATGTGCCTGATTCCAAGTTCTGCCCATGGCACCAATCCGGCCTCCGCTCAGATGTGTGGTATGAAGGTTGTACTAGTTCAATGTGATGATCAGGGTAATGTGGATATTGGCGACCTAAGGGAAAAGGCCGCCGCCCACAGTGAAAATCTAGCGGCCATTATGGTTACCTACCCATCTACCCACGGCGTGTTTGAAGAGGGTATCAAGGAAATTTGTCAGATCGTTCATGATCATGGCGGTCAGGTGTATATCGATGGGGCCAATCTTAATGCAATGGTCGGAGTCTGTCAGCCAGGTAAGTTTGGTGGTGATGTGTCCCATCTAAATCTACACAAAACGTTCTGTATACCCCATGGTGGTGGTGGCCCAGGTGTTGGTCCCATAGGGGTAGGTGAGCATCTAGTGCCATTCTTGCCCAAGGAATTTGAAGGTGGCGAGCGTTGCGGTGCCCAGGTCTCTGCGGCACCTTTTGGCAGCGCCAGTATCCTGCCTATTACCTGGATGTATATACGCATGATGGGTCGCGTGGGCCTCAAGCAGGCGACTGAGGTGGCTATTCTCAATGCCAACTATATTGCCAGCCGTTTACAAGAACATTATCAGGTGCTTTATACCGGCACCAATGGCCGTGTAGCACACGAATGTATTCTCGATGTGCGCCCGATCAAAGACGATGTGGGAATTACTGTCGATGATATTGCCAAACGACTAATTGACTATGGCTTTCATGCGCCGACCATGTCTTTCCCAGTGTCGGGCACTCTGATGATTGAGCCGACAGAGAGCGAATCAAAGGCAGAGTTAGATCGATTTTGTGATGCTATGATTGCCATTAAGCATGAGGTTAATCAGGTTGCTAATGGAGAATACCAGTTAGATGATAACCCCCTGGTCAGTGCGCCTCACACTGCGGCGATTGTTGCCGCCGATAAGTGGACTCGAGCCTATAGTCGCAGTCAGGCAGCCTATCCATTGGATTCTCTGAGGGACAGTAAATATTGGCCACCTGTTGGCCGGCTAGACAATGTCTTTGGTGATCGCAACCTGATCTGCTCTTGTCCATCCATGTCGGATTATGAGTAACTATTTGTTTTAGGCATAATCCCAGCGGCTACGCTATAGCGTGCCGCTGATGCTTGAGGGGTACTTCTTAGGTGTTTATGTAAATCTATAGCGCTGTAAATATCGACCGCAACAGCAAAGCCTTTTATTGGAATCTTCCCCCTGCTAACGCAGTGCACGGTGTCCTTGACTAGTTCATAGGTATCTTTTGAAATAAGTATCTCGTTGCTATTAGCAGATGTTTCTAGGCGGCTAGCCAGATTGACCGCGCGCCCCAGCAAGGTGTAGTCGAGACGGTTCTCAGTGCCGAAATTACCCACTTTGCACAGGCCACTGTTAATTCCCATACGCAAGATCGGAGGACTGCCAATACCCTCGGCGCGCCAGCGCGCCTGTAAATCTATCATCGCTCGTTTCATAGCAATGGCCATAGATAGACAGGTTATGGCATCAGCCTGAATTCCGCGGCTTTGCGGGTCACCAAAAAATACCATAATGGAATCGCCAATCACCTTATCGATGGTGCCACCAAAGCGAAAGGCAATTTCAGACATCTCGGTAAGATAGGTATTGAGTACGTTGGCCAATTGCTCCGAATCTAACTCCTCAGTGAGAGTAGTGAAATCCACTATATCTGAAAAAAAGATCGTCAGGATTTTCTCTTCAGTTTGAGCTCGGACATCTTTGCCGCTCAAAATAGCCTTGCGCAGTGCAGGTGAAAGGTACTTGGAAAGTCGAAAATTGCGAAGAGTAAGCCATTCATTTTGGCGTAGAACCGAGTCGTGCTTTTTCGCCAGTAAAAAATATTTACGGCGAGCTGTACTCATCTGAAGTAGGGCATAGCCTGAGCTAATCGCGAGGACAAATAGCTGAGTTCCGCGGCTTGGCGCAAAGTTTAGAGGTAAAAACCAAGAGGTAAGTGCAGCTCCAGCCATTATAGCGAGTAGATTCGGCGACGAGAAAGGTTTCAAATAGCCGACGACAGTGACCAAAAAGATTAGCCCGAGACCGATTACAATAAATGGATCATAGCCAACAAACGCTATTAAGAAGCCAGTTATCAGGCCATCGATAAATGCCATAGTCAGCGTAAGTCGCTGCCGCCAGGGCATCGACTGATTAACTGCGCAATAGGTGCTAAATTGATAGACAAATAGTGTTGGTAGGCCAGCGAGTAGAGCAGGATGATGGTTGGTATCTGCCCAGGCACCCAGCAAAATAGCAACAGTGCACATCGAAATTATGAGTCGATATAGTCCCTGATGCTTCGGCGATGGATATGCAAACTCTTCTCCTACCATAAGTTTAGTTTAGCATTGCTTAGGAGATATCGCCTGAAAAGCGCATGTGCATTGCTTTTGAGGGTTTCGTTGTGTACAGTTGCGCAGCTTGTAAAGCACCTGACGCAGTAACTTTGAGCAAGGGCCAGAGCGTAATGATTTTGTTGTCTCATAGATTAAGACGAGAAAATGCGGTGATATAACAAAGCAACGAGTAAGTCGTGCTCCTGACTACTTTACAGGACAGAAAACGGCAACAGTTTACGGTGAGGTGTCCGAGTGGCTGAAGGAGCACGCCTGGAAAGTGTGTAAGCGTTTATAGCGTTTCGAGGGTTCGAATCCCTCTCTCACCGCCACGCATCATAGCCCCAGTAACTATAGAGTTTCTGGGGCTTTTTTGTGCCTGCTTTGTTTAGCAAATGTGTGGTACGGATAGCTACTAACAAAGTTAACTGAGCCTTGTTCTGTGCTCCGTTATGAAAGGGAAACTATCAAGAGGGGACGGCGAACTTCTGTAGGCTAGTGATTGTTGCTGTATCTCGATAGATAGATTAGGCGTCATTCAAAAAAATATTAAAATGCCTCATGACATCACTAAGGACCGCCTGGGTAACCTTAGATATAGTTGAGACCGCTAGAAAAAATACCAAATATATACTCGTCACTAAACCATTTTGTTTGATTTTCTGAGCTGATTTCAGCGACCGATTAACCTATTTTGCGAGTTTGACTCGAAGTGATCAACAGGATACATTTATGAATAATTTAATTATTCGGACATGTCATGCGCAAAATCACTTTCCTTTATCTCGTAGCCTTCTCAATCAACAGTTTTGCAAGCGATAATATTGACTGTCATTCAACGGATCCTGAACTTGGTGACTCTGCGCAATGGGCATCAAAAGCTATAGATTTATTTGCTAAAAATAAACATGAACAGTCAATCAAAACTGTCGATGCTTGCTTTAAGTTATTTTCGCCTGCCGCTGTTGTTATGCAAAAAGATCTCAATGCTAAAAAGATGAAAGCTCCACCGGTTGGTAAAGTTAATTTCAAAGAAAAGAAAAAAATTGATGCAAATTGGGCTGTAAATGATGTTTCGGTAGCCCTATGGGCTAAAGCAAGGTCTCATGAAAAAATGGGTGATATAGATCTAGCTGCAATTACCTATTCACAGTGTATTTTTCTTTCTCATGGTAGGGCATGGGACCCCAAGGGCTGGTTTTGGTCCGCTGCAAGCGATTGTATTCGACGAGGACGTAATCTTTTTAAGTAAGCATATAACCTCTTGAAGAAAAAAATAAGAGTTTGATCTCTCTCCCTCAGCCATAAATTAAGCTCTGGTACGTCTCATGCGAGCAATGTTTTTATTGACAGCGACAATGGTGTGAGGCCGTACCTTGGTCGGCACAATGTTCAGCTTTTTGGACGTCGCAGTCGCTTCTTAGAGTTGACGAGCAGACTTGGGCTTGCCAGTTATCAGATTCGTCCTGGCAGCAGCCCATTCTGAGTCTTTCATGACTAGCAAGCATGTATAGTTCGGCGCAATAATCCTGGTTGTCACGCTTCCTTAACAGATTGTCGTGTTGAATATGGAGTGGCTCATCGGAGTTGAAACCAGTCAATAATTGACATAATATATGACAAAATATTTAAGCCTTAATCATTCGCTACGCTGATAGCTTGTAATAAACAAAACAAGGATTGATCTATGAGCCACAAAGTAAAACAATTTTTGGCTGACACCGGCGCTAAAACCCCAGTTGTCTGTGGCCCTATGTATCCTGGCTCCAACCCTGAGTTAGTTGCTGCTGTATCTGAGGCCGGCGGTATGGGTGTAGTTCAGCCTGTCGCTTTAACCTCATTGTACGGCCATGACTTTCGCGAGGGCCTGCGATTGATAAAGCGGCTTACGGATCAGCCGTTTGGTGTGAACTTCACAATTTTTGGTGGAGCCAACAAAAAGTATCATGAGCAGATGCAAGACTGGATGCAGATTTCAATAGAGGAGGGCATTAAGTTCTTTCTCACTTCTTTGGGAAAGCCGGACACAGTGGTTAAAACTGCTAAGGAAAATGGTATCAAGGTCTACCATGATGTACCCAACAAGAAGGTGGCTTTGGCCATGCGTGACTCTGGTGTAGACGGGCTTAACTGCATCAACTGGCGCGGTGGTGGTCAGACGGGTATTCAGGCAGCGGAGCAGTTTATGGAAGAACTCCATGATATTGACATCCCCCTGATTTGTGCCGGTGGTATTGGCAATGTAGATGATTTTAAGCGGGCTCTGACGCTGGGTTATGCTGGTGTGCAACTGGGCACAAGATTCTTGGCGACTAATGAGTGCATGATTACCGACTCCTATAAACAGGCCATTGTTGATTCATCTGAGGAAGATATCGTTTGGACTAATAAAATAGCGGGCAATAATTCTTCGGTTATCAAGACCGCAGATATTATGAAAGGCGGTTTGCAAACTGGCCCAGTTATCAACTATATGCTGAGAAAACCAAATTTAAAGAAGTACGCAAGGATGTGGCTGATGAGTAAAGGTATTCGCAATTACAGTAAAACAGCCTTTAGTGACGATGTTAAATACTGGCAGGCGGGCAAAGGACTGGGCAATATTGCGTCAGTGGAATCAGTTGCCGATGTTATGCGCGAATTTACGCTTGCCAGTTAGTGTTTGGATTTCCAGTCCGGCGGCCCAGCAATAAAGCCTATAGCTTCTTTGACTGACCGGGCTCGCTTTAAATCGCGGGCCATTGCCATCCATTGGTGGAAGGTTATTTCAATAGGGTTATTAGTATCAAGATTATTGACCAAACCAAATGTAACAGGACCGTCTTCTCTTGCATAGGTGCCGAATAAGCGGTCCCATATAATAAAAAAATTGCCGTAGTTTTTGTCTATATATTCCGGGTTACTGCCATGGTGCACTCGGTGATTTGTCGGGGTACTGAAAATGCCGTCTAACCAGCCTAGTTTATCGATCCATTGGGTATGACCAAACACCCCATATAGCCTTAATGCCACGGCACAGACTACTGTGATGCTGGGATCAAATCCAACTAGGGGCATAAGCGTAAAGAACGGTATTTTTGTAATAGGACCGAACCACGCCTGGCGAAATGCAACGGAAAAATTCATCTGCGTACTTGAATGATGATTCATATGCACTGCCCACAGAAATCGGATGCGGTGCGAACTACGGTGATACCAGTAAAATATCAAGTCGATAGAAACTACAGTCATTAGCCATATTGCCCACACAGGCAACAGCTCATTAATGGTGAAAATTCTAAACTGATAAAGGTAGAAGTATAGACCTAGAACTAGCCCTTGTATGACCACGCCAACAATTAGATTGCCCGCCAGTAGACCCAATGTACCGACAGTGTCAGCTGTATTGTAAAATTGAAGATTTTTACGTGCGGAAAAGAGTGCCTCAAAAATAATAAGCACAATGATTAGAGGTAAACCAACAGCATAGACATCAGTTGTGGTTATTGATTTAAATAATGATTCGATGATCTGTCCTCATAATCTTAAGCCTCATATAACCTTGTACCTGTGAGACCAATCAGTAGTCTTTTTCATTAGCAAGATAACGTTATCCACTGAGCTCACGGCGACTATCTGCTTACATATAAGCTTTGTTTGACGCAAGACAGATTGTCGTCCAGAATGCCAAATTCTGCAATAGAGCCTAATTGGAAAGCGCCTTAATGAATTTCTTGGGTTCATTTTTGCCACTATTTCTGCTGGCTACGCCGCGCTAAAATTCCCAGTAAAGACTTATAATCAAAGGTACCCTAAACAATGCTGCAACTTATGAAGAGATACTCGATCGCAGTTTCCAGCTTCCTAGGAGATAGAAGGAATGATTTCACCAAGGGCTTTGTAATATTGGTTGCAATTATCGTAGTTATTTCTGTTAGCGGTTGTTCTGATCCATACGAAAAATGTATGAAGAACGAAAAGAGAAGAAATGCATATCTGGGTGAAGAGGAATATTTACAACAAAGCGCCGTTACCTGCATGGCAAAGGTGAGGGAGGCTCGTTAGTAAGATTTAAAAACCTATTAATAAATCAGTATTTGTTAGCCTGGCGGTAGAAGATAGGCGGATCCTAAACTTGTTTTTGTTTAGAGCATTAGCCGAACAGTAGGTATATTTGTCACCGTCATACAATTGATAGTTGTCTTAACTAGACATGCATAGAGAGACAATTTCTGTGCTACATTTCCGCTGAGAGTGGAAGCATAGATGCAGCTATAGCGTTTGCTGTGTATCTGCCAGTGAAATCAGTCGGGGTGGTTGGCGACGCTCGTCGGTACGAGCACGTGATCGCTTTAAGAGCGGTGGAGACCATCGACTTCATGACCGCGCGGTGGGCGCATTTGCCATATGACTTCATCGAACGCGTTTCTAACCGCATCATTAATGAGATCGCTGCGGTTTCGCGGGTGGTATACGACGTATCCAGTAAGCCTCCAGCAACGATTGAGTGGGAGTAGTTTTTACTCCTTAAACCCTTATAAAGACTGGGTTTCTTAACTACACACTGACTACACACTTCTACCTTAAATGCTTGTTCTTATGACATTTAGAATTTAGCGTTACACACGATACTACACACTAAGGAAACTACTGTGTGTCATAAGTAACTAAACAACCTAGTCAATCCAATAGGTGTTGGGGTTGTTTAGTTCATGTTTAGGTATAGTAGTAACCATGAGAACAAATACTAAAAAACCAAGTTACATAACTGAGCAACACAAACTTATGGATGAAAAGTTCAGTGTTGTTAGAACTAAACAAAATGGTGACATCTATCAATTCATGATGTGGATTGATGATGAAAAGAAGATGATTCGTAGAACTTTACGAACTGAATCGCCACTAGTTAACTAGACACTTTTCAGTCTCGTTAAAATATTGTCTTTCATACTCTATCGGAGATAGCCCG
>JAOALD010000003.1 GCA_025153755.1 SAR92 clade bacterium H921
CGGGCTATCTCCGATAGAGTATGAAAGACAATATTTTAACGAGACTGAAAAGTGTCTAGTTAACTAGTGGCGATTCATAGGGCTTAGGGCTACTTGCTGCTTCCTTAGGATACTTATGGTTATTACTTAATAGATATACCTTTAAGGATTAATACTATTGTTAAACTCTTCGGTAAGTTTATCTAGCTTTTAACTTTTCATTAAAATCTACTAAATGTGGCTTCAATGCGGACTCCAGTCTAACCATGGAATCCGTCATAGTTTCTATCATCATAGGCCATTGCTCATCATCAAATACGTTGCCATCAAAAGAGGCTTTGATACGACAGGCTCTCTTGCCATCAAGTCTCTCCCACGTCAATTGACCACCAAAGTCCTTCTCTATCTGAGATTTCAAGCCAAACAACCTGTCGAAGATAAACTTGTTTTCCTCAGAGGCGCGATCTATGTATAACTCAGCACGACCATAAGACTTAGATACAACGAATACAAATCTAACCCTAGAAATACCTGATCCTGCTCCAATGTAGTGGCCAGTCATAGGACTAATGTTACTGAATAGACTAGAGGCACTTGCATTCATCTTGGATAGCAATTGAGACCAGAACTGCTTTCTGACTATATGTCGATTTTTTAACTCAGTGTGAGAATCTGTTTCATCTTGGGCCTTGTCAGCCATCCCAATCATGTACTCTTCAGCATCTTGTGTAGGAATTATTTGCTCTACATTCAGGAAGAGTTCCTCACCCATAGCATAGGGTGTTGCGCGAAAGCACTGCATTCGTACTTTGTAGTTCATCAACCACAAGACAGTGCTAGTCACCTCTTTTCTAAACTTAGCGGCAATTAGTATGATACGTTGAGATATACCTTTATTTAGCTGCATCTCCTCATAATCAACACCGTCCATAAAATCTACTAAGCGTTCCTGAGCATTTGCCCCCTGTTCATGACTATCCAAATAATCTTGAAAAATTTTGGTAATGTTTCCCTTAGTCAAACCTGAGCAATAAGAAGCGTACTTCATTGCCTGCCATGTCACATCTTTTCCGGAGTCATCTAATTTATTCTCAATAATCACTAACGCTCCATTTTTATCAAGCGCTAACAGATCTAAACGTTCCTGAGTATCTTCAAATCCAGAGAATTCCTTTTGAATTATTAAAAGATCTTCCCCCAAGACATCTGGCTGTTTCGCGATCCACTCTTGAAGGTGATCTCTTTCACGAAACCCTAATGAAGAAAAGGACATTCTTTTTAATTGCTGAATACTATTTGATGACTTGTTGATCTTATACATAAGAAATTAATTTTCAGGGCGTATTCATGCTAGTATAGCGGGGGCTGTCAGTAATAGAAATAAAAGGCCAGATACAGCACCGTTTAGAACGCACTACAGGGCATCTCAAGGCCCTTCTCAGCATGCTTATCTAGCATCATGAACCCAGCAATATCGTGGCTTACAGGGCGATCTGAGGTGTTCTATGGTGTACTGTGGAGCGAGGTTTGGAGGATTAGAGAGGGAAGAGCAAAATACGCTTATATAGTACCTATTTACACCCCTCCTTCTCACATTTGGTAACGAGGTCAGTCCATTAACAGCGACATACCTGAATTAGGGACAAACTCATTATTAACATCTTTGCCCCAGTTTGATGCAATTATTGGGGCCCATGTTTTCATCAATTTGTTAAGTTGTGTGATTGCGCCCCTTGAGGTCAACTCCATGCTCCATAGGATCTTTGGGTTATCAGGTAGTGAGCTTGCTTCGTAGATATTTAACAAAAATACTCGTTCATATTTCACTGAGCTGACAGTATGGCCGGGCGTATAACTGCTAGTGCCTGTTCCACTACAAACCCCTCCAGCACAAGACGCTGCGCTTGAAGAACTCCCTACACCCGGTACAGATAAGGTTTCCACATGCCCATTTCCAATTTCATGGGCCCAAACTCCAATAACATAAGGTTCTTCACAACTAATTAGAAGTCCTTCTTTTTGTAATTCGGCTTTAAGCATATCATTTGAATTAAATGCTGAGGGCGAAGTTTTTGCCGGTTTGAGGCATATATTGTTGTTTTCGGGAAAAGAGTAAGCGAGCCTTGAGTTAACAAAATTACCCGGTACGAGGCTACTACATCCAGAAATGAAAAGAATTGTTACTAAAATTTTTATAAGTTTCATAAAGGCTTATATCGACGTAGAGTTACAGTTAGAGTTACAGTTTTAAACCAATATCTGGCAGTATAGTACAAGACAGAAGACAGTATGAGAAAGAAACAGAGTGTCTCGTTTTAATTTTTAAAGATGATATACCCTAGATGATTGCCTATACAAGAGTAAATAGATCAATGATAAGCCTTAATTTTATAAAACCACCCTTAATGTATCTCCCCAGATACAGTAACAATCACAAGCACTCAGCAGCCCCCCCGGGCCCCTAAAGGCTACCCCAATGGAATACTCATGGACGCCTTGTGTGAGTCTGAGGTAGACAAAATGGTAGACGTAAATGTGCCTTTGACAATGAACTGGAGGGGTGTCAACATCAGTAGACACAAGGATCAAGGGCATTACAGGTGCCTGCTTAGGGCAATGACGGGAGGCCCCGGGCACCATAGATTCACGTAACTCGTTGATTTACTTGATTATTTATCAAATTGCATAGGTAGGGTAGACTAGGCTCGCTTAAGTATTTTTACTAATTCAGCGATTTTGATTTCGCTCTGGTCCTGGCTATTCAGAGAATCTCTGACACATTCTTCAATATGCTTTTCCAGTATCTTTGCCTCAACTGTGGCTATGGCTGATTTGGCGGCTTTAAGCTGATTGAGGATATCTATGCAGTACTGGCCCTCATTAACCATTTTGCCGATACCATTAATCTGCCCGGAAATACGGTTGATATTGGGAATCAATTTTTTGTGGCAGGGATGTGTCATGGCTTCTACTCAGATAAATTTGGGCACTATGTAAGTGAAAATGCTCGCGCAGATAAAGATGCCTGTGGATATAGTATAAATCCTTCGCGAACGCTGTCTTATCTGTAAGCAGGCGCGACCTAGATCCGGGTCAGCAGGGCATGGCATTCTGGCTGTTTTATAGTTGACCATACCGGCTACCACGAGCATTACCAGTGCAAACAGGCTAATGGCTATTTTGTATTGGGACAGCACAATCAAAAAGGGGAATACGCTCAGCAGACTAGCAAAGCTGGCCCCAGCGCCCAAGGTGACAAAGAGTGCCGGTAGGGCGCAGCAGATCAATGTCGAAGTAGAGGCGAATAGTGAAAAGAAACTGGCTGCTCTTTCTTGCATATTATTTGCCTACGAACTGGATGGCCACGGTGTTTAGGCCGTTATTAAGAATATTTTGCTTAATACCAGCGCGGTTTATTTCTGTCTCTGGGGCGAAGGCCAGCAGGACTTTTCCTGAGGCCAGATCTACATCTATTTTGGTCACGGTGCTGTCTTTACCAAAGGTCTTTTCAATACCGCGGGCACAGAAGTCACAGACCATGCCCTGGACACTGATCACTACTATTTGATCCCCGAGAACGGCGTTAACGAAGTTATCGAAACGCTCGGCATCCACGCTGAGCTTTTGGCCATCGACCATGGTGTCGTGCAAATGGCTTTTGGGGGAATGCATATGTCCCATTTCATGGTGGGCGGCCTGAGTTGCTGTTGCAGTAAGTAATAATGTTGCCAGTAAGAATTTATTCATAATCATCCATCCTCTATTAGAATCTATACATCAAATGAATATCCCAGTCGGTTTTTTTGTGATAGCCGACTTCAATCAAGCCACCACCTTTAAAAAACCGCAGCACAGGGTAGGTGATGCGCTTGTCGTCCAAGTCATCTTTTTTGCTCTCAATCATCAACCAAGTATGCAGGTCGCCGTAGGCACCCAGATAGGGGGCTACCCCTAGTTTTACCCTCTGCTCAAAAAGGTCATAGCCAATGCCTGAGACTTGTTTGGCGGAGAAACTGCCAAACAGGCGCCGAGTCTCCCAGTCACCACTGAGTGAGTAAAAGTGGTTGTCGCTGCTATCGAGCCCAAAGCCGGTTTTTACGTACAGGTTGCGCTGAGAGGTAGCGGTATTCTTGCGGTTGATCAGATAGGTCAATCTGGCTGAGGGAAACGCTTCACCACTGATTTTATCTTTTTGATAATCCAAGCCTAATGAGTACTTGATATTGGGCGTGAAGTGCCAGTAGATATTATCTGACTGTGCTCCGGAGTTAGCCATTAAGGTATGGCCTCCCACATAGGAGATGGGTCGGCTAATTGAGCTTGGGGCGACAAGCAGGGAGATAATAATGATCAGTGCTATCATACCCCCACAGGGTATATGAAATTAAGCTGTTGTCAATGTAATTCCCTCCATTAGTAACCGAGCTTTTAAAGTTAGTTTTTAATGTATCTCCCCAGATACAGTATCAATCACAAGAAACATAAAGCCTCCCCCGGGGCCTTAAAGGCTGCCCCAATGGAATACTCACGGGTGCCTTCTGAGGGTTTGAGGTAGACAAAATGGTAGACGTAAATGTGCCTTTGACAATGCACTGGAGGGGTGTCAACATCAGTAAGCAAAAGGATCAAGGGCATTACAGGTGCCTACCTAGGGCAATGACGGGAGGCCCCGGGCACCATAGTTTCACGTAACCCATTGTTTTGCTTGTGTATTTACCAGATTATATAGGTAGGGTAGACAATGCGGTATACACCAAAGCATGCTCAACACACATATACCAGACGTGATGTATATTACTTCTCTAGAGTAATTCCTAGTGATTTGAAGCATCACTACATTAAGCCTCGTATTATTCAGAGCCTAAAAACCAAGTCAGCGTACAAGGCTGCAGTTGCTTCCAAGATATTGTTAGCCAAGCTAGATGATTACTGGTTAGGCTTGAGACTCAAACAAGACGATGTTCCTACATCTCATTTGCTGATCAGTGGTGCTACCGCCAATCAAATATCAATGGCATAAGATACCTGTAACGTTGTCTTTGCTAATAGATGCGCCAGTAGCGGTTTAAATAAGCGCATCAAAAGTGGAGGTTTGGCAAGAAATTACGCTAAAATATTGGTCTTTCCCTGAGATAAACATGAAATACACGCTTTTTACGACTCCTGTAATAAGCCCAATATTACGAGTGATATCGAAAATTACGTTAAAAATCATTCGATGGCGGGTTGTTGGTAAGCTTCCTGAAGGGCAGGGCAAGTATGTTCTTATAGTTGCACCCCACACTTCAAATTGGGATTTTTTTCTGTTTGTTTTGGCGGTATCAGTGTTGCGTCTCAAGCCCAGTGTACTGATTAAGAGTACTCTTTTTATAGGGCCTCTGGGTTGGTTTTTGCGTTATAGCGGCGCTATTCCGGTTAATCGACTTCAAGCGAGCTCATTAGTAGATTACATTGCCGGCATCTATGCAGAGCGCGAAGAGTTCGTCTTAATTATCACTCCTGAGGGTACCCGAAGCGCAAACCCTCGATGGAAACAAGGATTCCATCATGTAGCAACAGCCGCCAAGGTACCAATACTAGTTGTCTATGTAGATAGCACTATCAAGACCATTGGAATTGAGGGTTTAATGGAGCCCTCTGGGGACGTTGATGAGGATTTGCGCCAGCTCAAAAAGTTTTATGACACTAAAAGTGGTTTGAGACCAAAAAATTACTCCTCCTAGTGCTAGCTCATTATTTTAATACGCGGCTGTGTAGCACCTTAGGCCTCTGGGCTCTGATTTTTAGATGTTCTTGTTATCGCCTATATCCATTTTTGAATTCTAGCGTCATAGGTTTTATGCCCAAGTTATAGGCTAGGGAGGACTGCTTCATCTTATTGCAAGATTACCCAGAAGTGTGAGCATAAGATATGATATACTGTATCATGGATGCTTTGACAGGCACGGTGTTTTATCGCTTAAGGTTAGGGTGAACTTATTGGATATTTTTCCCAATATAGAAAAAATCAATCTGATGTGGCTCACTGATACTGAGCAGGGTGCTTTAGATCAGACCTCCACACTCGATATCATCGCATTGAGGTAATGCCTATGAGTAATATACAAACAGTGATTAATCATGCTGAGATTAGCTGTAAATCCCATGGTGCAAAATTAACTAATAAGCGTAAGCAAGTACTTTCGGGTTTATTACAATCCGATAAAGCCAGGTCAGCCTATGAATTGGTCGAATACTGCAGAGAAGAATTTGGTGAAACGCTGCCAGCTATGTCGGTTTACCGTATTCTTGATTTTTTACAAGATGAATCTTTAGTTCACAAGTTAAAGTTGGCTAATAAATATATCGCCTGCTCCCATATAACCTGTGATCACAGTCATGGCATTGTGCAATTTTTGATTTGTGGTAATTGCCAAAGTGTAAAGGAAATTACTGTAGATAAAACATCTATAAATAATTTAAGAGATACTATTAAAAAGGCGGGATTTCATTTGCTCAGTCCTCAATTAGAAATAAGTTGTCTTTGCCATAATTGTAAACATCAAGCCGTTTAATCCTTACCTGAATAGTTAATAATGAAAAACATACAAGCTCTATCAGACAAGTCAGCAATCACGCTATCCTTTCTTTGCATAGTTCACTGCCTGGCACTGCCCGTAGTGGTTGTCCTATTGCCTGTTATCGCATCATACAATTTGCAGGATGAAGTCGTGCATTGGTGGATGTTATTCGCAGTCGTTCCCATAAGTCTTTTTGCGTTAACCATGGGCTGTAAAAAGCATAAAAATTATAATGTTATGGCGTTTGGACTTCTCGGTTTAGTTATTTTAATTGTCACGCCTTTTTTGGGTCATGACCTTCTTGGGGAGTCAGGAGAGCGTTTAATGACTACCATTGGGACCCTTGTCATTGCTGGAGGGCACGTAATAAACCAGCGGCTATGTAGGCGCTCAGATTGCCAATGTAGTTCGTAGTCACGATTTTCTTATGCAAAACATATTTTTTGAAACTATTGAAAGTTTAGAGGACGGACAGTCCCTAGTTCTGCAATCCCTAATTGATGAATTGAACTTTACCGACAATGGTCTTATTCCTGTTATCACTCAAGACGTCTCCAGCAAAGATGTCTTGATGTTAGCCTGGATGAATAGGGAGGCAATAAATACAACGCTGTCTACGGGCCTGATGACGTACTGGTCGCGCAGTCGGCGAACGCTTTGGGTAAAAGGCGAGACTAGCGGTAACGGTCAGGTATTAGCCACCATGCAGATTGACTGTGATGGGGATGCTTTATTATGCATGGTCAGTCAAACTGGCGTTGCCTGTCATACAGGCCAAGATAATTGTTTTTATTTTAAGGTGGACAGAGAAAACATGTCAGCGTCGGTACAAGGGTCTCCAAAGAATCATTCACAATGACAGAATTACTTAATAGAATTGAAGCTGTTCCGACTAATATTATTACTGGTTTTTTGGGGGTAGGTAAAACATCGGCGATTTTACATCTTCTACAATCAAAGCCAACTAATCAGCGCTGGGCGATTCTGGTCAATGAGTTTGGCGAGATTGGTGTGGATGGAAGTCTGTTCCAAGACAAGCATTCTGAAGACGGTAATATCTTTATTCGAGAGGTGCCAGGTGGTTGTATGTGCTGTGCTGCAGGTCTACCAATGCAGGTAGCACTCAATCAGTTGCTCGCGCGAGCTCAACCAGATCGCTTATTAATTGAGCCAACAGGCCTAGGGCACCCGGTTGAAGTGCTCGATGTTTTGACGGCAGAGCACTATTCTAAGGTTCTTTCAATTGAGAAAATTATCACTTTGGTTGATGCGCGGAATCTAAGCGATCCACGCTACACCGAGAACGCAACATTTAATCAGCAAATTGCCATAGCAGATGTGATTGTTGGTAACAAAAATGACCTTTATCAGTACCAAGATAGAGTCCAGCTTGAGGATTACGTGAAGTCAAAATCTCAGCCGGATACAAAGATCGTATTTACTGAGCAGGGCCAATTAAGCTTAGATCTCTTAGCGGGAGTAACGACTGCATCTGTCGGCTCACATCATAGTCACGATCATCCAGTAGGCAGCGAGCAACTTAGTTTTGCGACCATGCCGTTACCTGAGTCAGGTTATATAAAAGCAGTTAATAAAGCACAGGGGTTTCATAGCATAGGTTGGCGTTTTGACTCTAGTAAAGTATTTAACCGACAGGCCTTGTTTGTGTTTTTAAGTGGTGTCGAAGCCATAAGGGTGAAGGCAGTCTTTATTACTCAAAGTGGTGTGTTCGGTTACAACATCACCTCTGACGCTCTCACCGAAGTGGAAATGGATGATTGTTTTGAGAGTCGCATTGATATTATTACCAGTGACATCGATAGTCAGTGGGAAGCGCAGTTGTTTGCATGTCTTTAAATAGTTCTTTGCTAGGCCTTCGAAATCTATTGTGAATAGACGGCTGTTATTGCTCATAAGCTTCATAGCTGGCCATCTCTAACGCATAAGCGGCGGTAGCTAGATCATTCTTCACCAGAGATGTTTTTAGAACACCGGATACCCAAAACCACTAGTAGAGGGCGTCAATCTCTACTCCTTTGGCATATTTTACCTGAATCTTTTGGTTCGGTGCTGGCGGCGGCATAGGTAGGCAGGCCCCAAAGTAGGGTACTAAGAAAAACTCCGTTATTACCTGTTGGTCATCAAATTCTAAAGGAACAATAAATCCTGAAATGCTGAGGGTGCGGCCGTCCATCTCAGGCTTTATGTTCGTTGACGCCAGAGCATGTTGATATCGGTCTGCCATACTATCGATAATGGCATTTAACCAGCCCCGTCATCGCGATTGATATAACACCACAATGAAAAGTTAGCTGTCCTCGGCTACTTCAGCCTTTAAATAGATAAAGTTGATGTCTCAGTTGATATTCTGTGTGTTGCACAAAAGCGGTGCAACAAAGCGGAATTATTCGTCGGTTATGCTTCATTAAAAGTCATTAAAGAAAAATCTTGGCCGAAATAGGCCGCTATTTAGCATTTTAAAAGTTGGCATCCTTCTTGCAAAGCCGTAGGAGGAAACATTATCCACCCACCAACTTTTTATTTAGAGATCTAAATTATGGCTTATATAGAACCCAGTGAATTTGTGACAAAAATGGTTGACGCCGGAGAATCAAAACTCTACATGTCAACGAAAGATACCCTAGTACGTGCGTTTATGGCAGGCGCAATTCTCGGATTGGCGGCTTTCTTTGCGATTAGCGTTATTACCATGACAGGCAATCTATTAGTGGGTTCGCTCCTATTTCCTGTTGGATTTATTATGCTTTATCTAATGAAGTTTGATTTGCTTACTGGCGTTTTTACGTTGGTACCATTATCACTTTTAGATAAAAGACCAGGAGCTACAGTGCCCAATATGCTTCGTAACTGGGGCCTAGTATTTGTAGGTAACTTTGCTGGTGCGCTTACGGTAGCTTTTTTTGCTTCTTTCATCCTGACCTATGGATATAACACCGATGGTGGGGCTCTGGCAGCTAAGGTTGGCAGTATTGGTGAGTCAAGAACTCTGGGTTATCAAGAGCACGGCACAGCTGGCTGGTTCACTATCTTTATTCGCGGCATGTTATGTAACTGGATGGTATCAATGGGTGTAGTTGGAGCTATGATCTCTACCTCTGCTGGCAGTAAAATGGCAGCGATGTGGATGCCTGTAATGTTGTTCTTCTTCATGGGTTTTGAGCATTCTATTGTAAACATGTTTCTATTTCCGTTTTCCATGATCATGGGCGGAGAGTTCACTATTTTTGACTACCTAGTGTGGAACGAAATTCCAACTGTATTGGGCAACCTGTTTGGTGGACTGTTTTTGGTTGGACTGCCACTTTATTGGACCCACGTAAGAACTAACGCAGAACGCAAACTAACTTAATAACAACAGCCACCCTTACTAACTCAGTAGGGGTGGCTTAAGAGCGACTAATTTCTATATCAATTTAAGGTGTTAAATAATGAACAAAGAAGCAATGTCAGATTTAATTATTTCGACAAAGTCAGAGAAAGGATTGACCTGGGAAAAAATAGCGACCGACCTATCTATGTCACCGGTTTGGCTAACATCTGTATGTCTAGGTATGAACAGCGCACCGCAGGACAAGGCGTTGGCAATCTCAGACTATCTGGGCTTGGGGGAAGAGGTAACTGCTGCACTAGCAGCTTTTCCGACTAAGATATGGGATCAGGCTGTACCGACCGATCCACTTGTTTATCGCCTCTATGAAGTAGTTGGAGTTTATGGCGACACACTCAAAGAAGTTATTCAAGAAAAGTTTGGTGACGGAATTATGAGCGCTATTGACTTCTCAATGGAAGTGGACAAAATTGAGAATCCCAAAGGTGATCGCGTTCTACTGACCCTTAACGGCAAATTCCTGCCCTATGCGTCCTGGTAAGAAAACGTGGAACCTATTGGTTAAAATATCGGCTGCCCAGCTTTGGGTAGCCGATTATAAAGGCTAGCTAAATCAAAATGAACAAAGCATTATCCGTTACCTTAGGCGCATATAGTGATGCTGGTATAAAATCTATTAATCAGGATTTCTTTGGTGCCTGTATTCCTAGTGAGCCGCTGTTACATAGTAAAGGTATCGCGCTTGCTATTGCCGATGGCATCAGCAGTAGTGATGTCAGTCAGGTTGCAAGTCAGACATCGGTTGCCAGCTTCTTAGACGACTATTACTGTACCCCAGATGTGTGGTCAGTTAAGAACTCAGTCCTCAAAGTACTTAGTGCTACTAACTCTTGGTTATTCTCTCAGACCCACAATAGCCCCCATAGATTTAATAAAGAAAAAGGTTATATCTGCACCTTCGGTAGTCTTGTTATTAAGTCACAGACGGCCCATGTTTTTCACTGCGGTGATTCACGTATATATCATCACTCTACCAATGGACTAGAATGTCTGACTCAGGATCACCGGCATGTCATTACTGAACAGTCGAGTTATCTGACAAGGGCACTGGGAATAAACAATACTGTTGACATTGACTACACCAGTCGGTCAGTTGAACAGGGCGATTACTTTATTCTATGCACCGATGGTATCCATGAATTTGTTTCCAATAAACAACTTTGCAACTGGCTAAGTGATAGCGATGTCAATGCTACTAACGATGATCTGGACGCCCTGGCTAAGACTATTGCCCAAGCCGCATTAGATGCTGGTAGTGATGATAACATCAGTCTACAAATTGTTCGTTTAGATCAGTTGCCAGATAAATCAGCTACTGAAATAGGTCGAGCTGTAAGTCATTTGCCCCTGGCACCACTAATAAAGCCCCGAATGGATTTTGAGGGTTACAGGATAATCAGACCAATTTATATTAGTAGTCGTAGCCATGTTTTTCTAGCCCAGGCTAACGAGTCAGGTGAAAGTGTAGCCTTAAAGTTTCCGTCTGCTGAGCTTAAAAAGGACACTGAGTATTTAGAAAGTCTCCTGCGTGAAGACTGGATCGCTCAGCGCATTGATAATCCCCATGTATTAAAAGCGAAACCCTCGGTACAAAAGAAAAATTATCTCTATACAGTTACCGAATATATTGACGGCCAGAATCTAATGCAATGGATGATCGATAATCCCACTCCGTCATTAGAAGAGGTACGTAAAATAATTGAACAAATCGCTAAAGGCCTTCAGGCATTCCATCGTCGTGAAATGATCCATCAAGATCTGCGGCCACAAAATATTATGATAGATTCATTGGGCACAGTAAAAATTATCGATTTTGGCAGTACCAAGGTGGCGGGTATTTCAGACATTCATGCCAATAATGAGGGCATAGTTGGTACGCTACAGTATTCGTCGCCAGAATATTTTGTTAATGATCCTATTACATCACGAGTGGATATTTTCTCGCTCGGAGTTATTGCCTATCAAATGCTATCGGGAAGATTCCCTTATGGTCAAAAGGTATCTAGGGCTAAAAGTGTTTTTGAACAACGTAAATTAATTTATTTATCGCTAAATAGTCACGGAATAAAGGTGCCCGGTTGGGTTGAAGAAAGTCTGCGCAAGGCCGTAAGCATAAGTCCTCTAAAGCGATACAGCGAAGTCTCTGAATTTATCTATGATATGAGAGTCCCTAATAAAACGTTTACGGCCAAAGAACAGCTACCTCTGATGGAAAGTAACCCTCTTGCATTCTGGCGAGGATTATCTTTAATCCTGGTGCTGATTATTATTTTGCAGATTATTTTTTTGAATTAATTCCGATCAGGTAGACTTTTAGCTGTACAGGTAAGTTGAGTAGATTTACAGCGAACGTTTTGTGGCTGCAACTACATGATAATTTTTGCCTAGGTCCATGCCTGTTGTAACGAGATTCTCAAACAAGAGCCTCGCCAGCATAGAGGCATCTATTGAGACTAGGCTGATCTCGCAGGCCGGCACTGGCAAAAACTGTCGCTGGTTTAGAGTGATAAATACGAATGTTAATATCGGTAGCTTTTTACTCAGTTTGAGATTTGACTCTGATGCTCGATGATATGCCTATAAACGCATTAGCATCTGGATCATATCCCCGATGACTTATACGGTATTCGCCTGCTGTTATTCCTGGCTCAATAGCCCAGCTCAACTCAGCAACAAAAGACTTTTTTTCTACTCGCCATCTTGTCGTAGTACTCCAATCATTATCGGTGGCAATGGTCTTCCAGTTATCATCTATTTTCTGCTCCACCAACAGAAAATTATTGTCAGCTCTGTAATTGGTGTTGGGATTACTCGACCAAAATTTAACGCTAACAATGTCACCAACGGTATAGTCGCCGTGCTGTTGTGGAAGGGGGGCTCCATAGGTGTAGCCCTTAGGTGGTCGCCGAGTATCAGGGCTGCCTAAAAATGTTTCCGGCGACTTGCCGCGCCAATCATCGTATTTTAGGGTTGATTCAACCGCTGAGTTAGTTTCTATAGCATTAGCCAGACGGCTGACCACCTGCTGATAAGCTGGCAGTGTCCAGCGCCCATGAAGGGTGTGCCCCCCCTCGTATTGTTGCACTAGGTATTCTTCAGGTGTGGTGATGTAACCTGCATAGCCATTTGAATATCCTGCCAGAACTACATGTTTGGCCCATTCACCAAGCCCATTGATCACAGTCGTGCGTAAGCGTCGGCCGGACATAGTGGCTACCTCAGTCGGCATTGCTAAAATAACCAGCTGTCCTATACGGGCCAAAGTAACTGAGCGTATTTGTGATTGCATCGGTGGCGTACCACTGCCTGTTTCAAATAGGACAGGTTTGGGTGACTGGCACTCTTTTACGGTGTCAGTCGACTTTGGTGCGCCAGTTAGCCAGCTAATTAAAAAATCTAAATACCAATGTTGTTTGGTCATACCCTCTTTAAACAACAGATGTCCACCGCCATCTTCGGTGGAGCCGCCAGCAAAGGAATAGCCGTATGCGGATGGGCAGGTCTGTTGGGGTCCGGCTTGGGTAAATTGGTCGGCTACTTTGTAGTTACTCAGATTTACGTATATTTGACGGGTCTCAATTGGGCCGTGCAGTGGTTCTTTGGCGTTGTCGAATAGTTGTAATGCCACTTCCAACTGGCGGTCACCCATAATTTGTGTGGTCTCTACATCCGTTGCGCCCGGTCCAGTGTTATCAAGGTTGGTATTTGGAGTAACATCTCCTGGGTCAGCCTGAGCAAAGGCGGCCACAAAGTCATTCTTAGCACTGTAACTGGTGCCCTTTAACTGCTCCATCATCAGCGCGGCGTAGCCTTTGTGATCTCCTGAGATTAAACGGTTGTAGTAGTTCATTGCGGTAGGGTGCAGGGCGTACCAGTTAAGCATCCCAATTGCTCCTGAGTCATCGACAAACTTCATTAGGCTCATTTCAGTTGGTGTATTTCCACTGTAACTATCTCTTTCACTTTGGGGGTTTTGTAAATAGGCGGCTACAGATCGATTAGCACCGGCATTAGTGACATTACCCTTGCTGTGATAGATATTACCCGGCTGTAAATCATTATGTGCGCTGATAATAGATGCAGTAATACCATCGACAATAATCTTGAAATGTTGCGGATAAAATCCGCCATCTAAGCCAAGGTCGCTCCTTGAGTGCCAATAGCCGCCCGGACCTGCATGGGTGTGAGTGGCACTGATAATCACGTTGTCAATGCTATAGCTATCGCCATACAGTTGCTGTAATCGATCAATAACAGATAGGGTTATGTGATGTTCAATACTGCCTAGGTCGGCACTAACTAGAACTAACCGTTTACTGGGATCACTTATCTCAGCTATTACAAAGGCCCGTGATCGCTGGCGAATATGTAGACCTTCGGTGGTCTGATCTTGGCGCCCGAAACCCCACATTTGAACGCCATAGATAGGTCCAGTAATGTCTGACATACCACGACCTATCAGATAGGACTCGGTGTTATCCGATGCTTGGATTACTCCCGATAAAGAAGCAAGCAGATAACACATACCACAGTAAAGAATCTGTTTTATTGTCACAGGAGTCATCCGTTTTATTGTTGTCTTTAGTTAATCTGTCTCTGGTGTTTTTCCCAGTAGGGGGCGCGCAATTCTCGTTTGAGGAGTTTGCCGGTAGGATTGCGAGGTAAGGATTGAACAAAGTCGATACTTTTTGGAGTTTTGTAACCAGCGATTCGACTTTTTGCAAAATTAATAATATCTTTTTCTATAGCAGTTGAGCCCGGGTGCAATACCACTACTGCTTTTACCGCCTCGCCCCATTTTTCGTCGGGCACTCCAATTACAGCTACATCACTTATATCTGGGTGGTCGAAGAGGACATTTTCTACTTCTGCTGGATAGACATTTTCGCCTCCCGATACAATCATGTCTTTAATTCTGTCATGGATGTATAGATAGCCTTCGGTATCGAGATAGCCGGCGTCGCCGGTGTAAAACCAGCCATCGATAATAGCCTTTGCGGTGGCAATTTCATTTTTCCAATAGCCCTTCATAAGGCTACCAGATTTGTAGAGAATCTCGCCAACTTCGTTGGGGGCGGCATCTGTGCCGTCACGACTAAGGATTCTGATTTGGGAAGATTGTGCCGGTTTGCCGCAGGAGAGCAGTTTGCCGCGAGATGGATCATGGTCTTCGGGTAATAGTACCGTACCGCCACCGCCCGTTTCCGTGAGTCCATATACTTGGCAAAACTCGCACTTAAAGATATTTTGGGCTGTACTTAGAACATCCTGTGAGATCGGGCTGGCCCCGTAAAGAATAGTTTCCAAATTAGAAAAGTCGCGATCTCGAACTCCGGGGATCGAGTTTAGAAATAAGATTACAGCTGGCACAAAAAAAGCGTAGCGCACACGATATTGTTCTAGCACATCAAGAATAACCACCGGATCAACGTCTCTAATAACAATATTTCTAAGTCCCTGAGCAAGACCGAGCACTCCTGCGTTGGCACCAGCTACATGAAATATGGGCATTGCGACAATGGTTGATTCACCATTTTCCCAGTCGCCCCAACCACCATTGGCCGCCTGATCTAATAGATCTAAGTAATTACCGTTAGTGAGTTGTACACCTTTGGGGTGACCAGTGGTGCCGCTGGTATACATCTGTACTACATCGTCATCCTTATCTATGGGAAGCATTGGATCAGTATCGCTATGGGAATCGCGCCATTGGCGAAAGTCTGGCCATTCGCTGTGACCACCATCGATAGCAATGATTTGTCTCACTGTGCTTAATGTAGGAACTAATTGTTCAATAAGATCATAAAATTCAGCGCCGACAAAAAGAATCTCCGCCTGTGCATCATTAAGCACATAGTCGATCTCAGGTGCCGCCAACCGCCAGTTAATACCGGCAATAGCAACGTTTGCCTTAAATGCTCCACTGAGTAACTCAAAGTAGACATCACTATTTTTACCCAAATAGCCGATACGCGCACCTGGGCTACAATGACCAGACAGCAGCCCATTGGCAATGCGGCTAGCCCTTTGATCAAGTTCATCATAGGTGGTTTCGCGACCCTCAAATATTAAGGCAGTATTTGAGCCATTAATACGAGCCTGATAGCGGCTTATATCCGCAACACAGCTTAACTCTTGCAGTTGTATCATGGTCTATCCCCCACGCTTGATGGTGGCTCTGTGATTTTCTGTCTAACGAGTGTACCGCTCTAATATCTGCACGCAACTATTGACGACTTTTGCATCTCAGCCGTCTAGCTGTAAACAGTCAGTTTTTACAGTACACTTCGAGCAAAAATTATAGAACGCCTCCGATTGCTCAAATAACGGGGCGAGCATGATCAACCAGTAATGAGGTGAGTATGTTCCAAGATGTCAGCAAATCTATTGAGACCTGTGCAGCGTTTTATGGCGATGATGCACAGGCTATGAAGCAGTACCTAATTGAGGGGCAGCAAAGGGCTATATCGCTACCCAACAGAGGGCCTATTAAGTTTGACGGAAACGGCGCTATTCACGGCGACATCCTCGAGGCTTATTCGACCTATGGGTTCTATATTTTTGAAAACATCCTCAATGAGACGGAACTGAAAGATCTTGCCGATGATCTTGAAAGCCTGCGGGAAAATTTTCCAACTGAAATGGGTGCGACTACAGATGCCTCTGGGCGTCCCGCTCTAGGCGTTGACAACAAAGCTATGACATTACAATGGGCCAAGCCATTGTCGGACCCGCTCGGCGGGACAGCGATTGCTAATGGTCGTCATCAGGTAAAGCTATTTGAGCCGCAACCAGGGGTTGATGCGCCTCAGGCGACCCCCTTTTATCTTGCGGGATCACTGCAGTTTTCATTGGCCTGTCTTCGAACCTATGGCCACCCAGGGTTATTAAAAATGGCAGAAGCTATTAATGGCAAAGACTTTACGCCGTTTCATGAGGGGCTATTTATTAAGTATGCAGGACTGGGGGCCGCGGTGTCCTGGCATCAGGATGGCGATACTCATTGGGATAATCCTGATGCAGGCCAGGATAGTCATGGCTTCAATTTTATGGGTCAGGTCTATGGCAGTACCGCCGTTAACGGAGTTTGGGTAGTTCCGGGTAGCCATAAACAGGGTAGGTTGGATATTGTTAAGATGGTAGCTGACGCGGGTAGCGAACGCCTGCCTGATGCAGTGCCAATTATCTGTAACCCGGGAGATGTAGTGATTAATAATCGCCAACTGCTGCATGGGTCTTTTGCTAACACTGGTTTTGAAACCAGAGTGACGGTTAACTTTGGTTTTCATCGCCGTTCATCTGTATTAAATGTACTTGGTGCCGGTATTCACGCTGACGCAGCTACCTTTGATGAGGAGTTTATTACTCAGCGTTCGCGAGTGATTGGAATGGCAATTGCCGCTAGGCAGCAGCGCTTTCCCGATGAGGTGCCATACGAGTATGCGCCTGATGCCGATGAACGAGACCCTTTAATCTGGCGCGATGATATGCAGGCTTCGCTAAAGGACTACAACTTAATGGATCTGAGTATCTAGCGGTGAAGTTAATGTTTAAAAGACCAATTAACATTGGTCTGGCACTGTTGCTGGTTGTCGTAGCGGCTGTATGGGTCGGTTTTGGTGATCGAATCGCCAGAGTGCAGGTGGTCAGTACCTTATTTACCGGTGCCGAGCAGTCAACTAATTTTAATCGAATGCATAGTATGTTTCCGATAAAAACTATGCCTGCATCCTCACAGCCCAAATCCTTTGAGCTGGGTGAACAAATTGAATTGCCCAGTAACTTTGCCTTCAGTGGCGAGGTGGTCGAGACGACTGAGTTTTTAGCGCGTACAGACACGGCAGCGCTGCTAATTCTTAAAAATGGCCAGATAACATTTGAACAATATTGGCTAAGTGGTGGTCCAGAGCAAACCTGGCTGTCGATGTCGGTGGCCAAAAGTTTTATCTCAGCCCTAATTGGTATTGCTATAGAGCAGGGTCATATCGACGATGTAAACCAACCTATTACCGACTATGTGCCCAAGCTTTTTGGTTCTGCTTATGACAATGTGCCTATTAAAGATATTTTGCAAATGTCGTCCGGCGCCTCTTGGAATGAAGACTATGGTGACCCAGAATCGGATATCAGTAAATTCAGCCGTATTTTTGCACTGGGTGGCTCGATGAATACCTTCACTGCTACCTTGGAAAATGAGTTGCCTCCAGGGACCTACAATCGCTATAACTCAACGGATACCCAGGCTCTTGGAATGCTGTTGACTAATGCAGTTGGCCGGCCGATCTCGGAATACATGAGTGCAATGCTCTGGCACCCCATGGGCGCTGAGAATCAGGCCTATTGGTTAACTGACTCAGAGGATATGGAAATGGCTTTTGCAGGTCTCAATGCAACAGCTCGAGATTACGCCAAACTAGGTGAGATATATCGTCTCGGCGGTTTTTTTAATGGGCGCCAAATTGTGCCATCACAGTGGGTAGAGGACTCCATTACTCCTGACGCGCCGCACCTAATTGCAGGCGATAATCCGGCCTCGGACTGGCCCCTTGGGTACGGCTACCAGTGGTGGATACCCGAAGGGGAACAGGGTGAATTTATGGCTATTGGCGTGTACAACCAGTTTATCTATGTCGCGCCACAATCGGATACAGTTATTGTTAAACTCTCAGCCAACAGTGCTTATGGCACAGCTGATGATGATGGCGCCGCCAGTGAATTTGAGACGATAGCGTTTTTTCGCCAGATCTCTGTTGCTGAATAATTTTTAGTCCAGACGCGGCAATGGCTGCCTCTGGAGCATACTAAGGTACCTTTTTTGTAGCGCTCTTTTTCCGAGGTTTAGGTATTGGGTTCTGTGCAATAAACTCTACTAATATTGATGAAAGTTTCTCTGCTTTTTTCCACTGAAAAAAATGGCCTCCACCGATGTTACAGTGGGGTTGCCCATTGGTTCCTGGGACCTTGGATAACCAAGGTTTCTCAAAGCCATTAGTAACTGGATCATTCCCTGCGCCAATACATAAAAATGGCTTTGTAAATTTTTCAAAAAATTCCCATGCTTTTTTCTGTGCCTCTAACGACTCGTCGGGGATAGTAGGTACTTGGCTTGGCATAGCACGAGGCGCCATTTTGTAAGCTGGGCTGGGAAAGGGCGCCTCATAGGCCTTAGTTATGTCGGTACGAAAAGGCGATATGCTACGCAGTCCAATCGAGCCCATAAATAGCTCGGAGGTTAAAGATAATTTACTGCGGTGTTCCATTTGCGAGGAGGCAATGATGCCCGCCGGAACATCCGGGGTCTCCCAAGTATATTTTTGCCAATAGGCAAAGAGGTCGCTCCCAGATTGTTTGTCAAAACCGTTCATTTTTTGAATCTTTCGCATCATGCTAAACAAAGTAAGTTTATTGGGGTCTGCTCTCAAGGCCTTTATTTTATCGATGGTGCTTTGCGGAACATCTGGATTGTAGGGCAGTCCTGTATTGCCGATAGCCACTCGAGCAAAACGCTCGTCGTTGTCGACAACCATACGCAGCCCGATCAGGCCACCCCAATCCTGCCCAAAAAAAGTGATGTTGCCAAAATTGTTTTGTACTAGCCACTGGTTCATCCAGTCAACTTGACGCTGGTAACTGTAGTCCTCTCTGGCAGCGGGTTTATCCGATTTGCCGTAACCGGGCAGATCTGGAGCGATTACCCGTATACCAGCTTTGACGAGATGAGGAATCATGCGCGCATAGAGATAGCTCCATACAGGCTGACCATGCATACACAGCATAATTGGGCCGTCTCTTGGTCCCTCGTCAATATGATGGATTCGCAGATCACTGTCGTCATGCGTTTTAACCACTGTATATTGCGGTTCAAATGGGTATTCCGAGAGTGAGGTAAAACGGCTTTCAGGCGTTCGCAGTATTTTCATGTATTATTCCGTTGAACTTTAGCACTAAGGTTTTACAGATTATAACTATATTGGCACTATAAATGCCAATAAATTCTGGGCATTGTGAGATTGCCACCGCCAAGCTGGTTTGCAATTGACTCATCAGTCAGTTTTTGTGCGGGATGGTCGCTATGTTTGGGCGCTTAGTACAATATACTGGCGTGACACCAACAAAACGAGTCTCCTAATGTCCGAAAGAATCCCACGCAATAAAGACAATGACTACAGTGAAGAAATTGCTCGGCAACGACGTGACTTTGTTAGTCAAAAAACCTCTACAACTCTCGATAATGTCGGTCACTATTCTATTGATCCGGCGGCGACGGCGGGCAACATTGAAAATTTTATTGGCGTGGCGCAGGTACCTATGGGACTTATTGGTCCATTGAGAGTAAATGGCGAACATGCTGCTGGGGATTTTTATGTGCCCATGGCCACTAGCGAAGGTACATTAATAGCGAGCTATAATCGTGGTGCGCGGCTACTCAGTGAATCTGGTGGTGCCAAGGTCACTGTAGTCGATGATGCAATGCAACGGGCGCCAGTATTTGTTTTTGACGACGCGAGAGCTGCACGAGATTTTGGTCACTGGGTCGACGAGAATTTTGCCGAGATAGCGGCGCAGGCAGAGACGACCACTAACTCTGGAAAGTTGCGGGATATCCAGCAGTTTGCTGCGGGATGCCTGCGTTATTTACGCTTTAACTTCACTACCGGCGATGCTGCCGGTCAAAACATGGTAGGGAAGGCCACATTCGTCGCCTGTGAATGGATCGCGGCTAATTATCCAGGTATTAAACGCTATATGCTGACCGGTGCTATGGATACCGACAAGAAGCATTCCCAGCTCAATACATTGCATACTCGAGGCAAGAGAGTCATTGCCGAAGTAACAATCCCTAATGATTTATTAAAATCGAGAATGAATACCTCTGCCGAAGCACTTTTTAAGGCCCGTTCGATTAATCAGGTAGGCGCTTTCATGGCAGGGTCTAATAACACAGGCGCACATTCTGCCAATGGTATTACGGCGGTATTTATTGCCACAGGGCAAGATGTGGCTAATGTGGCAGAATCTTCAGCGGCGGTTATCTATGCCGATGTTGATGACAGTGGTAACTACTATCTAAGTATTACGATTCCCTCATTGATTGTTGCTACCTATGGTGGTGGTACAGGGTTACCCACGCAGCAGGAATGTCTAAATTTACTTGGTTGTAATGGTACCGGAAAGGTACATAAGTTGGCCGAGATTATTGGCGCGACGGTGCTGGCTGGGGAGATATCACTAATGAGTGCTGTTTTAGCTGGCGACTGGGTTACCAGCCATGATGCCCTAGGGCGAAATCGCTAAATTAATCAGTCGATTGCTAATGAGTCGCTCTGGGTGCAGAGTTATAAGCGTTTGATCATTAAACTGTCATATAAAACAATAAAAGAGGCGACATAATGAAAAAAAATTCAAGGCCGTTTCAGATTACTTTTTCAACAGCACTACTGATATTGCTGGCCGGTTGCAGTGAATCTCAGCTACCTATATCTCAAGATGTCAAACCCGCTGTTAGCAGTGAGTCGGGTAATTGCGAAAGATTTGATGAAAACCGCACAGCATTGTTCGGTGATCTGCATATACATACTAGCTATTCGTTTGATGCAGCTGCAAACAGCACGGGGGCGACGCCAGAGGATGCCCATCGCTATGCGCGGGGCGAATCAATTCCTATTTTTCCAATCAATGAGCAGGGGGTAGCCACTGGGCGTACTCAGATTGACCGCCCTTTGGACTTTTTGGCGGTTACAGACCATGGTGAATTTCTTGGTGAGCGTGCACTGTGCCGGAGTCAGGGGTCGCCGGTTTATGATACCGAATTCTGTGTCGCCTACAGATCTGATGAGCGGCAAGGCATGATGATGTTGGGTACAGTTATTACCACTGAGACCCCAGCCCGAATCCCCGAAATTTGTGGTGCTAGTGGCAGTCTGTGCCGTGATTTTGCCCTGTCACCTTGGCAAAATATTCAGGCTGCCTCCAACAGTGCCAACACGCCTTGTGAATTCACAAGTTTCATCGCCTATGAATATACGGGCACTCCTGGAACCAGTAACTATCACCGCAATGTGATCTTTAGAAATGATGCAGTACCTGGGCTACCGGTCAGCTACATAGATGCTCCCATCGACAGTAAACTGTGGTCGGCTCTAGATGCGGTCTGTGATATTGACGCTGGATGTGACTATCTAACTATTCCTCACAACTCTAATTTAGCCAATGGGCGCATGGCCCCCTACATGCAACTTGAGGATACAGATGTCGCGAAAATCGCCTATGCTCGGAGTCGCTTGAAACGCGAGCCGATTATGGAAATTTTTCAACATAAAGGAGGCTCAGAGTGTATAAATGGTTTGAGTTCTGTTTTCGGTGCGCCTGATGAGTTATGCGAAGTTGAAGCAGTAAGGCGCATGGGGCAAAACAAAACTTATACAACTCGAGATATGTCTTCGTCAACACTAGTTGTCGGTGAGGCGACTGAAGTCACAGCTGAATGTGCCGAAGGCACTGTTGGTGCCAATGGTATGGTCGGCGCAGGCTGTGTGCACGCCACAGATTTTCAGCGGTCAGCACTGTTAGTAGGGCTTAAAGAAGAGCAGGCCATAGGCTTAAATCCAATTAAGTTGGGCGTCATTGCTGCCACCGATACTCATTCTGCCACCTCCGGTGGAGTCAAAGAATCTGAATGGGTTGGCGCAGTAACAGCTGAAGCCACTCCTTTGGAGCGTTTGCAACCTGGTTTGTTGACCAGCGGTATTGACGGTAACCCCGGAGGCTTGGCTGGTGTTTGGGCGAGAGAGAATACCCGCGATGAGATCTTCGATGCGATGCTGCGCAAAGAGGTATTTGGTACCTCAGGCCCACGAATACGCCCGCGGTTTTTTGCTGGCTGGGAGCTTGATGCAGGTCTCTGTGACGCCAGTGACATGGTGAGCCAGGCCTACGCTACTGGTGTGCCTATGGGCGGAGATTTAAGCGCCGCTACTATTTCCGACAAACCCTCCTTCCTCGCCTATGCGGCGAAAGACCCTGAGGGGCTAAAGTTACAGGAGCTCCAGTTAATCAAAGGCTGGATAGATGCTGAGGGTAAAATGAATACTCAGGTATTGCCCATTGCTACAGCGGAAGCTGGCGCTGATAGCCTGTGTAAAGTCTACACTGATCAGGGTTTTGATCCGGCTCAGTCAGCTTACTACTATTTGCGTGCTGTCGAGCCCAGGTCGCCACGCTGGCACACCTATGACTGTGATGCTATTGCCGAGGCTGAGCGTCCCGATGTCTGCACTAATGGCGCTTACCCAGGCAGTATTCGAGAAATGGCCTGGACCTCACCCATCTGGTACCAGGGACGCTAGATATAGCAATGTCCAATGAGCTACTAGGTTGTTGAACCAGTGGCTCATAATCTTCGACTGGCTAGTCGCCCGCTAATGTGGATGAACTAGCATCAATATTAGGCAGCGGTCCCATAGTTGACAGGCTCTAGTTTGGCGCAGTGCTTTGCATGTCTCGTAGCACCTGATGGTCAAGACATTAGTTTTGTGCGAATTTTCTATTATTAAATACCTGTTTTAAAAGATACATGCCGTAAACGCGATGAGTAGCGGAGTTTCGCGCTGAATGGTCGCTAGTCCAGTAGACATTACATACGCTGGTAACGTAATTTGTTTCGCTGCAGAGCCTAAGGTTGGCGCTCACATGAACTATTCGCAAATAACTAAACTGGGGTAACAATAATCATGGGCTTTAAATCACCTGATGCTTCTAAGGCCACAGTTTCATCACGTGGTTGCGTGGAAAAAAAGTATACAACCGCATCTGAAACGGCAACCACTGGCCTGGCGGATGGAGCTTTCCTGCTTAGCGATGTTACCTTGACTGAAAAGGGTGAGGTGAGGGTTCTTAAACGTTCACAGATGAAGATCTATTCCAATGATCGCTATATGTTTGCCTTTATGCATGAAGGTACTGGTAAGCCTGATGTTGCCGCGGGGCTCACAGACTGGAAAGATGACGCATTGATTGAGTCACCTATTTTCAATCAAGAAGGTCCTCTGGAGGGTTTGCATTTTACTCTCGACATCAAAGAGACCAAAAGTGGCTTTTTGCAAAGTCTCGAAGGTTTAGAATCTAACGGCCATGTTTACGACATGGTGGAGACATGGTATCGGCAGCCAGGTAAAGCATCTGCGTTTGATGGTTTGTGGAAGTTGCAGACTCGCGAGAGTGAAGAGGGTAGTGAAATAGCGCAATTCTCCGAAATTAAAATGTTTGGTGGGGGGCACTTCATATTTTCTCAAAGCTATATGAAAGAGGGTGAGAAGCAGCTGCATTTTGGCTTTGGTGAATTCGCTATCGATGCCGATGGAGTTATAACTGAGATGGGTATTGCCAGTTCTTTTGAAGATTTTGCAGGTACTCAACATAGGCTAATTGTTGAGTTAGTTGATGAAAATCAGTTTAATCAAACATTCCAGTGGCAGGGCAAGTCGATAACGCAGTCTTACATCAGGCAGTAATCTAAGCCAAAGAAAATAAGCCACTATTGATTAGCGGCTTTTTGAATTTCAAAAGTTTAGGTTTTTTTTACTTGGTCTCTACTGGCCTTTTTATTGGCTTTCTTTGCTTCTCTGCGTCGCTGCGTGACTTCTAATGCTGCGTTTCCTATATGCTCTTCGCCTCTCGCCTTAGCCAGTTCTATTTGTTTTTGCCGCTGGGCAAAACGCTGCTTTTGTTCGTCACTTACGGTACCATGACAATGTAGACAGGAGAGCCCCTCAGCATAGGTTGAGAGCAGTTTTTCCTGCTCGGTAATAGGCATGCGGCAGGCGTGACACTGGTCATAGGAGCCGCGTTTTAAGTTATGGTCAACGGCTACACGGTTATCGAAGACGAAGCATTCTCCCTGCCATAGAGTTTGTTCACTGGGTATCTCTTCGAGGTATTTTAAAATACCACCTTCAAGATGATAGACCTCGTCAAAGCCCTGTTCTTTCATATAGGCAGTAGATTTTTCACAGCGTATACCGCCGGTGCAAAACATCGCAACTTTCTTATGTTTTTTGCGATCAAGGTTATTCTTAGCCCAGTTTGGAAAGTCTCGAAACGACTTTGTTTGCGGGTCTATGGCATTTTTGAAGGTGCCAATTTCAACTTCATAATCATTGCGTGTATCGACGACTACTACATCCGGATCTGATATTAAAGCGTTCCAATCTGCAGGTTTGACGTAGGTGCCCACTACCTGTTTTGGATCTATGCCTTCGACTCCCATAGTGACAATTTCTTTTTTTAATTTGACCTTGGATCGATAGAATGGAATTTCGTCATCAAAGGACTCTTTGGTATCTATATTGTCCAGTCCAGGCTGCTGATCAAGCCATGTGAGTAAGATGTCTATGTCGTCGCGGCGGCCAGATATAGTGCCGTTGATGCCTTCGGCGGCCAGTAGCAGGGTGCCAAAAACATTATTGTCGGTCATAACCTTTAATAATGGGTGGCGAATAGAGCCATAGTTTGGCAGGGCGACAAATTTATATAGCGCACAGGTAACATACTGGGTGGGCATAATGAATCCTACTATTATATTCGGCTAACCAAATCGCAAATTTGGCGCGGTTTTCTATGCCGCCTATTGTATCAAATGGCGTTGACCTGAGGCTAGGTTGGATGCAGTGACAATGCCGAGATGAATTTGCCTAGACTAAAATACAATATGTCGTTGATCTGCCAACAATATCCAGACCTATTAGCCCGCATGTGAGAGTTACCTAAAGGCTCTAGGTGTCCTGTTGGTGATATGTAATATAAATTTTCTCGCAGATATCGATAACTCTATGGCTGTGGGCTTCTGTAGTTTAAACCATCCAAGGACGGCTATTTGATCGTATACTCAACTTCTGTAACGGCTAAAGGCATTAATGGCGGGACTACATTGGTGCAGGTACTTGCATTGCTAGGCGTGGCCGTCATAATCGGCGCCGTCCTCCAACAAGCCCACTACCAATGGTGATAGCCTATTAACAGCCCTTTCGTTTCTAAATCTCAGGAGTCATCGTTAAAAATGTCGGTATTTTTGGCTCTTGTTCAGTTTTTAAAACCCTATCAGTTGCGGGTGTGGATATTTCTCGGGGCACTGGTTTTTACCGCCGCGGTCACTCTGTCGATTGGGCAGGGACTACGATTGTTGATTGACCAAGGGTTCGCAGAACAATCCCAGTCGCAACTGAATATGGCGATATTATTTGTACTTGTTGCCTCGGCTCTGATGGCTTTGGGCACCTATATTAGGTTTTATCTTATCTCCTGGCTTGGCGAGCGAGTCAGTGCAGATATTCGCACTGCGGTATTTGACCATATTATTGATTTGCATCCGGCATTTTTTGAAACCAATCGCAGCGGTGACATTATGTCGCGCCTCACCTCTGATACTACATTACTGCAGTCGATTATCGGCTCATCAGTATCCATTGCTCTGCGCAGTTTCATTAGTTTTACTGGTGCATTGGTGATGCTATTGGTCACCAACATAAAGTTAACTTTTTTTATTGTCCTAGCAGTGCCAGTGGTGCTGATACCAGTGCTGGTGTTTGGCCGCAAGGTGCGGAGCCTATCCAGGGCGAGTCAAGATAGCATTGCTGATGTAGGCTCGTTCGCTGGAGAAATTATCCAACACATTAAAACCGTGCAGAGCTTTACTCAAGAGGTTCAGGAGAAACGTGCATTTTCATTAGAGGTTGAGCGCGCCTTTGCCGTGGCAAAACGTCGAGTGAGTAACCGGGCGATCTTGATGGCCGCAGTTATTCTGCTAGTGTTTGGGGCACTATCGGTGATGCTTTGGGTAGGCGGTACTGATGTTATTAATGGCAATATGAGCGGAGGTGAGTTGGGCGCCTTTATTTTCTATGCCATTTTGATGGCAACTGGGGCGGCTTCATTGTCTGAGGTTTATGGTGAGTTGCAAAGAGCTGTTGGCGCGACTGAGCGTTTAATGGAATTAATGCATGCCGATAATGAGATTTTGGTAGTTGACGATCCGCGAGATATTTCTCTATTACCAGCAGTCTTAGATTTTAGGAATCTCCGATTTTGCTATCCATCAAGACCTGAGCAACCAGCCTTATTCGATTTTTCCTTGCAGATTGAGAAAGATAAAATAATTGCGCTGGTCGGCCCCTCAGGTGCGGGTAAGTCGACCCTATTTGATTTGATACAGCGTTTTTATGACCCACAACAGGGTCAGATATGTTTTGGCGACTGCGATATTCGACAGCTAGACCCTAGCGAGTTGCGAGAGCAAATAGCCGTAGTTCAGCAGCAACCAACGCTATTTACTGGTGATGTGATGTATAACATCCGCTATGGTCGATCCTCTGCGACAGATGCACAAGTGATAGCCGCGGCGGTGGCTGCTCATGCCGATGAATTTATCCGCAAACTACCTAATGGGTATCACAGTGATTTAGGTGAGCAGGGCGTGCGACTATCTGGTGGCCAGCGTCAGCGTATTGCCATTGCGCGTGCGTTGCTCAAAGACCCCCGCATACTGTTATTAGACGAAGCAACCAGTGCACTTGATGCCGAGAGTGAATACAAGGTTCAGTTGGCATTGGATAAATTAATGAAGGGCCGTACAACGATAATTATTGCCCACCGGCTGGCAACAATACTCCATGCCGATCAGATTGTGGTAATGGATGCTGGTCGCAAGGTGGCTCAGGGCTCTCATCAGCAACTTCTGGTCAGCAGCACGCTCTATGCGCGTTTGGCAAAACTTCAATTTTCAGCCGATGCAGTAATTTCTCCTGAGGTTTAATCAAGGTCTGCTAAATGCTCATCGGTAAGCCTGTGACGATAAAGAAGCTTGAAGAGATCCGCAGTTAAGAGGGTCTCTGTAGTTGTGGTGCCTTTTTGGCAGAACCTAGTAGTGGTAGCTCAGAACTGATTTTAGCGATAGCCTGTGTCTAATGCGGTTGTTTTAATTCGTAGCTGCTGGGTGATCGGCTAAGGAGGCTATCGCGTATCAGATGGAGTACAGCCCAAAGCACTGCTGTGACATAATAATAACGTAAAACATACGAGAAGCTTGCTATGACTCGATTTATAATAATTGCCTCAGTAATGCTCTCGGCCTGTCAGTTGGTGACTCCGACTGAGCCACAGATAGATCGTCTTTTAGCTCATAATATTCAAACCTCCAGCGGTATAGTGCAGGGCCAGTCTATTCCCGAGTCCAGCGCAGACGTGGTCTCTTGGTTTGATATTCCGTACGCCCAGCCTCCGGTTGGAGAGCTCCGGTGGAAAGCCACTAGAGCGCTACAATCACCGCAACATATTATTGTTGATCAAGATGAGACGGCATGTGTACAGAAGGCCAGTCGTTATGCCGGAGCCAGTGGCGAGGGAATAGTGGGTGCAGAGGACTGCTTATATCTAGACATACGCGCGCCCGCAGACTTCGCCACCAAGCAGTATCCGGTCATGGTGTGGATTCATGGAGGGGCCAATACCACAGGATTGAAAGATTACTATGACTTTACCCAGTTGGTGGCCAGTCAAGATGTGGTGGTTGTCACCATTAACTATCGTCTCGGGGCGCTGGGGTGGTTTACCCATCCCGCAATCCAGGGCCCTCAACATGGCTTAGATAAGGCCTCTAATTTTGGTACTCTCGATATTATCGAGTCATTAAAATGGGTGCAAAGAAACATTCAAAGCTTTGGTGGCGATGCTAATAATGTAACTGTCTTTGGCGAGTCAGCAGGAGCGCACAATACACTTGCACTGCTGGCATCACCTCTGAGTAAAGGCCTATTTCACAAGGCTATTTCTCAGTCGGGTTACACTACCAGTGCGCCACTTGATGATGCCTATAATCACAATAACGGGAATCCTCTAGTTGGTCGCGGTTCTTGGCAGATCGTCAATAAAATCCTAGAAAAGCCGCAGTCTCAGTACAGTGAAGCCGAACTTAGAATGCGACTTCTAAACATGGATGCGCGTGAGTTCATTGGTCTGTATTATGAAACCGAGGGCTACGATTCAATCCCACTGACTACCTCAGATAGCGTAGTGATTCCTAAAGAGGGTGTGCTAGGTGCTTTGGGAACCGCTAAATATGCAAAAAATATTCCTGTTATTGCTGGTGCCACCAAAGACGAAGTCTCTTTCTGGCTCGGCCTGCATCGCTATTTTGCTGATACCAGCTACATTTTTACTAAGCTATTGCCCCCCAAGATCACTATTAAAAATCCAGAGGTATTTGAACTCTGGGTGCGCACCAGATCACATGCTTGGAAACTACGCGGAGTTGATGATGCGTTGATGGCAATGGAGGCGGCAGGATACCAGGATCTCTTTGCTTACAGATTTGATTGGGACCATCAGAAAAGCTCTATGCTTATTGATATTCCTAATATCGTAGGAGCGGCCCATGGCACTGATATCGCATTTGTCACAGGTAACTACATTTACGGACCTATTACATCTTATATTTATCCCGAGGGGCCGGCGCGAGATCAAATGGGTAAAACGGTCATGGGCGCCTGGAGTAATTTTGCCCGCACAGGAAATCCGAGCGCTGATATGCCCTTTGAATGGAGCAGGTTTGCAACAACCGCTCCAGCCTATGTGCATCTAGACAAGGACGATTTGTTAAGAATGGATATAGAAGTCGACGATATGGACTCTCTGCTCGGTAGGATTGCGGTGCATCAGGGCTTTACTGCGCTAGAAAAATGTTTTGTGGCCTGGGAGTCATTTACCAATGTCGGTGATCATATGCTGACGGATTATTACAGCTGGAATGATGGTCTGTGTAATCAGTTTGACATCAAAGCCGAACAGCGGGACTTGGATGCCAAGCTGATAAAGGAATATGGATCCATAGAAGTATTTTAGATTTCATGTAGGTCAATAATTATGTTTCAACGAATCTCTCAGGTTCTAAAGTTACCCGCAAGCCGAGCAAAAACTATAGCCCTTTTGGGGCTTGCGGTATTCTTCATCAATATAGGCATAGACCACTTTGTAAATCCAGATTTTTACCTCAACATCATGCCCAGTTATCTCCCTCTGCATCTGGAGGCTGTCTATATAAGCGGCTTTTTTGAGATTGTTGGGGGTGTCTGTGTATTAATACCGAGGCTACGGTCTGCTGCCGGCTGGGGTCTGGTCGCTCTTTTGATAGCAGTGTATCCGGCGAATATTTACATGGCCCTGAACCCTGAACTATTTCCAGATATTGCTCTGAGCCTGCTCTATATACGACTGCCCATGCAGTTTATTTTTATCTACTGGGCTTACAGTGCCACGCGGCCTAGTGTTTTAATCAGCGCCTGATGTGGATGAGTTGGATTTAGGTAAATGGTCTCAGTTCAATTGCCAATAGATAAACCAGGGTCCGGCACTTCGTTCTGTCGTAGACGGTTACTCTAGGGTTCGGATCGTTTCACTGCCAGCTGTCTGCAAACCCTGTAAGCTTGCATCCGGAGTTCGTATCTAGGGTAGGGTGATCTGCATTAGTCTCTGGTTCAAGGGCTACAATTATCTCAACTAGGTCATCTGGCAACTGGGCATATTTTTATCTTGGCTTGTCAGGGCGGAAATAAGTGCCTTAGTGGGCCAACTAAGCTTATGTGCTAGCTATATAAGCGAGGTCTATGCGAACTATAGGGTCATGTTTTTTAGTTTACACAGAGCATGATTCACAATGATACTTGTACCCTACAAGTAATTTTCGAGTCTAAATCTATGTCGCTTTACAAAGTTCCGCAAAAAGAAATCTCATTCATTCTTGACGAGCTAGTCGGTTACGAGGAGCACTGCAAACTGCCTGGCTATGAAGAAGCCAGCAGTGATATGGTGGCCGCGATTTTACCTGAGGCAGCGAAATTCTTTGAAGAGATGGTAGCTCCTACCAATTGGGAAGCCGATACCCAGCCTGCCCATCTCCATGAGGGTGCGGTAGTTACCGCCCCGATGCTAGAGAGTGTTTACACGCAAATGGTCGACGCTGGCTGGTGTTGTTTAAGCGGTGATACCGACTATGATGGTGCTGGTTTCCCTGGCGTGGTTGATGTGGCGGTGCAGGAGATGTTGCAGTCGGCTAATCTAGGCTTCAGTTTACTACCTATGCTAAGTCGCGGGGTTATTCACGCTCTTAGCTTGTATGGCTCCGACGAGCAAAAACAAACCTATCTGAGCCAGCTAATTTCAGGTAATTGGTCCGGAACTATGAATCTGACCGAGCCGCAGGCGGGAACTGACTTATCAGCGGTAAAAACCAAAGCTGTCCCCGAGGGTGATCATTACTTGGTCAGTGGGCAAAAAATTTATATTACCTGGGGCGATCATGAACTTGCCGATAACGTGATTCACCTAGTACTGGCGCGACTACCCGATGCGCCGGCAGGGAATCATGGTATCTCGCTCTTCTTAGTGCCCAAATACCTTATAAATGCCGATGGAAGCCTAGGTGAGCGCAACGATGTAAAGGCTGTCGGCGTAGAGCACAAACTGGGTATTCACAGCAGTCCTACTTGCACCATGGCCTTTGGTGACAATGGCGGTGCAGTGGGTTATTTAGTTGGACCGTTAAACCAGGGTCTAATGTGCATGTTCAGTATGATGAATAATGCGCGGCTGTCAGTTGGGCATCAGGGTGTTGGCGTCGGCGAACGAGCCTATCAGCAAGCTGTGGCCTATGCTTCAGACCGTGTGCAGGGCAAGGTTCAGGGTGTCGAGGGCAATGCGCCTATTATCAATCATCCAGATGTCAAGCGCATGCTTATGCAGATGCGTGCTCTTACCGAAGCTGGTCGTGCCATGTCATTCTTTACCATTGCTGCTGAAGATCGCAGTCATCGTCATTGCGATGCCGACCAGCGCGCCAGGGATGCTATGTTAGTGGAAGTTATGACGCCGTTAGTTAAAGGCTGGTGTACCGAAGTGGCGATGGAAAGTACCTCTTTGGGTGTGCAGGTTCATGGTGGTATGGGCTTCATCGAAGAGACTGGGGCTGCCCAGCACATGCGGGATGCTCGTATATTGCCTATCTATGAAGGCACTAATGGCATTCAGGCACTTGATTTTGTTGGCCGCAAATGTCTCCGTGACGGCGGTGAAACTATCAGTCTCTTGCTCGCCGCAATGCAGCAGACGGCGTCTGAGTTGTCTGCCGCCAATGGGGCTATTGGAGAGTTATCAACAGCGCTGACCAACACTGTTGAGCAGTGTCAGCAGGCGTTGGATTATGTTTTGGCCAATAGCGCGAAGTCGCCCTCATTGGCCTACAACTTCCTTATGCTATTTGGCAATAGTGTGTCTTTCTGGTTGTTAGTCAAATTGGCGGCGGCTGCTCAAAAACGTATTGATCAGGGTTCTAGCGATCCCTTTTATGGGCAAAAAATCAAAACCACTAGCTTCTTTTCAAGCCAAATTCTAACGCGTAATTTAGCCTATTTGGCAAGTGTAATCACTGCTTCAAACTATGCAGAAGACTTAGTAGCAGCAGACTTTCAAGCCCTTTAAATTCCTTTCGCACTAACAACTAGACCGCGTTAAATCGGTCTAGTTATTAGTGCTGTCCAAAATCAATAGGGGTGTCAATCAGCACATCACACTAGTCAGTAAGGTCCTTTTAAAATGGACCAAAATTGTCTCTGTATCTCTAAAAATGGGAAGCCCACGCGTATTTCCAGCCCTTACTTTGACTCGAAAGTTAGTATTTTTGACACGTGTTATTACTGGGTCAAGCTGTGGGAAACAACGGATTGTTTCAGAGTTTTAAACTCTGTAGGGTCACAATATGTCGCATTAAGCGGCTAGATGGTCATTTATTGCACCTCAAAAAAGATGACTATAGCGAAGTTAACTAGGCATTGAGTCATCAGGGGTCGCAATATTAGACGTAATTTCTAACGTACTTCGCGCTTTAAAATGGACCTTAATAACTCATGGAGAGTCACGTTGAAAAATCTATTAACTAAGTCAGTTCTAGCGGTCGCTGTGTCAGCTTCGGCCACCATTTCCAATGCAGCCTTACTTGAAGAAATTGTCGTGACAGCGCAGCAGCGCTCAGAGTCATTGCAGGATGTCCCTATTTCGATCGCCGCGGTCACTGCACAGAAAATGTCTAACTTAAGCGTTGTTGATCTGCAGGGCCTATCTGAATTAGTGCCTAACTTTAGTATTAATGAAACCGGTATTTCTAGCACTATAACTATTCGTGGTATTAGTTCCGGTATTAATCCCGGTTTTGAACAGTCTGTCGGTATCTATAACGACGGTATTTTCTTTGGTCGTGACCGTTTAGCTCGAATCCCGATGCTGGATCTGGAGCGTGTGGAAGTACTGCGCGGTCCGCAGGGTATTCTATTTGGTAAAAACAGTATCGCCGGTGCCGTTAACCAGGTTAGTGCCAAGCCGACTGATGACTTTGAAGGGTTTATTACAGCACTGTATGAGCCTGATCATGGCGAGCAAGATGTGCGTTTAGTGTTATCTGGGCCTATGACCGAAAGCCTCAGCGGTCGCATAGCAGTTCTAGACCGTTCGTTTGATGGTTATGTGTTTAATACTGTTTCGCAACAGGATGAGCAACGCGAAGATGAGCAGGTTTTTCGTGGTTCATTGCGTTGGGCTGTAACTGACGATGTGACTGCAAATTTACAAGTATCACAGGCTACATTTGACACTGTGGGTAGAAATATTGAAGTTTATAACAGTATTGGCACACCGGCGCATATTGCAACATTAAATGCGTTGCAGCCTTACCCGGTAGATGCAGAGTTAAACTTCTTGACTGATAACAACGGTCATCAGAGTGATAGTGAGGTTAAGGCCGCGACACTATCTGTCGACTGGGATTTGGACGGTCTTGCGTTAACCTCGGTCACTGGCTTTGTCGAGTATAAAGTTGACGAAGTTTGTGACTGTGATTTTACCGGTGCCTCTGTTTTTTTCGCCTCGGGTCAGGAAAAGTACGAGCAGTTTAGTCAGGAGTTACGTTTTACTTCTGATTTAGGTGGTGACTTTGACTATATTGCTGGCCTATTTTTTCAGTCAACTGACTTAAAATTTAAGGATCAAATCAGCCTGCCCGACCCAACAGTGATCACGACGGTATTAACCAATACCGGTCCAGCCGCCGCTTTAGCACCTCTGGCCGCGGGTTCTTCGACCAATCGCGAATTTAATCAAGACGGTGATATTTGGGCGCTATTTGCTCAGACAAGCTGGGTGGTCAGCGAGGACGTACGCATAACGGTTGGTGGCCGTTATACCCGTGAGACTAAGGATGCTGACCGTATTCAGCAGCATGTTTCCAGTCTCACCTCACCCTTTGCCGGTGCAACGCTTCCGGTGGGAGTAGCGACTGATCCTTACAACTTACTGTATGGTGTTTTTGCCGTTGAACCTTACGAGAGAATTTTTGGTGATTTGGATGATGATACTTTTACGCCTGTGATCACTTTGGAATGGGATGCTAGTGAAGATACGATGGCCTATGCGACCTGGACTAAGGGCCATAAATCTGGCGGTTTTGATGCCCGTTCTAACGGTCACCCAGATGAATCGGTTAATAATGCTATCAACCCACTTAGCGGAAGTCCTATTACCGGTAGCTGGGAATTTGAGCGAGAAGAAGCGACTAGTATTGAGTTAGGTTCAAAAATGACCCTTGCAGAGGGCGCCGCAGAGCTAAATGTAGCTCTTTATATGACTGAATACAGCGACTTGCAGGTCTCTCAGTTTGACGGCACCCTAGGGTTTAATGTGACCAATGCGGGTGAAGCGACGGTACAGGGTCTTGAAGCTGATGGTCGTTGGGCCGTATCAGAAAACGTCACTTTGACTGGTTCGGCAGCTTACCTAGACTTTAACTACGACAAGTTTCCTAACTCACAGTGCTACTTTGGTCAGACAGCTAACTCAACCGTTGCTCCTGGTCTTTGTGATGTGTCAGGACAGCGCAAAGAGTACACCCCTGAGTTGCAAGCCAATATTGGTGGTGCCTGGACCGGTGATATAGCCGAAGGATTAGTGCTTAATGCATCAGTTGAGCTGGCCTATCTGGATGACTATATCTATGCGTCAAATCTTGATCCGCGCACCGAACAAGATGCGAGTACTCAGGTGAGTGGGCGCCTTGCATTGAGTGACGACGAAGGTGCTTGGGAAGTGGCCCTGATCGGCCGCAACCTAACCGATGAGAGGGTGATTAACTTCGGTGGTAATACGCCATTGGGTAGCGCTCTGACAGGCGGTGGTGGCAACTCTTACTACGCGTTTGTTAACCGACCACTGAATGTTGCACTGCAAGCTAGGTACAATTTCTAAGGGTCAGTACGTCGTAATCTAAAGGCCACCTTTTGTATTAAGGTGGCTTTTTTTAGTTATTACTCAGAACAAAGCCGATTATGGTGGCTATCGTTGAGATAAAAAAACATGTAAAAACAAACCCGCCAATAATAAAAGCAAGCGGATTGGCGTCGGCGAGCGAGCCTGCCAGCAAGCTGTGGCCTATGCTTCAGATTGTGTGCAGGGCAAGGTTCAGGGTGTCGAGGGCAATGCGCCTATTATCAATCATCCAGATGTCAAGCGCATGCTTATGCAGATGCGTGCTCTTACCGAAGCTGGTCGTGCCATGTCATTCTTTACCATTGCTGCTGAAGATCGCAGTCATCGTCATTGCGATGCCGACCAGCGCGCCGCTGATGCCCAATTAGTAGAAGTAATGACGCCGTTAGTTAAAGGCTGGTGTACCGAAGTGGCGATGGAAAGTACCTCTTTGGGTGTGCAGGTTCATGGTGGTATGGGCTTCATCGAAGAGACTGGGGCTGCCCAGCACATGCGGGATGCTCGTATATTGCCTATCTATGAAGGCACTAATGGCATTCAGGCACTTGATTTTGTTGGCCGCAAATGTCTCCGTGACGGCGGTGAAACTATCAGTCTCTTGCTTGCCGCAATGCAGCAGACGGCGTCTGAGTTGTCTGCCGCCAATGGGGCTATTGGAGAGTTATCAACAGCGCTGACCAACACTGTTGAGCAGTGTCAGCAGGCGTTGGATTATGTTTTGGCCAATAGCGCGAAGTCGCCCTCATTGGCCTACAACTTTCTTATGCTATTTGGCAATAGTGTGTCTTTCTGGTTGTTAGTCAAATTGGCGGCGGCTGCTCAAAAACGTATTGATCAGGGTTCTAGTGATCTTTTTTATACGCAGAAGATAAAAACTACGCGCTTCTTTTCAAGTCAAATTCTAACTCGCAACCTAGGCTATCTAGCAAGCATTGTTACCCAGACAAATTATTCAGAAGAACTCATTGCGGAAGACTTTCAAACACTGTAGATTCCCCCGCGTGTTAATTGGGTCGCTATATAGCGGCCCTGAACACGGAGTCTTTAATAATAACAAAGCGGTTCGAACCGCATAATGAAAAACTTTCAACCTTTAACCTTGTGGGGATTCACCTTGAACAAACTATTATCTAGATCAATCTTAGCCGTCGCTATTTCAGCTACGGCCGCTACATCTAATGCGTCTTTACTTGAAGAAATTGTGGTCACGGCACAACAGCGTGCCGAATCACTTCAAGACGTACCCGTTTCAGTTGCTGCTGTTACCGCCGCGAAGATATCAGACAGTGGTATTGTCGATTTACAGGGCCTTTCTGAGTTAGTGCCTAACTTCTCGATTAACGAGACAGGCATTTCTACTACTGTCACTATTCGTGGTATTAGCTCCGGTATTAACCCAGGGTTTGAACAATCTGTAGGTATGTACAACGATGGCATCTTTTATGGGCGCGATCAGTTAGCACGGGTACCTATGATCGATATGGAGCGAGTGGAAGTGCTGCGTGGTCCTCAGGGTATTCTGTTTGGTAAAAACAGTATTGCTGGCGCAGTGAGTCAAATCTCCGCTAAGCCAACGGATGAATTCGAGGGTTCTATTACTGCACTCTACGAGCCAGACCATGGCGAGACAGATTTACGTTTGGTGCTATCCGGTCCTTTGACTGACAGCCTCAGCGGAAGATTGGCATTCTTGACTCGTGACCTTGATGGCTACATGAAAAATAGTGCTTCTGGTCAGGATGAGCAAAATGAGGACGAGCAGGTTATTCGCGGATCACTGCGCTGGAATGTTAACGATAATGTTACCGCTAACCTTAAGCACTCTCAGTCGACCTTTGATGTTGTGGGCCGTAACATGGAAGTCTACCAGAGCTTCGGACATCTTGAGGCTCTAAATAGCGTATACAACGACCCAAATGCCCCATGGGCAATTGACACTGAGCTCAACTATATTTCTGACAACAATGGTCACTTCAGTAACAATGAAGTTAATAATACGACACTGACGGTTGACTGGGATCTAGAGGGTTTTACTTTAACTTCTACCACCGGCTTTGTTGATTATGAATTTGACGAAAGCTGCGACTGTGACTTCACCAGTGCAACAGTCTTCAGTGCGGCGCGTCAGGAAGATTACGAGCAACTGAGTCAGGAATTCCGTTTTACCTCAGATCTGGGCGGAGACTTTGACTATATCGCAGGCTTGTTTTATCAGGATACTGAGCTGAAATATAACGATCAGATTGTGTTGCCAGACCCCACTGTAATCAATGTTGCCCTTGGTCTTTTGGGTGCAGGAGCGCTGCAGCCTTTTGCTCCTGGCTCTTCAACCGATCGCAACTTTAATCAGAATGGTGAGGTTATTGCTTTGTTTGCTCAGGGTAGCTGGACCATTTCGGATGCTTTGCGACTGACAGTCGGTGGACGTTACACCGAAGAGAAAAAAGATGCAGATCGTGCTCAGCGTCACCGCGCCAATGCAACTTTCGGAGGTCAGTATCAGTCATCTGAGACCGTTGATGCAGTCTCCGGTGCCTATAATACTCTTTATGGCATTTTTGCTGTTGAGCCCTATGAGGGTCTTACTGGCGAACTTGATGACAGTTCATTCTCTCCAGTTGTGACTCTAGAATGGGACGCGAACGAAGACACAATGGCCTATGCAACTTGGACAAAAGGGCACAAGTCCGGGGGCTTTGATGCGCGCTCAAACGGCCATCCAGATCCAGCTGTAAGCAACGCACTTAAGAGTGGCAATGAGATTATTGGCTCTTGGGAGTTTGACAATGAAAAAGCTACCAGCATTGAGCTAGGCTCTAAAATGAGCTTAGCTGATGGCGCTGCGGAGTTGAGTGTCGCTTGGTATATGACTGACTACACCGATCTTCAGGTCTCACAGTTTGATGGTACTCTGGGCTTTAACGTCACCAACGCCGGTGAAGCAAAGGTTCAGGGCCTAGAAGCCGACGGTCGTTGGGCCGTATCTGAGAATGTTACCTTGACGGGTTCTCTTGCCTACCTCGACTTTAACTATGAGAAGTTTCCTAACTCACAGTGCTACTTCCAGCAGGTGGACACGGATGGCACCGCTGATGGACTCTGTGATGCCGGTGGTGAGCGCAAAGAGTACACCCCTGAACTGCAGGCTAATATAGGCGCTTCTTGGAATGGCGATATCGCTGAAGGCATGGTTTTGAATGCATCATTGGATCTGTCCTACATGGATGATTATCTGTATGCAGCTAACCTTGATCCACGCTCTAAGCAGGACGCATATACAATGGTCAACGCACGTATTGCTCTGTCTAATTCGCAGGGTGACTGGGAAGTGGCGCTTATTGGTCGCAACCTAAGTGATGAGACTGTCATTAACTTTGGTGGTAACACGCCCTTAGGTGGAACGCTGACTGGAGGCGCTGGTAATTCCTACTACGCCTTTGTTAATCGCCCGCTGAACGTAGCACTGCAAGCTAAATATAACTTTTAATGGTAGCAGGTCTTTAAATTGGGGCCACCTTAGGTTTTAAGGTGGCCCTTTTTTAATTATTACTAAGAATCAGGCCGACTATGGTGGCTATGGTCGCAATAAACAAAAAGGTAAAAACAAAGCCGCCGAGAATAAAGGCAAGTGGGTTGCCTTGATTAAAGTCCTGCTCACGATTTTTGTCCGTCTGTACACCAATAGCTGCGGCCAAAATACTTCTTACTAGGGCGCCTATTCCGGGCTTTTTGGGATCTTGTTCTTGAGTCATGTTAGATATACCTAGTCGTTGAGAATGGGCGTCAACCAACGCTCCATGTCGGGTAGCGAATAACCTTTGCGCTGGGCCAGAGATTCTACTTGGTCGGGGGCAATCTTACCTGTATTAAAATACTTCGCGTCTGGATTACCGAAATACCATCCACTTACTGCTGCAGCCGGAGCCATTGCAAAACTCTCGGTTAATTCTAAGCCGATATTTTCAGTTACATTAAGTAGTTTGAACAAAGACGCCTTCTCGGTGTGATCTGGACAGGCAGGATAGCCAGGCGCAGGGCGAACACCACGATACTTTTCTTTGATCAAAGCTTCATTGTCCAGCGCCTCGTCTTCGGCGTAACCCCAGTATTCTGTGCGCACACGATGATGTAGATGCTCTGCGAATGCCTCGGCTAAACGATCGGCTAGAGCTTTAACCATAATAGAATTATAGTCATCGTGTTTGGCCTCGTACTCGGCTGCTAGCTCATCTGCGCCAATACCTGTGGTAACCGCAAAGGCGCCTATGTAATCAGTTAGTTCGGTTTCTTTGGGAGCGATAAAGTCGGCGAGTGAGGCGAGTTCCTCACTGGCTCCAGGTTTTTGAATTTGCTGACGTATCTGGTGCAGTTTTACCGCAGTTGAACCGTCTGGATTGTATACCTCGATATCATCATGGTTGACCGTGTTTGCAGGAAATAAGCCAAATACAGCTCGCGCTGTTAAGCGTTTGTTGTCAATAATATCGTTTAGTAGTTTCTGGGCATCGGCAAATAGGTTAGTCGCCGCTTCGCCTACTACATCGTCATTTAAAATTTTTGGATACTTGCCAACCAGGTCCCAAGTAATAAAAAATGGTGTCCAATCTATATAGGGTACTAGTGCTTCCAGCGGGTAATCATCGAGTACAGTCACGCCCAGCTTTTTGGGGGTCTCTGGTTTATAGTCCCTCCAGTTAAGCTGAGGTTTTTGTTTGACCGCATCAGCGTAGGCAAATAGCGTACCCCTCGGAGTTCGATTGGCTGTACGCAACCGGACTGCATCGTAGTCCAGTTGGATTTCCGCGATAAATTCGTCACGGCTATCTTTGCTGATTAGTTTGCTGGCTACACCCACAGCACGGGAGGCATCGGATACATAAATCGCCTGATTATTTTCATAACCGGGGGCAATCTTGACCGCAGTATGGGCCTTAGATGTCGTAGCTCCACCAATCATGAGCGGCACACTAAAACCTTGACGCTGCATCTCTTTACCCAATGTGACCATCTCATCTAAAGACGGAGTAATTAGGCCAGATAGACCTATAATATCGACATTGTGAGCCTTGGCAGCATCCAGAATCTTTTGCGCCGGTACCATCACACCGAGGTCAATGACCTCGTAGTTATTACATTGGAGAACAACGGCGACGATGTTTTTGCCAATATCGTGCACATCACCTTTTACCGTGGCCATAAGTATCTTGCCGTTAGCACTGGCGGCGGTATCTTTCTCATCTTCAATATAGGGCTGTAAATAGGCAACAGCTTGCTTCATTACTCGGGCAGATTTCACCACTTGAGGCAGAAACATTTTACCGGAACCAAATAGGTCACCGACTATATTCATGCCATCCATCAGCGCGCCTTCGATCACATGCAGCGGACGCTCAGCGCCCTGGCGAGCTTCTTCAGTATCCTCTTCAATAAACTCAGTTATGCCTTTGACTAGGGCATGTTCAAGACGACGATTCACATTACCTTCGCGCCAAGTTAGATCCTCGGTCTTTGCTTGGGTGGAGCCATCGCCACGATATTTGTCGGCAATTGCCAGCAGGTTTTCAGTACCAGCAGGGGTGCGAAATAGCACCACATCTTCAACCACCTGACGCAGTTCATCGGGCAGGTCGTCATACACAGCTAACTGGCCTGCATTTACAATACCCATGCTCAGACCTTCGCGAATAGCATGGTAGAGAAATACTGAGTGGATAGCTTCGCGCACTGGGTTGTTACCGCGAAACGAGAAAGATACATTAGAGATACCGCCACTAATCAGAGCATGGGGTAGATTCTTATTAATCCAGCCGCTGGCTTCAATAAAATCAAGACCGTAGCGATTGTGCTCTTCAATACCCGTAGCTACTGCAAACACATTGGGGTCAAAGATTATATCTTCCGCAGGGAAGCCAATTTCATTAACCAGTATGTCATAACTGCGCTGGCAAATTTGCTGGCGGCGCTCAAGATTATCTGCTTGACCGTCTTCATCGAATGCCATGACCACAATAGCGGCACCGTGCTTTTTACATAGCTTAGCTTTATCAATAAACTCAGTTTCGCCTTCTTTAAGGCTAATGCTGTTAACGATTGACTTGCCCTGAATACACTTGAGCCCAGCTTCGATCACTTCCCACTTGGAAGAGTCGACCATTATAGGTACACGAGAGATCTCCGGTTCAGAGGCGATTAGGTTGAGAAAAGTGACCATGGCTGGCAGCGACTCGAGCATGCCTTCATCCATATTCACATCGATAATTTGTGCGCCATTTATCACCTGTTGGCGGGCAACTGTGAGCGCGGCATCATAATTCTCTTCTAGAATCAGGCGCTTAAAAACTGCAGAGCCTGTGACATTACAGCGCTCGCCTACATTCACAAATAATGAGTCAGCGGCAATGGTAAAGGGCTCTAAACCAGAAAGACGACAGGCAGGTTCAATAACCGGCACCTGCCTGGGATCTATGTTTGCAACAGCATCGGCAATCGCACGAATGTGCTCCGGTGTCGTACCACAGCAACCCCCTACAATATTGAGAAGGCCGGCACGAGCAAATTCAGCCACTGTCTCGGCCATATTCCTGGGGTCTAGATCATAGCCACCAAATTCATTGGGTAGGCCGGCATTGGGGTGGGCACTAACTAAGGTGTCAGCCACTGTAGAAATTTCCAGCAGGTGAGGGCGCAACTCTTTCGGCCCCAGAGCGCAGTTCAGACCTATACTAACTGGTTTGGCGTGGCGCACTGAGTTCCAAAATGCCTCCGGAGTTTGTCCAGATAATGTCCGGCCACTGGCATCGGTAATGGTGCCGCTGATCATAATGGGTAGTTCTTGATCAAGCTCTTCAAATACTAGTTGAACGGCAAATAGAGCGGCTTTCGCATTTAATGTATCGAAAATAGTTTCGATCATGATCAGATCCACGCCCCCTTCAATAAGCGCGTGGGTCGACTCGACATAGTTTGCTACTAACTCGTCAAAGGTAACATTGCGCGCACCGGGATCATTTACATCCGGTGATAGAGATGCCGTGCGGCTGGTAGGGCCTAAAACACCTGCTACAAAACGCGGGCGCTCGGGAGTAGAGAATTCGTCCGCAGCAGTTCGAGCCAGCTGTGCAGAGACAATATTAATTTCACGCGAAATATCTTCCATCTGATAATCAGCCTGAGATACGCGAGTAGAATTAAAAGTGTTGGTCTCGACAATATCGGCACCGGCCTCAAGGTAGGCACGGTGTATGTCACAGATAATATCAGGCTGTGTCAGGCTGAGAAGATCATTGTTACCTTTGAGGTCAGAATGCCAATCGATAAAACGCTCACCGCGAAAATGCTTTTCCTCCAGTGTATGGCGCTGGATCATAGTACCCATGGCGCCATCGAGAACTAAAATTCGTTGCTGGGTCATCTGGGTGATGTTGTTACTCATAATGCTTGCCTAATTCCTTGAGGGGCTTGCCCTGACTACTTCATCAAAATATTTTGATGGACTAGCATGATACCAAAATAAATCTAAAAAGCGACCTTTAATACAAACTAAGCGTTGGCCTGTAGAATTCAATGGCGTAAAATGGTCAAAACTTTTTCAAGACTAAGCCCCAGGAAATTAATATGCTCAATGTCACCATTACGGATTCAGCCCAGGTATATCTTGCTGGTCTGTTGGAAAAGCAAAATTGCGAAGGTATTGGCGTGCGAATGTTTGTCAGTGACCCCGGCACTCCCAAAGCAGAAACCTGTATTGCCTACAGTCGCCCAGGCGAGCATAACGAAGAAGATATGGTTGTTGAGTACGATGCGTTCAATGCGTACTTCGAGCAACGCAGTATTCCCTTTTTAGATGAGGCAAAAGTGGACTTTGCTGAGGACAAGTTTGGTGGCCAGCTAACCATTCGTGCGCCTAACTCGAGACTGCCCAATATCAGCGATGACAGCCCGATTGAAGATAAGGTCAATTACTTGCTGTATAACGAAATTAATCCCGGTCTTGCCTCTCATGGTGGCGTGGTGTCTCTGTCTGAGATGTCCGAAGGCTTCGCTATTTTAGAGTTTGGCGGTGGCTGTCAGGGCTGCTCCGCAGTAGATTTGACTCTAAAGGAGGGTGTTGAAAAAACACTTATGGAAAAGATTCCTGAACTGAAGGGTGTTAAGGATGTGACAGACCATACGGATACTTCTAACGCCTATATGTGACAGACCGTTGCTATTAAAGCGCCCGAGGTGAAGTAACCAGTTTTGATCCATCGATAAATAGATTTTCAATACAGCCTGCCCATAAAAAAACCCCGCTTTTGCGGGGTTTTTTATGAGCAGATACTGTGCCAGACGCCTGGAGCCAATCCTTGGGCCTGCTGTACCTGAGAATGACTGGGCCCTCAGGCTCCAGTTACCTCTACAATCTGTTCTGCGGCTATTAACTTACCCTGCTCAGCTGACTTCTGGAATGATTCGATCTGGTCAAAATTCATATAGCTATATACTTCACTGGCCATTGAATCGATCTTACTGGCATATTCCATATACTCAGCGGGGGTTGGCAGTCGGCCCAGGATACCACCGACAGAGGCGAGCTCTGCACTCGTTAGATAAACATTGGCGCCATCGCCCAAACGATTAGGGAAGTTTCGAGTAGAGGTCGATAACACGGTCGCTCCAGCTAATACACGTGCCTGATTACCCATGCATAGTGAGCAGCCTGGCATCTCTGTACGAGCACCAACTTTGCCATAGATATTGTAGTAGCCTTCTTCCATGAGCGTATGGGCATCCATACGGGTTGGTGGGCAGATCCAGAATCTAGAGTCTACCGAGCCAGCTTCGTCGAGAAGTTTGCCTGCGGCGCGGAAGTGACCTATGTTGGTCATACAGGAGCCGATAAAGATTTCATCTACCTTATCGCCAGCTACTTCTGACAGTAGTTTGGCATCATCTGGGTCATTGGGGCAGCAGACAATAGGCTCTTTAATATCAGCAAGATCAATTTCAATAACTGCGGCATATTCTGCATCTGTGTCTGCTGACATCAGCGTCGGCTCTGCCAGCCACTCTTCCATTTTGCGCACGCGGCGCTCTAGGGTACGCACATCGCCATATCCTTCGGCGATCATCCAACGGAGTAGGGTAGCGTTTGATTTTAGATACTCTGCAACTGAATCTTCGCTCAGCTTAATGGTACAGCCGGCAGCTGAGCGCTCGGCAGAGGCGTCAGATAATTCAAAGGCTTGCTCTACGGTGAGGCTCTCAATGCCTTCACCTTCGATTTCTAGAATCCGGCCGCTGAAGAAGTTCTTTTTACCTTTTTTCTCTACGGTCAACAAACCTTCTTTGATGCCGTAGTAAGGGATAGCATGGACTAGATCACGCAGGGTGATCCCGGGCTGCATCTTGCCTTTGAAGCGCACTAGCACTGACTCTGGCATATCCAATGGCATAACACCGGTTGCCGCGGCGAAGGCAACTAGGCCGGAACCGCCGGGGAATGAAATACCCATAGGGAATCTAGTGTGTGAGTCACCACCTGTGCCCACTGTATCTGGCAGCAGCATACGGTTAAGCCAGCTATGAATAATACCGTCACCAGGGCGCAATGAGACACCGCCGCGATTCATGATGAAGTCGGGCAGGCTGTGCTGAGTGCTTATGTCCACAGGCTTTGGATAGGCTGCAGTATGACAGAATGACTGCATCACCAAGTCCGTTGAAAAGCCTAGGCAAGCCAGATCTTTTAATTCGTCTCTAGTCATAGGGCCAGTTGTATCCTGCGAACCAACGGTAGTCATTTTGGGTTCACAGTAGGTGCCAGGGCGGATGCCGTTGACACCACAGGCTTTGCCGACCATTTTCTGGGCGAGGGTATAGCCTGCGTTGGATTCTATGGGTGCGGCTGGCTGACGGAATACGTCTGATGGGGCAAGGCCCATATGCTCGCGAGCACGCTGGGTGAGGCCACGACCTACAATTAGATTAATACGGCCATCGGCCTGCACTTCATCGAGAATCACCTCAGATTTGTGTTCAAATTCTGAAACAACGTCACCGGCTTCGTTAAGAATTTTGCCTTCATATGGGAAAATCTCAATCACATCACCGTTGTTAATATTGTCTACTGGCGCTTCAAAAACCAGAGCGCCTGCGTCTTCCATGGTATTGAAGAAGATTGGGGCGACTTTGCTGCCAAAGCAAATGCCACCACTGCGCTTGTTGGGTACGCCGGGCATATCTTCCCCAAAAAACCATAGCACTGAGTTTGTAGCTGACTTACGAGATGAACCTGTTCCCATCACGTCACCAATAAAAGCTACTGGCAGGCCACGAGCTTTCAGTTCGTCGATTTGGGTCATGGGGCCGGTTACACCATGCTCTTCAGGGTGCATGCCATCTCGTGTCATTTTAAACATAGCGCGCGCATGTAGAGGGATGTCAGGGCGCGACCATGCATCCTGCGCGGGAGAGAGGTCATCCGTATTGATTTCGCCCGTAGCCTTGAATACAGCCACTTTAATGCTCTGGGGAACGGCATCATTACTAGTGAACCATTCCGCATCGGCCCAGGACTGCATCACAGCGCTGGCATTGGCGTTGCCTGAGTCTGCTTTTTCGGCAACATCAAAGAAGGCGTCAAATACTAACAGGGTGCTCTTAAGCTCTTCTGCGGCTTGGCCTGCCAGACTGGCATCGTCAAGTAGAGCAACCAGTGTAGCTACGTTATAGCCACCATGCATATTGCCCAGCAGAGTCACTGCGGCGCTGCGATCAATGAGGGGAGAGCTGGCCTCACCATTAACGATAGCGCTTAAGAAGCCTGCTTTTACATAGGCGGCTTCATCAACACCGGGTGGTACGCGATTGGCGATCAGGTCGAGCAGAAAATCTTCTTCACCGGCTGGTGGATTCTTTAATAATTCAACCAAACCTGCTGTCCATTCTGGGTCTAGCGGTTTGGCGGGGATATTCTGTAATGCTCGTTCTGCGACATGGGCGCGATAGGCTTCTAGCACGGGGTGCTTCTCCTGTAATAATTTGGATAATCTAATACATGGGTACGGATCTTTTCGTGGTCGAGACTATACGCGAATCTGTAGTTTATTTACAGAGTTATGGATTATAACGGCTATACCTGCCGGCAATATTTATCCAGTGTCTGGAGAGGTTTGAGGTGGTCAAGTTACAGGCTCAGGCGCTCAGTAATTGTATCTTTATGGCTGAGGTCTCTACGCTCGAAAAGGATTTCGGCAGAGGGTATTTATACATAACATTTATGTAAAACTAGCATGTATGATTCTCCGCACGGAGGTGTCCCCAAAATGGCTGTGGTTAATTATGGGATTTGATTATCAGTATTCCATGGCTGGTGGAACGGATGAGGTTACTTCCTAAGGGGTCTGAGATTACCCAGATGGATAAGGCCATTGTGAAGGCTCTGTGTCGGTTATGAGCGAACTGAAATCCCTGTTCTGGTCTAGGGGTTACCCCTCTAATAATGATAGAATTGGCAGAGAAAAATTACTTGTAGAAACACCTTATGACAGCAGTTGCTTTAAGAACAGTTTATGCAGACGTATTAGATGAGATTCAGGCATTCTTGCCCTGTGCGACGCCAGACCGTTGGGTTGAAAATGCTCTGGAGTATCCTGCTCTTATGCTTATCGATCATGCTAACTGTGAGAAGAAGGCGGCGAGTACAGCTATTAGCTTAATTAATCGCTATACCGACAATTTTGAATTGTTAAATAAAATGTCCCGCCTAGCTCGAGAAGAAATGCGTCATTTTGAGCAGGTTATTGCCCTGATGAAGCGTCGTGGTGTTGCCTATACTCATGTCAGTGCATCTCGTTATGCCGGCGGTTTGCGTGAGTTGGCGCGTCGAGATGATCCGGGTAAGTTAGTAGATGTACTGGTGATTGGCGCGTTTATCGAGGCCCGCTCCTGTGAGCGTTTTGCTCGTCTGGCACCCTACTTAGATGAAGAGTTGGCGGCCTTTTACACCTCGTTACTCAAATCGGAAGGGCGCCATTATCAGGACTATCTTGGTCTGGCACAAAAAGCGTCAGATGGGGCAGATGTTGATGATCGCATTGCCCTGTTCGCGGAGCGTGAACGGCAGTTGGTTGAGGCACCTGACTGTGAGTTTCGCTTTCATTCGGGACCCCTGTAGAGGCTGTTGTTCGTCTCTTGCAGGCCTAAAAGTGATAGTTCTCTCGGCCACACATACAAAAAAAGGCAGCCTAGGCTGCCTTTTCTCTGCTATCTGTCACCGCACTATCTATCTTTAACTGGGGTGTAATCGCGAGCATCTGCGCCAGTGTATAGCTGTCGTGGACGTCCAATACGATAGGGGTGGGTAATCATCTCATTCCAGTGAGAAATCCAACCAACTGTGCGGCCTGTGGCGAAGATTACTGTGAACATTTCGACGGGAATTCCCAGCGCTTTGAGAATAATGCCAGAGTAGAAATCTACATTTGGGTAGAGTTTTTTACTGACAAAGTACTCATCTTCCAGGGCAATTTTCTCTAGTTTTTTGGCTAAACGGAACAGTGGATCATTTTCTAGGCCTAGGACTTCGAGAACTTCATCGCAGCTCTCACGCATCACAGTGGCTCTAGGATCATAGTTCTTGTAGACCCGGTGTCCAAAGCCCATCAGGCGGAATGGATCGTTTTTATCTTTGGCCTTGGCAACAAATTCTTCAATATTGTCCTCGTGGCCAATCTCTTCGAGCATAACCAGAACCGCTTCATTAGCACCACCATGAGCTGGTCCCCAAAGAGCAGCGATACCCGCTGCAATGCAGGAGAAAGGGTTTGCTCCAGAAGATCCAGCCAGTCGCACTGTGGATGTAGAGGCGTTTTGCTCATGGTCCGCATGAAGAAGGAAAATTCGGTCCATAGCTTTGGCGATTGCGGGCTCTACTTTGTAGGGTTCGCAGGGCGTGCCGAACATCATATGCAGAAAGTTTTCTGAGTAAGACAGGCTGTTGTCTGGGTAGATAAACGGCTGTCCACTAAAGTGCTTGTGGCACATGGCAGCAATCGTTGGCATTTTTGCAATTAATCGATGAGCCGAAATTTTGCGATGCTTTTCGTTAGTGATGTCCAAAGAATCATGGTAGAACGATGACATGGCGCCAACAACGCCGCAAAGCATCGCCATTGGATGTGCATCATAGCGAAAGCCACTGATAAAATGCTCTATCGAGCGATTGACCATAGTGTGGTATTTGATGGTGTTTTCGAACTCTTCTTTTTGTTCTGCATTGGGCAGACAGCCCTCAAGAAGCAGGTAGCAAGTTTCTAAATAATCTGATTTTTCAGCCAGCTCTTCAATTGGGTAGCCGCGGTGAAGTAAAACCCCTTTTTCGCCGTCGATATAAGTTATATCTGACTGGCAGGCTGCGGTGGCGGAAAATCCTGGGTCATAGGTAAAAAAGCCGTGGCTGCCCAAAGAGCCAATATCTACTACATCTTGGCCAAGGGTTCCTTTGAGAACTGGAAGTTCTATGGGGGCTTCACCCTCAATACTCAGAATTGCTTTGCGTTCGGTCATACTGGATCCTCGGGGAAAACTTGAGTGGAATGGGTCTGAAAAAGCGACTGCAATGATAGTTGTTCAGTGTAAATTGTCAACTCGAATACCCCAGATTGCGATCGGACAGACCGCACTACTCGGGGCCGGCAGTCGCTTTTGGATACCCGTTATTCATATGTCGAATGGAGAGACAGCCTAAATTGCAGCCAGTTATGGCAACTGCCTGCTACTGCTATCACCGGGGGGGAACCGCTGGTCACTATTAAAAGAGACAGTCCGAATTAGTTAGCCTTGTCCTAATTGTTTTAGTCAATTGAATTTGCGTGCCGATGTAACTATACTTCTGCGCCATCAAACAGCCGGTAGCCACGAACGTCAATCGTTGGCAAACCCTGCATTGTATTAATCAGCTAAATCCATTTCCGTTGATACGGATCACCTTAAAAGGGATTACCCGTCGTGGACAAGAAAAGACCTGTAAATCTTGATCTGGGGACTATTAAGCTTCCCATAACATCCTATGTTTCTATTTTACATCGCGCCTCTGGTGTCATTATGTTCCTCGCCGTTGCTGTTTTGCTGTGGATTCTTGAGGCGAGTTTAGCCTCAGAAGCAAGTTTTAATGCGCTTGGTGATGTAATGGCCAATCCTCTGTGCCAAGTGATTATCTGGGGCAGCTTAGCCGCGTTGGCTTATCATGCAATTGCCGGTATACGTCACTTGATTATGGATTTCGGTGTGGGCGAAGACAGTTTCGAAGCTGGCCGGCTCAGCGCCTGGGTTGCAGTGGTGGTTGCCGCTGTTGTTATTGCTCTAATTACTGCGTGGGTGTTCCTATGATTACTACAGTAACCAGCTTGGGTCGCAGCGGCCTTTCTGATTGGTTAGTGCAGCGTGTCTCGGCTTTCGTGATGACTGCTTACCTTGTTTTTATCGTTGGCTATCTCATTGCCAATCCTGATCTTAATTACAGTCAATGGGCAACCCTCAACAGCAGCTTGCCGATGCGCATGTTTAGCCTGCTGACTATGGTGTCGATTGCTGCCCATGCTTGGATTGGCATGTGGTGTGTGTTAACTGACTATATTACAGAGCGACTGATTGGGCCAAAGGCCACTGCTATTCGTATCTTCTTTCAGTTGGGCATGATCGCGGTGACCATGCTGTACGTAATTTGGGCTATCGATATTCTGTGGGGAATCTAAGTACATGGCTAATATGAGAACAATGAGTTTTGATGCTGTAATCGTTGGTGGTGGCGGTTCTGGCATGCGCGCGGCGTTGCAGTTGTCGCAATCTGGTTATAAAACCGCCGTAATTACAAAGGTTTTCCCAACTCGCTCTCACACAGTGTCAGCTCAGGGTGGTATTACCTGTGCAATTGCCAGCGATGATCCCAACGATCAGTGGCAGTGGCATATGTATGACACGATCAAAGGATCAGACTACATTGGTGATCAGGAAGCGATTGAGTATATGTGTCAGACCGGCCCAGAGGCGATTTTTGAGCTAGAGCATATGGGTCTTCCCTTTTCTCGTACTGAAGAAGGTCGCATCTATCAGCGTCCCTTCGGTGGTCAGTCAAAAGACTTTGGCAACGGTGGCCAAGCGGCCCGAACCTGTGCTGCTGCAGATAGAACCGGTCACGCGCTCTTACATACCCTTTATCAGGGCAACCTGAAAAGTGAGACCACGTTCCTCAACGAATGGTATGCGGTTGACATTGTAAAGAACGAAGACAACGCAGTGGTTGGTGTCGTTGCGATTGATATCGAAACCGGTGAAACGGTATATGTGAAGTCTAAGGCGACTGTATTCGCTACGGGTGGTGCAGGGCGTATCTACGCGTCTACCACTAACGCACATATCTGTACCGGTGACGGTGTGGGTATGGCATTGCGAGCGGGCTTCCCGGTTCAGGATATTGAAATGTGGCAGTTCCACCCGACTGGTATTCATGGAGCTGGCACCCTGGTGACCGAGGGCTGTCGCGGTGAGGGTGGTTATCTAATCAATAAAGATGGCGAGCGCTTTATGGAGCGTTATGCTCCCAATGCGAAAGATCTGGCGGGTCGAGATGTGGTCGCTCGCTCTATGGTGTTGGAGATTCTTGAAGGTCGTGGTTGCGGCCCAGATGGGGATCATGTGTACCTGAAGTTAGATCATCTGGGTGAAGAGACCCTGAACGCTAAGTTACCGGGTATTCTTGAGCTGTCACGAACCTTTGCTCATGCCGATCCAGTGGTCGAACCCATTCCAGTGGTTCCCACCTGCCACTATATGATGGGCGGTATTCCGACCAATGTAGATGGCCAGGCTCTGACCATTGACGCAGAGGGTAATGATCAGGTCATCGAGGGCTTTTATGCCTGTGGTGAAGCAGCCTGTGTTTCTGTGCATGGTGCTAACCGCCTGGGCGGTAATTCGCTGCTGGATTTGGTGGTCTTTGGTCGTGCCTCTGGCATGTTTATCGAGAAGCAGTTGCGCGAGGGCATCAATCTTAAAGATGCCAGCGAAGCTGATATTGAGCGCGCTATGACTGGCCTCAATCGAATCAATAACTCCTCCGATGGAGAACAGGCCTCAGTATTGCGCGCAGAACTTCAGACCATTATGCAGAATTATTTTGGTGTGTTCCGTCGTGGTGATTTTATGAAGCAGGGTATTGAGAAACTTAATGCACTGCGGCCACGTATTGAGAATGTAGCTCTGGACGATAAGAGCAACGCCTTCAATACCGCTCGCATTGAAGCTTTGGAGTTGCAAAATCTTTTCGCTACGGCAGAGGCTACGGCAATTGCTGCGGAGGGGCGTACTGAAAGTCGCGGTGCTCATGCCCGTGAAGACTTCCAGGAGCGGGACGATGAAAACTGGCTTTGCCACTCGGTTTACTTCCCAGGCAGCAAGACCCTCGGCAAGCGCGGAGTTAACTTCAATTTGAAAACTCGCGAAGCATTCGAACCTAAAATACGTACCTATTAATAGGGGCTCACAGACATATGTTAAATGTAAGTATTTATCGCTATAACCCTGAGGTTGATTCAGAGCCTTATATGCAAGACTATCAGGTCGATACTCAAGGCAAAGATGTAATGGTCTTGGATGTGTTAGAAAAGTTGAAGGTCGAAGATCCTAGCCTGAGTTTTCGTCGCTCCTGTCGAGAGGGCGTCTGTGGTTCTGATGGGTTGAATATCTCGGGTAAAAACGGTCTCGCCTGTATCACTCCGCTATCATCTGCGGTCAAGGGTAATAAGTTAGTCATTCGTCCACTGCCGGGCCTGCCCGTGATTCGTGATCTGGTGATTGATATGAGCCAGTTCTATGCACAGTACGAAAAGATTCAGCCGTACATGATTAATAACTCCCCAGCACCAGCTATCGAACGCCTGCAGTCTCCAGAAGAGCGGGCTAAATTGGACGGGCTCTATGAATGTATTCTATGCGCCTGTTGCTCAACGGCTTGCCCATCTTTTTGGTGGAACCCAGAAAAATTTATTGGCCCATCTGGTTTGTTGCAGGCTTACCGGTTTTTGGCTGACAGCCGAGATACAGCCACCGAAGAGAGGCTTGCGAACCTGGATGATCCTTTCAGTGTGTTCCGTTGTCATGGCATTATGAATTGTGTGCAAGTCTGTCCAAAAGGGCTGAATCCGACCAAGGCTATTGGTCATATTCGCAATATGCTGGTCAGAAGCGCTACCTAAAGTGTTGTATAGCCTCCTGAGAGGGGTTAAATAGCTCGATACGGCCAGTTTTTACTGGCCGTTTTGCCATTAGAGGTTTAGAATACCGGCCATATTTATGCGGCTGATACACAGTATTTAAAGGGGAATAACACTGATGCCTGAGGGCTTAATGGAGCAATTTCTCAGCTCCTCCCACTTTTCTGGTGGAAATGCGTCATACATTGAAGGGCTTTACGAAACCTACTTGCATGATCCTAACGGAGTGCCAGAGGAGTGGAGCAGCTTTTTCGACTCCCTACCTCGAACAAATGGCAGTATTACTCCGGATATTTCCCACGACACAATAATCCAGCATTTTGAACTACTGGGTCGCCGACAGGCGCGTCCGACGCCTGCGCCGGGATCTGGTGGCATTCATCTCGAGCACGAGCGCAAGCAAGTTAAAGTTGTTCAGCTCATCAGTTCTTACCGTTTTCGCGGTCATCAAAAAGCCAGTCTTGACCCCTTGGGCATTATGCAGCGCGAAGATGTCCCAGATCTGCATCTCCATTTCCATGGTCTGACCGATGCCGATTTAGATACAACTTTCCAAACTAGCCCGCTGTATTTTGGTAAGCCTGAGGCTACTCTGCGTGAGATTGTCGAGACCTTAGAAGAAACCTACTGTGGCCATCTTGGGCCAGAGTTTATGCACATTACCAGCTTTGCTGAAAAACAATGGCTAGCGCAGCGCTTTGAGTCCGTGCGCTCTAAACCGACTTACGGTGATGAGGCGCGTATTGATGTGCTTAATCGTCTCACTGCAGCTGAGGGCCTAGAAAAACACCTGGATTCAAAGTATCCGGGCACCAAGCGTTTTGGTCTTGAGGGTGGCGAGAGTCTAATTCCATTGCTGGACTGTCTGGTGAGGCGCTCCGGAGAATATGGCGGCAAAGAGATTGTTATGGCCATGGCTCATCGTGGCCGTCTTAACGTATTGGTTAATGTTCTGGGTAAAAATCCGGCCGAGATGTTTGAGGAATTTGAAGGCAGGCGCCTAGTAAACACATCAGGGGACGTAAAGTATCACCAAGGCTTTTCATCCAATGTGATGACCCCAGGCGGCGAAGTGCATATGGCTTTGGGTTTCAACCCTTCTCATTTAGAGATTTCATGTCCGGTAGTAGTGGGTTCAGGTCGCGCGCGACAGGATCGCCGCAATGATCCTACCGGTCAGAAAGTGGTACCTATCTTGATGCATGGTGATGCCGCCTTTGCTGGTCAGGGTGTGGTGATGGAGACCTTCCAGTTGTCTCAGACCCGTGCCTATAAAACCGGTGGCACCATTCATATTGTGATCAATAATCAAGTTGGATTTACCACCAGCCGTCAGGATGATGCCCGCTCAACTGAATACTGCACAGATATTGCCAAAATGGTGCAGGCGCCGATTCTACATGTAAATGGCGACAATCCTGATGCCGTGATGTTTGCCGCGATGCTAGCCATGGATTATCGCTATGAGTTTGGCAAAGATGTGGTGATCGATCTGGTCTGCTACCGCCGTCGTGGTCACAATGAAACCGATGAGCCATCCTCCACTCAGCCTCTGATGTACAATGTTATCCGCAAGCACTCTACCACTAGAACTCTTTATGCACAGAAGCTGGTATCTGAGGGTATTTTAGAGCAGGACCAGGCCAATGAGATGGCCAATGAATATCGTGCTAGTTTAGATAACGGTGACTTTGTGGTGCACAACCTTGTGCGTGAGCCGGATACTAGCCTATTTGTTAATTGGGAACCTTACCTCGGCCATGACTGGCGCACGCCAGCTAACACTGGTTTAGATCTTAAGATTTTGCAGACTGTGGCCACCCAGATTACGACTATCCCAGATGGGATTCAGGCACAGCGTCAGGTCGCTAAAATTTATGATGATCGCCGCAAGATGGCCGGTGGAGCGTTGCCGCTAAACTGGGGTATGGCCGAGTTACTTGCCTATGGCACATTGCTCGAAGAGGGTTACCCGATTCGTATCACTGGTCAAGATGTGCGGCGCGGTACCTTCTCTCATCGCCATGCAGTAGTGCTCAATCAGAAAGATGGCGAAGCCTATCTGCCACTGGCTAATATGTCGGACGATCAACCGCGCTTTGATATTTACGATTCAGTGCTTTCAGAGGAAGCCGTGCTGGCATTTGAATATGGCTACGCCACCACAGCACCAGCTGGTTTAATTATTTGGGAAGCGCAGTTTGGTGACTTTGCCAACGGCGCACAGGTTGTGATTGATCAGTTTATTGCCAGTGGCGAGCATAAGTGGGGGCGCCTGTCTGGTCTCACCATGATGCTACCTCATGGTTTTGAGGGGCAGGGCCCAGAGCACTCATCCGCGCGCCTAGAGCGCTTCTTGCAACTTTGTGCTGAGCACAATATGCAAATCTGTAATCCAACGAGTCCGGCGCAAATTTTCCACCTGCTACGCCGTCAGGCTATTCGCCCCATGCGCCGCCCTCTGATTATAATGAGCCCTAAATGGATTCTGCGTCACAAGCTGGCGACATCTTCGTTAGAAGAGTTGGCAAACGGCGAGTTTAAAACTGTGATTGCCGACCCAGGTATGGAGGCTGCCGCCGCTAAGCGTGTCATCCTGTGTTCTGGTAAGGTCTATTACCATATGCTTGAAGAACGTGAAGTGCGAGGCATCACTGATATTGCCCTAGTGCGTTTAGAGCAACTCTACCCATTCCCAGATCTTGAGCTGGAAGAGGTGCTTAAAACCTACCCCAATATTAGCGACATTGTCTGGTGTCAGGAAGAGCCAATGAATCAGGGCGCCTGGTACAGTAGTCAACACCATATGCGTAATGTTATTCAGCGCACACACCCGCAATTGCATCTTAGTTATGTCGGTCGTGAGAGTTCAGCGGCCCCAGCGGCGGGATATATGTCTGTTCATTTAGAAGAGCAGAAAAAATTTATTGATGAAGCTCTCAGCTTCGACTCTTAATTTAACCAGGAATAGATAAATGGCCATTGAAATTAAGGCACCAACCTACCCAGAATCAGTACAAGAAGGCACATTGGCGACTTGGCATAAAAATGTCGGCGACTCAGTGAGCCGCGATGAGCTACTTGTCGACATTGAAACTGACAAAGTTGTGTTGGAAGTAGTAGCTCCAGCGAACGGTGTGTTGGCAGAAGTCCTCAAAGCCGAAGGCGAAACAGTCGAGAGCAATGAAATTATTGCCCGAATTGAGGAGGGAGCGGCAGCCGCTCCTGGCGCCGCAACACCAGCGGCTAAACAAGAAGAAGTTGATATTCAGGTGGCTGAGTCTCTGGTCAATCCAGCGGCAAAAAAACTCGCCGATGAGCGAGACATTGATCTGAGTCAGGTTTCCGGTACGGGTAAAGGTGGCAGAATCACAAAGGAAGATGTTGTTAACTTTGTTCCACCAGCAACAGCACCGGCGGCGGCACCTGCAGTGGCAGCTGTTGCCGATGCAGAGTTTGAAGTTGGAGAGCGAGTTGAACGCCGTGTGGCCATGTCGCGTATGCGCACTCGTATTGCGGAGCGTCTGTTGGATGTTACCCATACCACAGCATCACTGACTACTTTTAATGAAGTAGATATGTCGGCTTTGATGGGCTTGCGTCGCCAATACCAAGACGAATTTACTAAGACCCATAACGGTACCCGTCTGGGTTTTATGGGCTTTTTTGTAAAGGCCGCAGTGGAAGCACTAAAACGCTTCCCCCTAGTCAACGCATCTATTGATGGAACCGATATTGTCTACCACGGTTACCAGGACATCGGAGTAGCAGTTTCTACTGACCGAGGCCTAGTTGTTCCTGTGCTACGCAATGCTGAGAATATGAGTATTGCCACGGTGGAAAACAGCATTAGTTCCTACGCTGGCAAAGCCCGCGATGGTAAGTTAACTATCGACGAAATGACCGGTGGAACATTTACTATCACCAACGGTGGTGTCTATGGATCTTTGCTCTCAACACCTATTATCAACCCGCCTCAGTCAGCTATTTTGGGTATGCATACTATCCAGCAGCGTCCGGTAGCGGTTAATGGGCAGGTTGAAATTCGACCAATGATGTACTTAGCTATGTCTTATGATCACCGTCTTATCGATGGTAAGGAAGCCGTACAATTCTTGGTTACGATTAAGCAGTTAATCGAAGATCCTGCCAAAATTTTACTTGAAATTTAACGCTTAAGTAATCGAAAAATAGGAATCTAAATGTCTGACAAATTTGATGTAGTAGTTATTGGTAGCGGTCCTGCTGGTTATGTAGCAGCTATTCGTGCCGCCCAGTTGGGTCTTAAAACAGCCTGTATTGAGAAGTGGAAAAACACCGAAGGTCAGGGCGTCAATGGTGGCACATGTCTCAATGTTGGCTGCATTCCCTCCAAGGCACTGCTCGATAGCTCATTTAAATATCATGAAGCGAAAGAAGAACTCGGCATTCATGGTATAAGCACCAAAGGTGTGGCTATGGATATCCCCGCCATGCTGAAGCGCAAAAACAGCATTATTAATCAGTTAACTGGCGGCATCGCTGGTCTGTTTAAAGCCAATGGTGTTACCGCTCTGTATGGTACTGGCAAGTTGTTAGCTGGCAAAAAGGTCGAATTGACCGATAACGATGGCGCCGTAACGGTTATAGACGCAGATAACGTTATTCTGGCCTCAGGGTCGCTGCCTATTGCAATCCCCGTTGCTCAGCTCGATGGAGATCTCATTGTTGACTCCACCGGTGCTCTTGAGATTGGTGAGGTACCTAAGCGTCTTGGTGTTATTGGTGCTGGCGTTATTGGTCTCGAGTTGGGCTCGGTATGGAATCGCCTAGGTTCTGAAGTTGTGCTGCTTGAGGCTATGGAAGACTTTCTGGCAATTATGGACAAAGGAATTGCCAAAGAATCAAAGAAAATTTTTACCAAGCAAGGGCTGGATATCCGCCTGGGTGCTCGAGTTACGGGCACTGAAATTAAAGGTAAAGAAGTCGAGGTGACCTATAAGGCCGCCGATGGCAGCGAGCACAAGCAAACCTTCGATAAATTGATTGTCTGTGTTGGCAGACGCGCATTTACCGATGGCCTTCTAGCAGATGACAGTGGCGTACAACTAGACGAGCGCGGCACAGTGTTTGTCGATGATCAATGTGCTACCAATGCCCCTGGCGTTTATGCTATTGGTGATCTGGTGCGAGGCCCCATGCTGGCCCACAAAGGATCAGAAGAGGGCGTTATGGTTGCCGAGAATATCGCCGGCCACAAAGCCCAAATGAACTATGACATAGTACCCAACGTTATTTATACCCACCCCGAGGTTGCCTCTGTGGGTCAGACCGAAGAGCAGATCAAAGCTGCGGGAGAACCCTATAACGTAGGCACTTTCCCCTTCTCTGCCAGCGGTCGCGCCATGGCAGCGAACGATACGCAGGGCATGGTAAAAATTATTGCTCATGCTGATACTGACCGTATCCTGGGTTGTCATATTGTAGGCCCAAGTGCTGCGGATCTAGTACAGCAGGTCGCCATTGCGATGGAGTTTGGCTCCAGCGCAGAAGATTTAGGTATGACCGTATTTGGTCACCCGACATTGTCGGAAACAGTTCACGAGGCAGCGCTGGCTGTGAATGGTGCTGCCATTCATATCCCCAATCGTAAGCGTCGTAAATAACGTTTTATAAATACCTTTAACCATCCTGGAACACCGACTTGGTGTTCTGGGATTTTATCCATCCGAAAGATTTAACGGGAAGAGAAGTATGAATCTGCACGAATATCAGGGTAAGCAGCTATTTGCTGAGTATGGTCTGCCAGTGTCTAAGGGCATTGCAGCAGAAACTGCACAGGAAGCCGCAGCTGCTGCCGATACTATTGGCGGTGACAAGTGGGTAGTTAAGGCCCAGGTTCACGCTGGAGGTCGGGGTAAAGCCGGCGGTGTAAAGCTAGTGAGTTCCAAAGCTGAAATTGAAGAGTTCGCCAACAACTGGTTGGGTAAAAATCTGGTAACCTACCAGACAGATGCCAATGGCCAGCCGGTCAGTCGTATTCTGGTTGAGACCTGCACCGATATTGACCAAGAGCTATACCTGGGTGCTGTTGTAGATCGCGCCACTCGCCGTATTATCTTTATGGCCTCCACCGAAGGCGGTGTCGAAATCGAGAAAGTTGCGGAAGAGACTCCCGAAAAAATTCTTAAAGCCATTATCGATCCTCTCACTGGCGCACAGCCTTATCAGGGTCGTGATCTGGCGTTTAAACTGGGCCTCAAAGGTGTTCAGATTAAGCAGTTTGTACAGATCTTTATGGGTCTGGCCAAAATGTTCAAAGAGAAGGACCTAGAGCTTTTGGAGATTAACCCACTGGTTATCACTGACGAAGGCAATCTGCACTGCTTAGATGCCAAGGTCATAATTGATGGCAACGCCATGTACCGTCAGCCAGCCATCAAGGAAATGCACGATCCCTCTCAGGAAGATGCCCGTGAAGCTCACGCAGCCTCTTTCGAGCTGAACTATGTTGCCCTAGATGGCAATATTGGCTGTATGGTCAATGGTGCTGGTCTGGCCATGGGTACCATGGATATCGTTCATCTACACGGCGGTTCGCCAGCTAACTTCCTCGATGTGGGGGGCGGTGCAACCAAAGAACGCGTGGTAGAAGCGTTTAAAATTATTCTCTCCGACAGCAATGTTAAGGCCGTACTGATCAATATCTTTGGCGGTATCGTGCGCTGTGATCTGATTGCCGATGGTGTGATTGGTGCAGTAGAAGAGGTAGGAGTTAAAATTCCAGTGGTAGTGCGCCTCGAGGGCAACAATGCCGAACTGGGTACTAAAAAGCTGGCCGAATCCGGTCTCGCCATTATCGCAGCAACCAGTTTGACTGATGCCGCACAACAAGCCGTTAAAGCCGCAGGAGGTAACTAATATGTCTATCTTAATCAATAGCGATACTAAGGTTATCTGTCAGGGTTTTACTGGCGGACAGGGTACCTTTCACTCAGAACAAGCACTCGAGTATGGTACAAAAATGGTTGGCGGTGTAACCCCAGGTAAGGGCGGTACTGAGCACCTTGGCCTACCTGTCTTTAATACAGTAGCAGAGGCCGTAGAAGCCACAGGCGCAGAAGCCTCGGTTATCTATGTACCAGCACCATTTTGTAAAGACTCCATATTAGAAGCGGCTAATGCTGGCCTAAAGCTGGTCGTCTGTATTACAGAAGGCATTCCTACCCAGGATATGCTCGACTGCAAAGTGGTTTGTGACACATTGGGCGTACGCCTGATTGGACCAAACTGCCCAGGTGTTATCACCCCAGGCGAATGCAAGATCGGTATTATGCCCGGTCATATTCATCTGCCCGGCAAAGTCGGCATTGTATCTCGTTCAGGTACGTTGACCTATGAAGCGGTTAAGCAGACTACAGATTATGGTTTTGGTCAGTCTACCTGCGTAGGTATTGGTGGCGACCCCATCCCGGGTTCCAGCTTTATTGATATTCTTGCGCTATTTGAAAAAGACCCAGCCACTGAAGCCATCGTAATGATCGGTGAGATTGGCGGTACTGCTGAAGAAGAAGCAGCGGCTTATATCAAAGCCAATGTCACCAAGCCTGTTGTGTCTTATATTGCTGGTGTTACCGCACCTGCAGGCAAGCGCATGGGCCATGCTGGTGCGATTGTTTCTGGCGGTAAGGGTACTGCAGATGAGAAGTTTGCGGCGCTTGAAGATGCTGGTGTTAAGACGGTTCGTAGTTTGGCTGATATTGGTAATGGCCTGAAAGAAATTACCGGTTGGTAAGGTTTTTCTTGGCATGCAAAGAAGCGGCTTTAGGGCCGCTTTTTTTATGTGTGGGATTTTTTACTGGCTTTACGATGCCCCTGTTATCTCGACCGTAGGGACTATTTAGATTTTCTACTTTTGCTGCCTTTGGTCCACTGGGGGATTACAGATCCATATCGAGAGCTACCTACTGAATTTTGAGTTCCTTTGTTAGTTATTTTCCGGCTCTAGTTTAATGAAATAGAAGTATTCCTTCGTAGTGCTTTTTTATTGATTTAGAAGCTATTTCTTGTTACCTAGCGCCTCATCATCTGAGGGGACACTGGTTACAGCAATTGGGATAGATGCATTTTTGAGAAATACGGTTGCTAATTTATGACGAATAATGTCAGTTTCAAATTCTCTTCTTTCGAAGGCCACAGGATTATAGATTGTCTTCATAATATGTGCTTTATCAAAACCGAATCCCAACGAGTCGCTCATTTCAAACAAAAGATCAGTTAGCCGATGACTCCTCGTTTCTCTCCAACCTTCGTTATATATGTCATCATTATTTGGAGGAGAACGCAGGTGGCCAAGGTAGTTTTCCCAGGCATTAACAACCTTCCCATACTCTTTCTCATTGAACTCAAGCCCAACCATAGTGAGAGCAGACACATGCTGAACATCCGTGGTCGAGTTTCTAGTAATCATTAAATCGCTAAAGACCTTTAGCCTTCTATTTCTAGTCTCAGATTTTCCATCAATGTATTTCTGTATTTGGACTGCTATAACCGGGCCAGAAATAACTGCCAGTATCATTAGCCAATCACTAATTGTAATTCCCACACTTATAATCTCTTTTGCTTCCATAGACTGAACTCTCTTGTGTTGACTAATGTCCGTATTTGCAGCTGGTTTGGAGCGCAGCGGAAAACCAGCCCGACAACATACGCTTGTTAGTACTGGACCCCAAGTCTAAAACCACTTTGAGATCCTCCTGATTAGGGCAGTAGCAGTTGATCTAGCGACAAGCTTACCGTCTTGCGTAAGCTCTCCTTCTACTACACAAACACTACAACCTTTAAAAACAACAGAGCCTTGTCCATATATTTTCCCCACTTTGGCCGGTGCAATAAAAGTAGTTTTGAGCGCTAGCGTTGGGTTGAATTGATTGTCATTTAGGGCTGCAGTTAGTGCGGGTGCCATTGTGTCGTAAAGCATTGCAGCTAGAAAACCACCCTGATTACTCCCCGATCAACTAGGAAAGTCTCCTTTTGCATCGAATTCTACGTTAACAGTTTTATGGCCGCTATCAACCTCAATAATGGGCAGTCAATGGCGGCCGTTGATTGACTTGTTAAGTTGCATTTGCACCTTGCCTAAAAATTGCTTCAAAGGCTTCTAGTTGGGATGCCTTTATAACGATGCCTAAATTATTAAAGTAAGGTGATACTGGCACAGAGATATTCTGTATGGGGACTTGAACCACCTCAGTTTCACCTTTTATCGGGTATTTAAATCCAGCGCGTAAAATCCCGAGTAATTTAACCCTACTTTTGCCAATGACCATAACCCCAGTTTTAGACGAGTAACCACTCTGATTGAAGAGAAAAACCGGAGAACCGCTTGAACCAGGGAAACAAGCAGCATCAATTAAAGACTCAGGGTTCCCGTTCCAATCAATATTTGGGTGAGTGGCTGTTATGCCTTTTCTGACAATTGGCATATTGTTAGCTTGATCCCACATTCCGTTTGGGTAGCCAACCATGACTACATCCTCCATCGCCGTTAGCTCATGGAGTTCCTCAGAGGTGAGCAAATCTGACTTGTTTATATAAATGCAAAAAAAATTCAGCTTTCTAGAATTAGCTTCATTTAAGATCGGAGCAATTGGCATTACGCAAAGATCAATATCGGGGTTAGGGTGGGCAGTCCAGAGACGCCCAAAGTCATCAAAGTTAAGCTCATGGTACTTACCCATTACAGGAGAATTATTTTCGTCTTTTTCTGTAAGAACAAACTTACCACTGATTGCTCCTTGGACTACATGTTTGTTGGTTACTATGGCTGGGGTACCATTCTCGCCATTTATAGCGAAATGGTAAAAGAAACCTGTACCCTGACAACTACCAGCTGAGGTAGTCGTTTCAATCCTTACGGTGCTATGTGCGAGTTGTTCTGATATGGATAATTGATGTGCCACTATCTCTCCTTGAAACTAAACAGTCTAATTATGAGGCCTATAAGCCTCATATTATTATCGGGGTGCCCCTGTAATAGGTTATTAGCGGCATCTTGGCATTCTTTAGCGGATTCATTTATTTCCAAAAACTATCAAGGCTAAAGTGCATGTCTTTACTATCGAGGCACTTTTTTGAGATGAGCCATTGCGTTATAGAAATAACTTGAAATGTTGTGGTTCTCGGCAGGATTCTGAAGAGGGCGTTTCGCAATGTTGTCATCACCATTCCTTTGGTCAGTGCGCGAATATGTGTTCGTTAGGTTCTATAGTAATAGCATAGTAAACCCATAATTCAAGCTACCGATAAAGATAGGCGAGTAAAACATACAGACGTTAACGCTAAATGGATAGAAAAGCAGACAAAGTCGCAGGTAACCAAGCGTTAACCTTGTTGGTGGGATAGATATTTGCCCATCAACCCATAAACCATCAACCCAGCCAATAGAATACTGGTGCCATAAGTTATTGTGGGACTAACCATGCTGTGCACATGCTGCGCCTGGGCCAAAAAATCCATTCCCCATAATGCCGCCAGATAATTGGTTAGATAACCAAAGGCAAAGCCAACCCCCACAACGCTGGCTAGATAAATAGCTAGAGTGCGATTACCCAGTTCGGTTTTGACCAGCCCCATTGTGGCTATATTAGTTGCTGGCCCCACTAGCATAAACACCAGAGTCGCGCCGGGAGAGACGCCGGAAAACAGCAGGCCTGCAGCAATAGGTGTGGAGGCGGTGGCGCAGATATACATAGGTACGCCCACCAGTGCCATTACTACAAAGGCCATAAAACCATCACCCCATTGCAGCAGGAATTCGGCGGGAATAAAGGTCTTGATCAATGCTGCAAAGCCGAGGCCTATTACCAGCCATAGGCTGATATCTCTTACCAGATCGATATAGGTAAAGCGTAGGCCTTCTGCCAGTTTGTTTAACGTGGTGGCTTGCTTTATCTGTGCTTTTTCGTTGCTACAGCAGGGCTCTGGTTCCGGGGTTTTGCTGGCGCAGCACGTTTCTGCTGGCTGGTCGCTGGCACTGGCCGGAATGCTGTTCTCTGTGCCGACTAATATCCCGGCGGTAATTGCGCTGGTGATCGCCGCAATAGGTCGAATAATGGCCATAAAGGGCCCTAGCATGGCGTAGGAAATAGAAACGCTGTCCACACCTGTCTCTGGTGTAGATATCAGGAAAGAGGTGGTGGCGGCTTTGGAGGCACCACTGCGGCGCAGGCCCAGTGCTGCGGGTATAACACCACAGGAGCACAGGGGCAATGGTGCGCCAAACAGGGCGGCTTTGACGGTCGCCATAGGGCCGGATTTCCCCAGATGCTTAGCCATTAGTTGGCTGGGCACCAGTACTTTCATAATGCCTGCCACGGTGAGGCCGAGTATTAGCCAGGGGGCTGATTCTAAAAATAGGGCAATAAAGTTTTCAATAAGTAACATGGCTTAGTCCTGACTGGTTTGGTCGCCCAGAGCTTCAAGGATTGTGCAGTGGGTAGCGGGTTCATCACCGCCACAGCATGCATTACTGAGTGTTTGTAGAGATTTTTTAATGCGGCTTATCTCGGCGAGGCGCTGATTGACAACGGTGATTTTTGCATCGACAAATTGTTTTACATCCTCGCAGGACTTTTGGTCTTTAGTAACTTCTAACTCCAGTAACTGGTGTATTTCACTGAGGGTAAAGCCGACTTCTTTGGCGCTGAGAATAAAGCCAACGCGTTTGATGTCGCTATCGGAGTAGAGACGATACCCTGCTTCGCTGCGATGGTCTGGTGTTATCAGGCCATGCTTCTCATAAAATCGCAGAGTATCCCTAGATACCTTGGCTTGGCCGGCAAGCTCGCCAATTTTTAACATTGATTTTGACTCCATGAACTCAGTATGAACCTTGGAGTATAGTCTAGTGTCAAGGCTGGTTTTTGTATAACCCTAAACAGGCAATTAATACTCTGTTGGTGCTCAAGCGCTATTTGCCATGCCTGCTGCTACTCAACTCAGCATGATAGTTGCTGAGTTGGGGAGGCCGTGCAGAAAATGCCATAGTTTATCGTAATCGCAGAATTGCCAAGAGTACGACGCCTGATACGGCTACGCGGTAGTCATTTCAATTTGAGCTAACACTTGGTATTGGTCTGTCCAAAAATATCTTCTATCAGGCTACCTGAGTCGGGCTGTGTATAGTGTTGGCCAATTTTTATCTGCCAATAGGTTTCTCCACCAAAATCTTCCCGCCATCGCCAAATTCTGTGGATATAGTTCGACAGCATATACTCTTGAGTATAACCGATGGCGCCATGTGCCTGTATAGCGTCCGTAACGACCAACCCAGCAGCTGCACTGGCTTTTGCTTTAGCGCAGGCAATAGCAATCCAATCTGGTGCCTGAGATAGCTGTGGGGTCATAACAGCATATTGTAGCGCTGCACAGCTGCTGGCCGTCTGTGCTGCGATGCGGGTAAGGATCAGCTGTATTGCTTGAAATTTAGCCAATGAGCGACCGAACTGCTGTCTCGCTGATGTGTACTGCAAAGTTATTGATAGAATATGCTCCATCGCGCCGCAGAGTTGCGCGCTCCGCACTAGGGCACCCATTTGTTCATAGACATTGCTACTGAGCCAGTCGGGCGCAGCGGCCGCAATAACAGGAGATTCGCCCTCTAGTATTATTTGTCCGGCGCTATTGCCGCTTAGCTCATTGACCTGGTCAACTAGGTTAAAACGCCATACTTCGATAGTGCCGCGTTCTAGTCGTAAAAGGTAGTCCGCAGAGTCAGCAAAGGGAATATTGTCGAGACTATCTGTGGTTGTGCAAAGAGTAAACTTTGCCCCGGGCAGATGCTGATCTACAGTGGCCAGAAAATAGTTAGCCAGAAGAGTCTCGGCAAAAGGTACAGCAGTGAGGGCTTTTGCGGACATGCGAATCAGCTCAAATCCGTCCTCTAGGGGCAGGCCAAAGCCGTCGAGAGATTCTGGTACCCAGGCTCGAGTAAAACCGCTTTCCTCTAGAGCTGCCCATAACTTGTTGGCATCCTCTGTCTGCTCCATGAATATGCGCGCGGCAGTATCTTCAATAAGCTTTTCCATTAACGCATACCTAGTTGGCGAGCTATCATGCCGCGTAAAATTTCAGAGGTTCCACCGCGCAACGTTCCGGGGGGCAACCTAAAAATCGATTGATCTAGCATAGGTGCTAATTCATCTGGCCACTGGTCTCGCGGTATGGTGCTCAGTAATTGCCGAACTCTGGTCACAACATCTTGCTCAAAGCTGTTTCCGATTAGTTTGACCAGTGCCGCCTCTGTATCTGGAGACAGTCCATTTTCCAATTGCCTCGCAATACTCCGTGACATAAGTCGCAAGGCGTTTAATGTGGTAATCAGCTCTCCAAGAATAGCGGCGCCATGTTTATCTAACTGTCCCCTGAGGCTGATTAGTGCCCGATCGAGCAGGACAAAATTAGATAGAAAACGTTCAGGCCCCGAACGTTCCAGAACTAGCTCTCCCATACATTGAGCCCAGCCGTTGCCCTCTAGTCCCAGCAGCGCGTCTGCTTCTAGCTCAACTCCATCGAATAGTGTTTCGTTAAAGTGCACGTTACCTGCTATATCTTTAATACCAGAAATCTCTACGCCCTGAGCCTGCAAGGGCACCAGAAATTGAGATAGTCCCACCTGCCTGTTGCGACCATCTGCTGGTGAGGTCCGCGCAAGCACAATCATGTAGTCAGACCGGTGTGCCCCGGTAGACCATATTTTGCGGCCGCTCAATCGCCAGCCAGTAGGTATTTTGTCCGCTTTGGTTTGTACCGCAGCTAGGTCTGAGCCTGCTTGGGGTTCACTCATGCCGATTGCTGCAAAGCAGGTTCCCGCGGCCATACGGGGTAGTATTGACTGGCGCTGTTGCTCAGATCCAAAACGTAGAATCTGAGTTCCTGTCTGTCGATCAGCAATCCAATGGGCGGCGACAGGGGCACCGGCGGCTAACAGTTCTTCAGTGACAACGAGACGTTCTAAGGGCGATCGTTCATGGCCGCCATATTTTTTTGGCCAGACCATTCCAAGCCAGCCTCGGGCCCCTAATTTAGCGCTAAATTCTGGACATGACTCACTCATCCAACAGTCAGCGCCGGGTGTGAAACCCCCAGTTTTAATTTCGTCTTGGAGGAACTCTCTGACCTCAGCGCGCAGACTATTTTCTGCTTCAGTGGACGGCGCAAGAGGAAAGTTAAAGTGGTTCATAGAAGAGGTGACCGCCATTTAGGAATTAACCTTGGTATGTGGTAATCGCGGCTATGCACATGCCTCATCAAAATATCTCTGCTGGCAGAGCCCATATTTTCTTATCTATTTTGCATTAGTGTTTGCAACTATTGTATAAAGCCGCGGACAGACTGTGCTTAAATTCTGCCTATCAAAACAGATGACAAGTGCGACTATATGAGTGGTTATGTTCAGATGGTATCCTTAGCACTGTCAGCACAGAGGTCCCATGGGAATACTTGAAAGTGAGTGCCATAGGGCCTCTACGGCTGATGAGTTAGCGGGCCTGGAGACAATGAGGTAGCGCCTAGTCGCAACCTTGAATATTGATCATAGTCGATTACCTAACTAAGGCATCAGTCAAGCTATTGAGTCTCGCAGTGCCTCATAGCGTGAAACAATTGGCTCGAACTGCAATGGGTCTTTCTTGGCTTTTTGTTGATAATGAGCAACTACTCTGTGCCAGTAATCTTTGTGCTCTGGGTCTGACCAACACCACATCTGACTACCTGTATCTACAATGACTTTACTTGCATTTTTGGAGGCATAAATTGCTTCATAGAAACGATTATTTTCAAAGATAATTCGCTCATTCTTGAGCTTATAACCTTCGTCAATTAACGCCTGACGCACTGAATAGTTACCATGAACTGAGCAAACTAATAGATCAAATGCTATGTCAGGTGCTGAAGCGCAGAGACTATTTATAAATTCAATGGTTTGATGGGGACCGACACCAGCGATAATAAATAGTTGGGAGTCACAGGCAGGTACGATAATGTTTTTTAAATCTTCGCAGCGTACTTGCCAGTTATTTTTATCTCGGGGAAAATCCTGACCTAGCCTATTAGTCAGGTTATTCATATTATCTTCAAGAACATCGACAAATATTACTTGGTCTGCGGATCTATTTTGAAGTAGGGACATTCCGAGAAGACCATGGTCGCAGCAACAGTCCCAAATCGTCCTGTACGATGGTTCGACTATTCGTGCTAGATGGCTCAGTCTACTGCCAGGTTTGATGAGTCTGTTATTTTTATTCATGGTTAGTCATCACCGGCCCCAACTCAGAGTCATAGTAAACGTTAAGTTGAGGAGCGACCTTAGTAAAGACATTTATAGATTCAAGGATCCCCCACGCCATAGATATTGATCTAGGGGTTGGCTGCAGCACTAAAATGCAACGCCTTATCAGATGTCAAAGACTCACCAAACAGCACTCGCTCTTTGCGAAAGTTCTGGCTATTTATCCAGGGTGCCTGATCTCTCTGTCTCGGCTGCAGGTGCATACTGCGTTGCATATAGCCGGCGGGAAAATCGGTGATCCAGTCTTTGGTAGGCAAATCTTTTATTGCATCTGGAACCTTTGGTACCACCTTGTTTGTCTGGGTATTGCTCATATGATTTAGCGCTCGACATACCCATACGGCTGCCAGATCAGCGCGCAGTGTCCAGGACGCATTAATATAGCCGAAGATACTCACCATATTGGGCACGTCTGAGACCATGAGACCTTTGTAGGTGGTTTTCTTTGAAAAGTCGATATTGTCGCCATCCACCGTAAACGTAACGCCACCCATCACCAATAACTTCAAGCCTGTAGCACTTACTATAATGTCAGCATCCAAATGTTCACCAGTTTCCAGCTCAATACCAGTTTTGGTAAAGCGCTTAATATGGTCGGTCACGACATCGGCACCACCTGCGTTAATAGCATTAAACATATCGTCATCTGGTACCAGGCACAGACGCTGATCCCAGGGAAAATACTTGGGGGTAAAGTGCCTGTCAACATCATAGCTTTTGCCGAGTTTTCTACGCACCTGACCAATAAAGAAACGTTTAGCGATTTTGGGAAACGCTTGAGACTGTTTAAAGAGAATTTCCTGTGAGACGGTATTTATAATCCGCGTAATGGTATAGGCCCAGGCCGCTGGCAGTATTTTGCGCAGGCCGTTGGCAAACCGGTCTTCAGAGGGTCTAGTAAGCACATAGGTGGGTGAACGTTGTAGCATGGTGACTTGCTTGGCTTTGTCGGTCATGGCAGGCAGTAATGTCATAGCTGTTGCGCCAGAGCCAATAATCACTACACGCTTATCCTGATAATCGAGATCTGCTGGCCAAAATTGCGGGTGTACTAATGTTCCTTTAAAGGACTCCACCTCGGGAAACTGAGGGTCATGGGGCTGATCGTAGTTGTAGTAGCCGGCACACATATAGAGAAAATTACAGGTCATCTGCACCGGGTCTTCGCTATCTGATTGTCGAATTTCCAGGGTCCACAATGATTGTTTGGAGCACCAACTGGCACTGATCAGTCGGTGGCCATAACGGATATGCTGATCGATAGCATTTTCTGTAGCGGCCTCGCGTACGTAACTTAATATATCTGGCCCATCGGCAATGGATTTTTTACTTTCCCAGGGCTTAAAACTATACCCTAGAGTATGCATGTCACTGTCACTGCGAATGCCTGGGTAGCGAAACAGATCCCAGGTGCCACCTATGGCCTGGCGTGATTCTAACAGTAGATAGCTACGGTCTGGGCATTTTGTATTGAGGTGGCAGGCGGCACCAATACCGGTGAGGCCTGCACCTACAATAATTACGTCTCTGTGCTCTGTATTCATAACTAGTTTGTCAGCCTTGTAGTTATTTTAGCTTCGCTAGGGATACCTTTAATGGGTTTCTTATTGCGCAGTAATGTAAGGGTTAGAGTAAATAGAGGAAATATTTTTTCGTAGTGCATGGGGGTCAGGCGCTGGGCTAGATCCATTAGTTTGGCATCCGTACCAACCATAATACGGCTACGTTTTTTGCGCACGCCATCAAGAATAATTTGAGAGGCGCGACTGGCATGCATGCCATTATTGCGGAAGAACGCAGCCAGTTCTTCCTGAGAGTTTCCCAGCCCCAAGACTTTCATTACAAGCCGTTCCATTGAGTTTGTGGACTCTTCGCTTTTATTTATCCGTCCATTGGTGATTATGTTAGTGCCAATATGACCCGGATGTACGCAGTGTACCTGCACTGAGCTACTTTTAAGCTCCTTAGCCAGGCATTCGGTAAAACCTCGGACTGCAAATTTGGCAGTGTGATAAACCGACTGTCGCTCACGAGTGATCATGCCAAATATAGAGGAAGTGTTTATCAGGGCAGCTTCGGGGCGCTGTTTGAGGTACGGCAAAAAAGCACGGCTAGAATTAATCACAGCCTGTAGGTTGATATTAAACACCCAGTCCCAGTCGTCCTCAGGCATATCTTCAAAGGTCGAATCAACGGTTACGCCGGCGTTATTAAACACCATATCAATACAGCCATGTTCGGCGATTACTTGCTTAGGCAGTGCTTCAATCGCAGCCTTATCAGCAACGTCCAGAATATGGCTAGAGACTTTGACTGGATAGTCTGCGAGCATAGCAGTGGTCTCAGCGAGCGCTGTTTTATTGATCTCACAGGCGGCTATATTGGCACCAGCTTGGGCTAGAAGTACTGCCAGGTAGCGCCCCATGCCTGAGCCGGCACCTGTGATAACTGCAATCTTATTGGAAAAATCTTTCATTAGAATTACCTTTTTATAATTCTTGTAGCTGCTACCATCGGATTGGTAAAGCTGATTCTCAATGTTTTAATTGATGTTTTAATCGTACTACAGTTTTAGAAAATTATTAGAAATCTTACTGACTCCAGAGTCTAAATAAATTGTATATGCTGTCACGCTTAAACTACTACCTAAGATTACGTGACTTAATCGCTATGTCATTATCTTTCTCCCCGTCGATGCGTGCCAGCAACTCAGAACAATCCGTCAACTCCTGTGCGATCACGTGAACCACGGATCCATCTGTTTCTACTACACCTTTTACCATTAACAGTTGCGATTTTAATAACGCCTGTCGACAATTTTTCTGCACGTTTTGCCAGACCACTATATTGCTGTTGCCCGTCTCGTCTTCTAGGGTTAAAAATACCACGCCAGAAGCTGTGCCCGGACGCTGCTTGCCGGTTACTAAACCAGCAATGCGCACAAAGCGTCGATGACCCAATGTGGCTAAGTCTGCTTGACGCTTGCACTGCCGAAAAATAGGGAACCGCTCTCTAAGTAACTCCATCGGATGGCGGCCTAGAGATAGTCCTATATGATTGTAATCGGCATAGAGATTTTCAATTTCACTTGGGGCTTGTAGGTTGGTTGGCCCTAGATCAGCTGTGTTCTGTGCTTGCTGCAAAAGTGTGGCGCTGTTATCAATGACCAGTGCCTGCCAATGGGCCTGACGACGATTTTCTGTTAATGACTTAAGGGCTCCGGAGCTACTTAGTAGGCTGAGTTCTGCACGAGATAGGTTAGTGCTGCGAGTCAGCTGGGAAATGGTACTGAATTGGCGATCACTATTAAGTATTTTTTGTGCCGCACTAAAGGCTAAACCCTTGATTAAACGCAAGCCGAGCCGCAGAGTTGGAGCTGTAGTACTATCTTCTAGAGAATGGTCCCAGCCGCTGTAAAGTACATCAATGGGCCTAATCTTTATCTTATGACGCTGGGCATCTTGCACTAACTGTGAGGCAGAATAAAAACCCATAGGCTGACTATTTAAAAGGGCGCAGTAGAAGGCGGCGGGGTAATGACATTTTAGCCAGGCGGACACGTAGGCCAACAGAGCGAAGCTGGCAGAGTGAGACTCGGGAAAGCCGTAAACGCCAAAGCCCTGTATTTGACGAAATAATCTCTCAGCAAAATCTAGGTCATAGCCTCGAGCTAACATACCGTTAATCAGTTTTTGTTTGAAACCCAGTAGCTCATTATTACGTTCAGAATTTTTGCCCCAGCTAGCCATGGCGCGGCGCAGTTGATCAGCTTCACCGCCGCTAAAGCCTGCGGCGACCATGGCGAGTCTAATTACTTGCTCTTGAAATACAGGAATACCTAGGGTGCGTTCTAGGACAGTTTTAATTTCTGGATGAGGGTAACTGACCTGCTCTAAACCCTGACGGCGTTTTAGGTAGGGGTGCACCATGCCGCCTTGAATAGGGCCGGGGCGGACAATGGCAATTTCAATGACTAGATCATAAAAACAGCGGGGTTTTAGTCTCGGTAGCATAGCCATTTGGGCGCGAGATTCGATTTGAAATACTCCCACGCTATCGGCTTTGCAGAGCATATTATAGGTATCCTTATCTTCTTTGGGGACGGCCTGCATATTGAGCTCAATACCTTGATGGCTATGGATAAGATCAAAGCAGCGATGAATAGCGGTTAGCATACCCAAGGCTAGGATATCGATTTTAAGTAGACCTAGAGCTTCTATATCTTCTTTGTCCCATTGAATAACAGTGCGTTCGGGCATGCTGGCATTTTCAACGGGCACCAGTGTGCTAATAGGGCTGCGAGTAATGATAAATCCACCTACATGCTGGGAAAGATGGCGGGGAAAACCGAGAATTTCCTGTAGAAGGTTATAGAAATGCTCGGCCATATGGCCTCTAGCACCGGCTTTTTCAAACTGTGCTTGAAGGTCACTACTGCGGTCCCACCAAGATAAGGACTGACTCAACTGTTCTACAAATAATGGGTCTAGGCCCAGGGCTTTACCCACATCACGAATTGCGCTGCGTGGTCTGTAAGTGATGACGGTGGCGGCCAGCGCGGCTCGTTCACGGCCATAGCGCTGATAGATATACTGAATCACTTCTTCCCGGCGCTCGTGCTCAAAGTCCACATCTATATCTGGCGGCTCGTTGCGTTCGGTGGAGATAAACCGTTCAAATAATAATGAGATTTGGTCTGGATTCACTTCGGTGATAAATAGGCAGTAACAGACTACAGAATTAGCAGCAGAGCCACGACCTTGGCAGAGAATATGGTGACGGCGGGCAAAGGCCACTATATCGTGCACGGTTAGAAAATAGCATTCATATTGCAGCTCGCCTATGACTCTAAGCTCGTAGTCTATTTGCTGGCGAACGGCGTTGGATAATCCGTTGGGCCAGCGTTTTTCTGCCCCCTGTTCGGTTAGATAACGAAGTTGTTCTGTGGCAGTTAAATGTTGTGGTACTACTTCGTCTGGGTATTCATAACGCAACTCTTCTAGGTTGAATTGGCAGCGCTTAGCAATACTAATAGTTTCGGCTAAGAGTGCAGCCGGATAAAGCTTTTCAAGGTGGGGTAGGCTGCGCAGGCGCCGCTCAGCATTGGGGAAACGCCGGTCTCCCAGTTCCATCACTGAGCAGCTGTGATTAATGGCGGTTAAGGTATCTTGTAATGCACGGCGCTCTTTACTATGCATATGTACATCACCACAGGCGACCATAGGTAGCTGCCATAGAGCAGCTAAGTTGCGGTAGTAATAATACTGGTAGGTTTCATTGCCATTGAGTAGATGCTCAATACCAATCCACAGGCGCTCTTTAAACCAACAACTCAGCCGTTCACCTACCTCGTGGTCTGGCTGTAAGTCACCGCTGGGTAGCCAGATTAACAAGGTGTTAGGCAGGTTATTGTTGAGATCTGACCATTCTAATTGATATCCGCCTTTACTACTGCGCCTGCGGGCTATTGTAATTAGTGCCGATAATTCAGCATAGGATTTACGATTACTGACTAGGGCGACTAGGCGCTGGCCTTCAAGGCAAAATTCACTCCCAATTATTAGCTGTAAGTCACAGTTTTGTGCGCTTACATGAGCTTTAACTACGCCTGCCAAGGAGCATTCGTCAGTGATTGCAAGTGCGCTGTAACCCAAGGCACTGGCAGTACGGACTAATTCTTGAGGATGGGAAGCTCCGCGCAAAAATGTAAAGTTGCTGACGCAATGAAGTTCGGCATAGGCCATAAGTTATACAACTACCTGTAAACATATACTGTATATATACACAGTATATGGCTAATACGGTGTAATTTCTATAGTGCCTTTGCTGTTTAGTCTTGTTAGGCGAGGCTATTGGTAATCCATAGAGTTTGATAGGGCTGCATATCTATCTGTAACTGCAAAGTGCATGGCTGGCCAGTTATTAGATCGTGCCAGATCTCATTATCGATAAGATTGATATCGACCAGAGATAGACTCTGTGCCTGAGCACTGATATTACTAATGCAAAAAATACTCTGTTGACGATCTAGGCTCTGACGCCAAAAGCCAAATATCTGATCACCAAGGTGTAAGGTGAATTGGGTAGCATTGGGGTGGAAGGCAGTTTGTCGTCGGCGTATTTTAAGTAGCTGCTTTAGCTGACTATAGACTTGATAATGGGAGCTGTCTTGATCGGCGAGTTGTTTTTCGAGTTGCGCGTACTGCCACTGATGGCGATTTATTGCTCTGTTGTGACCACTATTTTCAACGCGTTGATGGTCATTGCGTGTGCCCACTAGGCTGTGTATGTAAATGGCTGGAATACCTTCAAGTGCCAGCATAATGGCATGGGCACAGACAAAACGCTGCAACCCTAAATCATCGGTTCCACCAACAGTTCCCTGTAGGGCATCAAACAATGAGATATTAATTTCATAGGGTTTACTATCGCCGTTATCAAGTGCTCGCCAGGATATATGACCGCCAAAGTCCTGCATGGTGGTCACCAATATATTTATCTCAGTATCGCTAAGTAGTCCCTCTGCTGGTCGCAGGCCAATGCCATCATGCGATGCGACAAAATTAAAGTAGGCGGTGCCATTACGCGCCGGCGGCATACTCATCATCCACTGCTTCAGGTAGGTGCAGTTTCCGGTAACTAGCGTATTAACCAGTAGGGGCGGAAGTGAGAAGTTATAGACACAATGCGCTTCATCAGCATTACCAAAGTAGCTGAGATTTTCGCGGTTGGGGATATTGGTTTCGGTAATAATAATGGCATCGTGTTGGGCCTGTTCGATCAACGTTCGAAACAGACGTACCATCTCATGTGTCTGGGCCAAATTAAGGCAGTTGGTACCAATTTCTTTCCAAAGAAAAGCAATGGCATCGAGACGAAAGATTCGCACACCGTTATCTAGATACTGTTTGATAATACTGACAAACTGTTTTAATACTTCTGGATTGCGAAAATTTAGATCAACCTGATCATGACTAAAGGTGCACCAGACATATTGGGTACCGATGGAGGTTTCTACTTCCCGCAACAGGTCATTGGTGCGGGGCCGCACTACGGCACTCAGATCATCCTCTGGGTGAGCAGTATAAAAAAAATTATGTCCAGGATTTCGGCCCTGTTTAAAGTTCTCAAACCATGGGCTGCGAGCAGAGCAATGATTAACCACCAGGTCCGCCATTAGCGAATAGTTGTTGGCAATAGTGTTGATATGGCTCCAGTCACCAAGAGATTCATTGACGCTGGAATAATCTAAAACTGAAAATCCGTCATCAGATGTGAACGGGTAGAAAGGCAGAATATGTACGCCGCTGATTGAGCTACGCATATATTTATCTAAAAATCGGTTAAGGGTGTGAAGGGGTTTTTCATTCTCGGCAAGTACCGAGTCTCCATAGGAAATGACTAAGCTATCACTTTGATCCCAATGATTGATATTGCGATTTTCAATCACCTCTTTGTCGGTGAGTCCTATAAGATCAATTAGTTGATCTGCATAATTTTTGAGCTCACTGATTTCCCCATTCTGATAGATGGCAGCAAGATGTCGCTCCACCTGAACCTGTAATTTATTTGACACTATGTTCGAACTCTTTCTGGGAAAATTCCGCATTATCAGCTTCAACTGCTTCGAGTAACTGGTCGAAAATGTCTGGTATGGCACTGACAACCCGGTTCCAGCTGGGGATAAATGGTCGTTCCATTGGCACATTAAAAAATATTTCGCCAGCTTTAATAATATTTTCGGCAAACATTTCTACGGCTTTTTCTTCTTCATGAATATCTAATGTTAGACCGTTCATAATGGCATCGTTATGACAGTTCTCGACAGTATCTAGCGCTAGACGATAGTAGGTTGCCTTTAAAGAACGGAAGGCCTCGGTGCTAAAAACCTCGCCCTGTGTGGCCAGTTTGCGAAACAGCGCCTTGGCAATATCAATAGACATCTTTGATAAACCATCGCAATCATTATCTAAAGACAGCTGTTGATGTTTGTGATCGTAGTTATCGGCAATGTCTACTTGGCACAGCCGATTGCTAGCATAGTTGCGATACATCTCAGACAGTACGCCAATCTCTAATCCCCAGTCACTGGGGATACGAATATCATTAAGCACGTCACGGCGAAATGAAAACTCACCAGCTAATGGATAGCGATAGCTATCCATATAATTTAAATAATCAGTATGGCCGACTGTTTTTTTAAGCGCCCGTAAAAGAGGTGAGACCAATAGTCTGGATACGCGGCCATTAATTTTTCCATCGGCTACTCTGGCGTAATAACCTTTGCAAAATTCATAGTTAAATCTAGGATTGGCAACCGGATAAATTAAACGAGCTAACAGTTCGCGATTGTAGGTGGTAATGTCACAGTCATGAAGCGCCACGGACTCGGCTTTGTTAGAGGCTAATGTATAACCCATGCAGTACCAAACATTGCGGCCCTTTCCTAATTCTTTAGGTGCCAGATCTAACTTTTGCAACTTTGCATCTAGGGCCTTAAGGCGCGGGCCATCATTCCATAGTACTCTGTGCTCTTGAGGCAGGTCAGCAAAAAATAATAATGCCTCTCGGTACTGATCTTCGTCTGCGCGATCTAGGCCAATAACAATTTGATTGAGATAGGGTACCTGCTTTAGCTGGCTAATTATTTTTGGCATAGCCTCGGTTTTAAGCTCAGAAAATAATGATGGTAAAATTAGGCCTAATGGTCTTGTTTGGGAAAAGTTAATCAGTTCATGCTCCATGTCAGCAAGAGGCCGCCGTGATAGATTATGTAATGTGGTGATATTGCCGTTTTGGTGAAAGTCGCCCATAGATTTCTCTGTTGATGATGTTTATATTTAGAAGTGATTTTTTAACCAGGCATTAATACCCTCAACCCAGCCATTGGGGCCAACTGCATTGGATTGGTAAAGGTTAGTGGTGCGTTTTAAAACGGGCATGGCATGATTCGGTGAGCGTATCACTAGGGCCGAATCTGCCACCTCTAGCATGCTGATGTCGTTAAAACTATCGCCGATCGCGATTGACTGACACTGACCATATTGTGCTTGATAAAGAGCCTGTAGTTGCAGCAGAGCCCTACCTTTGTGTGTATCACCGCCCATGCTTAAGAAGCGCCCACCCTGAATTAGATTTGCGCCGGCATTATTTAGTTGGTGAATAAAGTCGGCTTTGCGGCTGTTGTTGCCAAGCCAGTGGATTGACTCAGTGTATTCGCGTTGCTGAGCGAGTGCCGCCTGTGATTCACTTAGCTTGGTGAGTTGAGATAGACCTCCAATGCCCTGCTCATCGCAGATCGAGCTGAAAGTTTGATACTCATTAGCAAAGGATTTTCCGACCTTGGTGAGTATATCCAGCCAATGACTACGTGGTTTTGAATTATTGATTATCCAGTAATCTCCACACTCATTTGCCCGATTAGGGATTTGGTCAAAATATCGTCTAGGGACGCAGATTGCAGCGCCATTTTCAATAATAAATGGATGAGAGTTGTTAATAGTCTCTCTAAATGAAAGTACTTCGGTGCGAGTTTTGCTGGTGATTGGAATAACAGGAATACTTTGTTTTTCTAGACGCTCTAGGCAGTTGGCTGCTGGAGCAAAACTGTAGTTGTGATGGTCTAAAAGGCTACCGTCGAGATCTGTAAAGATGAGTCTCATCACTTTTTACGCTCCATTTTGGTGCGGCGATGCACCATCATGGAAACCAGGGTAGGAGTGTTTATGCTCATTTTGTGACCTGATAGTTTACTAGGCTTTATTTTGATGACTTGGCGATTTCCCATGAATTTAGGGTTGCAGAAAGCGTGCCAAGTCTGTGACGAACATATAGCTTTTTTTGCAACAGCTTTTATGATTAAGTTAGATCATCTTAGGCTATCTGGGATATCGGGATCAGTCTATTGCCGCAGTAAGTTGCGGCGACTAATTACAATAATAATTTTTAGAGGTTTTTATATGTCGCACACACAGTCTGCAGATATTGGCTTAGGCCGAGCTATTCTTCGCCGCGCCGCTATTTCACCCACTCAACCTGCACTGACTTTCGAAGGTAATACGCAGAGCTTTGCCGAGCTAGGTGATCGTATACGCCGTATGGCATCCGTGTTGCGTGCTGGCGGTATCTGTGCGGGTGATCGGGTTGGCTATATCGGTCTTAACCATCCTGTGTTTTTAGAAATGCTCTATGCCTGTGGCTGTTTGGGTGCAGTATTTGTGCCTTTAAACTTTCGTTTAACTGGGCCCGAGATACGGTTCATTGCCAATGATGCTGGTATTAGTGCAATCGTGGTAGATGACATGTTGCGTCCCACAATCGACGAAGAGCGGGATAACCTTCAATGTACACGGTTTATTACAGCTGAAGCTGACGCGGATAATTGGGAGGCACTTGAGCCTCTTATGGCGGCAGCGCAGCCTATTGCGGTCAGCGAAAAAGTCGATGCCGATGATGTTGCGTTTATTATGTATACCTCTGGGACTACCGGCTTGCCCAAAGGCGCCATGCTGACTCATGGTAATTTATTCTGGAACAGTATTAATGTTTGTTTTGGTGAAGATAGTGTTTCTGGTACTACCTTGACCTGTGCGCCGCTGTTTCATATCGGTGGGTTAAACGTAACTACGTTACTATCACTGGCCAAGGGTGTTGAGGTGGTCTTACTGCGTAGCTTCGATGCAGCTCAGGTGCTGGCATTAATTGAAAAACACAGAGTTACTACCATGTTTGGCGCACCGACTATGTTCTTGATGATGGTGCAACACGAGAATTTTTCCACTACAGATCTGTCGAGCATTACCACATTGACTTGTGGTGGTGCGCCCGTTCCTGTGCCGCTAATTAAAACCTATGGGGAGCGGGGCATTAATTTCTGTCAGGGTTATGGCTTAACCGAGACGGCTCCTTTTGCCAGTCTTTTAGCTAGTGATTTGGCTATGGTTAAGGTGGGTTCTGCGGGCAAGGCACCAATGTTTACCGAGGTTCGTATTGTCGATAAAGAAAATAATCCAGTTGCCGCCGGTGTTCATGGTGAGGTTTGTATTAAAGGCCCTAATGTTATGAAGGGTTACTGGAATCGTGAAGATGCAACGGCTGAAGCCATTGATAGCCAGGGTTGGTTCCACAGTGGTGATATTGGTTATCTTGACGATGAGGACTTTTTGTTTCTCTGTGATCGAGTAAAAGATATGGTTATCACCGGTGGTGAGAATGTTTATCCTGCAGAGGTAGAGAGTGTTCTCTATGGTCATCCATCGATCATTGAAGTAGCTGTAATTGGCTTGCCAGATGCTAAATGGGGCGAAGCGGTAACGGCCATTGCTGTACTCGAAGAAGGTATGGAGCTAACTTTGGAAGATTTGCGTGACTTCGCGGGTGAGTCGTTGGCTAGATACAAACTGCCAAGTCAGTTACATATCATAGATGTGCTACCTAGAAATCCGGCGGGTAAGGTGCAAAAGTTTAAGCTAAAAGAAACGTTTGACGTTTAATGCTCAAATACAAGGCTGGCTAAGAAAACAGTCCATGGACAAACCAACGCTGGCTGCTGGTCTCTCGAAATAGCCAATAGCGTGCGCCTTTACTATCGGAAGCAATATAGTAATCGCGCTGTTGTTCGGACTGCCACCAGTTTCCACATAAACGCTCGGGCCCGCTGATAATAGAAAGTGGTTGTCGCCAGTACAGTTGTTGGTTGCGCATTTGCACAGGTGCTGGGGCTGACAATAACCATAGAGGCTGAGATGTTTTTACTTGTTCACCAGGGACTGTACTGCTGTGTTTACCTGGAGCAACCAGAGTGCTGGCCTGCTCTGGTAGATAGTCTTGGTTGAGTATAGGTTGCGATAGGGCATTTATGCCAAGCCTTGCATTAAGGCTATCGATCAGTTCGTGAGACTGCTGTGCATTTTTTTGGTTATCGAATAAATCCAGATTAAATGTCCCCATAGGCGCTTCAATAAATTGATCAGCAGACAAAATAACTTTCTCAATACTGCGAGGCAGTTCTAATCGCTCTAGCTGTAATCGACTCAGCATTAATAGAGTTGACCAGTTATTTTGGCTGCTGGAGAGTTGTATCTGCATTGTTTGAGAACCTCCTATTAAAGGCTCAAAACACCATTCAACTTCACGACAATGACATTGCCGTGCCATTAGATACTGGCATAGGCGCTGTAGAAGCATTTTCATTGGGAACAGCAAACTCTCTTTATTAAAAATACCCTGAGGGTTTTGAATTAGATCATGAAAGGTATTGGCGGGATGAAAGTATGGGGCAATAAAAGGTTTTTCATTGTTTAATTGTGCGATGGTAAGCATTAACTCAGAATCAAAACGACGACTTAAAGCACTGCGAGGTAGGGCTAGTAAATCACCTAATGTGTTTAAGCCAAGCTGCTTAAAACTTTGCTGTTGTTTACGATTGCTCTTTAAGAACCTTATTTCAGTATTGAGCAGACGGTGCCGTATCTCTGCTTGATTAGGTAGTTGGGTTTCAAATTCAGATTTGCAGAGTAGCTTTGCAGCGGTTGGATTTTGGCCTATGCCATTCACTACAGTAACAGATTGAGAGCAAAGTCTATTTGCAAGTTCTTGAAGTAGCTGATCGTAACCTTTAAATAACTGTTGGCAACCGGAGATTTCTAGCCATACATTCGTATCATTGAGAATAACTACTGGACTAAAGCTATAGGCGACTAACGCCAGCTGTTGCAACAATTGCTGCTCCTGATCAATTTGTCTGGGTAATACCTCTAGCTCTGGACACAGAGCTAGAGCCGTAGATATAGAAAGGTTGGCTTCTACTCCCCAAGCTTCTGCCTGAGCATTGCAGCAGAGTACTCGCTGAATATTTTTCTGCAAACTCATTATAGCTATGGGTTTTTGTGCCTGTTCTACTTGTATTTTGGGCAACAATGTTTCCAGCGGTAGCAGAGGAAAATGCAGGTACAACCAAATATCCGACCGAGCACTTTTTTTGTCGAGTTTTAACATCTAGTTATTAAGTTGTTGTATTGGATAGGTCCTATGTCGGTCGGCTGGCAATAGGGCGAGATCGGTTCTCTGGGTATTGGTTTCTCCCAATGACAGCTCCAGACGTGCACCACCGGCTACGCCACGTTGTTTGCGCACAGTTAGTAACAGCTGATTAACCTTCAGGCTCCTCAGCTCCAAACGCATTGTTGCTGGTGAGGGGGCTGACAATGCGCTGGGAGTACTAAATAAAAATGCAGCATTACCGCTGTCTGCCGCCGCTAGTTGAAGTTTGCGCAGGTCGGCGTAACGGGATGATGGCTGTTTGGTCCAGGCGAGTAATAGGGCGCCACTGCGAATAGACTGCTCTGCTGCCCACAGCCATTCAATATAGTTTTTGCTGCGTACCACTAGCAGCTTATCCAGAGCGATATTCGCCGAGGCTAGGCGTGGTGCATAGGGTTGATACGGTGGGTCGAGCCAAACGCAGAGTTGGTTATTATCCGCATAATATTTGAGGGTCGGCAGCAATAAGCTCAGCTCGCCGATACCGAATTGTTGCGGCATGAGTTCGGTGAGGGCAGAGATAGGCCAGCCACCGTGCAGTAGCAAATCTAAACTATTATGACCCGTAGTGATAGCGCGACGGGGTAGGCGCTGACTACGGCCGCGCCAAGTGTCTTGGCGGGAGAGTACGGTAGCTATATTGTTGGACATTAAATTGAGGCTGCGTTGTGAGTAAGACCCATTTCTTAACTACTGTTAATATATACAGTATTTAATGCTGTGTCATCTGAAATTGAATACCATGATGTATATTGCAAGCAGCACTGTATGAGTTTCTTCGCTGGTGTTACAGTGACCAATCATACACAGTCCGAACTCTTTGCCTATGCCAGTAACGTTGGAACCACCGCAGTTTATAGATCCTAATTGGACCGTTTATGCGGCACCAATTAGTACATTGTTACAGGTGAGTGAGCGCTTAGGTCTGGATACTGACATGCTTCTTTTGAGCTCAGGCCTTGATGCTTCTGAATTAGCAATTCCCGATCGCCGTTTTCCGGTGAATAACTATTTCCGCTTATTTCAACTGGTGGCTGATGCATCCGATGATCCAGATGTTGGTTTGACCGTGGGGCGAGTCACCTTTCTTAAGGGCCTTAACTTACAATTATATCTATCTCGGGTATGTCAGTCTGTTCGCGACTATCTCAACCTTATCCCCAGCGCACTTCGACTACGGGGGGATATTGGACAGATAACAGTGCATCGTGAGAGTAATCTGGTCGAACTGCGCTGGGAGCCACTATTAGCTGAAACAGGTCATAAACGTTTTTGTAGTGACGATATGTTGGCGGCTTCAGCGAGTATTTTGAGCTCTCTGTCTGTGATGCCTGTACCTTTGGTGAAGGTGACCCTTACTTATTCTAAGCCCGAGGATGTCACCAAATTAGAGGATGTTTTTGGTTGTGCTCTAGCTTTTGATCAGGCCTATAGTAGTCTATTTTTCGAACGTGAAGCCCTCGGGTTTGCGATGCTAAAACAGGACTATCTAGAAGGGCCAGACCAAGACAACCCATTTCGAGAGTTCTTTGAGAGCGACAATCCAGCTGACCAACTACTGTCCAATGTAAAGCAATCTATATTGCAGTATCTGCCTGAGGGTGAGGTCACTATCGATAAGCTGGCGAGTAAACTCAATATCTCTCGGCGCACATTGCAGCGCCGACTCTCAGACCGAGATACAAGCTTCTTAAATATTTTGCAGGAGGTGCGCTCTGAAGTTGCCCTGCGCTATTTGTCTGATAATCGTCTGGGTATTACTGAGATCGCCTTTTTGCTTGGCTATGCGGATCAGGGATCTTTTTCTACTGCATTTAAAGTCTGGCATGGGGTTTCTCCGCGCGAGTATCGGCGTAAATAAACACTTTTAAATTGGCATTGTTTCCCAATAAATTGGCGCTTATTAAGTTGCTAGCGTCATTGACTCAATCTACTATCTAACTAATTGTAGCTTCCGAATATTTACAGGTGTAGGTGATCAGATGTCTCTTGATTTTGATAGTGCCCGATTAGCCAATAGTTGGTTGACCCCTGAGCATGATGAATGGCGTGCCCAGCTAAGACGATTTATTGATCGCGAGATTATCCCCTATGCGGAAGACTGGGATGAGAATGGTGCACTTCCTGATGAATTATGGCCCAAGGCGGCTGAGGTTGGTCTACTCGGACTGGGCTTCCCCGAGGAGTTTGGCGGTGTTACTGAGGGCATAGATGTCTGGCACAGCATCATAGTTAATGAAGAGATGGCGCGAGTCGCAGTGGGCGGTGTTACTGCCTCATTGATGGTACACGGGATTGGTTTACCGCCAGTGGTTAACTTTGGCAGCGCTGAGATCAAACAGATGGTAGCACCACCTGTACTGGCTGGTAGTAAACGTATTTCACTGGCCATCACTGAGCCTGGTGGTGGTTCTGATGTGGCCCAGTTACAGACCAGCGCACGTCTGGAGGGGGATCACTATGTGGTCAATGGTTCTAAAACCTATATTACTGGAGGCATGAAGGCCAATTGGTTTACCACGGCTGTGCGCACAGGTGGGGAGGGATCTAGCGGTGTATCTACGCTGTTGATTCCGGCCGATACTGAGGGTGTTTCACGCACAGCACTGGATAAAAAGCAGGGCTGGTGGTGCTCTGATACTGCAACGATTTATTTTGATAATGTGCGTGTGCCGGTGGGGAATCTACTGGGTCAAGAGAACAAGGGCTTTGCGGTAATTATGAATAATTTTAACGCTGAGCGACTGGCTATGTCAGCGGCCATGGAGGCCTTTGCCCGTGTCTGCTTAGAGGATTCAGTAGCCTGGGCTCGGGAGCGCAAAACCTTCGGGCTACGTCTGGCTGATCACCAGGTAATTCGTCACAAGATTGCTGAAATGAAACAGCGTATTAATGCTACTCAGGCTTACTTACAGCTGGTGTGCCAGCAGTGCCAAACTGGTCGTGAAAATGCCGGTGATATCGCCTTGTTAAAGGTGCAATGCAGCCAGACTATGGAGTACTGCGCCCGAGAGGGAATGCAGATCTTGGGTGGTATCGGCTACATGCGTGGTAGCCGAATTGAGCGAATCTACCGCGAGGTGCGTGTTAACGCGATTGGCGGTGGTTCTGAAGAAATTATGCGAGATCTAGCAGCTCGCCAGTATGGACTATAACTATGATTCTTACGGAACAACACGAAGCGATTCGTAAAACGATCGCACAGTTTATCGATAGAGAGATCAACCCAAATGCAGATCAATGGGAGGAAGAAGGAATCTTTCCAGCCCATGACATTTTTAAAAAAATGGGTAGTCTGGGTTTGCTGGGTATTGCCAAGCCAGAAGAATTTGGCGGCATGGGTTTGGACTATAGCTACCAGGTGGTTTTCTCTGAGGAGCTAGGTCGTATTCGCAGTGGTGGTGTCAGTATGGCCATAGGTGTTCAAACCGATATGGCGACTCCTGCCCTAGCCAATCACGGTAGTGATGAGTTGCGCCGTGAATTTTTAATGCCCGCTATTGCAGGCGATATGGTCTGTTCTATCGCTGTATCAGAACCCCACGCGGGTTCTGATGTGTCGGCGATAAAGACCACAGCGGTTAAAGATGGTGATGACTATGTTATCAACGGCTCGAAGATGTGGATTACTAATTCCACTCAGGCAGATTTTATATGCCTGCTAGCTAATACTAGTGACCATGGCCCGCACAACAATAAGTCTTTAATTGTAGTGCCGATGAACACGCCGGGTATTTCTCTCTCTGAAAAACTCAATAAACTGGGTATGCGTTCGTCTGATACGGCGCAGATTTTCTTTGATGATGTGCGGGTGCCCCAGCGTTATTTGATTGGTCAGGAGGGGGCGGGATTTCGCTATCAGATGGAGCAGTTTCAAGAGGAGCGCATCTATGCAGCGGCGGGCAATATTAAAATGCTCGAATTTGTCATCAATGACACCATTGAATACACAAAACAGCGCAAAGCATTTGGTAAGTCGATTCTCGATAATCAGGTAGTCCATTTCCGTTTGGCAGAGTTGCAGACGGATATTGAATGTTTGCGCGCGCTGACCTATGACGCGGTTGAGGGCTATATTAATGGTGAGGACGTTACATTGAAGGCGTCGATGGCAAAGTTAAAAACTGGGCGACTCTCTCGGGAGGTGACTGATGCCTGCCTACAGTATTGGGGTGGCATGGGATACATGTGGGATAACCCTGTGTCTCGGGCTTATCGAGATAGTCGGTTGACATCGATTGGTGGTGGTGCTGATGAAGTTATGTTAGGGATTATCTGCAAGCAAATGGGAATTATGCCAGCGCGTAAATAAGGCGTGCTACGAAACCCTAATAATTGGAGGGATTACCGCCATCAAGATTAGCGTAGGGTGCCACAGCCTCGAGATAAAAAAATACCCCATTGCAAAACAATAGGGTATTTTAATTGGAAGGTAGCCATAAGGTTTAGGACAAAATAGGTCCCAGTTTCATCGCAACACCCATATCGCCTTCAATCTTTAACTTACCACTCATAAACGCCATGGTGCCGTCGAGTTTGCCCTCGGCCATTTCCATAAAGTTTTCGATACTAATAATCATAGTGCAAGCTGCGTCAGCCTCATCGTTGCTAACCACATTGGGAACCTGTGTAGCATCTAGTACAAGAATACCATCGCTACCAAAATCAAATTTTAAGATTGAACCCAATCCACAATCTTCACCAATTTTTTCTTTTAAACCTGCTGTAACTAATTCTAATGACATAGACCTGACCTCCTTTTATTTTTAATCCTGTTTGACAAAGTTACTGTAAATTATGACATTGACACTGTAAAAATATTATCACTCAAACGCAAGGTAAAATTTACGGCCAAGAGCAAGGGTTTGAAAAATAGCTTTCTTGTATTCTAGACAACAGCTAAAGTTGTTGTTAACTGTCGATTCTATAATTTTGCTCTTTCAGCGAATTTCCTGAACATAGGCACAGGTTAGTTTTGCTTGTTGCTCTAGCTGCCAAATAATTGGATTACGGGTAGGGTATGTGAGTTTCTGGGTGGTAAATTAATCAGTAAACCAACATTCAAAATTCCTCTAGAGACAATAATAATACAAAGGATCTATATGTATCAGTCCGCTGAACAAAAGCAGGCAACACCCAAGGCAATGGGTATCCTGATATTTTTGCTGTTGCTGAATATTCTCAATATGGTTGACCGCACCCTAATTACCAGTTTTGGCACTGCGATTATTAATGATTTAGAGTTGAGTGATTCCCAGTTTGGTATGCTCACTGGCCCTATATTTGTTTTTTTCTATTCCATTATGGGGCTATTCATGGGTGCCCTTGCTGATCGTGTTCACCGCCCTCGCTTGATTGCAGCTGGCCTCCTATTGTGGAGTCTGTTGACAGCCGTGTCTGGCCTGGCCAAAAACTTTGCTCAAATTGGTATTGCAAGACTGTTTATTGGCGTTGGTGAGTCTGCCATGGCGCCCTCAGCGATCTCCATGATTGCTGATATGTTTCCAAAGGCCAAAAGAGGAACGGCGACTGGCATCTATTATCTTGGCGTGCCCCTGGGAGCGGGCGGAGCCTATATTGTTGCGGGCATTCTGGGGCCTATGATTGGTTGGCGAAACTGCTTTATTGTTCTGGGTGCTCTGGGAGTAGGGCTGGCGTTACTGCTCTTACTACTCAAAGATCCACAGCGCGGCGCAATGGAGGACCAAAATGTTGGGTTTGAGAGTGACCAGCAAGATAGTTTGCTAGGAGGAAACTGGAAAAGTATTGTCTCTGATGTATTTATTGTTGTTAAGTCCACGCCAGCGCTGCTTTGGACTATGGTGGGAGCGGTCTTTCTGCATATACCCCTAGGTGCTGGCCAGTTCGCGATTGTCTGGCTAGAGCGAGAGAGAGGCTTTGGTATAGGCGAAATAAGTGCGACATACGGGCTGTTCTATATTGTTTTTGGCACCCTAGGCACTTTTCTTGGAGGCATTCTCAGTGACTGGTATCAGGCCAGATTTCGCGGTGGCAGAGTAAGATTTTTAGCCTACTTGATGCTGTGTATAACTCCGCTATTGATTGGTTTTCGCTTTGTTTCACCCTCCTCGGCGCTATTCTATGTGGGCATGGCGGCTGGTATGTTCAGTGTTAGCTCCTTCTATGGCCCAGCGTTTTCTACAGTTCAGGATCTAACCCCAGTGAGGCTTCGAGGCGTGATGACCGGTTTACTGTTAGTGGCCTGTAATCTTCTTGGGTTGGGCACAGGTGCATTGATGACTGGAGTGCTGAGCGATGTGTTTTCGGCTTACTCGCTGTTTGAACCTCTAACCAAGGCTCTGTTGACTGCGGACACTATAGCTGTGGGGGCTCCAATATGCTTTATTGTTGCCTCCATCCACCTGCAAAAACACAAGCACTAAGTGCGAAGTAAAAGAGATTGGCATGGTGTCATATATTGCTGGCATAGAATCCCAAGAGCCATAACCAGTTAGTAGGTAGTATTAACGCTATTAATTGCGGTTCAAGGAGAAATGAGCAAATGGTGGAGACAACTTTACGTATAGCTGGTGCCAGCGGCTTTTGGGGAGATGCCGCTCGTGCTACCCCGCAGTTGCTAAAAGAGGGTAATGTGGACTTCATTGCCTATGACTATTTGGCTGAAATTACCATGTCGATTATGGCTCGGGCACGGGCTAAAAACCCCGAATATGGCTATGCGTTAGACTTTGTTACTGCCGCCATGCAACCGAATCTTAAAGAGATCGCCCGTCAGGGCGTCAAAATTGTATCTAACGCCGGTGGCGTGAACCCTCAGGCCTGTGCCAACGCATTGCGCACTGTAATAGCCGAGATGGGCCTTGAGCTTACTGTTGCCTGTGTATTGGGCGATGATTTGATGGGTCAGCGAGACACCTTAGCTGGGCAGGGCTATACAGAGATGTTTAGCGGTGCGGCTTTTCCTGCAGTAGGCAAAATTGCCAGTATTAATGCCTATCTGGGAGCCTTTCCAATAGCTAAAGCTCTCGATGAGGGTGCGGATATTGTAATCACCGGCCGCAGTGTAGATAGTGCGGTGACATTGGGAGCCTGTATCCATACCTTTGGTTGGGGTCGAGATGATGTTGATGAGCTAGCTATGGGTTCTCTGGCTGGCCATATTATTGAATGTGGCCCCCAGGCTACAGGAGGTAACTTTACTGATTGGGAAGAGGTGCACAGCTTAGAGACCATAGGTTATCCCATAGCAGAGGTGCGTACGGACGGTAGTTTTGACTGCTCTAAGCCAGAGGGAACTGGCGGTCTGATCACTCGTGCCACTATTGCCGAGCAAATGGTCTACGAAATTGGCGACCCACAAGCGTACGTGCTTCCCGATGTGATCTGTGATTTTTCCAATGTTAAGTTGGAGCAGGTGGCGGAGAATCTTGTGCGTGTGACTGGCGCGACTGGTTTGCCTGCACCGGACACCTATAAGGTCTGTACTACATACGCCGATGAATTTCGCGGTGGTACCAATATGACATTTTACGGGGTAGATGCGGCACGCAAGGCTCAGAAGCTTGCCGATGCTATTTTTGCTGCCTCTCGTCGCACCTTGCAGCAGTCTGCACTGGCCGATTTTAGTGAGACCAGTGTTGAGCTGATTGGTAACGAAAGTCAGTATGGTAACAATGCCAAGATTACTGATTGTAGAGAGCTGGTTATGAAAATTGCCGCTAAACATCCAGATGCTACTGGTATCGCTATTATGCTTAAAGAGGCTGTAGGCCTTGGGTTGGCGACACCTCCAGGTCTGTCTGGCTTTGCTGGTGCGCGGCCAAGCCCATCGCCGGTCGTACGTTTATTTTCCTTTGCACTACCCAAGGGCACGGCAAAAATTCAAGTTGAGATAGATGGAATTATTTTTGACGTGCCAGATAGCCCTGGCATTAGCCCGCATAGACACCCTCCTCTAGTAAGGCCAAATAGCCCGGCCTCTCCGGTAGATGCCACTGTTTCTGTTCCACTGATAAAGCTAGCCTGGGCCCGCAGTGGTGATAAAGGCGATAAAGCCAATATAGGTATTATTTCTCGTCAGACTGAATATTTACCCTACATCTATGCTGCTCTGACAGAACAGACCGTGGCCGACCGTTTTGGACACTTTCTACCCGAGGAGGCTACTGGCAATTGCAGAGACTATGTAGAGCGCTATTTAATGCCCGGAACTGATTCGATTAATTTTTTAATTCACGATGTCCTAGGTGGTGGGGGCATGGCAAGTATCCGTAACGATGCTCAGGGAAAGGGTTTTGGTCAGTTGATGCTGGATGCGGTCATTCCGGTTAGCGCTACTATTGCCCGCCGACTCAAATAACTATAAAGATCAATCTGGAGACACAACCATGGCAGTATTTGCCTCAAAGATTAATACCAGTTCTGAGACCTATCTAAAACAGCGCGGAGAGATGCTTGAACTAGTCGATAAACTCAATGAGCTTAATGCCCGTGGTCGCGCCATCTCGGAAAAACGTAAACCGCGTTTTGACAAGCGGGGCCAGTTAACCCCTCGCGAGAGGTTGGCACGGTTATTAGACCCAGGAATGCCATTTTTAGAGATTAGTAATTTAGCCGGCTACCAGCTGGACACTAAAGATGAAGCTAAGTCGATTCCTGGAGGCACTGTGATTGCCGGTATTGGCTTTATCTCAGGGGTGCGCTGCTGTGTAGTAGTGGATGACAGTGGAATTCTAGCAGGCTCATTGACCCTGGCTGGCGGTTACCGCATTCGACGTGCTCAGCAGATCTCTCTCGAACAAAAGTTACCCTTTATTCATTTGGTAGAGAGTGCTGGTGGTGATTTAATGAATTACACCGTTGAGAATTTCACTGAGGGCGGCGACCTGTTCGGCTCTCTGGCCAAGCTGAGTAAGGAAGGCATTCCGGTGATCTCTATTTTACATGGTTCTTCCACTGCAGGAGGAGCTTACATGCCGGGTCTCAGTGACTATGTGATAGCCGTTAAAGGCACTGGCAGGGCCTTTTTAGCAGGGCCACCGCTGCTTAAGGCCGCTACGGGGGAGATTGCTACTGAGGAGGACTTGGGGGGTGCCGAGATGCACGCCACTATCTCTGGTCTAGCCGAGTATCTGGCAGAAAATGATGGGCATGCTATTCAAATCTGCCGTGAAGTGGTGGGGCGCCTGCAGTGGAATGACAACTGTGAGTTACCCAAAAAGCGCGAGTTTGATGAGCCAATCTATGATCCGGATGAACTAGCTGGAGTGATTCCTACGGATTATCGAACTCCCTATGATATGCGTGAGTTGGTAGCTAGAGTGGTAGATGGCTCAGATTTTTTAGACTTCAAACCTAGATTTGGGGTGTCTACCGTTTGTATCCAAGCAGAGATATTTGGTCAGGCCGTGGGGATTATCGGCAATAACGGTCCCATTGACCCCCAAGGTGCCAACAAGGCAACTCAGTTTTTACAGTTACTGGATCAGGCTAATATTCCCGCGCTTTTCTTTCAAAATACTACTGGCTATATCGTCGGCACTAAATCTGAGCAGGCAGGTATGATTAAGCATGGCTCTAAGATGATTCAGGCGGTTCGCAATATCGACATTCCACGTATAACGTTCATGACCGGAGCTAGTTTTGGGGCAGGTAATTATGGTATGTGTGGTCGCGGTTATGATCCTGATTTTTTATATACCTTCCCCAACGCCAAAATGGGCGTAATGGGTGGCGAGCAGGCAGCAAAAACTATGTCTATGGTCGCTCGAGGCAAAGCGGCAGCCATGGGGGTAGAGCCTGACGAAGAGACCCTGGCCGCGCAGGAGAAGGGTCTAGCTCATATATTTGACTCACAATCTGACGCTTTTTATACCTCAGGCCATCTGCTGGATGACGGCATGATTGACCCCCGCAATATGCGCAAAACTCTGGGTATGCTATTAGAGACCATACGTGAAGCTCGCGGTAGAACGGTGCGCCCCAATAGCTTTGGTATAGCCCGTTTGTAACTCTGTTTAGAGGTTGAGAATAATCATGACTGATCTATCAAAAGATAAACTACCAAGCACCCATTCGTTGATATTGGCGCGAGATGGCGGTGTTTTAAAAATCTGGTTGAACCGTCCTGAAACCAAGAATGCACTGTCGAAGGAAATGACCGATGAGCTAAATCTGGTACTCGACAATGTCCGCGATGACCGCAGTATTCGTACCATTGTTTTGCGTGGCAGTGGTGGCGTGTTCTGCGCAGGAGGAGACATTAAAAGCTTTAAAACAGACATGCAGATGGTGGATGCCGATGAGGTGGCCAAAAGTAATCGAAGCTTTGGCAACCTTTTGATCAAGTTAAATGAACAGCCGCAAGTAGTAATCATCTTAGTTGAGGGTGCGGCTATCGGCGGTGGCTTGGGTCTAGCCTGTGTGGCTGATGTGACTCTGGTAACTGCAGATGCTCAGTTCCGCTTAAGTGAAACAAGCCTGGGCATTCCGCCAGCGCAAATTGCTCCATTTGTGACTGAGCGAGTAGGCCTGACTCAGGCGCGTCGACTGATGCTCACCGGAGCGCGCTTTAACGGACAAGAGGCACTGACTCTAGGTATTGCCCATACCGTAGCGACAGATGCGGCAGATCTGGAAGCCCAGTGTGAAATCATACTTGGTCAAATAAAAGCCTGTGCCCCAGAGGCCAATGCTGTGACCAAAGGAATTTTATTCGAAACATTACGCCGACCCAGGGGCGAGGCGCTAGATTTCGCCTCCCGTGGTTTTGCCCAATGCATGTTGAGCTCTGAGGGTCGTGAGGGTATTGCGGCATTTGTTGAGAAACGCCCAGCCTCTTGGATTAAAAAATAGGAACCTTATTGATGAAACGTTTTAATAGCTTGCTAGTTGCCAACCGTGGTGAGATTGCCAGTCGTATTATTCGCACAGCTAAGCGCCTGGGCTACCGCACAGTAGCCGTTTATTCCGATGCCGATGCCGGTGCACCCCATGTGCAACTTGCAGATGATGCTGTGCGCATCGGGCCCGGAGCTGTTAGCGAATCTTATCTTTTGGCAGCAAATATTCTTGAGGCGGCAGCCAAAAGTGGCGCGCAAGCGATACACCCGGGGTATGGTTTTCTCAGCGAAAATGCCGATTTTGCTGACGCAGTCGAGAAAGCTGGACTGATTTTCATCGGACCCACCCGAGAAGCTATTGAAGTAATGGGTAATAAAGCCGAATCTAAACGCCGTATGATCGCGGCAGGGGTGCCCTGTGTGCCGGGTTATGAAGGCCATGAACAAAGTGACCAAGTATTAATAGCTGAAGGCAATAAGATTGCTTTGCCGCTGATGGTAAAAGCCGCGGCGGGTGGCGGCGGTCGCGGTATGCGCCTGGTGCAAGAGTATGGGGATCTAGCCAATGCCATTAAACTGGCTCGCGCTGAAGCTGAAAGTGCGTTTGGTTCCGGTGAACTAATTTTGGAAAAAGCCATTATCCAGCCTCGCCATGTTGAGATTCAGGTGTTTGCAGATACCATGGGTAATACCATCCATCTTGGAGAGCGTGACTGCTCAGTGCAGCGCCGGCATCAGAAGGTGATCGAGGAGGCGCCATGTCCGATTATGACGCCAGAACTTCGCCAACAGATGGGGCAGTCGGCGATTGATGCCGCCAAAAGTGTTAACTATCGCGGTGCCGGTACAGTGGAGTTTCTATTGGACGCCAGCGGAGAGTTTTACTTTTTGGAAATGAACACCAGGTTGCAGGTAGAGCACCCGGTGACAGAATTGATTACTGGGCTTGATCTAGTGGCGCTGCAAATTCAGGTCGCCCAGGGCGAGCCATTGGGTATGGTTCAGCAGGATGTCAGTTTTGACGGGGCGGCGATAGAAGTACGCCTGTATACAGAGGATCCCAGTCAAGACTTTTTACCGGCCTCTGGCCCAGTCCATCTATGGCAGCCGGCCACTGGGATCGGTGTACGTGTTGATGCTGGAATCTGCTCTGGTCAGGACATATCGCCTTTTTATGATCCAATGGTTGCCAAGATAATTGGCTATGGTCCAGATCGAGAAACGGCGCGTCTGCGTTTGATGCAAGCCCTTAAAGAGACTGTACTGTTTGGCACAGCCAACAATAAAGATTTCTTGATTCAGTGTTTAGAAAAGCAGAGTTTTGTTGATGGTGCGGCAACCACCGCCTTCATTGGAGAAGAATTTACCGACGCTGATCTAGGGGTATCTATGCCGAGTTTTGAGGATGCGGCGGTAGCAGCAGTGATTGAATTAACGTTGGAATACCAGCGCCATAAAGCCAACAGTCTATTGATCAGTGACAGCCTGCAAAACTGGACCAGCGCTAGTGCACTGGTCTCACGCAAACGGTATTTGTTTGATGAAATCACTAGAGATATCTCTGTGTCACCTGTGAGCAAAAGTCCAGATACGTATTTGGCATCTGATAGCGCAGTCGAACACAGCGCCACAATTCAGTTACTTAGTTTGATTGGAAATAGTGCCAAGTTAAGCGTGAATGGAATACATAAGACTGCGACTTTTATGTCACCACAGGCGGGGCAACTATATTGTTCTATTGACGGTAGTAGTGCCCTGTATAAGGACATGATCATTCTTGATGGTGCCGTTGGTGAGGCTGGTGGTGGTGGTCGCGTAGTCGCCCCTATGCATGGTTTGCTATTGGAGGTATTGGTAAAGCCGGGTGATAAGGTAATCGCGGGTCAAAGTCTTGTGGTGCTTGAGGCTATGAAAATGCATTATGAAATAATTGCAGAGATTGATGGCATAGTAGAACATGTCATGGCTATTGCCGGCAACCAGGTAGCGGCGGATGACCTATTAATTGAAATTTTAGAGCAGAATAAGGAAGCATAATGGCACTTAAACTTTGGCATTGCGCTGGGGCGCGGTCTATTCGCCCACTTTGGACATTAGAAGAAATGGGGTTGGAGTACGAATTGGAATTAATGCAATTTCCTCCTCGTTTCGCTCATCAGGGATACACTGATATAAATCCAATTGGCACAGTCCCATTTTTTACCGATAAGACTGACGATTCTGACAGCAGGGTTGAAATGACAGAGTCAGCTGGTATCAGTCAGTATCTCGTTGATAAATACGGTCCCACCGACCTAGCTGTGAGTCTGCATGAGGAGGATTACGGAAACTATCTAAACTGGCTTCACCGCAGCGATGCGACATTGACATTTCCTCAGACCCTAGTGCTTCGATACACTATTCTTGAGCCAGAGGCTACTCGCTTACCCAAGGTTGCCGAAGATTACGGCAAATGGTTTCACAGCCGTTTGAGATCCGTAGAGACGGCTATGGCCGACAGGGAGTTTCTGTGTGCAGATCGCTTTACTGTTGCTGATATCGCTGTGGGCTATGCGCTGTATCTTGCCGAGACGCTTAAATTAAGTAGTGGCTTTAAGCCTAATACCCTAGCTTACTATGAGCGACTAAAGGAGCGCCCTGCGTTTCAGCGATCTATTAGTTATGCGCCAGTTATATCTGGTTAGAAGTGAGAATAGGCTGATAACAATGATTAAAACTAACCTATGAACGGTTGAGCTACTGGCTACGCTGAACCGCCGAATTGTGCTCCTCCCGCGGTTGGAGGTCTGAGGGGTGGCAAGGACTCAGGAACGAATTCGCCAAACCATGCACAGTAAAATTCTCAAAATAAGTACATTCAGTTGATCGGGGCTCCAAATTTGTACGCAGATACTTTAAATTTGGTAGGTCTATGCATCGTACCATCTCGTATTTTAAATGTGGCGCTCAGGTGGGTGGATGAATTTAAAGTGTAAAATCAGATTATTGGCTATGCGCAAAGCATAAACTGACTACCGTAAATTAGTGACTGTAATTTAACTTTCGACCATCAGGTCAAGAAAGCATATTGACACTAATTCTGCCATTATTTAACGTGTCACCGTTAACTAGCGGTTCAGGGTACACCGACCTGCTATAAAATCTTTTTTAGGAGCGAGTGCAATTGGATATTAAATTTTCAGCAGAAGACCTAGCATTTAGAGACGAAGTTCGTGATTTTTTTGCCAGTGAATACAAAGAAGTCGCGGGTATTGAATCCAGCGATTACAAAGCTGCCATTATAAGTTGGCAGAAAAAACTGCATGCCAAAGGATGGGTTGCTCCGGGTTGGCCTACTGAATATGGTGGTACAGACTGGACAGTTACGCAAAAATTTATCTATGAGACAGAGCGTGGTTTAGCGGGTATACCCGATGTGGTGCCCTTTGGTCTGAAAATGGTCGCTCCAGTAATTTATACCTTTGGTAACGAAGAACAAAAAGCCAGATTTTTGCCTCGTATTTTGAGCAGTGAAGACTGGTGGTGTCAGGGTTATTCTGAGCCCGGCGCCGGATCTGACCTCGCAGCTCTGAGCACGACCGCCGATTATGCTGGTGACAACTATATTGTTAATGGTCGTAAGATTTGGACTACCTTTGCTCAGTATGCCGATTGGATCTTTTGTCTGGTACGCACCAGTAAAGGCATGCGTAAACAGCAGGGTATCAGTTTCTTACTCATCGATATGAAAACTCCGGGTATAACAGTCAAGCCAATTGTCTCTATTGACGGCAAGCACAGCCTCAATGAAGTCCTGTTTGAAGATGTTTTAGTGCCCACTGAAAATCTAATTGGCGAGCAGGACAAAGGCTGGACCTATGCCAAGGCTCTGCTGGCACATGAACGCACAGGTATGGCTGAGGTGGCAGACTCGACGCGTATGCTAGACGCCTTGAAACAGCGAGCTTCGGTTGAAGTTAATGGGGGTAAGAGCATGATTGATGACCCTGTTTTCCAGATGCGACTATCAGATATCGAAATGGAGTTGATGGCGCTGGAATATACCGAGCTACGTGTTTTTGCTTCTATGGCTGCCGGTGGTATGCCGGGCCCAGAATCTTCGTTACTCAAAATTAAAGGCACTGAAATCACCCAAGCCATTCAAGAATTACAGTTACAGCTAGCTGCATATTATGGCGGCGCACTGCCAGGCGATGTCGATGCTCAACAGTTGGGGCATGATTATGCATTTGAAGCTCGTGGAAAATATATGTATGGCCGCGCTGCAACTATTTACGGTGGCTCAAATGAAGTGCAGCGCAACGTTATTGCTAAAGCTGTTTTGGGACTATAACTAAGGCTCTCAATGGGTTGAGCCTTTAAAAGATTTTAGGAGTTGTCACAGATGAATTTTGATTTTACCGAAGAACAAACCATGATCAAAGATAGCGTCTCGCGCTTTGTTCGGGATGAGTATGATTTTGATACCAGGACTAAAATAGTTGCCTCAGAAGAGGGTATTAGCCGCGAATTCTGGTCTATGTTCGCTGAGCTAGGTTGGCTGTCAGTACCTTTTGCTGAGGAATATGGTGGCTTTGGCGGCAGTGTCGAAGATATCGCCGCAGTGATGGAAGAGATGGGTAAAGGCATAGTGGTCGAGCCCTATGCCTCTACCGTCGTAGTATTTGGCGGCCTGTTGGCGGCCTCTGACAATGAGTCGCTAAAAGCTGAGGTTATCCCCAGTATCATCGATGGAAGCTGCATGGGTTCATTTGCTTCAACAGAAGCTCAGTCTCGCTATGAAATTGCTGATGTTGCGACTACTGCAACAGCCTGTGATGGAGGCTATAAAATAAATGGCGAAAAAACTGTAGTAGCCAATGGCGGTACGGCAAATAAATTTATTGTCACCGCCCGCACTAATGGCGAGCAGTTCGATCGAGAGGGTGTGAGTCTGTTTATGGTCGATGCTGACGCTCCTGGAGTTGAAGTGAAAAGCTATAAGATGATGGATGGCCAAAGTGCGGCTACCGTGACCTTCAAAGACGTTGTAGTCTCCGAGGATAAGCTGCTAAATGCCGCTGGCGAGGCCATGAATCTAATTGATCAGGTAATGCCACAGATTTTGATGGGGTTAAGCGCTGAGGCTCTCGGTATTATGGCTACGTTGAACACTGCCACTGTTGAGTATACTAAGGTACGCCAGCAATTTGACACACCGATCAGCTCCTTTCAGGTACTGCAACACCGTATGGTCGACACTTTTATGGCCTGTGAGCAGACCAAGTCTATGCTCTACCGAGGTCTGTGTCAGGCTGGCGAAGACAACCGACACGAATTGCTGAAGACAGTACATGCGCTCAAGGCGACAGTTTCTCGGTTTGGTAAGTTGGTCGGTGAAGAAGCGATTCAGATCCACGGTGGTATTGGTATGACTGACGAGCTGAATATTGGCCATTATGTGAAGCGCCTGATGATGATTAATGTGAGCTTTGGTGATGGAGACTTCCATCAGAAGAAGTTCAACCAGCTGGCTTATTCTGCATGATAGTGCTGGCTGTAGTTATTCTTTTGGTTGCAGGTGCCGCTATCGGCATCTATCTGCTAACAAGGGATACTCTCAGCCAATTTGATCTTCCTTCGGGGCAGTTATTTACCCCGAAGGATGATGAAGCTAGACGGGCCTCAGACAAGGCTATAGCCGCGCTTAATGCACGGCTTCGAAATGTGTCAGGAAAGCATGAAAAACTGCCGTGGAAAGAGCGGATTCTCACCTTACGTGCAACAATGGATGAATTTTTTGCTGGCGTTAAAACAGCGGGGACCTTTACCCCTGTTGACGCAGGCGGCGTATCTGCCGAATGGGTCACCACGCCCGGTACAGATAGCAGCAGACGGTTTTTATATATTCATGGTGGCGCCTTTTTTGCCGGCAGCCCAAAAAGCCATCGCGTTCTAACCAGTAAGTTGTCGGAAATTACCAACAGTGCAGTGTTAGCCATAGACTATAGACTGACTCCAGAGAACAGTCGTATGGATGGCGTTGAGGACTGTCGCAGTAGCTATGATTGGATGCTAAGAAATGGACCCCAAGGCGCAGACAATTTCGCGCCAACTGCCGTGTTTGTGGCTGGCGATTCGGCGGGCGGAAATCTCGCTTTGTCATTACTTCACTGGATAAGAGATAATCAGCGCCCGGCACCTAATGCTGCCTTGGCGTTTTCTCCGACAACCGATGGACGTTTTACCAGTCCTAGTATTAGAACTAATCTTGACTCTGATGTGATGCTCAAACCTCTGGCCGCGCGCTTTTCATGGCTGCCCGAATTCTTGTTTAGTTTGGGAGGGCGCTTTATGTCCGGACGGGGAGCTTCCAATCCGGTGATGTCACCGCTGCTTGCAGATCTAGGTGGTTTGCCGCCGATCCTTATTCAGTGTAGCGAATGTGAAATTCTCCGTGACGACGGACGGCGCTACGTCAACAAAGCGGTCGCCGCGGGTACTGATGCCACATTACAGGTGTGGAACAACGTACCCCATGTTTGGCCAATCTTTTATCCGGATTTACCTGAGGCCGAACAGGCCTTTGACGAGATTGAGGCGTTTTTTAAACGCCACGGATAAGCTGCAATGTGGACGCTTGCTTGTTAGCTACGCGGTTTTCGCAACATCAACGCCGGCGTCGCTTCGGTGTAGGCGATAAACGCGGGGTCAGTTCCCCATTTCTTTCGTGCCATGTCTTCTAGCATGGGTATACCACTAACTTTGGTCAAAAGTAGGTACACGAAAATGGGCGAAATCATAGTGACCAACTGCCAGCCTGAAAGTACAGGCACGGCAACCAGTGAGAGACCCAGCCACAATGTTATCTCACCAAAATAATTGGGATGTCTAGACCATGCCCAAATGCCGCTGGTAATAAAGCGATCTCGATTCGCTGGATCTTTTCTAAATTGCGATTTTTGAGTGTCCGCTACAACCTCTATGGCCATTCCCGCCACCCATAGGAAAATCCCGAGGTAGGCTATGCCACCAAGAGGCGCCGAAGTGTTGGAGGTAATTGCGGCCAGACCTGCTGCCATTGTGACCAGTACCCACAGCCCCCCCAAGGTCCATGTCATCAAAAACCAGGTGAATTTGGTTTTCATTACAGTGAAGCGTTTATCCTTGCCGTCTTTTTTAATTCTTCCAAAAAGAAAAGACCCTAGACGCAGCGCCCAGATAACAATCATGGCGCAAATAATTATATCTCTAATATCCAGTTGTGGATTTAGGTACATGGCTGTGGCGACAGTTACTATGTAGGAAATTGATCCAGTCAAATCAAAGTAGTGTTCTGTTTGAAACGCATAGGAGGGTATAAACACTAACCAGTGTAGAGCAAACCCGATTGACCCGCATAGAGCGAATAGAGCCACGTCTTGATAACCGATGCTACCCTGGCTACCGGATAGAATGATTAGAAAGCCGAGGACCAATGATATTAATATACCGACTAATGTAGATGAGGTTTTCATTATTTTTATACTCTCAAAAATTCTATTTTACTTACGGGTAAGGGCTATTTCTAGATCGAAATTATCCTTACGGTAAGCCGACAAATTGATAGGGGTCGTAGTCGGCGCAGCCACCTCCGGCAAGATTTTTATAGCGTTCGGCATCCCAAAAGTCACTACTGTGCTGAGAGATCAAAAAGCTCTCAACAAAAAGCCTGCAACGCTCCTTCTGATTGCCTATCCGACTATCATCTTCAATACTTTTGATGAGATCTTCGGGGGTTGGGTGATAATGTTCCATACGCCAGCCGCCATCCTCAGGGCTGTCTAGTATCATCGTATTTGCACCGGCTGCCTGCCATGGAGTCCATGCTGGCTGCTCGTCAAATACACCTCTGCCGGGTGAGCCGTTATGAGCAAACTGGCCCCAGTAACCCATCATAGCCTTGGCCAAGGCAAGTCGACCAGGTCTGCTAGCTTGGCTGTATTCAAAAGGTAGTCTGAGATCACCATTAAAGTCCTTAAAGACAAAATTGATTTCAGTGCCATGACCAGCGCCAACTAATGTTGGTAGATCTACTATCCAGTTTGATGGCGATTGGTCCCAATCGAATCTATAGCTAAAGATATCAGTATCAGGGTTTGCTGTGCTCATCAGGAGCGCAATTTGATTACCGCCAAACATGTGCCATCGCAATGAATAATAAGCCGCGTAACGCTCATAGCGCTCACTATCTCTAATCGAGGGTCGCAGGCCAAGCTGAAGGCTAGTAAATTCGGGGTCACGAGCCATAAATGATTTTTCTTCATCGCGATTGGCACCCATGATAACAGGCACAGCATTGTACCCATCAGTTTGGCTGAACACCGTTGCCAGTGGCGCACTTGGCAGGACATGCCCATCTCGAAACAGCTGGGGTATACGTAAGATATCTGGGTGATCCATAAGTTGCATGCTGGCGTTGATAAGCATTTCTGGTGTCTGATAGCGCAACAGGGCGGCAACGGTTGTCTCTGTCATTGTACCGAGATCAATTTTTGCCTCGTCACGGTCCTTAGCTGTCTTTTGATTGATCTGTAATTGCGCTAATAGCTCATTAGAGCTATTTGGCCAGCCTGGTAGTGATTCATCGGCAAAGTTTTCGGCTCTGGCCAAGGTCTCTGTTCTAGTTGACCCGCTCTGACTAATGGCTCGGTGAAATAGTCCTTTGGCAAGTGGTGATGCGAGCAGGGCGAAAATATTTCGGCCGCCTGCGGACTCACCAAAGACCGTGACATTAGCAGCGTTGCCACCAAAGGTATGAATGTTGGCCTGCACCCACTGCAGCGCCGCAATAATGTCAAGCAGAGCATAGTTTCCAGAGGCATCCTCTGGGCTGGAGGCTGTATTGCGCAATGAACTATGGCTAAACCAACCCAGGGGGCCGAGGCGATAATTAATCGAAACAAACACTACCTGCTGATCACCAGCAATTTTTTGGCCTCGGTAAAACCGAGCTGAACCAGTGGTATTAGCGCCACCGTGTATCCATAGCATAACCGGAAGTTTGGTATTGCTGGCACTTGAGTTCGGTTGTCGCGGGGCTGTCACATTTAAATACAGGCAGTCTTCACTACCTACCACATCACCAGGTTCACCTAACTCACCGGATAGGGGTGACCAAGGCTGAGAGCAAGCGGTAGTGGCTTTTAAAGCCGGTAATTGTTTGGGCCAATGCTCTACTGACTGCGGCGCGCGCCAGCGTAATTCGCCAACTGGAGGCGCTGCGTAGGGAATTCCGAGCCAACTAAACGTATTGTTAGTGTCGGAGAACCCTATCACCTGACCCCTGTCAGTATCACGAATGGTGGCGCGGTCGGGTTCATAGACCTGCTCTGCAAGTCCACTAGCCCTTTGGTCGCTGTCATCTGCCAGAAGGTGAGACAAAATTACACTAGTTGCTACCAGCAATACAATCATTGAGATTGCAGTGGTCATCTTATTTTTATCTAACATCAATCATCCTTAGCAATCAATACTTTTAAGTGGCAACAGCTTTTAATCAAGCAGTAGGTTGGCAAGATGCAATCGATGATGCTGAGCATCGCCATATTGGTGCTGAATCCATAGGCCACGACGGAGATATAGCTGCGCATCGCAGTCGTAGGTAAATCCCATACCACCATGGAATTGAATGCCGCGATCGCCGGTGAACAGCAGTGCATCTGTGGCCTGTGCTTTAGCCATTCTGCAGGCGATTTCAGCATCTGTATTGAGTGGTTGGTCGTCTACAACTGAGGCGGCATGATAGATTAAAGTGCGTGCTGAATCCGTGGCAATCAGCATCTCAACGGTTGGGTGCTTTAAAGCTTGATAGGAGCCAATTAAACGGCCGAACTGAACCCTACTGGTGAGGTAGGAAACCACTATGTCTAAGGCTGCAGCGCTACTTCCTGTGGCCTCTGCTGCGGTGAGTAAGGCACCGATGAGTCTGCTATCGCGCAGGGCGGCTTCACTATTGGGTAGAATTGCTGCTGCACTGAGCTTTACGCCATTGAAAGTTACATTGCAGGCCCGTTTGGTTTCATCAATCAGGATTTTATCACTTAGACTGTCACTTGGCAGGGAGCTGGTCTCCACAAGTACCAGTACCTCTGCGCCATTATGCTCAGCTAAGACAACGAAGAAATCTGCTACAGCGGCATCGTTAACCATAACCTTGGTACCCTGAAGTTCAAAATCTGCAGTTAGCGTGCAACTGGTCGCGGTGGCTCCCCAGTCTTCGTTGTCGAGTAGGGCCAGTGTACCAATGCTGCCGGTGACCACTCGAGGCAGCCAGTTGGCTTTTTGCGCTTCAGAGCCCCCACGTTGGAGCGCTTGAGATGCAATAATGGTGGAAATGTATGGTGTACTGAGCAGATGACGCCCCATACTTTCTACTAGAGGTACGGTTGAACCAATGCCTAGTTCCGAGCCGCCATACTGCTCTGTAATAGCAATGCCGGTCCAGCCTAGGGAGACCAAGTCGGACCAGGTTTCGCTACTGAAGCCGGTTTTAGAGTTCAGCAAACTGCGCACCGTAGAGATATCTGATCTGTCGCGGCAAAAGCTTTTTGCACTATCGAGGATCATGGCTTGCTCATCACTAAAGGTCAGGGCCATATTGGCTGTTCTGGTATTTTGCATAGGTAAATTCTCTGCCTAATCCTTTGGTAGGCCGAGCACATGCTCGCCGATAATATTGGCCTGCACCTGGCTAGTACCGCCGCCGATGGTGGTAGAGAAGTTATTCATATAGGCGCGCTGCCAAAAACCACTATCGATAGCGTCTTTGTCGCCGACATAGAGCGCGCTTTGTCCCCCCTGTAGCGTGAGAGCATACTGACGCATGCGGCGGAAAAATTCCGTACCTCGGAGCTTACCTGACAGTGGCAGTGAGTTTGGGTAGTCGGCACACAGAGCCGGAATACCGATGCGCTTCTCAGCCAGATAGAGGGCTTTCTCTTCGATTAGAAGCTTCACAAGATTGTCGCGGGTTACAGGATCCTTTAGTAGCGGTTGACCCTCTCGCTCGATGTCTTGTGCCATGTTGAGTAGGTCATTCATAACGATAGACAATATAGAAATGCCGCCTGCCGCTCCAGCTTCTGCACCGCGCTCGTATTGTAGGGTTTTCATCGCAATGCGCCAGCCCTGTCCCTCGTCTCCCATAAGGGATGTCGCTGGAATACGTGCATCGTTGAAGAAGGTTTCGGTAAAACCATACTCTCCGGTGAGCTTTTTAATTGGCGTGGTGGTCACACCCTCCGTTTGCATGGGCGCCAAGAAAAAAGATAGACCATTGTATCGGCGGTCAACTTTGGCATCAGTGCGAGCGAGAAGAATCATGTATTTGGCGTAGTTGCCCATGGTGGTCCATATTTTACTACCGTTGATCAGATAGTCACCGCCTTCCCGGCGCGCACTTGTTTGGATGCCGCCGAGGTCTGACCCATGATTGGGCTCGGAAAAACCTTGGCACCAGACATCCTCCGCATTAAGAATGCCTTTGAGGTACTTATCTTTCTCAAAGTCGCTGCCGATATCTAAGATCAGTGGGCCCGCCCAACCAAGGCCAATAACATTGAAACAGATGGGGACCCGCAGACGTTTCATCTCTTGATCCACGATACTTTGATATTTGGGCGCCATTCCTTGCCCCCCGTATTTCTTTGGCCACGCCATGCCAAGATAGCCTGCAGACCAGACTTTGTGTTGCCATTCGCGGAGAAATTCTAGTACTTTCTCAGATCCGACCTCCATAAATGTTTGCGGTAATAAAAAGCCTGGATCGTCTGGCCGGTTATGTTCTAGCCAGGCAGATACTTCAACGCGGAACTCCTGGAGGTCTTGGGTTTGATCAGTCTGTGGCGAATGGGTATTGGTGGTCATCTGAACTTTACCTCTGGTACGGTTTTCCCTTCATGAGCTACAGTGGAACATCGGGACTAGGTATTAAATACCAATCTGGGTCAATTTAATACGCCGCTGTAACGGGGCGTTGAGTAGCACAAAAAATCCTTAAAGCTCAGTTGGATACTGGTGCCATTAGCCTTCGATCATTACCACTTTATAGTTAAACAAAAACATTATATATAATATATAACCATCTAATAAATAAAGTAAAAATAAATTTTACAGTAGGTTTCCCATGACCGCCTTCCAACCTGTTGCCATTTGACGATCGCAGTATAATTATGGCTTGTATTATGGGGTGCTTTCCACCTGCACATCAACACTGCCTCGCTGTTTGCTGAGCTCGTAGTTGATTACTTTAAAACTTAGCTGTCATGTGCCCTCGCACTGTCTATAATCAAGCAAAATGAGGCCCCTTAAATAATAACTGTAAAAATTAGTATAAGGAAAAGTTCCTATGTCGGATGCTGCAATTAAAAATGAAAAAACTATTTTGGGTCATCCAAGGGGACTGGTTATCCTTTTCCTCACCGAGATGTGGGAGCGATTTTCCTACTACGGCATGCGAGGTCTATTAATTGTCTATTTAACCCAACACTTTTTGTTTTCCGATGAAAAATCTAGTCTCATCTATGGCGCCTATACCGCCCTGGTTTATGTGATGACGATTGTCGGCGGCTCTCTTGCGGATCGCTATCTTGGAGCGCGTAAGGCTGTCACCTTTGGCGCTATTCTGCTCACTCTTGGTCACTTTGGTATGAGCTTTGAGGGAGAGGGCTCCAAACAATTATTGATTCACGATGACAATCAATATGAGATTCAACTAGATGCTCGGGGCGGTGATGCGCGTCAGCAAATTATCACTGATCAGGGGATCTCCTACGTCAGTTTTACTGAAACCACGATGAATATCATTGATCCTCAGGCTGTAGGTTTGCCCGCAAGTATCCCCCTTGATCAGTTTACCATGCAGGTGCAGACCGAAGAGGGCTATCTAAATATCCTCTACCTATCTTTGGCGTTATTAATTGCTGGTGTTGGTTTTTTAAAAGCCAACATCTCAACCATTGTTGGCTCACTCTATGGATTTGGCGATACCCGTCGTGACTCTGGGTTTACCATTTTCTATATGGGCATAAATATGGGTGCATTCTTAGCATCTATTTTTTGCGGCTATTTGGGCATAGTGCATGGCTGGAAATATGGTTTTGGTCTGGCTGGTATTGGTATGCTATTTGGCCTGCTTATCTTTCTATCTTGTCAGAGTTGGTTAGAGGGGAAGGGAGAGCCACCCTCGGTTGAGAAACTTAAAGAGAAGGTGTTTTTGTTTATCAATGTAGAGGCTATGTGCTACTTGGTGGGCGTTCTGATTATTGCGGTTTCTATGATCCTGGTGAAGAATGAAGATCTTGTTGGCGGCATACTTGGGCCGCTGGGTATTTTCATGTTTGTAGGTATGATTATCTTCGCCTACACCCAGTTGAGGGGTGACGAGCGCTCGCGGATGCTGGCGGCGCTCTATTTTGTGTTAGCACAGATTCCTTTCTGGGCGCTCTTTGAGCAAGCAGGGTCTTCTTTAAATCTCTTTACAGCCCGGCTGGTCGATCGCGAGATGATGGGTTGGTCAGTGCCAGGCCCTGTATTTCAGTCGCTTAATGCTGGCTTTATCTTCCTGTTTGCTCCCCTCATGGCCTGGCTGTGGATATGGCTAGCCAAACGTCAGTGCAATCCCTCGACACCGGTCAAGTTTGCGATTGGTGTAGCTTTGGCAGGTCTTGGCTTTTTAGTGTTAGTAGCCGGCATGAAAGGTAGTGGTGTTGGCGGTCTGACTCCAGTGATCTTTATTTTCTTAATTTACTGGATACATACTATGGGCGAATTACTGGTATCCCCGGTGGGACTGTCAGTGGTTACTAAACTGGCTCCCGCCCGAATTGTTGGTATGACTATGGGTGCTTGGTTCCTCTACTCTGGATTGTCTAACTTCCTCGCTGGCGTGATTGCACGCACTACAGGTGCCGAGACTATCGGCGGCCAGATGACCAATGTGGCGGCCGCAAAAGCAGGCTATATAGAGGTGTATACACAGGTGGGCTTTATGGCTATTGGTATCGCGATACTGATGTTATTGATATCACCGATAATTACTAAAATGATGCATGGAGCAGACTAGTCAATGAAATTGAGATTCCCAACACTGCTGTTACTAATTCTGGCGTTACTAAGCGCCTGTGATCAAAGGCCTGAAGAGACTGCAGCTGAGTTTGTCGCCCGTACTGAGATTGAAGGTAATGCCCTTGGTAAGGAGCTCAGTGCCGCATTTTGGGTGCGTAATACCTACCTTACCCCAGATACGGCAATACTCGCCGCTAAGGCCGGTGAGCGAGGTCTCGAGTTTGAAAGTCGTATGGTTAATCAAGCCAAGCAGTACAAAAATACCAACATGGATCCGCAGACGGCTCGGGCAATTGAGCTAATGCTGCGCGGCTCCTCTGCGCCAGCCCCAAATGATGCAGTATTGCGCGCTGAACTATCGGCCATTCTTACCGACATGGAAGGCCAGTATGGTGCAGGTAAATACTGTAATGAGGCTGGAGTCTGCAAAGAGTTGCAAGCTCTTGAGGCGGTGTTGGCCAAGTCCAGAGACTACGATGAGTTATTAGATGTGTGGCAGGGATGGCGTCAGGTGTCGCCCCCCTACAGAGCACAGTATCAGCGCTTTGTAGAGATCGCTAATCAGGGTGCTCGAGACTTTGGTTATAGGGACTTAGCGGAGTTGTGGAAGGGCGGCTACGATATGGATAGTCAAACGTTTACCCGTCAGACGCAAAACCTATGGGAGCAGGTTAAACCTTTATACAACGAATTACACTGCCATGTTCGGGCTGTACTCAGTGATACCTATGGCCAAGATAGGGTCCCTTTAGAGGAGCCAATTCCCGCCCATCTGCTAGGTAATATGTGGTCTCAGACCTGGGATAACCTCTACTCCTTGGTTGAGCCCTTTGAGGGCGTGGCTTCTCTGGATGTAACGTCTGCGTTGGTTGAGCAAGGCTATGATGAGCTGCGGATGACCAAAACTGCTGAGGGCTTTTTCACCTCTCTTGGTCTACCTCCTCTGCCTGAGAGTTTTTATCAAAATTCCATGCTCAAAAAGCCTCGAGATCGCAATGTGGTTTGTCATGCTAGTGCCTGGGATATAGACAATGGCAATGATCCCAGAATAAAGCAATGCGTCGAAATCAATGAGGAACAGCTGGGGACATTGCATCATGAGCTAGGGCATATTTATTACTACCTAATGTATAAAGACCAACCCTCTGTGTTTAAAGGGGGCGCCCATGATGGCTTTCATGAGGCAATCGGTGACACCATTCAGCTATCGATGACGCCAGCGTATCTTGAGCAAATGGGTCTTGTGGATAAAGTTGTAGAAAGTCCTGAGGCGACCATTAACAAGCAGATGAAACTGGCCTTGGAGAAAATTGCCTTTTTACCCTTCGGGAAAATGATTGATGAATGGCGCTGGAAGGTGTTCTCTGGCGATATAGCACCGGAGGACTACAATGCAGGCTGGTGGCAGTTGCGTGAGGAGTATCAGGGTATTAAAGCGCCGATAGAGCGCACCGAGGCGGACTTTGACCCTGGAGCCAAATACCATATTCCAGGCAACACTCCTTACACTCGATACTTTTTATCTTTTATTATGCAGTTTCAGTTTCACAAGGCACTTTGCGATGCCTCGGGTTACACAGGCCCTTTGCATGAGTGCTCGATCTACAACAACAAGGTTGCGGGTGAAAAGCTTGGTGCCATGCTGGCGATGGGTCAAAGCGCACCCTGGCCCGATGCTATGGAGGCCTTAACCGGTCAGCGCAGCATGGATGGCAGTGCAATCATTGACTACTTTGCACCTTTAAATATCTGGTTGAAAGAGCAGAATCAAGATCGCTCCTGTGGCTGGTAGCTCAGATCGCCTTAAGCTGAGTTAATGTGTCCGCTGGTTTCAGTAGTACAGTAGCGGGTGGCTAAGATCACTGGTGCAGAATTGCGATAGGTCGAGATCTTCATCCTCAGGGTAGAGAGTATTGATGTTGATACTGGGCCCAGATAGCAACGCTGCTGGTCCCACTGTGCTTATGGTGCTGTGTACACTAAAGAATTTTTGAAGATCGCCTCTAAGGTTGACCTGTATACGGAAACTGGGCATCGGCTCAAGTGTTGCTGCTCGCTGGCGCCAGTCATCGGGAACATTTTCATGCTTGGCCAAACGTTCAACCATTTTATAGTCTCGTGAATGGTCGCTAAACAATGCGCCCTGTTCCAGCCCCATCAAAATTACTGATAGGGTATCCTCCCAGCCACTGATTAAATTCCCAGCGTAATGACGATTAAACAGGAATTCAAAGTTGTTGGTGACGCTATCCAAAACGGTCTTATTAATGGTTTGATTAAAGAGTCCAACCCAACCGCGATTGACCATTAATATATCACTGGCGTCATTCATCACTATGGCCGGATAGGGATCCAACGCCTTGAGTGAGAGGGTCATAGTTTTACGCAACCATTTTAGCTCGGGAGCATGAAAGTTGAGTTCGCCGGTACTGGGCAGGAAGCCGGCGGCTATTAGCAGGTGGTTAGTATCCCGCTGGCCTAGTTTCATAGCCGTAGCTATATCATTGGCTAAGCCCTGGCTAGGACGACTACTGCCATTTTCTAAACGGCTGATATGGCGCGGCGAGCTGTTTATCATGGCTGCGAGCTGTTCTTGGCTTAAGCCGTGCACGCCACGCCAAAATTTTAAGAAGCGACCAAAAGTTAGGCTGGTATCTGTTGAATTAATCTGAGGCACTCGCAGGTTTTTATATAGTGCGTATGGTAGTCATCCGACCGCGTAATCACAACTTAATAACCTATGGTAAATATTTGTCTCAGTGATGGTTGATTGTCCTCTACCGGACATGCCATGTCGTGGTTATCATTGGTTTAGCGGCGCAGACTTGCTCACATACGGACTTTAGCAGGCGTTTGCATGCTGACCCGCAGGTCACCCTAAAAGAGGAACAGTTCCATGCCCCAAACTATTAAGAAATCTGAAATTGAACAGTATATTGGTCATATCTGTGAACCCACAGACTGGTTCGAAGTCACCCAAGAGCAGGTCAACGAATTTGCCGACTGTACCTTGGATCGTCAGTTTATTCATATTGATCCAGAAGCCGCAGCTAAAACTCCTTTCGGCGGCACAATTGCGCACGGGTTTTTAACACTTTCAATGCTGTCCTACTTCTCCGAGAGCTACAACTTGTTGATCGAAGGCATTTACATGGGTGTTAACAAAGGTTTTGATAAGGTGCGCTTTGTCGCCCCTGTCCGTGTAGGTAGTAAAATTCGCTGTCATGCAACGGTACAAGAAATCACTGAAAAACGTCCGGGGCAGTATGACTTTAAAGTTGAAGTCTCGGTGGAAATTGAAGGTGGCGATAAGCCAGCACTCGTCGCTGAGTGGTTAAGTGTGCAAATGGCTAAGTAATAGAACTAGCTTAAATAAATCAAAATTATAGGATTTTCAGGATGAGCATAAATTTCGAAGGGCGGGTCGCTATTGTCACTGGCGCCGGAAATGGTTTGGGTCGCTCTCATGCGCTGGCACTGGCCGAGCGTGGAGCAAAGGTTGTGATCAACGACCTGGGTGGAGCCCGAGATGGCACTGGTGCCTCTTCCGACGCAGCCATGGAGGTGGTTGCTCTGATTGAAGCGGCAGGAGGTGAGGCCTTTGCCCATGGCGCGAATGTAGCCAAGTTTGACGAGGTGCAAGATATGGTTGCACAGGCTATGGAGAAATGGGGCAGAGTTGATATTCTAATCAATAACGCAGGTATCCTGCGAGATAAGTCCTTCGCCAAAATGGATCTGGCGGATTTCCAGCTGGTTATGGACGTGCATCTAATGGGCTCGGTGAACTGTACTAAAGCAGTTTGGGACATTATGCGTGAGCAGAATTATGGTCGTATTGTAATGACCACATCTTCGAGCGGTATGTATGGTAACTTTGGGCAAACCAACTATGGTGCGGCCAAGATGGCAGTTCTTGGGTTTATGAATACCTTGGTGCTTGAAGGCGGTAAAAACAATATTCATGTCAATGCGTTGGCGCCTACTGCGGGTACGCGCATGACTGAAGATCTAATGCCCCCAGAAGTGTTAGCGCTATTGACAGCGGAATCTGTGACTGCTGGTGCGCTTATCCTCTGTGATGAGAAAGCTCCTACCCGAACGATCCTCTGCGCTGGCGCTGGCGGCTATGCCAGAACCAATATATTCGAAACTGACGGTATCTTCATGCCCGAAGATCAACAGAATCCAGAAGCTATTTTAGCTAGATGGGATGAGTTGAGTGATACTTCTAACCAGCTGGCGCTGGAGTCTGGTGGTAAGCAGACCGAAAAGTTTTTGACTAAAGCCATGGCGGCGCTTAAAGCTTAGCTCATAGCGCTAAACTCAACTTAAACAAATTATTAAGACTAGTTAATTAAGGAATTTATTATGAAAGAAGCAGTAATCGTTTCAGCAGCACGTACGCCAATTGGCAGGGCTTTTCGCGGTGCGTTCAATAATCTCGAATCACCTTCTATGAGTTCATATGCTATTACCACCGCAGTTACTCGCGCGGGTGTTGATCCCGCAGAGATTGATGACTGCATTATGGGAGCAGCTATGCAACAGGGCACTCAAACTATGAACCTAGGCCGTCAAGCGGCTATGGCATCTGGTCTGCCGGTGTCTGTCTCTGGTATGACTGTTGACCGCCAGTGCTCTTCAGGGCTGATGGCTATTTCTATCGGCGCTAACAACATTACTAATGATGGCTCTCAGGTTATTGTTGCTGGTGGCTGTGAAAGTATCAGCTTGATTCAAAATGAAAAATTTAATGCCCATCGTGTCGCTGACCCCCTAGCGATGAAGCATGCTCCATTGATTCATATGCCTATGCTGGATACAGCTGAGACTGTGGCTAACCGTTACAGTATTTCTCGTGAAGCTCAGGATGAGTATTCAGTGATTTCTCAGGCTCGTACTGCGGCGGCACAGGAAGCTGGTCTTTTTGCAGATGAGATCGTTCCGGTTACGGCGACTAAGTTGGTGACTAACCGTGATACCGGCGAAGTGACCGAGGAAGAAGTAACCTTGACTAAGGATGAGGGTAATCGCCCCGGCACCAATATTGAGGGTCTGAGTGGCCTGAATGCGGTTCGCAACGGGGGCACTATTACAGGTGGTAATGCTTCTCAGTTGTCTGATGGAGCGGCCGCTGTCGTGCTGATGGATGGCACTTTGGCCTCTCAGCGTAACCTTGAGCCTTTGGGCGTTTACCGCGGCATGGCTGTTGCCGGTTGTGAGCCTGATGAGATGGGTATTGGTCCGGTTTTTGCTATTCCTAAATTGCTCCAGCGCAATGGGTTGAAGATTGAAGACATCGGTCTATGGGAATTAAACGAGGCGTTTGCGGTGCAGGTTATTTACTGCCGAGATAAACTGGGCATCCCAATGGATCGTCTAAATGTAAATGGCGGCTCCATTTCTATTGGTCATCCATTTGGCATGAGTGGTGCGCGTATGGTTATGCATGCATTGATGGAAGGGAAGCGTCGTGGCGAGAAGTATGTTGTTATCACCATGTGTGTCGGTGGTGGCATGGGTGCTGCTGGTTTATTTGAAGTATTGTAAAAAGTAGCATTAAAGACGTTTTAGTGAGCGCCACTGACTCTGGTTTCGGTCAGTGGCGTTTTTATATCATCGGAGAAAGAAGCCTAGACTCAGACTTTAAAATTACCTAATCAGTATGTGATTAAAGTTTCTTTGTTGGGCCACTTTCATGTCGGTGATAAAAAAGCGAGAATAAAGTCGGTGGTTGCCGTTCTATCAGTAGAGATAATAATAGAGATATGAACTTGATGAAATCCAACATGTATCAACCCTATCTTGGGCCCCAAATATTGGTTCTGTTAGCAATCTTCATGCTAACTGCTGGGTGTGATCAATCCCCAATCGCTAAGGTAAATGACTCAGATCAATACAGTGCTAGCGAGTTTACTATTGCTTACAACAAAGCGTTTGTTAAAGATCTGAATCTCGATGATCCCCAGGACTTTGAAGATGCGTTACGTGGAATGGTAGCCCCAGCACCAAACGAATCAGTCGTTGCTGCTAGTGGTGTACAGGTATGGGATGCGGCGGCCTATGATTTTATTGAGGGAGATGCCCCAGATACAGTAAACCCAAGCCTGTGGCGTCAGGCCAAATTAAATAACATTCGAGGGTTGTTTAAAGTTGATGAGGGCATCTATCAGTTGCGTGGATTTGATCTCGCCAATACCACATTAATTAAAAGTGACAATGGCTGGATACTGGTTGATCCACTGACAACAAGAGAAACTACAAAGGTAGCAATGGCATTTGCCGAACAGCATCTGGGAAAAATAAACCTAACAGGTGTGATCTTTACCCATAGCCATGTAGATCATTTTGGTGGGGTTCTCGAGTTGATTGATTCAGAGCAGGCGGCGGACAACAATGTCCCTATTATTGCACCTGTTGGGTTTATGGCCGAGGCCACCAGCGAAAATATTATTGCTGGGCGAGCCATGACTCGTCGCGGTACCTATATGTTTGGGGATATGCTTGAGCGCTCGACAACTGGACATGTCGATGCGGGTTTAGGCAAGCAAGTTATATTCGGCAGTATTTCAATACTGCCGCCAACTCTAGTGATAGATCAACCTGAGCAGGCCGTGGTTGTCGATGGTATTGAATTTGATTTTTACAATATGCCGGGTACAGAGGCTCCTGCTGAACTGACTTTTTACCTGCCTCAGTGGAATGCTTTCTGTGGTGCCGAGATACTTAGCCATGTAATGCATAATGTGCTGACTTTAAGAGGCGCAAAGGTTCGCGATGCTCTGCTTTGGAGTGATTATATAGGCCAATCAATTGATCGCCTCGATAAGGTAGAAACATTTTTTAATAGCCATCACTGGCCCACATGGGGTCATGACCGCATCATTACTCAGATGCAACAGCAGCAAGATATGTATAAATTTATCCATGATCAGACAGTGCGCCTGGCTAATATCGGCTATACCCCCAAAGAGATTGCTGAGACCTTGACTCTACCTAAGAGTTTAGCGGGCAACTTTCATCTGCGTGGTTACTACGGCACTCTCAGCCATAATAGTAAGGCTGTCTATCAGCATTATTTTGGCTGGTACGAAGGTAACCCAGCTCAACTTAACCCGTTGCCGCCGGTAGACTCTGCACAGCGTTATGTAGAGTTTATGGGTGGCGCTGATGCCGTTTTAGATAAGGCTGCAGTCTATTTGGCGAAGGGTGAATATCGTTGGGTGGGAGAGGTTTTAAATCATGTGGTCTTTGCTGAGCCAGATAATATGCCTGCGCGTAACATGCTTGCAGAGGCTTACAGGCAGATGGCCTATCAGGCTGAGTCTGGACCGTGGAGAGATATTTATCTATCTGGTGCCAAGGAATTATCTGCGCAAAAAATTGATGAAAACCCCAGTGTCTTTTTAGCTCGTGACTTTATGCTGAAAGTTCCAATCATTGAGTTTTTGAAAGCGCTGTCGGTCACATTAGATGCGGATAAAGCTGAAGGCCAGCGGTTAAAAATTAATATTCTTTTTAAAGAGTTGAATCAAAATTTTGTTTTGTCGATCAGAAATTCGGTAATGTACTACAGTCAGTTGCCTGTTGACCCTAGTGCCGATGCCAGTATCTCAATAAGTGGAGCTCTATTTTTTGACATAATGATGAGGCAGATCGGCATACTCGATTTAGTTACATCTGAAGAGCTTGAGGTTGAGGGTAGCGCACTTAAACTGATTAAGTTTTTCTCGCTGCTGGGTGAGCCAAATGATAACTTTAATATAGTTACGCCCTAGAATTTAGGACTATGGTAACGACACTATTACATATAGTTCTGGCGCTAATGGCAATTCTGATAACGCTGGTCATAATTTGGACCCGCAATAATTATCTAGCTAATATAAGGGCCCCATTCGTTGGTGAGATAGTATTCACAGAGCCGATGATTGATGTGAGGCTGGTTGAGCGCTGGTCAGAGCTCGGCCCAGAGCAAGGGCATATGAGCATCGCTGGTCCAGCCATTTTGCGGGTGCCAAAATGGGTATATAACTTCCTAGGAAAATACTACCTGTATTTTTCACACCACAGGGCTAATTTTATTCGCCTCGCCCATGCTGATATGCCTTTAGAGTGCGGGAGCATCTATGATCCAGGAGCCTATGGTTTGGCTGAGTCTGGATTGCTTCATCTGGATGCAGCAGTGTTACCCGTAAAAGATGGCTTAAAAAAAATCTGGCAAAATTTTTCGATCTATATTGCCAATATAGGCGACGTTATCGATAAAGCCAATCAACGGTTTGTCATGTTCTACCATGGCCAGCGAGACAAACTGTCTCAGGTTGTCGGAATTGCCAGCGCTGTTGATGGCGTCGCTTTTGGTGATCTAACTCAGCAAATAGTTGGTGCCTATACGCGTAGATGTGCTCATAAGTACGATCATTATTTACTTGGCTCGCCGGGTATTCTGTTTCACAGCAATAGAAAATTAATGGCTTATTATCCAAGAGATTATTCCTTTTTTGAAAGTAATTTCTGGCATTTTACTAGAGGATATTTCGTATTCTAATTTGGATAACTGGAAGGCCACAGGTGGGGTTGAAGTACTTGGGTCTGAGCTAACCCCTAATGGAACAGTTTTTCTTGCTGTGTTCTGGTTGCGCGATGAATTAGTGATGCTGGGATGATCCCTAAGTGTCTACCGATATAAATAGCCAGGAATAATTTTTTAACATAACCGGTGGTGAGTACACCATTGGAATAGCGAGAATTAATAAATTACAACAATAACTAACCTCTAATAATTTAAGGAATCATTAAATATGTCGGCTCACAGTGATATGGCACTAACAACTTTTGCGCAGGAAAAACTTGTCGAACTAAATGTTGAGGGTTATGGCAGCTTAGTCGATGCCTTTGACCAATCCTGTGCACAGTTTGCCACTAAACCGGCATTTCACTGCAATGGACAAACGTTAACCTTTGGGGATATAGAAGCCTACAGTAGAAAGTTCGGGGCCTATTTGGCGGGTTCATGTGGTCTCCAGCAAGGTGATCGTATTGCTGTTCAACTGCCGAATCTGCACCAGTTTCCAATTGTGGTTTGGGGAGCGTTGCGAGTTGGTTTAACGATAGTTAATACCAATCCAATGTATACAGCGCGGGAGCAGTTGCATCAGTTTAATGACTCTGGTGCTAAGGCGTTGGTCGTACTCAGTGATTTGCTACCGATTACTGAGCAGGTAGTGCCTCAGACTGGCATTAAAACAGTTATAACCACCCACGTCTTAGATATGGTGCAGGCCCAAGCAGCGCCGGTAAGTAATTTGCCTAATCTGGTTACACTACCTGATGCTCTGACCTTGGGTGCAGAGTTGGTTATGCCACAGCTAAGTATGAGCATGGATGATCTAGCAGTATTACAGTATACGGGGGGTACCACAGGCCCATCTAAGGGCGCCATGTTAAGCCATGGTAATGTATTTGCCGGTATGCGTATGTCCAAACTTAGTTTTGTTACCGATGCAGATGACGATGAGATCTTGGTTGCGCCTATGCCGCTGTACCATGTATTCGGTTTTACTATGAATGTGGTTGGTGGTTTTATTGCTGGTAATTTGTCGGTGCTGGTGCCTGACCCAAGAGACATCGACAAGCTGATCGCGCTTTTGCGAAAATTTAGGTTTACCTCAATGTCCAGTGTCAATACGCTTCTGCAGGGGCTGATGATGCACCCTGACTTTGACAAGATTGACTTTTCTCGCGTCAAAGCGATTATTGCTGGCGGTACAGCTCTGGTCAAAGAGATTGCCGATCAATGGCGTGAGCGCACAGGCTCTGAGATTTATGAAGGCTATGGTCTATCCGAAACCGCGGCGGTTTTGACCTGCAACAATCCACAGAGTTCTCGTCTAGGAACTGTTGGTGTAGGGATGGTGGCTCAGGAAATTAAGTTAATTGATGCTGCGGGAATCACTGTCGACCATGATGAGCGCGGTGAAATATGCGTGCGCGGTGCCCAGGTGATGCAGGGCTACTGGCAGCGTCCAGAGGCCACGGCAGAGGCAATTGATGCTGAGGGCTGGTTCCGTACCGGAGATGTTGGTGTGCTGGGCGCCGATGGTTTTGTCAGCATAGTAGATCGCATTAAAGATATGGTGCTAGTGTCCGGTTTTAATGTGTATCCTAATGAAGTCGAAGATGTGGTCTACAGTCATCCTGATATTATTGAGTGTGCTGTGGTGGGTATTAAGGATCATAAAACTGGTGAGGCGGTAAAATTATTTGCGGTATCAACTAACCCGAATCTTTGTGAAGATGACATAAAAAACTATTGTCGCCAGAAGCTTACGGCATACAAAGTGCCCAAGGTGGTAGAGTTCTCAGACGACTTACCCAAGTCGCCTGTGGGCAAAATTCTGCGTCGAGAGTTGCGAGATTAAAATAGTTTTAAGTGCTGATAATAAATGAGAGACCAGGTGAATAAAGATACGACAAAGTTTCTACAATCCAATGGACTGCGAATAGCCTACGAAGAATTTGGCCAACCCAGTGATCCGGTCATATTGTTGGTGGCTGGACTTTATAATCAGCTGGTTCGCTGGCCGATAGAATTCTGTGAGCTACTGGTAGCTAAGGGCTTTCGTGTTATTCGTTTTGACAATCGTGATATTGGGCTCAGTGATAAAATGGATGGGGTTAGAGCGCCGAGTTTATTTAGATTAATGCTCAAACATTATTTGCGTATTCCGGTCGATGCACCCTACAGTTTAGATGATATGGCTGCTGACACAGTTGGTATATTAGATGCTTTAAATATTCAACAGGCCCATATCGTTGGCATGTCAATGGGAGGGATGATCAGCCAGTTAGTAACAGCAAAATATCCGGATAGAATTCTGTCTCTGACATCAATCATGTCTACCAGTGGTGAGAGAGGTATGGGCGTGGCCTCGGCTAAGGTGTCGGCTGCTATGCTGCGGCCCGTGACGAAGGAGCGCAGTGCATTGGATAATGCAGTCAATATATGGCAGATGATTGGTAGTCCGGCCTATCCTATGTCCGATGATGATGTCCGCGCACTTATTAAAGCTGAGCATAAGCGCTCCAGTAATCCGGCAGGTTATATGCGCCAGATCGCGGCTATTCGTACCGCGCCTGGCCGGGCAAAATTATTGCGCACAATAACCGTTCCGGTGCTGATTATTCACGGTAATCAGGATTTGTTAGTTCCCGTTAGTGGAGGCCTAGATACAGCGAAGTACATTGCCCATGCACAGCTCGAGTTGTTTGAGGGTATGGGGCATACTTTGCCTATTGCGCTGTTGCCGGATTTTGTCGAGCTGATAGTTAACCAAGCACACAGAGCGTAGTGAAAAAATGCTACCCAAAAAAACCTATGGTAATTGGTTTTCTGATACTCTTGGCGAAAGTCATTGAATAGAGTCCTCAAGTGGATAGTTTCGGCGCCCTAAGTCTTGCTCCTACTGCTGTTGTAATCAGTATTGCCGTTTTAACTCACCGCCCTATATTCGCTCTTCTGTGTGGTGTAGTGTCTGGGTTATTGTTAATCGATCCTCGATTAGTGATTGCCAGTATGGCCGACCTCAGTTTGCAAATTATGATGGATGACACCATTGGCTGGGTGATTATGGTCTGTGGGCTAATGGGCAGTTTAATTATGTTGCTTATTAGAACTGGGGCGGCGGCGGCCTTTGCCAGTAACATGGCGACTAGAGTGGATACCAGGAATAAATCTCTGCTGACCACCTGGTTTCTAGGCATGCTTATTTTTATCGATGATTACCTCAATGCAATTGCGATTGGCTCATCGATGAAAAAGGTTACAGATCAATTTAAGGTCTCTCGATCAATGCTTTCCTACGTGGTCGATTCTACCGCTGCGCCTGCTTGTGTAATTGTGCCAATCTCAACCTGGGCGGTTTACTTTGCTGCGGTGTTAGAAGATACCGGCAGTGCAAGCGCAGGCGAGGGCATGGCCCTATATATTTCAGGTATTCCCTATATGTTTTATGCTTGGATTGCATTGTTTCTGGTACCTCTGGTCGCAACGGGGCGACTTCCATTACTCGGGCCCATGAAGGGGGCCGAAGCTATGGCGCGACAGGGCGTATTAAGACTGGATGAGGTGGTCGAATTTGATACACCACATACTACTGATAGCGAGGGTCTGAATTCGTCTATGTGGACATTTTTACTGCCGTTAATATCGCTGATTGGGTTCTCATGGTATTTTGATATCGATGTTCTAAAAGGTGTGATTGTTACGCTGGCTCTTACAGTTCCATTTTTACTTGTGCAGGGATTACTGCGGTTTAAAGGCGCCATGGAGGCGATTATGGATGGCTTTAAAACTATGGTACCCCCATTGGCTATTGTTGTTGTAGCCTTTATGTTTAAGGCCGTTAATGATCAGCTAGGTTTACCACAATATGTGATCGATGGAGTATCTCCATTCATGTCGCCACTTATGTTGCCGTTGGTAACCTTTATCACCATGGCTCTGGTAGCTTTTGCAACGGGTTCATCCTGGGGCGTATTTGCAATAGCCATACCTATTTTTATGCCTCTGGCTGCCAGTATGGATGTCTCTCTCCCGATCATGATCGGCGCACTGCTATCGGCAAGTTCATTTGGCAGCCATGCCTGCTTTTACAGTGATTCAACTGTTTTGGTAGCACAGAGCACTGGCACCGGGGTGATGGAGCACGCGTTGAGTCAATTACCCTATGCGCTAATAGCTGCCGCAGCCGCCGGTCTTCTATTTGTTGCAGTCGGCCTCTGACTAGGTCTCAGCTCAGTAAAAAAGCAGGTATAAAAAAAGGCCCCACAAAAATGACAGTGGGGCCCTGAGGGGGAGAGTCGGTTCAAGCGCAGCCCGATAAAGTCGCTTTTCAGGCTATTATCTCTCGATAATAGCTGTGACACCTTGGCCACCAGCAGCGCAGATAGAGATAAGACCCCGACCTTCCCCTTTTTGTTCCAATATTTTTGCCAATGTAGCAATTATTCTTGGCCCAGTAGCGGCAAAGGGGTGACCAGTGGCAACACTAGACCCCTTTACATTGAGTTTTGAGCGATCAATGCTGCCTAGCGCTCCCTCTAATCCGAGCTTTTGCTGGCAGAAATCTTTATCTTCCCATGCTTTCATCGTGCACAGCGCCTGTGCGGCAAAGGCTTCATGAAGCTCATAAAAATCAAAATCCTGGAGGCTTATACCTGCACGCTTTAACATGCGCGGAACGGCGTAAGCCGGCGCCATTAAGAGACCTTCACTGTCTTCACCCTGAGAATAAAAGTCGACTGCGGCGACCTCGCTAAAGGTTAGATAGGCCATAATGGGAAGATTGCGCTCGTTAGCCCACTGTTCACTTGCTAATAACACTGAAGCAGCGCCATCGGTTAATGTAGTTGAGTTAGCTGCAGTAAGTGAGCCATTTTCTCGATCGAATGCAGGCTTTAACGTAGCCAACTTTTCGATCGGTGTGTCTCGCATAATACCGTCGCGCTTAATACCTTCAAAGGGACTAATAAGATCATCAAAAAAGCCTTCATCATAGGCTGTTAGAAGATTTTGATGACTTTTCCAGGTTAGTTCATCTTGAGCTTCACGGCTAATATTCCATTGTTTAACCATACGCTCGCAGTGTTCACCCATGGATAGTCCCGTGCGTGGCTCGGCATTTTGAGGCAGAGAGGGCAGGATAAAACTGGGGCGAAAACGCAATAATGTCTTGAGGCGCTGACCTAATGTTTTGGCCTTGTTTAGGTCGAGAATCATACGGCGGTATTTTTCATTGAGGGCAATCGGCGCATCGCTAGCCGTGTCTGTGCCGGCGGCAATGCCCACATCAATTTGGCCGAGGGCAATTTTATTGGCCACAAGAATTGCGGCTTCCAGACCGGTACCACAGGCTTGCTGGACATCATAGGCTGGTGTTTCCAGCGCCAGGCCAGAGTTTAATGTGGCTTCTCGGGCTAAGTTAAAGTCACGAGAATGCTTCATTACAGCCCCGGCAGCGACCTCACCTAGACGCTCACCCTCAAGATGGTAGCGTTGCACCAGCCCTTGCAATGTGGCTGATAGCATATCCATATTGCTAGCGTAGCTATAAGCCGTATTACTGCGCATAAATGGGATTCGGTTTCCGCCAATAATGGCAACTCTACGTATTTCGCTCATAGGAAAGGTTCCAAAATAAATTAATTAGTATTATTGCTCAGATTTCACCGATTAACAGTAACCAATATGCATTCTTTATCCATTGGCTTATGGTTTTTCTAAATTGGCATCTCGGCCAATGGTCTTGTAGAGTCACGAGGTACACTTCCAACTTGCTCTGTTTTGATCCAAAGGATTGCTCTAATGACTGACCGCTACTTAGAACTTGCTAACGCCAATTTCACTAAAACTATTTTTGATGGTCTGGGCTTACCGACTCCAGTGCTACTCAAACGAGAAAATCAGACCAATCCGCACCAACTGCTAGGTCAAGTCCTTGTGGCAGGGAGCGAAGGTGCAAGTTTCACTCAGGGTATACTTAAAATGCTTCAGGCCAGTTCTGTGACTATGGCAGAGGATAATAGCTGTGACAGCGCTAGTCTGGTTTTCGATGCCTCAGGGATCGCCACCGCAGAGCAGAGTAGCCAGCTGTATGAGTTTTTTAACCAACATCTAAGCTCACTACCTAGGAGCGGGAGGGTTGTTGTGGTCGGTCACCGCCCAGAGGCTCTCGCGAACACGACCCATGCTACCTTGCAGCGTGGCTTGGTTGGATTTGTAAAATCTCTCGCCAAAGAAATAGGGCGCAAGGGCGCGACTGCCAATTTACTCTATGTCGATAAAGGTGGTAAGGCTGCAATAGAAGCGCCTCTTAGATTCTTGCTGTCAGCCGGCTCGGCCTTTATGAATGCTCAGGTGGTTAATGCATCAAAACCTGTTGTGAAAATAAATGGTGACTGGACTAAACCACTAGTCGGTAAATCAGTTGTGGTGACAGGAGCGGCCCGCGGTATAGGGTTGGCTATTAGTCAGGTCTTGGCTCGTGATGGAGCCAAGGTAATTGGTATCGATATACCCCAGGCGGAGGCAGAGTTAGCCAGTGCCATGGCCAGTATTAATGGACTCAGCCTGCCCTTAGATATCACTAGCGATGGTGCCTGTGACGTCTTGGTGAAATTTTGCCTTGACCACGGCAACACATTGCACAGCATTGTGCACAATGCCGGCATTACAAGGGATAAGATGCTTAGTCGCATGACTTCTGTGCAGTGGGATCTGCTAATGCAGGTTAATCTTGGTGCCGCTCAGCGAATCAACGATGCCTTATTAGCCACTGAATTACTCGACAATGGCGGTAAAATTATCGGTGTAGCCTCGATTAGTGGCATCGCTGGCAACGTCGGCCAAACTAATTATGGATTCTCCAAGTCCGCAGTAATTGGTATGGTCGATAGCTTGGCCAAGCCCCTCGCTAAACGTGGCATCACCATTAATGCGGTAGCGCCGGGCTTTATTGAGACCCAGATGACGGCTGCAATCCCCTTTATGACACGCCAGATGGGCCGCCGATTATCGTCCCTCAGCCAGGGCGGGTTGCCGATAGATGTTGCTGAGGTAATTGGATTCTTTGTTAGCCCGCAAGCCGCAGGGATCAATGGTAATACCGTACGGGTTTGCGGGCAGAGTCTTCTGGGCGCTTAGTTCGAGTTATGTAGCTCCGAATTAAGCTCTACAGCGGTTTTGTTAGTCAGACATTCAACAGCCCCTGTCACTGAGTTGCGGCGAAATAGCAGATCGCTTTTGCCCGACAATGCTCGTGCCTTAAGCTTGCCACTAACCTGCTTTTGATCGTCTAGCATGGTAACCACAGTGCCGGCCGTAATGTAGAGACCTGCCTCTAGGGTGCATCGATCGCCGAGGGGAATACCTAGTCCGGCATTGGCACCTAACAGACATTTTTCACCCATCGAAATAACCATGCTGCCGCCCCCAGATAATGTTCCCATAATTGACGCTCCGCCGCCGACATCGGTGCCAGCTCCACAGTAAACGCCCGCGGAAATGCGACCTTCTATCATATTGGGACCTTCGGCTCCGGCATTGAAGTTAATGAAACCTTCGTGCATAACCGTCGTACCTTCACCCACGTAGGCACCCAACCGAACTCTCGATGTATCAGCAATTCGCACGCCACTGGGTACTATGTAGTCTACCATCTTGGGGAATTTGTCCACACAGTTTACGGTCAGTGGCTGTCCTTCCATACGCGCCTGAAGTAATCGCTCCGGCAACTCTTCAATATCAATAGCTCCAGCACTGGTCCAGGCAATATTTTTAAGGATACCGAAAATTCCAGTTAGATCGGTGCCGTGGGGTTTAACTAATCGATGAGAGAGTAGGTGGAGCTTTAAATACCCTTGCGCAACCGACATCGGTGGTGAATTCTCAGCCAGCGCCACAGCAATAATAGGACGGTTTGAGGCTGCGAGTTGTTGAACGCTTGCTGCCAGATCAGAATAACCATTGTGGCTAAACGCAGATTGCATAGCCGCTAGTTGCTCACTGCTCGGCTCAATCTCGCCGTTGGTGAGACCTAGGCTAACGGCTACGATATCGCTAATTTCCTGTTCTGGGTTTAATAATGGTGACGGATAAAGCACTTCTAGCCACTCACCTCGACTATTTTTACTGCCGACACCTATTGCAAAACTGTACAGATTACTCATGCTTTCTCTCTTCAAGATTAATTAAAAATTGTTTGATATTGCTCGGCTTTAAAACCGACAGTAATTGTTCCATCTAGATCCAGCACGGGGCGCTTAATTATTGCCGGATACTTCAAGAGCAGTGCGGTCACATTAGATCGGTTAACTCCATTTTGGTCGTCGCTATCCAGCTTACGCCAGGTGGTACCTCGACGATTGAGAATGGTTTCCAATCCTACTTGATCAATCCAGCCATCTAAAGTAGCGGCATCTATGCCGTCCGTGCGCACGTCGTGAAAGTTGTATTCAACGCTATTGTCGGTAAGCCATTTACGCGCTTTTTTGATCGTGTCGCAGTTTTTAATTCCATACAGAGTGATCACGTTTTTACCTTCTTTAAACTTGAGAGACAGCATAGCAAAAGAGCTATGGTTTATGGGCTATAAATGGTCTTTTACGATTCGGATAACAGGTGGTGCAAATATCACAAACTCGGCCATCACAGCCCCGCGCAGAACAGTATTCGCGGCCATAGAAAATTATCTGTAAGTGTAGGGCATTCCATTGGTCTCGGGGAAACAGCCGTTTTAAATCTTGTTCGGTTTGCTTAACGTTTTTGCCTTTGGTCAGTCCCCAGCGTTGTGCCAGTCGATGAATATGGGTGTCAACGGGAAACGCCGGGTGGCCGAAGCCTTGGGACATAACTACGCTGGCGGTTTTGTGGCCAACGCCGGGCAGGGTTTCCAGAGCATCCATATTCTCGGGTACTTCGCCGTTGTATTGATCAACCAGTATTTTCGACAGGTTGGAGATGGCGCTGGATTTTTGAGGTGCTAGGCCACAAGGGCGCACTATTTTATAAATTGTGTCCAATGGGACATATTGCATGTCGAAAGGATTGTCCGCCTCGTTAAACAGTGCGGGAGTGACCTGATTAACACGAACATCTGTGCATTGGGCGCTGAGTAAGACGGCTACCAATAACTCGAAGTTATTGCGGTGATCGAGGGGCACCGGGATCTGTGGATACAATTCGGCGAGCCGTTTTAAAATAAATGCTGCACGTTCTTTTTTAAGCATTGTCAGTCCTTTAATTTATCTATTTTTTCGGCTTTAACGTTGCTTATGCCTGTTAGATATTGAGACTTGCGACATATTGCTTAATGCGCAACGCCGCCTCGACACATTCATCTGTGCCCGCAACTAATGCCATGCGCACCCGATTTTTGCCAGGATTGCCGGTTGCTGTTTCCCGCGACAGATATTGGCCAGGTAAGAGGGTAACATTCTGCTGAGCGAACAACCCCTGAGCAAAGTCGCGGTCATCGATAGGAGTTTGCGGCCACAAATAAAAACTGGCATGGGGCTCAGGAAAGCTGAGCACATCTCGCAAAATTTCTGTAACCACAGCAAATTTTTCGCGATATAGCGTGCGATTTTGGATTACGTGTTGTTCGTCACTCCAAGCTGCTGCTGAAGCATCTTGGACTGGCAATGACATGGCGCAACCATGATAGGTACGATAACTTAAAAAAGCTTTCAAAATGCCTGCGTCACCGGCAATAAACCCAGATCTTAAACCTGGTAGGTTAGAGCGTTTGGATAGACTGTGAAAGACCACGCAGCGCTCGTAGCCAGTGCGGCCCATCTGTTGGCAGGCTTCTAACAACCCAAACGGAGGTGTTTGTTCATTGAGATAGACCTCGGAATAACATTCATCACTGGCAATTATAAAATCATATTTGTCTGCTAGGACGATCGCTTGCTGCATCTGATCTAAAGACATAACTGCACCGGAAGGGTTACCTGGGGTGCAGATTTGTAGTAATTGGCAGCGTTGCCAAACTGATTCGGGAACACTAGCTAGGTCGGGAATAAAGCCTTGCTCCTCTGTACAGTCTAAATAGTGCAGCTGCGCGCCTGCCAGTATCGCAGCTCCCTCATAAATCTGGTAAAACGGATTGGGCGACACTACAACTGGGAAATTCTGTTGGTTGTCAATAACTGCCTGAGTAAAAGCGAACAAGGCTTCTCTCGTGCCTGTCACTGGAAGTACCTGCTGCTCTGGGTCTATGTTTGTAAGGCTAAAGCGCCGCTCTAGCCAAAGAGCAATGGCTTGGCGTAATTCCGATCCACCCTTGGTCGTTGGGTACTGAGCTAGTTTATCTATAGAATCGGCGAGAACCTGCTTCACAAATTCCGGCGATGGATGCTTGGGTTCACCGATCGACAGCGCTATATGGCTCAGATGTTCAGGGGGCGTGAGGCCGGCCTTAAGCTGATTTAGTCGCTCAAAGGGGTAGGGGTGAAGATTCTTTAAATTGGCGTTCATGTGCCTATTTCCAAACATTTATCTGTTGTAGTTCTGAGCCCTGGACATTGTCTTGATTGCGCTGATCTAGTTCGGCGCAAATAGTATCCTGTATTTTTGCACTAAACTCGGGGTCGGTTAATGGTTTGTGATTGTAGTCTGTTACATAAAAGGTATCTTCCACTCGCTCACCTAATGTCGATATTTTAGCGTTATAGAGGTTGAGGCCATAACGTAAAAATATACTCGCTAGGTGGGCTAATAGGCCAGGGCGATCTGGCGTGATAACCTCCAGTACGGTGGTATTTGTTGTGCTATCGTTACGCAACGAGGCAATTGTTTGCAGGGTGAAATTCTTTAACTGGCGGGTGGTACGACGTTGGACGTCAAAACTCACGCGGCTGGGATCGAGAATTCCTTTACGGAGTGCCTCGGTGATATTTTTACACAGCTTTGGACTACTACCCACAGGATTTCCCTTGTCATTTAACACATAAAACACGTCGAAAGCACGATTATCGTGGGTTGTATGCAATCGAGCATCTTGAATATTGAGGTGAAGTTTGTCCAAAATGGCAGCTGTGATCGAAAAGATATTTTGGCGATCTTTTGAATGTACGAATATCTGCGTGGCTACCGGCACTTCGCCGCCTACATCACATAACAGAACCACAGGCTCGTCATCATCTGTGTTGGCAATTATGGCCCGGGTAAAGGTGGCTACATCATCGGCGCTCTCGCGGAGAAAAAATTCTTCATCTACATCGCTCCAAACAGTCAGTGCTTGAGTCTCGTTAATACCCTGAGCGGTAAGCAATCTCAAGGCTGCATTTTTAGCGTCGGTAACCCATTCAGATTTATCTGCTGGCACACCGAGACCATCTTGCAGAGCCCGTTTGGTTTCGAAATATAGGTTGTGCATTAATGACCCTTTCCAGTCTGTCCACAGCCTTGGATTGGTGGCATTGATGTCGGCAACAGTCAGCAGGTATAAATGTTCTAGGTGCACTAAATCGCCAACATGGTCGGCAAATTTATAAATCACATCCGGATCCGAGGTGTCTTCCCGCTGGGATACCGTAGACATAAGAAGATGATTTTCGACCAGCCATTGAAGCAGTTTTATTTCCTTTGGCTGTAGGCCATGACCACTGGCAAAGTTAGCTATATCAGCAGATCCTAATAGTGAGTGATCACCGCCACGGCCCTTGGCGATATCGTGGTAGAGCGCAGCAATAATAATCAATTCTGGTTTGTGGAGGCTTTTGAAAATACTCGCCGCAACGGGAAACGCCTCGGCACCCTCAGGGCCACCAAAGCGTCGCAGGTTTCTGATTACTTGCAGAGTGTGGACATCAACAGGGTAGATATGAAATAAATCGTGTTGAGTCTGCCCGACAATTTTGCCAAATTCTGGCAGGTAGCTGCCTAAAATACCATACCGATTCATACGCCCAAGTTGTATAGACAGCTTGTTGGGCGCCCTCAATAGACGCATAAATAGTTGACGATTATCTGGGTTTGAGCGGAAATTATCGTCAATTAAATTTCGATGCAGTCTAATCTGGCGAATCGCCGAGGCCCGAATACCCTCGATCTGTTTGTTCTCCCCAAGAATGGCGAATAACTCAAGTAGAGCAGAGGGGTGGTCGACAAAGACGGATTCGTTAGCAGTATCCAAATAGTTATCGCGAATCAAAAATCGATCGTTTATTGCGGTTTCAGCCTTGGTTTTGTCTTTACGGTAAATCGCTTCATCAAGATACTGCAAAAGAACGTCTGTCAGTTCTCGAATAGACAGGACCACCTGATAGTAGCGTTGCATAAATTTTTCAACAGCTAGGCGGCCTGGGCTGTCCGAGTAGCCAAACATTAGGGCAAGTTTGCGCTGATAATCAAACAGCAGGCGCTCCTCAGGTCGGTCGGCAATAAGATGCAAGCCATAGCGTACTTTCCACAGAAACTCCTCATCGCGGCGCAGGGTAAGATATTCCTCGTCAGTCAAGAATCCTGCATGAACCAGTTGTGAACGCCGATTTAATTTAAAGTGACGTTTTGCGGTCCAGTTTATCAACTGAATGTCTCGCAGCCCCCCTGGCGCCTCTTTAACATTTGGTTCGAGATTGTATTCAGTGTCATCATGCTTGCGGTGACGGGCAGATTGCTCCTCGATCTTACCGCTATAGAACTTGCTGGACGACCATATTTTATCGGGACCAGTTTTCTTTAGCATGACATTGCGCAGCTCATCGTTACCGCAAATTAAACGAGTTTCCATGAGGTTGGTTGCCACAGTGATGTCAGCTTTAGCCTCGTCTACACATTGAGACAATGAGCGTACGCTGTGGCCTATTTTGAGTTGAATATCCCACAGAAACGTTAAAAAATTCTCGATGTTTTGGCGATATTTTTGCGGCTGGTTGCGACGCATCAGAATGAGCAGGTCAATATCTGAATGAGGGTGTAATTCGCCGCGGCCATAGCCACCGACCGCTATGAGGCTAATATTTGTATCCCATTCAAATTGCTGCCAGGCGTAATGCAAAATAAGATCAGCGAAGCGAGCAGACTCGTTGACAAGGGTATGGACCTCTTCCCCTTCATGGAATCGATTGTTGAAATGGCTACTGGCGGCAGTGAGTGCATTGCGGAAAACTTCAATAGCATTGCCATTGGCTAGATCCTGCACAAAGCGCTTTTGATCAAAAAAAAGTGGCGCATTCAACTGCACGATTGAATTTTCAAAGGTCATTGTATTTGGGTTCTAAAAAGATTCTTCTTGTCTGGCAGTCAGTACCTCAACTCCAGTATTGGTTACTACCATAGTATGCTCCCACTGGGAGGAAAGGCGGCCATCTGAGGTCTCTACGGTCCAGCCGTCTCGCTTTAACTTGGTGGTGTATTTGCCGGCATTAATCATAGGCTCGATAGTGAACGACATGCCTTCGAGTAACTCCATGCCTGTGCCGGGTTTTCCGTAGTGGAGTATTTGCGGCTCTTGGTGGAATTCTGGGCCAATACCGTGGCCACAGTAGTCTCGTACAACTGAGTAATAATTTGCCTCGGCATGGGTTTGAATAATATGGCCTATATCGCCTAGACGAACTCCAGGCCGAACAATCTCGATGGCTTTGTACATGCATTCTTGAGAGACCTTTATCAGTCGCTCCGCGTGACTAGGAACATTTCCGACACAGTACATTTTACTGGTGTCTCCGTACCAGCCGTCTTTGATGACCGTAACATCAATATTGATGATATCGCCATTTTTGAGGATTTTCTTCTCGCTGGGAATGCCGTGACAGACAACTTGGTTCACTGAGGTACAGACAGATTTTGGAAAGCCTCGGTAGCCAAGACAGGCTGGAATCGCTTTTTGAACATCAACAATGTGCTGATGACAGATACGATCTAACTCTTCGGTGGTTACGCCGGGTACGACATACTCACCAATCAGTTCCAGAACCTCCGCTGCAAGGCGGCCTGCCTCGCGCATTTTGGCGATCTGGTCTGGTGTTCTTAGCTCTACGCTCATGATTGTTCCTGGGGCCTGTGTTGACATACTATTGTACGCATCTATTTGCCATTGCGGGAGGGTTAGACAGCTATTTAAACCCCTATCTTTGATTATTCTACCTATTTACCGGCGGCAAGCCGAGAGTCCCACATTTTGCGGTGATTAACTTCACTCCCATTAGGTAGTTTTATCTAAGGTTTTGCTTTATCTGGTGTTGCCTATATGGTATAAAGCGCGCCGTTGTAGGGATGTCCTTGCAATGGTAATTTTTAACTTAACGACACACACATTCCGACACGGTGTTCTGGGTGCCTATTAAGCGTTGAAGCAACATGCTTATGCGGGTTGAACATTGGGGGATGTGGAGGCTTAACCCCAAGAGGAAATCTTATGTCTATTGTCAGTATGCGCGATATGTTGCAGGCTGGTGTGCATTTCGGCCACCAAACCCGCTTCTGGAATCCCAAAATGAGCAAGTATATCTTCGGCTCACGAAATAAAGTTCACGTTATCAACCTTGAGCACACTGTGCCAGCTTTCAATGAAGCATTAGAAATTTTGCGCGTCGAAGCCGCCAAGGGTAATCAAATTCTTTTTGTGGGTACAAAACGTGCGGCACAAAAAATTGTCAAAGAGCAAGCAGAGCGCTGTGGTATGCCCTATGTCAGCCATCGCTGGTTGGGTGGTATGCTCACTAATTACAAGACTATCCGAGCCTCTATTCGGCGCTTCCGCGACCTAGAAAGCCAAGAGAGTGATGGTACCTTTGATAAGCTAGGCAAGAAAGAAGTCCTCACTCGCTCGCGTATGAAAGATAAGCTTGAGAATTCTATCGGTGGTATTAAGGATATGAATGGTCTGCCTGACATCTTATTTGTTGTCGATGTTGATCATGAACGCATTGCAATCAATGAAGCTAACAAGCTGGGTATTCCAGTTGTAGGTATTGTTGACACTAACAGTGATCCAGATGGGATTGACTATATTATCCCAGGTAATGACGATTCTATTCGCGCGATTAAACTGTATGCTGCTTCAGTCGCTGATACAGTTTTAGAAGGTAAGGCGCAGTCTGCGACCATTAATAAGAAGGACGAATTTGTCGAAGAGGTTGCTACGGAAGCTACTCCAGCTGTTGAAGAGGCGCCAAAGGCTGCTGCAGCGGAGTAATTTTAAGTACATAAACATAATAAAAGGGGGCCACAGCCCCCTTTTTACCAACTGAATTAATGTTTGAAGAGAGGAATATAATGTCACAGGTAACCGCATCTTTAGTAAAAGAGCTGCGAGACCGCACAGGTCTAGGCATGATGGAATGTAAAAGAGCACTGGTTGAGTCCGGTGCTGATATTGATAAAGCGATTGACGAGCTGCGCAAATCTAGCGGCATGAAAGCAGCGAAAAAAGCCGGTCGCACTGCGGCAGATGGTATAGTTTTGGTAAAAGCAGATGCTGGTTTTGGCATGGTTTTAGAGGTCAACAGCGAAACAGATTTTGCCGCTCGCGACGAGGGTTTCAAGGGTTTCGCTAACAGTGTATTGGACGCAGGCTTTGCGGCCAAGCAAACCGATATAGGTGCCCTTATGGCTGGTGGTCTAGAATCGGCTCGTGAAGCGTTGGTTCAGAAAATTGGTGAAAATATTTCCGCTCGTCGAGCGAGTAGCATCGAAGCGCCTGTAGTGGGTGGTTATGTGCATAGCAATAACCGTATTGCGGTTGTGGTTGGCCTCTCCGGGGGCGATGAAGAGTTGGCGAGAGATGTTGCCATGCATATTGCGGCGGTTAATCCTGCAGTAGTAAGCTCTGATCAGATGCCGGCTGAGGTTATTGAAGCTGAGCGCGCCATCTACACTGCACAGGCGATTGAAAGTGGCAAGCCACCGGAGATTGCGGCCAAGATGGTTGAAGGGCGCGTGAGCAAGTTCCTAAAAGAGGGTAGTCTTATTGACCAGCCATTTGTCAAAGATCCAGACACCACAATAGGCAAGCTTGTCGCTGCCAGCGATGCTGAAGTGATTTCTTTTGTTCGCTTTGAAGTGGGTGAAGGTATTGAAGTTGAAGAGGTTGATTTCGCCGCAGAGGTCGCTGCGCAAGTAGCGGGCGTCAGCGAGTAAAATAGACTACAGGAGCAGTTATGCCAGCCGCCGGTAAAGAGAAAAAATACAAACGTATCCTTCTCAAGCTTAGTGGTGAGGAGCTAATGGGTGAAGAGGGCTTTGGGATTGACCCTAAAGTTCTTGATCGTATGGCCCTTGAAATTGGGCAGTTAGTCGGTATTGGAGTTCAGGTCGGCTTAGTTATTGGCGGTGGCAATCTGTTTCGCGGGGCGGCACTAAATGCTGCCGGCATGGACAGGGTTACCGGAGACCATATGGGTATGTTGGCTACGGTAATGAATGCTCTAGCCATGCGGGATGCTCTTGAACGTACCAATATTTCTTCTAATGTCATGTCGGCAATACCCATGAGTGGGGTTGTTGAACACTATGACCGACGACGTGCGATCCGCTACCTTAAAGATGGAGAGGTCGTGATTTTTGCTGCTGGTACCGGCAACCCTTTCTTTACTACGGATTCTGCTGCCTGCTTGCGTGGTATTGAAATAGATGCAAGCGTGGTGCTGAAAGCGACAAAAGTTGATGGCGTCTATTCTGCAGACCCAATGTTGGATCCAGATGCGGAACTCTACTCACACCTCACCTATGATCAGGTGCTAGATAAAAAGCTAGGTGTGATGGATCTTACCGCTATCTGCCTGTGTCGAGAGCACAATATGCCCCTGAGGGTGTTCCGTATGTCAAAACCTGGGGCCTTACTTAATCTTGTAGTTGGCGGGGATGAAGGCACGCTGATCGAAGAGGGATAGCAAAATGATTGAAGATTTGAAGCAAGATGCTGAAGCCAGAATGTCTAAGTCATTGGAAGCCTTGGCCAATGCGTTTAATAAAATTCGTACCGGTCGTGCTCATCCGAGCTTGCTGGACGGTATATCTGTTGATTACTACGGTGTTGACACTCCGATTGCCCAAGCGGCGTCTATTGTCATAGAGGACTCCAGAACCCTGTCGGTTACACCCTGGGAGCGGTCGCTGGTACCGGCGCTAGAAAAAGCTATTATGAAGTCTGACTTGGGCTTAAATCCGTCGAGTGCAGGCACCGTGATTCGCATACCTCTGCCCGCTCTAACTGAGGAGACCCGCAAGGTCTACGGCAAGCAAGCTAAGGCGGAAGCCGAGGGCGCGCGGGTATCCATACGAAATGTTCGTCGTGATGTGCTTTCAATGGTTAAGGATCTACTGAAAGAAAAAGATATTAGCGAAGATGAAGAGCGCAAAGCACAGGATGATGTTCAAAAAATTACAGATCGATTTATAGCTCGCGTCGAAGAAGCTCTGGCGGTCAAGGAAAAGGACCTGATGGAGATTTAATCTCCTCAGTACTGAAGATCATGATTGATCCGAAATCTATGGAAAATACTCATCCTCTGCGGCATGTTGCGATTATCATGGATGGCAATAATCGCTGGGCAAAACAACGAGGTCTTGGCGGAATAGCGGGCCATGAATCAGGCGTAGAACGTATTCGTGATGTCCTGCTAGCTGCAAAAAAAATCGGTATTGATACCATGACTCTGTTTGCATTTAGCAGCGAGAACTGGAAACGTCCAGATCTCGAAGTGCGTGGTTTGATGTCGCTGTTCTCCTCCTATTTGAAGAAAGAAGCCTCAGAGTTACGTGCCGACAGCGTGCGTTTAAAAGTAATAGGTAATCGAGACCATTTTAGTGACCGTCTAAAATCTCTGATCGATGATACAGAGACTCTGACTGGCACCGGCAAGCTCACTTTGAATCTATGTGTCGACTACGGCGGCCGCTGGGATATCGCAAATGCGGCCAAGGCAATGGCAGGCGAGGTGCAGATGGGCCGTTTGCGGCCCTCAGATATCGATGAAGAGATATTTGGTAAGTATCTGCGCCAAGATGGTATTGCCGACCCAGATCTGTGTATCCGCACTGCTGGGGAAAAGCGTATTAGCAATTTCTTACTATGGCAGTTGGCTTATACTGAACTTTACTTTACAGACTGTTACTGGCCCGATTTTGATGCCAATGCTTTAGAAATGGCCGTTAATGATTACTATTCTCGTCAGCGCCGATTTGGTCTTCGTGATGAGACTGTTGCGGCTTCTAGCCTGGGGCACGATTCACATGTTTAAACAGCGAGTTATCACGGCTGTTATCCTTGTTGTGGCTTTTTTGAGCCTACTGATAACTCTGTCACCGGTATCTTTTGCATTGATTATTAGTGCGCTGGTTATTCTCGCTGGTTGGGAATGGACTAACTTAATGAAGATAAGCACAGTCCCAGGTAAGGTGGGTTATCTTCTCCTGCTTACTCTGGGGCTGTTGCTGACTAGTGTCTGGCTTGGACTTTGGGATCGCTTTGATCAGAGTCGTGCTGAGCAACTGTTTCAAGTGGCGGTGGCGCTGTGGGCTGTGATTTTTCTGTGGGTACAGGGGTATCCCTCAAGTAAGATACTTTGGTCGTCACGACCGGTGATTGGACTGCTGGGAATTTTGTTGCTGGCCTTTACTTGGGCCGCGGTTGCCTCAATTGTGCATCATCAAGCAGGTCAATGGATGCTCCTTATAGCGATTGCGGTGGTCGCCCTAGCGGATATAGGTGGCTATGTGGCTGGCAATATTTGGGGTAAACATAAATTGGCGCCTAGGGTTAGCCCCGGAAAAACGTGGGAAGGCTTCGCTGGTGCTATGGTCTTTCAGCTGCTTTTCATTGTAGGCCTGATGAGCCTGCTGCCACATGTGGTCGCTAAGGATCTATTTATTCTTATCATTCCAGTAGCACTTTATTCGATTTTAGGCGATCTTTTTGAAAGTATGCTGAAACGCCATAGAGGCGTAAAAGATAGCGGTCAGCTATTGCCTGGGCATGGTGGGTTGTTAGATCGTATCGATGGTTTTATGGCGGCGTTGCCGCTGTTCGCTCTTTTACTTTCCTTAACTAGTCCGTTCTGACCCATGCAGAACATCACTATTCTTGGTGCGACCGGCTCAATTGGTGTTAGCACCCTAGATGTCATGGGCCGCCATCCGGATGAATATTCTGTCTATGCCCTAACAGGCAACACCCAAATTGAAAAATTGGCCAAACAATGCGCCCAGCATGGTGCGCAGTTTGCCGTGGTTGGCGATCATTTGACCGCGGTGCGGCTAGAGGGTTTATTGCGATCCCTAGGCTGTGCTACTGAAGTCCTTTTCGGTAGGGATGGGCTAGCTGAGGTTGCTAGTGCCGATGCCGTAGATACTGTTATGGCTGCCATTGTGGGCGCGGCTGGATTATTACCTACATTGGCAGCGGTAAAGGCGGGTAAGAAAATATTGCTGGCGAATAAAGAGTCTCTGGTTATGGCCGGAGGTCTGTTTATGGAGGCGGTGCGGACATCTGGCTCGGTGTTGCTGCCTATCGACAGTGAACACAATGCTATTTTTCAATGTCTGCCCCATGATTACCATCTTACCAATGGTGTTAAACAGGCAGATGCTGCAGGAATTACTAAGTTACTACTGTCAGCCTCTGGCGGGCCATTTAGAGGCTGGTCCAGAGAACAGATGATGACCGTTACACCAGATCAGGCGTGTGCACACCCCAACTGGAGTATGGGTCGTAAAATATCGGTTGATTCGGCCACATTGATGAACAAAGGACTGGAGTTAATCGAGGCATGCTGGCTATTTGATGTGGGAGCTGAGAAGATTGAGGTGGTAATTCATCCACAGAGTATTGTTCATTCTGCGGTGCAATACAGCGATGGCTCTGTTTTAGCTCAAATGGGTAACCCAGATATGCGCACGCCAATTGCTCATGCGCTGGCCTGGCCCAAACGCATAGATGCAGGGGTGGCATATTTGGACTTATTTGAGATAGGCCAGTTAAATTTTGAAAAGCCCGATCTTAAGGCTTTTCCCTGTTTGCAACTGGCGTATGATGCTGCTGCGACAGGCGGCAGTGCCCCAACTTTTTTAAACGCTGCCAATGAAGTGGCAGTGCAGGCTTATCTAGATGAGCGTATAGCCTTTGGGCAAATATCTCAGATCGTTGATGAGACTCTAACTAGATTATCATTTACTGAACCTGAATCACTTGATGCAGTCCAAGGGTTCGATAGCGAGGCTCGTTCCTTTAGTGCAGCCTACATAACAGAGATTGAGTCTTAATTTATGGCCTTATTACAGACGTTGTTTTTTACTTTTATTGCTCTGGGAGTTCTGGTCACTTTTCACGAGTTCGGTCATTTTTGGGTGGCGCGCCGATGCGGTGTCAAAGTTGAGCGATTTTCGATCGGCTTTGGTACCCCTCTGCTTAGATGGCGCGACAAGCAGGGTACTGAGTTTGTGCTGGCTCTATTGCCCCTTGGTGGCTATGTAAAAATGCTGGATGAGCGAGAGGGCAATGTTGCCGATGAAGATCGATCCTATTCATTCAATGGCAAGACCGTCTGGCAGCGCATCGCTATTGTCGCTGCGGGCCCAATAGCCAATTTTTTGCTTGCTTTCGTGGCCTTTTGGTTTGTTTTCCTTTCAGGCGAACGGGACCTAGCCCCCGTAGTTGGGCAGGTTCAGGTCGGTTCAATAGCTGAGCAGGCCGGTTTTGAGGCCGGCATGGAAATTATTTCTATTGAAGGTCAGAAAACGCCTACTTGGAATGCTGTTTCCCGTAAATTATTTGACTTCATTGGTACCAGCGGAGAGATTCCTTTTATGGTTACCTATCCAGACTCTACGGTCCAATATGAGTTACCTGTGGCCGTATCATCTTGGTTGCGTGAAGCTGAGGAGCCTTCGCCATTGCTAGATCTTGGGGTTAGTCCTCCGTTTGAACTCGATGTGCTCAGTTTGGCGGCTGTAAATGAGGATGGCGCAGGCTATAAAGCTGGCCTTCGCGCTGGCGATCGCCTAGCGGCGATTAACGGCCAGGCTATTACTGACGTAAATGCATTTATTAATACAGTCTCCAGCAATGCCAAAAATATAATAGTTTTAGATGTTGAGCGTGACGCGCAGCGGCTTGTGCTAGAGGCCACACCCGAGTGGGTAGAGCGTGACGGTGAGCAGGTCGGACAATTAGGAGTTAGGTTGGCATCGACAGGAAAGTTCCCAGAACAGTACATGCGCGAAGTTGACTATAACGTTTTCAGTGCCATTCCGCGCAGTGTTAAAGAGACCTATGAGAGTAGCTTATTCGTTCTAAAATCGATCGTTAAGCTGGTAACTGGTGATCTCAGCCCTAAGAATCTTAGTGGTCCAATCACTATTGCCAAGGTTGCTGGGGATTCAGCGCGCTCTGGCATCGACAATTTTATTCGCTTTGTCGCCATTCTCAGTATAATGCTTGGCGTAATGAATCTATTGCCTATTCCGGTTTTGGATGGCGGCCACCTCCTGTACTATTTGATCGAGGTAGTTAAAGGTTCTCCCGTATCGGACAGGGTTCAGATGGTGGGGTACAAGGTAGGTTTTACAATGTTGATTGGGTTGATGGTGTTTGCAACTTACAATGACATTTCGAGACCTTTTTAACCTGTGAATTATAACTAACAATTGGATTTAACTGATCACATGACGCGTCTGCTCTCCCGACTACTAATATCTTTTGTTTTAGCGGCCTCAACCTTTGCATCCTCCGTACATGCGGAAGTATTTCAGGTTGATGATATTCGGATTGAGGGTCTACAACGAGTTTCTGCGGGGACTGTATTCGCAGCTCTGCCTATCTCCGTTGGAGACCTTATCGATGATCCTATAGTACGTGAAGCTACTAGGTCTCTATTTCGTACTGGGTATTTCTCCGATGTCATTATGGCCCGAGAGAATGGAGTCTTAGTGATCGCCCTGTCCGAACGTCCGGCCGTATCACAGATCATCCTTGAAGGTAATAAGGCCATCGAAAGTGCTCAGTTGTTAGATGCGTTACGAGACAACGGTCTTGCTGAAGGGCAGATTTTTCGCAATGTTATCCTAGAAGGTATGGTGCAGGAACTGCAACGCCAGTATGTCTCCCAGGGTCGCTATGGCGCCTTGGTAAAAACTGATGTTCAGCAATTGCCGCGTAATAGGGTCATTATTAATATCGATATTGATGAGGGTGATGTCGCTAAAATTAGGCACATCAATATCGTAGGTAATGCAGATTTCTCCGAAGAGGTTCTGCTAGAGGGATTTGAACAGAATTCTACTGGCTGGCTTTCGTGGATCACCAGCGATGACAAATACTCCCGAGAGAAGTTATCGGGGGATCTTGAGACACTTGAAACCTGGTACCTAGACCGTGGTTACCTGCAGTTTGAGGTGAAGAGTACTCAGGTTTCAATTAGTCCCAACAAAGAATCTGTCTATATCACCATTAATATTAACGAAGGTGATATTTTCACTGTCGGTGATATTGAACTTGCTGGTGAGTTGAAGATTCCAGAGCCGCAGGTTCGGGCATTGATCCTAATGCGTAACGGAATGACTTTCTCTCAGGCATTGATGACTACCTCTAGCGAGTATATAACGCGTCGTCTCGGCAATGAGGGCTACACCTTTGCTGAGGTTTCCGGGTTTCCTGAGCTCGATGAAGAGGCAAAGACCGCAAAAATTACCTTTATGGTAACGCCGGGCATGCGAGCCTATGTGCGCCGTATAGAATTTAGAGGCAATACCAAAACTGCTGATAATGTTTTGCGCCGTGAAATGCGTCAGATGGAAGCAAGTTCCGCGAATAATGCCCTTATCGAACATTCGAAGGTAAGGTTAGAGCGTCTTGGCTATTTTAAAGAAGTTACCAGCGAAAATGTGCCGGTGGCCGGCACCAATGACCAGCTCGATGTGATATTTACCGTTGAGGAGCAGCCGTCTGGCTCGGTGGGTGCCAGCGTTGGTTTTGCGCAGGGTACAGGCCTTATTCTGGGCGCTAACCTAAGTGAAAACAACTTTCTTGGTACAGGCAAGCAGGTGGGTGTGGGTATCAATAAAAGTACCTATCAGAGTTCATTAAATTTTAGCTATACAGAGCCTTATTACACCATTGATGGGGTAAGTGTTGGTTACAGCCTCTATGCTCGTGAGACTGACTATGGTGACTTTAATATTTCCAGCTTCTCTACTGATACCTATGGAGCCAGTGTGAATTGGAGCTATCCTATTTCAGATATTCAGCGCATTGGCTTTGGCTTTGGTTATGAGAACCTCGATGTCTCTACTGGCACCTATGATTCAAAAGAAATTACCGACTTTGTTGCTGAAAATGGCAATATATTTGACGTATTTACGCTAAATGCCAACTGGGTAAAGTCAACGTTAAATCGCGGAATATTTGCTACTCGCGGAGCGTCTCAGCGAATTGGGATGTCTATAGCACTGCCAGGGTCAGGACTTGAATACTACAAGTTAACCTACAATGGCGAATATTTGCGTGGGCTCTATGGGCCACTGAGCCTCAGGCTCAGAGCTGACCTGGGCTATGGCGAAAGCTATGGTGATACCACTACAATGCCATTCTTTAAGAATTTTTACGGCGGTGGTTTTGGCTCGGTACGAGGCTTTAAACGTAACACCCTAGGTCCTCAGGATACTCCTCCCTGTGATGAGATACGCTGTTATGACGACCCAGACCCCATTGGTGGCAATGTTCAGGTTGAGTTTGGTGCCGACATCATATTCCCACTGCCATTTTTAAAGGACCAGCGGTCCGTACAATCATCGCTGTTTTTTGATGTGGGTAATATATTCAACACTAAATGTGGTGAAACTCAGGTTAGCTGTTTCAAACCTGAGGTAGGAGAGTTGCGCTACTCTGCGGGGATAGGAGCAACTTGGTTAAGTGGGTTTGGTCCAATTACATTTAGTATTGCAAAACCTTTGAACGCAAATGATTTTGATGAGACTGAAGTGTTTCAGTTCTCATTGGGTAATCAATTTTAATATTTTTAAACAGTTAGGAGATGTATTGTGGGTAAGTTAAAAGCTCTTGTTTTAGTAGTTTCAGTTGGGTTGTTTTCAGTGAGCGCGGTGGCAGCGGAAAAAATCGCAGTTGTGGATATAGCTCGCGCTATTTTCGGATCCAATGCAGCGCAAGCAAGCCTCCTAGAAGCTGAGCAAGGGGCAGACTTTGTCAGCCTTAAAGCGAAGTATGAAGGTTCGGCCGCTGATCTCCAATCACTGGCAAAAGAAGCTGAAACCAAGCGTTTAACCTGGTCGCAAGAGCAGGCTGTTGCGCACCAGAAGAAAATGGAATATGCCAAGGCTGATGCCGAACTTGCCGGCCGTAAAATTCAAGCCGAGCAAAAGCAACTACAGCAGAAAATTATGCAAGACCTGGGCCCTATTGCCCAGCAAGCCCTGCAAGAAATCGTTACAGAAGAGGGTGTCACTATTCTTTTACGAGCCGAATCTGTAATGATTGCCTCACCAGAAAGCAATCTAACCGCTAAGGTCGCTGACCGCTTAAATCAAAAGACCAAGTGACTCTATGAGCCACGATTACTCTCTTGGTGAAATCGCCACGCATCTAGAAGCACAGTTGCGTGGCGACCCTGAGGCGCGAATAACCGGGCTTAACAGTTTAAAAAATGCCTGCCAAGGCCAGCTGGCCTTTCTGTCAAATGCCAAGTACGCCAGTCAGCTTGTGCACTGTAAAGCAGAGGCGGTAATTTTAACGTCAGCACAGGCGGCCTCCTATACTGGAAGTTGTCTTATCATGTCTAATCCTTATTTTGGTTATGCCAAGATATCAGCGTGGTTTGACAACGCGCCTAAGCAATCAGCAGGTGTTCACCCCTCCGCTGTAGTGCATCCATCAGCACGTTTGAAAGATGGCGTGTTTCTCGGCCCCAACGTAGTGGTCGAAGCCGGCGCTGTATTGAATGCTGGATGTAGAGTTGAAGCTAATTGTTTTATTGGTGCGCGCTCTATTCTGGGTGCTGAGTGTAGTCTGGCTGCCAACGTGACGATTTATCATGATGTGATAATAGGTGACCATGTGCGTATTCACAGTGGCGCCGTTATTGGTGCAGACGGCTTTGGTTTTGCTCCCAACGGTACTGGCAGCTATCAAAAGATTCATCAGATTGGTGGGGTGCAAATTGGTAACAATGTCGAGATTGGAGCCTGTACTACTATCGATCGTGGTGCCTTGGAGAATACCAAGGTCGGAAATGGTGTCATTATAGACAACCATGTGCAGATCGCTCATAACGCGGAAGTGGGTGATAATACCGCTATGGCAGCTTATTCTGGGGTTGCTGGCAGCAGTATAGTGGGTGCTAATTGCACTCTAGCTGGATTCGCTGGACTAGTTGGCCATATTAGCATCTGTGACAATGTTGTACTTACTGGGCGAGCCTTGGCAACCAAAAGCATTACTCAGCCGGGAGTCTACTCATCGTCAGTTTCTCCATTGTTACCCAATCTAGAATGGCGAAAAAATTCGGTACGTATTTCTCAGCTCGATAGCATGGCGCGACGCATAAAAGAGTTAGAGAAGCGCGAAAAGCAATAATCTTTGGAAATAGCGGTAAATTAAACGATGACAATGAATATTAATGAAATAATGGGGCTGTTACCCCATCGCTATCCCTTTTTGCTAGTTGATAGGGTACTTGAAGTGACGCCAGGTGAACGCATTCTGGCCTACAAAAATATAACGACCAATGAGGATGTTTTTAATGGCCACTTTCCAGGGGCACCTATTTTCCCTGGAGTGATGATTGTTGAAGCGATGGCTCAGGTGTCAGGTATTCTGGGTTTTGTAACCACAGGCGAGTCGGCTGATGATGGCAAGCTGTACCTGTTCGCCGGAGTTGATAAGGTGCGTTTTAAACGACCTGTGGTTCCGGGAGACCAGCTTATGCTGACATCTGAAATAGAGGCTGTTAAACGCAATATATGGCGCTTTCGAACGTCGGCATCAGTCGATGGAAAAACCTGTTGTGAGGCAACTTTGCTCTGCGCCTACCAAGATAAAGAAACATTAGCATGATTGACCCAACGGCCCATATTGACCCTACCGCAGTTATTGGCGACAACGTAAGTATCGGTCCATGGACTATTATTGGGCCAGATGTAGTTATTGGTGATGGCTGTGATATTGCGTCTCATGTGGTTGTCCGCGGTCCAACTTCTATGGGGGCCAACAACAAAATTTATCAGTTCTCGACCATCGGTGATGACACCCCCGATCTGAAGTATAAAGGTGAGCCAACTCGTTTAATTATTGGCGATAACAATATAATTCGTGAGGGTGTAACCATTCACCGGGGTACCGTCCAAGATAATAGTGAAACCATTATTGGCAATGACAACCTACTGATGGCCTATGTTCATATTGGTCATGACTGCGTGGTTGGTAATCACTGTGTGCTGGTTAATAATGCGAGTATTTCCGGTCATGTCTACGTGGGTGATTGGAGCATACTGTCTGGGTATGTGCTGGTGCATCAATTTGTGCATGTTGGGCCCCATTGCTTCATTGGTCCGGCTGCGTTTATCTATCACGATGTGCCGGCCTTCGTTACCGCCTTTGGAAGTCCCGCTGAACCAAGAACGATCAATCGAGAGGGCTTAAAGCGCCGAGGCTTTACGATTGATCAAATAGCTCTGGCCAACAAGGCCTACAAATTACTCTATCGACGCGGTTTGCAACTCGACGAAGCACTGAGAGAAATTAAAGCCCTCGGGGATGACGAAATCATTTCTATGCTTATTGCATCGGTTGAGAATTCCACTCGCGGTATCATTCGCTAGACTATGGGAGTAGTAGCGCCAGTCTTCGCCATGGTAGCCGGGGAAGCCTCTGGTGATGTCCTTGGTGCAGATCTTATTCGCGCCCTCAAGAAGTACTATCCCAATGCAGTTTTTGAGGGGATCGGCGGGCCCAAGATGCAGGCCGAGGGTTTCCACTCGTTATTCGAGATGGATCGTCTCTCAGTCATGGGTTTTGTTGAACCCCTAAAACGGTTGCCCGAACTCTTAGGTATACGCAGGTCAGTCATCAAGCGTTATTTGGACAAGCAACCGGCAGCATTTATTGGCATAGACTCTCCAGATTTTAATGACACTATTGAATTTAAGCTCCATCGGGCCGGCGTAAAAACTATTCACTATGTCAGCCCATCGGTGTGGGCTTGGCGTCAGGGTCGGATTAAAAAGATTAAAAAATCCATCGATCTAATGCTATGTTTACTGCCATTTGAAGCGGCCTTTTATGAGCAACATGAGGTGCCGGTTAGATTTGTGGGTCACCCCTTGGCTGGACAGTTTAAGTCTGAGCCCGATACTGAGGGGGCTCGAGTACAGTTGGGTCTCGATTCCGATAGACCGGTGCTCTGCATTATGCCGGGTAGTCGGGCAGGTGAGGTGAATATGATGACTGAGGTGTTTCTTGATACGGCCCAGTCACTTATGGCCTCAATCGACGGATTGCAGTTGATAATTCCAGCGGCCAACAAAGCACGCTATGCACAGCTCACAGGCCTATTAGCCCTGCGGCCTGACCTAGATATTAAGTTGATAATGCAACAGTCACACGCGGCTATGGAGTCCTCGGATGTGGTTTTACTCGCATCAGGCACCACTGCTCTGGAGGCGATGCTACTCAAAAAACCAATGGTCGTAAGTTACAAACTCGGAGCCCTCACCTATAAATTGGTGGCGCCTTTTATCAAAACCCCCTTTGTATCTATTCCGAATCTTTTGGCCAATAAAATGTTGGTTCCAGAGCTTATTCAAGGACAGGCTGTGGCTAGTAATCTCTCGGCCGCCGTTTTAGCGGCCTTAGACAAAAGTAAGCGTTCAGAGTTAGCGGCAGTGTTTGCTAAGTTACACGATCAGTTAGCTGTTGAATCTGGTGATATTGCCGCCGCAGCTATCGTCGACTTGGTCAGTGCCGGTGATAGCTTTTGAAGCCCTGGCATCCTCCTAGAGGTATTCGCTGCCTAGCAGGAGTCGATGAAGTAGGGCGTGGCCCACTCGCTTGGGATGTTGTCACCGCTGCTGTTGTACTGCCCACCGATCATGGTATCGAGGGTTTGGCTGATTCTAAGTCTCTGTCAGAGCAGCAGAGAGAAAACTTGTGCAAAGACATCATGAGTCGTGCTCAGTGCTGGTGTATTGGGCGCGCGACTGTGGCAGAAATTGATCGATTTAATATATTGCAGGCCACATTGATGGCTATGCGACGTGCAGTGATAGGCTTAAAAATTCAGCCGGACTATGTGGCCGTCGATGGTAATCGATTACCTCAGTGGGAATATAAAGGGGAGGCTGTCATCAAGGGTGATGGTCGTGTTCAAGTGATCAGCGCAGCATCGATTATTGCTAAAGTGGTGCGCGATGCCGAGATGAAAGAGATGGATGATAAGTATCCAGGTTATGGTTTTGCTAAAAACAAAGGTTATGGTACTGCCCAGCACATTGAGGCTCTCCGACGAATGGGCCCTTCACCAATTCATCGGCGTAGTTTTGCGCCGGTTAGAAATGAACTCAAGCTGGAACAATCGGACCTTTTTTAGCCCTCAATCTACAGACTTTTCAACTTACGGTAGAAAGACCTTGAGTTAAGGTCTGCCAAGCATTACATTCTTCGCAACAATAATAATAATCTATCCATGGGAGCAATACTCTTGAATTATGCTGAAATTACCGGCTGGGGTAAGTATGCGCCACCGACTCTTATGACCAATGATGATATGGCTAAAATTGTAGATACCAGTGACGAATGGATATTCTCTCGCTCTGGTATCCGTCAGCGCCACTACAGCCATGTCTCTACCGGAGAGATGGGTTGGCTCGCCGCAGAGAGGGCTCTGGCGGCCGCCGGTATCGATGCTAAGGATATTGACTTAGTGATACTGGGATCAACGACTCCGGAGGAGATATGCCCTAATACAGCGAGTTTCATTAAGAACAAACTGGGCGCTAAAAAAGCTGCTGCCTTTGACTTGAATTCTGCTTGCACGAGCTGGCTCTACGGACTCAATGTGGCCACAGATATGATTAAAGCAGGGTCGATACACAAGGCCATAGTTGTTGGTTCTGAGCGAATATCTCTGGCTATGGATTGGCAGAAGCGAGAGTCGTGCTTTTTATTTGGTGATGGTGCCGGTGCTGTTGTTATTGAGGCAACTAGGACTTCGGCGGGGCTGCTAACTGGGAAAATGAGCTGTGTTCCAGATAGCCGCGAATGCCTCCATTTGCCAAGTTGGGGTATGTCGCCATTGCACCTGACTGACGATGTTTTTGTCTCACTCAATTTTGAAGGACAAGAAATTTTCAAGAGTGCTATTACAGGTATGGGCGAGGCAATTGCCGATGTGCTTGAGGCTGAAGGTTTAACGGTAGACGACATAGATTTGTTTATACCCCACCAGGCCAATGCACGTATTATCCAAACTTTGGCCAAACGTATTAACTTCCCTATTGAAAAAGTCGTAATGGTTATCGATAAATATGCCAATACATCGGCGGCGGCTATACCGCTGGCTATGTGTGATGCCCTGGATGCCGGCATGATCCAACCAGGAATGACTATACTGACCGCAAGTTTTGGCGCAGGTCTAACCTGTGGTGCCGGCATTATAAAATGGGGTCAAAAAGTTAAACCTGTGGCTGAATCAGACAAAGAAATAGCTCCATTTATAGGTACAGTTTTTGACCTGATGGAAGATAGCTTTAAGCACTATGGCGTTGATGCTGCGCATCTTTTAACTAAAAACATGTAAATGGAAGTACCAGCACCAAGATGAAAAATGAGTTTGTTCACCTAAGGCTACATTCGGAGTACTCGCTGGTAGATGGCTTGGTGCGTATCAAGCCTCTGGTTAAAAAAGTCGCGGATATAGGAATGCCCGCGGTGGCTCTCACTGACTTCAATAATTTCTTTGGTCAGATTAAGTTTTATAAGGCCAGTCAGGCGGCAGGGTTAAAACCGATTATTGGCGCCGATTTATTCGTTATAGATGAAGATGGGGAGGGCACACCCGCATCTTTGGTGTTATTGGTCGCTGATCAAGAGGGCTATAAAAACCTTACTAATCTTATCTCTAAAGCTTATCAGCAGGGTCAGCGCATGGGTATGCCCACTATAAAGCGATCCTGGTTACAAGAGTTTAGTGGGGGTTTAATCGCACTTTCTGGAGGGCGCACTGGCGAGATTGGTGTGGCACTAATATCCAGTCGCATTGAGGATGCCGAGCAATTGTTGCTTGAGTACATGAGGCTGTTTGAGGATCGTTTTTATCTTGAGTTGCAACGTACCGGCCGACCAGGCGAAGAAGACTATATCCATGCAGCGGTCGATTTGGCGGGTACGCATGACTGTCCAGTTGTCGCTACTAACGATGTACGTTTTATTGCTGCTGATGAATTTGAAGCCCATGAGGCGAGAGTTTGCATTCACGAAGGTCGAGCGCTGGATGATCCGCGCCGAGAACGACGCTATTCAGATCAACAGTATCTGCGTAGTGCCGATGAGATGGCCGAGTTGTTTGCCGACATTCCCGAAGCACTGCAAAATAGCGTAGAGATAGCAAAACGCTGTAATCTAGACCTGCGTCTAGGTGAATACTTCCTACCGGATTACCCCATTCCCGATGGTTTGACGATCAATGAGTTCTTTATTAAAGAATCAGAGGCTGGATTACAGGAACGCCTCAGTTTTTTATTTGATAGTCAGGCCGATGACTTCCCTGCCAAGCAGGTGCAATATGCTGAACGTCTCAAATTTGAATTAGATATTATTATTCAGATGGGTTTTCCCGGCTACTTTCTTATCGTTATGGATTTTATTCGCTGGGCAAAGAACAATGATATTCCTGTGGGCCCTGGGCGTGGTTCAGGTGCCGGCTCGCTGGTGGCCTATGCGCTAAAGATTACCGATTTAGATCCTATCGAATATGACCTTTTATTTGAGCGGTTTCTTAATCCTGAGCGGGTATCTATGCCCGATTTTGATATTGATTTCTGTATGGAAGGTCGTGATCGCGTTATTGCCTATGTGGCCGAACAGTATGGCCGCGATGCAGTGTCACAGATTGTTACCTTTGGGACCATGGCTGCCAAGGCCGTCGTACGCGATGTAGCAAGAGTGCAGGGTAAGTCCTACGGTCTGGCTGACAAACTATCGAAACTGATTCCCTTTGAAGTAGGTATGACGCTAGAAAAGGCGGTCGAGCAGGAAGATGAGCTAAGTCAGTTTCTTGAACAAGATGAAGAAGCCAGTGAGATCTGGGCTATGGCCTTGCAGCTTGAAGGGGTGTCGCGTAACTGTGGTAAGCATGCTGGTGGTGTGGTTATCTCGCCCACGGTAATTACTGACTTTGCACCGATTTATTGTGATGACACTGGCGCAGGCGTGGTCACTCAATTTGATAAAAATGATGTTGAGGAAGCCGGGCTGGTAAAGTTTGACTTCCTCGGTCTGCGGACCCTAACCATTATTGATTGGGCTGTGGGTATGATTAATCATCGTCGCGAACGCAACCAAGAAGCCCCCTTAGATATCGAGAGAATTCCACTGGATGATGTGGATACCTATAAAATGATGCAGCGCGCTGAAACCACAGCCGTATTCCAGCTTGAATCTCGAGGTATGAAGGAGCTAATCAAAAAGCTCGGGCCGGATAGATTTGAAGATATCGTGGCCCTAGTGGCACTGTTTCGACCAGGGCCATTACAGTCCGGTATGGTCGAGGATTTTATCAATCGTAAAAAGGGCCGTGCTGAGGTTAGTTACCCACATATTCAGTACCAACATGAGTGCCTGAAACCGGCCCTAGAACCCACCTACGGTATTATTCTGTATCAGGAGCAGGTAATGCAAATTGCTCAAGAAATGGGTGGTTACACATTGGGTGGGGCAGATTTACTTCGGCGTGCCATGGGTAAGAAAAATGCCGATGAGATGGCTAAGCAACGTGAGCTATTTATACAGGGTGCGGTCAATAAAGGTTTTGAACAGGAACTGGCATCCAACATATTTGATCTTATGGAGAAGTTTGCTGGTTATGGCTTCAACAAATCTCACTCCGCTGCGTATGCATTGGTTGCCTATCAAACCGGATGGTTAAAAGCCCATTATCCAGCTGAGTTCATGGCTGCGACTATTTCCTCTGATATGGACAAGACCGATAAAGTGGTTACCTTTATCGATGAATGTCGAGCCATGGGGTTGGAGCTATTACCGCCAGACGTAAACAATGGCCAGTTTCACTTTAGTGTCGATGAACAGGGCAGAGTGTTGTACGGCCTTGGAGCAATTAAAGGGCTAGGTGAGGGCCCAGTCGGAAACATTATCGCCGCCAGAAGTGAAGGCGGCCCATTTAAAGATATGTTCGATTTCTGTGCGCGAGTCGATGGTCGCAAGGTGAATAAACGAGCTTTGGAGGCCATGATTCGTAGCGGTGCCCTAGATGAAATTGGTCCACAGGGAGAAATTGGATTTCGCCGTGCTGTGATGTTGGCGGGTATGGACGAAGCGGTAAAACTGGCTGAGCAGCATGCGCGCAATACAAACAGCGGTATGGGTGACCTGTTTGGCGATTCAATTGTCGATAGTGCTTCAGATATTAATTACAACAGCTACAACGGTGCTCGCACTCTCTCTTTACGCGATCGTCTCAATGGCGAAAAAGATACTCTTGGACTGTACCTTACTGGACATCCGATTGATGAGTACGAAGACGAACTCAAGCAAATGGTGCCACATCGGATTATCGATTTACGCCCAGGAAAAGAGAGTTCAGCTGTCTCTGGGATGGTCGTTGGCATGCGTATTATGAAAAATAAAAGGGGCGATAGTGTTGCATTTTTAACCCTAGATGACAAAAGCGGTCGAATTGAATTGTCGGTATGGGCTGAGAAATTCAATGCTTATCGTGAAATCTTGGTCAAGGATGCATTACTTGTGGTGAAGGGTAATGTCTCTGAAGACAGTTTTACCGGTGGCCTTAAAATGGTTGCCGATTCCATTCAGTCCATTTATGAAGCGCGCTGCAGCAAGCTCAGAGGTCTAGAGTTACGGTTATCCGGCAGTGAAGAGAATGCAGGTTGGGTCGAAAAATTTCATAGTACCCTAAGTGGCTATAGAGATGGCAACTGTGCTGTCACGGTGCAGTACACTGTGCCAAGTGCAGAGGGTCAATTGCGGCTAGGCGACCAATGGAAGGTACAGCCCAAGGACGAACTAATTTCGCGTTTACGTGAAGAGTTTGGAAAAAACTCCGTTACATTGCACTATCATTAGACGGTTATCCCAATTAATCTGTTAGTAAAGCTAGTAGTCATGGCGCAAGATGTTAAAATGCGTTGTTACTGGCAATGCAACCTGAGATCTCGATTACAATGAACCTTAACTATCTCTCTTTTGAGCAACCTATCGCCGAGTTGGAAGCGAAGATTGAAGAATTACAGCTGGTTGGCAATGACAATGATTTGAATATTGCTGAAGAGGTCGCCAAGCTAAGAGACAAGTCTCGTAAACTTACCGAGAGTATTTACAGCAAACTAAGTGCCTGGCAGATTGTGCAGGTAGCGCGCCATCCTCATCGTCCATATACCCTAGATTATATACAGCGAATCTTTACTGATTTTGAGGAAATGCACGGTGATCGCCACTTTGGGGATGACAATGCTATTGTCGGTGGTATTGCTAGGCTCAATGGTAAGCCGGTGATGGTAATTGGGGAAGAAAAAGGTCGCGGTGTTACTGACAAAGTAATGCGTAACTTTGGTATGCCAAAAGCAGAGGGTTACCGCAAAGCCTTGCGTCTAATGGAAACTGCAGAGCGTTTTAATATGCCGGTACTGACGCTTATTGATACGCCAGGTGCCTACCCAGGTATCGACTCAGAGGAGCGTAATATCTCTGAAGCTATTGCCCGAAATCTGGCGGTTATGTCGCGTCTGCGCACGCCTATCATCTGTACTGTGATTGGCGAGGGTAGCTCCGGCGGTGCACTTGCAATTGGGGTTGGTGATAGGCTCAACATGCTTCAGTACAGCACTTATTTTGTTATCTCTCCTGAGGGCTGTGCCAATATTATTTGGAAAACCAGTGACAAGGCTCCAGAGGCCGCCGAGGCCATGGGTGTAACCTCCGATAACTTGCAAAAATTGGGGATTGTCGATGAGACTATTCCCGAGCCGATGGGTGGCGCACACAGAGACATTGAAACCATGTCCGAGACATTGAAAGTGCATCTTACCAAGCAGGTTGACGAGTTGCAGTCAGTCTCTCTAGATGAGCTATTAGAGCGTAGATACCAGCGTCTAATGTCCTATGGTCGCCCCGACTAGAGTCACCTCAAGCAAACTGATCAATGCTCAACTAGCTTTCATCTAGCAGCGAAATAGCAGCCAGAGCCTCAGGGTCTTTGGACTTTATCTTGTTGGCGATATGATGCTGAAAGAAGTAGCGAAAATCATCACTCTTATCTGCGGGGTAAAGGCAGTCATCACCGGGCAGCACCGGCGTATCGATCATCCTGTGTTCATCAATCAACATAGCTTCGACAGTACCATTATTTAGCAGCCGCCAGCTCACCACTTCCTTGAGAGTGATGCCGTGAAAACCATCGCTCGACAGCACAGCATGGGTGCCGATAGTATCTGGTATCTCTTGAATAATTTCGCGACCACTATCGCAGGTGTATTCGTAGTAGTCAGCGGCAGTTTCCAACTCAACGACTTTGTGCAGAGGTGCCGCAAAAAATAACTCGTCCAACCCCTGATCATAGTAGCCCTCCCAATGACCATTAAGTGGGTCATTTATTTCGTCGCAGGCAACAAGCCTGTCTAGCCAGGGAACCAGGCCTACAACTTCACCACTGGCTCGCAGTCCCCAGGCTAGCACCTTAACTGAGAACAACTTATCAGGATTTTCTGGGTTGCCGTACAGCATCTCGAGGCCGTCGAGCTCGGGAGCTATGCGTATGAGGTTATTTTTAGAAATGTCAGAGAGAGGTTTGCGCGTAAATATATCAATCACGTTGTCATGGGGATGATCAATCGCCGAATTGGGCATAAATAAATCTCCGTAGGCCAGCCAGTGTAAAAAACGCTAACACTACATAAGGTACTCTTTCTTTGTTTAAAGCACAACAGTTAGTGCTATTGCTTCAAAAACAGATGATTCGACTGCGTTAATGACGTACCGAGAAAGTTACTTTTACTGTAAAGTAACGCTATTAACGCCTGTTCGTTTTCGCGAATGTAATAAATTGGACGGCACAATTCCTAGTCAGTGGTAAATTGGACATTCCCTAAATGCTTTCACTCGTCAGTTCTATATTCGATCAAGAATTTGGCCATAGTTTCAATGTCCGGCTACTGGGAGGTGCGGATGAACCTGTTTACTTACCAGCCGATGCAGTTTATTCCTACAACCGCTTGTTTTATCGCCAAGACTATCTTTCCAGTGCACTGCATGAAATAGCCCACTGGTGCATAGCAGGTCAGGCCCGACTCCAACTTGAAGACTTTGGTTATTGGTATCATCCCGATGGTCGTAGCCGGCAGCAGCAAAAATCATTTGAGAAGGCAGAGGTGAAACCTCAGGCGCTTGAATGGATGTTTTCAATTGCCTGTGGTCATCGATTTTCTCTCAGCACTGACAATTTAAATAATCACAGTTACGCGGGGCAGGTGGCTGGAAATGAATTTGCCGAAGCGGTCGTTGATCAGGTGAAGACATGGTGCGATGGGAGCAGGCTACCTATTCGCGCAGCGCAATTTTTATCCAAACTCGCAATCAGTAGTGATGGGGCCACGGCAACAGACCCATTGCACTATCAACTCACCAATATTGTGTAGGCATACCTGTATGCAGGCCTTTTTAATTGATTCCTCAATATACATATTTCGTAGCTACTTTACGTTGCCAGAGAATTGGCGTGCGACAGAAAATGGCTTCGCGACCCATGCAATCTATGGTTTTACTGCATTTTTGCTAGATTTGCTGAAACAAAAAAACCCAACACATATTTTCTGTGCCTTTGATGAAAGTCTTGAATGCGGATTTCGGCATCAACTGTGCCCAGACTACAAAGCGAATCGTGAGCTACCAGATGAAGCGCTTGCTTTTCAGTTGAACGCCTGTCGTCAACTATGCCGAGTAATGGGTATTACTGAAATGGCATCGAATGTCTACGAGGCTGATGATTTGATTGGTGGGGTCGCCAGTAAGGTAAGGCAGGGCAATGTCCAACCGGTCATTGTCAGCCGCGACAAAGATCTAACTCAGCTGATTCAAGCTAATGACCTGTATTGGGATTTTGGTAAGTCATACCCCAAGACCCAACAGGAGCTTGAAATGCAATTAGAACTAGGCTGTGCTCAGATGCCTGACTATCTGGCATTAATGGGCGACAGTAGCGATAATATAGCCGGTGTCCCAGGTGTGGGTGCTAAGACGGCTAAACAGCTTTTATCCCACTATGCGACGGTAGATATCATTATGGAGCACCTAGATCAGCTGCAGGACCTACCGATCCGTGGAGCAAAAAAACTTGCAGATAAGTTGGATGCCAACCGAGACCAGCTATTTCTATCGCGACAATTGACAACGATTGTTACTGAAATAGAACAGGCTCCCGGCATAGATAGCATAGGCTGGCAGGGTATTCATCAGGATGCTTTTGCCATATTCTGTGATGAAATGGGCTTCGCCAATGCGTTTGTCAGCCGTGCTGCTAGCCTAAAGTCGCGGCAGTTTTAAATAGGGCATTTTGTGAAAATTACCGCTGATCAAAATATGCCGCAGGTGCAATCGATGTTCGCACCCTTCGGCGAAGTTCATCTCTTACCTGGCAGAGAGATCAGAGCGCAGGACTTACTCGATACCGATGTATTGCTGGTACGTTCAGTAACTCAGGTCAATTCTCGATTACTTAAAGATTCTAAGGTACGTTTTGTTGGGTCTGCCACCATAGGTACAGACCATGTAGACCTCGCTTATTTAAAGTCGGCAAATATTAGTTTTGCCCATGCACCTGGCTGCAATGCCGAAGCAGTGGTGCAATATGACCTGTCGGTAATGTGCCGTTTAATGCCAGACTGGCAAGCAAAAACAGTGGGAATTATTGGCTGTGGTAATGTTGGCGGCAAGCTATATCAAAGACTATCTGCGCTAGGCGTGAGCTGCAAGGTTTACGATCCCTTTTTGACTGCCCATAGCAACGCTGACCTAGTGGAATTTGAGGCGCTTTATGGCTGCGACATCCTCTGCCTGCACACGCCTATAACTAGGGATTCAAAATTTCCCACCTATCATTTGTTCAACGACAAAGTGTTAGAGAGGCTCAAACCTGAGGCGCTGCTGATCAATGCAGGGCGAGGTGCGGTGGTTGATAACAAAGCCCTGCTTGCACATCTCCGGCAAGGGGCTCGGTTGCAGGTAGCATTAGATGTTTGGGAGTCGGAGCCTCAAGTAGATCTTGATTTAATGGCACTGGTGGCCTTGGCAACACCGCATATTGCCGGGCATAGCCACGAGGGCAAGGCCAATGGTACTACAATGGTTTTTGAGGCTTTCTTAAAAGCTGAGGGTCTGACCAGTAATAGGCCGCACCCAGCATTCGACAAGTATAAACAATTGGGCATTGTTGAGGATTTACAAAGCGCTATATTGGCCAGTTATGATGTGATGGCAGATGATCGGCGGATGCGTGAGACCTTGGGTAATCTAATTGATCCCAAGGCTGTGGGCGAGCAATTTGATCTTTTGCGAAAACATTATCCAGTACGCAGAGAATTCAATCATTTTTCCATAACCAACGCAGATGACCGATTCCAATGTCTAGGTTTTAGGCGCATCTAGATGTTCACAGGCCCTTTGCACCATATCTTCGGTAATTGGAATTTCTACGCCATTTTCATCAATAATCGCAGCGCCATTAAAGTTTAAGCTTTTCTCTTTGGCGCGTTCGTCTGGTTGGTTAGCGGCTTTCATATCCTCGGTCATAGTGTAGTCTCAATTAACGATTTATTTGTCCCTCAGGCGTTGGAGAAATCTAGCAAAGCGTCCAATAGCCTCGGTCAACTGATCTTGGTCTGGTAAGAACACTATTCGGAAATGCTGTTTATCTTTGAGGTTAAATGCAGACCCCTGAACAAGCAGCACGCGCTCTTCCTTTAATAGATTGAGCACCAATTCTTCATCATCGGCAATGGGGTAAATCTGCGAATCCAACTTGGGAAACAGATACATTGCAGACTGTGGCTTGACGCAACTGACGCCAGGAATATCGGTGATTAACCGATGTGCCAGATCGCGTTGTTCAATCAGCCGTCCACCAGGCAAGACAAGGTCTTGGATACTCTGATAACCACCCAAGGCTGTCTGTACTGCTAGCATTGCGGGCGCGTTGGCGCAAAGACGCATAGAGGCGAGCATTTCTAAGCCTTCGATATAGTTTTTAGCAATCTGCTTGGCACCACTTATAAGCATCCAGCCAGAGCGAAACCCAGCCAGACGATAGGTCTTGGATAGCCCATTAAATGTCAGGCAGGGAACCTCATTAACCATAGTCGCTAGAGGTGTGTGGACAGCGCTATCGTAGAGAATACGATCATATATCTCGTCTGCAAAGACCACCAGATTGTGGCGCTCTGCAAGAGCAACAATTTGCTTTAATACGGCCTTAGAATAAACCGCTCCAGTCGGGTTGTTGGGATTAATAACTACTATGCCCCGAGTTTTAGGGGTGATCTTAGATTCGATATCTGCAAGATCAGGTTGCCAATGATCATCTTCGTTGCAGTTGTAATGCACAGGCGTGCCACTGGACATAGATACTGCAGCGGTCCACAGTGGGTAATCAGGGGAGGGTATTAGTATCTCGTCACCCTGATTCAACAGCGCTTGCATCGCCATCACAATCAGCTCACTAACTCCGTTTCCCATAATGACATCATCAACGTCAAGATCGGTTATACCCTGTGCCTGATACCGTTGCATCACAGCTTTACGTGCCGAAAATAGACCCTTGCTGTGGCTGTATCCTTGGGCATCGCGCAGGTTGTGGATCACATCATGGAGGATTTCATCTGGCGCATCAAAGCCGAAAGCCCCGGGATTACCGATGTTTAACTTAATTATCTTTTGTCCCTGCTCCTCAAGCCAATTGGCATGGTTGAGCACAGGCCCACGGATCTCGTAGCAAACGCCACTAAGTTTGTCCGATTGAAAGATTTCAGTCATTATGCTTCTTCATTTTTTTGACTCTAAAGATACATTGTAGCCAAAATAATCCGCTGTAGGGGTTCTGATAATGAAAATAATCGGTTTTTTGGGGCAGGCTCTGATGGTTTGGATGTGCATGGTCGCATTGGCATTAGAGTTAGATGTAATACAGTTACAATATAAGCTTTTATTTGTCATATTTTGTGTGGGGAGCGGGACGTTGGTGGCTACGTTTGGCGCTGGTGCCCTGATCATTAGATACGCTCAAGATAAATACGTGCCCACAGACTTTGTGTTGCTGCTAGTGGTTTGTTTTTGCCCGGCTGCGCTGACTCTGTACGTTTTTGGTGTAAAAGGTTTGTTAGCGCCGCCGCTGAACGATATTAGTACTGATATCGTCAACCCTCCTGCGCTGACATACGCTGCCGCAACGCGTACCAAGATACACCAGCCTGTAGAATTTCCAAGCCACACCTCGGCACTGCAGACGGCTGCATATCCCGATATAAAACCCTTTCATGTGCCGCTCACTGCTCGAGATGCTTACTCTCTTTCGCTTTATGTCGGCACATTGCTAGGGTGGAGCATCGTCTATGACAACTTGGCAAAGGGTGATATAAATTTGCAAGAAAAGACCAGATTCTTAGCTTTTAAATCTGATATAGCTATTCGAGTTACTCCTGTAGATGAAGATTACTCAATAATTGATATTCGCTCTGCGGCAATGGAGGTTGAATGGGATTTCGGCTCGAATGCGGAAAGAATAAGGGCTTTTGTCGCTAAATTTGGTACTGAACTTGAAAAGCGGCGAAGCACTGAAATCTAATGGTTACTAGGGCCTGACAGTTGACCGGCTCTATCTCGGAATAGGCCTTTGTTACTCAGCTATGCCTGTTTTGCCTTTAGGCGTAGGACGCTGTCTTTGCAGGACAAAATTTAAGATAACGCGCCTGGCTAAATCATCTACTTTTACCAAACATTTAGAAGACTATGCTTAGGTTGGTCAAACCGAGTTCATTGGCGCCAAGAAAATTTATGAGGGACATTGAGACATTGGCTCGTAGTTTTCTAGATTGGTTACCAAAGCATGGAAAATGTGAAAAAAAAGTACTTCAGGAAGCTTTCAAGGCTGTTTGCACTCAAGGCACCGCAAAAGGATAGGATTTGCCTCTAGCCATCTAAAAGCCTCGGTTTTGAGGCTTTTTTGCCTCTATTTTTTTTATTTGCCAAAAAGACTTGAGAACCCTTTCACTTTGTTTATAATGCCGCCCTCGCTTGAGTGAAAGACACGCGAGACCTTAGAAGAGAGATGGTGGCCATATCTGTTTTGCATGTCAGATAGGCTCCAGATTAGTAAATGTTTTTTCTTCAAGGTGTGTAAAACCTACGTCCCGTTCGTCTAGAGGCCTAGGACACCGCCCTTTCACGGCGGTAACAGGGGTTCGACTCCCCTACGGGACGCCATTTTATACGTTGCTTATGGATAAGCTTCTGCGGGAATAGCTCAGTGGTAGAGCACAACCTTGCCAAGGTTGGGGTCGCGAGTTCGAACCTCGTTTCCCGCTCCAACTATAAAACGCAAAACTCCGGTTTTGCGTTTTTTTTTGCCTGCAAAACCTCCCTGAATATTTTAGACCTAAGCGCTGCGGATTGGGTTACGAATTATATTTGAAAAAATCTCGAATTTGGGTTTCCTGGCTTAATGCATCCTGGTAACCCAAATCAATTAATTTGCGGCAAAACCCGGGCTCAAAAAGAAGGTAGCTAGCGGCACTGGAGCCTCCCTGTTTAGAGGTGGCCCCGACCAATTTCAAGAATAGCCTCAATGAAAGGGGCAGTTCATGAATATGTTCCTCCGCTAGCCTATCTATCGACCGGCTAGGTGAAATAGACAGCACATCGATGGTATTTAGGTCTGCAATATCGCTGGTGTCCCGAAGGGACTGGGGTATGACTGAGGTAATTCTATTAATCTTGCGTAGGGTCTCTAGGTCGCTCTCAACTGCGTCAATAAAAGCGCTGTTGAACATATGCCCCATAATCTGTGCGATAGATGGAGAGCGGTCTGAAGTCACTTCGATATTAGGCCTGGTTGCATTGTCGCTAACCCCTATAATTAGTAGCTGGCTGGCACCCATATGCAATGCTGGGCTAATTGGCTTCAATTGACGGACCGCTCCGTCGCCAAAGTAACCTTGTTTTAGTTTAACTGCGGGAAATAGGCTTGGGATCGCGGTACTCGCCATTAGGTGGTCAATGGTTAAATTTACCTTTACACCTCTACGGCGAGCGCGGGTCCATGGCTGAATACTGTCTTGGCCATGAACAAACGTTACTGATTGACCCGAGGCATAACTCATAGCGCTTATGGCAATGGCCTGCAGCTCGCCATTAGCAACAGCGGTGTCCAAGTGATCAAATTTAACATAGCTGTTGAGCAGTTCGCGCAGTGGCGTGTTGTCCAACAGCGAAATAGAGCGACCGATATTGTAATCCCTATAAATCAGAGACGCAGCCATATGAAATGCGTTGATAGCGACTCCTATGGGGTCGGTACGATAGACGTCGGAGGCGCGTATATTTTGCCAGATCGCTTCTAGCTTGTTGGTCCTCAGTCGAAATGGGCCAGGTCGGCCAGCGATAGAAAGAGCGTTAATTGCTCCTGCGGAGGTACCACAGATTATGGGAAATGGGTTGTACACTGTTCTGGGCAAGATAGCAGCTATGCCTTTGAGAACGCCAACTTGATAGGCCGCGCGTGCGCCACCACCGGTTAAAATTAATCCTCTACTCACATGTCAATCCATTTGTTATGGCGTTATTAAAAAATCCCTAGTGCCAAACCAGCGGCCATAGCATGCCCAAAGTCTCGGGACTGATCCAGATGCTCGGCACTGATTACTCCGTTGGCGACATAGGGCTCGGCGATTTTTCTTAGAGGGTAACCCTTAGCAATACGCTCTATATCGCGAACTGCACCACTGCCATCGTTCTCAGCACTCACAAAGGTAGCATAGGGTAAATTGAGCTTGTAGGGCTCAGCTGGGTAATAGGTACGGTCAAAAAAGTCCTTTAGTGCGCCACTCATGGTTCCAAAATTTTCCGGCGTACCAAACAGTAACCCGTCCGCCCAGATTAAATCTTCTATCACAGTGTCAAAGGCTTTTAACATCTTAGTGCGAACACCGGACTCCTCTTGGCTACCGCGCAAAACTGCTTGCGCAAGTTGCTCAGTATTGCCAGTTTGGCTGTGATAAATAATTAGCAGATTTTTCATCTGTTTGTGGACACCGTTACCCTAGAAGTCTTTGCACCTGTTTAAACTGCGCATCATGTGCTGACTGTAACAGTCTCAAGGCGATGTGCAAACAGAGGGTCCAAATGCGCTATTTGATAGCGTTGAGTATAGGTATATTCAATGTAGCCTGGTGGCCTCAACTTCCAGATGTGGGCATTATGATTGTCACTGGCTCTGCGCTTGTACTGGTCGGTCTTAGATCGACAGGAGCCACACGCAAATCAGCTCATACTCTGTTGGTATTTGTCATCGGCGTATGCTGGGCTGTGCAGGTTGCCAATCGGCAGCTAGATATGCAATTACCCAGTCATTTAGATAGACAGGATTTTATAGTTACCGGCACCATTGCTAGTTTGATAAATTCTGATGAGCGTCGCAGCCGCTTTAGCTTTGATGTAGATTCAACGAGACTGCTGTCCGGGGTCACTGAGAATGTGCCACTGAGATCGCTGTTGCTGAGTTGGTATCACTTTCAAGGAGCAGGCCCCAGTCTTGTGCCGGGCCAGCGCTGGCAAGTGGTTGTCCGTCTGCGGCGGCCAAGGGGTATGCAAAACCCTGGTGGTTTTGACTACCAGAGTTGGTTGCAGCAGCAGGGATACTCTGCCACCGGCTATGTTCGCGAACCGGACAGTGCTAAGTTGTTGCAAGAGTCTAAGTCTTCGGTCAATCAGTATCGCAGTCGGATAGTCACAGCGATCAATAGTAGCGGCCTGTCGCCTATCGGCAGTGCTGTAGTGATAGCCTTAAGTGTTGGCGATAAACAGCAAATAAGCGCCTATTGGGACGATCTTACACGTTTAGGTATTGTTCATTTACTAGTTATATCTGGTTTGCATATAGGTTTAGTTGGGGCTATTGGTTTTATAATTGGGTCTACGCTTAGCCGCATAGCACTGCTATTTCATCGTCAGTTGCCGTCATTGGTCAGTGATATTGGCCGTTTCTCCGGGCCCTTAATGGCGGTATTGCTGGCATCGGCCTATAGTCTCTTGGCAGGCTTTTCGCTACCTACTCAGCGCGCCCTCATAGGTTTGACGGTAGTTATGGCGAGCAAACTTATATTTTATCGTGTAGCCCCATTGACCTGTATGCTGTGGGCGCTTGCCATAATCGCCATCAGCCAGCCCTTGGCTGTATTAAGTGCCGGATTTTGGCTGTCGTTTATTGCGGTTGGCTCACTGATCTGGTGGTTTACACCATATGTAGAAAGGAAAAACAGACAGCCTTTATGGCGCATTTTTTCGGTCCAGTTTGCGCTTTTGGCCACCACGGTAATCCCGCTGATATTTTTTATGGGGCGAGCATCCTGGCTGGCACCTTTGGTCAATATTATTGCTGTGCCCTGGGTTTCTCTTGTCTGCGTTCCTCTGACACTGATTGGCGTAGCGCTTAATATTTTATGGCCTGAGTTAGCAGTTAATACATGGCAGTTGGCTGATTATTCGATCGTTGCACTCTGGTGGATTATGGACAGGTTGCCGGAGAGGGCTGGTTTTATTGTATCGCCTGTACCTGTGGATAGCTGGGCCCTGGTAGCCGCAATTTTAGCCGCTCTAGGTTGTTTGTTACCCTCTAAGCTACCGGGGCGATGGCTTTTACTGTTGCCCCTATGCGCCCTGTTAATTGCCGCTAAGCCCGAGCCACCACTGAGGTTAACTGTACTAGATGTGGGGCAGGGTTTGGCTGTGATCATTGAAGCCGCAGATAAAACTCTAGTCTATGACGCAGGTCCGAGCTATGGCGATAACTTCAGCGCCGGAAGCGGTATTATCGCCCCCTATCTATGGCACCGCGGGCGCGATCAAATTGATCAGCTAGTGATTAGCCATGAGGACGAAGATCACCGTGGTGGTCTGGTATCACTACTAGACTCGATGTTAGTCAAACAGGTACTAGTTGGACCTGCGGTGGAGCAACAGGGTGCCACACACTGTCAGGCAGGTCATAATTGGCGTTGGGGCGAGGGTGAACATAGTATCAACTTTACAATATTATCACCTGACGTGACGGGGCCGGTTGAGGGCAACAACAGCTCATGCGTACTGTTAGTGAAATGGAGAGATCAAACTATTTTACTACCTGGTGATATCGAGCGCATCGTTGAGCAGCAATTGATACTAGACGCCATCCCTATCAATGTTTTAATTGCCCCTCATCATGGTAGTAAAACCTCATCTACCCATAAATTTGTTAAGATGATACGACCAGACCACGTGGTTTTTTCATCTGGTTATCGCCATCATTTTGGACATCCCCACAAAACCGTATTAGCTCGTTACCAAGGGGTTAACAGCCGTCTTTGGTCAACTTCCGAGCAGGGTGCAATTAGTTTTGTCTGGGATCGGCGAGGAGAGTTAAAAGTTACTGCGCAAAGAGAAACTGCGGATGCTCGATGGTGGCGCTGACGCGCCTATCCCACCCAACAATGACCGTAAGTTTATGCTAAGGTTGACCGGAATTTGGTGGATTTTTTAGGCGCGACTTGGTAACAAGTTTTTACTTCTGGTTACTGGTCACAACTGTGACAGATTTACTTCACTTTACTGTCTTCACTGGGAGCTCAGTCCGCAAGTTCAGTGGTGCGATGGTCTTGGCTGTACTAGCTTGAGATAATCCTGTTGAAGATCAGCCTGTCAGATGGCAATATCTTAGACCCTAGAGACCTGTCAATGAGCTATGGATTCAAGAGCAGACACGCATCTTAAACCTCCCTTAGTGGACAAAATTTGATAAATCGTGAGATCGAGACCATTATGGCGACTTTACAGGATACCTTTGAGGGCTATGTAGCCATGTCGTTGATGATAGCTCCCGAAGCTCAAATCAGTTACCAATCTGTTATTAGTGTCACAAATGGCACTAAACAGTATGATTTAGGCCAACTGAATATAACCGAACGGCAGATGCAAGAGTAAAAATTTATGTCTCAGAATTCTGCGTCAAGCGGGGTAAAAACCTACGCACGATTACTTGGTTATGTTGCCCGTTACTGGGGTGCGTTTGTGGTTGCCATCTTTGGCTTGGTCATGCACTCAGCAGCGGAAGTGGCCTTTGTTGATCTACTTGGTTATATCACTGACACTGTGGGTACCCTAACGGGGTCTGCAGCACAGGAGACTAGTCTTCCCAGCACAGGTTTAACCGCTTTTTTTGCCAGCGCTCTATTTGGTGAGGCTCTTACCGAATACCGCTGGCTGGTTATCCCTCTGTTTTTGGTGATAGTGAGCATGATTCGAGGTGTCGGTTATCTGATCGGCAGCTATGGCCTGGCCTATGTATCCAACTATTTAGTGCACGCTCTGCGACTAGATATCTTTGAAAAATATTTGCTTTTGCCCTTTCGTTTTTTTGATCAGTCTATGTCCGGACATCTTGTATCTGTGGTAACTTTTAATGTGCAGCAGGTAACTCAGGCCGGAACCAAAGCGTTAAAAACGCTATTGCAGCAGGGTAGTTTGGTGATAGGACTTATGAGCTACCTCTTTTATGTCAACTGGAAGCTCACTCTGTTTTTTATTGCGGTAATGCCATTTATCGCTGTTTTAGTAGCCATTGTCAGTAAACGCTTCAGGCTAATTAGCAAGCGTATTCAGTCGGCTATGGGCGATGTAACCCATGTTACCCAAGAGGCAGTGAGCGGTTATCAGGAAGTGCGTATGTTCGGCGGTGCGACTGCTGAGCGGGTGCGCATAGATATCGCAAGTCATAGCAATCGGCGCCAAAACATGAAAATGTCCCTCACCGAGGGCATCAGTAACCCTTTGGTCATGCTAATTGTGTCATTGGCGTTTGGCGCGATCACCGGTTTTATGCTTAATCCTGCTATTTTGGACACCATGACTACAGGCAGCTTCATTACGTTTTTAGTGGCCTCTGGCATGCTGATTAAGCCTATTCGACAGCTGACAGAGGTTAACAGCGATGTGCAGAAGGGAATCGCTGCCGCTGAGTCTATATTTGAGGTGCTCGATGCAGAGGAAGAAATCGATGCAGGCACTGTTGAGTTGCGTTCTGTGTCTGGTAAATTTGAATTTAAGAATATCAATTTCAATTATGGCAACTCTGATCGAGCCGTTTTAAAAGACATTAACTTCTCGGTCAATCCTGGGCAAACTATTGCTCTGGTAGGATCATCAGGCAGCGGCAAAACCTCATTGGTTAACCTAATTCCGCGTTTTTATAACCATATTGAAGGCAATATCTTGCTAGACGGAGTCGATGTGAACGATTTCACTTTGGCGAACTTGCGCCAGCATATTGCTATCGTTAGTCAAAATGTCACTCTGTTTAACGACAGCATCTTTAATAATATAGCCTATGGCGAGCTTGCAAACAGCAGTGCCCATAAAGTTGAGGCGGCAGCATCCATAGCTCATGCCCATGAGTTTATTGAGAATTTATCCGAGGGTTACAGTACCCATATTGGTGATGATGGGGTCATGCTTTCCGGTGGTCAACGACAGCGTATTGCCATAGCGCGAGCGGTGTTGAAAAATGCGCCTGTCCTGATTTTAGATGAGGCTACTTCAGCGCTTGATACAGACTCAGAGCGCCATATTCAGGCGGCATTAGAAGAGCTTATGAAAGATCGTACTACCTTCGTTATTGCCCATCGACTCAGTACGGTTGAAAAAGCAGACCACATACTGGTTATGGAAAATGGTTCTATTGTGGAGCAGGGGAGCCATATTGATCTGCTGGCATCCGCTGGACGTTATGCGCAGCTCTACCACAACCAGTTTGATGAGTCTGGGGTTGCCTGATTTGGTCAGCGTAGAGCAACGGCTAACAAAAGCCTGGGACAGAGATAGTTGGGGGCTGATTTTCTTTGTTCCACTGTCTTGGCTTCTACGGATTATCGTGGCCTTAAGACGATACCTATTACAGGCAAAACATCAGGGCCAACCGTTTAGTGCTCCAGTGGTGATTATTGGCAATATCTCTGTGGGCGGGAGCGGTAAGACGCCTCTAATAATTGCTTTGGTAAAAGCTCTAAAACAACGTGGATATTCGATTGGTGTGGTAAGCCGGGGCTATGGTGCTAAAGCAGATGGCTATCCCCTCGCCGTTACTGGCGCGACTAAGGCGACTCAGTGTGGTGACGAGCCTTTGCTCATAGCCCAAACATGTAGTTGTCCGGTAGTGGTCGACCCAGATCGCGTTGCAGCGGTAAATTACTTACTCGCTCAATATCAGTGCGATCTAGTATTGAGCGATGATGGGTTGCAACATTACCGCCTGCATAGGGATATCGAGGTAGCTGTGATCGATGGAATGCGCGGCCTAGGAAATGGGCGCTGTTTACCTGCGGGGCCTTTGCGAGAGCCGCGCCAGCGACTCTATGAGGTCGACTATATATTGCTTAATGGTAGTTGCGATATTTCTCTTAGCGACGAATTCAACCTGCAGGAAATAACCTTGCAACCGAGTTTTTTTCGCCACCTAGCCAGTGGCAAAACTGTCGCTGCAACCGACTGGGCTCAGGGGCCCTCAGTGCATGCTGTCGCCGCCATAGGCAATCCTCAAAGGTTTGCTGTAACCCTTGCAGAAATAGGCTTAGATGCGGATCTAACGAGTGTAGATGATCACAGGCAGCTGTGCGCTGAAGATTTAAACTTTGGCGATAGTTTGCCTGTTATTATCACCGCCAAAGACGCGGTAAAATTTACCGATTCGGTGGCAGATAATATTTGGGTACTTGAGGTTGAAATGGTCTTACCCGATGGATTTATAGACAGCCTTACAGGGTCGGCAGGCTTAGAGGCAGGTAATCTTGCTGGCATAAAATTAACGACCGCCACCATGAATCATCCAGAGATTAAATCATGAGCTTTGTTGTTATTATTCCGGCGCGCTATGCGTCGACGCGGTTGCCTGCTAAGCCTTTGCGAGATATTAGCGGTCTGTCGATGATTCAGCGAGTGTGGCAACAGGCGCTTAAAAGTAGCGCTTCCCGAGTTGTTATTGCCACAGATGACAGTCGAATAGAGCATGCTGCACATAATTTTGGCGCTGAGGTCTGCATGACTCGCACTGACCATGTATCGGGTACAGATCGACTGCAGGAGGTTGCCGAACAGCTTGCACTCAATGATCAGCAGTTAGTGGTTAATGTGCAGGGTGATGAGCCTTTAATACCGCCAGCGGTAATAAATCAGGTGGCTGCCAATCTCGCGCAACATGCAGGGGCCGGGGTAGCTACGCTGTGCGAGCCAATTGAATCAGTAACTGACTTTTTAAATCCCAGTGCAGTCAAGGTAGTCACAGATAGTCAGGGCATGGCCCGTTATTTTAGTAGGGCACCAGTACCTTGGCCCCGTGACCATTTTCAGTATGAGCAATTGTCCATGCCAGCATTAGACTTGGCTCGCCGTCATATAGGTATTTATGCCTATCGCGTCGCTCAGTTAAATAGTTTTGTTCACTGGCCTGTGGCACCATTGGAGCAGGCTGAATCCTTGGAGCAGTTACGGTTCATGTGGAATGGGGTGGGTATTCATGTGGCGGACGCTGTAGAGCCTGTTCCGCCCGGTGTGGATACGGAGGAGGATTTGAAAGCAGTTGTTGATTTATTAAAAGATATATAAATCAATATTTTAAGCTACATTAGTAATAATCTACTTTAATATGAAAACCTAGGTTTTAAATCAGTATGAGCAAAATTTCGGTATTATTTGTATGTCTCGGCAATATTTGCCGGTCCCCAACTGCCCATGCGGTATTCCAATCTATGGTCGATTCCGAGGGATTATCACAGCATATTTTGGTAGATAGTGCCGGTACTGGCGACTGGCATCTTGGCCATGCACCAGATCAGCGCACCACTGCCGTTGCCGCACAAAGGGGTTATGACATGTCTGAACTGCGTTCCCGTCTAGTTGAGATCGAAGACTTTGATCAATTTGACTACATTGTTGCGATGGACAATGAAAATCTAACAAATCTTGAAGTCATGAGGCCGGCTAATTATCAGGGGCAGTTAGGACTGTTTTTGGATTATTCTCAGCAGATAGAACAAACCGAAGTGCCTGATCCATATTATGGCGGTGACAACGGCTTTGCCCTAGTTTTAGACCTAGTCGAAGAAGCGTCTGCAGGCCTGCTGGCTCATATTCGTAGCCAGTCCTCTTGGACAACGTCTCTTTGATGTCTCTCGATATACGTCACCAAGCATCTTTGCAAAATCTAAATAGTTTATCCTTACCAGCGCGCGCGGAAAATTTTTGCCAGGTCAAGGATACTCAACAGTTAGTGAGCGCAATTTATTACGCTACAAAAAATAATCTCCAAATAACGCCGCTTGGCGGCGGTAGTAACATGGTGCTAGCAGGCGATATTGCAGGCTTAGTCGTGCATGTCGATATCAAAGGTGTCACCACTGCACCGGCCGCAGGAGCCTTTATTGATGTGACCTTTGCTGCCGGAGAAAACTGGCACCAAATGGTTGAGTACTGCTTGCAGCAGGGCTGGTATGGTCTTGAAAACTTGTCTCTAATACCAGGTAATATGGGGGCTGCGCCGATTCAAAACATAGGTGCCTATGGGGTAGAGCTGTGCGATGTTTTTGTTTCGCTCCACGCCATTGATATTGCTAGCGGCGACAGAGTTAAACTCGACCATAAACAATGTGGGTTTGGTTATCGCGACAGTATTTTTAAGCAGGCCTATAAAGATCGTTATCTAATAACCCATGTCTGTTTGCGGCTGTCTACTCAACCCACCACTAATATTAGCTATCCCGCTTTAGCGGCAGCATTAGCAGGTATAACGCCAACACCACAGCTAGTCAGTCAAGCAGTATGTGAAATCCGGCGGCAAAAGTTGCCAGATCCGACCAATTTGCCCAATGTTGGAAGCTTTTTTAAAAACCCTATTGTTGCTAAATCAGATCTTGCGCGACTAGTTATCAATAATGAAGCTGCGCCTAGCTACGTGCAATCAGACGGTCGCTATAAGATTGCTGCGGCCTGGCTGATCGATCAATGTGGTTTTCGAGGTCAGCGGCGTGGTCCTGTCGGTGTGCACGCTAATCAGGCATTGGTACTGGTAAATTATGGTGGCACGGGGGCACAACTAATGGCGCTAGCGGCTGAAATTCAAGATGCTGTGGCGGCGAAATTCGCTATTGATTTAGATCTAGAGCCGAGAGTTTATGGCCGTGGTTAAAAGGAGTCTTGCCTATGGACTTGTTTGATCAGCAGACGATACCTGTGCACCTTATTGATGATCGTAAATCTGAAATTACCTTTTGGCCCAATTGGCTTGATGGCGATCAGGCCGATGCACTGTTGGCAACAGCGATAGCCAAAACGCCCTGGCGTGAGGACATGATAAATATCGCTGGTAAACGCATTCCTGTGCCGCGTCTGCAAAATTGGTTTGGCGCTCCCAATACCAGCTACACTTACTCAGGGATTCGGCTGCAAGCTCTCGAGTTTCCACCCTGGATGGACAGGGTGCGAGTAGCGGTTGAAGCGGCAACCGGTCACCAATTTAACCGAGCTCTGGTCAACTGTTATCGAGACGGGCGGGACAGTGTTGACTGGCATGCAGACAATGAGCCAGAACTTGGCTCAGAGCCACTGGTTGCCTCCCTAAGTCTGGGGGCCGAACGTGTATTTCAGCTACGCCATAATCGAGACAAAGAGCGCTTATCGCTCAACCTACCTCATGGTTCACTGCTGCTTATGGGCGCTGGTATTCAAGAGCACTGGCAACATCGATTGGCCAAGGTTAGTGGTCTTGAACTGCCCCGAGTGAACCTTACGTTCAGATATATGGAATCCTAGATACTGGAGTGTATTGTGAAGTTATCGCAGTTTGGCAAAAAGTTTTGTGCCCCAACCGGAATTGTTGAATTGATGGACGACTTGGGCACAGCACTCAATGAAAATCCAGATATGATTTTCATGGGTGGCGGCAATCCTGGCCGTATTGAAGAGGCTGAGGCAATCTTTAAGGCGCGATTAGAGACGGTACTCTCAGATCCTAATCAGCTCCATAGTTTGATGGGCATCTATCAGTCACCACAGGGCGATAAGGTTTTTCGGGAGCAGATGGCTGGGTTGTTAAAAAAGGAATTTGGTTGGGACCTTTCCGAGCGCAATATCGCGATCTCTAACGGCAGTCAATCTGCATTCTTTATTCTCTATAATATGCTAGCCGGAACCACAGATGATGGTGACAATCGCTCAATCCATCTACCCTTGGCGCCGGAATATATTGGTTATGGTGACATAGGTCTCAGTCAAGATTTCTTTACTGCAACGCAACCAGAGATTGAGTTTCTGGAAGATAATCTATTTAAGTATCATGTTGATTTCTCGCGTTTAAATGTAACATCGCAGACCGCTGCCCTGTGCGTATCGCGGCCGACAAACCCTACAGGTAATGTGCTTACCGATGACGAGGTTGAGCACTTAGATGAGCTTGCTCAGGCTGCAGATATACCTCTGATTATTGATGGAGCCTATGGCTTGCCATTCCCTGGCATTTTATTCAATGATGCAAAACCCCATTGGAATAGCAACACGGTGTTGGTACTAAGCCTGTCTAAGCTTGGTCTGCCTGGGGTACGTACGGGCATTATTGTCGCTCGAGAAGACGTTATTCAGGCCTATAGCAATGCTAATACAGTGGTCAATTTGGCCTGTGGAAATCTGGGCCCGACCCTGACCCGTGAGCTGTTTAGGAATGGCGAAATACTAAGGCTGAGTAATAACGTGGTCAGGCCTTTTTACAAACAGCGGGCACAGCAGGCCGTTGCTTGGTTTAGAGGGGCGCTTGGTAAATTGCCCTATCGTATTCATAGTCCAGAGGGCGCCATTTTCCTGTGGTTGTGGTTTGAAGGCCTGCCGATCACAAGTCAAGAGCTCTACGAGCGACTAAAACGGCGTGGCGTACTGATTGTCCCGGGCCATAATTTCTTTCCCGGCATGGATACCGGTTGGCAGCATCAGCAAGAATGTATTCGTGTATCCTATGCGCAGGAGGACAGCACGGTAAAACGGGGTATTGATATTATTGCGCAAGAGGTGGCCAAAGCCTATAGCGCCTAGTTTAGGTTTTCCAGCGTGCTAAGAAGGAGTTTTATCTTGTTGATAGATTCCTTGTATTCGCAATCGGCCTGAGAGTCCGCAACAATGCCGCCGCCGCCCCAGCAGTGCAATGAGCTTCCATCGGCAACTATTGTGCGTATGGCTATATTGGTGTCCATACGGCCTGTCGCACTAATATAACCAATGCTACCGCAGTAAACTGAACGTTTGACCGGCTCAAGTTCCTCGATAATCTCCATGGCACGTTTTTTTGGCGCACCGGTAATAGAACCGCCGGGAAAACAGCCCTTTAGCAAATCAATCGAACTGCGTTGATCGGCTAGCACGCCCGATACTGTGCTGACCAGATGATGCACATTGGGAAAGCTTTCAAGGGCAAACAATTTAGGCACGCGAATACTGCCCGGCACGCAGTTTTTGCCTAAATCATTACGCAGTAAGTCGACGATCATAAGGTTTTCCGCGCGATCTTTGGCACTGTTAAGCAGGGCCACAGCATTATCCTGATCCTCTTCGACTGTTTTACCGCGAAGTAACGTACCTTTGATCGGTTTAGTTTCTACCTTGCCCTCCGAACTTTTCACAAAACGCTCAGGAGAAATCGACAGCAAGGCCTTGTCCTGCCACTGCCAGAACGCGGAATAGGGTGATGGAGCTGCTTCACGCAAGGCCAGATAGGCCTGCCAAAGATCGCCCTCAAAGCTGGAGCTAAAGTGCTGAGTAAAGTTAGTTTGGTAGCAATCACCACTGAGGATATAGTTCTTCACCGCTGTCACCGATTGTTTGTATTGTTCCGATGATAGCGTGGGTTTGAATGGTTCCCTAAGGCGAAAATGACCTGGGGATAATGTTTCTTTGACCTGACTTAGGCGTTGGATAATAGATTGTGACAACTCCGCTGGACATAGATCGTGAAAAAATAACTGAGTTTGCTGAGCCGAATGGTTAGTCACCAGGCTCCACAGATACCGGCCAATACGCATATCAGGCAGATTGACGACTGCATCGGTGTGGTCAGGAATATCCACTAATCGGCGGCCTAGATCATAGCCAAAATAGCCCATGACACCGCCAACAAATGGATAGGCTGACATGCTGGGGTCAACCTCACGTAGTGGCGCGAGAAGCTCTTCGACCAAAGCGAAGGGGTCATCACTACTAGAGGTTGTGCCATTACAATCAGTAATTGTGGAAAGCTTACCGTTGGTCTCGATTAATGCATCTGGACTGGCGGAAATAATATCAAAACGTCCCTGCAAGCTTCGCGGCTTACCACTATCCAGCCAGATAGCATCGGGCATATCGCGGATGGCCGAAAACAGGGTTTCACTGTCCGGTTGATAAGGTAGGTCTAGAACGGAAATACTATGCATAGGAGGCGTAACCATAGGGCCTAACGGTTCTATACGCAATGGCCTAAAACGGTTATCAATGTTCTAATTGCGCCCTTGAATAACGATTTCACTAGGAAGCTCCCAAATGCTTAAGATGCGTATTGCAGAAAAAATAGATATACCGCTCATAGCCGCTCACAACTGTGCCATGGCAATGGAAACCGAAAATAAAATGCTAGACCCTAAGGTGGCTACCCTGGGTGTACAGGGTCTGTTTACTCGCCCTCACTTTGGCTTTTATCTTGTTGCCGACGTTGACCAAATGTCCGCAGCGACATTAATGGTAACCTATGAGTGGTCCGATTGGCGCAACGGCCTGTTCTGGTGGATCCAGTCAGTTTATGTCAAAGAAGAATTTCGCCGTCAGGGACTATACAGTGCGATGTATGAGCAATTGAAAGTTATGGCCGCTGAGAGTGAAACGCCAGTTTGTGGTTTTAGGCTCTATGCTGAGAACGAAAATATCGCGGCCCAGGCGACTTATAAAAAATGCGGCATGCATGCCTGCGATTACGTTATGTTTGAGCAAAGTACCGCTTAGGGGCAGATAAAACTGGTCGGTTAAACTAAAAACCCAACCAGATGGTAGGTTAAAAGCGCGGCCGCGTAGGCCAGTAGGCTGTAGCTTACAAATAACTGTGCCGGCAGGCGCCAAGATTCAGTCTCCTTGGCTAGTACCGCCAGAGTAGACACACATTGCAGGGCGATAGAAAAAAATACTAACAGCGCAAGTCCAGAGCCCAAAGGTAAGCCGCTGTCTTGAATTTGTTGGGTGAGTGAGGCAAAGTTTTCATTGGCATCTTCGATCCCAAATAATGTTCCCAAAGTGCCTACAAAGACCTCGCGCGCTAAAAATGACGTCAAAATAGCGACCCCGTACTTCCAGTCTAGCCCAAATGGAGAAAATATGGGCTCAATCCACTGGCCAATAGCCCCCAGCCATGAATTCGCAAGAGAAACCCCTTGATTGGGGAAGTAACCTAGCACCCAAATTACCATAGTAACTATAAAAATAATTTTACCGGCCCGGGTGACAAAATGTTGGCTACGGTTCCATGCATTGCGGAGCAGAGGTCGCCATGAGGGTAACCTGTAGGGTGGCATTTCAAGCACAAAGGGCAGGTCTGCGTGTAACTGTGCACTACTGCGTGATACAACGGCAGTCACAAGTAGCGCGCATATAATGCCAAATACATAGATGCCAAACATAACTAACCCTTGCCAGCCTACTAAGCCACCCAATGCTTTTTGAGTTGGGATAAATACAGCTATCAGCAACGTGTATACCGGCAGACGTGCAGAGCAGGGCATAAGAGGAATTGCCAGATAGGTGAGCCAGCGCTTGCGCGGCGAATCTACGGTACGAGCGGCATAGATACCGGGAATCGCACAGGCAACGCTTGATAGCATTGGAACAAAACTCTTACCCGTAAGGCCAAATAGCCGCAATGGCTTATGGCAAATGACTGCCGCTCGTGCCAGGTATCCGCTGTCTTCTAGTATGCCTACCACGAGGGTTAGTACAAAAATCTGAGGCACAAATACTAGAAATGCACCGATACCGCCAAACAGAGCATCGGCTACAAAATCACTAGCCATACCTGCGGGTACTAGGGGTATTACTGCGTTAGCCAACAGTTTAATCACCGTCTCCACAGCATCCATAGCTGGTGCAGCCCAGGTAAAAATTGACTGAAACAGCAGATACATAATGCCCAAGAAACTGATACCACCACCCAAAGAATGTAAGAAAAAGGCATCTAGCTTGGTCTGAGCTCTGATAAGTAGGTCACCTTTAGGACCATATTCATTGGCCAACAGTTTAGCTTGGCGATGGGTCAGGGAGTCGTCACTGGCGATAATGTTATCGGAGACAGTAAAAGGAGTGGTGGGCACAGTTGCAGTTGCTAGGGCAGCGGACAACTCGTTTAAGCCAAGTCCTGTTTTCCCCGAGATTGGCAACACCTCTACGCTGAGTGCGGTGGCTAGGCTCTGGGCATCAAACTGAATTGTGTTCTGCTCTAGGACATCGCACATATTGGCGGCTATTAATAGGGGTTTTTTATAGCGATGGCATGCCTCCAAAACCTGCAGTGCGAAGATTAATCCCTTCTCAAGCCTGGTGGCGTCAACTAGACAAATCACCGCATTGAGGTGATCTGCTTGCAGGGCATTGTAAAACCCATCTACCGCGAGTTTTTCTTCGCCAGAAATGGCCTGCATCGAGTAGATACCAGGGAAATCAAGATAATGAGTTGCGCTGTCAATCAGGCTGCTACCGCTGCTAATTCCAACGGTTACGCCAGGGAAATTAGCGACCTTTTGATTGAGCCCGGTGAGTCGATTAAACAGTCGGCTTTTGCCCGAATTAGGGCTACCGATTAAGGCAACATTAAAGCTATCTGTCTGCATAGATCTAGCAATAACCCCTAGTCAATTTCGATCATCGATGCGGTGCTGTCGTCTAGGGAATAGACTGTATTATTAACTCGGTAAAGCTTAGGAGCCCCAAGGCTTGGCGCCATAACACAGGTAATCGATTCACCAGGATAAAAACCCAGATCACTTAGACGTGTTCGGTGGCTGGCCGCCATGTTAGCCGCGAAAGCGCGCACGGTGGCAGTCGTGCCCTGTGTAAGATCCCAAAGGGTCATACCCTGTTCCTCAACACAATGGAGGTGTCATTGTACGCGGTTATTAACCCCCTGTTAATAATATTGATTCTCATTTACCGTTGAAGGTAAATTCACATCCGATTTAAACCCACCCAGCTAATAACCAGATCAGGTGGTTAGCATTAAAAACAGTCGATCACTGAGTCTCTAAATAAGCTACAATGCCCGACCCTAGGACATTGCACGTTTTAAGCGCGTAATATCTATTTCGAGAGCAACTCAGCGTATTTTCTATGGCAGTATTTTCAGCAAATCCAAGAGCACTTTACGACTACCCAAAGTATTGGGCAGAGTGCTTGTTACCGGCACCATTTCTACCCATGACTCGTGCAGAGATGGAGCAATTAGGCTGGGACAGCTGTGATGTAATCTTGGTTACTGGCGATGCCTATGTAGACCATCCAAGTTTTGGTATGGCGGTGATAGGGCGCGTTTTAGAATCCCAGGGATACCGCGTAGGTATTTTGTCGCAACCTGATTGGCGAAATATTGAAAGTTTTCGCGAACTGGGTAAGCCAAACCTATATTTTGGTGTCACTGCCGGTAATATGGATTCAATGATCAACCGTTACACCGCTGACCGCCGCCTGCGGCATGATGATGCATACACCGCCGGTGACGAAGGCGGTAAGCGTCCGGATCGCGCAGTGACTGTCTATACGCAAAAGTGTCGTGAAGTCTATTCCGATGTGCCTGTTGTGGTGGGCGGTATTGAAGCTAGTCTGCGCCGCTTGGCTCATTATGATTATTGGTCAGAGTCAGTAAAGCGCTCAGTACTGATGGACTCGACTGCAGATATATTGCTCTATGGAAATGCCGAGCGAGCTATGGTTGAGCTAACTCACCGAATAGCTAATGGTGAAAACATCAGAGATATTACAGACCTGCGCGGCAGCGCATTCCTATGCCGCGAGATTCCCATTGGTTGGAACGAAATTGACTCCACTCAAATAGACCAACCGGGCAGGGTAGAAAAGCACAAGAACCCCTATGTCACCAAATCCCAACCAAGTGACTGCGATGATGCTAAAGATATTCGGATTAAGGCAGATAAGGCGCTGGTTGAGGGAGAGCAGCCTGAGCAAGCAGATCAGCAGCCGAAACCACTGGCGATAATTCCAGATACGCAGGCGATAAAAACAGACCCAAGCACGACTTATATTCGCATGCCATCCTTTGATCAGGTTGTTGCTGATCCAGTGCTCTACGCCCATGCAGACCGTATTTTCCATCGTGAAACTAATCCCGGCAATGCGCGCCCGCTAGTGCAAAATCAGGGGCGCAATGATATTTGGGTTAATCCGCCACCTATTCCTTTAGAAACAGCAGAGCTGGACTGGGTATTTGAACAACCCTACAAACGAGTACCACATCCATCCTATGGCGAAGCCAAAATACCCGCTTACGATATGATCCGCTTCTCGGTAAATATTATGCGTGGCTGTTTCGGTGGCTGTACATTCTGTTCGATTACTGAGCACGAAGGGCGAATTATTCAAAGCCGTTCTGAAAAATCCATTCTTGATGAAGTTGAGAAAATTCGTGATCTAACCCCAGGGTTTACCGGCGTTATTTCCGATCTTGGTGGACCAACTGCCAATATGTATCGCCTTAACTGTAAAGATAAAAAGGTGGAACAGACCTGTAGGCGTCCATCGTGCGTGTACCCAACGATCTGTAGTAATCTCGAAACAGATCATAAACACACCACCCAGCTGTACCGTAAAACTCGTGAGTTAGAGGGGGTTAAAAAAGTAGTGGTTGCCTCAGGGTTACGCTATGACTTAGCGGTAAAGGATCCAGAATATGTCAAAGAACTAGTTACTCATCATGTAGGCGGTTATTTAAAAATTGCTCCAGAGCATTCTGAGGACGGGCCTTTGACCAAGATGATGAAACCGGGCATGGGTACCTATTACGAATTCAAAGAAATGTTTGAACGCTTCTCCAAAGAGGCGGACAAAAAGCAGTACCTGATACCTTATTTTATTTCAGCTCATCCAGGCTCAACTAACGAAGACATGATGAGTTTAGGTCTATGGCTGAAGAATAATGATTTCCGAGTTGATCAGGTACAGAATTTCTACCCTTCACCGATGGCCTCGGCCACAACTATGTATTACACCGAAAAGAACCCCCTAAAACCTCTGGGCCGCAATAATAGTGAAAAGATTTTTAGCGCTAAGAGTAAAGAGCAACGAACCTTGCACAAAGCATTTCTGCGCTACCATGATCCAGAAAATTGGCCAATGTTACGCAAGGCCCTAAGACGCATGAATCGCGCCGATTTGATTGGAACCGGAGACTCATTTTTAGTGCCAGGGGAGTCTCGCCGTGAAAAAGAGATCAAAAAACGCGAGGCGAAAAAATCCAAGCCACAATCAAGGTCTTCGCGCTCGACACCACGTCGTCGCTAAGCCGGGAAAAGTCTTGATATAAGAGCTGGTACCGCATTTTCGACACGCAGAATGCGTGGCCCTAGATGCACAGATTTAAAGCCTTGCTGACTTAGTTTGTCTACTTCATAGGGAATAAAGCCTCCCTCGGGCCCAATTGCCAGGCTGACTGGCTCTGTGCAATTAATCGGGCATGCCGCCTGTGTGCTCGGGTGCGCGACCAGTGCCTGAGACCCTTCAATAACACCGGCCAGCTCATCTTCGACAAAAGGTTTAAATAATTTGCGCAGATAAACTTTTGGCATCCGTGTATCTTTGCACTGTTCTAGACCCAAAATAAGTTGCTCTGCAAGGGCATCTGTATCTAATAGTGGTGTCTGCCAAAAGCTTTTCTCCACTCGATAAGAATTGATTAAATAAAGTTTTTTAACACCCATGGCAGCGATAGTTTGCAGAGTCCTGTGCAGCATCTTAGGCCGTGGCAACGCTAGTATGATGGTTAGTGGCAGTGGCTCGGGTGGTGGCGTATCCAGCTGGATACTTAGCCTGGCCTGTTTAGTATCTATGCTTTCGATTACTCCCTGACCCATCAGACCATCTATTTGTCCCACTCGCACCGAGTCACCGAGTCTGGCTCCTTGAATTTTGAGTAGGTGCTCAAGCTGGCGACCTTCAATGGTTGCAAACTTATCTTGGCATTGTGCAGAGTTTAGTAGGAGTAGGTTCATGGCGTGGATTGTAATGGTCTCCCCTTCAGGAGTCGAACCTGAAATTCAAGCTTAGGAGGCTAGCGTGATATCCAATTTCACCAAGGGGAGGCTTCTGCATTATAGCTAATATCTTGCAGCTTCCACACTACTGGAGGCATGTAAAAACAGCGTTTTAAGAGTAAATTGCAATCCAGGACTTTGATAACTGGCTAAATTAGCTGTATAACGGCAATGTTGTTATGCCAAATTACATAGTTCGGTCTATATAAACGACGAATAAAATGTGTGATAAGTCCTTTTTAACTAAAAAAATAACTATTTAGGAGCTTTAAAATGAAACTATTAACAGGTTTAGCACTGTCAGCCGCTCTGCTCGCAGGCTGCGCTGATACAGATAAAGGCACAGAAGCAGAGATGACTGCGGCACCAGAGGTAGCGCAAATACCGACGCAGAATTGGTCAGTTATAGAATATATGTGGTGTGATAAGGGGGCTGACTTTAACCCTGAGAACTACGCCAAGCTAACCGCCGCATGGAATGCAATTAATGACGCGGATGCTACCCCCGCCGCAGGTGCATTCACTGTTATGCCTAAGGTAGAAACTGAGCTTTATGACGGGATGTGGGCCACTATGTGGGCTTCGGAAGAGGATCGTGATGCCGGTTGGCTTGAGTGGGGTGAAAAGCATGCCGAAGCTTTCGGTGCTGAGTTTGATAACACGATGGTATGTAATCCAGACAAGCGCTTCCTGTTCCAAACCTCTCAGGTTACTGCACCCACTCAGATCTGGAGTGCTGAACAGTTCGAGGTGTCTTATAACTTCTGCTCTTTCAAAGAGGGTAAAACAGTTGAAGATGGGGCAGTCGCTCAAGCGAGTTTTGCTGATTGGATTGCAGAACAACGCGCGCTAGGCCGCGGTAATAATTACATGTCTTTCGTTTACCAGCCTATGTTTGATCCATCCACTACTGAAGGCTCTGTAGATAACTATCAGTTTGTGCGTGCAGATTACTGGGCCAGCGCTGAGGAGAAATCCGCGGACATGGCAGCATGGATGGCCGATGGCAATGCAGCACGTGAGCAAAGTGATGCTATTTATCAATGCCAGCGTTTTGATTTTGATCTGTATCCAATTAAAGTAGCGGGGCTTTAACAAGCAGGGTCTCCAAACCCATCGTTATACCTACATTAGAATAAAAGGCTGCTTCGGCAGCCTTTTTTAATGTGTCTGAATAGTCTGGATGACGAGATGCTGCTATGGGTGTATCGTATAGGAAACATATGAAAGTAATGGGGCACTATGCCAAACTTGAATGTTCTCCTATTAGCTCTTGTAGCAACCTTGCTGTCGGCCTGCGGGGGCGGTTCTTCGGCACCAAATACGCCGCCAACCTATAGCGGAAGCAGTAGTTTCAATGTTTTAGAAGGGCAGCAATCGGTCACCCGATTGGTGTTTACCGATCCTGAGGGTAGGCCAGTAACTCAGACCTTAAGTGGCGGTACCGACCAGAGTGCTCTGAGCCTGACCAGTAGTGGAGTACTATCTTTCAACAGCATCACGAACTTTGAATCACCAACAGATTCTAACGGTGACAATAGCTATCAGATTTTGGTAACTGCCTCAGATAGTGTTAACGAAGTAAGTAGAACAATCACCATACAGGTAGTCAATGCGCTGGAAGGGCGCGTTAGTTACGGGCCTATGTCTGGCAGTTCGGTTTTTATAGATACTAATGACAATTTTGCCTTAGATGCTGATGAATCTCGAGTAAGCACAGATGCCGATGGCTTTTTTGTTATTGAGGACTCGCCAGTCCAATGCGCTCAAGATCAGGTTTGTACCACAGATCTAGTCGTCTTAGGCGGTGTAAACAGCGCTACCGATATTGAGTTAGAGGGGCTAGTGTTGTCTGGCCAAAGTCTTCAAAACCAAAATTTTAACCTGGGCCCATTAACTACATTGTTTACGCGAACTAGCGATGAGGCACTACTTTTACAGGCCCTTGACTTAGATCTTGGAGCTGGTGAACTAAGCTCCATTAACCCAAGAGAAGCAGCGCAGCAGGGTAGTGAGATCGGCGCGCAACTGATGCGTAAGGATCAGCAAATTGTGACTTTGCTACAGTCATTACAAAGCCTTACAGCAGGCAATCCAGAGCTGAGTACTGGTGTTGTCGTCCGCACGCTAGTATCGGAAGTGGTCGACTATGCCGAAGCCAATTTTGCCGATCAGGGGCTGACAATCGATTTAGCCGACCAGGAGCAGATACATCAAATACTGACCGCTACTTTGATTGAGTTAGGCCTTCAAAATTCGGAGCAAGTAGAGCAACCTAATGCGGTGGCTCCGTCTATCACTGAGGCGGTCTCTGAATCTGTGGCGCTAATAAATATTATTTTTGATGATGACCTTCTTGATCTGACTACTGATGCTGCTACCGAAATTTTAAAAGTGGCCCAGACTGACCTACAACTAGCTATTAATGATCTGTCTACCGGGGTCACACAGCGGTCTGAGTTTGCTCAAGCTTCCTCGACGGAAACGCTGTTTGGCGATATAACCTTACCGGAGGGCTTTCCTGACCTAGATGAGGACGGGATTGCTGATATTGTCGATAATGACGACGATGGTGATGGGGTCAATGATCTATATGATGGCTTTCCCAGAGACAGCACAGAAACTCTAGATACAGACAGCGATGGTATCGGTAACGTGGCTGATCTTGATGATGATAATGACTTAGTACCTGATGACCGCGACCCATATCCTCTCGATGACACACTGACCCCGCCAACGGCCGCCTTAACGGCTGATCTACTGAGTGGAACTGCTCCTCTAACCGTAGTTTTTGATGCCAGCGAGAGTATTGCTGGTTATCTTAATGACAGTATTACTCTGTACGCGTGGAATTTTGATGACGGTGTCATGGCTAATGGTTCCTTAGTGGAACATGTGTTCGCGAGTGCCGGCAGCTATGAAGTTGAGTTGACCGTAACGAACAGCGACAACCTTACCGATACCGCACAGATATCGATAAGTGCAAGTGCTCTTAACGATCGTTATTCGGTGTCCGGTAGTGTGGCGATAAGTGCATCGCTGTCTGTAGACAGCGATGTAAACGACTTAATCTCGCTACCTGTGCCCAACAATAGGTTAGCAGATGCTCAGCTGGTCTCTAACCCGGCAACAGTCTCAGGATACGCTAATGCTCCAGGTTTTGGTGCGCCGGGCAACTCAGGTGACGCCGGAGATATTGAAGATATTTACGAAATTAGCGCCCTTGGTGGCGAAGTTATCAATCTAAATATGTCTGATCCCAACCAAACCGATCTTGATCTTGAGGTATTTGACAGCAATGGTAATTTCGTTGATGGGTCCTACGGCATCACACGGTTTGAAAGTATTAAATTACCCTCGGTACCCGGTACCTATTATGTGTCTGTCTATGTCTATTACGAAGGGGCAAGCACCTACCTACTGACCATTGGCCAGGATACCAGCTTGGCAAGTTCTGGCTGGTCCACAGCCGATGATTTTGCGATTGGCGATATTATTGTTAAAGAAAAACCTAATGCACGGCGCACAGTTAATAGCTACATGGCAACGCAAAAACGCCCATTGAAACTGCGTCAGAGCGGATCATCGAAGGCCGTTTTATATCAGTATGGCCGATCGATCTCTGGTTTTTCCACAACTACTAAAACCTTTAGTCAGGCTGCTGTCAGTAACAAACGCCTCAAAGCTCAAACATTGCTGGCTATCAAAGAAATTGCCCGGCAGCCCTCAGTAGCCTATGCCGAACCAAACTATAGATATACACGTCAGATAACAGAACCAAATGACGAACGCTACGCTTTACAATGGCACTATCCCAAGATAAAACTGCATGAAGCCTGGGATGTTTCTACCGGTAGTTCGGAAATAAAAGTAGCGGTGATAGATACCGGTGTATTCGAGGCCCATCCAGATTTAGCTGGTCGGCTGTCAGATGACGGTTATGATTTTATTAATGATATTACCAATGCCGGAGATGGAGACGGTATAGATAGCGATGGCAATGACCCAGGCGATGGCCGCGACAATGAACTGTGCGGCAATGATTCTTTCAGCTCCTCAAGTTTTCACGGTACCCATGTTGCAGGCACCATTGGCGCAACGACTGACAATGGTCTGGGCGTTGCAGGTGTAACCTGGGCCACAGAAATTATGAATCTGAGAGTGCTTGGTTGTGATGGTGGTTACAGTTTTGATATTGCAAATGCCATACGCTACGCGGCGGGTTTAGAAAATCAGTCAGGTATTATTGTGAGTGATCCCGCGGATATCGCCAATATGAGCCTTGGTAGTCCCAGTCGCAGCAATACCATGGCCAACGCTATAGCCGAAGCTAGATCTGCGGGTATGATTATTATTGCTGCGGCCGGCAATTCATCTTCCTCCAGCCCCTCTTATCCAGCAGGCTACGATGGCGTAGTTTCAGTGTCCGCGACCAACAGCACAGATGGATTGGCAGACTATTCCAATTATGGAAGCAACGTCGATATTGCTGCTCCGGGCGGTGAATATGGAGATCTTGATGGTGATGGCTACGAGGATCTAGTGTTCAGTACCCTAGCCAGATATGAAGATGGCGTTATTGCTCCCACCATTGCAGGCTATCAGGGCACCTCTATGGCGGCTCCCCATATGGCCGGGGTAGTGGCATTGATTAAAAGCATCTATACCGATCTCAACCCGGAGGATCTGGATTCAATTATTATCAGTGGCAATATCAGTATTGATCTAGGTAATTTAGGGCGAGATGATGACTATGGCTACGGCCGAATAGATGCACTAAAAGCCGTTAACTTTGCCAATCTGCTTGCCAACGGTACGCCCGTTCCCGTAACACCAATATTGAGTTTCAGTAATTCTTACCTAAATTATGGTCGGCTTATCGAAAATAATGAGGTGAATGTCTTCAATAGCGGTAATGGTGAACTTGAAATTACCAGTACAACGCCTTCGGACCCCTTTGTCTCTGTCGCAGGCCCTCAGAGCGATAATGGTTTGGGCACCTACACCATCAGTATTGATCGATCGGGTCTTGCAACTGGCGTGTATTCCGGCAATGTAACCTTTAATTCAAATGCTGGAGATGCTGTAGTCTCTGTTGTTTTTGAAGTCCGTGATCCAAGCTCATCAGACACAGGAAATGCGGGAGTTATTTATATTATATTGGTCGATACAACTTCAGGTGAGACCTCTAGCGCGAATATAGTTCCTGCTGCTGTAAATGGCTTCTATAACTTTAGTTTTACTGATACTCCAGGAATTTATAATGTGGTCGCCGGATCAGACCTCAACAACAATGGCTTTATTTGTGATCCAGGCGAAGCTTGTGGTGTCTATCCTCTGCCAGACTCACCAATGAATCTAGTGCTAGATCGAAATTTAAGTAATATAGATTTTGGTCTTACTTTTAGAATCCCTTCAGATGCAAATAGGGCGGTGAGCATACCCGGCAAGACTGAGTAGTTAGAAAGCTTTATCACCGAAATATAATCTGAGGCAGTTCTAGTGTCGCTAATGGTGGAAACAAATTTATATATTTGGAGCAGTCTCTGTGAACGGCGCCCAGTCACGGATTCCGCCTAGGAAACGTTCGAGACTTTCCAGTCCCGAAATGTCGATTGTTCCCCGATAAATAGCCCAATCCAACAGGCAGGCTAGGCGAATTTCTCCGTCATTATATGGTTGCGCATGCGATAACTTGAAATCGTTTAGCCCTTGGATGCCGCTACCGATTCTCGCTTGCTGAGATTCAAAATACGATCGTGGGCTGAACCCAATTGTTGAAGGACCGCTGGCAATAGCTTCAAGGTCTGCGCTATTTGCTACATTCATCAAAAAAACATTAACCGCGGTATCTAACACAGATGTTGAAAGTGCAAATAATTCATGATCCGTAATTTTTTCTAGAAACGGTTGCCCCGCCTTTTCCCTGATATAACGCACAATGACTGATGAATCAGTCAAAATAAGCTCCCCATCGGTTAGGAATGGAACCCGCCTAGTTGGTGACTTGATGATTGTTTCCGAGGTAACCTGTTCTAATTGCCACTGCAGCCCTGACTCGGCCAAAGCAATCCGTGCATGCCTGACATAGGGCGAAGTCCGTACACCATAAAGTTTTATCATAGTTGTGAACCCAGTTGCAGTAGTGTTGCAAGCAGGTCAAAAGGGGAATGCTCTTTCATATTGTCATCATCTATTTGGGGAGGGTTATGTCAGCCATGTAGGATCTGACCATCAAGCATCAAGTAAATACAACAAGTATTGAGCTAGCAACTACGCAAATTACCAGTGTTAAAGATACGCATAGCAGTCGAAGGGTTATAGCGGGAGCGTCACGCCTGCCTCTAGAGTCTTTCCCTGTGAGTACTTTGGTTGCCGCGAAACCGCTTTTTTTATGCAGGTGGGTTAGGAATTGTTGATTTCAATACTCACTGAAACCACATGCTATGCATCGCAGTGCCTTACGTCTCATCTGAAAATGATCGTATTTTCTAAGACCTGCAAGACGTCTTGCATAACCAATATGGCACAAAAAAGGCCCCTAGTTATAGGGGCCTTTTCTTATATGGCGGTGGGATAGGGATTCGAACCCTAGATACGCTATTAACGTATGCCAGTTTTCAAGACTGGTGCATTCAACCGCTCTGCCATCCCACCTTAACAAGGCGCTGATTATACAGCGCCTTTTATCACTGACAAGTACCAATTACGCCTTTGGCTCTTTTTCGACATTTTCCTTGATAGTTGGCGCTTCTGGGGCCACATTTGAGCTAGATTTTGTTGGCGACTTCTCAGCACTGCGTTTCTTTCGCGGATCATTAGACGCCCGTGGAGCAGCAGATTTAATCGCTGCAGGCGCTGGTATTTTGGGCTCGCTAACATTTTCTGGTGAAGGGTTAGGGGCAGTCAGTATCTCAGTCTTAACCTCAACCTTTGCAACTGGTTTAGGCTTCTTACGGGGATCGTTGCTGGCTCGTGGTCCCTCTGTTTTTTTACTCACTGGAGCTAAGCCTGCATCTTCTTTAACAGCCTTTGGTTTAGGGCTCGCTTTGCGTTTCGGGCGAGCAGGTTTTTTAACCTTTGCCTCTTCACTATCTGCAGGTTTATCCGCTTCAATTGATTCTTTGCTTGGCTTTTTATTGACCGCAGGGGCACTCTCAGGCTCAGACATAGGAGCTTCAGTGGTTACCGCAGAGTCGACTATTGCATCCTTTGCAACCTTTGGTTTTCTAGGTGCTGCCTTACGTTTTGGCCGTGCCGGCTTCTCCGCCTTAGGCTCTACCGCGGAATCTTTACCGGACTCGTCTAGCGGAACTTTAGGAGCCTCTAAAGCTGGCTCAGCCGGTGGAGTTGGAGCGGTTGGCGCTGGTACATTTTCTGATGTCACTGTGCCTGCGATAGCCGCTGTTTGATCAAGCATCTCTTTTGATACATCGGTGCGCTGACGACGGCGACGCGGTCCGCGCCGCTTTTCATCTGGGCGACGCGGCAACTGGTCTCCTGGAGTCTGATTAGTATCTGACTTCTTTTGGGTATCAGGAGAGGTTGCAACTGTTGCAGAATCATTCTTAACCTGATCCTTATTGCGGTTGCCATTACGGCGGTTGTTGCCACGGCGGTTGTCGTTATCGCGAGCTTCGTTTTTATTATCGCCATCTTGACGCCGATCTTTGCGATTGCTGTCATTGCGAGTATTGTCGTTGCGTGTATTTTCACCACGGTTATTGGATCTACCACGATTATTGTTACGGCCACGGTTATTTTGACCGTTTCGGCTACGATTTTGATTGTTGCGTGAGTTGCGGCCACGGGATTTGGGCTTTTCTTCTTCCTCGTTACCTGCGGTGCCTCCAAACAGACTATCCCAAAGACGTTTGACCAGACCAGGAGACTTAGGCGTAACTGGCTCAGGTTTGGCGACGGTTGGTGCGGGTGTGTTTGGCACAATGGTTTTTACCGCGGGTTTTGGTAGAGACTGCACCGCGGCCGATGCCTCGGGAACAACTTCTACATTAGGCGCACTGAGTTCATGAGCCATTTTGTAGCTGAAGTCTGAACTATCTTCATCCTGCGATCGAATACGCAGTACTTCAAAATGCGGGGTGTCCATGGCTGTATTGGGTAGAACTGTTACCTGGATCTTATTTCGCAGTTCAATATCAGAGATTTCTTTGCGCTTTTCATTGAGCAAGAACGTGGCTACGGAAACTGGAACAATGGCGCGAATCTCACGACTAAATTCCTTTTGTGCCTCTTCTTCAACCAGTCGCAAAATAGATAGAGCCAATGAGCGAGTGCCGCGGATAGTTCCCTGGCCCTTACAGCGGGGGCATATTTTGGACATGGTTTCTTCAAGGGAGGGGCGTAAACGCTGGCGTGACATTTCGAGCAGACCAAAACGAGAGATCCGACCTACTTGAACTCTGGCACGATCTACTACAAGAGCATCGCGCATTTTGTTTTCTACTTCTTTCTGATGGCGGCTATTTAACATATCGATAAAGTCGATAACGATCAGTCCACCGACATCGCGCAGGCGCAACTGGCGTGCAATTTCTTCGGCGGCTTCTTTATTGGTATTAAACGCTGTCTCTTCAATATCGCCCCCCTTGGTAGCACGCGCGGAGTTAATATCAATTGAAACCATGGCTTCGGTGATATCGATAACGATAGACCCACCGGAGGGCAGGCTGACTTCACGGCAAAATGCTGTTTCAATCTGATTTTCAATTTGGTAACGATTAAATAGAGGGATCTCGTCCTGGTAGTACTTTACCTTGCTGGTGAAGTCTGGCATCACTGTGCCAATGAAGGCGGCTGCTAATGCATAAGCTTCTTCGCCATCGACAATTACTTCGCCGACATCTTGACGAAGATAATCACGAATAGCGCGGACAATTACATTACTTTCTTGGAACAAGAAGTGAGGGGCCTTGGCACCGTCCGCTTCTTCGGTAATAGTATTCCAAAGCTGTAGCAGGTAATCCAAATCCCATTGTAGCTCTTCGGTGGCGCGGCCAATGCCTGCGGTGCGGACAATAGCCCCCATGCCGTCAGGAATCACTAAACCGCGCATGGCCTCGCGAAGTTCGGCGCGTTCGTCACCCTCAATGCGCCGGGAGATACCACCGGCTCGCGGATTATTAGGCATTAGAACCAAATAACGACCCGCCAGACTCATGAAGGTCGTTAGTGCAGCACCTTTGGAGCCGCGCTCTTCTTTTTCGACTTGGACCAGAACTTCCTGACCCTCTTTGATCGCATCTTGAATGCGTACACGGCCGCCCTCAGATGAAGCGCCTTTCTTAAAGTATTCACGGGATATTTCTTTTAGGGGCAAGAAGCCGTGGCGCTCGGCACCATAATCGACAAACGCCGCTTCGAGGCTGGGCTCTACTCGGGTAATTTTACCTTTGTAGATGTTTGATTTTTTTTGCTCTCTAGTTCTGTTTTCTATATCTAGATCATATAGCCGTTGGCCATCGACCATTGCAACCCGCACTTCTTCAGTGTGCGAGGCGTTGATTAACATACGTTTCATAATTCACCTTTACTCATTGATTGGAATGAGCGTCAGTGAGGAGAGCAGAGAAAAAGAGACGTAGAAAAAGATGTAGTTGCACCTACCACTGGTCAATCGCTGGAGCTAAAACTCTAACTATACAAACCAGATCGCCATCAAACTCAAGGTTCTCAGGCAATTAACCGAAGGTACTTTATTCACAATGATATTGGTATTTGAGGATATCTTCCTAGTTACCCAAGGTTTGGGAGTTCTTCTCTAGGTTTACTCAACTCTACGCTGCTAATTCTTTGCGTGATTTCTTGAATGCACAATTAGGCGCTTACAACAATATCTATAAATTCTTTTTTCTGGTGCTAACCGCTATAAATCAACGCTTGAGGAAGAATTATGTATTCACACACAAATCTTCGTTTACGGCAGAGGCTAGCTGTAACCTGTCTCTAATCTTGTCGTTCACTGCTGAGCTCACTCAGCTATTGTTGAGAACCCGCTACTTTAGTTTGGCAGGTGCTCTGTATTTGTAACCCAAATCATGATTGGGATCCGGCTTTACGGTTGGCGTTTTCTGTAGATCTTAACAGTGCCAAGCTGCCGCGGCACCCAATATAGCAATAATTTAGGCTGCCGACAATTATTTAGTTGGGCGAATCACTTTCCCATGGTTACAATGGCGCGTTTCCGCAACCTTAGTTGGCGACCATTGTCAGAATCAGAATCTCAATCAGCGTTTGATAAAGTTACCTATGTTGAAATCGGCTCAGAACATGCTGGCCAACGATTGGATAATTTCCTCATAAGACATCTCAAAGGTGTGCCTAAATCTCGTATCTATAACTTACTGCGCAAGGGCGAAGTACGCATCAATAAAGGCCGTGTTAAGCCTGATACCAGAGTTAAAAAAGGCGACACACTGAGGATTGCTCCTATTCGTGTCGCCCAGCGCGGTGATTCGCCTGTTCCGGGGCAGCAGCTAAGGCGCTATTTAGCAGAAAATATTTTGTTTGAAGATGAAGGGCTCCTTATTATCAACAAGCCCTCAGGGCTTGCTGTGCACGGCGGCAGCGGTATTTCATTGGGTGCTATTGAGGCCCTTCGAGCAGAGCGCCCAGAAGCACGATTTCTAGAGCTAGTGCACCGTCTAGATCGGGAGACTTCAGGTTGTCTTATGCTAGCAAAAAAACGGGCTGTGCTACTTGAATTACAAAACGCTATGCAACGCAATCAGATTGAAAAGCGATACAGTGCATTGGTTAAGGGTCGCTGGCCCAAAGGTAAATCGACAATCAACGCACCATTGCTTAAAAACCAACCTTCCTCTGGCGAGCGTATCGTGCGAGTTGACGCGTCGGGTAAAGCATCGGTCACCCATTTTAAGATCAGCCAGCGGTATAAAGAGGCTACATTATTAGAGGTGACTCTTGAGACCGGCCGCACTCACCAGATCCGTGTGCACTGCCAGTTCGCGGGACAACCTATTGCTGGGGATCCTAAGTATGGTGACGGTCATTTTAATGAAAGTCTCAAGGATTCGGGGCTAAAACGCCTGTTTCTACATGCGTCCAATCTGCGTTTTCGGCATCCATTATCGGGGCAGTGGGTTGATATAGAGGCACCATTGCCCAAAGATTTACTGTTGGTACTGAAAAATTTATGAGTAGTAAATTATTGATTTTCGACTGGGATGGAACCTTATCTGATTCGGTAGCACGCATCTCAACCTGCATGCAGCTTGCGGCAGAGGATCAGGGTCTGGCGGTTCCAGATTTTAATGCAGCAAAAGAGATTATTGGTCTAGGGCTTCAAGAAGCTATTACTCAGCTGTTTCCTGATGCCAGTGCAGATATGGTGGCCAGGTTTAGCGCTTCCTATTCAGCTCATTACCGGGAGCAAGATCAGCAGCCCTGCGCGTTTTTCCCTGGGGTTTTAAGCAGTCTCAAACAGTTGCGGGCGCAGGGTTATCTACTCGCCGTAGCTACCGGCAAAAGTCGTGCTGGCTTAAATAGGGTGTTGCTCGCCACAGGTCTAAATGATTTTTTCCACAGTTCTCGCTGCGCAGATGAGACTAAGTCAAAACCACATCCGCTGATGTTGCAGGAATTGCTGGCAGAACAAGGGGCAAGCCCAGAGCAAGCCATAATGGTCGGCGACACCGAGTTCGATATGCAAATGGCTGTTAATGCACAGGTGCCTAGAATCGCCGTAAGCTATGGTGCTCATGATGCACAACGGCTGTATCAATTCAGTCCACTAGCCTGTATTGATCATTTCGGCGATATAATAAACCATTTATAATCAGTACTTTATAATACTAAAATAAAGTAGTATCTAGATAGGGTCTATAGAAAACTTCCTCAGCATGGAACACAAATTAATAAGCGGTAGTCCTATTAAAGACGTAGGGTCATCACTATGTACCGCTGCAAACAAGCTGATCCCTAAAGCCTCCGCCTTAAAGCTTCCAGCACAATCATAAGGTTCTTCAGCTAGTAAATAACTCTCTATCTGAGTCTCGCTAAGTTGTCTAAACATAACTTTAGTTGTATTCACTAACGATTGACGCTTTATCGTGCCATTCGCCTGTACCTGAGAAACGGCCAAGCCGCTGTGAAATAGTACCGGATTTCCAGATTGCGCCGTCAGCTGAGCGACGGCCTTTTCGTGGGTGCCTGGTTTACCAAGTACTTTGCCATTGAGTTCAGCAACCTGATCGGCTCCTATGACTGTCGCTAGGGGAAATTTGACCGCTACAACTTCTGCCTTATGGCAAGCTAATCGTTCAGCTAACCCAATGGCTGACTCTGAGTCGCCTGCAGACTCGTCAATATCAGGAGAATAACAAGTAAACTCTAGGTTTAGTCGTTCTAGCAGAGATTTTCTGTACGAGGATGAAGAGGCGAGGATAAGCTGGCTCATGACGCGGTTTTACTCGAGTTCCTAGGTGAATTTTCTTTGACAGATCAAGATGATGACCCTATCATGCGCGCCTAACTGAGTACCACCTGTATTTATGGCACTGCCACTTCAAATTGACCCTCGAAAACTGGCACTTCAAGGTATAAGCCTCGAAGGAACGGTTAACGTTGAAGACTTACCCAGATTGGCGTCCGCTGTGACATCAATCTGCGGCCCGTTATGGGCGTCTGTGCAGTTTAATCTGGATGAGTCAAAAGCTAAGGTAGCTACTGGTTCTATTAAGGTACCCGTAGAGACAGTCTGTCAGCGCTGTCTCGATCCGCTAACGATAGAGCTACAGGCGGAATTTGCTGTACAGGTAATTTGGTCTGAGGACCACATTAACAGGGTTGCAACAAATTATGAGCCCTGGTTGGTTACAGACAAGCTGGCTGATTTCAGTGAGTTATTGGAAGACGAAATTTTATTGGCACTGCCTTTGGTCAATTATCACGCCAAGGGTGAATGTACTGGAGACACCTTTATGCAAGAAGACGAGGGTGCCGCTGGGGATGAGGTTGTCACTGACAATCCATTTAATGTTTTACTGCAGCTGAAGAAGTAGTTCATCTGCTATTAATTATTGCTTAGGAGTAACCGATGGCTGTTCAGAAAAGTCGCAAGACCCGATCCAAACGTGGCATGCGCCGCTCACACGATGCACTTACTGCTGCGACGCTTTCAGTAGATTCAACTAGTGGTGAGAAACACCTGCGCCACCATGTTACCGCAGACGGTTTTTACCGTGGCGCAAAAGTCGTTGAGACAAACGCCGAGTAACTAAACGATCTCTTTGGCAAATTCTCTTAGAATTGCCGTTGACGCTATGGGTGGGGACATTGGTCCTCGCGCTGTAGTGGCTGCGCTCTTAACATCGCTTCGCAAGCACTCCGGTGCCTCTGCGCTGATCTTTGGTGACCGCCAAAAGGTAGTCCAGGAACTCAATGCCTGCACTGACCCCACGGTGCTTAATCGGATTCATATTCGTCACTGTGACGTGGCGATTGATGACCAAGATCGACCTTCCGCTGTGCTGCGTCACAAACAGGACTCCTCCATGGGTCTGGCGCTCAAAGCCGTGGCGGATGGAGAGGCTCATGCCTGTATCAGCGCGGGCAATACAGGGGCGCTGATGGCGCTTGGCCTAGTCCGGTTAAAAACTCTACCTGGCATCTCTCGACCGGCAATATGTGCAACCTTCCCAACCTCAACGGGTCGCTCCTTTATGCTTGATCTCGGTGCCAATGTAGACTGTTCACCCCGTCAGCTTCATCAGTTTGCTGTGCTCGGTTCCCTTACGGCTCAGGCAATAGATAATATTTCAGCGCCGATAGTGCGCCTGCTCAATGTGGGAGAAGAAGAGAGCAAAGGTGGCGACGACATCGCTCAAACTTCAGCTCTTCTGGAGTCGGATCCTATGCTTAATTATCAGGGTTATGTGGAGGGGGATGGTGTCTTTAAAGGTACAACTGATGTGGTTGTATGCGACGGCTTTGCTGGAAATGTAGCCGTTAAAACAAGCGAGGGCTTGGCCATCATGATCAAGGATATGTTCAAGACGTTGCACACAAGCAGTTGGACTGCCCGCCTAGGTGCCTTTCTAATGCGTAGAAAATTAATAGGGCTGCAAGCACGGCTCGACCCAGCCTTTCATAATGGTGCCTATCTGTTGGGTTTAAATGGAGTCGTGATAAAAAGTCATGGCGGTGCCTCAGAAAAGGCTTTTGGCCATGCATTAGAAGTGGCCTTACAGGCGGCAAAGCACAATCTACCGAGTGTTTTGTTACCTATACTCAAGGACAAAATGGACAATAAGGTTAACAGAGGCCTATGAATAATAATTTAGCTCTTGTATTTCCCGGTCAGGGGTCACAGAAAATTGGCATGCTTGGAGATCTAGCGGCACAAAACTCCATCGTCGAACGCACCTTCGCGGAAGCCTCAGATGTTCTGGGCTATGACGCTTGGGCAATGGTGCAAACGGGCGAACAGGAGGCGATTAACCTAACTGAGCGCACCCAGCCAATACTTCTAACTAGTAGCGTGGCTATATGGCGCCTGTGGCAGAACAAGGGTGGCCCTATGCCGGCCCAGATGGCCGGTCATAGTCTTGGAGAATGGTCTGCACTAGTTTGTTCAGAGGTTTTAGCATTTGCTGATGCTATAAAGATAGTTAGGGCACGCGGTGCCTATATGCAGGACGCCGTACCTGTAGGTGTAGGAGCAATGGCTGCTATTTTAGGTGTGGCCTATGAGGTTATTCTCGATGCCTGTGACAAAGTTCGCCAGGATGAGGTGGTTGACGCTGTAAATTTCAACGCTCCAGGGCAGGTGGTTATTGCCGGTTCTGCGGCAGCGGTTGATCGCGCCATAGATGTTTGCAAGCAGGCGGGCGCCAAGCGTGCTATGAAACTGCCAGTTAGCGCACCATTTCACACCTCGCTAATGCAACCAGCCGCAGAAAATCTAACAGAGTTAGTTAGCAGTACGGACTTTAGTAGTCCAAAGATTCCGATTTTACACAACGTTCATGCCAAGGCAGAGACAAAACCTGAGGCTATTAAGGCGTTGATGCTCGAGCAGATATACAAACCAGTAATGTGGGTAGACTGCATTGAGGGTCTTAGGTCCAATGGCGCACAAATTTTTGTCGAGTGCGGACCCGGTCGAGTACTAAATGGTCTGACCAAGCGTATCGACCGTGATCTGACGTCTTTTTCCACAGACGACGTGGCCAGTCTTGAAAACGCACTGACTTCCGTCTAGCTGCGCATACTTAACAATAGGAGAACAGTATGACTGATGAACGAAAGGTTGCTCTAGTAACTGGCGCAAGTCGCGGTATTGGGGCTGCAATAGCAGATGATTTGGGAGCCTTGGGTCATATAGTTATCGGTACCGCCACTACCGAAGCTGGAGCGGAAAAAATTAGTCAGCGCTTGGCCTCAAAAAATATAGCCGGGCGTGGGGTTATGTTGAATGTAACCGATGTGGAGTCGATTGATAGTGTTTTAAAAACTATTATCGAACAGTTTGGCGCTCCCACGATACTCGTTAACAATGCTGGTATTACCAAAGATAATATCCTCATGCGCATGAAAGAGGACGATTGGATGGATGTGGTTAATACTAACCTCACCTCAGTTTTCCGCCTAGCTAAAGCCTGCGTGCGCCCTATGACCAAAGCCCGTTGGGGCCGCATCATCAATATCAGCTCAGTCGTGGGATCAATGGGAAATGGCGGCCAAAGTAACTATTCCGCAAGCAAAGCCGGCGTTGAAGGATTTGCCAGAGCGCTAGCCAAAGAACTGGGTTCGCGCAGCATCACTGTCAATACGGTTGCCCCAGGTTTTATTGATACTGATATGACCAAAGACCTCCCTGATGCAAATAAAGACGCTATGCTTACACAGATACCACTGGCTCGATTGGGGGCCCCCGAGGAGATAGCGGCGGTAGTGAGTTTTCTCGCGAGTGACGCCGCAGGTTATATAACTGGTGAAACTATCCATGTAAATGGTGGTATGTATATGGCCTAACCCTCTGATTTTACTGATTATTTGAGCTTTTTTGAAATGGGCACTAGCATTTTGTAATTTGTAGGGTAAAATGCGCGCCCTAAATCACAGTTAAACGTTATTTGGCTGTTTTAATAGCCGGATTGAAGATATATACCCGACCCCTTTAAAGGAGTAGAAATACGATGAGCAACATCGAAGAACGCGTTATAAAAATGGTTGCAGAGCAACTAGGTGTGAAAGAAGAAGATGTTAAAACAACTTCCTCTTTTGTTGAAGATCTTGGCGCAGACTCGCTGGATACAGTTGAACTCATTATGGCTTTGGAAGAGGAATTCGATGCTGAAATACCTGATGAAGACGCAGAGAAAATAGCCACTGTGCAGGACGCCATTAGCTATATAACAGCAAACGGCTGATTCTAATGTTTTTTAAAAAAAACCGCTCCAATTGGGGCGGTTTTTTTATGAGTAAAAGTTTTGTTTAATGGTGCCATGGAAAAAAGCAATTTAATTGGCAGTATCGATGGTGCTCTTAGTTCTAGCAATTTGCTATCAGAGCGAGGGTTGGCATACGGTCACGGTCTGTTTGAAACTATGCGCCTGCATCAGGGGCAGTTGCCGTTGCTCAGCTGGCATCTCGATAGACTCATACGGGACGCGTCTATTTTAAGTATCCCGTTACAGTTACCCATTATTGAGCGGCACATCAATGATTTTCAGCGGTATCTTAGGCAGCAAAAAATAGATAATGGGGTTGTTAAGTTAATTGTGGCCGCAGGTGATGGCGGGCGTGGTTATAAAAATCCGGCAACAATTAAACCGAGAGTTATCTGTGTTTACTCTGATCTACCCCAGCTTGATCATCAGGGGGTCAACCTATGGCGCTGCCAGTATCGACTGCCGAGCAATCCTGTTTTGTCAGGCATCAAACATCTTAATCGTCTTGATCAAGTTCTAGCACGTAATGAATGGACTGACGACCTCTATAGCGACGGTTTAATGTTTGACCAACACAATCAACTCGTTGAAACCACTTCGGCAAATATTTTTCTACATTGTCCCCGACAGGGGTGGTTAACTCCGGACTTGAGCAATGCTGGAGTGTCTGGCGTGATGCGCGCTTTACTCTTAGAGGAGATTTTCCCGAGTCTGGCGAAAAAAGTGACAGTCACGGATATAGATTCCGATCGGCTATCTGGCTGTGACCATATGTTTATCTGTAATTCTGTGCGAGGACTCACGCCGGTGCTTGGCTTTAGCCAAGACCAAAATCTTGTGACTTTAACTATCGGTAATGATGTAAAAATGCTTCAATCTGCACTGGCCGATAACTATCCCTGTTTTAGATGACTAAACCCCAGTTACGACTCGCTATTCTCTGCTTATTAGGTACAGCAATGGCTGGATTGTGGCTGTTCGCTTTTGCCCAACATCACTTGGATAGACCAGTAGTGCTAGTGCAAAACAGCCCCATTGTTTGGACTATTAAAAAAGGTAGCAGTCTAAGTGGTGTAACAAGGCAGCTGTACAGTAGAAACATTATTTCCCACCCTCGAATTCTTACTATTTACGCCAAGCTGGCAGACCGTATAGCTATAAAAGCAGGTAACTATGCCATTGATCCGAGCGACAGCGCTCGGACTCTGCTCAGGAAATTCAATAATGGCGATGTTATCTTGCACCAAATCACCTTTCCCGAGGGCTGGTCATTTGGACAATGGTTAGCGCACCTGGGCAAAAAAGAGCAATTTAGTGAGTCTGCCACCGCTGACACCGACAAAATATTAGAGTCTGCAGGCCTTGAACTCGCCCATCCGGAAGGGTGGTTTTTTCCTGACACATACAGCTATAGCTCTACGGACTCGCTATCTGACATTCTTAGACAAGCACATAAGCAGATGCGCCAGGTACTTGAAAGGGCCTGGAAGGGCAGAGACATTGGATTGCCCTACGAGTCACCCTATGAAGCGCTGATAATGGCGTCAATTATTGAAAAAGAGACGGGCGTTGCCCGCGAGCGCCCAGAGATAGCCGGCGTCTTCGTGCGTCGCTTACAAAAATCGATGCGCCTGCAGACAGATCCCACGGTTATCTATGGCTTAGGCGATGCCTATAAGGGCAATATTACGCGAAAACATTTACGTCAGCGCACTGCCTACAATACCTATATGATTAATGGTTTACCGCCCACGCCTATAGCGATGCCAAGTGCGGCTGCTATTGAGGCAGCAGTGCATCCTTTACCCGGAAGCAGCCTATATTTTGTCGCCCGTGGTGATGGTAGCCATTATTTTTCAGACAGTCTTGAACAACACCTGCAAGCGGTCAGGCAATATCAAATAAAGCGGCGGGCTCAGAACTATCAATCTGCGCCGCCTAAAACACAGCAACGTCAGTAGAGCGAAATGTAAATGCGCGGTAAATTTATAACTATCGAGGGTACCGAAGGGGTGGGTAAAACCACTAACATTGAGTTTATTCAGTCCTGGCTTGAGCAAAAAAAGGTGGGGTTTGTCTGTACCCGCGAGCCCGGCGGCACTCCTTTGGCAGAGCAGATACGTGAGTTACTTCTCACACCGAGAGAGGAAACAGTTGCAGGTATTGCCGAGCTACTTCTCATGTTCGCGGGACGCGCGCAACACCTGCACCATGTCATTGAACCTGAACTGACCAAGGGGGCATGGGTACTCTGTGATCGCTTCACTGATGCTACCTACGCTTATCAGGGAGCCGGACGCAATATGGGTAGCGATCTTATTACCCAGCTCGAAATGCTAGTGCAGAATGGTTTGAAGCCAGATCTAACACTGATTCTGGATATTCCAGTAGCTCTGGGCCTCAAGCGTGCCAGCGAACGCAGTAAACCAGATCGCTTTGAACAGGAACAGCTGGAGTTTTTTGAACGGGTGCGTCAGGGTTATCTCAGCATCGCAGCGGGGGATCCAGATCGATGTGTAGTTATCGATGCCTCTAAGCCATTAAATGATGTGCGAACTGACATCTGTGCGGCGCTAGATGCATTTTGGGCCTCGTCTGAGGCATCTAGCTGATGGAGGGCTCTGGGTCGCTTTCACTAAGTCTGCCATACCCCTGGCATGAGTCGATTTGGGACAACTTTAATCAAGATATAGAGCAGGATCGACTGGCCCACGCACTCATGCTCAATGGCCCTAAAGGTATAGGCAAGGTGCGTCTAGCCATGGCATTGGCCCAGCGCTTGCTTTGTACCGCCGAAATGAGTAGATATGCCTGTGGGTCGTGCAAAAGCTGTCAGCTACTACTAGCAGGTAATCACCCAGATCTGACTGTGCTTGAGCCGGAGGATGACGGAAAAAAAATACTTATTGAGCCCGTCCGAAAACTCTGCACATTACTCAGTAAAACAGCGCAACAGGGTGGCTGGAAAGTCGCCGTTATAATACCCGCAGAGTCGATGAATATAAGTGCCGCCAATGCGCTTCTTAAAAGTCTTGAAGAACCTCAGGGTAATACGCTACTCATTTTAGTGTCTGACCGTCCTGGTATGGTGTCAGCAACCATTCGCAGCCGCTGTCAAAAGACCAATCTGGCTCTACCAGATTCTAGAATTGCGAACCAATGGCTGGGAGAGATTACTGGCAATAGCGAGCAGTCAGAGGCTACATTGGCTCTATCTGCAGGTCGACCCCTGTTAGCACTGGAGTATATGCAAAGCGATAGCTTAGAGATTCGTCGTGATTTTGAGGCCACACTAGACGCACTGCGCCGCGGTGATATATCGGCAGTCGATGCTGCGCAGAAGTGCCATAAACAAAATGCAGATATTATGCTAGGTTGTTTTATGGATTATTTACATCGAATCGCGACTGGCGAGTTAAAAGACAATCCCAATCCATGGCTATTTGATTTTTCGGATAAATTACGGACTGCTCGAAGTTGGGTTCTATCCGGTTCTAATCCTAATCTGCAGCTGTTATGGGAGGAGCTTTTTATGGACTGGTTGCAGGTATTCCGTCGTAGGCGTTAGGAGGGCTATACTAACTGTACATTTAACAGTGATTCTCAATAACTACGGATTGTGGGGCGCAGGAGGCATTAAAGTGATGGGGGACGGTTTCAGTGGTAACCAAGGCGGCGTGTTAACCCTAGACATCCATAATGAAAGTGAACTGCATGAACATTACATGTCGTTTGTTCAGGGAGGAGCTATCTTTGTGCCCACTAAAAGAACTCATGTGTTGGAGGAGGATGTTAATCTCCTGCTCCACATCTATCTACGCAACGATCCAATTACCATAGCAGGCAAAGTGGTTTGGATAACCCATAAGGGCGCCGGCACCACTAAGACAGAAGGTGTTGGCATACAGTTTACTGATGAGCAGGCAGAGCTTAAACTACATATCGAGCAAGCGTTAACTGGCGACGCCTTCCTTGACCTCAGTACCCAAACAATTTAAAAGCCATTAAAAAGAAAAGTCATATTATGCTGGTAGATTCTCATTGCCATCTCGACCATTTAACATTAGATGACCGAGAGGGTGGCCTCAGCGCTGTCATAGGCGCGGCCAAGGCCAAAGGTATTAATCAATTTTTAACTGTCGCTGTTGACCTAGCTAGTTCCGCGTCTCTGGTTAAATTGACCGCGCAGTACAATTGCGTTTACTCCTCTGTCGGTGTGCATCCACTGCAAAAAATCACTCAACCTGTGCCCAGCGTAGAAGCACTCGTATCGCTCGCCGAAGCCGACAGAGTCGTGGCGATTGGTGAAACCGGCTTAGATAATTTTTATAGCGCGGAAACACTTCAATGGCAGCGCGAAAGTTTTGTTAATCATTTGTTGGCAGCCCAGCAAACTGCTAAGCCAATTATCATTCACACCAGAGATGCCAGAGACGAAACTATTGATTTACTGCGCCAGTATCCGCTGCCAGCGGGCGGGGTAATGCACTGTTTTACTGAGACTTGGGAAATGGCGCAGGCGGCTATAGAGCTGGGATTCTATATTTCATTTTCTGGGATTGTAACCTTCAAAAGCGCCGCAGAGCTGCGCGAAGTGGCCAAACAGGTGCCTCTTGACCGTATTCTGGTCGAGACAGATTCACCCTGGCTGGCACCAGTACCCCACAGGGGCAAGCAAAATGAACCTCAGTACGTTCGTGAAGTGGCTCAATGTATCGCTGAACTGCGGGGCATTAGCTTTGAAGCGCTTGCGGAGATCACCACACAGAATTTTCATCGGCTATTTAACATACCCGAGCTGCAATAATTCGCTAAACTAGCGGCTTACCAAGAGAGAGTAATATGTCCGACCTACAGACCCCAACGTCAACTTTTATTATTAGAACCTTTCCCGTCGGACCACTGCAATGTAACTGTTCGGTAATCGGTGATCGTCTATCCGGAAAAGCCCTGGTGATTGATCCAGGTGGCGACGCAGACTATATTTTAGCCCTGTTAAAAGAATTAAAACTAACCGTTGTCGGTATTATCCATACCCATGCCCACCTCGATCATATTCTCGCCTCTGGTGAAATTAAAGCCGCTACAGGTGCACCTATCTATCTTCATGAGGGTGATAAATTTCTTTGGGATATGGTCGAAGAGCAATGCATGCGATTTGGTGTGCCTAAAGTTGTTCTGCCAGAGCCGGATCATTTTATGCATGACGATCAGGATCTCAATTGCTGTGGTGGTGTGGCCATTCATACACCAGGGCATACCCCTGGATCGATCAGCTTTTGGTTTGAAGAATATAAAACCTTGATTGCTGGAGATACATTATTTCAAGGTAGTATTGGTCGTACTGATCTACCCGGTGGTGATTTCGATCAAATTATTACCTCCATAAAAGAGCGTATTTACAGTCTCGATGATGAGGCCGTCGTAGTCACCGGCCATGGTCCAAACACTAGCATTGGCCATGAAAAAACTAGCAATAGCTTTATTCGGGCTTAACAAAGGAACCGCAATGAAACAACAATTAGAAACCATGCTGCAATTGCAGGGTGATATGAATACTAAGGTGCACAGCCAATGGCAGGAACAGGAGTTTGAGTGGTATCGCGCTATTTGGGTGGAATGTGCAGAGTTGCTTGATCATTACGGTTGGAAATGGTGGAAAAAACAAACCCCAGATGTTGACCAGATTGCGCTTGAACTTGTCGACATTTGGCATTTCGGTCTCAGCCTGTTGTTGCTTAAGGGTAGTTCCGTCGAGCAGATATCCGCTCAGGTAGCTAAGGAATTTTCTGACCCTAAACCCAGCGGTGACTTTGCAGCAGATTTAGAAGACTTCACCGAACAGACCCTAGCGAGCAAAGATTTTGACATCGCTGGATTTGCCCGCCTAATGAGTGGCATTAATATGGATTTCGAGACGCTTTATATCGGTTATGTGGGTAAAAATGTTCTCAACTTCTTTCGTCAGGACAACGGCTATAAAGATGGTAGCTACCAGAAGCAGTGGGGCGGTATTGAGGATAATGAGCACCTGGTAGCAATAGTAGGGCAGCTTGATACCTCGTCGGCAACGTTCAAGGACGATCTCTATACCCAAATGCAGGAGACCTATAAAAGACTGTGTGGCTAATACCGTTATAGGCCTGGTCAATAGTATTTATTCGCAGTTGCAAAGATGCATTTTTCTGCGGCCGCATTATAATGAGCGCCGTTCTTAACACCCATACCTATTACCCAATTTTACGGAGATACATTGTGACTTCACCAGTTCGCGTTACAGTTACAGGTGCAGCAGGCCAAATTAGTTATTCACTGCTGTTCCGCATTGCCTCAGGCGAAATGCTTGGCCCTAACCAGCCGGTTATATTGCAGATGCTTGAAATCACACCTGCTCTGGAGGCGCTTAAAGGCGTAGCCATGGAATTAGAAGACTGCGCATTCCCGCTTCTCGCTGGTATGGTATGCACTGACGATGCGACTGTTGCATTTAAAGACTCCGACTATGCATTACTGGTAGGTGCACGACCGCGTGGACCGGGGATGGAGCGTAAAGATCTGCTCGAAGCCAACGCAGCAATTTTCTCTGCTCAGGGAAAGGCACTGAATGACAACGCCTCCAAGGACATCAAGGTACTAGTTGTAGGCAATCCAGCTAACACCAACTCATTGATCGCCCAGCGCAACGCGCCAGATATCAACCCACGTCAATTTACTGCCATGACCCGTCTTGATCACAACCGTGCTATGAGCCAGATTGCCAATAAAACTGGCACAACTATCAATGATGTTACCCACATGACTATTTGGGGCAACCATTCAGCGACTCAATACCCAGATCTGCATGAAGCCAAAATTAATGGGCAGCCTGCTATGGATATGGTAGATCAAGATTGGTATGAGAGTAATTTCATACCTACTGTGCAGCAGCGTGGTGCGGCTATTATCGCTGCCCGTGGCGCCTCTAGCGCAGCCTCTGCAGCCAATGCAGCTATAGCTCATATGCGTAGTTGGGCTCTGGGCACAGCTGAGGGCGACTGGGTTAGTATGGGTGTTTATAGCGATGGCAGCTATGGGATTGCCAAAGGGTTGATATACTCATTTCCCTGCGTGTGTAAGGATGGAGACTGGGAAATTGTTCAGGGCTTAGAGATCAATGATTTCTCCCGGGCCAAGATGTCGGCCACTGAGCAAGAATTGGCAGAAGAGCGCGATGCAGTGCAGCATTTGCTTCCCTAAGTACGATAGTTGCTCCCAAAAAGACCGCTCAGATGATCTGAGTGGTCTTTTTTTATGAGCTAAAAAAATAAACCGTCCAGATCAATAAATCAGCCGCACTTTTTGTAGCTGAAGCGAGATAAAGTTTGCTAAAGTGCACTGTGGTTTTTAAAGTACCATTCTAAATAATTCGAAATTCGGTAAGGAGTAATAAGTGGCATTTGCTAAAGTTGGAAACAAGGCTCCAGCCTTTACATTATTAAACCAGCGTGGCGAAAAAGTCAGCCTTAATCAATTTCGAGACAACAAGAATGTCGTGGTGTATTTTTATCCTAAAGCCATGACCCCAGGTTGCACTGTTCAAGCATGTGGTATTCGTGACACTCGCTCTGAGTTCGCGGCGCTGGATACGGAAGTGATAGCTATCAGCCCTGACTCTGTAGATCGACTGGTCAAGTTCGAAGACAAGCAAGAACTGAACTTTACTCTGCTGTCAGACGAAGACCATATTATTATCGATAAATACGGTGCTTGGGATCTTAAAAAATTTATGGGCCGCGAATTTATGGGTGTTCTACGCTCCACTTTTATCATTGACAAAAAGGGACGTATTGCGCATGTGATGGAAAAGGTTAAAACTAAAACCCATCACCAAGACGCTCTCGACTGGATCCGCGACAATCTGAGTTAAGCAGCCTAATTTTGGAATGGCCTAAGAAAACCAAACAAATATATTTTAATTAAACCCCTATAGGAACTTTACCGATGTTTTTTATCTCAAGTGCTTTTGCCCAGTCTGCGGGAGCAGGCGAACCAAATCCGATGGTTACATTATTCATGTTTGGTGGTCTCTTCGTATTTATGTACTTCTTGATTATTCGCCCACAGCGCAAGCGTCAGAAGGAGCATACAAATCTATTGGACGCACTAAACAAAGGTGATGAAGTGGTGATGACAAGTGGTATGCTAGGAAAAATCACTAAACTTGAAGGGGGCTACGTTGTTTTGGAGGTAACCAACAACCTAGAGCTTAAGTTTCAAAAAGCCGCTGTTCACGCAGTGCTGCCCAAGGGTACTATTAAAGCTATTTAATTGGATCGCACCAGCGATAGGGCCCTCGCTCTATCGCATAGGGCCGGAATATGGTTTCTCTTCCTGAAAATCTCAGTCTCGCTCAGACCCCGACGCCACTGCATAGCTTAGATCGGCTTACGGCTCAATTAAATGGTCCTCGCATCTGGATTAAACGTGATGATCTAACTGGCTGTCTGACGTCCGGCAACAAGGTGCGCAAACTCGAATTTCTACTCGCTGATGCGATAGCCAATGGCTGCGACACATTAATTACCTCCGGTGGCGTGCAGTCTAACCACTGTCGCGCGGTGGCAGTATTGGGCGCACAACTTGGGCTGAATGTTCATTTACTACTACGTTCTGATATAGAACCGGCTCCCGTGGGCAATCTATTGTTGGACCAGCTAGTCGGGGCCACTATAAGCCATTACAGCAAACAAGAATTTAACCAACTCGATGCTATTTTCTCCCATTGGCAAGAGCATTATCGTGAGCAGGGCGCTAAGCCCTACTGCATACCGACAGGCGGCAGTAATGGCATGGGTGTCTGGGGTTACATAGCTGCAGCAGAAGAACTTAAAGCCGATTTCGCCCGCGAAAATATTAGTCCGAGCAGGCTTGTTCTTGCCACTGGGTCCGGTGGCACCCAAGCAGGCTTGATCGTTGGCTGTGCGCTGCACAATATACCGATAAGTATCGAGGCATTTGCTGTGTGCGATAATGCGGCTTATTTTGAGCGCAAGGTGCGTGACGATCTGCGGCAGTGGCAACAACAATTTGCTCCACACATTGATGTCGAAGAGTTTCCTATCAATACTAATGACCAGTACGTTGGGCCTGACTATGGTGCCGCAGGACCTGAAGTATTTGCCACATTAAAAGAGCTAGCTGCACTTGAGGGTGTTATTTTAGACCCAGTTTACACCGGCAAGGCATTCCATGGCATGCTACAACAAATTCGCCAGGGCCATTATAGGGACGACACTGATATTGTATTTGTGCACACCGGCGGTCTATTTGGGTTGTTGGCCCAACAAGACCAGCTTAATTACTGAGCACTCGTCATACCTAGAGAATAACGTTTTATAGCCGATCAAAAATAGTTAAAAAGAGGCAGTTATGTTTGAGCAGATAATTGATGCAGTAAATAGTTTTGTCTGGGGCCCTGTAATGCTAGTTCTTATTTTAGGTACTGGTATTTACTTAACTCTGGGTTTGAAGGGTATGACTATAAGCCACATTCCCTATGCGTTTCGTCAACTTATTAATGGCCGCAAGGGTAGTGGTGAAGGTGAGATCTCGCCCTTTAACGCACTGATGACCTCATTATCTTCAACTATTGGCATGGGTAATATTGCCGGTGTTGCAACGGCTATAGGCTTAGGAGGCCCAGGTGCATTGTTTTGGATGTGGTTTGCCGCTTTCTTTGGTATGGCAACGAAATATGCCGAAGCGGTTCTAGCGGTTAACTATCGTGAGACAGACGAGCTGGGTCGTAAAGTTGGCGGGCCCATGTACTATATTAAAAATGGTCTGGGCAAAAATTATCGATGGTTGGGTGGTGCCTTTGCGCTATTTGGCTCGTTGGCTGGATTTGGACTGGCTAATACAGTGCAATCCAACGCGGTGTCCCAAGTTTTGCAGACCAATTTTGATATTTCTACCGTAATCAGTGGGCTGGTAATGGCAAGCTTGGTGGGAATGGTTTTAATTGGTGGTATCAGACGCATCGCCGAGGTCGCAGGCAAGCTGGTGCCCTTTATGACTATCCTCTACATAGTGGCGACAGTGGCTATATTGGTGAGTAATTTTTCGGCAATTCCAGGTGCAATAAGTCTAGTGATAGAGAGTGCATTTACCGGTATTGCTGCTAGTGGTGGCTTTGCTGGGGCGACCATTATGTTGGCCATGCGCATGGGTATTGCTCGCGGTATATTTTCTAACGAAGCTGGCCTGGGTTCGGCACCCATTGCTCATGCGGCCGCAGAAACTAATAGCCCGGTGCGGCAGGGGACCATAGCAATGTTAGGAACCTTTATTGATACCCTAGTGATCTGCACCATGACCGGTTTGGTCTTAATTGTCACTGGCGTCTGGAACGGCGAGCCTCAGGGCGCAGGAATGACCCTATCAGCGTTTAATCAGGCACTGCCCTTTGGTGATCTTATACTCTCCCTATGCGTTGTATTGTTCGCCTTTACAACTATGCTCGGATGGAGCTACTACGGCGAGCGTTGCGCTGAGTTTTTACTCGGTAGCAAGGTGATACTGCCATTTCGTATACTCTGGGTTATAGGTATCTTTGTCGGTACTCAAATGAGCTTGGAGGTGGTTTGGAAAATGACAGACGCGCTCAATGGTTTGATGGCAATTCCAAATCTCATTGCTTTAATACTGCTGGCCCCAGTCGTATTCCAACTCTCTCGTGAATATTTTGCTGAAGAGGCAGCCGCCAACCTGGCAGAAGAAAATAGTAAACCTGGTAGTTGAATATGACAAAACCTGAAGAGCCAAAATTGGTTATAGCATTATCCTCAACTGCTCTGTTCGATATGAGTGAGAGTCATAGCATCTATGAAAATCAGGGTGTTGAAGCCTACGCAGACTATCAGCGCGCCCACGAAGATGATGTTCTAGAGCCAGGAGAGGCATTTCCCCTAGTCACTAAGCTATTGCGGATCAATGAGAAGCTTGGAGGAGATCCCAAGGTTGAAATTATTTTACTGTCAAGAAACTCCGCGGATACAGGCTTAAGGGTGTTTAATTCTATTGCTCATTATGGCTTGAAGATCTCTCGTGCGGCATTCTCGGGTGGTAACTCACCTTATCGCTATGTGTCGGCGTTTGCCTGTCATTTATTTCTATCAACTCACGCCGATGATGTTCGCAGTGCTCTTGACAGCGGTATGGCCGCCGCAACCTTGCTACCATCAAAAAGCGGGCCCAATGACTCAGACGAGCTGCGTTTTGCTTTTGATGGAGACGCCGTGCTGTTTTCTGATGCCTCAGAGCGTATCTTTAAAGAACGTGGCCTAGATGCCTTTACCGCCAACGAAAAAGCCTCAGCTCAGGTACCGCTTGACCCAGGCCCATTTAAAAATTTCTTACAGGCTCTTCATGCTCTACAGTCGGAGTTTCCTGTTGATCAGTGTCCGATACGTACCGCGTTAGTCACTGCCAGAGCTGCTCCAGCTCATGAGCGTGTAGTGCGTACTCTTCGAGAGTGGGGGATTAGAATCGACGAGAGCCTATTTCTGGGCGGTTTGAGCAAAGGAGACTTCTTAAATTCCTTTGGCGCCGATGTGTTTTTTGATGACCAACAGATGCACTGTACCTCAGCCAGTGAATATGTGGCGACTGGCCATGTTCCCCATGGTGTTGCCAATGAGCTGCCCAAGCAGAACTAGAGGGCAGTAAATTGGGTAGATACCTGAGATCTAATAAATATCAGAAGCTCTCCGATAGTCAAATACTTGAACGTCTAAGGCATACGCCAACGGGTGAGGATTTGCACTTTTTAACGATAGAGGTTGAGGTGCGAGACCTACAGGATAAGGCCAGAGCACAGAACCAGACCCAAAAAAAAGATGCTCGCCACTCGGTTCTTTATTATTTGTTTTACCTCGTGCTGGCGGCACTGTTTCTGGGTCGTTTTGGTAACAATCTATTTTAGCGCTGCTAAAAAACTGCGAACCGAACGCCCATGGCAAACAGAAGAGTTGCGATAATAGTTTGAAGTAAGCGGCCGGGCACACGCGCTGCCAGCCTGGTACCGACCTGAATGGCGGGTAGGGAGCCCACTAAAAGGCAGGCAAGTAGCATAAAATCGACATTACCCAAAAGTATCAGGTGGCCCAACCCAGCGATTAGAGTTAGGGGTACCGCATGAGAAATATCCGTGCCAATAATGTGTAATGCAGGCATCCGTGGATATAAAACCATTAGAATGGCGGCACAAAAGGCCCCAGCGCCCACAGATGACAGTGTTACAAATACCCCTAAAAAAGCGCCAGCAAAAAAAATCACCCCATCTGTATGACGGTTAAAAAACTCCGCCATAGCGCCTTGGCTATGAGTAGTTTTATTCCGGATACGGCCATTGAGCAAAATCACTGTTGCCGTGAGCACAAGCATTACTCCAAGGCTGCGCGTCAGTATCCCTTGATATTCAGAAGAGTCAGTAAATACTGAGCTGAGCAGTTGCGCGGTGACTAAGGATGCAGGAACACTACCTGCAGCTAAAAAGCCCACAGTTCGCCACTGCACGGTTTTTTGCCGAGTGTGGGTAACCATGCCCCCAGCCTTGGTAATCGCTGCATAGAGTAAATCTGTGCCGATAGCGACATTGTAAGGAAACCCGAACATGATCAGTAAGGGCGTCATCAATGAGCCGCCACCAACGCCGGTAAGACCTATAGCCAACCCCACTCCTGCGCCGGCTAAAATGTAGTACAAAATATCCATATGGCCGCTTACTGTGTTCCTGTCTATGAGCTGGGAATTAGGGTTTTCTTAAAGGTTTGTAGCCTACCAAGTATTGCCTATTCTAAGAAGGAATAGTTTTGTATATTTTTATATCTTTATAGTATATTAATCACTAGGTTACTCAGGCAGAGAGAGGCTTATGAAACTCCAACAATTAAGGTATATCTGGGAAGTTGCCCACCACGACTTAAATGTCTCGGCTACAGCCAAAAGTTTATATACCTCCCAGCCAGGCATCAGTAAACAAATTAGGTTATTAGAAGATGAGTTGGGCGTTGAAATATTTTCACGCAGTGGTAAACACCTCACTAGAGTAACGCCGACAGGGCAGGAGGTCCTTAAAATTGCTGGGGATATTCTTCGCCAAGTGGACAGCATTAAGCAATTAACTCAGGAGCACAACAACCCTAACCATGGCAGCCTATCCATAGCCACGACTCACACCCAGGCGCGCTATGCTCTGCCACCTGTTATTGAGGACTTTATCGGCAAGTATCCCCAGGTATCACTGCATATGCACCAGGGCACACCAGTGCAGATCTCCGAGAAGGCCGCTGATGGCACTGTTGATTTTGCCATAGCAACCGAGGCGTTAGAGCTATTTAGCGATCTTTTGATGATGCCTTGTTATCGCTGGAATCGCTGCATCCTAGTACCGAGAGATCATCCTTTGGCACTCCTAGAACAACTCAGTCTAGAAGATGTTGCGGCGCATCCAATTGTCACCTATGTATTTGGTTTTACTGGCCGTTCAAGGCTTGATGATGCTTTTACTGAGAGAGGGTTGCACCCAAAGGTCGTGTTTACCGCCACAGATGCAGATGTGATTAAAACCTATGTTCGTCTTGGGTTGGGTATTGGTATTGTCGCCCACATGGCCTACAACCCAGAGGCTGACTCGGATCTAGTCGCTATAGAAGCGGGTCATCTGTTTCAGTCCAGTGTAACTAGTATAGGTTTTCGAAAAGGCACTTATCTGCGTGGTTATATGTATGACTTTATTCATGCTTTCGCGCCGCATTTGACCCGCAATGTGGTCGATCAAGCGATGGCTCTGCCTAATAAAGAAGCTCAGGAAGAGTTCTTTGCGGAGATTGAATTACCGATCTATTGAGCGGCTAAGCCTAAGCCTAACCGCCGTGCTGACTAGTGCTCTATATTGACTGCGTGTAAACCACATTCTTTCTTCGTGGCCTCTTCCCACCACCATCGACCTTCACGTTCGTGCTGACCAGGCCCCGTAGGTCTGGTGCATGGCTCACATCCGATGCTAATGTAGCCTTCATCATGAAGCGCATTGTAGGGCACATTGTTTTCCCGAATATAGTCCCAAACTTGTTTAGAAGACCAGTTAGCTAATGGGTTGAATTTGGTTAGCTTATCATCAGGTCTGGCAAAAGCCTTATCGTCTTGAACCACAGGCACCTCAGCGCGAGTGCCAGGACTCTGGTCTCGGCGTTGGCCTGTGATCCACGCATCAACTGTTAACAACTGTTTGCGCAGGGGGGCTATCTTGCGTATGCCACAGCATTCCTTATGATCGTCTTCATAAAAACTGAACAGGCCCTTTTCCTTAACCAGTTGCTCTACACGCGTGGCCTCTGGGTAAACTACATCAATATTTATATCATAATGTTTGCGAACTTCTTCTATAAAGCGATAGGTTTCGGCATGCAGACGGCCAGTATCTAGGGAAAAAACCTTTATATCAGGGCGAATTTTGCGCGCCATATCGATCAGAACTACATCTTCGGCACCACTAAACGAAATAGCAATATTGTCATGATTTTCCAGCGCATAACGAAGAATGTCTTGAGGTGACTGGGAAGACATTTCTTTGTCAATATCGGTTAAATTAATAGAATTTACGCTGTTATTCATTGTACTGCTCGCTTTGGTGGATGGATCCGTGGTGGGCCGGCATCATAACAAAGGGCGCTAATTCATTGTACTAACAAGGTGCTATACCTTATAACTTTTAGCTTTACCCTTATGTTCAATTGCGCATTGGGGTGATTTTGAGTAGAGTGCCCTGCAAATATTTTATGAGGAATAAATGTGGAAATTGCGTGCCTAGACTTGGAGGGTGTATTGATTCCAGAGATTTGGATCGCCTTTGCTGAAAAGACCGGTATAGAAGAGCTAAAACGAACAACGCGAGATGAACCAGACTATGATATTTTAATGAATTATCGTCTCGATTTATTACGTCAACACGGACTTGGGCTAAACGAAATACAGGAGGTTATTGCTACGCTACAGCCTCTCGACGGGGCACTCGACTTTGTCAACTGGCTACGTGAGCGTTTTCAGGTGGTGATCTTATCCGACACCTTCTATGAGTTTGCCAGCCCTTTTATGAGACAATTAGGCTATCCCACGCTACTGTGCCATAAACTTGAATCTGACAAAAATGGTATGTTGGTGAATTACCATCTCAGGCAGGTAAACCCTAAAAGACAGGCGATTGTTGGGTTTAAAAGTATGTATTATAGAACTATCGCGGCGGGTGATTCGTACAATGATACAACAATGCTAGCTGAGGCTGATGCAGGAATACTGTTTCATGCTCCCGATAATGTTATTGCAGAATTTCCGCAGTTTCCGGCGGTTCACACGTTTGACGAGCTTAAGAGAGAATTTCTTCAAGCCAGCAATAGGACTCTTGAGCTATAGTATGAGCGTGCAAGTAAATTTGGATTTCTTATGAGCAACAAAACATCTAGCGCAGATCGAATTCGTGCAAAAAAGAAGCTTTTTCTAGACCGCGAGAAGAAGATTATTGATGCTGCACTGGAGTTATTTCTCGAGCAGAGTATTGATGCTGTCACCGTCTCTAAAATTGCCACCAAAGCTGGTATTGGCAAGGGTACCGTCTACAAGCACTTTCTTACAAAGAATGAAATCCTAATAAGAATTATGCTTGACTATGAAGGACATATTGCGGCTTGTTTGGCTGCAGGTATAAGAAAAACGGAAGAGGGCGTTGCCGGCGCTGCAGCGCAATCTTATTTTAAGGCCCGTCTGGCTCGGCCTGATCTTGATAGATTAGTTCAGCAGTTAGAAGTTCGTCTGGCTTACGCTGAAGACGTTGCCGAGCAGCTTGAAGAGTTGCATAGGATTCGTCGTTCAAATGAAGAATCTCTCAGTCATATGCTGACCAAACAAATTGGTGCAGGCGTGCTAGAAGACGTGCCCCCGCATTTCCACTACTTGGCTTGTTGGGCCCTCGCGCAGGGTGCTGTAGACCTCTGGTATAGCAAGAGTTGGAATTACAATCATGGTGATATCAGCGATCTAATGGAATTTATTACCAATATTGGTGTGACCATGGGCAATATTGGCCAGTATCACCCGGTGGCCAAGGGCACTTCCAAGAATAAAAACTCAAAAACTAGCTAATGACTCCATCCCAGTCCCTAGACCATCTGTTCGCCGATTTATTAGCACAGCAACGAAGTGGCACAACCAAATTACCTCCGGTGCATCTGTGGGATCCTCCGACTAGCGGTATTATGGACCTCGTTGTTGATCGCGAAGGTCGTTGGATTCACGAAGGTGGTGAAATTAAGCGCGAGCGTCTGGTAAAACTATTTTCTACTATTCTTAAACGGGAAGGGGAGCATTACTTTCTTGTCACGCCTGTTGAGAAATGGCAGATCAGGGTTGATTTCGCACCTTTTTATATCATGGCGGCAAGTCGAGAAAATCGTGATTCGCAGCAGGCTATTAGTCTTACTACCTCAACAGGCGAGACTGTTGTGATCAGTGCAGAAAACCCGCTTTGGGTAGATGACTCCGAGGGCACAAGCGATCCGATTCCACTAGTAACTGTCCGCGGTAACTTGCCTGGACTAGTGAGCCGCACAGTTTTCTACCAACTTGTTGAATGGGGGCATCCCGGTAAAGACGGAGGTCTATACGTTGAGAGTATGGGGAGCCAGTTTTTGTTGGGCATGATGGATTAACGTCTTAAGTAGGTACGTTTTCACACTTAGATCGGCAGTGAACTCCCAGCCTCGACCCTAAGTCTAGACTGGGAAACTCTGCATGCTCACATAGCAGGGTAATTTGGCCCGCCGGCACCCTCAGGTACCACCCAATTAATATTCTGACTAGGCTCTTTAATATCACAGGTTTTGCAGTGAACACAGTTTTGCGCATTAATTTGGAAGCGTTTACTGCCATCATCATTGGACATCACTTCATAGACGCCAGCAGGGCAATAACGTTGTGCTGGCTCATCATAAAGCTCAAGGTTCTTATTTATCGGCATATCCGGGTCAGCCAGAACTAGGTGACAGGGCTGATCTTCTTCATGGTTAGTGTTCGACATAAACACCGAAGAGGCCTTATCAAAACTCAATTTGCCATCGTACTTAGGGTAGTCAATTTTCTTACATTGACTGGCGGGGAGTAATGTTTCGTGATCCGCTATCTTGTCGCTCAAAGTCCAGGGCAACATGCCGTTAAATATGTTTAGATCAATAAAAGCATAAGCAGAACCAATAATGTTGCCGAACCTATGCTGTGCTGGGCCAAAATTACGCTGCATATGTAGTTCTTTGTAGGCCCAGGATGCCTTGTAAGCCGCTGCATAATTATCGAGGTCATCATTGCTTTTCTCTGCCAATAACGCCTCCGCCACTGTTTCTGCTGCAACCATGCCCGACTTCATGGCGGTATGGCTGCCTTTAATCTTGGCAAAATTTAGTGTGCCTGCATCATCACCGACCAGTATACCGCCAGGGAAAGACATCTTAGGTTGTGACTGTAAGCCGCCCTTAAGTAAGGCACGGGCGCCGTAGGTCAGACGTTCGCCTCCCTCTAGGTGTTTGGCAATTTCTGGGTGGTGCTTATAGCGCTGAAACTCATCATAAGGACTTACATGAGGGTTGGTATATGAGAGATTGGTAATCAGGCCAACAGCGACAGTATTATCTTCAAGGTGGTAGAGAAACCCGCCACCCAGAGACTTGCTTTCATCCAGAGGCCAACCAGCACTGTGGACAACTAAACCCGGCTGATGCTGCTCTGCAGGCACCTTCCACAACTCTTTGATACCAATACCGTAATGCTGGGGTTCCTTACCGGCATCAAGCGCATACTTGGCAATAATCTCTTTTCCTAGGTGGCCGCGGCAACCTTCAGAGAACAACGTGTACTTAGCACGAAGTTCCATGCCTTGCATATAGGAACCTTTCTGTTCGCCATTATGGCCAATACCCATATCGCCAGTGGCGATGCCCAGTACTTCGTTGTTCTCGCCGTACAGAACCTCAGCAGCGGCAAATCCAGGGAAAATTTCAACGCCGAGATTCTCAGCTTGGTCTGCCAACCATCGGCAAAGTTTTCCGAGACTGATGATATAGTTTCCATGGTTATGCATGGTTTTGGGTGCAAATATATTAGGCACCTTGATGCGTTTTTTGGCGCCGGTAAAAACAAATATATTATCCCCTGTAACTGGCGTCAGTAGGGGAGCTCCCATCTCTTTCCAATCAGGAAATAGTTCGTTTAACGGAGTGGGTTCAAACACAGCACCAGAGAGGATATGAGCTCCGACTTCCGATCCTTTTTCTACGACACACACAGAGATATCAGCATTTAACTGTTTGAGACGACATGCAGCTGCTAGGCCGGAGGGGCCTGCACCAACTATGACGACATCGTAATCCATAAATTCGCGTTCCAAACTCATTCTCCAGAAAGGTTCTAGCAAGTTAAAAAAGTATTTTACTAACTATATATCGTCATAGCTATAGTCAATATAAATAACCATAATTTATCTTACTTTGCGGTGTTCAAGCGAACTCATGGGTCATATTTTAGGGTTCAGGCGCTTGATTTATTTGGCTTAAATAGGCAATATGACGGCCTCTAAATTTAGGCCTATTGCTTGTCAGACCGAGGCCTTAGATCAAAATTTCATTTACTTAGCTAAAAGGAAAACCATGAAAGTATTGGTAGCCGTGAAGCGCGTTGTAGACTACAACGTAAAGGTTAGACCCAAGTCAGATATGACAGACGTTGATTTGGCTAACGTGAAAATGTCCATTAATCCATTCTGTGAAATTGCGGTAGAAGAAGCAGTGCGCTTGAAAGAGAAAGGTGTAGCCACTGAAATCATCGCCGTTTCTATAGGGCCACAGCAATCTCAGGAGCAGTTGCGAACTGCACTGGCGCTGGGTGCTGATCGTGGAATTCTGATCAGTACGGACGAAGCCCTTGAGCCTCTGGCAATTGCCAAGTGTCTCAAAGCGGTGTGTGAGTCTGAGTCACCAGATATTATTCTGATGGGAAAGCAGGCTATTGATGGGGATAATAATCAAACCGGCCAAATGCTCGGTGCCCTGACCGGTTATGGCCAGGCAACATTTGCCTCTGAGCTTGCGATAGATGGTGGTAACGCCACAGTGATTCGGGAAGTTGATGGTGGCCTTCAAACACTGGCCCTGCCTCTGCCTGCCATTGTCACTGCGGATTTGCGCCTCAACGAGCCTCGTTATGCATCGTTACCCAACATTATGAAAGCTAAGAAAAAGCAGCTCGATACCACTACACCGGCCGACTTAGGTGTAGATATGGCAAATCGAGTAACGCTACTGGGTGTTGAACTTCCCGCAGAGCGCGCTGCTGGCATCAAGGTTGAGGATATTTCTCAGCTTGTAGACAAATTAAAGAACGAAGCGAAGGTGATCTCATGAGTACATTAGTTATCGCTGAACACGACAACAGTAGCATGAACGTTGCTACCCTCAATTCTGTCGCTGCAGCACAGGCTATTGGTGGTGATATAGATATTCTGGTAGTTGGTGCAGAATGCCAATCGGCTGCTCAACAGGCTGCCCAGGTTCCCGGTATTGGCAAAGTGATAGTTGCTGACAACGCGGCTTACGCACACTCCCTAGCGGAGAATGTTGCGCCAATGATTGCTGAAGTAGCGACTGGTTATAGCCATGTAATGGCAACCGCCACTACCACGGCTAAGAATATCATTCCTCGTGTTGCGGCACTTCTTGATGTTCAGGCGATCTCTGACATCAGCGGGGTTGTTAGCGAAGATACGTTTAAGCGTCCAATCTACGCCGGTAATCTTATCGCCACCGTGCAGAGTAGCGATGCCATCAAAGTATTGACCGTTCGGGGCACTGCTTTCGATGGAGCGCCAGGAGAGGGTGGTTCTGCGTCAATTGAAGCGGTCGCTTCAGCGCATGATTCGGCTAAATCAAACTTTATAGATGAAGAGGTGGCCGTTTCAGATCGTCCTGAACTGACCGCTGCGGATATCGTTATATCTGGTGGTCGTGGTATGGGCAATGGCGAAAATTTCGACATGCTTTACTCCCTTGCGGATAAGCTTGGGGCCGCAGTAGGTGCCTCTCGCGCTGCTGTAGACGCCGGTTTCGTGCCCAATGATATGCAGGTAGGTCAAACTGGTAAAATTGTTGCTCCAGATTTGTATGTTGCAGTAGGCATCTCCGGTGCAATCCAACATTTGGCAGGCATGAAAGACAGTAAAGTCATTGTTGCGATTAACAAAGATGAAGAGGCGCCAATTTTCTCGGTAGCAGACTACGGTCTTGTAGCCGATTTATTTGTCGCCTTACCTGAATTAGACGCGGCAATTTAACCCGTATCTTTGCGTCGACCAAGATGCTACGAAAAAAAAAGGCTCCTTAGGGAGCCTTTTTTTGTCTTATTGTTTTTTATTTACTGAGTGTCTGTTTAGCCTAAATCGAAACTACAATTCCCTATTACCCAATTTAGTGTTTTTGTTATCTTCGCGTTGGTTTGTCAAGATACTAACGACGCTCTTGAGGGCTTGTATTCTCATAGCGTTGACGCAGCTTTTGACGCTGACCCGGCGACATTTTGTCATATTGCTTTTTAATCTTACGTAAACGTTTGCGCTTTTCTGGAGAAAGATCTTTGAGCCGCTGAGCCATTCGCCTTACCCGCTCTCGCGCCGAGGGATCGGCGCTCTGGGCTCTAGCTAATATCCATTTTTGCTGCTTGGGCTTCACCTTATGCCAATGTTTTTCAAGTGGTGCCAAGATATCACGAGTTTCCTTTGGCAATTCTTGAAACGGAATTTGGCCTCTACTTTCTTCGGCAAATAGCTCAGAACACAGTAGTACGCCCGCTAAAAGAATGGTGATAAGTCGTATTGGGTTACTTTTCATCTGCTATCCTGTTGCGCCCGAATCGTTAGCAGCAAGCCAGTAATAAAAATCGAGGTCCTCATAGAGATCTATATTTTCATCATCAAACTCAAAGTAAGATTCTTCTGCTGTATAGTCGTTAATAGTTTCGTTATCTAAGCTAAGTGGAGCCTGTTCAAAAAAGAAAAATGCTGCCAGCAATACCGAGGCCATCGAGGCTCCGAGTACGGGTAAAAATCTATTTTTTTGCTTGGGAGCTACCTGAGATAGGGCGCTATTACGAGCCTGAGCCAGCCTGAAAACATCCCGTGCTTGGATTTCGGACTCCAACAGGCGTAAATCCTGTTGCAACTTGTCGGCGGTTTGATTAGTCATAATTATAGTCCTCCAGTGCATCTCTTAACCGATGCATAGCCCTTGAGTAATGAGTTTTTACACTTCCCTCGGAGCATTTCATAGTGGCTGCTGTCTCAATGGTGCTCATACCCTCCCAGCAACGCAGCATAAAGGCTTCGCGTTGTCGGCGGGGTAAAGTGTTCACTGCGTCACTCATTTTTTTGATGCGCTCAGAGCGCATCATCATGGCATCAGGAGTTTCAGACTGTCTGCCCTCAGATCGCTCAACTAGATCTGTGGCTTGATCGCTATCTCCATCAGCTACATACTTAGTCCAAAGAAAAACCCGATCACGGACTGCTTTGCGACGATAGTAGTCGGTGATTTTACTGTTTAAAATGCGGTAAAACAGCGGTTTCCATTCGAGTGCTGTTTTATGAGCATACTTTTCGACCAATTTGAACATGCTGTCCTGAACTATATCCATAGCATTGTCACTGTTGCCAGTAGCCATTCTGGCCATATGAAAAGCTCGCCGTTCGATAAATTTAAGAAACTCTTCTAATGAACTGTAGGCGAGTTCCTTCTTCGTCACGCTCTCTGGCATTTGTCGATGCTCTATTTTATTGTTGATCATAGCTGTCATTGTTTAGATACCGCGCCGCCTATGATCATGCTCACTATATCTGCCATCAGAAATTTCATTGAGTAGATACATGACCGCAAACCAGTCTAAATAATCACTGCTATGGCTGTGGTGCCTATCACCTAAATGCAATGAATTTCTCCTATGGTGCCTATCATAATGGTTTCTGTGGCGATCGTAAAAATGACCATTTCCATGCCCATAATACTGTTTATAGAAGTCACGTCGGCTAATAAAGCGGACAGTATCTAGATTATTTTTTACCCAGTGTCGGTCCCGTTTGTAATGTCGCCTAAGATTATAGTTGTGGCGAAGATAATCATTGTAGTTCTGCGCTAGCCGACGCTTAGCAATTCTTTGCTCAACCGCTTTATGATCAGTTTTATGGCGCCTGTGTTCGGGTTTATCGGAGTGCCGGCTCTGTTCATGATATTTAAGTGACACTCCATCTGTGTTCGCTAGGGCACTTGTGGGAAAGATAAAAAGGCTCAATACTGCAAGTGTCAGATTCAAACATTTTTTCATCAAAGTCTCCTTTGTGTCGTTTGATACCTAAAACGCCAGTAACTCAGATTAGTTGACCTGAGGGATTCTTTTATAGCTTAAAGTCAGCCCAGATAGGGCAGTGGTCGGAAGGCTTCTCGAATGCTCGGGCCTCAAAGTCGATGCCTGAGCCAACAAGATTCTCCATGGCTGGTAAAGAGGCGAGAATTAAATCGATTCGAAGACCAATTTTGGGTTCCTGCTCGAAGCCACGGCTACGATAGTCAAACCAGCTATAGGAACGATCATCTTGGGGATTCATTGACCTAAAGCTATCGACAAGCCCCCAATCTTGAAGTGTCTCCAACCATTCCCGCTCCTCGGGTAAAAATGCCGACTTGCCAGTCTTGAGCCAGCGCTTGGCATTCTCCGGCTTTATACCAACATCTATATCCGCTGGAGCAACGTTCATATCGCCCATGACTATTACATGGTCTTTGCCGTTAAAATTATTACCGAGATAGGCCCTCAAGTCGGCATAGAATTTCGCTTTTGCAGGGAATTTAGTTGGATGTGCGCGACCTTCACCCTGAGGAAAATATCCATTGATTACATGGATTATCTGGCCATTTATATCGTATTGACCATGGATCATACGGCATTGAGACTCTTGATCATCGCTGGGGTAACCCCGGATAACCGAAACAGCCGGCATTTTGCTGAGAAGGGCAACACCGTAATGACCTTTTTGGCCATGAAAATCTACCTGATAGCCCATCTGAGTAATAGCATCAACTGGGAACTCTTCATTACTGACTTTAATTTCCTGCAGGCCGATGATATGTGGCGCATGCTGCTCTAAAACTGACTCCAATTGATGTAGGCGGGCACGGATACCATTAACATTAAATGACATAATGCGAGTTGAATCAGTCTTGAGTTCGGCAATATCAGTCACGTCAGCTTTATCTCACTTTATTTTTAAGTTGAACAATATGGCTTTTGTTTGACGGTGTTATCAGGGCTATCTGATCAACAAGAATATTCCCAGCCTCTTGTAGCATCGGATCTGATTCTGCAATATTTTCGTTGAGTTCTGAGCCGCCAACGCCTTTCTGAGACTGGTCATCGCTATCATCACTATCAGCTGATGATTTTTTCCAGACTTCAACATTTTCATAGGCTTCCAGACCTTTTTTCATACGACGAATATTTTCAAGGACTAATAGTTCCTGATCCCATAGCTTAGTCCGCGCACGACGTTTTTCGATGTTTAAGGAAAGCGTATCGTTGGCCGCCCATTCTTCATTGAGTTTTAGCTGGCTAAGCATGTGAGCATAGTCTGGATCATCACGGCTACGTTGCTGATGCCTATCTGTCAGCGGGCCTATATGCCGCTTCAAATGATTTGACACATTGTGCGGAACTGCATGAATACGGTCCCAGGGCAGGGCATTATCATGCTGGCTCTCACCGACTTCCTCTATGTCATAGGTCGAGGGAAACTCAATATCAGGTATTACACCTCGATGCTGGGTGCTATCACCTGAAACTCGATAAAATTTAGACACAGTCAACTTAAGTTGGCCGCTACTCAGACCACTTACGTCCTGCACCGTACCCTTGCCGAAACTCTGGCTACCTACAATTAATGCACGTCCATAGTCTTGTAAGGCGCCGGCAAAAATCTCAGAGGCTGAGGCGCTAAGGCGATTAATCATAACCAAAAGCGGGCCATCGTATACGGCAGGCATAGTGGCACGTTGACTGCGTGAAACCCGCTGATTTGAGTCTTTAATTTGCACCACAGGCCCATTGCCAATAAATAGGTCCGTCAAAGCGGTTGCTTCATGTAGGGAACCGCCCCCATTGTTGCGCAGATCCAAAACAATACCATCAACACGCTGTGCTCTAAGCTCGCGTAAAAGATTAAATACATCTCTGGTAGTACTTTTGTACTCAGGATCTCTAGCACGATAAGCTTCGAAATCCATATAGAAAGTGGGTATCTCAATGACCCCTAGCTTGTAAATTTTACCCTCTTGTTCAATTTCTAGAATCTTACTTTGCGCCGATTTTTCCTCCAGTTTTACCTTGTCTCGGGTGATTGCAACAATAGTGGTACTGCCGATAGCTTCACCTTTAGCCGGAATAATCTGCAGTCTGACCACAGAATCTTTGGGCCCGCGTATGAGGTCAACAACCTCATCGATACGCCAACCAATGACATCGACAATTTCATCTTGCTCTTGGCCCACACCGACAATTTTATCTTCAGCTTTTAATATATCTTGCAGGTCTGCTGGTCCACCTGGAATGATCCTGACCACTTTTGTGTACTCGTCTTCCACACGCAGCTCAGCACCAATACCCTCTAAAGATAGAGACATATTAATCTGGAAGTTTTCACTGGTGCGTGGCGAGTAATATGATGTATGGGGGTCATAGAGTGAGGCGAGGGCATTTACATAGAGCTGAAATACGTCTTGGCTATCGCGCTGAGTAAACTGTTTAAGTTGGTTCTGATAACGCTTTATAAGCAGCTCACGGGATTTATCAGCCTGTTTATCGTTAAGTAAAAGGCGAATCATCGCGTCTTTGATACGTTTGTGCCAAAAGATTTGCGCCTGCTCAGGCGAACTAAACCAGTCTCGTTTGTCGCCATCTAAAACGATTGTTTCATTAGTCGCTAAATCAAACTCGTGATTCTCATCTTCAAGTATTGCGATGTTCAAAGTAAGCTGACTAATCGCCCTAGAGCGCAGACGATTGAACATAACATACCCAGGGCTTATATCTCCACGTTTAGCAAGGTCATCGAGGCGAGTGTGCCACTGCATAAATTCGTCTATATCGGACTGGAGCAAATAGCTTTTAGTAGGGTCTAGATTGTCTAGATACTGGGTCAGATAGCGCTTGGAGAGCTCATCGTCTATATCCTGGCCACGGTAATGACGAGAAGCTAAGCGATCGAATATCTCGCGATACAGCGCCGTAAACTCGGTCTGCTTTGCAATTGGCACGATCTGAGCATTTGGCGTCGCTGGCGTGGCGGATTTGTCACCAAAGTCGGCTAAAACAAAAAAACTTGTGAAACAGATAGCGGTGAGTAAAAAAGCTGCAATAATTCGCGGCATAGGTAATTCCTTGACAATATGCCAATAGTTTACCAGAACCTCAGCGATAGAATAGTCACTGATCGCGTTTGAATGGGAGTGGTGGTCGTCATTACTTTTATGTCCTCTAATCTCAATTAGTGGACATAGGTAGACAGCCGGTATACCGACTGTTACAGTACACGCATTACAATCGAGCTATGATAACGCATCGCCCAATGATTAAAGTATTTAACGCAACACCACTGTTTGACGCCCACAAAGCCTTTGTGCGTCTTCCAATGGGAATGTCGATGCTCGATGACTACCCAGATTCCAAAGCCTTTGTGCAAAATATTTGCAAAACCATACCTGATGCCCGCGAAGATTTTTTACACACCCAAGCTTTTCTTAAAAGCTATAGCAGAAAATCTGAGGCCACCTATCGCGGTTACCGCAACGAGGTTGAACGACTGTTACTGTGGGCATGGACGGTCGCTAAAAAAAGTGTTATCCAGTTAAAACGCCCAGATCTAGAGGCATATTTTGATTTTGTTCACGGCCCAGCGCCAGCTTGGGTGGGCGCTTCGGTTCAAGATCGCTTTAAAATAATCGGCGGAGAGTCTCGTCAAAACAAAAATTGGCGGCCATTTGCCGCAAAAATAGCCAAGGAAGACCGTGCGGTAGCCTTATCTGAGGGTCATAGTGTCCAAACCAGTACAGACGGGCACTCACTTTCCCACGAAGCGATGAAAATCTGCTACTCGGCAGTGTCCTGTTATTATGACTATCTAACCGACGAAGGCTATGCCTTTGGCAACCCTATACCAGCGATTCGCAAGCAGTCACCCTTCCTTATAAAAGGCGCCACCCAGAAGAACATCAAACGGCTTTCAGATCTTCAGTGGGACTACGTGCTCGAAAGCGCCCAGGCTGCGGCCGACGGCTCAACCGACCATGAGCGAACATTATTTATTATAGCCATGCTAAAAACCCTTTACCTGAGGATCTCGGAGCTTTCTGATAGAGCTAACTGGCAACCAGTGTGGAAGCATTTTTGGCAAGACAGCGATGGCAATCACTGGCTCAAGGTGCTGGGTAAAGGTAATAAGATACGTGATATTTCTGTGCCCAACGCCCTTTCGCCATATATTAATCGCTATCAGAGTTATCGTGCCTCTGTTAACAGCACCTTTGGCGCTAACTCAACGTTGGTGTCAAAAAATCGCGGCGCTGGTGGCATGACCTCACGACAATTGCGCAGAATTGTTCAGCAGGCATTTGACCTAGCTTATGACCGCATGATGTCTGAGGGTTTTAGTGCCGAAGCTAAGGCTTTACGGGAGGCGACAACACACTGGCTCAGGCATACTGGAGCTTCCCAAGACATAGCTAGTAGACCTCTTAAACATATGGCCGATGACCTTGGTCATGCCAGTATGGGCACCACAGATCAGATTTATATTCAATCTGATATGAAAGAGAGGGCACGGTCTGGAAAAGAAAGAGAAGTGTAGTAAAATCAATAGTTTAAATAAATAAAATAAAGTATATTGTCACTAAATGTAGGAATTCGCACCAAGGGCACCAAATGAGTATAGATTCACAGCTAGAGGCTCTAATACGACCTCTGGCACAGACGCTTTCTGATGTGGTTTTCCACCCTATCCACATCTTCAATCAAGATTTTCCGCTTATCGTACTCTGGCTGGCTATAGCTTCGCTGTGGTTTACCTTCTATCTGCGTCTGATCAATTTCCGAGGTTTTAGGCAAGCTATTGGAATTTTGCGAGGCTCTCGCGCCGAAAGCGATAAGCCCGGTGAGATCTCTCACTTTAAAGCCCTGTCTACTGCGGTATCTGGCACCGTTGGTGTGGGTAATATTGGTGGCGTTGCTGTAGCCATTACTATTGGTGGCCCCGGAGCAGCATTCTGGCTTTTCATGGCGGGTTTTTTAGCCATGGCCACCAAATTTGTCGAGTGCACACTGGGAGTTAAATACCGCCGCATCAATGCCGATGGCTCCGTTTCTGGAGGCCCTATGTTCTATCTGGAGCGATTCTTCCTCGATCGCAACTGGCCTAGAGTAGGCAAGTTTTTGGGAAGTTTCTATGCATTGGCATTGGTTATTGGCTGTCTGGGTATTGGTAATATGTTCCAATCTAATCAGGCCTATGTTCAGGTATTAAGTATAACCGGTGGCGAAGACAGTTTCCTGTTCGGCCGTGGATGGTTATTTGGCCTGTTTATGGCAGGCGCTGTTGGCTTGGTCATTCTCGGAGGTATTCGTTCGATTGCTACAACCGCCTCACGTATTGTCCCTGCCATGGCACTGCTCTATATGATTTCGGCAATTATTATAATTGCCATGAGTGCCGAACATCTGCTGGCGGCCATTGCACTTATTTTCAATGGTGCATTTTCCTGGAGCAGTGCCCAAGGCGGCATGGTCGGCGCTATCATAATTGGCTTTCAGCGCGCCCTCTTCTCTAACGAGGCCGGCATAGGCTCGGCATCCATCGCTCACTCCGCGGTCATCACAGATGAGCCTATAACTGAAGGGCTGGTCTCACTACTAGAGCCTTTTATCGATTCTATGGTTATTTGCACCCTGACCTCATTGGTAATTGTTACCACGGCTATCCCTAATGGCCTACTTGATGATGGTCGCGGACTTGAGGGCATTGCTCTTACCTCTGCGGCTTTTGCACATCATGTGAGCTGGGCACCCTTTATTATCGCCATAGCCGCACTACTCTTTGCTTTTTCAACCACTATAGCGTGGTCCTATTATGGGCTTAAGGGTTGGACTTATTTATTTGGTGAAGGGGCTATGACGCAGTTACTATTTAAAACAGTATTCTGTGGTTTTGTCGCTATTGGTTGCATGATACAGCTCAGAGCTGTCCTAGACTTTTCAGATGCCATGGTATTTTTGATCTCGATACCAAATATCATTGGTTTATACCTCTACGGACCAGAAATAAAGCGTGATCTTGAAACCTATTTGCTAAAATTTAGCAGTCGTTAATCGGGGTTTTTTAAAAAAGTGATTAAAAATAAAATGAAACTAAAAATAGGGATACTTCAGGCTGATGATGTAGTGCCACATTTGGCTAAAAAATACGGTGAATATCCGGCTATGTTCCAGCACTTATTGAGAGCTGCAAATGATGAGCAAAAAGTGGATTTAGAATTTTCCACCTATGCCGTAAATGCTGGCGTATATCCGTCAGAGATCGATGAGGTGGATGCCTACATTCTTACCGGTAGCAAAAGTAGCGTCTATGAGAAAGCACCCTGGATTATTGAATTGGGCGGTTTTGTTAGAGATCTTCACAGCATGCAGAAGAAGTTAGTTGGAGTTTGTTTTGGCCATCAAATGGTAGCTCATGCTCTGGGCGGTGAAACTACTCTGTCGACAGCGGGCTGGTCGCTAGGGGTCAAAAGCACTATACCAACTGAGGCAAACAGCCTTGGCGTCAAGCCCTTCAATCTTATCTATAGTCACCAAGACCAGATTACAACACCAGCCGAAGGCACTGTTGTTTTGGCCTCTACAGACACATGCCCTATTGCCGCCACTAGCCTTGGCGAGCATATATTAACGTTTCAGGGCCATCCTGAGTTCTATGCAGACTACAGTAGTGACCTCTATGAGTTTCGCCGTGAAAACTACCCGCCAGAAACCTATAAAAAGGCGATGGACTCCTTTCAGAAAAAGGTTGACCAGCCTTTAGTGGCGAAAATGATACTTAATTTCTGTTTGAATTGAGGGTTATCTAGAACTGACTGAGGCAAGGGCTTGGTATGTCGAAGAAACCAAGTCTTCCCTAGTAGGGTCTATCGCCATCTATCACAATACGTTGAAGGCTACGATGAGCCGGGAAGTAGTCATTTATCGGCTTGTGCTGTGTGCTGCGGTTATCCCAGATTGCAATGCAATCAACATCCCAAGACAGCCGACAAGTATACTCTGCTGCAACGCAGTGCTGATATAAAAACTCTAGTATCGCTCGGCTCTCACCGGCCGGCAGGCCAACAATATGAGTAGTAAAGAGCGCGTTTACAAAGATCACTTTCTTACCGCTCTCTGGATGAGTGCGTATCACCGGATGAACTACAGGTGGATTGTCGGTAACCGCCTGAGCCAAGCGCTCCCGTCCACCCTTCTCGGCCAGACTCTCCTTAAACCCATAAGAAAAATCATGCACCGCGTCTAAATCGCTCAAAAAAGCCTGCATCTGCGGTGATAATCCATCATAAGCAGCGGTCATACTGGCAAAACAGGTATCGCCACCCGCCTCAGGAATCACCTTTGACCGCAACACGGTGCCAATTGGCGGATGCAATCGAAATGTCATATCGCTATGCCAGCATTCTATTTTACTGGGTTTGTCGGCGGTACTTTCGAGAACAGTAATCTCTGGAAATCCTGGCAAAGTGTCATAGGCCGGGTGGCTCTGCAGCGGGCCAAAGGATGAAGCTAATGCATACTGCTGCGCAGGAGTTACATTTTGATCGCGAAAAAAGATAACCTCATGTTCAACCAACAGGCTTCTTATGGCTTTATAGTCACGAGCTGCGACATCACTGGTTAGGTCAATACCGCTAATTTCTGCGCCAAGGGCACCCGCTAAACGTTTTATTTTCATGGCCTACTCGCTATCAAACTAATATTGAAGAGAATCATGCAGCTGCAATGCCGCGCGATCTTGGGGAAATGCTACCACTAACCGCTGAGCAAATCCCCTAGCATCTTCTAGCCTACCTAAATCTCGATTAATGGTGGCCAAAGCAAATAGTAAATCTCTATTCTGGCTGTCTCTGGCAAGCGCATCGATCATCACCTCTATCGCTTCCTGACTGCGCCCCTGAGCATTTAATGCTACACCATAAACATAGCTGTAGCGGGTGACTTCAGGGGCTAACGTTGAGGCTTTTTTAAGGCTGATCATTGCATTTGCAAGCTGTTTACTTCGAATTTGTGCTAGCCCAAGACTAAAGAGAACAGTTGCATTATTTGCACTGAGAGCCTGTGCCCGTAACAACTGGGAGAGCGCCTGGTCCTGGCGCCCCTGAATACGGTAAAGGTCGGCTAAATTTAACATTGCCGGTATAGACTTAGGGTCGAGCTTTAGCGCATGCCCATAGGCCTGCTCTGCTTTCACCATGGACCCCTGTGCTAGGTAAGCGAGAGCAAGGTTAAGCTGTCCATTGGGCATATCTGCATTGACCATTAACGCCGCAATATAGCTTTCAACGTGACCGTCTAGCTCAGCCTGCTGGGGTGAATTAAGGTCACCAATACCTATCAAAAGTTTGGTCGCGGCGAATCTAACTGATCTAACTGGATCATTTAACAGCGGCGAAACATCCTGCCAGCGCTGCTGCAAAGGTAAAAATTCGAGGGCACTTAGAGCGCCGATACGCAGCAGCGGCTTGTCACTTTTAAGTTGTTGCTGAATGGCACCATAACTAATCGCATTAGGATGATTTGCTAGTAGCCCTAAGGCTGTGGCTCGGGCCATATCATTGACTGTGGCATCATTAGCTAGATCAATTAACAACTGGTTAGCGTCTGGAGCGGCGGTTCGACCAGCGAAAATAGCCTGAGCAACGAGCTCTGGTTTAGCTGTGTTCTTACCTAACCAGCTTTCAATAGCAGATATAGACCATTGCGGAGCCCTGTCGGTATGGCACATATTACAGGCATTGGGTGCTCCAATTTGGGCCGTAACATCTGGTCTCGGCACCCGCATGCTGTGGTCGCGTCGCGCATCGACACCCATATAGACAGTCGCAGGCATATGACAATTAACACACTGGGCTCCAGCGCTATCTGCTTGCTGGTGGTGGTGGTGCCTGGGTGTATCGTATGTTTGAGGCGCATGGCAGCCGCTACAGAGTTCGTTGCCTTCGGCCTTTAACTCAAGACTATGGGGGTTGTGGCAGTTACTGCAGCTCACACCACGCTGATACATTTTACTCTGCAAAAAGGAGCCATAGACATAGACCTCGTCTTCAATTTGGCCATCTGCATGATAAAGGCCCTGGCCGAGAGTTTGCAGCTGATAATGATCAAGAAAGCTTTTGTCCCCAGAGTAATTGTTAATTGGTGCCGAGCTAATCTTACTGCGTCTTGCATGACATGCAGCGCAGGATTCAATTTCAGTGGTTGCGCCGCTGTGCGGATCGCCCAGGGGATTTGCGACACTCGCCCCCTCGGCAATTACCCAGTTGAGCTTCTGAGAATACTGTACTTGCAATCCATTGTGATCGCCCTGTTTGCCAGACTTCGCCCACTTAGAATGCTCAGAACCTGGACCGTGACAGGACTCACAGGCTACATTTGCTTCTGACCAGGTCGTGGCATAGGTATCTGTGGCCATAGAGTAATTTTGCTCAAGCCCAGTCGAATGACATTCGGCACAGCGAGAGTTCCAATTATAGTAGGCTCCAGTCCAATGCAGGTTCTCTCCAGGGGCTCCCATATCGTCGGGCATCAGTTGGTACCAGCGTTGACCTCCCTGCTGTTCTGGGCGGCTATCCCAAGCCGTGGTCAACGCCTGCATACGGCCATCTTCAAACTTAATTAAGTACTGCTGGAGAGGCTCAACACCAAAGGTGTAGTCAATTTTAAAGGTTTGGTATTTGCCATTAGCTCCCTGAGTACGAACGTAATAGGCGCCGTCATTGCGTGTAAATGTTGAGAGGATGCCCTGATGGGAAAATGTCACATTATCGAAGTTCCCCAACACAGTTTCAGCAGTGGCTACTTTCATTGCCCAGTCATGGTGGGAACCACTCCACTGCACCATTTCCGGCTGATGACAGCCTGCACATTCCTCTGCGCCAACATAGTATGCCCCGTGGCCATTGTTTGACAACAACAGCAGCACCAAGGGCATAAATAACAAACGAGAGGCTAAGTAGCGCACAGAGAATAGATCACTTGAGTAGTTAAGCAGAATCCATTTTCATATTGTAAGCTCAAACTGAGTCTTTGTAACCCATCAATATCTAAACGTTAAGTAGCAAATGCTCGCGTTCCCAGGAAGATATGACTCGATTAAATTCTTCAAATTCAATTAGCTTGATTGAGGTGTAAAGCTGAATAAACTTTTTACCAAATAGTTCGATAACATCCTGATCCTCTTGCAGCCCACGCAATGCTTCCTCAAGGGTTCTTGGCAACCCCAGCTCTTCGTCGTAAGCATTGCCATCAAAAGCCGCTGATGGCTCAATCTTATTCTTCATACCCAGATAGCCACATGCCAAGGTGGCGGCAATCGATAGATACGGGTTCACATCAGCGCCAGGGAAACGGTTCTCAATTCGATAGTTTTTGGCGGTAGCATCAGGCACACGCAACCCCGTAGTGCGATTGTCCCAGCCCCAATGTAGATTAATTGGTGCCGACACCTCGCGGGTAAAGCGTCGATAGGAATTAACATTGGGAGCAAAGAAACTCATTATGTAGGGTGTATATTTTTGCAAACCACCCAGATAATGATAAAACTCTTGGCTGTACTCGCCCTCACTGGTGGCAAAAATATTGCTGCCATCGGCATTTGAAACCACGCTTTGATGAATATGCTTAGCAGATCCGGGCTCGCTGGCCATGGGCTTCGCCATAAACGTAGCATAGATGTCATGCTTGAGGGCGACCTCACGAATCATACGTTTAAAGGTAAACACCTGATCCGCAAGATTTAGAGCATCGCCATGAATAAAGTTTACCTCAAGCTGGGCAGCGCCCGACTCATGAATCAGGGTATCAATGTCAAGACCCATCGCTTCGCCGTAGGCGTACATATCTTCGATAAAGGGCTCAAATTCGTTAGCCGCGTCAATACTATAGGACTGACGTGCGGTTTCTGGGCGACCAGAGCGTCCAATTGGTGGCTTAAGAGACACATTTGGATTGGGGTTGCGCTCAACTAAGTAGAACTCCATCTCAGGCGCGATGACAGGCGTTAAGCCCGCGTTCTCGTAAAGCGCGAGGACCCGCTTGAGAACCGCTCTGGTGCTAAAAGGGTGAGGCGAACCATCTTTTGCGAAACAGTCGTGAATAATTTGACCGGTAGTTTCGTTGGCCCAGGGTACCAAACGCGCCGTGCTGATATCAGGCTCGAGTAACATGTCACCATCAATGGTATCTAACAGCTCCCAATAATCATCTGAGTACTCCCCTGTCACCGTTTGCGCCAGGATACCCTCAGGCAAACGACTGTCCTCTTTGAGGAACTTCTTGGCAGGTATGAATTTGCCTCGCGCATTACCTGTCATGTCCGGCACCAGGCATTCCACCTCGGCAATATGATTTTCTTTAAGCCAGCTTTCAATCTCAGTCTGCGACTTCATACGATACCTATTTGATTTAGTTATCTAACTAATTTTCGAATAATAGTTCAATTAATATTGAATTATTATTCGAAATTGGCATAATGTCAATCATTGAATCAATTGAAGGCTGATGATGTGAGTTCTTACTATAGCGCTACCACCAACAAATCTATGTCGTTCCCCCCTTTAGAAAGCAGTGAAATTGCGGATATCTGTGTTGTGGGCGCCGGCTATACAGGCCTATCCTCTGCCCTACATTTAGCCGAACGTGGATACAAAGTTGTTGTAGTCGAGGCTGAAACGGTCGGCTTTGGAGCATCTGGCCGCAATGGTGGTCATGTGGGTACAGGCCAGCGTCAAGACCAGCAATACCTCGAAACCAAGTTTGGCCATGAGGTTGCAAGTGCACTATGGGATCTGGGGCTTGAAGCAGTAGATACAGTTAAGCACCTCATCCAAAAACACAAAATCAAATGTGACCTCAAACATGGCAATATTCACTTCGCTCATCGAGCCAAATATCAGCGCGATCTTGAGGAAGAAGTGAGTTTCCTGCATGACAGGTATGGCTTTGATCAGGCAGAGTATGTACCTAAAGAGCGCCTATCAGAAGTTATTGAAAGCACGGCCTACCATGGCGCCCTGCTAGACCGTGCTGCAAAGCATCTCCACCCACTTAACTTTTTATTGGGTATGGCTCAGGCCGCTACCCGAGCGGGTGTAATCATCTACGAACACTCCCGGGTAATCAGTTATGCCGGCACTCCCGTGGTGATCAAAACCGCACAGGGGCAAGTCACCGCTAGTGAAATGATACTAGCCTGCAATGGCTATATTGAAAAACTAGAGCCGAAAATAAATGGGTATATTATGCCGATTAATAACTTTGTCTTGGCCACGGAGCCACTCTCTGATGACTTAGCAGCACAGGTTGCGCCTTTGGATACCTCTATGGCTGATAGTCGCTTCGTCATTAATTACTGGAAGCTTTCGGGTGATAATCGGCTTATATTCGGCGGCGGCGAAAATTATCGCCGTGGCTTTCCCTCTGACATTAAAGGTTTTGTGCGCAAATATATGCTACAAGTCTACCCTCAGTTAGCTGACACCAAAATAGATTATGGGTGGGGCGGAACGCTTGCTATCACGCTTAATCGCCTCCCTCACTTTGGTCGAGCGCAGCATAATATTTGGTATATGCATGGTTATTCGGGCCATGGCGTGCCCACTGCCACATTTGCTGGCAAGTTGATTGCCGAGGCGATCACGGGCAAGCTCGAAAGGTTTGATTTGATGGCCAACCTACCTACTCACAAATTTCCCGGTGGCACAGTACTGAGATGGCCTGGTATGGTGGCCGGTATGCTCTATTATGCTCTAAGAGATCGTTTCTGATGACTAGTCTGCGCAAGACGGAATCCAGAACACAACCAGTGCAGAAGCGTGCTCAAGAACGCCGTAACCTGATTTTGGATGTTACTGCCGAGTTACTCGATGAGGTGGGTCAAGATGACTTGACCACTATTCTTGTCGCGAAGCGAGCCGGCGTATCTGTGGGCACTCTTTACCATTACTTTCCCAACAAATACGCAATTATGTACGCCTTGGCAGAGCAGTGGGTAAATGAGATGGATGTGGCCCTGCAGCGCTTAGAGGCAGTGCAAATAGAGAGCTACAGCGTAAAACGATTTGTAGAGTTCAGCGTTGAAACTATGCTAGCAACCTATACCAATCAGCAGGGCCTATTGCCGCTGGTGCAGGCTATGTATGGTGTTCCTGAATTAAAGGAGCTGGATCTTATTCATGATGATCTTATTATTGACTCAATGGCGCGAATGTTTAGGCGCATGGATATCAGCAGCAAGTCTAATGAGCTGGCACGCCTGGGAAGAACCTATCTTGAGGTGACTCACGCGTTAATTATAGTCGTGGTCAACCAGAATAAGACTGACGCCGAGAAGACGCTAAGGGATCTTAAACACTTAAATCTGTCCCTGCTAGAGCGGGCTAAGAGCCAGTTTTAGAGTAACTAGCCTTTCAAATATAACCTTTCACTGAACCGATCAAAACACAGGCGAGAAAAATCAGAAATTTTAAGCAGGTTGAACCGCCCAACCACCATATGGCAATGTTCCACAAATATAATATAGATTAATTTATTTTTGTAAGTTGCTGATATAAAACAAACTATCTTGATTTATCGCGCATAGTAACAAACTCCTCAGCGGCCGATGGATGGATCCCCACGGTGGCATCGAAATGCGCCTTAGTGGCACCAGCTTTTAGGGCAATACCCATACCCTGGATGACCTCAGCGGCATGCTCACCCACCATATGGCAGCCCACAACCCTATCAGTGGCCGAATCAACGATTAACTTCATAGTAATCCGGTCAGAGCCCCCACCTAGAGTTTGCATCATTGGTTTAAAGTCTGACACATAAACGTCTATATCTTCATACTCTGCCCTAGCCTGTTCTTCACTAAGCCCCACTGTACCTAACTCTGGCTGACAGAATACTGCTGTCGGGATGCCCTTATAATCAATTTCAGCCACAGCCTCGCCGAACAGGTGATCGACCAACACCATAGCTTCCTGAATGGCCACTGGTGTCAGCTGAATCCGGTCGATTACATCACCCAGCGCATAAATACTCGGTTCTGCGGTGGCAAAATGCTCATCTACGACAATTGCACCATTGTTAGCCAATGCCACATTTGTGGTTTCCAGACCCAAGTTTGCGGTATTTGCCACACGACCAGTAGCATAGAGCACCAGGCCCGCGGTCATATCTGCCTGATTGTCTAGCCCAACACTAAGGCCGCCATCTGCCTGAACAATCTGACTAATCTCAGTGTTGAGGTGAATATGAACACCTTTATCAATCATCCCCTGCTGGATTTTGTCGCTCATTTGGCGATCAAATGACTTGAGTAAATGGGGGCCCCTGTATACAAGATGAGTCTCTACTCCAAGCCCATTTAAAATACCTGCAAACTCAACGGCAATATAACCGCCACCCACCACAACGGCCTTTTCAGGCAATTCATCGAGAAAGAACATCTCATTAGAGCTTATAGCCAGCTCACTACCTGGGAATTCGGGTATGTAGGGCCAGCCTCCGGTCGCTACCAAAATACTCCGCGTTCGATAAGTTTGGCCATTGACAGACACAAGCTGGGGGCCAGCTATAGTAGCCCGACCGTCAAAAAGATCAGCGCCACTGTTGTCAATGAGACTGTTGTAAATCCCGTTAAGGCGCACAATCTCAGCAGTTTTATTATCTCGAAGGGTGGGCCAGTCAAATGTTGGTGCCTGGGGCACAGTCCAACCAAAGCCTGCACTGGCATGAAAAGACTCTGGAAATTGGGAGGCATAAACAAACAGCTTTTTGGGTACACAGCCCACATTGACGCAGGTACCACCTAAATAGCGTTCTTCTGCAACAGCCACTTTTTTACCTTTAGAAGCCGCCATTCGGGCGGCTCGTACACCACCAGATCCAGCGCCTATAACAAACAGGTCGTAGTCAAAGCTCTCACTCATTACTTTCCCTCACCTCTATCACTGGATCTCATTATCTTTGTTAATAACTCCTTCAAGCTTACTCTCAGGATTATTAAACCAAGCAAGCTTAGCCTGTAAGCTCACCACGTGACCTACAATAATTAAAGTCGGGGCCTTGGGTCTCGCCTCTCTGACAATCCCTGGTAGAGAGTTGAGGTCACCCGTAAATATCTGCTGTGCATCGGTAGTTCCCTGTGCAATTAAGGCTGCAGGTGTAGCCATATCTAGACCATGATCTATAAGCCCTTGGCAGATTGTCTCCATACCGCTTAAGCCCATATAAAAAACCAGCGTTTGATTGGGCAATACTAATTCTGGCCAGTTTAAATCTCGCTTGCCGCCGCGCATATGACCAGTAATAAAGCGCACCGATTGAGCATGATCGCGGTGAGTGAGGGGAATACCAGCATAACTAGCACAGCCCGAAGCAGCTGTAATACCGGGAACTACCTGGAAGGGGATTCCGTGCTCTGCCAACGTTTCAATCTCTTCGCCACCGCGGCCAAAGATAAAAGGATCGCCGCCCTTAAGCCGCACTACCCTATTGCCATCAAGGGCATAATCGACCAACTTTTGATTGATGTTAGCTTGAGTAACTGGATGATCACCGGCAGTTTTTCCCACGTAGATACGAGTGGCATCACGGCGCACAAGATTTAGCACCTCCGGAGAAACTAGCCTATCATAGAGTACAATGTCGGCCTGCTGCATAAGGCGCAGCGCTTTAAATGTGAGTAGATCCGGGTCACCGGGGCCACCACCTACTAAATAGACTTCTCCGGTTTTAAACTCACTAGTATTGTCAAGCTTCTCGGCGAGCAGACGTTCAGCCTCTTCGAGATTATTCGCATAAGCCTGTTCGGCAATTGGACCATAGAATACCTCCTCCCAAAATGCCTTGCGGTCAGCACCGTTAGAAAACTTAGTTTTGACCCGCTCTCGAAAACTGCCAGCCAGAGAACCGAGCTTTGCCATTCCCGCCGGTAACAGACTCTCAAATCGCGTGCGTAATAATCGTACTAGCACTGGAGCATCGCCACCGCTAGAAATAGCCACCTGAATTGGGGAGCGATCGACGATTGAGGGAAATATTACTGTTGAAAAACCTGGGTCGTCAACTACGTTTGACAGCATATTAGCGGCCTGGGCATGCTCAGATACCAAACGATTGAGATCTCGGTCGTTGGTTGCTGCGATTACCATTACTGTATCTGGGTAGGCTAAAAGATGCCTGTGCTCATAGGCATCAGTGATAAGCTCTAACCCATTGCAGCCATCGGCAGTATCTTTGGCATCCATTGCCAGTAAGTCTGGGCAGTAGTCTTTGGCAATGATGGTAATCAATGCGCTAGCTTCTTGCACAAGACGGACCTTGCGCAGAGCGATTTCACCGCCGCCGACAACTAGAATTCGGCGGCCTTTTAGATCGTGAAATAACGGTAGATAGTCCATGGGTTTTAACGGCGGCTCCTAAAGGTTCTTCGCTAGGATTAGCATGTCCCGCGGAGTATTTCGAGTACAGATTATTAGCGGGCTTTTAGTCTATTACAGTCTGTCCGTTCATAAGGGGTTGTAATACCTCTGGCACAGCGATTGACCCATCAGCTTGCTGATAATTTTCCATTACCGCCAATAACGTCCTACCCACGGCAAGGCCAGAACCATTCAATGTATGCAGCAATTCGGGCTTACCCTCAGCATTTCTAAACCTCGCCTTCATGCGGCGAGCCTGAAAATCCGCAAAATTAGAACATGAAGATATTTCACGATACTTTTCTTGCGAGGGTAACCACACTTCAATGTCATAGGTCTTAGCCGCCGAGAAACCTAGATCCCCACCGCAGAGAATTACCGTACGGAAAGGCAAGTCTAGTTTTTGCAAAATAGCTTCGGCATGTCCCACCAACCCTTCCAATGCATCCCAAGACTTATCTGGGTGCACAAACTGCACCATTTCCACCTTCTCAAACTGATGCTGGCGAATCATACCGCGAGTGTCACGACCATAGCTGCCAGCTTCACTTCTGAAGCATGGTGTATGGGAGACAAGCTTGATGGGCAGACTATCGACGATTTCATTGCGGTAGATATTAGTAATAGGTACTTCAGCAGTTGGAATAAGATAGAACTCACGATCATCATCTAACTTAAATAAATCTTCTTCGAATTTAGGCAACTGGCCTGTGCCGTAGAGCGACTCACGGTTAACGATGTAGGGTACGTAAACTTCCTCATAGCCATGTTCTTGAATATGGGTATTTAGCATAAACTGAGTTAGCGCACGATGCAGGCTAGCTAGTCCGCCGCGCATCTGTGAAAACCGCGCACCGGTAATTTTTGCGGCTGTATCGAAATCCAAGCCGTTAAGGGCATCACCTAAGTCGACATGGTCTTTTACCGCAAATTCAAAAGTCCTAGGCGTACCCCAACGACGTACCTCCACGTTATCAGTCTCATCATTACCAGCTGGTACAGAGATATGGGGGATATTAGGAATACCTTGCAACATCGCATCTAACTCTTCTTGAATAGATGCTAGGGCGGCGTCGGCGACAACTGAATCATTCTTTAGCTGTTCACCCTTTGCCTTTAACGGCTCAATGTCTTCACCTTTGGATTTGGCCTCTCCGATAAGCTTGCCCATGGTTTTCGAATAAGCGTTACGCTCCTGTTGCAGGGCTTCTGCCGCAAGCTGTTGACCTTTGCGTTGAGCCTCGAGGGCTGTGAAAGCAGTTATATCAAGGTCGTAGCGTTTGATAGCCAGCCTATCAGCAACGGTATTTAATTCCGAACGTAATAGCTTCGGGTCGAGCATGGTAACTTCCTTAAAATTAGATCAAAAACAAACGTGTCAGCCAGACCCCAAGACATACTGCAGCCAAGCATAAAACAACTGTACCGAGCGCATATACCAGCGCCATCAAAAGGTGGCCATTTTGCCACAGACCGAGGGCATCAAGCGAGAACGTTGAAAAAGTAGTAAAAGCACCAAGAAAACCCACCATCAGCATACTGCGCATCACTGGAGGTAACATGGCCTTCTCTGCAATTATCACAAACAAAAACCCCATTGCGAAGCTACCGAGCACATTTACCGAAAGTGTGGCGTAGGGGAACCTCTGGGCACTGGCATCAAAGACCAGTGTGCTTACCCCATAACGAGCCATAGCACCCAAGGCCCCACCAATGGCAATGGCAATCCAATTCATGAACGTTGATCCTTAGGTTGTCCGTTTGCTAGGTCCAGGGATCGCAGATAGGCCAGTTTGTCGCTAATCTGTTTCTCTAACCCGCGGTCGCTGGGAAAATAATACTGTTTGTGAGCCAACTCATCCGGTAAATAACCCTGCCCAGCAGCATAGGTGCCAGGTTCATTATGCGCGTACCTATAATCTTTTCCGTAGTTCAACTCTTCCATTAATTTGGTAGGTGCATTACGCAGATGCATTGGCACCTCATAACTAGGTAGCGACCGCACATCGGCCATAGTCGCTTTAAATGCGCTGTAAACCGCATTACTCTTGGCAGCAACAGCACAATAGATGACCGCCTGAGCCAACGCCAACTCACCCTCTGGACTACCCAGACGCTCCTGAACATTCCAAGCATTTAATGACAATTCCAGAGCACGTGGATCGGCATTGCCAATATCTTCACTAGCAATTCGGGCCACACGGCGTGCAATATACAGGGGATCGCAACCGCCATCCAGCATACGACACAGCCAATACAAAGCAGCATCCGGTGAGGAGCCACGCACTGATTTGTGCAAGGCGGAAATCTGGTCGTAAAAATACTCTCCGCCCTTATCAAAGCGTCTGGTATCACCCACCAGAATTTGCTCAATCACTGCGGCATCGATAATTGCCACCTCCCCTTCATCTGTTGCAAGATCATTGGCAATCTCTAGAAGATTTAGAGCACGGCGTGCGTCACCGTCTGCAGCATTAGCTAATAAATCTAACGCCCCCTGTTCCAGCCGCAATTTACGCGAACCCAACCCGGATTCAGTGTTAATTATTGCTTGCTGAATCATCAACTTAATTTGCCCTACATCCAGACTCTTTAATACATAAACGCGACAGCGAGAAAGTAAAGCGTTGTTCAATTCAAATGATGGGTTCTCTGTGGTCGCACCAATAAACAGCACCGTGCCATCTTCGACAAAAGGTAAAAAAGCATCCTGCTGAGACTTATTGAAGCGATGCACTTCATCGACAAAGAGAATCGTTTTACGTCCCCGCAGATCACGCTGTTCCTCGGCTTTAGCAATCGATGCCCGAATCTCTTTGACCCCCGATAACACCGCAGAGATACTTTCAAAATGCGCGTCCGCAGACGCTGCAATAATTTTCGCCAAGGTAGTTTTACCCACCCCAGGAGGGCCCCAGAAAATCATCGAGTGCAATGTTTGATTCTCAATAGCCTCGCGCAATGGTTTACCCGCGCCAATCAGATGTTGCTGGCCATAGAAGCCATCTAGATCAGTCGGTCGCATACGCGCTGCCAAAGGCTTTAGTATCTGACGCATGAAAAGGTCAGTCATTGCGAATCACATCAATATCTTCAGGAATATCAAACACAAATAACTCGGCTGCTAGGGCTGGGTTATAGACAACTTCAGACAGACTTATTCGCGTAACCTGCCCCAGACTATCGGTCATAACCATGCCTGTGGGAAGCGGTCCATCAAAGGTTATCTGCACTGTTGAAAATAGACTGCCGGTCTGCTCCGGCGTTAAATCAAATACACCCTCTGAAGACTCTACAATAAAATACATGCTATCAACATTTTTGAGATCACCAGCGAACAACATGGCTGGTGCAAACTCGATATTAGCATTGAACGGCTGAACAATAACTTGCTCTAAATCAGGATCATAGAGCCAAACGGTGATGCCATTTGAAATAACTTGCTGGGGCATAGGCTGAGTAATATTCCAGCGCAGATTATTGGGCTGGGCAATTTGAAACAGCCCAGTTGAGGCCTGTATTTCAATACCATTTGCATCGTTGATCTGCTGCTCAAAATTGGCAGAGAGACTGGTGATCGGCTGTAATAGATCACGAAGACGCTGAATATCTTTCGACATGCCACCAGCTTGGCTGGTTAGACTCGCTACTAGACCTAGGCTTATGGCTATAAATTTTATAAGGCGCATAGTAAATTTATCTCAAAGGCTAATGGCAACTTCAATGTATGAACCTAATTCTACAGGTTTTGCGTGCATTGTTGGAGGGATGGGCACAATCAAAGCCCAAACTTTAGGGGGATTATGACGATCTTGCCGGCCCGAGCCTTTCCGTTCAAACCGGGTCTGTACGGATATTCAACAAAACGGTTCCAATGCGAGCGCCCTAGCACCTTACAATTTTGGAGCTAGCTAACCACCATAATCCAAAGTTCCTAAAACCCTGTTTTGGAACCAAACTAACGTTTCCTATCAATCAGTAAATTACGAATGGGGTGCGAGTATCTCTCTGCTGCCGTTGCTACTCATTGGACTCACTACACCCGCCGCTTCCATCTGCTCGATTAGTCGCGCCGCACGATTATAACCCACGCGCAACTTTCGCTGCACCGATGAGATTGATGCCTTACGACTCTCTAAGACAAAGGCTACGGCTTCGTCATATAGAGGATCTGACTCTGGGTCTCCACTTCCCTCCTCGGTGCCGCTATCAAACCCCGGCACTGCAATTGAAGCTGTGGAGGCCTCGTCAGTCACTTCATCTAAATAGTTCGGCGTACCACGACGCTTCCAGTCGGCTACTACTTTGTGCACTTCGTGATCATCGACAAAGGCGCCGTGAATTCGCTCTGGCACGCTCGTACCTGGCGGCAAATACAGCATATCTCCATGACCCAACAGTTGCTCTGCCCCCCCCTGGTCTAGGATGGTTCTGGAGTCAATCTTAGATGACACTTGAAAAGCTATCCTGGTAGGCACATTGGCTTTTATAAGACCGGTAATGACATCGACTGACGGCCTCTGAGTAGCCAGTATTAGATGAATACCTGCGGCTCGAGCTTTCTGAGCTATTCGCGCTATTAGCTGTTCGACCTTTTTACCGACAATCATCATCATGTCCGCAAATTCGTCTATAACTACCACGATATAAGGTAGTGTCTCTAGGGTAGGCGCTTCAGGAGCCTCTTGATCCTCGTCCCAGCCGGTGCTCGCTGGATCAAATACCCATAGAGGGTCGGCGATAGGATTGCCTGCTTTGATAGCATCTTCTACTTTGCGGTTGTAGCCAGCTAAGTTTCGTACCCCTAGTGCGGCCATAAGCTTATAGCGGCGCTCCATCTCACCGACACACCAGCGCAGGCTGCCGGCAGCGTCTTTCATGTCAGTAATAACCGGAGTTAACAGATGGGGAATGCCGTCATATACAGATAGTTCCAGCATCTTTGGGTCTATTAAGATGAGCCTCACCTCTTCTGGCGAGGCTTTAAATAGCAGGCTTAGTAGCATGGCATTAATACCCACTGATTTACCTGAGCCTGTAGTACCAGCCACGAGTAAATGGGGCATGCGCGCTAAATCGGCTACTGTAGGTATGCCGGCGATATCATTGCCTAGCGCTAGGGTCAATGGTGAGTTAGAGCGATCGTACGCCTCTGATGATAGTACTTCACTGAGGCGTACCATCTCGCGTTTTTCGTTAGGGATTTCGATGCCGACCACAGACTTGCCCGGAATAACCTCTACCACACGCACACTTATTACGGCCATCGACCGAGCTAAATCTTTGGCCAGACCGCTGATACGGCTAACTTTGACACCAGCGGCAGGCTGGATTTCAAAGCGAGTGACCACAGGCCCGGGCAGCACTTCCACTACGTCTGCTTTGATACCGAAGTCTTGCAACTTGACCTCAAGCAGCCGTGAAAGATGCTCCAAAGAGTCGGCGGAATAGCCCGTATCTTCACTTTTGTCTGCAGGGTCCAGCAAGTTAATCGGCGGTAAAGTACCGACCAACTCAGTGTCAGTAAATAATGTTTGTTGTTTCTCGCGCTCAATTCTGGGACTGATGACAGGTTTGTTTTTCGGTACCTGTATAGTTGGGGGCAAACGTTTTTCTTTGGTTTTGGCTGCAGTTTCGACCTTAGCAATGCGTTCGGTCATGGCTTTGACCGCCTGTTTCTTTTCTTGGATCCGAATTTTTCGCGCGCTGAACGCAACACGAATACGCGTCATGTTGTCAATCGTCACTAGGCCGAGACGATCAATGAGCCGTATCCAAGAGATATCACCAAAGACAGTTAATCCAAAAAGAAATAGCGCTAGCAAAATTAACGTGCTGCCGGTGTAGCTAAATACAGCCAAGGCAGCTTCACCAATTTTGCTGCCCAATATGCCGCCTATACCAACTGGGTAATCGGTGGGCATTGCGCCATATTGGATGTTGGCCAATGAAGTAGCACTAATCATAACTAACGCAAAACCAATAACGCGCAGGATAAAGGTCACGGAGTCAAAGTGGTCGGATTCGCGTAGAAAGTGAGTGCGTAATATCTGCACGGCACGCAGTGCAAGTAACACTGGGAATAAGTAGGCCATTGCGCCAAACAGCGCATAGAATATATCGGCAACCCAGGCCCCTGCTGGTCCAACTAAATTAACGATCTGTGCACGGGAACCCGTATGGGACCAACCGGGATCTGCCGATGAATAACTTAGTAGCGCAAGCAGCAAAATAACGCAGAGTGCAATCCAGCCAATAAGAGCCCCTTCGGCGATCACTCTTTTTGTACGCGAATCACCGTCACGCTCAATTTGACTGGCTCTCTTCAATTTAGTGTCGTTGCTGCTCAACGGCGAAATTCCTGTATTTTTTTCGTCTCCAATTGTAGCCTATTCTCCCATAAACGCCATGCCACTGCCGCTTATATTAGACAACTATCTAGGGCATATAAAAAACCTATTTGGTGATACTGGCAGTATTTATTATGATGCCTGCATTGACTACTCGGCAAAGACGCTTTGTTTTGGCCGCTAATTTTTAACTTCATTATTTATTGAGATTACTTATGTCTGAGTTACAACATTATCCACTCATTATTCTTGGCTCTGGCCCCGCCGGCTGGACTGCCGCAGTTTACGCGGCTCGAGCAAACCTTAGCCCTGTGGTAATTACAGGTATTCAGCAAGGCGGTCAGCTGACAACCACCACTGACGTGGATAACTGGCCGGGTGATCCAGACGGTGTTCAGGGTCCTGAGTTGATGGAACGCATGCAACGCCACGCTGAGCGCTTTGATACTAAGACAATTTTTGATCATATCGACCAGGTTGATGTGTCCGAGAAACCCTTTAAATTAACTGGCTCGGGAAACTATACCTGCGATGCATTGATCATCGCTACTGGTGCGTCGGCTCAGTATTTGGGACTTCCGTCTGAAGAAGCTTTCATGGGCAAGGGGGTTTCAGCCTGCGCTACCTGTGATGGTTTCTTCTATCGCAATAAAAAAGTTGCAGTTATCGGTGGTGGTAACACCGCAGTTGAAGAGGCTCTGTATCTTTCAAATATATGCTCTGAGGTTGTTCTTGTGCATCGTAGGGATGCCCTGAGGGCCGAAAAAATGTTGCAAGATAAGCTGTTTGAGAAAGAAAAGAACGGCAATATCAGCATTGAGTGGAACCATAATCTGGGCGAAGTGCTGGGAGATGATAGCGGAGTCACCGGCCTTGAATTGTTCGACACGAATAGTGGTGACAAGAAACAGATCGACGTTGCCGGCGTTTTTATAGCCATTGGCCACAAACCAAATACTGATATCTTCACTGATAAACTAGCAATGAAAGACGGTTACCTAACTATTGCTGGCGGGCTCTCAGGCAATGCTACTGAAACCAGTGTTGCAGGGGTATTTGCGGCCGGAGATGTAGCTGACCATGTGTACCGTCAGGCGGTAACATCTGCGGGCAGTGGCTGTATGGCTGCTCTGGATGCCGAGAGATATCTCGACCAGTAAATGAATCTGCATTTACTGGATTCGCACAGGCCGCATTTTCCTGATCCTTGCACCGCTGCCGAGGAGCCCGATGGGCTTCTCGCAGTCGGTGGCAATCTCTTCCCTACCACGGTTATCGATGCCTATCGGCAGGGTATTTTTCCTTGGTATAGCGATGATGATCCTATTTTATGGTGGAGCCCAGCCATTCGCTGCGTCATTCGTCCGGAACAGTTTCATCTATCCAAAAGCCTGCGTAAATGCATGCGCCAGAATGACTACCGCGTTACCACAGACACTGCCTTTAAGCAGGTTATCGAAGCCTGTGCTGCACCTAGAGAGAATGAGTTAGGCACCTGGATAGTTCCCGAAATGATCGATGCCTACTGCGCTATGCACCAACTAGAGCAGGCTCATTCCATAGAAGTCTGGGAGGGTGAAAAGCTGGTTGGTGGGATCTATGGCGTCGCAGTGGGAGGCATTTTCTGCGGCGAGTCTATGTTTAGCGGTGTGACCAACGGCTCCAAGATTGCCATGGCATATCTATGCCGCTGCCTATGCACCGTTGGGTTCAGATTATTGGACTGCCAGATTGTTAATCCGCATCTACTATCACTGGGAGCGCAGAGTATTGACCGAGGTAATTTTCTAGATTTACTCTATGGATGCCGCGACCAAGATCTAGGTTGGCCTGAGACAGGCTTGATAGTCCCACAATTTAACAATTCACATTAATATTGAGTAACCTAGCGCAATCAATTAGGCTGGATATTTACGCTAGATTGATGCCGAAAGTATGACGCGAGATATCTCCCCTGACATAAGCAAGATTCGCCTATTGCTCACAGAGCCCCATGAGTGCAGTTATCTCAAGGATCAACTGGCCACTACGGCATTTGTCGACCCCGAGCTCAACATCGATACAGCCCTTTACGGACGAATGAGTGCCATGGGCTTTCGTCGCAGTGGCGGCTATCTGTATCAACCAATGTGTCACGACTGCAATGCCTGCGTACCTGCCAGAATCCCAGTTAATCTGTTTAGGCGCAATCGCTCTCAAAAGCGTTGCTGGAATCGCAACTCTGACTTGGAGGTCAACCAAAGTGATGGGATTGATATAGATGAGCACTACCCAGTTTACAATCGCTATATCAGTGGTCGTCATCATGAGGGGGATATGTACCCGCCGAACCGACCGCAGTTCGAGCAATTTCTAGGCCAGCCTTGGGAATGCTCTAACTTTTTGGAGTTTAGAGTTGAGGGCTCTTTAGTGGGGTGCGCTGTGATTGATGTGCTTCCAGATGCCATCTCAGCGATTTATACCTACTTTGATCCAGTTGAATCGGCGCGCAGCTTGGGCACACTGGCTGTTTTATTTCAGATTTCTCTAGCCCAGAAATTGGGGCTGAGATATGTTTATTTGGGTTACTGGATTCAAGATTGTCAAAAGATGAGCTACAAAACCAACTATAAACCGCTGGAGTTACTTCAGGAAAATAATTGGAAGATTAGCGAATGACTTTGCTATGGCGGGCATTTTAGGGCAAACTGCGCCCTTTTTTACAGGCATGAAAATAAGCGTATGGCGAAGGAAGAGCATATTGAGTTCGAAGGCGAGGTTGTAGACACCCTGCCGAACACCACGTTCAAAGTTAAACTAGAAAATGGTCACGTTATTATTGCCCATATTTCCGGCAAGATGCGCAAGCACTACATTCGCATTCTGACTGGTGACAAAGTTAAGGTTGAGATGACGCCTTATGACCTCACCAAGGGCCGCATCACATTCCGTGAGCGCTAAAACCGCAACGAGATAGGACATTTTTCTACCTTTCTCGTTGGGATTCTTAGATCGACTGAAATTTACGCAGGTATCGCTTCTCTGCTCTGTGTGGCCACCACTAGGCCATTTTCATCGGCACTGATATATACGGTTCCACCCTTCTCTGACAGGTCGCCAAATAGCACTTCTTCGGCCAGCGGCTTTTTGATCTTCTCTTGAATTAGTCTATCCATGGGTCGCGCACCCATCTTGGCGTCATAGCCGTTGCTGGCTAGCCATTCTCGCGCCCCATCATCAACATCAAGGAAAACCTTTTTCTCATCAAGCTGTGATTGCAACTGCACCAAGAACTTGTCGACTACAGTTTTGATAACATCCATAGTCAACTCACCAAACTGCACAATGCTGTCTAGACGGTTGCGAAACTCTGGAGTAAACATTTTCTTAATTGCTTCCATACCATCCGTTTGGTGGTTCTGATCGGAAAAACCAATCGATGCTCTACTCATTAGTTCAGCACCCGCGTTGGTTGTCATAATCAAAATAACATTACGGAAATCGGCTTTGCGCCCGTTGTTGTCGGTCAATGTGCCATGGTCCATGACCTGCAGCAGAAGATTAAACACATCGGGATGAGCTTTCTCCACCTCATCGAGCAGAATGACGGAGTGAGGCTGCTTATTGACTGCCTCAGTGAGTAATCCACCCTGGTCATAACCCACATATCCAGGGGGTGCGCCGATCAAACGTGACACTGTGTGGCGCTCCATATACTCAGACATATCAAAGCGCACCAGTTCTACTCCTAGCACATTGGCAAGTTGCCGGCTGACTTCGGTTTTACCCACACCAGTTGGACCAGCAAAGAGGAAGCTACCAATCGGCTTGCCACCATCTCGCAAACCAGCCCGTGCTAACTTAATCGAGGTGGACAGCGCGTCAATTGCCGGATCCTGACCGAATACCACCATCTTAAGCTTCTCAGCCAATCCTTTTAACTGTGCCTTATCAGAGCTGGAAACACTTTTGGGTGGAATCCGTGCAATCTTCGAAATCACCAACTCAATATCGCCTACTCCAATAGTCTTCTTACGCTTACTGACAGGCTGAAGTCGCTGAAAGGCACCGGCTTCGTCTATGACATCTATAGCTTTGTCGGGCAGGAAGCGATCATTGATATGACGTGCAGCTAACTCAGCCGCAACCTTGAGGGCTGGATTGGTAAATTTGAGATCATGGTGCTCCTCAAAACGTGACTTGAGCCCTTTGAGAATCTCATAGGTTTCACCAATACTTGGTTCTGGCACATCAATTTTTTGAAAACGTCGAGAAAAAGCATGATCTTTTTCGAAAATACCCCGGTACTCTTGGTAGGTAGTTGAACCCACACAGCGCAATTGGCCAGATGACAGCAGCGGCTTAAGTAGGTTTGAAGCGTCCATAACGCCTCCGGACGCTGCGCCAGCCCCAATAATAGTGTGAATCTCATCAATAAACAGGACCGATTTTTCTTTGGTCATCAGCTCGGCGATAATACCCTTAAGGCGCTTTTCAAAATCACCACGATACTTGGTGCCGGCTAAAAGGGAACCCATATCCAAGGAATAGACAGTGCTATCGAGCATTGGCTCTGGAACATTTCCTTCGACAATTAACTTAGCTAGACCCTCTGCAATTGCGGTTTTACCAACGCCAGATTCACCCACTAAAAGTGGGTTATTTTTTCGTCTGCGAATCAGAATCTGGCTAACACGCTCTACTTCTTGGTCGCGACCAATTAAGGGGTCTATTTTACCCAACTTGGCCTGTTCATTAAGATTGACCGCGAACTGCTGCAACATGCTTTGTTCTTGACCCTCCCCAGTATTATTGGCATCGGTAGTCTGTTCTAGCTGATCGGAACCCTGCTCTGCCTGATCCACATATTTGGAGATACCGTGAGAGATGTAGTTAACAACATCAATACGTGCGACATTTTGTAGTCGCAGGAAATACACCGCCTGACTCTCTTGTTCGCTAAATATAGCGACCACCACGTTGGCCCCCATCACCTCACTATGATTGGCGGAGTTAACCTGAAATACCGCGCGCTGCAAAACACGCTGAAAACCATGTGTTGGCTGGGTTTCTTGCTCTAATTGAGTGTCGGGGATAGTGGGCATAGTCGAATCAATAAACTCGACCAGATCCTGACGCAGTATCCCTAAGTCTGCGCCACATGCCTTGAGTACGTTAGATGCAGACGCATCATCGAGCAATGCCAACAGCAGATGCTCAACAGACATAAACTCATGTCGTTTTTCACGTGCGTTTTTAAATGCCAGGTTAAGGGTGACTTCAAGCTCTCTACTTAACATATCTATGACTCTTCGTCGTCGTTAAAGGGTTCTATTTCACACAGCAAAGGATGTTCATGATCCATTGCATACTGGTTTACTGCTGCCGCCTTAGTCTCAGCTACATCCTCGGTGTATACACCACACACACCCTTGCCTTCGGTATGTATCTTAAGCATGATTCTAGTCGCATTTTCTCGCGACTTATAAAAAAACTGTTCTATCAGCTCAACGACAAACTCCATTGGCGTGTAATCATCGTTTAACAGCACTACCTGAAACATACGGGGCTTCTTCAATTTTGGCCTTGATTCTTCGACCACAGTATCGCCAACCTGTTGCCAATCTGGCGTATTTTTCTCTTCACTCATGTAAACCAGCCAATCTCTCATTAATAAAATATATTTGTTATCTTACCTCAGAATATACTTCACAAGAACCGGATGAACGGTACTTGACAGAAATGTTTAGAGATTTAGTCTAGGGTTGCCTTATTTGAAGGCAATTGACGGGCGCAATGTATTGCAGCTCATTTCTAAATGCTAATTAAGGAAGAAGGCAACAGGTTATGTCAAATCAAGGTACTATAAAATGGTTTAGTAATGCTAAGGGCTTTGGATTTATTCTACCCAACAACGGCGGAGAAGATATTTTCGTTCATTACAGCGCTATTAATGTGGAGGGTTATAAAACTCTCAAAGCGGGTCAGAATGTTAGCTACGATACCGTGCGTGGTGAAAAAGGAATACACGCTGCTAACATCCAACCTTTTGATGAATACGCTGACGCCGAGGATGCTAATACGAAGAACAGCGACATTGATATGGGAGAAGCTGTGGCGGGTTGAGCTGCCATCTTTTTGCCTTCTAATGGGCAAATAGCAAAAAACCAGCGCCACTTTGGTAGCGCTGGTTTTTATTCATCTACTGATTTTTGAGCCACAGAGATCTATTTAGTTGTTGCAAAGGGCATGGACTCTGCCTTGCCGAGCTTTACATATTTTCGATCATAGCATCGCCAAACTCAGAACAGGACATCAATGTTGCGCCCTCCATCAGTCTCTCAAAGTCATAGGTTACTTTCTTTTCAGAAATAGCGCCTTCAATACCTTTTATCACCAAATCTGCAGCCTCGTGCCAACCCATATGACGAAGCATCATCTCAGCACTTAATATCAGTGAACCCGGGTTAACTTTATCTTGACCAGCATACTTGGGCGCTGTTCCATGAGTAGCTTCAAAGATGGCTACATCGTCAGACAAGTTAGCACCTGGGGCTATACCAATACCGCCTACCTGCGCGGCCAGTGCATCAGAGATATAGTCGCCATTGAGGTTCAGTGTCGCCAGCACACTATACTCATCTGGACGCAAAATAATCTGCTGTAACATAGCATCCGCAATTACATCCTTAATAATAATATCTTCGCCGGTGTTAGGATTCTTAACCACCTGCCATGGGCCACCATCGATCAACTCACCACCAAACTGATCACGGGCAACTTCGTAACCCCAGTCGCAGAAAGCCCCTTCAGTAAACTTCATGATATTGCCCTTGTGCACAAGTGTGACTGAGGGTTTGTTCTGATCGATAGCATATTGAATTGCTTTACTAACAAGACGCTTGGTGCCCTGCTCTGATACTGGTTTGACACCAATACCGCAGTTGCTGTCAAAGCGAATCTTAGTCACTCCCATTTGCTGCTGTAGGAAATTAATCACTTTAGTCGCTTCGTCTGTTCCAGCACGCCATTCAATACCGGCGTAAATATCCTCAGAATTTTCGCGAAAAATACACATATCTACTTTATTAGGCTCTTTGACAGGCGATGGAACACCTTCAAACCAGCGCACTGGACGCTGACAAACAAAAAGATCCAACTCCTGACGCAGGGCTACGTTAAGTGAACGAAAACCGCCACCTACTGGAGTCGTTAGAGGGCCTTTGATGGAGACGGCATAATCTTTGACTGCCTCTAGGGTCTCTGCTGGGAACCAGTCTCCCTCGTATAATTCCGCCGCCTTCTCACCGCAGTACACCTCCATCCAGGAAATCTTCTTGCCGCCATCGTAGGCCTTCGCTACGGCAGAATCGATTACCTTTACCATAACTGGAGTAATATCAACGCCAATACCATCCCCTTCAATAAAAGGAATAATTGGATTGTTGGGAACATTGATTGAAAGATCTGCGTTTACTGTAATTTTCTCGCCAGATTGTGGAACTTGGATATGTTGGTATCCCATTATTATCTCCGTGGAATGTGAGCGGTGCTTATTGAATAGAATGTTGAAAACGTTTTTTTGTAAAAAATTTACCGAATTGCCGCATTTTAGCATGAATTCGTTAGTTTCTTGTAGCCCTGTTTCATTTACAATAGATCTAATTGGAGAAAAAACTTGGCTAAACTGATAATTTTTAACAAACCTTTTCAGGTGCTTAGTCAATTCACCGATGATAGTGGAAAAACGACTCTTTCCGACTATATTGGCATAAAAGGAGTTTACCCAGCCGGGCGGCTCGATTTTGACTCTGAGGGACTCTTATTGCTTACGGATGACGGGCTATTGCAAGCCAGAATTAGTGATCCGAAATATAAACTAAGAAAAACTTACTGGGTACAGGTTGAAGGCATAGCTACTCAGGATCAATGCGATAGATTGGTAGCAGGAGTCTCCCTGAAAGACGGAATCGCCAGAGCACTATCATGTAAACTTATTACTGAACCAGATCTTTGGGAGCGAACGCCTCCTATCCGAGTCAGAAAAACTACTCCGGATAGCTGGATCGAAATTGTGATCAATGAGGGTCGCAATCGCCAAGTGCGTCGCATGACGGCCGCAGTTAATCTACCTACATTAAGGCTGGTTAGGGCCGCGATAGGAAGTTGGACTATAGATGGCCTGGCCAATGGTGAGTATAGGATACAGACCATGACTGCAACTGGCTCCAGCAATTATCCCAATAAACGTCATCAACGCAGATAACAGGGAACCAGAGTGCCAGATAAAATACATTTAACAGTTGCCACAGTTATCGAACAAGATAGTAAATTTTTAATGGTCAAAGAGACCAGAAATAATGCTCAGGTGATTAATCAGCCAGCCGGCCACGTTGAGCCAGGCGAAGAAATCTTGCAGGCAGCACTACGTGAAACTCTCGAAGAAACCGGTTGGGAAGTTGCCATTAGTGGATTTCTTGGTTTTTCCACTCACCATGCTGCCAATGGGATCACCTATTATAGACTTAGCTTTGTGGCACAGCCTCTGCGGCTAGTTGAAGATGCGGTCATCGACTCGGATATCGACGAGGCAGTATGGATGTCAATCGATGAGATTAGAGCGAATACTGGCGTCCTGCGCAGCGGCATAGTGCTTGACTGCATAGAAGATTATCGCGCCCAGCGCATTTTCCCCTTGGAAATATTTCGTAACGGCTTATAGTAATTGGCTTCGCGAGTATCCTAAATTTGGTGTTTGATGAGCAAACTGCATAAAGTCATTGTTGGCATGTCCGGAGGGGTAGACTCCTCAGTGGCCGCCCTACTGCTGCTCCAACAAGGGTATCAGGTCGAAGGCCTGTTTATGAAAAACTGGGACGAGGACGATGGCTCTGAATACTGTACGGCCATAGCAGATCTTGCAGACGCCCAACAGGTTTGTGACAGACTCAAAATCCCTTTGCATACGGCTAACTTTGCGGCTGATTACTGGGATAATGTTTTCGAGTACTTCCTTGAGGAATACCGTCTCGGCCGGACTCCCAACCCAGATATTCTATGTAATCGTGAAATAAAATTTAAAGTCTTTCTCGATTATGCACAGCTGATGGGTGCCGATTTTATCGCCACAGGCCACTACACCAGAGTTGTTCGTAATCAGGGTCAGGCGCAATTGCTCAAAGGATTGGACAGCAACAAAGACCAGAGCTATTTTTTGCATGCTGTGGCCGAACCTGCCTTTGCGAAGTCACTTTTCCCCGTGGGGGAGTTAGAAAAGCCAGAGGTTCGCCGTATTGCTGATGAATACGGTTTTGTAACCTCTGATAAAAAGGATAGCACAGGCATTTGTTTTATCGGCGAGCGCCGCTTCAAGGACTTTTTAGAGCAGTATATACCGGCCCAGCCGGGCCAGATGCGCACTCCTGAGGGCGAGCTTATGGGTGAGCATCAGGGACTGATGTTCTATACTCTAGGCCAACGTCAGGGTTTAGGGATAGGCGGCGTCAAAGAAGGAAGCGCTGAACCTTGGTACAGTCTAGCCAAAGACCTAGAAAATAATATTTTGGTCGTTGGCCAAGGCAGTCAGCACCCGCTACTATTTACCGACAGCCTAGTCGCCACCCAGACCAATTGGATAAATGACGCCCCCACTAATGATATAGGTTTTGAGTGCTATGCTAAAACTCGCTATCGTCAACCAGATCAACTGTGCTGGGTGACACCGGACAAGACTGGTGGCTGTTCTGTGCTATTTGCCGAACCGCAACGCGCGGTTACCCCAGGGCAGTCAGTCGTTTTCTATCAAGGCGAGCGCTGCCTAGGCGGCGGTACTATTGAGCGAACCTGGAATAGCAAAAAAGAGGCCTGATGTTTTTCTCCACACCTACTTCTGACCAGGCTGTCGCGCTTGCCGCAGTCTTTCAGTGCTGTGAATTGGTTTCGCAGCTCGCCAAAACCGGCCACGCGCCTAACGATGATATGGCGCTGTGCCTGACTACTCTGCTCAATCAAAACCCGGATTCGCTGACACAGCTGTATGGCCCAGTCTCTGGATTAAGCCTTGGCATGAATTCAATGTATCAACTGTTTGCTGACGGGGAAACCGGCAACCACAAAGAGCCCGGCGAAATAATACGCTACGTTATCGCAATAATGTATTTAGCTCGCAAGGTCGCCGGGGACAAAAATATGCTTGGCAAAATAGCCAATGGCATTGAGAGCGCCGAGCGCCAGGCACAGCACTTTTCAATTACGCATGACAATGTCTATGCTAACCTAGCCTCGCTTTATCAGAGCACGGTAAGTACCTTGCGGTTGCGTGTTCAAGTGACTGGCTCGAGTAAGTACCTAGGACAGCCGGCTGTGGCGAATCGTATCCGCTGCCTGTTGTTTGCCGCAATTAGAAGCGCTTTTCTATGGCAGCAGTTAGGCGGAAAACGGATTCATCTTGCATTTTATCGCAAGAACTTGGCCTCTTTACTGCCCTTGTACAAATAGTATCGGGCAACTAATTTATCTGAAATTAAAGACCAAATCCGTTATGATTGCCGGCTTATTTCAACGACAGATTTTGGAACCTACCATGAACGATATCGCCCTCTCTTCCCTTACCGCTGTTTCGCCAATCGATGGCCGCTACGGTTCGAAAACAGAGCGCCTGCGCACTGTATTTAGCGAGTTTGGTTTAATTCGATATCGAGTGATGGTTGAGGTGCGCTGGTTGCAGCATTTATCAAATAACCCAGCGATATTAGAAGTGCCTAAATTCTCTGCAGACGCCAATACTCTGCTGAATCAGCTTGTAGACAACTTTAGTCTTGAGCAGGCAGAACGCATCAAAGATATTGAACGCACTACCAACCACGATGTAAAAGCCGTTGAATATCTTATTAAGGAGACTATCTCTGAAAATGCAGAGCTAACTAAAGTCAGTGAATTTGTGCATTTTGCATGCACCTCAGAGGATATTAACAACCTTTCCCATGCCCTAATGCTAAAGGAGGGGCGCGACCTAGTAATGCTGCCCCAGTTGCAGGCTATTACGGATCTACTCGCGTCTATGGGTCGCGAATTTGCTGATGTATCAATGCTGGCCAGAACTCATGGCCAAACAGCATCCCCAACTACTGTCGGTAAAGAAATGGCCAATGTAGCCTACCGTCTGCAACGGCAAATTGATCAACTCAAAAACGTACCACTGCTAGGGAAAATTAATGGCGCTGTAGGAAACTATAACGCTCATCTATCCGCCTATGCTGACATTGATTGGGCCGTTGTAGCTCAAGACTTTATCGAACAGCTGGGTCTAAACTTCAACCCATATACTACGCAGATTGAGCCTCATGACTATATGGCCGAGCTGTTTGATGGCCTAGCTCGCTCAAACACTATCTTGATTGACTTTGCGCGAGATATTTGGGCTTATATTTCCCTGGGTTACTTCAAACAGAAAACTATTGCCGGTGAAGTAGGCTCATCTACCATGCCCCATAAGGTCAATCCAATAGACTTTGAAAACGCTGAAGGCAATATGGGTATTGCCAATGCGCTGTTCGGGCATCTCGCGTCTAAACTACCAATCTCTCGTTGGCAGCGGGACCTTACTGATTCGACTGTACTTCGTAATATGGGCGTTGGATTAGGGTACACCATGATCGCCTATGCATCACTCGATAAAGGTATTAGTAAATTACAGCTAAATGAGCAAAAACTTGCTGCTGATCTTGATGATAGCTGGGAAGTCTTAGCAGAACCCATTCAGACGGTTATGCGTCGCTATGGTATCGAAGAGCCTTATGAAAAACTCAAGGCCCTGACTAGGGGTAATGTCATGGACCAGCCAACGATTCAGCGCTTTATAGATAGTCTTGAGATACCTGAGTCGGCTAAGGCCGAGCTCAAGGCAATGACCCCTATGTCCTATACTGGTAACGCGTCCATTCAAGCTAAAAATATCTAACCATGATTTTAGGTGATATTAGCGGCGCAGAGTTTCTCGCAAAGTACTGGCAAAAAAAACCACTCCTCGTTCGCAATGCCATCGCCAATTTTGAACCTCCTATCGATGGTGATGAGTTGGCTGGACTGGCGCTCGAGCACGATGTCGAGTCCCGACTGATTGTTGGCAAGGACTGGAAACTTGAACATGGACCCTTTGCCGAAGATCGATTTGCCAGCCTTCCTGACAGTCACTGGACCTTATTGGTTCAGGCAGTCGACCTTTGGATTCCTGAGGTAGCAGAGATTCTCAAGCACTTTGATTTTCTACCTCCTTGGCGTATCGATGACATCATGGTGAGTTATGCCGAAGATGGCGGTAGTGTTGGACCACATTTTGATTACTATGATGTTTTTCTGATTCAGGGTGCAGGACAGCGCAGATGGCAAATTGGCGAGCTCTGCGATGCAGACACGCCGCTAATTCAGAATTCTGAACTTAAAATTCTTGAGCAGTTCACTCCGCAGGATGAATGGGTCTTGGAAACCGGCGACATGCTCTATCTGCCGCCTAAAGTTTCCCATCATGGTATTGCTCTGGGCGATTGCACCACTTTTTCGGTAGGTTTTCGCACCCCGGCAGCCACTGAAATGCTCGATGACCTGGCCACAGAGTTACTCACAGGCATAGTCGCGCCGAATCATCTTCTTGACCCACCGTTGACTCCTGCAATGGCAGTGGATCAAATACCAAATGCCTATATCCAAAGGGTCAGGGCTTTACTATTGGATACCTTAGATGACGAGGCATTGTTGGCTCAGTGGTTTGCCCAATTTATGACGGCGCCCAAGTATCCAATGCTGGTTGAGCAAACCGGAGAGCAACGCCGAGCCTCCATTGAGGATAAAAATGGCGCTATTATCCAGTATGAAAACGGCCTACAAGAATAGACAGTTGGCCAATGGGTTTCTAGGGCTGAGACACCGCGCCTGAACCATGACGTCTAGGATCAGCAGCCCCGAATAGCACACCGTTAGTATTCGATTGAATACTTTCGGTTGCTCCCAGCCTTCCGGGCTTCGCATTGACTATATGTCCCATCTCACGCAGTAATCCCATAGTGTCGGTAGAAATGCCCGACTCATAATAGACAGTATCTGGTAGCCATTGATGATGAATTCTCGCAGCAGCAGTGGCCTCTGCTATGCCCATATCAAACTCAAGTACATTGAGTATTATCTGCATAACCACCGTAATAATGGTGCTGCCCCCCGGGCTGCCCGTCGCGAGGATTGGCGCACCAGATGAGTCAAAAACAATAGTTGGAGTCATAGAGGATAACGGTCGTTTACCTGGTTGTATTGAATTGGCGATACCGCCAACTAGGCCGTAACCATTGGGAGAGCCTGGTTTAGCCGAAAAGTCATCCATTTCATTGTTGAGTAGAAAACCTGCGCCAGCTACGGAAATGCCACTGCCGTAGGAAAAATTTAATGTGTAGGTATTACTAACCAGATTGCCCCACTGATCCCAGGTACTAAAGTGCGTAGTTTCAGTACTCTCACCGTTGTCACTAAGGCCGGGGTGAACATCCTCTGAGCGGCTGGCATGATCTAGATCTATTTGTTGGGCTAATGTCGCGGCATATTTTTTATCTATGAGCTGCGCCATTGGTACAGGAAAAAACTCTGGATCACCAAGATATAGACTGCGGTCTGCATAGGCTCTCCGCATAGACTCAACCAAACGATGGATATAGTCGGCGCTATTGTGACCTAGCGTCTGAAGATCCCAGCGCTCCAATATATTTAGCATCTGTACCAAATGAATACCACCTGATGAGGGTGGGGGCATGGCACATATCCTATTACTGCGGTAGTCACCACAGACCGGAGCACGTTCTATTACTCTGTAGTTATTTAAATCAGTCTCAGTTATCAGACCACCGCTGCGCTCCATTTGAGCAACAATCAGATCCGCAGTTTTACCTTTGTAAAAGCCTGCCGCACCATCAGCCGCAATACGCCGCAGCGAGGCCGCCAAATCACGTTGACGTAATAGATCGCCGGGGGCATAGCCATTACCGTTTGCCTTAAAAAAGTATTCTTTGCTTCCAGGGTCAGACTGCAGTCGCTCACTGCGAGAGGCCAATGATTCCGCCAGAGAGACGCTCACAGGAATGCCATTGCGGGCTAGATTAATAGCGGGTTTAATAACCTCTTTCAGACTTAGTTTACCGTAAGTTTCCTGCGCATAAACCAGGCCAGCAACTGTACCGGGAACCCCTGAAGACTGAATGCTAAAGCGGGCCTTTTTACTATCTACCTCGCCTTCAGAATCAAGAAACATATCCTTGTAAGCCTCAGCCGGAGCCATCTCTCGATAATCAATGGCAATGGTCTTATTCTCTTCGGCTAGGTGTACCATCATAAAACCACCCCCGCCTAAATTACCTGCACGCGGCAAGGTAACGGCCAGTGCAAAGCCTGTGGCTACAGCGGCATCAATAGCGTTACCACCCTTAGCCAAAATATCAGCACCCACACGACTGGCAATAATCTCCTGAGACACAACCATACCGGTCTGACTGATCACCGGATGAAATCGCGCTTGAGAAGAAAGTAAAGGTTGACCAAAGCAGTAACTAGATAGCCAGAAACAGAGCAACAGTGCGGTGCCCACAGGGTTAACATTAAATTTATTCATGATTTTGCTCAAACTTAACGAGGCGCGAGAATCCCTCGCGCTCAAAGGCCGGTATTTTTTCCTATTAGACAGAATATGACAAGAGTAACCATCAATATAGTCGTTCATATAGCATTAACTATTAGAACACTTATACCTAAATTGCCAGAAACTTGAACGGCGGGCTAGGTCAGATGCCGAGGGGCAACAATAACGCCATTGTTATCAGCGTAAACATAGTCGCCCACTCTAAAGGTAACACCGCCAAAGTTGACCGGCACACCAATCTCACCAATTCCTTTTTTTTCCGTTTTCATAGGGTGGACCCCCAGAGCTTGCACACCAATGTCTGTGGCCATTATTTCATCGACATCGCGGATACAGCCATAGATTAGCAATCCACTCCAGCCGTTAACTGACGCCTGCTCGGCCAACATGTCACCAAGGCAGGCGCGGCGCATGGAACCGCCACCGTCCACTACCATCACGCGACCCTTACCCGGCGTGGCGACAAGCTTTTTAACACAGCTGTTATCTTCAAAGCACTTCACTGTTTCTATGGGCCCGTAAAAGCGCTCCCGAGCACCAAAATTAGTGAATATAGGCTCCACGACCTGAATAGACTCAGGGTACTGGTCACAGAGATCGGGAGTAGACTTCATTAGTTTTTATCCTTCGCTTTCTGACGGTAGGCATGAAGCAAAGGCTCCGTATAACCACTGGGCTGAACGCTACCCTCAAAAACCAGGTCACAGGCCGCTTTGAAGGCTAAACTAGAGTCAAAATCAGGACCCATCTTTACGTAATCATGATCACCGTCATTTTGGCCATCTACTACAGCCGCCATACGGGTCAGTGTCTCCAACACCTGCTCACGACTGCATATTCCGTGATGCAACCAATTGGCCATATGCTGGCTAGAAATGCGCAGTGTCGCTCGATCTTCCATTAGCCCAACATTGCTTATATCTGGAACCTTAGAACAACCAACACCCTGCTCAATCCAGCGCACAACGTAGCCAAGCAAGCCCTGAGCGTTATTATCGAGTTCGAGCTGTATCTGCTTATCAGTTAGCTGACGATCACCCAACAATGGTATGGTCAAAATATCATCAATATTAGCGGCTGTTCTGGTCGCAATTTGATCTTGCAAGCTGGCGACATTGACCTGGTGATAATGCATAGCATGTAATGTTGCTGCTGTGGGTGAAGGCACCCAAGCGGTATTAGCTCCAGACTTAGGATGGCCAATTTTTACCTTCATCATGTCGGCCATATTATCTGGGATTGCCCACATACCCTTGCCAATCTGTGCCTTGCCCTTAAGACCACAGGCTAGACCCACATCAACATTCTGGTCCTCGTAGGCCGATATCCAAGGCATAGATTTCAGATCAGCCTTTAAGGCAAAAGGACCAGCATGCATGCTGGTATGAATTTCGTCACCAGTGCGGTCTAAGAAGCCGGTATTTATAAACACTACTCGGCCTTTGGCCGCGCGAATACACTCTTTGAGATTGACTGATGTGCGGCGCTCCTCATCCATAATACCCACTTTAATGGTATGACGAGTTAAGCCCAGCGCGTCCTCAATAGCATCGAACAAATCATTGGTGAACGCCACCTCTTCGGGGCCGTGCATCTTCGGTTTTACAATATAGGTGCTACCGGCATTGGAATTGTTCAATGGGCTACTGCCGTTGTGGTCATGCAGGGAAATCAGGCTAGTGATAACGCCATCCATAATACCCTCAGGTATCTCATGGCCGTGACTATCAATTATCGCTGGATTGGTCATTAGGTGTCCGACATTACGCACAAACATGAGACTGCGGCCATTTAATTTGAGCTCCGAACCATCTGCAGCCACATAGGTGCGGTCTGGATTCATTGAGCGAACAAAACTAGTGCCGCCGCGGCTAATGGTTTCCTGCAGCGAGCCGTTGATGAGCCCCAGCCAGTTACTGTAAGCCAGAGCTTTATCCTCAGCGTCAACAGCAGCAACTGAGTCTTCGCAGTCCATAATCGTGGTCAGCGCAGCCTCTAGCACTATATCTTTAACTCCAGCCCGGTCGGAAGCGCCGATCTGATGGCTAGAATCAATCTGAATTTCTATGTGCAAGCTATTGTTTTTTAACAATATTGAGGTTGGTTTATCCTCAGCACCTAGGAACCCAATAAACTGCTCTGGCATAGCTAAATTGATGCTAGCACCGCCATGCATGCACGCCAAAAGCTGCTGAGCCTCAACTCGGTATAACTCTACATCTCGATGGGAGCCGCTGGCCAGGGGTACAGATTCGTCGAGAAAATCGCGACCGTAGTCAATCACCTTTTGACCCCTAACTGGATTGTAAGCACCAGCTTTCTCAACGCCTGGGTCTTCTGCAATGACATCATTACCATATAGAGCATCGTACAAGCTGCCCCAGCGAGCATTCACTGCGTTTAGAGCAAAACGTGCATTCATAATTGGCACTACAAGCTGCGGGCCGGCCTGCTGGGCTATTTCAACATCGACATTTTCAGGGCTAATGGCGAAATCTGGGCCCTCGGGCACCAAATACCCTATTTCCTCTAAGAAACTTTTGTAAGCTTCAAAGCTAAAAGATTTTGGATTATCATGGTGCCAGCGATCAATCTGCGACTGCAGTAATTCACGCTTTTCAAGAATTTCGCGGTTTTTAGGCGCAAATTCTGCAATTATCGCAGCAAAATTTTTCCAGAAGATTTCAGGGTCAATACCAGTACCCGGCAAGATGTTCTCATTGACTAGCTGATAAATCGGACTGGCTATGGTTAGACCAGCTTGTTCGATAAATTTGCTCATTGGGTACTCTCCCCGTAAATCGTGAATTCGAGAGTCTATTGGCTAAGGTAAAATAAGCCAAATTTATGGTCTGTATTCTTGACATTCACCAAATCGATTAGCTATCTAAGAATCTCCTCAGACACCGATTTGATTATTTGACGCAGCCATTTGTGGCCGGGGTCATGCTGCAGCAAAGGACTCCACACCATTTTCAGGCGCATTCTAGGTATCTCAAACGGAGGTTCCAGAATAACTACCTTGGAGTTCCCCTCCATTCCTTTAGCTGTCATAGTGGGAATGGTAACAATTAGGTCATCTTGCTCTCCCAGCAAAAGCGCAGCCTGATAGTGCCGAGTGAAAAGCGTGATGTCGCGCTTGGCGTCAATTTTAGCGAGAGCCTCATCGACCCAACCGAGCCGCTGGACATCATCCGGAGTCATACCAACACCAACACCCATTCCAGTTTTACTAACCCATACATGTTTACTGGACAGATAACTTTGCAAACACCAGTTTTTGATAACTGGATTGTTAGCACTCATCACACAGGAAAAACTATCATCCCAGAGGTGAACCTGGTGAAAGGATTGAGGTAATGAATCGAAACGATTTATCACCAGATCTACCTTGCCACGCTCTACATCATGAAAGCTGACATCGCTGGGAGTCATAATGTCCAAGCGGATACCAGGCGCTGCCTTGCGGAGATTGCGCAACAGTACCGGCAACAGGGTGGACTCGGTATAATCACTGGCCATAATGCGGAATATACGATTTGACCCCATAGGATCAAAATCAGTCTTTGGCAAGATAGCCTGCTCTGCCGCAGCCAATACATTGCGCACCAGCGGTTGAAGCTCAAGCGCACGATCGGTGGGTGTCATACCATCGCTGGTGCGGACCAGGATAGGGTCATTGAACAGGTCTCTTAGGCGCCGCAAGCTATTGGAAAGAGCGGGCTGGCTAATACCAAGCTCCTCCGCTGCACGAGTGACATTACACTCTCTTAAAAGGACATCCAGATAAACCAGAAGATTTAAATCAACTCTTGATATATTCATTTAAAAAATGCTCGCAATCAAAACTATCAATTAGATTAATGTGGCCATCATACCTAAACTTTGTCCTCAGTCAAACAAGTGGATTTATAACAGGATTAAAAAATGTCTACATATTCAAATAACATTGCCCAAGTGACGAAAGTTTTAGAGGGGCATTCCGGTAAGTGGAATGCTATCAACCCAGAATCTGCGGCACGCATGCGCGCTCAAAATCGGTTCCAAACCGGCATCGACATAGCCAAGTACACAGCGGGGATCATGCGCGCAGACATGGCGCAGTATGATTCAGATACGTCGGCTTACACCCAATCGCTTGGTTGCTGGCACGGTTTTATCGGTCAGCAGAAACTGATTTCAATTAAAAAGCATTTTGGTACGACCGATAAAAAGTACCTGTATCTTTCCGGGTGGATGGTAGCAGCGCTGCGCTCTGAGTTCGGCCCACTTCCAGATCAGTCAATGCATGAAAAGACCTCAGTGGCTTCCTTGATCGCCGAGCTTTATACTTTCTTGCGCCAGGCGGATGCCAGGGAGTTAGGCGGTCTATTTCGTGAGTTAGATGCAGCTGAAGGGTCAGCTAAAGCGGCGATTCAAGATCAAATTGATAACTTCCAGACGCATGTTGTACCCATCATTGCAGATATCGATGCGGGCTTTGGTAATGCCGAAGCGACCTATTTGATGGCCAAACAGATGATTGAAGCCGGTGCCTGCTGTATTCAGATTGAAAACCAAGTGTCTGATGAAAAGCAATGTGGACACCAGGATGGTAAGGTTACGGTTCCTCATTCCGACTTCTTGGCTAAGATTAATGCAGTGCGTTACGCCTTTCTCGAACTAGGTGTGGATGATGGTGTGATAGTTGCGCGCACTGACTCCTTAGGCGCCGGACTAACCAAACAGATCGCTGTTACCGAACAGCCCGGTGACTTGGGCGATCAGTACAATAGCTTTCTCGATGTTGAAGAGATTGCTCCTGCAGATATGAAAAACGGCGATGTGGTAATCAACCAAAACGGCAAACTCGTTCGCCCTAAGCGCCTGCCTAGCAACCTCTTCCAGTTCAAGCCTGGAACTGGTGAAGCTCGCTGTATCCTCGATAGCATTACAAGCCTGCAAAACGGTGCGGATATGATTTGGATTGAAACCGAAAAACCACATGTTGGCCAAATCGGTGCAATGATGGATGAGATTCGTAAAGTGGTACCCAATGCCAAACTAGTTTACAACAACAGTCCATCTTTCAACTGGACGTTGAACTTCCGACAGCAAGTCTTTGATGCGATGGCTGAAGCTGGCGATGACGTCTCCGCCTATGATCGAAGCGATCTGATGAATGTTAGCTATGATGACAGCGCTCTGGCTGCATCAGCTGATGAGAAGATTCGTACCTTCCAGGCTGACGCTGCCAAGCATGCGGGTATTTTCCATCATTTGATTACCCTGCCGACATACCACACTGCAGCTCTGTCAACCGATAACCTGGCTAAAGAGTACTTTGGTGATCAGGGCATGCTCGGATATGTGGCCGGAGTGCAGCGTAAGGAAATCCGTCAGGGTATTGCCTGTGTTAAGCATCAGAATATGGCTGGTTCAGATATGGGCGATGACCATAAAGAGTACTTTGCCGGTGATGCAGCACTTAAGGCATCAGGTAAAGACAATACTATGAATCAGTTCTAACCTGTTACCCACAGTAAAAAAAGGGCGGCATTTATTGCCGCCCTTTTTTGTGCCCGACGGTAAATCTAAGCTGATTAATTCTGTGGAATCGGTATAATCGGCGGCGACGTATACACTCCCAAACAAGACCTGTCGAGCGAAGTATTTTGAATACAAAATTTCTTGGTAAAACCCTTTCTGGCCCATTTACGGTTCCCTCCGGAGTTGTTACTACCGCTACTTCTATTATTCAGTATGTCTTTGATCATATGCCACAAGTTGGCGTGTTGACCACCAAAAGTGTTGGGCCTGAGGTGCGTGCAGGTCAACGAGAGCCGGTCTATAGCCAGTATGCACCGGGTTGCTTTGTAAATGCCGTGGGGCTTACCAACCCAGGTGCCAAAGCCTCTGCCGAGGCAATGTCTAAGTTACGAATTCCTGAAGACCGCTTTTTATTGGTGTCGATCTTTGGTGGCAGTGTTGAGGAGTTTGTTGAGGTCGCAAAAATAATGGCCCCTGTGGCCAACGGCCTGGAGTTAAACCTCTCATGCCCGCATGCTAAAGGCTATGGCATGGCTATGGGCCAAGACCCTGAATTAGTGCGTGAGGTGACTGCTGCAGTAAAAGCAGTAGTTGATATACCGGTGATTCCCAAGCTGACGCCTAATACACCTAATATAGGTGAAATTGCATTAGCCGCAGTGGCCGGCGGTGCCGATGCCATCTGTGCGATTAATACAGTGGGTCCAGGTTATACTTCATCTCATGGCCACGCGGTTTTGAGCAATGGTGCAGGAGGTATGTCAGGCAAAGGGGTTCTGCCAATTGCACTTAAATGTGTGCGTGATATTGCCGCAGTCACCAATGTGCCCATTATTGGTTGTGGCGGCTCCAGCAGTGCTGCTGACGCGCGTGAGTTTATGAATGCTGGGGCAACCATTGTCGGCGTGGGTTCCGCTTTAACAGGCATGACCACAGATGATATAGCCAGCTATTTCAACCAGCTTGAGTCTGATATTTGTTTTGATTCCAACAAGGCTGAGGCACATGTTCGCTACGACATTGATATGGACTTTAGTCCTGTGGTTCTGGTTGAAAATAAACGTGTCTGCGAGGACATCTGCGTACTGACATTTGATCGCAAGATAAATATTCAAGCAGGTGAGTTTGTCTTTCTGTGGGTGCCAGGACTGGGTGAAAAACCTTTCTCAGCACTTGCAGATGACCCATTTCAGCTCGCTGTAATTGATGTAGGTATCTTTACCCATGAATTGATGGATCTCGCAGTAGGTACGGAAGTCTACGTTCGCGGTCCACATGGTATCGCCGCATCACCACCGGAAGGCGCTAAAATTATGGCAGTAGCTGGTGGAACTGGCTTGGCGGCTGTGTATCAGCTCGCCAGAGATTTTGGCAATGCCGAGGTCTTTACCGGTGCACGTACCGCTGAGCGGCTCTATTACCTCGACGAGTGCAAAGAGATTGCTCAGGTGCATGTTGCAACAGATGATGGCAGTGAGGGCTTTAAAGGCCTGGTAACCGAGCTTTTGCGCTCTCGCCTGCAGGAGATGTCCCAAGCTGAGCTAGAAAATGTAGTGTTCTACAACTGTGGGCCCGCGCCCATGGTTCATGCCGCCGCTGCGGTACAACGAGAGTTCTGCAGGGATGACCAGATCCACAGTGCTATAGACTACCTTACCAAATGTGGTGTCGGTATTTGTGGAGCCTGCGCCTCCCCAGATGGCAAGCGTATCTGTGTGGACGGGCCGTTTATGCAAGGGACGCCTGAGCGCCCCTAACTGTTTCTTCCTCGAACCGTTGATCAATAGAACGTCTCACCATTGGCCGCCATTGCGCGCAGTTTCTGGGTGGGACGATACAGTTCGCTAACAGAGGTATATTGATCGCCGCGATCACAGACCTCCTGTAGACCAATCTCATCCATCCAGCGACATATCCCGCCGCGAAATGCGGGAAAGCCAACACCATAAATCAGTGACATATCAGCCTCAGCTGGAGAAGCGACAACGCCCTCTTCTAGACAATGAACCATTTCCATGGCCATAGCGATCATCAGACGATCAATAATTTCGTCGCCATCAACTGTTTTAGCTTCCCCATAGAGATTTGCCAACATAGCAATAACATCAGAGTCTACGGACTTGCCTGGCTTACCTTTTTCGTTGAGCTCGTAACGGTAGTAACCTAGGCTATTTTTCTGCCCTAGGCGCTCGGCATTGAAGATGGCCTCTGTTGGCCAAACATCCGCGGTCTTTTTAAAGCGCTCGGGCAAGCCATCGATCATTACTGGGTAACAATGGTTAATAGTATCTATTCCGATAACATCCATCAGATAGGCTGGGCCCATGGGCAGCCCCCAACTCTCCATCACCTTATCAACCTGCTGGAAGTCGGCACCTTCAGCAAGCATCATCTCAAGACCAAATAACATCGCAAATAAGACTCTGTTAACCAGAAAACCGGGGCAATCATTGACCACAATAGGCTTTTTCCCGAGCCCAAGAGCATAGGCGCAAACTGCTGCTATGGTGGCATCGGAGGTTTTTTCACCGCGGATGATCTCTACCAGAGGCATGGCATGAACTGGATTAAAAAAGTGCATACCGCAGAAGTTTTCTGGACGCTGTAATGAGTCCGCTAATCGAGAAATCGATATAGTTGAGGTATTAGATGTAATCACCGCTGAGGCTGTCAACTGGGATTCTACGGCGGGCAGTACCTGCTTTTTAACGGCTTCCAACTCAACCACCGCCTCAACCAACATATCACATTTGGCAATGTCATCATCAACCAGTGTCGGGTGAATTTTGGCGAGAATTTTCTCGGCTTTTTGCTCATCAAACTTTCCGCGTTTAACAGATTTGGCAAGTAGTTTGCTGGCTTCCTTAGTACCTAGATCGAGGGCCGCATTGGCAATATCTTTCATTACAACGTCATAGCCTCTAATGGCATTTTGATAGGCAATGCCGCCACCCATTATGCCGGCACCAATTACGCCAGCCGTATTAATCGGAGCCGGTTTATGCGCGATAGCTCGATTCTTCGCCTGCTTAACCACGTACTGATCATTTAGAAATAAGCCTACCATTGCACGGGCCTGAGGCGTTTGAGAGATCTCATAGAAAGCTTCATTTTCACACCTAATGGCATCATCGCGACCTAAACCAGCAGCCTTGGCGATCAGATCAACCACCATCAGAGGCGCTGGGTAATGGTTACCAACCCTGCCGAGAACTGCTGTTCTGAAATTAGATGAAGTAGCCTCTACTTCAGCCTCAGACATTGTCAATGCAGACAATTTTTGCTCACGGCGGGCCTGATATTCACGGTTTCCATCAACCATTTCTTGTAGTGCCTGCAATGCCTCAGTTCGTAATAAATCTGGCTCTACGACCATATCGACCGCACCGGCCGCCTGAGCATCCCTCGGGTTGTGCTGTCCCCCAGAGGTAATCCAATTGACAGCGGCTGTATAACCAATGAGTCTCGGCAATCGCACTGTACCACCCCAACCTGGCAGTATTCCCAGGCTAGTTTCTGGCAGGCCAACCGCCGCTTTTGAAGAGATAACACGAAGATCGCAGGCCATACAAATTTCAAAACCACCACCTAGAGCAAAACCATTAATAGCAGCCACCGTGGGGTAAGGCAGGTCTTCAATCTCGGAAAATAGCGCGTTAGCCACCTGAGCTCCCGCAATAAAGTCCTCTTTAGTTGATGAAAACATCGCTTTAAATTCAGTGATATCTGCACCCACCACGAACACCGACTTGCCACTAGAGAGCATCAACCCTCTAATACCAGTCTGTTGCTTGAGCGCATCTAATGCTTGTCGAAGTTCTCCCAGAGTTTCCTCATTAAACTTGTTGACTGAGCCGCTTTGGCAGTCGAATTTAATCTCTGCAAAATCATTGTCTAGTTTTGTTAGACTGAGTGTCTGTCCTTCAAACATAAAATACTTTTCCTTAATTGATAATAAGATTTCTAGTAGAAGACGCTATTCTAGCTTTGTTAGTGGTCCAGTCTATGATTTACTGCCATTAAAAGTTGCCATACCCATCATTTGGATAGCCATATATGACATTGCGCGAGAAAATGTACCGCGAACAACGCCTTAAAACGCTATTTGAGCAGGCTCAGCGGCATGGGTTTGACTATGCCGATGGAATATTAGAACGCAATGTTTTTCCCTCTGCTCAGGCGCTTACCAATCTTGATCGATTCGACGAACCCCTACCTGTTAAATCAGGTGATGCTGAATCAATACTGACAGAGCTACATAGCTACGGCTCCCCGGCCTCTGTCGCTCAGACTGGAGGACGCTACTTTGGCTTTGTTAATGGCGGTATTCTTCCCGTTACACTGGCAACCAAATGGTTGACCGACTTTTGGGATCAAAATACTGCTCTGTATGCCATGTCACCAGTGACCTCAAAATTAGAGGAGATCTGTGAGCAGTGGCTGCGCCAACTATTTAAACTTCCGGACAATACAGTTGCCGGATTCGTTAGTGGCACTTCGGCCGCTATCTTCTGCGGTCTTGCTGCAGCACGCTACCGTATCTTCAAGAACCAACACTGGGACTTTAATCAACGTGGCCATAACGGCGCGCCTCCCATTCGTATTATTGCCGGCCGCCATACCCATGGTGCTGTGATAAAAGCTGTCGCACTACTGGGCTTTGGTGTCGACAATATCGAATGGGTAGACTGTGATGATCAGGGCAGGATCGTCCCCAGCGCTATGCCGCCAATCGACCATAGTTGTATTATTTTATTGCAGGCGGGCAATGTAAATTCTGGGGCCTTTGATCCATTACATGAGATCTGTGACAACGCCAATAGCGCTAATGCCTGGGTGCATATTGACGGTGCCTTTGGTCTTTGGGCTGGCGGCACCAAACGGCTATGCCACCTGACTGAGGGTATGGAAAAAGCACACTCCTGGTCGGTAGATGGTCATAAAACTCTAAACACACCCTATGATAGCGGCATATTACTGTGCCGCGACAAAGATGCTTTGGTGGCGGCATTGCAGGCATCTGGCGCCTATTTAAACTTTAGCGAAAATCGTGACGGTATGCACTACACGCCTGAGATGTCCCGACGTGCCCGAGCTATTGAACTTTGGGCTGCGCTTAAGTATCTCGGCAGTGATGGTGTCGATGAACTTATCTATGGTTTACACGAGCGAGCTGTCCAGTTTGCCTATGAGCTTAGCGCAGCCAACTTCAAGGTGGTTAACGAGGTGGTCTTTAATCAGATCATTGTTGCTCCCAGTGAGGAGGACGAAACCACCCAATCTATTATTGAAGCCATTCAGCAGTCTGGCGAATGCTGGGTAGGTGGCTCAATGTGGATGGGCAAAAAGGTGATTCGTATTAGTGTTTGCTCATGGGTTACCAACAGTGAAGATATAAGTCGTTCAGTGCAGGCTTTTGTCCAAGCAAGACAGGCTATTTGCGGAAAATAATAACATCGGCGCCTATAAACTCTGGGGTTGAATCCCATTGCTGAGCAAGATAGGTAAAGGTCTTTTTGCTAAAAAAACTGATATGGGTCAGGTCATTTTTATAGTGCCAACCGGCAAACGCTTCTGGGCCTATCACCTGCTTAGTCATCAAGCCCAAATAGCCGCCCGGCTCTAAAAGATCCCACAACCGCCATAACTCTGCACCAGGCTCAGCCATATGCTCGACGACTTCGGTACCAGTAATAAAGTCATACTGACGCTCTAAAACCGCGGGATCATTGGCATAATACAGATCGTAAAGGGTCATATTATGACCCTGCTCCTCTAATATCACTGACAGCGTTGGGCCCGGCCCGCAACCGAAGTCTAGACCCTGACTACCGCTTTTGAGGCGAGCTAACAATGGTTTGGCAAGGCGCATTAAAAACTCACGGTAGCCCTGATCATCTGGTGTGTTTTGATGCTGATCATAGATGGCTTTTTCTTCCTGCTGGCTAAGCCGCTGATGAGAGGGTACAAAAATTAGCTCACAGATCGAACATTGCAGGTAGTCTCGGCGCACATCAGTGTAATAGGAGACAATCGAACGACCACCACACAAGGGGCAGCGCATTATTTGTTTACCCTCAGCCTGATTTTTCACTATTTCCCCAAGAATTATGTATTGATTGAACAAGCCTGTTTAGACCTCAGGCAGGCGTCTCGTTTTGCTCTTGAGATCTACCTCAAAGTGTCAGACACTGACGCTTTAATATTGACAATAATACGTTGAATAGCCCATGGATAATACTAGATACGACTGCCTATTCGAGCCTTTGCAAATCGGCCCAGTAACAGCACCCAACCGCTTTTATCAGGTTCCTCATTGCAATGGGATGGGTCATCTTCGTCCTCAGTCACTCGCAGCTATGCGCAGCGTTAAGGCTGAGGGTGGCTGGGGAGTTGTCTGCACAGAAATGATGGAAATACACCCCACTTCAGATGTTACCCCCTACCTAGAAGGCCGTCTATGGGACGATAGCGATATAGCAGGGCTAAGACTAATGACCGATGCTGTGCATCAGCATGGGTCGCTGGCAGGCGTTGAGTTGGCTCATAGTGGCTCATCAACTGGCAATCTATATTCGCGTGAAGTGCCACTGGCACCTAGTCATACAGCTTGCTATGACAACCTACCATTAAATGCGCGGGCCATGGACAAAAAAGATATTGCCAACTTTCGTCAATGGCATCGCCAAGCGGCCCTGCGCTCAAAGGCAGCCGGATTCGATATCATCTATGTTTATCTTGGCCACGACCTGACACTACTGCAACATTTCTTATCGCCGCGCCATAATCGACGCAATGACGAATATGGCGGCAGTCTCATCAATCGCGTGAGACTGTTAAAGGAAGTACTTCAGGACACCAAAGAGGCGGTCGGCGACCGCTGTGCTGTAGCCTGTCGTTTTGCCGTGGATGAGTTAATCGCAGATGGTGGTCTGCGCTGTGGTGATGAAGGCCGTGAGGTCATCGAAATGCTGGCTGATATTCCCGACCTTTGGGATGTTAATATTTCCAACTGGTCAAATGATTCGCAAACCTCCAGATTTGCGGAAGAAGGCTATCAAGAGCCCTTCACGGCCTTTGTAAAGCAGATAACAAAAAAACCTGTTGTTGGGGTCGGTCGCTATACTAGCCCTGACAAAATGGTATCCCTTATAAAAGGCGGGATGTTGGATATGATCGGCGCGGCTAGGCCATCGATTGCTGACCCTTTTTTACCCAATAAAATCCGCGAGGGTCGCTTTGAAGATATTCGTGAATGTATTGGTTGCAATATCTGTGTCACTGGCGACATGAATAGCTCGCCAATACGCTGTACACAGAACCCCACGATGGGCGAAGAGTGGCGCAAAGATTGGCACCCTGAAATAATTCCGACAAAAAAAACAGATGATGCAGTACTGGTAGTTGGAGCTGGGCCTGCAGGGATGGAACTGGCTATGTCACTGGGCAAGCGCGGTTATCAGGTCACTGTTGCCGAGGCCTCTGCACAGCTTGGTGGCCGAGTGTTGCAAGAATCGGCCCTTCCAGGGCTAACGGCCTGGAAACGAGTCGCAGATTACCGTGAGCTATGGTTGCGTAAAGCGCCAAATGTGGAGCTCTACTTTGACAGCTCACTGAGTGCTCGTGAGCTGCTGAGCTTTGAGATCCCCCATGTGTATCTAGCTACCGGTGCCGATTGGCGCCGCGATGGTATTAGTCGCTCAACGCCATTTTCGATTGAAGGCATAGATAGCAGCACCATTTTTACCCCAGATGATATTTTTGCCGGCAACATGCCTAGGGGCAAAGTAACACTTTTTGATGATGATAACTTTTATATGGGCGGTGTTATTGCCGAGCAACTCGTAGCCGCCGGTTGCGAGGTCAGCCTTGTGACAAACGATGCACTAGTATCACCCTGGACAGTTTATACCATGGAGCAGCATCGCATACAGGCGCGACTAATGGAGCTTGGAGTCGCCATTTATACCCAGCAAAATCTCAGTCGCGTTGAATCAGACCACTGTGTTCTATGCTGCATCTATACAGGTAAAAAACAGCTTGTTGATACAGATTCACTAGTAATGGTTACCGAGAAACTGCCTCGAGAACAGCTCTTCAAAACAGTGGCTGCAGAACAGGCCATTAACTCTGACCTCTGGCAGCAAAGTGGTATTCGTACGCTAACCACTGTGGGCGACTGCCATGCCCCAGGCACCATAGCCAATGCTATCTATTCTGGCCATCTGCATGCCCGTGAGCACGATGAAAATAAGGCTCTTGCAATACCTTTTAATCGCGAACTCGGGCTAATCCAGAAAAGTGACGGATAATTTGTCAGATAGTATGATTTCACATTGACGCAAACCGGCATGGTCAGTATCATGCGCGCTCTCGAAAGAGACCGCATGGTAAGACATTCGGGGATTAGCGCAGTCTGGTAGCGCGCCTGCTTTGGGAGCAGGATGTCGGGGGTTCGAATCCCTCATTCCCGACCAACTTTCTGTAAAGTGGGTTTTATTATAAAAATCATAGACTTACAGGCCGCGCATTAATTGCAAATAGCTTTAATGTAGACAGCATTGTAGACAGGTTATGGGGTATTTTCGAATAGGTTCACGACTGTTGCGAGCGGCTTGCGGGTCACGGACCACTCTGACTTCCAGCCTGATTGCTCAGCGTGTCGCAATTGCGCGATGGTTGTGTAGCACTGCCCTGATTTTTTAATTCGAGCAACACTCAAATTGACCAGCTTCGCAGTCCGACGGCGTTGCGCTCCGAGCTGGAGATTAAGTTCTAATTGAAATTCCATATTTTCCGAGTCCAATTTTGTCAAATTCATTAGCGCATAATGACTTGTTTTGGTTATTTGTTGCAAGACTTTTGTTGCATAACTTACTATTATTAAAAATTTAATGAGTGACTCTGAGAATGTTCTCGGTTATACTCGGGAAAAACTGAATATTCAGTTTTGCAATTTTACTAACAAGCGGGGGGCAACTTTCATTAATAAACAGGGAACACGGACTGCTGAATCTCTCGCGTTGCGAAAGGAAGGCGGCAGCTTTTTAAAGAACTTACGACAGCACCGGGGTCTCACCCAGCGCGACGTCGCGGAGGCTTGCAACATAAACTACTACACGATGATCGCGCAGATAGAAGCGGGCTCGGCGCGTATGCCTCCCGATCATTTTGTGACATATGCGAAATGTCTCGGGGTGCGGTCCGATCTTTTTATCAAAAAACTGATGTCATATTATGACCCGATCACCTACTCAGGCCTATTCGGCAATGAGCACATCACGATGGATGATCTGCTGATCGATTGAATGAAAAAAAACCCTCTTTCGAGGGTTAATCTTAAAACAATATTTTTATAAATGAAGCCAGCGAATCTCCGTGCATGTAACCTGCCGATGCTATTTGTAGCGCGATGATTAATTTCAAGAGTTTTTCATGCGATTTCTGACGTGAAGCAATCGCGGCGGCAGCGTCACGGAGTTGGTAATGGGCCTCGAGTTTATCGCGTAATTGATAGGCGTTTTGCTTTTCAATTTTCTCCACCAGCGAGGTGTAGTGATCGCTCATAATTCAGCCACTTTAAAGGTTAAGATTTAGGGCCCAGAGCCTTGACGGATCTGAGGCCAAATGTCGCAGCAACACATCCCATGAAACAAAATTGATACCATTCAGGCAGGGCACTCATAACCTCAAACGCGAGGTTCACCTGATTGATCATTTCCGGGTCGCCCCAGACGGCTGCATAAAACACAACGATCAGCGGCGCGGTCAAAACCAATGTGAGAAACTCATCCTTCAAACTGGTGGCCATATCAGACGCGCTGGCAACATCTGCCGCACGCTCACCCAATATGATTGCCAGATCCTTGGTCAACTTTGCCTCACTTTTGGCCTTGCGGTTCGACAACCAGTCAGATCCGAGGGATCTCACAGCATTTATTGCAATTCCCCACATGTTAAAGTCCTTATATTTTGTTGTCGTGCATGACGCCCGACAGGGTGAGAGCTCTCTGCCCAACTTGCGTGGACCATTTCGAGTCCATCATTTCAAGGGCTGCGAGTTCATAGTTGCGGGCCTCCAGAGCTGCGTGCATCTTCTTAAATCCAGCGAGCCGGGTCGGTCCCATGTTCACCATCATGTCGATTAATACCGCCTTTCTCTCGCCACTTAGGTTCCAATAATACGGGTAATGGTGCAGCATCTCCTCGGCCTCAGCGATGTCATTGCTGAGCAGGTAGGACGCCTCTGGCTCCGAAATCCCTCGAGATTCAAGGTTTCGGCCATAGCCAATGGTTTGGATTCCTAGACTGTCGAGGTACGGAAACTGCCTGAACCCTTCGTGCTCTTGAAGTAGATCGAGAGCTTGTTTTTTGTATTGCATGTCAGTCCTTTGGGAATTGAGTTTTCACAGCGAGCAGCGCTTGATACAAGCCACCATCGGTGCTGAGGTTCCCGGTTGATATGTCGTGAAAAAGGAGGTCTAGCTGCTCCCCGATGTCGGGGTATGCCATGACGCGATTTTGCTGATATGTTAGGTCGGGCATTGACCCTACTGAAACCCGGACAACAGCACCCAGCTCCTCGATGTAGCGATCGCCATCCATGTCGGTTGGTGCCATCGCAGGATTAGTGCCTATATAAGGCAACCAATCGGGCTCCCCAGCCATTCCTGACTGGGGGCCCAGTGTCACCTGCTCGGTGTCGTGATCGTACTTTACAAATAAATCCATAATTACCTCAAAGACATCATGATGCCGGACACGTTATAGATCCGGTCGTTGACCCAATTTTGACTCGGTTGTGAGTTGGGGATTGCTCCGCTGCCAATTTGATTGAATAGTCGTACCTTCACTTGACAGTCCACCGAGTATTGGGTGGCTTCATTGAGTGCGCCGTTGATCGCAAACTGATACGGGTCATAGTCAAAAGGCGACCGGAAAAAGAACTCATTCACCAGCGTATAGCCCGAAACAGGTGCAGGGGTGATTGCGTAGCGGCCCGCAGTGCTTAGGATTGGACCAATACCGCTGATACTATCTGCAAAATACGACATAGTGGTTGTATCAGTGGCTGCGTCATATATGGTATACCACACCTGCCCCAGCGTTCTTGGATTGCCGCCGCTTGCATACGGTGAGTCCTGCAGCACCGTCCCTGTTTGTATAAAAACATTCCCGGGGACTGTGAGCTGCCCAGTTGCTCCAAACCATGAATTGGGTCCAAAATACAGCGGGTTTGAGATAACGCCCGTGTTTGTACTTGCTGGCGCTGGGTCATTGACCCGCATCCAGAGCTCCAATTTATACACGTCATCGTTCTCAAACACGCCCCAGCCAGTCGCCGAGAAATATGGCTTCCGCAAAATATCGGCGCTGCCAGACGCCGGGATCGTTCCTTCAAAAATTGTGAAACTCGTCGACGCCGTCAGAGACGGGATGGTCTGCGTTGTTTGCTTTCTAAAGGGGATGAGCGTATTCACGTCACCGCGTATCGAGCTCACATACAGATTGTCGGCTTCCACGTTTGTGAAATCGAGCGTCCCGCCCGAGATAGTCCCAGCTGACAGGCTGCCCGTGACAATCCGCGAACCGTTGATCGTCGTTGTGTCAGTCTGAATGGCTGCAGCTACCTGCGCAGCTGTTTGCAGATCTGAGACGTCCGGGATGGCGCTACTCAAAGCAAAGCCGCTGTCGTTCGTCAGGTCCGAAATGTTTTTACCTGACAAACTGATCCGAGCGGCGTTGATGGTCCCCGTGGTAATACGAGCACCGTCGATCACCGTGGTGTCGGCTTCGAGTGCTGCAGTGACTTGCGCAGCTGTTTGCAGCCCAGTGGTTAGACCGTCGGCGTAGGTCTGCGCTGCTGCCTGTGCAGCTGTGACATCAGCCGTCGATGCGAGCCCAGAAATGTCAGGAATATCAGCCGGGACAGCGAACGCATCATTATTGAGCTCTGAGGCATCGAGTCCTGAGATGCTGATTCGTGCAGCCAAAATGGTGCCCGTGGTAATTCGGGCGCCATCAATGACCGTTGTGTCAGCTTCGATTGCGGCTGTAACATCCGCAGCTGTCTGCAGGTTTGTCGTGAGACCATCGGCATATAGTTCAGCAGCTGACTGCAATGCCGCGCCCTGCACTGTTGTGACGTAGCCCGCGAGATCTCCGTTTGCGACATACCCTGACAAGTCAATCCCACTGACTGCCGTGGCCACTTCGGTCCCGGTGGCGAACTCACTGTCGTTTTCGAGCTCTGAGATATTAAGGCCTGAAATTGAAACACGCGCAGCCTCAATGGTTCCCGTGGTTACCCGGGAGCCATCAATCACTGTAGAATTTGCATCGACAGCTGTGCTCACAGCGAGTGAGGACTTCAGGTTTGTGTCGAGTGCGTCTGCATAGGTTTCAGCAGCAGCCTGCGCGGCGTTTGCTTCAGCTTGTGTGATGAAGCCTGTGAGGTCCGGCAGATCAGTGGCTTCGAGATACGATGAAAAGTCCAGCGCGGCGACAGCGGCAGCGGCAGCAGCTGCATCAGTCACAGCCTGAGCAGCAACAACAGCGGCTGCGTCTGCTGCTGCTTGAGCGGCCACTGCTGCGGCGTCGAGATTTGTCCCGGCTGTTAGCGTGCCAATATTGACCACCACTACATCCGAGAACTTGCCGACCGTGTTGCGATAGCGTGCTGCTATGTTGTACAGCTGCACATCCTGCAGCCCGGTGATTGTGTGCGACAGTGATTCCGCTGGAAGTATTGCCCAGACATAGACAGTCTCGGCGTTTAATTTGTAGCCGATTTCAACGTAATCGATCGCGGAGGTTCCGGTTTCAATTTCATCCCATGTCACAGTCGCTTCCGTGAGAGCCGTTCCGTCATCGTTTAGCAGAGTGGCTGTCGATGCGGTGACGTTTTGCATCACAGCAGGCTGATCGAAAAGGCTGGGAGTCATGTTCAGGGTCACGGCCTCAGCGGCCTCGTCGCCCACACTCCACGGATAAATCGTCGCGTCATAGATCTGCGCCTTCACTGTGACAGTGAGGTCAGCATTCATTGAGGTCTCGCGAACCCGGTAGAGTTTGTTGACAATATCGAGCGCATCATTTGACACTGTTATGACATCACCGCATTCCAAAGCCATCGCCTGCGGCTGCGTTTTAAAAGTCACATATTCTTGTGACCGAGATTCGCGGACCGCAAACTCAGCCATGTCACGCGCTTGATAAAAGTCGGTGACACCTATCAGCTCAAACTCCGAGTGTAGATCCTCATCGTTGTCGGCGGCCTTGTAGGCAACATGCAGAGCACTGTGTGCTGCTGGCCAGCTGACAGTGTCGTCCTGATAGCCTTTATTTTCGTTCGGGAACTTTACAGTCACCCGGTTTGTTCTTTTCGAGCGATCAGCCCATCCGAGGTTGACACCTCCGAGGATGTTGTCGTCGTTGAAGGTCATCACCGACGTGCCCTCTTCCTCCATTAGCAGCTTGTATTTACCATTGACGAAAGGGAGTGAGCCTTTCATTGTCTTCAGAATCTCGGCGCTGTTGTCGATCGTTGAGTTGTCGGATTCGAGGACGAGGTTTGTGGTGTAGCGTTTACGATTGCCCGATGGCTGCCCCACTCTATAGTCGGGATATAACCCGCCCGGTGGCACCTCAACCATTTGGCCCAATATCTGCACATAAATCGTTTCCGATTCTGTGGCGACTGGAGCATCTGGGAGGCTGACACTCGTGTCACATGAATTTGCCGCTGCGATAAATGACGAAATATCAATATCTGCCAGCGCGAGCTCTCTGCCATAGTCGGCCAGAAGGTAATCGAGCAAACACAGCGCAGGGTTGTCTGACCACGACTTGACCGTCGGATCATTGAGGTGCGTGCGAGGGTCCCAGACTTTCAGTCCTTGGACCTCAGCAGTGACATTCGGCTCGCCTTGATACTCTGGTTTCTCATCGTGGTAATAAAAGCGCGACCAGCTCCATGCAAGGCCCTCGCCTTTCATGCTTGCATCCACATCCGAGGTCTGCGCGCTCAATGCTGAGAACATCGTTTGGTTGGGGTTCCCGTGGTTTGTGAGGATACGGGCCCACGCCTTTGACCCATTTGCAAAGCGAGTGTGACTGGTTTTGTCGCCGTCGATTTTGTAGTTGCCAATCGAGTGGACTGGACCCTGACACCAGACGTCGAGTCTATGCAGGAAAACCTTTTTTTTGCTAGTTCCGAGCTGACTTTCCCTAAAGTGAATATACGCAGAATCCCATCCCGATGACTGGGCCATCGGATAATTGGAGACTCCTTTCCATGCGTTGTCCGTGCCGATGCGGCGTTTTCCGTAGACCATTTTGATTGGATTCGACCCGCCCTCTTTGGCGATCATCATCCCGCCCTGCTTGCCCTGCATCTTTGCCTGCATTTTCTTCATCATCGCAGCAGCACCGACGACGACGGCAACTACTGCCGCAATTACCCATCCAATGATCATGGTGATTCCTTATTTTTTACCCCAGCCGATGTTGCTCATTTCGTCGTGGGCGTATTTGAAAAAACGGTCGCCAGCATAGAGATCCTGCTGCAACCTGTCTGAGCTGTATCGCCCGGACATTTGATTGAAGCTCGCCCAGTGGCTCGTGAGTTTGATTGTTAGATTCGAGGAACGTCCGTTCTCTCGGACGCTGAAACTGTCGAGCGTTCCTTTGTATAAAATAACGGGATCACCCTGAATAACTCCATCAACCAAAACGGCCAGCTTGATGACTGCGCTCAGTCCGCGATAGTTTCCTGCGGCGTAGGCCTTGGCCAGAGTGTTCGTGACGTTGCTCAGCTCGAGGCTGTACGTTGCGAGGTTGAGCTCTTGGGTCTGGTCGATGTTTGCAAATTTGACCAGCAATCCATTCGAGAGGTAGGTGGAAGTGCCGACGGTCAGGTCATAGCCGTGGTTGGTGTAGTGCTGACCGACTGGCAGGTCCACCAGAAATGCGTATTCAAAATGGTCGGCATTGAGCGCGTTGAGAAACGCTGTCGAGAATGTCTGCATCAGAGCCGCTCCATCACATCAACCTCAAATCGGACCAGACCGTCCCGGCCATATTCGATCGACTGGATGTCGCTTTTTAAACTCACCCGCATATAGACCGGGTCAATCTCGGGTGTGCCACCTGCCACCAGCTTTGGTGGATAGTCGCCACCATCACTCGCGCACATGTAGACTTTGGTGTGTGTGTCATAGGTGTAATATTCACCGACACCCCCGGCAGCCGTTCCGAATACTGGGATCTTGATATAAAACAACCCGGACATCCCGGCTTGCTCCATTAAAAATGCGTGGATCGGCGCAAACTGCGTCCGGGTCATCGGTGGATAAACCAAAGTCGCCTCGAATCTCTGGCCTCCGATTTTGCGTGTTAGGATCTTTCCCGACAGCGACTCCGAGCTGAGAGTTTTCACTTTGGATGTGATTCTGAAGGAGACCGGGTCGGGATAGATTGGGAGTAATGGTGCAGGCATTGTGTGCTCCTTGTTTAGGGTATGGGGCCCCGGAGGGCCCCTCGTTTTTGATATTAAGTATCTCGAGGACTGATGGTTATATGGACGTTGGCATAGGGATAGAGACCGTCTGCCCATGGGTATTTAGACCCACTTTTAAGTCCATAGAGTTTGAAGCTGTCGATCTTAAAATATTGACCTATAAAGTCTCGCCACCATGGAGCTTCTCGCAACATTATGTGAGCATTCCTGCCATCGCTTAATGTTGTGAAGGCAGGGACCAGCGACACGACAAGATAGCCGTGCTGTATGACGACGCGTTTCAGGTCTTCCATGACATTGCGCAAACACTCAGGCTCGATGTGCTCGAGTACATCCAGACAGACAACAAAGTCGCAGGGGTCGGGCGTCATACTTATTTTAGAAATGGCAGGGTCATACTCATGCACGGTGTACCCCTGCAGTTCTGGGGCATTCTTTAATGTGCCCTTTCCTGCACCATAATCGAGGAGCTCCCTGCTGCCACTCTCTATGAGTAGCGGTAAGACGCAAGGGGTCAGCAAATGTGACGTAGTACCCCAGCCTGTGTGAGTGTGTTGGTGTTCCATTATGGTTAAATAGTTAGCTGTTATTAGTAGGGAGGTGTGCAATTTAGAACTCCTAAAGCGGGCCAAATAGTTGCAGCTGTTTAAAACGGAGAGTTTTGTGCTGATTCGTTGTAAATTTCTCGAATCATGCCTTCAAATTGTCCGCGATTATTTCGCAGCATTGCCTCGACGCTGTCGGCGTCTGCGCCATTCACGTTGAAGTTGAGCGTCGGATTGTTGGTGACGTTGTTGCTGCTGCTGTTTTGGTTTGCCAAGAATTGCGACATGTCTTTGTTCAGGCGCTTATCGACCACACGCTCACCAGACTCGAGCAAATAGGTGCCCGTTCGTGGTACGTTGTCAATGCCATCATGAAACTGCGCGAGGGCCGCTCCTTTGGCGACTGCTGTCGTGGCAATAATACCTGCGGACGCTGGGATGGAGTTTGCACCAAATGACGCGAGCGATGCCATTGCAGCAGCCGGAGCCATTGCGGCCGCCATCGTCGTTCCTGCAGCGACAGTCGTTGCGATACTGGTTGCGATTCCAGCCATTTCCATTGCTTTCATCAGAGCCAGCTGGACCAGATAGCTGACACCCATTTCGACAAACGAACTGATCACCTTGTCGAGGATCATGGTCCCGATCTCTTTTAAGCCGTCAGTGACTGAGGTTGTGCCCTTGACGATCGAGGAGAACACGTTGGAGATAGGTTTGACCATGCTCTCGAAGGCGCCGCGCATCCCTTCGGCTGCGGTCTGCATGTTGGCCAGCTGCTCTGGCGTGAAGTCTTCAGGCAACCCAGTGCCCGCGAGACCACCAGCGCCGTCACCCATTCCACCGATGCCTCCCTCCTCTTCTTCTCCCGGGGTGAACACCTCGGGAACAAAAATAGAATCTGTGAACGTGTTGGCTTTTTGCTCCAGTGCATCGAGCTCGGCCTGCATCGTCTTGATTTTTAAGATGGCGCCTGACGTGTCGATCGTGAACTCGATCGGTGTGGAGTCGTCGAGGAATGGGATCTTGTTGTAGATTTCAAGCAGAGCATTGACCTTTTCCAGAGACTCTCTGATCAGATCATTCAAAATCTCGATAACTTTCACCCGGAACTTGTCAGCCCCGATTTTCATTTTGAGCCACATCTTGGCGATGGAGTCGGTGGTGTTCTGGGCGAACACTTCAACATGACCCGCCATATTTCTCAGCGCGTTCATTGTGGAGCCAACCAGATTGCGCCAGCCCACCATGAGCTCGTCGATGTTTTGAACGACCTTATAAATGCCGACGGCTAATGCGGCGAGGCCAAGAACGATCCAAGTGATGGGGTTTGCTAACATTGCGAGAGTGAGTCCCATCATGGCCGATGTCAGGGCGACAATGCCGCCAATAACAATGGCACCGCCGATCGTCATTAATACGATTGCGAGCTCATCAAATGCTGGGGCCATGAATCGAAGGATCGGTTCGATTGCCTTCATGAAACTCGTGGCAGTCTGCGTCATCGATCGAAACAGGTCATTGATACCGTTCTCGGCGACTATCATCTGCAGCTCTTCTAGCTGAGAATTAAACAGCAGCAGGTCGCCATTAAGACTGTCCATCTGGGTGGCAGCCATGCGCTCGGCAGCAAATCGGGCTTGGTCCAGCTTTTGCTTGAGCTGGTCAGCACCGAGGAGTCCCTCGTTCATGAACTGCATCATCGAGGAGCCAGCGCGTCGACCGAAGATCGCGATCATGTCCTCTTCATTGCCGCCTGCGGCCTTCAGGTCCTTCAGGATTTCAACAAGGTTGCGAATCTTACCCTCAGCGGTCCGGGTGTGGACGCCTAGTTTGCGCAGAGCTTTTGTTTGCGTTGTCATCTGCCCGGTTGATTCGGCCAGCATTTTCTCAGTCAGACTGCCTGTCGACGATAACGATGCGAACGTGGCTCGCAGCGAGATGCCTGCCTTCGATCCTTTTATGCCTGCGTTGGCCATAGCGCCCAGCAGCGAGGCTGTCTGCTCTATAGACATACCAAAGGCGCGAGCGGATGGCGCAGCGTCTGACATAGCTGTCGCGAGGTCCGTGAGGTTTGTGTTCGATTTGGCAGTTGTTACAGCGAGAACGTCAGCAGCACGCTGCAGATCGTCTGTGCTCATGCCCATGCCCTTCATGATGTTGGTCATGAAATCGGCGGTATTTTGGACGGAGGTTTTTGTCGCAGCTGCGAGGTTGAGTGTGGGTCGCAATGCTGCATTAATTTCGGTGATGTTCAATCCGGCCTGAGCCAAAAAGGTTCCCGCCTCGGCGGTCTGTGTTGCTGTGAACTTGGTTGCTTTTGCAGCAGCACGCATGGACTGTGAGAGCGCGTTGATCTCTTTCGTGGTCGCGCCCGTCTTTGCCTTTACGTCCTGCAGTGCTTCAGTAAAATTCGCGTATGTCTTGGCTGATTTGATAAATATGGCGCCCGCTGCGACACCGACTGCAGCAAATGCAGCGGTTGCCTTTTTTGCGCTTTTCATCATGGAGCCGAACGACTTGTCCGCAGACTTCGAGGCTCGCTCGAGGTCCTTGCGAAATCTTGCACTGTTTGCAACCAAATCAACAGAGAGTCTGCTGATTGTGGCCATTGTTTTTACCTTATAGGGTTTTAGAGTTTCTGCGGTTTCGTTTCATCTGGGTCCGCGCAGTTTTTTCGATGTGGACGCCGAGCAATCGACGGAAGTGCATGAATACGACCTTCTCTTTGCCTTGGATAGCTGGGCGCATGAATGGCTGTGCGGCCATCGTTCGCTTGCCGTGCAGTCCATACTCGATGTTGAGGGCTTGGTGACCTGTTAGGCCGTCGCGCCTTTTTGTCGTACCTGCTGAAACCCGGGCGACCATTGCGGCCTTTTTGCTGATCTTGCGCAGCGTCCGGACGTCACTGGTCGAGGTGAGTTTGATTGTGGACTTCAGGCCCCCGGTCTCACCGACGACCACGTTGTTCAGCACCCGGGTATAAACTGGGCGCATGGCTTCCTTGCCTGCGGTCTTGAGCGCTTTCTTGTGGAGGTCGTGGTCGAGCGCGTTGAGTGCCTGCTCGAGCTCTTTCAGACCGCTGACCTTGACGGTCAACATCTTAGGTCTTGCCATTGGTCTGCTCCGATAGATTTTTAAACATAGCCATCTGGCTCGCCTGCTGCTGCCTGCGGTCGATGTAGCTCATTTGTTTTGTTTGGGAATAGATGTGAATGAAGTCAGTCGGTTGGAGAGCTTTCTTGCTGCCAGCGCAGTTGGCCACAGTTGCAGCCAATAGCCCTGCCCTGTAATCATCTCGGGCGGCTCCGAAGGGTTCAATGGACCAGTAGGCCATCCACTCAGCAAGTTCCTGAGAGGACAACCTGTTTTCCATTTCCCGGACGGTCATCCCGAGGTGGCCCGCAAGTCTAAATTTGAACCTGCGGGTCGGGTCTCGTTTCAGTTTTTTTCGAGTTCCTTGACGTCAGCGTCCGACATTCCGGACATGTTCCGACATATATCGAACAGACGATTGACGACCATTGCGTTTTTCTTGCCGAGCTCTGTCGCGTCGCTGTCTTTGAATACACGCTCCCCAGTCTCATCGCATATTGACAGGACCACCAGCCGAGCTCGAAGGTTTTCAAGGTTGGCCGACTGGCCGATTGATGCCTCGAAATGATCACGCTCTCGAGCTGTTAGGCCTCGGATGCAAATGTCGCCGCCCCATTCCGGGACGGGCACGTTTTGAATGTCGAGGTCGACGGCTTTAAATATTGATTTTCTATCTAGCATTTTTGTCTCCAAATATTAAAAATAAATAGAAGCCCACCCGGAGGTGGACTTTTATTTTTAGTGGTTAAACAGTGTCGAGGGCGAAGGCGACAGAGCCGTCGATGGCGATCTCGATGTTTGCAGAAACGACATCTTCGACGGGTGTGTCGATTGAATAGCCTGAAATGTAGCCAGTAAAAGTTGCCTTGGCATTCTCAGATCCGGACACCCATTTGATTGCGAAAATCTGCGAGGCGCCGCTGTCGTATTTTGTTTTTAGAGCGGTGTGGCTTGCTTCACCAGCGACCCAGTTGATCGTCAGAGACAATGTGCCAGAGTCTTTTTGACCGACCAGCTTTTGCTTGTAGTCTGAGCCATACTTGTTGTACTCGATAATGTTTGCAGATAGCTCCAGCGTACCGACTGAGGAAACCTCGGCAACTTTGGTGGAGGCGTCGAGAGCTGTGTCAGCGGCTGCCAGCATGTGGAGTTCGGTAGCTAGACCGTGAAAAGGAGATGCGATATTGCTCATGGTTTTACCCTTAGTTGGAATAAATGGTTAAATTAATTATATTTCGATAGAGCTGAAGCTCTTCTTCATATGTGTTGATCGACGAGTCGATTTGAGACCCGGTGACACTGGTGGACCCCATTGGTCCCGTCATGCCGTTTAAAAGATTGGTGATGTTCTCGGATAGAACCCTCAGCGTCTGATAGCTGGGGCTATACGCGAACAGCGTCACCGTGTGTCTGATGACTGTTTCCATCGACCCAATTTGAGGAGCACTGTGTCCGGCACCGATCTCATAAACGATCGCGCTGCTGGTTGTGTCCTGCGGTAGCCGGAGGGCGTAAACACCCGCGACAGTTGAGCTGATTGCTGTATCGGCGAGGAGATGCGCCCGCAGGTCAATATCAATCATGATCGCTCCTCGCAGATCATCTGGATCTCGCGGTTGTTTAATTGGACGTTAGCCACAGAGTTGATCTCGAGTGTGAGACCATTGAGGATGATATAAGCGGACCGGGGGAGACTGGCCAGCGCTGCGTAATATCTGAACCGAAGGTCGAATTCTGTCTTTGAGACTGAGGACTCGTCAGTGGTGCTCTCTCTGCGCGGTTTCGTCGTGGCGCTGCAGGCAAACACACCGAGGCACACGAATGTGCTCTCAACTTCTCCGAATGAGTTTTGCGCTGTGGCGGGGATGAATATCTCAGCCTTGTTGTTTAATTTTCCAGCTCGCATGTCATCACCTCAACTTGTATGGATGGAGGAGATCCTTTGCAGCGATCACTGGTTTCAGGGCCTTGATATTATTCCCGACGATCTCATTTTCGCGGTTTTCCCACATACTTGCTGCGATCAATAGGATGGCCATTTTGATTGCGCCGGGTACTGCTGGAGCTGCTGTTCCTACAATGTAAGTGACACTGAGGGAGTCCACTTCGTTGGCGACATCGACGGGCCATTCCTTACCGAGTGCCGGATAAATCTGGGTGCGGCCATTACGTTCGAGGACCCTGTATTTGTCAGCTGGTAGAGTATGAGATGCAAACAGGCTATCCAGATAATCGATAGACGTGACGCTCCCACTGATCCCTCCTTTCAAAATGATAGGCAGCTTTGTGCTTTTTGTTGATGGCGGGAACCTGTCAAAAAACTGAGTCACGCTGCGGCTGATGAACATTCGCCCTGTATATCTCTCAGCAAAATTTGTTGCTGCCTCAATCATGATTGTCATCTGATTCAGCTCAGCGACATCCGTGGTGGAATAGACAATGTGGCTCAAAAAATCATCAGTGGTGACAGGGTATTCCCCGAGAATCCCTTGGATCGGAGTGGGCACTGTGTTTGCTTGGACCCATTCTGTCGTGTAGAACTTTAATTGGGACGTTGAAAGATCAAACCACAGGTCTCCCTGCAGCGCTGCTGTTGGCGCAGTTTCTGAGACTGTAGTCTCACGGCTTTCAGCCTGCAGGGTTGCGATCTGTGCAGCGATTACGAGAGGATTGTCACTTACTAGGGTCGGAGTGTTGCTGATGTCTCCGATATACAACTTTGCGTCGGCTGAGTTGTAGAACATCGCTCCGGAGAGCAGGGTTGCCGGGACGTGTCCGACGACACCCGACCTGTTTAATTGTACTTGTGACATTGTTTGTCCTTTCGTTGGTTACCTTACCAGCCGAATGGGCCGTGTAAGACTCTGAAGTCATCCTCATCCTGACTGACGTCCACAAAACCTTGCTCCAATAGGTATGGCGGTAGGTCCTGCGGTCTATTCGCACCACACAACCACCGCAAACATCCGAGCTCTACATACTGCGAAATAAGAGCCTCGTCAATAAAGTCTGGCTCGTAGACATATGCAGTAGAGCCATTGTCGTCGGTGTTATAAAGGGAGACGAGCACTGTGAATGTGCCGTCCTTGTCTAATGCGCCGCTGAGGATTGCCATTGGCCGACCTTCGGCTGTTGTTGTTAAATAATGGTCTGTGCACATGCCTGCGAGTACGGCCTTCACATAACTTTCTATGCTAGTAAATCCGTCCTTTTCCTCAATTGCAGTGCAACCAAATCCGTCCAAATCTGGCGTGCGAGTCAATAGCAGCTGCTCTGCCAGTTTTCCTTTGCAGGCCTGAATCAATGTGTCGACGATGTCGACTGGAGGTGTTTCCGGTTTACTTAAAATGACACCATTCATCTGTGAACCCTCGGGCTATTGAAAGCCGTTGTCGTAGTTTGGTTATGCTCGGCTTTAGTGCCAGGATTTTTATTTCTGGGTCGTCAGAATATTCTGCGAGCTTGTCGAGCCTGTAGGCATAGCCCTCAATCGTTGTGGCGCTGCCTTTTTGCAGAATGTCCAGATAATTGAAAGCCGACGCCATATAACCGAGCATCCCGTACTTCAGGGCCTCATATGGACTGAGACAACTACTGACGAGGGTGTCGGTTTTGTGGTTCATATAGCGGGGCATCTTCATCAGTTTTTTGTCGCGCAATGCTCCGGCGTCTCTGTCCGGGATCGTGGTCCACAACTTTGGATTGATGATGAAAATGCCGAGATCAACCTGACCCTGATTGCAGGGGCTCTCGGTGTAGCTATAAAATCGAGACAGTGTCGGGTGGTCCGAATAGACCTGAGAACGTGCCGCGCAAATATGAAACTCTGAGAGCTTTTGCAGCGGCGGGATGTCGCCCGGTCCCAGTTCAAGAATGACACCACCCATCACAACCAGTGTGAGCTCGTTGTCACACTCCTCCAGTGCTGTGCGTATGATCCCACCATTCAGACCGACGATCGTGTAGCCCTTGCCCGGCATGTTTTTTTTAATTGAGGCCTCAGTGATTGCCGTGAATGGCGTGTCAATGATTAGGAGATTTAGGTTTAACATGTTCCAGATCTCCATATTCTGCAAAAAATTGGTCGACGTATTCCTGCGGGTTTGTTGTATGTGCCGGGATCAGTCCGCTCCATTTTGTGGACAAAATCCGCAGCAGTGCATCACGTTGAGCGTGCGGGCTGTTACAGATAGCGGTATAAATCGCGCTGTATGTGAGCTGCTTGTTGCCACACCCAATGTCGTGCAGGGTCTTACCTTTTGCAATCCCAATCAGTCCCATCTCGGAATTTTCAGCGCAGCCAATTTGGCTGGCGGTTTCCAGTAGATCATAGCCCGATAGATTTTTGTCGAGGACATTGTCCCGGCCATATCGCTTGTGAAGCAGAGCGACCAGATCTCGTGAGCTCAGCGGGTGGCATTTTATTTTGGCCCCTTGAATCACGCAGGCCTCAATCTTTTCCCAGTCGACAGCCTTGTTGAGAATGTTTGCTCCAGCCAAAAACAAAACAAAATCGTGTTTTGCTCGAGCCTTTCTCAGCTTGTATTTGTCTGTCGAGGTGTTTTTTAAATCGGTAAGAATAGCCCGCCCCTCGTCGCTGATCGGACTTGTGGCGGCCTTTTCCATTATTGCGTGCGTGCGGGACACATCGCCTACCCGTAGATAAACGAACTTCCCCATCGCGTCGGTGTACATATACCCGTGGACACGGTCCGGGTCTGCCATGTCATACCAGAGGTCGTATTCAACCCGCGTGCTGTTCGGACCCTCTTTTGGTAGCAGGGCCCGAACGGCGACGAGCGCGTCGTCTGGGTTTCGTAGCAGTGATCCAGTTTTAAAAAAGTGCGTCGTTTTATTCCCGAGAGACTCGTTTGTCGACATCGGTTTTAGTGCCATTTTTTAACTCCTCAATCTGGTTTTCCAGCTCCTCAATACGCTGATCAGTATCGTGAAAGTGGTCCATTATTATCTCGAGAGTGTTCTCGAGTTTAGTGGTCATCAGTGCTATGTCTCCGTCCATTGTGATCCGTCCCAGTAACGTGCATTGTCAGCGCCAGCCGATCCGACCTCAGTGTCCACAGCTGTCCCGGTGACCCTCTCATAAACGACGGAGCTCGTTGTGCGAGCTGTACCTTGAGAGGTTGTGCGGTTGGTTGTGTTGCTGGTGTTGAATATTGTGGCTGTGGCGTTGGTGGTCCCAAATATTGTGGAAGTATCCAGCGAAGTATTAAACACAGTGTCTGTGAGTGTGCTGGTCCCAAATATTGTGGAAGTGTCGAGGCTTGTAGCGAATACAGAGTTTGTCGAACGACTGGTCCCGAACGTGGTGCTCGTTGTTTGATTGGTTGCAAACGTGGTGACTGTTGCTCTAGCGGTTCCAAACACAGTGGCGGTGGTAACCGTTGTTGCGTAGGTCGTGGCCGTATTGTGCGACGTTCCGAAAACGCTGGTCGTGCTGCGACTTGTTGCCCATACCGAATTGGTGGCCCGGCTGGTTCCATAGGTCGTGGTCGTGGCGAACGCTGTTGTCGTCGCTCGTGACGTACCTGTGGCCCTGCTGGTCACCTTATTGGTGTTGTACGCTGTCACCGTTGCTCGTGACGTATTGAAGCCCGTCGTCGTGGTGAAACCCGTCGTCGTTGCACGAGCTGTAGGGATGAACGTGTCAAACGTCGTTGTCGTGTTATAAGCCGTCGTCGTACCCTTGGCCGTGTTATATACGGTCGAAGTGCTGAACAGTGTAGTCGTGGCTCTGGTCGTGTTGAATCCAGTAGTGGTGTTGAACGACGTTGTCGTGGCTCTGGCCGTGTTGAATCCAGTGATAGTGTTGAACGACGTTGTCGTAGCTTTCGACGTGACATGCGACGTGTTGAAGCTGGTCGTGGTGTTGAACGACGTTGTCGTAGCCTTCGAAGTGACATGCGACGTGTTGAAGCTGGTCGTGGTGTTGAACGACGTTGTCGTAGCCTTCGAAGTGACATGCGACGTGTTGAAGCCGGTCGTGGTGTTGAACGACGTTGTCGTAGCTTTCGACGTGACATGCGACGTGTTGAAGCTGGTCGTGGTGTTGAACGACGTTGTCGTAGCCTTCGAAGTGACATGCGACGTGTTGAAGCTGGTCGTGGTGTTGAACGACGTTGTCGTAGCCTTCGAAGTGACATGCGACGTGTTGAAGCCTGTAGTCGTGTTAAACGACGTTGTCGTAGCCTTCGACGTGCCATGCGACGTGTTGAAGCTGGTCGTGGTGTTGAACGACGTGGTCCACGCTGTCGTTGTTGCCTTCGAGGTTCCGCGCAGTGTCGTCCATGATGTTATATAGCCACCACCTGTGCTGCCCGCAGTTGTCGTAGTTCGAGAGGTGTTATAAGTGCCAGAAACTCGGCGTCGTATTTGATACCTGTGGTTTAGAACACCCTTGAAGTCAAAGGTCCCAATTAATGCGCCACGCTGGTAAAAATAACCACCTACCTCGTGTGTTGTTGCAGACGGCGATAATCCGGTGGCGATGCTTACGTCGTAGGGCCAATTAATAAAGGCAGCCCCGGTGCTCGAAACTGACCACCCATTATTGTCTAGGACAATTCCGACAGTGGTCGCAAACCATCCGGTGTACGCATGCGTCGTGCCGAAAGTTGTGGTCGTACTCTTTTGAGTTGCTCCCGACCAGTATGTGGCGCGAGAGGTCGTAACCCCTGTGTTATAGGACGTCGTGGTGCTGCGAGACGTTCCTCTTGAGGTTCCCGTCGCCCTACTCGTTCCATAGGTGGTTGTGTAGGCCGTCGTCGTCGCCCGAGAGGTCCCCGTCGCCTTACTCGTTCCATAGGTGGTTGTGTAGGCCGTCGTCGTCGCCCGAGAGGTCCCTGTAGCCTTACTCGTTCCATAGGTGGTTGTGTAGGCCGTCGTCGTCGCCCGAGAGGTCCCCGTCGCCTTACTCGTTCCATAGGTGGTTGTGTAGGCCGTCGTCGTCGCCCGAGAGGTCCCTGTAGCCTTACTCGTTCCATAGGTGGTTGTGTAGGCCGTCGTCGTCGCCCGAGAGGTCCCCGTCGCCTTACTCGTTCCATAGGTGGTTGTGTAGGCCGTCGTCGTCGCCCGTGATGTTCCGGTTGCGCGGTTTGTTCCGAAGGTTGTCGTGGTGCTGCGGCTTGTTCCTGTCGCCCTCGAGGTGCCATAGGTCGTCGTCGTCACCCGTGAGGTTCCTGTGGCGTGCGCTGTGGCGAATGTTGTAGTCGTTGAACGTGCTGTGCCCGTGGCTCGGCTCGTTGCAAAAACGCTATTGTACGCCGTCGTTGTGCTGCGGCTTGTTCCCGTAGCCCGGCTAGTTCCGAACGTGGTGGTCGTGCTGTGCGCCGTTCCAGTTGCAGTGTTGAAGCTGGTCGTGGTGTTGAATGCAGTCGTCGTCGCCTTGGATGTGCCCGTGGCGTGCGCTGTATTAAACGCGGTGACAGTCGACTGCGACGTGTTGAAAGTCGTCGTTGTCGCGAGCTGTGTGTTGTAACCCGTGACAGTTGTGTGAGCGGTGTTGAATGTTGAAACAGTAGATCGAGAGGTGTTGAAACCTGTCGTCGTCGATCTGGCTGTGTTCCATGTGCTCACAGTATCCCGTGCCGTGTTGAAAGCTGTCACTGTGTCGATCGAGGTGTTGAACGTCGAGACAGTTGTCCGGGCGGTGTTGAACGCTGAGGTCGTTTCGCGCTGTGTTGCAAATGTCGAAACAGTCAACCTCGACGTGTTGAAGGCTGTAGTGGTAGATCGCGACGTAGCATACGTCGTGCCGAATGCTGTATTAAATGCAGTCGTGAAGGCCGTCGTCGTTGCCCGGCTTGTGTCATAGATAGCGGACCACGCAGTGTTTAGCGACGAGCCATTCCAGACGATGATGTTATTCACCGCCCGTAATGTGCCCGCTGCTGCCTTGACCACAATTTGATTGGCCTCAGCAAGGCCTGAACTTGTGCGAACTCTTAAAGTCATACAACATACCAGATGTGTCCTACCGGGTAGCCGGAGCCACTTGTCGGAATGGATGTAACCACTGAGTGTAGAACTGGGGCTGCAGCTCCGGTGGCACCTTGGGGCCCTGTGTTTCCTTGTGGGCCTTGAGGGCCTTGGCTGCCGGTGGGCCCGGTTGCTCCCGTGTTACCTTGGGGACCAGTAGCGCCATCGTCACCATCAGCACCTGCGGCACCTGTAGCACCTTGGGGACCAGCGGCTCCAGTGTTGCCTTGTGGACCAGTAGCGCCATCGTCACCATCAGCACCTGCGGCACCTGTAGCACCTGTAGCACCTGTAGCACCTGTAGCACCTGTAGCACCTTGTGGGCCAGTGGCTCCAGTGTTGCCTTGTGGACCAGTAGCGCCATCGTCACCAGCAGCACCTGCGGCACCTGTAGCACCTTGTGGGCCAGTGGCTCCAGTGTTGCCTTGTGGACCAGTAGCGCCATCGTCACCATCAGCACCTGCGGCACCTGTAGCACCTTGTGGGCCAGTGGCTCCAGTGTTGCCTTGTGGACCAGTAGCGCCATCATCACCATCAGCTCCTGCGGCACCTGTAGCACCTTGTGGACCTTGTGGGCCTTGGCTGCCAGTAGAACCATCAGCACCTGCAGGTCCTTGTGGTCCTGCAACGGTTGAGGACGAGCCAGCAGGTCCTTGCGGTCCTTGTGGACCTGTGGCTCCCTCTGTTAAATATCCACTGTCATTCGTCAGCTGCGATACTGCACTCGGAATCGTAGGCGTGCCCACTAGGTCTGAATAGTTACCACTGAAAGCAGCATCGTCGAGGTCGTTGCGTAAATCCGCATAGTCGCGTGCTTTACTCATAATTATTCCCTATTATTCGAGGCACTATTTGCACCTGCTAAATTAAATTTTCCACGCAACCAGTTCAAACACATCACCGACGACTGCGGCTTCGTTTAATGTGACGGTTGATGTCCCGCCAGCATATGCACTGCTGAAATCTGATGACGCGAGTCGGATGCCATTCATGAACACCTCCAAATCGGTGGGAGCTGCTGTGAGGTTGGCGATGGCCATCTGAGTTTGTCCAGCCGTGGCTGTGTGCTCGGCTGTCATTCTGAAATTGGCTTCGAGAGTGGTGATTCGACCGCCCTGCGTTGATTGTGTGCCAGAGATTGTGTTGACTTGTGTCTGATTGGCTTTTAGCCCGATCGCCGTTGCAGTGCTTGCTGCAAAGTCTGCGTCGTCGCCGAGCGCTGCGGCCAGCTCATTCAGTGTATCCAGTGCCGCTGGGGAGCTGTCAATTAGATCGGAGACAGCCGTTGCCACCTGCGTGGTGGTTGCGTAGCTGCTGTCGTTAGTCAGCTGCGACACATTAGTCGGCAGCGCGGCGCTAGTTATATAGCCACTGTCGTTTGTAAATGTGGAAACAGTTGTCGGGTTTCCTGCTAGATCTGCGTACTGCCCAGAGGTGGCGACGTTGTCTAGGTCTGCCAATAGATCGGCAATTTGTCTTGCTTTTGACATAATTTGTGGGCCTTGTTTGTTAGATTAAAGATGAGACATCGATGGTCACATTTGTGCCATCTGTCATATACAAAACCAGATTGCTGTCAACTATTTCGCCAGAGCTGAGGGCTGCCGAACTGCCGCCCTGATGCGAGGTTGAAAGTGACAGCACATCACCTGCGGTAGCGCTTGCGGTGAGTGTAATTTTGAGGGTGTTGGCGTTGCCTAAATATTGGGCGCTATAGTCTGCGCCTGCCAACTTCACACCGTTTAAATAAACGTGAATATTGAACGGCGTGCCGCTGACCCCGGTCAGGTTGAAAACGGTCTGACCCTGTGTTGAGATAGTCTCACCATTCGCAATTTGAGGCGTGTTGATGATGCTGGTGTATTGGACGTCGAGATCACTGATCTCCCCTGCGAACGTGTTGCCGCTTAGTGGGGGGACATTGAAAATAATGTCGCTTCCTGCGATCGTGTAGTCCGTTCCCTCATAGTTGAGCACCCCGCCGACTGAAATATCGAGTGTGCGTTGTACTGGGAAGGCGTAGGGGGACCCACCGACGGCGAGGGCGAATGTTGTCTGCACCCCATTGAACGACGACGCAATGTTGTCGAAAGTGGCCATGTGGGCCTCCATAATTTTTGTGATTCGGTAGAGAGCTGCCCGGCTGCGGGTCTTATGCTTAATAAGAGGCCGACCCCGAAGGGTCGACCAATTTTGAGCGTCTAAAATTAAGCTGCGATTGCAACTACTTTCAGAGCTTCGGTGTTCAATAACATTGAGCCAACACGCTTGCGAGTGTAGAAGCTGATTGCACCGTGGGCGCTGTATGGGTCGCGCAGCATAGAAACGCCAACACGGTCCACAACCTGATAGCCAGCAGCGAAGTCGCCAAACACGATAGGCATGTTGCCAGCACCGATCTCGGCCATATCTTCGTTGATCACAATCTCGTATCCGAAAATGCGACCAGCAGCAGCCTCAGTGATGTCACGCTGTAGGAAGTATTCACCGTCGGTGGTCTTTAGATCGACCAGCACGTTGTGAGTAGCGCGGCTCATCATCCACTTGGCGTTGCCAAGATAGCCAGTTTTGGTGTTCAAAACTACTGAGCGCAGCAAGTTGATCACAGCGTCAGAAGTAGCACCCAAAGAGGACGCCTGACCTGATTTGATGACCTGATACTTGCCAAAGTCACGAGTCGCATCGCCTGCGATGTATGCTGCAGTTGTGTCCAGACCATTCAGGATTCCGACAGGCTTGTTGGTGCCGTTGCCGTTCAAGAATGCGCTGTTCTCTTGCTCAGAGAATTCACGAGCAACCTCACCCGCCAACCATGCTTCGACGTTGAAGAATGAATCTTCAAGGACGTGCTGGTATGCTTTGGGAGATGCGTATACCTCACCAAATACTGCAGAGATCTTGGCGAGCTCGGGGCTGCCAGTGTTCGGACGTGCTGCAGTCTCACCGACCCAACCAGAAGCAGAACCACCGATAGAAACCAGCTGGCTGTAGTCAGTTGTTGAAGTGGAGATGCCGCCAACTAGCTGACGAATCGGGCTTGACTCGTGCTGCAGCTGGATAATGTTGCTGGCCACTTCAGTTGGCAGAGCGAATCCACCTTGTGCGTCTACTGAGATTTGTACGTCAGCAGCTTTTGCGCGAAGTCCTTCGACGCCTTTGCGAGCGAATGTCGCAAGCATGTCTTTGTTGTCCATTGTGTTGGATTCCTTAATTGATGAGGTTTTGAGTGCTGGGCGGTCGGCTTTTGCTTCGAGCGCTTCCACTTTGTCATTCAGAGATTTGATCTGAGCTTCGGAGTCGGCTTTGACTTGGTCGAGTGCTTCAGTTGATACCTTTGAGTCGATCAGGGCGTCAGTTGCCACTGTCTTTGCTTCCAATGCGTCTGCAACTTGCTTCAGACTTACATCCTCGGCGATCACGTTTTCGATTTGGTCGGTCATTTTATTTCCCATTTATGATTTGTAACATCCGCTTCAGCTCGAATTGAGCGTCTTCGTCTGTAGATTTTGAGTCGATTTCTGGAGCATCACGCGCCTCGTCCATCGCGGAGAAACCTTTGGCCAGAATGGCCTTGGCGTCCTTTCGAGAAACACCTGCATCACGCAGGGCCTTCTCTAGCGATCGAATGTCGTGGTCCGATTTTACGGCGGTCACGACAGACTCTTGGTTTGCCGGTATTGCTACCAGAGATATTTCATGAAGGTCTATTTCATGAAGTAAATTTGCGCCGGATTTCCGGTCGTACTCTTCGCGCACAACCCGGTATCCGATGGACATCGCATCGAGTGCTCCGTCCTTTAATAGTGCATAGGCCTCATCGGCATCGCGCACGCCTTTGGTCAAACGACCCTCAACATAGAGACCCTTGTCGTCCTCGCGCATCGACGTCCAGACCCCGATGGGTCGAGTGGTGTCATGGTGAGCGAGCATTTTGACTTTGGTCCCGGCTGCCGAGTGGTTGGCGATGGACTTAATGAATGCGCCGCGCTGGGTAATGTCCCCGGCACGGTCCTGATGATCGAACGTGTTCGCATATCCTGAGAACTTTCGCTCGTCTGATTCATCGAGAGCAAATGACTTGTGATCAAATGCTATTACCATTTTTTTAACTGTCATCAACTTGTTCCTGTGGTTGATCGTCGGGCTCTTCTCCGAACTGTAAATTGTTGGACTGGGTGACAAACTCATCGCCGCCGTCTCTCGGGTTGTAGCCGAGCTCGGTGCGTGCTTCGTTTGGTGACATCACGCCCGCTGTGATCAAGGTGTTGTAGGTAGCCACCCGGGTGGTCATGTCCGTGCGCAGCAGGTTGGAGACGTCAAATTTAAAGCACTGCGTGGCCACATTTAAAAGGGCCTTATTAAGCCGGGCCTCGATCAGCATCAGATAGGGGAGCATCGTTGCTTTGTAGAATGCGAGATCCTGATGCTCGATGTTTGAGAAGGTGGCTCGGTCCAGATCGCCAATCATGTGAGGCGGCACCCGGAACATTGCGCAGATCTCAGATCGAGTGTATTTCCGAGAGTCCAGCAGCTGCACTTGGTCAGGCGTCATCGATACAGGTGAGAACTTCAGACCTTGCTCCAAGATGGCGACTTTGTGCGAATTACCGACACCACCGTGGCTGGCGTTCCAGCTGGCTTTGATGTTTTCAAATGAGTCATCGTCGAGAATGCCGTCAGTGTGGAGAACACCTCGAGGCGTTGCGTCGTTTGTGAATACGTTGGCCGCGTAGTCCCGGGCATCGATCCCAGCGCCAATTGTGTTGGCGTTGTATTGGATAGGTGAGACGCCTGTCACACCATCGAGGGACATGCCCCGGATGTGCAGGATCTGGTCAGGGCTCATCACGTCTTGATCGCCATTGTCGAAGGTGACGACATAAACGACGTTATATTTCGAGTCCTGCTGGACCGATACGTTCTCAGTCTTCAGCGGTAGAATCTCGACGACCTTCCCGGAGCTCGTGCGGTTTATGTAGCCATAGAAGTTGCCCGACAGGCAGAGATTTACCATGACATAGCTGAAAAACTCAGAGCCAGTCTGGTAGTCGTTGGGGCTGCTCATCATTAGGGTATAAAGCGGCGCGGAGATGTGCGCCTCCCGTCCTGCTGGTGTGTCCCGGTAGAGATGACACGGCAGCGTCGCCATCGTGTCAGAGAGGACCTTCACGCAGCTGTAAACGGTATTCATGCGCATTGCCTGCTCATTGGTCACCGATCTTGTGGCTCCTGAAACACTGCCAAAAAAGTCCGACAGGGCCGAACTGTTAAACGGTAGTGATATTGGCGCGGCTTTCTCTTTGCGCCAGTTAAATAAAGCCATCACGGCCTCCTGTAGTCGTTATAAGGTGCGAATCCCTCGAGATCGATAAACATCTAGCTGCAGGCCTCCGTTTACCTTGAGCCTGCCCAGAGCCATCACCAGAGCGATGACGCCGTCGATCTTGTTTTTGTCGCTGTCCTTTTTTATTTTGATATTGTCGTTCGGGTCGATAAACAGAACGCAATTGCTGATCATCCAAGACAGAACTGGATCACCACCGTGAATAATATTGCGGCCCTTGACGGCCTTCTCGAGCTCTTTTGAGGGATCTGACATTGACATGATTCCCTGCGCGAACTTGACCATCGGGGCCCCCTTTTCAATTAGGGAGGCGGATAGTTGTGTTGCGCCATAGGCGTCATATGCAATTTCGCGCACGTTATAAGTTCCCATAGCTTTCAACACATCCTCTTCGATATAACTGAGATCTGTGATGTTGCCCTCGGTCGTTGTAATGTGTCCGGCGTCTGTCCACTCACGATATTTGTTGCCGATGAACCCGGTGGCGTTTGCCACGGTGTCCTCCGGTAGATAGTGCTGGAGATATGGGTATAGCTTGCCGTCCTCGACGAAAATAATGGCCATCGAGGCAAAGTCAGAAACCGACGCAAGGTCCAGACCTATGTAGCAGGGTTTACCCTTGAAGTGACTGATCGGTGGCCGCTCGCCTTTGGACTGCTCCCAGTCATGCGACGTGATCCATGCAGCTGAGCTCGACATCCATTGATTCAGTCGTTTTGTCCGAAAATTGGTTTCAGCGGTTGGCGACTCTTTAGCCTGCAGAGCCATTCTCTCGAGATCGTCCGGGAACACGCTGATCCCATAGGATGGATTTGCTTTTTTCCAGACCTCGGGGTCTGTCCAGTCATCGTCGGCATCGATGGTCCAGATCGACGCGAAAAATGTGTCGTCATGAACATCGAGAGACGGGTCGAGGACTTTCACGCAGTATTCGCGCAGCTCGTAGCAAATGCCCTCGCGATTGGTCCCTGCAGTTGTGATTGCAAAAATTATCGGCTGGGCTCTTGCACCACTGGCCACGTTCAACACGTCCCAGATCTCGGAGCTCTTGTGGACGTGTAATTCGTCGACCACTGAGAAACTAGGGTTCCGGCCTTCCAGAGATCCAGCATCTGACGACAGGGGTTCGAATTTTGACCCGGAGGCATCGTGAAGAATTGCGGATCTGTGGACCTTGAGGTGCTGCAGTAGATCTGGCGATTTTTTGACCATCGCCTGAGCATCACCGTGGACGATACGACTCTGATCACGGGTCGTCGCTGCTGAGTATATTTCGGCAGCAGATTCTCGATCGGCAATCAGACCGTAGAGCGCGAGGCCTGAGCAGAATGTTGATTTCCCAGACTTTCGCGGGACCTCGATATAAGCGGTCCGGAATCTTCGGTATCCGTCGGACGTTCTCATCCAGCCATAGAGCTGCGTGATAATAAAGATCTGCCAGTCGGCAATCGCGAGAGGCTTTCCAGCCAGTGGACCCTTGAGGTGTTTCAGGAATCCGAAAAATTTAATCACCCGGTTTGCGGCTTCGCCGTCGTAGTAAAATTGGGAGTCTTTGTTTTTGTGTTTGCGTCGATCCTCAACGGCGCGGGTGCAGGCATGGACGAGCGGCTGCGCTGCTGGTTGTTCACCAGATACAACACGTTCCGCATAGGCCCAGCCCGACGAATCATGTTGCAGCATGGCTGTCTCCTTGTGCTTGGGTCGATCTTTAGATAATTAAATTAATGACGATATAGCCGAGAAAAGTGACGACGGGAACGGCGACCAGCACGGTGCAGAGTGCTGTGAAAAAATATAAAATCCGTCGCTTAATCGCTGCAGACTTTTGGGCACGGAGACGCTCGGCCTCTTGGCGTGCCCTTTTGGCTTTCGCTTGATATTGAAGCCAGTCGTCATAGAGTCCGGGGCGGCCCGCATAAATAAAGACCTGTTTTAAATGCGCTTCCTGCTCCCGTAGCTTTTCCAAAGCCATGAAGGCTTCGAGCTCGCTTTTGCCGCCGTTTTTGTTGGCTTTTTTGCTAATGCTGGACTTGTTGTCAAAATATGTCTGCGCGTCCTTGGCGACATCGTGCAGCTCTTTGCCATTTGAAATTGCTTTCGAGATAATTGCAAAAGCCGCATTTGCAGCCTGAATTTCTAGCAGCATAATCCTCTCACTTTATTTCCCGGCTGGTTTGGCTGGCTTGCGCTCAGGCTCTGGCTTTTTAGGTGCAGCAGGTGCTGGGGCGACATAGCGCCGGGCGGTTTCGCACCACTGATAAACTATTGGCTTTTTCATGTTTGATCCTTTATTTTTAAAACGAAAAAACCGCAACATGTGCGGCTCTTGGGGAAGGCGTAAGGCCCCGGAGGGCCGTTTGGTAATTAGTTGCTGTAGAATTCGCTGATCTGGTCGCAGCTCCAGCCTTTCATGTGGGGCTGACCTTTAAATTTCCAGACTTTTAGGTCTTCGCTGATAACACCCATGCACTCGTGAAAAGCTGTGCGGTAGCCTTGTAGGTACCAGTCGATCCGTACCCACTGGGTGCCTAATTCGTTCTGACAGCCGACCCAGTTGTTGGTAACGAAGTTGTTAGTGCGGAAGCCGTTGTCCTTAACCGCTGTAGCTACTACAGCCTCTAACTCGGCAGCGAGCTGCTCTTCGGTCTTAGGCTTGATGCCAATCTCGGAGGCCTTGATCTGGTCGCGTATGTCTAGGATCTCGTGAAGGGTGGCCACCGACTGCTCAGTACCTGCGAAAGCGAGGTAGAAGTCGGCGTGGACAGGCTTAAAGTGGTGCAACTGTTTTAAACCATTTTCAAATGAACCCACCACCTCAACACCTGTGGCAGCAACTTGGGCGTATACGGCCTGCTTCGCTTCCTGCTTAATAGTGTCGAAGGCGTTGCTCAGTGTAAACATAGCGTCCTTTTTACCCGACTTAGAGGTAAATCCTGCATCAATGGCTGACTTGACTTGTGCGATTCTGTCGGCTGCTGTTTTCATGTTGTTGCTCTGGGTTAGTAAGTTACTGAATATGCGCACATATTAGGTGAACTAAGGGGACCTGTCAACAACTGTGTAATATGGAATTTAACAACTGTGTAATATGGAATTTACCCGGCGAGAAACGAGTCAAAGGAATCTATCTCGATCGGTTTTGTTGCGTCGACTTTCGTCCGTGCAGATGCGGTGAGTCCATATTCGCCCATCATTTTCACGATGTTTGAGTAGCTGATATTCATCTGCGCTAGTGCCGGGTGAGGTCTGTTTTTTGTTTGTCCCTGAGAGCCTTCGCTTTGGACCATTAGGCCCTCGCTGTTCACGACGGCTCTCAGCCTGAGATACATCGACAGCTGGTCCGACAGTAACGCGAAGCCGATGGAATCAACCTCGGTCCCGACGCCCATGCTGTAGCAGTGGGCCGCGACTTGGTCGTAGAGCGCCGACGCGATTGGATCATGGTCTGTCCATGCTGGTTTGGTGGGTATTCCTGCCGGGACGGTGACGCTGTCCTGCGCCCGGTCCTTCCTGAATGTTCCCTCGAGTTTTTTGAGTGCCTCGGGCTTTCGTTTACGTCCTGCCATTTTATGCTCCTCAGCGTTGGCTAAATTAGGGCGGTTTTAGCCGGGGAGACGGTCCGGCACCTAGTGAGGAGGTCTAGGCTGTGCGAGATCCGCAAACTCGCGATTGTTGCAAACTCTGTGTGAGCGCGATGCGCTGAGCTCCAAGGCTCTCAGGTTTATGGGCTGTCTCTGGTCCCACATTGCTGATGATCGGAGTCTTTCACAGATTTGCCCTCTGTCGGGTAAGTCCTGACGGACTCGGGGAAAATTTGGAATATTTCATGATTTATCATGATTTTTGGGCTGATCAAAAAATGATCACATACTGACATTAAAAGAGATCGACTGGGCGGCGCTGCCCAGAGGGCCAGCCGTCAGGTATTGGACCACCCCCCCTCCCCTCAGAGTCCCCTGAGAGGCCGCCTGCTGGACGCTATATTTTTGTGTGTAATCGTCGACGTCAACTATAGATCTGCATAGAACGCAGCACACTAGCTCCTATGGCGTCTGTCCTTGGCGGTCTTGGCGTTGTGGCACGGGTGGCATAGAGCCTGCAGGTTTTTCGAGTCGTGCCTCAGCTCCCACTGCACACGCACCGGGATGATGTGATCCACCATGTCGGCAGGGGTGGCCCTGCCTGCAGCCACACAGTGGGCGCATACAGGGTAGCGCCTGCGGTAGGCCTTACTGATTGAGCGCCACACCTTGCCCTGATAGAACTTGTTGAGGGCCTGACGTTCCTCTGTCTGGCTGTAGGCGGTCTTGGCCTCCTGTGTACAGTCGGGGCATCTGGTGCCCTTGATTGCCTTACCTGCACACATAGGGGTGCTACATGCAGCAGGGGCTGCTCTAGGCATTACTGGCCGCCCGGTCCCACTCTGCAGGGGTGACGTCGTTGAGCGAACGAGGCACCACAACAGGCTGTAAGATCTTGACGATCTCTAGGGACTGCAAACATAGATCGTTGAGGCTGCCGTTGTTGTTTATCTTATAGCAGGCAGGACGTGAGAGACCTGCCTCAGAGGCATGCTCTGAGATGGGGGCAGCTGCTTCTCTATCAATACCAATGACACTGCCACCATTATTGAGCACAAACTGCTGCTCGTTGTCATATCTGAGATCGGTGATAAACACAAAATCAATAGAATCCTGCTTGAACTCGTTGAGCTTGTTCAGAGCCAGTTTGATCCAGATTTCTGGGTCTATCAATTGGCGTCCCCATTCGTCGCCGAGCAGTTGCATCATTTGGCGAGGGCTGGCCAGCAGATCGTGAGATTCGCTGAGATTTGATTCTTTAAATGTACGTTGTTCAAAATCAGAAACATCGCAGTCCAATATCATTGCGACGGCTGCTTTTATCGGGTCAGCGAATGATAATATTCGGATCTGTGCGTCTGGATTGCGATGCTCAATTTGCGACATCATTTTTGCAGCTGTGATGTCTTTTCCTGAACCTGCTGGTCCAGTAAGTGCGATTATTTGTGTCAATGTAATCTCCTCAGATTCTGACTGAAAAAAAGCCCGAGGCTTTGAGGTCTCGGGCTGCTTTTGTATAAAGTCGGTCAGACTCCATGCAAGTCTGGCCTATTCGGCGAAGGTTGGGTGTAGCGGGGTTCTCTGTGGAATACAGGCTCCGAATTAGGTTCCGTGGCAGTCACTTAGGACATCGACGTGGTTGCAACATGTAAAATCGATTCCTCCTTCTATAGGGAGGGTTTGTGTGACCGATCAGACGTCCGGGAGGTACAACCACTGTTCCTCGTCCGGGTTGAAGAGCCGGATGGCTCTGTTCAGGCTGTCGTAATCGCCCTCGCGGAGAATACGAGCCATCTGCGCCTGCTCGAGGTAGTTGGTTTGTCCTTTTGCTTTGTAGGCTGCCACAACAGCGCCCCATGCTTCCTCAAAATCAAAATACCCACCGACCCAATAGTCCTTGAGCAGCGCGTGCGCACCTTTGGGACCGCAGCCCATCAGGCCTTTGTAGCCATCCGTGCTGTCGCCCACGAGAACCTGAGTGAGCCAGAAATGATTGGCGTCAGACTCGGTGGTGTACTGGGGCCACGCCATGACATGGGGCCGAAGATATTCAGCATCCGGGAGCGTGTACATGTCCTTGTCGATAGACACGATCACACTGTTCGGGATCTTTCGATGTAACATATGAAACAGATCGTCGCCCTCGAGCCAGTCGATGGATATGTGGTCATAACGTGCCTCGAGTGCTGTGCGAAGCTCCCCATAACAAACAGGCTTCGGCTTTGCTTTACGATTCATTTTGTAGGCAGGCATGACCAGCTTGCGCCAGTTGGTTGATGTTTTTGGTGAGTAGATCAGGATGACCGAGTTGCAGCCAGCCTGTCGCATTTCCTTCTCAATTTGTTCCTCAGCGTCGGCAATTGCAGAGCTGATGTCGGTCCAGATCTCACCACCAAAATCCCGCTGTGCTGATGAGCTCGCAACATAATTGATGACGTCTGCGTCGAGCAGCGCCACTTTGTCGATTGGTTCCATTTTTGTCTCCTAGTGAGTGTCAGCCCATGAGCTTCCGACCATATGTTCGCCAGCGAGTGGGCACCTGAGCTTCAGAGTGACTCCCGCCATTTCGATTGCTTTTGAGAATGAGCTGCCGAGGGTTTCGGCGATGTCCGGATGTGCAGTCATTTGGACCTCATCGTGGACGTTGGCGACGTAATTCCAGCCGACAGGCATGTGGTCAGCATCGACCAGACCGAGAGCAGGCAGGACGTTGAAATGGAACTCCACGAGCGCCTGCTTCATTACGACGGCACCAGCACCCTGCAGCAGAGTATTGAGAGCGGAGTGCTGTCCGTTGGTTGCTATCTTGCGACCGTCCAGACCCTTGAGCCACTTCTGCCGTTTGTCCCGTTCCTGACTGACAGCGATGATGTTCTCGAGCCCGGTGATACCTCTGAGCAATTTGTCCCGGACGACCTTCCCGTTCTTGTGGTTGATTGCCTTGGGGGATTGCCCTGCTCTTTTCGCATCGTCTGACAATATCTCGGCGAGCTTGAGATTTCCTGCACCATACAAATAGGCGTAGATCAGAGATTTCGCGCTGTTTCTGTCATAGAGCCCGGCGAGTCTTTGGGTCCTTGAGTGCGCATCAGTGCCCTCCGCGTTGTTCCCGTGGATGACCGCCTCGGCATAGCTGCCACCGTCCCAGATTGCAAGAAATGAGGCCAGCATTCGCAGTTCGAGCCCGGAGGCATCACAGCCGACCAGCTTGTGACCGTGGTCCGGCACCCAGACCTGTCGCATCCGAATGTCCTTCTTCTCGACCTGAGCCATGTTCGGATAAAAATGCGACATCCTGTGAGTCCGACAGCCAACCGATTTGACCCGGCCATGAACCCGTCCATCCTTCTCGAGCTTGAGCCAACCGTTCTTGCCATCGGCGAGCTGCGAGAGGCTCTTGGTCACCGTGAAATAACGACTCAGCGGCGTGGCCTCGGGGACCCGCATGTTCTTCAGGACCGACTCATCGATCTGAGCCATGCCGCTGGGGGTGAACTTGCTGGGTTTCCATTTTTGGTACTTGCTCGATAATCGATAAACGATCTGCAGCCTCGACCCGGCATTGAATACCTGCAGCGCAATTTTGGTGTAGGGTGCGCCCGCGACAATCCCCCGAGTCTTGTTGCCGACCTTGGGTGTCGTTGTTTCAATGTTGGCCCAGCGATGCTCCTCGTGCGTCCAGTTGCCTTTGGCCGGGATGTACTTCGGCGGGAACGTGTCCTGCAGATCACGCTCGAGCATGATTGACTCCTCTCGGAGCTTGCCCTCGAGATCTCTGGCAGCATCGAGGTCCAGTCGAAACCCGTGAGCACTCTGCAGCGATAGACACCAGCAGGTTTTGTGCTCGAGATCGATGGCCTGTCGCCAGTCGATTTTGTTGTGGACCAGATCGGCCTTGAGCTGTTTCTGCAGCTCCCGGTAGATCCGGATATTGATCTCGACGTCGATCTCACAATAATCGAACATCTCTTTAAACACCTCGGCCCGTGTTTTGTCGGGCTCAGGCTCCATCAGGAAATTTTTGAAGTCGCCCTTCGGTGCGCCGTACTCGGCCCCGAATGATTTGATCGCGTGTGAGCGACGCTCAGGGTCCAGCAGCTGGCTGACGATTAATGTGTCCCAGCATTTATTGAGCGTGATGACGTCCGGGTGCAGTTTCCGCAGTGCCCAGAAATCAAACCCGATGAGATTGTGTGCAACTACCCTGTCGGCATCTTTGAGCCGCTGCAGGCCTTCGGCCAGCGAGGGGTAATCGTCCGAATAGTCGGTGTACGTTGTCACCTCTCCGGTGACCGGGCAGCCGATACCGCAGGACCAGATCGTGGTCATGGTGTCGACGAAACCGTCTGTCTCTAGGTCAAATATTAATGTCTTCATGGTGCCTCCAGTTTTGGGCGGTTTCGTAATGGTAAAAAAGGGCCCCGGAGGGCCCTTCAGTGGTCAGCTGCCGATGTCGACCATCTCGCAGACGCTGCCTGTGCATGCGAGGGTCTGGCTGCTGGTCGTGGTGTCTTCCATTTCGAACTCTTGGAGTCCGGTCCAGTCGATCCCTGTCGGCATTTTTGCCAATGCGGTCTCATAGACTTCCTGAGTGCATTCTTGATATGGCGCTTGTTTGTAGCTGTGATCAGAGTGAGGCAGGAATGACACGCCCGACATCTCATCGAAGTGCTCAAACACCCACGCGCCGACTTTCATCCATTCGTCATTGCGGACCGTGATGGTCACTGAGGGTTTGTGCTCACACCAGTGGCGCTGATACATCAGCCAGATCTCCAGCTGTTTGATTGCATCGACGTCGTCCCTCGTGACTGCTCCCTCCGGTGCTTTGGTGGGGAAACTGAACACGGTGGTCGTGCCGCCCATCGCGCAGGGCTCGTTGGGGATACCGCTGGCAGCGAGGAACTGAGTGAGTGGGTCCTTGTTGTCACCACGCACGGTCCGGATGTAATAGTCCGAATGCCGCGTGTGGATACCTGACGAGCTGTCGACCAGTTGGCTGACAGTGCCGCTCGGTTTCACGGCGGTAATCGCCGCAGACACGGGAATCCCGAACTCATAGGCCCACACCTTGTTGGTGTCGATGGCCACCTCCTTCAGCTCCTCGAGAATAGACTCAGCATTGGCACCGAGACTGATCGCCCGGTTGTCCATGATCCCAGTCAGTGACACACCGAGCAGCCGCTCCTCAGCGGTGTTGTCGGTCCAGCACTTTCGGAGATAGGGGAAATAGACCAGCGTCGACTGGATGGTGCCCAGTATTGCTGCGAGCCTGACCTTTTCGGCGAGAGTCCCACGGGTGTCGTCTGGACGTGCCACGACCTCGGTGAGATTACAGAACTGATATGGTCTGAGGATTATCTCGCTGCAGGGGTTGGTCCCGAAGTCTCGATTTGCGTCCCGGCGTCCATTCTTGGCTGCCTGCTTTTGAGATGCCGGGCGACTGAATAGACCACGCTCTCCAGATTTAGACTCAACCAGTGCAGACCATTCGCGCAGGAATGTCTCCATGTCTGGCTTTTCGGTGTAGCAGACTGAATTGTTTGCGAGAGCACGCTGCGGGTCCGTGTTGTACCACTGGCCCGACTTGGCGTGACGCATACGATCATCACTGAGGTTCGACAGGGAGATCATCGCAGAACGACGCACCCCACCGCAGACAACAACCTCACCAATTTTGCACATGATGTCGTGACACTGGATCGAGGTGAGCTTTGTGCCGACCGCTGCTTTGAATGTCTCGCAGGTGAATCGGAACAGGTCCTCGAGGGGCTCAGGGCCACTCGCTCTGCCGCCGAATGTCTTCAGCTTAGCGCCAGCCGGGCGAACCTGCGAAACGTCCCACAATGGCACCTCGCCTGCATAGAGCAGAGAGATCAATTGACGGTAGGCCTTGGCCCAGCCCTCTTTGGAGTCTCGGACCACGATGGTGCTCTGGCTTTCAAACATAGCGTCCGGCACGTCCGGCAGCTTTGAGACATATTGACGCTCGACACTGAAGCCGACGCCCGTCCCGCATAGCAGGATGAACATCGCCTCGTCGAATGACTTCGGGTCATCGATAGGCAAATAGCTGCAGTTATAGGCGCAGGTGTTGTCCCGGTCCATTGCGTCGCCTGCAGTCATTAGGCCGCGCATCGAGGGCATGACATTTAGGGTGACGATGGCAGTGCGCAGCTCGTCGAATGTTACTTGGTCGACTTTCCCAGCGACCACGTTCTCCATGTAGCGGTCAACGGTCTCATCCCATGACTCCCTGCGATTCTCTGCAGGTATCCATCGGGCGTACCGGCTCAGGGCGATATATTTTTGATATTCAGACATTTGTGTCATGCGTTGCGTTTCCTCATTGGTTTTGTTTTAAAAGGGGACGTCGTCGAAGGGGTCAAACCCGTCGACTGATTGGGGTGGTGCGTCTTGTTTGTCGTAGTGTTTCTGGCGGCCAGTCGCGACGTCGTACATCAGGTGGCCTGCTGGTCCCACTTGCCCGAATGGGCGGTTTTTGAGTAGCCGGATCTGGGCGACATCGCCTTCCGTCTCAGATTGCTGATCACGCTCGAGAGCAATGCAGACATCACTCAGCTGCTCGAGAGCTGCGGAGCCTCTCAGGCTGGTCAGTGAAATCTGTGCGCCCTCGTTGTAGGACTTGTCCCCGGAGCCGCGCTTGATGTGCGACACGGCGATCAGTCCGATCCCGGTGTTTTCCACCAGTGACCGCGCCTTGACCATTAATTCGTCGAGGCTCTTCCGCTCGTCTGCGTGCCCCGCTGCCGTGACCATGCTGACGTGATCGAGGACCACGAAATCGCAGCCCAGCCCGACAGCTAGATAGCGAACTTTCGACATGAGTTTGTCGATCTCGGACGATCCGAAACTGTCGTAAAACGCCGAAGGCTTGACGACCTTTTCGAATGAGGTGTCCCACTGGTCCTGAGTCAGGATCGTGGGGTCCTCCATGAGGTCACCGAGGGGCACGTTGTTGTCGATGGCGATCATTGCCTGCGCTGTCTTGGCGACACTCTCCTCGAGCATCACATAGCCAACCTTCTGGCCGTGCTCGACTGCGAGGTGGTAGCCCAGCTCCCGGGTGAATGTAGACTTTCCGATACCGGACCCGGCGCAGACCATCACCAGCTCCCGCTTGCGCAGTCCTCGGATCATTGACTGCAGCTGCGGGAATGGAATCGAGCACCCTTTGGGGGTGACAGCTTGCAAATCCGCGACGGTTAGCTCATGCCCTTGGACGATGCCCTCGGGACTGAATAGCTTGGCGTTGTAGACCGCGTGCTTCAGGTCCGAGACCCTTCCGGCCACCAGCATCTCGTTGGCGTCCTTGAGGGGCAGCTCGGCGATCTTGCATTTACCCGGCGACAGCAGCGCTGCGATTTCCAAGGCTGCAGCACGTCCCGGCTCATCAGAATCCAGCAGCAGGACAACCTCGTCGAAGCCCTCGCAGAACTCGAGGGACTTCTTGACAGCCTTGACGCCACCAGCGCAGCCGTTTGGCAGACTGACGACAGGCCAGTCCGGGGCGACCGTTGCATAGCTGAGGGCATCGATCTCGCCCTCGGTGATGACCAGCCGCTTCCCGGATGATTTGCATTTGTTTTGGAATACCAGACCGCCAGCCTTGAGGTCGCCGAGGACCCTGAAGTCCTTGCCCGGCAGCCTGAGCTTTTGGGCAACCAGTCGACCCTTGCTGTCGGTGATTGGGGCGATGTGGCACGGCTTGCCCTGATACTCGCCGACGGAATACCCGAGGGCCCGACAGGTCTGCTCGGAGATGCCCCGCTTTCTCAGGGCCTGATAGTCGCCTTTGATAAAGTTGACGCCCGACGTCGTCGTGTTTTGAGCCGTTTGGATTGGTGTAATCGGCTCACCCGAATCGGTGAGATTGATGTGCTTCTCGCACGCGAAACAGAATGAGTGGTCTGAGTAAATTGCGTTCGCGTCCGATGAGTTGCATGAGCTGCAGCTGCTGTGCTCGATAAATAGTGATTCGGTTGATGTCTCCATTGGTGCCTCCTTAGTTTTGGCGGTTTGCTTTTTGGTTTCGATATTTGGCCCAGCGTCGGTGTTGAGCGTCGGCTGACTTTTTTCGGCAGGCTGCGGATCTCTTTCGCCCGAAATTGGGATTGTTCTCGCCGCTGTGCTTTGCGCTCATCAGTCGTTTGCTTTCCTCGGTGTGAATGAGCCCGGCTGTGCCGCCGTGTGCGCTGGTGATCAGGTTGTACATTTGCGGATTTCTGGCAGCATCGAGGGCCAGCAGCAGCCGCTCCTCTTCCATCTGGTGGTCGGCGCAGTAGTGCAGGATTTCTTTGTAGAAGTTGTGGCGACCATATTTTTTGATCGCCCTTCTGAGGGCAGTGCCCGAACCAAAATAGTGAGGCTGATTGCCGCAATGGCTGCCGACATAAAATTTGTGAGTGATGCGGTTGGTGATGCAGTAGACATAGCTGATCGGTTTTGCGTCAGACATGGGGAAGCCCTCCAAGGGCTTGGAGCCCTGAGAGGGTTCGCGGTGTTTACTTAGTGGATCGAGGGGATCGGGTTTGTGAACTCGTCGCGAGCTTCAAATTCCTGATTGCGCCAAATAGCAAACTCCCAGAGCGTTGGACGCTCGGGGTTCTTTAGCTCCTCGAGGTGCTTGATAAAATTGACGTAATCAATAGAGAGCTCCTCGACCTCGCAACTTTGATCAAATATCGACTCAGTCACGGGCCCTCCTTGTCGCGATCCATTTGCTCGCGATAGTATTTTTTGAGGTCCTCAGTCGACAGGTCCTCGACCGACACTTTGAACGGTGAGCCTGCAAACCATGCGCCGACATACAAAACAGCAGTGCCGATCAGTAGGACCAAAATCGCAAAGCCCATGAGCAGGCTGCCCAGAATCCGGCGCAGCTTATGAGTGAAGTCCAGCATCGTTGTCTCCTTTAAATAAATACCGGGCGTACTTCTGCCCCGTGATGTCTCGCTTGAAATCCGTCACGATCTCCATGCCTGCGCGACGCAGTCTGTGGATGTTGCTGGTGATCGATCTGACCTTGTAAAGGGTCGCCGCTTCGACTGCGGTAATTGAGCCGATTCGACGGAGGTGGTTCTCGAGGCTTGAATCTTGTGGTGTCATGATGGAATCCTTTTTGGTTCATATAAGTTGGTGAAAGGTAGAGCTCAGGGTGATAAAAGAGGCGACGGCCAACATGTAGGCCAGCGCCCTGATGTGCTTGGGAGCTCTGTGATCTTGATTGTTCAATGTTTCTCTGTGACCTCGTATAAATAGACGTGAGACCCGGGGGCCTCATTGGTTAGGGGGTCGCAATAGCGCTTGAATGCGTGGAGGCTGACCACCTGCACGTCGTCATTCCAAAATGTTCCCGACTTGGTCATGACGTCCATGACGCCCTTGACGTAGTTGTCCACATCTCCCCGGGGGTGTTTTAGCTTCCCGCTTTTGGGTTTTGTGCAGACGGTTTCGATCAGGATGGCGACAGGTCCCGTGATGGGTGGCCTCGCGTGGTAGGCGTTTGCGTAGGGTTGCGCCAGTTGACGGAACTCGGTGTAAGGTTTCCCGAAATAGGTCCCCCACTTGGTGACCCTCGGCCTTGACGCTGGCCGGGGCTCCACCGGGATCGCGAAGTAGCGGACATCGTCCGACTGCCTTCGCATTGCTTTCAACATTGTGGCGACTGCTTTTTTGACAGCCTGAGACATCCCGGACCTATAGGTCGTCGATGTCGATCGGGCTGCCGCTGGGGACTTCGGCCTCGAGGGCTGCAGGCTCGTCGTCGGCGGTGAAACCTTCGTCCTCGCCAAACACTGAGGCAGCGTTGCCGGGACCAGTGCCACCTGAGTTGTTCTTAGCGATTAGCTTGACCATGTCGAGATAAAAGCTGACACCTTTCTGGGCTCCGTTGTAAGCCTTGGCAGCACCTGCCACCCGAATGGTGTCGCCGCCCATGATGATGATGTTCTCGGGGAGCGGTTGGTTCTTAGCGTCGACCATGCTGGGCTGTCGGACTGACTTCATGGTCATGTAGACCATTCCGAGATACTGCTCTTTCCCAGATTCGTCGCCGTCTTTTAACGGGTTGTGAAATCCTGGGGGGATCTTGTCGCCGAACTCGCGCTGCGCGGCGTCTTTAATAGTGGCCTTGAGCGTTCCGACCATTGGGTCGTCCTTTTGAAATGCGACGGTGACTTTATATTTGCCGTCTGAGTATTCCGACCCGGTGTCGGGCTTGTTGAGCCATGCGAAATGAGCGGTGCCAACAGTGGTGGCGAAATTGACATACAGCGATTTTTTGGTAGACATAGAGAATCTCCTCAATGGTGTCTGAGTGGTTGGGTTTTGGGTTGGGGGTTGTTGCGGTTTGGTTAGTCCTTGGACGGACCTTTTTCGACGAGCTCGGTGACTGTGTTTTGATAGATGTCGAGCAGTGCGCTGATCTCTTTCAGCCTCATTTCGCACGCTCTGAATTCCGCAGTCAGGTCGTCGGCTCTGGCTATAAGAAACTGAACTTCAGGTTCTAGGTCCGCGAGCTCGTAGTCTTTCTCATTAATAGTGACGATGGTTGTCTCCTTGGTTTGGTTGGTGGTAGTAGTCGATGGAGGTGACTAGCAGAGCAGGGCCTTCAGTAGCATCAGCAGCACAAAGGCTGGGGGTATCAAGCTCAGGTCTGACGTCGTCGACTTCTTCATTGCTTCTCCATCTCGATGGTCCCATCGGGTCTGACCCAATAGGGTCCAGCTCTAGGCCTAGACAAAGAGCGCACATATTCATCAACCGTGCTGATCTTCGCCTTCCTGTCGATCTCTGCATTCGTCATGTCCATCATTCGGGGGCTGCTTGGTTTGTTCATGATTGCTCCTTGACACATCGGGTGTGTCTTAGTGACTTAGAGACTGGGGGGTCCTCTATAGGGCGGGGTTTTGTGACCGATTGCTGCAGGCCGCATTCTGGCTGGGTTTTAGCGAGGCAAAAAAAAGGCCCACGAGGGGCCAAAGGGGGGGATTGCTAGGGGTAATCAGTTACAGCGACGCAGGGCCTCTGTGAGGCACGCTTCGTGCATCGGAGTGTCAGGCATTAAGTCAGCGAGCATGTCTCTCAGCTCCAAATCTGAGAACGATCGGACCATCTCCATGCGGATCTCGTGGATGCTCATGCTGCACCGACCTTGATGCTCAAAGCATCCAAAGGTGTGGGGCACGGATTGCCTTTTTGTGGGCGCCCTTCCCACGCCACAGACTGGTCGACCAAAATCTTCAACCAGCGCAGCGTCAGGCCGTAATAGCTCACAGATCTGTAGTCGCCCTCGCCGTGGACGTCGTCGCTGGCGATGATATTGAGGGCGCTGGTGCCGTTTGGCATGGTGTACTCGATGAGGGCCTTGTGCTTCCAGACAGCGAGCACGATGGCCTCACGGTCCAGCTGGTTGCGGTATACATTTAATTCGTCGTCTATCTGTAGCATGGTTGTCTCCTGATGGCCCCGGAGGGCCGTTTGGTTGATTAGCAGAATTTTGCGAGGTAGTTTGAAGTCGAGCGAACTGCTGCAGCCTCAGTCTTAAAGTGGCGGCCTTTATAGTGATGGATCACTGTTTTGTAGCCATCTCTCTCGATGCGAACGATTAGGGCATAAAAGCTGCCGTCTGAGTCTTTGCTTATTGCTGCTTGGTGGTTGCTCATTTTGTCTCTCCGGGGTTAGTAAGTCACTGTAGTATGGCCCTCATTATAGTGATATTGAGGGACCTGTCAACAACTTTGCATTATTAAGTCACTGTATTTAGGAATAAAAAAAAGTCCGTACAGGTAGCAGATTGACGCCCGACTCACCAGCCTGTCGGAACATACGGTCCCGGACCAGATCCCGGTGAGCAGACTGAGCTGCAACGTCCCTGCCCTGCCCTTCGATGCTGCGGATGGTCAGCAGGTCCAGCTGCGCATCGACGTCCCTGAGCTCTCTGGCGAGCTGCAGCAGCGCCTCGGTCATCTTATTCATTAGGGTCGAGCTCCTCATCACATTCGTTGCAGTGGTTGATGTAGGACTTCTCCCACACTGTCTGATCGCCGATGTCATATGAGTCCTGATGTTCTACGCTGTAGAACTCGCCGTCGAAGCGAGAAACGTCACATCGGGGACAATGGCCCTCGGGTTTCGGTTCGCCCTTCCTGCCGAATATTGCGTCCCAGTTGTTAGCGAACGCGACGCGATCGCCTGTGCGTTGTGCGGAACCCTTCCCGCCATGGTTTTGTCCGTGCATTAGCAAACTCCCAAATTAATGCAATCGTGAAAGGCCATTTCGCTGGCCCAGAAATAAAGGCCCGCGAGTAGCGTGCCGAGAATTACCCGGGGAATTACCGGGGACTTTGTTTGGTATTTCATTGCTGATCCTTATGCTGAAATGCGGCGACCGCATGATCGACAGCCAGTCACCCAGTCACCGCTGCGGTTGTTGCATTTGCAGATCTTGGTCCGTACTTCATCCGGGCCCATTTTGTAGCCCCCAGAGGTTTTGGGGCCGTTTGCTGGTCTTCTTCTGGTTTGTTCATAGATTGTGAACTTCATGCTGCTGCCCCTGTGATGCGTGCAGTTTGATCGGCTGACAGCTGACCCCATCCAGTTCGACCGCACATGTAAGCTGTGCCAGTGGCCGTGTTGTGTACGATGTCGCCGACAGACAGTGAGTGCAGCGGGCGAAGTCTAGTGATTTTTGCCTCGCTCTCATCTGTCCACATGTTCATCCCTTGAAAGGCCTGTTCAAGTTCGGTGAAAGTGGTCTCGCAAACTTTGTTATAAAACTGCTCGTGCTTGTCTTCAAAATGATCGACGCCGAAAACCGAGGTCTCCTGCTGCGCGACAAATTTGGGAGAGTCCCATGCGTTGCGTGGATCCATTTCGTTTTCGAGGATTACGATTTGGTAAATGTTCAACATTGTGTAGGCCTTTTTGGTGGTTAGTAAGTCACTGAATGTGCGTGTATAAAACCACACACCCAGCGACCTGTCAACAACTTTATAATGCAAAGTTACTGTACTTTTCAACTAAAAAAATAGGGAGCCTCTTCAATCTCCTCGATCCGGTACACACCACGCGCTGGTGGCTCTGGAAGGTCCAGACCGCTGAGCTCAACCATTTGCTCGTGGAACGCTTGGATCTGGTCCTCCTGAAAGATCTCCAGAGCTGAGAGTCTCAGGGCTGCATTGAGGTCCTCGATCGCGCTGGCGTGCATTCCATAGCTGTCGTGTATCATCGCAAAATCCGTGTGCCCTTGGTTCGCCATTTTCTCAACGGTGAGCTGCAGCAGCGCCCCATCGAAGCTGTGGATTATGTTCGGGGCACTCGATTGAGCCTGTCGACGCGCATCGAGCCCGAGTTTCTGGTCCTCCATGTGCAGAATCACATCACCGAGGACAGTCTTGATCTCGCGCTTCGACGTTTTGTTGTAGGCCTGAGTCACTCGAAGCCCCATCGGGGTCGTCCATGAAAGTGGCAGCTCAGCCTTGGCAATGATTCCGCTCACTTTTTGGAAATAGCTCATAATCTCGACGGCCTTTCCATTGACCGACGTCATCGCCTCGAGGATGCAATCTGTCATGTAAACGCTCGCATCCGCCCGACTCGCGCACTCAAAATCGTTGCAGTGCTTATCACCGACCAGCTGCTCGGCAATGCCTCGAGGTGTCACACCATAGGGGACACACATCACAGCACGTTTGACCAGTCCACGACTTTTGCCCGGGTTATCCTGCAGCCTTTCGAGCCACTCTGCGGCGATCTCAGACCCTCCAGCCTCGCGTGATAGGATCGATAGGACCGACGCAGCAACCGTCGCATACAGGTCAAAACGCTCGTCCTTGGCCGTGCAATTGGTCGCCTCAGCGCCGACCTGATCTTTGCCCAACATACTCAAAATCTGCATTCCGTTGGTCGTGCCATCGATGGCGACCGGGATGTGTGAAACGAACGTCGTCGGGTCCCCAGATTCATGAGCTCGGGCGAGCTCTTTGGCAGCGGCGAGAAACAGCAGGGGCTCGGCAGCGGCTGTCCACTCCTCGTTGGTCAGCGGGTCAGAAGCCACACGGATCATCAGGTCGAGGTTGAAAGTTGCCCACAGCTCCCGATTAAAGAGAGTCTCTTTGTCCTTGCCATAGCAGTTGGCTGCGTGAATCTTGAGCCACTTGAGGCCAGACGTCCCGAGCTGTTTTCCTTTGGCGAACATGAGCAGAGCCTTTGCAACCTGATCACCTTGGGGCGTGAGCTCCTTGGGGTACGGATACAAGCGACCGCGAAAATCTGCAAAATGTGGAAACGCAAATTCAGAGTGCTGCGCCATTTTGTGAGCTATCTCGATCTTTCGACGGAATGCTCCATGCTTTCCCCGGGCGCTTGCGATCTTCTCGATGGCGTCCTTTCTTTTTGAATGGTATGCGCTGCGCTCTTTTTTACTCAGTGCGGCGTAGGCGTCAGAGTTAAGCGCCGGGGTCACCTGATGGCAGGCCTGAGTCACACCGCCGACCTCCGCTCCGGTCCCATAGAGCATGTCGACGACCATCAAAATGAACGGGTTAATTTTCCACATCGTCGCCTGCACATTATTGACGGCGCTCAGGAATCGCTCCGACGCCGCTGTTTTATCAGCTGAGGTGTGTTGCATTTGGTGGTTGCTGAATAATGGCGACTCGATATGGTGATAGCCTCCCCGAACCTTTGCGTCGACATATGCAAACGGGACCGGAGCGATCAACGTCGGAAGCATGTACGGGCTCTGAAGCTCTGCAAAATCTTCACAGCTCTGGTATTCCGACCACGCCTCCTCGGTCAAATAGAAAAACCTCTGCGTTTTCCCGAGCTCCCTTTTCGTTTCATAGTTAAATAGGCCCGGGTTGGCTGCGACCAGAATGTCGATTATCTTGAAGCCAATCTTCACGACGTCTGTCCCCCAGTCAATGTTGGCGTAGTTGTCGAATTTCTTTTCCCAGCGCGCCAGCTTGCGGTTGTTTATTTGACCCTTTGCTCGTGCAATTAACAGCTCGGCGTATGACTTTTTGACTTGGTCCCCGTTGTCGTTTAAAACTCCAATCGATTCCGCTTTGGACTTTGCTTTCCAGTTTTCAAATTTCAGTTGCTGGCGCAGAGCTTGCCCGATGCTTTTGGCTAATCGGTTGAGCCCGGCCTTTCGGGTCAGCATCGAGGTCTGTTTGCGTGATAATCCTGACACGGTGTCAGATGAACCCTCGGAGCAAAAAGCGAAGGCTTTATTTAGGGCGATCACTGCGGTCTGCTCAGCAGAGACCAGCCCGATCATATAGACCCAATTATCAACACCACCGCCGTGCGTGTTGTTGAACATTAAATCGTCGACCTCGAGGTACGCCTCATTGATTGCAGCGATGGTCCGAGGCAATGCGTTGCTGATTAAACGCTGGCCACCTGTCGTGCCGTTCATGGACTTCTCGGCCATTGCTTTCTGGTACTTGGCAACACCCTCCTCGACTTGGTGGTTTTCCCATCGGATTTGCTTTTCCAGCATTTCATTGCTGATTGCTTTCTGGTTCATGGTGGAGCTCCTCGTGGTTGCTTTGTGGTTCGAAATTTGCGCCGAACTTAGCAAGTTACTGAACATCGGTCTAGGCAAGATCCAGACTGATTTGGGGTTTCAAAAAAATAAATTTCTGTCAAGGCGGGATAAGTAAATATACTTATAAAAAATCTATGTATTTCAAGGTTTGCAGGTTGCGCTTTTTAATAGAGTAGTTTAAGCAAGACAAAAAAAACCCCGAGGTCTTTCGATCTCAGGGTAGGGGTTTTGTACATGTTTACATTTATATGTACACTAAAACGTACTTTCTATACATTTAGCTGGACTTAAAAGTGGCAGCGGCCTCGATGATCTCCTTCATGAGCTGCAGCCTGTACCCTTTAAAATACAGCTTCCCTGTCATCGCGTCGCCCTTCCCGGCCTCATGGCCAACCAGCCACGCAACCTGCTGCTCAGTGTATCCAGCTCGCTGGGCCTCTGTGATAAAACTCACCCGGAGGGAATGAAACACGGTCTGGCGACAGTTGATGACTTTGGCCTTCGCTTTGCCGAATCGTTTTGAATAGGCCCCGTGCTCGGACCATCCGGGTTGCTGCTCGAGGACGTCGGCGAGTAGGTGGTCGGGTATTGGGACAATTCGATTTCCGGCTTCGGTCTTCGCTCCTTTATAGCTCGCGCTCTCCTCGAGGACCAGACAGTGGATTCCCTCGTGGATCTGCAGCTGCGCGTTGAACACCTCAGACAGGCGCATCCCGGTGTTTATAGCGAGGACAGCTGGCAGGTGATCTTTGGGTTTTAATAGGCTCAGAATGGACCTGAGCGTCTCGTGCGGCATCATCTTGTAGCTCTTAGTGTCTTTCTTGCCGAGCTTGATTCCTTTGAAGGGATTCACCAGCTGGTCATTTATGAGCTCCCGGTCCTGCGCGTACTGATAGACAGAACCGAGACAGCTGAGGTAGGTGTTTTTCGTGCTGTTGCTTTGGGTCAGTGTGTCGATCCACCGAACGACTGCGCCCTTCCGGATTGCCTCGAGAGAGCCATCGACACCCGGACCCATAAACAGGTCGACGGCGACGGTGTATTTGTCGAGGTGAAGGTCGGTGATCGTTCCCCGCTTGTGTGGAATCACTGCCGCCAGTGCGTCGCGGATCGAGTAGGCATATTCCTCGGGCGGTGTCTCGGACTTGGTGGCCTTACGCCACGCCCAAAAAGCAGCGCGGTCCTCAGCTGTGAAATCACGGAGGACATCGCTTGCCTCGCTCTGAGTTTGGGCCCTGCTTTCAGATAGGGCGTCAATGAGCTTTTCGTTGACGAACCGCAAACTGTCGGACAGGTCCATCCCGTTGAGTGAGGCGCGCTGTTGTTCAAAGCGGTCAAAAGAACTTTGATCAGTAGAGAGTCCGGCCCACTCGCCGAGAATCTGGTCGCGCTTGATGAGCGCGGTGGTCCAGTCGGTGGTGTGCAGGTTGATGCTTATTGTTTTACTGCCCAGCTGGTCGTGGAGCTTTTTTGGTGGTCGCCGTTGGAACCAGTAGACATTGTGACGGCGTTTTAGGTATGATGCGCGCATTCGAGATCTCCTGTCAGATTTCGAGTCATTGTAGACAGCTGTGTAGACAGTTGCAAGTGCATGATATGCCCGGTTTTAGTGGGTTTGCGGGGTTCAGGTCAAATTTGTTGAGGGTCCCTCATCCCCGACCACTTTCCGGCTTGTAAAATGCGCCCGTAGCTCAGCTGGATAGAGCAACGGCCTTCTAAGCCGTGGGTCGCAGGTTCGAATCCTGCCGGGCGCACCAGTTTCCAGTAGAGCCCTTTTTGCAAGCGCTTAGTTAAGAGTATCAATGGTGGACGTAGCTCAGTTGGTAGAGCCCCGGATTGTGATTCCGGTGGTCGCGGGTTCAATCCCCGTCGTCCACCCCATTTTTTACTTTCAAATTAATCCAGCCCATATATAGTCGTAGGCTCTTTCCCGCAACGTCGGTTTATACTGCTTTTACAGACTCAATTGAAGCCTTAACTCCATGTCATTTTTGCTCCGCTTACAGTGACCATGCTACTTTTAACGGTTAGACCTACCTACTAAGCAAACAGCTTAGTCGTCCATCTTTGCAAGAAATAGCACATCGAGAGAATCTGAAATAGCGCGAGCAATGCAGGTCCCGCCGACCCGTAACGCCCTGGCCAGACAAGAGTCTCGATAAAACTATGAGATATGAGCGGTAGCAGACCATCCGTAGTAGTCCGTTATGCTCTGATAATATGGTGTGTGGACCTAATAGTGGCCGCGATCATTGTATACATTGCATTATGGTCAGCCTTAGCAACCGCATTGAAATAGTATCGCGATGAAGGTGGCTATGGTCAGGCCTGGTAGGCCAGCAATATCGACCAACCCGGTGAGCCCAAAAGTCTGGAAGCCCTCTAATAAGACAGCACAGCCAAGACCTAGGTAATACCGAGCGACCAATAAAATAAGCTCAACCCCAGCTAAGCTATTTAGAATTATCACTAGCCTGATAAGTATAGGAATTAGGACGTAAAAAATGCACTGAACATCTGGCCTAACAATTCTATTCACTTTTACGGGTCGTAAATCTATGCGGGCTAATGACCTCTCGAACTTGGTTAACTCAACACGCACGGTACTTTGAACCACGGAGGTGACCATGAAAAGTCAGAGACCCTTTTATCACTTTCCCTTTGAGTATTTTATCGACATGACTAACATAAGAGTTTCTTATTATTGGTGAAATCAGCGAAAAAAGGTTGCGTTAATCCCTTTCCTTGCCTATGTTGTCGGCCGAAATAATTCTCAACTTTTTAAAGGTATTCACATGTCCGCTTTGATTCTTGATGGCAAGTCACTCTCTGCAACAACTGAGGCTGACCTGAGTGAGCGCGTAGCCGCCCTGAAAGCAAAAAATGGTGGTCAAGCGCCTATTTTGGCCACTATTTTAGTCGGTGGCGACCCAGCCTCGGCGACCTATGTGAAAATGAAGCAAAATGCCTGCAAACGCATTGGTATGGACAGTACCAAGGTGGAGATGGGAGAAGACACTACGACTGCACAGTTATTGGAGAAAATTCACCAATTAAATGCTAACCCAGATTGCCACGGGATTTTGCTTCAGCACCCAGTGCCCTCGCAGATTGATGAGCGGGCCTGTTTTGACGCTATCGCGTTAGAAAAAGATGTCGACGGCGTTACCTGTCTCGGTTTTGGTCGCATGGCCATGGGTGAAGAGGCCTTTGGCTCTGCCACACCACAGGGCATCATGCGCATTTTGGAAGCCTATAATATTGAACTGTCGGGCAAGCACGCCGTTGTCGTTGGCCGCAGTCCTATTCTGGGCAAACCAATGTCTCTGATGCTATTAAACGCCGATGCCACAGTGACTACTTGTCACTCGAGAACCAAGAATCTACCTGACCTTATTAGGCAGGCAGATATTTTGGTAGGTGCTGTGGGCCGACCTGAGTTTATTAAAGCCGAATGGATTAAAGACGGCGCAGTTGTGGTTGATGCCGGTTACCACCCCGGCGGCCTCGGCGATATTGAGCTAGAACCTTTACTTGATCGAGCCAGTGCCTATACCCCAGTACCAGGCGGTGTTGGGCCCATGACGATTAACACACTGATCCTGCAGTGCGTTGTCGCAGCAGAACGAAGTCTGGCCTAGCTCTGAATCCACTTTAATTTATGGCTTACTGCTGATTTTCGCCATCATGGCGGCAATAGAGTCTCGCGCATAGGGTTGATTTATCGACCAGATCTGCTCAGTGGTTTCCAGCTCCAGTATCTCTTTATGACTATTGGTACCGCCGGCCTTTCGCAAGGTTTGTTTAGTACGCAGTAATAGTTCTTTGGGCAGATCACGGATATGTGCGGTGAACGCAATAGCTTCCGCAACCAGACTATCAGCCTCGACACATTTCCATGCCAGCCCCTTTTCAACTGCCTCTACGCCACTGACTGACTGGGAAAACAGCAGCATACCCGCCGCTGTGTTCCAATTCGCTAGCTGCCGCAACATCCAAGTATTACCTCCGCCAGGGTGTAACCCGAGACCGAAGAAACGGGGCTCAAACCTCGCACTTTCAGTAACTATGCGTACATCACAACCCACAGCCATGTTAAAACCCGCCCCCACAGCTGGACCATTAATAGCACCTATGGTGGGTAAGCTGCAGTTGGCGATACTTAAAAAACCACTGTATATAGCCTCCAGTACCGGTTGATTAGGAGTGAGATCTTTCAATTGCCCACCCGCGCAAAAGGCCTTGCCCACGCCAGTTACAATTAATGCCTTAACATCGGGATCCTGTTCAGCCTGTGCAACATAGTCAACAATCTGCCTGCAGACCTCGAGAGTGAGCATATTTCGTTTGTCGGGATTATTTAGCGTTAATAGAGCGATATTGTCACGAATTTCAAACAGTACTAAAGCCATCTTCAAGTCCTTTAAATTTTATTGACGCAAGGATACCATTAGCCCAATCGCTAATGAATCAGCTAATAAGACAGGTGTTAATAATGTTCCACTCAAAACAGCTGGTTGCCCATCGTGGCTATCAGGCTAAGTATCCGGAAAACACTGTGCTGTCGCTCAATAAAGCGATTGGCGCTGGTGCTCGTTTCATCGAGTTAGATGTACAGTTTAGCCTAGACCAACTGCCAATCATCTATCATGACACCAACCTCAGGCGTGTCAGTGGCGCTGATGTAGAGATCGCCAAAACCTCCAGAGCACAACTGCTCAGTTATGCGGCCTATGAACCTGCACGACATGGTAAGCATTTTATTGAAGAACCAATATCACCATTGGAATCCCTGGTGCAGATATTGCAGAACCACCCAAAGGTTACCGCCTTTGTTGAACTCAAAGACGAGTCCATCGCCCATTGCGGTCGAGAAATTATCACGGAATCTGTGTCTTCGATACTGGCCCCGGTAATGAACCAAGTAGTCATTATGAGTTTCGATTATCAGCTCGCAGTGGCATCACGCGAGGCCGAATGGCCTCTGGTAGGAGTCGTTCTTCGTAACTGGTCCGACTTAGATCATCCATTAGTGATTCGAGCGCGGCCGGATTACATCTATGTAGACCATAAATTAGTACCAGCAGGTTTCAATCGAGATAGCGCCCAGCAACTTAAAAATTGTAAGCTAGTGACCTACGAGGTGGGCAACAAGGAATTGGGGCGAGAACTTCTAGACCGTGGCGTAGATATGCTGGAAACCTTCGACATTGCCCAACTGTTAACCTAATTTGCCTGTACTGGCAACTATGATAAAAGGCGCCCCGGGGCGCCTTTTAAGTAACCAGCAGACTCACTTTTTAACAGGTACCCAGATTGGAAGGATTATAACCAGCAGTGCTGCCAGTAGCATAATCGAGAACGCCGGCGTATTCATAAATGAGGGAGCCTCAGCATTGTAAGTGGCAACAAAACTAGCCGCTGCGGGGCTGATCTCGGTACCGCTATCTCTCAGCATAGCGAACGCTTTACTGGTATTGATAAATATAGTTTGAGCTGTCATCAAGAAAAAGCTATTCACAGCCATCACACTGAGACCAAAGACCGATAGAATTACCTTCGCAAGCATATTGGCGCCTTTGTCCATAGCGACAGTTGCCCACCGCGATGCAAGCCAAATAGCAAAAATACCTACTAATCCATTGATAGCGCTAGAAATTCTAAGTGTTGCAAATGTTGACCAGATTTCGCTTTCCATTATGTACCCCTTTTATTTTAATAATTAATATTTGAAAAAAAATACTAACACATAAGTGAATAGCTAATTAATATTTTATACCCGTCGCCAGATGGTTCCCTCTCGATTATCTTCAAGCACCACTCCCAGACCCAGTAAGTCCTGACGTACCTGATCGGCGCCGGCATAGTCCTTATTCTCTTTCGCTTGCTTGCGCTTTGCAATAAGTGACTCGATGTCTTCGGCGCTAATATCACCATCCCCGCGCGCCAGCGTAAACCAGTTTTCTGGATCCTGATATAAAAGTCCCATGAGTCCGGCCAAACCCATCAACTCAGACTGTAACGCTTCCCTGGCTGCGCCAGTGGCAGCATGCATCTGCTTTGCCAGTCGATATAACTCACTTATCGCCACGGGGCTATTGAGGTCATCTAACAATGCTTTAAAGCCCGGGCTATCGTAGTTAATCACTGGAATCATAGACTTCTGACCTCGCAAGAAGCCATAGAGTGTGTCCAAAGACCGCCAGGCACTATCGAGCAGATCTTTACTAAATTGTTGCTCAGAGCGATAGTGAGCAGACAGCAATACGTAGCGCAGTACCTCACCTGGATACTGATCTAGTAGGTCGTTAACCATGCGGAAATTGCCCAGAGATTTGGACATTTTTTCCCCTTCAATATTTATAAAGCCATTGTGGAGCCAGTAATTGGCAAACGGTTTGCCGTCGTGAGCGCAGCAACTCTGAGCTATCTCGTTTTCATGGTGGGGAAAGATCAGATCCTGACCACCAGCGTGAATATCAATGGTTTCGCCGAGATGTTTTTCGATCATGGCCGAGCATTCAAGATGCCATCCAGGGCGCCCTCTCCCCCATGGGCTATCCCAACCTGGCTCATTATCTGCCGATGGCTTCCACAATATAAAGTCACCTGCGTACTGCTTGTATGAGGCTACGTCAACTCGGGCACCGGCAAGCATATCGTCCAGCGACCGACCAGAGAGCTTGCCATAATCTGACATAGACTTAACAGCGAATAGCACATTGCCTTCAGCTACATAGGCGTGACCCTTAGCAACCAAGCGTTCGACCATACCAATCATTTCTGGGATATGTTGAGTGGCATAGGGCACAATCGTTGGCTCAAGGTTATTAAGAGCCGCCATATCTTCAAAATAAGCCTGAGCGTAGCGATTAGAGAGAACTGCAATATCCTCACCTAAGTCTGCCGCTGTATTCATTATTTTGTCATCAATATCGGTTATATTGCGCGCGTATTGCACATTAGGATAAAGGCTCTGCAACAGCCTAAAAAGCGTGTCAAATACCACCGCAGGACGCGCATTGCCAATATGAACGCGGTTATAAACAGTGGGGCCGCAGACATACATAGTAATTCGCTGCGGGTCTAACGGCGCGAATGGCTGTTTGGTTCTAGATAAGGTGTTGTACAGAACTAAACTCATTGTCACTTCCAATTATCTCGCAGACCAATGGTGCAATTAAAAACTAAACCCTGACTTACGCTATCACGGATAAAATACCCTTCACGCTCAAACTGGTAATGATCTTCAGTCACGGCATTAGCGAGCCCTGCTTCGACTTTACAGCCTGAGATAACCGTCAATGATTGAGGGTTAATATGCTCAAGAAAGCTGCTCTCGCCTGCATCTGGGGCCGCTACACTAAACAGGCGATCGTATAACTGTACCGTGCAGTCTGCACTGTCAGACGCAGAGACCCAGTGCACCACGCCACGGGCCTTAATACCCTCAGGGGCGTCTCGGCCAACTGTATCTGGGACTACCGCACCAACGACTTCAATAATGTCGCCAGCATCATTTCTAATGATCTCATCAGCGCGAATAATATAGGCACTGCGCAGACGGACATAGTCTCCAATAACTAGGCGTTTGAATTTTTTACGCGACAAAGTTGTGTCTTCGCTAAAGTCATTCCGGTCAATGTAGATCTGTCTACCAAATGGCAATGTACGTTCACCCAGATCGTCGCGATTAGGGTGCCCTGCCACTACAAAGGCTTCACTCTTACCCGCGTCATAATTGGCTAATGTCACAAGCAATGGCCTGAGAACACACATTGCACGGCGGGCATTATTGTTGAGGTCATCGCGAATAAAGTGCTCAAACTGGGCCATATCCACAACGCCATCGGTTTTCGCAACCGCCAAACTGTCACAGAACTCACGGATTGATGAGGCGGTAACCCCGCGACGACGCAGACCAGAAATAGTTGGCATGCGCGGATCATTCCAGCCCTCGACATGGTTTTCATCAACGAGCTGTTTAAGCTTGCGCTTGCTGGTTACGGTGTAATTTAGATTCAGACGACCAAATTCATACTGTCGCGGCTGGGATGGCAACGGCAAGTTAGCCACAAACCACTCATAAAGCGGGCGGTTGGCAGCAAACTCCAAGGTACACACAGAGTGGGTAACACCCTCGATAGCATCCTCCTGACCATGGGCAAAGTCATAGGACGGATAAATATTCCAAGCATCGCCTGTACGCTGGTGTGCCATATTTTTGATGCGATACATCACTGGATCACGCATATTAATATTGGGCGAGGCCATATCGATTTTAGCGCGCAATGTCATGGCGCCCTCGTCTACCGAACCTACTCTCATCTGTTCAAGTAGCGCGAGACTCTCACTCGGAGGTCGATCACGGTAGGGGCTGTTTTGGCCTACCTCAGTTAAAGTACCACGATACTCCCGCATCTGCTCTGCATCTAATTCACAGACATAGGCTTTTTCTTCGTTAATGAGGTACTGCGCCCATATATACAACTGGTCGAAGTAGTTAGACGCGTAGCAGATATCACCATGCCAATGAAAACCCAGCCAGCGAACATCTTCAATAATCGCATTAACGTATTCATCATCTTCTTTGTCAGGATTGGTGTCATCAAAACGCAGATTGCAAACGCCGCCATTGTCTTCGGCTAGCCCAAAATTAACACAGATCGACTTAGCATGGCCTATATGCAAATAGCCATTGGGCTCAGGTGGAAAGCGAGTTATTACCTTGGTGACATGGCCAGCTTCAAGATCAGCATTAATAACCTGCTGGATAAAATTAACGGGTTTTTCTGTATCAGTCATAGATAAAAGTCGGGCCAGCTTAGTAAGGTCGAGATTATAGCCTCAGCCATCGAAGCAATAAACAAAAAGCCAGTATAAAGCCCTAAAATCACAAACATTGGTTTAAATCTAAACAGTTACAAACTAAAATACGCCTAGAACTGTCACAGACTATTTATTTAAGGATTAACAATGATTACATTCCGCACCAACATGGGCGACTTCTCTATTGAGCTGGACTTCGACAAGGCACCGGTTACAGCTGCTAATTTTTTACAATACGCGGTAGACGACTATTACACCGGTACCATCTTTCACCGAGTGATTAACGGGTTTATGGTTCAGGGCGGCGGTATGAATACCGACATGTCGCAAAAAGAAACGCGAGACTGTATAGAAAATGAGGCCGACAACGGACTTAAGAATGAAATAGGTACCCTTGCAATGGCACGCACCGGCGAACCTCATTCAGCTTCATCTCAGTTCTTCATAAATGTGGCGGATAATAGCTTCTTGAACCATAGCGGCAAAAATATGCAGGGCTGGGGCTATGCGGTATTTGGCAAGGTAGTTGACGGCATGGATATTATTGAAAACATTAAAACTGTTGCTACAGGTAATCACGGCGGCCATGGCGATGTGCCAATAGAAACAATTGAGATTACTGAAACAGTAGTTAGCGAAGAGTACGCGGCTAAATAGCGCACCCTATGCCTGTCCTGTTTATATCAGACTTGCATCTTTCTCCCGAGCGCCCGGCAATTTCCCGGGCGTTTTTGATTTTTCTGCAACAGCGAGCTGCCTCGGCCAGTGCACTGTATATTCTTGGCGATCTGTTTGAGGCTTGGGTTGGTGACGATGACCCAACCGACCTATCCTTGGACATCCAACGAGCCCTGCGATCACTAACTGATTCAGGTGTACCTGTATTCGTTCAACACGGCAATCGCGATTTTCTGCTCGGCAGACGATTCCTGAACAATACCGGAGCCACCCTACTTAGAGATGAGCATGTCATCGACCATCATGGCCATCGCGCACTAGTTATGCACGGCGATTCTCTTTGTACCGATGATGTTGACTACCAACGTTTTAGGCGCAAGGCTCGCAACCCTATCTATCGCTGGTTGATCGGGCGTCTGCCTCTGAGGCGCCGGCAAAATCTAGCCCGTGATTGGCGTGCCAAAAGTATGGCAGCGAATAGTAATAAGGCTAGTTCTATAATGGATGTCAACCAAGGGGCAGTCACCCGAGTAATGGGCCGTCATAGTGTAGATACGCTCATCCACGGTCATACTCACAGGCCTGATCGCCATCCGATAGGAAATGGTGAACGTATTGTACTAGGCGACTGGGAGGCCTATGGTTGGGTTTTGACTCTGGATACCAATGGCTATAACTTGGAGCGTTTCACTATTGATGGGTTCAATAACTAAACGCTGACAATAGACTAATTACACAGTATTATTTAACACTCAATCACATCGTTTCAGGATTTTAATAATGGATAGCAAGCAATACGGTACTAAAACAGCAACTCGCGGCATTGAAAGCACCGCTTTAAGCCCAGAAGTCAGCAAGGTTTTGCGTAGCACGTACCTGCTACTGGCCACCACCGTTGCCTTTAGTGCATTGATGTCAGGGGTTTCAATGGCCATGAATGTACCCTACTTTGGCCTGTGGACATTGCTACCCTATTTTTTATGCCTGTGGATGACAGAAAAGAACAAAAATAATAGCACTGGCTTACTCTGGGTATTTGCGCTGACCGGTTGGTTGGGCTTCACTCTCGGACCATTCCTCAACATGTTTCTCGCTTCTAGAGGTGCGGAGCCCATTATGATGGCACTGGGTTCAACGGCACTAATATTCTTTGCCGCATCTGCCTACGTTTTGACGACCAGAAAGAATCTTAATTTTATGACAGGTTTCTTGATGACAGGCATGCTAGTTGCGTTTATAGCGGCCATAGCGAACTATTTCCTGCAGATACCTGCGCTTGCTCTAACCGTAAGCGCCGTTTTTGCATCTTTGTCAGCTGGTATCATCATGTGGCAGACCAGTGCCATCATCCATGGCGGTGAGCGTAATTATATTTCCGCCACAGTGACGTTATTTGTAATGATCTACAACCTGTTCTTAAGTCTGTTGCAGATCTTTGGCATTATGGGCGACGACTAGAACTGGTTTATACCTCAGCGAAAGCCCTGTTTAATCACAGGGCTTTTTTAATGACATCAAAATATCATGATTACAGACGCTAACTATCTCACTAATCTGCCAGACTGGAGTGTGGATCATGCTCTGGCTTCAGCGGCGCAAAACCATGTTGTTCTTGACCCCGAACATATTGAGATTTTGCAGGTGGCAAGAGCATTCTATGACTCCTACGGCTTTTCACCCTCCATGCGCCCACTGTGTAAAACCGTTACTGCGAGTCTCGGCATAGAGAAAGGTCGCAGTGTTTACCTCAACCAAAAATTCCCAGGTAGCCCCGCTAAATTAATTGCCCAATTAGCTGGACTACCGGTACCTAAAAATTGCCTATGAAACTTTCCGACTATAGCTGCAAGGCTACGGATCCTGACGCAGCGGCTGTTTCTAGTGACGAGCTAGCACAACTGAGCGCCCAGATTCCCAACTGGTCTATTCAAACCCGTGACGGCCTGTCAAAACTTCAGCGTGTCTATAAATGTGCAGACTTCTTGTCGGCTCTAAGCTATGCAGAGAAAATAGGTGCGATTGCCGAGAACAATGATCATCACCCAGCTCTGATAATAGAATGGGGCAAACTAACTGTAAGCTGGTGGTCGCACAGTATCAATGGGCTCCATCACAATGATTTTGTGATGGCCGCAAAAACCGATGAGATCTTTAAAGCCCTATGACCGTCAACCAGTACAGTGCCGAGAACTACCAGCGTCAACTCGAGTATAAAGTCAGTGCCTTTAGGGCTGCGGTTGCCAATCTAAACTTTCCTGAGCCTATTATTTTTACCTCCCAGCCATTAGGGTTTAGAATGCGCGCCGAATTCCGGATCTGGCATGAGAACGGTAGCGCACATTATGCTATGAACCGTCCCGGTGAAAAGCGGCCCTATATTATTGATCAGTTTCCCATAGGCGGTCCTTTGATCACCGAATTAATGGCGCCACTTTTAGAGGCCATTAATGACAATAGAGTACTGAGCAGGAAGTTATTTAGTCTAGAGTTTTTGACCACTACCAGCGGCGAAGCTCTCGTCACGCTCATTTATCACCGACCACTTGATGACGACTGGGAGTCTGCAGCAAGATTATTGCAAGATAGATTTTCCATTGGCGTGATTGGCCGCAGCAAAAAACAAAAAGTGGTTTTACAATCTAATTTTGTCACCGAAATTTTGACCGTCGATGGTCGTGACTACAGTTATCAACAAGTCGAATCAGGGTTCACCCAACCCAACGCCGAGATCAATACTCAGATGCTTTGCTGGGCCAGTCAAAACCTGAAAGGCAGCTCAGGTGATCTGGTGGAATTATACTGTGGTAACGGCAATTTTACCGCGGTCCTAGCTCAGCACTTTGACCAGGTTCTGGCCACTGAAGTTTCTAAAGTATCAGTTTCCTCGGCGCGTGATAATTTCTCGGCTAACCACATTGAGAATATCAACGTAATCAGAATGTCTAGTGAAGAGTTTACTCAGGCACTAAATAGAGAGCGACCCTTTAGAAGGCTTGCGGATATAGACCTAGACAGTTATAACTTTTCCACAATCCTGGTTGATCCACCGCGAGCCGGACTGGATGCAGACACATTAAAACTGATTAGCCGGTTCGACAATATTGTCTATATTTCCTGCAATCCACAAACGCTGGCTGACAATCTTAAGCAGATTTGTATTAGTCACCAAATAGAGTCTGCAGCGGTATTTGACCAGTTCCCCTGGACCGCACACCTTGAATCCGGTGTGCTGTTAAAGAGAAAGCACTAGTGATTTAGACGAATATCAATCAGCTTCTCAGCGCTAGACTGTATAAATTCCGCATAGTTTTTTTCAATACTCTCGCGTTCGATGTTCAAGCGCCGCTTTTCCGAACGCTCCAACGTGGCCCAATCATCCAAAATAGGAATATGAGAGGTAGCTGCAGCAAGCTGCAAAAAGACAGAGAAAAGCTCAGCCTCCTCGGTGTTGGCAATGACCTTTTGCGATAGAAAACCAATACGCATAGCTGCTTCGGTTGCAGTTAAATCTTTTTGCACCAATGCCCGCGCAATAATTTGGATAGACTGTCGAGCGTCTTGATCACGGTCACCACGCTCTCGATCCTGCGCTTCAAAAACAGCTACCTTCCGTTGCTTTTGTCGAAATAACTGCAAAGACAAATACAGTGCATAAATAATTAGCGCAAGTAGCACTAGGCCAGCGGCTAAAACAATTTTAGTAAGGGGCATTATTCGGTTTCGTCTAGTTTTTTAAGTTCGGGGGTCTGATCTGTAGCAATAGGCATGGAATCATCCATGAGCTGTAAATCATCTGGTAGGTTTTTCTTAGTTTTGGCACCGAGTTTTTTAAGTTCTCCGGCACGGCGTACCAAATTACTACGCCCACTGGTCAGACGTTTGCGTGCTGTATCCCAAGCATCTTTACTTTTATCCAAATGTTTGCCGACATCATCCAACGCTTCGACATAGAGTACAAACTGGTCGTATAGGCCTCCAGCTTTATCAGCAATAAGCTGGGCATTGCGATTTTGATCCGCATAGCGCCACAGATTCTTAATCGTTCTTAGGGTCACCATTAAGGTGCTTGGGCTAACCAGTATAATGCCCCGGTCGTAGGCATCACGCATCATCTCCGGGTCATGGTCAAGTGCTACAACAAAGGCGGCCTCGACCGGCACAAAGATAAGAACAAAATCGAGACTGTTAACGCCCTCTAAGTTTTCATAATCTTTACCACTAAGACTCTTAACGTGGGCGCGCAAGGAGTTTAGATGCTGTCGTAGGCAATGCGCTTTGGTCTCTTCGTCCTCGGCGTGAAAGTACCGTTCATAATCGATTAGACTAACCTTGGCATCAATAACAATATCGCGCCCTTCCGGCAGGTGCACAATCACATCTGGATTGCGCCGCTTGCCGGCCTCATCCTTGAGCGCCACCTGAGTTTCATATTCACGTCCATTGGTTAGACCTGAGTCTTCAAGTAACTTTTCTAATACAAATTCGCCCCAGTTACCCTGAGCCTTGTTGTCGCCACGCAATGCGTTAGCCAAACTGACTGCATCGGCGGAGATCTGCAAAGTTTGCTTTTGTAACTCGCTTATCTGCCCTGCTAACTTATTGCGATCGGCATTTTCCTTATCATAGGCACTTTCGACCTGCTTGCGAAAATCACCAATATCTCGACGCAGGGGATTCAGAGTAACCTCTAAGGCCTCTTTATTCTGTAAAGAGAACTTCGCCTGTTTATCTTCAAATATTCGATTGGCAAGGTTTTCAAACTCTTGACCCAGAGTCTGCTTGGCATCCTGAAGCATTTTTAATTGAGCTTCATATTGATTTTGTTGCCCCACCAGCCGCTGTTCAAGTACGCCATTGGCGGTAGTAAGTTGCAGTCGAATGGCACCGAGCTCTTGCAGCTCAGCATCTGTCTTGGTACGACCAGACCGACTCAACCACTGACTGATTAGCAGCCCTAGAGCCAAGCCTAACAACAGACCACCAAGGGCCCACAAAAGTAAATTCATATCATTAGTTATTTCCATGATCTTATTGTATCAGCCTACTGTCAATTGCACCGCTGTTTTGCCATTATAGTAACCTCTTTACTCAATAATAGAAGCGGCCAATCCAAGGATGTTGCCACCACTTATAGACATAGAACCGTTTCGTGATGCAATACTGCGGGATCATCTTATCTTAACGCCCAACCATCGTCTGGCGGCTAAGATTACTGATGCCTGGGCTTCGGCAAACCAAAATTCCGTGTGGACAGCACCCCGAGTGTTTTCGATTGACCACTGGCTTAAACATTGCTGGGATGAACTTCAGGATCAGAATCATAGCCTGGTAAGTGGGCTATCTGTTGTGGGCTCACAGCAAGGACGCTATTACTGGGAAAGAGCCATTGCCAAACACGATCCCGAGCACAGTAGCAGCCATGCCAAAATTGCTAGCGATACCTTAAAAACACTGCAAAACTGGAATCTCAAAACCGAAGACATTGCAGAGCAAACATCTGCAATGGACCACTTTAAACGCTGGCTCGGTACCTTTAATGAGTTGCTGAGCAACAATCATCTCATTACTCAACAAGAAGCATGGCAGCTTATAGAGCAGGGTTTCATATGCGGGGCTTTGAAGCGGGAAGAGCAGATTCTACTCTATGGTTTTCAGTCTACGCCACCCCTGCCAACTAATATTATTTCTATAGCAAGTAGCCAAATTAGCAGCATACAAACTATGCAAAATAATGGCTACGCAGTTCGTATAGCAGCACAGGACCAGCATCAAGAATTGCGCTTGGCCGCCCATTGGGCTGCCCAGCAACTCCAGATAAACGCCCAACAACGAATTGGCTTAGTAGTACCGGATCTCAACAATAGCCTCGATCAGGTTAGCCGAATAGTGAACGAAGCTCTTACCACCGAGGGCACCGAAACCGTTGTCAATATTTCTGCTGGCAAACCATTAGCTGATACAGCTTTGGTTAATAGTGCACTTGAGTTGATTGGTATACTGCAACACAAACGCTCACTACACGAATGGTTACAACTGCTTTACTCACCCTACTGCGCCTTTAGCCAGCTACCAGTTCAATTTTGTGCTGAAGCTGAATTAGCATTGCGCAAGACTCGCCGATTTGATTTCACCCTCGAGCAGTTTTTGTCTGCAGTTATTCCACAAGGCGAATCCGAGCAACGGGAGCTTTCCCTGTTAGTTTTGCAACCTTTGATTGAGTTAAAAACCTTTTCCAGACTCAAGACCAACAGCCAGAAGACCTTCTATGATTGGGCTGAATTTTTTACTCAGTTTTTGACCGCCATGGCTTGGCCGGGCGAACGTCAACTGAACAGTATCGAATACCAGCAAAGACAGCATTGGACCAGACTACTAGAGCAATTTTGTAGCCTTGATAATCTGGACATTAAAGTCAGCCTTGTCTCGGCGCTCAAACACCTGCAGCAACTTGCTCGTGAATCTATCTTCCACCCACAAACCGCTGACGCGCCGCTACAGATACTAGGGCTTTTGGAGGGTGCCGGTCTGCGCTTTGACCAGTTGTGGATAGTCGGCATGCACAACCAGAACTTCCCTGCCTCAGTAGCAATTAACCCGCTGTTGCCAGCGGAGTTTCAGCGCCACCACAGAATGCCCCACAGTTTGCCAGAGCGAGAACTACAGATTGCTCAAGAGCTGTTAACTGATTATAAAAATAATACCGGGTACCTCATTGTGAGCTATCCGCTCATGCGTGGCGAAGAGAAACTGGAGGCGAGCCCGTTGATAGGTTCTTTCGCTCCGGCTCAAAATTCGGAGCTACTCAAACTACCACACACCCATCCTCCATGGTTGTCGAGGCCTGATCAATGTGTTCTGATCAAAGATAAGGCTCCCGCCTATAATCCAAATATTGAACGTATTAGCTTGGGTAGCACGGTTCTACAAAATCAGTCAGTCTGCCCATTTAATGCATTCGCTATTCACCGCTTAAAAGCTGAACCCCTAGAGGAACCCAGCCAAGGTTTAAGCGCCATGGATAGAGGCACCTTACTCCACGAGATCCTCTATCGTCTATGGCATATCTGGCAGTCATCGGCGGTGCTAAACGCGCTATCAGATCAGCAGATTCGAGATCAGGTCACCTCGGTGATTGCCACTATTTTGCAAGAATGGGCTCCCAGGTTCCCTATTTTACAGGGGATTAACTTCTGCGGGATCGAGCAGCGCCGCCTAGAGAAATTGATTGGCCAATGGTTAGAATTAGAACAGCGTCGTGCCGCCTTTGAAATCGCCAGCCTTGAAAGTAAAGCTAGTCTGCGCTTTGGTGATTTAGAAATTTCGTTGCGTATTGATCGCATAGATCGGATCGATGACAAGCTACTCATTATTGATTACAAATCAGCCAGTGTAAAACCTTCCAGCTGGTTGGGTGACAGACCCATAGATCCACAACTACCGCTGTATGTTCTAGCTAATAATCCGGTAGCAAATGGCTGTGCTTTTGCACAAATCAAGGGTGGCCTAATTAAATTTGTAGGTGCCAGCGACAGCGAGCTAATAGTTGAGCAAAAACCCGTTGATGACTGGCCTGCACAGGTTGACCAATGGCAAACAGCGCTGACAAATCTCGCCGCTGAATTCACCTCTGGCCAAGCTGACATGGTAGTCTTTGATAATAATATCTTTGGTTTTCAAAACCATTTGTTGCCCCTAAATCGCTGGTTAGAAGAGCCTGAAATTACTGCGCTAATGCTCAAGGCCTGCTGATGAATAAGGTAAATGATCTGTCACAACGTCAACAGGCACTGGATCCGCAACAGAGCTTTATTGTTTCGGCGCCTGCGGGTTCGGGCAAGACCGGTCTTATTACGCAGCGAGTTCTGCGCCTTTTATGCACTGTAGATAACCCAGAGGAAATTCTTAGTATCACTTTTACGCGCAAAGCTGCGGCAGAGATGGCGAGCCGTATTCACAGCGCTCTTGCTGCGGCTGCTTATGAGCCGAGACCGGACAATGACTATGAGAGTGAAACCTGGGACCTTGCAGCACAGGCTGTCGCGCGCAGTACAGAGCTCGGTTGGAACCTGCTGGAAATGCCCGGACGCCTGCGGATCCAAACCATCGATGGCTTCTGTCGTTATATCGCCAGTCAGTTTGCCCTGGAAACCAAACTTGGTGCCCTGCCAGAACCCAGTGAAAATCCACAGGTACTCTACGAAGTCGCCGCCCGTTCTCTACTTGAAAAGATTGAGCAAAACACTGAAACGGCAACACAGATTGCTGTGCTACTGGGGCACACAGGTAATGACCTAAGCCGTTGCGAACGTCTGCTTGCTGATATGCTAATGAAACGTGATCAATGGCTGCCATTAATATTTAATGCTGCCGATAATCAGCAGTATTTTCAGCAAGTGATCGATCAGGTGATTGGTGAAACTCTTTTGCATCTCAACGATGCATTAATGCCAATCGCAGGTGAACTGATCGAACTAGCAGACTTTGCTGCCAATCATGTTGATACAGAAAAAAATCCACAGCTCTGTGAATTGGCGGGAATTATTGACTTGCCCGACCCTAGCCTCAATGGCATAGGGCAGTGGAAGCTTCTGCTGAGCCTACTGGTAACCGGCAAACATGACATACGTAAGACGCTGACCAAAAACGAGGGCTTTCCCACAGACCAAAAAGACGCCAAAGCACGAATGATGGTCCTGCTCGATTGGTGTCGTGCGCAACCAGCTATCAAAGACCTAATAGCAGGTGCGCTGAGCCTGCCAGATGCCGAAATAAATACTGAACAGCAGCTAATACTGGATGCCTTGGGGCATCTTCTACCTCGACTCGCGGCCGAGCTCGAAATGGTGTTTAAACAACAGGATCAGTGCGACTATCCAGCTATTACTCTTGCCGCGCTTGAAGCCATTGAGCCCTCTCCCGAAGATGAGTCGATTTCAGATATAACTCTGCGTCTGGACTATCAGCTGCAACATATATTAGTAGACGAATTTCAAGACACCTCGGGGTCGCAGATAAAACTGCTCGAACATCTGATTGCCGGCTGGCAACCTGACGATGGACGAACATTATTTCTTGTTGGCGACGCCATGCAATCACTTTATGGTTTTCGCAATGCCAATGTCGGCCTGTTTATAAATGCTCAGCGCCATCCAGTGGGGCCTGTGCAGTGTACTCCACTATCCTTAACCGCTAACTTTCGCTCAGAGCAGGGTATTATTGACTGGGTAAACCATGGGTTTAAAAGGGCCTTTCCAGTTTCCCCAGATATTAGCCGTGGGGCCGTCCCCTACTCACCCTCGGAAGCTTTTAAAGGTCTTGGAAATGGTCCAGCTGTTAGCTTTCAGGGTTTTACCGGCGATGCTTGGGCGCAGCATGAAGCTGAGTATATAGCTGCAGTATGTAGCCACATTTCGTCCCATAAACCCAAGGAATCTATTGCTATTTTGGTCCGCGGCCGCAGTCATTTAAAAGCAATTGTGCCTGAACTACGGGCCGCTAAATTAAACTGGCAGGCGATTAATATCACTCCATTAGCCAGCCGCATGCCGGTGATAGATATGCTCTCGCTGACTCGCGCTCTGTTATCACCAGCAGATAAAATCGCCTGGCTCTCGGTGCTGCGAGCACCATTCTGTGGTTTAAGCTTGGCCGATCTATTGGTAATTTCAAATAGCACTAGTGGCAATCCAAAACATAGCGATGCTATTTTGGAACAGCTACACAGACTCCAAGAATCAGAATCCTTCGTCCAAATTTCTCCTGATGGCCAACTTTGTCTGCAACGCATTATTCCCATTTTGCTTGACGCTTGGCGAAACCGTGGGCGCAAGAACCTACGCGATGCACTAGAGCAACTCTGGCTCTCATTAGGCGGTGCAAACACGCTGATCGCCCCAAATGACTTGGATGATGTGCGTGCCTATCTAGATTTGCTTGAGCTCTGGCAAGAGGCTGGTACGTTAAAAGACTGGCGTGGATTCCAACAAGCCGCAGAGCGACTCTATGCGACACCCTGCCCGCAGGCAGAACCGAACAAAGACAACGTAATTCAAATAATGACCATTCACCAATCTAAGGGACTTGAGTTTGACCATGTGATCTTGCCAGGCCTAACTCGCGGCTCTGGTTCCGATAAAAAGCCCCTACTGCGCTGGCGTCAGCATATTGATGGGTTCAATCAGATGTCTTTAATAATGGCACCACTTGGAGCCCATGATGAAGAGGACGACAGTGTCTATCAATACTTAAAATACGAAGACAGGGTTAAGACAAGACTAGAAAATACTAGAGTGCTCTATGTAGCCGCAACTAGAGCCATAAGCAAACTGTACCTATGCGCCAGCCTGATACCAACAAAGAAACAGGGCTGGCAAGCGCCGGGACAAGGAACTTTGCTAGCCCCTATTTGGCCCACAATCGAGGAAGGTATTAACAGTGGTCAATACCAGATAAATCAATTGGATTTAGGTTCGACCACGAGTCCTAAAGTACAACCAGTTTCCAGCGTTAAGCCCAAACTAGATAGTATTCGCCGTCTACCTGGCCACTTTGAGGTCCCAGCTCTAAAGCCAAGTTCAATGACCCTTGGGACAGAGCAAATCCAGTCAGCTCCCTCTAGCCACGAGGCGGAAGAGCTTTCAATGCGTGCGCGTTTTTCGGGAACGGTTATGCACAGAACACTTAAACAGATAGCCAACGAGGGTCTTGATAACTGGCCCCAACTTCGTCTGCAACAGCTACCATTAGCCTGGGCTGCGCAACTAAAAGAACTTGGCATACTGGCGACCCCTGAAGAGCTTGAGAGTCTCAGTACGGCTCTTGTAACCATGCTGGCAGACACAAAGGGTCAGTGGATTTTGCATGCTCATACAAATGGTCAATGCGAGCAAGCCCTAGGCTACCATCATCATGAAAGCAATTATTCTGGAACTTCAGTTATAGACAGAACCTTTGTCGATGAAGGTATTCGCTGGATCATTGATTACAAATTTTCTAAACCTACTGCGACAGAAACTGAACAGCAGTTTATTACCCGCCAGAAAATGACCTATCAGGCACAGCTAAAACATTATGCCAATTTGTACCTAGCACTTGAGAGTAATCCAGTGCGCTGCGCCCTATATTTTCCACAAATCCCCTTGTTTATTGAGCTAGAAGCCGAATAACCTTCAATATCTAGAATAATTAAGTACAATGTCTAGTCAATTCAAACAGTTACTAGTTAGGAATACCAACATGGACACCCATGCTGTAGAAAACATTAATATTGAAACGCCTGAGATTCTCATTACTCCGGCCGAGCTAAAACGCAAAATTCCGCTGTCAGATGTTGCCCGTGACACTATTACAAGGGGTCGCAAAGACATCGAGAACATTCTTGAACGCAAGGATCATCGCGTCATAGTTGTGGTTGGACCCTGCTCCATACACGATTTAAAAGCCGCTCATGAATATGCCCAGCGCCTTAAAGTACTGGCGGAAAAAGTCAGTGATACCCTGCTCGTCGTTATGCGCGTGTATTTCGAAAAACCACGCACTACAACAGGCTGGAAAGGTTTAATCAACGATCCGTTTATGAACGACTCGTTTAAAATTACTGACGGGTTACATATTGGTCGCCAGCTGCTACATGATATTTTGGAAGTTGGCCTGCCGACAGCCACCGAGGCGCTCGATCCAATCTCACCACAGTATATGCAAGACCTTATTGCCTGGTCTGCTATTGGTGCTCGGACAACAGAATCACAAACACACAGAGAAATGGCCTCGGGTCTGTCCTCTTCCGTCGGCTTTAAGAATGGCACTGATGGTAGTTTAACGGTTGCGATAAACGCTCTCCAATCAGTCGCCAGCCCGCACCGGTTCCTGGGGATTAATTCCGAGGGTGCTGTGTCTATCATCACGACTAAAGGCAATCCCTATGCCCATGTAGTGCTGCGTGGCGGTAACGGCAAACCCAACTATGATTCGGTAAGTGTATCGATCTGTGAGCAGGAACTAGATGCTGCAGGTATAGCGCCCAATATTATGGTTGATTGCAGCCATGCCAACTCTAACAAAGATCATAATTTACAACCTCTTGTATTAGATAACGTTGCCAATCAAATTCTTGAAGGCAACACCTCTATTATTGGTGTAATGATGGAGAGTCACCTAAAAGGCGGCAATCAAAAACTGTCTAGCAATCTGCAAGATATGGAATACGGCGTGTCAGTCACCGATGCGTGCGTCGACTGGGAAACAACTGAGAACGCGCTGGTATCTATGGCTGACAAATTACGGGACACTCTAAAGGCTCGTTAGATCGACATTATCGCTCCTTTTTGTTCCTGCGAACTACAAACGCCCCAGTGCTGCATGACTGGGGCGTTTTTTTTGGTTCTTACGTATGCAATACGCCGGCAAAACTTTGTCAGCCCATGCAACCGCCAAAATCAGCTAGTTCAAATTGCCGAAATAATTGAAAATGCCTTTTTATAAGTTTTAACCGATCACAGGCTCGCTCCCAGGGAAATAAAAAGGTATCGTTGTACAACTTCTCCAACAACATTAACGGCCCGCTATGCCCAGATTACTTCTCCTAGTCGCCATTATCTTCTCTATATGGTATTGGTGGTCAGTGGTTAAACGTTTACCAGCCGATCAGCGACGGTCATTTTTTTGGCGCTCCGCTTTTTGGAGCATACTAGGTGCCTCTTTAATACTAGTGGCCACTGGCCGCATGCATTGGTTGGGCGCTGGACTAGCGGCACTTATACCTCTAGGAAAATTACTTCTTGGCCTAGGTATACGAGCCCTGCCGATTTTACAGATGCTCAGTCGCTTTAAAACCAGTCCATCACAGTTTCGTACCGGCGCGCTATTAGTCGAGATTAACTTTTCAACCAAACATATGGACGGCGAGGTGCTGCAAGGAGAGTATGCAGGCAAACGACTGTCGGAGTTAAGTGTCAAGCAGTTGCAGTCCCTCTCTGAAGCCCTGCGCGCCACCGACCGCGAGTCCTTTGTATTACTGCAAGCCTATATGCTGCGCAACGGAGCTGGATCTGCGTCCAACGAAGACTTCCAGCCCAATTCATTTTCAGACATTTCAAATGACGAAGCCTATAAACTTTTAGGCCTTGAACCGAACGCCCCGAAAGAAGATGTTATTAAGGCTCATAAACGACTCATGCAACGCCTGCATCCAGATCGAGGAGGTAGCGATTATCTAGCAGCTAAAATCAACGCTGCCAAAGACCAGCTTATCGGCTAGAACCATATCGCTAGCCGAGCTAGCTGTCCTTACCCATCACTCAACGAGCTTACCTATGCGACCAGGCAACTATGCCGACAATGCCGATCGAAACATAAACTGGAAAGTTTTTCATACTATCTGGCCATACCTTTTGGAATACCGGGTACGTATTTGGATAGCCATAATCTGTCTGATACTCTCTAAAGCTGCCAGCGTTACCGGACCGTTTTTACTCAAATACATAGTCGACGACCTCAGCGCTACTGACCAGATCTCTACCAACTTACTACTTGTGCCCGGTGCTCTGATTGCTGCCTATGGCTTTGCTCGGCTGTCGATGATTTTACTCGGTGAAATCAGAGATACCGTATTTGGCCGAGTCACAGAGCGGGCTATGCGTCGAGTTGGGCTTGAGGTCTTTGAACATGTTCATGCTCTAGACCTAGACTTCCACCTCAATCGACGCACCGGTGGTCTGTCTCGCGATATTGAGCGAGGTACTAACGGTATCAGTTTTTTGATGCGCTTTTTTGTTTTTAATATAGCCCCTACTTTAATCGAAATTGCCCTGGTTATAGGGTTGCTACTATACAACTATGGTTTCGCCTTTGCCGCCATCACATTGTGCTCAGTATTTTTCTACATAGGATTTTCGATGGTAACAACTGATTGGCGCACTCAGTTTGTCCGTGAAGCGGCTCAGGCCGATTCCCAGGCCAGTACTATTTCAATTGACAGTCTGCTCAACTACGAGACCGTCAAGTACTTTACCAATGAGGACTATGAGGCCAGACGCTACGACAGGTCTTTAGAGCGCTGGGAAAATGCTAGACGTAAAAACCGACTGTCACTACTTGGTCTGAATGCTGGACAGGCATTAATTATCACTCTAGCTATGTCCGCAATGATGTGGCTCGCTGCTCTGCGGGTTACTCAGGGAAGCATGACAATCGGTGATTTTGTGCTGATCAATGCCTTTATGATGCAACTCTTTATACCACTTAATTTTCTCGGTTTTGTGTATAGAGAAATTAAGGGCTCTATGGCCAATATCGAGAATATGTTTGCACTGATGGATCTGAGTCCCAAAGTCGATGATATTGAAAATGCCGATGAGCTAAAAATCAAGGGCGGCGCTATTACATTTAGCGATGTGTCATTTCACTACAGATCTGACCGCCCAATCGTTAAAAACCTGAGCTTTACTATTCAATCTGGCCACAAGGTTGCGATTGTGGGTGCTAGTGGCGCTGGTAAATCGACCCTAGTAAAACTGCTGTTTCGATTTTATGACCCCGATCAAGGCAAAATTTTGATTGATGGGCAGGACATAGGGCAAGTCAGTCAGTGTAGTTTGCGCCGATCTATAGGCATAGTGCCCCAGGACACTGTGCTATTTAACCAGAGTATTTTTGAAAATATTCGCTATGGCAATCCCGAAGCATCTGATGCTGAAGTAGCCCAAGCAATTAGCCTTGCACATTTAGACAGTTTTATTGCTGAACTACCAGAGGGATCCGGTACTGTAGTAGGTGAGCGAGGCCTTAAACTGTCCGGCGGTGAGAAACAGCGAGTAGCCATTGCCCGAACTATTTTAAAGCGACCGCCTATTTTGATTTTTGATGAGGCGACCGCTTCTCTCGACAGCAGCTCTGAACGTTCGATACTGACAGCACTTGAAGAAATATCTCAGGGCTATACCAGTATGGTAATTGCCCATCGACTATCGACTATCGTTGATGCAGACAGCATAGTTGTTATGGATCAGGGCTCTATCGTTGAGCAGGGTTCACATAGTAAATTACTGGCACTAAAAGGCCATTATTTTGAACTTTGGACTGCCCAGTTACGTAAGAGAAGCTGACATCAACGCTGTAAACTCTCAGTACCTAGCTTTAATCTCAGCCGTATTGGGCCTGTTCTCATCATTTAAAGTAAAACAACTGATCGCCATATAGCGAGATATGCAAATGATCATTACAATAGCGCTCTGATTTGAAAGGACCCCTAAAATGCAATCCTCCACTCTTACATTGACCAAGGACTTGATCGCGCGCGCATCGGTGACCCCAGATGATCAGGGGTGCCAACAGTTAATGATAGAGCGTTTACAGGCTATTGGTTTTGTCGTCGACCGACTGCGCTTCGATGATGTAGATAACTTCTGGGCTGTGCGAGGAGAATCAGGACCAATTTTATGCTTTGCCGGCCATACCGATGTAGTGCCCACAGGTCCAGAATCTAACTGGACGTTTCCACCCTTTGATGCCACCGAGCATGAGGGACAGCTCTATGGACGAGGTGCTGCCGACATGAAAGGTTCTTTGGCGGCCATGGTTGTCGCGGTAGAACAATTCATTGCTGAGCACCCAGATCATGGTGGACGTATTGCTTTTTTAATTACCAGTGATGAAGAAGGTATTGCCACTAATGGTACCGTCAAGGTCGTAAATTGGTTGCAAGAACAGGGGATTACCCCCGAATACTGCCTAGTGGGTGAACCGTCCAGCACCAACCGCTGTGGTGATGTTATTAAAAATGGCCGTCGTGGATCTCTGGGTTGTGTCATGCGTATCAAAGGCAAGCAGGGGCATGTAGCCTACCCTCACTTGGCCAGTAACCCTATTCACAATGCGTCCCCAGCTCTGACTGAGTTGGCGACCGAAGTCTGGGATCAGGGCAATCAATTTTTTCCCGCTACAAGCTTTCAGATCTCAAATATTCATGCGGGCACTGGTGTCACTAATGTCATTCCCGGTGAGCTAGAGATTGTATTTAACTTCCGTTTTTCAACCGAGGTTACCGAGCAAATACTACGCCAGCGGACCGAGGCAATTCTTGATAAACATGGGCTGGATTACGACATGTCCTGGACATTAAACGGACAGGCATTTCTTACCGCCGAGGGCGACCTAGTGGAAGCGGCTGTTGATAGTATTCGAGCAGTTACTGGACTGGAGACCGAGCTGTCGACCGCGGGGGGCACATCAGATGGGCGCTTTATCGCACCTATGGGCACTCAGGTTGTTGAACTCGGCCCAGTTAATGCAACCATTCATCAGGTTGACGAAAATGTAAATATCGCCGATTTAGATACCCTTACTGATATCTACCAGACTCTGCTAACCAAATTATTCATCCAGTGAACCGAACAAGTCTGTTTCTCTATGCATCTACGGTACTGATATGGGGTTCAACTTGGATAGCTATCACCTTTCAACTAGGCTCTGTCGATCCACTAGCGTCAGTAATCTACCGCATGGCACTGGCTTCAATAATTTTGTTTGCATGGTGCAAATTGCGCAGTATTCCACTGCGACTAGCGCCAAATAATCATAGATTTCTAATTGCTCAGGGTATTACCCTATTCGGCATAAATTATTGGATGATTTACTGGTCAGAGACCTATCTGCCAAGTGGCATTATTGCTGTGCTATTTTCGCTCATCGTTTTCTTTAATGTTATCAATGCGCGGATATTTCTAAAACGCCCCACAGATATAAAAACAATTGTAGGCGGTACTATTGGGCTCGCTGGTATTTGCCTATTGTTTTACCCCGAGTTGACCAAATTCGAGTCTAATGTTGGCGCAATCAAAGGTGCATTATTCGCGCTGGCCGCAGTATTCACTGCATCGTTGGGCAATATGGTCGCCACAAGGAATGGTTCTACTGGCATGTCAGTATGGGTCATCAATGCTTGGGGAACTCTTTACGGAACCTGCGCCCTGCTAATTATTGCTCTGCTGACTGGCACTAGGTTTACCTATGAAAACAGCTTCGAATACTCCGCATCGCTGCTCTACCTAGCAACCTTCGGTACGATCTTGGCGTTTGGCGCCTATATTAAATTGCTAGTTCTAATCGGCCCAGAAAAGGCCAGTTATAGCGGACTATTGATACCCTTCGTGGCTATTATTCTCTCCACAATTTTTGAAGACTATCAGTGGACCCTGCTGTCCATAATCGGCTTTACCCTCGCAGCTGGCGGCAACTATATTGCCATGCGCAAGTAGCACTCAGCTAGGCAGTTTTTGGCGAGCGTAGACATCAAAGCGCGTCGACTTACCCTCTAAGCTATAGCTCGGTGCCCTGTCGCTAAGAAATCTCGCGGCGCCTGAACGCTTGACCACCACCCGATAGCGCGCCCGAGAGAGCGCCAAGTCAAGCAATTCTGAGGCATCTTGGTCAGCACCGACAATACCATGGAAAGCCTGCATTTCTTTTTTAACCTTAGCGCTTTTTTTGCGCTCAGGAAACATCGGATCCAAATAAATAATATCGCTGCACGGTTCTGGCGGCAACCCACTTAAGTAGGCTATGGCATCAGCCTGCAAGAGCTCAATTCGTCCAATAATGGCGGCTAGTTCACTATCTGCGGTGCCAGCTACATCGGCACGCTGCAAGCCATCATCAAGCAGGCTGTGAACTATGATATTACGCTCCAGAAGAAGCATCTGACAACCCAGAGTCGCCAGTACAAAACTATCACCGCCCATGCCTGCGGTTAGGTCTAGCACCTTGGGGGTAAATTTTCCCGATACGCCTATAGCCTTAGCTATAGCCTGGCCATTGCCGCCACCATACTTGCGCCTATGGGTATTTGCTCCACTGGTAAAATCGCACCGAATGGGGCCGTGATCACCACGTATTGTAGATCTCAAACTGAGACCATTACTGGCATACTCTAGATAATAATCCGCTACTTTGGTGTGGCCACAATTAAGCTCATTCTCAAGAGAATCGAGCAGAGGCAAATTAAGCCTGCTCGCCAATGACTCAGCCTGGAGCTGAAAAGCAGAATCTGAACATAATATTTTAATAGTAGGCATTGCTGTATTTTAACCCATATAATTGTCGGACTGACTAGGGAGAGAGCTAGTATATGAAAATCTTACTGTGGCTTATTACACTACTGACAGTCGTCTCATGCGATCGCTACCAAGTTACCTTCAATGAGCGCCAAATTTACACCCCACCCAGCCTGTTTACCAATTACCAAATTGCCGATCCTAATTTACGTAATTGCGTCGCTCAGGCAATTAGTGATCAGCGCATAGAACATGGCGAAGATCTCCTACAACTGAACTGCTCCTATGCCGGCATTACTAATTTGAGCGGATTAAAACGATTCTCCAAACTTGAAACTATTAATCTGTTCAATAATCAGCTGACAGACATCAAACCTTTGATGTTTTTGGGTAGCTTAAAGCGACTAGACCTCCGCGAAAATCCTGCTCTGCCCTGTAAGGATTTACTTAGTTTAGAAGAATTATTAACTGCGGATCTACTAAGGCCTAAAACCTGTATCTAGCTTTTGGGTATACTCTGTTTAGGCTCAGCTAGCGCCATATTGGTGCAATAACATATCCACATAAGCTGTGGATAACTTTGTGGATTACCCACTGCGCAACCCGCCATAAGCCCCAAAAAGCGGGCTTCTTTGTTAAATTGATCATTTTTTGTACAGTTAAAAAAAGGCAATAAAATCAACAAGTTATAAAGATGCCTACTTAAAATCAATGACTTAGAGCAACTTTCTAAGTTAATTTATAGATATAAGCCCTATCTGTGGAAAAAGCTGTCAATAAAACAAGTTTATTTATAATTGGGGATTGCCATGCAGAAAAAAACATGCTTAGAAAATACAGGATAAACTGCCAGAACTTGGCGTGAATTACGCTAAACTAGCTGTAGCCAGTCAAACCCCTCTTGCTGACAGGCGTAGTGGAGATTGCCCTTACCTTTGTAGGCCTGCTCGATCTCATAGCGAACCTTCTCGAGACTATTATTTTTATCGCTTATATGCCCAACAACTAGATGCTGAAGACGACTTTGGTCAACCGCTTTTAGTAAGCTTGCTGTCTGATGATTATTTAGGTGCCCCCACTGACCGCCAACTCGTTCTTTCAAGAAGGCTGGATAGGGTCCAGTAGCGAGCATATCTAAATCGTGATTAGCTTCTATAAGCAAGCCATCACAGCGGTCGTATTGAGCGTTGACATGGGCTGTTAATGAGCCAAGATCTGTTAGCACACCAAGCTTGTGCTCAGTGCTATTAAACAGATACTGAACAGGCTCTCTGGCATCGTGGGGCACAGGGACTGGTGTCACCCTTAGGTCACCCACCTGAAACTCTATGTGACTGTCGATAATATGGAAGTCTGTGACTGGATTCTTCAGATCACGACTTTTCAAGCAACCTGCGGTTAAATAAACCTTGATCCCAAACTTATTAGCTAGAGGCATTACCCCTTTCCAATGATCGCTGTGTTCATGGGTCACCAAAATGGCGGCTAGGTCTTGAGGACGCTTATCTAGCTTAGCCATGCGCGCTGTAGTCTCTTTTATTGAGAAGCCACAGTCGACCATTACACAGGTATCACGCCACTCAATCAAAGTGGCATTACCCTTACTACCGCTACCTAAGGATGCAAATCGCACAGAGATACAAACCTAGGACATATTGCCACGTAATACCTTTAGCAGACGCAGTGATTGGGCTTTGTTAAGACCCTCACCATCAGGGCCGATGACACGTACCTCAACATCACTACCCACAGTTTCTAGCAATATATGATAGTTAACGTTGAGGATGTCCTCACCTGCACCACCACCAAACCAGCGCTTGAAGAAGCCCTCTTCATTGCTAGATTCAGAGCTATAATTTACATAGATTACGCCATCAGTACGATTTTTATCAACGATAACGAAGCCACCGCGGTCGGCTGAGTAGGTTATAGAAGCCCAGGTGCGATCAAAACTGAGCTTAACCGAAATATAGGGATCGGCTACTTCGGGGGTCACTAATTCCACCTTGGCCGCACCGCCTATATCCTGTGCCAGCAATGAAACACTGGCATATTCTGTAGTGGACGCCAAGTCATTAGCGACTAGGTTGAGCATATCTGATTCGCGAGTATCACTATTGGATTGCTGAGGCCATTCCACACCCTCACCTGCTCCTTTAACTCCCTGCTGATGCAATACCGAAATCTCGGTGCTATCGATTTGCACGCCTGGCGCTATAGCAAAGCGAAAACGATGCGTATTCTCTTCATCCGAGGAAAAATTAACCCATACGGTCTCAATAATTCCGGATGAACCCTCAGCCTTGGCAGTCGGAATGCCGCTGCGATTGAGAATATTGCGGACACGCGGCCATACTTCGCTCGGTGAGATGTTAATTAGAATCCAGCGCTTGCCATCAATAGCCTGGATCTTAACCAGTTGTTCGAAGGTGTTTACTGATGCCGGTTGCGGGCGCGGCACTTCATAGGCGACCAGTTCAACGGCATCTAGGGGTATCGCAGGTATAGGATAAATTTGTCCCAAAATTGCCCCGTCAAGATCTGCGGGCACCACTGTGGGTTGCGTCTCTTCAGCCAGCAGGTAATCATTAGAGCGATCACGTAACCCCAACCAGCCGCAACCCGACAGGTTTAAAATAAGAACAATGGCAATACCACTAAGAATCTGTTTCATTATTTTTGTAGCCCCTCTGTGCGCCTTGAAGTGGCGCTTAGTCAATACAAATAGTCTTTCAATTAACCCGATTAAATTAGCGCTGTATCTTTAAGAGCAGTAATCACCTGCTCCCTATAATGCTCCGAAAGCGTGGTCATGGGCAGTCGAAGGGAATTATCCATTAATCCAAGCTGGCTTACAGCAAACTTAACAGGAATTGGATTAGCCTCTACAAACATCGCATCATGCACAGCCAACAATTTTCTATCTAAGGCCTGCGCACTGGCAGTGTCCCCCTGTAATGCCGCAGCACACATTTCAGACATCAACTTTGGAGCTACGTTTGCTGTCACTGATATATCACCTTTGCCGCCAAGTAACATCAAGCCGCATGCGGTGTGGTCATCTCCGGAATAAACTGCAAAATCAATTGGGCATCGAGCAATAAGCTGCTCTGCTCGCCCTAAATCACCAGTGGCATCTTTGATTCCTACAATGTTATCGATCGCACTGAGTTTTAGCACCGTTTCCAAGTTCATATCACAGGCTGTGCGGCCCGGAACATTGTATAGGATTTGGTCGATAGCCACTGCTTCTGCAATAGCCCTATGATGCAGATATAGCCCTTCTTGGGTTGGTTTGTTGTAATAGGGTGTCACTAAAAGGCAGGCATCTGCTCCAGCTTCTTTGGCCGCTTTAGTCAGCACGATTGCTTCTCGAGTACTGTTAGCCCCAGTACCTGCAATGACAGGAATGCGTCCGGCAGCCTGCTTTACCACAGCTCTAATAACTGCACTGTGCTCAGACACACTGAGGGTTGCTGATTCCCCAGTAGTACCCACGGCAACAATGCTATCGGTACCCTGCGCTATATGCCATTCGACAAGGCCGCTTAGGGCTTCCCAGTCGACCTCAAGCGACTCGGTATGCATTGGCGTAACCAGTGCAACAATACTTCCAGTAATCATCATTTAACTACTTCCCTACCTTTGCTTATTCTCGCTAAAGTTTTATTGCTAAGCCTGTACTTACTAAGCCTTGCCAGCACGTTATTCATCATCAATGTTGGCGATCAAAAGATCCATAAGTAGTTACTGTGTGCAGCTACCTTTCTGCCGTTTATAACAGAGACGGCCAATGGTACTGATGGGCTCTTGGCGGCACAAGTGAAACCTTAGTCTCAGGCGGCTTTGCGTCGTCTTTTCTTTCGCGCTGGCAGATTGTAGAGATCCGCCTCACCCTCAGGGCGATTTTTAAACCGTCTATGGACCCACAGATATTGGTCTGGTTGCAGCAGAACCAAGTCTTCAATCAGCTTGTTGATTCTACTGGTATCAACAAAATCATCTCCTACTGGGAAGTCCTCAAGTGCTGGATAGACAGTAATCTTGTAGCCTTGGGCACCGGGCAATCTGACATGGCTAAATGGCACTACTGCCGCGCCAGTTTTTTCTGCAAAGCGCGCAGTGGCATATACGGTTGCCGCTTGAATACCAAAAAATGGCACGAAGAGCCCTTGGCCAAGACCATAGTCCTGATCTGGTCCGTACCAGAGGGACCGACCATTTTTCAATGCCTTCATAGTTCCACGCACATCTCTGCGTTCAAATACCATACCCTCACCTAGACCCTGCTTAAGTCGCCCGCGGGCCTGCAAAAAGTCATATACTGGATTGCCATGGGCACGGTACATGCCGTCCATTTGGAATACCGACGAAATACCGGCCGTACCTATCTCCAAGGTAGTGTAATGGATACCCAGTAACATCACTCCGCGATCTTTTATGGCGCTAAGATTTTCAAGCCCCTCAAATTGCAGAAGGTTGGCGAAACGTTTTTTCGACCACCACCAAGCAATACCGACCTCCATCACAGCCATGCCGATACTGATAAAGTTAGCTCTGAGCATAGCCCTATTTTCCGCCGCGCTCTGGTTGGGGAAGCACAGCTCAATATTGCGTTTTGCTATAGTCTTGCGGCGACTGGGAAATCTGTATACCAGCAGACCTAGGCCCGATCCCATCGCTAGCAAAATTGGATATGGCAGCATAGTTATAGCCCGCCATAAACCAAAGCCCAACCAAACTAGCCAGTGACGTGGGTGGAGCAATGTAGATTTAAACTGAGTACCTTTGGAGCTCATGTTGCTAAACCCTAGATCAAATTATTAATAGCAACTTCTGGATTGACATCAGCCTGATAATCCACACCCTCGATATCAAATCCAAACAGGCGTAAAAACTCCTGTTTATAACCGACAAAATCTGTTGTTTGATGGAGGTTCTCAGTACTGATATTAGCCCATGCTTCGGCAACCTTGGCCTGAATCTCTGGACGCATCTCTAGCTCATCTACACGCAACCGTCCCTCTTCATCTTTCCTTGGAGTGTCGTTGTACAGACATTCCGTAAACAGCCTATAAAGTTGCTCAATACAGCCTTCGTGACTACCGTCAAGTTTCATTTCTTTGAATAGCATTGCCAAATAAAGCGGCATAATGGGAATTGCAGAACTGGCCTGAGTAACCACCGCCTTAAGTACCGACACTCTCGCATCACCGCCTGAAGTCGCCAGTTTGTCACGAATAGCCAGCACCTTTGTGTCTAAGTCTTTTTTGGCCTGACCAATGGTGCCATCCCAATATAGATCCCAAGTAATCCTCTCTCCAATGTATGTAAAGGCTGTGGTTTTAGCGCCCTCAGCTAATACCCCAGCTTCATCTAGAGCGTCTATCCACATCTGCCAATCTTCACCACCCATGACGGCAACTGTGTCAGCAATCTCCTGATTACTGGCCTCAGGAAGACTAAATTCCTGAATAGTTTCTTTGTCGGTGTTGATACCGCGCATGGTGATATCTTTGCCCACTGGTTTAAGTGTAGAGTTAAAAAGTTCACCAGTTTTTGGATGCTGGCGCCGAGGTGATGCGAGGCTATAGACCACCAGATCAACCTGACCTAAATCTTTTTTAATTGTATCTATAGTGCGCTGCTTTACATCATCAGAAAAAGCATCGCCATTGAGGCTTTTCGCATAAAGGCCATCTTGCTCGGCAAATTTGTGAAATGCGGCGCTGTTATACCAGCCGGCAGTGCCGGGCTTTGTCTCGGTACCCGGTTTCTCGAAAAATACCCCCAGTGTAGAGGCATTGCCACCAAATGCAGCTGTGATGCGGGCTGCCAGGCCATAACCAGTGGATGATCCAATAACAAGTACCCGCTTAGGAGCATCTATAGGGCCCTGAGCTTTAATATAATCAATTTGGTTCTTAACATTGATCTCGCAACCAGTTGGATGCGTGGTAATACACATAAAGCCGCGAACGCGAGGCTTAATAATCATGCTGTTGTCTCCATACTTTAGGTGAGTGGCAGGCGCCAAAATGTCAACGGCAATGATACAGTAATGCCCCTGCTCTAGTAAGCTTTGTTCAGGACATAAATCCCCGCCAATGCTATGCTGTAGCAAATAGCAGGCAGCAACTAAAATAATCAGGCCGTTTAATGTCTCAACCGAAATATCTTTCCTACCCATTTATGCGGTCAGAGTTTCTGCAAGCGCTGGAAACGAGTAAAAGTGCCTCGCAGCAGTCTGGCTGGCAGCCTATTCATCTGGCTCTTAACGATGCCGACCAAGCGGGCTTTATGCCCCTGTATCTGAAAGATCACTCTATGGGAGAGTATGTTTTTGATCACTCATGGGCCAATGCCTACCATGAAAATGGCCTTGAGTATTTCCCCAAATTAGTGACCGCAATTCCCTTTACACCCTCAACTGGCCCCCGCATTCGTGGTATCCAACAGCTCGACCAAACTCATTGCATGCAACTCTTTGATGAGGTTCTTAGTGTTGCCGATGAGACCCAAGCCTCTAGCTGGCATATGCTTTTTCCACAGGCCCGTGAATTAGAGTTGTTTGCGGATCCAAGACTTTTGCAAAGAAGTGGCGTGCAATACCATTGGTACAATCATGGCTATAACAGTTTTGATGACTTTCTGGCACGCATGAACTCCCGCAAACGAAAAATGGTACGCAAAGAAAGGGCAGAAATCAGTCGGCAAAATATCTCTGTCGATGTACTTGTCGGTGCTGAGATCGACGAGTCTATATGGGCACTATTTTATCAGCTCTATGAACGCACCTACGCTAAGCGCAATGGAACTAGAGGGTATTTAACTCGGTCTTTTTTTAACGGGATTAGCAACTCAATGCCCGAGCAAATCGCAATGGCCGTGGCCAGTCAAGATGGGCGTGCGATTGCCTGCGCACTCTACTTTTTTGATAGTGAAACATTGTATGGACGCTACTGGGGTAGTGTTGCTGAATTTTCCTATCTACATTTTGAGCTATGTTATTATCGCGGCATAGAGTTTGCGATCGAGAGAGGGTTGCAGCGTTATGATGCAGGCGCTCAAGGAGAGCATAAGTTGATGCGTGGTTTTGAGCCTATTGAGACTCATTCATTACACTGGATAAGACACCCACAGTTCAGGGATGCCATTGCCGAGTTTTTAGGCCGAGAGCAACGAGCAATTGCCGATCATATCCAGCAAGCAGAGGCCCTACTACCTTTTAAAAAGGCTCAGTAGAGGAACTACCAAGCACCAATATTTGGCATAGAAGCCCAGGGCTCCATGACCGGCAGGGCTTTACCCTGCTGCAATAGTTCTATGGAAATGTTGTCCGGCGAACGAACAAATGCCATATGGCCATCTCTTGGCGGCCGATTAATTTCTACGCCCGCCTTCACCAGTTGTTCACAAACGGCATAGATATTATCCACCCTGTAGGCCAGATGGCCGAAGTTGCGGCCGCCATCGTACTGTTCTGGGTCCCAGTTATAGGTCAATTCAATCATCGGAGCGCTATCGTTTTGGGCAGCCTCTAGATCGTCTGCCGTAGCAAGAAATATCAGGGTAAAGCGCCCTGACTCACTCTCTTTTCTAAATACCTCAACAAGACCCAACCCATCACAGTAGAACGCCAGTGATTTCTCAAGGTTCGTTACTCGAACCATACTGTGTAAATACTGGAGACCCATATTATTACCTCAACCTAGAGCTATGTTACTACTGAGCACTATAACGCTAGATACCGTATATCGCCGAGTAGTTTGACTAAATGAGTCATAAAGCGACCTGCATCACCGCCATTAATCACTCTATGGTCATAGGATAGGCACAGAGGCAGCATGAGCCGCGGCGCGAAATCGCTGCCGTTCCATACCGGTTTTATTTGAGATTTTGAAACACCCAAAATACCCACCTCAGGCGAATTAACAATCGGCGTAAAGCCAGTGCCACCTATAGCGCCCAGACTAGAGAGGGTAAAACAGCCTCCCTGCATGTCCACGGGCTTTAGCTTACCGTCACGCGCCAGGCCAGCAAGAGCCATGATATCCTCAGATATTTCCCAGATACCTTTTTCGTTAGCATCCTTAATTACTGGGACAACTAAACCTCGCGGCGTGTCTACCGCCATACCAATATTAATGTAGTGTTTTTGGATATAGTGTTCGCCATCTCCAGCTAGTGAGCGATTAAACTCAGGATTAGCATAGAGCGATGCCGCAATAGCCTTGACCAAAAAAGCCACTGGCGTCACTCGAATGCCACGCTTTTCACTCTCAGCTTTAAGCGACTTGCGGAAGTCTTCAAGCTCGGTAATGTCGGCATCATCGAACTGGGTTACATGAGGAACATTGAGCCAATTACGCTGCATATTATTGGCGGTTAGCTTTTGAATCTTGCTCAATTTGACTGACTCAATGTCACCAAACTGGCTAAAATCGATGGCCGGCACAGCTGGAATACCTGACCCGGAGGCCATAGAGCCCGAACTACTGGACGAATGATTTAACGCCTTCTTTACATACTCATTGACATCGTCTTTTTGAATGCGACCGCGGGGTCCAGTACCAGCGACATTAGCTAGATCAACGCCCAGCTCTCTAGCCAACATACGCACAGCCGGCCCTGCATAGATAGTATTTGTATCTGAACTCTCCGTGTCAGTAGCAGAGGTCGCAGTAACATTGACAGCTGGCTCCGCGTCAGTAGCAGTAACTTCAGAGAGTACCTCTGTTGGAGCTGGAGCAACAGCAGATTCTAGCACCACAGGTTCGTTGATTTCAGATGTGGTGTCCCTGCCGATCGCAGCACCAGCTACCTGTAAAATCGCCACCTGGCCACCGGTACTTAATTTATCACCCTCTGCAGCAAGAATATTGATCACTGTGCCGGAGTGGGAGGATGGCACATCCATCGTTGCCTTGTCCGACTCGAGTACAATTAATGTATCGCCCTCTTCGATCTGATCACCAATGGCGACAGAAATCTCAATGACATCAATTTCCTCATCACTGCCGATGTCTGGCACCACAATAAGCTGTTCAGATGATGCTTCTGATTGGGTAGCAACAGCCGACTCTGCTATCTGAGCAACAGGTTCAACCTCCTTTTCAGCCTCAACCTCTGCTTCGGCCTCCGGGTCTGCAGACTCCGCAATCTCATGTGTGATCTCTAACTCGGCAATGCTATCACCAACTTTTACCGTATCGCCGTCTGCTACAAGATACTTCACAAGGGTGCCTGCGTAAGGGCTAGGCACGTCCATTGTAGCCTTGTCAGATTCCAAGACTAACAGGGAGTCCTCCAGTTCTACTGCATCACCTGGGGTCACATTTAACTCAATAACATCGACACTCTCTGCACCACCAAGATCTGGTACTGTTACGATTTGTATTGCCACTTTTTATCCTTATTGTAGTTACTTAAACCAATACTTTACCTACTATCTAAAAAAGACCTAGCTCACAGGTATAGCGGGTTCGCCTTTTCCGGATCTATCCCGAAGGCCTCAATAGCACCAGCGACCACGGAGGCTTTAATTTCTCCCTGATCGGCCAAAGCTTTAAGTGCCGCCACTGCAATAAAATAGCGGTCTACTTCAAAGAAATGACGCAGTGCCGCACGGCTGTCACTTCGACCAAACCCATCGGTGCCAAGCACAGTCATAGGACTGACTATATAACTACGCATCTGCTCCGCATAGTTTTTCATATAATCAGTTGCGACCACAACTGGAGCGCTGCTACCTGCCAATTGTTCCGCAATATAAGACTGTTTGGGCTTTTTGGTCGGATGTAATAGATTCCAACGGTCGACAGCCTGCCCCTCGCGCACCAGCTCATTGACACTGGTCAGACTCCATATATCAGTATTTACCTGGTAGTCCCGATGAAGAATTTCAGCCGCCGCTATGACTTCATTAAGAATAGTGCCCGCCCCCATCAAAGTCACACTGGGAGCTTTTGAAGCCGCCTTACTAGCCGTCGCCGGCAGCCTATACATCCCTTTGATAATGCCCTCTTCTGCGCCCTCAGGAAGTTCTGGCTGAACATAGTTTTCGTTCATAGTGGTAAGGTAGTAGAAGCAGTTTTCTTTATCTTCAAACATACGCTTGATACCGTCTTGAATAATCACCGCCAGCTCATAACTATAGGCCGCATCGTAGCTCTTACAATTAGGAATGGTATTGGCAAGAATCAGACTGTGGCCATCTTGGTGCTGCAACCCTTCACCATTGAGGGTGGTTCGGCCAGCAGTTGCACCAATCAAAAAGCCTCGCGCCTGGCTATCGCCAGAGGCCCAAGCCAAATCGCCAATACGCTGAAAACCAAACATAGAGTAAAAAACGTAAAACGGAATCATTGGGCAGGCACTGGTACTGTAGGCGGTGGCCAGAGCCAACCAAGCGGACATAGCGCCAGCCTCGTTAATACCCTCTTCGAGAATAACGCCCTTTTTATCTTCTTTGTAATACATAATTTGCTGATGGTCATGGGGCACATACTGTTGGCCAGCAGAGGTATAGATCCCCAACTGACGGAACATACCTTCCATACCAAATGTACGAGCCTCGTCAGGAACAATTGGTACCACTGACTGACCAATATTTTTATCTTTAACGAGAGTCGACAGCACTCGAACAAAAGCCATGGTAGTAGAAATCTCTCGCTTACCACTGCTCTCCAACTGCTTTTTAAAGGCGCTCAGAGGCGGTGCTATCATGGGTTCGAAATGATGCTTTCGCGCTGGTAATGGTCCACCTAATGCATCTCTGCGACGTTTCATGTAAGTGAGTTCTGGGCTATCTTCCGCCGGACGATAGTAGGGAACATCACCAAGCTCATCGTCCGATATGGGGAGACCAAAGCGGTCACGGAATTTACGCAGGTTATCCATATCCAGCTTTTTGACCGAATGGGTGTCGTTAGCAGATTGATCCTCGCCAAGACCATAACCCTTAACCGTATGCGCAAGAATTACGGTTGGCTTGCCTTTACTGGCGACAGCTTCAGAGTAAGCAGCATAGACCTTATAGGGATCATGACCACCGCGGTTGAGCGCCATAATCTGCTCGTCGGTCATATCTTTTACCAGCTCAAGCAGCTCTGGATACTTACCAAAGAAATGCTCGCGAGTATAACCACCGCCGTTGTATTTATAATTCTGTAATTCGCCGTCACAGACTTCATTCATGCGTTTAATAAGCATACCGCTTTTATCTTTTTCAAGCAGTGCATCCCAATGACGACCCCATACAACCTTGATAACATTCCAACCAGCTCCGCGGAAAGCCCCCTCGAGTTCCTGCATAATTTTGCCATTACCACGCACTGGGCCATCGAGTCGCTGAAGATTACAGTTAATCACGAAGATAAGGTTTTCCAGACCCTCGCGACCGGCTAGCGAAATCGCACCCAAGCTCTCTGGCTCGTCACATTCGCCGTCACCTAAAAATGCCCAGACCTTTCTATCGCCACGAGCAACCATGCCTCGTGCCGACAAATAGCGCATTATGTGAGCCTGATAAATAGCCTGAATAGGACCAAGCCCCATTGATACAGTAGGGAACTGCCAATAGTCCGGCATTAACCAGGGGTGCGGATATGAAGACAGGCCGGTTCCATCGACTTCGCGACGAAATTTATCCAGCTGCTCCTCACTTAGTCGACCCTCAAGAAATGAACGTGCGTACATACCCGGTGCACTGTGGCCTTGGAAGAACACTAGGTCACCCAGGTTATCGCCATCGTTGCCGCGGAAAAAATAATTAAAACCTATATCGTAGAGCGTCGCAGCTGAAGAAAAACTGGCGATGTGTCCGCCAATACCCTCACTTTGCTTATTTGCTCTCATAACCATAGCCAGCGCATTCCAACGCACTAACGAACGAATACGACGTTCCATGAACAAATCACCGGGCATGGCTTTCTCTCTACTGACCGGAATAGTGTTACGAAAGGGGGTAGTAACCGACTGAGGTAACTGAATGCCCGTCTCAGCTGCATGTTCTTGCAACTGGCTTAGAATATAATTGGCTCTATCATCTCCTTGAGCACGACAGATTGAATCAAAGGCATCTAGCCATTCTTTAGTTTCAGTGGGGTCTAAATCCTGCGACATGGGGCACCCGTAAAGTTAGTTAACTATATGGTTACTGGGTGCTTGCACTCACACCCAAAAGGCAACCTATTGAATGAGCGCGATTTTAATGTAGTTAAACTACAAAATCAACCAATATAGGAGAGGATAACACAGCATCCATCACGAGAAATAAACGCCTATAAATGGATAAGATAACTGTTTTTAAACGATTTTTTAAATTTTTCTACAAGTTAGTTTAACTACAATAAAGTCAATTAATGCCTCTATATTAGAAATCATACTCATAAACTTGGCTCGTTTTACGCAACTCAACCACAGTATTATCGGCACTGACGTCAGCAGTCCGAACCCACAGTGCTCTGGGTTTGTCGACCAGTAGTCGAGTGTACGCATCCTGCAAAGCTTGAACTGTAACTGCATTGACAGATCTACCTAAACGCTCACGAAAATCAAACTGGCGATAACCAAGACTCACAGATTCCATAAAGCGGCTATTCAGCTCAACCAGATTCTTTGGCCTCTCTTGTAGATTACTCAACACCGAAGCTCTGTAACGAGCAACATCAGCCTCAGTGAGGGTGTTCACCTTGTCGCCGTAACCAGTTATGAATTGCTCAAACTCTTGCTTTAAGCGTGCCTCATCAGCTACCGGAGATTGAACCAACATAGTCAACCCGGGCACTCGCATATGGTTACTGGCAAAGGCCGAAACCACATACCCCAATTGCTTCTCGGTGCGCAAATTATTGTAAAATGGTGACGACAGCATTTCCGCTAGCAAAAGCACTCTCGCACGTTCGTCTAAACTATCCTCATCCCCCTGCAGGTATAGGGTTACAACTGAGTCAGCATGGTCAATAGGGATCTGAGTCTCGATCGTTGTCTGCCCTAATTTGGCAATACTAATTGGCGCAGAGAATTCCTTGAGCGCTACAACATTGGTAACCTGAGCAATTAGTTCCTGGGCATCCATTGCAGTCTGGTTGCCACTTACCAGCATCTCAACAGACATTTGCGCCATTAGCTCCCTGGAGAAACGCTGTAAATCCGACAAGCTGATCTGCTCTAGTACCGGCCGTTGTTCGAGCGGCGTCCAACTGACGTTAATGATTGAATATAGGCCAGCTATAACCTGCCGAAAAGGGTACTCACGCTGGAAGTTTGCCATCTGCCGCAGCCGTGTCTGCTTGAGCCGGTCAAAACGTTGCTGGTCCCATTTAGGCTTAGTAAGGGCACTAAGAATATCGCCTAGTAGCACTGACTGCTTGTCTGAGTACCCGGCCACAACCACAGAAATACCGCGACTGTTCGCAGTTAAAGAAAAGCTGAGCCCTGCCTCTGAGGCAGGATAAACCTGTGGTCCGAGTTGATCCTTAATCACATCCAAATATAATTGCGCCGCAGTAAAACCCTCAATCGCCGAGGTTTTATCACTAACTAGCTGGGTAATAATGTTTGCCTTGGGAACACCAAAGCCAGTATCAAGTAGTTGCCATGCCCTCACCCCGTCAAGGTCAACTAGCAAATCTGGCTTGTTATTTCCAGAATCGGGGAGGAGATCTAAGTTTGTCGGTATATAGGGGTTGGGGCTTGGTAGTTTTAAGCCAGCGACCTTTGCTGGCTCTTGCCAGCGTACTAATACTTTAGGGTCTACAGGCTCTACTGAGAATCGCGCCTGATATCTAAGACTTTCTTGATCTGTATACACCTCTGGCGCTGTCACCATAACAAATAAGTTGTCGGCAGTTAGCTGCTCTGCAAGCCATTTGATTAACGAGTTATCGTAATCAGTCATTTGATAGCCAGCTCTGAGAACCTCGCTCACAGGGTAATGCTGCATCCGCCCTGCCAGCCCAGATACATACCCCATAGGGTTTTGCTTCTCTTGAAACCGAAAGGCGATATCTGCCATTTTTGCGCGCTCTTGATAACGCCAATTCTCAATACCCTCTTCACGAATGAGGGCAATCCAGGCAAATACCATTTCAATTATCTTCTGCTGATGCTCAAAGCCGGTTGGGGTAAGTGCAATATCAATAGAAAATAAGCTACCACCCCGGTCCTCAAGGCCACTTCCGGCACTTAGACCTTCAGCCCAGCCCTTGTTTTTTAGCAACTGCAGTAGACTCCCCTCGCCTTCATGGCCTATAAGCCCAGCAATATACATTGCTGGCTTTTGACGCCAGTGAGCCGCCATCTTAGGCAACTGAAAAGTCAAACTTAGCTCACGAAGATCCTTCAGTGGTGCCATATTAATTCTGAGGGGCAACCTTTCAGGTTGAATAAAATGTTCGGCGTGCCCGGACACCTGTGTGTTGTTGTTTTTAATAGGCGTAAAGCGAGGCCTAACCATGGCTTCGAGTTCATCCAGATTCTCTCGACCCAACACTACGAGTTTCATCAGGTTAGCCGAATAATATTTTTTATACAGAGCAATCAGGTCATCACGCACTGGGCGATCAACTCTATCGGCCAGTGTTTCTAGGTTGCCAACGGTAAACTTGGCCATGGGATGGACGGCGTCCACTTGCTCTTGCAGTACATCCCATTGACGACGGCCATCGTCTTTAATCTTTAGTCGGTATTCCGACTCCACTGCATTGCGCTCACGGTCGACATACTTCGCATCGAAATTAGGGGTAGAAAAAAACGGTGCAAAACGGTCCAGCGCCTGTTCCAGATAATTAAAATCTATGTCAAAAAAGTAGGTTGTGTTCTCTAACCCAGTCCCCGCGTTGTGACTGCCACCATGCTCACTGATAAAGGTCTGATAATCACCCGGATTAGGATAACTTTTAGTGCCCAAAAACAGCATGTGCTCAAGAAAATGAACCAAGCCTTCACGATCTGTTGGGTTTTGGTAGCTGCCAACATACACATCCAAGGATGCTGCAGCCTTGTCTGTTGTAGGATCAGAAATCAGCAGAACATCAAGCTGATTATCAAGTTTTATATGACGATACTGTCGTTGATCGTTGGCGCTTTTTATAATTTGCTCAGCAATGGCCCCAGAAGTGCCTGGAGGAACCGCAGAGCTACAGCCCTGCAACACGAGTAGAATCATTATCAAACCAAAATAGTTACGATTGATATTACCAACGGATTGCAGGCTCAGCAGCTTGTCCCTAAACATTAATGTCTCCCTTATAAATTATTTATTTAGACACCCAGGTCTTTATTCAGTCGCTGAATCAAGCTCAGCATTATTGACTTGGGTATCTCCATGGCGCGGCCAAGCGTTATATATAGCCTTGACCAATGTCGCTAGAGGTATAGCGAAAAAAACCCCCCAAAAACCCCAGATACCACCGAAGAAAAGCACAGCGATAATAATCGCTACAGGGTGTAGGTTGACCACCTCGGAAAATAGCAACGGCACTAACACATTGCCATCAAGAAATTGAATTAGGCCATAGACCATAAATAGCCAGAAAAAGTCCCCAGAATAGCCCCACTGCACATAGCCGACCAGCAACACTGGAATGGTTACCACCGTTGCACCAATATAGGGGATGAGTACAGACAGCCCTACCAACAGGGCTAAAAGCGCTGCGTAATTAAGGCCCAGCAATAAAAACGCGACAAAAGCGACTGTACCAACAATTAAAATTTCAATGGCTTTACCGCGCACGTAGTTAGCGAACTGTATATCCATCTCAGACCAAATAGTGGTCATAACAGTTCGTTCCTTCGGTAGCATATTACTCAAAAACCCTATGAGTATATCCTTATCCTTGAGCATAAATAATACAAGTAAGGGTACAAGAAATAAGTAGATCATAATAGCTAGCAATCCAGGAAAGCTGCTAAGAGACAACGATAAAACTTGCTCAGCCAAATTCGCCATTTCCTGGGATACTCGGCCCCAGATCATTTGAAATTGGTCAGGTGTAATATAGTCACTGTATTTGTCTGGCCAGGTAACTGCAAGCTCTCTCAACTTACCAACCATATTGGGCAATTCGCCCAATAGCAGTGATGTTTGGCGCCCAACGATCGGTATTAAGATCACCAGTACGGCGATAAAACCAAGCACAAAAAGTAGATAGGTTGCCATGATTGCAAGAATCCGTGACAGGCCGTAGCGACGCAACGTGTTGACCAGACCCTGAAGTAAAAAGGCCAAAATTAGGGCAGTAAACACTGGCCCGAGAACCGTACCCAGGGTCGCCATGACAACCAGTGATACTAGCAGAATCACTGTAAGCAACACTGCCTCTTCATTGCCAAAATACTGCTCAAACCATTTTTGAATCACTTGCTTCATACATATTCCTTTAAATTTTAGGGGTCGTCTCAGCGGATTTCATTGCGACCCTGCCGCTGTGGTTATCTGACCTGAAACTAGCCCATATTTCAACTATCGTACTAATCTCAGTTATCCGTTAAAGTAACAGCCTCGGTAGGTAATGCTCAACTATAGGTAGTCAAGTACTGTTTTGAAAACAACAACTTCCATAAAATGCTTTGGCCTCCAGTATCTGTTTGCGCTAATTGTTATTGGCTTACTTGGATTACTGCCCAGCACCTCCTCGCTTTCTGCCGATATAGAACTGCCGCTACTTGGTGACAGCACCTCGGGAATTGTCTCCAAACAGCAGGAATACGAACTCGGTCGGCTGTGGCTAAAAAGCTTTCGCAGTCGCGTGCGTGGGCACGAGGACCCGCTAATGCAGCAATACCTTGAGGAGCTACTATACAATTTGGCGACTCATAGTGACCTTGAGGACCCGCGACTTGAGCTAATTATCGTCAAAAACCCTTCTATGAATGCCTTCGCGGTTCCCGGCGGGGTAGTTGGCTTTCACACCGGTGTTTTTGCTTTTGCCGAAAATGAAGACCAGATGACATCCGTACTAGCCCACGAGCTAGCTCACCTTAGTCAGCGGCATTTCGCCCGTCGTATAGAGGCGCAGCGTGCTTCATCTATTTTTAGTATGGCTGGACTTCTTGCAAGCTTGGTGATTGCTGCAACAGTTGGCGGCGATGCTGGTATGGCGGCCATTAGCTCAACCCAGGCGATGACTCTGCAAGGCCAGTTGCGCTACAGTCGCTCAAACGAGCAGGAAGCCGATCGCATGGGTATGCAAACTATGAAGCGTGCATCTCGCGACCCCGGAGCCGTTGCAGGTATGTTTGAAACCATGCTCAAGGCTACTCGTTACAATGGCACACGACTGCCCGAGTTTTTATTGAGCCACCCAATCACTGAAAAGCGGATTTCTGATGCTCGAGGTCGAGCCATGGCTGATGCTATGAGACACTATATAATCAATCCAGAGTATTTCCTGATCCAGGCTCGCGCTATTGTAGCCATGGAAAAAGATCCGCGAAACGCCATTAAAACCTTCCAAGCTAGGCTCGACAATAATGCGCAAAACCCGAATGCAGCTAAATACGGATTAGCTCTGGCTTATATCGAATCTAATCAGTTTGCTGAAGCTAGAGCCTTATTAACCGAGCTTATTGAAGAGAACCCGGACTCGGTCACTTTTCGGCATGGGGAAATAGAGCTAGATATAGCCAGCGGAAATTATAATGATGCACTTGCCAAGCTCGACCAGTTGATCCGTATCAATCCTAACAATTACCCTCTCATGATGCTTAAAGCAGAAGCGCTTTGGCAGAGACACAGCTACGAAGACGCTGGAGAAGTTTTCAGTAAGTTATCTAGGATGCGTCCCGAGGACCCTGCAATTTGGTATCAGCTGGCAGAAGTCCGCGGCCTAGCGGGCAATATATCTGGAGTGCATCAGGCGCGGGCGGAGTACTTTATTTTGGTCGGCGCCTTTGGCAAGGCCAGAGATCAGCTTACCCTTGCAGTAAAACTGGTCGCTTTGGACTTTAAACGATCAGCCATTATTCGCCAACGTTTAAAAGACATTGCCACTATGGAAGATCGTCTCGAAAAACTGTAACTGGCCAGCATAGCAGAATGGCAACGCACAGCTGTCTAGTGGGAAATCTCAGAGTGCAGCCTTAGTAGCTGGACATTATGCACCTAGGAATATCAGGCTCAGAATAGGCGATCAAATTATACCTATTAACTCTTGGTCGCAAGATTGAATAACCGTTCTTCAATACTGCTGTGACAGCCTTTAAGAGCGCAATTATTTTAAAGCCCTGACAAGCTAAAAGTGAGAGGCTGCCAAAAGACTTTTAGAACCCGAGCAGAGCCCAATGCAATACAGTTCTCAGGTTGGTTCTCAGGAGGACTTAAAACTCATCATTCGTCCAAGAGCCGCCATGGCCTGCTCGCCGATTAAGGGGTCGACAGTCACTTGATTGCTATCATTCTCCAGACAGCTAAGTAAATTCTCCAGACTATTCATACCCATCCAAGGGCAGTTAGCGCAGCTTCGGCAGCTAGCCCCCGCTCCACCTGTGGGTGCAATCAAAAGTTCTTTATCTGGCACTGCCTGTTGCATCTTGTAAAAAATGCCCTGGTCAGTGGCCACAATCATCTGTCTTTGAGGTAGCTTGACTGCCGCAGCAATTAACTGTGAAGTTGAGCCTACACAGTCGGCAATGTCCACAACCGACTCAGGTGACTCCGGATGAACAAGCACAGCAGCTTCTGGATAAACCTTTTGCAGATCTAAAACACCCTTAGCTTTAAACTCTTCATGAACAATGCAACTGCCATTCCAAAGCAACATGTCCGCGCCGGTATTTTTCTGCACATAGGCGCCGAGATACTTGTCCGGTGCCCAGAGAATTTTTTCACCCTGACTATCGAGATAATCAATCACATCGACGGCAATACTAGAGGTCACCACCCAATCGGCGCGAGCCTTTACCGCGGCCGAAGTGTTAGCATAGACAACCACGGTTCGATCAGGATGTTCATCACAAAACGCGGAGAACTCATCTGCGGGACAGCCTACATCCAAGGAACAAGTCGCCTCCAGCGTTGGCATTAACACGCGCTTTTCTGGCGTCAGGATTTTTGCGGTCTCACCCATAAATCTAACACCGGCAACAACCAGTGTCTGGGCTGGATGATTATTACCAAAACGCGCCATCTCGAGGCTGTCAGAGACTATACCGCCAGTTTCCTCGGCCAGGGCCTGAATCAAAGGATCAGTGTAATAATGGGCAATAATAACTGCATTTTTTGCGATCAGCTGGGCCTTGATCTCTACCTGCAGTTCAGCGATACGGTCTTCCTCTATCATTGACTCCGAGGGAATCCGCTGGAGATACTGCTCAACCACCTCACGCTGAGAGGGGTTTCCTTCAAGCTGAATCTGTGTCGTCGAATCAGACATAATGCAATAATCTCGCAGTTAAATTTAAAAGGTTGATAACCAGTAGACGATGGCGACTAAAACGACCGCCATTATAGCTACCACTGCAATTGCATCAGCGGTTGCATCACCATCTGTATTAGGGTCAATTTGCTTGCTCATTTTTACCATCCTGTGTGTATTTTTAAAAGCGGGCATTCTACCAACTGAAGTCCGCTCTGTCTCGCTTTCAACCCTATTGGTTATTCCACAAAAGCACAGCTATATAGATAAATAGCCGTTTAAAATAGTTACCGTTATCGCTATTATAGCCTCCCTAGTTCAGCTGTGCCCAAAAACGGACCTTCATGTATCAATACGACCAATACGATCAAAAAATTGTTGACGAGCGCGTAGCCCAGTATCGCGACCAAACCAAACGCTTTCTTGCAGGGGCTATTAGTGAGGAGGAATTCTTACCCCTTCGCTTGCAAAATGGGCTCTATGTCCAGCGCCTAGCCCCTATGCTACGTATTGCAGTGCCCTACGGACTGATGTCGAGTCTGCAGGTGCGCAAAATTGCCGACATAAGCCGTAAATTCGATAAGGGTTATGTGCACTTTACGACTCGCCAAAATATTCAATTGAATTGGCCGCAGCTTGAGGAAGTGCCCGACATCTTGGCGGAACTTGCCAAAGTACAGATGCATGCCATCCAAACAAGTGGCAACTGTATACGCAATACAACAACCGATCAGTTCGCCGGCGTTGCCAGTGACGAAATAGAAGACCCTCGCCCCTGGTGCGAAATTATTCGCCAGTGGTCTACCCTGCACCCAGAGTTTGCTTTTTTGCCGCGCAAATTCAAAATAGCTGTGTGTGGCTCGGAACAGGATCGCGCTGCCTTCCTTCTCCATGACATTGGTGTGCAGCTAATTGTAAATGAAGCCGGCGAAACCGGCTTTCGAATATTCGTCGGTGGCGGACTGGGCAGAACGCCAGTTATTGCCTCGTTGATCAGAGACTTTTTGCCCAAGGAGCATCTGCTGACCTATCTAGATGCTGTCTTGCGTGTCTATAACCGCTATGGCAATCGCGATAACAAGTACAAGGCGCGGATCAAAATTCTGGTCAGGGCCTGGACCCCAGAGGTTTTTGCTGAACGAGTAGAAGCCGAATGGCAGCATTTGAAAGATGGTCCAGCCACACTGAATGGCCATGAAATTGAGAGGGTCAAAGGCTTTTTTACCCTACCTGACTATCGCGCAGTCGATGATAAGGCAGTGCAAACACAGGTAAACGCCCTAGCTGCAGAGCACAAAGGATTCTCGCGCTGGTTGGATCGTAATGTTAAACCCCAAAAACAACAGGGCTACGCCTGCGTAACTCTTTCATTGAAGCCAGCTGGCGTCGCCCCCGGCGATGTCACTGATAGGCAATTAGATACTATTGCAGATCTTGCCGACCGCTATTCATTCGGCGAAGTTCGCACTACCCACAACCAAAATATTGTACTGGCGGATGTGCTGAAATCAGACCTTTTTGAACTCTGGCAAGCGGCCAGGCCCGCTGGTCTAGCAACACCTAATATAGGCACTATAAATGACATGATTTGCTGTCCGGGAGGCGATTACTGCTCCCTGGCCAATGCTAAATCAATCCCGGTGGCTGAGGCCATTCAGCGTAAGTTTGATGATCTCGACTATGTCTATGACCTAGGCGATCTCGAGCTAAATATCTCGGGCTGCATGAATGCCTGTGGTCATCATCATATTGGTCATATAGGCATACTCGGCGTCGATAAAAAAGGTGAGGAATGGTACCAAATTCAGCTCGGCGGCAGTGCAGATAAAAATGCCGCTCTAGGCAAGGTGCTAGGACCCTCACTTTCTCGCGATGCAGTTGTGGACAGCATCGAAACATTACTCGATGTTTATGTTGAGAATCGCCTTGAGCAAGAGAGTTTTTTAAAGACCTACCAGCGCATTGGTCTGGACAAATTCAAGGAGAGAGTCTATGCACCAGCTTCTTAAAGACGGCGCTGTCGTCAACAATACCTGGCAGTTAATCAGTGCTGATACAGATGATCTTCCCCAAGGGGATATACTTATATCAGTGAGCTGTTGGCAGGCACAGCGACATAATTTGGCCAACCATGCAGGCGCCGTTGGTGTTTGGATAGATAGCAATGAGGAGATTGAAGCCTTTGTCGCTACTATTTTAGACCTGCCACTAATCGCGATAAACTTCCCCAAGTTTGTTGATGGCCGAGGTTTCTCATTAGCGCGCCTGCTCCGCGATCGCTATGCATATTCAGGTGAAATACGCGCTATTGGGCAGATAATTCGTGATCAACTATTTCCTATGCAACGCTGTGGCTTTAATGCCTTTGCTTTTGAGACAGAGTTAGACCTTGTCGAGGCAAGTAAGTCTTTAGGTGATTTCTCAGACGCCTATCAGGTAGCGGTTGATCAGCCCGAACCATTATTTAAAAGACGCGCTTAAAATCTGATAGAGTTAAGGCTATGGACCATCACCTAATACAGCTGTTCTTTTTGATTTTCACGGGGTCAGCCGTGGTAGCCTCATTGGCACTATTTGGTCGGCAGCCATTACTGGTAGCCTATATCTTACTGGGTGCCGTGATGGGGCCTCACGGTCTGGCATGGGTCACTGATGTAGATCTGATTAGCGAAATTGCCAGTATTGGCATTATTTTCTTACTATTTCTACTTGGCCTTGATATGCAGCCGCAGGCTCTCGGTCGGGTATTGCGCCAGGTTACCCATATCACCCTAATCAGCTCTGTGCTATTTGCTGCAGTCGGATTTGCTGTTGCCCATCTATTTAACTACAGCCTACTTGAATGCCTAATTATTGGCACCTCTATGATGTTCTCTAGCACCATCATAGGCATCAAACTGTTGCCCACCACTGTTCTGCACCATAAACATTCGGGCGAGCTAATGATCGGCATGCTTTTAATGCAGGATTTTCTAGCCATTTTTGTGCTGCTAATGCTCATCTCTGGCCTCGATGGCGGCGACAGCCTAATTACCTTCGGTAAAAGTATTATTGCCCTGCCTCTGATTATTGGGGGTGCGGTACTGATGGTACGCTATATTCTCCAACCATTGTTTGCACGCTTTGATCGAATTGGCGAATATGTATTTTTACTCGCTATTGGCTGGTGCCTTGGAGTCGCGGAGACCGCAGAGTACGTTGGGCTGTCGAGAGAAATTGGCGCATTTATCGCGGGCATATCAATTGCGACCAGCCCCATTGCGCAATATATCGCACTTAATTTAAAGCCTCTCAGAGACTTCTTTTTGATTCTGTTTTTCTTCTCGCTTGGTGGCGGATTTGATTTGTCACTAATTCCAAATATAGCCCTGCCTGCTCTTATATTGGCCGCTGCCATGCTTGTGCTAAAGCCGACCATATACCAAGCCTTGCTCCGCGGCCAGAGTGAAAGCCAAAGTCTGTCTTGGGATATTGGTTTTAGACTGGGACAAAATAGCGAATTTTCCTTGTTGATCGCCTATGTAGCCTATAACACTCAGCTGATCGGAAATAATGCTTCGCATTTGATACAGGCCGCAGCAATTGTTACTTTTCTGATCTCAAGTTATGTGGTGGTGTTCAATTTCCCCAACCCAATTGCGATCAGTGGAAACCTCCGGCGAGACTAAAAAATAACTCTAAGGTGGCGCCGGCAAAGTTAAGCAAGACATCTGAGTGACTGCTGATAAGTAACCGAAAGCTAGAATTGCTTATTAGAAGTCTGAGTAAGACGGGCCCACCATTTGAGGAGCAAGCGATCCGCGCTCTCCTCCACAGCTATACCCAATCGCTGATGAAGTTTTTTCTTCTGCACAAATGACACCTCAAATACCTCTGCTTCAGCAATACGCGACACCAAGTATTCATCACTAGTCTGCACATCATCTACTAGAGACAAATCCTTGGCCTGACTGCCGTACCATATTTCGCCGGTGGCGATTTTTTCTATATCAATCTGGGGGCGACGCTCGGACACATAACTTTTGAATAATTCATGAGTATCTTCAAGCTCCGCGACAAATTTCTCTCGTCCCTCATCAGTATTTTCGCCAAACATCGTCAGGGTACGCTTGTATTTACCTGCAGTGAGAATTTCAAAATCCACATCATGTTTCTTTAGCACCTTGCTGAAATTAGGCATCTGTGCAACCACGCCGATGGAGCCGACTATGGCAAAGGGAGCGGCCAATATTTTGTCGGCTACGCAAGCCATCATATAGCCTCCGCTAGCAGCAACTGCGTCGACACAGGCGGTCAGGGGTATACCCTTTTTACGCAGACGATCAAGCTGACTACTAGCCAGCCCATAACTGTGGACCATACCACCGGAACTCTCCAGTTTGATAAGCACCTCATCATTACTCGTGGCCTGAGTCAGAATTGCCGTCACTTCTTCACGGAGATGACTTACCGCCGACGCACTGACATCACCATCAAAATTAAGTACAAAAACACGACTTTTATCAGCCGCTACAGCCTCGCCTTGGTCTCCCTGCTTAGAAGCTTTCTTTTCATCTTTTCTGGCCTGAGCTGCTTGTTTTTTCTTAGCCTTATTTAGCTTCTTCTCCTCGGCCTTTTGTAATGCCTCATCCATAGTCGCGAGCAACATAGACTCGCGCATATGCTCAAATTGTTCATTTAGCGGTGTTATTTCAAGGTGTCCCTTTTCATTACCCTGATTATTTTTCTGTCGGCCAGCCATAACAATGCTCACCACTAGGGCAAAGGCAAAAACAAACGTAGCTATCTTGGCTAGAAACAGGCCATATTCAAAAAGAAGTTCCAAAACTCACTCCAGAGTAATCAATAATTAAGTAGTTGGTGAAACGAAAGTATAGCTCCTAAGGACACCTAACCGAAGGCCAACCTAGCCTCGTCAATATACTGTTGAAGAAGGCGTCCAGACATAATAGTTGGAGGTGCAATGATACCTGGCAAATTGTCATACCGAAACCAATCCGCTTCGGCGATTTCAACTCCATCAATGGTGATTTCATCTGTCACTGCATCAGCAATAAAACCGAGCATCAACTGCCCAGGATAGGGCCAAGACTGACTGCCAAAGTAGCGAATATTATTAATCTCTACGCCCACCTCTTCAAAGACTTCTCGGTGTAGAGCCTGTTCAGCAGTCTCGCCAGCTTCCAAAAATCCAGCTAGTGCACTAAATCTATTCGCAGGCCAACTTGGATTGCGAGCTAGAAGGCACTGATCACCGCGGGTAACCAAAACAATAATGCAGGGGGAAATCCGTGGATAATTACTGATTTTACAGGCTTCACATGCTAGCGCATGCTCACTGTCAGAGACGGCATTTAACTCGCCACAGCTCCCACAAAAGCGATGCTTGTCTTGCCAATCAAGCAGCTGCACTGCTCGACAGGCCAGAGAAAAATCTTCATCATCAGCGGCCATTAATAGAGCGCGCAACTCTACTAGCGTAAAGCCTTCAGTGGTGGCGGCTTCGGGTAATAGCTCCCAAACTTCGCAGTCTCGCCCATGCCACTGACCCAGCGTTATGCGTCGTTCACAAAAAAACTTTAGCAGATCAGTGCAATCACTATCAATGACTGGGCCCTTGTAGTTAGAGCTTGAAGACACCAGTATATCTCCGGCTATTATCGCAACGATCCATTTTTTATCAGTATTAATTGCCACAGAGCTGGCATAGAATCCGTTTAGGCTTGAGGGTGTTGGCACAGTTGGATTTACCTTATGACGTAGAATTTTAAGTCCAGCAAAAAGGCCGCCGAAGCTTGCAAATTATTATCGCTGAAGCTAAGGTTTCCTCCTTGAGTGTCTAATCGTATCACGAAAGCACTAGAGAATTGCGCAGGCTTTAAATTCACCTTAAATCGGCGTTCTTACAAGTTGTCAGAATAATTAAGGAATCATAGATGACCCCTACATTACCCCAAGCATTTAAACAAAACTTTCTAGGAAACTCTCCCGGTTGGTATGAGGGCGCAATAATTGCTTTTCTCGCACTAAACCCATTAATTATGTATGCATTTGGCCCTTTTATTATGGGCTGGGTGCTCATAGCTGAGTTTATCTTCACGCTCGCAATGGCGCTTAAATGTTATCCATTGCAGCCTGGCGGCCTATTGGCTATCGAGGCGGTCTTGATGGGCTTAACCAGCCCAGAGGCGGTGTATAACGAGACAGTCGCCAACTTTCAGGTTGTACTACTGTTAATGTTCATGGTCGCAGGCATCTATTTTATGCGCGATATGCTGCTGTTTACTTTCACCAAAATTCTGCTTGGGGTGAAATCAAAAACTATGCTGTCGTTTTTGTTCTGTTTCGCCGGTGCATTTTTGTCTGCATTTCTTGACGCCCTTACCGTAACTGCTGTTTTGATTACCGTATCGGTAGGCTTTTACTCGGTATTTCACAAGGTTGCCTCTGGCAAAAACATTGTTGACACAGACCACGATCACAGTGACGACAGCAATGTAGGTGGCTTGGAGCTGGAGAAACTAGAGGCTTTCCGCGCCTTCTTACGCAGTCTGATTATGCACGGAGCCGTGGGCACCGCGCTTGGTGGCGTGACCACGTTGGTCGGAGAGCCGCAAAACTTGCTAATTGCTGAGAAGGCTGGATGGACATTTATTGAGTTCTTTTTAGCGATGACGCCTGTCACTATGCCAGTTTTGGCCTTTGGCTTGGCCACCTGCCTCATTCTGGAAAAGACTAAAGTGTTTGGCTACGGCGCTGAATTACCTGAGGAAGTAAGACAGGTATTGCAGGAGTCTAGCGAACATGATGAGTCCAACCGTACTCAGTATGACAAGGCATCGTTAATTACTCAGGTAGTGGTCGCACTTATTCTAATCGCCGCCCTCGCTATGCATTGGGCGCCTGTAGGTCTCATTGGTCTTATGGTTATTGTTCTTCTTACTGCTTTTAACGGTATTACTGAGGAGCATCGTATTGGCCACGCTTTTGAAGAGGCGCTGCCTTTTACAGCATTATTGGTGGTTTTTTTCGCCATTGTCGCGGTCATTCATGAACAACACCTTTTCTCGCCAGTTATTGCCATGGTGCTGGAGCAAGATGAAGCTGTTCAGCCCGGGGTATTTTTCCTCGCCAATGGGTTGCTCTCAGCTATCAGTGACAACGTATTTGTAGCCACGGTTTATATCAATGAAGTCAGAGCGGTCTTTGATGCTGGCGACATCACTCGTGAGCACTTTGACAAGCTGGTGATTGCGATCAACACTGGCACTAACCTGCCAAGCGTAGCCACTCCTAATGGCCAGGCGGCATTCTTATTCCTACTTACATCGGCTTTGGCGCCACTGATAAGGCTGTCCTATATGCGCATGGTGGTAATGGCCCTGCCCTATACCATAGTGCTGACTACAGTTGGGTTCCTGTGTGTGACATACAGGCTGTGATAGCAAGGTACTAATTCAAGCGCAATAAAAAAGGCGATCTTTTAGATCGCCTTTTTTATTGCTACCCAAAACACAGTGTAACTTTAGCTAGACTGGACTCTTCTCTTGGGCTTTGAGATCTTTGCGCAATACCTTGCCGACATTGGTCATTGGTAGCTCATCACGAAACTCAACAAATTTGGGGACCTTGTAGCCAGCCATATTCTGTTTACAAAAGTCAATTACCTCAGTCGCTGTCAACTCACTGTCGCTGCGTACCACAAACATTTTGACCACCTCACCTGCCTTGGTATCAGCAACACCGATAGCCGCACATTGAGAGACGCCCGGGTGCGCGGTTAAAGTTTGCTCTAACTCGTTGGGATAGACGTTAAAACCAGACACAATAATCATATCCTTGAGTCGATCAACAATCTTGATATAGCCTTGATCATCGACAGTAACAATATCGCCTGTATGCAACCATCCATCAATAATGGTCTCTGCCGTCTGGTCTTCACGTTGCCAGTAGCCTGCCATAACCTGAGGGCCGCGAACGCATAACTCTCCCACCCCATCAACAGGTTGCTCGACGCCCTGTTGATCGATAACTTTAATTTCAGTACCTGGGATAGCAGTACCTGCCGTCCCAATTCGCTCAAAGCCTGGCGGATTCATAGAGATTACAGGTGAGGATTCGGTCATCCCGTAGCCTTCGCTAACAATACAGCCCGTGGTTCTCTCCCAGTCATCTGCGACCGATTCGATCAGCGCCATACCACCAGACATAGTCATTTTTAAATTTGAAAAATCGAGCTTTTTAAAATCTTTATTCTCGAGCAAGGATACAAACAATGAATTAAGACCAATAAACAATTCAAACTTAAAGTTTTTAATAGAGCGTACAAACAACGGGATATTGCGCGGATCTGGAATCAATATTGTATGCCCACGGGTGGCGGGAATAAGACCCATGCACAGGGAGTATGCGTAAATATGATAGATCGGTAACGGAGCTACCACTATATTGTTCTTCAAAGGCTTTTCGAGAATCGATGTGACATGCAGTGACTGCGCTATATTACTAAGCAGACTGTACTGAGTGAGCATTACTCCTTTAGATGCACCTGTTGTGCCGCCGGTATACTGCAATGCACAGACATCATCGAGACTTGCTTTGTGAGCAATATAGTTGCCACCTCCAGAAATCAGGTCAGTGAAACTAATATGCTTATCTCTGGCCAGCGGGGGTCTTTTGCCCATTAGTTTCATGGCTCCGCTGAGTAACGTTCTTTTTGGCTCAGGCAAAAGATCCAAGGGGCGCGTAACAATAACATGTTCAATTGCTGTGTCTGGAAGCGCGTCACAAAGCGTTTGGTAAAACTGATCGAGAACAACTACTGCCTTGACTCCAGAATCATTGAACTGATGCACTAGTTCACGGACCGTATACATAGGATTAGTATTGACAATCACCAACCCTAATTTCCAAGCAGCAACCACAACAATTGGGTACTGCATAAGGTTGGGAAGTTGCACTGCAATACGATCACCAGGTACTAGCTTGAGTTTCTTCTGAAAGTAACTCGCGACTCTTCTCGATAGCTGATCGACTTCACCATAGGAAAGAGTCTCACCAAGACAGGTATATGCGGGACAGGCTGAAGAGTCAGAAATAGCCTGTTGCCAAATTTCAAGTAGTGATCTAGCAGGCAAATCTGGTTGTTTAGAGCCAATGCCTGTTTTTTGTTGCGCTTGCGAAATTGCGTCTTGCACCTGCATAGGAACTTCCCTATTTCATATTATTAAAAGCGCCGGCCAGGGTAACTGGCTCGGCAGATAGATGAGCGTCAAGCCAATCTATAATACAAAACCCAATACCTTCAGCGAGTCAGCAGTGACATACCTTTTTCAAGGCCACTCAAAGTCAGGGGAAACATCTTACCGTCAATCAACTCACGCAACATCTGAATCGATGGGGTGTACTCCCAATATTTTTCTTGCACTGGGTTAATCCAAATAAGCTTTTCATAGGTTTCGGACATGCGTTGCATCCAAACGGCACCCGACTCTTCATTATGATACTCAACACTTCCCCCAGGACTGGTGACCTCGTAGGGCGCCATGGACGCATCGCCAACATATATTACTTTATAGTCCGAAGAATATTTATGCAATAAGTCATAAGTTGAAATTTGCTCTTCTCGACGACGATTGTTATCTTTCCATACATAGTCATACATACAGTTATGGAAGTAAAAATACTCAAGATGCTTGAACTCAGTCTTTGCCGCGGAAAACAATTCCTCACATAGGCGTACATAGGGGTCCATAGAACCACCTACATCGAAGAAAATGAGAACCTTTACAGCATTGTGGCGCTCGGGAACCATTTTTATATCTAGCAGACCAGCATTGCGTGCGGTACTGCGTATTGTGTCATCCAAATCTAGATGGTCAGCAGAGCCCTCGCGAGCAAATTTGCGCAACCGACGCAGCGCCACCTTAATATTGCGAGTCCCGATCTCAACTGAGTCGTCGAGGTCTTGGTACTGACGTTCATCCCAGACTTTGACCGCAGTGCCCTTACCACCGGGGCCACCAATACGGATTCCCTCTGGATTAAAACCGCCATGGCCAAAAGGTGAAGTGCCATTAGTACCTACCCATTTGTTACCACCTTCATGACGCTTTTTTTGCTCTTCGAGTCGTTTTTTAAATTCCTCAATTAGTTTTTCCAGTCCACCCAAGCTTTCAACCTTGGCTTTTTCTTCCTCGGTGAAGTGCTTCTCGAACTCTTTGCGCAACCAGTCCTCGGGCAGCAAAGCCTCAACGATGCCATCAATATTTTCGAGATTCTTAAAATAGGCACCGAAGGCACGGTCAAATCGATCATAGAATTTCTCATCCTTGACCATAATGGTGCGAGCAAGGAGATAGAACTCATCTACCGACCCAAAGGCTAGGTTATGTTCCATCGCGGAGAGCAAGTCCAAAAGCTCTTTAATAGAGACTGGGACATTGGCTTTCTTGAGGGTTTCAAAGAAATTAATCAGCATAGAATAAGCTCATTTGCTTCAAATCAAACTACCGAGCTTCGCGGCGCGTCATAAAGGCCAGTCGCTCTAAAAGATGCACATCTTGCTCGTTCTTTAATAGGGCCCCGTATAGCGGTGGGATGGCTTTTGTTGGATCGCGATTAGTAAGGATATCCTCAGGGATATCATCAGACATAATCAGCTTCAACCAATCTACTAGTTCAGAGGTAGAGGGTTTTTTCTTTAGACCCGGTATCTTGCGCACATCAAAGAAAATATCCATGGCATCATCCACCAACTGCTTCTTGATCTTTGGAAAATGCACATCGACAATCCGTTGCATTGTCATGCGATCAGGGAAGTTGATAAAGTGGAAGAAGCAACGACGCAAAAAAGCATCCGGCAGCTCTTTTTCATTGTTACTGGTAATAATAACAATCGGTCGCTGAATCGCTTTGATTGTCTCACCTGTCTCGTAGACATGAAATTCCATCTTGTCCAGCTCGAGTAGCAGGTCGTTAGGGAATTCAATATCAGCTTTGTCAATCTCGTCAATTAATAAAACGACTTGCTGATCTGCAGTGAAAGCTTCCCACAACTTACCTTTTTTTATGTAGTTACCTATATCTTGAACCTTATCACTCCCCAATTGGGAGTCGCGCAAGCGAGATACAGCATCATATTCATAGAGGCCTTGTTGCGCTTTAGTCGTTGACTTAATGTGCCAAGACAGCAACGGCATACCCAGTGAACTGGCAACCTGCTCAGCCAGCATGGTTTTACCGGTTCCTGGCTCGCCTTTAATCAGTAAAGGTCGTTGCAGGGTCACTGCGGCATTAACTGCCATTTGCAGCTCTTCAGTTGCTATATAGTTGTCTGTGCCTGTAAATTTCATAACTTAGGGATCCACAATAAATAAGGTTAAACTTCTCGTTTAGCGCTACATAATAATATAAACCGCTTATTACGTTACGTCTAAATCGCCCTAATGACCCCTACACATAATGATTATTGACGATTTGTATGACTGAACAGTCAAGACTGAGCGGCAAGTTTGGTTGCTTAAAGAGTCAACCCAGCTTTTATATTCTTCAACATAACTGCTGCGCCCCTCACGCCTACGATAGACATGGCTGTTACCATCCCTGCCATTAACGCCCCAACAACACCACAGCTAATAATATCCTGTCCAGTTAGATACAAACCGGGCACTGAGGTTTTTGGTTTTAACCAGTCTGACTCAAAGCGCGCCCGATGATGGGCCAGCCCATAGGCTTCACCCTGTTTATACCGGCAGAAATGACTGGTTGATAGGGGTGTGGAAACTTCATAATAATCAACTTTGCCCCTGAGATGAGGCATCTGCTTAAACAGAGCCTCCAGCATACGCTCAGCCAGATCCTCCTTGAGTGCCTCATAGTCATCGCCGCGCTTACCCCAGGTTTTATCTGCCCATTTGCGGTAAGAGTCAAAATCACAGGGGCCTATTACAATTTCAATCGTAGAACGACCTGGGTAGCGCCGTTGAAAATCAGGGTCCTTGGCTGAGGGAAAGGACACATACACCAACGGCAAGGGCGCACTAGGATCCTTCCGTAACGCAGCAACATTAGCATCATGATGCTCATCGAGATAAATCCAAAGATTCGTTTTAGGAAGTTGCAACTCTTCAGCCGTACCCCTAAGACCAAGATACATGCCACCATGAGACATAGAGGTTGCGAGACCATCTAATTTTTGTTTGTAGCCAAGCTTTTCGCTAAGTGTCGCCGGCAATAAATCTGAAAAAGTATTTACCACTCCTGCGTTACTGATCACGGCCTCGGCATAGAGGCAGTGCCCATCAGCCATCTGTACCCCAACGGCACGACCCCTATCAATAATAATTTCTTTAACGTCTGCATAGGTGAATACATCACCGCCTGAAATCTGTATCTGAGGAATGATGGTCGCGGCCATTTGCGAGGCACCACCCACAGGATAAAAGCCTCCATTAAAATAATGCCCAGCAATTAACGCATGCATTAAAAAGACAGACTCTTTTGGTGGACAGCCATGGTCACCCCACTGACCGCAGAGCACTGCAATTAACTTTTCATTATCGGTCAATCCTTTGAGCACATCATAGGAACTCTCAAGCGCATACTCGGGAATTTTGTTTTTTGCCAACAGCGACATCAACTTAGCAACTGTTTTAGGCATAGCTTTCGTTTGACTCACCGCCCCCATATACCTGGTGGTCGCCGTCACCAACTCAACATATTTATCAATGGCATTAGCTTCTTGTGGAAAATGTTTTTTTAATTCGTCCTTAAAGTTTTCTTTGCCAGCGACAAAATCAAACCTCTCATCACCGAGAATAATACGGTCATAGACTGAATCCATCTCGGCCCACTTAAGATTACCACCGGAGATATAGTCAAACAGGACACGGCCCTGACTCTTACGGCCCATGTCGCCAATATAGTGAACTCCTACATCCCATTCATAGCCATTGCGCTCATAGGCATGGGTAAAACCACCAGCGGTATAGTGCTGCTCTAGAACTATTACTTTTTTACCCAACTGTGAGAGTAATGCGGCACTGCACAGACCTCCAATGCCGGAACCTATAACTATGGTATCGTAGTTTGCATCTACTCGGTCCGCCCGATAACGCTTACCTATGCGCAATGTGCTAGGCGTGGTTTTGGGGTTTTTCGCGGCAGATAAATCTTCACTCATAGACAGGTCCCCACTTAAATCTTACTTTTTATTATTGCTAATAATATTTTTAATTATTATGTTAAATTATTTTTTTGGTTTTTTATTTAACTTTTTATCTGGCATTTTATTAAAACGAGAAAGTATAAACCTAGCCAATCCATAAAAGACAATAACGAAGAAACTCAGCGCTAGAATCGGTGCTAGACCGCGCTGAAAACTGACATTATCCCCGGAACTAAGCAATCCTTCATAAAGACTGACAAAGAACGCCGGTGCCAAATGAGGATCATCGCGGTAAGCAGTAACAGGTGTTAACAAAAACGTCATTACCATTAGTAATGCCAGGTGCCGCAATGTCGTAAAACGAGTTTTTCGCATCCAAAACCAAAGCACAAATACTATGCAGGCAACCCCAAGTGCATAGGCTACCCAGCCCCATAAATAATTTTCGGCACTATACATAATTAATCAACCCACTGAATAATATGTTCTTCGATTTCGTCGTCATGCACATTCAATTCCGACACTACTTTACCCTGCAGCGAGGCGCCATAAGCATGTAACGTTTCGCCACTTCCTGAGACCAGATGATGCCATTCTGGTAACGGTTTACCATCAGCAATCAATCGGTATGAACAGCTCTGCGGCAACCAGCCAAGACTGATAATATTTTCTTGGTCAAGCTGAATACAGTCATCAACTACTTGATGTCGCCCTTCATAATTACTGCAACGACAGGATACAGTATCCAGCAATTCACAGGTCACGTTAGTATGAAAGATCTCACCACTTTCATAATCTTCCAACTTAACTAAACAGCATTTTGCACAGCCATCACAGAGTAGCTCCCACTCTTCTGTGGACATTTGCGCCAGTGTTTTTGTCTGCCAATACTTTGCCATAGGTTATCTTAGGTACGGTACTCAGGCTGTATATTTGCCTGAGGAAATTTAGCCGGTGGAAGCTGCAGATAAAAGCCTTTATCGGCCATTTCCGACATTACCTTGGCAATATCGGCCCGCGCTAATACTCGTGATGGAGTCAGTACCAAGGTAGTTACCAGCTTTAACTCACCAAAACTCAGCAAGAGATTTTCGGGAACATCAGATAACCCAGATTCTTTTGGCACGTAGAGATACATCTCCTCTTTTTTACTACCCTTATAAATATCACATAGTATTTTCATTGCAAACTATCCATATTTTCGAGAACTGCCTGAATCGCGGGTTTGACACTCACTTGACGCCACCCTTGATTCAATCTCGCTGGCCATTGGCGCTGGCTCTTATCTTTGGATGCCATAGCACTACGCAATATTGCTTCAAGTTCTTTTTTGTTAGAGAGAAATTCCTGCGGGATATTCTGCTCTTCAGCCACCTCACTTAGAGCACTGCGCATGGCTTTCATCACATTATTGGCCGACTTGGTTAGGGGTTCTGGGATAGCTTCGGCTGGGGTATCGTTTCCAGAGGCTGCTATTTGCCTCAACACCATTTGGCCATACCGTTTGACTGATCTGGGGTACCAGCCCTCGATACCATGGAGCTGTTCCTCGCCTGTTGGCAGTCGTCGCGCTAACTCTAAAAGCACAGTGTCTTTGATAACATGGGAGCGAGGTTTATCAAGAACTCGCGCTGTGTCCTCACGCCAGTCACACAGTCGCCGCAATGCGCTTAATGACTTGGCCTGCAAGCGCCAGGCTCCCTTTATTCGCAAGTAGTAGTCACTGGTATCTTTGCGACCTGCCGCCATGTCGAACATAGCTTGAGTTTCTTCGGCAAACCAGTCCTCACGTTGCAGATCCTGCATTGTAGAGCCTAATATCTCATGCATTCTGTGCAAATACAGCACATCGATGGCAGCATAGTCGAGCTGGCGATCGGTTAGTGGTCGTTTTAACCAGTCAGAGCGGGTCTCTTGCTTGTCCAGCTCGATCTCAAACATCTGCATAACTAACCTTGCATAGCCCATGCAATAGCCAATATTGACGATTCCTGCCGCGATTTGAGTATCAAAAATACTAGCTGGCCGAATATCCAATGCGTGGTCTAAAACCTCTAAGTCCTCAGCACAGGCATGAAAAATCAAGATGCGCCCGGGATCTTCCAACAACTGCTTAAGACTCCCAAATTGGTCAATAGACAAAACATCAATTAACCAGCACTGCTCACCGTTAGAAATCTGTATCAGTGCAATTTTTGGGTAGAATGTGTCGGTGCGAATGAACTCTGTATCAATAGCAAGCGTTGCCACCTCAATTAGCTGTGCACACATCTGTTGTAGCTTTTGATTGCTGTCGATCCATATATTCATCTACAGCGCCTTTCTACTTTGCAATGCCATATTTAGGGTTCCACCATCAACATATTCCAGCTCTCCGCCCATGGGGACTCCATAGGCAATGCGCGAAACTGACACGCCTAATGCCTTTGCCTTTTCGGCAATGAAGTGAGCTGTGGCCTCCCCTTCTACCGTTAGGTTTGTCGCCAGGATGAGCTCATTAACATCCCTCAGACGCAGGCTCTCGATTAATTGATCAATACCTAGCTGCTCTGGACCAATGCCATCAATAGGGGACAAATGCCCAAGCAACACGAAATACTTACCTTGGAAACTACCCGCCTGTTCGATGGCATAGAGGTCGGCTGGATTTTCTACCACACAGATTTGGGATGCAAGCCGCCGGTCATTACTGCAGATACCACAGATTTGGTGTTCGGTAAGTGTGCGGCATTCAACACAGCGACCTACCTTTTCAACAGCATCAACGATGGCATCTGCCAGACGTGCCGCTCCGACTTTGTCTCGCTCTAGTAGCTGCAAGGCCATACGCTGTGCTGACTTAGCACCAACGCCGGGCAAACAGCGCAGTGCGTCTATAAGCTGATCAATTACATTTCCGTACAAGGAGTGGCCTCAATTAACTAGGGGGTTAGACAGCTGCACTAAAAGGGCATCTTAAAGCCAGCGGGAAGATCCATTCCACCAGCCATGTTCTTCATCGCATCCTTGCTCTGCGCTTCGACCTTACGTACTGCATCGTTTACCGCTGCAGCCAGCAAGTCCTCGAGGAATGCTTTGTCCTCTGTCATTAATGTGGGATCTAATGTAACTCTGCGGACATCGTGACGCCCAGTCATTACGACCTGCACCAGGCCAGCGCCAGACTCACCAATGACTTCTGCAGCGGCGGCCTGTTCTTGCATTGCAGCCATTTTCTCCTGCATTTTCTGGGCCTGCTTCATCAGATTATTTATGTCCATGTTTTCCTCAATTTACTCTAATTAATCTATGGGCCGCACAGACTGCTCGTCCAATGTGCCGTCAAATACTGTTTTGAATTTAATTACTTCAGAGTCGTTATTCAACACGTTTACTGCCTCGGCAAGGCGTTCTGAGTTCTCGCGTAAATTGGCCGCCCGCGGAGTTTCTTGTTCCGCTACACCGAAACAAATGTCAACGGTGAGCGATTGCTCAAAATATTCACCTAACGCCACAGCTAGACTTTGCTGATGGGCCGTATCGTAGAGGCTGGTTTCACCACTGTCGATAAGAAAGTTGAGCTGATCACCCTCTCTACCCCTATAAAGGCAGTGGCTCGCAATTTCACCTAGAGATGCACCAATATTGAGTTGCTTGCGAATTTCGATCCAATTATTAGGATTAAAATTTTGCAGAGAGATCTTACCTTTGGACTCAGGGGGATCTGTATCAACCGAGGCCTGCTGGTTTAAGGATGTTTTATCCAACCCAGAATTTTCCTCCTGTACAGACTTTTGCTCTACCTTAGGCACTTCTATCAATGCCTCTATGGCCTGTTCTGGAGAGTCAATCACGATAGCTTTAGTTTCACCAACTGCCTTAGGTCGCGGCGACTCGACGGGCGCGACCGTTTCAGACTTTTTTACCGCTGGCTCCGCCTCCTGGGGAGCGGCGGGTTCTGCGGCAATGATCTTATTCGGCGGTAGCGGTCTAAAGGCCAGTGCCCGCAGCATGATCATTTCAAAACCAGACTTAAGATCTGGTGCCAGGTGCAAGTCTTTGCGCCCAAGCAAACAAATTTGATAAAACAGTTGAGCATCCTCACGGGAGACTTCCTCGGCCAGGGATATTAGCGCCGAGTAATGGCTAACACCTTTATCCAAAGCCTCTGGCACCGCTTGCAAGATGGCCACCTGATGCCAAATAGACAGCACATCGGCAAGCGCTAAATCATAATCAGGCGCCTGCTCGGCCATACGGGCAACAGCTCCTAACACATCGCTACCAGTGCCTGATGATAGGGCGTTGCAGATATCCACCACATAACCACGCTCGATTGTACCAAGCATACTGCTAACTTCAGTCTCGTTTACCTGCCCGCCACCATGACCAATAGCCTGATCAGTTAAACTTAGAGCATCTCGCATACTGCCGTCAGCGGCTCGTGCTAGTGACCATAGAGCCGCCTCTTCAAAAGGCACCTGCTCTTCCCCTAACACGAACTGTAGATGCTGAGTAATGCGTTCGGCACTCAGATTTTTTAAATTGAACTGTAAACACCGCGAAAGCACAGTAATTGGCAGTTTTTGCGGATCGGTGGTTGCAAATAAAAACTTTACATGGGGTGGTGGTTCTTCCAAGGTTTTTAGCAGTGCCGCAAAACTGGATTTAGACAGCATATGGACTTCATCGATCAGATAGATTTTATAGCGACCGCGCGATGGTGCGTATTGGACATTATCGAGTAGGTCACGCATGTCATCAACGCCGGTGCGCGATGCAGCATCTACCTCAATGAGATCCATAAAGCGGCCATCATTAATCTCATTGCAACTTGCACATTCACCGCAGGGCACTGAGCCTATGCCCTTCTCGCAATTGAGGCATTTGGACAAAATCCTCGCAATAGTGGTTTTACCCACACCGCGAGTGCCGGTAAACAAATAAGCATGGTGTAGACGGTTATTATCTAAAGCGTTGATCAGCGCCTGGAGCACATGCTCCTGGCCTGCCATCTCGGCAAATGATCGCGGACGCCACTTTCGGGCAAGGACCTGATAACTCATCGCATAATCTGCTTTCGTTTAAAGATGCTTATTATAGGGAGATAAGGGGAGCGCTGGAAGGGCTAATGGCGATGACCCCCAATAGCCACACCTCGGCACACAGCGTAACCACTACCGTTGCTCCCTTCCGGGCCTGGCGGGGTTCATGGCTGGCTGTTGCGAGGGGACCAAAGGGGGCCACCATTAAGTAGAAGCGCGAGATTATCCGAGGTTTGCCCAGCAAGTGCAACCGCTTAAGCCGATAAATATATAGCAAATGACCTAATGTGCATACTCGATTACCTCAGTAAGCTAATGGGACTGACTCAGGCACGGTAACAGGGCTAACCTCTAGATTTACAGCGCGCCAATTTAAATAGACCCTGCATAATCCTAGGCAAAAATCATCGTCAATGATAAATTTTTGCTAAACTCATAAAATTCAAGTTAGAGCTACAACAAAATTACAAAGTGAAGGTTTTACCATTAATGAAAAACTGTGCAAGGCTGCCTCTTTTATTTTCTCTATTTCTACTTATGCCTACACTTTTGCTATCCGCCTGCGGCGGTGGCGAGAATAATGTCGATCAGGGTAATCGTGATGGCACATTGCATTGGGGCAATGGAACTGAACCCCAGAGTCTCGATCCACATATAGCCACAGGTGTCCCCGAGCACAATATTATCACCGCACTGATGGAAGGATTAGTTGCAAAGGATAGTAAAACCTTAGCACCCAAGGCCGGCGTTGCCGAATATTGGACAATCAGTGAAGACGGTCGTGTTTACACCTTTAAGTTGCGAGAGAATGCCCGCTGGTCTAACGGCGACCCCCACAATGCCCATGATTATGTCTGGTCCTGGTGGCGCGCGCTGCAACCCGCTCTGGGCAACCTCTATGCCTACATGTACTTTTCTATCGACAATGCCAAAGAATATTACGAGGGTACGATCACCGACTTCGATCAGGTTGGCATCAAGGCGCTGGATGATTTTACCCTGCAGGTCACTCTGTCCAATCCAACTCCTTACTTCCTTCAGTTACTGGATCATTACAGTCTCTATCCCGTCCATCGTGGCACGGTAGAGAAGTTTGGCACTGCCGATGAGCGGGGCACAAGATGGACCTACGAGGGAAATCATGTTGGCAATGGGGCTTTTCAACTATCGGCTTGGAAAATTAATCGTCGCATTACTGTGCAACGCAACCCCTTTTACTGGAACGCCGACCATGTTGGTCTGAATCAGATCGTATTTTATCCTACCGAAAATGCAGTTAGTGAAGAGCGCATGTTTCGAGCTGGACAATTACATCGGACTAGTAGCGTACCATCAGATAAAATCCCCTCTTACCTAGAGACACAAAATTCCTCTCTGCGCATATCCCCCTACCTTGGCACTTACTTCTACCGCATCAATACCAGCGTACCCCACCTGCAGAGTAAACTGGTGCGCAGGGCCCTAGCTCTGACCATAGATCGCGAAGCAATCACCAAGAATATACTTAAAGGCGGCCAAATTCCTGCTTACGCCTTTACACCGCCGGGCACCATGGGCTATTACCCAGAATCGAATTTACGCTTTGACCCCGAAACTGCTCGCCAACTTCTGGCCGAGGCCGGATATCTTAATGGCAAGGACTTTCCGACCACTGAAATCCTCTACAACACAAACGAAAGCCATCGCAAGATAGCGGTGGCTATCCAGCAGATGTGGAAGAAACATCTCAATATTGATATTAAACTGCTCAATCAAGAATGGAAGGTTTACCTAGATAGCGAATCTATTGGTAACTATGAGATATCTCGCGCTGCCTGGATAGGAGACTACGTAGACCCCAACAACTTTTTGGATATGTTTTTATGTAACGGTGGCAATAACCGCACTGGCTGGTGCAATGCCGAATATGATTATCTTATCGGCGATATTGCTCCAACCGTAAAAACCCATGCCGAACGATTAGCAGTATTTGGTAGGGCCGAAAAGTTGCTAATGGATGAGCTACCAGTGATTCCCATCTATACCTACACCTCAATCAGTCTGGTTAATCAAGCGGTAAAAAACTATCCAAGCAATATTCTTAATAAGGCCAACTACAGCGAGATATATCTGCAAGCTGAGCCACAGCAAATGCCTTTAACCGAGGATCAGTATTGATGTTTAGGTTTGCGTTTTATCGCCTCCTGCAGGCCATACCTGTGCTGTTTATTGTGATCAGTCTGACCTTTATGCTGGTCCACTCAGCTCCAGGTGGGCCGTTTTCAGCCGACAAGGCTGTGCCCCCTGAGGTGATCAAAGCCTTGGAGGCACAGTACAACCTGGATCAACCCCTGTGGCAGCAATATGTCAGCTATGTTGGCGATGTGTTACAAGGTGACTTTGGTCCGTCCTTTAAATACCCGGGTCGCGATGTCACCGAACTAATTGCCGCCGGCTTGCCGGCGACCGCAGAGTTAGCTCTTTACGCAATGTTGGTGGCTCTGGTGATTGGTGTTAGCGCCGGTGTTGCTGCGGCCATGCGCCCCAATACAGCCCAAGACTATATCCCTATGTCTGCGGCCATGATCGGGATCTGCATGCCATCATTTTTGCTCGGACCTCTTTTGGTATTGATTTTTGGCATTCATTTAGAGTGGCTGCCAGTCTCAGGTTGGGGTGATATACCCGGAGATAAAATACTGCCCGCTATTACACTGGGTACAGGCTATGCAGCCTATATTGCTCGGCTATCTAGAGGGGGCATGCTGGAGGTGCTGTCTCAAGACTATATCCGTACCGCTAGAGCCAAAGGACTCAGTGAGCCTGTAGTGGTTGCGAAACATGCTCTGCGCGGTGGCCTGATACCAGTGATTGCATTTTTAGGTCCAGCCTTTGCCGGCCTGCTTGGCGGCTCGTTTGTGGTTGAAACCGTCTTTCAAATTCCCGGCCTGGGGCGCTTCTACGTGCAGGCCGCCTTTAATCGTGATTACACCATGATACTGGGTACCACTGTGTTCTTTTCTACCCTGATTATTATTTTTAATCTGCTCTCAGACATGCTGGCAATTTGGCTAAATCCCAAACTGCGGCAGCAAACCCAAGGAGCGAGCTTATGACTACAGTTGAGCAACAAGGTACCTCTCTATGGCAAGACGCCTGGATCAAGCTGAGTAAAAACTACCTGGCGCTCTTTGGCCTAGTCATCATAGGTTTGCTCTGTGTGCTATCAGTCTTAACACCATGGATTGCCCCCTATGGTTACGAGGAGCAGAACCTGTTGTTGGGTGCGACGTCCCCCTCTTCAGAGCACTGGTTAGGCACTGATGTCTTTGGTCGGGATATGCTCACTCGCATCATGTATGGCGGCCGCGTGTCACTCACCGTTGGTTTTATTGCCACCGCTGTCGCCTTATTAATCGGCGTGCTCTGGGGGGCCGTCGCCGGATATGTTGGAGGCCGTCTCGATGCGATGATGATGCGTATTGTGGATATTATGTACGCCCTTCCCTTTATGATATTTATCGTTCTGTTGATGGTTGTATTCGGACGCAATATCCTGTTGCTATTTATCGCTATAGGAGCGGTGGAATGGTTAACTATGGCTCGCATTGTCCGCGGTCAAGTCATGTCTCTGCGCAAGCAGGAATTTGTCGAAGCAGCTCATTCCCTAGGTTTGTCCCAGTGGACCATTATTCGTCGCCATATTATCCCCAACACCCTGGGTCCAGTCATTGTCTATACCACTTTAACTATACCTAGCGTAATGCTACTCGAAGCCTTTTTAAGTTTTCTGGGCTTGGGTATACAGCCGCCACAAAGTTCATGGGGGCTTCTGATTAACTATGGCGTGGAAACTATGGAAGAGTACCCATGGTTGCTTATCTTTCCCGGTGTAACATTGTCCCTTACATTGTTTGCACTCAATTTTCTCGGTGATGGCTTGCGCGATGCACTCGACCCCCGAGTATCCAAAGACTAACAAGGAAAGCATCATGGCGCTGCTAGAGGTAGAGGGCTTAAAAGTATATTTCCACACCAGAAATGGAGTGGTCAAAGCGGTCGACAACGTTAGCTTTTCCGTGGACTCTGGCGAGACCTTGGCCATAGTTGGCGAATCTGGCTCAGGAAAGTCTGTCACCTGCTATAGCCTGCTGGACCTTCTGCCCCAACCACCGGCTAAGATCGAAGGAGGCAGCGCTCTTTTCGATGGTGAAGATTTGCTGCAATGTGATAGGAGCAGTATGCGTCATTATCGGGCCAATGAGATAGCAGTGATCTTTCAAGATCCCATGACCTCATTGAATCCCTTTATCAGTATCGGTGAACAGCTAATTGAGCCACTGATTTATAACCCAGATAGTGATCGCCGAAAGAGTCGAGAAGATGCTCGCGCCCGCGCTATAAAGCTACTTGATGAAGTCGGTATTATTGACCCGCAGTCACGCTTCGACTCATATCCCCATGAGTTTTCTGGCGGCATGCGTCAACGAGTTATGATTGCCATGGCTCTGATTAATGAACCGCGCCTTCTCATCTGTGACGAACCAACCACGGCGTTGGACGTTACTATTCAGGCTCAGATACTAGAGCTTATTAAAAAATTGCAACAAAGCCACGACATAGCAGTTATTTTTATAAGCCATGACTTAGGTGTGGTAGCCGGTATAGCCGACAAGATACTGGTTATGTGCGAAGGGACCATTAGAGAGACTGGTGATACAGACACCATCTTTTACAACAGTAAAAATGACTACACCAAAAAGCTTTTAGCGGCGATTCCCGAGGGCGCGAAAATTTCGCCCAACTCAAAAAAACAGGATAGACCTCTAGTCGAAGTGACAGACCTAAAAACCTACTTTAGACATGGCGGTAAAGCAACTCAGCACGGCGGAATAATAAAAGCCGTAGATGGAGTATCACTAGAGATTCAGCGTGGTGAGATCCTTGGCTTAGTCGGCGAGTCCGGTTCAGGAAAGTCCACCCTAGGACGCTCTATATTGCAGCTAGCACCAACCACCGCTGGCTTAGTAAACTTCGACGGACAACCATTGACTGGTCTCAACGCCAAACAAATGGTGCCCTGGCGCCGCAAGATGCAAATGATTTTTCAAGATCCTTACGCATCACTTAATCCACGTATGACCGTCTACCAAACCTTGGCGGAGCCTCTGCTCTACCATGGTTTAGCCAATAGTAAAACCATAGAGCAGCAGATACGCCAACTAATGGATGACGTCGGCCTGGCCCATGGCCAGATGCGTAAATACCCCCATGAATTCTCAGGTGGCCAGCGCCAGCGTATTGCCATTGGTCGCGCCATCGCCACCAAACCAGAATTGATTATCGCCGATGAACCCGTCTCAGCATTAGATGTGACTATTCAGGCACAGATATTGGATTTGATTCTGAATTTGGTAGAGCGCCACAACCTTACCATGCTGTTTATCTCCCATGACCTTTCGGTAGTGCGCTGTATTTCAGATCGAGTGATGGTGATGAATAAAGGTGTGATTATCGAACAGGGAAATACGGAAGCGCTATGGAAAAATCCGCAGCAGGCCTATACACAGCAATTGCTTAAAGCCATTCCTATTGCCGACCCTAAATTAGAGCGAAGTCGATTATCTGGCCTATAGGCAAACCTAAACCCTTAACTGCGCTTCGGATAACAAGAAAATAACCGGGCGGTTAAAGCAATATCTATGTAAGTCTTAACCTAGGGTGCTATAGATTTGGGACTCAGCGCAGGCACGAAGCTTTCCAGCTGTTTAAGTAACATTTCTGTACTCTGGTCACTGTTTAGCGACAACAATAGCTCTTTATCACCAAAGACTTACTACTGAGCAAGCTGGCTACCTGGCAATTACGGAGACATAAAATGGGTAGATCCTATATTCAAACGCTTCATTATTAGCTCGTGATCGGCGGCACGGTTATGTCAAACCGAGTTTGCTGTAAAATTGCTAATAGTTTCACCCTACTGGCATCGGACTCAGGATTGTTACATAGACCTGCGCGAACATACCATGCATTGAAACGTCTGCACTGGGCTGAGGTCTCTGCGCCTGTCCAACAGGTTTTAGCCCAGTGGCATATGCGTGGCTAAAACTCAGGCGCAGCTGATGCCAGTACCACGCAATCCACAGTATCCTCCGGGATTCTTAGCCAGATACTGCTGGTGATATTCTTCTGCATAGTAGAATGTTGGAGCGGCCATAATTTCTGAGGTGATTGCACCAAAACCCAAATTAGTAAGCTGGATCTGAACGGCTTCTGCAGAGGCTATAGCCGCATTAAGCTGCTCGATGTTGGCGCAGTAGATAGCTGAGCGATACTGAGATCCACGGTCGTTACCCTGACGCATACCCTGCGTTGGGTCATGAGCTTCCCAAAACACCGCTAACAGCTTTTCATAACTAATCAGTTTAGGATCAAATACCACAAGTACCACCTCTGTATGGGCGGTTAAACCTGTGCAGGTTTCTTCATAGGTGGGATTGGGCGTATGTCCACCGGCGTAGCCAACAGCTGATGTAACCACACCTGTCTGCTCCCAGAAACGGCGCTCAGCGCCCCAGAAACAACCCATCGCAAAATAGGCGATTTCTAAACCTTCAGCAAAGGGGGCTTGAATCGGCTGACTATTAATAAAGTTAACATTATTAACCGGCATTGCTACGCTGCGGCCAGGCAGAGCCTGGTCGGCAGTTGGCATATCTGGTGCAGTGCGAAACATAGAAAACCCTTTTTATAATGCGCCTAACCCTAGTTCTAAGTCGGCTTTGATATCAATCATATCTTCTAGCCCTACCGCTATACGAATAAGACTCTGGCTGATGCCTGCAGCTTCGCGGTCGGCTTCAGTTAGACGGCTATGAGTTGTTGTAGCGGGATGCACAATCGTAGTTTTGGCATCGCCCAAGTTAGCCGTCAATGAAAACATTTTGGTGCTGTCGATGACCCGCCAAGCATCTTCGCGGCTACCCTTCACGCAGAACGATACCACCCCACCAAAACTACTCTGTTGTTTTTTAGCCAGCGCATGTCCGGGGTGACCCTCTAGACCTGCGTAGTAAACTTTAGTGACTTTAGGATGTGCATTTAACCAAGCTGCCAACTCTGCTGCATTGGCAGAATGGGCCTGCATCCGCAGGCGCAATGTCTCCAAACCTTTCAGAAATACCCAGGCATTAAACGGGCTCATAGTTGGACCTGCTGCACGCAAAAACCCGACCACCTCATCCATTAAAGCAGCGCTACCAACAACGGCACCACCCAGGCATCGGCCCTGACCATCAATATATTTTGTCGCCGAATGAACCACAATATCAGCGCCCCAATTAAGCGGCTTTTGTAAAATTGGAGTACAGAAACAGTTATCCACCACAAACAGAGCATCTGCCTTTTTCGACAGTGTCGCAAGAGCCTCAAGGTCAGCGACCTCTGAAAGAGGATTTGAAGGTGTCTCACAAAACATCATCTTAGTGTTAGGCTGAATAGCATCGGCCCATGCGGTGAGATCGGCAAGCGGTACATAGGTGACATCTACACCAAATTTCACAATGTACTTATTCATCATTACTCTGGTGCTACCAAACACATCTTGCGAACAGATAACATGATCACCCGACTTGAGCAGAGCCATAATCACTGACAGCGTAGCAGCCATTCCAGAGGCGGTCGCCACGCATTGCTCGCCTTCTTCCATGGCCGCTAGGCGCTGTTCAAAACTGCGTACTGTGGGGTTGGTGTAGCGTGAATAGACATTGCCTTGCAGATCATTGTTAAAATGCTTAGCGGCCATTGCTGCATTTTCAAAAACATAGCTTGAGGTCAGAAACATGGCTTCTGAATGCTCATTCTCATGGGTACGCTGATAGGCCCCACGAATAGCCTTTGTATCGGGTTGCCACTGATCTTCCTGATTAGCCATCCTGTTTATCAATACCTTTTATAACACCACCCACTACTCAATGGCGGTTGAATTGTTGTTGTGAATACCAATAACCTGAACTGCTTTGGCTTCACCTGAACTATCTTTATTTTTTTTCGCTGAGTCATTTCGCTGCGCTTCAATCCGCTCTAAATAGGCTTTGTCTACATCGCCAGTGATATAGTTGCCATCAAATACTGAGCATTCGAAACGTTTAATGCTGTCATTACCCTCAAGACCTGAATCAATTAAGTCTTGTAAATCTTGATAGATAATCCAGTCGGCGCCAATAAGCTGGCCCACTTCTTCATCGGTGCGACCATGAGCTATTAGTTCTGTGGCCGATGGCATATCGATACCATAGACATTGGGGTAGCGCACTCCGGGAGCCGCCGATGCAATATAGACTTTCTTGGCACCAGCGTCCCGTGCCAACTGAATAATCTCTTGAGAGGTGGTACCGCGCACAATGGAGTCATCGACTAATAATACATTTTTCCCAGCAAATTCTAACTTTACTGCATTGAGCTTTTGACGTACTGATTTTTTTCGCTCGGTCTGACCCGGCATAATGAAGGTGCGACCAATATAGCGATTCTTCATAAAGCCCTCGCGCAACTTTATGCCCAACCTCTCTGCCATTGCCTGTGCCGACACTCGACTGGTATCTGGAATGGGGATAACAACGTCAATATCATGATCTGGTTTTTCGCGAGTTAGCTTGTCAGCCAACTTCTCACCCATACGTAATCGGCATTTGTAGACTGAGATGTTATCGATTAAAGAATCTGGACGGGCAAAATAAACATGTTCAAAAATACAGGGAACTAGCTCATGTTTTTTTGCACATTGCTGGAAATGAATCTGGCCAGACTTGTCCACAAACATAGCCTCTCCAGGTTCCAGATCTCTAATAAACTCAAAGCCCAGACTGTCTAGGACAACAGATTCAGACACCACAGCGTACTCAGTGCCAGCTTCCGTTTCACGTTTACCAAAGCACAGGGGGCGAATGCCATAGGTATCACGAAAGGCAAACATGCCATAGTTGGCAATAAGCCCGACTACCGCATAGGCGCCGCGGCAACGCTCGTGCACATGGCTAACCGCAGCAAAAATATCATCACTCGTTGGCTCTAGTTTTCTTCGTGATTGCAGCTCATGGGCAAATACGTTGAGCAAAACTTCAGAATCAGAATCTGTATTGAGATGGCGTAAATCATCGCGGAAAATATTATGGCGCAACTCGGCTGCATTGGTGAGATTGCCATTGTGCGCTATAAAAATACCATAGGGAGAGTTGACGTACATCGGTTGTGCCAGTGCCGGCCCAGAACTACCCGCGGTGGGATAACGCACATGACCAATACCCACATCACCAACCAGACGTAGCATATGCCGACGATGAAACACATCGCGCGCCAGCCCTTCGCCTTTGCACTGATGTAACTCACCATTGGCTTCGGTTACTATGCCCGCAGCATCCTGTCCACGATGCTGTAACATAGTCAACGCATCATAAAGCCGCGTGTTAACGTCAGAAGTTCCCGAGATTCCTACTACACCACACATCTGCTATACCCAACCCGTAATAAAGTCTATGACTGCAGTTGCCGCTTCCCGACCCCAGGCTTCGAAGCCCTGAAATAAAGGAATTAGCGACGACGCCAACCACCAGGGGTCCTTATCTACCGGCACGGCTTGCGGCAATGCTATTACCAATGCCAATACTATCAACAATCCCCTAAACACACCAAAAACTAAGCCTAACGTCCTGTCCGTGCCACTCAATCCAGTTGAGCTAACCAGTTTCCCCAATAAAAAATTAACCACAGCACCCAGTAATAATGTGCCAACAAATAAGCCACCCCAGGCCGCCAACTGTCTGATTGATGCCAAGGCTATAAAGTTTACTAACAAGTCTGCTACCGGCTCTTTGAAGCTCATGGCTACGACAAAGGCCGCAATCCAAATCACAAGTGACATCGCCTCTTTGACAAATCCACGTACCAGACTAATCAGACCAGAGATGCTGATAACGCCAACGATTCCCCAATCTACTATTGCTATGTCCATTACTATTAGGTCCAATTTCCCTCAGGCGCTTAGGGTATGTACTGCAGCACGATTGAGTCAGTTTTAAAGGCCGCATCGATATCTGATTTATCTTTTAACGCTCTGCGTTTATCAATTTTGGGGCCCACATAGACCCGATAACGAGTCTTATTTTTAACCATCGCACTTTTAATAAAGGCTTTGAATTTTTGTTTGCGCAGCCTATTCATAAACTCTTCAGCAGCGCTTTTCTGAGCAAAACTGCTCACCTGAACGACCCAAGCGTTGGGCAGATCACTGGAATTTAGTCCGTAGTTTTTTTCACTGTTATCGTCCACGGGCTGGGATTTTTCGACATCAAAGATAGAGGATAATAATGATTTCTCTGGCACGCCTGTTGGGCGCTCCGCCTTAACCACTTGCTCAGCTTTTATTTCAGGGGCAGGAGGCAATTTACTGCTTCGGTCTACTTTTAGCGGGTCGGCAAAATCAAACAGCACAGGCAATATGATTAACCCCAGAGCACCCAAAACCAGCGCACCGGCAATTCGCTGTTTTAAACCATCACTCACTAGAGACCTCTGCCAAAATAATATTCAACACTGCAGCCACCGTATGAAATGAGCCAAACACTACGATTCTATCTTCTGCGGTTGCCTGTTCAAGCGCACTGTCCAGCGCCTGCTCAATCGACTCGAGTAACTGCCCTGACTGTCCGGCATTGTATACCACTTCGAGCAAGCTGTGTCCCTTGCTAGCCCTAGTAGAGTCGCTTATTTGTGCAATAAACCAGTCATCGACAACATTGCCCATAGCCAAGACTATTCCGGCCCAGTCTTTATCTTCTAACACTGAGGCAACAGCCAGAGTTCGCCGTTCGGCGCCTGCTAGGTTTTGTGCTAGAGCGCTCGCTGCTGCTGGATTATGAGCAACATCTAAGATAATTTTAATACCCTTATAGCTAAGAGTTTGATGCCGACCAGTGAGTTCAACAGACTCAAGTGCATTGCGACTATCGCGACTATTAAGCTCTAGACCAGCCGCAAGTAGAGCCTGCAGAGCTAGAGTTTTATTGATGGGCAACAGACCCGCCCGAGGCAACTGATCAATGTGCATAGGACCATTTTTAGCAATCAGATTGACACGAAAAGACGGCTCATCTGTAAATGAAAAATCGCGGCCAATGTAAAGGGCATCGGCGCCTGTCTCTGCTACCATCTGCTCGAAGCCACAAGGATAGTCCTGTTCACCAATAATCAGCGGCCGTTTAGCTCTAGCAATACCGATTTTCTCACCAGCTATAGCCTCCCTGGTATCACCCAGCCAGTCTTGATGATCTAATGCAATACTAGTAACCACTGCCACATCAGCATCGATGATATTAATCGCGTCTAGGCGACCGCCAAGACCCACCTCTAACAGCATGACATCTGGGCTGGCATCCCTAAAAATTAATAGTGCTGCCAATGTGCCAAATTCAAAGTAGGTCAGTGATATATCGCCCCTAACCTCTTCTATTTCCTCAAAGGCGTTAACAATTAACTGGTCTGAAACTGGTTTTCCAGCTAGACAGATACGCTCGTTATAGAGTAAAAAATGGGGCGAGGTAAACATGCCCACGGTATAGCCATGTTGCAACAGCAGAGCCTGCATACTGGCAATACAGGATCCCTTACCATTGGTGCCCGCAACGGTAATAGCAATTGAAGGCTTGATGCCGGAGGTAGTTTGCAGTCGTTGCCAAACATTGTTGACTCTGCCTAATCCCAGCTCTATTTCACTGGGATGTCTGCTCTCCAACAGAGTCAACCATTCCGCTAGAGCGCGGTTAGGCATTGACAGGTTCTGGCACGTTGATTAGCTTGGAAAGAATACTAGCGAGGCGGTCACGCATTTGATGGCGAGAAATAATCATGTCTATGTGACCTTTCTCCAATAAAAACTCACTGCGTTGAAACCCTTTGGGCAACTTTTGCCGTATGGTCTGTTCGATAATGTTGGGGCCAGCAAATCCAGCGCGAGCACCTGGTTCGGCAACATTCAAATCACCCAGCATCGCCAGGCTGGCGGAGACACCACCGTATACTGGATCCGTCATAACTGAAATATATGGCACGCCCGCAGCACTTAAACGCTCTAAGACAGCACTGGTTTTAGCCATTTGCATCAAAGAGATCAATGCCTCTTGCATGCGCGCACCGCCGGTGGCAGAGAAACAGATAAATGGGCGCTTTTCAGCCAGCGCCAAGTTGGCGGCTCGGGTAAACTTTTCGCCGACCGCATACCCCATAGAGCCACCATGAAAGGCAAACTCAAAGGCTACGGCGACAACAGGAACGCCCTTTACGCTGCCAGACATGGCGATTAACGCATCCTTTTCTCCAGTTTTTTTCTGTGCATCTGTTAGGCGGTCTTTGTACTTTTTGACATCGCGAAACTTGAGCCGGTCAATAGCAGTAACGTCTTCTGCCACTTCGGTACGGCCCTGCTCATCGAGAAACACATCCAGACGACGGCGGGCACCAACACGCATATGATGCTCACATTTCGGACACACATCGAGGTTGCGCTCTAATTCTGGGCGGTAAAGTGGAGAGGTACATTTAGGACATTTTTTCCATAACCCCTCGGGCACGGAGCTAGACCGCTCCAACCCACTGGAGGGCCCTTTGGGTCTAATTTTATTCAGCCAGTTCATCTATTTCCCTTTCACTAATCGATGGCTATAGCTGCGTTAAAAGGCGCTATAGAGCCGGAGCCGAACATTCTACCATGACAAGTTCACGGTGGATAAGACCTGGGATAATTATTTATTCCCGAGATTTATTATGGCTGCCTGTTTTGCCCGCTGAACAAAAGCCGCCACCTTGACTGGATCCTTAATGCCTGGCGATGCCTCAACACCACCACTGACATCGACCATATCAGGTTTCACTAACCGCACCGCATCGGCAACATTGTCTGGATTTAACCCCCCTGCCAGAATAAGCGGGTAGTCAGTTGAGGTCGGCAGTCTACTCCAGTCAAACTGATGCCCAGTACCTCCGTATTGATCCTCACTCCAGGCATCAAACAAGAACCCAGCTTCGGCGCCGTAGGCGTTTACCTCAGCGTCAATATTCAAACCTTCGCGCATGCGAACCGCACGAATGAAAGGAAAGTTAAATTGCTGACAAAATTCCGGGCTTTCATCACCATGAAACTGCAGTAGGTCTGGCTTTACCTGATCAATTACCAAATCGACTAGGGCTTTGTCGGCATTGACCAATAACACTACACACTTAGCCCCAGGGCCAATAACCTGACGAATTTTCACAGCCTGCTGGACCTGAACATATCTAGAACTTTTAGGGTAGATCACCAAACCTAATAGATCGGCGCCAGCATCCTGAGCCATAAGTGCTTGCTCTGGCGAGGTGATACCACAGATTTTTACAAGAACTGTCATTGCTAAAGTATACCTTAACTAGCATCGGATAATTGAGCGGGCAAAAACATCGGGCCTAGGGGTAAATTAGGTATACCGAACCCACCTGGATAACGCACGTCGACAAGATATAGTCCATTTGGCGCCGCAGTTGCCGCACTCTTGCCGCGATCACCCTGCGTCAGTAATCTTTTAATCCAGCCTGGCTCTTGACGGCCAAACCCAACTTCCAACAATGATCCAATCATATTGCGCACCATGTGTAACACAAAGGCGTTGGCTGTTACCTCAAAAATTAATAACTGACCCTGCCGATAAATATTGGCACTGGTCACATTGCGAAATGGTGATAATGACTGACAACCGGCACCCCGAAATGCGGAGAAATCCTGCTCACCTAATAGATGAGCACATGCCAACTGCATTGCCGCAGCATTTAAAGGATATTTAACCCAGGTCACACCCTGAGAAAAAATTCCCGGTCGAGCATCACTGGCAGCTATTACGTAACGGTAAGTGCGCGCTGTAGCGCTAAAGCGGGCATGAAAGTACGGCTCTACTTGATCGGCCCAGACCAATGAAACGCTGTCCGGAAGTTGACTATTGGCACCCATTACCCAGTTGCGACTGGTTCGATCGGCCTCTGTATCAAAGTGCACTACCTGGTGACTAGCGTGCACCCCACTATCGGTGCGTCCGGCACAGCTGAGCACTAGCGCTTTATTAGCAACATAGCTCAGTGCTCGCTCCAACTCCGCCTGCACCGATGGGCTGTGCTTTTGTTTTTGGAAACCACAAAAAGTACTGCCGTCGTATTGAACAACGGCGGCATAGCGTTTAATTCCATGAGGAAGACTCTGACCCTCAGGAATCTTACAGTTGGGGGTGTAGGCCCATTCAGCCACAGCTACAGCTTCTCCAATACCGCCCGGGCTTTGGCCTGACCAATTTGGTCGGCTTCGTTAATAATCTCTTCTAAAATTTCCCGTGCTCCTTCCAAGTCATCCATTTCAATATAGGTCTTCGCAAGGTCCAGCTTTACCTCAACCGCATCAATATCGTCCACACCATAGAAGTCATCTGCGTCGTCAAGACCTTTTGCAACAGTTTCGCCGACCGTTTGCTTGAGCTCTGCTTCACTGGGTAAATCTGGTTCTTGGGAGAAGATGCCGCCATCTATTGAGTCGTCGTCCATGAAGCCACCGGCCAATACAGTCTCATCAAGTTCATCAGTGGCAGTATCATCGCTGGGAGGTAATCCGTCCTCAAGCAGGTCTGATATGCTAATGCCCTGCTCAGCTTCAACCGGCTGATCATCATCCAAAACATCCTCAGTCTGCGCGGATGATACAGGCGCTTCCAAACCGTCATCTGAAGCCGCCTGCTCAGAGCGAGCAATCGCCGATGCCTTGTTGATAGCATCTAGATCACCCGTCAGTTCAATTTCTAGCTGGAGATCTCGCAGTTCGTCTAGACGCTGCTCATCACAATAGATTTCCATTAACGTCAAGCGTGAGCCTGTGTCCCCTGAATCTCTTGCTCGCGCTTTCTCAAGAATATCAATGGCCTGATCTACATTACCCAAAGACAGGTAAACCTCAGCCTCAGTTGCGGCTTCAATCATCGAGTCAAAGATCTCTGGACTTACTTCGCTGTCTCCTTCCGGAAATATCTCCCTGTCTGTTTCATCGAATAATTTGGCATCTGGATCTAAATCTAAACCATCGAGGTCATCGATTAACAAATTAGCGCCAGTGTTAACCTTAGGTTCTTGATTATCTTGCGAGCTCTCACCAGCAGAGGCCTCGTCATCGACATCATGGCTGGGTTTTGGTCGTCGTATTAACAGCAGAAGCAACAAAGCCAAAACCCCAACCCCAACCCAAATATACCAAGGCTGATATTGCAGCTGCTTGACTAAGCTGAAAAGCTCTTGACTATCAATTAGGCCTAGATTTTTGGTTTCAGGTGGCGTCTGCTTCACACCTACAGTGGCGTCGCTTTTGACCTCTAGTGCCTGATCACCCATTTGATCGACCTGAGCTTCCAAAAGAGTCATGCGCTTGCGCAATGCAGTATTTTCTAACTCAGCTCTATTCTTTTCATCTTGAGCCACCGCGAGTTCAGAGCTCAACTGCTCGTAGCCATCGTCAGTGATAATTTCGTCTTCGATAATGGGTGCATTAACTGAGGCGCTCCCATCCTCGGAAGAACTCCTTTCGGAATACGAATCTAAACTCTCGAAGTTCACTGGGTCATTATCATCACCCCCCTCATCAGCGGAGGTCTCGACAGCGGCATCGCTGACCTCCAGCACTAACTCTTCTGGCTTTTGCTCGGCCAAACCAATTTGAATCGAGACGATATCGCCCGGTTCGTCGCTAATTTTTTCACTCGAGGGTAACCGAAGAATCGCACCCTTCACCATTCTATTGGCATCGCCATCGACAAATGCATTGATGTTTTCTTTATACAGCGCGTCCATCGTTTGCAAAATAGTAGAGCCTCGAGGCCGCAGACGTTTCGATACATTCCACAGAGTATCTCCGACGACAACACGATGACTACCAGCAGCAAGCTTTGTCTTGGCTTGAGCTGCTTTTCTCTCAGCTGCCTTCAGCCCCTGAGGTTCAGCTTTTTTCTCGCTGTCAGTGGGTCGATCTAAGCGCAAGGTGTACTCTTGCAATATGCGCCCTTCAGGCCATTCTAACTCGACAAGAAAATCCACATAGGGTTCAAGAATCGGTTCTTGACTGGCCACTTTTACAACAGGTTTCCCCTCTGCGCTGTTTTGAATCTCAAAAGACAGCTGGGTTAGATAATAGTCGCGAGTAACTCCAGCCGAGGCAAAAGCGCTTGCCGGAGCCAAGCGCACTACTAAAAGATCTGTATCAATAGCCTCTACATTGGTCACGGATATTTCTGCATCTAGTGGCTCGTTGAGCGCGGTATTTAATGTTATGTCCCCAAAACCAACCGCGTTTGCCACAGTTGTGTAAAACACCGCCGCCAATACATAGGCGGCTGCCAGATTAGTAGTCCATTTTTTGGTTAGCATATTATTCTTCCCCTTGAGCACAATTCAGCGCTCAGTTTAAGCTCTATCGATCAGGCGCTAGACAACCATACTAAATTCTAGAGACTAGGACGAAATTTTCTAGTGAAAGTTGGCGTTTTTTGGCCAATACTGGGTGAAAATCCTAAAAAAATGGGCTTATCAGGGAATGTAACCATTGATGCACCCTTAGAGATCGGTAAAAAACTTGTCGAACTCCTAATCAATAAGGACCCTCAGCATTCGACGCAAAGGTTCTGCTGCTCCCCAAAGTAACTGATCACCCACAGTAAATGCAGACAGGTACTGATTACCCATATTCATTTTACGCAGGCGCCCCACAGGAACGTTTAGTCCACCAGTCACGGCCGCAGGAGTTAATTGGCTTACTGAGGATTCCTTGTTGTTAGGGATAACCTTGGCCCATTGATTGGCTTCACTCAGCATGGATTCAATCTCATCTAGGGGGACATCCTTTGTCAGCTTGATGGTCAAAGCCTGGCTGTGACAGCGCATAGAACCAATGCGTACGCAAAGGCCGTCAAGAGGTATTGGATTGCCCTCACGATTAAGGATCTTGTTGGTCTCAGCTTGGTTTTTCCACTCCTCACGACTTTGACCATTTTCCAACTGAGAATCTATATAGGGCAATAGACTGCCCGCTAGAGGATAGCCCCAGTTATCGACTGGAAAGCTATCGCTGAGCAAGGTTTCAGTAACCTTACGGTCAATATCCAAAATCGCCGAAGATGGGTTGGCTAACGTATCAGCCACCGAGTCCTCAATAACACCCATCTGATTGATCAGTTCACGCATATTCTGCGCACCAGCACCAGAGGCGGCCTGATAAGTCATAGACGAAGCCCATTCGACTAAATTAGCGTTAAACAGCCCACCCAAACTCATCAGCATCAAACTTACGGTGCAGTTACCTCCGATAAAGTCCCTAACACCATTAGCCAAGCCGTCATTAACAACATTCATATTGACTGGGTCGAGAACAATAATTGAGTTATCTTTCATCCGCAGGGCCGACGCTGCGTCAATCCAATAGCCATCCCAGCCAGCTTTTCGTAACTGTGGGTATACCTCTTTGGTGTAATCCCCGCCCTGACAGGTCACAATGATATCCATCTGCCGCAGCGCATCGATATCAAGGGCGCTCTGTAGCAGGGGAGTTTCTACGCCCACATCTGGCCCCGCTTGACCAACCTGAGACGTAGTAAAAAATATTGGTTCAATGTGGGCAAAGTCATTTTCTTCACGCATTCTGTCCATCAGCACGGATCCAACCATGCCGCGCCAACCTATAAATCCCGTTTTTTTCATTTATCTAAGCCCTTCATAAATTTTTAATTCTTAGCATTAAAAACTGCATGTTATTTATGTAACCCTGATTCGATTATGTTGCTCAGATTCAGGTATTACCCTAATCAGACCAGCAAAAGTCTATATTGGCCATTAACCACAGTCCGAGACTGTCCTAATATCTCCTTACAGGGCCGCGACTACCGCATTACCCATCTCAACAGTTCCTACTCGTGTCATGCCATCCGTATAAATATCTCCGGTCCGCAATCCCTGATCTAGAACATCACTCACTGCCTTTTCAATTGCATCTGCCGCCTCTGCCGCCGCTAATGAATAGCGCAACATCATAGCCACAGACAAAATAGTAGCCAGCGGATTGGCCACACCCTGCCCCGCAATATCTGGCGCAGATCCATGGCAGGGTTCATACATTCCACCGCCGTCTTTATCCAAAGACGCCGAGGGCAACATCCCAATAGAGCCCGTTAACATCGCTGCTGTATCCGACAAAATATCGCCAAACATATTGCCAGTTACCACCACATCAAACTGCTTAGGCTCCATTACCAGTTGCATAGCTGCATTATCCACATACATATGACTCAGCTTTACCTCTGGGTAGTCCACCGCCATATCGCTAATGACCTCACGCCACAAAATAGTCGCTTCCAATACATTAGATTTATCTACCGAGCAAAGGCGCTTACCTCGCACCATGGCGGCTTCGAAGGCCATCTTGCCAATGCGGCGAATTTCAGACTCATTGTATTTGTAGGTGTTATAGCCCTCGCGTTCACCATTTTCTAAGGTGCGAATACCACGGGGTTCCCCAAAGTAAATACCTCCGACTAACTCGCGCACGATTAGAATGTCTAACCCTGAAACAAACTCAGGCTTGAGCGAGGATGCATGGGCCAACTGCGGATACATAATTGCCGGACGCAAGTTACCAAACAAGTCCAGCTCAGAGCGAATAGTCAATAGCCCTTTCTCTGGGCGTAAATGACGTTCAACGTCATCCCACTGGGGGCCACCTACTGCGCCGAGCAATATAGCGTCCGATCTACGTGCCTTATCAAGCGTCTGCTGTGGGCAGGGCTCGCCCACCGCATCTAGAGCTGCACCACCTAGGTGAGCGTAATCCAGCTCAACACCCAAATTGAACTGCTCGCTTACCCGCGCCAACACTTTGACTGCTTCTGAAACAATTTCTGGGCCAATATTATCGCCAGGCAATACCAATACTTTCCTACTCATTTAATCGCTCCAAATACCCAGGGATGCTGCTGAGCACGATTTGTTTCATAAGCCTTAATGGCATCTGCCTCTTGCAACGTTAAGCCAATCTCATCCAGACCTTTCAACAGACAATCCTTGCGGAATTGATCCAACTCAAAACTAAAGACATGGCCTGAGTCGGTGGTGACAGTTTGCGCCTGAAGATCAATGCTAAGCTCATAGCCCTGCTCGGCATCCATTTGTGCAAATAAAATATCGACTTGTTCTTCGGTTAAAATGACTGGCAACAAACCATTTTTAAAACAGTTATTATAGAAAATATCAGCGTAGCTTGGTGCGATTACCGCATTAAAACCATAATCTTCTAGGGCCCAGGGTGCATGTTCACGGCTGGAGCCACAGCCAAAGTTTTTCCGTGCCAACAAGATTGAGGCACCTTTAAAGCGAGCCTGATTTAACGGGAAATCTGGATTGATTGGTCGGTTGGAGCAATCAGCACCCGGCTGACCTTCATCCATATAGCGCAACTCATCAAATAGGTTAGGGCCGAAACCACTGCGCTTAATCGACTTTAAAAATTGTTTCGGGATAATCATGTCCGTGTCGACATTGGCCCGATCCATAGGACCAACTAATCCTCGATGTGTGGTAAAAGCTTTCATTATTCAGCACCTCCCTCAAATGAACGAACATCGACAATATGCCCTGCTACTGCCGCCGCAGCTGCCATAGCTGGGCTCATTAGATGTGTGCGCCCACCATTGCCCTGACGCCCTTCAAAATTTCGATTACTAGTGGATGCACAGTGCTCACCGGCACCTAACTTATCGGCGTTCATCGCCAGACACATAGAACAACCCGGCTCACGCCAATCCATTCCCGCCTCCGTAAATATTTTGTCCAGCCCCTCGGCTTCAGCCTGTGCTTTAACCATCTGCGAACCCGGCACAATCAATACCTGTTTGACCGAACTGGCCACCTTGCGACCTTTAGCTACAGCGGCGGCTGCACGCATATCTTCAATACGGGAGTTGGTGCAAGAGCCAATAAACACACGATCAACTGCAATTGAATCAATCGCTTGCCCACCCTCAAGACCCATATATTCAAGTGCACGCTCAAGACCTTTGCGCTTCTCTTCATTAGGCTGTTGCTCCAATGTCGGAACTGATGCTGTGACCGCAGAAACCATTTCTGGGGAAGTTCCCCAGGTCACCTGTGGTGCTATTTCCTCGGCAACCAAGACCACCTCAGTATCAAACACCGCGTCACTGTCAGTCGTAAGGGATCTCCAGTAACTTACAGCCTGATCAAACATTTCTCCCCGGGGAACAAACTGGCGGCCTTCACAGTAATCTATTGTCTTATCATCTACGGCCACCATGCCTACACGAGCACCGGCTTCGATAGCCATATTGCACACAGTCATGCGGCCTTCGATTGACATGTCACGAAATACCGAACCAGCAAACTCAATAGCATGCTCATTACCACCAGCAGTGCCAATTTGGCCAATAATAGCCAGAACCACATCTTTCGGCGTAACACCAACTCCAAGAGTACCCTCAACGGTGACTCGCATATTCTTCATTTTTTTGGCCACTAAACATTGGGTTGCCAGCACATGCTCAACCTCAGAGGTACCAATACCATGGGCCAAACAGGCCAGTGCGCCATGAGTTGCAGTATGGGAGTCGCCACAGACCACTGTCATACCCGGCATAGTCGCGCCCAGCTCGGGACCCATCACATGGACAATACCCTGGCCCATCTCATTGATCTTAAATTCTTTGATTCCATAAAGATCGCAGTTATCATCTAGAGTCTGAACCTGAATGCGTGATACTTCATCACTCATTCCAGCCACACCAGCATCTCGCTCGGTTTTATCTGTCGAGATATTATGATCTGGGGTAGCGATATTAGTATCCAGACGCCAAGGCTTACGCCCCGCTATTCTTAGACCTTCAAAGGCCTGAGGTGACGTCACCTCATGAATGACATGCCGGTCAATATAGATAAGTGATGAACCATCGCTGTTTTGTTTAACCAGGTGGCTATCCCATAACTTGTCGTAAAGTGTTCGTCCCGCCATAACTCTCTCCCAGAGAATTCATATATTGCCGCCATTGTATTACTGCTTTATGATGAAATAAATTCATATTTAGCATAAATATGATTCCTTTTAGGAATTCGAGAGTATGTAAAATGGATAACCAAAATCTTAAAGCTTTTATCACTGTCGCAAATTGCGGGTCATTTTCAGAGGCCGCCGACCGACTTTATATAACTCAGTCAGCCATAAGTAAGCGTATTGCCCAGCTAGAACTTCAGATAGGGAAAAAGCTTTTTGATCGGATTGCAAGACAGGTCTCTCTCACCGAAGCCGGCAAAGAACTACTTCCCAGAGCTCAACGAATCCTCAAAGAATACGAGAACGCATTGCAAGCGATCAATGACTTATCCGGCAAAGCCACAGGCACATTGAGACTAGCGATCAGTCACCATCTTGGTTTACATCGCCTACCACCTATCCTTAAGCAGTTTTCTCAGCAGTATCCTAATGTATCTTTGGATATTGAGTTCATGGATTCAGAAAAAGCCTACGAACAGGTATTACAAGGAGAATCAGAAGTCGCAGTAATCACGCTTGCCTTAGATAGCCACCACAACATAAAGAGCAAGAAGATTTGGAATGACCCTCTGCGCTTTATCTGTGCTCTAGATCATCCTCTTGCGAGCCTCAAAGAACCCCAACTAGACGACCTAGCCAAGTATCCAATAATTCTACCTGGACTAAACACCTATACCGGAAGAATCATACAAAACCTATTTCTGCGTGAGGGCATACCTCTAAAAGCACCTATGTCGACAAACTATTTAGAAACTATCAGCACTATGGTTGAAATTGGATTGGGTTGGAGTGTGCTACCGGAGACTTTGGTAAAAGGCCTACATGTAATGCCTTTCGGGCACATTAGTATTGAGCGAGAGCTGGGTTACATTCATCATATGAAGCGAAGTTTATCGAATGCTGCTGTGGGATTTTTACAGCTTATAGACGCCGCAAAACATAAAGGCTAACCGCTCGAGGAAAGGCTATCTTAGGGCCTGCTGCTCCGGTCTTTATTTAAATCGGCGTTAAACCTGAATCCACATCAGCATTCTGACCGCGATTACGCAAGTAGTGGTCCATAAGCGTTATCGCTAACATTGCTTCAGCGATAGGCACTGCACGAATTCCCACACAGGGATCATGACGTCCAGTCGTAATAACTTCAGCTGGTTGTCCATCAGTATTGATTGACTGGCCAGGAATACGCAAGCTTGAGGTTGGTTTGAGTGCAATATTTGCGACTATATCTTGCCCCGAGGAAATACCGCCTAAAACGCCCCCCGAATTATTTGAGGTAAATCCCTGTGGGGTCAATTCATCCCGGTGTTCGGTGCCCTTTTGCACTACTGAGTCAAAACCTGCACCTATCTCAACGCCTTTTACCGCATTGATACCCATCAAACCATGGGCGATCTCTGCATCCAAACGATCAAATATCGGCTCGCCCAGGCCCACGGGCATATTTTTTGCGACGACAGTTACCTGCGCGCCAATAGAGTTACCCTCTTTGCCCAGTGCCTGCATATACGTTTCGAGCTCAGAAATCTTACCTGGGTCTGGAAAGAAGAATGGATTTTTCTCGATTTGATCTTGATCAAAATGCTCGGCAACAATCGGCCCAAGTTGGGAGACATAAGCGAATATTTCTACGCCCAAACGCTCCTTTAAATACTTTTTGGCAATACCGCCAGCAGCTACACGCATTGCTGTTTCTCGGGCAGAGCTGCGCCCACCGCCACGGTAATCGCGCTCACCATACTTCTGATGGTAGGTATAATCCGCATGAGAAGGTCTGAATAAGTCTTTGATTTTACTATAATCTTTTGATTTCTGATCTTTGTTTTCAATCATCATCCCAATAGCTGCACCTGTAGTTCGGCCTTCGAAGACACCTGAGAGAATTTTTACCTCGTCGTCCTCCTTACGCTGTGTGGTGTAGCGTGACTGCCCAGGCTTGCGACGGTCTAAATCTGGCTGCAAGTCCGATGCGCTAATCTCTAGCCCTGGAGGACAACCGTCAACAATGCAGCCAATAGCCAAACCATGGCTCTCGCCGAAGCTGGTTACAGTAAACAGTTTTCCTATTGAGTTTCCGGACATAATGGGGTTGTGCCTTGTTTAATTCACGTTGATGACAGGATTATACGTAAGTTATTGAAAAGATTCGCGGTGTTCCAACAATTGCTCTCGAGTTAATAAAAATACACCTGAATCACCCTCAGCAAACTCAAGCCAGACAAAGGGTACATTGGGGAATGCGCGCTCTAGGGCGACCGATGAATTACCCACCTCAACCACCAATACGCCGTTGTCAGTTAGACGTTCACAGGCCTGCTGGAGCAGACGCCGGGTAAAGTCTAGGCCATCATTGCCTGAAGCTAAAGCTATCTCCGGTTCGTGCTGATACTCCTCAGGCATGCTAGCGAGGTCCTGCGCATCAACATAGGGCGGGTTGCTGACGATCAAATCAAATACCCGCTCATTTTCCAGACCTGCGAACAGGTCAGATTCGACTGTTGTTATGCGGTCGTTTAAATCATGTCCAGCGATATTCATCGCTGCTACGGCTAGTGCCTCTGACGAAATATCGCTCAGTACCACCTGCGCCTCAGCAAAAGCATAGGCGCAGGCTATTCCTATACAGCCACCACCGGTGCAAAGATCCAATATCTGCCGTGGCTCACTTTCACACCAGGGTTCAAAGCCATTCATAATAAGTTCGGCTATCGGCGAACGCGGGATGAGCACGCGCTCATCAACAATAAAAGGTAACCCGCAAAACCAAGCTTGGCCAGTGAGATAAGGTGCTGGGATACGCTCACTAATACGCCGCTTAAAAAGGGCTTGGATACTGACCTGCTGATCATTTGTCAGCTCCTGATCAAGCACCGAACGATCTGCATTAGGTGGTAATTGCAGCACATATGAGAGCAGATAAACCGCTTCATCCCAAGCATTGGTGGTGCCATGGCCAAAGTAGATACCTTGAGATTCAAACAAGGTTTGTCCATATTCAAGCATCGCAGCAACGGTAAGGGTTTGAGTTTGTGACATTGTGCCTCCAATAGGCCTCTATTTTACCTTTGAAACTAGCAATGGTCTCTAGTTTGTTACAAAATGTAGACCTGTTAACTACTCCTATTTGATTCGCGGAAACTAATATATGCAGGACTCCTTCTTAAAAATTATTCAGAGCACTGGCGAAGACGTTTCACGTCCAGGTTTGCTAGATACACCTCAAAGAGCGGCCAAGGCCTTTTCCTATCTAACCAGTGGCTATGACATGGACCTAGACACAGTGATTAACAATGCGCTGTTCCCCTCTGACTCTGAAGAGATGGTGATTGTTAAGGATATTGAACTGTATTCCCTGTGTGAGCATCACCTGCTGCCCTTTATAGGTAAATGCCATGTAGCCTACATTCCTAGTGGTCAGGTATTGGGCTTATCCAAGGTTGCGCGGGTTGTTGATATGTTCTCCCGTCGCCTACAAATACAGGAGGCTCTCGCTCAGCAAATCGCCTCGACTATTCAGCAAGTCACCGATGCCCGCGGTGTCGGCGTCATTATTGAAGCTAAGCATATGTGCATGATGATGCGTGGTGTTGAAAAACAAAATTCAACCATGAAAACCTCATCTATGCTCGGGCAGTTTAGAACCGACCAGGCTACCCGCACAGAGTTCTTGACCCTGTTAAGTTAGTGGCAACTAGCCGTTAATAAAAAGCTCGTTGCTCTTTTTTAGTGCCGGGCTTTTTTTATGCCCAGTGGTTACCAGCCCAGATGTTGCTCAGCGTTCAAAACTCAACCACAGGCTTATGGTTAGATGCCCCACTAGGTTGCAAAATATATTACTACCTTGCGCGCAAGCGCTCCTACAAAATTAGCCGTAAAGCCAAATAAGGCACTAGGTTGAACATAATAATCAAAATTTTATAGTTGCCAAGCCATGTGAAATATAGCTTGGGTAGGCTAACCGGGTCTACTTGAAATAGCCGACTATGCAAACCGATGACAAAGCGATTGGTTAGCATAAACATCAGTGTCGAGAATATGAGAATGCCAGCATTAATAGCTGCGCACCAACCAAGAAAGGCTGTTAATTGCTGTAACGTTATAGCCACAGGTTCCTCCTAGGAAGAGAATGACAACCACGTCATGCTAAATCACTTTTAGCCAAAAAACACCTGTACTTTCTCAGCCACTACTTCAGCGGCTCCTTCTAGATGAAGATGGTGGGAACCCGCTAGTTTTTGCACCTGCATCTGGGGAATCCAACTAAACACCTCGGTTTGCTGGTCGTCTGGTTTAAATTGGCTATTCTCGGCCGTTATCAGCAGTACCTGAGCACTAATTGCCGTGAAGAAACTCTCTAAATGATCCTTGGTAAGCTTGAAATTAGATGCCGCTTTTAAGCGTTGGTCATTACGCCAGAAAAAACCCTGCTCCGCTTCCACTACACCTCGCTCTGCCAGCGTGGCCGCGGCTTCGGGTTGCAGAGGTAAAAAACCATTTACCCGTGCGCGCACTGCACTTTCGTAATCTCTAAACATAGTCGGCGAACTGCTGCCAAACCGCCGATTTTCGTGCAGACTCTTAGCTAGCTGCTTAGCGGCATCCCTCGCATCCTCTGGGATAGGTATAAATCCATCAATCAGCACTGCATGGCTAATTCGTTCAGGGTAGGTACCAGCAACTAGACCGGAGATAACAGCTCCCCTGGAATGGCCGAGCAAAGCAAAGCGCTCCCAACCCATAGCATCGGCCACGGACATAATATCGCTTATGTCATACCAAATGTCATAGCCAGAATCAGCCGAGCGAAAATCGCTGCGACCATGACCTGCAAGATCCATCGCAATCACATGGAGATTATCCAAATAAGGCAACATGCGATCAAAGCTATTGGCGTTATCTAACCAGCCATGAACTGCTATCACAGGTAAGGATCCTGACCTGCCCCATTCTTTGGCTGCAAATGTTAGGCCACGATTTTTGAAGCTACGTTCTCGTACAAACTCAATTGACATGATGTATCCAGTTCAATATTGCATTTCCCTGTGCGGGAAATTTCATAGAGAGAGAAGCTAGGTTCGCTGTGCCCATTCGGGTACCTCTCTCTCCGGTTAAATAATCGATTAAAAGACCCACCAAGGGCAAATGACTCACCATTAATAGCGTCTCAGCATGAGTTCGTTGCAAAAATGCCTCGATAGCACGCAGATCACCTTCTGGCCTCAGATCATCTAAATAATCAATTCCGTATTCTAGCTTTGCTGTGCAAGTAAAAATCTTCGCAGTTTCCACTGCTCTTGCATAGGGACTGCTCAAGACCTGTTCTATTGCCTCACTTTCGACCCCATGCCTAAAGGCTATGCATTCCACCTGTTCTCGCCCATAGGCTGACAACTGCCGATGTTGATCTGAGCAACCTTCAACAGCATCGCCATGACGTAATAGATAGAGTTGCATCTTCGCAGGACCCGATTATCTATTTTTGACTACTTTTCGCCGTCAAACTGCTCAATATCTCCACCGGCAGTAAACGAAGGCACATCATCCTCATCGACTTCAACAAACTCACCATCCTCAACCTGTTCAGATGGACGTATCGAGTACCCTTCCGCAGGGTCGGTCTCTGGCCACTCATCGAAGGGAAAGGGTTTACTCTCAGTGTTAAAGGTTAAGAACATAACTGTTTGATAAACCCACTTACCTAAACCCTGACCAAGGTTACGCAGATTTTCATTGTCTTGACCAATCACAAGTACCAGAACAAACTGCACTACTACCACAAGGGTTACAACTAGACGAGCGGCCATGAGTAGCAGGATAAACAGCACCATGTAAGCCAAGCGAATCCAAGTGTTGGTATTACTTAAAGACATTTTGCTATCTGTCATTGGGCTTCACCATAAATTCTACATCTGTATTTTGCTCTGCAAGCATCATGCTACTAAGGGATTCTTTGATCGATCGCTGTTCAAACAATGTTGCGTAAAGCGCAGAGGCCAGCGGCATGTAAATACCCAAGTAGTCGGCCTTTTCCTTTACTAATTTAGTTGTATTTATTCCCTCGGCAACTTGACCCACTTCTTTTATTGCTTGGTCGAGACTTTTACCCTGACCAATAGCTAATCCTATTTGATAATTACGGCTCAGGGGCGACGTGCAGGTAACATACAAATCACCAACGCCACTAAGACCTAAAAAGGTCATAGGGTTGGCCCCTAAGTAGACAGCAAAGCGACTCATTTCAGCAAGGCTACGAGTTAATACCACACTCTTTGTATTTTGGCCCGTTGTCAAAGCCGCGGCAATACCCGAAACAATGGCATAGATATTTTTCAAAGCTCCCGCCAACTCGACACCGTAGCGATCGGGATTAGCATAGATACGAAAATACTTTGAGGCCAAAAGGGCCTGGACCCGCTGACAGAGATCATCATTATCACTCGCCACTACAGTCGCGGTAATCTCAAATTGGGCGATTTCTTTAGCTAGGTTTGGACCGCTGATCACACCTACTGGACAGTGACTAATCTCTTGTTCAAGAACCTGACTGGGCAGCATAAAACTTTCAGCCTCTACCCCTTTGGCCATACTGAGCAGCATCGTGCCCGGCTTAAGAAACGGGCTTACTATTTTAGCTAAAGAGCGAAAGGCACTACTGGGTACCGCAAAAAAGACCGTATCGCACCCTCCTATCGCCTGTTCAAGGTCGGTGCTAATGATCAAGTCTCCATGCAACTTATAGCCGGGCAAGTAGGCCGCATTTTCACCAGTCTCTCGAATGCTCTGAGCTATGTCTTCACTGCGTAGCCAGAGCGTTGTACTCTGATTATTCGCCGCGATCATATTGGCTATAGCAGTTCCAAAACTACCGCCGCCTAATACCGCTACTGTGTGACTTATTTTGTTTCCCAAGATTAGCCCTACGTAGTCTTTCCAGTTTAACTGGCATTATAGGTTTAGACCTGCATACTGTCAGCCGCCAAACCAAAAAAAGCGCCCTTAAGAGCGCTTTTTTGTCCGTACAGACCATTTCAAGTCAAAACTCTAAAGTCTGTCCTATCCAAACATTAGATGATTGAGCTCTTGCACAAACTCTGCTGGATTTTCCAATGGTCGACCTGCAGATAGCGCCGCTTGATCAAATAATACTCTGGCTAAGCGTTTGGCACCCTCCTCATCGGCTTCGGCATCGAGCTTGCTAACCAGTGGATGCTCCATATTAATTTCAAGAATGGGCTTAGATTCAGGCAGCGCCTGACCGGCAGCAGCCATGATTTTACGCATCTGCTCGCCCATATCATTGTCGCCCACCACTAGGCAGGCAGGTGAGCTGGTCAACCTAGTAGTACTGCGAACCTCCTCAACCTTTTCGTCCAGTAAGCTTTTGATGCGCGCTAACAATTCAGCGTGCTCGGCACTGCCTGCCTTGTCATCACTATCTTCACTCTCAGGTTTAGGTTCTTCACCAGTAATCTTGCTTAGATCTAGCTCACCGCGGGCTACGTCTTGGAAGGACTTACCATCAAACTCGGACAGATAACCCATCATCCATTCGTCGATACGATCAGACATCAGCAATACTTCGATACCATGCTTACGGAATACTTCCAGGTAAGGGCTGTTAGCAATCACTGAATGACTGTCGCCAGTCACATAGTAAATCTTATCCTGACCTTCCTTCATGCGCTCTATATAGTCCACCAAGCTTACCTTGGGCTCTGCGCCTTCACTAGTCGAACTGGCAAAACGGAAAAGTTTAGCAATTTTCTCCCGGTTGCTATGATCTTCACTGGGGCCCTCTTTCAGCACAGCGCCAAACTGAGCCCAGAATTTACTGTATTTCTCTGGCTCCTTGGTCGCCATTTTGCCCAACATATCCAATACACGCTTTGTCAGCGCCGCACGGATACTGTCGACCATCGGGGTTTTTTGCAAAATTTCACGGGACACATTGAGAGGTAAGTCGGCGCTATCCAGAACGCCTTTGACAAAGCGCAGATACATCGGCATGAACTGTTCAGCATCGTCCATAATAAAGGTTCGCTTGATATATAGTTTTATGCCACGCGAGGCCTCGCGTTGATAAAGGTCCATCGGCGCCATGCTTGGAATATACAGTAGGCTGGTATATTCATGTTTACCCTCAACACGATTGTGGCTCCAATCCAATGGCTCAGAAAAATCACTAGAAACGTGACGGTAAAATTCTTGATATTCCTCATCGCTCACCTCGCTTCGAGAGCGAGTCCAAAGCGCCTTAGCATCATTGACCGCTTCCCACTGAGGGACTACTTCCGCCTGCTCTTCATCTTCTTTACCTTCTTCTGCAGGCATGGATGGCGGCTCTTGCTTGAGCATCTCTACGGGTATAGCAATATGGTCTGAGTATTTTTTAACAATGCTGCGCAGACGCCAGTCATTACCAAATTCATGCTCCTCGGTCTTAAGGTGCAGAGTAATCGCAGTGCCGCGCTCAGCCCGTTCGATATTTTCTAACTGATAGTCAGCTTCGCCTTCACAACTCCAACGCACGGCCTCGTTTGCCTTGGCACCAGCGCGGCGAGTTTCTACTACCACTTTATCGGCGACAATAAATGACGAGTAAAAACCAACACCAAACTGACCAATAAGTTGGGAATCCTGCTTTTGATCGCCGGTTAGATTCTTAAGAAACTCAGCGGTACCGGACTTGGCGATGGTACCTAAATTGGTAATCACCTCATCTCGCGACATGCCAATGCCATTGTCCGAGATAACAATGGTCTTGGCCTCTTCGTCAACCGCAATTCGAATAGCCAGGTCACCATCGTCTTCATAGAGGCCGGCATTTTCTAGGGCTTCCACACGCAGTTTGTCGGTGGCATCTGAAGCATTAGAGATCAGTTCACGTAAAAATATCTCTTTATTGGAATAAAGAGAGTGAATCATTAGATGCAGTAACTGCTTGGCTTCCGTTTGAAAGCCTAAAGTTTCGGCTTTTCCCTTTGCACTATTTTTTCCTTTAGACGTGGCTTTGGCTGTCATTTCCGGTATTTCCCCTAGTTGGTATAAAAAGTTATGGATTAACTATTGATATTTGCAAAGATGGGGGCAGGGAAATAAATTTCAACCTCTATGCGGTGAATCTTAGTTGATAAGGAAATGGCATCTTGCGGTAGCGATGGGTGTGTCCGAGCTATCTTGCCACGCAGTGGCCGAGACATTAACCAGTTTGCGACCCTGACGTAATACCGTACAGTTAGCATACATAGTTTTATAACGACCAGGGCGCAGATAATCTAGGGAGAAGTCGACCACCTTGGGCACCTCATTAACATCCAAAGTGTAGAGAATTTCGATGGCCGCAGACAACTCAAGAAAGCCGCCAATAACCCCACCGTGAATAGCCGGCAATGAGGGGTTACCGATATTTGATGGGCGCCTATCCATCCGGTACAACACGTCAGCGCCTTCGATCTTTGCCTCAACGCCAATAAAATTGCTATAAGGAATCAAATCCAAAATTTGCTGAGGGCTTGACTCAGCGCGGGCTTTCAACAGACTCTCTTGCAGTATTTTTAAAGCATCACTCATTTGTCAGCCTCTTTCTCAAAGGCTTTGGCACCGCGAATCAAATGATTAAAGCGTCGACGAATAATATTGGTTAACGAAATACTCGGCGTCTCTACTTTCATAAAGGTAGCAACACAATGAGCAATAGGATTTTCGGGGTCGTCCTGCCAGGCTGAACCACGGCAGAACATTACATTTGAGGTATTTCGATAGACTTTGGCCACCACATAAATAGGCTTATGGGGTTCCGCTGGATGCATATAGTCGAGGCGTAAATCCATGGTTGGTGTGACCGCAGCGCTGGTCAGGGTGGTAATTGCGGCAGAGCCACAGCAGGTATCGAGGAGGCTCACAATAACGCCTCCATGAACCACCCCAGTGACCGGATTACCTATCACTTCTGCTTTGTAGGGAAACATCATCTCGACTTCGCCACGCCCTATTTTGGTTATTTTAAAACCCAGCGCCGCGCCATGGCCGGTTCGCTCCATGGCTAGCTTTAGCATAGGCTTAAAAATCGCCAACCTTAAATTCATTAGGCTAGGCTATCTTCAGCGACAAAGTATTTAGGGTCTTCGATGACATTCACCTCAACCAAACTTCCAGCTTTGTTTAACAGTTTGCGGCACTCTTCACTTAGATGCACCAGATGCAATTTTTTACCCGCATTTAAATAACGCTCGGCAAGCGTATCAATTGCCTCAAGGCCAGAATGGTCCGCCACCCGAGAGCGAGCGAAATCAATAACCACGTCATCATTGTCAAGCTTAGGATCAAAGCGCTCTAAAAACGATGTGGCTGAGCCAAAGAACAGCGGACCTGTAACGGCATAGACAGTTGAACCCTTGTGGTCTTCTCGGGCTTCAATACGAATATACTTGGCGTGCTCCCAAGCAAATACCAGCGCAGAAATAATAACACCTACTACGACAGCAACAGCTAGATCAGTGGCCACAGTGACTGCAGAAACAGTTACCAAGATAAGTGCGTCACTGCGAGGTACCTTGCCAACGATGCGAAAGCTCGACCATTCAAATGTACCAATAACAACAATAAACATTACCCCAATCAACGCAGCCAGGGGAATCTGCTCAATTAATGGCGAGGCCACCAATATAAATAGCAACAGGAACAGGGCCGCACTAATGCCTGACAAACGGCCACGACCACCAGAGTTTACATTAATCATGCTCTGCCCAATCATGGCGCAACCACCCATGCCGCCAAAAAAACCAGTGATTGTGTTCGCCACACCTTGCCCGATACATTCACGATTACCGCGACCACGAGTCTCGGTAATCTCATCGATCAGGCGCAAGGTGAGTAGAGATTCAATTAAACCAATGGCTGCCAAAATAATGGCATAGGGTAGAATAGTAAACAGCGTTTCAAGATTGAATGGAACCTTTGGAACGCTAAAACTTGGTAACCCACCTTTAATAGATGCAATATCTCCCACCACCTTAGTGTCTAAGTCTAGGCCCAGTACTAAGCCAGTCACCACCAATATAGCAACTAATGAAGATGGCAGCGCCTTGGTCAGGCGCGGTAAGAAATGGATAATCATCATGGTTACTAGCACCAAACCGGAAAGCATATAGAGTTGCTCACCCTGCAACCAGGCCACATCAATGATGCTGTCCTGCATAAAGGTACCTTGCAACCAGCCCGGCTGACCCGCTTCTCCAAACTGCCCCAACTGCGCTAGAAATATTACAATAGCCAGACCGTTTACAAAGCCTAGCATGACCGGATAAGGCACCATACGAATAAATTTACCCAGCCTTAACACCCCAGCAGTTATCTGCAACAACCCCATCAGCACTACGGTGACAAATAGGTACTGGATACCATGGTCAGCTACCAGTGATACCATCACGACTGCCAATGCACCCGTGGCGCCACTGATCATCCCCGGTCTACCACCGATGCAGGCAGTAATAAAACCCACCATAAAGGCGGCGTAAAGACCCACTAGAGGACCGACGCCGGCCACAAAGGCAAAGGCAACTGCCTCTGGCACTAGCGCTAAAGCGACTGTGAGGCCGGACAACAAATCATTTCTAAAAGTAGCAACTTTTCTAAATTGTAACTCAAACATTAATAGGGTTTCTCTTGGTGATTATTGAGATTAGATAAGGCTTAAACTAGCCTGGCTGAACCTACTGGTCGCTATCTTGTACGACCAGAACTGCGGTTAGAATTACCCCCAGACGGACGGTTGCGGCCGCTAGTATTTCGATTGCCTCCAGTCTTGCCATAGGGTGAGTTACCCGCTGGTTGGCTTGAGGGCGCAACATTGCCATTTACATCTCCACGTTGTTCAGAAGATCCTCTGGTGTGGGAATCAGACCTGTTCGATTGATTGCGACCAGCAGATTTATTCTTGTTGCCAGGCTGAGGGCCATGGCCGTAAACAGCGCGTTTTTTAGCCTTAGTAGAATTATTGTTATGGCGAGAATTATTCTGAGCATTAGTACTGTTATTTAGAGCCTTACGCGGTTTCTTGCTACGTACAGGTCGGTTGAGGGTGGTTTCCTTAACCGTTTGCTCCGGCTCAAAACCCTCAATTTCACGACGTTCTAACAGTTTTTGAGTTAGTCGCTCAATATCGGACAACAGATCAACCTCATCGGCACTGACCAGCGAAATGGCTTCGCCCGTAGCGCCGGCACGCCCGGTGCGACCAATCCGGTGAACATAGTCCTCAGACACATTGGGTAAATCGAAATTAACCACATGGGGGAGCTGCTCTATATCCAATCCCCGCGCAGCAATATCTGTGGCCACCAAGATACGCACCTCTCCGGCCTTAAAATCCGCCAGTGCTTTAGTACGTGCGCCCTGACTTTTATTGCCATGAATAGCCGCCGCGGTAATACCCTCAGCTTCAAGAAACTTAGTCAGTTTGTTAGCGCCATGCTTGGTTTTACTAAATACCAATGCCTGTGACCAACTACCATCTTTAATCAGCTTGGCCAATAGTGCTGGCTTTTTCTTCTTGTCGACAGGGCAGACCCACTGCTCTACCGAGGGCGCGGCTGCATTGCGCGGACTCACAGATATCTCGATAGGATTGCGCACTAAGCCTTTGGCCAGTTTACGAATATCATCGGAAAAGGTTGCCGAAAACATTAGGTTCTGACGACGTCTAGGCAACAGGTCAATAATACGTTTAATATCATGAATAAAACCCATATCCAGCATGCGATCAGCTTCGTCTAGAACCAGCACTTCCAAATGGTCGAACTTGATTGCATTTTGACTGTGTAGGTCCATTAGGCGACCAGGTGTCGCTACCAACACATCTACGCCACGACGCAACTTTTGCATCTGTGGGTTAATTTTCACACCACCAAATACCACAGTAGAAGTGAGATTGAGGTGCGCACCATAGAGTGCAACACTCGCTCCCACCTGAGCGGCGAGCTCACGGGTGGGTGTCAATATTAGTGTACGTGCTTGATTAGCCTGAGCGCGACGCCCCTTAGACAGTCGCTCCAAAATAGGCAGAGTAAACCCGGCGGTTTTGCCCGTACCAGTCTGAGCTGCAGCCATAACATCGTGGCCAGCCAGTACCGCAGGAATGGCTTTCGCCTGAATTGGGGAAGGTTCGCTGTAGCCCTGCTTGGCAATAGCTTTCAAAATAGGAGCGCCGAGGCCCAAATCATCAAAGGTCATAGAATCGTCTTATAAGTTAGCCCTGCAAACGTGCCCTGCAGGGTAATGCCGACTTTGGACCTGAGTGGCAAATATGGCTAGAGGAATGAAGGTGGCCCGGATCGCCGGCATGGTACAGAAAAGTTGCTACTAATGCACCCTAAACCATTGAATTTAGGCGATTTTAGGCCTCCGCAAGCACTTTATAGGCATTAATGACGTTATGCGGTGCCTGCACCAACTCAACCAACACGCCCTGTGAGCTAAGGGGAAATTGTTCATTGCCTTTGGGGTGCACAAAACAGACGTCATACCCAGCCGCACCTTTACGAATTCCACCTGGGGTAAACCGCAGCCCCTGCCCCGCCAACCAACTAACCGCAGCGGCCAAATCATCTACCCAAAGACCAACATGGTTAAGTGCTGGAATATCCACACGGGGTTTTTTCTCTCTATCCAAAGGTTGCATTAAGTCTACTTCCACTACGAATTCACCGGCACCCATTTCGCAGATGTCCTCATCAACATTTTCCCTTTCGCTGACAAATGTGTCGCGATAGGTGAGGCCCAGTAGGTCAACCCAAAAGCTGCGCAGTTTTTCCTTATCGGCGCCGCCAACAGCAATCTGTTGAATACCTAAAATCGAAAACGGGCGTGAATCTGACATGGTTAACTTCCTCGGTAAGATTGCGTAAATGCGGCGATAAATTCATCCAGCATCGCCACAGGTAAATCATTGATGCCAGCGGCGGCCTCGCGACCACCTCCAGTAGGAAACTGCATACATAGAGCGGCTGCGCCTTGCTTATTATTTAATGGAGCGCGCACACTGACCAGATAATTGCCGTTGGCCTTAGCCGTTAATACCGCATGAGCGCGATCCGGATTTTGATTGCTCAGACCATTGCTATAGACACCGCTTACACGGCGAGCCCAGGGTTGGTCTGGCAGGGAGAATATCGCAACGGACTCGCTAGCCTGCAGCGCCTTGGTCGACTGCGCGGTATTCAAATCTTCATGGTAACCAGTCTCAAGTCGTTCGAAGGTTTCGCCATCAGAGGCTATAAAATCTAGTGGATTGGCAAAATTACTCAGTAACTTGTATAGCTCAGCAGGACGAACATGCAGTTCATCGACATCTGCGCCATAACCATTATAGTTAACGTACACGCCCAGCTTTTCCAACGAAATCAGTTGATCAGCACTAATATCCAAATTTTTAGCCAGTCCAGTAGCACTCTTTTTGAGGTTGTCGCCAAAGGTACCAACCACAGCCCAGCCAGTATGAGCGCCCCGTAAATAATGGTTAATTAGTAGACTGGTACAGACGTCTGGAGCCTCATTAATTAGTGACTTGAGCTGCGCCGAGGCTGGGACCTGACCAGAAAAATGATGGTCTACATAGAACACCTCGGCTCCTGCAGCTAGCATTCGCTGCAGAGCATCATGGTTTTTGTCCATGGAGATATCGAGAACGGTAATACGATCGCCCTGCTCAGCATTCACCTGTTTAAGAAGACTGATATCCCGTTTAACTCCGGTAACAAGCTGGCTATTCCGAGGCTCGACAAGACGTAACTGCACCAGAGCACAGATTCCATCGGCGTCGCCATTAAAAACATCATAGTCAGTCATACAGTCACCACTCGGGGCCTTTGCGGGTTAATGACCTTTGAATTAAGCATTCTCTAACTGATAATAATCCATTAATATTTTGGCCACCTCGGGTCGAGCAAACTCTGGAGGTGGCGCAATACCATCACCGAGCATCTGTCGCACCTTGGTACCAGACAGTAGAATAAAATCGTCTTTGCTGTGCTCTTGCGCTTCATTCATCATCACCACACGACCCAATTTAGTTGAATACGCAGTGTGATCGGCGTTAAAGATCTCTATTTCTAGCGACCCGGCAGGCACTTTGTCAGCAAAGATAGTTTGAGCATCAAAGGCGCCGTAATAGTCCCCAACACCGGCATGATCACGACCCACGATTAAATGGCTGCAACCCATGTTCTGACGAAATACTGCATGCAGAACAGCCTCACGGGGGCCAGCATAAAGCATATCAAAACCATACCCAGTAACCATCACCGAGTTCTCTGGGAAGTATAGTTCAACCATTTTGCGAATACAGTCATCACGGACAGAGGCTGGAATATCACCTTTCTTCAGCTTGCCCAGCAACATGTGTACTACGACGCCGTCGGCGTCTAGGCGCTCCATAGCCATGCGACAGAGTTCTTCATGAGCCCTATGCATAGGGTTTCTAGTTTGAAATGCCACAACTTTTCCCCAGCCCCGATGAGTAATCTCATCGCGAATTTCAGCGGCCGTGCGAAAGGTATCTGGAAAGTCTGCCTGAAAGTAGCTGAGGCTCAGCACCTGAATATCACCGGACACAATATTTCGTCCCAGGCTGGTAAACGTTCCTACCCCAGGATGCTCAGTATCCAGAGTACCAAAAATTTCTTGCGCCATGATCTCAATTTGGGCATCAGAAACGGTTTCAATCGCCGTCACATCCATAATCGCCATCACAGGATGACCATCGGTATTTGGGTCACGTAAAGCAATGCGACTCACCCCTGTAATTTCAGACACATCTTCTACCAAGTTAAGCACAGGCACTGGCCAAAACAATCCATCGATAGTGTGAAGGGTGCTCGCAACACTCAGCGCATCGGCCAAATTCATATAGCCAGTCAAAGGGTTAAAATAGCCGGCCCCCAGCATCACAGCATTGGCCGCAGCGGCAGAGTTGAGTAGTAGCGATGGAAGAGTTTCTGCTTCGGATAAAAGCTGTTGCTGTAGTTGCGCATCTTTTACAAATAGGGGGTTCAAAGTATTTGAGCCGTGTGGCTTGATCAAGGTTCTGTCTCCGTCTGTGTGAATTATAAAAAACTAGAATAGTTACTGGTGGCGATTGATAAAGCCGTGCTGTTCGAGATACGCAATAATAACATCTACCTCCTCGTCGAGGGTCATTTTATCCGTAGGTAGATGAATCTCTGCCTGAGTTGGCGCCTCATAGGGATCGTCAATACCGGTGAAGTTTTTAATCTCTCCGGCCCGAGCTTTTTTATACAGGCCTTTGGGATCTCGCGCCTCTGCCTCTTTCAATGAGCAGTCCACAAAGATTTCTATAAAGGCAAAGCTCGCGTGCATATGTAAATCGCGAACTCTGTCTCGGTCAGCCCGATAGGGACTGATAAAACTAGACAACACAATCACCCCAGAGTCGACAAACAGCTTGGCGATCTCACCTATTCTTCGAATATTCTCGGTGCGGTCATCCGCAGAAAACCCAAGATTTTTATTAATGCCGAGGCGGACATTGTCCCCATCTAAGCGATAACTCAGTTTATTACGCTCAAATAGGGCCTGCTCCAGAGCCACAGCTATGGTGCTTTTACCGCTGCCCGATAGACCGGTAAACCAGAGTGTCACACCTTGCTGACGAAGCAATTTATTACGATCTTTATGGGTAATCTCGCCGTCGTGCCAGGTAACATTTGTTGCCTTTTGCTCTGTCATAGTGATATCTCAATAAGCGAATTATTTATTTCGCGCCTAATATTTTATATATTTAGGCTGGATAGTAGGCCCATTCTATATATATGTAAAATAGGATATTATGGATTTCTTAATCGATTTTATCGATATGTATTAAAATAAGGGCAACCTATGAAGTACAGCCTCAGACAGCTAGAGATTTTTCTTACCATTGCCAGATATCAAAATATTTCTAAGGCCGCGGAGCAGTTGTACATGTCGCAGTCGGCTGCCAGTGCCGCATTGCAAAATCTCGAACAGACCTACAATATCGCTCTGTTTAATAGAGTGGGTAAAAAACTAGAGTTAAATGAGGTGGGCAGAACTCTGCGTAGCAAGGCTGTTTTACTCGTTGACCACGCCCAAGAATTTGAGCAGGCACTTAAAGGTCACGGTGATATAGGCCATTTAAAAGTTGGTGCTAGTTTTACTATTGGTAACCATTTAGCCGTGACCTACCTTGCTGGCTACTTAACTGAACATCCTGAAGCTAAGGTCGATATCAATGTCGCCAATAGTGCCGACATAGTGGCACAGGTGCTGAACTTTGAGGTCGACATTGGCATGATTGAGGGCGAGGTGAAAGACAAGGCATTAGAGTTAATTCCCTGGCGCGAAGATCGACTAGTAGCTTTTTGTAGCCCAGAGCACCCATTGGCAAAAAAGAAAAACCTCAGCGACAACGATATCAAGCAGGCCAACTGGATACTGCGTGAACCTGAATCTGGTGCACGCCAGACTTTTGCCCGCGCCATGAGCAGCCTTATGCCTGACATTGATATCTACCTAGAATTCAAACACAACGAAGCCATTAAAAAAGCCGTAGAAGCTGGCTTGGGCATAGGTTGCCTCTCTGAAATAGTACTGAAAAATAACTTTAAGACTGGCGACCTAGTGCCTCTGAACCTACCGAAACGGGATATGAAACGGACCTTTTATTTTGCCCTTCCAAAAAAACGCCACAAAACCGCAGCGATTGAATGGTGGATGGCGGGCTGTAACTAGTTCAGAGATTTCTGGAGTTGTAGCAGCTCGAAAAGCGCACCTAATTGTACTGCTTGGCCAACCCTGTAATAGTTCTATCAAAGCCATCTATGGTGTCGTCGACAATTTGCTTGGCAGTCAAAATCTTATCTATGCGTCCTGTTACCTGGCCCCCCAAAGGAATCGCCGCCTCCATATCGCCCCCGAAATATAGTTCATGAAGATTGGCCATATGTTCCATCACATTAAATTTACCCATGGGCTCAAGGCTAGCAATAAGCTCCGTGCGCAATGCACGCAGTGCCGGTCTACCCTGTTGGTTTAAAAATACTGTATCTGTCTCTTGAGAATTTACAATTGCATCTTTCCAATTGCTATGAACAGGCGATTCTGCGCAGGCTAGCATGCGTGTTCCCATCTGCACACCCTCTGCGCCCATGGCAAAAGCCGCAGCCATAGAGGGACCATCGGCAATACCGCCGGCAGCGATAATCGGTACATCACATTGGGAGCGGACCAACGGTAATAGAACCATAGTTGAAACGGGGCTAGGGTTTTTGAAGCCACCTCCTTCACCGCCCTCAACAATCAAGCCATCAACACCAGCATCGAGAGCTTTAAGAGCCATTTCCAAGGTAGGCACTACGTGAAAAACAGCGATTCCGGCGTCCTGAAACTCTTTTGTGCAAACGGCAGGACTACCCGAGGAGGTCGTTACAAACTTAATATTCTGTTCGATAACAAAGTCAATAATATTAGTCCCACGCACATAGGACAGTGCCACATTCATACCAAAGGGTTTATCAGTGAGGCCCCGCATCTTGGCAACCTCAACTTTGATGTTGTCCAACTCACCAGAGGACGTTTCAATAATGCCCATACCACCAGCATTGCTCACAGCAGCAGCTAGTTGGGCTCTGGCAATCCACCCCATCGGCGCCTGAATAATCGGGTATTGAGTCCCCGTCAGAGCGGTCACTCTATTACTGATTGCCATAGGCTTACTAATCTTTTTATTCCCTTGTAGTTAACCAGCAACTATTTACTGGTTGTTCTTTGCTATTGAACGATGAAGCCAAGAGCATTGACGGCTAATGGCTGAACCATGTCAGCCACACCAGAGGCCGATTTACTCGAAGCATTGCCATCGGCCGCTCTTTTGGCCACCCCTTGGCAGATAGCTGCTAAACGGAAAAAGCTAAAGGCCATATAAAAAGGCCAGCCAGCAATCTCGTCTAAGCCCATGCGTTCACAATAGGTCGCTACATACTCAGTCTCTGAAGGAATCCCAAGAGCAGCGGCATCTAATCCAGCTAGACCAGATGAAGGACCATTTGTCTTACCGGAGGGTAGCCTCAGCCCCATGCATTGATAGGCAAGATCTGCGTAGGGATGTCCCAATGTAGACAGCTCCCAATCCAGCACAGCTATTACCTCTGTATTGTTCTTATCGAACATCAAATTATCTAAACGATAATCACCATGAACCAGAGAAACCTTGCCATCATCTGCTGGAATATTCTCCGCCAGCCAAGCCATGACAGTGTCCATCTCCGGAATTGCAGTCAACTCGGAGGCCCTGTACTGGGCAGACCAGCGATCAACCTGACGCTGAAAATAATTACCGGGACGGCCGTAATCTGCCAAACCAACTTTCTCCAAGTCCACCGAGTGAATAGCTACCAGCACGCGATTCATCTCATCGTACATTTTGGCGCGCTCCTCATTGCTCGAAAGCTCTTCTAGAGCCGAAGACCAGTGCACATTGCCATCGCAAAACTCCATGATATAGAACATGGATCCTATGATCTCAGGGTCTTCACAAAGGTGGTAAACTTTGGCCACTGGCACCTCGGTATCAGCCAGTGCCGCCAGCACGCGATACTCGCGATCAACTGCATGGGCAGACTTTAGTAGCTTACCCGGAGGCTGACGCCGCAACACATAGGTGCCAGATGCAGCATCGATCTTAAAGGTTGGATTAGATTGGCCACCGGCAAATTTACTCGCCTTCAAAGGCCCTTTAAACTCGCTAATGTGAGCCTCTAAATAGCTGGCCAATTTAAGTTCATCTAGTGTATCAACGTTGGACATAATCCCTTCTTATTAAATGTTTTTAGTAGTGTTAGGTCGCTCCCCTAAGATTACAGACCCGCCAAGCGTTCCTTAATAAGGCTATCCGCTTCGGACATAATACGGTTCATTAACTCCTGCACGGTTGGCACATCATTGATCAGACCAGCCACCATTCCGCAGGACCAGGCTCCGGCGTCCATATCGCCATCTTTCATGATCTTGGGATACACGCCGGCAACTTCGGGAAGAATATCTTCAATTTTGATGTCGGTGCCCAGTGATTTTTCTTTTTCTAACAAACGCTCCACCGCAGTATTATTCAGCACGCGCTCTGTATTTCGTAATGGCCGCATTACCAGACGAGTATCCAGCTCGCTCGCCGCCAATATCGCCGCTTTTACATTGTCATGCACAGGTGCTTCTTGAGTCGCAATAAAGCGAGTACCCATGTTCATACCCTCGGCACCCATAGCCAGGGAAGCAACTAGGCTGCGAGCATCGGCCATACCACCAGAGGAAACAAAGGGAATAGTGAGTTCGTCCGCCGCCCTCGGTAACAGGATAAAGTTAGGGATGTCATCTTCACCCGGGTGACCACCACATTCGAAACCATCGACTGAAACCGCATCGCAACCTACTTTCTGAGCTTTCAGTGCGTGGCGCACAGCGGTACATTTATGGATGACGACAATACCTGCTTCCTTAAGCGCCGGCATGTAGGGTGCCGGATTATTGCCTGCGGTTTCAACAATCTTAACGCCGCCATCAATCACCGCCTGAATCAGCCCTGGGTAATCTGGGGGCGTCATCGAGGGTAGAAACGTAATATTCACACCAAAGGGCTTGTCGGTCATCGTCTTGCAACGGGCAATTTCCGCAGCTAATTTTTCTGGAGTACCCTGTGTTAGGCCTGTAATAATGCCAAGACCGCCCGCATTAGAAACTGCCGCTGCCATCTCGGCCAAGCCCACGTGGTGCATGCCTCCTTGAATAATCGGATGCTCAATACCAAGTAGCTCTGTGATACGTGTTTTCATTTTCCCTCTTCCTCTGTGATTATCAAATAATTAGCAATTATTTACTTAAAACGTTTGCCCTGCTCTGCCAGAGATACCAGCAGCGGGCTCGGCGCCCAAAAATCATCGCCTGTCAATTCATGGTAGTGACGGATTTTAGCCAGCACCTTGTCCAGACCAATGGTGTTGGCGTAGTGCATTGGACCGCCACGATAGACCGGCCAGCCATAGCCATACACATAGGTCACATCAATATCACTGGCCCGCATGGCGATACCCTCGTCCAGAATCTTTGCACCCTCATTGATCATTGGCAGCAAGCATCGGTCAAGAATCTCTTCCTCAGACATCTGTTTCTGCTTAATACCTTGAGTGGCAGCCACCTCGGCAAATAATTCGGCGGTAACAGCCGCAGGGGTGGGCATACGATTTTCATCATAATCATAGTAGCCTGCACCAGTCTTCTGACCATAGCGACCTAGATCACAGAGCCGATCTTTAACGTCTGTTGGATTGGAGTTACCCTTATCCCAGCCCAGATCTAAGCCTGCCAAGTCGCCCATTTGGAAGGCACCCATAGGAAAACCAAAATCAAATAACACCTTGTCTATCTGCTCAATAGGCGCGCCGGCAAGGGCCAGATTTGAGGCTTCGATCTGACGCATAAACAGGATACGGTTGCCTACAAATCCCGGGCACACACCAACCAACACTGCCACTTTACGAATTCGTTTAGCCAGAGCCATACCGGTTTTAATCACCGCATCGGAGGTTTTGTCTCCGCGCACTACCTCGAGTAGTTTCATAACATTCGCGGGTGAGAAAAAGTGCAGCCCAATAACCGATTCCGGGCGATTGGTTACAGAGGCAATCTCATTTAGATCCAATGCCGAAGTATTGGAGGCCAAAATAGCTCCGGCTTTAGCAATGCCGTCCAGACGCATGAAAATATCTTTCTTCACCGCCATATTTTCAAAAACAGCTTCGATAATTAGATCACAGTCGGCAAGATCAGCCATATCCAATGTACCCTGAATCAAACTACAGCGCTGCTCAACGGCTTGTTCGGTTAGGCGACCTTTACGTGCTGTGTTTTCATAATTTTTCCGAATAGTACCTAGACCACGGTCAAGCGCTGCCTGATTAGTTTCAACAATTGTGACGGGTATCCCGACATTGGCGAAGTTCATTGAGATTCCGCCACCCATCAAACCTCCACCAATAACACCCACCTTGGTGATGGGTAGCTCAGCAACATCTTTATCGATGCCTGGAATCTTACTTGCCTGACGCTCGGAGAAGAAAAAATATTGCTGAGCCTGTGACTGAGCTCCAGTGACCAACTCGGCGAACAGCTTGCCTTCGGTCTGTAAGCCTTCATCAAAGGGTTGGTTAACTGCCGCCTCAATACAGCGAATATTGTATTCCGGGGCCAAAAAACCACGTGTCTTTCGAGCGATCATCTTGCGAGTAGCCGCAAAAATTTCTGGGTTATCTTTAGCGCCCTGAAGTTTTTCATCATTGTCGCGCACCCTTGGGTGAGGACCGGCTTCGGCACCTTTTTCAATGGCCAGGGCAAGTCCAGCAGCCCGCAGATCATCGCCCACCATCTGATCAATAAGACCCAGTTCAAGGGCTTCAGCAGCACCAATCGGTGCGCCAGAAGTTACCATCGCCAGAGTCTTCTCAACACCAATAACACGCGGCAATCGCTGTGTACCACCCGCGCCAGGAAGCAGACCAAGATTTACCTCTGGCAGACCAAATTTGGCACTGGCCACTGCCACTCGGTAGTTGCAACAAAGTGCAGTTTCCAGACCGCCACCCAAAGCAGTGCCATGAATCGCTGCAACAATAGGCTTGGGCGAATTATCCATGGTCGAGAGTACCTCATGAAAATTGGGTTCCATGGGACCAGAGGAAAATTCCGATATATCGGCGCCAGCAATAAAAGTTCGGCCTTCACAAACTATTAGAACGGCCTGCGCAGAGTCATCGGCTAAAGCTTTTACAACTCCATCTTTAAGGCCCTGACGAACACCTTGACTCAAGGCATTGACCGGCGGGTTATCAAGGGTTAACACAGCGACACCCTCCTCGACGCTGTAGTCAACCATAGATGTTAGCGCGACCATATATTTCTCCTAAATTTTAGCTACATTTGTATTGGCATATTTTATGTCAAATAGTACATTACAATCGAGACTGAATACCAGATGTTTGAATAATAATAACCCACTGGTCAGTGATCTGCCTCATCAGATAGTGACTATGGGGTTGCGTTATATTAGGGATTATTAAAAATGACACAGACCGCCAAACGTTGGCTGTCCAGCCTAATTATCTAAGGTTTATTTATACTCTGGCACACCGACTTTTCTAGGCCCCTAAGAGACGAAGAAGCGGAATAGTTTGTCGCCACTTTTAAGGCTCGTAACAGTACATCAAAATACATTAGCTACATCGAAAGATTTTTGCGCATTGACACAGGGCGACAATTTTTAATGCTCAATATTTTGGGTATGGCCGACAGCCCGCGATATGTTGCGGGCGCCCAGCCCGGTGAAAGCGCCGATCTTAAAGCCGTCTATTAGAGCCAGACTTCAACATTGTCCCGCTGCTCCATTCGGCGTTGTAGTTTGATTTCCAACAGCCCCCCAAGCTGACAGGACTCAAGCAAAGAATCGATATCAGCCCTCTCAGACTCAGCACAGGCCTGATAGGCATCCTGTACCAACTGCAACTGGAAAAATCTATAGGGCTGGGCACCCGCTTCAAGTTGCTGCCCACGGACTGTAAAGATTGCCTTGCCATCATTTTGCCCCAGATAGCGAGAAGCAGGATCGCCAGCGGTTATAGAACTAGCCGCAAGTACTGAGTTAATTGAATCCGCCGCTGCTATAGTCTCGGGCAACAGATCTTCTGCTACGACTCTCAGCACTTTTAGTAAGGTGTCCGGTATATGGTCATCAGCTATAAAATCTGTGCCGCCAGCGTAATGCTCAGGCGCATCCTGATAAGAGCGATTCATACGCTCCACCCAACGATAAACATGCACCGCTTGTCTCTGCATAATGTGCAACGGTTTTGGGTCACGCCCCAAATGAGCAAAAAGAGGTGCTAGCAAACCAAAATCACCAATACAGGGCTTCCAGCCAAGTAGATAAGGATACTGTTCAAAGTGCTTATCCAGAGCCAGTAAAAACTCCATATAAAGAGTCTCCACCAACGTCTGACTCTCATCATTTACACCAAATATAGCAGCCGCATAGCGCATCTTATTCATCATGTGCTGAGTCTTTGCTTCCCGATCTGGATGTTCTCTTTGGGAGTGGAAAAAATGATAATGCAAAAACGTCAGATTCTCTTCCGGAAAATTCCACCGATAATGCATCGCAGGACGCAGCAAACCCTCAGTACCAATTAGATCGAACAGTCCACTTACAACTTGCTGTTTTGCCGTAGTTGGCTTACAGGGGCGGCCATTAGCTGCCTCAAAATATTCAATAATAGCTGCACCATCCCGGATCACCTGCCCCTGCTGCGTTCGCAAGACTGGAATAGTAGCCAGTTTCGCTTCAGGCAAAATCTCAGCCTTAAAACTCTCGTGACCACAGGAAATTTCCTTGAAGGAAATACCATTTTTAATTAAATAAGAACGAGCACGTCCAGAGTAAAGAGAATGAGGAATAGCGTAAAGAGAGTGAGTCATTTCAAAGTCCTTTGCGGTGCTTAGATTTATACACAACCGCAAAAGGCAGTATGAGTAAAAAGAGAATAATAATAATCAGGATATTGTCCCGATAAATAAGGTGAAGAGCGTTAAATATAATCTGAGTTTCATGTCTGTAACCAGCAGGCACAGGCAAGATATTATTATCATCGATATATTGCTGGTACCGGTTCAGCATAAGTTGTAATTGAGCGGGATTCTCAGCACTGAGATCTCTGGTCTCTCCTGGATCAACTTGAATATTAAACAGGTGCCACTGGCTGTCACCCTGGGTCCCGTGATTAAATACAATTTTAAAATCACCCATAAACAATGCACCTTGGCCCGCCAATTCAAAGCCCACAGCGTTGTCGGTACCATGAACAGACTCTACTTTGCCTTCAACTAAGGGCGCCAGACTACGCCCAATCATTGGCTCCACCTTGCGCCCACCGTAGCGCCCGCGTTTAAGACCCTGGGGATGCTCCACTTCAGCCAGAGATAAAATCGTCGGTGTAATATCAGTTACATAGGCGGAGGCATTGCTAAATTGATTTTTGATGGCTACTGGCCCACCGGCAATAATCATCGGAACTCTCAAGCCCCCTTCGCCAACATAAAATTTGTAATAGGCTAAGGGAGATGCCGCCGCACTCGCAAAGCCCGGATTAATTGCATTAAAGCTGCCTTTTAATCCCAGAGTCTCGTAGTCAACACTATAGTCTCGAGCCGCTAATGTCAGAGTATTCCCCCACGAATTCTGACGCGCTAAACCCATGGCTTCAGCTCCATTATCGGAGGTGAAAATAAATACCGTATTATCATATTGGCCAATCGCTTTTAGATACTCAACTAGTCTGCCAATATGGTGGTCCATCGCCTCAACCATGGCCCCATAAACAGCCATTCGTTTGGCTTCATAAGCTTGTCGCTGGGGACTTAAAGCCTCCCAATCAGCAGTACTGGCCATTTGCACTGTCATAGTATCGGCGGGCACAACTCCCAACTCAATGGCCCGCTCCAGTCGCTGTTGCCGCAGTGCGCTCCAACCCTGATCATAAACGCCCATGTAACGGTCAATAAATTTCTGGGGGGCCTGCACTGGGATATGCACGGCTTGAAAAGGCACATAGGCAAAAAATGGTTGCCCGTCATTCTTATTACTGTCGATAAACTCAATGGTTTTATCCACTAAAAAGCGCGACGAATAAAAGTTATCTGGGAGCTGATACTCTTCGCCGTCCGCATACCAATTAGCTTTTTTATAAATAGGAATATAGGGTTTTTGTTCCCAGTTATCCGCACCGGAATCTGCAAGAGCCAAGGTACGGTCAAAACCACGCCTACTGGGTAATTTGTCCTCTGTTTGCCCCAGATGCCATTTCCCGGCTAGATAGGTGTGATAGCCAGCATCCTGCAACAGGGAAGCAACCGTCACCACATTATGGCTCAACGTGCCCGCATAATGGCTGTGTACCGCCTGCACCGGGGGAATCATTTCGGGAATATTTGGCACACCTGCTCTATGGCTATCTACCCCCGTTAACAACATCGCACGAGACGGCGCGCAGTTGGCCCCTGTGTGATAATTTGTAAAACTAACGCCCTGCTCTGCCAGAGCAGTTATGCTTGGAGTACGGATTTCACTACCATAGGAAGCAAGATCACTGAACCCCAGATCATCGGCCAGAATCAATACAACATTGGGACTGTTTTGAGCAAATATCAAAGAGGATTTGCCAAGTGTCAGCAACATAATAACTAGGGCGGCCAACGCCTTGCCTACTCCCAAAATCAATCTTCCTCTGCCAATCTAATCGAGCCAACATAAAGAATTACGCAGACAATAACTTCCACAGCAATCATATCTAACGCCAGACTAGCGTTATGAAACATCCATGCCATAGTGCGCATAATTGCAGTTAGAGCGAGCAGAATAATCGGTGGGTAGTACCAGATCCGGCGGCCGGTAGTAAGAGCCAGCAAAATAAAGATCGCAATGGATAAAAAGAAGGCTCCCAAATCACCAATCTGTGAACTCAGTCCTGAACCTTCCATCAAGGTCATACCAAACTCTGCCGCAACACCTTCAGGCGCAACAATCCAGCGCAGACCAATTGAGGCAAAAATCACTGCCGTTAATGCCACTATAATTTTTAAAATTTTAATCATTATTAGCCTCGAGTTTTTTAATATTGAATTTAACAAATTAAATAATATCTAGGACTTCGATAACTGGCGCTGCCATAACTAGAGCCCCCATCGCTTTATTAGCCTCGCGGAAATAGTCTGTTTTGCCATGGGCATCTATGTCCGCTGCACTGCGATACTGCTCCATCACTACATATTCTTGTGGGTTTGACTTACTGCGCGTTAGCGTATACATCAATGCGCCTTTCTCATTAGCCAAAACTTTTTCAGTCAGTTGCAAAAACAATGTTTCAAATTCTTCATTTTTACCCTCTTGTACGGTAATTCTTGCTATTACTGCTAGTGCCATGATGGCCTCCATTTATTTATTGAATTGTCGACTAATACCTGTGGATTTTATTTGTTATCTGTTAACTGATGTTCAATCTCTCGAGCCACCAACCAAAGCCTGTCCTGCCCCCAAAGGGACAGCACCGATTCACCCTGTTTATTTAAAAGCCTAAAGCTCGGTACACCCCAGAGGCCCGATTCATACATCGCCAGGCGATTGCTCTCGAGCATGTCCTCCCAACCAGACTTTCCCACAATGGTCTTGGCCACTGACCAATCTAGCCCAGCGTTCTCAACCACCTGCTTTAGACCATGAGAATTGTTCGTACTGACACCATCGACGAATGCCGTCTTTAAAAAACTAGATATCAACTGGTTGCCCCGCCCCTGCGAACAGGCCCAAGGGTAAAGGGAATAACAACGCCGCACTGGCTCCCCAATCGGATCATAAAATTTACCAAAGGGTACACCTGCTCTGCGCGCCTCTCGCGCCGCATCAGCAAAGATATACAGACCTTTTTCCCTTGTCGCAGGCACACCGCGCATGACCATAGGCAGTACCGGGCGCACTACTAAGTTAATGCCTGTTGACTCAGCTAATTTAAGCGTCTGATCAAAGACCACAGCAGTATATGGACTGCGCAATGACGGATATATCTCAAGTGTCAGACTACCGTTGTCTCGGAGATTGTCCACTTCGACCACAAAGCGCTTTGTCAACATTGGTTTTTCACGATCAAGGTCAGCGCCTAATTCGGCGAGACGCTCTTCAAGATAATGCAGACGGTCAACACCCCAGTACCATTCTTCACCGTAATAAAACATGGCCCCTGAATAGTGTTTCAACTCAGTACGGCGTGCGTTGCCAGTAACGAGGCAGTCTCGACGTTGCTGAGCCGTCGCGCAGCCATTTTGCTCTGCTAACGTATTAAGAGTTTCATTATCACCAGACCAGAGCGCGGAGCCAACGGTTGCCGCCAGAGCAATAAAATTTGCGCTCGATTGCTGCTCCAAAATAGTAAAGGCCAAAATCGATTCAGCCAATTCAATAGCGGCTCGACCAGGTAAGCCCTTGGCATCTGGTGGCTCCAGACCGTAATGAGGCGCAATACAACAGGCGTCGTTTTGAGATAGTTTTATTAGTAATTCAGGTTCAACAGAGTTGTCTCCTGAAGGCCCAGTCACTAAATGACAACGCAGTTCAATATCATAACGGGCGCTAAGCGCCATCAGTACTTGAGCCGCTAAATGGCTATAACCGTCCTCTACCTGATGAAAGTACTCAACCACATGCCGAGCGCCCGCGGAATGTCGGCGCTTTTCAACCTTTTTGCGCCTCTTTGCCGATCGATGAGAACTAATTACTAAAGTCATAATTTTAGAGGATAACCAGCGATAGGCTGTGCTGGGATCCATGGTGGCGGCACCCCCCTGCTCTTTGAACTGCTTGACCATTGTCGCACCCTAGGTTGGTTTTTATTACTATAAGTTAGTGACAAACTATCAACTTATGCTTAGAAAATAAACTGGCATAGATACTGATATTTATTTTAATCGACTATAACGGTTATTTGCTATCATGATCAGACTTGGCCAATCGCTCCAGTGTCAACGCCCTTATCTACAAAGACCAATAAGGGCTATTGAGTTAGTGACGGTGCTCAGTAAGTTTCTTGTGTACTAGTTGCCCTATATACTTTTCGTGGTTTTTTAGACTCTCTGACGTTAGAGTTGCAGGAGGTATAAATCTGCTCGAGCACAATACCACCAAGATGACGATAAGTTTTTACTTCTAGTCCAGTCTGAAACTTAAAATATAATCTTCTCGCAACCGGTGCCCTCTAGCATGCCGTCCACTCGGCTACGATCATCAGCACTAAGCGCTTGGTACTCTCCGTTAATCCACTGCAAGCACTTGCCCTGATAGTTAAAGGTTTGCTGAGTCCAGCGACTGCCATCAATCTCAGTCTCCCAGGATTTCTCGCCCGACTGCATCGCCGCAGCATTGGCAAGCAGCGCTGGTGCATAGACATGGCCGACCTCGTTAAGCAGGCCTTTGAGGGTGGCAGGCGCGGTTTCAGTAGTGGCCCAGTCTCTAGACTGAGGCTCCAGACCAGCTTGATCCTCTAACAAGTCTGTATAGGCCACGCTACGTGGCGAAAGGCTATGGGCAATCGCTCTAGATGTGGGATCAAAACCCACCAACTGTGTTAGTTGGCCGTATACCGCAAAGTCAGAGGTTCCAGGGCGGCCGCCCATAAGGTAAGGCTGTTGCGATAAATGCGCCTCCATCGCGCGCAGAAAACGTTTATAGCTGGCATCAATAACAGGTGCCGTAACCTCATTGGATCCCACTACATGCAGTCGCCCCACCTGGCGTTGGGTAATATATGATTTAGCTTGATGTAATTGCTCGACAGGTAAATTAATTTTTTGCAATAGCGGTAATAGTGTGCCGGCATTGTCAGCATCGGTCTCTTTGTGCCAGCGATAATGGAACATATACTTGGTACACCATTCATCAGCAAAGTCTTCCAGCAGATAATCGATAAATGCCATGGCCGGATCATTAGGAATCACTGAGCGCCCTTCATGTTCGGCCTCCAAGCGGCGAATAATCGGGGTAGAGTCGCAAACAGCCTGTTGCTGTCCTGCCGCATCGGGCAACACATAGGTTGGCAATAAAGTCACCTTGGGCTTGGGAACACCCATCTCGGTCAATATCGCGGCAGGGTCACCCCAGGCAATACAATAGGCAATGCGGCGATATCTCATGAGCGCAATCATTTTTCTGGTGTAAGGAGATGCCGGTGCGCCGATTAGGGTAATAGCATTACTTTTCAGCATAGGGTTTCCTTTAATAACGGCCATTTTTTGCACTAGCTCTTAACGGTCAGGCGAAATATATTGACACAGCAACTGCCAACATGTCACCATCTTTTTAAACATTTAACATATCAGACGAGGGTGACTATGAAAAAAACTATTATTATTGGCATGATTGCCCTTGTAATAGCGATTGGTATCTTTAGTAAGCGCAGTGAAATTGCTCTGCGCATTTTGCCTGCCGCAGTGGAAACCATGTTAGCCGGCAATAAAATTGAAGCGCTTGGAGACGGTCTTCATATCGCCCTTTGTGGTGCTGGTGGTCCCATGCCAGCAGCCAATCGCTCAGGGCCCTGCGTTGCTGTTGTTGCAGCAGGTAAACTATTTTTGGTTGATGCAGGCGCAAATGGCGTACGTAACTTGGGCCGCATGGGCTATCAGGTGGGTAGTATTAGCGGCGTATTTTTGACTCACTTCCATTCTGACCATATTGATGGTCTTGGCGAGGTCGCTACTCTCCGCTGGGCGTCGGCAAGTCACAATGCTCCGTTAAATATTTACGGCCCCGAGGGTGTAAGTCAGGTAGTCGACGGCTTCAATCAGGCCTATGGGCAAGACAAAATTTATCGCAATGATCATCATGGAGACACCGTTACACCACTGCGTGGCGCGGGTATGATTTCCGTGAGTAGCCCAACACCAATCGATGGAGAACTGATCAGCGTTTATCAACAGGATGGCTTAAAAGTGGAGATGTTAGCCGTAGATCATGTTCCAATCTCCCCTGCTGTGGCCTATAGATTTAGCTATAAAGACCGCACTGCGTTGATCTCTGGTGACACCAACAAATCAACCAATATAGAAAAGTTTGCCCAAGATATTGACCTTTTGGTGCATGAGGCACTGAGCCCTAACATGCTCAAAGCTATGAATAAGGGCGCCACCGCCGCTGGTTTGCCCAATACAGCCCAAATATTTCACGATGTCCTTAATTACCATGCCTCTCCCATCGAGGCCGCCGAAACCGCACGAGATGCCAATGTGGGCCATCTGCTCTACTACCATGTAGTGCCGCCACTAACCATGCCAGGCAGTGAGGCCATCTGGCTAGAGGGCGTCGAAGAACGATTTAGCAACTACACGCTGGGAGAGGATGGCACTAGCATATCACTGCCGGTCAACTCTACTGAAATCATTGTCAGTGGCAGTAGCCTATAAAAAGCTGAGTAATTGTGACATAATGAACGCCATATTACCCAGAGCAGTGGCACCCTATGACCAATAACGCCAGCAGTCCCGCTAAAATTGATGGCAGACGTCTCCGCAGTGATCGCAGCCGCCAGTTGATTATTGAGTCAATGCTGCAATTGATCAAAGAAGGCAATCTAGTACCCACAGCTCAGCAAGTGGCCGACCATGCCAAAGTGGGTATCCGCTCCGTGTTCCGACACTTCGAAGATATGGAAGCTATTTTTGCTACCGCCGATGAGTTATGGCGTAAGAATTTTGAAGACTATCTGGTAATTATTGATCCTCAGTTAAGCGTGAGCCAACGGATTTCTGTCTCCGCTGAACATCTTGGCAATATGTTTGAGGCCCATTCTAATATTTTAAAATCCACTGCTACCCGGCGCTGGCGGTCGAACTTTTTGAAGCAGAAGTATGCCAGCTATCAGGAAAAAATACGTAATAACCTGAGGGCCAGGTTACCAGAGCTTGAAACTCTCTCTCCCAGTAAGCAGGAAGCGATTATTGGTATTTTATCTTTTGAGTACTGGGACCGCCTTCGCGAACATCAATCTCTAAGTACGGCCGATAGTATAAAGTCCATTATCGAACTCCTGAGTTCCCTTCTTGGCTCTAAATAAAAAGTATTTTATTCCGAACTTGCGGGTCATGGTTTTACATTTACAGAGAAAGCACCGCAGAGCTACTCTCTAGCTCAGTGAGGGTTAACGGCCCTGATGTAGTTATTATTAATGTTCGAGGTATCCCCATGGCGCAAACCATTGAGTTTTATTTTGACTTTGGCAGCCCTACAGCCTATTTAGCCCATAAGCGCCTGCAACAGTTAAAGGTACAGTACGCCTGTTCTCTAGACTACAAACCAGTTCTTCTCGGCGGTCTGTTCAAAGCCTCAGGTAATACGTCTCCAGTTACAGTGCCCGCAAAAGGTAGGTACATGATGACTCAGGATCTGCCTCGCTTCGCTGCCCTTTATGAGGTGCCACTGACTGTAAATCCCCACTTCCCCATCAACACATTGAATTTAATGCGTGGTGCAGTTTCAACCCAAGGCCGTGAGGACTTCGATAGCTATGTTGAAACCGTCTTCAATGCGATCTGGGTCAATGGTGATAATATGGGTGATCCAGATGTAGTGGCCAACGTACTTAAAAACGCGGGTCTGGATGCAACTAAAATAATGGCCTCCACTCAGGAAGCAGAGGTCAAATCTAAATTAATCAGCAACACCGAAGCCGCCGTGGCCCGAGGATGTTTTGGTGCGCCAACTATGTTTGTTGGCGATAATATGTTTTTTGGTCAAGACCGCATGCAGTTCATTGAAATGTTACTATAATAAAAAAATCAGTCTTCTTTAAAGAGACCCGGAGAATCCTATGCTTTCTCGCCTAACCCAAGTAGCAAGCGCGCTAACACTAATCAGCTGTTTTATGCAGGCTCAAGCCACTGTGGTCAACGAACAGTCAATTGCCGACCCAGACAAGGAGTGGCTAAGTTATGGGCGGGATTACAAAGAGCAGCGCTTCAGCCCCATTGCTAAAGTTAACCGAGACAACGTCAACAAGCTTGATTTGGCTTGGTCGTTTAAATTTGATACTGCGCGAGGAATGGAAGCAACGCCCCTTGTGCATAATGGCGTCATCTATGTCAGCACCGGCTGGAGCCATGTTCATGCTCTAGATGCCAGAACTGGCGAACAAATCTGGCATTACGATGCAAAAGTACCCAAGGACCACCTAATTAAAACCTGCTGTGGAGCTGTAAACCGTGGCGTAGCCATGTGGCAGGGTGATACTGAGACCGGTTTGCAAATATTTTTTGGCACACTCGATGGCCGCCTAGTAGCCCTAGATGCTAAAACCGGCACAGCAAACTGGGTAGTACAGACTACTCCAGATAATAGCAACTACAGTGTTACCGGCGCACCGCGCATAGTCGATGGTAAAGTAATAATTGGTAATGGTGGCGCCGAACTTGGCGTACGTGGTTACATCACCGCTTATGACACTGCCACCGGAGAGCAATTATGGCGTTTCTACACTGTGCCGGGCGACCCCAGCAAGCCGCAGGAACACCCAGCGCTAGAGGCAGCTGTTAAAACATGGGGTGGCGATGAATGGCATAGGCTGGGTGGTGGCGGCGGTACCGTTTGGGATTCCTTAGTCTATGATCCGGAACTCGACCTACTTTATATAGGAACAGGCAATGGCTCTCCGTGGAATCGGGAACTGCGCAGTCCAGGTGGTGGAGATAACCTCTATTTAAGTTCTATAGTGGCTCTGCGCCCAGATACCGGCGCCTATGTCTGGCACTATCAGGTAACCCCGAAAGACAACTGGGACTACACTGCCACACAGCAACTTACATTAGCTGAGATAGAAATCAATGGTGAGCAACGTAAGGTAATAATGCAGGCACCCAAAAATGGTTTCTTCTATGTTTTAGATCGAGAAACAGGGGAATTATTGTCTGCCGAAAAATTTGCCAAAGCCACTTGGGCCAGTCACATCGATATGGCAACCGGCCGTCCCGTAGAAACTGAATATGCCGACTACCAAAAGAATGGTGGCAGTTATATCTGGCCATCGCCCTATGGCGCCCACAACTGGCAGCCCATGTCGTTCAGCCCCAAGTCTGGCCTTATGTATATTCCAGTACAGAATATACCCCATTATTTCAGTGCTCAAAAATCTGTTGAGTACCGAGTAAACCGTTGGAATACTGGCGTAGATTTAAATGAGTCTAGAGACCCTCTAAGTTGGGTAGCAGGACAGGCCGCAGCCGATGCATTGATCAGCGGAGAACTACTTGCCTGGGATCCAGTTAATCAGCGGCCAGCATGGAAAGTACCACATGCAAGCCCGGCTAACGGCGGCATACTCAGTACTGCCGGGAACCTGGTATTCCAAGGTAAGGGTAACGGTACCTTCGCCGCCTATGACGCAGACAACGGTGATGCGCTATGGCAATATCAGTCGGACAGCGCCGTTCTTGCCGGCCCCATGACCTATGAGCTAGATGGCGAGCAATATGTAGCCGTTGCTCAGGGCAGTGGAGGTACAGTTATGCTGACCATCGGAGATAATCTCAAACGCAATAAAGTAAATCAGAACAAACTTCTTGTATTTAAACTCGGCGACTTTGGCCTTACCAGAAGCCTAGCCGATGAGAGCCTGGCTACCATCTTGCCTCTGAGTGAAGAATTGACTGCCACTCCAGAAGATATTAGAAAAGGTGAAGAGCTCTACGGCCATAACTGCGGCACCTGCCACGGCATCAGCGCCAAAAGCAACTATATAGTACCGGACCTGCGCTACATGAGCGACCAGACCCATCGCGACTTTATCGGCATTGTGCTGGGTGGTTCTAAATCACACAAAGGTATGGTGGGTTTCTACGAGACTCACTCAGCCCAGGATGTCGAAAATATCCACTCCTACCTCAAGCATCAGCAGCAGCGACTACCCGAGATGGTAGAGATGACCTTTGCCCAGAAGATAGAGTATTGGTTTTCCTACGGCATAGCTAAGTTGGGAGAAAAGTTTCCCTGGATATTGAACGCTACAAGAGACATGATGTATTAAAAAGAGTGTATAAAAAAAGGGATAATTTATTTATCCCTTTTTTTTAGCCTGCCGTGCTACAGGGGCACCTGTACTCGATACATTTAAGATTAGTCTATTTAGGAGCCGGATTGACTGTTACCAAACCACGCTTAGTAACATTAGTAAAACTTGTAAAAAAACTCACTACCTAGGATTATTGGCTTCCTTCCTTTTCATATGTTGGACATTCAAGTGCAGTAGCACAAATACTCTATCAATCGACTTATTTGACCATCTTTAAAATTAAAATGTGCGCATTGAAGCGGTCTTAATGCTCGCCATTCGCTACTAATCCCTTCGACTGCCCCCCTTCTTTAAAAAAAGAAAGTTTGGGTGCCCCTGAAAGATTCGATCAAAAGAGTATTAGCTACCGGTAAACTTCGCTGGCCTGCGCTCGGCAAAGGCCATGATTCCCTCACTTAAATCATTCGACTCTAGGCTGGTCATCATTGTGTACATACCGTTCACCATTAAACTTTGCTCGTCAGTCAAATTCTCTGATTGACGCAGTATGAACTTGGTTCCGCGCACAGCCATAGGAGAATTGCTTGCTATTTCTTCTGCCAGTGCTAGGCCCGCAGCCATAGTGGCCTCGGCCGTTTCATACACGTCATTTACCAAGCCAATCTTTTCCGCCCGATCAGCTTTAATATCTTTACCGGTATAGGCCAGCTCAGCAACATGACCAGCATTAAGTATCTTGGGCAAACGCTGCAAGGTACCTACATCGGCTACGAGACCTAGGCGAGTTTCGCGAACACTAAAAACTGAGCAGGCACTGGCGACACGAATATCGCAGGCAGTAATCAAGTCTACACCCGCACCCAAACAAAAGCCCTGCACCACGCCAATAACCGGCAATTCACATTCGGCCAATGAACTTATGGCCTGCTGAAATTTTTGCGTGTTACTCAACTGCAGGATGTTGGCTTCAGCTTTGGAGCGCGCCTTGGTTTTCTTATGCTGGCTTAGGCCGTCCTCTGCTAGGTCAATGCCAGCACAGAAATGCTTACCTCGACCAGCTAAAACAATAGCACCAACATCTGGGTCTTCGCACAGCGCCTCCAAACCATGAGGTATGGATGACCAGAGCTCGGTAGACAGCGCATTGTATTTGGCCTCACGATCTAACCAGATAATGCCGACCCGACCTTGTTTTTCGATACTTAGTACATTGGATGAAAAGCTCATTATCAATTCTCTATATTCGTTTAAGACTGCGACTCTCTGTTGAGTGAGCGCATGGTCATTTTGGCTAGCTGGGACATGTGCACTTCATCTGGGCCATCAGCTATACGACAGAATCTACTGGTCGTCCAAATAAGAGCCAATGGTGTATCTTGGCAAACACCCATGCCGCCAAATATTTGCATAGCGCGGCTGGCTACGTCTTCACACATTTTAGGCGCGACTATTTTAAGCATAGAGATATCTTCTCGAGCGGCATCGACGCCGTATTTGTCCATCTTTTCAGCGGCGGCCAATACCAGCAAACGGCACTGCTCAATGTCGCAGCGACTGCGCGCAATCTCATGCTGTACGCTAGTTTTTTTGCTCAGGGCCTCACCAAAGGCGACACGCTGCTGGGCTCGCTGACACATGAGTTCCAGGCTGCGCTGAGCCATGCCGACAAACATCATGGCATATTGGAAACGGCCTGGCCCTAAACGGCCCTGGGCGATTTCAAAACCACGACCTTCGCCGAGGATTAAATTACTGGCGGGAACCCGTGCATCTTTAAAGATCATATCCCCTTCACCACCGGGAGAATGATACTCGCCAAATACTTTTAATGGGCGCGACATCACTACACCTTTGGTATCGGTAGGAACTAATATGGTGGAGTGTTGCTGGTGGCGCGGTGCATCTGGATTTGACTTGCCCATGACAAGCATCACTTTACAGGTGGGGCCAATAACATTAGTGGTCCACCATTTACGGCCATTAAGTACGTATTCGTCGCCATCGCGCTCAATTTTTAGTTCCATATTGGTCGCGTCAGATGAGGCGACATCGGGCTCAGTCATGGCATAGGCCGAACGAATATCTCCCGCCAATAACGGCAGCAACCACTGCTCTTGTTGCTCTGGAGTACCGTATTTGGCTAGCACTTCCATATTCCCGCGGTCGGGAGCATTGCAGTTAAATATCTGCTGAGACCAGGCCGAGCGAGACATGGTTTCAAACAGCGGAGCGATCTCTAGGTTGGTTAGGCCAGGGCTCCAAGGTTTGTACTCTTCGGGTAGGAAAAGGTTCCAAAGACCTTGCTTTTTTGCTTCGTCTTTTAAGCCCTGATACCAGTCTGGGTATTGCCACAGATTATTCTGATCATTTGTGAACTCCTCGTAATCCCGCTCTCGCGGATAGATATGCTCTTCCATGAACGCAGTTAGACGATTATTAAGGTCCTCTGCTCTGGCTGTTAATTCGAAACCCATTATATTCTCCCGTAAATTAATTTGTTGTTAGAGACCACCGGTGATTTTGCGCATTAGTTTATTCATTCCACCAATCCAGCGATCATAATTGTTCGTTTTGTTTTGCATAAATTCCCTCACAATAGGGTGAGGAAGTATTAAAAAACTCTCTTCGCGCAACCCCTCAACCACCGTATCTGCAAGTTCCTCTGGCTCGATCATGCCGTTGTTTGCGGCGGCGGCGACGGCGTCATTATCAACAGCAGTCATGGCTGTCCGCACAGCCTGAGGGCACAGCATCGAGACGCCAATACCTTCATGCTTGTGATGGATTGCCAGCCATTCGCCAAAGCCTATGGCGGCATGTTTAGTTACACCATAGGCGGCGCCACCGATTTGATTGAGCAGCCCGGCTGCAGATGAAGTGTTAAGAAAATAGCCGCTACCTCGCTCCACCATTCTCGGCACGAGGTGCCGGGCAGCGTAGACATGAGACATTACATTGATATCCCAAATAGACTGCCACTCGGCATTGGGAGAATGGATACTCTCACCTAAACCAACACCGGCATTACAGCAAAACAGGTCTATAGGGCCTATCTCGCTTTCTGTATCTTCGATGATACGCGCTGTGTCCTCTTCTTTGGCAACATCTGCCATCATGGCAACACCACCAATCATGGCAGCAGTCTCTCGAGCGTTGGCGAGATTGATATCCGCGCAGACGATTTGTTTGGCGCCTTCGGTGTGAAAGCGGACTGCTAGTGCTCGGCCTATACCACTGCCCGCTCCGGTAATTACGACTATTTTATTTTGCAGTTCCATACTCTTCTCTCTCGAGCTATTAATGTGAGTTTTTCAACTTACACTGTTGTCTTCGTTCTCTGACCTCGGTTCAAATTAGCTGGCCCAGATGTTCTTTACGAAATGGCTTTAGACTCTGCATACGTTTGGCTTCAACCAGATTAACCCAGTCTGGGTTTGCAATCATCGCTCTGCCTACGGCCACTAGATCAAACTCATCCTGCTCCAGTCGCGCCAATAAGGTGTCTATGCTGGCGGGTTCAGCTTCTCTAAAATGCTCTTCGCCCGGCTTGGGAGTAAATTCTGCATCCAGACCTACGCTACCAACGGTAATCGCTGGCTTGCCCGTAATCTGCTTGGTCCAACCGGCTAAATTTAATTCACTTCCTTCAAATTCTGGCTCCCAAAAACGCCTCTGGGAGCAGTGAAAGATATCTACCCCAGCGTCAGAAAGAGGCATAAGAAAGCGAGTTAGCTCCTCCGGTGTAACGGCTAAACGCGCAGTGTAGTCTTGTTGCTTCCATTGGGACCAACGAAGAATAATCGGATAATCTGGACCTACTGCTGCGCGCACTGCGCTAATAACTTCCACAGCAAAACGACTACGGTTTTCTATGCTACCCGCATAATGGTCTTCCCGCTGATTGGTGCCCTCCCAGAAAAACTGATCAATTAAGTAACCGTGGGCGCCGTGTAGCTCAACCGCATCAAAACCGATAGTTTTAGCATCGGCCGCCGCCTGAGCAAAAGCGGCAACGACATCATCTATATCTTGCTGAGTCATAATCTGGCGATTAACCTTACCAGGCACATTCATTCCCGAGGGCCCATAGCCTGGAACGTCACCTTCGGGAGGGGTGCCAGCTTTGCGCACCGCGCCCACATGCCAGAGCTGAGGGGCTATTTTGCCCCCTGCTGCATGCACAGCTTTGACCACTTTTCCCCAGCCGGCCAATCGCTCCTGACCATAAAAATAGGGTACGCCGGGATAGCCACTAGCACCCTCGTGGTCGATGCAGGTGCCTTCGGTGATCACCAGTCCCACGCCTCCTTCGGCGCGACGACGATAGTAGTCCACTACATTATCGCCGGGAATATTGTCATTGGGTGAAAAATTGCGAGTCATAGGTGCCATCACAAGGCGATTCTTTAGATGCAAAGTACCCAGTTTGAATGGTTTAAATAAGGGGTTAACAGTCATAGGATCTTCCTTGTTAATTAAACGACTAAAATCTGTACAAGGGCCGCAATCAAGGCCAAGCCCAGAGCGACAAGCACTCTCGGCGACCCCATTAACAGGCTTGTACTGGCGGGAAATGCCAATGTCTTTTCCAATGCCGCCAACTTATCAGCATGGTGATCACTGCCAAAGGTGACCATTAATGTTTCCGCACAGTCACGACGACTTCGGTATCTGACGATCGCCGACATCGTCCAATTGTCGGCCTGATCACAGCTCACATTTTCAATATTTTTCGCTCGGGCATTGGCTATAAAAAAAGGATGTCCAGCACGCTTAAACATCCCTGCCATAAACGTTTTACTGTAACTTTGCAAAAGCTTTCTCGACTCCCGTTTGGGTGACTTTAATTGCAAAAGATTAATCATAAACCATTCTCGGCCATCGTCATTGGCCAAGAAGTGATGTAGGTTTTCTAACTTATCTATAGGTAATCCGGCAGCCTCGAAGCGCTCCATATACTCCGCGACTTCTGATTGGGAAAGCTTGCCTTGTAAGCCGACATACCATGCCCAAAACATAGCATAAAGTAATGCCGCTATCGTCCAAATACTTATAATTGAGATCATAACTAGCCTCGTATTATTTATACCGTTACAGCTTGCTTCTTGTTAACACGCTATATATTGGCACATATTATGCCTATATTTAACTCTTAATTCGACCTATATCTTCGAACTATGCCTGCCATTGATTACTTTTTCAGAATAAAGCGCGGATACCCAGTCACATCCAACGCAGTACGACTATTGACTCCAGTAAACAAGACTACGAGGCTATCGGTAAAATATTGAATTCTCGCAACTAAACTAGTTATGGGGAACAATTGGTCAGCGAAATTACAGCACCACTATCCATACTCTGAGCCTGAACTAAACGCCTACCAACACTTAATAATTCCATGAACTTTTCGTCCCACAAGGTTTAAAAATGTCGGTAATGGTAGAGACTATTTGCCTGTAATAAAAATAGCGCGCTAGGTTTTAGTGGCTCCCTTACAGCTAACACCGGTTAGATGGCGCAACTTTGGATTGCAAGAGAGGTTGAGTTAACAACCGCGTTATTATTGGAACTACCCAACCCTACAAAAGCGGCTCACTTTTTAAATCGCGAGTGTTGTGAGGGTCCTTCATCATAGATCTTTTAAGTCCAACTAGTTTTCTAGTCCGCCGAGCTCGCCATTTAAGTCGCATTTGAAACATGTGCAGATGGGCCTACCATGGAACGGCGAGTTAGTTGCGATTATTGATATTTTGACGGCAGCCATTCTACTTATGACCGACTGGACTCAGTTTGCCGAATTGTAGCCTCCAAAACCCATATAACTCCGATATACTCAGTTTGCAGCAAAAATAGTATAATGACATAGGTAATGCCACTATAATGGCGGAGTAGTGACTGACAAATAATCGTTTAATTTAGGGATAAGTTATGAGTAAAATTATCGAATTCTTCCGCGTAGTCTGGGACTTTCTCAGAGCCGCGCCTGTGTTGATACTTTTTAAGCCCCCGCTAGATGAAGCCAAAACTTCGTTGGGATTGATGTTTCAGACTACCGCCGCCAAGTTTCCACAGAAATCAGCTGTTATCTGTGAGGGCAAGGAGCTCAATTGGTCGCAGTTTAATGCCTTAACCAATCAGTTTGCTCACAGCCTCAAGCAGCAGGGTGTTTCTCGGGGCGACTGTGTGGCCGTATTGATTGAGAACCGCATTGAATTACTGTGTAGTGTGTTTGCGTTAGCCAAAATTGGAGCCACCGCGGGCATGATCAATACCGGCCTTACCGACCGTCCACTGGCTCATTGTATTAGTAAAATAAATTCGAAAAAATGCCTTGTAGGTCAGGAGTTACTATCTTCAGTTACCGATGTCAAAAGCGGGCTTGACCTCAAAGATAAGGATTATCTGTGGGTAAGGGATCTTCAGACGCAACAGGTAGCACCGAGCTGGGCTACTGACTTTAGCGCTACCTTAGCTGAGATGCCTACTGACAATCTTCCCGAGACCGATGATATTGCCGCAGGTGAAATCGCTCTATACATCTTTACCTCTGGAACCACGGGCCTGCCAAAACCAGCTATTGTCTATCATCGTAAGATTATGTCTGCGGCCAAGCCTTACTCTAAGGCGGGTTTCCATGCCAAATCCTCAGACCGTATGTATATCTGTCTGCCCCTTTATCATGCTACAGGGTTTTTATTAGGCATTGGCAGCTGCCTCTACTCTGGCGCCTCCATGTTCATACGTCGGCGCTTTTCAGCCACTCAGTTTTGGCCAGAGGTACAGGAACATCAAACAACATTATTTATCTATGTGGGCGAACTATGTCGCTATCTAGCCATGGCCCCAGCTTGCCCAGAGGAGAAAAATAACCCTCTTAAAACTATGCTTGGTAATGGTCTGCGCCCGGATGTTTGGAATATATTCCGCAATCGCTTTGGGGTTAAACGCATTACGGAAATTTATGGCTCCAGTGAGGGCAATGTCACCTTGCTGAATATTCTTAATAAAGACTCAACTATTGGCACTGGCTCTGTAGTGGTGATGCTGGTGAAATATGATATTGACAGTGATGAAATTGTGCTGGATGAAAATGGAAAAGTGATCGAAGTGGAGCCTGGCGAAGCCGGCCTGATGCTGGGCCTAATTGATGATCGCTTTAAGTTCGATGGCTATAAAAGTGCTGAGGCAACCAATGACAAAATATTGACTGATCTGCGTGAACCTGGGGACCGCTGGTTTAATACCGGTGACCTGATTCGCGTTGTCGATGTAGGTTTTGCGATGGGATTGCCCCATTACCAGTTTGTTGATCGAGTAGGTGATACCTTCCGCTGGCGAGCAGAAAATGTATCAACTAACGAGGTAGGCGAGATTCTTAATGCCTGCGATCAGATTGAAATAAGTAATGTCTATGGTGTGGATATTCCTGGCGCCGAAGGTAAAGCAGGTATGGCAGCGATTACCCTCATTCCGGGACAGCAGTTTGATGTCGCAGAATTTACTGAGTTTGTCGATCGTGAACTGCCCGCCTTTGCTCGTCCAGTATTTGTGCGTATTGAGCAGGAACAGGATACGACCGGTACATTTAAGCTGTTTAAAGGCAATCTTAAACAACAAAGCTATCACCTAGATCAGATTGATGAGCCTATTTATGTGCGCCAGCCAAGGTCCGAACAATATCAATTACTGGACCGCGAATTTTATGAGCAGTTAATCAGTGGCAGTGCCGGATACTAAAATTTAATGACTACAATGCATTTACAACGTCGTGACGATGTTCATATTCTAACACTGACCAATGCTGACAGAGGCGGAGATAACCGCTTTACTACAGAGGTGATACACGAATATTTAGCGGCACTTGATACTGTTGAACAGTATCAAGGCAACACCGCCTTGCTCCTGACTTGCGAGCATGAGAAAACCTTTTGTACTGGTATTAACCTGGACTGGCTTCCCCAGCAGAACCAAACCGAGCACCAGGAATTTATCGCCACCTTTGAGACACTGCTCTGCCGCTTTGCTCTACTCAATGCGCCTACTGTGGTCTGTGTTAATGGCAATGCCTACGCCGGTGGCGCTATTTTGGCAAGTGCCGCGGATTTCCGCGTCATGCGCTCTGATCGCGGACGCTTCTGCTTCCCAGAAGTAAATATCAAAATACCTTTTTCACCGGTGACCAACGCCATCGTGCAGACACTACCCAATAAGCAAGCACTGAAAAATATGATGCTCACCGGGGTTGCTCACACTGGCCAGGAATGTGTTGACTTACACATTGTCGATGCTATTTATCCAGTGGATTCTCTACAGACGGCGGCGCTCGACTTGGCTCGAACATTAGCCAGTAAAGATCGTAGAACTTACACCACTATTCGCAATCTGATGAGATCAGATATTCGCTCCCACTTAAATATTTTAACTCAATAACATCAGGAGAAAACATGGCTACCAACCTATTTGATCTAACCGGTAAAGTTGCCCTTGTCACCGGCGCTAGCCGAGGAATCGGTGAATCCATCGCTAAATTACTAGCAGAGCAAGGGGCCCATGTAATCGTCTCCAGCCGAAAGGTTGATGGCTGCCAAGCGGTAGCCGATGCTATTACCGCTGCCGGCGGCAGTGCTGAAGCGCTACCATGCCACGTGGGCAATATGGGAGATATTGAGAGCTGCTTTGCGCTGATTAAGCAGACGCACGGCAAACTGGACATTCTGATTAATAATGCAGCTACCAACCCCTACTTTGGTCATATTCTCGATACTGATCTAGGCGCCTATACCAAGACAGTTGATGTGAATATTCGCGGTTATTTCTTTATGTCTGTCGAAGCCGGCAAGATGATGCGTGACAATGGTGGTGGGACAATTGTCAATACGGCCTCCATCAACGCCTTACAACCAGGACCTATGCAAGGAATATATTCAATTACCAAAGCCGCTGTAGTCAATATGACTAAAGCGTTTGCCAAGGAATGCGGTGGCATGGGAATTCGAGTCAATGCACTGTTACCAGGTATGACCAAAACTCAGTTTGCCAGCGCCCTGTTTAGCGATGAGAAAATTTATAAGCAGGCAATGGCTACGATCCCAATGCATCGTCATGCCGAGCCAGATGAAATGGCTGGGACAGTATTATATCTAGTGTCCAATGCAGGCAGCTATACCAATGGTGAATGTATTGTTGTAGATGGCGGCTTAACACTTTGACGCTTTCTTAAAGCGATCTAATAAGTGGCAACAAAAAAGCACGGCGCATGTGAATGTGTCCGTGCTTAATTTAGGTTGGGTGAAACTGTTCGCCTAATTGGGCCAGTAGATAAACTCATCGCCCTCTTCATAGATCTCGTTGCTGGTCTTATCGATCAACTGCGGCGCATTAAACACACTGGGCCAAAGGGGCTCGGCCTGTTCCCTATTATGAATCGCCAACAATGCCTCAAGCTCAGCTACCTTGGCGCTATTATTTGAGGCCAGATTGGTCTGTTCTGTAGGATCTGTTGCCAAATTAAATAGCCACTTGGCCATTGGCGCAGATTGCGGTAGATGGGACTGCTCGGCACGAATTAACTTCCAACCCGCATGAAGTACTGCTTGGTGATGACCTTCCCTCCAAAACAGAGTTTGATGAGGCACTCCGGATAAGTCTTTGCGAATATAAGGCAGTAGATCAACGCCATCTATTTTGCGATCAAGGGGTAGCGCAGCGCCAGCTGCTGCTGCAATAGTGCTGAAAATATCATTGTGATGAATCGGCGCTTCCAAAGTAGTACCAGCATTAATCTGGGCCGGCCATCTCGCCATAAACGGCACGTGAGTGCCACCTTCAAAATGATTGAGCTTCCAGCCACGATAGGGCTTATTTATATTGGGTAACCCGATGTAACCCGCGCCGCCATTATCACTAGTAAAAATAATCAAAGTATTTTCAGCCAGACCATTCTCCTCCAATGCCAGGGTTACTCTGGCAACACTGCGATCCAATGCGCGAATCATAGATGAGTAAACCCGCAGGCGATGATCGGTAATATGAGATAGAGCATCGTAGTCTTCACGAGTGGCCTGCAATGGATTGTGGATACCCCAGTGGGCTAGATATAAAAAAAACGGACGATTTCGATTATTTTCAATCACTTTGACCGCTTCATCTGTGTAGTAGTCAGTCAAATAACCTTTGGGTTGGAATTTCTCATCAGGCTCACCGAGGCCATTGAAAGTCACAGCGTAGGTACCGGTGGCCCAGATCATGCGATCGACGCGATCACCTTCCACTCTGGCATTGATGGCATTTGGATGATCCTCTGGCAGGTATAGAGTTCCCTTTAATTCTAGACTGTCATCAAAACCCTGCTTGGTTGCCACCATGTCACTTACGGAACCTAGGTGCCATTTACCCACATGGGCGGTGTAATAACCCTGCTGTTTGAGTACTTCAGCAATAGTGAGCTCTGAGCCTGGTAGGCCCAAAGTCTGCAGGGGCTTCATAGTTGCGGCTCTCGCCTCATCCAAAAAAAACGGAATCTTGCTAGGTTCTATCTCCTCCATCCAACGGAAGATTGTCACCCCTGTTTTATAAAATGGCGTAAATTCAAAACCAAATCGGGTGGAATAACGACCGGTCATGATAGAGGCTCGAGATGGCGCGCAAACTGCATTGGCCGCATAGCCATTAGTAAAGGTCACGCCCTGCTTGGCTAAGGCGTCAATACTGGGAGTTTGTAATGTGCCATCACCAGCACCACCGTTGTACAACGAGATATCGTTGAAGCCCATATCATCAGCGACAATAAGCACAATATTCGGAGGCCTGTCGGCGGGTGCTTCGACTGCCATATCCGGCCCCTCTGACCAGTCTGTAGCACGGTTTTCTGCAATCGGACTGGTTAACGCCAACAGTTTAGGAGCACCCCAAACCAACAGCTCTACGCGATTTTGCCAACCGGTAAAGCCAGCAATAGCTACCAGAAAAATAAAAGTAAATAGTTTTTTCATAGCACCACCATTAGGCCTTGGCTTGGAGCGATTTGATTATCTAGTAACCGAGCCCAGTGATCGGCCAAACTGTCTGCACCATAAACCCACTCAATATTAATATCAGCCGCCACTCGCTCAGCTACTTCGGCACTAGCGATCATAGCTCTAGCCATAGCAACCCCGGGACCCCATTCCTTATTGCGCTTTTCGATTTGCCCAGGTGCAAAAAAGAATCGTGGACGAGCTCCAGGTAGATCTCCTACCTTCCCTCCCTCTTGCCAATGACTCGCACCCACCATACAGCTCTCTACTATATTTTCGCCCACATGATTGTGCAGATTAATTGTGAGCCGCGCATCACCAGACATATCTATATAAGCGGTGGGCAATAGGGGATCGATCTGCGCTTCATTTTGGTAAGGCACTACCTGGTCGCAACAACCCAAATTTTTAACAAACTCCACATTTCTCGGTGAGGTAACACCAATTATTGACTGACTAATCTGCTTGTCATTGCGTAGCATCTGAGCCAGACCAAAACCGGTCTTGGAAGAGACGGATCCAATCACCACCTGCTGGGCGCCGAAAAAATCATTGTCGATAAGATAGTCGTAAATCAGATAGGAGGTCATAAACAATGGAAACAGCAGACAGCGCTCGTTCTCCATTCTTTGCAAAAACTCTGGCTCGGCTTTGGTGCGGCGAAATTGGTTGTAGACCATTGGCAACTGACGACGGTGTTCGACTATATCAATAAAGTAATCCGCTCGAATGTTGCCTGGAGTAAGCACAGCATGGCTAGCCATAGGAAAGTAACCCCACAGACGATCACCCACTGGAATATCGCCACATTTGGATGTGGTCACAGTTGCACAGCCCCATACCGGAACTATGCCCCAACTCCCTTCCGCTGGATAAAACTGCCAGTAGCCAATGCTGTCGCCTGTAACCGCATAGCTGACGTTATTGGCGGTGAGACCAAACTTGTCGATGGCCACCAAAATCTGACCGTCAGCTAAGTCCCCTACCTGGAAAGTGACCTGCTTAGTCTTGGTTATATCCTTGCGGTTAATCCACAGTGAAGTGCAATCTGTCATCGGTGTGCCCTTAATTACCTAAGTATCATAATCTGTATATTATGGCATCATATATGACATAATAATCAAGAGCAACGGTCTCAGATAATGTGCTCAAATAAGCCCACTACTCAGGCTGAATATTTCTGGCGGGGGAAATTTACCACTAAGAGGGAAAGCAGGATGCCTTGGGGCGCGCGCAAGAGTCGAACCCTGGACACATATTAACCTTAACTGAGCCCACAACACCAAGCTGGATTTTCTCCATCTTGGCAATCCAGGATAACGACCATGGGTACATTGAGTTGAATAGTCAACAGGGTTTTCAACTACTGGACCTACCCAAAGCTAGACGCCGAGCAAAACATCCGCCTAGGAAGGCACATTTAATTCTTACCTAGTTGCTTTTAAAATAGCTGCCCGCTACTAAAATTTAGAGGGCCTCAATTTTAATCAAGCCAATCTGATTTTCGCGTTTTCATACTCCGCAGACAATCGATCCACTAATGCCTGGGTAGTCTGGATCGATTTGACAGCGCCAATACCTTGGCCGCAGCCCCAAATATCTTTCCAAGCCTTGGATTCAGAATCACTGCCAGAACCAAAGCTCATTTTTGATGCATCACTGGTAGGAAGATTGGCTGGGTCTAGGCCGGCAGCCTCAATCGAAGGCTTTAGGTAATTACCAGACACTCCAGTAAACAGGTTGCTCAGCACAATATCGTCAGCACTATTATCGACAACAGACTGTTTGTATCCCTGTACAGCATTAGCCTCATCAGTAGCAATAAATGCCGACCCTATATAAGCGAGATCGGCACCCATGGCTTGGGAAGCCAGAACTGCATCACCATTGGCGATAGATCCCGACAGTAAAAGAGGCCCATCAAACCACTCGCGAATCTCTTGCACCAATGCAAAAGGAGAGAGCGGCCCGGCATGCCCACCAGCACCGGCTGCAACAGCAATAACGCCATCGGCACCCTTGGCAATAGCTTTTTTAGCGAAAGTATTATTAATGATGTCATGCAGTACTATGCCACCGTAGGAGTGAACTGCCTCATTGACAAATTCTTTTGCACCAAGGGAGGTAATAACAATAGGAACCTTCCACTTTACACACATCTCCACATCATGCTGCAGACGATCATTAGAAGAATGAACAATTTGGTTTACCGCAAATGGTGCCGAAGGTGCGTCAGGATTCTCAGCATCGTACTGGGCAAGCTCGGTAGTTATTTTCTCCAGCCAGCGGTCTAGCTCTTCTGCAGGACGTGCATTTAGCGCAGGGAAAGAACCTACAATCCCTGCCTTGCACTGGGCTATTACTAGGTCAGGATTAGAAATGATAAAAAGCGGCGCGGCGATAACAGGCAGTCTTAGACGTTCAGACAAAATCGGGGGTAAAGACATCACAGGTTCCTTTAATGGGGTCTTGGGATTTCAAATAAAAATGGGGCTAATAAATTCTTTGTATAAGATACGAAGGTATTATGCTACCGGATGTCAAAAACTTTAATCTAACTGGGATTCACCATGCAATAGTAAAATGGCGGTTATAGGCATTTTATATAGTCCTGCGCACTACTGCTTTTCCAAATGGGCAGTCAAATGTTGATGAAAATTAATAATCGCCTTCTCAAAATAGCCAAAGGTAAAGTGACTGTTGGCTTGACTAACTAAAGACATCTGAATAGCTCGAGCTGCTTCACGATCTTCCTCCTGTCCAAATTCATTGACGAATTGGACGTCACGTTGGGCCTCCTCCAAGGTGATTTCACACCCTTTACTGCGACCATTAATCAAGCGATAAACCACCCACTTTGAGCTGATTGGACTCAGCGGCTCAACAATTACCAGAGTGGAGTGTTTAGACAACACCGCGATACTAGCATTGGGGAACAGGTGGTAAACAGCGGTTACGGTACCGTCAATACGACGCTGACTAGGCTCAATATCTCTGAGTTTTTCAATCCGCCGAAAAGGAAAGATAACCCGAGAATTGGCCCCAAAGGTCTCGACTAAATTGATGTTATCGAAGCCATAGGGATAGAAGCTCGTTTTGTGCAGCGACCTAATATGATAACCCTCTAGCAAGGTTTCGGTGAGCAGTTTCCAGTTAGCTTTATCAGTCATTTCGCCATGCTCAAAATAGACTTGCGCAGGCGTAAAGTAATCCAGACAGTCTTTTAGCATGTCCGGCGTTATCTTCCCCTGTTGCAGTACATAGACGATACCGCCTTTTTCTTCGGCGCTCACCTCCACCAGACCATGCTGCTCAATATCTATACTGGGAAAACCATCTTGCCCAGGGACAGTCTTAAGAGCGCCCTCAAGGTTGTAGGTCCAGGCGTGATAGGGACATACGAAGGCTCTCGAGCAACCACTACCCTTGGCCACCTGCATACCACGGTGGCGGCAGGCATTGATAAAGGCCCGTACCTGACCATCTAGACCGCGAACAACCACTAGCGGCGTACCAGCGGCACTGCGAGCGATAAAGCTGCCCTTCTCCGGCAGAGCAGCTGAGGGGCAAAAGGGAACGGGTAGTCGTTTTAATAGAGCGACTTCAGCCTCAAAACGCTCCTGAGATTGATAATGAACCACTGGCTCACGCCAGACGGTATCGCCAACATCTGTAGTGCCGTTATCGATATGGGTAAAGATGCGCTCGATAACCTGTTGTTCACTCAGTAAGGACCGATTATTTTCCTGCATTGTAGCGCCCTAATCTTATTTAAAGAGACGGAGCAATTTTAACCAGCGCCATCGTTTTAATTAAAGCCTAGCAGTTGATTGGCAATACAAAACACCAATTGATGACTTGGTAGTACTTTAGGCGCCTGCAGTAATTCCACTAAATCGAAGTTAAAAAAAATCCCCCACATAAGATGTGGAGGATTTAAATAATGGTGGAGCCTAGCGGGATCGAACCGCTGACCTCAACACTGCCAGTGTTGCGCTCTCCCAGCTGAGCTAAGGCCCCAAAAAAGGAAGCCGCATAATAGGGATCGGCCGACAGCAAGTCAAGTCTATTTCCCTCTTCTATAGGCCTTACAGGCGGCTCCCTAGCAAACTCTAAACAGCAAGGAGTAGGCTTCGAGGTTAGGCATTTAGTCCATCATCGACCTTTGGCTGGATAGCATCTTCGCGCAAGATCACAAACCACATCATCAAGTTGCTGACGCACAAGTAAAGTAACCCAGTATTGAATAGAGCACTGCTAATCAAAGCTGTCTTGAAAAGACTGAAGATAATAACCAGAGTCACACATAGACGTATAGCTTCCATAATTCTCACATGCCCACCACCATCTAGCACCATACCAATAACCACCACGGTTATTATCTGGACAATTGTTGTGCCAAATATTAGCCAATAGGACCCTTCCAACAAATGTAATGAGGTCCAAAAATAGAGTCCCGAAACAAGTAAGTACTGGACAAAAATAACTAGATTCGAAGAGACACTCAACTGCCGGTTGTATTTCTCAAACTGCTCTAAATTGGTTTTTTGTTGAGGATATCTTGCGGCCATATCCTCGGGCCGCCAACCGGTTTTAGCCCAGAAAATGCGCAGCTTATCGCGCCATAATTTGGTTCGCCATGCATCGCTCAACATGGTGACAAAAATATGGACATTAGCCCAGGCCGGATTCCAGCTACGCAATGGCACACGAATGCCATAAATTGGTGCTTCCTGATAATCTTCTTCTTTGAAGGTGCCAAAAAGACGGTCCCAGACAATGAGAACACCGCCGTAGTTTTTATCGATATATTGCTCATTCTGAGCATGGTGGACCCTATGGTTAGAGGGTGTAATCAAAAACCACTCCAATACCCCGAGTTTTGGAATATGCTGGCTGTGCACCCAAAACTGGTAGATCAGATGGGCCGAGGCAATGCTGACATACATAGCAATAGGCATGCCCAAAATAAAGCAGGGAATAAAGAAGATCCAGGTGGTAAAAAAGCTGGTGCTGGTTTGGCGCAGTGCAGTGCTTAGATTATAGTCCTCGCTCTGGTGATGCACCACATGGGAGCCCCAAAAGAACTGGCGCTCATGACTAATCCGGTGAAACCAATAATACAAAAAATCATAGATCAGCAGACCAACTATCCAGTGGCCAGTATTTTGACTATCGAACAATCCCAGAGAATAGTGCTGTTCTATTTTAACAAAGACAATATAACCAACACTTAGAAAGATAAATTTGGTAACCACACTTAGCAGACCAAGACTTAGACTATTGATGCTGTCATTGAACCTATAGGTATTCTTACCTTTAAGCCAGCCCCAGCAAAACTCTAGCACAATAAGTGCTATAAAGACGGGTACGGCATAGGGGACAAAATTCATGACACACCTTTTTAAATTACATTTTTGGCATGCTTAAATACTAGCACCTCTCACACCGAAATGCTGAATATTCAATATGGCTAGTTGATGGGTTTATTCCAACTGCTGATAAGCTTTTTCCAACTTTTTAAGTTTCTTTTTACCTACACCACCTAGCAAGTCGATAGCGTAACGTAACCGCGCGCGGGACATATCGGCGCCCAACAAATTCATTGAGTCTATAACCGAGATTGACGCGCTACTGCCGGCAATGGCAATAAATAACGGAGCAAGAAATGGCTTGAGCTTTAATTCCATGGCGTCGGCAATGGTTTTTAGGGCATCAAAGATATTGTCCCGGTCCCAGTGCTGCACAGATTCTAATCGCCATAGGGCAAATTGCAGCACCTCTAATAGCTGGTCTTCGTTCATTCCCCCCGACTTTAGATCTTCTTCGGTAATAGGCAACATACCTGATACCAGATAATTACCTAGGGGTGCCAGATCAGAAAAGGTTTCCATACGCTGACGAGCAAAGGGTAGAAAGGCTTTCAAGGTATCGCGGTTAAGCGCCCAATCATGCAGACGATCAGCCAACTGCTCATCACTTAGGTCTTCGCGTATCCACATTCCATTTAGCCAACTGAGCTTCTCGACATCAAACACTGGACCACCCAGAGACACTCGCTTGATATCAAACACCTCGAGCATCTGCTCGAGGGTAAATTTCTCACGCTCATCGGGCATGGACCATCCCATGCGACCTAAATAATTAAGTAGTGCTTCAGGCAAATAACCCATACGCTGGTAATAGAGGATACTGGTAGGATTTTTACGTTTGGACAACTTACTCTTGTCGACATTGCGCAGCAACGGCAGATGACAGAATACCGGACAGTCCCAACCAAAATATTGGTACAGTAAAATATGCTTTGGGGCAGAATTAATCCACTCTTCGCCACGAATCACATGGCTAATTTCCATAAGATGATCATCTACCACATTGGCGAGGTGATAGGTTGGCATACCGTCCGCTTTAAGAAGAATCTGCAGGTCAATCTGTGTCCAATCAATACTAATCTCGCCACGCAGCATATCGGTAAAAGTACACTGCCCTGCCCTTGGTACTTTCATACGCACAACATGAGGCTCACCCGCTACCAGACGCTCAGAGGCCTGTGAATCAGTCAGATGCATACAGTGACCGTCATAGCCAAGTTGCTCCTTATTTTCCATTTGGGTTTTGCGCAGTTCATCAAGTCGCTCTGAAGTACAGAAACAACGAAAAGCGTGGCCGCTAGCAAGAAGTTGATCTGCATGTTGGCGATAGATATCCGACCGTTCGCTCTGACGGTAGGGTCCTTTTTCGCCACCTTTATCCGGGCCTTCGTCCCAATCAAGCCCCAACCAATGGAGTGCATCAAGAATAGCTTTCTCGGATCCCGCTGTGGATCTAGCTTGATCTGTATCTTCGATACGCAATAGAAACTGGCCGCCGAGACTTTTGGCAAATACCATATTGAATAGGGCCACATAGGCAGTGCCGACATGGGGGTCGCCAGTCGGAGAAGGGGCGATACGGGTACGAACAGTCATTTAGTCTTCCAAAAATTAACACACTTTAATATTAACCTCATTATACGGGTTCTAACGCGCCTTCTGTCACTATCTATCGAGTCTCCGTAAAAAAAACTATGAGCTTGAATATTTAGGCTAAATTAATAGGACAATATCAATATTGGTATACCAGCCATAGCCAAAAACCATGGAAAATCACCTCTACAGATCAATGTATATCTTGGTTATACTGTTTTGGTATGATTTAATTACAGAACATACCAAATGAGCATATATTTACTATTTTTGCCTATGCTTAAGCAATTTAAGACAGTGAGATATCAAGGAGAGCACAATGTCTGAACAAGAAAAATTCTTTGTAGTCGTCAACCCAACGCTTGACGAACATGTTGCCTTAGATCGGGCTATTATTACCGCCCAACTGATGACGCCACGGCCTAAAATTTATGTCTTCGTTGCCATTGACCACGATAGTGTCGATATGAGTCCGAGCAATGATAATATTTATCGCAATACTGACTGGTTTGATGAACAGATCCACAGCCGCCTTAAAGACGCTGGTCTTGAATATCAGATCGAAATTTCCTGGAGCGATCATTGGCAGAAAGCCATCATGCACTCTGCGGAAAAGGTTGGTGCCACGCGTATTATTATTCGTGCGGGTAAGCCTAAAACAAGTAGCCGCTTTGGATTTACCGAAAACAAATGGAAACTATTTAAACGCGCCCTGTGCCCCATACTACTGGTTCGAGATGGCGCGGCACCAGCACGAAAAGTGGTGTTGGCTGCGGTAAATTTTCAGGCGAATCGAGACCAGCAACAAAAGCTCAATAGTAATATTCTAGCTAGGGGTAAGGCGCTGGCAGACAGTTATGGCGCTGATTTTCATGTGGTCAATGCCTATCTCGACTCAATGCTCTACCCTGACAGAGGACGGCTAGCGAGAGAAACTGGCTTGGATTCACAGAATATCCATGTGGTTCAAGGCTACACAGATGAAGCCATTGCCAAGGTTGCAAAAGAGGTGAGTGCCGATGTGGTACTGATTGGAACCCTAGGTCAAAAAGGCATGACAAAAACCATTCGGGGTAACACAGCCGACCGAGTTATATCAGCACTGGATGTCGATGTGGTGGTCATTAACTCTGAGTATGAGAGCTAATAAAACACCTCATCTAAGGATTGCCAACAAAAAGGGAGGAGTTCGCCCTCTCCCTTTTTTGTGACCTATTGTTGGTTTTTTTCTGAACCTAACGGTCATCTGTAATACATGTATTGATATCCACCAAGAAACTGTAATGTTAGCTAGACTAACTGGCGTACTTCTGAAGTCTGAGCACACTGACTCGATATGGTTTGCTGATCCAATATTTTTATACGCCCAGTCACAATGCTGCCAGACTCACCGGCTACAACTCGCAGTTCGCTAAAAATACAGCCTGACATCTCATTGGCCGCTCGACGCTGTAGCACGGCATTATTTCCCAGTTGTAGATCGAAGGCTGTGCCTGATAACACTACTCTAAGATCAACAACCTCAATCACAGGGGACCTATCTGGAACCTGCAATACATTAAATAACACCTGCCCAACAACTAACTCAATTTTGAGTGTTTCAATACTATAATTATTATTTGACTTGGTGGCGATATGCAGGTGTAGCAATGAGCTATCAGACAAAACCAAGTTGGGCTGTTCTCTCGGGATAATTTGATAGTGATTTTTTGCGAGGGGCAAAAGCGATATGTTTAATATAGCACTGAGTATTACTAAGATGGCAACTACAAAAAGGCATGCCCAAATAAGTTTCCTTTTCCGATGTTGACGCCATGCTAATTGTTTAGCTGTATGCTGGTTGAATTTTGGGGCAAGGCGCTTAACTTCATCTAGTGCCCAGGGCTTAAGCTCATCCATCTGATCACTCTGATGACTAAAATCAGGTTTGACTTTTTGCTGATGTAAACATTCTTCACTCCAGCAACTAGCGAATTTGCTCTCAGTATCACTTTTATCCTGAGCCTTTAAGCAAACCGGCCATTTAGACAGTATCTTTCTAAAATTAATACTCGTAACCTTGACCATCGAAGCGACGAAACTCCGCAGTAGCCTGCATGATTCGGACCCGAGCGAGCTTTATATGCTCCTCTACTGAGCGATCAGAGAGGGCTAACTTTTTGGCAATCGCGCGGCAACTAAGTCCTTCGAATCGATACAATAAGAATATGTAGCGCGTCTTTTCTGAGAGATGCACCAATGAATCTTTAATTGTTTCTACCTTTAACTCACCTAAAAGACTTTCATAGACTGACCGACCTTCAAAGTCTGTCGCCTGCGCATAATCCTGAGCGCTCGCAGCCTGGCGCTTGCACAACACATTGATAGCCAATCTCACTGCCATATTGAAAAGATAACTGCGGAGATTGCCATCGTCTCGGTTGTGCTTAAGACGGCATAGCCTCTGAAACGCGTGCTGTGCGATCTCTTCAGCTACATCTTTATTGTCCATTTTACTAACCAGCAATCGGCGTAATTCATCTGATATGTCTCGATACAAGTTAGTCCGCTCATCGCTAATACCTTTCCCATTAATTCCCTCAATCTGTACCTCTAGGTCTTCCTTAGTGTTACGCAATCTGTCTCTCCCAAATCCTTTTTGCCAACGCCAATCTCGCAGTTAGCATCTGCTGAGCATCCTTGTCCCAGCCAGAAACTTCTCTCAAAACGAACTCAGTCACTAAAGTTGATACTTTGCCATATATTGTTAGAGCACATAGGTGTGTTTTACTTGATCATCCAGAAAATTTAGCTTTGTATGATGTAGATCAAGCCTTTTGCTAGCTAAGCAAAATATATGAGATACTAAAATTTAAGCCGGAGTTGTGAGCACAAAATGGTGGCTGAACAAACCTAAATATTCCCTGCGTATCGAGGGGCATCCCGCGCTAATACCAGCAACTTTAGATGTCCTCATATGCAATAGGGTAACACTCAAAAAATAATGGGATTGCTTAAATGGTAGAGCTTATTGTCAATAATGTACTGCAGAAGATAGACGTCGAACCAGACACTCCCCTGCTGTGGGTAGTGCGCGATGATCTTAAGCTCATGGGCACCAAATTTGGCTGCGGAATCGCCCAATGTGGCGCCTGTACTGTGCATGTCAACGGCACGCCAATACGCTCCTGCGTGACTCCAGTGTCCTCGGTCGTCGGCAAAACTATTACCACCATTGAAGGCATCGCTGATTCAACTAAAGGAACCGAATTGCACGTGGTACAGCAAGCTTGGATCGATCATCAGGTAGCACAGTGTGGCTACTGTCAGTCGGGGCAAATAATGTCAGCAGTCGCTCTTTTAGAGCGCAATCCAACACCGAACGATAGCGAGATTGACGCCGCAATGTCCGGCAATGTTTGTCGATGTGGCATGTACGGACGCATCAAGGCTGCTATTAAGTCTGCGTCAAATCAGGTGCAAATGTATCAACCAGAGGCAATGGCAGCCCCAAGCGATTCAGGCATCGAGGAGAATAACAATGGGTAAGTGGACACGCAGGGCCTTTATTGCCAGCGGCACACTAGTGGGTGGTGGTCTATTAGTGGGTGTTGGTGTTGGCGTGGCGATCCGCCCCGGGCATCGTACCCCAGAACTGGCGAAAATCGTTGAATCTGGTGACGAGGTACTAGTCAATGCCTGGGTCAAGATACTCCCCGATAACAGTATAAAAGTCATTGTCCCTCACTCGGAAATGGGTCAAGGTGTTCATACTGCATTGCCAATGATGTTGGCCGATGAGATGGACGCAGACTGGTCGACTGTTTCAATGGAACAGGCTCCTGCACACCCAGAATATGCTACTTTTCACCTTGCACGACACGTTATTCTGCCCGGAAAGGTACCTGGCATCGTAGAAGATACATTAACCGGTGTTTTCCTAAAAGCTTCAGAAATTATGTCTCTTCAAATTACGGGAGGGAGCTTTTCGGTGCGCTCTACTGGGCAACTCGGCATGCGTACTGCAGGTGCCGCGGCTCGAGAAATGTTAATTAACGCTGCTGCTGAAGAGTGGCAGGTTCCGGCATCCGAAATACGCGCACAAAACAGCTATTTGCACCATGATGCTTCTAAACGTTCAGCGCCTTTTGCCAATTTCGCCAAATTAGCTGCTTCGCTAAAAGGGCCAGAGCAGCCCACATTGAAGACACCTGATCAGTTCAAAATCATGGGGCAGTCTGTTGAACGGCTGGACATCCCGCCGAAGGTTGATGGCAGTGCCGTGTTTGGTACCGATATCGACTTGCCCGGCATGAAATACGCGGCCGTAAAAGCGGCTCCGGTATTTGGTAGCACAGTGGTCTCAATAGACTCGGCGGCGGCGGAAAAAATGAAAGGCGTCATTAAAATAGTCAATCTAGATACCGGTGTTGGCGTCATCGCGGACAGCTACTGGCAAGCCACGAAAGCATTACAAAGTGTCCTTGTAACCTACACTGAAAGTGCGGCTAATAAATTAAGTACTGCAGGCATGTTTGAACAATTTGGGCAAGATATGGATGCAGCTGTTGCCAATGGCAAAGAACAAGAAGACTTTGTCAAAGGAGATGCACGTGGCACCCTAGCTCAATCGGACAATGTAGTTGAAGCCGAATACAGAGTACCATTTTTAGCTCACGCTACTATGGAACCCATGAATTGTACTGCCTGGGTGCATGATGGTCAGGTTGAGCTCTGGGCAGGTCTGCAGAACCCTCTTGGCACACGAGATTTTATTGCAAATAAATTCGGCTATGAGACTGACAAGGTAACTATTCACAACGTCTACCTAGGCGGTGGCTTTGGTCGACGAACTCTGCCCGACTACCCGCAGCAAGGTGTGCAACTGGCAAATGCCTTGCCCGGCGTTCCAGTCAAAATGATCTGGTCTCGTGAAGAAGATATACAACAGGATCACTATCGTCAGGCTGTGATAAGCAGGTTTAAGGCAGGCCTCGATGAATCGGGCACGCCAATTAGCTGGGAAAATCAGTTTATCGATAAACATGATCCCGTGGAAGCACCGTATATCCCCTACGCAATTGACAACCAATTTATTCACTATACTAGTAGCCCAACCCACGTACCCTTTGGTGCTTGGCGCAGTGTAGATCATTCACAACATGCCTTCTTTACCGAATCGTTTATTGATGAATTGGCTGCAGTAGCAGGCAAGGATCCCTATCATTACCGTCGCGATCTGTTGGCTGAAGAGCCGCGCATTCGCAAGGTTCTAGATAGCGCGGCAAAAATGGCGGGTTGGGGGAAATCTATGCCAGCTCATTGGGCTCAAGGTATTGCACTACAAAGTTCTTTTAATACCATAGTGGCTCAGGTCGTTGACATCGATATGAGCAGCGGAAAACCGCGTGTTGATAAAGTGTTTTGTGCCGCAGACGCTGGCTTTGTGATTAGTCCAGATGGGTTTATTGCGCAGATGGAAAGCGGAATTGTATTCGGGCTAACGGCGGCTTTGTACGGCGATATAACGCTAAAGGATGGAGCCATTGTCGAGAGTAATTTTCACAATTACAAGATGGTGCGCATGAATAACTCGCCTGACATCGAGGTGAAAATTATCAACAGCGGAGAACCAATGGGAGGAGCTGGGGAACCCGGTACACCACCAATTGCGCCAGCAGTAACCAATGCTATTTTTGCGGCGACAGGAAAGCGTATCCGTGAACTTCCTACATCTAAGCATGATGGCAGTTACTCTTTATCCTAGGCCAGACTGCGCCTAGAAGCTTGGGCTCGCTCAAGAACACATTATAGAGCGCTCAGCGCCCCCGATCCGGGGTATTACTGGGAGATACTACCAGTTGTCGCGGCGCGCCCTAAGTGCAGTAAAAACCTCCCTGTCAGTGTTCGACTCACAGCTGAGTTCAGCTCTTAATTCAATGCTGGCAAGGCGGAAAAAGGTATTAATTTTGCGTTCATCACCTATGCAGGTCGTTATTGGATTTACCGGGTCATTATCCTCAATGGCGCGAGTAAGCCATATTTGTGCATCGTGATTTTCCGGCTCAATGCTGAGAGTAAAGCGCAGGTTATTCTCCAGATATTTGTGGCCCGGATAAATAATGACACTGTCATTGAGACCATGGAACTGTTGCACAACCGTATCGTACAGAACATCAACATCACCGCCACCACGACAGTGACCCACGCCGGCGTTAAATAATGTATCACCGGTAAATACCGCTGTGGCTATACCCTGGTCAAGTACCAAGAAACAGAGGTGAGCCATAGTGTGTCCCGGAGTATCAAGTACCTTTAATTCAACCCCATTATCTAGGGCAATCAGCTCTCCAGCATTTAATACGCGACTGAGTCCGGGAATTTTTCCCTGCCCATTGACGTGGGCCCAGACCTCACAGCCATGCTCCGCTACCAGTGGTTCATTACCTTGCACATGGTCCCAGTGCTCATGGGTGTTAATAATGGCTTTGAGACTGAGATTGTTGGCGGCTAACAAACGATTAGTGATAACTTCATCCCAGGGATCTATCGCAATAGCGCTGCCATCGCTAAGTTCAAGAAGATACGTAAAATTATCTAGCACGCTTTGTGTGTAGACCTGATGGATTTTCATCGCTGACCTCTTAAATATATATGTGCTAGTCTAAAGCAAGATTCTCTCATGCGACAGCTTGCCCGGACCGACTGCTTCAGGCGGCGGTGATAGGCTGTGTTAATGACTATTTTTAACTCGCGAGGGAGGGAGTAAAAATGGTGGGCCGTCCGCGACTCGAACGCGGGACCAGCGGATTAAAAGTCCGATGCTCTACCAACTGAGCTAACGGCCCTCAGAGGAGGTGCGTATCATACTGACCAGCTATCAAAATTCAAGCGTTATTTTGATATCTAGTAGGGTCTTTTATACCGGCCTCGTAAAAACCCTGTGCGCGCAACCGACAGCTATCGCATCTGCCGCAAGCAAGGCCCTCTAGACTGGCCTGATAGCAAGAAACTGTCTGACTATAATCAACCCCCAGCGCCATACCCGCTTGTACTATCTCGCCTTTAGTGAAATTAATCAACGGAGCATGAATAGATAATTTACTACCCTCCACACCGGCCCTGGTTGCCAGATTAGCCACCGCCTCAAAAGCGTTAATATATTCCGGACGGCAGTCTGGGTAGCCAGAATAATCAACCGCGTTGACCCCCAGAAAAATATCATTAGCACCCAAAACTTCGGCCCAGCCCAATGCAATTGATAGAAATACGGTATTGCGCGCAGGCACATATGTAACAGGGATCCCCGGTGTTTCATGTTCTGGAACATCGATACTACTATCTGTCAATGCTGAACCCCCTATGGTGCCAAGATCTAACTTAACCACCTTATGAGAATGTACTGTCATTGATTCAGAAATACGTTGCGCGGCGACTAACTCAGAACGATGGCGCTGACCATAGTCGAAGCTAAGCGTATAGCAGTCATAGCCCTGGCTCATTGCCATAGCGACAACTGTGGTTGAGTCGAGCCCTCCGGAGACTAGAATAACGGCTTTTTTGGACATGCTTATAACCTAGTGACCGGGCTTATCGCCCCAAATGAATTTATGAGTTTGCAGCTGCATCCTGACATTCAGTCTGTCAGCTAGGATCCACTCGGCCAACTGCTTGGGGGCTAGCTCTCCTTGGCTGGGTGAAAACAGTATTTCATTAACTTTTCCAGATAACTGCAATTCGTCGATTTTCAGGCAGCACCAGTCGTAGTCCTGACGATTGCAGATCACAAATTTGATTTCGTCATGAGGCAATAGATATTCCATATTGGTATACAGATTGCGACTTACCTCACCTGAACCTGGTGTTTTTAAATCAACAATTTTGTATACCCGGGGATCCACATCCTGAATCGGCATGGCGCCGCTAGTTTCTAGAGACACTCGATAACCTTGGTCACACAGATTCTGAAGTAACTCAACACATTGTGGCTGTGCCAGAGGTTCGCCCCCTGTAACAGTGACATGCCTAGCGCCATAGATTGCTACTGTTGCCATAATTTCTGACAACGTCAGCTTACTTCCCCCTTCAAAAGCATAGGCTGTATCACAATAGCCACAGCGCAATGGACAGCCTGTCAGGCGCACAAAAACCGTAGGCAAACCAGTGGTACTGGTTTCACCTTGCAGGGAATGGAAGATTTCAGTAATACGTAATGAGATGTCGGACATTGGCCTGATTCTTAGCAAGCGACTAACATGTAGCCGCTAAAAGTTATTATTCAGATAGCTCTGAGCTTTTTTAGCGGCGCTGCCACCACTCTGCGCGGTGATTTCAAGTAGCTCAAGGGCCCGTTTATCATCACCTAGTTGATGATATATCTTACCCAACTTGAAGCTAGCATCCATAGCTTTGCCATGCGTGGCATGCTCCTCAACAACGGCGGTAAATGACTGTCGAGCCGCTTCGTCCTGCCCCTGCAGAAGATATATTTCGCCCAACCAATAATGGGCATTAGCGGCGTAAGGGCTAGCGGGAAAGTCAACAATATGCTGCTTAAACGCTAGTGCGGCACCTTCAATATCACGTTGTTTAAGCAATAAATCTGAGGCCTCGTCATAGTTGGCTTTCATTGAGGCTATTTCGGCCGGAGATGCTAATGCAGACTGTCCATTGGTCGCCGCCCACGGCTCAGGGGCAGCCGACTGAGGCACTACCTGACCTACAGTGGGTGGTTGCTTATCAGGCCCTGCAGCAAGCACTGAACTGAGACGCCTATCTAGATCCAAGTAGTCATCCATCTGGCGTTGCTTAACCTGCTGCAGCTCATAGCGAAGCTCCTCCACCAGACCACGTAGCATCTGTACTTCTTCTTGCAAAACCTGAGACTGGTAATAACTTTCACCAGCTACCTGCACATCGGCGGTACTGATGACCTTGTTCTCAAAAGACTGCCTAGTTGTAATTTGGGTACTTAAATCAACAACTGGTGTTGCGTCTTGACTAATAACCATAGCCGAATATAGAGACAGTAATACCACAAGTACATAGTTTGATTTCATGATGAATTAGCAACTTCCCAGTTTATTCCATATACAGCAACGGCCAGAGTCACCATGACCCCAGCCGCGCTAGTTGTAGTCTTACAGACTCTAGACAGCGCTTTAGCGCATCTAGACCATTGAGGCCTACGAGTATTACTTCAGTTCAACTCGACGGTTCAAAGACCAGGCGCCGTCGTTGCTGCCATAGGATGCCGCTCGCTCTTCACCATAGCTGATAACTTCGATCAAGCCAGCTGAGACGCCCTGCATTACCATGAACTCTTTTACGGCATTGGCGCGGCGCTCACCTAGAGCCATGTTGTACTCGCGAGTACCACGCTCATCGGCATGGCCTTCGAGACGAACACTGCGAGGGCTGCTATTCAACGCTGCCGCGTGTTCCAGCAAAGCAGCACGAGATTCAGGCTTGAGCAGGGCCTTGTCATAGTCGAAGTAGAACACAGTGTCAGCTCCACTTGCCATGTCCATTGCACTATCTTCAATAGCGCTGGTATCGACCTGCCCTGTCTGTACTGTAGTGTCTTCAATATCAGTGCTTTGGTCAGTAGGAGCTGAGCTACAGCCCGCCAGCACCATGGATAAAGATACTGCCACGAAACTAATTCTATTAAATTTAATCATTGTTAACTCCTGCTAACGTCTGTAGTTGAAATAACCTTTTGAGTGTACTGAATTCTTTAGCGTAAATACGGTGACCATGCTGGCTCACGCACATCTCCTTTCTTTGCTGGTAGTACATAGCGCACCCCAGCGTCTAGTGAAACCGCCGCCAATACTCCACGGTCACCCTGCTTAGTTGCGTACATTAACATAGCTCCATTGGGTGCAACAGTAGGAGATTCATCTAATCTTGTCTCTGTGAGTTCAATCAGCCTACCAGTTACCAGATCAAATGAGGCTACATGGAAGGTACTTGAGGCTCTATGAATCAACGCCAGCGTCCGCCCGTCCGGTGCCAAACTGGCGCGAGCATTGTAATTTCCTCTGAACGTTAGGCGTTGCGTGGCTTTGCTGGCAACATTTAACTTGTATATCTGCGGTGTGCCACCACGGTCAGAGGTAAATAGTAGATTTTTTCCGTCGGGCATCCAGGTCGGCTCAGTATCGATAGCGAAATGACGTGTCAAACGAGTGAACTTGTTACTCTGTAAATCCAGCATATAAATTTCGGGGTTGCCGTCTTTACTCAGCACCAAAGCCATTTTTTTTCCATCTGGTGACCAGGAGGGTGCCCCATTGAGACCACTAAAATCGGTCAGCTGCTGCCGAGACGCATTAACTAAATTCTGACGAAAGATCGCCGGGCGGCCAGTCTCAAAAGAGACGTAAGCCAGCTCTTTTCCGTTGGGAGACCATGATGGAGACATAATAGGCTCTGGGGATTCAAGCATTAATTTCTCTCTGGCACCATCGGCATCGGACACATGGAGGCGGTATACATATTTACCGTTCTCAAGATTAGCGGTCACGTAGGCCAAACGGGTTGAAAATGCGCCTCGAATACCCGTAATTTCTTGATAAATTTTGTCACTGATCAGATGGGCTAGGTCCCGCATCTGACTTTTGGTGCCACTGACCCGATGATTGAATTCGGTCTTCTGCGCGGTCACATTGAGTAGGCTGAAATCTAGCCGATAACGATCTTCCTCTATGAGAGCCATTGACCCTACAACTAGGTATTCTGCTCCTAGCATACGCCAGTCGCGATAATAAACATCTTTGCTAAAGGCGGGAAAAGCCAGCATATCGCGACGCGGAATCGCGGAAAATAATCCGCTTCGCTTTAAGTCTGCTTCGACAATTCTTCCTATATCCTCTTTTATCTGAATGCCATTTAAGGCTATTGGTGATATGGCAACAATTGTCGGCTTGTCATTACCCTGGGTCACTCTAATCACCAACTCACTCCATGCGCTACTAGGCAGTGCCAGCAATAGCAAGATGCAAATTCTGTTTATCCGGCTCAATGTGATTTCTCCATTATCTAAAGACGTAGATCTCGCGGACTAAAGGCAACATCTACCTCACGGAAGCGCCGCTCAAACATCTCTGGCGCCATCTGCTGTAATTCAAAAAACTGCTCTGCCTTAAACGCCGCCTGCTCCACCGAGCGATCAAAGGCTATATCACCACTTGATAGCAACACTGTGACCCCTACTACTCGGCCGGTAGGAACCAACTGCATGCGAATCACTGTCTCCATATCACGCCTGGCACTGGGCGGCCTACTCCAGTTCTCAGAGAGCCTCTGCTGAATGACCTGACGATAGCTATTGGCAATGCGATCATCCTCTTGGGCATTAATCTGAGCCTCTTCTTCAGCCAAGGTTTTAGCAAATTCAGTTGCAATACGCTTACGCTCCGCTTCTGCCGCTTGCTTTTTCTCTAATGCTTCAGCTTTTAATGCCTGTTCTTGCTGTCTCTTGAGGGCAGCAGCCTTTTGCTTTTGTACCGCGCGACGCTGGTCGGCCTCTCGTTTTTTTCTCGCTGGATCTATCTTGGGTTTGACAGGCCTGTCTATCTGACGTTTTTTCTTTGGCGCCAATTCAACTAGCTTAGCCTCGATAAATTGTGGCTGCATAACTATCCGCTCAGTCGTTGGTTGCCAGTTAACTAGCAGAGCGCCTACCACCAACACATGCACTGCAATACTGACTAAAACGGCGGCTGCATAGCTAAGGAAGTTACCCATATCAGCGACTGGGAGGCTCCGTTACCAGTCCCACTGCTGGCGCCCCAGCCAACTGTAGTTCACTCATTAAATTGACCACCACACCATAGTCTACAGAGCTGTCGCCCCAAACCAATATAGGTGTTTTAGGCTTTTGCCGTAGCACTTTGGCAACTCTATCTTTAATCACGGAAAGTGCTCTGGCTTCATTGGCACCTTTAATATCTATCCAATAACTGCCATCGGCCTTAATGGACACAATAAACGGTTCCTGATCCTTGGTATCCATAGGCGCAGAGTTGGCATCTGGCAACTCAACCTTAACCCCCTGCATTAAAAGCGGTGCGGTAATCATAAATACCACGAGTAATACCAAGGTCACATCAATGTAGGGAACGACATTGATCTCAGCGACTAGCTTACGTTTTGCTTTTCTGTGCTTCACAAATTCGGCCTCAGAATCTTAAGCGCAAATTAGCGCGAGTGGACTTGGCGGTGCAAGATGCTAGAAAACTCGTCCGAAAAAGTCTCATAATTGCCATTGATTACCTCAACCTGAGCGGCGTAGCGATTGTAGGCGATGACGGCAGGAATGGCGGCAAAGAGCCCCATAGCTGTTGCAATTAACGCCTCAGAGATACCCGGAGCCACGGTTGCCAATGTGGCCTGTTGCACCATCGCAAGGCCACGGAAGGAATTCATAATGCCCCAAACTGTACCAAACAGGCCTATGTAGGGGCTTACGGAGGCAACACTAGCCAAAAAGGGTAGATTGGTGCTAAGTTTTTCCTCTTCCCGTGAAAGTGCTACCCGCATAGCGCGGTCAGTACCTTCCATCACCGCATCAGGGTCTGCTTTGTCAGTCTGCGCTAGCCGGTTAAATTCACGAAACCCAGCATGAAAAACATTTTCAATACCATCCACTGGGCCCTGTTCTTGAGTTTGATCATTCAGATCCTGATAGAGCTGGTTCAAATCTATACCCGACCAAAAGGTATCTTCAAACTCTCTAAAACTGCGCAGAGCACCGTTTAAAAACAATGCACGCTGGACAATCATGATCCACGACAGCACTGACATCAGGAATAAGGTGGCCATGACCAATTGCACCAGCAAACTGGCATTGGTAATAAGCGCTACTATGGACAGGTTTTCTTCATTCACCAGCATAAACTCCAAGTTCAGCCAAGTTGGCTATTTAAGATTGTATACATGTCTTTTGGCATGCCCTTCGGACGTTTGCTCTGCACATCTATACAGGCCACTTTAACACTCCCCTCAACCAGTAATTCGTCCCCTCGTAACACCTGTTGGGTCATTTCAAAGGTAACTCTTGTGGCCTTACTGAGCACCGCTGTTACTACTATTTCATCATCTAGAGTCGCAGGGCTATGATACTTGACCGCTACTTCGTGCACGACAAATTGCAGACCACCAAACAAGGCTGGCTTATCAAAACCTAGACTTCGCATTAATTCAGTACGCGCCCTTTCCATGAATTTTAAATAATTGGCGTAAAACACAATGCCACCGGCGTCTGTATCTTCAACATAGACTCGAATCGGTAGACGATAATCAATCATCTAGCGCATCCATCTGTTCTTGCGGCCGCTTGGGACTTTTTAAACCAAAATGTTCATAGGCCATGCGGGTTGCCATGCGCCCTCTTGAGGTACGCATCAGATACCCCTGTTGAATCAGGTAGGGTTCTAGGACATCTTCAATGGTCCCTCGCTCTTCGCTCAGGGCGGCTGCTAGGCTGTCCACTCCCACTGGGCCACCATCAAACTTTTCCATCAGCATCAGCAACAGGCGTCTGTCCATGTGATCAAAACCACTTTCATCCACATTGAGCATATTTAGCGCAGCATCAGCGATATCAGCAGTGATACTGCCGTCGCCTTTCACCTCGGCGTAATCTCGTACTCGGCGCAACAGCCGATTGGCAATTCGCGGCGTACCACGGGAACGACAGGCGACTTCTTTAGCGCCGCCGGCATCTATGGAAACCTCTAAAATAGAGGCTGCGCGAGTAACAATACTGGTAAGATCAGCAACCGAGTAGAATTCTAATCGTTGCACAATACCAAAGCGATCACGCAAAGGTGATGTTAGCAACCCGGCTCTAGTGGTTGCGCCAACCAGGGTGAAGGGCGGCAAATCCAACTTAATGGAACGGGCCGCTGGGCCCTCACCAATAACAATATCTAACTGATAATCTTCTAGTGCAGGGTAGAGGATTTCCTCGACAACGGGGCTTAAACGATGAATTTCATCAATAAATAGTACATCGCCAGCTTCGAGATTAGTGAGTAGCGCCGCAAGATCGCCTGCCTTCTCCAATACTGGGCCCGAGGTGGTTTTTAGGTCGACCTGCATCTCGTTGGCAATAATATGCGCGAGTGTGGTTTTTCCCAAACCTGGGGGGCCAAAAACTAGGGTATGGTCAAGGGGTTCCGCGCGCTTGCGCGCCGCTTCAATAAAAATATGCAACTGCTCTTTAACCACCGGTTGGCCAACATAGTCAGCCAGCGAAATAGGTCGAAGCGCGCGATCAAAGCGCTCTTCACTAACGGAAATATCTGCGGAAATAAGTCGATCAGGTTCTATCATCGGGCGCCATCTCAAGTTTGTCTGTAAGCATACCTTGATGGCTTTAAATTATCACTAGCTTTACTGGCTTGCTACTTAGACACCATGCTCTTTAGGGCGGCTCTAATCAACTGTTCAGCGCTAGAGATATCATCTCCAGCCGCTCGACTTACCATCTTAGCCGCATCCTGAGGTTTGTAACCCAATGCAATTAATGCACTTTCCGCCTCCTGCGTTAAATCTGGCTTTGGAGTCACAGCGCCACCAGAGGTAACCTCCCCATCAATATCGCCAACTCGATCGCGCATTTCAATCACTAGCCGCTCGGCTGTCTTTTTGCCCACCCCTGGCAACTTGACCAGAGTACCGACATCATTGTTATGTACACAGATAGCGAACTCACTCGCAGACATCCCAGACAGAATTGCCAGAGCCATCTTTGGCCCTACCCCGTTCACCTTAATTAGATGACGAAACATTGTTCTTTCGGCGAGTTGCGCAAAACCGTATAACTGTTGAACATCTTCGCGCACCACAAAATGGGTATGCAATATAACCGTCTCACCCTTGTCAGGAACGGCAAAAAAAGTACTCAATGAGACCAGTACTTCGTAGCCAACACCTTGAACATCAACCAGTAGGTCCGGTGCCTGCTTGTCTATTACTACGCCTTGGAGTCGTCCGATCATGGTCTAACTGTCTCTGTTATTAAAACGATGTTGTTATTGCTTATTTCAGTCGGCCACGAGCATAGCCTTTGACACCAGACTGGGCCAATGCAGACTGAGTCCCTAGGCTATGACCATGACAAATAGCTACTGCCAGCGCATCTGCGGCATCTTCTGTGGGCGCTTCCGAGAGCCGCAGTAACTGCACAATCATCATCTTTACCTGAGACTTATCGGCACTACCGGTGCCCACTACGGCTAATTTAACACTGCGCGCTGAGTATTCTCCAACATCTAGACCGGCATTCCCCGCTGCAACTATTGCAGCGCCCCGCGCCTGCCCTAATTTAAGCGCTGAACTCGGGTTGTGAGCTAAAAAGACCTCTTCGATCCCCATATGTTTGGGCTTGTACTGGCCAATAATTTGGCTCACCCCATCAAAGATAATATGTAAGCGCTGAGGAAGAGACTTTTCCGGCAGACGAATAATACCACTGGTCACATAGTTAATTTTACTGCCCACCATATCGATGATGCCGTAGCCGGTGCGCCTTGATCCTGGATCAATACCTATTATTCGTGTCATTTAATTAATTGAGCTCCGATTTGTCAGGGAGTGTTGCAATGGACGCTAAAAGAGTCAACCTCTTTACCTGTTGCAAATCACATCAAGCAACCCGACCTTAGCCATACAGATAGGTACAATATTAACTTTAAACGCCCATAAAAAAGCCCTCAGTAGCCAATACTGAGGGCTCATAAAAGGCCACCATTAGGCGGTGTATTAGGCGTCTTTTTTAGCTGGCGCTTTTTTAGGTGCTGCTTTCGGCTTAGCTTTAGCTTTAGCTTTAGCTTTAGGAGCAGCTTTTTCCTTAGGTTTGGCTTTAGGTTTAGCTTTTGCCTTGGGCTTTTCCTCTACAGCGGGAGCCGATTCTTCGGCCGCCGGAGCCTCCTCTACCACAGGCGTTGCCTCTTCTGCTGCCGGAGCTTCCTCTGCAGCAGGAGCCGCTTCTTCGGCCGCTGGAGCGGCCTCTACCGCAGGCGCTGCTTCTTCTGCTGCCGGAGCCGCTTCTTCTGCTACCGGGGTTTCTTCTGCCGGAGCCTCCTCTACCGCAGGGGTTGGTTCTTCTGGTGCCGGGGCTTCCTCTGCTACCGGGGTTTCTTCCGCCGGAGCCTCCTCCACAACGGGAGTAGCAGTTTCACTAGTTTCTTCAACTACTTCATCAGGAACTGGCGCAACAGCAACTGCTTTGATGAGACCTTCTGCCAGTAAAATAGCAACTTTTTCGTCAGCATTTACCCAGTTTTTACTAGCGTTCTTGACCGCGTATCGGCCAGAGGTTTTTTGGTAAACGGTATATTCTTTAGTTTTCTTTATAACTTTCATCGGTATTTCCTCTTTTGATTACTCGTTTGAGTGAATGTTTCTATCGTTTAACAACTTACTGTTTTTAACACTTAAAAGGCTCTAATCTTCTTTTTTACGCAGCCGAATATTCAAATCTCGTAACTGAGTTGAATCCACAGCAGAGGGCGCATCTGTTAACAGACAGGCCGCAGACTGGGTTTTCGGAAATGCGATAACATCGCGAATACTGTCGGTACCCACCATAAGCATAATCAGCCTATCCAAGCCAAAGGCTAAACCACCATGAGGCGGGGCACCATACTGCAGGGCATCAAGTAGAAAGCCAAACTTCTCCCGTTGCTCTTCAACCGATATCTTTAACACATCGAATACTGCTGCCTGCATGACCTGGTCGTGGATACGAATAGAGCCACCACCCAACTCACAGCCATTGAGGACCATATCATAGGCGCGGGAAAGAGCTTTTGCCGGATCTGCCTGCAACTCTTCAATCGAGCACGAGGGTGCGGTAAAAGGATGGTGCAATGGGGTTAGGCCGCCATCAGAGGTGGTTTCGAACATGGGGAAATCAACCACCCACAACGGTGCCCATTCTCTGGTGTAGAGATTTAAGTCTTCACCGATTTTGCAACGCAGTGCACCCAGCGCTTCGGACACCACCTGTGCCTGGTCTGCGCCAAAGAAGACAATATCGCCATTTTGCGCATTCAGTCGCTGCATAATATTCATTGTTACTGCATCACCGAGGAACTTAATAATCGGTGACTGAAGTCCCTCTATACCTGTCTCAATGGCATTTACCTTTATCCAAGCCAAACCCTTGGCACCATAAATACCAACAAACTTTGTGTAATCGTCTATCTGCTTGCGCGATATCTCTACACCACCTGGTACCCTTAGGGCGGTGACGCGGCAGGTTGGGTCATTAGCCGGACCAGCAAATACCTTAAATTCAATATCTTTAAGTAGATCTTTGATTTCGACCAGTTCCAAGGGAATGCGCAAATCTGGCTTGTCCGAACCGTACTTGGCCATCGCATCTGCATAGGTCATTCGTGGAAATGCATCAAATTCAACGCCCATATGCTCTTCAAATATGCCACGAATCATATTTTCCGTGGTCGCCATGATGTCCTGCTCATCAATAAACGAAGCTTCTATATCAATCTGAGTAAATTCTGGCTGACGATCAGCACGCAGATCTTCATCGCGAAAACACTTAGCTATCTGATAGTAGCGATCAAAGCCAGCTATCATTAGCATCTGCTTAAATAACTGAGGTGATTGCGGCATAGCAAAAAACTGCCCCGGATGGGTACGCGATGGGATCAAATAATCTCGCGCGCCCTCTGGTGTGGCACGGGTCATTATTGGGGTCTCAATATCCAGGAAACCATCATTTACAAGATAGTTACGTATGCTAGAGGTAATCTTAGAGCGAAATCGCAGGCTGTTTTGCATCTGGCTGCGACGCAAATCCATGTAACGATATTTCAGACGCACATCTTCACCTACGGTAATGTGGTCGTCTAACTGAAATGGCGGGGTGACTGCAGCGTTTAAAATATCTAGCTCAATGCCGTAGACTTCAATTTCACCAGTATCCATATTTGGATTTACAGTCGCCTCACTGCGCGCGCGAACCCTACCTGTAACCCTCAATACATACTCAGAGCGAACTTTGTCGGCCTGCTCGAAAAACTCACCGGCATCAGAATCAAAAACTACCTGAACAACGCCCTCTCGGTCTCGCAGATCGAGAAATATAACACCCCCATGATCACGACGACGATCAACCCAGCCGCAGAGGGTAATCTGTTCATCAATATTGGTGCTTCTAACCAGTCCGCAATAGGTAGTCCGATACATCAGTAATTTTTTCCTGCTCTGTAGTTTAAAATGCACCATAGGTGCGTTACTTTATTCCGTCGTGGCCGCTGGTGTCGCCTTATTATCACCAGAGGTCTTGGCGGCGTTATTGGCTTCGCTGAGATTCTTTTTCTTACCGCTTTTAAAGTCGGTTTCGTACCATCCCCCGCCACTGAGTCGAAACCCTGCTGCCGATATCTGCTTATGCAACTCAGGTTGAGTACATTGAGGACATTGCGTTAACGGATCGTCATTCATTTTCTGCAATGCTTCAAGCTCGTGGCCACAGGCCTTACAGCGGTACTCATAAATTGGCATAGTGTCCAAACCTCGGCCTTGGGGCTAAAAAACGCCGCATTATACATCAGCCTTTGCGGCAGGCGAATGCTAAATAAACCACTGTGAATAGCCCGAGATTAAAAAAATCACAAAAACATCTCTTATTCATGGCGCTCCAGCAAATCAAGGGCTATAAATCAAGGTACTGATCAGACCACTCGCGGTAAATCAGGATTGACGTTAACTGGATAACCAAATTATAAAGGATTATAAAATGGCCCCATCAAAAGGCATTGTAAAGACAAATGCGCCAATAAAAAATAAAGTTGTCGGCGCCACAGCAGTTACTCCAATTCGCGAGTCTGCTGCCGTATCCGAGCGCTTCCGCAAGACCGAGATTGTCAATGAACTAGCCATTAATACTGGCCTCAATCGGAGGCAAATCAGCGCGGTTCTAGACGAACTATCGCTGCTGGTGCATCGCCATGTGAAAAAGACTGCGGTGGGCGAGTTTATTCTCGCTGGCTTGATAAAGATAATCACTGTGAAAAAGCCCGCCACAAAAGCGCGTACGGGCATTAACCCATTTACCGGCAAAGAGACTACCTTCAAGGCAAAGCCTGCTGTTACCGCCGTAAAGGTCTATGCGCTCAAAGGTCTAAAGGATATGGCCAACTAAGCAGGGTTAACATAATCACAGGTAGCTGAAAGATCACTCCCTAACTGGGTTTGCAAAGCTGACACAACAGCTAGTAGTTGGCTGTCACTGTAACTGATCGCTGGCACAGCACCCCAGACAGGCCCAGGCCAGGCCGCATCAGTAGTGGTTCTGGCAACATGGTGCATATGTAACTGAGGTACTTTATTTCCTATGGTTGCAATATTTAGTTTGTCTGGGCTGTAGAGAGTGTGCATTGCCTCTGCCAATAGGCACGACTCATGGAGTAGCTGATGACGATCGCTACCACTGAGCTGATAGATCTCTTCTATATCGGCGCACCTGGGCACTAGAATAGTCCAAGGATAGTTAGCATCTTTACTCAATAACAGCAGACTCAGAGGAAACTCCCCCACTAACAACGTATCTGCCTTTAATCTGTCATGTAGTTGAAACATCTGCTTTCACTATTTTGTCTTTGCCCTGTACCGCGACCGAAAGGCACCGTAAAATGCCCGCTTTAAACTCACACAACCAATAGTGTAAAAGAAACCATGCGCGCCAGCCAATACCTGCTTACCACCAAAAAAGAATCTCCCGCCGATGCCGAGGTAATCAGTCATAAACTGATGCTGCGCGCAGGTATGATTCGCAAAGTCGCCTCAGGCCTTTATTCTTGGTTGCCAATGGGGCTACGAGTATTCCGCAAGGTAGAAGCCATAGTTCGCGAAGAGATGGACCGCGCAGGTGCTCTGGAATTAATGATGCCTGTGGTACAGCCAGCCGATCTGTGGGAAGAGTCGGGCCGCTGGGGTCAGTTCGGACCTGAACTGTTGCGCATTAAAGATCGTCATGATCGTGATTTCTGCCTAGGCCCTACCCATGAGGAAGTGATCACCGATATTATCCGCAACGAAATTAACAGCTATAAGCAGTTGCCGGCTAATTTCTATCAGATACAAACTAAATTTCGCGATGAGCGCCGCCCACGCTTTGGCGTCATGCGCACCAGAGAATTTTGCATGAAAGATGCGTACTCTTTCCATGAAAATGCTGAATCATTACAGCAGACTTACGACAAAATGTTTGAAACCTATTCCTGCATATTCGAACGCACAGGCCTTGTATTCCGCGCAGTCCTTGCCGATACAGGTAGTATTGGTGGCAGCCACTCACATGAATTTCATGTACTTGCAGAGTCAGGCGAAGATGCCATTGTGTTCTCCTCAGAAAGTGACTATGCCGCCAATATCGAAAAAGCCGAGGCCATGGCACCTAAGGGAAGTGCGGCTTCAGCAACCGCAGAGATGGCTGAACTCGCGACTCCAGGGGTTCACACAATCTCTGAACTGTGCGATTTTATGGGTACCGACTCATCAAATACATTAAAAGCGCTGATTGTTAGCGCTGACACCAATGAGGGGACAACGCAACTCTATGGCCTAATGGTGCGTGGCGATCATGATCTCAATGAAGTCAAAGCCCAACACGCTCTCGGACTCAAAACAGAGATCACCTTTGCCACTGAGGCGCAGATAAAGGCCACATTAAACTGTTCACCTGGCTCACTGGGTCCAGTTAACCTAGATCTACCTACGGTTGTAGATCACAGTGCCGCTCAGCTTAGTGACTTTGTCTGTGGCGCTAACCGAGACGGCTACCATCTAACTGGGGTCAACTGGAGTCGTGACTGCGGGGAATTCAGGATTGCTGATATTCGCAATGTGGTAGCTGGTGATGCGAGCCCAGATGGCAAAGGCGTGCTTGAAATTAAGCGGGGAATTGAAGTGGGACATATTTTCCAACTCGGTACCAAATACAGTGAGGCTATGAAAGCTACGGTGCTGGATGAAAATGGCAAAGAGCAATTTATGAGTATGGGCTGTTATGGCATTGGCGTTAGCCGCATAGTAGCCGCAGCTATTGAGCAGAATAATGATGACAATGGCATTATTTGGCCCGATGCAATCGCTCCTTTTCAAATAGCGCTTGTGCCGATCAATATGCACAAGTCCGAGCGAGTTAGGGCTACCTGCGAAGCCTTGTATAAAAAACTTAGTACTGCAGGTTATGAGGTTTTATTCATGGACGAACCCAAGGCGCGCCTGGGCGGTATGCTCGCCGATATCGAACTAATTGGTATCCCTCATCGCATCGTAATTGGAGACAGAGGACTTGAGGGAGGCACTGTTGAATATCGCAATCGTCGGGAATCAGAAAACCAACACATAGCGATGGATGAGCTGCATGACTTTATTGCCAATAGCGTTGTTAAATGATTTGCAAGGCGTATCGAAAACTTCGAACCTTAGTTAACTAGGGCGCTCAATTATAGCCGCCCTAGAAACCCACCCTTTTAACCATTCCTCAAATGCTGCAGTCTGTTCAGGGTCATTGCGCCCTCCTGTAGCAACGATTCTGCCTGACATGGTGCTAATATAGGTCGATATCTAAGTGCAGATGAGCCTGACAATGCAATAGTACCTCTACCACTTCAGGTCTAGTGCAGCCTGCCCCAAGGTTCTGCTAGAATCTAGTCGATAGTGGGTAGAACGGAGGGAAGATAGATGTCAAAAAATATCGAGCAGTCCCCAGAGCAGTTGCGTCAATTAATCCGCAGTGGCGAACATCAGGGCAATACCTCTGGATTTTGTCAGGGGTTTGTACAGTGTAATTTGGTTATTTTACCGGCCGAAAATGCCGCCGACTTTTTAGAATTTTGTGAATTAAACCCCAAGTCCTGCCCTCTAATCGCTATGTCGGAACCAGGTGAAGGCAATATCGCTAAGCTTGGTGCTGATCTAGATATTCGCACCGATATCCCGAGATACAAAGTGTTTGAAAATGGCCTTGTGACCAGCGAGGTAAATGATATCTCATCACTTTGGCGTGATGATCTGGTGGCTTTCTTACTCGGCTGCTCATTTTCATTTGAAGAAGCACTATTAGCCAATGGCCTAGAGGTTCGCAATGTTACCGAGGAGCGAAATGTGCCGATGTATATCACTGACATCGACTGCGTTCCCGCCGGACCCTTTGGTGGCAAAATGGTTGTCAGTATGCGCCCCTTCGTCCCGGCTGACGCCCTCCGTGCTGCAGAAATATGTGCGCGGTTCCCCGCAGTCCATGGCGAACCAATCCACTATGCCAATCCGCAAGATATTGGGGTTACAGATATTGCTCAACCTGACTATGGCGATGCGGTAACTATTAAAAAAGGTGAGCATCCTTTATTTTGGGCCTGTGGAGTGACACCGCAGGTGGCAATCGAAGCGGCCAAGCTGCCCTTTTGCATTACCCACAGTCCAGGATGCATGCTGGTAACTGATATGAAGAATAGTGACCTGGCTGTGAATTGATACCACCTACTTCCTGCGGCCACAAACAAGGCTGCGAGTTACCCAGAACAATTGCAACAGATTAAAAATATTACAAAAATAACCGTTAAGGAAATAATATGTCATTACGTTTAAATTGTGATCTCGGCGAAAGCTTCGGCGCTTGGAAAATGGGCCTCGATGATCAAGTAATGCCATTTATTGACCAGGCAAACATAGCCTGCGGTTTTCATGCCGGCGATCCAATCGTGATAAAGAACACGCTGCTCTCTGCCAAGCGCCATAATGTTATGGTTGGCGCACATCCTAGCTACCCAGACCTTGCTGGCTTTGGTCGTCGTTCGATGAAACTCCCGGCCACAGAAATTATTGCCATAGTTGAGTACCAAATAGCCGCGCTGGCGGGCATGGCAGAAAATATTGATACGCCTATCACCTATGTCAAACCCCATGGGGCCCTGTATAACGACATGATGGCTAATGGCCATATTCGAAGTGCAATTATGGAGGCAATCGCCGGATCACATTTACCTCTGGCTTTTATGCTACAAGCAACTCCGGAGGCTGAGACACATCGCCAAGAGGCCGAAATGTTTGGCCTCGAAGTTATGTTTGAAGCCTTCGCTGATCGTTGTTATGACGACAATGGAGCACTGTTATCAAGGGCTAAAGAAGGTGCGGTGCACAGTAGAGAAAAAATGCTCGCTCAAGTAGCTCAGCTAAAAAATGACAGTAGCGTCACCACTGTCAGCGGCCATAGGCTAGAGCTACAGGCTGATTCACTCTGTGTGCATGGCGACAATCTCGAAGGGGTTAGTGCAATCGAAGAGATTCGCCAACTTGTCAACTCATGACTGACCAACAATACACAATCTCCATTGCCGGAGAGAACTCACTCATTGTTTACTTTGCCGACAAACCAACTCCGACCATCGCCGCGCATATTGCTCAAACTGCCCAACAGTTACGCGACTCTATTGCTCAGGTATTGATTGATCTAGTGCCATCCTATGGCTCATTGCTGGTCATCTACAATCCTCTGCAAACTGATCACTATGCTGTTCGTGCTGCTATTCGCCAGACTCTGAGTAATCTAACCGCCCATAACCGTCAAACAGAGGGCTCATTAGTTAGCCTGCCGGTCTACTATGGTGTCGAAGCAGGACCGGACCTACAGGCATTAGCGGACAGGGCAGGACTCACCACAGAGCAAGTTATTAGCATACATCAGCAGACTGAATACCGTGTGTATGCCATAGGCTTTGCTCCTGGCTTTGCCTATCTGGGTGAAGTGGATCCACGTATTGCAACTCCCAGACTTGCCACACCAAGACCGAAGGTGCCCCGCGGCGCTGTTGCGATAGCCGACCGCCAAACTGCCGTCTATCCCGCACAGTCCCCCGGGGGCTGGAATCTGATTGGCCTGTGTCCAAAGCGTATGTTTGATCCGCATGCCACACCCAACATGCCGATTCAAGTTGGTGATCGCGTGCGCTTTACAGCCATAGATAAACAACAGTTTCTAGATCTGGGTGGGGAACTATGAGCGGTCTAAGAGTTCTTCAACCCGGGATCCTCAGCCTACCTCAAGACAGCGGGCGATTTGGTATGCACGGCATAGGCTTAACAACGGGGGGGCCTTTGGACTGTAATGCCTTTCGTTGGGCAAATCGTCTGTGTGGCAATGACCAGTCCGTTAGTGTTATTGAAGTGACTATTGGTGGCTTGATATTAGAGTCATTGGTTAAAACAACGATCGCATTAACTGGCGCTAAGATACCGTTGATGATTAACAAAAAACCCGTAGCACTATGGCAAACTCATGGGGTAAATCCAGGTGATAGAATTGAACTTGGTTTCGCCACAGCGGGCAGTCGCGGCTATCTGGCTGTTGCCGGAGGTTTTGCGATTGCGCCAATTTTTAACAGCGCGTCAACAGTGCACCGTGAATCTCTGGGCGGACTATGCCAAGATGGCAGCCAATTACAAGCTGGCCAACTACTCCCCTGTCACCAGTTAAAGAAACACCTACTTGATCACAGAATACCCCCTCATCTTGTGCCCGATTATACTGGTAACAGTGCTCTTTTAAGAGTGGTACTAGGCTATCAACAAAACGCCTTTACCAGCCTACAAAAGCAATTATTCTTTACCTCGCACTATAAGGTAAGCGCAAGCAGCGACCGCATGGGCTATCGCCTTGAGGGTGCCAATATAGCCCCGAGTATCGATGGTATTCTGTCTGAAGGTATATGTATGGGCGCTATTCAAGTACCCGCAGATGGCCAACCCATCATTTTACTCAATGACCGCCAAACCATTGGTGGCTATCCCAAGCTGGGGTCAGTATTCTCGCTGGACATAGGCGCGCTCGCGCAGCTTGTGCCCGGTGGCATAGTTAATTTTGAAACTATTAGCATGGATCAGGCACATAACTTGCTCGCGTTATATGAGCATAAATTCAATAGTACTCAACTACAATTAGTCGCTAAATGAGTTATCTACGTATCAGCCAGCAGATCGAGGATTTGCTCACCGCACGCAATCTGCGCCACATGCAAACTCTGCAAGCTGCGTTGAGTCCAGGCTACTATTATCGCGCCGCTCAGATGCTGCACAATATTAGCGGCCATGTCTTAATTGGTACCGGCTTCCCAGTTAACCATACCTATGAAACCGACGGTCCGGTTGGCGCAATAGCACTTTACCGAGCATTAGAGTCTCTAGGTGCAACCCCCATAATAGTATGTGGTGCTCCATTGGCAGATGTCATAAATGATGATTTTCGTGTACACAAAATCACCGTAGGTGAACCGCAAATAAGTGTTCGTGAAGCACAGCTGGCGATCAATGAATACCAGCCGAATTTAGTTATCTCAATCGAACGCCCCGGCATGGCGGCCGATGGTAATTATTACAATATGCGTGGTGAAAACATTAGTGCGCGCTGTGCCAGTTTTGATTATTTCCTTAATCTGGCCAACTGCCCAACCATAGCTATAGGTGATGGAGGCAATGAAATTGGTATGGGCAATATTACAGATAGTCTAAAAGATCTTGATATAATATCGTCGGCTACTCGCTGTGATGAACTGTTAATTGCCGATGTATCCAACTGGGGAGCCCATGGATTACTGGCAATGCTATCCGTTATCTCAGGAACAGATATGCTTGCCGAATGGGATAATTTAGCCATTTTAGGCTACCTCTCCGAGCGCGGCAGCGTCGATGGCGTGACTAGACAAAACACCTTGACCGAAGATGGATTAAACGCTGACATTAGCGAGCAACTGATTGATGAGCTGAAAAAAATAATACAAAAATCACTACAACAGGAAATTATTCTGAATTAACAATGTTTAGCGAGATTTTCTGTTGAATAGAATAAAAAAGGTAGTGATTATCAGGCTAATTTACTTTGTGTATACATCATCTCACTGCTACCATTTGAGCCACTTTTTTAAGGCAACAATATGAGTATTGCATTTTTAGATGGCACCTATTTACCGCTGGAGGAGGCCAAAATATCCCCCATGGATAGAGGGTTTTTATTTGGTGATGGTATTTATGAGGTAGTGCCCTCCTATGCTGGAAACATGGTTGGCTTTGCTCCACATATTGCGCGAATGCAAGATGGCTTGGCTGCGGTGGGAATTAATCTAGACTGGTCTGAGACTGACTGGGCTGAACTGTGTAACCGCCTTATCAATGAAAATGGTGCAGGCAACCTAGGTATCTATTTACATGTAAGTCGAGGCGCAGACAGCAGGAGGTTTCATGGTTTTCCAGTGAATATTGCGCCTACCGTATTTGCCTTTGCTTTTGATATTCCGCCACCGCCAGTAGCAGATAAAGCTCGAGCCAACAGTTACAGAGTATCTAGCGCTCGAGATCTTCGCTGGGAGCGCTGCCAGATTAAATCTACTGCTCTGCTTGGCAATGTACTTCATTTTCAGCAGGGCTATGAAAACGGCCACGATGAAACAATTCTGTTCAATGCCAATAATGAACTCACCGAAGCCAGTGCCTGCAATGCATTTATTGTCAAAAATGGTACTGTTATTACACCTCCATTAGACAATCAATTATTGGCCGGCATTACCCGACATATTGTTCTCGACATACTGCGCAGAGACGGCTCTATTGCTGTCGAGGAGCGCGTAGTCACCATGGACGAAGTAACCAGTGCAGATGAAGTCTGGATCACCAGTTCCTCAAAAGAAATTGCCCCAGTAATAGAGATCGATGGCGTTGCGGTTGGCGACGGTAAAGTCGGCGATGTATGGCTTGCCGCTCAGGCTCTATACTCTGCTGGTAAGTTTAACTACTGAAGTTTAATAACCAAAGAAACAAATTAGGCAACCAGAGCATGTCCAGACCTACCAAGGCAACTATTGACCTGCAGGCACTGCACCATAACTTTCAATTAGCGCAGTCACTGGCGCCACAATCAAAAACTATTGCCATGGTAAAAGCTAATGCCTACGGCCATGGTGCGATTGAAGTAGCTGAGGCTCTGTCCGATATTGCGCCGGCGTTTGGTGTCGCCTGTATCGAAGAAGCTCTCAATCTTCGTGCCGCAGGTATTTCCAATCCAATCCTATTGCTAGAAGGTACATTTAGTAGCGATGAAGTCGCCATTGCCGCCCAACATAGATTTTGGCTGATGGTAGAAAATCATCCACAAAAAGATGCTATTTTAACTGCTAATATCTCACACCCAGTGGATGTTTGGCTTGGGGTAGACACTGGTATGCATCGCTTAGGCTTCCAACCTGAAGATATTGCAGATGTTTATAAAGCTCTGAAGGCAAGTCGCAATGTCAGCGAGCAGATCGTGGTTAGCTCCCACTTTGCCTGTGCCGATGACCTCGAGAAGCAGACCACCGATAAACAAATAGAATGCTTTGATGCCTGCATGCCCAGTGACCCGAACGCCCTATCCAGTTTGGCAAACTCCGCCGCAATTTTAGCTTGGCCACAGGCCCAGCGCGACTGGCAACGTCCCGGTTATATGCTCTATGGTGGCTCGCCATTCAGGGTAGCTCAAAAAAATGCAGATCAATTACAAGCAGTTATGTCTTTTGAGTCTGCAGTGATCTCAGTGCGAAGCATTGCCGCCGGAGAATCTGTTGGTTACACAGGCAACTGGACCGCCCAGCGTGAATCTACCATTGCCACGATTACTGTGGGCTATGGCGACGGCTACCCGCGACAGGCGCCCAACGGTACTCCTGTGCTGGTAAATGGTCAGCGTTGTCCATTGGTCGGTCGCGTATCTATGGATATGATCACGGTTGATGTTACCGATCTCCCTGAGGCGAGAATTGGCGCAGCGGTCGAACTTTGGGGCCAAACCCTATCTGTCGATGAAGTGGCGCAAGCCTGTGGCACTATCGGCTATGAACTACTGACCAGAATGCCCGCTAGAGTGCCGCGCATCTATAGCTAACCAATTTTAGGCTGAGATATGATTGTGGCTAATACTACTCATGGTCGATAGCCTCTTCCCTAAAAACTGCTGCTAATATTTCATGTCAACCAAGGGCACCCTGATCAGATAATCATAGCTACCATCTGCCCTTAACTAAGCCCCTGAATAACGACGTAATATATCTAAAAACTCACCGCCATATTTTTCTAACTTGTTGTTTCCTACGCCATTGATGCGCAGCATCTCACTCGTAGAGGTGGGCAAGGTATCGAGCATCTCTTTTAAGGTGGCATCATGAAAGATAACATAGGGCGGTACATTATATTCTTCCGCCAGAAATTTCCTGCATTCTCGCAGTTCATCCCATAGCTCTTTGTCTTCAGGGAGTATCTGGGGTCTGTTTGTAGACTTGGTTCCTGACTTTTTTCTGGATGGCGCTTTTAGCTCTTCTATTTGCAAATGCAGTGGCTGCCGGCCTTTTAAAACTGGACGGCATAGGTCTGTGAGCTGAAGCGCGCTGTAGCCTTCAATGTCGACACGCAATAAGCCGCGCACGACCAGCTGACGAATCACTGAGCGCCACTGGGCCTCGTGGATATCTGAGCCTATACCGAAGGTGCTTAGTTGCTGATGCTGATGTTGCGTCACCTTCTCGGTCTCTTTGCCGAGCAATACATCAATCACATGCATGGCACCAAAGCGCTGGCCGGTTCGATAAATACAGGAGAGCAGCTTCTGGGCGGCCTCGGTAGCATCCCAAGTCTGCGGGGGTATCTGACAATTATCGCAGTTGCCGCATTGTTCTGGGGCCTGGTCAGCAAAATAATTAAGCAATACTTTGCGCCTACAACTGGTGACTTCGCAGAGGCCAAGCATAGCATCCAGTTTGTGGCGCTCGGCCCGTTTAAATTGTTCGGCACCCTCGGAGTTTTGTGCCATTTGTTGCAGCCGCACCACATCTTGAAGGCCATAGATCATCCAGGCATCAGCGGGCTGTCCATCGCGGCCAGCGCGGCCAGTTTCTTGATAATAGGCTTCGATACTTTTGGGCAGATCCAAATGAGCCACAAAGCGTACATCCGGTTTGTCGATGCCCATGCCAAAGGCAATGGTGGCTACAATAATTACTCCGTCTTCGCGCAAAAATCGATTCTGATGAGTATGCCGCAATTCCGCTGGCAGACCGGCATGATAAGGCAAAGCGGTAAAACCCTGCTGGGTTAGCCAGGCCGCGGTGTCTTCGACTTTTTTACGCGACAGACAGTAAATAATGCCCGCTTCTTTAGTGCGTGGCTTTAAAAAGTCCAACAGTTGTTTTTTGGCGATTGTTTTATTGGCGATTGCATAGCGAATATTGGGACGATCAAAACCGCTGATAAAGGCATTTGCATCGATGAGTGACAGTCTCTCAATAATTTCTTGGCGGGTGCGCAAATCGGCAGTGGCAGTCAGGGCAATCCTTGGGATGCTGGGAAAGCATTCTTGCAATAGGCTCAAAGACAGATAGTCAGAGCGAAAATCGTGACCCCATTGCGACACACAGTGGGCTTCATCAATAGCAAATAGTGCCAACTTGCAGCGGCCTAGCAAATCCAAAGTATAGTTCTGGATCAGTCGCTCTGGCGCGATGTACAGCAGATCTAGAGCCCCTGATAGCAACTGCTGTTCAATGCTAGCCTGTTGCCTGTGATCGAGACTAGAGTTTAAAAAAGCGGCCCTTACCCCCAGTTGTTGCATTGCATCGACCTGATCCTGCATCAACGCTATCAAGGGTGAAATAATAATACCTACACCCTCCAGTAACAACGAGGGAATTTGATAACACAGTGATTTTCCGCCGCCGGTTGGCATTAAAACTAAGGCATTATTACCAGCACTCACATGGTCAATAATCTCTGCCTGATCACCACGGAAACTTTTGTAACCATATAGATTGTTTAAGATCTCCAAGGCATTTTGAGGCATAGTTAATTTACATGTAATAGTGATTTACAGGAGTTTGCTAGACACCCATGGAGCATTGACCTATTGTATAGCCACCGCTACCCTCAGCCAACCATCAGCACGCTTGGACTACATAAAAAAACCAAGCAGCGCACACACCCAGTATCGACCTTTGCATTGAACTACTCCCACAATGCCAATAGCCTGATCAGGGTAGCCCTAAACATTGTCACCAGCCTCTGGTTTTTTATAGGCGGCGGCTCCATGGTTAAAGGCTTTGCCTCCAGTTAATCAATTGCCGCCGACTAACAAAAAAGGGCCTGCAGATGCAGACCCCTTTTACACTTACATATCTTTGACAAGGCACTAGTCCATAGACAAAATAACTTTACCCTTAGCCCTGCGCTCAGAAATAGACGCAAATGCCGACTTATAGTCATCCAGAGAATACACCTCCGTCACCAACGGAGAAAACTGGCCGCCATCTATCATAGCGATCAACTCATCAAAGTTTTGACGCGACTCCATGGGAGATCTCGCAGCCCAGGCACCCCAGAAAACGCCGACTAGAGAAGCACCTTTTAGCAAACACAGATTAAGTGGTATTTTAGGGATAGGGCCAGAGGCAAAACCAATCACGAGAAAACGTCCATTCCAGGCAATAGCTCTAAACGCCTGCTCAGAGAAATCACCGCCAACAGGGTCATAGATCACATCCGCGCCCTTGCCGCCGGTAAGTTCTTTAACCTTATCTTTTAGGTTTTCCTCAGAATAATTAATACGTAAATCAGCACCTGCTTCACAGGCAAAATCTAACTTCTCTTCGGAGCTAGCTGCTGCGATAACCTTTACACCCATCGCCTTAGCTATCTGAATGGTCGCAATACCCACCCCGCCAGCTGCGCCCAATACCAGCAATGTCTCGCCGGGCTGAATATTTGCCTGCTGTTTTAATGCGTAGTAGGAAGTACCATAGGTAATCGCAAAACCAGCGGCCTGCTCAAAAGACATAGTCTCCCCCATACCGAAGGAACCGTGTTCTGAGGCAACACATTGCTCAGAAAAACCGCCAATTTGCAGCGTCGAAATAACCTTGTCGCCAACCTTGTGACTAACAACACCCTCGCCCACCCCAGTTACAATACCAGCAACTTCTGCACCGGGAATAAACGGGAGCTCCGGTTTAAATTGATACTTTCCCTGAACCGTTAAGACATCGGGGAAGTTAACCCCAGCAGCTTTAATGTCAACCAGAATCTCACCTTTACCTGGTGTCGGTACTGAGCGCTCTTCAAGCACTAAATTTTCGGTAGGTCCAAACTCATTACAGACTAACGCTTTCATAATTTTGCCCTTGTTAATTATTATTCTTGGTGAAATATTCAACCGCCTTAGCGATAAATTTATTAGTCTGCTGGAATCCGCCAACAAGCACCTGCTCTCCATCAGGGTTGTCAATTCCATCAATCTGAGCGCGGACATTTTCTGGAGTCTGTTGCTCCGGCGGCAGATAAATACCATCGGTCTCATAGATATGGGTGCGCGCATAACCACCGGCACCAGCGCAGAGAATAGAGCGATTCGGTGCCTCTGAATCGCACAGAGTTAACAGTCCGGCCGTCACTGATGCAACAGTCATAAGTTCCGAATGCTCATCAGTAACAAGTCCCTCTAGCATACGAGTGCCGGCAGTTGGCGACAAACAGTTAACCTTTACATTGTATTTTTCACCCTCTATACACAGGGTGTTCATCAGACCAACTACAGCCATTTTGGCAGCGCCATAGTTTGCCTGACCAAAGTTACCATACATGCCGCTGGATGAAGTAGTCATTACAATACGGCCATAACCCTGCTCACGCATTAATTCCCACACCGCTTTTGAACAGTTAGCAGAGCCCATTAGATGAACATCAACAACTAACTGGAAGTCTGCCATGTCCATTTTCACAAAACTTTTATCGCGTAAAATACCCGCATTATTAATCAGGATATCAACTCTACCCCATTTCTCGACGGCCTGAGCCACCATGGCATTAACTTCATCCATCTTGGCGACATTAGCACTGTTGGCGATAGCTTCGCCGCCAGATGCTTCAATGATAGCCACTGTTTCCAACGCTGCCTCACTAGAGACTCCGTCACCATTAACTGAACCACCTAAGTCATTGACCAAAACCTTGGCTCCACGAGCGGCTAATGCCACCGCATGCGATCGACCCAGACCATTGCCCGAGCCAGTTACTATAGCCACCTGTCCGTCATAACGAATAGTCATTATTGCTTCTCCTGCAATTGTAATTGGGGTTGAGATTAGCGGTACTGGTTTAGCTCACGACGAGCAATAACCATACGATGCACTGCATCTGGGCCATCAGCAAAACGCAAGGTGCGCTGCTGGCCGTACCAGATTGCCAGAGGTGTATCCTGTGACAGGCCAATACCACCGTGCATCTGCATGGCCTCATCAATAATTTTTAGCGCCATAGTCGGGGCAGCCACTTTAATCATTGAGATAAAAGGCTGGGCCGCATCTGTGCCTTCATGATCCATTAACCAGGCTGCTTTAAGACAGAGCAGACGGGTCATTTCGATCTCAATACGGGCCTGAGCAATAATGTCTGCATTGGCGCCGAGCTTAGCTAGGGGGCGACCAAAGGCTTCACGATTCAAAGATCGCTCGCACATCAATTTAAGCGCAGCTTCGGCCAGACCCAGTGAGCGCATACAGTGATGAATACGACCGGGGCCCAAACGACCCTGAGCAACTTCAAAACCTCGGCCTTCGCCAAGAATCAAATTTTCTTTGGGCACACGAACATCGGTAAAGCGCATGTGCATGTGGCCATGAGGCGCATCGTCAATATTATAAATCTGCATAGGTCGAAGGTTTTTAACACCCGGAGTATCAAAGGGCACCAACACCTGACTGTGCTTTGCATGACGAGGGCCATTAGGATTGGTGTTTACCATCACAATCATAATTTTACACCTCGGATCACCAGCACCAGAGATCCAGATCTTTTCGCCATTGAGGACCCATTCATCGCCATCGGCGACACAGGACATAGCAATATTAGTCGCATCAGATGAGGCCACAGCAGGCTCTGTCATGGCATAGGCAGAGCGAATCTCACCAGCTAAAAGAGGCTTTAACCAGGTCTCCTTTTGCTCCTCCGTGCAAAAGCGCGCTAGCACTTCCATATTCCCTGTATCTGGCGCCGCACAGTTAAACACTTCAGGAGCAAGGTGCGAGCGGCCAGTCTCTTGGGCAATATAAGCATACTCGACAGTATTAAGACCATAGCCACCCTCGAAATGGGTAAGAAAGAAATTCCACAGGTTTTTGGCTTTTGCTTTGCTCTTTAGCCCTTCCAAAATTTCTGTCTGGCGATCAGTAAAGGTCCAACGGTCGCCTTTAGAAATTTCCTCGTGGTACTCATGCTCAAGTGGTAAAATCTCTGTGTCTATAAAATGTTTTACTTCTTCAAGTATAGGTTTAACCTTGTCACTAATACCTAAATCCATTGCTTTTATCCTTATGGTCTGAAAGTTTATGTATTTTTGTTCTAGTAGCCACTTAAAAGTGCAAAACGGTCTGTATGGTAACTATTATCCCCGAACATAATCTGTGCGGATCGTGCCCTTTTTATAAAGAAGCCGATATCATATTCATCGGTCATGCCAATACCACCATGCATCTGAATCGCTTCGTTGGTTGCTAACTCGGCAATCTCGCAAAGCTTGGCCTTAGCAATACTGGCTAGAGCCGGTGACTTATCGTCACCCTCGTCGATTGATTGCAAAGCTTTTAGCACCACCGATTTACAGAGCTCAACCTCACTCCACCAATGGGCAGCTCGATGCTGCAGGGCCTGAAATGAACCAATTAAAACACCAAATTGTTTGCGCTCTTTAAGGTACTGGAGTGTCACATCAAAAGTCTCTTGAGCAATACCTAACAGCTCTGCTGCAAGATAAATATTTCCAGCGTCCAACGTGGCGCTAAGCGCGTTAAAACCATAACCCTCAGCGCCAAGCAATCCAGACTCAGCCACCTCTACATTATTAAAGCTTATCTCCGCATAGTTACGAGTGTCGGTCATTACAGTCCGATCCACTCCGATTCCTGTAGCTGTGCGATCGACAACAAACAGGCTAATACCAGTCATATCTCCGGGCTCGCCCCCTGTTCGTGCCGCTACAATCAGTTTATCGGCGGTGCTCCCATCGGCAACAAAGCGTTTGGCTCCATTAAGAACATAGCCGCCTTCTCGTTTGGTTGCAGTCATACTTATCTGCGTTGGTGCGTGATGAATTTTTTCATCTATAGCCAGTGCGGTAGTGATTTCACCTCTGGCAATGGCTCCTAATAGTTCTGATTTCTGCGCTTCATTACCCGCCGAATTAATCGCAGTGACACCTAAAATTGCTGTGGCAAACAGCGGTGAGGCTGTTAGAGTCCGACCGCTTTGCTCAACAATCTGCCCCATTCCCACATGGCCAAACCCTAGGCCACCACAGGCCTCCGGAACCAATATTGCAGCCCAGCCCATATCAACCATTTGTGACCATAGATTATCTGCATAGCCAGTTTGACTGCCTGCATCGCGTTGCTTGCGTAATTCTGCCAGGGGGGCAAATTCAGCTAAAAACCCCTGAGCTGATTCTTTGAGCATCTGCTGCTCTTCATTTAAAACTAGCGCCATAGTTCTGTACCTTTCAATTCTGTTGGTGCTCTCGCCACCATTCTAGCCGAGGCCGAGGATATTTTTGGCAATCACATTTAGCTGAACTTCTGAGGTTCCCCCTTCGATTGAGTTACCTTTGGTGCGCAGCCAGGTGCGAGGCAACCAACCATTAATAGCCGCTTCGCCATCCCATATCATGCCATCGCTACCGTTAATTTTAAGCAGAGTTTCAAAACGTCGTTTGTTGAGTTCAGTACCGTAATACTTCAACATTGCCGAGGTAGCGCCTACACCGCTGCCGGATTTAACTTCGTCGGTTACGCGCTCTGCGGTCAATGCGAAACAGGCGCCGTCAATTTCCCACTTTGCGACTTCAGCTCGCAGCATTGGATTATTCATACGACCCTGCTCAACACCCAATACTCGAGATGCCGTCTGGCTCATAGTTTCAGCGCCCGCCTCAGACATACCCATACCGCCGATCATTTCGCGCTCATGAGTTAGTAAATATTTAGCAATAGTCCAGCCCTGGTTTATCTCGCCCACCACCTGATCTTTTTCAACACGCACATCATCAAGAAAGGTTTCACAAAATGGTGAACTACCAGAAATTAGTTTTATCGGCTTGGGAGTGACACCCGGCGTCAACATATCGAATAACACCAAACTTATACCCATCTGTTTCTTAGCTTCGGAATCAGTGCGCAGTAAACAGAACATCCAGTCAGCTTTATCACCATAAGAGGTCCAAACTTTTTGGCCATTGGCGATAAAGTGATCCCCTCGGTCTTCACCCTTAGACTGCAAGCCGGCCAGATCCGAGCCAGCGCCCGGTTCAGAATAGCCCTGACACCAGCGAATCTCACCACGAACAATCGGTGGCAAATGCTGCTGCTTGAGCGCCTCTGAGCCGAATTTAAGCAGTGCCGGACCAATCATCCAGATACCGAAACTATCGAGCGGCGAGCGGGCGTTGATACGAGACATCTCTTCTCGCAAAATTTTGTGCTGAGCTTTGTCCAAACCTCCGCCACCATATTCCGTTGGCCAATCTGGTGCTGTCCAGCCTTTAGCACCCATACGCTCCATCCATTGTTGCTGTTCTTTACTCTCGAAAGTAAAATTACGACCGCCCCAACACATGCCCTCGCCACCTTTGACAGGTTCGCGCATTGATGGGGGGCAGTTTTCTTCTAGCCAATCCCTAGTTTGTTGCCTGAAAGTTTGTAAATCAGTCACTATAGTCTCCCGCTGAGTCGCCTGATATGAAGAATAAGGAATCTCAATAAAGTCGTGTTTTGCAAGGTATTATTAATAAATTGAACTTACAGTATGTTATTATATCTTTCAAGTATAACTCTATAAAATACGGGTATTTGCGTGGCTTATAAAGGCATTTCAGGTACCCTAACGGCATTCGTAACAAGCCTGACAAAGTTATACAAAAACGGGTATCAAAGATCGCCAAAAATCAGGAAGCATACCAAATGAGTAAAGCGCTACAGCAATTACTGGATGTTCTATCACTGGAAAAAATTGATACTAACATTTATCGCGGAGTCACACCTGAAACTACCAACAAGCGAGTATTTGGTGGCCAGGTATTTGCCCAAGCCATGCGTGCAGCCCAAGACACGGTAGATCAGGAACGTATGGTCCACTCCCAGCACGCCTACTTTTTGCGCCCTGGTGACCCCATGCTACCGATTCTTTATGAGGTTGATGCAATCCGCGACGGCGGTTCTTTTACAACCCGCCGCGTGGTGGCCTCCCAGCGCGGTAAGGCTATATTCAATACCGAACTCTCATTTCAAATAATGGAGTCGGGGTTATCTCACCAAGCAGATATGCCCAACTGCGTGGGACCGGAGGGACTCGAAGACGACAGCGTGCGCTGGGCCAAACTAGCACTCTTAATGGCGGAGAAAGACAAAAAAAGATCCAGTATTAATCGGCCATCCTTGCGTCCAATACAGATACGCTCCGTGAATCCGGTGGACTATCAAAACCCTGAGCCTAGAGCTCCTGAACAGCTTGTTTGGATCAAGGCATCAGCCTCCTTAAAAGAAATGGGCGTAGCGGAAGACCCAGGGTTACATAGAGCAATTCTTGCCTATGCCTCAGACTTTAATCTGATGGGCACCTCAATGCTTCCCCATGGAGTCAGCTTTATGAATCCTAAGCTACAGCCTGCCTCGTTAGATCACTGCATTTGGTTTCACGATGAATTTAAAACCGATGAGTGGTTGCTCTATGTGATGGACAGCCCTCGCTCTAGCCATTCCCGCGGGCTGAGCCGCGGGTCTTTCTTTAGCCGCGACGGTCGTCTAGTCGCTAGTACCATCCAAGAAGGTTTGATACGCCTACATCAATGAGCAATCGCGTCGCCGAATACAAATGGTGCCACCTCAAAGTAGTTACTGAGCGATATCTGAACTAGCCCTTATTCACTAAAACTGCTTCTAGTGCCTGTCTTAGCGACGCTGGAATGGCGACCGACTTAGCGCTAGCACGATCGACAAAGACATGGGTAAAGGTACCCTCCGCTGATGCTGTGGCTTGCCCCTGCTGAAAAATTGCAATGCCATATTCCACAGAACTATTGCCCAGCTTATTGACTCTAAAACCCGCCTCAATAGCCTGTGGGTAGGCGATTGGTGATCTGTATTGGCAGGACGATGCAACCACAAAACCAATAATATCGCTGCTATGAATATCCAAGCCACCCTCTTCGATTAGGTACTTGTTCGCTACCGAATCAAAATAGCTGTAATACACAACATTGTTTACATGGCCATAAATGTCATTGTCCATCCATCGGGTGGTAATGTCGGTAAAGTATGGGTAGCTGGTACGTTTAGTCATCAATTAAAACGCCTTTTGGTAGATTGCGAGCGCGTCTTCATGGCTGACATCCCGCGGATTGTTCACTAATAAGCGCTGTTGCAACATGGCCTCATCTGCCAACATTTCTATATCAGCGTGCGCAATATTCATCTGACGCAGCTGGGTCGGTAAACCGAAGTCTTCGGCCAAACTTAAAAAATAGGTCGCCAAGAGCTCCGAAACCTCAAGCTGATCGATGGGTAAAACTGCATTAGGCATAATAATGGCGGCTAGTTCCCTGTAGTTGTGTCCTGCATTAGGGGCATTAAATCGCAACACATGGGGTAGTACCAGAGAGTTACTGAGGCCATGGGGAATATGATAATTACCTCCCAATGGATAGGCTAATGCATGAACGGCAGCCACCGGTGCATTGGCAAATGCCTGACCTGCCAGCATAGCACCCAATAACATAGCTTCTCGTGCCACAACATTTGTGCCCTGCTTAACTGCAACTTCAATATTGCCAGCCATTAGCCGCAGTGCTTCACGAGCCAACATATCGGACAATGGGTTTTTTTTATGCCGGCTGGTAAATGCCTCTATCGCGTGTACCATAGCATCAATGCCAGTAGCGGCAGTGACCGCTGGCGGTAAACCTATAGTAAGGGTTGCATCGAGAATTATTTTATCGGCCAGTAATGTGCGACTTACCACACCGGCCTTGGTGGTTTCGCCCGTAGTAATAATTGACACCATGGTCGCCTCAGAACCAGTGCCCGCAGTAGTCGGTACCTGAATCAAAGGCAATCGCCCACTGGTAATCTGATCGACTCCATAAATATCTGTCAGTGACTGCTGGCCTTTAATTAATACCGCTAGCAACTTAGCAACGTCCATAGAGCTCCCGCCGCCAAAACCGATCACCCCGTCACAGCCAAATTCTTGCGCGGCAACAACTGCATCTGTCACTACAGATTCAGGCGGATCAGCAACAACATCGGAGTAAATACTGAGAGTCACATGATTCGACTCAAGATTTTTAATCGCCCCGTCTAGAAGGCCAAGCTGAACAATACCTGGGTCAGTAACAATGAGCACCCGTTGCATACCCATAGCCGCAGTTATATCACCAAGCCGCTGGGAGGTTTCTGCGCCAACCAGCACATCGGGAACCACACTGAAAGAAAATTCATTCATAGACTGTCACCCCTTTTTCACTCTTATTAAAAGTTTACTTTGCCGACAAACCATTGATAAACAGATGGAAATAAGATGCAGATAATTCAGGAGCATTTGCATTCGCTACCCATTCCGCCAGATTAGCACTTGCTTCTACGGCACCTGACAGGACATGCTGGGCTACATCTGCATCTATTTTGCGCAATGTACTATCATCAAAGCCCTGACGAATATAGGCACCTAGTTTTCCACTATTTGTTTTTGTCTCTTTTAAAATCTTTTTACGGTGCTCTTCATCTAAAGATGGCAACGATCTATACCGAATTAGCGGCCCCTGGTCGGTAAACTGAACATTAAATAAATAGCGTAAAGACAACTCAACTTTCTTAAGTCCTGTCACTTCAACTGTTCCTGCCGCAGTGAGTAGGTTTTTTTCAACGGTCAACGTACGGTTGAAACATTGATATAAAAGCTCTTCTTTATTTTTTATATGATAGTAAAAAGCGCCTTTTGTCACATCTAGCAGGCTGGCAATCTCATCTAGGGAAGTACCTTTAAAACCTTTTTGATTAAACTGAGTTGTACCAACTCGACAAAAGGCTTCGCGCTTTAAACGATTTTGAAAACCGCGGTCAAAGCTATCCAATGATAGGTTGCTGGGTTCGGGAAATTCAATATCACTAAACTCATGATGTTGCTGTGATAAACCATTCACCAAAATATCCAGCACTGCTTTAATTATGGGCTCAGGGTTAGTGGCATGGGAGCGCTTAAGCCAGACGGGAAACCACTGCGGAATAGCAAAAATACCTGTACAGATAACTGCCGGATCGAGATTTTCAATTACACCTTCTTCAATACCCTGGCTGACCATTTTTTTACACAGGTCAAACACCTCCTGCCACCGGTTTTTAATATCTGCGGCATGGGCTTCATCCAACGAAGATATTTCAGCGAGCATAGCAAAATGAGGTGCTACTCCATTTAAAGCTTTAACATATTGATCAAAATGCCCCTGCACCATAGCCACAATTTTTTCTAACCCATTGCCCTCTAACGCAGCCGCCTGCTGTGCCTGAGCCAGCCACATATCGCAGCTAGAGACATAGCATTGATAAATTAAATCCTCTTTGGTTTTTACATAGTAGTAGACGCAGGTTTTAGTCAGCTTCATGCTATTGGCAATATCGGTCAATGTTGTGGCTCGAGACCCCTGCCAATTAAATAGACCGGCGGCTTCAGATAGGATCGACTGAAATTTGCGTTGGCGTTGATAACCTTTGGAAAACGGAGACCTCGCACTGTTGGTAATAATTGAGCTCATTAATTCGGCTTATGCTTTCTTAGTTCAATAGTTATACTTAGGAGAAGAATAACATACTCAACTACTAGTACTACAGTGCAGTGTAAACCATTTTTACCGAGGCGATGACCAGCACAGCCGCAAGTATTTTCCGCAAGGTTAGCGATGAGGCTCGATGAGTTACAAGCGCCGCCCCAAATAGACAGCCGACAAAGGCGGCAACTACCAACCATCCTGCCCCCATAGGCCATGGTTGGCCGCTAAAAGCATAGCCCGCCATGCCACTAATGGAATTAAGTAATATGAAACCTGCGGCTACGGCCGTACTCTGGCGAATCGAGCACCAACCAAATATCAATACAATTGGGCTTAAAAATACACCACCGCCGATACCGGTTAGACCTGCCGAGAAGCCAAGAATCGCGCCCACCAGCAAAACCACAATCATGGGTGGCTGATGAGTCGACTCAACGACCTTGTTGGTCAAAAGCATACGTGCAGCTGCTAACAGCAGCATAAGGCCAACCAATAACTGATAAGGCTCAGCATCAATTTTGATTAGACCCCCAATAAAAGCCAATGGCGTAGAAGCTATGACCAACGGCCAAAACAAGTTGTACGGCATTAGTTTATAAGGTTGCAATCGGTATAGCAGCCACGAGGTTACAACAACATTCATTAATAATGCCGCGGGTCGCATTTCTTCAGGCAATAACCCCCACAGCGCCATCGCGGCCAGATATCCCGATGCGCCACCATGGCCCACGGAGGAGTAAAGTACGGCCATAAGGCAGATAGTAATAAGCAGTATAATGGGGTATTGAAAAGCAAAAATTGTCTCGAGAGCCACAGGCGTTAGCCTCCGGTCATATTCATAAATCGCACAATATCAACTTGCTCTGGGTCAAAGTAATGGCGTTCTGGTTTGTTGGCGATAGCCGCCACAATTTTGGTTTTTAATAACTCATTATCACCCGGATGGGCTCGTAATATTTCACGTAAATCTAAGCTGTGTTCGTTACCCAAGCAAAGCAGTAGACGGCCCTCTGCAGTCATTCTCACTCGATTGCAGGACTCACAAAAATTATTCGACATGGGTGAGATAAAGCCAATCTTAGACTGACTATTCGCTACAGATACATATCGTGAGGGGCCGCCAGTGGTTTCCGCACTGTCGACTAGCGTAAATTCTTTAGCCAGCTGTTGACGGACTTGGCTACTGGTAATCTGTGTATTGACTCGTTCATGAGAGGTGATTTCTCCTAAAGGCATTTCTTCAATAAATGAAATGTCCATACCTCGATCTACGGCAAAGTGTGCCAGATCGAGCACCTCATCATCATTAAAACCAGCGAGAATAACCGCGTTTAATTTGATTTTTTTAAATTGCGCTGAAGCTGCGGCGTCAATACCCGCCACAACCTGATCCAAATCACCCACACGAGTAAGCTCTTTAAACCGGTCGCGCCTTAGGCTATCTATACTGATGTTAATCCTAGACATGCCCGCATCTTTTAGGGGCTGCGCCATCGTGGGTAGATACACACCATTGGTTGTCATAGTCAGTTCATCAAGGCCAGGTAAGCGGGCTATCGAACTAACTAGTTTAAGAATATCACGTCTAATAAGTGGCTCGCCGCCGGTTAAACGAATCTTACGCACGCCTAACTCCACAAACGCGACGGCTGTATCGCGGACCTCTTCAAGACTCAATATCTGTCGCCTTGGCAAAAACGTCATATCCTCTGCCATGCAGTAGTTGCAGCGAAAATTACAGCGATCAGTTACCGACAGACGCAAGTAATCTACAGTGCGCCCAAAGGGGTCAATAAGAGGTGCCCTGTGTCCTAATGTATTCAACGTCTGCTCTGGGATTTAAGTGTATTAGTAGGCATAGGGTAACACATCAACCAAATCGCCCACCTCGATAGATTGGTCAGTATTTTGCCTAATAAAGACCTCTCCCCAACAGGCTGAAGACATAACGCCGCTGCTCTGGTTGGGATATATCTCCACGCCTTCGTTGGTCAAACGGCCACGTAAATAGACCTCTCGACTCTCTCCCGTTTTATTAAACTGAGCAATAGCTTTTAGAGTCTGTGGCTGAGTATCTACGACACCTTGGGCCGCCAATAAAAATGGCCGAGCGAGAATCATAAACGTGGTAAAAACCGATGCCGGATTACCTGGCAATCCAATGAAGGGTACGTTTTCTACATGACCAAAAGCTATGGGCTTACCCGGCTTAATCGCTACCTTCCAAAACTCTACCGCCCCGAGCTGAGCCACTGCTGACTTAACGTGGTCTTCTGCACCTACCGAAACACCACCCGCGCTGATAATCACGTCCCCGCGCATAGCCGCGTTTCTCAGTATATGCTGAGTCGCCGCCTGACGATCCGGAACCACACCCAGATCCACGGGAATCATACCCAATGACTTTATGAGGCCTATCAATGTTGCTCGATTAGAGTTGTAAATTTGTCCAGGCTGCAGGGGTAGCCCAGGTTCAACAAGTTCATCGCCAGTAGAGAAAATAGCTACCTTAAATGGCTTGAATACATCTACCCTATCTACACCAATAGATGCCAGCAGACCCATCTCCTGAGCACGAAGTCGGGTGCCGGTCTTTACAATAACCCGACCCGCCTGAATATCCTGTCCCTGACAGCGGACGTTACTACCTTTTGGGGGCGGGTTATCAATTCTGACTGTGCCTGCGATCTCTTTACAATTTTCTTGTATCGCCACGGTATCTGCACCAGCAGGAATCTCGCCTCCAGTGAAGATACGCACTGCAGTCCCAGAGGCTAGTGATTGTGGTGCCGTTCCCGCAGGTATACGTTGACTTACCGCCAATTTGAATGCTTTTGTCTGTCCATCGGCAGCACAATAGGCATAGCCATCCATCGCGCTATTTGCTGCCGGTGGCACATCAATAGTGGAAGTGACATCTACAGCGCATATCCGGCCAAGGGCTTCAGTCACAGGCACCGACTCACGCCCCGCACGCTGGCGCTCCTTGGCCAGCGGCTGGGCCTTAGCAACCAGCTTTTTTACTGCATTAGAAACCGTTCGCATTTATTGAGACTTTTACCGGACATGTTGAACAAAATTACAGGGTTGAAAGCTACTGTCTAACTGCTCACGAATAATACCATGCCACGCAGTTTTGCAGGCTCCAGTTGAGCCTGGCACACAAAACACAGCTGTATTGTTTGACAGCCCCGCCAAGCATCGGGATTGCACGGTAGAGGTGCCAATTTCATCGTAAGACAGCTGACGGAATAGCTCACCAAAGCCTTCAATATGTTTGTCAAATAACGGTGATAGGGCTTCGGGAGTACTATCTCGGCCAGTAAATCCAGTCCCGCCTGTGGTTATAATAACCTCAACTTCAGGGTCAGCAATCCAGGCCGACACAATAGCGCGCATCCGATAGACATCGTCAATTACTAACTTGCGATCAGCAAGATGATGCCCCTCTTCCTCCAGTGCTTGCTGTAAAAAGCTACCGCTAGAATCCGTCTCCAAACTACGCGTATCGGAAACAGTGAGCACTGCAATTTTAACAAAGCGTCTTGGCGCTGATGCATCATGAGCCACTAACTTATTACTCCCATTCATTTATTTTCGGTCTTTAAAATTTTTCAACCTACCACTTGCTGAGCTACAGCTTCTGACCACTGCAAACAGCACATTGGGATTTGGCCAGAGAACGCAGATTGAGCCATCGAGCGTCCTTGCCATCGTACCGCAGCACCTCGCCGTGACTATCAAAAAAACCCAACAACATACGCATCGCCATGGTCGCTTGCAAACTACCTATGGTTCCAAGCACTGGACCAACAACGCCAGCATTGGCACAATTTGTTAATGGTTCAGCGGAGTCTCGGTCGATAATACAGTTTAGGCACAGTTTACTATGCCGAGCAAAGTCAAAACCTATTAATTGACCTTCCCAACCAATAGCCGAACCGGTCACAAACCCTATACCCTGCCGCTGACAATACTCATTTAACATATGCCGAGCTGCCAAATTATCGGTGCAATCAATAACGATACTGTAATCCTGTGACAGGGTCTGAGTCGATATCATTTCGGGGTAGGTAGTAATATCCAATTCGGGGTTTAGGCCACTAAGTACCGCTTTTGCACAATCAACCTTTAAATGACCACAGTCTTCGGTTTGGTATAACACCTGACGCTGCAAATTACTGACATCCACAGTATCCCCATCACAGATAGATATGTGACCAATGCCCGCTGCCGTCAGATAAAGGCTCACTGGGCATCCCAGCCCGCCTAAGCCCACAATTAATACATGGGCATTGAGCAGTTTCTCCTGTCCCTGTTGGCCAATGTCATCCATAAGTAGGTGACGGCTGTAGCGTATAAACTGGCGGTCAGTTAAAGACATAGCAAGCGCTCTGCCTCCTCTAGATCAGCTAGGTTGTTGACATTAAAAAATGGGTTAACCCCCTGCTCTGGCCAATCCAGATACACCGCATTTAGACTCGCCATTAATGGCTTAAAGCCGCCGTTATGTTTGACTAATAGCGACTCCTCAACTGCGGAGGTTACTCGCTTGTGCCACAGAGAAAAGGTTGGCTGAGCATAGCCCTGGTAGCGCACATAGGCGATGTCAGCATCTGCTGCGACGATCTCTCGGTAGAGCGCCGCCACTAAATCACCTGGAATGAAAGGTCCATCACAGGGCGTCATCATTAAATATCGGGCGCTGGACAATTTATCACTAATCAGAGCACTGTAGAGCCCCACCAACGGCCCCTTAAAACCCTCAACCTGGTCGGCAATAGCATTATCACCGCAGATAGCCTTTTCTCCATTCACCAACAGTTTATCTACCTGGGGTGTCAATTTGGCAACCACATGATCTAACAGTGTGCGACCTGCCAACACAGCCTGCACCTTATTGATCGAGCCCATACGACTAGACCGACCGGCCGCCAGAACAACGCCATCAGCATCAATCATCAGTCGACCATCGGTCTCTCGCTGCCTGATCACTGCTCTTACTTTCGACCCAATATTGCTGCCCGTTTTGATCGACTTTCTTCCAAAAAGTGGCTTTTGTTTTTAGATAATCCATGACAAACTGCGCAGCCTCAAAGGCATCGCTACGATGCTGACTGGCCACTCCTACAAACACAATTTGGTCACTGGGCAATAACTTACCCACTCTATGGATCACAGTTATACCAATTAGATCCCAGCGCATTTCCGCCTGATCGACAATGCCTTGCAAGAGAGATTCGGTCATACCCGCGTAATGCTGCAATGTCAGGGAGTTAATTGACTGCTGTTGTTCAAGATCCCTTACCAGCCCCGAAAAGGTCACCACAGCTCCCACAGATGCCTTCAGCTGACGCAATAACTGGTACTCCGCCGCCAAATCAAAGTCCTGTGTTTGAATACGAATTGTGGAAATCATTACCACTTAACCGCCAGTTACCGGTGGTAAAAATGCCAACTCAGCGCCATCGACAATAGGATGATCCCAATCCACAATCATTTGATTTAACGAGATCAGCACCTGTGGCTGAGATAGCTCATAGACTAATTGAGGATGGCCCGCCGCCAGCCCATCGCGCACAGCAGCGGGCGTCAAGCCATCGACTGCATCAATACTGGTAGACAGGCCCGTAGCAAAATCACCCAGACGACCAAAAAATAATAGTTTGATCATGATTAAACCCCGGCAGACCAATCGCCGGATTTTCCGCCGGTTTTATTCAACAGCTTAGTCTCGCCAATTATCATGCCCTTATCGATCCCTTTACACATGTCATAGACCGTTAATGCAGCCACCGAGGCTGCCGTTAGAGCTTCCATCTCAACACCGGTTTTACCCGTAGTTTTACATTGGGTGGTGATAATTAAGCAATGGCCCTGCAACTCGATATCCACAGTGATTTTGGCCAGCGGCAATGGATGGCAGAGGGGAATTAAATCACTGCATTTTTTGCCTCCCTGAATCCCCGCAATACGAACGGTAGCCAGTAAATCACCTTTGGGTAGCCTATCGTCAGTAATGGCTGTCACAATCTCTGCGGTTAGCTGAACTTCGGACTGGGCAACGGCCGTGCGCGCCGTATCCTGTTTAGCAGATACATCCACCATATGAGCTTCGCCACGGGCATTTAAGTGAGTCAGTTTTGACATAGGATTTGTACAACCATCGCAGTGCTTAGAAGGTCATTATTATGGCAAACTCTGGCCCAGTGTTACATGTTTTAATCCCAACTAGAGCTATAAAAAAGTAGCGATTTTATCCAGAGGCAAGCGCTTGATATCCGGTACCATATTATCCTTTTTAGGATAGCCCACTACCAACAACAAAAATGGCCGCTCGTGACTGGGGCGCTCAAGAATCTCGGTCAAAAACTTCATGGGGCTGGGTGTATGGGTCAAGGTACCCAGTCCCGCCTGATGTAGGGCCGTAATTAACAGACCAGTAGCAATGCCCACGGACTCAGAGGTGTAGTAGTTCTTATGTTTGCCACCATACTTATCTATGCTGGCTTTCTTTAAAAATATCGCAATTAATGCTGGCGCAGTTTCCAAAAATGGCTTGTTCGCATCAGTACCCAGAGGTGCCAATGCATTGAGCCACTCCTCAGACGCGCGATTTTCATAGAGTTCTCGCTCCTCGATCTCAGCCGCCAAGCGAATCTCTCGTTTTATTGTCGGATCCTGCACTACTACAAAGTGCCAAGGTTGCATATTGGCACCACTAGGTGCGGTACCTGCGGCCAATATCGCATCTTCCAGCACAGATGTCGGAATAGGCCTATCTGAGAAATCACGAATGGAACGGCGCTTGGACATCTGCTGATAAAAGTCCCTGGCCCGCTGTCCCATAGTGGCCTCCTCCTGAGGGCAAAAGTCCAAGGGAATAAATTGATCAGTTTTATTCAACGCAGTTTACTCTTCTTTTTTTAACAGTATATCCTGCTTACCATTCATGAGGGCATCAAGTTGATTGATTAAAACCAGGCGCTAATACCTAACAACAACTGTAACTCATCAGTTTTTTCTCCAGCACTGTGAGCAAATTCTGCGCTATTGCCAAAACGTTTAGCCCAGGTCATACCAATATAGGGAGCCAACTGACGATCAATCTCATAGCGCAGCCGCAATCCTGCATGTAAATCAGATAGGCCAGAGCCTACACCCAAATCCATATTATTTTGACCGTAGAGATTCATTTCAATCTGAGGACTAAGAATTAATCGCTGTGTAAACAACAGTTCATACTCAGCCTCCAAACGTATTGCAGTATCGCCACTTTCACCCACAAAAAGCGCTGTTTCCACTTGAAAAAAATAAGGTGCCAAACCCTGCAACCCAATCATAGCCCAGCCGCGAGTGGGGCTTGGTTCTATATCCCAGCGCATCCCCATCTGGATATCCCAATATGGCGTCAGAGCTCTGCTGTATAGCGCCTGCACCTCAGCCTCTTCAATGTCTCCGGCCTCAGATTCGGTCTCAACTTTAAACCAAAACTTATTTAAGTCTTGGCCAATCCAACCCTGTCCTTTTAGCACTAAGGGGCTGTGACTATCGCTATTGTGTACCTCAAGATGATCAATAATAATTCTGCTCAATACTGGATTATCGTTATTGCCCGCGGCAAAGGCCACAATCGGAACAGACACAATCAACAGAAGCATCGGCGCAGTTATCAGCCGTCGGATCTTACAATTTAATAGCTTCATTTTAGCTTCTCTCAGCTTACTCGCACTTCACGAAACATAGCCATCATGTGGTATGTCATGTGACAGTGAAAAGCCCAGCGTCCAACAGTATCCGCGGTAACCAGACAACTGATTTTGGATCCGGGCTGAACAATTATCGTATGCTTACGCGGAATATAATCTGGGTCTCCGGTTTCAAGCTCGCTCCAAAGTCCATGCAAATGCATCGGATGGCTCATCATGGTGTCATTGACAAGGATTATGCGAACACGCTCCCCCTGCTCCAACTGCAATGGCTCCGCATCGATAAACTTGGTGCCATTGATCGACCACATGTAACGGCTCATATTACCGGTAAGATGCAGCTCAATTTCACGACTGGGTTGTCTGGTATCTGACGTTGGGTAGAGATTCTTAATATCTCCATAGGTCAAGACACGACGTCCGTATTGCTGTTGATGATCACGCAACCCAATACCTGGGTCAGACAGACCGGAGACTGGCCTCTCGACCCGCATATCTACATGGGGCCCGAATTCCCGCGCCCCATGGGTAATTTTACCTACACTGCCAAAACCAGCTTTACCCGGTGCCTCTGTGCCATCGTAACGAGCATTCCCAATGGCGTGCATACCAGCCATGTTGTGCATACCAGCCATGTTGTGCATACCAGCCATGTTGTGCATACCAGCCATGTTGTGCTGACTGTGATCCATAGCGGCCATCTTTCTATCCTCACCCATAGAATACTGACTATGGTCCATACCCATATCCCGATGACCAAGGGTTGGGGCCCTGTCCATTGTCGGAATCTGTGCGCTTAAACTGGCGTCCGCGGTCAATGTGCCACGGGTAAAACCACTGCGATCAATACTCTGCGCAAATAGGGTGTAGGCTCGATCATCACGAGGTTCAACAATCACATCGTAGGTCTCAGCCACACCGATACGAAATTCATCGACAGTTACTGGCTGAATATTCTGTCCGTCACTGGCCACCACCGTCATCTTTAATCCGGGAATGCGCACATCAAAAATACTCATGGAGGAACCATTAATAATACGCAGCCGCACCTTATCACCGGCATTAAACATGCCCACCCAACCCTCATCAGGGGTAAGCCCATTCATCAGGTAGGTGTAGGTGTACCCAGTCACATCGGCGATATCTGTATCGCTCATGCGCATTTGATTCCACATTGCGCGATCTTTCCATGTCTCTGTCAAACCTTTGGCCTTAATGTCTTGCTTTAGATCCCATACGGTACGTTCACGAAAATTGTAATAATGGCTCAGCTTTTTTAACTTGGCATAGATATCACTCGGCTCTTCATCAGACCAGTCGGACAGCATCACTACATGCTCAGTATCATAGCTGACCGGGTCAGTATCCTTAGGATCAACAATAATCGCGCCATACATACCTCTAGGCTCCTGGAACCCCGAATGGCTGTGGTACCAATAGGTGCCGCTCTGCTTAACATCAAACTCATATTGAAATGTCTGGCCTGGCTTAATACCGGCAAAGCTAAGCCCTGGGACACCATCCATGTTGGTGGGCAGTAAAATTCCATGCCAGTGAATAGAACTGTCCTCCCTGAGATTATTAGTTACTCGTAATGTCACGCGCTCACCCTCACGCCACCGCAACACAGGCCCAGGTAGAGATCCATTGATCGTCATAGCCACACTATTTTTGCCGGTAAAGTTAACCGCTTGATAACCGATTTGAAGATCAAATTCATTGCCCCGCGACTTATTTAGTGCTGTCGGAACAGCCGATGACGCGATAGAACAAACCGGCGTTAATCCAAGGCAGACGCCACTTGCTGCAACACCAGTAACAAATCGACGACGGGACATTGTCGACGACTTGAGTAATTTAGATTGGGTAGAAATATCGTTCATAACAAACCTCAAAATCGTGTACACACAGGCTAGACTTATGTGCTGTCAGGGACTTTCGTTTAATGCGTTGCAATCTTTTCCTGTGAGTCTCACTCAATCTATCAGAGCCCTAAAACATATCGAACAGAACTCCCTACGAAGTAAGGTTAGCATATATTCAGCTATTTCGAAGTTCGGCCGTACTGAACATTATTAGCAATATAATTCTAATGGCGAATTACACTGCCGAGTGCTACTGTTATTCAGACGACGAATACCTGCCTGTAGCGGCATTAGCACTCAGTTAGCAGCATTTAAACTCAGCCGCTTTTTGAGCCATAGGGGACATCAAACCCAGGCTGCCGAGGCATAATTTATACTAGCTGATTAACTCTTACCTTGAGAATTAATATAGCCTACCATGCAGGAGGGTACCTTGATAACAGATGTGAAGCTAAAGACTAAGATGAGTTAACCGAATCCTATCATCTCACCAATCATACACAGAGCTAAAGCATGGAATGGAAAAATGCATCTATTACAAAATCCAATTAGATCAGAGGAGCTACTGGCAAAAACAATTAGTATAACCCATCGCTTTTACGCCTCTTCCTCTGAACCACTTGGACACAGTGAACTGATAAAACTTGCCGAGCAACAGGGCGAGCATGAGCTGATTGAACGCTTTAACCACCATTCTCTGGGTTACGCTGATAATGGTGGTAGCTTGGATGTACGAGAAGAAATTGCACAACTTTATCACGACAACATTAGCGCGGATAATATTGTTGTTTTTCCCGGGGCCCAGACCGGCATGACCTTGACGGCCCGTGCATTGTTGCATCCTGGCGATCACGCAATCATTGTCACGCCAAGCTACCAATCCCTGGAGGACAGTGCAAAATTAGCGGGTTGCGAGGTCACCCGAGTAGCTCTGAGTCCAGATCAAAACTGGCTGTTAAGTATTGCCGCGATCGAGGCGTCCATAAAGAGCAATACCAAATATATTGCCCTCAATGACCCGCACAATCCATCCGGCGCCCTACTAGATGCTGAGACCAAAACAGCCCTATGTAGCTTAGCGGAAAAGCATCAGCTGTTAATTTTATCCGACGAGGTCTATAGGATGTTAGAGATCGAGCCAAACCTGCGCTCCCCATCCATGGCTGATATTTCAGCAAATGCGCTCGCTTTAAGTACCATGTCCAAACCCTGGGGAGCCGGGGGTACAGGCATAGGCTGGATCGCCTGCCAAGACCTTAGTCTCTGTGAAAAACTACGCAGAGCTCAACATATCTACGCAGTGTGCTTTTCTCGCGCAGGTGAGATACAAGCGATGATGGTACTGCGATGTTCTGACCAGATTATCAATAAGAATCTGAATATTATTAAGACAAATTTAAAGTTACTTGAACAATATTTTGCCGTCAATGATGACCTTTTCGAATGGATACGCCCCAGGGCCGGAGGCACTGGCTTTGTAAAATTCAAAGGCCCTATAGACGCCAACCGCTTGGCGAGTGATTTACTGGTTCAGGGAATATTAATATTTCCGCCATCCATTTTTGATTGTGAAGATTCACTGAGCCAGTATTTTCGTATCGGCTTCAGTCGCACCACCATGCCAGCAGCCCTAGAAGCCTTCGCACAGTATATCGATCAGCAGCGTACGATTTGGGCCCAGCAGTGAAAATATTAAGTAAAGATACCGACCTAATCGAGCTGTTAACCGATGCGGAAAAAGCTGCCTATATCGATCCCCAATCGACATCTCATGACCAGGCCAATATTGTCAGCAAGACCATTCGAATGGATTTTGATTCTCCGGCTTCAGGAAATTTAAAAATAACTGCTAGCTATAAGATTGGCACAGACCATTTCGTCATTACATTCCTCTCCCAACTTCAATCACCTGAAAGTAATGAACTGCAACGCCGGCATTTAACGCTGCTTGGAGATGCTTATACTGGGATCATCACCGCCCTCCTCCCACAAAGCGACAACACATATTACAGTGGTGCACATGATGAGGTGTCAGCCATAGCTGATATTCCTGAACTGAATTGGGAGCAAATACAACAACGCCTCAAGATCACGGGTAATGAGACAGTATGGCAACTACAAAATCAGGGGTTTAAAGCTTTTAGTATGCTGGACGTGGTCATACCCGAGGTGATCTATTTACCCTTTAAAGCGCGAGGCGATTTACACCTCAAGGGTGCACATAAAAAAGGCGGTGATATTTATGTATTTAAGATCGCAACGGCTTTTTACAATAATCCATCACGAGGACTAGCATCTTCCCAGGGCATGATGATGGTGTTTGACGCCAGGACCGGAGATGCCATTATGGTGCTCAGGGATGAAGGCAAGTTAACTGATCTAAGAACCGCAATTGCCGGCAGAAATGCAGCTCAACAACTAATGTCTGAGGCCGAGGTGACTGGTATAGGTGTACTGGGCACAGGTGTTCAGGCGCGATTGCAATTAAATCTTCTTAGAGATTTATACCCGAACTGTCGCCAACTCAGGGTATGGGGGCGCTCACCGAAGAACACCGCCTCCTATGCTCAAGAGATGACTCAAAATGGCTGGCAAGTCACTGTAGTAGAGCATCCAAAACAGGTGGCCGAGACGGCTAATTTGATTGTCACCACCACAGCCTCAGAAGTGGCATTATTATCCGCTGATGACATCATCATTGAAAACACCCTGGTGATTGCAATTGGCGCAGACATGCCGGGCAAACTCGAACTTGCGCCAAGCCTATTAAAAAAGGCTGATTGCATTTTGATTGACTCCATAATACAGGGCAAAGATCATGGCAATGCGGCCGATGCTCTGCAAACAGGTATCATCACTGAGTCAGATCTACAGGAGTTTGGCGACTTTTTAAATAACGGTTTGAAAAAACCAGAATCGGAAAAAAAACTTAAATTGTTTCTGTCTTCCGGCATTGGTGTGCAAGATTTGCAAATAGTACAAGCTACGCTTTCAGGATCCTAGAGCTGGTGATTATTTCAACTACAAACTAAAAGAGAATAGATAATGTTAGAGCAGGTACCCAATTTTAATGATGACTCCCTAGCTGAATTATTAAAAAATATTTATGGCCTTGAGGGGAAAATATCTCCCTTAGTTTCCTTCGAAGATCAAAATGCTCGGATACAAACACAAACCACTACTTATGTCCTGAAAATTGCCAATACAAGATGGTCACATCAATTTATTGAAATGCAGACCGATGTACTCGCCTATTTAAAAAAACAGGCACCGAACTTGATGTTTCCTAGCATTGTGCCCACGTTAACGGGTGATCACATAACCTATGTTGATGGCTTTGCAATACGGCTACTAACCTATCTAGAAGGTGACCTTCTAGCCAACATACCGCGGACGCCGGCGCTATATCAAGATATTGGACGGTTCTTGGGACAACTTTCTCAAGCTATGCAAACCTATTCAGTTCCGGTAGCCGCGGGTTCCGATGAACTGTGGATGCTTGATAACGTACTGGCCTGTAAAAAATATCTTGGGGACGTTATCGATAGGGATGCTGCCGATCGCATTGAACGACTATATGCTGTGTATGAAAAAAATATTTTCCCCAGGCTTGGGAATTTACGCAAGGCCATTATCCATGGTGATGCCAATGAACAAAATCTAATTATCGATCCACAAGAGCCAGAAAAAATTGCTGGCTTGATCGATTTCGGTGAGATGCAAATGGCTACCCAGATCAATGATCTCGCTATTAGTATGGCCTACTCATTACTAGATGAACCAGACATCGGCACGGCATCGAGCAACATGATCGAAGGGTATGATCGCGAATTTAAAATAACCGATGACGAGCGAGAAATAATTTACTATTTGGTTGCCATGCGTCTAGTGACCAACATAATTATGACTTCTCACAGTGCTAAGCTGTTCCCTGACAATGAATATATTTTGATTTCGCAAAAATCCGCCCGTGCGCTACTCAAAAAACTTGAAAACGAAAAATATATACTTGCCTAGGAAATGACGATGGGATATCCGACACCTTGGTCTAAAAGACACAAATTGATAAATCGGGATACAGAATACAATCTGTCCAACTCATTTGCTGAGCCGCTTAGTCACATAGAACTAGTCGAGCTATCTCTAGCCAGAGGGGACCAAAAAATTGTCGATGAATTCCATGATCATTCCTTGGAGTACACGCTCGCTGGTGGAAGCTTGGATCTTAAGCAAGATATTGCCAATCTCTACGGTGATAATATCGAGGCAAAAAATATCGTGGTCTTCGCCGGGGGACAAGTGGCTCTGCAGACGGCGGCAATAGCCTTATTGAGCGAAGATGATCACGCCATTGTTTTCACTCCTGGATATCAGTCGGTACAACAGACTCCAGAGCATGCAGGCTCTAAGGTGACTAGGATTCAGCTACACCCCAAAGATAATTGGCAGATAAATCTCAGCCTTGTTGAAGCTGCCATTAAGCACAACACCAAATGCATTATTATCAACGAACCATTTAATCCCGCGGGCACATTGATGAGCCACCAATTGCAGCGACAACTTATAGATATTTGCGACCGAAATAACATCTACGTGCTGTCTGACGAGGTCTATCGACTCCTCGAGCATAATCCAAAGGATCGACTCCCAGCCATGGCCGAACTGTACGACAAAGGCATCAGCGCCTGCACCATGTCAAAACCCTGGGGTGGCTGTGGCGTAACTATTGGTTGGTTGGTATTACAGAATATGGAGCTAAAGCAAAAACTTATCGACACCCAATACTTCGGTACTACCTGCCCGAGTCGCGCCAGTGAAATTCAAGCCATGATGATATTGCGCGCCAGTGACAGTATTATTGCAAGTCGGCTAGCAATTATCAGAAAAAATCTCAGCTTATTGGATGATTTTTTTCGTGAACATGGGGATTTTTTTGAATGGAACCGACCCAGTGCAGGCGCCATTGGTTACGTGAGATTTAAGGGCCCACTGAGCGCAGATAAATTAGCCGAGCAATTGGCGGCGGCGCGTATCTCGGTCAAACCAGCTCCCCTATTTGGCGCACAAAGCGACCTTTATCAGGATTACTTTCGCATTGGCTTCGGCGAGCGAAGCATGCCTCAGGCGCTGTCTGCCCTAAGCAGATTTGTCATAAAAAAGAGACCCGATTGGCAAACAGGCGTCGAATAATGTCAGGACCACCGTAGAGATAACTAAGCTCGCTTGGCTTTTCGCATAACCAACAAATCCTGCACGGCCAGATGAGCGAGAGGGGTAAGTCCAATATCAGCATCAGAAAAGGATTCAGTAATAAGCTGTTTCATCGGCGGTGACCAAAATTTTTCTAGATGATGGGCCACCTGATCCGCGACTACAGCATCAGTACCATTGGCACTCATATTCAGTGCTATCTGATTAATCATTTTTACTAGGCGTTCAAGTTTTGATTCTGACATGTTGTTTCTCTCAATTAATTCTCTGGCCGTGGGCATAAGTCACATGCCGGCCTGTTCTGCTAAAGCCTACCAGAGTTAACCCCGCTGTCTCGGCCAGTTCTATAGCCAGGGATGTGGGAGCCGATACTGCAGCCAATAATGGGATATTGGCACTGGCGGTTTTGGCAACCATTTCGTAACTGGCTCTACTGGTTACCAGCACAAAACCTTCACCTTGCTCTTGCTTACTAAGAGCTCCCAATAGTTTATCTAGAGCATTATGGCGGCCGACATCCTCACGTACCAATAGAATCTCGCCTTCGCTATTGCACCAAGCAGCGCCATGCACTGCGCCTGTTTGTTGCTGTAACTGTTGTGCGTTACTCAGTGCTCCTATGGCTAACTGTAAAGCTCTGTGGCTAATGCTTAAACCTGCGCTGATTTTGTTGGGAGTGGTAACTGCTTGCTCTAAGGATTCGGCACCACAGAGCCCACAGCCGGTGCGACCTACCAGGTTGCGGCGGCGCTTTTTTAATCCGTTAAAGGGCTCGGCAGTAATAGTTAATGCCAGCTCTATCCCTCTATCGGTTTTAAGCACTTCGCAATCTAGCAACTGTTTGGATGAGGTTAATATGCCCTCACTGAGACTAAACCCCAGCGCAAAGTCTTCAAGGTCTGCGGGGGTTGCCATCATCACCACGTGGGAGATGCCGTTGTAGACCATGGCCACGGCTGTCTCGGTGGCGACAAAATCAGTGCCCTCACAGACCTCTCCGGCAGTCCAGACGGTGCGTTTTACCCTGCCTGAACCACCTGCACTCATGTTAGTTGCGTGCGCCCTGCAACAGGCCCTGCTGCTGTTGGTTAAACGATTTTTGTCGTGACTGCCATTTGGATGGAGCTGTAACTTTACTTAGCTGCACGGCAGTAACCTTATACTCTGGGCAGTTGGTGGCCCAGTCACTATTGTCGGTAGTAATTACGTTGGCCCCAGACACCGGATGGTGGAAGGTGGTGTAAACTACACCGGGTTTTACCCGCTCGGTCACATCTGCACGTAGCACGGTGTCTCCCACTCTGCTGTTTATGCCCACCCAATCGTCATGCTTAATACCGCGCTCTTCGGCGTCATGGGGATGAATCTCGATAACATCTTCGCCGTGCCATGAACTGTTGTCAGTGCGTCTGGTTTGGGCGCCTACATTATACTGGGACAGGATGCGACCAGTGGTGAGTAGTAGTGGGAATTTGCGACTGGCACGTTCAGTGGTAGGCACATATTCGGTCATAGCAAAGAAACCTTTGCCGCGGACAAATTCATCTATATGCATTATCGGCGTACCATCCGGCGTGTTTTCATTGCAGGGCCACTGGATACTGCCCAACTGCTCTAATTTATCGTAGGACACGCCATTAAATGTTGGGGTTAGGCGGGCGATCTCATCCATAATTTCCGAGGGATGGTTATAGTCCATCTCACAGCCAAGAGCGTTCGCTAGTGCCATGGTACCTTCCCAGTCAGCTTTACCACTTAATGGTGGCATGGCTTTACGCACCCTAGAAATACGCCGCTCGGCATTGGTAAAGGTGCCGTCTTTTTCTAGGAATGAAGCACCGGGTAAAAACACGTGGGCAAATTTAGCGGTCTCATTAAGAAAAATGTCCTGAACCACAAGACAGTCAATAGCTCGCAGCGCTGCTTCCACATGTTGGGTATTAGGGTCCGACTGGGCAATATCCTCACCTTGGCAGTAGAGGCCTTTAAAATCGCCGTCGAGGGCTGAGTCAAACATGTTGGGGATACGCAAGCCAGGCTCAGAGTCTAGGGTTACGCCCCACTCCCCTTCAAACAATTCACGAGTAGCACTGTCGGAAATATGCCGATAGCCGGGCAACTCATGGGGAAATGAGCCCATATCGCAGGAGCCCTGCACATTATTCTGACCGCGTAATGGATTGACGCCAACGCCATCACGACCGATATTGCCAGTCAGCATAGCGAGGTTGGCAATGCCCATAACAGCGGTAGAGCCCTGACTGTGTTCTGTTACGCCCAGACCATAAAAAATTGCACCATTGCCACCAGTGGCATAGAGCCGAGCTGCGGCGCGCAGGTCAGCAGCCGGAACACCAGTAATACTCTCAGTATTTTCTGGTGAATGACGTTCATCACCAATAAAGGCTAGCCACTTTTCGAACTCGGCGACATCACAGCGCTCTTCAATATAGCTGCGTGCTTCTAGACCTTCGTTTACAACCACATGAGCTAGGGCATTTAAAATAGTCACATTGGTGCCCGGACGAACGGGGAGATGATAGTCAGCAGTAATGTGGGGCGAACTGACCAGTTCAATTTTACGCGGATCAATCACGATCAACTTAGCACCTTCCCGGAGGCGGCGCTTTAAGCGCGAACCAAATACCGGATGGGCTTCGGTAGGGTTGGCGCCCATCACTACAATCACATCGGCTTCGGCGACGGAGGCAAAGGTTTGAGTACCAGCAGATTCACCCAAGGTATTTTTTAAACCAAATCCGGTAGGTGAATGGCAAACTCGGGCGCAGGTATCGACATTATTATTGCCAAATCCGGCACGAACCATCTTTTGCACCAGATATACTTCTTCATTGGTACATCGTGACGATGAAATCGCACCAATACTGGTGCGTCCATACTTACTTTGAATATCTTTAAAACGCTTGGCAGTGTAGGTAACCGCCTCTTCCCAAGACACTTCTTTCCATGGGTCATCAATAGAATCGCGAATCATGGGCACCGTAATACGATCTTTATGAGTGGCATAACCAAAAGCAAAACGCCCCTTCACACAGGCATGGCCTTCATTGGCCTTGCCGTCTTTATAGGGAGTCATACGCACGACCTGATTGCCTTTCATCTCAGCCTTGAACGAGCAGCCCACACCGCAGTAGGCACAGGTAGTGGTAACAGAGTGCTCGGGTTTGCCCGCTTCAATAATGCTTTTCTCGGTGAGTGTTGCGGTTGGACAGGCATTTACACAGGCGCCACAGGACACACATTCGGAATCCATAAAGTCTTCCGCCTGGCTGGCGCTGACTTTGGATTCAAAACCTCGGCCATCAATGGTAAGTGCAAAGGTCCCCTGCACTTCCTCACAGGCACGGACACACCTCGAGCAGACAATACACTTGGATGGGTCAAAGGTGAAATAGGGGTTAGATTCATCTTTCTCAGCCACCAAATGATTCTCGCCTTCAAAGCCATAGCGAACTGAACGCAGTCCCAGCTCACCGGCGGTGTCTTGCAGTTCGCAGTCGCCATTAGTTGGACAGGTTAAGCAATCCAACGGATGATCAGAGATATATAGCTCCATCACATTACGGCGCAACTTGGCAATCTCATCGGACTGGGTTTTGACGTCCATTCCCGCTTCTACGGTGGTGGTGCAGGAGGCAGGAAAACCTCGACGGCCTTCGATTTGCACCAAACAAACACGGCATGAGCCAAAGGATTTTAGCTGGTCTGTGGCACATAGGCGCGGCACCTTTACTCCGCTCACTGCAGCAGCGCGCATCACCGAGGTACCCTCTGGCACTGTGACCTCAACGCCATCGATACTCAAGGTGACCATCTCGGTGCTAATGCTCTCTGGGGTGCCGTAATCTGCCTGGGGCTCGTAGAATTCCAACATATTAGTTATCTCCTCTACCTTGGCCGGTAAAGTCACTCATAAAATGTGTAAGTGCACTGCGCACGGGAAATGGTGTCATTCCACCCATGGCACACAGGGAGCCCAGCTCCATGGTGTCGCACAGGTCATGCAACAGAATTAAATTATTGTCCCGATCCTCATTGGCCACTATGCGGTCAATCACCTCAACACCGCGCACTGAACCGATCCTGCACGGTGTGCATTTGCCGCAGGATTCGAGGACGCAAAATTCCATCGCAAATCTGGCCTGAGCCGCCATATCGGCAGTGTCATCAAAGACCACAATACCGCCATGACCGATCATTGCGTTGATCGCTGCGAAGGCTTCGTAATCCATCGGTGTATCCCATTGGGACTCAGGCAAAAATGCTCCCAGAGGGCCACCGACTTGAATGGCACGAATCGGGCGGCCACTGTAGGTGCCCTGCCCATAGTCTTCGACCACTTCACGTAGAGTAACGCCAAAAGCCAACTCAATCAGGCCGCCGCGTTTGATATTTCCTGCCAATTGGATGGCCAATGTGCCGCGAGAGCGACCCATACCAAAGTTCTGATAGACCTCCGCACCCTGTTCCAGAATGCTAGAGATAGCGGCTAGGGTTAATACATTATTGACCACCGTGGGTTTGCCAAATAGACCTTCAATAGCGGGCAATGGTGGCTTGGCACGAACCATACCGCGCTTACCCTCAAGGCTCTCTAGCAAAGAGGTTTCCTCACCGCAGATATAGGCACCAGCACCTAAACGCACTTCCAGATGAAAGGTTTTGCCGGAACCCTGAATATTATCGCCGAGGAAATTAGCTTCCAGGGCTCTGTCGATGGCGATATTAAGTAGCTTGTGAGCCACCGGATATTCTGAGCGCAAATAGATATAGCCCTGAGTGGCACCCACCGCCAAACCGGCAATGCACATGCCTTCAATAAGCTGGTAGGGATCTGACTCCATCACTAGACGATCGGCGAAGGTGCCGGAGTCACCTTCATCGGCATTACACACTATATATTTTTGCTCGGACTCGCAGTCTAAGACCGTCTGCCACTTGATGCCGGCAGGAAATGCTGCACCCCCGCGTCCACGCAGGCCGGAGTCTTTTACCTGATCGACAATCTGTTGACCGGTGAAGCTGAGGGCATTTTTAAGCCCCTTGAAACCATTCAATGTTTGGTAGTTATCGAGGCATACTGGGTCACCCACGCCAGCGCGCGCATAGGTTAAACGTTGCTGGCTAGACAGGAAAGAAATCTCGTTAACTGGCCCCAGATACAGATTATGGCTGCTGGGCTCTGCTTTGAGAGCATCAAGAATACCGGGGACATCTTTGCTGGAAACCGGACCAAAGCCGATACGACCGAGGTCTGTTTCAACCTCTAAAAGTGGCTCTAACCAAAACATGCCACGAGAGCCATTGCGAACAGGCTCAGCGCCTGCGGCTTGCAAAGCCATGGCAACTGATTCCGCACCCAGCGCCAAAGCAGTAGTATCCTTAGGGATAAAGAACTTCATTTAATCTCTACCTCACCACGAATATTCGCAACCAACTCATCGAAACGATCTTGGTCCACTCGAGCGAATACATCGTTGTTAATCCGCACCGAGGGTGAGCACGCGCAGTTACCCAAGCAGAAGACCTCCTGTAGCGTGATGCTACCATCGGCGGTAGTCTGATGATAATCAATGCCAAGGGTTTCTTTGGCGTGAGCTTCGAGACTACGTGAACCCATAGACTGGCAGGCCTCTGCGCGACAGATTTGCACAGTATTGCGGCCAACCGGATGAGTTTTAAAATCATGATAAAAGCTAATAACGCCATGCACTTCAGCGCGGGAAAGGTTGAGGCCTGTGGCAATGCTGGGAACCACCGAATCTGGCACGTAACCAAGCTCTGCCTGAATGGCATGTAACAGCGGCAGTAAGCCGCCAGGAACAGCCTTAAATTGAGTCACAAGATGACTAATATCAGCAGTATTTTGTGCGCCTGTTTCCACCTATCACTTTCTCCCGTTCCTGCCTTGACTAACGATAAAAATGAGCAACGTTCATTTGGGGGCAGTCTATCACCATCAACCCACTACTTTCCGGCCCTAAGCGACTCTTATTTATCTATAACGGACTGCTACTCTAGACCTTTGCTGCCCCCATTGCAGCAGCATGAAATGCAATATGCTCACCGATAAAGGTAGCGATAAAGAAGTAGCTATGGTCGTAGTCAGGCTGTAGCCGGATTTGCATCGGAAAATTAGCTTTTTCCGCGGCTTCAATAAGTAGCGGCGTATTCAACTGTTCCTCTAGGAAATTGTCCCCATCGCCCTGATCAATCAGTACCGGCAAACGCTCCGTGGCTTTACCTACCAAGGCTACAGAATCATACTGCGCCCAGTTATCTCGGTCTTTGCCAAGGTAATTACTCATAGTTTTAATGCCCCAAGGGCAGTTAAGTGGCGAGCAGATAGGCGCAAACGCCGAAACAGATTTAAACTGACTCGGGGCGTTTAAAGCAATGATCAGAGCCCCGTGACCACCCATAGAATGCCCTGAAATTGAGACCTTTGATGGGTCTACAGGAAATTCTCCGTTTATCAATTTAGGTAATTCATCTGCTATGTAGCTGTACATCTGATAGTGCTTGGCCCAGGGTTGTTGTGTAGCGTTTACATAGAATCCCGCTCCCAGACCCATGTCATATGAACCCTCGGGGTCATCGGCCACATTCTCACCTCTAGGACTGGTATCTGGGCAGACGATGGCGATGCCATGGTCTGCAGCATATTGCTGAGCTCCAGACTTTTGCACAAAGTTCTCATCGCTACAGGTCAGTCCTGATAGCCAGTACAGCACCGGCACTGAACCCTGAGCAGCCTGAGGCGGCAGATAGACAGAGAATGTCATCTCGCAGTTAAGCACAGCAGACTGGTGCTTATAACGTAGCTGCTTGCCACCAAAGCTTCGATTTGCAGAAATCTGTTCCAGCACCATTTAGAACTCCACCACTGATCTAATACTCTCGCCCGAATGCATTAAATCAAAGGCCTTATTAATATCCTGCAGTGGCATCTTATGAGTAATCAGGTCATCAATATTGATCTTGCCATCCATATACCAGTCAACAATCTTGGGGACATCGGTACGACCGCGAGCACCACCAAAGGCAGTGCCACGCCAAGAGCGACCTGTTACCAGCTGGAAAGGTCTGGTGGCAATCTCTTTACCAGCCCCTGCTACACCCACAATGCAACTCTCACCCCAGCCTTTATGGCAACATTCCAGCGCCTGCCGCATCACATCCACATTGCCGATACATTCAAAGCTGTAATCCACACCCCCGCCGGTCATTTGAATAATGTGATCCACCACATTTTCCACCTCGCGGGGGTTAATAAAGTCGGTCATACCAAATTGCTTACCCAGTGCCGCGCGGGCGGGATTTAAATCAATACCAATAATACGTGTAGCACCGACCATCTTGGCGCCCTGAATTACATTCAGGCCAATACCGCCCAAGCCAAACACAGCCACGGTGGAACCGGCTTCTACCTTCATGGTGAAAGCAACTGCACCAATACCGGTGGTCACACCACAGCCGATATAACAAATCTTGTCAAAGGGCGCATCTTTACGCACTTTAGCCAGGGATATTTCTGGAAGCACAGAGTAGTTAGAGAAGGTCGAACAACCCATATAATGCAGTATTGGCTTGCCTTCGAAAGAGAAACGGCTGGTGCCGTCTGGCATTACACCCTGCCCCTGGGTAGCCCGAACCGCCTGACAGAGATTGGTTTTAGGGTTTAGGCAGAAATCACATTCACGGCATTCGGCGGTATAGAGTGGGATCACATGATCGCCGGGCTTAAGATTTTTTACTCCAGGACCCACATCAACCACAACACCTGCGCCCTCATGGCCTAGGATAGCCGGGAAAGCGCCTTCGGGGTCATCTCCCGATAAGGTAAAGGCATCCGTATGACAGACTCCGGTGGCTTTAATCTCAACCAAGACTTCTCCAGCTCTTGGACCATCGAGATCGACCTCCACAATCTCCAAGGGCTTACCTGCTCCAAATGCAACGGCGGCTTTGGTCTTCATACTGTGATTCCTCTAATAAATAATGTCGTTATGATTATTGTTATCAGGTACTTGATTGCTGGTTGCCATACTAGGCCAAAACAAGCTATTTTGGCTATCAGAAAACGACCCATAACAATGACAAAATCCGGTGCTCCTAATGAGACTCGCAATTAAACTCGCTATTTTATGTATATTTCTTAGCCCAATGAGCTGGGGCGCTAAAAGCTCAGATGCACCAAAAGCCATTGATGACCTAGTGATATATACCGCCAAAAAGATCATTACTATGGAACCCGCACTTCCAGAAGCTACTGCAGTGGCAGTTGCGGACGGGAAAATTGTCGCTGTCGGTAGCCTTGCATCACTGGATAGCTGGATAGCAAATACTAATAGCCGCATTGATCGACGCTTTGAGGATAAGGTAATTATGCCCGGGTTTATTGACCCCCATGTGCATCCTAGCCTCCCCGCGGTGCTTAGTCAGTTCGCGTTTATTGCACCAGATGACTGGTCATTGCCGACTGGGGAGTTCCCGGGTGCCAAAACGCCTGACGCCTATATCAAGCGACTTAAACAACTAGCCAGCGAGCACAATGACAAAAGCATCCCGTTTATTGCCTGGGGCTACCACCCCCTTTGGCACGGCATATTGTTTCGCAAAGAATTAACCGAACTCTTCCCCAACCAGCCGGTAATGCTATGGCATAGATCTTTTCATGAGTTAATCGCCAATGATGCGGCCCTAGAGCTACTGGGGGTTACTGAGGCGGACATGGTAGACCAGCCACTTACCAACTGGTCCAAAGGGCACTTCTACGAAAATGGCATGTACCTGTTGATTCCCAAAATGCCGTTTATTTTTGACCCGGCGCGCTTTGGCAAAGGTATGCAAAACTTTATTCAGATGGTTCATCAGGGGGGCGTAACCACGGTTCTGGATATGGGCACTGGTGTATTTGGCAATCCGGATGCTGAAATCAGCCTTATTCGACATACAGTCGAAAGCAGTCAGGCCCCTGCACGGGTTATATTAACACCGATTATTACTGACTTTATTGGCCGCGAGCAGACCATCGATCAGGCATTGGAGCAGGTGGATAAATGGCGCTCACAAAATAGCCCTCGGGTGATGTTTGATCGCCGCTTTAAACTTATGATCGATGGCGCCATCTATAGCGGACTGGCGCAGTTTAAGTTTCCTGGTTATATCGATGGTCATGAAGGAGTCTGGATGGTATCCAAGGAGATTACTCAACAATGGGCTCAGGCTTTTTGGGATGCAGGCTATCAACTGCATGCACATACTAACGGCGACGCCAGTGCAGAAGTATTAATTAATCTGCTTAAGACCTTGCAGAAAAATACTCCTAGGGCAGATCATCGCCTATCACTGGAGCATTTTGCCTACACCACTGAAGATCAAAACCGTCAACTTAAAGAGCTAGGAGCAGTGGTCTCTGCTAACCCCTATTACCACTTTATTCTTAGCGATATTTATAGCGATCAATGGCTTGGCGCCGATCGCGGCAATCAAATGGTGCGACTGGGTTCACTGGAACGTTTGGGTGTGCCCTTTGCGTTCCATTCAGACAGTCCGATGGCGCCGCTCGAACCACTGACACTGGTTTCCGCAGCGGTTAACCGCCTCACTATCAATGGCAACCAAACAGGAGAACTTGAGCGCGTTAGCGTTGATGCTGGTTTGCGAGCAATCACCATTAATGCCGCTTGGATCATGGGCTATGAGGATCAGATCGGCTCTATCAGAGCAGGCAAAAAAGCCGATTTTACAATTCTCGAAGCCGACCCCTACAAGGTTAACCCCAAGCGAATAAAAGATATTAAGATTTGGGGCACAGTCTTTGAGGGCACTCCTGCGCCATTAGCTATCGAGGGCTGAGAGGTGTTAGGTTCGCCTAATGCAACCGGGCAAACTGCAGAGCATCTCAAAAATCAGATTAGCGCCAAGTAATGAGGTATTGCCGCTAGTATCGTAGGGGGGCGATACCTCCATGAGGTCACAGCCAACTAAATTCAGACCATAGCAGCCACGAATAACCTCTAGCCCTTGTGATGAGCTTAGGCCACCGGGCTCTGGGGTGCCTGTTCCAGGCGCAACAGACGGGTCAAGACCATCAATATCAAAGGTTAAATAAGCGGGCGTATCTGGGCCGATAGTCTCGCGTATCTGTTCCATAGTCGGCACTAGAGATTTATACCAGCACTCTTCCGCAGTGATAACAGTGGCACCCTGCCCTCTCGACCAGTCAAAGTCATCCTCGGCATAACCTGTGGCTCTAAGACCAATCTGAAACATCTTTTTTGTGTCAATCAAGTTTTCTTCAATGGCGCGCCTAAATACAGTGCCATGGGCGACTTTTTCACCAAACATTTCGTCATTAGTATCCGCATGGGCATCGACATGAATCAACGCCATAGAGCCATGCTTCTTGGCCAATGATCTCAAAATGGGCAAGGTACAGGTATGATCACCACCAACTGAAATAGGCTTTGCTCCCGCCTCGACAATCTTGTCAACTGCCAATTCAATTGCATCAACGGTTTTTAATAGGTTATAGGGATTAACTGCCACATCACCTATATCAGCCACCTGAAAGGAGTCAAATGGCGCCGCCTGCGTAGCCATTCCATAGGGGCGTACCAACACCGATTCAGTACGAATTTGCCGGGGCCCAAATCGAGAACCACTACGATTGCTAGTACCTATATCCACGGGCATACCCAATAGTGCAACATCTAAACCCGTCGCGTCACTCTGCACAGGTAGCCGAAAAAAGCTGGTATGACCTGCGAATCTTGGTAGTTCATTACCACCCGTGGGTTGATTGTATTTTTCTACGGTAGGATTCGACATACTAAATATCTCTGTTTGTTAGCTGCTAAAGCCAGTCTAGCATTGTGAATTTGTTAGTAAGCATACGCCAAAAGGGTATTGACCAATAAAGGCCATTTGCGGGTATCAACAAGGCAATAATTAAACTATATTAGTTTAAGTTAAGAAGAAAAACACAATCAAAACTATAAAGGAACTCAAGCATGCCTACTTCAATGTCTGCCGTTATTATTGCCGCACTTACTCTAGCACTGGTTCAAATTTGGCTGTTGCCAATAGTCACGAACATAAAAAATGCTGCCTATCTATTAACTAGTCGTGAAGAAGATGTAGAAACAACGGCAGTCTATCGCCGCGTAGATCGCGCAAAAAAGAACTTGCAGGAAAGCCTACCAGCGTTTCTAGCCCTATGCCTGCTGTCTATACAAATGGAAGTAGACAATCTCAGCCTAGCCACTACTTGGTTGGCTCTGCGAGTTGTCTATGTGCCCCTGTACATGACCGGCGTCTCATATATTCGGTCCGTGGTTTGGTTTTCGGCTACCTTGTGCATGGTCATGATGGCCATGCAGTTAGTATAAAACCCTCTACGCAAAAAGGCCCTCGCAATGCGGGGGCCTTTGTATTTATAAGCCAATATGCAGAGAGCTAAATCTTCACGATTAACTCGCTGTAATCGGATTCTTTAATTTCGATAACTTAGTCCTTACCTCTCATTAAAGTGGCCCTAAATACAATTTTATAAAAATACTCAGCCTTATCTAAATTGACTTTAATTTAAAATTGATTAGCGCCATTGGAGCCAGATACATTGAAGATGTCAGCATTAAAGTCTCTCTTAGTTTGCAGTTGATACTTGTCTTTGGCAGAATCAAAAACAGCTAATTTGTTATGCTCCAGCTTGGCAATTTCTTACTTATCTACTAGTACCTTTGTCTTTTGACCCGATGTCACTGGTCGATCGGCCATATAAATACTGCCTTAGTCATATTATCCACCTATTTGTGAGCAAAAATAGGCGCGAAGTCTAATAGAAATTAAAAAACCATCTAGAAGTGATATTGATACGTATCTGAACATATCAAAAAATCTGGAGATACCGACAGTGGCAATGCCTCTAGAAAAGCTTAAAAAGTACTTCGTTGTCGAAAAGCTGATTTATCACTCAGTTGATCTAAGCCTATACATGGCCTCGGCCATTATAGATAGCGAAGAACACTACATTACCGACAATAATGGGCATTTTCTGAAATCCCGCAACCTCGTCGAGTTGCAAAAGCTATTGCAAACCATCAAAGCTGACCAGACCGTGCTCAGACACACTAGCCCCTATGATGAAATGATCGGAGGTCCCGAAAAAAGTTCAACCAACGCATTAGAAGTTCCCCTTGTGGACAACAAACTCTATTAGATTAAACCAGCACAGCCTAGCAGACTTCTCAACTACTCATAAATTGGCAATCCATAGCATCAAGAGCCATATGGATACTTAGGCCAATCCCCACCAGTCGAGTCTTAGGCAGAAAACAAAGCGCCACATAAGTAGCGATTAACCAAATTTGGTGCAATGGGTGAAAACCAATGCTACATCTTGATGGGTTATAAATAGGTGTGGCCAATAGATGATCAAGATCCACCAGCATGGTCGTCACCATAATTAAATAGGCGAATCTCCAGTTTTTAGTGAAAAACAGATATGCGACCAAAAGCGGTACTAAAAAATGAATAATGATGTGTAACATCGGGTCTCAGCCAAGACAAAATCTGTGCCTATTATACTATTTCAATGACATCGCACTACCCTCGGAAAATTTAGCAGACTAGCCTGCCATTGATGTTAATGCATTAGTTCACCCAAACTAGATATATTGATCTCTCCAAGGAGCTCATTGGCACTTTGATGGTCTTCAGACAGAAAACTTTTCAATTGATCATACAACTGCCCTAGATAATGACTAACCCAGAGTGGCTGGCTAGGGTCCCGGGTTAACTGACGCTCTAAACAATTTATGGCCATCCAGATAACGTCCTCCGCCTCATAGCTATAATTCGAATATTTAAAACTTAAGGCCAGTAAAACTGCCGAAGATGTTAGCCATTGACAAGACACCTCAGTATCTAACGAACCACCGCTCAGTAATATTTCCGCGGATTCAAACGCACAACCCAGATGCGGAATCGCCTCAGCCCACTGGGACCGATCAGTATAAAACTGTCCTGTATCATAGCCGGCCTGCCAAAATTTGATAGCTCGACTAGTGTTCTGCTCTAGCTCCCCTCTGTGGTTTGCACATAGAAAACGTAATTTCATCATTTTTATAACCTAAAAAATTATCTCAATTGGTGCCTGCCGTTGAACATTTGCAACGGTCAACAGTGCGATTGTAATTGACTTTTAAATTAATGTAAATGATAATCATTCGCATTAAAGGTTTGTGGAAAATTAACTTTCAATCACAGAGGACTTGTCATCATGATTAATATGGCGAAAAAACAATGGCTTGAGGTGGGACTTAGGATAGGTGTGGGGGTCGTTTTGTTTGTGATAGTGACAGCGGCATATCTATATAGCTGGACTTTGATTTATCCTTAGAAGCGACCATAGGGCAACGGTTAAATTGTACTTTTTTAGCGGCCGCTCATTATTTATTACATACAGCGATGAATGGGGCTAGCGGCTAACTAGCCCGAGTATTTAGCCATTTATCCAGTTTGGCTTGCGCTTTTGAGCAAAGGCAGTTACTCCTTCCATTGCATCTTTGGTCTGCAGCAAACTAACAATTTCTGCCTCACTTAGAGCTAGAGCGGCGTCCCAATCATTTAAGTTATCAACGCCGGCAATTACCCGCTTTGATGCTCGAACAGAGGTTGGGGAGTTTGCTGCAATAGTTTGGGCAAGTGCTCTTGCGGCATCCATCACAGCTCCCTCTTCAGAAAGAGAATTGATCATACCTAAGCCCAGAGCCTCTTTTGCGTCTACTTTACGGCCGGTCAAAATCAGCTCCATTGCAGCCTTTTCTCCGATCTGACGAACCAAACGCTGAACACCTCCAGCCGCGGCAAATAAGCCAACTTTTACCTCTGGCAGAGCAAAGGTCGCTCTCGGGTCAGCTATTGCAAGATCGCAGGCCAAGACAATCTCAAGGCCCCCGCCCATAGCTACGCCATTTACCGCTGCAATTACTGGCTTCTCTCTGTTTGTGCGGGAACAAAGGCCGGCAAACCCAGAAGTGGGAACCGACATATCACCTCCACTGGCAGTTACTTTTAGGTCATTGCCGCTACAAAAAGCTTTCTCCCCTGCGCCTGTGATAATCGCGACCCAGAGTTCCTGATCCTGTTCAAACTCATCAAAAATCTCTGCCAACTCGAAATGTGCTGCACTAAATAGTGCGTTGTAGGACTCTGGACGATTCAGTGTAATCTCGAGAATATGCCCGTCTCGTTTAAGCTCTATATGGTTGAATGTACGACTGAGAAAATGATCCGACATGGGAACTCCTAATTTATGAGGACTGACGAGATAATTTTTTCCATCTCGGTGGGTTATTTGAACTGTTTGCCCCACGGGGCTATCAGCATCATGTAAGGCCTGCATGGTGGCATGATGATCTGGCTCAACCAAGGCCATTATTCGACCCTCGGCATTGCGAGCATATAAATAGGCATGATTACAGCCATGCCGATTATGGCGCACGGTATAGGCCTCAATCTCGGCCTCACAGTTGTGCGCTAATAGGTCGAATTCTGCTTGAGTATCAATCTGATGTTGCAAACTGTCCTTCTCATAAGTACTCCATTCACTCGGCGTTAAAGCAGAGTAAACCCCAGCCGCTACCTTGCTGATATAGCCTCCATTGGCGAGCACCAACCCATAGGCTTGGCGGTCATAACGTAGGTTTTCAACCAAACTGGCGATCCCGTGAGTAGAATAGTTATTCCCTGGGCCGCCAAAAAACGGTAGGCCTCCAGTAACCGTCATCTCATCTTTAGTTGGATCCAACCCCAAAATCTCAGCCGCTAAATACAGGACAATGGGAAAGCAACTGTAGATGTCGTGATAGGTGATATCTTGGGTTGTAACGCCCGCTCTATCTAGAGCGCTATTTAGCGCTAGCTCAAGCGCCAATGAACGCGATAAATCTGGGCGTTGAGAAACCAGTTTATCTTTGACGTCAGAATAGCCATGAAGGTAAATCCACTTGTCCTCAGCAATACCCAGTTCCCGAGCGTGCTCAACTGAGGTCATAACAAGTGCAGAGGATTGATTTACCGCATCCTGAGCCACATGCCATTTCAAATAGGGGTCACTAATAGGGTAATTTTTCTTAGACGGCTCCGCCAAAAATACTCTGCTCATAGCATGGGGGAACTGGGCATAGGAATTTTGCTCTGCGGTTTTAGACAGTGCGGCACAAATCTGAGCAATATAATCTAGGTACTCAGTCTTTTTCATTCCCAGTCGTGCCCGCAGGGCCTGCTCCAATGCCGCATAGGTCTGGGGAGGCAATCCAATGCCATTGGCAACTTCGTAGGCAGACAAAAAGTTAGTCTGAGGTCCACGGTCTTGAACCTTTGCATCCACATCATTCGACCAGTCTAGTTTAATACCCCGCTTTAAGGCTGTCTTTAGTGCAGAGTTGGCCTCACTACCCACAATCATTGCGGTACGGACATCACCATTTGCAATGGCATTGGACAGTTCATTGACCAAAGACTGAGGCTGCTCACCTCCAGCTGGTGAATAAATAATCTGCTCCGGCGCCAGTGAGGCCGCTTGGGCTATCGCCGCAGGAAAATTAATAGCCTTACCCAGGGGATCAAAGGGTGTACGCAAAGAATCAGAAAAAGCTCTCACAACAGCCAATGTATGCAGATTATTGTGTAGTTCCCTATTTCCCGTGTCATCTAGGGCACGTGCGATAGCTTCTTTCGCTAAGCTTATTGGACTCGGAGCCAGACTTGGATCAAGGCCGTCCCAGCGATCAACGACCTGCCCCACACCAATAATAATTGGAATATTCTTTTGATTACTCATATAGCCCCTAAGACCTAGATCGATGTGTCAGGCTTATGTATCAAATTACTTGGTAAGGACGCTTAGTACTGCACCTGTCATTAAGCCTTATATGTGTGACATTTCGAAATTCCTGTATTCATCTTATTCCCACTCGATAGTCACGCTGTAACAAACCCTTGCTAAACAGAGGTTTGCGAGCAACAAAAAAAGTTCACAAGTTATTCTTCGAACCTCTTTTCGTAAACTCTTTCAACATTCTTTGTAATGACTCCCCAATCACTAGCGTTGGCTCTTACTTGATGTGCATTAAATGCATCGCTATCTATAAACCTTTCGAAAACATGGAAAACACATTGATCAATGTCATCTTGCTTTACTTCAAATTCCAAACACCCATCTTCATTTAATGTATTTTTAATGTGTTCACTTAAATGAGTTTTTATGGTTTCTAGCTCCTCAAATGGAACCTTAATGTAACCCTCTAAAATCACTGTCATATTATTCCCACTCAATAGTCGACATGACTAGAAACCCAAGTAGCACAAGGGTTTCCGAGGTGTGTTTTACTAGTGTGTAGTAAGTGTGTAGTTACTAGGGTTAAAACTTTCCCTCTGTTATTTACCTTTTTTGTAGTCATATCAATATTTTATCACTTCCCTCACTACACACTGTGTAGCCCTCGAATGAGTTGATAGCAGCCTTCAACGGAACGTTGTCATTTTCAAATAATCTTCTAAGTTATTCTCAATCCATTCAAGAGCTTCGGTTCGTTTTCCTTCCCATTTCGATCGCCTCAAAATTAGCACTATCCCATGAACAGATGCCCAAACATTGTATGCTTTTATCATGATATCGTTATCTGATTCATCAGGCATAAAAGCTTTCAGTCCTTCAACTATCCCACTAAAGGATGCATCGGACAGAGCTTCTAAATCAGGATAAAGAGACATATCTAAATCCGTATTCCCAAACATCAAATCGTAAATATGCGGGTAGTCCAATCCAAATCTTATGTAATGAGCTCCGTAACTTGAGAAATTATTAGTTACATCCTTCATGCCTTCATAAAGAATTTCGAAACCCTTCCGCATCAATTCCGCTTTAAGATCATTTTTGTCTTTAAAATGTCTATAAAAGGCATTATTTGAAACCCCAGCTTTCTGAGCAACCCTTCGCATATTAACTTTCTGCCAAGACTCTGTTTTGCAGATGTCCCATGCAATTTCAGCAAATTGCTCTTTCAGATTTTCTTTGTGATAGCTCATATAAGATTCATGTTGACTAAGTATACATTTGCCTTTATAGTTAATGTTAACTTTGTAAACATAATAACAGGATTTGTAAATATAATGATGAAATATTTTGGTTGTCTTTCATTTATTTTGTGTTCTTTTCCTTTAAGTGCAGCCACCTTGGACGTTGAAATCCAGGGTATCAACGACGGAGGCATACTTCATTTAGCAATCTACAATTCTAAAGAAGTTTTTGAATCAGATCGAGGTGACAAACCCGGTTTACAGCCTGGAATAGAAGTAGCTGTTGTAGAAAAAATTGGCAAAGGCACATATAAAGGTTCTTTTGAGATTCCTACTGGCACCTACGCAATTGGGGTATATGTTGACGAAAATGAAAATGAGAAGCTTGATACTAACTTTTTAGGCATACCTAAAGAACAATATGGGTTCTCTAATAATGCCAAGGCTTTCGGTATTCCTAAATTTGAATCTGCATCTTTTCAACTTAATGAATATAAAAAAATCTCTATAGGTTTAAAATGAATGAGACTTTAATTCTTTCCTTGCATGCCTTACCCGGACTTATAGCATTAATTTTGGGGAGTGTAGTTTTGCTCTCAAAAAAAGGAACTAAAACACACAAAAGAAGAGGGTATGTTTGGTTAGGGTTAATGGTTTTAATTTCATTAACAGCAGTATTTATTCAAGAAATAAATCCCGGTTCTTATTCTTTAATTCACTTACTTATACCATGGGCAATTTTACATATTTTTTTTGGCGTATATGCAATTAAGAAATTTAAAGTCACTAAAGATAAAACATGGAAAACTTTGCATAAATGGACAATGATTATGTTGTTTTTTGGAGCATTGGTAATAGCAGGTGCTTTTACTCTTATGCCGGGAAGGATGTTGCACGAAATCTTCTTTAATTAATTTGAACACTAACCTAAGTGTTCAAAAGTGTTCAAAGTATTGAATATATAAAAATGCTGTAAGAATGGTGCCCAGAGGTGGGATCGAACCACCGACACAAGGATTTTCAGTCCTTAGCTAAACGGTAAGCATCTAGGAGTTATATCAATATTTTACCATTTCCCTCACTACACACTGTGTAGTTCTATACTTGAATAGCACATTCATCTCTATACATGAATAGAGCGGATGTAACTAAGGGAAAACCAAAGTGCAAACTTTTTCTAGTGTCTTTCTACCCTTAACCAAAACTCTACTAACACTCTGTTCATATCCAAGTAATTCCTTTCCATACTTGTCGTTTACCCATTCAAGTATTTGTGTGAATCGCCATTAGTTTTCTAGACACCTTTGAGTTAGATAAACTAACGACAGAGAGGTGTCTATGAACGGTAAACGT
>JAOALD010000004.1 GCA_025153755.1 SAR92 clade bacterium H921
CCTATTGTTGGGGTCTTTCTAGGTGGCAAGTGGCAAATACTGCGCAGCAGCATTTGTTAATGTCTGCCTAACCTTGACGGCAGTAGGTATATTTCTGGCCCTGTAATGTTGTAAACCCCTCGCCCTTGGCGGCGGCGCCGAGGGCTTGTTTGCATTTACTACTTAGAGCATATTTTGCTCTGGGTTAAAAAAGGGACTAACTAACATATACGGGATGACATTTGAGCGCCAGGGCGCAATTGACTATCAATGTGTTATGCAAAGTGGAGATCAAACAGCGGTCTTAGTAGTGTTACCCTCTAAAAAGCCTAAGTTCTCGTTTGGTCCGCCTGTCGAAAATCGTACGGTAATGATAACTGTGCCGTATGGTCGAGCGTTGCAGGGCAGTTCTCTGCACCGCGTGGTAGGGGGCAATAAAAAGCATTCAAAGCCTCTCGGATACAAGATTTCTGACGGTACCGCGGGGTTAGGGGGGGCCGGTTGGTAATGACGGGAGGTCCCGGGCACCAGTTCCTCAGATAAACCTCCGCGTTACCCCGTTAAACTTCATGTTTCTTTAGGGAAAAAGAGGGCAGTAGTCTGGGAGGGCTTTGTCGACGGTTCATTGCTTAACTGCAATCTGTTTGTCCGAATTACTGCTACTTCCTTAAAAGGGGAGTCCCATCTAGTGAAGTGGGGACCTCAAAGCTGATCAATACTTGAAGTTAACTCCCACACCAATTACCCATAAAGTCACATCTGCGCGATAGGAAGAGCTCACTGGCAACTCAAGAGCTGCGTCAACATTGGGCGTATTTCTCGTCAGACTTTCCTTGAAGGAATAAGCGCCAAAAGCGTCAATGCGGGTCGATGGTGCGATGTCGTAGCCGATACCCAGGGAAACACTATCACTGCTTACAACTGGCGTTGATGCCGTTTGAACGATCTTTATCAAATCACTGCCAATAAATGGCAGAGGTATAGTACCGATTCCATGAAGCGAATTTATACTGTCATTGGGCTCATCCCTGAACTGGTCTGATTGATGGCTGTAGCCAAGCCGAAAACTCCAGTCGCCCAGCTTGTATTGAGTGCCAAGTACAAATGCGGTCTGATCCTTGTAGATATCCTCATAGGTACTGGCGCCGCCCCACAAATTGCGCATTATATCGATCTCAATCAACCATGAAGGACTTAAGTTCATAGCTGCCCCCAGCACATATTCAGAGGGCTGTTCCACCGTTAATGTCTGGAGGCCCTCTGGTGCGACAGAGGTAGAGGTCACATCTGTAAATTCATATTTGAGTTTACTTTTGTAAAGCGCACTCAGAATAATATTGTCGGAAACCTGCTGTGTGATTCCCAGGGAAAAGCGGACTCCAGTGTCATGGACACTGGAGGTGGTTCCACCAAACTGCCCTGTGGGTATGTCTGGCCCCGATTGTCCAACAGTGCCCATTTGCAGCAGACCAAAGCCTACCGTCGCTGCTACTCCAATAGATAATGAAGGCGTAATCTGCTTCGCGGTCGATAAGTTGGCATTAAATGAAAGCAATTCTGAATTAAATGGGAGTTCCGTTCCGGGAGCTGCTCCCACCCGAACCGGGTCATCACGAAAATCTGCACCCAGCCCAGCACCCACCTGAATACCTGCACCGATAACCCAGCTCTCTCCGATTTGGCGGGAAAACGCAGCATCAGGAATTACATAATTGTCGGCCGCACTGTCTGACAGGTTTGTTCCCCCTGCGCCAGTTTGAGTATTCTCAAGTTTAATTTTTAACATCGATGCACCCAAACCAAATTGCGTACCTGGAAATTGAGTGAGTGTTGCTGGGTTGCCGAAAACAGCCGCGGAGACTTCTTGGGGCATGGCAAATGCGGCACCAGACATTCCGCCCGAAGCCGGTTTCATCGATACAGAGAAATTGGCGCCTATAGGGAGAGCAAAGATATTCTGATGTACGAAGATTAACCCAAGCGTAGCTAATACCGTCGATACACCCCGGCATATGGGGTGAAATTTTTGCGTAGGTTTAGGATTATTATTCATTTTATTATTTTAGCGGCCAAGCCAAATTTGAACGGGTTGATTAGACTGGGCCCGCATGTCCTAGTTATTTCTTTGTTGGTGATATTATTTGTCGCTTGGTTACCATCCGCGGATAGCGAGCTTCAAAATACTACACGGAATAGATATTGTCCAATCGATAATATGTTTACAAGACATTAAATTATTGCTGATTAAAACTCATATCCAAAATACATAAATGAGCAGTGTCAGGCCCGTCATAAGATCTCAGATCAAAATAACTTTTCAGCCCAATTACTTCTTGGATCATTCGATTTTAATAATGGGAGATAATGATGACCTTGGATAATTTGCTCGGGATGGTCATCTGGCAGGTTATATATGGCATCTTTAGCGGCGTCTGTGCCTTTGTTTATCGTTATGTATGGCCCTTCAATAGGCTGCTCTGCATCCAGATAAAACTGCCACAAGCGCAGCAGCAACACTCTTATCATTCTGCTTAAGCGAGATTTCAATAAAAGGCTTGGGATACTGGTCTGCTAGATCGGCAGGAACACGCCTTCTATGGTAGTAGGTATTTCTGTTACTTCTTTTAAACAGATATTTCATTGATATGGTGTATGTGCCGATAGCGAACTGCATCATAACGTAAAAAACCTCTAGTGCGTGTACAACTGTGTATACATTACTAAAGGCTTTTACGGCTAGAACCCCCTATTTTACTGGATTCTGCAATCTTATTTGGTGCACCCGGAGGGATTCGAACCCCCGACCAAGTGGTTCGAAGCCACCTACTCTATCCAGCTGAGCTACGGGTGCGTTATTCCACGCGAAATCTGTAACTGATTACTTCTAGAAGCACTTTTATGATGAGGAATAGTTTCCTAGCGCTCTAGATACTGCAATTTGTTCTCTACACCATCCCATTCTTCTGCATCTGCAGGTGCTTCTTTTTGGGCGGTAATGTTCGGCCATACATCGGCCAGTTCAGCATTTAACTCAAGGAAGACCTCTTGGCCTACCGGGATTTCATCTTCTGCAAAGATTGCATCTACTGGGCACTCAGGTTCACACAGCGCACAATCAATGCACTCATCCGGGTGAATAACTAAAAAATTAGGACCTTCATAAAAGCAGTCTACGGGGCATACTTCAACGCAGTCTGTATGTTTGCATTTGATGCAGTTGTCACCAACGATAAAGGTCATATCTGTCTCTTTTAGGGTAGTCCGGCCTCGTAATAGCGCGGCATTATAACAGGAAGATTTGCCCTGTGAATGCCTCGTCAATGTTATTTGCAGCATAACCTGTGCCAAAGGCTAATTTAGCCTCTGATAAGGTGGGCCTCTATTGCTTTATAGCAATGTTTTGAGTTCGTAAATTAGGTCCAATGCCTGTTTAGGTGACAGCTCATCTGGACGCAATTTGTCTAGGCGCTCTTTTAGTTCAGTAGTTACTGGTGGCAAAAATAGTTCCGTCTGACTGGGTGGCGATGATGTATCTGGATTGACACCACCATTACCCCCCGCCTCTAAAAGTGCGAGCTCCTGACGAGCCCGCTGAATGACTTCAGTAGGAATGCCGGCAAGTTTTGCGACCTGAATACCATAGCTCTGACTAGCTGGGCCATCTTGCACACTGTGTAAAAACACGATGCTGTCATTGTGTTCGGTGGCATCTAAATGCACATTGACGGCACCCTCGACTTTGTCGGGCAGTGCAGTCAGCTCAAAGTAATGAGTTGCGAAAAGGGTGAAAGCTTTGACTTTTCCCGCTAGATGAAAAGCACATGCCCAAGCCAGTGAGAGGCCATCAAAGGTGCTGGTGCCTCGACCTACTTCATCCATTAATACTAGACTGCGATCACTGGCATTGTGCAAGATATTAGCGGTTTCGGTCATTTCTACCATAAAGGTTGAGCGGCCTCCGGCTAGATCATCGGAAGAGCCGATACGGGTAAATATGCGATCTACTAACCCTATCTGCGCTGCTGCGGCTGGCACATAGCTGCCTATTTGTGCCAATAGAACAATCAACGCCGCTTGGCGCATATAGGTGGATTTACCACCCATATTAGGGCCGGTGATAACCAGCATTTTGCGCCCAGCATTCATGACTAGGTCATTGTCAACAAAGGGGTCGCTGGTTACCTGCTCAACGACTGGATGGCGGCCCCCGCGAATATCTATGCCCGGTTGCAGGAGTAGTTCTGGCTTGCAAAAATCTAGGCTGTGGGCGCGTTCCGCTAGTGTTGCTAATACATCTAGCTGAGCAATGGCGCTGGAGCAGATTTGTAACTGCTTTAAATCTTGATTGAGGGTGTCGAGTAGCTCTTCATAGAGATATTTTTCGCGACTTAGCGACCGGCTCTTGGCGCTGAGGGCCTTGTCTTCAAATTCTTTTAGCTCCGGAGTAATAAAGCGCTCGGCATTTTTGAGAGTTTGGCGGCGAATATATTCAACTGGTGCCTTGTCGCTCTGGCCTCGAGAGATTTCTATGTAGTACCCATGCACGCGGTTATAGCCAACCTTGAGTGTCGAAATTCCCGTATTGGCTTTCTCTCGCTCTTCCATAGCCAGTAAAAATTCACCAGCATTGGTATTTAGGGCGCGAAGTTCGTCTAACTCTTGGTCATAGCCGTCCGCGATTACACCACCATCACGAATTATTACTGGAGGATTTTCTCTGATGGCGCAAGCGAGTAATTCAACCAGATGGGGTAGGGGCTTGGCGCCCTTGGTAAGCTCTGCTAGGTGGTCGACAGCACAGCCATCGAGAGCGCTGGCGATTTGTGGCAATACGGCCAGACTATCTAAGAGTCGGGAAAGGTCGCGGGGTCGCGCAGAGCGCAATGCTACGCGGGTAAGAATCCGCTCCATATCGCCGACCTGTTTAAGATAACCATTGAGTGATTCGTAGAGGTAGTTATTTTGCAGCCCTGCAATAGCTCGCTGGCGCGCTTGTAGTGTACACAGATTTCGCAGTGGTCGATTGAGCCAGCGACGCAGTAAGCGGCTCGCCATGGTAGTTGCAGTGTTGTCTAAAACATCAAATAGGGTATTTTCTTGTCCGCCAGTTAGATTGGTGTCTAATTCAAGGTTGCGGCGACTGGCTGCATCGAGGGCCACGCTATCCTCTCGGTTCTCTGCGCTGATACTGCGGATATGGGGTAGGGCGTTGCGTTGGGTATCCTTCGCATATTGCAACAGACAGCCTGCGGCGCTGATACCGATAGGTAAATGGTCACAGCCAAAGCCACTCAGGTCGCGAGTCCCAAACTGTTGATTGAGCAGACGTTGGGCGCTGTCTATTTCAAACTCCCAGGGCGGACGTCGACGCACGTCTGTACGCTGATCGAGGGCCGCGATATTGATCAGATCTTCCGAGATAAGAACTTCAACAGGATTTACCCGCTGAAGTTCATTTTCCAACTCTTCAACCGTTGAGACCTGTATCAACTGAAAGCGACCGCTACTCATGTCTAGGGTTGCCACACCAAACTGATTGTCACGGCAATCAATAGCCGCTAGTAAGCTATCGCTACGGTCATCGAGTAGTGCTTCGTCGGTGAGTGTGCCTGGCGTTAATACACGCATTACAGCTCGCTCTACTGGACCTTTACTAGTTTCAGGGTTACCAATTTGCTCGCAGATCGCAACTGAGATGCCCTGTTTAACGAGCTTGGCTAGGTAACTCTCAGCGGCATGATAGGGTACGCCACACATGGGTATAGGATTGCCGTTGGCTTTACCCCTTGCAGTCAGAGTTATATCAAGGATTTGGCTGGCACGTTTGGCGTCGTCAAAGAACAGCTCATAAAAGTCGCCCATGCGATAAAAAACAATATCATTCGGGTGCTCGGCTTTGATGCGAAGATATTGCTGCATCATTGGTGTGTGCTGTGAAGAGGTAGATTCCATAGATGCCTTAGAGTAACTTCCGTCCATTTTTTTTCGCTGTCGCGGACCCTTGTGTGCTCGCCACTAATGGTAACGTAAAACGGCCATTCGCAGTAGCCACAGTGTCTATATTTGGCTAATCTTATATCAACGATAATCTTTCGATTTCTAGCCTTCAAACCACACCGACCATACGTCTTAATTCTGATTCTTAGATTTAAGATAATTCGAGGATGGTTTCTAAGGCAGAGGGCTGGTTTGACTATTAATAAGCTAAATAAACGTTATTATATTGAGACTCTGGCAATTAATGCGGTCTGGAGTGACACTAAAGCACAATGGAAATAAATAGCATCATCAATTAAAACAGGAAGCACAAAGAATGAGTAGTTTAGTATCAGTCACAATTGATGGCGGCATCGCCACTATAGTAATGGACGATGGTAAGGCTAATGTACTCTCCCATGCTATGTGGGATGAGCTAGAGGGAGCCTTTGATCAGGCAGAGGAGGCAAAAGCGATTGTAGTGCTGAAAGGCCGAGCAGGTATTTTTTCCGGTGGCTTTGATCTTAAAGAGATGGGCAAAGGCCCTGAAAATGCTTTGCTTCTTACTTCTCGTGGCTCGAAGATGGCGCGGCGAATTCTGTCCTTTCCAACCCCAGTTATCGGTGTGTCTACGGGCCACTGTATAGCGATGGGTGCTTTTTTAATGCTGGCCTGCGATTACAGGATTGGTGCGGCAGGTGACTTTAAAGTGGGGCTAAATGAAACCATAATCGGTATGACTATGCATAACTTTGGCATAGAGCTGGCCCGCTATCGGTTGCCTCTAAATTACTTTAATCGCTGTGTTATCAATGCTGAGATATGGTCTCCCGACGATGCAGTACCTGCCGGATTTTATGACCGCACCGCTCCGCTAGACTCCCTAGATCAGGGTGCAGCGATGGCTGCCGAGATGTTCTCACAGTTGGATATGAATGCATTTAATGGTACCAAGAATAAGTCTCGCAAAGGGGTGCTCGAGTTACTTGATCACTGTATTGAGCTTGATCTAATACCACCCTCAGTCTAGCGCTCAATATTTATACAGGCTGCCCATTCGGGGCAGCCCTTTACCGCTTCTCTGGCCATAAAACCGACTTCTTTAGAGGTGCGTAGATACTGGATGAGATAGTTGATGAAAGCACTATCGACTGCAATCAAAGCCGGATACACTTTCGCAATGAATACGGAACTCTATAATCTTGCTCAGCAGTTGGGCCAAGCCCTGTTGCAAAATAACGCCACGGTTACCACCGCCGAGTCTTGCACTGGTGGGGGAGTGGCGTGCGCCATCACTGAGGTGGCAGGAAGCTCTCAATGGTTTGGTCGCGGCTTTATCACCTATGCCAATCAGGCCAAACATGACATGCTGCAAGTGCCCGCAACGGTGCTCAGTCACCAAGGTGCGGTGAGCGAGGCAGTGGTCCGAGCCATGGTTCAGGGGGCAGCTGAGGCGGCTGAAGCAGATTATGCTGTCGCGATTAGTGGCATTGCTGGACCAGGGGGTGGTACAGATGACAAGCCCGTGGGCACCGTATGGTTTGCGTGGCTGGGCCCCGAGGGTATTACCAGCCAGGTACACAGGCTAAAGGGAGACCGGTCCGCAGTTAGAGAGCAGGCGGTTAAAATTTCTCTTGCAGAACTGTTGCATCTAGTCACTGGATGTAATACTGTACACCCATACAGCTACTGATTAAGTAAACAGTAGTCGGGCACAACCGCAAAATTTATATCGAGGACAGATTAATGGACGCCAACAAATCAAAAGCATTAGAGGCAGCGCTGGGTCAAATTGAGAGGCAGTTTGGTAAGGGCACGGTGATGCGTATGGGCGAGAATGGTCGCCAGGCAGTGCCGGCTATTTCGACAGGTTCATTGGGTTTGGATATCGCGCTGGGTATAGGTGGTCTGCCCAAGGGCCGGGTTGTTGAGATCTATGGACCTGAATCCTCAGGTAAAACTACCCTAACGCTACAAGTGATTGCCGAAGCTCAGAAAGCTGGCGGTACCTGTGCATTTATTGATGCTGAACACGCGTTAGATCCTGTTTATGCCGAAAAACTGGGAGTTGTAGTTGATGATCTTATTGTCTCCCAGCCAGATACCGGCGAGCAAGCTCTCGAAGTAACTGACATGCTAGTTCGCTCCGGTGCCTGTGATGTACTGGTGGTTGACTCAGTAGCGGCCCTTACGCCACGAGCTGAAATTGAAGGTGAGATGGGCGATCACCACGTTGGTCTGCAGGCTCGTCTTATGTCTCAGGCTCTGCGTAAGCTGACAGGTAATATCAAAAATGCCAACTGTTTGGTGATTTTTATCAACCAGATTCGTATGAAAATTGGCGTTATGTTTGGTAACCCAGAAACCACCACCGGTGGTAATGCATTGAAGTTCTACTCATCAGTAAGACTGGACATCCGTCGTATTGGTGCGGTAAAAGATGGAGACGAAATTATTGGTAATGAAACTCGGGTCAAGGTAGTCAAAAATAAGGTAGCACCGCCCTTTAAACAGACTGAGTTTCAGATACTTTATGGTAAAGGTATCAACCGCAATGGTGAGTTGGTTGATCTGGGTGTTAAGCATGGACTGATAGATAAATCTGGTGCCTGGTATGCCTATCAGGGTAACAAGATTGGGCAAGGTAAGGCCAATGTGGGTATTTTCTTGACAGAACATCCAAAAATAGCGGCTGAGATTGAAGGGTTTATTCGTGACAAAGAGCTAGGTGGACCAATAGATGAGGCACAAACGTCAGCGGAACCAGACGAAAACCTAGCGGAAGAATAGGCCGCTACTTGGATTACAATCTAGAAAAGCGCCCCCGAGGCGCTTTTTTTGTTGCAAGTCGAACCTATTGAAATGTTGTCTAATTTGCTAATACTGGTGCAATGAAAGAAAAAGACCCCATTATCACACCAGCCAAAATTCGCTTTGCCGCAATGGACTTTTTGACTGGCCGTGAATTCTCTCGCTCGGAGCTAACCAAAAAGCTGGATAAACGTTTTGATAAAGACACCGCCATCGAAATGGTTTTGGATAGGCTTCAAGAAGAGGGGTTGCAATGTGATCAGCGTTTTGCCGAAGCCTTTGTGCGCTCTAGGCTCTACCGAGGTCACGGTATGGCGAGAATCCGCCTAGATATCCGTCAAAAAGGTATAGGTGATGATCTATTTGAGTCCGCAATAGAAAAGGCAGAGATAAACTGGTTTGAGCTGGCGCGAGATGTAGCCCAGAGAAAATTTGGTAGCCGCGCTGCGGCTGACCAGAAAGAGAAAGCGAAGCGTATGCGTTTTTTACAGTATCGGGGCTTTAACTTTGATCAGATCAAATATGCTTTACAAGAAAAGGATATTGATGAATATCTCGATTGATGATCACACCTGTTTTTAACTTGATTCCGTCAAATGCTGTTCAAAAAGTTGAACCAGTCTAGTTTCGATCCAGCTGTGGCCAGCAGCACTTTGAATAAATCCACAGTGACCACCGTACTTTTGTACCTCGATGCTGAGGTGTTTAGGACAGTTTATCTTTGTCAGATCTGCTGCTGGAATAATCGGGTCGTCTGAAGTAGCGATAAGATGTGCTGGAATACTGAGATTCTTCAGACGGTCCCCTATAAGAGTATAGGATTCAAAGTAGCTTTGAGCATCCTCATAGGGAGTGAATTTGGGAATAAAGGTCTTATTTAAATCATCCAGTGTTTTGGCCATACTGAGCTCAGCAGCAAAATCATGCTCTGGAAAGAACTTGAGCTTTTTGCGAAGAGAGGTGGTCCATCTATGAAAGAAGTATTTTTCGTAAATCACCAGAGTTTTGCCCATTGTGTCCATGGCACTGGTTGGATCGACCGGCGGGCATATCGCAACAGCTGCGGTTAGGCCGAGTTCCTGGCCTCTGTCTGTGGCTATGCGCAGAGTAAAACTCGCACCCAGAGAAAACCCAGCGAGAAACACATCTGGATAGTCATGATCGGCCAGAAATAGGGCCATTGAATCGGCAACTTCATCGGTCATGGTGGAATTAAATATGTCACGATTGAGGTGCTGAGTGTCGCCATGATCGCGCAGATTGAGACGCAGCACGTCATACCCTGCCTCGAGAAGTGTGTTGGCTGTGGTGACTGAATAGGCCGATTTACTCGAGCCTTCCCAGCCATGCAGCAGGATAACTAGGGCATTTTTTGAACTTTCACTGATGCTGGCGCGGTCAAACTCCGCTGCAAGGCGCACACCCTCTGCGGTTTCTAAAATCAGCATCTGGCTATTTAGCTTTGCCATTAGACGCTTAGCGCGTATTTTTCGCGGCCCAACACTGTTAAGAATACTCTGAATATGCGAATTTCTTAAAATATAAGGTGGGGAAAATGAAGGTTTTTCACTCATATTTACGGCTGGTTGCATTATTTTGTCATGTTCGGTTTCCGACTAGGCCATAATAATAACGAGGGTTGAACAGTAAGACCATCCCTGTGGTTAGTTGCACCGCAGGAATAAAGCGCTACTCGAGCTAAAATTTCTTGTTTTGGCAAACAGGGTGAATTTTACCCGCCTTATGACAGTAATATCGGTCCGCCAAAATTTGAATATTTTAAGGTCAATTTACCAGTTGACTGTGTCCTAGGGTTAATTAAATTCCTGAGACCGTCTGGGACTATTTTGTCGCCGTGCTTGTGGCTTGACCTTCGGAGTTGCTCTACGGAATTATTGGGGTCCTTTGGCATTGAGAACATGATGTTGTACAGTTGTAATATTGAAGGGAGTGGGACTGATGAAATGGATGATTTTAATATGCTGTCTTAGCGGGTTGGCGACCATGTCAAACGCCAAAACTATAGAGCAGGAGTCCAATTGGGGGCTAGCCTCAGGTAAGGGCGATATCGATGCTGTCATCACTGGTGACTCTGGCGATCAGGAGCCCCCATCGAGTATTTTGGCCAAAATTCACCAAATTTCTGGCCCTGATCTGCGGGCATATGGCATTTATAGAGGCTGTGTACCAATAAGGCGTATCAAAAATGTCCGCTTTAAAGACGATCAGACAGCCATTGCTAACTTAGGTCGCGATAAGTCGGTGCTTTTGCGCTTTCGCAAATCCTGCCCGGGTATCAAGCGGGATGGCTTCGAATATGAGTCACGGCAGGGCAAAATATGTGAAAATTTTACGCAATTTATCGCGCTCGGTAGAAATATGCGCTGCACCCTGAAGTCGATTACACCCTATATCCCGATAGAAAATATTAGGCCTAACAAGGCATCACGATGAAGCATAAGAACGTAAAAATTTGCTTAGCTACATGTATTAGCCTGCTATTGATGCCCTTATCAGCCGTTGTTAAGGCTGAGATACTGGAGTGGCAAGGTAGTTTTCAGCAGGGTAGTTTGTTGCTAGGTCAGCTTCCTGAGGGTTATCAGGCTAGTTACGACAAACAGCGGCTACAGGTCACACCGAAGGGACAGTTTTTACTCGGTTTGGGTCGGCAGGCCAATACTGTTATTGAGCTGGTACTTACAGACTCAGAGGGTATAGAGACAACAGAGCAGTTTAATGTTCGTGAGCGACAGTACGTTATTCAACGGATTGAAGGGGTGCCACAAAAAACCGTTACTCCCAGACCCACGGATGTTGAGCGTATTCGCAGTGATTCATGGTTAGTCAAACAGGCGCGAAAAGACAGAACCGAAAGTCTCGACTTTTTAGCTGGTTTCCAGCGACCATTAGACGGCCCGATAACCGGTGTTTATGGCAGTCAACGCTTCTATAATGGGATACCCAAAAATCCCCACTATGGGGTAGATTATGCGGCCCCCACGGGGACCTTAGTGATGGCCCCAGCTTCTGGGGTGGTGCGTCTGGCACACCGAGATTTGTTTTATTCCGGTGGCACATTGATTGTTGATCACGGCCACGGCCTCAGTTCCACCTTTTTGCATCTCAGCGATATTCTCGTTGAAGAGGGTATGCGTGTAGAGCGAGGTAAACCTATTGCTAAAGTTGGTGCAACGGGAAGAGCAACGGGGCCGCATCTAGATTGGCGCATGAATTGGCGTCAGGTGCGTATTGACCCTGTCTTAGTGTTGCAGACCCTTCCTGTTCAGTAGATTCGTTTTTACGGCGTCAAAAAATCTTCTTAGATTGATATGTAACCTGTGGCCTGAACCTTTAATATGGCGGTTTGGCTTGTTTTTGCGTAAACTAGCGCGGATTTTTCAATGGTCTAATAAAGTGGATAAGAAACTATTAAGTATCCTGGTGTGCCCAGTCAGCAAGGCGCCATTGCAGTATGACGAGGCGAAGCAGGAATTGATCTGTCGAGCCAGTGGCTTGGCGTACCCAATTCGTGAGGGAATTCCTGTAATGCTGGAATCTCAGGCGCGACAACTAGATGTGGATGAAAAGCTTCGAGATTCAAAGTCATGAGTGACAACATGCCAACACTGTTTACACGTATTATTAACCGAGAGATTCCTGCAGACATTGTCTATGAAGATGATCAATGCATTGTAATAAATGATATTGCCCCACAGGCACCGGTGCATATGCTGGTCATTCCGCGCCAGCCAATTCCAAGGTTAGTCGATGCTACACTATCAGACCAAGCAATACTGGGTCATTTGATGTGGGTCGCTGGCGAAGTGGCCCGCGTGGCCGGGGTTGATGAGGCCTTTAGACTAGTGGTAAATAACGGCGCCAATGCAGGACAGACAGTTTTTCATTTACACCTTCATGTTCTGGCCAGCAAAGATGACAGGCAACAGTTTACCGAAGCGCAACTATAAAGGTATGAGTCAGACCGACTGATACCAACACTTGGAATACATTAACTATGAAAAGCGCCGATATTCGTGACGCCTTCCTAAACCACTTTGCCAGCAATCAACATACGATAGTGCCGAGCAGTAGTCTGGTGCCCGGCAATGATCCAACGCTACTGTTTACCAACGCCGGAATGGTGCAGTTTAAAGATGTGTTTTTAGGTGATGATAAACGTGATTATATTCGAGCTGTGTCCTCTCAACGTTGCGTGCGTGCAGGTGGTAAACACAATGACCTAGAGAATGTAGGTTACACCGCCAGGCACCATACTTTTTTTGAGATGCTCGGCAACTTCAGTTTTGGCGATTACTTTAAACACGATGCCATTGCCTTTGCCTGGGAGTTTTTGACCGCTGTTTTAGAATTACCAAAAGAACGGTTATGGATCACCGTCCATATCAGTGATGACGAAGCGGCTGACATCTGGATTAATGAAATTGGTATAGACCCCAAGCGGCTATCACGACTCGACGAAGACAACTTTTGGCAGATGGGTGATACTGGCCCCTGTGGTCCCAGTACAGAGATATTTTGGGATCATGGAGAAGATATACCCGGCGGCCCTCCAGGCAGTGAAGACGATGACCTAGATCGTTACATTGAGATCTGGAACCTCGTGTTTATGCAGTTTGAGCGTGATAGCAGTGGCAAGATGACTCCACTACCAAAGCCATCTATTGACACAGGCATGGGTCTTGAGCGCGTTGCTGCCGTTATGCAGGGCGTGCATAACAACTATGATATTGACCTGTTTCAACACCTTATTAAAGCTGCGGCCAAGATTATTGGTGTGACAGATCTCAAAGAGAATTCGCTGAAAGTTGTAGCCGATCATATTCGTTCCTGTGCCTTCTTAGTGGTTGATGGAGTCCGTCCGTCAAATGAGGGCCGTGGCTATGTGCTTCGGCGTATTATCCGTCGCGCCTTGAGACATGGCCATAGTCTGGGAGCCACCGGCAGCTTTTTTTATGAGCTCGTCGGCCCACTGGGCGATGTTATGGGTGAGGCCTACCCAGAGCTGATTAGTCTTCAGCAAGATATTACTGACATCATCAAAAAGGAAGAGGAGCAATTTGCGCGTACCCTGGATAAAGGCATGGGTGTGCTTGAAGCCGCTTTAGCTAATGTCGCAGGTGATGTACTGCCTGGGGATCTGATCTTTCAGCTCTACGACACCTTTGGGTTCCCCACTGATCTGACTAATGACGTAGCTCGGGAAAAAGGCTACAGCCTGGATATGGAAGGCTACGAGACTTGTATGGAAGAGCAGCGCAAGCGCGCTCGTTCCGCTAGTCAGTTCGGGCAGGACTACGGCGACAGTATCCGTGTTGAGGGAAGCACTGAGTTCTGTGGTTATGACTATTTAGAAAATCAAGCTACAGTAACTGCTCTTTACTCTTCAGGTGATGCGGTTGAAATCGTTGGTTCCGATGCACAGGTAGTAGTTATCTTGGACAACACCTCATTCTATGCTGAGTCTGGTGGCCAGGTAGGTGACAGTGGGTACCTACAAAACGATAGCGCTAAAATTGAAATAAGCGATTGTCGTAAAGCGGGCGATCACCATATTCATATAGGTCGCGTGATATCTGGTGAGCTAAGGGTAGGCGAGCAAGTATCAACCTCGGTTGATGCCGGCGTGCGTCAGGCCACCGCCTTAAATCACTCAGCAACCCATTTACTTCACGCCGCCCTGCAAAAGGTTGTAGGTGAGCATGTGCAGCAAAAAGGTTCTCTGGTCAATAGTGAGCGACTGCGGTTTGACTTTTCTAATAACCAGGCTGTAAGCGCAGAGCAGATTCGCCAGATTGAACATATAGTTAACCATGAAATTCTGCGTAATACTGCTATTAAAACAGAAGTTATGAGCATGGATGATGCCGTCAGTAGAGGTGCCATGGCGCTGTTTGGTGAGAAGTATGGCGACAATGTAAGAGTCTTGAGTATGGGCGGTGACTTCTCTGTAGAACTCTGTGGCGGCACTCATGCCACTCGTACCGGCGATATTGGAATGGTTCGTGTAACGGGGGAGTCGAGTGTTGCCTCAGGTGTACGTCGTATCGAAGCCGTCACCGGCGTCAAAGCTATCGATCATTGTGATGAACTGCAGGACACCATTGCCGACGTGGCGGGAGCAGTCAGAGCATCAGGCAATAAGGTCGTAGATAAGGTACGTCAGGTATTGGATGAAAACCGTCGTCTGCAAAAAGAGATCGAAACGCTTAAAAGCAAGCTAGCTAATGCCTCAGGTACAGACCTAATGGCAGGTCTCCAACAAATCAATGGTGTTGGTGTACTGGCAACCGTGGTTGAGGGCGCCGACGCGAAAAGCCTACGTGGTGTTGCCGATCAAGTGCGTGCGAAGCTGCAGTCCGGTATATTTTTGCTGGCCGCGATCGAGGGTGAAAAAGCAGCATTAGTCGCCGGTGTGACCAATGACCTGACTGATCGAGTTAAAGCCGGCGATCTATTGAAGTATGTTACTGCACAGGTGGGCGGTAAAGGTGGAGGTCGAGCTGATATGGCCCAGGGGGCCGCTGGTGATGTGACAGCACTGCCTCAGGCGCTGGAGTCTGTCTATAGCTGGGTGGCAGAGAGCCTAGGTTAGAAAACGGCTTAACTTTAGCCGGCGGTCTTTTTTATCTGAGCCTACGACATTATTAAATATTTAAGTAAATAGCGAAAAAGAGAATAATGAGTTTAATAGTTCAAAAATATGGTGGTACCTCTGTAGGCACCGTAGAGCGCATTCAAGCGGTAGCTGAGAAAGTGGCAGCTAGCCATGGTAGCGGCAATCAGCTCGTTGTTGCGGTGTCTGCTATGAGTGGTGAGACTAATCGTCTGATAGGATTGGCCAATGCTATTGATGACCAACCAAGCCAGCGTGAAATGGATGTGTTGGTTAGCACAGGCGAGCAGGTGACCATTGCATTGCTATGTATAGCGTTGCAAAAGCTTGGCGTTGGAGCGCGCTCCTACACTGGCTCTCAGGTGTGTATTCTTACCGACAATGCTCATGGTAAGGCGCGTATTAGAGAGATTGATAGTCATCGTATTGAAGCCGACTTAAATGCAGGCCTTGTTGTAGTGGTTGCAGGTTTTCAAGGGTCTGATGAGAGTGGCAATATTACAACTCTTGGTCGTGGGGGCTCAGATACCACCGCAGTGGCACTAGCTGCTGCGTTAAAGGCAGACGAGTGCCAAATCTATACAGATGTTGATGGTGTTTATACCACCGACCCACGCGTTGTGCCTGAGGCGCGCCGACTGGAAAAGATTACCTTTGAAGAAATGCTGGAAATGGCCAGTCAGGGTTCAAAGATACTGCAGATTCGATCAGTGGAATTCGCTGGTAAATACAATGTACCACTGCGTGTGATGTCGAGCTTTGAAGAAGGCCCAGGCACGTTGATTACTCTTGAGGATGAAGATCAGATGGAAAAACCAGTAGTTTCAGGCATCGCCTTTAACCGTGAGGAGGCTAAACTCACCATTCGAGGCATACCGGATCAGCCAGGTGTGGCCTTTAAGGTGCTGGGTGCTATAAGTGCCGCAAATATCGAAATAGATGTTATCGTTCAGAACGTCGCCAAAGATAACTCAGCGACCATTACTTTCACTGTACATAGAAGCGACCTGGCTAGAGCAGAGGGCTTGCTCAATGAGATCGCCGCTGACTTAGGCGGGCAGGAAGTAAATTCTGATAGTGCAATTGCTAAGGTATCGATTGTGGGTGTTGGCATGCGCTCTCACGCTGGCGTTGCCGCACAGATGTTTGAAGCCTTATCTAAAGAGGGCATTAATATTCAGCTTATCACTACATCAGAGATCAAAATTACAGTTGTCATTGAAGAGCGCTACTTAGAATTAGCGGTGCGTGCCTTGCATTCGGGTTTTGGTCTGGAGGGTGAGGGCACAGAAGAACTGTAATTCTTGGACAATGTTGCAGAAAACTGTAAACTTCCCATGTGTCTTCGTATTCATCGCCGAGTACTAAAGGGTTGGAAGCATGAAAGGCCGCCGATCGAGTGGGCGGGTTATGGATAAAAACTCCCATTATGGGATAGTGAGAGTCAGTGTAGGAGCATGCTATGTTAATACTTACAAGAAGAGTTGGTGAAACCCTAGTGATAGGCGATGACGTGACAGTTACCGTTTTAGGTGTTCGAGGTAATCAGGTTCGTTTGGGTGTCAATGCGCCAAAAGAAGTAGCTGTGCACCGTGAAGAAATCTATCAGCGAATTCAGATGGAAAAAGGTGATGAAAATACACCCGTAAGTGGAGATTCTCAGTAAATCGGACTTTGAATTTTCCACTGATGTGCTATTATGCCGCCGCGATTTATGGCGGCATAGTTGTTTCTTAGACGCCAAATTTTATATTTTCAACCGACAATATTTAAGCGACATCAGCTAGCGTTTTGCACCAGTGCACGACCAAGCAAGATAACTAATTACTTAGTAATTAGCAGACATCTAGTTTTTGGAGAAATGGCCGAGTGGCTGAAGGCGCGCCCCTGCTAAGGGCGTATACGTTAATAGCGTATCGAGGGTTCGAATCCCTCTTTCTCCGCCAATCATTAGAGCCCCTGTAGCCATTGAGCTGTAGGGGCTTTTTTGTGCCTACTTTGTAGCAAAACTTTGTAGCAATAATATCTTCTAATTTCCCTAATCCCACCAATTGAGCCGTCACCTGTGATGAATCAGGCACGGGGCTATCCAATACCCCACCGGGGGAGCTGCTGAGTCCTTGTGATTGTTACTGTATCTGCGTAGATACATTAGAAACTAACTTGAAGAACTCTGGTCGTAAACTCACTCCTACCCTATTGCATAACCATGCTTGTGCATTATAGTTAAAACTTCAGTCAACGGGGCTTTCAACTGATGAGATATATATGGATACTCACCGTTTTGATTACTTGCCAAGGCGCGCTTGCTAATGACATTGGCGAAGTTATGGATAAGGCCAAACAGGGGTCTGCAATATCTCAATATATTTTAGCTACTGAATACCAGTACGGGCTAGGTGGGCTAATAGAGGATGATGCGGAAGCGATCAAGTGGATGAGAAAGTCTGCCCTGCAAGGAACAGCTATCGCACAGTATAATCTTGGTTTAATGCTCGCTAATGGCGAAGGTACTCCAAAAAATTATGCCAAGGCTATGGAGTGGCTCATCAAATCAGCCAACCAAGGCTATCTAGAGGGGCAAACTACGCTTGGCAGGGTATATGCAGCAGGCGAAATTACTCCAACAGACCACAAGCAGGCAATTTATTGGCTCAGTAAAGCCGCTAGACAAGGTGACTCCTATGCGCAGAGTGAGTTGGCATGGAGTTTTAGGTTCGTGGGCAACAAAATTGGAGCGTACTCGTGGTGGTCTATTGCTGTGACTGAGGGCTACAGTTTCGTTAATAAGTGGCTAAATGAGGTGGAATCTGAAATGACTCTGGAGCAAATAGCTCAAGCCCAAGCCCTAGCAGCCCAATGCTACGAGTCTAACTACAAAGACTGTGATTGATATGATTAAAAAACTTTTAAAGTTATTAGGATATAGCCTGCTTAGTATTGCCATCTTCATTGGCTACGCCTTTTGGGCAGAAGAGAGTGAAATCTATAGGTGCGAAGGGCAAGGGCGTCATGCCAAGGCTGTGATTGAAAAAGCTGAAGCGCAGATTGGAGAGGTAGATAATCCATACCTCAATGATATAGGTTTCCTAAAGATTGAATCCTTTACAAAAATATCACTAATATGGGCTGATGGCAGACATCATATTTGGTGGGAGAAGGCTGATGGAAGCACTGATATTTGGACAAATGTAGCTGAGGTTGGAGAACAACTAAGGCTCAATGACGATAATGGTCATCTTGAGGGTGTCTTCTCGCAGATAAGCAAGTCGTTTTCTGTTGTGACGGGTACTAGAGAGTTTAAAGGAATGTGCAAGAAGGTGGAACAATGAAAAACCTACTACTAGCCCTACTACTAATAAGCCCAGTTAGCTTTGCAGACTGGGGAGATATTTATTATTGTCAGATGACTCATAGTTCTACGATTAATGATCAAGGTGAACGAACGAGTCACCCGTTAGAAAAGTTTAAGATAAACTTAAATAAAGTGGAAAACGCAGTGATTTTTGGGTCTACAGAGGCCTTTCCAAATAAAAATATTCAAGTGGATTGGTTGGCAAACGAACGTGTGACAGCGAAAGGTGACTACAGCCTTTTGCGAATTGATTCTGGTAAGTTTCACTATGCCTTTATCTGGATTGGTTCTGGTATTTACACAGTAACCGCAGACTGCGACAAGTTTTAACCCTGTGTATCCTGCTCTAATGCCACGAGTCAGACTATAATGCCCGCTCCAGACACTCATGAAACGTTCGTCTTTAAAGTAACCAAGCTACTCTTACCGAGATATACGCTTGGATCTACCATTTATATTGACGCTGAAACTGAAATGGATATCCATTGTCAGAAGCATGGTTGGTTTACTCAAAAAGCGCGTTTTCTTAGATCAACGCGGACTAAATATCATTGTGATGATTGCTTAACAGATCACTTAACAGATAGAAGTGGTGATGACTCTGAAAGTTGGATTAAAAAAGCAAAGGCAGTTTTCACTGAAAACGAGTACAACTTTGATAATACAATTTATGTTGATAGTCGGACAAAGGTAACTTACCTATGTAACCGTTGTGGTGAGTTAAGAACTAAGATCCCTGCAACAATGCTAAATAAAAAAAAAGGCTGTCCTCCATGTGACAGAGCAGCTGCTGATCAGGAGCGTCTCAGCAAAAAGAAGGAAGACCTTTTAACAGAACTAGCACTCAAGTTTCCTAAATACATTTTTGATTTCTCCACCTTTATAGCCTTAAACAAAAATATTTTATATACCTGTGATAAAGGCCACAGCAGGGAAGGTACGCCAAATAATTTAAAAAGTGGAAAGGGATGCAGAATATGTGGTCACAAAAAGCAAAGCAAAAATAGGCGAACAAAAAAGTTACCATGGGTTAAAAAAGCAGAAAAAATTCATGGGAAAAAATATGGCTATCATCTTGTGGATGAAACTTTTACCCAAAAAAGTTTACAAACCATTTTTTGTTATGAGGAGGGTCATGGTGAATTTTTATGCAGACCAGACAGTCATACTTCTGGAAAACTGGGTTGCTGGAGATGTGCAGGAAGGAAGCAATCCAGGGTAGGATCAAAGGGAAAGCTTCGCATAAGTCAGGAAGAATTCATAAATAGAGCAAAAGCGGCTCATCCGCATGGGCTGTATGACTTTTCTAACTCCAAATATTATGGAGTAAGCGAACACACTTCTTTTTACTGCAATTTGCACCTTCAAGAATGTAAGATTTTGCCTCAAAATCTATGGCGAGGAAGTGGTTGCTACGACTGTGGAATGACTCGTGCGGCCGAAAGCAGAAAACTTGATCATACTGATTTTTTAGCGAAATCTATTAACTCTCATGAGGATGATTATGACTATTCAATGGTTGATTATGTCAATTCATCAACTCACGTAATAGTTGGTTGTTATGAGCATGGCAACTGGTCAGTACTACCATCTAATCATATGTATGGAAAATCTTGTTGCCCTGTTTGTTCAAGACGTGGTGCAGGTAAAAAGGCTTCGGTTACTAAGACCAAAGATACTGAGTGGTTTATCTCTGTAGCTGAAGAGATACATAATTTTAAATACGATTATTCACAAACTGAATACAAAGGTTCGCGGGAAAAACTTTGGGTAGAATGTCCTGAACGTGGTCATGAGGCTTTTGAGCAGTGGCCTCGTGTTCATTTAGTAGGAAAGGGTTGTCCCGCATGTGGCAGAGAGTCAGCCGCGGCCACGGCTCGCTTGAGCCATGAGGAAGTCGTAGAGAGATTTAATGATATTCATCGTGATAGATATGACTATTCACATGCAGAAATATATGGAACTAATTCATACATAAAGATAGGCTGCCCTGAACAAACACATCCTGTATTTAGGCAAAAAGTCGGCAGTCATCTGGAAGGCAAAGGCTGTCCTAGATGCAGCTTGTCCAAAGGAGAAACTGCGATTGCTAGATTACTTGATTTAGATCTTATTGATTATGAGGTTGAGTTTGTCATGGAAGATAGCGTGGATAATAAAAGACTAAGGTTTGACTTTTATATTCCAAACCAGAACGTTTTGATTGAGTATGACGGAGAACAACATTATCGTCCTGTTACTTTTGGTGGGATGACCAAGGAAAAGGCTTTAGAAGTACATGAAAAAATAAAATCAAGAGATCATCGCAAGAATGTATGGGCTTTAGACAAAGGGTTTCGCTTAATCAGGATAAGATTTGATGAGGACATTGCTAAAGTCTTAGCCCGCCAAGGAGTAATCAAGGCAAATCTACCTTCACCTTAGTCCCCACACCCTTCAAATGCTCCTGCCAAGTCTCAAGCATCACTTCCTTAGCCCAGTCCTGATGTTGCTTCTGAACAGCTACTGCATCGTGTGCTGATGGGTATTCTAATTAAGTACTGATAATGTAGAAGTAGTTAGTTCAGCCTGCACACCTTCAGTAGCTATAGCATACAACTACTACTAGCCATTAGCAGCTAGCCCCACAGGGTTCGGATACCGTCCCTAGTTCCTTTTCATCGTATAAAGCCAGAATCAATCTCACGATAATCATCAGGAACATGAGCATCTGTTCTGAGTTTACATTCATGTTGATAGCCGCACTTTTTACATCGTAAATAATTGGCCGTTACGCGGGAACTCAGCGCCATTTTTAAATTCAAATGTATTTCAGAAAAAAGTGCTGGAGATTTCTTATATAAATCTTCTTTTTGTTCGTTGGTTAATAAGATTGTAGTCTTTGTAACGGCTCTTGAAAGACCACATTTTGAACATACGTTGAACCTTATTTTGCGTCCAACCACTTCAATTACAAATACGCCAATAATTGCGCATACAAAGATACCAACAAGCCCGTAATGCATGCTGAGAGGTTGCCCATATTCATCTGTCCAGTGAAGTTGCGGTAACGAGGTATACCACTGAAAGTTAAGCATCAACCAATCCAATGTTAAACAAGCAATTAAAAGAGAGATAAGCCCAGCAAATCCTTTAATGCTTCTTTTTTTGAGAGTCTTTTTATATTGCATTGTTGTCTCAGTATCTTAATTAGGTACGGGTAATGTAATAGTCCTGTAGAACAGCACCTTCTTGTACTTTAAATTGGTTACTCTCACACGAGGCATATGAATTAAAAAATAGGCTCAGATGGCCTGCATATTCCTTTAAACGACCAAAATAGAGATTTTTCACTTCTTTGATAAATTTCAAGATTACCATTAAACCTATCAATTGAGACTATTGAATATTTCTCTGGAGTGTCCTGCCTCTTCGCTTGGTATTTCAAATCAGATTCGTCTAATACTTGGTTATAACTATCATCGAACATTTCATTTATACCCTTAATTATAATCTCCTTATCATTAACTTCGATTAATATGCTTCCATAATCAAGGGCACTTATGTTTGGTAAATCATACCTATAGTCTAGTTTAATATTGTCACAATAAAGTAGTAAATCTTTTGCATTGACATTGAGAGATAATAAAATCAGGAAAAAAGGTAGCTTTAAAATAAATATTTTTCTAAACATAAAAAACATCATCTCCTGTGATTAAGTAATGCCTTAGACAAAATCATACTTACATCACTATAAATTTTGTTGAGTTTCTTGAGAAATGGCAGGCAAATCCACTTTAACCTTACGCCCACATCATTCATATGCTCCTGCCAAGTCTCTAGCATAACTTCCTTAGCCCAGTCCTGGTGTTGCTGCTGAACAGCTATTCCTTAATCATCTTACAATAGGGAAGTTGGCTGTGCAGTTAACTACAAGCTGTAGCGTTAGCACAGACTATAGCGCCTCTGCATCACTAGCGTCCTCTTCTTCATTGCTAATGCCTTTAAAGTCTTTAACGCCTTCTTTAAAGATTAAAGCATTCCAATAATTATTATTCATACCATCTGTCTGTTGTTTGAAGCAGAGGTCTATAGCGTCCATTAACTCTGTAGAGAACTGTTGCGCTTTGCCTTTAATGCCACGCATCACAATCATGTCATCAACATACATTCTATAGCTGTCAGCCATTAATAATATTAAAGATTCAGTGTCTCTAACAGAGACAATAAAACTATCATGGATGCTAACAATAGGGCGTTTAAGTACATTAACGAAATGATCTATCACAGACATGGCTATATCGCTGTCCAGGCGCTGTAGCTTTAAACCTATGCCTGAGTTGAAGTGCTGAGCTATAGGGCTGTGTAACGTTAATATGGCTGTCTCAAGTACTTCTGACTCTTCAATATCAATGCCTAGCTCGTCACTTATGGTGTTAGCAGCAGAGGTATTATTCTTTGTACCTTTTCTGTTGAGCATAATGTTGAAAGCAACTTTAACGTTATCACGATCGTAGCCTTCAATAGCATAAGGGTCATCACCGTTAAATTCGAGTCCTGCTTGGTGGTAGAGAAGATGTGGATGGAAGGAACTATAGTCAATCTCTAGCGTTGGCTCACCATCAAAGTAAAGGTGCTTCCTCGGTTCTTTCTTGTAGTTCTGTACAGCTGAGTAAAACCTACCGCCTTGATTGAGAGAGCCCTTGCTAAATATCCTCATCATAGAAAGCTGTGCAGGCATGATAGCGATACGTCCAATACTGGTAACAACATTAACCATAAACTTGTCATAGCTCTCTAGCACGTCGTCAGTTTTAGAGAGCATTGTGTGGTTAAGTTTTAGCTGTCTGTCACTAGGCTTTACAGCTACTTTTGCACCATCAACCTTCCTTCTGCATTCCCAGTAACCAACAGCAGGATTCCTGCGTATCAGTCGAGGGTCTGACAGTGACTTGTCTGATATCTCTGATAACCATTTATTGGTTAATTGATATGCCTGTGGCATCCACTGTCGTCGTTTGCTGTTCTTCTTTTTGGGTCTAGTAACACCAGAGACCTTTTCAAGATAGTTGTTTGAGATTAGCCATTTAATAGCATCACGAATCTCTGTTGTGTAGGTATTGTTGCGTTTATATGTACCACTGAACAGATTGTTGTTAGTAGGTATATATAGCGACCATCCAGCATAGGCTTGAAAGATGTCTATGCTGGTCAGGATAACGTTAAACGCAGTAGCGAAGTCGCGATTGCTTTTCCGCTGTTGTTGTTTTGAGAGACTATACAAATTAGCAAGCAACTCTGCCTTTTCAGTCAGCGTAGGGTCATCAGAGATATGGTGGTATTTGATGTAGTGAGCTTTGAAATCGTCTGCATTCATGGTGCTATTGGAACATGTATAGGAAAACTATGTAACAGAGGACGGGAGAGTTATTGGGCATATTTGTATCTTGATGTTTGACGTGCTTAATATGGTGAAAACAGGTTATATTTCAGTTATTGTGCTGAAAATAAGCCAAATATTATCAAAATATTGATATTAAGATAAATATATGTATTTTCAATATATATATGTTAAATTTATTGTAATATGCTATAATAACCTATATGCTACGAAAAAATAATCTATAGGGTTTAATTTATGAGTGAAGATACAACTAAAGAAGTAGGAATAATCACTATTGAAGAGCGAGCGGTACTTATTAACAAGGAGCTTGAGAAAGCGGGAGTGCCATCATGGGGTCGAGCATCTAAAGTATCTAAAGATATAGAAGTTTCGCCTGCCACGGCAGCAGGCTGGCTGAGTGGGTCGCTGCCTCGAGACTGTGTTGCCTTGTTGAGGTTCTGTAATTTTTATGGGATTGATGCAAATTATTGGGTAACTGGAGAGCCGAGTGCCGACTCTCAAAGTGCCGACTCTCCAAGTTTTGAGAGAATGAAACGTGTTGTTACGATTGTAAGGCAGTTCGAAGTTGAAACTGGCGTAGTATTATCGCCAGATGAGTTTTCAGAGCACATAATTAAGCTCTTTGAGAACGAAGAGAATCATACCTATCTCCTCCAAAACTGGAAAATGATGCTTATTGACAACAAAGATTAGGCATGACAAAAATATGTGAGACATCCTATGAATCTAAATTATTGTAGTGGCCGAAAATCGGAAGAAGGGACTGAGCTTTCCGAGAGCGTGAGTTACAACATAGGCACGATTGTCCGCAGGCATGATGAATATGAAGAGATGCTTGAACTTTTAGTGACAGCTACGGAGGACGGGTGTTTAGATGAAAGGTCTACAGAGACTTCGACTCATGAGGCATATTTAAGAGCATATCTAATGACGATATCTGGCTTGCCTAAGCCGTGCGATTTTCTGTTGTTTGATGTAGTAAGTGAAGACATGGCTGTTGCTTATAAAATACTTCGCAATAACTCCAAAAAAGTCCTTGATGTATTACAGATTGAAGATTGGGACGAAGAGGTTGCGATTGAAAATATCTTGGTTATAGACAAGATTGAGGTCAATAGAGAATGTCGTGGCCAAGGTATGGCTCTGCGGCTCATGAGAGAGGTGAAAGGAATTTTTGCGAAAGCAGAAACGCTGACCATTCTACAGGCAAGACCTTTTGGAGATGACGTAAAGAGCGGAGCTAAGGAAATTCGGGCACTCACGGACTACTATTTGAGCGATTCTATTCTGGGCTTTCAAGAAATTGATGCCAAGCAATATCCTGGCTGGCTAGTGTGTTATGGGACTCAAGGGTATGGCCAAGGGTCGGACTATTGTTACTTTCCTGCGTGGTAATTTTCCTTTTGATATGATTTTTGTCGCAGTTATATCTGCCAAGGAAAAGGCCATACAAAGCGCCGCTTAGAAGGCAATACAGAGCCTCTCAAGGCCGCTGTCAGCAGACCTATAAACTACACAAATGCAGCAATAACAAGGCTCTCAGAGCAGTCTGATGCGTCCTGTGGGGTGCTGTGGAGCGGGGTTGGACTGGGTAGCCTGGGGTGGGCGAAATAGTACCTAATTACGCTCTCACTCTTACTGTTTTAAGCTCCATATTGGTGCAATTTCTTGATCAAAATTTATTGCGTTCATTACTTCCAAACGCTGTTTAATACTACTTCCGCCGCTATATACACCAAAGGTCATGGTCTGCTTCTCATGGCCAACAATATCCGCAACTACGCCTTCAATTGCTCCAGCCTGCTCGCACGCTGTTACAAAACTCTTGCGTAAACTGTGAAATACCTTGGTACTGGGGAAGCCCATCTTGGTCTTCAGTCGTCCAAACCGCTTACCAACTGCATTTTCACGAGATTTGGAGGTTTGCTTGCTTCCCGTGTTTGGGATTAACCATCGATCATTATCATCAGCAATCAAATCCTTAATTACTGGTGATATTGAAGGGTGGATGGGCACATCGCGGATTGCTGCTTGTGACTTCGTGCCATCTATATGAAGGCATTCAACATTATCGACTGCGATCACGTCTGATATTTTTAGTGCCATTACTTCAGCAATTCTAGCCCCAGTATGTAATGAGATAAGCGAGGCCAGCATTACTGTTTTGTCACTCACAATCCCGTCAAAAAGAATAGCTAGATCAGCATTTGTAAATGGTTCTCGTTTTTTCTTTGGATTTTTTATGGTATCTGGCAACTTAACGTTCAGGAATGGTTGATTGTCTTCAGATACGGCTCCAATATCTTCTAAGTGCTGCCAGTAGCTCCTGAGAAAGCTCAAGTCTTTTTCAACTGTGGCCTTTGCTCGCCTCTCCCTGCTCAGCCAACGTTTGATATTGCTCCTAGTCACGTCATCGAGCAGCCGTGTATGGAGGGAAAATCGTTCTATACTCGCTATTGCTGCATTGGCAGTTTTATTGTTGGTGTAGACTTGCTCAGCCCAAACTTTGCTTTTGAAGTTAAACGGAAGAGACTTCCTACCAGTTAGAACGTCATAAAATCTTTGCTGATCTCGTTGGGGCAATGAGTCAGCGTAATGATCTGCGTAGGCGTCGGATGCTGTCATGCCTAATTTTTTATTGGCGTATTGGCCTCTGATCTTTTCTTCCGCTATGCGTTGCTTCAGTTCTGAAGCCAGAATATCAACAGCCGTGCCATCACCATTTGCTGCCGCTATTTCCAGTTTCCAGTTGGCAACTATCTCAATCGCTTGTTTTGCCGCCACTGGTTTTGACGATGTCTTGAGAGATTGGGTAAACTCTCGTTTATTAAAGACATGCCTTAGTCTAGCTGGGATTGCTAAACGTGCGTGCCAAGTGTTGCCTCTAAGGATAATATTAGCCATATTTTGGTGCTTTTGTAGCAAAAGTTTGTAGCAAATATAGCCTAATAGTCATATAAGTCAATAGAATCAAGGGGTAGAAGAGAATCCCTCTTTCTCCGCCATATTTATAAGCACTTGAATTTCAAGTGCTTTTTCTCCAGGATGCAGGCTGTGTCACAATTTTGTGACAGCTAGAAGAGCAGTATGTCTACAATCCGCAAACGTGGCGGGAGGATTCAGGTGCAGATTAGGCGCTTGAACTTTCCAACACAGTCAAAATCTTTTACATCCAACGCAGCAGCTAGAGCCTATGCCGGAGTTTGTAAGGGAGCCGCTAAAAAAAGAGATAGCCTTTTTAGTAGAGAAAGCTGTTTCAGAAGAAGCATTACCAGTTGGGGAGACTTAGTAGCCTGTATCTTTACTCTAAATAAAATATTTTTCTGATCGAGGCCGCTAGCCCAAACGCCGAGATAAAAAGCCGCCAGCGACGATAGAGTTGGAGTATTTCTTGTTTTGATTGGGATCTACCTTAATAGTGGGTCTCAATCTGGAATGAACACGCAATCTCTGCATATTTAAACCAATTCTGGATAAATATCTCTGTAGACTCCTGGATAAAGTGTTAACGACATTAATACACGCTTTCTTCGTCGCTTAACATATGCTTGTACGTGTTGCTCAAACACCTATTCACTATTGCACAAACGTGGCGGTTCTAAATAGTTATCTTACAGAAGATTTCAATAGAAAAGCGAGGAGTGATGTTTGAGGCAATTTTTATTATTTTAACTGCACTTTATGCATTGGTTTCTGTCAAGGTAGATGGATGGATTACAATATTGGCGCTGGGCTTCAAAAGCGAGACACCGATGATGTTTATACAAAATCGAAAGATTTACGATTTCGTGCGCTCAATTCTTTTTCTTGGCGCGTTAGCCATTTCCTTTTTAACTCCAAATATGCCGTGGATTACTGGGGTAATAATCCTTGCAGTTGTGTGGCTAGCAGCAGGTTCAATTGGTAGGAAAAAAGCATTTGCTGTGTATCGCCGAATATTATGAGAGATGATGGCGGCTGTCGACACTGATAGTGATCGGGTAGAATATAAAGAGGCTTCACAAAAAACAGATCAAGAACTAGCGGATACGGTAGAAACCTCAATGAAGTATGGGAACTAATATCTAAAATATACTTAGCTATTAATTCTGAAACCCAAACTCTAGCAACCAAATGCTACGAGTCAAACTACAAAGACTGTGATTGATATGGTGAAAAACTTTATTATTGCGGGAGCGACAGGGCTAGTGGGAAATAATATTCTCCATCAGTTGGCGGCTCGTGGAGATAAGCCAGTTGCATTGGTAAGACGACAGGTTAAAGATCTGCCTAAGAATGCCGAACTACTAGAAATTGATTTCAGGCAATTTTTGATAAATGGTGAGCTGCCTCATTGTGATCACCTCTATATGTGCTTAGGAACTACCATTCAGGCTGCAGGTAGTCGAGATGCCTTCAGAGCCGTCGACTTTGAGTATTCTTTAGCAGTGGCCAAAAAAGCGCTTGCAGCAGGTGCGACTGGTATAAGTTTAGTTTCCTCCGTGGGCGCAAACGCTAACTCAAAGAACTTTTATTTGAGAACTAAGGGACAATTAGAAGAGGCAATCAAATCACTCGGCTTCTCGAGTATCAATATTTACGGTCCAGGAATCCTTATAGGGGATAGAGCTGAGAGTCGACCGCTGGAAGGGCTGGGTAAAATACTTTCTCAAATAATGGATCCCTTTTTACTGGGCTATGTAAGCCAGTATCGGAGTATCCAAGCTAATTTGCTGGCTAGTACAATGATAGATAATACTGACCGTTATGCGGGAGTTAACTACTTCTATTTTAAAGATTTTAATACCGATTGACCGCCAAATTCTAATCATTGGGAAAAGTCTGCGAAGCAACACATATCAGCTAACTTGAAGGCTATTAGGCCGGGGGCTATTCGATAGAGGAGTGGAGTGGGAGTTGCGTGTGCACAAATGCTACTGTAACCGCTCAAATACAAAGAAGGCCGATTTCAAACTTTCTACGCTATCCTCGGGCACCTAATCACTGATTGCCCAAGGTGCCCTTTCTAAATGAATGTTAGCTCAGTCGCTATTTTTACCAAAACGCGCTGCGTTCTCATTTGATTGAACTACCAGCCGCGTATCGGTGATTGACTTCGCTGTGATGCTGCTCATCTGCACGGACAAATTTTATCAAATCAGCTAGTTTAGCTTCGTTCGACATGCCGTAGTAGTCTATAGCTAAGAGAGGTGCGGGAACATTTTCTATTACTCCACTTTCAACTAAACCTAAATATTCTGAGTAGCTGTGTACCGCCTCCTCTTCGAAATAGGCTATCATAGTGTGCGCTAAACGCCTGTCTAACAAGTACAAGATGAGATAAAAAATACTAAAGATGACCTGAGCTATTGATACTAAACATCGTTCGAGAAAATTAGGTTTAGCGATTTCTATAAAAAACATCAAGTGCATTCTTTCATTTTCGGCCTCGGCTAACAGCTCTCTAATATCCGCACCATATCCGGTCTTCATTTTCCTGAGGCTGGTAAAGTGAAGCACCATACCAGCCACCATGCCAGGAACTCCTGCTACCGTCTCTAGAACAACGGCTCGATGGCCATACCTTTTAGCAAAAAAAGTGTCAGCGATTGCTCTAAAAAATTGAGTCATTGCTTTGGCAAATAAATGTCTCATGTAACCCTCTTTAAAAAATCCTAAAGTAAGACACACTTACGATGTTTATTCTGCTCGGGGATTAGGCCAAAAGTTTAATCTAGCTTTTTATTTCGCACGGCCACCACGTTTTGACTTGTTCTAAGATCATCTTTTGCTATCGCAATCATGAGCAGGCCAGAAAGAACTAATAACGCTATCGTAAAATTCAAGGTCGTATTCCTTTTTCTATTGAGCCTTTTTTACTCTTCATCCAACGTGCTGGATGTGTGCGTTACATGTATTTTTTATATATTGCATATATCAAAATGACATACCCATTTGAAAGGCAGGCATAATCAGGAATATCGTTGGATGATTAACGAGTAATACGATGGTGATAGCTAGGCGTTAATGAAAAATCAATTATTTTGTTGCTGCGTAATATCAATCTTCATGCTGGTAGGAATATTCTTTATCCTCGATAGCCACTAAATTTAATTCATCAACAACCTGCCTACTGAGATTGTCTTTTCGCAACCAACTACAAATAATTAAGCACTTGCTAGTTATCAAGGAAAATCCACTTTAACCTTACGCCCACATCATTCATATGCTCCTGCCAAGTCTCTAGCATAACTTCCTTAGCCCAGTCCTGGTGTTGCTGCTGAACAGCTATTGCATCGTGCACTAACTAGAGGGGCTTGGGAGGCTACTGAAGGCCTATGATTGCAAGTGGATCTGCCCAGATACAAAAAAGCTCGTTTTCGACCATAGAACTATTTTGGATCGGTAACCGTAATAAAGAGGTGTTTTTTCAGTAGTCACAAACCTGCCCTCGCGTTACAAGCCATAGTGGTGATTCTAAAGCAACTTAAGAGGTGTCAAATGAATTTTAGTTTAAAGTCTTTACTCCCTTTATTTTCTATTATGTTTTTAATCAGCTGTGGTGGAGGTGATGGCTCGGCTACGCCCAATTATCCTGATCCTGATCCTGATCCCGATACCGATACCGATAACGAGGTAGCGGATCCACCTGTTAACGATGTTGACACTCCTGCGTTTGCATTATCTTCAGAAAATTTTAATGAGGGCAACGCGATACCGTTGCGACATGCGTGTACAGCGTTAGGTGGTACAGATGCATCACCTCAATTTAGTTGGACAAATGCACCCGCTGGCACGGCCAGTTACGCTTTGATAATGGATGACGAGACGCCCCCTTGTGGAACTGGCTCTCTCGCATGTGTCCATTGGGCATTGTTTAATATTCCTGCGTCAACTAATTCCTTAGACGCAGACGTGGATATAGCAACAAATGAAGGTTCCGTTGAAGGCTACAGTTATATACCCACTAATGATTATGAAGGACCATGTCCCCCGAGTGAGCACACCTACAACACTACGATCTATGCCTTGGATGCCTCTTTTGAGGCGCTGCCTCAAGATTCGACATTCACGCGTAGTACCTTTGAGTCAACTTACAGTGGGAACATTCTTGATCAGACAGAATTAACGGGGACGTTTGATCCTGACCCTGTGCCAGCCCAAGAAACAATTTCAGTAACAGTAGCGGCAAATGAAAACGGCTCGGGGAATGTGTATGTGATAGACGATGAGCAGAAAGCACCGATCACCCTAAATGCTGGCACGACATATACCTTCACTCATCCATCGGGACATCCGTTAAAATTCTCTACCACTGCTGATGGGACTCATGGGGGTGGCTCAGAATATACGTTGGGGGTTGATACGTCAGCTAGCGGGTCCACTGTAATCGAAGTGACGTCCAACACTCCGGTGACTCTCTACTATTACTGCTCTATCCATAATGGTATGGGGGGCACTGCTACAATCGTTGGAGGATAACCATCCGACGCGAGTTACTAGGTTTTCCTGAGCATGTTTTAAGGATCACAGTTAGGATTTTAGCTACATAGCGTTTTGGCAAAAAGGGCTCCCCTTTTTCTCCGCCATATAACAGGGCCCCTGTAGTTACTGAACTACAGGGGCTTTGTACCTACTTTACAGCAAAACTTGGTAGCAAAGTTATCTTCTAATTATTGTGACTCAGGCAACTGACAAGCCTTGTGTGCTGTTTGGAAGGAAGGGGAACTCCCCTATGGGCGGAGTTTGCTGAGTTCGTGTTAGCGCAACTGCTCTTCTCAAATTTTTGATCGGTAAAATTGTACAGCCACAATTTTGGCCCCTCATGTATCGGCAGTAATGGTCACCATAGCACCTGATACTTTGCGGCCAAAGGTCATTGGATTACATTATTTTCCTCGCTTTTGTGTATTACCATTGAACATTAAGAGCAATGTTGCTTCTTTGATCTTCTGATGAATACGGAGGTTGTTAAGCTACTTTGTTACGATGATCAGTGATCCAAATATGCGTTTGATCCTGTACACTGAGTCTGTGCACAGTTATATGCGCCTGGGGTCTGTATATACTCTAGCCGCCCATTTTTTGACATATATTTAGAGGTTTTTGTGAAATGAAGGAAATCAGTCCAGAGTTGGTATGTGGTATTTTGAATGAAATTATGGAATATGAATTGGCTGGTGTTGTTAGGTATACCCATTCTGCCATGATGGTTAGTGGTCCATACAGGTTGCCAATCGTTGCTTTTTTAAAAGAGCAGGCCGCAGAATCGCTGTTGCATGCGCAGCAAGCAGGGGAGTTAATTGTCGGATTAGATGGTCATCCAGGTCAAAAAATAGCAAAAATTAAGGAAACCAATAGGCATTCGATTAAAGATATATTGGAGGAAAGCTTGGAACATGAACTCCATGCATTAAGTCTTTATAAGAAACTTTTAGATAATGTGGCCGATAGATCAATTTATCTTGAAGAGTATGCGCGGGGACTAATTGGTGAAGAAGAGCAACACTCATTAGAGCTTAAGGCGATGCTAAAGGATTTCGGATAGTTGCTCCAGAAAGCCTAAAAATAGCCATACACCTCAGTGGATTAGTGACTTTGATTATGATGTAGCTGGCTTAAGGCGTTAATTCGATTTGTGTATCATAGCTCTTGGCTAGGGTAAGCACCTTAGGCTGCTTGCCTGAGTATAAGATTATAAGAGACGCCTTATAGGGCATATCGTGTTCTGCAAATTGAACTAGCAGATTGTCAAGCTCTAAGTCTTGTCGCTTTGTACGCTCTTTAAAATGATCAGGTAGTAGAATTCTAGTGGCTAAATTGTGTGCGCTGACACTGTCCTCTGCCCTGTATTGAATTGCTTTTATTCCCTCTGCCCCGTTTGGGTGGTTTGTATTTCCTAGCAAAGGCACGCGAAGATCAATGGGTGTTATATCTTCAAGTAAAATTGGCAAATCAGGTTGTGTCGCCCCAGCCAGTTGCCAGCGCACAACATCACCTTCAAGGGTTTCACGGGAAAATTCTTCGCTCTTAAGAACATCGAGCCCGGCGTCCCGCCACCTGCTCAGCGTGGAGTCCAAATCAGAAACCCTAACACACCAATCTACCGGGCCTGTGTCGCCATTAACCCAACGCAACAGTCTGCAATAAATATTGGCTTTTCTTTCCGAGTGCCATCTAAGCAGGCCAACCCGGTTAGCAATGCCCATAAGGGGACTGTGCCAAAATGGCTTGAGAGCCAATAGCTCTATATATGTTTGATTTGCAAAAATGATCAGAGCATTTTCGGTTAGACCATGGGAGCCCCCTCGAGTGACCGTGAAGCCTAGATCAGTGAACTCGCCAATAGCGTCCTCTAGATTAGAGACGAAAATGACAAGATGATCAAACCTAATCGTCATAGCTATTTCTCTGCAAATTACAAATCAGCAATTACTCTTTTTCAATCAAAAATCAGTTTCTAACAACTAAGGTCCACTAGGGGTGGTCATCAGCATATAGCTCACTTGGCCGAAAAGGAACGAATACCGCACCAGCTTTTTGACGAGCCGGTGCTTCCATGGCCATAATTATAAAAGGCATAATTTTAGATTTTGACGCTATTGCGCCATAACCACTGTAACCTTAATATCATCGACATTTACACCGCAAGCTTTGAGCGATTTTGCCTGTAAAGTCTTCCATTTTTCATTGCCTTCCTGCCAGGCTATTGCCTTCTCCATAGACGCCATTGAAAGATGCAGGTCAACTGCCCCAATAGCGTTATCTCCAATCAGTCCAGGAGAGGATGAGTAGGCAATTGGCGATGCTGATACCTCATGTGCTATTAACTCTTTCAGTGTGACAATCCCAGTTGCTACATCGCTGCAGGGAACCTCATAAAGCACAATGACCTGATCCGCCTGCGCCATGGGTGCTAATACCTGAGGTTCTTCATGGTGGCCTGCAATTGTTAGACTAGATGCCAGCATTCCAAATAGTAAAGTTAAGAATCGATTTTTCATATTAGTCACGCCTTTTTTATAGTTTTAAGTTATGTGAAGTCAAAGTGTACCCTATTATTTTCCTAAACCAAATTTGATCGATGGAAAATGAGGTCAAAGTATGGAATCAGAAATTTGGCCATTGTTTAAGGCGTCACGAAGCGCCAGTCGGCGGTAAATTTCTGACTATTATAGTTGGCTCGGCAGTATTTTTTATGAACTTAAATATAACAACAGCGTTGAACCAGTGGCCACATTACACTAGCTCACTGGCCGGATTAGGCGACTATGCTGGTTCAATCGCAGCGAGTATTGTTGCTCAACACAGTGATCAGTTGGCAACAATACCGCACCCTGTTGTACTTGTATTTTAGCTCGAGAACTACTGATTACTTTTTTACCTCTGTGATTGCAGCCTAATGAGAAGTCTTATAGGCCGGAAATGGTCCATCTGGCCCCACAAAGTCCGCTTTTTATCTAATATCTCTTTCTTGGATGCTCTTCTAACTTCGCTGATGAGTCTTCCACTGTTGGTCTAAGTACACCGCGACTGGTGTGTCGGGAACCTCAATCTTGCCTTTAATCAAATCGGCTGCTCGCTCCGCGAGCATCATTGTAGGTGCATTCAAATTGCCATTGGGAACGGTTGGAAATACCGAAGAATCAACGACTCGTATACCTTCCAGTCCATGTACTTTTAAATTTGAATCGACTACGGCTAGAGCGTCATTACCTATCTTACAAGTACCGGCTGGGTGATAGGCGCTATCTACTGAGGCACGCACAAAGGCATCAATCTCTTCATCAGTCGCTATTTTAGTGGTCGGCTGAATAACCTCACCACGAAATTCATCCATCGCAGGTTGGCACATTATCTCTCGGGTGAGATGCACGCAGTCACGAAAGCCTTGCCGGTCCTGTTCGGTAGCCAAGTAATTAAATAGTATTTCTGGATGCTGCTTTATATCCGGTGAGATCGCTCGAACATGGCCACGACTAGTAGGTTTGTTATGGCCAACATGGACTTGAAACCCATGGCCTTTGAAGGCGACAGAGCCATCATAGGTTACTGCGCCCGGTAAGAAGTGATACTGAATATCGGGCCACTTAACTCCAGCTCTAGAGCGGATAAATGCGCAGGATTCAAAATGATTGGTGCGTCCTAAGCCAGTTTTAAACAGCAGCCATTGGACCCCGATAATAGCCTTTTTGAGTAGCCCCAATTCACTGTTAAGACTTATCGGTTTTTTGCAGCTATATTGAAAGTTGAATTCTAAATGATCCTGCAGGTTCTCACCGACGCCGGGCAATTCATGTATCTGCTCGATACCTGCTGCTGCAAGAGTATTTTTTGGGCCCACACCAGACACCTGCAGAAGCTGCGGAGAGCCTATGGCACCAGCGCATAATATGACTTCGCGTTGCGCATTAAACACCTTGGTATGACCGTTTATCTCGCATTCTACACCGGTGGCAGTCTTACCTGAAATTTGTATTCGTTGCACTAGTGCCCGGGATGAAATAGTCAGATTTGGTCTCTTTTTGGCCTGTTTTAAATAGGCATGGCTGGAGGAGGCGCGAATGCCTCGATCCACATTCATAAATTTTTGCCCAAACCCCTCTTGTTTAAAGCCGTTGTAATCTTTTGTCTCGCTGTAACCGGCTTCCACGCCCGCATCAATGAAAGCTCGGTACAGGGGGTTACGCATATTATTGCCGCCGCTGATAGATACTGGGCCTTTGTTACCGGAGTATTGGCTAGAAATACACTGATGGTTCTCGAGTTTTTTGAAGTAGGGCAGACAGTTTTGATAATTCCAACCTATGGCGCCTAGGGATTCCCATTCATCGAAGTCATGGGCATTGCCACGGACATAAACCATACCGTTTATAGATGATGTCCCGCCCATAACTTTACCGCGAGGGCAGTTCATACGGCGATTGTTGAGATAGGGTTCGGGTTGAGACTCGAACCCCCAGTTATATTTTTTGCTATTCATCGGTATGCCAAGTGCCGAGGGCATGCGGATAAAGATACTGCGGTCGCTGCCACCATACTCAAGCAGAAGCACGCTGCAGTTTGGGTCCTCGCTGAGCCGTGCTGCAACAATAGCACCCGCCGAGCCTGCGCCAACTACCACATAGTCATAGGTTATAGTTTTCTGCATTATGTTTCATATCCTCGGTACGAATGTTAATAGAGCATTTTTCTATGCTTAAACAACAGTAAATAAATAGCTGCATACAGACCGATAACGACTAGGCCCACCCATTCAATTTTAAGCGGAGTAAACTGATATAGCAGTACCAATGTGCTGATCAATAACCAGTTTCCAGCTAGATACTTGCAGCGGCCCAAGCTATGAACATCGAACCCTAGATTGTCAGTGTAGAGTCGAATTAATGAATCCAGCGAGTTAATTACAAAGATTATCCCAAGGATGACCATGGCGCCGCGCAGCATTGCGTTTACCGGAATTCCAGTAGAATAATAGTAATAGAGTGTTGAGAACCAAAGCCCAATGGCTATCGATGGAATTACCAACAGTGCTAATAGTAGTTGCCAGGTTTTTAAACCACTGACAAATCGCGCCACAAACTGGCCGATCATAATGCTCCAGGCAAACCACCAAAAGAGATACCAGCCATGATAGTCACTTATAGGACTAACAAAACGATGAATGTTGACAAAGTAGCCGGAAAGCTTTGATACGGTTTTCAAATAACTTTCAGCAGAGGCTCCGGAGGCTATGAGCATAACCAGTGTTAGCAATATAAACAAAGCGCTGGACGAAATGCTGAGTATTTTAACGTAGCGAATATCGGTGCTGGAAAATACTGCAATAAAAATAATTAACGCCGCTAGTAAATATTTTTGGCTATTACTGATATCTGCGATATAGCTTGGCGCGTAACTGAGAAATAAAAATGCAGTAAAGGCGCAGGTAGTAATGATAATGAGGTTGTTGACCCAGCGAATAGGTTTAAGTTTGAAAAGGCCCACCTTGGGTTCGATAATGCAGAAGTAAAATGTCGTTAAAAAATAGAATGCCCAGACCAGAAAACCCCAAAAACCAAACTCAATGGCTAGGGGGTTAGTAAAGTTATATTGGGCCTCCGAGGCATAGACAGGAAACTCTACCAGCGGAAACATAATCAGACCAACATCTAGACCTGAAGTAAATAAAATCGCACAAAAAGCGGTTAGCGACAGTGGTGTTGGACCCGTACATTGAACATTGCGCCACCTTATACAAATCAGTAAAGAAGTCGCTAGGGTCAGCGCAATAGCAAGCGAGAGTATTGCATACATCTGCAACGGGCCCTAGCTAGCTGTGTTGCTATGGACTGATCGGAGCAGACGCCCCATAGGGATTTTCCCTAGGCTTTTTGTAAACTGGTCATTTTCCCATGCTTTGTGCCCACCGATCATCACCAGGCTAACCACCCCATCGGACCGATTAACCAGCTGTTCGGTTTGGAACTCTTTCCGATGAATGCGTTTGATATGGGCTTCGCCGTCATAGGCCGCCAGTTTTTTGGGATCGATTAAAATAAGATCGGCGATATCCCCTTCATAAATACTTCCACCTTCGACCCCGAACACATCCGCCGCATCTTTGGTAAGCCGTTTTACCATATAGCTCACATCGGTATCCCCGCCGCTCGCAGCCAGTTTTAGGCTGCGCAGATTGACATCGTAAAAAGCCATATTAGTTAGGTGCGCGCCGCTGTCATTAAAACCGGGTAGCAGTAATGGATCCATTAACAGTTCACGAACAGTTTGCATGTTGCGATTGGCGGTCACGGTGCTCCAGCTCAGTTCGGTGTCGAAGGTACGGAGCATTTGCAACATGAAGTCGGCTTCGTCGTCTACCATTGAAAAGTCACGTTGCACCAGAGTGCGCTCCGCCTTGGTAACAGCTGTCGTGACTGTGTTATTTTTAATCGCCAGCACTCTATCGAGAACATCCTGAAAGCTGAGGCCTTGCCAGTTCTTTTGTGGGCACAGGTCAACGGTCATGTCTGCCAGATTGCGATTAAAAGCAAAATCTTCGAGGTTGAATTTTCGTTTGAGGCGCTCGATGCCCCAACCTTGCTTGCCTTTCATCCACATGGCTTTAAAAGACTTTACATAGGCGGCGTCATTTAAAATTTTCAGACGTCCGGGGCGGTCTTCGAGATCCGTTTCATTGAGTAATCTCAATTCAGGTATCTCCTCTGCAATTGGAGTAATGGCACCATCAGACCAAATTTTAAATGGTGCTCCCAATGCTTGCATATGAAAGTCACCTTTAATCAGCGTTGAGTTTAGTAGCCTGGCGAGGGTTCTTCCCAGGCGCGCGAGTTTCCAGTTGTTGGCCACATCTAGCGCCGCGACTACCGTAGTTTTCAATGGTTTGCCATGCAGTCGAGCACTGGTCAGCAGGAATGTTTTTAGGGTGCCTATGACGCTGTCTTTAGGCGGTGTTGCCTGCCAGGTGGCACCCTGTTCGCGAACTATTTGCGCCAGTTCCTTGAGTTCGTCATATTTTGCAAACTGAGTGGGTATAGTTTTTTCACAATGAGGTTGCTGTGCTAAATAATGGAACGGCAGGGCGTCTGTGGAGAAACCAACATAGCCATCGCGCAGTGAGTCGCGAAGAGTGTTCTTCATCTGGTCGAGTTCTGCCCCCGTGGGGTCGCGGCTTATGCTGTTTTCAAAACCCATAGTCTCAATACGCAGCATTGAGTGGGGTAGTAATACAGCGACATTGGGTCCAAGGTTGAGGTCATCCAAGTGGTCTAAATATTCTTTTGGGGTATTCCAAGTCACATTGTCAGCGCAGTTGGTAAGCACAGATTTGGGCATATTTTCGACTCTGGCATAACAGGCCACTATGGGATCGAACTTCTCATCTCGCTGGTTACCGAAGGCTAGTCCGAGACTACAGTTGGCAATAACGACAGAAGTAGTTCCATGGCGAGTTGACTCTGGTAATCCCGGAGCAACTTCAAGTTCTAGATCATAATGGGTGTGTATATCGAACAGGCCTGGCATTAGCCACTGACCATCGGCATCAATAATATTACTGGCAATGGTCTCATCGAGAGCCTTGCCGCGACTGACAATGCGTCCATCAGCAATACCGACATCTTCAATCACCGGTTGCTCACCGTTATTAAAAACCTTAGCATTCTTAATTAGGGTGTCAATTTTTACGGACGATGTGCTCATTATTATCGGTTCCCATTTTATTATTGTCGCTGCTAATCACCATTTTCCCAGACTGGCTTAACATACTATACGTCAACGCAGCCAATGGTAGATGTTGACGGCAGGGCAACGCATACTTCAGTATACTAGAGAAAAATTGATATAGAATCAGGTTATTTTCATGGGTGACAAGTCACAAAATAGCGCAGACCAATGGCGTTCTCGCGGCGAGTTGAAGCTGATAATGGGCCATTCGATTTTCGTGATCGACGAGGGAGCCGCTGAGAAGCCGACGATAATACTGTTGCACGGTTTTCCGACTTCGTGCTGGGACTGGCAGCCTATTTGGAATGAGTTGGCGAAACAGTACCGAGTAGTTGCCTTGGATATGTTGGGATTTGGTTTTTCTGACAAACCAAATCATCGACGTTATAGCATCCATGGTCAAGCCGATATTGTTGAGGCGCTAATCCGGACCTTACAGATAGAGAGTTTCCATGTTTTGGCTCATGATTACGGAGATACTGTGGCCCAAGAACTGTTGGCTCGTCAATTGGAGGGCTGCGGTGTAGGCAGATGGTTGTCCTGTTGTTTTCTTAACGGCGGTCTGTTTCCTGAAACTCACCAAGCTTTGCTAACCCAGCGTTTATTGTTGAGCCCCATTGGCGGGCTTGTCAATCGCTTGGCGGGCTATGACAGCTTTTGTCGCAGTTTTAGTTCGGTATTTGGTGATGGAACCAAGCCCAGTGAGCAAGAGTTACAGACTTTTTGGCGGCTCATTAATATTAATAGTGGTAAGCATGTTTTCCATAATCTAATTACCTATATTCGTGATCGTATTCAGCATCGAGAGCGCTGGGTATCAGCTCTACAGCAGTCATCTATCGCCCTAGCCATCATTAATGGTTCAGTGGACCCAGTATCTGGTGCTCATATGGTCGCGCGTTACCAGGAGCTTAATTGTCGTCTGGACTATTTAGCGCAGCTACCGCTCATTGGTCATTACCCTCAGGTTGAGGCACCTGACCAGGTACTAGGCCATTATCAGAATTATTTGACAGTTGTGGGCTGAGTTCCATTATTTATGGCCGTGAGCTGGCCTGTGACAGGCTATAATTAGAACTCTACTTTCGATATATGCACGGAGTTTTAAATAATGGCCATGTTTGTAAAGATAAATAAACTTATGTTTCTGGGGCTGTTTGGCTTATTTACGGTCAATATATTTCTGCCATTTCCGGGTGCTACAGGCCAGTGGATTATGTGGATTGGCCTAGCTATTTTAGGCGTTCATCTCCTGGAATTGGCCGTTGTTTGCAAAAGATTACAGGTTGCAGGGCATCTTACTGCGCACAATGTCATGTGGATACTGGTCGCTGGCATTTTGCACTGGAGACCGCTACTGCGAGATTAGTAGGCTATTTCTTCAGGGCCGCTCAAAAACGATAGCGGATCTTAGCGATAATAGACTCTACCTGAACGCCATCCCAGCCCTCACGCAGCAGTGTTTTGCTGCCTTCATCACCGTCGTCGCTAGAAAAGTCACCGCCTCGGCTATAGACAAGAAAAATGTCGGATAGGGGCGCTAGCTGGTAACGATAGCGAATTTGCAGTGCTGTATTGGCAACACTGAAATCTGAGACAGCGGTGTTCGAGGAGTATAGGTTGCCGTCATTATTAAGCTGATAGCTTTCAGCTTGCTCGGCATCTATGCCTACCCATTGAAATTTTAAGCGCAGCTCTTGCCCAGGGGATGGATACCAGTCAAAACGAACATCGGCACCGTAGCGTTCCGCCTTAAATCCAGCCAGTTGCTGGGTATCAAAGTCCCAGATCAACCATTCTTGCATATTCCGGTAGCTTAGTTTGCCGCCAAGGGTCAGACTTTCACTGAGATAAAGCTGGGGGCTGAAGATCAGTTCTAGTCTGCTTTTTTCTTGATCATCATATTTGACCTCTAATCTAGTGTCGTAGGTAAAATTATTGCCTCTGGGGCTTGCGTATTTAGTTTCCAGCCAATAGCTGGCGGGGGTCGCTAACAAACCATTGCCTCGGGTTTTAAGGTCATTGTTGCCGGGGGCTTTCAGACCGGCCTCAATTGATAGCGTCCGCGTTGAGCGGAAGGTCCAGGTATGTTCTAGCTCGGTATACAGTGACAGGCGATCGCCCTTAGTATTTCTCTTATAACCATATGCTAACTCTGTGCTGCTGGAGAGAAAGCGCGACTCGGGTGCATACTGCAATCGATCATGGCGAGAGCTTGCGAAAATTTCGTCGAATCCATTGCGCCTCATGTAACCCAGATCATTCATATCAAACTTATCGCCATATCTGGAAGCCGCCACGAAGTGATACCACTCGTCGCTGGGAGCATAGGACCAAGAAGCCCAGCCCGCAAAGTCCTGCTGATCAATGGTGAGTTGATTGTTTGCGGTATTGGCCAGTTGCTGTATGTCAGAGTAAAGAATCTGCGCTCGCAACTGCACGCCATCGCTTTTCTGCCAAATCATATCTGCCACCTGCACGGTGGCCTCTCTATTTAGCTCTCCGCGGTCAACATGGGTTAGGCGGTGGCCGACAGACAGGCCGCCAACTTTGCGCTGAATGCGGCTGGATAAAAAGTCACCGCCAAAATTACCGACAGCATCATCTTCTCTAACCGCAAAGAGTCCCACATCAGTGTTGTCGCCAAAATGCGTGACTTTGAGAGCTAGATCAATATCAACTAGACCATTGTCACTGCCCGCTGCTCCAGCACCTATGCGTCTTGTGTATAGAACCACATCATTATTAGGCAGCCCACTGCTAAACAACGCCTGGTTTTCAGTGAAAAAAGGCCGTTTCTCTGTCACAAAGGTTTCAAATGCTGAGAAATTAACCACTAGGTCATCACTTTCGACCTGACCGAAATCTGGATTGATTGCTCCCGTTACCTGGGTGCTACTATTGGGCCGCCAGATAAAGTCTAGGCCTGCGTTGTATTCATCGGTTTGAATATCGTTGTGCAAGTCTTTGCTGTAACTGACATAGGGAAACCAGTCCACGTTTGAAGTTTGGACCTGATCGACTTCTAATGGATGCCAATCCTCCATAAAAGTTGTGCGTGAATAATAGGCATTGGGAAATGCGAACCTAAGAGATTCATTGTAAACAACCCTTGAGAACCAGATAGCCATTTTTTTACGACCGTCTTCAGACTTGGACATGGGCGCGACAGTCCAGGGAATATGCATTTCGCTGTACCAGTAATCAGTCCCACTGGACGTTTGCGAATACCAGGTACCATCCCAGTCACCAGAATAACTGCCTGGGGTAATAATACCGTCTTGCATTGAATTGGCAGAACCTACCGTAAAGTCATAACCTGCCAGCGCGGTACCATCGAAATCAATACTGACAATATTGCGATCGGCTTCGATCTGGGCATCGCGAGGGAACTGTCGTTTCACTCGTTTCACTGAGGGTGGCTGGTAGTTGGTGAAAGCAACAAAAATACCTTCATCATTGGTAATCATGCGAACTTGGGTGCTGTATTTAGCGGGGCCGCCGGTCAGGGGCTCAACTGTTACAAAGTCGCTAAATACAGTGGCATCCTGCCATTCGGGCTCATCAATCAGGCCATCGATGGTTATTGCTCCAAAGGCATTGGTCGCTATCAACAGGTTGTACAGGAAAAATACTAAGGGCGCGCGAATGAGCTTTTTATACATAATTGAGGCTACTGGTTAGTTGTAAAATAAATTGTCGGTACAGTTTATGAGCTTAGTTTCAAATTACTAGCCACAATGCAACAAAGATTCTGCAGCTAATGGTTTGGGTAATGTAGCCTCGCTATAAGTTTTAGTGGCCTGTGGGTCTTGTTTGTTTGTTGCCTAGGAATTTTTGGATGCTAGACTGGTTTTCAACATTAAAATACTAACGAGGCAAATCCATGAGTCAGTTACCTGTATACATAGTAGTCAATTTGATTGTCACAGATGTTGAAAAATATCGAGTCTACGAAAAGGGCTTTTTCCCTCTGTTAAAAAAACATGGCGGTCAGTTTATTACCTTTGATGACAATCCTATTCATCTGGAAGGTCTATCACCGCGCGAGGGGCGCATAATCATATTTACCTTTCCCTCGGAGCAGGCGGCCACAGATTGGTATGCGGATTCAGATTATCAGTCCCTTTCAGAGCACCGCCGTGCCGGTACTCGACTGGAATTTCTAACTATGGTTCACGGCATACCCCCACGCGGCTAAACCCAAGGAAAATATAATGCAAAAAGATCGAGAATTAGGCATCGTTGTCTACGGTGCAACTGGTTTTACGGGACGTCTAGTCGCTGAGTACTTGAATCAACAATACGGTGTTAATGGAGAGGTAATCTGGGCTATGGCTGGCCGTAGCCTTGCTAAATTAGAGCAGGTCCGGGATGAGATGGGTATCTCTCAAGATGTTCCACTAGTTGTTGCTGACTCCTCTGATTTGGCATCGATTAATGCCATGGTGGAGCGTACCGCAGTGGTGTGCACCACCGTAGGTCCGTACCAGCTGTATGGCAATGAATTAGTCGAGGCCTGTGCTGCGGCAGGCACAGATTATGTGGATCTGTGTGGTGAGCCGGGTTGGATGCACAAAATGATTGGCGCCCATTCTCAGGCCGCTGAAGCCAGCGGAGCCCGTATCGTATTTTCCTGTGGGTTTGACTCCGTACCATTTGATTTAGGTGTTCTGTTTTTACAGCATACCGCCGAGCAAAAACTGGGTACTACTGTGCCCCGTGTCAGAGGTCGAGTGCGTGCAATGAAGGGTACTTTTTCAGGTGGTACTCTGGCCAGTTTCCGCACCACTATGGCAGCCGCAGCTAAGGATCGCGAGCTAGTTAATGTTTTACGCAATCCTTTCTCACTGACGGCTGGCTTCAACGGAGCCGAACAACCACGAGGCGACAAACCGATGTTTGATGAGGTGTTGCAAAGTTGGGTTGCTCCCTTTGTGATGGCCAGCATCAACACCAAAAATATTCACCGATCAAATATGCTGATGGGCCATTCTTATGGCACAGATTTTGTTTATGACGAAATGATGATGACAGGCCCGGGGGAAAAGGGCGAGGCCGTTGCCAATCATATTGCCAACGATAACTCTATGGCTGAAGACCCACGCCAGCCAGGTGAGGGTCCGGACAAAGATGAGCGTGAGAACGGTATGTATGATGTTTTATTTGTGGGGCAGGCTGACAATGGGGATTTGATAAAGGTAAGTGTGAAGGGTGACAAGGACCCTGGCTATGGCTCCACGTCAAAGATGATTGCAGAAAGTGCTGTCTGCTTGCTTAAAAACCCGCAGACAGTCAGTGGCGGAATCTGGACCCCAGCGCCGGCCATGGGAACTTTGTTAATAGAACGTTTACAGGCCAATGCGGGCCTAACATTTACTGTTGAAGACTAGGAAAGCGATTAATGATTAAGCAAGTTTCAATGTCCATCGCGCTGAGCGTGGCAGTAGTTTCTACCGCCGCGAAAGCAAATCTAGATGAAGTAGTTACTATAGCGACTAGGAGCGAAGCCAAGGTGGCTGATGTGATTGGCAGTGTTGCGGTGATTGATGAACAAACACTAGCTCTAGTATCCCATGCTCATGTGCAGCAAGCCTTGTCCCGTGTTGCAGGTATTAACCTCCATCGAGGTAATGGTCAGGAATATCTGCCCGCTGTTCGCTCCCCTGTATTGACTGGTGCCGGTGGATGCGGTGGATTTTTGATGCAAGAAGATGGTATTGCGCTGCGAGCGGCTGGGTTTTGTAATATCAATGAGCTGTTTGAGGCCAATACGGAAATGGCTCAACGTATTGAAGTGTTGCGCGGCACCGGCACCGTCTTACATGGCTCTAATGCCATGCATGGGGTGGTTAATGTAGTGACGCCAGAGATCTCTCAGGCGAATATCTTAGGCGTAGAAGTGGGCGCCAATGATTATGGCCGATTTAAATTTCAGTCAGGTACGCAGAGTCTTGGTATGGCCGCAAGCTTTACCCGCGATGGCGGTTACCGTGATGACTCCAGCTTTGGGCAGCAAAAAGTATCTCTACGACATGCCTACCAAGGCAATGGGTTGGAGATTGATTCTGGCCTGACGATCACCAACCTCAATCAGGAGACAGCGAGCTTTATTGAAGGTCTCGATGCCTACAAGGATGATGATCTAGTTAAAAAAAATCTCAATCCAGAAGCCTATCGAGATGTCCGCTCGGCGCGGGTTTGGTCGCGTATCACTAAGTCAGAGCAAAACTATGAGCTGATCGTGACGCCCTATGTTCGCTATAGCAAGATGGATTTTTTACAGCATTTTCTGCCCGGAGATCCGCTTGAAGAAAATGGTCAGAGAAGTCTTGGGGTGCAGGTCGGTTACTACCGAGACATCGGTGAAAATATCAATGTTATCGCGGGTTTTGATGCCGAGATGACCGATGCCTATCTCAAGCAGTCACAGGATTCGCCTACTCAGGGCTCTGCATTCCTTCAGGAGACTATTCCCGAGGGTAAGCACTACGATTATCAGGTTGATGCCACTATGGCAGCGCCATTTATCCATCTGCAATGGGATATTAATGAGCGGCTTTCACTCCTAGGAGGCCTACGTTTTGAATCCATGCGTTACGACTACAGCAATAATATGTTGGCTGGGCGCACCAAAGCAGATGGCACTGCCTGTGGTCGTGGCGGTTGCCGTTATAGCCGTCCTGCCAGTGGTAAAGATAACTTTAACAACTGGTCATCCAATGTGGGTGCACAGTTTAAAATAAGCGATCGCCAAAATGCTTTTATGAGGCTGGCGCGTGGTTTTAGAGCGCCCCAGGCAACTGAACTTTATCGCTTGCAGCGGGCTCAACAAATTACCGACCTCGACTCAGAGAGTGTTGAATCTCTGGAGATAGGTATTTCAGGAAGCGCTCAAGCCCTAAACTATAAGGTAGCTTTCTATCACATGGAGAAAGACCATGTGATCTATAGAGACTCTGGCTATTTTAATGTCAGCGACGGTAATACAGAGCATCAGGGTGTTGAGCTGGAATTAGACTATGTTCTCAACGAGCAATGGTCTTTTGGGCTTAGTGCAACTGAGGCCCGTCATACTTACCTCAACAGCACAGTGCTCAGTGGCGTCAATATTCGAGGCAATGATATAGACACAGCGCCAAGACGCTTTAGCAGTGCACGTCTAACATGGGCTCCCACCGTCCAGCACAATGTAGAGCTCGAGTGGCAGTCGATGGGTAGCTATCAACTAAATCCGGAGAATTTACATCAATACGAAGGTCATGATTTAGTGCACCTGCGTGCAGGCTGGATTGTTTCTGACACCTTGCGTTTTTATGCCAATGTTAGTAATTTAACCGATGAGAATTATGCTGAGCGAGCTGACTACACAACCTTTAGTCAAGAGCGTTATTTTCCCGGCACACCACGTAGCTTACAAGTAGGGGTGCAGTGGGCCTGGTAGGGTAATCGGTCAATATAAGATCTAGACATAACGCCAACGCTGTATTGAATAGGCGCTGGCAATAATAAAAATTAAGAGAGCCTGAATCCAATTAAGAAACTTTAAACTACCTATTTAGAGGTTAACGGTATGGACATTCATCCGCTTAAAGATATTTCGGTTAATGAATTACACAACCGTCCCTTTCCTGTAGTGGCGTTGCCGGCGCAGATTTCCAGTTTAGTGTTTTTACATAGTGGTGATCGTCAAGCTGAGCTAGATAAACTCGCCGAACTAGCTCGCCTTTACGATGTTCCCGCACCCTCTGACTCAGATAGCACCGATTGCTATTATCAGAGTTTTAATACCTTTGATCTGCGCTGGGAATTTCACAATGAATTCTCTACCTATACCGTTATTCGCCGTGGGGATGCACAGCAGCCTCTGGGAGAAAATATGTTTTCGCTGCTGGACCAGGATTGGGTCGCACGCCTAGGTGGACAGTTAATTGCAGCCAATCATATCGATCTTCGCTCAGTGGCCATGGCGCCGACAAGCCCAGAGGAACTGAGCGAGCATTTTGATGGTCAGCGACTGGTGGGTGGTGAGATATATGAAGGCTGTGCCACCATTTGGACCTCGGTACAGGCTCAGGATGATGGGTTTATTCGTACATTGGTTATTGATAAGGGCATGGATTCGGCTCAGGCGGGCAGGGTAATTCGTAACCTACTTGAGATAGCGGCTTACAGGTCGATGACATTGTTGGCGCTACCTATTGCACGCCAACTTATGCCCGAGGTTCGCTTACTCGAGCAGCGTCTAGTAGAAACTAATAATAAGCTCAATGATCTGGTTACCCTCGACGATGAGCAGAATCTTATGGATGAGCTAATTAGCGAAGCCACCCAGTTAGAAAAGTTAGTGGCCGACCACAACTTTCGATTTTCCGCGACTGAGGCATACTTTAATTTGACTGAAAGCCGTCTGGATATGCTGCGTGAAAAGAAGATCCCAGCCATACGTACCTTAAAGCAGTTTCATGCGCGGCGATTTATACCTGCATTTAACACCTGTATGTCTGTGGTAAAACGCAAAGAAAATCTCTCCAAACGTATTAGTCGAACCAGCGAATTATTACACTTGCGGCTGCAACTCTCATTGGAAGCACAGAACCAAAAGTTGCTATCCTCAATGGACAAGCGGAGCGAACTACAGTTGCGCTTACAGCAAACGGTCGAGGGGCTTTCCGTTGTGGCGATGACCTATTACAGCATGAAGCTTATCGAGTTGTTGATAAAGCCGATTCCGCTAGAGAGCTATTTGCCTATTTCTAAAGGCCTGGCATTGGCGCTGTTAACGCCGGTTATATTCTGTGGTGCCATGTGGGTGATTGTTAGAATACGTAAAAAATTGCATAACTAGTTAAGGGACTGCGCGGCTGGAGTTTATTTAGTGCGGTTATTCCACTCAATACACTGTGCAAGAGTCACGCCATTACCGCCAAAGATATCTAGCGCACTGCCGATGGTCAGGTCAACTTTGCCTTGTGATAGTGATTTGACTAGATCCAGATCTTGTAGTGATCTAGCGCCGCCGGCATAGGTGACGGGTAGCGTACAGGCCTTGCCTAGCAACTCGACCAGATCCTTATCTATGCCTGATTGCAGCCCTTCAACATCTGCACTGTGGACCAAGAACTCAGCACAGTGTGTTTCTAATTGAGTAATAGTTTGTTGGTTTATCGCTGTATTGGTAATAGTTTGCCAGCGATCAGTAGCAATCATCCAGCCATTTTCAGTTTGTCGACAACTCAGATCCAACACTAACTTTTCAGCTCCAACCTCCGCTTCAAGCGCCTCTAGACGCGGCCAAGAAAACTCAGAGTCCTCGAACAGATAAGAGGTCACAATAATATGCGAGGCTCCAGCGGCTAGATAACTGGCAGCATTTTTAAGATTGACGCCACCGCCAAATTGCAGACCGTTAGGGTAGGCGGCAAGTGCTGCAAGCACCTGCTCCTGATTATTGGGGCCTAGGGCAATAACATGACCGCCAGTTAGTTGGTGTTGCTGATAGAGTTTGGCGTAGTGGGCAGCATCATAGTTACTAACAAAATTTGTGTCCGCGCCATCGTCCGTGAGACTGCCGCCGACAATTTGTTTTACCTGACCCTGGTGCAGGTCGATGCAGGGGCGAAATGCGGTCAAGGAAGTTAACTCCAAATACTGGTTATCGGGGCTCTAGTATAACTTACTGCAGTGCTATTCCTACCTTTGAGCCATTGGTACGATTAAGTTTTTGGCTAATATAGTTGCCCGCAGCCACTAACTTTTGCAACTCAATACCATGATTTATGTCCAGACCATCAAGCATGTAAACCAGATCTTCGGTAGCTACATTACCCGAGGCGCCCCTGGCGTAGGGGCAGCCGCCAAGACCTGCAACTGAGCTGTCTACTGTGCTGATTCCAAGTTGTAGTGCGCATAGTATATTGGCCAGCGCTTGACCATAGGTATCATGGGCATGGATAGCTAGCTTGTCGGGGGTGATGTCATTGAGCAACCTAATGATCAGTGCCGTTATAGAGGCTGGAGTGCCAACTCCTGTGGTGTCACCGAGGGACACTTCATAGCAACCCATTGCCAGTAACTGCTCGGCTACGGTATATACCGTCTCTACATCTACTGTGCCCTCATAGGGGCAGCCAACTACACAGGAAATATACCCACGCACAGATAACCCAGCACTGAGGGCTTTTTCAGTGACGGGTTTAAAGCGCTCGAGACTTTCGGCAATCGAACAGTTAATATTTTTTTGGCTGAAGCTTTCTGAAGCTGCAGCAAACACTGCCACTTCCCTTACACCGCAGGTAATGGCGCGTTCTAAGCCCTGTATATTGGGTGTTAGAGCTGTATAGATGGTGCCTGTCATATTGGTTAGCTGAGCGAAAACCTGATCGCTCCCAGCCATCTGCGGCACCCATTTGGGGCTAACAAAGCTACCGGCTTCGATAGTGCTTACTCCAGCATTGGCTAATTGGTGAATAAGCTCAACTCTGGTGGTTACATCAACGGTAGTTTTTTCATTCTGAAGACCATCGCGGGGACCGACTTCAACAATTTTTACACTTCTGGGATAACTCATGGATTGCTCCGCATAAAAGCCAATAATTGACTACCGCCGTCAACAAGATCACCGGCCTTAAAATAGAACTCTGTGACTGAACCATCGCTGGGAGCCATGATTGTATGCTCCATTTTCATTGCTTCCATTACCAGTAGGCTATCGCCTTTTTTAACCTCGGTCCCTAGGTCCACCAACAGGGCGACCAGAGTTCCATTCATTGGGGCGCTGAGATTACCACCATCGGCTTCTCTGTAATCGGTACCCAGATCTGCTTTTACTTCAGCGCAGTGAAAGAAGCCTCGAGGGGTAAATAGATCAAAACCACTCCCAGTTGGGATAACCATTAGGTCATCCAGGCTAGTATTTGAGTCGGGAGTCTGTTCTACAACTGCATGCTGTATTTGAATGCTAAGGTTTCGCTGGGGCAGGCCCCAATTATTATATAGATGCCAGGGAGAGTTGGGATCTACGGAGTGTTTTGCAGCCACAATAGCCTGTTGGCGTTGCTGCTTGTTAATCGCTGCTGCCGCTAGGGGCGCCGCATAATCAATATCGATGTCGCGTCTGCGAAAAATCTCTTGTTCATGCTCCTCAATATAGCCTGTGTTTAAATCGCCACGTTGAAACGCCTTGCTGGTGGCCAGGTTGTAAAGAAAACCAATATTGGTAGTCAGTCCACCAATTCGGTAGTTACTCAAGGCCTCGGTTAGGCGTTGCAATGCTCGATCTCGGTCTGTGTCCCAGACCACCAGTTTAGCAATCAGAGGATCGTAATAAATACTGACCTCATCACCTTGGATTACACCAGTATCTACGCGAACATGAGTGGTTTCTGAGGGTGCCTGTAGGCATTTTAATATCCCGGTCGCCGGCAGAAAATCATGATCTGGGTCCTCGGCATAGACGCGAGCCTCAAATGCATGACCACTAATGTTTAGTTGTGCTTGAGTGCAAGGTAGGGTTTTCCCCGCTGCAACCTGCAACTGCCACTCGACCAGATCCTGGCCACTGATCATTTCTGTAACTGGATGCTCTACCTGTAGTCGTGTATTCATCTCCATGAAGAAAAACTCACCCTGGGCATCAAGAAGAAACTCCACTGTGCCCGCACCCTCATAATTAATGGCTTTGGCCGCTTTAATCGCCGTTTCACCCATTTTTTTACGCAGTGTGTCGGTCATACCGGGTGCTGGGGCTTCTTCTATAATTTTTTGATGACGACGCTGCACCGAGCAGTCGCGCTCGAAGAGATACACCGCATTTTTATGACTGTCACAGAACACCTGGATTTCAACATGCCGTGGCTTAAGCAGATACTTTTCTACCAGCATAATGTCATCATTAAAGCTATTTATTGCTTCGCGTTTTGCCGCTCCTAAAGCCTCATCAAACTCGGCCTCAGAAAAGACTGCGCGCATGCCTTTGCCGCCGCCACCAGCAGCCGCTTTTAGTAGTACCGGATAACCCATCTGGTTGGCCGCTTGTTTAATAACCTCATAATTTTGATCGTCGCCATGGTAGCCAGGTACCAGAGGCACACCAGCATCCGCCATAATAGTTTTAGCCGCAGACTTTGATCCCATGGCTAAAATGGCCTCAATTGGCGGGCCTATAAAAATGAGATTATTAGCTGCACACTGACGGCAAAACTCTGCATTTTCAGAGAGAAAACCATACCCGGGATGAATTGCTTCTGCCCCGGTTTGTAAAGCAGCCTGAATAATTTTTTGTATCACCAAATAGGATTCGTTAGAGGGGGATGGACCTATGTGTATGGCCTCATCTGCCATTTTCACATGAAGTGCATGTCGGTCTGCATCACTGTAAACGGCCACTGTGCTTACACCCATAGCGCGGGCTGTTTTGATAATACGGCAGGCAATTTCACCGCGATTAGCGATCAGTATTTTAGTAAACATAAGAGATCTTAATCCTTTAACCATTTAGGTTTTCTTTTTTCTAAAAAGGCTTTTAGACCCTCTTGGCCCTGTTCGCTGACACGAATACCGGCAATGACTTTACAGGTGTGGTCAATTAAATTCTGGTCTATGCACTGGGTGCCAATATCAAATACAAGCTGCTTTGCAGCCTTTACTGCCTCAGGGCTGTTGGCTAATAAAGTCTCAATAAAAAGATTAATCTGATTATCTAAATGCTCGGCATCAATCACCTCACTAACTAAGCCAACACTTTTTGCACTTTGCGCATTAAAGGGTTCGGCCGTCATGAAATAACGGCGTGCCGCGCGCTCGCCAATAGCGGCAATAACATAGGGGCTTATCGTCGCCGGGACTAAGCCAATCTTGACTTCGCTCAAGCAAAAGGTTGCAGCACTGGCCGCCACTGCAATATCACAGCAGCTGACTAGCCCTACGGCGCCACCGAAGGTTGCTCCCTGAATACGAGCTATAGTGGGTTGTGGAATATCACTCAGAGTTTTAAGCATCAGAGCTAGGGCCTGAGCATCTTGTAAATTCTCATCATAAGAGTAACTGGCCATACGTTTCATCCAGCCAAGGTCAGCACCGGCAGAAAAGCTTTCTCCTTTAGACCCTAGAACCATCGCCCGCACATTTGGATTAGATGCAATTCCAGAAAACGCTGCTGTCAGTTGCGCAATAATTACGTCATCAAATGCATTGTGCTTGTCTGCATTATTTATCGTTACCCAAGCCACGCCTCGATCATCAATTTCAGTAATTACTCTATTCATTATGCATACTCTTGTATTAACTCTAAAAACTCGACCTAACCCTAGATGCTTGTGTAACAACCTAGTCGTCGTGGTCGTTGACAGAAGCACTGGCCAAGAGCATACATGGCGCAAGATACAGGTCGTTACTTCGCCTGATAACTAAGTTTGCTCTAACAGGTCCAGTGCAACTGCGTCCTGCTAATTTGTTAAAATGACTTCCGAAGCGGGGAGATCACATTCTAAATACGCCAAATTTGGTCTCACCAATAATCTGATTATGACTGGCAGAAATCGCTAACCCCAGAACCATTCGCGTATCTGCAGGGTCGATAACACCATCATCCCAAAGGCGCGCAGAGGCGTAGTACGGATGTCCCTGGTGCTCATAACTATCAATAATAGGCTGCTTAAACTCGGCTTCATCTGAAGCACTCCAGTTTTTGCCGTCGCGCTGATATTTATCTCTGGTCACCTGAGCCAAAACGCCGGCGGCTTGCTGGCCACCCATCACAGAAATACGCGCATTGGGCCACATAAACATAAACCTTGGGTCATAGGCGCGACCACACATCCCGTAGTTGCCGGCACCAAAGGAGCCGCCGATCAAAAGCGTAAACTTTGGCACATTAGCTGTGGCAACTGCAGTAACCATCTTGGCACCATGTTTGGCAATACCATTGTTCTCATACTGTTTGCCGACCATAAATCCGGTAATATTTTGTAGGAACACCAAAGGGATTTTGCGCTGTGCACAGAGTTCAATAAAGTGAGCCCCTTTTTGTGCTGACTCACTAAATAAAATGCCATTATTAGCAACAATGCCTACAGGATAACCAAAAATACGAGCGAAACCGCAGACTAATGTAGTGCCATATAGCGCCTTAAATTCATCAAAATCAGAGCCATCGACAGTACGCGCAATAATCTCTCGCACATCGTAGGATTGGCGTGAATCTGCAGGTACCACACCATAGATTTCACTGGCGTCATAGGCAGGTTCAACCGCATCTTTTAAATTACCATTGACCGGCTTGCTGCGATTGAGTCGTGCAATAGCTCTGCGTGCCAGATCAAGAGCATGGTGATCATTGTTTGCGTAGTGGTCGGCAACGCCAGAAATGCGACAGTGAACGTCAGCGCCGCCCAATTCTTCTGCAGTTACCACTTCACCTGTCGCGGCCTTTACTAGCGGCGGACCGGCTAAAAATATAGTGCCTTGCTCTCTGACGATAATTGATTCATCGGCCATCGCTGGTACATAGGCTCCACCGGCAGTACAGGAACCCATCACCGCGGCAATTTGGGGTATATTGCGCGCCGACATATTGGCCTGATTAAAAAATATTCGACCGAAGTGCTCGCGGTCAGGGAATACTTCATCCTGCCGCGGGAGGTTGGCGCCACCTGAATCTACTAAGTAGATACAGGGCAGATTATTTTCGGCGGCAATCGCCTGTGCACGCAGATGTTTTTTTACCGTAAGCGGGTAGTAACTGCCACCCTTAACTGTCGCGTCATTGGCGACAAGCACACATTCCTGACCGCTGACCCGACCAATGCCGGTAATAATGCCGGCAGCAGGGACATCTTCATCGTAGACACCATGAGCCGCTAGCGCTGATAATTCTAAAAAAGGCGACCCGGGATCCAGTAGCCCTTGTACCCGTTCTCGGGCCAATAATTTACCGCGACCGATATGGCGTTCACAGGCCTTGGTACCGCCACCCTGACTGATCTTGGCTAGGGTAGCTTTAAGCTCTTTGGTCTGAGCCTGCATGACTGCTGCATTGGCCTGGAAATCGGCGGATTTGGTGTTTATATTACTTTTAATAACTGTCATAGCAGTTCCTTAAACTGTGCTCTATGAGCCCTCAATAAATAGCTCGCGGCCAATGAGCATGCGACGCACCTCAGAGGTACCGGCACCAATTTCATAGAGTTTGGCATCGCGCAGTAAACGGCCTGTTGGATATTCATTGGTGTAGCCATTTCCTCCGAGGGCTTGAATTGCTTGAAGAGCCATTTGGGTTGCTTTTTCTGCGGTAAATAAAATCACTGCGGCGGCGTCTTTACGTGAATCCTGATCCATATCACAGGCTCTAGCAACCGCATAAAGGTAAGCTCTAGAGGCGTTTAGTTCCGCATACATATCGGCAATCTTACCCTGCATTAGTTGAAACTCACCGATCGGTTGACCGAACTGTTTGCGTTCATGCAAATAGGGTAGCACCACATCGAGACAAGCCTGCATAATGCCCACCGGGCCACCAGACAGTACTGTGCGCTCATAATCTAAACCAGACATCAACACGGCTACCCCGCGCCCTTCAACTCCGATAATATTCTCAGCGGGAACTAGGCAATCTTGAAAAACCAGCTCACAGGTGTTGGAGCCACGCATGCCCAACTTATCTAACTTTTGATGCCGCGAGAACCCGGGATAATCATGCTCGACAATGAAGGCAGTCATCCCTTTGGATCCAGCTTCTAAGTCAGTTTTAGCATAGACGATATAAGTATGGGCATCTGGCCCATTGGTAATCCACATCTTGTTGCCGTTAAGCACATAGTCATTACCACGCTTGTCCGCTTTTAGCTTCATACTCACCACATCAGAACCTGCATTGGGCTCGCTCATAGCCAGAGCACCAATGTGTTCACCAGAACACAGCTTGGGCAGATACTTTTGTTTTTGTTCCTCAGAACCATTTTTATGTAACTGATTCACACAGAGATTCGAATGGGCCCCATAGGAGAGGGCGACCGATGCCGAGGCCCGTGAGATCTCTTCCATGGCCACGCAGTGAGCTAGATAACCCATGCCGGAACCACCGTACTTTTCATCTACAGTAATGCCTAGTAAACCCATATCACCCAGTTTGCGCCATAGATCCATGGGGAATTCATTGCTAACGTCAATCTCGGCGGCGCGAGGTGCAATCTGAGTTTTACAAAACCGGAAAACACTGTCGCGAAGCATGTCTAAGTCTTCGCCAAGATTAAAATTTAAAGTCTGGTAGTTCGTATTCATAAATTATTTTTATCCATCGGCCTTGAGGGCTGAAATACAGTTGGCTTCAGCCTCGTCTAGATCCTTGAGCAGCATACTTAAATCGTCGAGTTGTTGAACAAGTTTGATCCGTTGATTTTGAATCGCATCAATCAGTTTTTTAAGCTGGTCTACATTGGTTTTGCCCGGTTCATACATATCGATAATTTCACGGGAATCATCGAGAGATAAACCCAGGCGTTTGCCACGCAAAATGAGCTTTAAGCGAACTCGGTCACTAGGGCTATAAATCCTAGTTTGGCCGCGACGGGTAGGGAATAGCAGGCGCATATCCTCGTAGTGGCGTATGGTTCTGGTGGAGACATCGAACTCATTAGAGAGTTGAGAAATACTGTATTGGGTCATAACAGGGCTTCATTCTTGAGGATGACAGTCGCAGTATACTCTTACCTTTACGTTAACGTAAAGAATTTTACGAGTTATTAGTCGGATAGCAGTGACGCAAAGTTACGGATTAGGGAGTTAATCTAGCTTCAAATCCATCTGATACTGAAACAACTTGGTGTTGTACAGCGCTACTAAGTAATCCACCAGCATTTCTCTATCATCATCTTGGTAATAGGAGCGCCGTACTAGGCTCAGCAGAGGAAAGCCTACGGGCACCTGCAGGTGTCCAGCAATAGTTGCGGTAGCGGCCACAGCACTAATCGTTTGGTTGATGTGACTGACAGTCATGCCGCTTTCACGAAAATACTGGTGCCGAGATTGCTTGATAAATATATCGGTGTTGTCTGGGCGATCTACACCGGCGCTCCAACTGTCGAAGTAGCCAAAGAACGCGCCAGCGCGCTCGCGCCGCCGGACTAAATGAAACAGCGAGTCGTTGTTAGCGAGACAAAACTCTGTGCGGATATTTTGCGGCGGAACAACAACACGACAATCTAGTACTTCGGCGACAGAGTTCTGGGCGATACTATCAATCTCTTCTAGCACCCCCAGAAGAGGGGCCTGAACAGGTTTGGGCGTATATTTGTAAGTGATATGAGTGCCTTTGCCTCGTGCGCGCTCCACGAGATCTTCTGCGGCGAGCTCATTCACAGCTCGTTTGACGGTAATACGAGATACCTTGAAGGCCTCGGCTAGCTCTTTTTCGCTGGGCAGTTTTTCGCCCTGATGAAAGGTGCCATCAACAATGTAGCCTTTTATTAGGCTGTAGAGCTGGTGATACAGAGGTGATGGCAGATCTTCGGATACAATATTGCGCTGGCTTTGATTTAAAAGTAATTCCCCTACGTGTGCCGCCATATCAACCTCATCTACTCCGTTCAAATTGATAATAAAGTTGTGCTATAAATTAGACTTTGGTATAACAATATATCATTAATATATTCTTTGCTAGGTAAGTGGTCTGTCGCAACAGATACTATATTGTTAACAGATTGGTTAGTAGAGTTTTCGCCGCTAAAGCAGCTTTTTGATTTTATCCATGGAGCGTGATGAAGTTTCGCATTTTTAATCGATGGCCTTTTTCCTTAGAGGCTCCAGCTCAGGTTTGCCATAGAGGCCTCCCTCCGGCGTCTATGGGTTCGTTTGCTCTGAGCTACCTACATCAGGGGCAAATTGTATGAAGCAAGCTCTGACGGGTGTTCGTGTTCTTGATCTGACCCATATGCTGTCTGGTCCCTATGGGAGCATGATCCTAGCCGACTTGGGGGCTGAAACAATTAAGGTAGAGCCGTGCTATGGCGAGGGTACGCGTAAATTATTGGCTACTGACCCCAAAAATTCTCTCGATGGTATGGGAGCCTATTACATTACTCTCAACCGCAATAAGAAGAGTGTTGCGGTAGATCTAAAAACCGCACAGGGGCTGGCGCTATTTAAGAGCCTGGTGACCGAGGTCGATATTGTGATCAGCAACTTTGGTGCAGGGGTTCCTGAACGACTGGGTATTGATTACTCGTCTCTATGTGAAGTAAACCCGCGGATTATTACCTGCACTGTGTCCGGCTTTGGTTCAGATGGTCCAGGGAGTAAACGGCCAGCCTTTGATCAGGTAGCCCAGGCCATGGGCGGCGGAATGTCGATTACAGGCCCAGATTCAAAACATATGGTACGTGCAGGCATCCCCATTGGTGATCTGGGTGGTGGAATGTTCGGTGTGATGGGTATTTTGGCAGCCCTCTACGAGCGTGAGCGCAGTGGTTTTGGTCAGCATGTGGACATATCTATGCTCGACTGCCAGATTTCTATGCTCAACTATATGGCAACTATGCATTTTTTATCTGGTGAGGACCCGTACCCAATTGGCAATAGCCACTTTGTGCATGTGCCTTACAACACGTTTACCTGTTCAGACGGTTTTGTAGTTATTGCCGTTATTACTGACAATTTTTGGCAAAATCTTAAGGAAGTGGTCCGATGCCCTGAGTTTGATAATGCCAAGTATGATTTTCAGCCTGGTCGATGGCAAGATCGAGAGATTATCAACAGCACTCTGAATAAGGTATTGAGTGGCAATACATGCCAGCACTGGCTGACTGAGCTGGAGGCTAAGCGGATTCCCTGTGCACCGGTCAATACGTTAAGTGACGCACTTACAGATCCCCAAGTATTACACCGCAATATGGTAGTAGACTTAAAGCACCCCAATGGCAGTTCCACTAAGGGCCCGGGCAACCCGATAAAATTGTCTCGAAGCAAAGATGAAAAGTTCACCGCTGCGCCTGAATTAGGGCAACATACCGATGAGATTATGACCCAATTACTCAATCTGAGCGTAGAGCAAATAGAGCAAATGAAAAGAAAGGGCATCATTCAATGATTCAAGATAGGGTAATAATCACTGATGTTGGACCGCGGGATGGCCTGCAGAATCAGCTCAAAATTCTAACTATCGAGCAGCGCCTGTCGCTGATTAGAAGTATTGCCGAAGCCGGTGTGCCGCAAATCGAAGCGGGTAGCTTCGTCTCGCCAAAAGCTGTGCCTGCCATGGCGGGAACAGACCAGGTATTTACTGCCTTGGAAGCCGAAGGCTTTACAACTCCGACTATTGCATTGATTCCGAATATGAAAGGTTATGAGCTGGCGAGAGCCGCAGGGGCTAAAACGGTCACCATGGTGCTCTACGCCAGTGAGGGAATGGCACAGAAAAATGCGGCCATGAGTATGGCTGGGGCCGAAGATATAACAGGTGATATTCTGGCACTGGCCAAACGGGATAACATTGAAGTGATTGCCACCATTGCCGTCGCTTTTGCCTGTCCATTTGATGGCCCGACCGATCCAATTGTTGTAGAACAGATGGCCGCTAAATTTATCCGAGCGGGCGCAGATCAGTTGGTATTGGCAGATACCATTGGCGCTGCTGACCCGCAGCAGGTGCGCGCCTTGACATCAATGCTGGTTAGCAGTCATGGGGCGGAAAAGCTGGGGTGCCATTTTCATGATACCAGAGCCATGGGTCTAGCCAATGTCTACGCGGCAGTGGAATCTGGCATTAGGCGCTTTGACAGCTCTATTGCGGGCATGGGCGGCTGTCCGTTTGCCCCCGGCGCCTCCGGAAATGTGGCTACCGATGATATTGCGATGATGCTGCAGCAGATGGGCTTCGCAACAGGTATAGATTTAGATAAATTAATGCATGCCTCCAATCTCGCGCAGGAATTAACGGGCACTGCGCCAGGGGGCCGGTCAAAAGCTTGGTTGCAGGGGTACTTAGCTAAGCAGGCGAGCTAGCGGGATATGCCAGATAACAAAAATAAAAAATAATCGTTCAAAGTTCGGAGATAAAAATGAGCTACAGATTAGGGGTAGATGTAGGGGGGACATTCACAGACCTCCTGCTGATCAATGAAGATACAGGGGATACCCATACGGCGAAAGTGCCATCGACACCAGAGGACTCCTCAATTGGTGTTCTTAATGGTATCGCGCGGATCTGTGATGAGTCCGGTGTAAATCCAGTTGATGTAACAAGAGTTATGCATGGCACCACTGTGGCTACCAATGCAGTGCTTACGGGACGAGGCGCCAAAGTAGGTCTGGTGACCACCTCTGGCTATGAAGATACATTGCAGGTGGCGCGATCGTTTTGTCCCGGCGGATTAGGTGGCTGGGTGAGTTTTGTGAAGAAGCCGCTTTTAGCGCCGCTTGAATTGACCATTGGTGCCCATGAGCGTATTGGTGCTGACGGTAAAATAGTGTCCGGCCTCGATGAAGGGCAACTGCGCAACGACTTAAAAACCCTCCATGCAACTGGCGAAGTTGAAGCCCTAACTATCTGCTTTATAAACGCCTACATCAATGGTGCCCATGAACGGCGCGCTAGGGAAATTGCCGCAGAGATATTTACTGAAACGCCTATCTCTATCTCAAGTGATGTTGTGCCGGAGATGCAGGAATATGAGCGTACTGAAACCACAGTGGTGAATTCCTATGTGCGTCCGGAAGTGGCCAGCTATGTGAGCAACCTGCAGGCCGCGCTCGATGAAAAAATGGGTTCAGATACGCAGTTATCGATCCTGCGCTCCGATGGTGGTTTGGCCTCGGCCCGAGCTTCGGCAGAGTCGCCAGTGAATATGCTGATGTCAGGTCCAGCTGGAGGTGTTTCGGGTGCTATCTACTTCTGCAGCCGCGCTGGCTATGACAATATATTAACCTGCGATATGGGTGGTACATCTACCGATGTAGCCCTGATCCAAAACTCCCGTGCCCGTGTGCGTCGAGAGACGATTGTCGCCGATGTTCGGGTTCGTGCTCCTTCAGTAGATGTTCGCACTGTAGGAGCCGGCGGTGGTTCAATTGCCTTTGTTCCTGAGTTGACCAAAGCACTGCGCGTTGGCCCTGAGTCTGCCGGTGCCGTGCCGGGGCCGGCTTGTTACATGAAGGGCGGTGAGCAGCCTACTGTATGTGATGCCAATGTGGTGTTGGGTTATTTACCCTCTGATGTTCAGTTGGGCGGCAAGATGGAAATTAATCGCGAGGCTTCTGTGGCTGCGGTTCAGTCGGTGGCCGATGCCATAGGTATTGACCTGATGGAAGCGGCGGAAGGCATCATCAAAATTGTAAACGAGTCGATGTTCGGCGCACTGCGTCTGGTATCGGTTGAGCAGGGTTATGACCCCAGAGATTTTGCCCTGGTCGGCTTTGGTGGTGCGGGTCCTTTGCATGCCAATGCTCTGGGTATTCTAACTGACGCCTGGCCGGTGATTATTCCACCGGGCCCCGGTGTTCTCTGTGCCTATGGTGATGCAACTACCCAGGTGCAGGATGAGGCTGCGCGCACCTATTTAACTATGGCTAGTGATCTTAGCGATGCACAGTTAACCTCTGATTTACACGAACTTCAGATGCGTGCGGGTGAGGCGTTGTTAAAAGATAATATACCTGCCGAAGAACATGAAATTACCTATCAGGCTGATCTGCGCTATTCCGGTCAAGCTTTCCAGATCACTATTGACTTTACTGAGGCCGAACTTAACGAGAAGGGAGTAGCTTTGCTGACCGACCAGTTTGATGCGGAGCATGAGCAGCTATTTACCTTTAAGTTAGATGATGGTCACGAGATATTGATGATTCGTGCGGTAGCCAAGGCTCGTGCTAAATCTATCGCCGAGCGTCAAATTGGCGAGACTGGTATGAGTCTGGAACAGTGCAAGATTGTTGCCAGCCGCTTCTACTACGAAGGAGATTGGTACGACGCCAATATCTATGATCGCAGTAAACTCAACACCGGCCTCAAGGTACCGGGCCCAGCCATTGTTGGTGAGATGGATTCAACTACCGTTGTTCTCCCGGGCTTTGTTGCCTCGGTAGACGCTGTGGGTAACCTACTGATCAACCCAGCTAATGGAGGGCAATAGTATGACAGCGACATTATTACAAACCAATAAGGATCCTCTCAATCGAGTTGATGTTGATGGTGTGACCGTTGATATTATTGAAAACGCCCTGCGCAATGCGCGCGAAGAGATGGATGCGGTGCTGTTTAGAACTGCTATGTCGCCAGGAATACGCGAGCAGGGTGATTGCTTTCCGATGATCGCCAACAAAGATGGCAAGATGGTTGTGGGCCAGTTTGGTTCATTTATCGGCCCCTTTTTAGAAGCCTATGACGATGAGATCGAAGAGGGGGATATTATTCTTACCAACGATCCCTATATGTGTAATGCGGCGGTCTCTCACCTGCCTGACTGGGTAGTGTTGGTGCCAGTATTTAAAGACGGTCGCCATATTGCCTGGTCGGCTATGTTTGGTCATATGTCAGATAATGGTGGCATGGTTCCCGGCTCGATTCCCATCGAAGCTACAACTATATTTCAAGAAGGCATTCGTATTCCGCCAACCAAGCTATACAAGAAAGGTGTATTGCAGTCTGATTTACTGGAGTTGATTTTGCACAATGTGCGTACGCCCCAGTGGAATCGTTTTGATTTAAATGCACTGGTAGCGGCCTGCAATACTGCCGCCAAACGCTGTGTTGAATTGGCCCAGCGGTTTGGCGATGATGTCCTGTTCTCCACCATGGACATTATGCTGCAACGCAACTATGACGCCATGAAGCATATTATCGGTATGTTTATCCCCGAAGAGCCTCGAGAATTTGAAGACTACATCTGTGATGACGGTATGGGCATGGGCCCATACAAAATTAAATGCACTATGTGGCGTGAAGGGGACAAAGCAATTTTTGATTTTGCCGGCACCGACCCCCAGGCACAAAGCTCGGTGAACTTCTTCCTCAACGAAGATATGTTTAAAATGTTCTTTGGCTCATTCACTATCAATGTCGTGGATCCGCAGATTGTGTTTAATGATGGCTTTTATGATCTAGTTGATGTGCGTATTCCTCAAGGGACATTATTAAAGCCTAATTATCCCGCAGCGCTGTCGGGCAGAACCCATGCGCTGGGCCGTATCTTTGATGTGCTAGGTGCACTACTGGGCATGGGTGCACCAGAGATGATGCTAAATGCAGCCGGCTTCTCTGACTCTCCCCACCTGTTCTTCTCTGGCTATGATTCTCGCCCGGGCAAAGATAATGAGTGGTTCCAACTATTCCAGATTGGTTTTGGTGGTGTCCCCGGCCGGCCCGTGGGCGATGGTCCTGATGGTCACAGCCTTTGGCCTGGATTTACCAATGTGCCAAACGAATTTATTGAGTCCTACTTTCCACTACGTATCGAGCGCTATGAGACTATCCCTGATTCCGGGGGTGCGGGCTTGCATCGCGGCGGTAATGGTTTGAGTGTTGCCTATCGCTTCCTATGTGATGGTGACATAGGTATTCATGATGAACGCTGGCTGACTTATCCCTGGGGTGTGCTTGGGGGTGAGACGGGCCTGCGTTCGACCAAGCGCCTAGTTCGCGTGGATGGCTCTGAACAATGGCTCCCGGCTAAGGCCGAGGGTATTAAGGTCAAGGCAGGGGACATGCTGTATTTCAACACCTGGGGCGGCGGTGGTTGGGGAGACCCATTTGCTCGGGATCCGGAACTGGTGCGTCAGGATATCAACCGTCGACTGGTGACTGTTGAGGGCGCTAAACGTTATGGCGTTGTTATGGCCGCGGATGGAACCGTAGACGGGGTTGCAACTGACAGGTTACGCACCGAATTGAAAGCCATTGCTGGAGAGCCTGCATTGTTCAATTTTGGTGGTGATGTGGAAGAAATCCGTAGCCGCTGTGAAGCGGAAACGCACTTGCCGGCTCCAACCAAACCAGTTTTTATTGGCAATAAAAAACATTAAATAAAACAAAAAAAACGTTTAATTGAGGAGAAGAAAATGAAAACTTCATTTATAAAAAAAGCATTAGCCTTATCCGTGCTAGCTAGTATGACTTCAATGGCTATCGCTGAGGTCACCATTGAAGAAATTGTAGTCTCGGCACGAAAGCGTGCTGAGAATTTGCAGGAAGTGCCTATTGCAGTGACAGCCTTTACCGAATCTCAAATTGAGAGCGCAGGTATTCAGCGTCCCGGTGATTTTATTGGCTTGATGCCGAATGTAACCATGGTAGATTCAGCTAACGTGGGTGATACCCAAGTAAGTATCCGCGGCATTGTTTCAACCCGTGATGCAGAGTCTACCTTTGCCTATGTGGTTGATGGTGTCCTGGTGACAAATCCTAATGGGTTCAATGAAGAGCTGATGGATGTTAGCCAGATTGAAGTATTGAAAGGCCCGCAGGGCGCACTCTACGGCCGTAATGCTGTTGCTGGCGCTATTTTGGTAACCACCAACCGTCCTGATGAAGAGTTCGAAGGTAAGGTAAAGGTCGGTGCGGGTAACAATGGGTCTAAAAATGCCAGCTTAACCTTGAGCGGAGGGCTGGGTGATGGATTGCTCGGCAGAGTTAGTGTAAATCGTCGCGAAACCGATGGTCATTACAGCAATGCTTTCACTGGTGCGAACTCGGTCGATTTTTTGGAAGATACTACAGTTCGTGGTCGTCTGATCTGGGATGTTAACGAAGAACTGTCCTTAGATATGCGCGCTGGCATGAGCGAAGTCAGCGGTGGTGCAATTAACTTTAATGCGGTGTTTGCAATTCCTGCTTTTGCCGCTGGGTTTGGTCCCACATTTTTCAAGGATGTTAACGAGCATGATTTTATTTTCTCCAATAATGTTCCCGGTGAAAATGAACAGGAAACCACGGAGTTCTCAGTTAAAGCTGACTGGGATCGCGATGATGTCGATGTTAGCGTAGTATTCAGTTACAGCGATCTAGATGAGTACTTACTGTCCGATGGCACCAGTGCGACATTTTATGGTTATGAGGTGACCTCATCTTGTCAGGCAGATCGAGCTACCTTGAATAACTTGCCGGTCTCTATGGGTGGCGCTGGCCGTGACGATCTGTTTGGCGGATTCTTTGGTCCCTTTGGAGTCTTCCCAGCAGCTGGTGGTGCCGCACCTGACTTTACCGGTATCTACGGGCCCTATACCCCGACCTCTTGCGATGGCTATCAGTATCAGGAGCGAAATCAGTCAGATACTAGCCTCGAGATTCGCTTGACTTCCGATGACGACGCGGCACTACGATGGATTGCCGGAGCCTATGTAGCTGACATAGAGCGCGAAGTGGTTGTCGCCTATGGCGCGGATACAGGTAATGGATTCCTGCGCCAGGCCTATGTCGACCCCACTGGTCCAAATCCGACTGATCTAATGTTTGATGATAAGTTCGATACTTCTGTCGCGGCGATTTTTGGTCAGGTCGAGTTTGATATAGCTGAGGATATGGAGCTCTCGTTCGCTGCGCGCTATGACCGCGAAGAACGAGATGTGAGTAATCAGGTGCCCAATGTTAATTCTTCTGGTTTGAGCGTTAATGCGGGTACTGCCCCCATTAATCCAGCATTGGCTGGCAATCCTAATGGTGTTCCTGATCGAAGTGCTACCTTCAGCCAGTTGCAACCCAAGGTAACCTGGAGTTGGAATGCGGCCGATGATGTGAATATCTATGCTAGCTGGGGTGTTGGTTTCCGCAGTGGTGGATTTAACTCAGTCGGCAGTACCGCATTGCTGGATCTCTGGTACGGAGATACCTGCCCATCATTCGTACCAAGTTGTGCCAGCCCCGGTGTGGCAGTTGATGCGAACCTAGGTGTTAGTGACGAGTACAAAAAAGAGGTCTCTACCAACATTGAGCTGGGAAGCAAAATGGAGTTTATGGACAACCGCTTGAGAGTCAATGTGGCGGCGTTTAAAACTGAGGTTGAAGACAATCAGTTCTTCGAATTCTTCGCTGGTCCATTTGGCTTGCTGCGCATGGTAACCACTATCGATGATCTTGAGATTCAAGGGTTTGAAATGGATTTCAATGCTGTTGTGACTGACAACCTATCGATCTTTGGTGGCGCTGGCTTCCTTGATAGTGAGATTGTGCGTAACAGTCACAGACCATTGTCCGTAGGCAATGATGCTCCTCAGGCGCCGGATCGCACCTACAACCTTGGTGCTCAGTTTGAGATGTCTGTAGCCGACGGGGTTGAAATGACCACGCGTTTGGATTGGCAGCGTGTGGGTGAGATGGCTTTCCACACTTTGCAGGGTGAGGCAACACCAACTATTTGGCAGGTCTTTAACGGCGCGGGTCTGACTCAGGATATGAGTAAGGCTACACGTGATGCCTATGATACGCTCAATGCACGTATCTCATTTGATGCGGAAAATTGGGGTGTAACAATCTGGGGTCGCAATATTACCGATGAAACCTATCTGGAAGAGATTATTCCGGCACCTGAATTCGGCGGGTCATTTATTCACCCAGGGGCCAAAGATTCCTACGGTATCGACTTTAATTACCGCTTCTAAGGACTTATTAGTAATAGAATTAGCGGGCTGTGCTTATCGTACTAAAAGCACAGCCCGTTTTTTTATAGCCGCGTTATTTTAATCATGTAATTGTTGGGACTAGTTATGAGCAACCTAGATCAGAATCGTCTTGCATTAACGCCAGAGCCTGCCTTGATCGTGGTGGATATGATTAATGGCTTTACAGATCCGAATTGTCCCCTAGGCACGCATTGCCCTGATGTAGTCGCTGCAAATGTGCAATTACTGGGAGTCTTCCGAAAGAAAGGCCTGCCGATTTTTTTTACCACAGTTGTCTATAACAATGATCAGCAGGCCAGCGTTTTTCGCCGCAAGGTGCCGGCGCTAAATGTGCTGCAGGCAGGTTGCCACTGGGTGGCACTAGATCCAGCAATGGAACGGGTAGACAGCGAGCCGCTAATAGAAAAGCATTGGCCTAGTGCTTTCCATAAAACCGATCTAGATGATCAGCTAAGAGCACTGGGTGTTGATTCATTAGTGGTGACCGGTTTAACCACTAGTGGCTGTGTTCGCGCCTCTGCGGTGGATGGTTTACAGAATAATTATCAGGTCGTGATTGCGAGAGAGGCAGTGGGCGATAGAAACCCAGCTGCGCACGAATCCAACCTTTTTGATTTAAACGCGAAGTATGCAGATGTTATGTCCGTTGCAGAGATTGTCGCTATTTTATAAGCCCGCAACAAAACCTAGCTAAAGAGCGCCGTAACCACCGCGATGAAAAATCAATGGCCTTGACCCATTATCGGTAAACTCAATTACCTTGCCCACTAAAATCACATGGTCGCCACCGTCGTACTGATTCTCGATACGGCACTGAAAGCATGTGCTGAAATTGGGGAGTAACGGCACTCCAGATAAACCCTCCGTGGTTTCTATTCCAGCGAATCTATCGGCGCCGGTTTTCGCAAAGAGATTGGATAAATCCTGTTGATCCTCTGCCAAGATGTGAATAGCAAAAGACTCGGCAGCTATAAAGTCATCAAAACAGTTTGTATCGCGGCCAATGCTCCAAAGCACCAGTGCTGGGTCGAGTGATACCGAGTTGAAGCTATTGGCGGTCAAGCCAATTTTCTGACCATTTTTGCCCAGAGCGGTAATTATTGTTACCCCTGTGGCGAAACTGCCCAGAGCATTGCGAAAGTCGGTGTTACTAAATTCTTTATCTGACATTGTGATATTTTTCGAGGGCCTGTTTACGCGAGGCGCAATGATGGGTTGATTACCCTTGGCATGCAAGGCCTAGAGTCAAAATAAGCGATAAATCTACCTGCTACTTAGCGCAGCGATTGAGCCAAAGCAGCAGACAGCGAGCGCTTTATCACATGGCAGCGGCTAGTCTAGTACCCTGGTTAATGGCACGCTTTGCATCCAGCTCCCCAGCTTCATCAGCACCACCAATAAGATGATGGGGCAGTTCAAGGCCGTCAACCAATTCGCGCAGCGGATCTTGGCCTGCGCACACAATAATAGTGTCCACATCGAGTATCTGAGGGTCATCTCCCACAGTAATATGCAGGCCTTGGTCGCTGATATGACTATAATCACAGCCAGGCATCATGCGCACGCCTTTCATGGCTAGGCCGGCACGGTGAATCCAACCGGTAGTTTTACCCAGGCCTTTACCCACTCGAGTTGTTTTACGCTGCAGTAAGTAGACTTCCCGAGGAGAGGGCTCTGGCTGTGGGCTGATGCCTTCGATTCCTGACCGAGAACCAAAGGTCATATCTATACCCCATTCTTTCATAAACGCAGGTATATTTTGGCTGGTAGCTTCGCCGCTGTGAGTAATATATTCCGCAGTATCAAATCCAATGCCCCCGGCACCAATAATAGCAACCTTTTGACCAACCGGCTTTTTATCGCCAATTACATCGAGATAGTTCATAACCATCGGGTGATCAATCCCCTCGATCGCCGGCATTCGAGGATTAATACCCGTGGCAATAATGACTTCATCGAAGCCGCCCCTGTTTAGGTCTTGCGCAGTGACTTTGGTATTGAGTTTTAAGTGTACTCCGGTTATTTCAATCTGCTTGCCGTAATAGCGCAGTGTTTCGTAGAACTCTTCTTTCCCGGGAATCTGTTTGGCGATATTAAACTGGCCGCCAATTTCACTAGCGGCATCAAATAGGGTGACCTGGTGGCCCCTTGAAGCGGCGGTCGTTGCAGCAGAAAGCCCCGCCGGCCCAGCACCGACCACGGCGATTTTCTTGCTGTCGGTCGTGGCAACAATATGCAGTTCTGTCTCATGGCAGGCGCGGGGGTTAACCAAACAGCTCGTCATAACACCGCTAAACACATGGTCGAGACAGGCTTGGTTGCAACCGATACAGGTGTTAATTTCGTCAGCCCGATTCTGTTCAGATTTGATTACAAAGTCTGGGTCAGCCAGAAAGGGGCGAGCCATTGAAATCATATCGGCATCGCCGCGAGCTAGAACTTGTTCGGCGACCTCTGGGGTGTTAATACGATTAGAGGTGATTACTGGTACCGAGAGTTCTTTTTTAAAACGAGCAGTTACCCAGGTAAAGGCGGCGCGGGGAACCTTGGTAGCAATAGTTGGTATCTGGGCTTCATGCCAGCCAATACCGGTATTGATAATAGTGGTACCTGCCTTCTCAACGGCTTTGCCAAGCTGAATAACCTCTTCAGCGGTGCTGCCACCGTCAACTAAATCAAGCATTGATAGACGAAAAATAATAATAAAGTGCTCGCCAACTGCCTCGCGCACTCGGCGCACTACTTCGATGGGCAGGCGGATCCTATTTTCGTAACTGCCTCCCCAGTCATCATCGCGCTGATTGGTGCGAGCTGCAATAAACTGATTGAGGAAATATCCTTCAGAACCCATGATTTCTACACCATCGTAACCAGCTTTTTGTGCCTGCACCGATGTGAATACAAAGTCGTCAATTTGCTTGTGAATTTCTTCGTCCGTTAGAGCCCTGGGGGTAAATGGGTTAATCGGCGACTTGATTGCAGAGGGAGCCACCTGGTCTGGAGAGTAGGCGTAGCGGCCAGTATGCAGAATCTGCATGCAGATTTTTCCATCGTGCTCATGCACGGCATCGGTTATCTGCTTATGACCTGCTATATCTTCATCGGTGACCAGCTTCTTAGTGTTGGGGTGGGTTCCGCCCTCGGTATTGGGACCAATGCCGCCTGTCACTATGAGACCCACTCCGCCTTTAGCGCGCTCACCAAAGTAGGCCGCCATGCGTTGGTGACCATCTGCAACCTCTTCGAGACCTGTGTGCATGGAGCCCATCAGTACTCGGTTTTTTAAGGTGGTAAAACCAAGATCTAAGGGAGCGAGCATATGAGGGTAGGTGCTATGTGGCATAGGGTTCTCTCTAGTTATTTTTAATTGTGGTAGGTGATTTAGGGTAATAGGTTATCGTATATGGGCGCACGCTTTTGAGTCTTCGCCTGCATAGCTTCTTGAACATCCGGCGCCTGTAGCATGCCGGACTGCCAAGTTGCCATGTGGTTGAGGCTATCCTGCACTGAGTGGTCGCGACTGTAATTAAGCATTTCCTTGGTGCCATGCACAGCCATAGGGCTGTGCTTGGCTATATCTGTGGCCAGTGCGCGAACGGCATCGAGCATACTTTCCTGGGTCTCGTAAACCTGGTTAACAAAACCGCAGGCGAGAGCTTCTTCGGCTCCCAAATTGCGGCTACTGTAGGCTAGTTCTCGGGCCAAGCCGCTAGGCATAACCTGCTGAATTCGCTGCAACGTCCCCACGTCTGCGGTAATACCCAGTTCGGTTTCTTTGATATTAAAAAACGCATTAGAGGTACAAAACCGCATGTCAGTGGCACAGATCATGTCCACGCCCCCGCCGATACAGGCTCCCTGAATAGCAGAAATGATTGGCATACGGGCCGATTCTAGTTTGGTAAAGGTATCTTGTAGGCTAAGAATCCAGCGGCGTGATTGTTCGGCTCGGCGGGCGGGTTCATGGTCTGGGTTGCCACCCAGATTGCTGAGCACCTCCAGATCCATGCCTGCGGTGAAGTGTTTGCCCTTGGAAGTCAGGATAATTACGCGGGCCACACCTTCACTGTCAAGCGCATCAATAATGGCAGGAAGTTCAGCCCAGAAGTCGTTATTCATGCTGTTGATAGAGTCTGGACGGTTGAGACAGATTTCCACTACGTGATTGTCATCAATATTGGCAGAAAATGCTTTTAGGGACGCAAAATCGTCTAATTTCATCTAAGTTATGCCTCAAAGTGTCCTTTTCATACGGCTGGACGTTGGTTTTAAGATTAAGGAAGGCCCTCAGATTAAGACGCTATTTTGACACTGTCAAGATGTGTTGTTACATTTACACAATGAATTCAACGACGACATTAAAAATTGTGCGCCCCAGTTACCATCACGGTGATCTGCGTCAGGCGCTGTTAATGGCAGCCAAGGCATTAATTTCTGAGGCTGGTATAGAGAATCTGTCGCTGCGTAAGTTGGCTGGGCGCGCTGGTGTATCGCGTACCGCCCCCTATCACCATTTCTCGGACAAGAATGATCTACTCTGCTCCATTGCGGCCGAAGGATTCAGGCGCCGCTACAGGCAGGCTCAGAGTACTTTTAATGCTCCCAATCTGACGGCTGAACAGAAATTTGAAGAGTTTATTTGTGGGTATGTTAGGTTTGCTGCCGACAATCCAGAAGAATACGAGCTTATGTTTGGTCGTAATATCTGGAAGCAGAAAAATAGTACTCAAGAGCTACGCGATGTAGCCTATCCTTGTTTTCAGCATCAGTTGGAAATGATCACTAGTTGGCAGCAGGCGGGTCTTATTGGCGGCGACAACCCTTTGCGTACCTCTCAGGTTATCTGGGGGGCTGTCCATGGTATCGCCAAATTGCTGATCGATGGTATCTATACAGATGCAGCCCAAATAGAAGAGGTATCCCTCTGTGCCGTGAGGTTATTTCTGAATAAACCTCTGTGAGACTCTTACCTGACTGAGTTTTGTCCGACGCTGGTCTGTACCAACCACTCAGCGCCTTTTTGGACTCGGGCTGTTAACCATGGTTTGAGATAGTTAAAAACTGAACAATCTCCTGGACTTTATTCTGTATTGTCCCACTGAATGCTATTGCAGAGGCTTAATTGGGGCTATCCGTTGGTGCAAATAGTATTATTTGGTTCGCCTCAGATAATAGGTTGCCTGTTTACATCGCCGCAACTTAGGAGGCTAGATCGACCCTTGGGCAAGTCAAGTTACGGCGTCATAAAAAACCCAGTAATGACTGGGCTTTTTATACTTGTAGCACCTTGCACTGCGATGTAATTAATCGAGAACGTCGTTTAGTGTATCGTCAATACTATCGCTGGTAATGTCAGAGGCCTTATCAATCATGTCCGACGTGTCATCTGCGTGGTCATTTGCCATTTCGTGCATCGTATTAGCAAGGTCATTGGCTCCGTCCATGGCACTTTTAGCCGCTTTGGTTGCAGTCTCAGATAGCGTCGATGTAACCGTATCAATAGTCGTGTTGGTTTTAGATTCGGGCGCAGGTGCAGGTGCAGGTGCAGGTTTAGGCTCACCGTTGTCACAGGCCGCAAGCCCTAGGGTTGCTACCACTACAAAAAGCATAAAATAAGTTTTTTTCATCATCTGACTCCTAGACGGGTTTATTAAAGTTCACTCACAAAGCATAGACCAAGCATAAGGATTATTTCCAACTAGATTGCTAACTAGATGCTCTGAGGCCTCCCTAAGATGCTGGTGGGCGCAGTTTCTTTGCTCCTGTCTATGCCTAGTGGTTAATCTTAAGACTTTTTCACTATTTTAGGTGGTTTAAAGCGCTTAAGTGGTTGCCGATTCTCAGGTGCTGTGGCAAACTTCACGCCCTTTTTGGCTGGGCACAGTTGTTGGCTTCAAGTTAGCAACCAAAGCATCTAAGCAGAGAGCCCAAAAAGACAGATTATGCGAGTGTGGCGGAATTGGTAGACGCGCTAGATTTAGGTTCTAGTGTCTTAGGATGTGAGAGTTCGAGTCTCTCCACTCGCACCATATTTATATCATTTTATTTAAATTATTTTTGAAGAGGGCAACAGATGCAGGTTTCTATTGAGTCGAGCACAGGTCTGGAGCGACAGCTGAAGATCGGTGTACCTGCCGACAAAATCGAACAAGAAGTAACTGCGCGTTTACAGAAAGCGACTAAAACGGTCTCGATCAAAGGTTTTCGTAAGGGCAAAGTTCCACTGCGCGTTGTCAAACAGCACTATGGTAAGGGTGTTCGTCAGGAAGTTATTGGTGAACTTGTTAACTCAAGCTTTTACGAAGCCATTCAGCAGGAAGATCTGCGCCCGGTTGGTCAGCCACGTATTGACGATTTGAAAGACAGCGAAGGCCAAGATCTCGAATACATGGCGATATTTGAGGTATACCCTGAGGTAGAAATAACAGATGTCAGCAAAGTAAAGATTGCTCGCCCAAGCGCGGACGTGAATGACTCTGATGTAGAAACTATGATTGAAGTTCTGCGTAATCAGCAGGCTAAGTTTGAGGCTTCTGACAAGCCGTCTGAAGATGGCGATCAGCTAAATATTGACTTTGTCGGGACTCATAAGAAAGAAGAATTCGCTGGTGGCAGTGCCGAGGGTCAGGATCTAGTGTTGGGGTCCAATAGCATGATTCCTGGCTTTGAAGATGGGCTGGTTGGTCTCAGCGCAGGCGAAGAGACTGTTCTCAAGTTAAAATTCCCCAAAGATTACCATTCTGAAGATCTCAAAGGTAAAGCCGTTCAGTTTGCGGTTAAGGTCAACTCCGTTTCGGCAAAACAAATGCCAGAGTTAAATGACGAGTTCTTCAAAATCTATGGCGTAGAAGAGGGTGGCGAAGAAAAATTCCGAGAAGACGTGCAAGGCAATATGGAGCGAGAGCTGCGCAATGCTATTCGTACTAAGGTGAAAAATCGAGTGATGAATCAGCTCTTTGACCTCAATAAGGTCGAATTGCCTGAGGCGCTTGTCAGCAATGAAATTACCCAGCTAAAGCAACAGATGGTGCAGCAGTTTGGTGGTGGTCAGCAAATTGATCTAAGTATGCTTCCAGATGATATGTTTAGAGAAAAAGCACAGCGCAGAGCATCACTGGGTGTGATTGTTTCTGAGCTAGTCAAGGTCGAAGGTATGACTCCAGACGAAGATCAGGTGCGTGCCCGAATAGACGAAATCGCATCAACTTATGAGCAGCCTAGGGAGGTTGTTGATTACTATTACAGTAAGCCTGAATTGCTGAGCTCTGTTGAAGCAGTGGTGTTAGAAGACCAGGTAACTGAATTCGTACTTTCAAAGGCCAAAGTTAAAGAAGAAGCTGTATCCTACGAAGAGGCTGTCAAGCCCGATCCAGAGCCGGGTAGCGAAGCCTAAGCTGATTTTGTGAAGCTGGAGAAGTCCAGCCTGACGACTGTTTGCGTACAACGGTATAAATTGCAAGTAAGCGTGCAAAAGGGATTGTGCGAGGCTACAGTACCTCTGTATTGAACAACAAATTAGCGAGGAAGCAATGAATTTTCAGACCCCATCCAGTATCAGCGGTTCGTCTGACTTGGAAGCCAGCGGATTAGTCCCAATGGTTGTCGAGCAGAGCTCAAGAGGCGAGCGAGCCTACGATATCTACTCAAGACTCCTCAAGGAGAGAATCATCTTTCTGGTTGGGCAGGTTGAAGATCATATGGCCAATCTGATTGTCGCGCAGATGCTGTTCCTCGAGTCAGAAAATCCAGACAAAGATATTCATCTGTATATCAATTCCCCGGGCGGTTCAGTGACTGCCGGATTGTCAATCTATGACACCATGCAGTTTATCAAGCCAGACGTCAGTACCATGTGTATTGGGCAAGCGGCCTCTATGGGAGCATTTTTGCTGACTGCAGGCGCCAAGGGTAAGCGTTTCTGTCTGCCTAATTCCCGCACAATGATTCACCAACCCAGCGGTGGTGCTCAGGGACAGGCAACAGATATTCATATCCAATCCCAAGAAATTCTCAAGATTAAAGAGCGTCTCAATAAATTGATGGCTGAGCACACTGGACAGAGCGTCAAAAAGGTTACTGAAGACACTGAGCGGGATAATTTTATGAGTGCCAAAGAGTCCAAAGACTATGGCCTTGTCGATCAGGTGCTAGACAAAAGAGGCTAGAGGCGGTAGCCTCCTAACATTACTTGTTAGATAGCAGGCCTTACTTATTGTTTTATATGGCTTTTGTTGCATTGGCAGGAGAAAGAAATGAGTGATAGCGATACCCTAGGTGATGGCGGAAAACTACTTTTCTGCTCATTTTGCGGTAAAAATCAGAATGAAGTACGCCGTCTTATCGCCGGACCATCTGTCTATATCTGCGATGAATGCGTTGACCTTTGTAACGACATTATCTCTGAAGAATCTCAGTCCGTCGAACCCGATAGTAGCGAGGATCGCCTGCCGGTTCCCACCGAAATCAAAAATATTCTCGATGAATATGTGATTGGTCAGGAGCGCGCCAAGCGCATTCTGTCTGTGGCTGTTTACAATCATTACAAGCGACTCCAAGTCAGTGCCCAGACCGGCGCTGACAAGATTGATGTGGAGTTGGGTAAAAGCAATATCCTATTGATCGGCCCCACCGGTAGCGGTAAGACATTGCTGGCCGAGACACTGGCGAGGCTATTGGATGTTCCTTTCACTATCGCAGATGCCACAACGTTGACCGAGGCAGGCTATGTAGGTGAAGATGTTGAAAATATTATCCAAAAGCTCCTGCAAAAGTGTGATTACGATGTGGATAAGGCCCAGCGAGGTATTGTGTATATCGATGAGATCGACAAAATCTCGCGAAAATCAGATAACCCCTCCATTACACGCGATGTTTCTGGGGAAGGTGTGCAGCAGGCACTGCTGAAGCTAATTGAGGGCACAGTTGCGTCAGTGCCGCCTCAGGGTGGACGCAAACACCCTCAGCAAGAGTTTTTGCAGGTTGATACGGCAAATATCCTGTTCGTATGTGGAGGTGCTTTCTCAGGCCTCGAGAAAGTCATTCGAGATCGCTCTGAGAAGGGTGGTATTGGCTTTGCGGCTGAAGTAAATAGCAAAGATAGCTCTAAATCGATTGGTGAAACCCTGTTAGATGTTCAACCGAGCGACTTAATAGGCTATGGGTTGATCCCTGAGTTTATAGGCCGGTTGCCTGTTGTGGCGACTCTGCAGGAGTTAGACCGCGAAGCACTAGTCAATATTCTGGTTGAACCAAAGAACGCTCTCTTTAAGCAGTATCAGGCCCTTTTTGGCATGGAGGATGTTGAACTAGACCTGCGTCGTGATGCACTGGATGCCATTGCTGATAAGGCTATCGAGCGAAAAACTGGCGCTCGAGGCTTACGCTCTATTCTCGAAACCGTATTGCTTGACACCATGTACAAAATACCTTCAGAGCCCGATGTGATAAAGGTGGTGGTCGATGGGACAGTCATCAATGGAGAAAACGAGCCTCTGCTGGTCTATGAACAGCAAGAAAAAAAGGTAGCCTCAGACGAAGGCTAAACGAAGAAGCGGCGTTAGCCGCTTTTTTTATGCCCTAATTTAGCTAATCAAGGTTGTTTTTGTCCTTAGAGACCCAATATTAACGACTGACGCTAAATTCACTGCGTACAATGACTGTAGCAAATGACTAAGACCACCAAGAAATTGAGGTAATAATGGGCTCCACTGAGACTGATTCGAATAAAGCTGTTTACCCCCTTCTGCCATTGCGTGATGTGGTGGTATACCCGCACATGGTAGTTCCATTGTTTGTGGGTAGACAAAAGTCTATCGCTGCGCTCGAGCATGCCATGGATTCAGATAAACAGATTGTTCTGGTTGCGCAGAAAATGCCATCGGAGGATAGCCCCAAGCTCGCCGATATCTACGAAGTTGGGACCCTAGCCACAATACTGCAGCTACTCAAACTTCCAGATGGTACTCTGAAGGTGTTAGTCGAGGGTATTGAAAGGGTTAGCTTAACGGACCCCATAGAGGCTGAGTCCTTCATGCAGAGCGGTGCCGCGGAGCTTGCTGGTAGTGGCATAGATGAACAGGAAGCTGATGCCCTCACAAGATCGACCCTGTCATTGTTTGAGCAATATGTGAATCTGAGCAAAAAAATTCCTGCGGAAGTGATCACAACGGTTACAGCTATTGATGATGCTAACCGACTGGCGGATACCATTGCCTCACATATGACTCTAAACCTAGAGCAAAAGCAGGATGTGCTAGAGATAGCAGATCTCACCGAGCGCTTTGAGCACCTGATGAGCCTAATGGAATCGGAAATTGATATTTTCCAGATCGAGCAGCGCATTCGTGGTCGCGTTAAAAAACAAATGGAAAAAAGTCAGCGTGAGTACTATCTCAATGAGCAGATGAAGGCAATCCAGAAAGAGCTGGGAGATATTGACGAAGGTGTCTCAGAGCTTGATCTATTAGAGAAAAAAATTGACGATGCAGGCATGCCCAAGGCCGCATTGGAGAAGGCGCAATCTGAAATGGCCAAGCTCAAAATGATGTCGCCGATGTCTGCGGAAGCCTCAGTGTTGCGCAACTACATTGATTGCATGATTGGCGTGCCATGGAAAAACCGTACCCGTGTAAAACACAATTTGGAAGAGGCTGAAACTACCCTCAATACAGATCATCATGGTTTAGAGGAAGTAAAGGAGCGTATTCTCGAGTTCTTAGCGGTGCAAAAGCGGGTCAAGAAACTCAAGGGCCCGGTGCTTTGTTTAGTAGGCCCTCCCGGCGTGGGTAAAACTTCTCTGGGTGAGTCTATCGCCCGTGCGACAGGCCGCAAGTTTGTGCGGATGAGTCTAGGTGGTGTACGCGATGAGTCGGAGATTCGTGGTCATCGCAGAACCTATATTGGGTCCTTACCTGGCAAGCTTATTCAAAAATTGTCCAAGGTCGGTACCAAGAATCCATTATTCTTACTCGACGAGATTGACAAAATGGGTATGGATAGCCGTGGCGATCCTGCATCCGCCCTGTTGGAAGTTCTGGATCCAGAGCAGAATCATACTTTCAATGATCACTATCTTGAAGTTGACTACGATCTTTCAGAGGTGATGTTTATCTGCACAGCTAACTCGATGAATATTCCCGGTCCACTCTTAGACCGTATGGAAGTGATTCGTATTCCGGGCTATACCGAAGACGAAAAAGTCCAGATTGCTGAGAAGTACCTTGTACCTAAACAGCGCAAGGCTAACGGTCTTAAAGAGCCAGAGCTGGATATTACGGAAGAAGCTCTGAAGGATGCTATCCGTTATTACACCAGAGAGGCTGGCGTGCGAGGTTTAGAGAGAGATATTGCCAAGATATGCCGTAAAACCGTTACCAAGCATGTGCGTGAAGACAAGCGCTCCAGTGATGTTGTTGGTCCAGAGCAGCTAGAGGACATGTTAGGGGTACGCAGATTTGATTATGGCCGAGCTGAGGCCGAGAATCAGATTGGGCAGGTAACAGGCTTAGCCTGGACTCAGGTAGGCGGTGAGCTGTTGACGATAGAATCCTCGGCTATTCCGGGTAAAGGCAAGGTCATAAAAACAGGCTCATTGGGCGATGTAATGCAAGAGTCAATTCAGGCCGCCCTAACTGTGGTGCGCAGTCGCGCCATGACACTGGGTATTCGCAAAGACTTCTATTATGAAAATGATCTTCATATCCACGTCCCAGAGGGAGCAACGCCGAAAGACGGACCATCTGCCGGCGTCGGTATGTGTACAACATTGGTTTCTGTGCTAACCGCTATTCCGGTGCGTTCAGATGTGGCGATGACCGGTGAAATAACCCTTCGCGGGCAAGTATTAAAGATTGGAGGGCTCAAGGAGAAACTCCTGGCGGCCCATCGGGGTGGGGTTCGTACTGTGATAATACCCCATGATAACGCTAGTGATTTAAAGGATATACCTGATAATATCAAGGCGGACCTTGAGATTTGTCCGGTAAAATGGATTGATGAGGTTCTAGATATAGCTTTGCAGGATAAACCCAAGGCTTTTAGTGAAGAGGAGTTTAATGGTGCGAGTGGAACAGAAAAAAATCCGGCGCCCAGTGTCACCGCTAGCACCCATTAATTTTTTTTTAAATTAATTTGAAAGTATGCTTGACCAAGTATAGTGTGGTTGGTATAAAGTTGGTCTAGAAGGCGCATTGGCTCAGGGTTTGGGCGAGATGGATCTAGACAGCGGACTTCTAATTTGTCCTGATCATTTAATTCCAATAAAAGGGGAACACCGTGAATAAATCTGAACTAATCGACGCAATCGCTGCAGGTGCAGACATCTCTAAGGCTTCTGCTGGACGTGCACTTGACTCTGCTCTAGACGCAGTTACTGATGCATTAAAAAATGGTGACCAAGTTTCATTGGTGGGTTTTGGTACTTACTCAGTGAAGCACCGCGCAGCTCGCGCTGGTCGTAATCCTCAGACAGGTGCCGAAATCCAAATTAAAGCGGCTAATGTGCCTAGTTTTAAAGCAGGTAAGGCTCTGAAAGACGCAGTAAACTAAGAAAAATCCTGAGCAGTACGCTTAGAAAGCGAATTTCACAGGCAACAAAAGGCGCATCATAGATGCGCCTTTTTTTTCAATCATTAGGTGCAGGTACATGTTGGATAATTTTAGAGATAACATGCGTGGCATAGCCACAGTTATCGTCGTTTTCATTGGTGGTATATTCGCCTTTTCAGGTACTGGTTCATTGTTTTTATCTGGTGCAGGGGCCGAGACTGCATTGATTGTCAATGACGAACAGGTTAGCGAGCTGAGAATTCAGCAGGCTGTAAGTGTCGAAAAAAGACGCATTCTTAGCGAGAATGAGGGCCTAGATCCAGCACTGGTAGACGATGAACTCATTCGCCCTAGCGTGCTACAACAGATGATAGGCCGCAAGGTGATTGCTCAGAAAGCCAGAGATGAGCGTATGGGTATATCAACCAAAACAGTGAGTAAACTACTGATAGATAGCCCAGGGTTTCAGGTCGGCGGTCGTTTTGATCAGGATACCTTCGAATATTCAATTCGTCAGCAGGGATACACCAGTGCTAGCTTCATTGAAATGATCAAGGAGGACCTGCTTATCCAGCAGGTTGTGCAGGGGTTTGTGGCAACTAACTTTGTTACCGAAGCTGAGCTGACAGCTCTTGCCGGCCTTACTGAGCAGCAGCGGGACTACTACTACCTAACGCTTCCAATTGCGCCCATAGTGGATGCAGTGCAGTTAAATGAAGAACAAGTCAGTGCCTATTACGAACAGAATAAGCTGCAATATCAAACTGATGATCAGGTTATGGTTGACTACATTGAGCTCAACGCAGCTCTGTTAACAGAAGGTAAGTCAGTTTCAGAAGACCAGATTAAGGCACGATTTGAGCAGGAAGCAGAGTCGATCGACACGGCGGTGTCTAGGCAAGCCGCACATATCTTGATCGCTGACTCGAATACTGAGATTCTGGCCGAGATACAATCTAAGCTCGATGCAGGTGAGAGCTTCGCCGAGTTAGCCAAACAGTATTCAGAGGACTTTGGTTCCGCTCAGAGCGGCGGTGATTTAGGTTTCACCTCGGGTGAAATGTTCCCAGAGGCCTTTGAGGAGGCATTGGCAGCTCTCGAAATAGGGCAGGTTTCTGAGGTAGTGGAAACCGATTCGGGTACTCATTTGATAAAACTGCTGGATATTCAAAAGCAGGCCTTTGAATTGTCTGAAGAGTCGGCACGCATTGAGCAAGAGTTATTGATTGAACAGGTTGATAATGCCCTAGTCGAAAAGCTTGAAATGCTCAAAGAGTTCAGCTTTAACGCTGAATCTTTGGCATTAGTGGCCGAGGATCTCGATCTTTCAGTCCAGACTTCCCAGCCTTTTTCCCGGTCGGGCGGTGAGGGTGTAGCCTCTTACCCCGCTGTTCTCAAGGCATCATTTAGCACGGAGGTCGTGGACGACAGATACGCCAGCGAAGTGTTGGATCTAGGTAATGACCGCTACATAGTTATAAAACTCAATGAATATATTCCCGCTCGGCAAAAAGAATTAAGCGAGGTGCGAAGCCAGATTGAGAGTTCGTTGAATTTAGCCACAGCAAGGCAGCAAATAGCCGAGCGTGGAGCGGCTCTGCTAGCCGCAGTTAAGAGCGGACAAAGTGTCGAAACAGTAGCTAAGACTAATGATCTTGACTGGCAGGTTGCGCTAGATGTTAAGCGTAATGCTAGCTCGGTTAACGCCGAAATACTTAATTCAGTCTTCCAGTTGCAGGCACCGTCAGATGCGGCTGTCATCGAAGGGTTCTACCTGCGCAATGGAAACTACATTGTAGTCTCCTTGGAGGAGGTAACCCCCGGTGATTTCAGTAGGCTTAGTGCACGTCAGAGAACGAGTTTGAGTTATGCTACAAGCTCTCTTAGTAGTAGTCGCGAGCTCCAAGCCTATCAGTCTAGCCTGGTCTCAGGTGCCGAGATCACGCAGTAGCGATCATGAGGTGCAAAAAGGACGGGCATGCCCGTCCTTTTTTTGTCTGACTTACTTTGCCGATACTGGATTAATCGTTACTCTCAAACATCTTCTCACTGTTCAAAGCCACCCAAGGGCTATATTCGCAGAGCATTAATAAACAGGGTTAAACGCTGACCTGGCTGCAAAAATTCATTGCGATTGATTCTATTCCAGCGAGTAATATCACCAATCGTGAGATCAAACTTTTCTGCGATAAGATATAGGGAGTCACCGCGCCTGACTCTATAGGACAGTTTGCGTACATTGTCTGGTTTAGGTTCAGCCGCACTGTGGTGTACGGTTAGTTTTTGGCCAATCTGTAGTCTGTCTGTAGCTAGGTCATTACTGCGTTTTAAAGCCTCAACCGAGGTTTTGTATTGCACGGCAATGGCTGAGAGGGAATCGCCCCTTTTGACCCTATATACGGACGCTTTGGTTATGCTGTTACTGTTGGACGTTGCTCGATGTCCTGAATGGGGTATCAACAGTATCTGGCCAATCTGCAATCGATCTGAGCGTAGATTATTTTTGTTTTTGAGCCATTGGGTAGGTATACGAAAGCGCTGCGCAATCTGCGAAAGGCTGTCGCCGCTGACTACCAGATACTCAGTGTGGGGAACCCATGTTTTTGGGTCTGTGGTCGCTATTAGTTGGCGCAGTGGTTCAGCACTACCCACAGGTAACAGTAGGCTATGCTTGCCTTGCGGCGGGGTTGTGGAGCGACGGTATGCGGGATTCAACTTGGTAAATGCGGTATGTTTTACCCCGGTAATCTCAATAACTCGATTTAGATCGATCTGCGATTCAATCTCCACCACTTCAAAGTAGGGTCGATCGGCAATAAAAGGCAGTGTGATATTATATTTCTCGGGATCCTCAATTAGTGTTGCCAGAGCCAGTAATTGCGGTACATAATTTCTGGTTTCTCTGGGTAGTTTTATTGACCAAAAATCAGCTTTTTTACCCAACTTTCGATTTCTTTTAATCGACTTGCGAACATTACCCTCACCAGAGTTATAGGCGGCAAGTGCTAGCAGCCAGTTGCCATCAAATCGCTTGTGCAGGTATGTGAGGTACTTAACTGCCGCCTGAGTCGAATAGATTACATCACGGCGCCCGTCATACCAGCGGTCGCGCCTGAGACCAAAAGATTTGGCCGTTGAGGGAATAAACTGCCAGAGGCCAACAGCATGGCTGTGGCTATAGGCAAGTGGATCATAGGTGCTTTCAACGATCGGCAACAGAGCTAGTTCTAATGGAAGCCCAGCCCTGTCTAGTTCATCGGTAACATAGTAAATGAACGGTTCAGCACGAGAGAATACGGTAGCCAGATAACTGGGATTACGCAAATACCAATCTCGCTGCTTTAACACACTGGTGGGAAGAGCCTCGGGGGTTAAATTATAGCCACTGCGAATACGCTGCCATAGGTCTGGAATCTGAGGTTTTGTCTCAAGTTGTGCTCCCGATGCTGGATCTGATTCATCTTGTCGGACAGGCTCAGTCGCCGAGATGGGGCTGTCAGTGCCCACCTCAAGCTCTGTAGAGTCACTAGGTGCTAGCACGCAACCGCCGAGCAGTAAAAGGGCGAAAGTAAGCGATAGAGAAGGTTTTGGCCGACGCAGAAAATAAGCGGGCATAGTTTTGTGTTCACACAGCACGGATTGAACTCACAGGTTTATTATTGGCGCGCGGATTGTAGCGATCACAGGCCTATTAGACAATCTAGCTAAGGATATTTGTTACTAGATTTAAAATAATTCTTATCTACCTCATAATAGGATCTTCCCGGCGCTTAGAGAGTTAGTATTCATCAATGTCCAACCAGTTTTTTCGAGATCAGTGTAAGAAAGCTTTAGGCCGCCTCAAGGTGGCTGACTTAGGCTCCGTTGCCGCTGACTTAGAGGCCTGGGCGGAGTCAGATTTCGGCCGCTACATACGTCACCATGAACATCGTATACTCAAGCAAAAATACAGTACATTGCCTGGTTATCGACTGCTGCAACTTGGCCTCGCACCAGATATGCAGTCACTCGACTATTTTAGCCATATGCATCGGTTTTCCATAAACGCTGCCCCAGCGTCTGGGATTGCGGCAGTAGGTAACTATGCTGAGTTACCTTTGCCGGCAGATACTATCGATTTGGCACTGATACAGCATGGGGTGGAGTTTTCCAAGTCTCCCAAAGCCGTGTTAGCTGAGGTGGGCAGAGTGGTTGCCCCTGGGGGCCATCTGTTGCTGTGTATGTATAATCCATACGGTCCCCATGGAGCCCTCAAGTTCCCTATGCAGTTGCTGTCTGGAAAGCCGCAGTATCGTTTCCATAACCTGCGTAAAGGCAGAGTAATTGATTGGCTTTCACTACTGAATTTTCACGTGTTAGAAATAAGTTATGGCGCCTACAATCCTCCGTTCAAAGGCCGGCAGTGGGAAGAACAGGATTCAATATGGGAAAAATTTAGTCGAAAGGTTCGCTTTCCCCTTGGTAATTTCTATATGATTCACGCTGTAAAAAGGGTAGCTCGTGGAATCAGCCCCAGAACGTTTTGGGGCAAGGCATCTGCTAAAAATCATCTTGCAGGCTCTGGTCAGCACACAACATCGATACGTAAAAAAAATACTCAGCCGCCACAGGAAACCTTATGAATACAGTAGAAATTTTCACCGACGGTGCCTGTCGGGGAAATCCTGGTCCTGGCGGCTGGGGCGTGCTTTTGCGCTACGGGGATGAAGAAAAGTCTCTTTGGGGTGGCGAACTGGAAACAACCAACAATCGTATGGAGTTATTAGCCGTTATTGAGGGTCTGGCTGCGCTTACGCGGCCCTGTGCAGTGACACTGACCTCAGATTCCACCTATGTCCTCAAAGGGGTCCAAGAATGGATGCCTAACTGGAAGAAACGCGGCTGGAAAACCGCCTCCAAGAAGCCGGTTAAAAATGTCGATCTGTGGCAAAAACTCGATGGGGTTATCGGTGAACATAAGATAGACTGGCGATGGGTAAAAGGCCATAGCGGTCATCGTGAAAATGAAATTGCTGACCAATTGGCCAACCGTGGAATTGACGAACTGTAAACCCACATACACTTACATAGAAAAGCACAGACCATGAGACAGATTGTTCTTGATACAGAAACTACCGGCCTTGAAACCTCTCAGGATCATCGAATCATCGAGATAGGTTGTGTGGAAATGGTTAATCGTAAGCTCACCGGTCGTCATTACCACCAATACATCAATCCTCAGCGGAAGGTAGATGAGGGTGCTATGCAAGTGCATGGTATTACCGACCAGTTTTTGCAAGACAAGCCATTTTTTGAGGCGATATCACCGGAGTTTTTCGAGTTTATTAATGGTGCCGATCTAATTATTCACAATGCTGCCTTCGATATAGGCTTTATCAATCATGAAACCTCAAAACTACGGCCCAGGCCCAAGGCCATCGAGAGTAGTTGTCGCATTATTGATACCCTGGGATTGGCGAGACAAAAGCATCCGGGGCAGAAAAATAATCTCGATGCACTATGCAAACGCTATGGCGTTGATAACTCTCAGAGAGATTTGCACGGCGCATTATTAGATGCGGAAATTTTGGCTGATGTCTATTTGCTGATGACTGGCGGTCAGGTCAGCATTAATATGAATGACTCTTCCGATGCGGATAGTGGTGAAATTAACAGTGCGTCAACTATTAGACGGCTGCCTGCAACTCGCGCGCCATTGAGGGTTATTGCTGCCAGTGCTCAAGAACTGGTGGAGCATGGTAAAAAACTAGACGCCATCAAAGCCAAAAGTGGTGAATGTATCTGGCTCAATACTGGCGAATAATAGATTGTCCCCGCAACAGACAGATAGTTTGAAAACTAAATTTCTCGGCCAGGCGCCATCGAACAGAGCTGACTTTGACAGGCTTACGCAGTGGTTGCCTCAGTCGGTAAAGAGCCGGGATTTATTCCGTTTGGGTCGTCAGCTTAAACAACTGCGGCGACAGTGGGCTGACAAAAAAGACATAGCAACAGCTTGGCAGAAATGGTCTTCCGTTGCATCGTGCTCTAGTGCTGAGGTGTTGGAGCGACAACAGTCTATGCCGCTGATCACCTATCCTGACCTACCTGTCAGCGCCCGCTGTGAAGAAATTCGCCAGTTAATTGTAGATAACCAGGTAGTAGTTATTGCCGGTGAAACGGGCTCGGGTAAAACTACTCAAATCCCAAAAATCTGTCTGCAAGCCGGTCGAGGGGTGCGGGGTATGATTGGTCATACTCAACCACGCAGGATCGCTGCTCGTACAGTGGCAGATCGCATTGCCAGCGAGTTAAAAATTCCTCTTGGCGAAGAGGTCGGTTATCAGGTACGTTTCTCTGACCAGAGTTCAAAAAAGAGCCTAATTAAGTTGATGACCGATGGCATCCTACTGGCTGAGATCCAAAATGATAAATTTCTCAGCAGATACGATACGGTTATTATAGATGAGGCCCATGAGCGCAGCCTCAATATTGATTTCTTGCTAGGTTATTTAAAAAATCTGTTAATACAACGCCCTGATCTTAAGCTGATTATCACATCCGCCACTATTGATGTTGAGAAATTCTCTAAGCACTTTAATAATGCACCTGTGGTTGAGGTGTCAGGGCGAACCTTTCCGGTTGAGATTGTGTACAGTGACAATGATGACCTCGACACTGATCGCGACCAAAAAATTATTGAGTGTTTGCAGGATATTCACGCCAATCAAAAAGCCGGTGATGTGCTGGTATTCTTGAGTGGTGAGCGTGAGATTCGTGAGGCTAATCTAGCGATTAAGCGCGCTCAGTTGCCCCACACTGAAGTGGTGCCACTCTATGCTAGGTTGAGCCTTGCGGAGCAGAGTAGAATTTTTACACCCCACAGGGGGCGGCGGGTCATTTTAAGCACAAATGTCGCAGAGACCTCACTCACCGTGCCCGGCATTGGCTATGTGATTGATACAGGTCGGGCGCGTCTTTCACGCTATAGCTTTCGCACGAAGGTACAGCGGTTGCCTATAGAGCCAATCTCTCAGGCCAGTGCCAATCAGCGAGCTGGGCGATGTGGCCGAGTTAGTAATGGCATCTGTTATCGTCTCTATGGAGAAGATGATTTTCATAATCGTCCCGAGTTTACCGACCCAGAAATTGTACGCACTAATCTAGCTGCGGTGATATTGCAGATGTTGCAATTGAATATTGGTGATATACGGAGCTTTCCTTTTGTCGACCCGCCTGATAACCGTATGATTAATGATGGCTTTAAGCTGCTGGAAGAGTTGCAAGCAGTAACCGCCAATGGAAAGCTGACTGCTTTAGGTAAAAAACTGGTGTCAGTGCCTCTAGATCCGAGATTCGCGCGGATGATCTTGGAGTCGGCGCGACTAGGCTCGTTGCGTGAAGTGATGATTATCACCACTGGACTTAGTATTCAGGATCCAAGAGAGAGGCCAGCCGACAAACAGCAAGCTGCAGATCAAAGCCATAAACAGTGGCAGGATGAAGACTCAGATTTTATGTCACTGCTTAATCTCTGGCGTCATTTTGAGCACAGGCGCCAGGAGCTGTCGAGCAATCAGTTCAGTAAGTATTGCCGGGCAAATTATGTGTCATTTTTGCGTATGAAAGAATGGCGAGACTTGCATCATCAGGTAAATACCGCGAGTCGTGCACTTAAACTCACAAGAAATGAAAAGCCTGCTGAATATGCGGGGATTCATCAGGCCATTCTCTCAGGTCTTCTTGGTCAGGTTGGAGTTCGCGAAGAAAAGTGGGAATTCCTGGGCACTAGAAATCGAAAGTTCTTTATCTTTCCCGGTTCAGGCCTGAGTAAAAAGCCACCCAAATGGATAATGGCCGGCTCATTGATGGAAACTGCCAAGCAGTATGCGCTCAACGTTGCCAAAATCGATGCTGACTGGTTAGAGTCGCTGGCTGGTCACCTAGTCAAAAAAACCTATAGTGAACCGTTCTATCATCAAAGAGCCGGTCAGGTTATGGCAAAAGAACGGCAGACACTGTTTGGACTTACAATTGTTGAAGGCAAAAACACTGTCTACGGTAATGTTGCGCCTATAGAGGCACGGGCTGTATTTATACAGCAGGCTCTAGTGGAGCAGGGGTATCGTGGCAAGGGTCATTTTTATCGGCACAATCAAAAGTTGGTCGAAGAGCTGCAAGCATTAGAGGATCGTTTTCGCCGCCGCGATTTACTGGCTGAGCAAAAAGTAATTTACAGTTTTTATGATGAGCGCGTTCCGAAAGATATTTATAACCTACCTGCTTTTGAAAAATGGCGTAAAGCCGCTGAAAAAGATAATCCCAACCTGCTCAATATCAATAAAGACTCATTATTACTCCGAGGTTTGGCCGCAGAGGAAGAGGCTCAGTTCCCTGAGGTGATAGTCTGTGACGGTATTGAATTTGAACTGAGCTACCATTTTCAGCCTGGGCATGAGAGAGATGGTGTCAGTGCTATTATACCCTTGGCGCTATTACATCAACTGCCGCGTTACTTTTTTGAATGGCTTGTGCCCGGCATGTTGCGGGATAAATGTATCGCCTTGATTAAAACTCTACCCAAGCAGACAAGGCGTCATTTTGTTCCGGTTCCCGACTATGTCGACAAAATACTGTTACAGGTCAGAGCTCAGGATCGGCCTATAACAGAGGTACTTGCACAACAGCTTAAACGGCACACAGGGATAGCAGTAAATGCACAGGACTGGAAGACAGGCAATCTTGATCCCTGGTACATAATGAATTTTATTTTGCAGGATGAGGCGGGCAAAACTGTGGCCTCAGCGCGCAGTCTTGAGCAACTGCAACGGGACTTTAAGCAGCAGATTAGTGCGGGGCTCGAACAACAGGCATCCGATGACGCTATTTCTCGACAGGGTATTGTTGAATGGGACTTTGCCGAGTTGCCCCAAGAGGTCACACTTAAGCGAGGCAAAATAAGTATCAAGGCCTGGCCCGCGCTAAAAGACTGCGGTGAGTCCGTTGCTATTGAGGTACTAGATAATCCTTTGACCGCGGATAAAATCAGTCGTCAGGGGCAACTGCGATTGGCACTGCTAAAAGGTCGTGAGCAGGTAAAGTATCTTTACAAAAATTTACTTCGCGGCACTGAACTGGCTCTAAAGGCGGCGTGTATTGGCAATCGTCAAGAACTTGTGTCCGCACTGATTAGTAGTAGTTTTCAAGAAGCTATCTTTAGTGATCAGCAAGTAATTCGTCAGCAGCAAGCATTTGATCAGGCCTATGAAGCTGGCATAAGTCAGGTGGTTGGTATAGCCCAGCAGCATGCTGCTAATATTGAGGCCGTCCTGGCGCAGTTGCATGGCAATCATAAGCAGTTGCGGTCTCTGGGCCTAGGTGCTATTTATGCGAAAGATGATATTAATCAGCAGGTTAAATGGTTATTTTCACCGACTACTTTGTCTAGGGTAAGCCTGTCTAGGAGTAGCGACTACCCGCGTCTGATTCGTGGTATGCAGATTAGGATAGAAAAGCTCGGTTCACAAATTAGTAAGGACCGCAGCTATATCCAACAACTTGAAGACTTTGCGGAACCTATTAAAGGGGTGCAGGAGCAAATGCTGTCCCATGACCTCGAGGAGGCTATCTGGGAATTTCAATGGCTACTTGAGGAGTATAGAGTATCACTGTTTGCCCAGCAGCTGAAAACCCGTGTGCCGGTATCTGAAAAGCGGTTGACAAAATACTGGTCAGATATTCATGACAGATTGCGCCGGCATCTGGTCGAGGGCTACTAGTCTCCCATAACATACATCATCTTGAGGCCCAGATTTTATGGGCGTTTGCAACGGTGCTTGTAGGAAACTCTGTTGATAGGGGAACAAACTGCGGTATTATCGCTTTTGATTTGCCTCGCTAGTATACGCGGAGATAAACTGACAGTAGAATACATCTCACATAGAGTCATTATTTGAGTTAATACTATGAAATATACCAAATTAATCTTGTCGTATTTGCTTGCCACCAGTGCGGTACCTCTATTTGCTGCTGAGCAAACACAGTCAAACGATAACTTCGAGAGTTTTAATCGCAAGGTCTTTGCCTTCAATGACACTCTAGATAGAGTAGTTCTCAAACCAGTGGCGAAAACTTATACAGCGGTCGTTCCCGATCCATTAGAGAAAGGCATTCTCAATGTTTTTAGTAATTTCAATGAGATCACCAATGTAGTAAATGGCCTACTTCAGGCTAAATTTTCCGAGGCAGGGCGCGATTCCGCTAGGTTTGTGATCAATACCACCATAGGCGTTGGCGGACTATTTGATGTAGCGCAGCGTGCGGGCCTGGAAAAGAGTGAAGGAGAAGACTTTGGTCAAACCCTCGCTGTCTGGGGTGTCGCCGAGGGTCCCTACCTAATGTTACCATTTGTGGGACCATCGACATTGCGCGATGCTCCGTCTAAATTTGTTGATAATTTTGCTAACCCTGTTGGTTATCACGACAATGTCTCCGTGCGTAATTCAGCTAGGGTTCTTGATTTGTTGGCCGTACGAGCCGATTTATTGTCATTGGATGACGTTATATCTGGTGATAGATACCTATTTGTAAGAGATGTCTATCTACAACGCCGAGAGTACCTAGTTAGCGATGGTACGATTGAGGATGACTTTGGCGATCTAGACGATTATTAATTCAGATGCTGCTGTTTTATTCAGGTAGCGTTGCAGATTGTTTAAGATAGTTTGGGTTAAGATGAAAATGTGGGTGAGACAAGCTAAACAGTAATTGCCAAAGCCGGAAACAGATGAGCGAAACCAAAGGCCTAGTCCTCCTAGTAGGAGATAACGACGTTAGGCTACAAACAGTTAAGGCAGACTTCCACAGAGCTGGAAGAGCCTGTGTAGCGGCGCAAAACATACAGGACATTGCTGCTGCGTGCACTGACCCCCTCAATCAACCGGTTGTTCTTTTTTCTGAAAATATCTCGGTTGCAAACCCAGAGCAAGCTGACCTGCTGCATATTTTGTGTGAAAAATATTTAATTGTTATCGCTGTTTGCGAAGAAGATAAACCTTTTATAGCGGACTACTTCAGGCTGGGCGCAGCAGATGTTATGGTTGCTGGAGCATCCCAGATCGATATAGTCAGTGTCCTACTGCGGGTTGCCAATTTAGCTGACGCTCGTCAGCATGCTCAGACTTATAGCTCAGAGTTAGAGCGCACCAACCATGAATTACAAGAAAGTCTGCGTCTACTAAAGCAGGATCAATTGGCAGGGCTTGAGGTGCAGAAAAGCCTGATGCCAGAAAGTCCGCTTAAATTTGGCGATTATGAAATATCTCATTCTATAACCCCGTCTCTGTATCTGAGCGGCGACTTTGTGGGATATAACTTTGTTCTCGATCGCTATCTGCTATTTTATTTTGCCGATGTCTCGGGGCACGGTGCCTCGTCTGCATTTGTGACCGTTTTACTGCGTTTTATGATTGGTCGGGTTATTCGTCGGCATCAGTTAGAGCAGGACTATGCAGCCCTGGCTCAGGCGCCGGATGGTCTGGTCGAACATATCAATAGCGAGCTTTTAGCGACAGGGCTGGGCAAACATCTTACTATTGTTGCGGGCTCTTTAGATACGCAGACCAACAGCTTGCGCTATGTGGTCGGTGCACAGCAGCCACAGCCCATTTTGATTACTGGTGGTAAGGCGCAATACTTGGCGGGGTCAGGTAAACCTGTAGGCATTTTTGAAGAGGCTAACTGGCGAATAGAAGAACTGAGTCTGCCTGAGGATTTTGCCTTTGTGCTTCTATCTGACGGTGTATTTGATCTAATTCCCGAAAAAGACCTGGCGCTTAAAGAGCAGAAATTGTTGAGCTACTTAGAGAAAGGCTCTGACCGCATAGACAATTTGAAGGAAAAAATATTTGTCGATTATGTCGAAGCCCCTCAGGACGATATTTCCGTGCTTCTGCTGTCACGAGGAATGGTGAAATGAGCTCGGGAAAGATTCTAGTATCTGACGAGCAGGGTAATTATCTGCTGAAATTTAGCGGTGATGTTCGTGTAACCCTGTGCGGGTCTTTAAATCGTCATATGGAGACTATCTTTGGCAGTGAGCATGTCAAACAGGTGGTAGTAGATATGCTAGAAGCCGAATGCGTTGATAGTACAACCCTAGGTTTGATGGCTAAGCTCGGCCTATACTGCCGCAAGGAGTACGACATTAATGTGCAGGTGTTTTGCCAGAATCCGAGTATTTTGCGCACCCTCGACTGCATGGGATTTGATGAGATATTTGATATAGTCCAAGAGGTTCCAGACATAGATGTAGAGCTGCATGATATAGGCAGTGTCGATACCGAAATTGACGAAGTACAGCGACAGGTGCTCGAAGCGCATAAACTTTTAATGCAGCTCAATCCGGACAATAACAAAGAATTTACTGACCTGATTAGAGCCCTGGAGTCCGGTTAGTAGACTTTGGTTAGCCTTCGCTCTTGGCCGCTAGTTTACAGCGAATATACTCACTGTGACGAATGTATATCAGGTCGGCGACACGGCGAATTATGCCTTCTTCATGTTTGTCTAAATGCCCATCGGCGAGGGCCACGCGCCACATCGATGTCATCAGGGCCATCTTTTTATCATGATCATAATGGGCGTTGATTTCGCGGGTGAACTGATAAAGCGAGGTAGCGTCGGTGACCTCCTGTTGGGACAATAAAATTAACTCATCAATTTGCTCGCTGCTTAGTTCGAGCATCTGAGTCAATGTATTGCTGATTGCACGCAATTCCTGGTCTTCGAGGTTGCCATCAATAACCATGACCTCAATCAAGAGGGCGGCGGTTGCCAGTTGCTCAGTGCTGAGCGCATTGTCATCGCTTTCGATAATATTTTTACTAAAAAACGCCTTTATTTTATCAATCATTAGCTTAGATCTTTTAACCAGGTTTCAAGTTTGATTTGGTCGGCAACAAAACTACGAATACCATCTGAAAGCTTCTCGGTAGCCATAGGATCATCATTCAACTGATAGCGAAAAGCACTCTCACCGGCCAGTTTGTAATTAATAGTGGAGCCTGTATTGGCTGGATCCAGTTTGCGCTCCAATGGACCAAAATCGTCATCCAGCGCCTGCAATAATTGAGGGCTAATCGTCAGGCGATCGCAACCCGCCAGTTCAGTAATTTCGTCTGTATTTCTAAAACTAGCACCCATCACAACAGTGTTATAACCGCTCTGCTTGTAATAGTTATAGATACGGGTGACCGACTGCACCCCTGGATCATCTGCTGGTGCATATTCGGTGAGTCCAGTGGAGGCCTTATACCAGTCAAGAATTCGACCGACAAAGGGTGAAATCAAATAGGCGCCGGCATCGGCAGCAGCCACTGCCTGAGTAAAATTAAACAGCAGTGTCAGATTACAATTAATGCCCTCTCTTTCAAGCTGTTCTGCGGCTTTGATACCTTCCCAGGTAGAGGCCATTTTGATCAGTACCCGCTCTTTGCCAATACCGGCTTGCTCATAAAGTGTGATCAATTGTCGGGCCTTAGCAATTGATCCGGGAGTGTCAAAAGACAATCGCGCATCGACTTCGGTAGAAACCCGACCGGGAATCTGTTCAAGAATTTTCTCACCAAAGCCAACCGCCAACCCATCCATACAGAAGGCCACCTGCTCATCACTAGAGAGTCTCCCCTTCATAGTCGCAGAGACCACTCCGTTTACAAGATCTCGATAGGCCGGCATCTGGGCCGCTTTTAGCAGCAGAGACGGATTGGTAGTAGCATCCTCTGGGGAGTACTGGGCAATGGCATCAAAGTCACCAGTATCGGCCACTACAGTCGTCATTTCCTTTAATTGGCTAAGCTTGCTTTTCTGGGTCATCGAAATCAAAGTCCTGTTGTTTTTGCTAATGCGTTGATTAAAACATCAATAGTAGCATCGGATTTATAGGCATTCTCGCTAATATGCCGGCGATACTGTCGAGCGCCTGGCATACCGTGAAACAAGCCTAAAATATGCCTGGTCATGGCCTGAAGCCTGGTACCTTTTGCGAGCTCATTATCCACATAATCGAGGAAGGCTTCAGCGATTTTTTCTCGGCTAATAATAGGCTGTTCAGAACCATAGATTTGTTGGTCTACATCAGCCAGCAAGTAGGGGTTAGTATAGGCCTCGCGGCCCACCATCACGCCATCGATATGGTTGAGGTGCTCCAGAGACTGTGACAATGTGGTCACACCGCCATTAATAATAATTTCCAGCTCGGGAAAGTCTTTCTTCAGCTGATAAACGCGCTGGTAATTCAATTCTGGCACCTCACGGTTTTGTTTGGGACTAAGCCCCTTAAGCCAGGCCTTGCGAGCATGCACCAGAAAAGTGTTACAGCCAGTTTTGGCGACCTTATCCACAAATTCACAGAGAAATTCATAGCTATCAAAATCATCCACACCAATACGATGTTTGACTGTAATGGGAAGATCTACGGCATCTTGCATAGCGGCAACACAGTCGGCAGTCACCTGGGCATTTTTCATCATCACCGCACCAAACATGCCGTTTTGTACTCGATCGCTGGGGCAACCGCAGTTTAGATTGATCTCAGCATAATCATATTGGTTGGCCAGCACACAGGCTTTGGCTAAATCTGCCGGATCGCTGCCACCCAGTTGCAGTGCTACTGGATGCTCAAAGGCATCCATTTGTAGATGGTAATCGGTATCACCATAGAGAATAGCGCCGGTAGTGATCATTTCGGTATAGAGCACGGCATGCTCGCTTATTAGGCGCAGAAAGTAGCGGCAGTGGCGATCGGTCCAATCCATCATCGGGGCCACACAGAACTTGCGATCCAGGGGGCTAGAGGACTCTACTCGGTTAGTTGCAGATTCAGGCATGAAAATCTTTCAGGGATTATACGTCAGCTAAGTTTACAGGATTTTACTGCCTATCGTTACCCCTTAGTGGCTCAGAGTAATAGCCGACCCAGCAGATCCTAGCAATTATATAAGTCGCTAACATCGATGGTTTTGTATATCTTAAGGTTTATTTCATAATCCTTTGCCGCTCGATTATGATCGGTCTTTAATTTTAACTGTGAGTTTCTTTAGTACATTTGTTTAGTGGTTAGGCAATCTAGAGAACAGTGGGTTCATATACTATTATTTTAAAGCAACAGGTAATTAATATTTAAACATTCATTTGGCGAACAAACATTGGAGTTATCTATGAAATACATTTTTCTTATCTTGGGGATGCTAGCACCGCTGGTGAGTTTTGCTCATTCGGCTAAAGATAGTCCTGATCCGTTAACGCTGGATGGCCTGATGGCAGCTTTTGGTTGGGATATGGACAAGGCTGAAATACGTCTTGAAAAAATTGATGATGGGATATCGGTGCTATTTGGGTTAGGAGGTAATATTGGCGTGAGTATTGGCGATGATGGTGTTTTTATCATTGATGATCAGTTTCCACAGTTAATGCCCAAAATAGAAAAAGCTATTGCCGATCTAGGTGGCGGTGATGTAGATTTTGCTGTGACTACACATTGGCATTTTGATCATGCTGAAGGTAATTTGGCCTTGGGGCCGGAGGGTATCTGGCTGGTTTCTCATGAAAATTCTCGCGAGATGATGAAAGGTGATAATTTAATAGATCTGGTGACGGTAAGCTACGAACAGAAGGCCTATCCTAAAAGCGCTTGGCCCGATATTACATTTACAGATTCTATGCAGTTCCATCTAAATGGTCAGACTATCGATCTGTGGCATTTTGGCCCAGCACATACCACTGGCGATACGGCAGTTTATTTTCGTGACAGTAATGTGATTCATCTCGGGGATATTTACAACAACGCTGGGTATCCATTTATTGATGCGGGTAATGGCGGTAGTCTTGATGGAATGATCCAGTTTTGCTCCGAAGTATTGCAACGCATCAATAAAGATACTGTCGTTATTCCAGGCCATGGAACTGTCGCCGGTTATGAGGATCTGGTAGATTACCTTAAAATGTTGCAATTAGTCCGCGAACGACTGATGGCATTAATTGCTGAAGGTGCAACTCTAGAGCAGGTTTATGAGGCTAATCCTACAGAAGATTTTGACAGTAAATTTGGAAGTAATATAGGCTTTGTCAACCGTGCCTATACTAGTTTGAAACATCCAACTAACTGATAACTCGACCTGATTTGTGCACTGACATAGAATCTCTCTGTGTCAGTGCAAGAGTCAGAATTCCTTTAAATTCGCTCAATAATCATTGCTGGCGCCATACCACCACCGGCACACATAGTGATAAGCCCGTAGCGCCCACCTGAGCGTTCTAATTCATCCAGTGCCGTGCCAATCAGAATAGATCCGGTTGCAGCAATTGGATGCCCAAGAGCCATAGCGCCACCATTTATGTTGACCTTTTCTCGATCTAGATCCAGATCACGAATAAACTTTTCCGCAACCACCGCAAAAGCTTCGTTGATTTCCCAGACATCAATATCTTCTTTATTGAGGTTAGCTTTGGCGAGTACTTTTTTGGCGGCAGGTACTGGTGCATTTAACATCAGAGTGGGGCAGTCACCTACATTTGCTGTTGCGACAATACGGGCTCTAGGCGTTAGACCATTTTCTTCCACATAGTCTTTAGATGCCAGTAGCACTGCTGCAGCGCCGTCGACTACCCCGGAGCTATTGCCTGCATGATGCACATGGTTCCACTGCTTTAATTGAGGATAGACTTTCTCTATCAGGCCGCCAAAGGTGTCGCCAGTTTCATCGACGGTAGCGCCATGCCACTGAGAAAATACCGAGTTGAGTCCAGCCAGAGATTCAGTGCTGGTGCCAGGGCGAGGAAATTCCTCCCGATCTAGAGCCACTGAACCGTCATCGTTAAGAACAGGTATTAGAGAGCCAGCAAAACGATTCTCCTTAATGGCCCGGTCGGCACGTTGCTGAGAAACAACGGCTAGTTTATCAAGGCTGTCGCGATCAATGCCCTCGATGGTTGCAATGGCATCTGCACAGACACCTTGATTAGACTGGGGATGCTTCTCTCGCAATGACAGATTGCCGCTGTCGAATAATGGATAGGCATTTTCACTTTCTTTCAATGACCCTGTGTAGCTCATCATTTCCGTACCACCGCCTATAACCAGGTCTTCCATGCCGGACATCACCTGCGCTGCCGCCAGGCTCACAGCTGTAATACCTGAGCCACAAAAGCGATCCAACGTAACTCCAGACGCGAGAACGGAGTATCCTGCTTCTAGAGCAGCCATACGGCCTAAGTCGGCACTCTGTTTACCAGACTGCTTGTTACAGCCCCAGATAATATCGTTGACATCTTCAGTATTTAGGTTGTTGCGTTCAGCCAGCGCTTTTAATACGGTCGCAGCAAGCTTGTGTGGATGAATATGTGCAAGAGAACCCTTACCAATTTTTCCTATACCACGAGGTGTGCGACAGGTGTCGATAATGAAAGCATCAGCCATTTTTGTATCCTAGATAAAATTTCGGCAATTTATACAGTATGTTCCCATTCATGTCATTTAGCACCATTGATAGTATCCAGTTTTCAAAGCTTGATAATGTCCGGATCGCCAGGCTGCCAATTTTTTGCGTTTTCTTTCCAGCCATTAAACGTAGCCTCTGTGCCCGCACTGCGTTCGAGCAACTCGATCATATAACCCAGAGTCTTACTTGCATCTAGATAGGCAAAGCGAGGTCCATTCCCAGCTATCTGACCGAGATTAGCAACAGTGCAGCCCTGTTGGAGATAATGGGCAATGTCTGCCTCAATATCCTCAGTCCAGAAACACAGATGATGGAATCCGCTAGATCCGGGTTCTATAGTGTCAAAATATGCGCAGGGATAAATACCAACTGGTTCAACCAGTTCAATTTGAATGTCACCGGCATAGGTAATTGCAGTGTTCATATGTAATTTTCCAGGTTTCCCGCGGTATTCAATCTCGCCGAAGACCTGAGGACTGTACTCATTAATATAAAACGGGCCAACACTGAGCATCGCAGACCACTTCTTCGCCGTCTCTTCCAAATTATTGACGATCCAAGCCTGCTGTATAGCGATATTGTGAGTTGGTAATATCATAGGTACTCCCCGATAATTATTTTAGAATGTTGGCGAAAGCTAAATAAGATGCGTCATCTTTGGTATTGGTGCCATTAGTGCGTGGATCATTTTCAGCTACCGGTAGTGATGACGAGTCTGAAATTCTGTTCCAGTCAAAGGTTGCAAGGCGCAGGGTGATTTTCCACTCCCCATTTCGTTTCTCCATGGTATCAACATAGCGCCCTGCCACAACCAGATCTTTGAGGCCGTCGGGCGTGGGAAGCAGATGATAGGCATAAAAATAACTTTCGCACACTGCCGAGTCGCCGTTGATCTCGGCGTTTTGAGTGGTGATGAGATGCTGAGAGCTGGTAAATTTCTTTAGCTCCTCCATTACCCAGTCACAAAATTCCTCAGCACTGCCTCTAAAAAAACCGTGGTCATCAATACCATCTTCGTGGAAACAGGATTCAATAATGTCGCGATCACAGCGATCAAGCCCCCGGGCGAATCGATGCGGTATCGCCTTAATATCTTGAATATCGACCAAATGTACCAGTTTTCTATTAGTTTGCTCTGAATTCGATGTACTCATTTTTCATCTCCTGTTATCAGACCTCTTTATTACATTTTTTAAGCAACAATGTTGCTATACAAATAGATAGCTTAGTAGGGCGCGCGCCCTAGGCCGTTAAATTTATCGTCTATTAAACCTATCTTTTCAACTAGGGTGGCCGCCAGATTATGTCAAACTACTGTATTTTTAATGATTCTATTAATGCCCATCCGAGAAAATTATGACGCACCCTGTTTATCCTAACCTGTTTAGTCCACTTGATCTTGGTTTTACCCAATTGAAAAATCGCGTCCTGATGGGCTCTATGCATACTGGGTTAGAAGAGGCCGAGCATGGGTTTGAGCGTATGGTTGCATACTTCTGTGAGAGAGCCAGAGGTGGCGTAGGAATGATTATCACTGGTGGTATTGCGCCCAATTTAGAATCCTCAACAAGCGGCGCCCAGTTGGTCAATCCAGATCAGGCTAGGCAACATAAAGAGATTACTGACGCAGTGCATGGGATAGACCCCGAAATAAAAATTTGCATGCAGATTTTGCATCAGGGGGCTCTGTCAAAAAATGAAGGTCTAGTGGCGCCTTCGGCGGTCAAATCTCGGATTTCTAGAATAACCCCTAATGCTCTGGATGATGCTGGTATCGAAAAACAGTTGAACGATTTTGTAAATTGCGCGCAGATGGCAAAGCTTGCCGGCTACGATGGCGTAGAGGTGATAGGCTCTGCGGGTTATTTGTTAAGCACTTTTTTGGTTAAAAAAACTAATTTACGAGAGGATCGTTGGGGCGGCAGTTACAGAAATAGAATGCGCTTTCCATTAGAAGTTATCAAACGGATTCGCGCCGCAGTGGGTAATGAATTTATCTTGATCTTTCGAATTCCCGCGATGGACATGCTCGAAGATGGTATGTCGTGGGACGAGATCGTAACACTGGCAAAGGAAATGGAGAAAGTTGGGATCACAATAATTAGCACTCACTTTTGTTGGCATGAAGCAAAGATACCCACTATCGCTACTATGGTGCCCAGAGCGGCATTTACCGGTGTGACTGGACGATTGCGGAAAGAACTATCGGTGCCTGTGATCACTAGTAATCGAATAAATACTCCAGAGGTTGCAGAGCAGGTGTTGCTAGATGGTGAGGCCGATTTGATATCTATGGCGCGCCCAATGCTTGCGGATCCGGACTTTGTGGTAAAAGCATACGAGGGCCGAGAAGGTGAAATTAATACCTGTATCGCGTGCAATCAGGCCTGCCTAGATCACACTTTTGGCCGCAAAGAGGGCGTCAGTTGTCTAGTTAATCCAAGGGCGTGTCATGAAACCTTACTAAACTATACGCCGACTCAGCAACCCAAGCGCATTGCCGTGATAGGAGCGGGCCCCGCAGGTCTGGCTTACTGTACTGTTGCTAGCCAGCGAGGCCATCAGGTTACTTTATACGATGGCGCTGATCGCATTGGTGGTCAGTTTAATCTAGCTAAACGGATACCTGGTAAGGAGGAATTTTACGAAACACTGCGTTACTACCAAACTATGCTCAAGATCGGCAATGTTGATGTTCATCTCAATACATGGGTTGATAAAACACTACTGGAAGCACAGCGTTTTGATGAAATAATTATTGCCACGGGTATCACCCCACGAGTACCTGCAATCGCCGGTATCGATCACCCTAAAGTCGTTAATTATATCGATGTGATTGAGGGTAGGGTCGAGGTCGGTAAACGAGTAGCTATTATAGGCGCTGGTGGCATAGGTTTTGATGTCGCTGAACTTATTAGCCACAAGGGAGTTTCGCCGTCGATGGACAAAGACGTATTTGCTCGCGAGTGGGGAATAGACTTCATCAATCATCCCCGAGGCGGTGTAACAGGGGTTGAGCCAATTATTGAAAAAGCTGATCGTAAAATTTATTTGTTACAGCGCAAAGATTCTCCTGTGGGTCGAGGTCTAGGGTTGACCACAGGTTGGGCTCATAGAATTTCATTAAATAAGCGCGATGTGAAAATGTTAAATGCCGTTACATACCAGCAAATTGACGATCTTGGACTTCATATTTTGGTCAATAACCAAGCTCAATTACTTGAGGTAGATACCATTATTATCTGCGCTGGTCAGGAGTCAAATCGATCACTTTTCGATCGTCTTGAAAAGGAAGGATACAATGTGAAAATTGCTGGAGGCGCCTTTAAAGCAACTGAGCTAGATGCTAAAGCTGCGATCAATCAGGCGAGTTATTTGGCAGCCGCTGTGTGACGCTTTACCCATAGTGCTAGTAGCAATCAGATAGGCTTAGGCGATAATAGCGTTTTCAATTTACAGATGACAATTATATGGCCCTCGACAAAGATACATTTAATCAGCTTTTAGAAACTGTGGAAAAGTTCGTGGCCAACGAACTTATTCCGATGGAGAAAAAAGTCTCAGATGACGATGCGGTACCGCCAGAAATTATCCAGCAGATGGCAGATATGGGATTGTTTGGTCTCTCCATACCAGAGGAATATGGTGGCATAGGTCTGACTGCTGAAGAGGAGGTGCAGGTAATTCAAAGGCTGGGTTACGCATCCCCCGCCTTTCGTAGCGTGATCGGCACCAACGTAGGTATTGGCTCCCAGGGGATCTTACTCGATGGCACTGAAGAACAAAAAAGACAGTATTTACCACGATTGGCGAGTGGAGAACTAATAGGTTCATTTGCTCTAACCGAGCCTGATGCTGGTTCCGATGCTGGTTCGGTACGCACAACTGCGCGGCTTGACGGGGATCATTACATTGTCAATGGCACCAAACGTTATATCACTAATGCCAATCGAGCTGGGGTGTTCACGCTAATGGCCCGCACCGGAACAGTGGAAGCAGGCTCCAAAGGTGTTACCGCATTTCTCATGGATGCAAATTTGCCCGGTATAGAGATTGGCACGCCCGATAAGAAGATGGGTCAGCGCGGCGCCCATATTTGCGATGTCATTATGACAGATGTAAGGATTCCCAAAGAGGCCATTATTGGTGCTGCGCCCAATAAAGGTTTCATCACTGCCATGAAGGTACTCGATAGAGGGCGTCTACATATGAGTGCAGTTGCCCTTGGTTGTGCACGACGCCTTATTGATGACAGTCTTAGTTACGGGTTGGAACGTAGGCAATTTGATCAAAGAATTGCAGATTTTCAATTGGTTCAGGCAATGCTCGCTGACAGTGAGACAGAATTTTTTGCCGGTAAATGTATGGTTGAAGAAACTGCCCGTATGTATGACGCCGGTGGCAGGCTGTCTAAGTATACGGCTGCATGCAAACTTTACTGCACAGAGATGGTCGGCAGGGTGGCTGACAAGGCTGTGCAGATACATGGCGGTTCTGGCTATATTTCAGACTATGCTGTTGAAAGGTTCTATCGTGATGTGCGTATTTTCAGGCTCTACGAAGGAACGTCTCAAATACAGCAACTAATAATAGCAAAAGAAATGATTCGCGATCACGAAGGGTAATAGCAGCTAGTATTGATGAGTTTGGGGTTGCTTAGCTGAATTCTTCTATGTGAGGGTATCTACTTAGTTGATAGGCGTATCCTGCATCCTATTATTATCAATAGCGCGGCTAATCAGTTATCACTAATGAGAGTGTTGTTGTTATCCCCCCATGCTAACTTTACTGAACTACTTTTTGAAACTACGGGGAGATAGAAATGAATATAATAAAATTATCAAATCTAAACACTAAAAGACTTACGGTATCCGCACTGGCTATCGCTGTAGCTGGTACAGCGGCTGTGACTAGCCCTGTTCTTCACGCTGAGAGTCTAGCGCTAGAAGAAGTTATCGTAACTTCACGGAAACGAGAAGAGTCACTCCAAGATGTGCCTATATCTGTAACCTCGGTAACTGAGGAGCTAAACCGTGCGAGCGTTCGTAGCCTAAGAGACATGGCTGACTTCACTCCAAACCTCTATATTGAAAGAAATCAGGGTACCCCTGGTGGCGTTAATATCAGTATGCGCGGCGTTGAATATTCGGAAACTGACAAAAGTTATGATCCATCAATTGGTGTCGTAGTTGACGGTATGTATCTGGGTACTGCTGCCGGTAGCATGCTCAATAACTTCGATACTAAAAGAGTTGAAATTCTGCGTGGACCACAGGGCACCCTGTTCGGCAAAAACACCACTGGTGGAGTTATCCATGTTGTGCGCGGCGATGTCACTGGTGAGTTTGGTGGTAAAGTTTCTGCAACAGTTGGTTCCGATGGTCGTGAAGATGTGCAAGGTGTACTTAACTTGCCTATGGGCGAGAACGGCGGCATTAAATTATTCGGCAACAGCATTTCAAGTGATGGCTACTTTTACAATACAACGCTAAATGAAAAAGTATTTGGCGACGACAAGACCACTTTCGGTGCTGCTATTCGTTGGGAGCCAACTGAAGATTTTGATATTCAGCTTCATGTTGAAAGAAATAATGATGATACTGATTCTGGTGCCTATGCTAACGCTAATACAGCCGGCTTTGTGAATTGTTCTAGTACTAACCCAAATCTGGGGCCAGGTGATGGTTGTTCTGCAACTGACACTGGCAGTGGTCCTGACACGTCATCAGCTGATGGTCGCAACGATACCGTCACCCAAGCTGACAATATCATCCTGACAGCAAATTGGGACCTAGGTCCAGTTTTGTTGACGTCGATTACTACTCGTCGTGACTTGGAACAGGACTATATGATCCATTTCGACGCCTCTGCAGTTGATATGTTGAGATTCCAGTACATTAATCAGTGGGAGCAGACCAGTCAGGAGCTTCGTGTTACTTCGCAGTTCTCTGATCGATTGGAGTTTGTTGCCGGCCTTTATTACTGGGAAGTTGACTATTCTCAGCGGTGGCGTGTTTTTGATCTTTTCTCAGTAGTCGCGCCGTTCCCTAAGAACTTCTATGGCTACAATGGCCAAGATCAGGTTACGGATTCGACCGCAGCTTTCTTCTCGCTCGACTACTCTTTGACTGATGAACTTATACTTACAGTGGGCGGACGTTACACTAAGGAAGAAAAAGATTTTGATGGCGCAAGCAGCACATATACCCCAGTGGACCTTACTGAAGCTGAACTGGCTGCAAAAATGACTAACTTTAAGGCCGACTTCAATGAGTTCACACCAAAACTCGGTCTCACCTATTCACCTTCAGATGATGTGATGATTTATGGCTCGTACACTGAAGGCTTTAAGAGTGGTGGCTTCTTTGGTCGTCAGGCTAACTTCGATATTGATCCTAGCTATTTGCCTGAGTACGTAAAGACCTTAGAATTGGGTACTAAGAGAACTCTTCTCGATGGAAGGATGGTCCTTAATGCTACGCTGTATAAGAGTGAATTTGAGGATAAGCAAGAGTCAATCTTTATCCCAATTGATTTGACCAACGTTGCAACGGTTGTGCGTAATGCCTCAAGCTTAGATATTCAGGGCATTGAACTTGAGATGCAGTTCCAGGCGACAGAAAGTCTTAAAGTGCGTGCGACCTATGGTCATGTGGATGCTGAATATGACGATTATAAGGCTGATCTAACCGGTTCTGGTGTTATTACAGACAATAGTGCTCTCACGCCAAGAAACACTCCAGAGAATACGGCTAGCTTTGGTCTGACGCATACCACAGCCTTCGCAGAGGGTACTTTGCAGAGCAATGTTACTTACCGGTACCGTAGCGAGATGGAAGGCGATGCTCAGAATAAACCTGAGGGCCATCAGGACAGTATTACCAATCTGAATGCCAACGTATCTTACATTTTTGGCGCCGAAGGCGAGTATAAAGTATCGGTCTTTGGTAACAATATCACTGATGAGCGCGAGCATATTTGGCGCGCTATCGCACCATTGGTTGCGTACGAACAGTGGAATGAAGGTACTACTTACGGTCTGCAGTTCGACTATAAATTCTAATCCCCCAGAAGGTTTACCAAGGATGGTTTAAAAGGGACGCTAGCGTCCCTTTTTTATGGACTGTGAAAATTGATAGCAGACAACTTTAGTTTTTACTTTTAATCTATAATTCAAACTTAAATGAAAAACGTTTTAGGACTTTCTATGGCAACTGTACAACAGAGAACTTATGGTCTGGATGACTCCAATCGAATTGATCTTGTCAAGCTCCCAGAGCCCGAAGTTACCAGCGAACCTGTCACTGGAGAGCGCTATTATTCAGAAGAGTTTATGCGTAAAGAATGGGAGCATGTCTGGACTAAGACCTGGCTAATTGCGGGTATGGAAGAGCAGTTGGGAGCCGCCGGTGATCGCATTACGTGTGAGGTTGGCAAAGAATCTATTCTATGTACTCGTGATGACGAAGGTAAGATCCGAGCATTCTATAATGTCTGTCAGCACCGTGGTAACAAACTGGTGCATGAAGAATTCAGCAATGGCAAAATTATGGCCTGTAACTATCATGGTTGGAGATTCAAACCAGACGGCGAACTCTCGTTCGTGCCCGATGCAAAAGACTTTCCGCAGGGCAACCCCTGTGGGAAGTTGCGCTTAAAGGAACTGCCCTGTACCGTATTTGCAGGATTTATCTGGTACTCAATGGATGAGAATATTATGTCTCTAGAAGAGTATCTGGGGCCAGTTTACGCGCAGATAAACACCTATGATATGAGCCGCATGAAACGCACTCACTGGGTTACCATCGAAGGAGACTTTAATTGGAAGGTGGTGCAAGATAATTTTAATGAATCTTATCACCTGCCCTTTGTACATCTTGGCTCTAAGCATATTCTTGAAATGTCCTACAAACATTGTCAGATGGATATCTTTGAGAAAGAGGGCCATGCCCGGATGATTATGCCCGGTGATAAGCCCACAGCTGGATTAAAAAATGATTTTGATACCACTAAGGAAATTCTAAAAGAACAGTTTGAGTTTTGGGGGCTTGATCCTGAGGCATTTCGCGAAGATCCCCAGGCCATGCGTGTGGCAATGCAAAAAATCAAGCGTGAGTTAGGCGAAGAAAAAGGGTTTGATTACTCAGGGATGCATGATGAGCAATTAACGGATCATTTCCACTATACCATTTTTCCAAATCTATCCCTGAGCCTGAAGCCGGATGGTTGTATATTTCTCAAAGCAACACCACACCCAACCGATCCAACGAAGTGCTATTTCGATACCTGGTTTTTGATGTGGTTTCCCGACAACGCAACCGAGTACTATGCCGCAGCTATGGATGACACAGTCAGCATTGATGTTCAGGTTCCCCATACTACAGGCAAGGTTAGAGAGGTTTCCTGTGGCCCAGTAATCGATGACGATGTTCATGTCTGGTCAACCCAACAGCAAGGTCTAATGTCTCAAGGCTTTACTGGCAGCTTTATGGCCGACCAGGAAAAACGTGTTCAGTTTTTCCATGAAGAAGTCGATCGGTATATCGCCAGAGGTGAGGCGCAAAGTTAGCGCTGCAAAATGAAAAGCGGAAAGATTACTTTCCGCTAAATTTTGGTTTACGCTTTTCTCTAAACGCAGCCACACCCTCTTTAAAATCTTGAGTAAGTCCTGCTGTCTTCTGCAGTTTTCGTTCAAGCTTTAATTGATCATTGAAGTTTGAATCCAATGCAGCCCATGCCGATTTGCGAATCATGCCCAAGGTTTTAATTGGGCCCTTGGCGAGTTTCTCAGCATATTCTACTGCCGTACTGATCACCTCATCATCCTCAACAAGGCGAGTAATTAAGCCGTCCTGGTAAGCCTGTTCGGCAGGGTAGCGCTGGCCAAGTAACATTAGCTCCATAGCCTTAACGCGGCCGATAGATCTGCTCAGTAGAAAGGCTGCACCGCCGTCTGGAACAAGCCCAACATTGCAAAATGCCTGCAAGAAATAGGCAGATTTTCCGGCGACGATAATATCGCCCATTAATGCAATCGAGCAGCCGATTCCCGCAGCCGCTCCGCGCACTCCTACAATTAAAGGAATGGGTAGGTTGACTAGTTTATCTAAGAATGGGTTATAAACATTTTCTAGATTAATACCTAGGTCCATTTCAGCACTGTCATCTTGAAAACGAGCACCTTTTAAATTGGCGCCGGCACTAAAGGCGCGCTCGCTACCTAGCAGAACGATGGCATTTGCCTCGTTGCTAGCATATTCGATCGCCTCATCAAGGGTCTGAGCAAAGTCAGGTCCTATCGCGTTCATGGTGTCTGGTTGATTTAATGTGATTATAGCGACATTGTTTTCGATTTTATAAAGTAAATACTCATTATCTCGCATTTTCAGGATGTCCAGTTTTTTGGTCGTTGGAGAGAGCGTAGTACAACAAAAGTGTTAGTTCCATTGCTATTAGCTTTAGTGCTAAATTTAACTATAGAAAGTTGGCGCAAAACATGCTTTAGAAGTCTCAATGTTATCTAATTATTAACGGAATTAAAATATGGATGTGGGTATTTTAAGTTATGGCTGCTATGTTCCGCGTCGCCGCCTACAGCGAGATGCTATCTATCAGGCTAATAAATGGTATGCCCCAGGTTTGGGTGGGTTGGCCAAGGGCGAAAAAGCTATTAGCAACTGGGATGAAGATCCGGTGACCATGGCGGTTGAAGCCGGCCGTTACTGCTTGGATGGTATCGATCGCAGCCTGGTCGATTCGATTAGTCTAGCGTCAACTACGTTACCCTTTGCCGATCGCTCAAATGCCGGTATTGTCAAAGAAGCACTGAACCTATCGGACCAGGTTATGAGCGCAGACCAAACCGGTAGCCTGCGGGCTGCAACCGGTTCGCTTATGCAGTCTCTAAGAATGGGCTCTAATGCCCTCTGTTTGGCCGCTGATCGCCGTAAATCGAAAGTTGCATCAGTTGAGGAGATGAATTACGGAGATGCCTCAGCGGCTGTTTTAATGGGTTCTGGTGAGGTAATCGCTAAATATCTAGGTGGTTACTCAAAAACTATTGATTTTGTCGATCACTACCGTGAAACAGGCGCAGATTTCGATTACGCCTGGGAGGCTCGTTTTGTGCGAGACGAGGGCTACCAAAAAATTCTTGGAGCGGCTATTAGTTCGGCTCTAGACAGACTGCAAATCTCTGGTGATTCAATTGCTCATGCCTTGATATCAGTGCCCGTGCGAGGGGTGCCACAAAAGCTTGCGGCTGTCGCTGGAATTGCTGCCGGAGCCGTGGCTGATACCCATATGGCAACCGTGGGTGACACAGGAGTTAGTCATCCAATGCTAATGTTGGCGCTCACATTGCAAAATGCCAAACCGGGTGAAAAAGTACTGTTGGCCAGCTTTGGACAGGGTGCAGATGTGTTGGTGTTTGAAACTACGGAACATCTGAACACAGTCAATCAGCGGCAGGCGGAATTGATGCAGCCGGGTTTACCAGACAGTAATTACTCAAGGTATTTGTTTCACCGCGGTTTGCTCGATATTGACAAGGGTATGCGCGCCGAGTTAGATGAAAAACAACCGGGCACTAGCCTTGCTCGTGATCGTAAAACGGTATTGGGTTTAATTGGCGGTAAATGCAATGAAACTGGTGTAGTGCAATTTCCCAAGACCGCTCTGCCTGTCAATACAACTTCAAGGACAGTTGGTACCTTCGAAGACTATCCGCTTGCCGATCGTTGCGCCCGCGTTATCAGTTTCACTGCGGACCGACTGGCCTATTCACCTGACCCCCCAAGTTATTACGGGATGATTGATTTTGAAGGTGGCGGACGTATGGTCGCTGAGTTTGCTGATATTGAAGAGGGCGAAGCGGAGGTGGGCAGAAAAATGAGAATGGTGTTCAGAATTAAAGCATTTGATGAGCTTCGTGGTTTTAGAAAGTATTTTTGGAAAGCCATACCAGCTCAGCGAGGACAGTCCTGATGGCAAGTGGAATTAAAGATAAGGTCGCTATTATAGGCATGGGTTGCGCGCGCTTTGGTGAACGCTGGGATACAGATGCTGATGGTTTGATGGTCGAGGCCTTTGACGAGGCTGTTGCAGATGCAGGTATTGAGGTAGCCCAGTTAGATGCGGCCTGGTTGGGCGTTGGATTTGACGCTCAGAGCACTGGGCCATCGGGGATTCCCGCGGCAGTGGCACTGCGCTTACCAGATATAGGCGTTACCAAGGTTGAGAATTATTGTGCTAGTGGCACAGAATCATTGCGTGGTGCGGTCTATGCGGTTGCCTCTGGAGCGGCAGATATAGCTTTGGCAATGGGAGTAGAAAAGCTCAAAGATACCGGCTATGGCGGTTTGCCAACCCGTACTCGAGGTTCGCGCTGGGATATGATCGGCGTCACTGGGTCAGCACCTGGTAACTTTGCCCAATTGGCCAGTGCCTATGGCGCCAAACATGGCATTGATCACTTAGATCTCAAGCGCGCTATGGCCCATGTTTCCGTCAAGAGTCATGCCAATGGCGCCAAAAATCCCAAGGCTCATCTACGCAATTTAATTGATATTGATAAAGCATTGAATGCACCGATGATTGCTGAGCCATTGGGACTCTTTGATTGTTGTGGGGTATCAGATGGCGCAGCCTGTGCGATTGTCACTACGCCAGAAATTGCAAAGTCTCTGGGTAAAACCGATATCGTTGCGATCAAGGCCATGCAAGTGGTCAGCTCTAATGGATGGGAAATGCAAGGCGATCAATGGGATGGCAGTTACCTTCACACCACCCGAGTAGCCGCGAAAAAAGCCTATAAAGAGGCGGGCATTACCGACCCTCGCGATCAACTATCTTTAACGGAAGTGCATGACTGTTTTTCTATTACAGAACTGATCACTATGGAAGATCTATTTATTTCCCAAGAGGGACAGGGCTGGAAAGATGTTCTTGACGGACTCTTTGATGCAGACGGCAAAGTTCCTTGCCAAATTGATGGCGGTTTGAAATGTTTTGGTCATCCAATTGGTGCCTCTGGCCTGCGCATGGTGTATGAGAATTATCTGCAGCTACTGGGCAGGGCCGGAGAGCGTCAGCGTCAAAATGCTCCCACTTTCTGTCTGTCACATAACCTGGGCGGCATGCCCTCCCAAAACGTGAGTTCAGTGTCTATTATTGGACCTCTTGGAATCTAACGTCTATGTACGGAATTTTAAATGGCTTGCGTGTTATCGAGGCATCTTCTTTTGTCGCCTCTCCAAGTGCCGGTTTATATCTTGCCCAGTTGGGTGCCGAAGTTATTCGCGTCGATACCATTGGCGGCGGGCCAGATTATAACCGCTGGCCAAAAAGTGACGAGGGAGCTAGTTTTTATTGGGAAGGCCTCAATAAAGGCAAAAAATCTATAACAGTCGATATAGGCACTGATGAGGGCAAAGCGCTAGTTCAGGATCTGGCCTGCGCGCCAGGCAAAAATGGCGGTATCTTGCTGACTAATTTTCCTCAAAATGGGTTTTTGTCCCACAAGGCCTTGGCGGAGAAGCGTAAAGATATAATTATCGCGCGGGTAATGGGGCAGGCCAATGGCGGTCCAGCGCTGGACTATACAGTTAACTGCGCCCTTGGCTACCCTTTCATGACTGGCCCCCAATCACTGCCAGATGATGAGCCTGTCAATCATGTCTTACCTGCTTGGGATCTTTTAGCTGGTGCCTACACAGCGTTTAGTTTACTTGCGGCCGACAAGCACAGAGCCACCACCGGTGAAGGGGGAGAATACAAGATTCCTCTCACCGATATAGGTGTGACAGCCATGGCCAATATGGGGCAACTCGCAGAGGTGCTATTTCAGGATGGTAATCGCAGCCGGCATGGCAATGCTCTGTATGGCGCCTTTGGTAAAGACTTTAAGACTGCCGATGGCAAGCGCATGATGATTATGGCGATTACGCCTCGACAGTGGCGTGGCCTGTTGAGCGTGCTTGAAATAGAGAAGCAGGTTGTCGAGGTAGAGTCTGCGCGAGGTGTGAGTTTTGCCAAAGACGAAGGTGTGCGCTACGAACATAGCGATGCGCTCTACCCATTGATTGAATCACGGGTCTGTCTGCGCCAAGCAGATGAACTGCAGGCCGCACTGGACGCAGTCGGCGGATGCTGGGGTCAATATCAGACTGTATATGAAGCCGCTAAAGATGAAGATTTGGTTACCAATAACCCTATTTTTAGTGAGATCAAAAATCCGAGTAACTATACCTACCCAACTCCAGGGTCGGCGTTAACTATCGCTAATCAAAGTCGAGGCACAGCCAATGTGGCGCCACATTTAGGCCAGCATTCGGCGTCAATTTTACAATCAGTTCTTGATTTAGATGCTGATACAGTTGCAAATTTAATAAGTCAGGGTGTAGTAGGAGAAAGTAATTTATGAGTATAGAAATGACCACCTATGAGGCTGCCTTAAGCGCGCTAGATGGCTATGTCGATCAGGTTCATAGGGTTGTTGCTGAGGCAACTATTAAAGACGGAAAGGTGGTCCCAGAGTTGGCTGACCAGCACCAGAGAATACTGCATGGCTACGCCTGGATTATTTCCACTTCAACTGCTCTTAGAGTTTTGTTGCACTGGGCAGAGTCACTGCAAGAAAACGGTAATTATCGCAGTGTAGAGAAGCTCAGTGTGCAGATCGCATTTGGTGAATACCTTGCACAAATAGTCGGTGGACTATCAATGGGGCAGAACGAAGTGGTCAGGCCAGCTGATTTTGGCTTGACTGCGCAAGCTGATGATTTAGCCAATCACATTGCCATAGCAGAATTATTGTCTCACGGTAATACAGCTAAGAGCCGCCGGGCGCTGGCTGAGCACTGTCGCGACGGTGTATTTGCCAATGAAAACCTCGGCGATGACTTCATTGATGCAGCTAGAGATCAGTATCACCGCTTTACCAATGAGCGAATTATTCCCCACGCCCATAAGTGGCATTTGGACAATGCCCTTATCCCTGACCAAACAGTCGCAGAGTTAGCGGCTATGGGTACATTTGGGATCTGTATTCCAGAGGAGTTTGGCGGCCTCGGCCTTGGTAAGCTAGCGATGAGTGTAGTGACCGAGGAGCTCAGTCGTGGCTGGATTGGTGCAGGTTCACTGGGTACTAGATCAGAAATAGCCGGTGAGTTGATTCTGTTGGGCGGAACTGCAAAGCAGCATGCTCAATGGTTACCTGGAATTGCTAATGGGGATGTGTTGCCCACAGCGGTATTTACTGAACCAGATGTGGGCTCAGATATGGGTTCGCTTACAACACGGGCGGTGAAAACTGAAACTGGCTGGGAAATTAAAGGCAATAAAACCTGGATTACGCATGCCTCTCGCTCAGATTTAATGACCCTGATGGCAAGAAGTAATCCAGATATAAAAGGCTACGCCGGGTTATCTATGTTCCTAGTACCTAAGTCAAGAGGTACGGAAGAAGAGGCGTTTCCCTCAAAAGGCCTGAGTGGTACCGAAATTGAAGTGCTTGGTTATCGCGGTATGCGCGAATACGAGCTAGCTTTTGATGGCTTTCCTCTGGAGGAAAATGCGTTGCTAGGTGGCGCTGAGGGCAATGGTTTTAAACAGTTAATGAAAACCTTTGAAGGCGCCCGCATACAGACAGCGGCGCGAGCAGTTGGTGTAGCGAGACGCGCACTAGAACTTGGGCTGAGCTATGCTCTTGATCGCAAGCAATTTAAACGTCAACTTTTCGATTTTCCAAGAGTTTCGGACAAGATCGCTATGATGGCAGTCGATACCTTGCTAGCAAGGGAGTTAACCTATTTTGCGGCTCGGGAGAAAGACAAGGGTCAGCGCTGTGATATTGAAGCTGGTATGTCAAAGCTATTAGCGGCAAGAACGGCCTGGACCTGCGCAGATGCTAGTTTACAGATCCATGGCGGCAATGGTTACTCATTAGAATATGAGATCAGTCGGGTGCTATGCGATGCGCGTATCCTCAATATCTTCGAAGGTGCCGGTGAAATTCAGGCTCAGGTTGTAGCCCGCGGTTTATTGATGCAGAGGCTATCTACTTGAGTAATTATCAAGCATGGGTAGGCAAAACAGTGGAGTGGCAGGATGTCATTTCACAGGCTGCAGTGAATCGTTTTTGCGCGACCTTTGGGATTGAAAAAACACGGGAATTTGCTCCTTACGGCTTCCACTGGTGTCTATTTTCACCTGATACAACAACTGAAAAATTAGGTAGCGATGGTCATCCTCCAAAGGGCGGTTTTATGCCGCCGATTGATTTGCCAAGACGCATGTGGGCTGCAAGTCGACTCGAATTCTTTCGCTCGCTACCTCTGGAGGCGACAGTTGTGAAACGCTCAAAGATCGTTGCCGTAAATGAAAAATCAGGTAAGACTGGTGCGCTGGCATTTGTTGAGATCGAGCACGAAATTTACGTCGATGATGAAATAGCGATCAAAGAACTTCAGACTATCGTCTATAGAGAGGCTGCCGACTCACCCATGCCGTTGCCAATTGCCGATGCGGGCGAGCCTTGTGGTTGGCAGTTTGTTGAGCATCTATGTCCGCAGCCTAGCTTGCTTTTTCGCTACTCTTCGCTGACCTTTAATAGTCACCGAATCCACTACGACTTACCCTATGCGCAGTCTGAAGAGCTGTATCCCGCACTCGTGGTCCATGGGCCATTGATGGCTACGCTAGCCTTGCAGCTGGCGTCGAAACACGGGCACCTAAAACAATTTTCTTTTAAAGGGCTGGCCCCAGCATTTTGTGATCAGCCTCTTTACCTAGCGGCCAACATTGACGGTTCGCAGGGTGAGGTATCGACCATTGGCGGCGATGGCCGGACCTGCCTGCAAGCACAAGTTATATTTGCTGCATAATATTGTTCGCGATTTATTAATAAGGCACAGCGCTATTGCTCTGCGAGTTGCCAGTCCTAATTGGGGATAATAACGCCGGGGATGATAGATTTACCGTTATCAATTCTTATCTGAGCGCCATTAATAAATCTTGATTCATCCGAAGCGAGAAAAACTACAGTGTGGGCAATATCATTGGGCTCTCCCAGTTCTTCCATTGGGACCAATTGTCTGTTGCTGAAGTCTGTCTCCGTATCCTGTGCTCGCGTAGCTTCCACAAGAGCTCTGATATTTTCAACCATTGGCGTGAGAATACTGGATGGATGTAGGCTGTTACAGCGAATATTTGTCTGGCCCTTGGCGCAGTAGGCGGCTATAGATAAAGTCATGCCTTGCACGGCACCTTTGGCTGCAGCATAGCCTAAAATGCCGTCTTCCCCTTGCACAGAGGCAATGGAACACATATTAATGATTGATCCGCCGCCAGACTTTTTCATTTCAGGAATAGCGTGCTTACAGCCAAAGTAGGTACCTTTGGCACTCACGTCCATAATAAAGTCGTAGTCTTCGGTGGTCTGTAATTCAATCGAGCCAGGGATCACTACGCCAGCATTGTTGACTAAAATATGCAGATCACCATGACGTTTAACCACATCTGCGATTAACTCAATCCAGCGTTGCTCATCTCTCACGTCATGATGGTGGTACTCTGCTTTTGGGCCAAGTTCAGCAGCAATTTTTTCGCCCGCTGCATCGTCTATATCAGTAATAATAACGGTTGCGCCTTCGGCAACGAATAATCGGGCATCGGCTTCCCCAAGCCCTTTGGAGCCACCGGTGACAATGGCGATTTTTCCGTCTAATCGATTCATATTCAATCCTGTTATTTTTGCTAATTGTGGAACAGTTAATATGTCGTGATTATAGAAACTATTTAAAGCCTTGTGGTTACTAAAAGCCTATCTAAACAGACTAGGTTGCTGTTACCCCTGAGGCATTTATTTAGCCACATAGCGGTGCGGGAACGATGCCGTTACTCAATAAAAATCTTAGCGGGTGCAATATGGATCTTGGATTAAAAGGTAAAAAAGTAATAATGAATGGCGGCTCACATGGTTTGGGGTTAGCTTCTCTTAAAACATATGCAGCAGAAGGTTGTGATATAGCCTTTTTCTCTAGTAACCCAGAGCGGGTTGCGGCTGCTCAGCAGGCGATTGATAGCGCTGGTCCAGGAAAGGTGTTTGGCACTGAGCTAGATATGACTGGAAATGCAGAGGGTTACTCTGCCTGGTTAGAAAAAGCAGTGCAGGACCTAGGTGGCTGCGATATATTTATTCATACTGCAAGTGCCTCAGGGCAGGGTGCGACTGGAGACTGGGATCGCTGTCTGGATCTTGATATCAAAGGTGCGACCTTGGCTGTTGATGTGCTGACCCCAGTTCTGGCTCAATCTGACTGCGGCTCAATTATCTTTATGTCCTCTACAGCGGCAGTGGAGACATTTCTTGCTCCCCAGGCCTTCAATGCAATCAAGGCTGCAATGATTACCTATGGCTCGCAGCTAAGTCAGGCGCTAGCTCCCCAAGGTATCCGTGTAAACTGCGTATCTCCGGGGCCAATCGAATACCCAACTGGTAACTGGGAAGCAATCAAGGCTAGCATGAAAGATTTTTATGCTGGTATATTAGCTCAGATGCCAATGGGTAGGCTTGGAGAGCCACAGGAAGTTGCCAACTCGATTGTGTTTCTTTCTAGTCCGGCAAGTCCGTATACCACAGGCGCAAATCTTATAATTGACGGCGGCTTTACCAAGCGGGTTCAATTTTAATCCAATTTTATAACGAATTACTCATTAAGGAGTTAGGCATGTCAATGACAGCAGCAGAAGTGCTAGGCACGATGTATCAGCGCATGGGAGAGCAGGATTGGGAGGGAGTTATGGCAATGATGACTGAGGATTTCAAAGTTATTGAGCCTGACTCGCTTCCTTACGGTGGTGTTTGGGAAGGTAAAGATGCGATGCAGCGGCTATATCCCGCAGTGGTGTCACATTTTGATGTGTTCTCACCAGTGATCAAAGAAGTGATCGGAGGAATTGAATGGGCAGCGGTTATTGTTGATCTGACTCTGGTGTCGAAAAAAACCGGCAAGCGATTCTCACAAACAGTCACCGAACTGGGTTATATCAGAGAAGGCAAAGTGGCTGAATTGCAGATCCATTATTTTGATACGGCCCAGATTGCGGCGGAAATAGGTGATGAATAATGCCCGAAGATATTAAAAAAGTATTGGTGCTGGGAGCGTCTGGTGATCAGGGTCTGCCTCTTATCGCAGCCCTTTTGGATCTGGGCGTGACGCCGGTTGCCGGTGTTCGACGTCTAGATGCAATGAAGGACTCAGTCTATCCAGATATACCCGTTGTTACTGCAGATATTATGGATCAGAGTTCTCTGGAGGCGGCATTTGCTCAGGTAGATTCGGTGGCAATGCATTTACCTTTTGTGTTTGATGAAGCGCTCGCCGCTGAATTTGGGCGCAATATTGGCGCTGCTGCTGCAGCCACCGGCCTCAAGAAAATTGTGTTCAATACTAGCTGCTATGTGGCGGATACCGATCTCGGTATAAGTGCCCATGATGGTCGTCGCCGAATTGAAGAAGCACTTAGAGACTGTGGTGTTGATTATGTGATTCTGCGACCCGCTGTATTTATGGACAATATGATTCGTGTCTGGTGCAAGCCTACGATCGTGCACAAGGACACCTTTGTTTATCCGGCCAAAGAAGATTTAAAGGTGAGCTGGATCTGTCTGGATGACCTGGCCCGATTGAGCGCCTATGCCGCAGTAACTCCCGAATTGAGAAACAAGACTATTCCTGTCGGTGGGCCAGAGGCTTTAACCGGTTTTCAGGTCGCTGAAAAAATTAGTACAGCCAGTGGGAGAACAGTGCAATTTAATAGTATTGCGCCGACTACTTTTGCGCAAAATATGAGTGAGTTGGTGACTGGGTCTCGTGATATAGAGCCAAAGAGTATCTATAACGGTATGGCGAGTTTCTATAGCTGGTATAACGCACAGCCGCAATCACCATTAGACATAGATCCACAAAGCTTTGCAGACCTATTGCCAGTGAAACTTACCAGTTATGAACAATGGGCCGCACGTCAGGACTGGAGCCGAGTTTAGGGATCTAATTCCGCGTTTAAATCAAGCATGGAGTAGCTAAATACTACTCCATTGCTCGAACATCGTTAATGATGCTGTAGAGGTAAGCAGAGCTGGCTTTTTCCAGCATCATACATTGCTTGAGGCCCTGGTTAATCACCTCAGGGTTGTCATCGCTAACCATAACTCGCCATGCCTCAGCGCCCTGCAGTTCGGCATCAGCTTGAATGCTTAGCTGATCGGCCAGGGGCAGGCCGTTGAACACGCTGTAGTAAACATCACGTGCCTCGGGAAGAGGAACCTGTATCTCAGATCTCAACTGATCATCGATTAGAAATAATGACTCAATAATATCGGCGATTTTATCTTCGCTTGCCGAACATTCTAAAAGACCCTCGCTAAATGCAGGTAGCTGTTGAGCCCATTTCCGGTAGCGTTCCGCGGCACCTCGCTCGAGAAGCGCCAGAAAATTCGGTACTGCACCTTCAGGAACCTTGCTGATGAATGGTGATAATATTTCGCCGAAATTAGGAACGGCTACTTGAGAAAGTGCGGACTGTGACATATTAATCTCCTTTGGGTTTTATGTTGACATTAAAGCTACAACTACAACTGAAGAATTCTCTTGGCGACTATGTTTTTTTGTACCTGATCACTTCCGCCATAGATAGTAGCAGCGCGACCATTGAGATAGGCTGCCAGAGAGGTCTGACCAGCCTCACTACCTACTGGGGTAGGGGCATCATCATGATAAAGTGGTCGTTCTGATGGCAACTGTAAACCCTCATAGGCAAATAGGTCATTATGCAGGGTCTGCACGTCCTGCGCCAGATTTGACGATATTAGTTTGGTCAATGAGGTCTGTGGTCCGGCAGGTCGTCCGTTGGCAATATCAGCCTGGATTCGCAGTTCGGTGAATTCAAGTGCATGGGCACGCAGTTTCAATTTTGCCAGGCGGGCCTCAAAGTCTGGATCATTGGCCAGGCTATTGCCATCAGCGGTAGTATAACTCGCCGCATATTTTTTCAAATTGGAGATATTGACCAGTAGTTTTGGCGCAAAGCAACTTCCACCGCGCTCATTTTGTAATAGGAACTTTGCTATTTCCCAGCCCTGGCCTTCTTCGCCAACTCTGTTGTTGACTGATGTCTCTGCGTTATCAAAAAACACCTGATTCACTTCATGGTCACCGGACATCGATACTATAGGAGTCACCTTAACACCGGGTTGATCAAGCGGTACCAACAGAAAGGTTATTCCCGCCTGTTTTTTGGCTGCTGTGTCGGTTCTAACTAAACAGAATATCCAGTTGGCATGCTGCGCATGGGTAGTCCAAATTTTAGAACCGTTGAGCACATACTTGTCACCATCTTGGGTGGCACGCATAGATAGGGAGGCCAGATCAGAGCCGCTACCGGGTTCAGAATAGCCTTGACACCAAAAGTCTTCGCCAGATCTTATGCGCGGAATAAAGCGTTGTTTTTGCGCTGGAGTCCCGTATCTGCATAGTACCGGCCCTATAAGTTGTAAGCTGATTGGCGCTGGCTTAGGAGCACCTGCCAGCGCGACTTCTTTTTCATAAATATAGGCTTGCATTGGCGTCCAACCCATGCCGCCATCTTCAACCGGCCAGCCATGAGTAATCCAGCCTTTTTCATACAGGATTTTATGCCAAGCCAGACTTATGTCTGGTTCTACGAACACGCCTGGAGTTCGCGCTAGACCGGTTCGCAACGAGTCAGTGAGGTTTTCATTCAGAAACGCTCGCACTTCATCGCGGAACTCAATGTCCTCTGCTGATAGATTCATATCCATATTAGGACCCTTTAAACGATAAACGTGTGAGCATTAGACTTCTAATATGGCTACGCCGGAAAGCCCGGGTGCTCCATATACATGACTGTAAGCTGTTTTTAAGTTTCCATTGACCTGCCTTGATCCAGCACGACCCCGCAATTGGGTGACATTTTCATAAACCTGTCTAAGTCCGGTTGCACCTATGGGTTCACCACAGGCAATACAGCCACCATCGGTGTTAATCGGCAGAGCCCCGTCAATTTCTGTGCGCCCCTCGGCTAACCACTGTTCCTGTTCGCCATCTTTGCAAAATCCATTTTCGGCCATATGCATAATTTCGGCCCCGGATTCAGTGTCTTGAAGCTGAGCAATATCGATATCTTCAGGACCAATCCCGGCCATCTCAAAAGCTGCCTTTGAAGCTAATGTCGTGGGCTTACCACCATCGACAATATCTGTTGAGGGTGCGTAGACCTCAAATGACCCAGGTGGTCGACTTCGAATAGCCACGCTAGCAATGCCCACCGCATTTGAGCCCAATTCACGAACCTTTTTCTCGCTGGCTAGAATTAATGCAACGCCGCCTTCAGCAGGGGCGCAAAACATAAATTTAGATAGTGGATGATTAATCATTGGTGAATCTAAAATTGTGTCTATATCCATTGGCGTGCGACGCCAGGCATGGTCGGCACGCTCCCCATTACGAAATGCTTTTTCTGCGACACGTCCCAGTGCCTCTCTGCTGATACCATGCAATTGCATATAGCGCTGAAGCTTTAGAGCAAAAAACTGTGTGGTTAACATCATTCCGGTCTGACCATACCAGTCTGGTAAGCCAAAGGAACTCGGATTGGCATTAAAAGCTCCGCGGGGATGTTTATCAAAACCAACGGCCATAGCTAGGTCACAATGGCCAGAGGCAATTGCATTTTGTGCTGTGGAGAGGGCGCTGCCACCGGTTGCGCACCCGTTAAATACATTAATAAAGGGGACACTCGTCAGGCCTAGATCATTGATCATAACATCGGCATTTCCCGCGGCGATTGACCCACCGCTGGCGAACTGAATGTCTTGCCATTCTAAGTTAGCATCTTCAAGTGCCTGGCGGGCAGCAAAAACGCCCTGGTCGCGTCCTGAGCGCTCGTCGGTACGTCCAAATGGATGTATGCCTGCGCCGATAATATAAACCTTACTCATTATTGCTGCTCCGGTCTGAACGCATAAGTAGAACGTGTATCATCGAATGGAGTTATTACAAATTCCATGGCCATGCCTATTTTTAATTCTTCAAGAGTGGTTTCAACGATGTGCGACTCTACGATTATTTGCCCTGGTAATTCAACATAACCTAGTAGGAATGGCGTGAATTCTTCAGGACCATCGTAGGGTGATTTAGGACGAAAATCTTGTCGAGTAAATGACCAGAGAGTACCCTGACGAGATAGTTTAATGATATCTAAATTTTTACCAGAGTCGCCCTCTGGAATGGGAAAATAAATCTTTCCATCAGGTGCCTGACCACCGAGCAAATGTGGTTGTTCATCATCGCTCCAAAGTCCCTCTGCTATAGGTTGTAAATGTTTAGTCATGAGTTCCTCGCGTAGTATTTAAGGTGATTGGCAGAGTCCCCAAAAAGGCGTGACAGCAACATGATTCGTTTCATAGCATGACCGACATCAACCTCATCTGTGATGCCCATGGCGCCGTGAAACTGCACTGCTGTGCGTGCAATAAGGTCGGCTCGCTCACCGATAAAAGCTTTTGTGCCCATGGTATCTGCATGCCATTGCACTCCAGTATTTTCATCTGACAACAAAGTCTTAAACAGAAGTGAACGCATCTGTTCCAGTTCGCTGTAACAGTCGACTAGCCCATGCTGAATAGTTTGAAACGAGCCTATAGCCACACCGAACTGTTTGCGCTCTTTGACGTAGTTTATGGTGTTGTTGAGTAATAACTGACTTAAACCTATCATTTCGGCACAGCAAAGAACATTTAACTCAGCAACGACATCTTGAAACTGTTCAAAACTGATATCTAGCCGCGAATCTGAGCCCAGTTTTACTTGATTAAACGTAATAGCGCCGGCCTGACTGCCGTCGGCGAGACGGTAATACTGAGTTTCGATACCATCGCTATTAGCGGCAACGCAGTGGATTGAGAATTCGCCCTTGAACGTACCCGTAACAAGCAACGTGTCTGCAAGTGCTGCGGTCTGAACAAAGTGTTTATTTCCGTTTAAAAGATAGCCGCTATTATCATCAGATGTAAAAGTCGTACTCTGTGGCATTAGCCCATAGCGTGTGGCTTTTTCTGCAAAAGCGACTGAGACCAGTTGGCTGCCGTCGAGCAATGCAGAAGTAAATGCCTTATCACCAGCAAGATTGCCAAGTCGTATGGGGAATGCGCCATTTTCCAGCCACGGATCTAGGGCGTTGTGAAGGCCAAGGGTTTCAGCAATAACACTTAAATCAGTGAGTGAACCATCGAGCCCATCAAATTCTGCGCTTGCCCCAATGCTCAGTAGTCCCAGCTCGGCCAGTTGGCGCCAGCGATCTTTGTCGTAACCGCCATCTAGCCTCCTAATAGAATGGCGTGTGGCCACGTCAACGGCACTAGAAAACCGTTCTGTTGTTGACTGAAATAGTCTTTGAGTTTCAGATAAGTCAAAATTCACGTGGGTTATTCACCATTTAGTTTAATGCTGGATTGTCCAACATTTGAAATCATATTTTGCCACACTGAAAAATAGAAGCGATACGCGAAAGTGTTAGTTTAAAAGCCCCTGAGTGGTAGCTATTTAGATAGGGGACCAACAATCTTACTTGCGCAATTTAAGTCGCTCAGTCTTAGATTTTGTGATGCACCTCAGGAGCTTTAATTGACTGCTCTTTCTTTGCCTTCCCAGTAGGGGTCACGCAGCTCTCGCCGTAAAATCTTTCCCGACATGTTGCGTGGGAGTACGTCAATAAAATCGATAGATTTTGGACATTTAAATTTTGCGATACGAGTGCGTGAAAATTCGATTATGTCTTCGGCACTAATGCTGGAACCTTCGTTGAGTACCACAAATGCTTTTATCGCCTCACCCCATTTATCATCTGGCACACCAACAACGGCGACATCTAAAACTTGGGGATGTGCATAAATAGCATCTTCGACTTCGGCGGGATAGACGTTTTCTCCACCGGAAATAATCATGTCCTTGACTCGATCATGCATATAAAGGTAACCATCATCGTCCAGATAACCCGCATCTCCCGTTAGCAACCATCCCTCTTTATCAAAGGCAGATTTCGTGGCTTCAGGCAGGTTCCAATACTCTCTGATATTTTTAACCGAGCGCGTGGCTATCTCACCAATTTCTCCGTTGGCAATGGTTTCTCCCTGCTGACCAACAATTTTTATCTCGACCCCTGGTATGGCATTGCCGACTGAACGCATACGTTTGAGAGCAAGCTTGTCTTGTGTGTCTGGTATATGGTCTTCTGGTGAAAGCGCAACAATGGTGCCGCCGCTTTCTGTCATACCATACATCTGCACAAATCCACAGCCAATTTCGGTAATTGCTTCGCGCATAAGTTCTAGCGGGATCGGCGAGGCGCCATAAAAGATAAACTGCAGGCTTGAAAAATCAGTTTCACCAAAATTGGGATGTTTCAACAACATCTGTAATGTCGAAGGCACCATGAAAATCTTACCAATTTTGTATTCTTCAATGAGCCTTAGGGTTTGACTGGGATCGTATTCCTCCAAAATTAAAACCCTGGCACCGCTATGCATGATACTCAAACCAAACGCGGTACCGCCAACATGAAAGCAAGGCATGGCTAGCAGTCCGGTTTCGCCCTGCGCATATTGCTGCCAAGGCTCTAAAATGTCACCTTCTTCCTGTCCACGCAGCGCCAGCATCATTCTATCGGTCAATACTGCGCCCTTGGGGCGCCCGGTAGTGCCTGATGTATAAAGTTGCAACACAGGATCATCAGCAGAAATATCTTGGCCAGGATCAGTCTCAGGGAACTGCCCTTGCCATTTAGCGTAAGATGGCGTTCCCTCATCCTCACCGTCAATTAGAAAAATCTTGGGGCAAGCGCTCAACGATGGCTGTATCTTCAAAAGTACATCACGAAATTCGCTGGCCACAAAAATTAATTTAGCCCCAGAATCGTTTAGTACATATTCCAGCTCCGGCCCAGCGAGACGCCAATTTAATGGTGAGACAACTGCCCGAATCTTGGCTGCGGCGGCAATTAATTCGAAATAAACTGGTGAATTTTTGCCCAGAAAAGCAATGCGATCGGCTGCCTGAATCCCTTCGCTAAGCATGCCATTTGCAGTTTGACTACTAAGGTTGTGAAACTCAGAAAACGTGGTTGTATGACCTTTAAAATAGAAAAGGGTGCTGTCACCCAAGTCTTTTGCTCTTCGCCTAACTGTCTGGGCAATTGAATAGAGGCCTTTGGTAGATAACATGTCAACATCCGTACTGAAAAAGTATGTATGAAGTATACTTTTACTCACTAAAATTAATATCTAAACCTAGCGTTCTTTGCCTAGCAAAACAACTAGCAGGAGAGTAAAGGGGGGAGAATTGCTCGCCTCAGAGTACTATTATCTTGGTATCAAATCTGTTTATATGGTCGCGTTTGGGGTAATTAGCACATCTTCCTATTAGGGGCTATTTAAAAGCTATACTTTAGCTGTTACAAAAAAAGGATGGGATATGGGTTTAGATAAACATGTGGCGGGAGTCGGCGCGCTGAGTCGCTCAGACCTCCCTGAAATTCTAGATAGTGTGCAGATTAATTCTATGGCGGACATCAATGATGCCGCCGTTGCATTGCAGGCTATAGGACAAGAATACGGGTTAAAACTGGCGTTATGCGATGATATATCTTCCCGGGAACCCCTAGTTGATGCTGATGGCGTTGTTTTAAATGCCGATGTTTTTGGCTGGGTACAGGATACAGAGCGCTGGTGGGAGGAAAATAGTCTAGCGTTAAGCAGTCCCATGGTGCGGGCATGTCGCTATGAAAATGAACCCTTTTGGTGTAACTCTGATGGCTTCTATGGCCATGCTCATAATCCCTATATTGAAAAAATCGACCTGAAAGCCTATTTTGGAGAGGCTAATCGCTTTCAGTCTGCCGTTCTAATCCCTATTCACTTACCCTTTGGTCAAATATCAGCCAACAGCATCCACTCTCTCGACCCAGAAAATAAAAACTTGGCTAAAGAGTATGAACTCTACGCTGATTTCTTTGCGCTTTTGATTCGCCGTTTTATCTCTGGCTATGTGGCGGCTAAAAGAACGACTCGCCGCATTCCATCAGACTTTATTCTATCGCGTCGGGAGGTCGAATGCCTGCACTGGGCCGCGATAGGTAAAACAGATAAAGAAATCGGTATGATCATTGATCTTTCTCACGCGACTATTCGCTACCACATGCAGCGTGCTGGCGAGAAGTTAAATGCGGTAAATCGTGCTCAAACCACGTTTAAAGCTGGGCAGCTAGGATTTTTAGGCGCCAACGACTAAGTCGCGGAAGTTCCTGCTTATTCCCTATTAAAATCGCTATACCGCCATATCTATTTTAAGGTTATTGTTGTGACTATCTTGGAGTCAGTTGCTATGTTTTACTGGCTCTAGTTCTGCGTCTAAGTGAAACCCAAGTATTGGGCGAAAGGCTGAGGTTGCGGCGTTGATGGCTTGCTGGACAGTGATGATTAATAATTAATCTACTAAACGTCATTGCCTGGATCAAGGCAGAATTTTTGTCAGCTCAAAGGAATACCGTATGCGCAGTTACTACCGATACTATGTGTTAATTATGGTGACACTGGTATCGTTGATTAATATAGCTGATCGATTGATCATGTCTATTCTAATGGAAGACATCAAAGCCGACTTTAGTCTTTCTGACACCCAGGTTGGTTTGTTAGTTGGCTTAGCCTTCGCATTATTTTACGCATTGATGAGTTTTCCCATTGCTAGGTGGGCAGATATTGGCAATCGCAAAAACATCCTATCACTCGCAGTAATTCTTTGGAGCGGTATGACTGCTCTGTGTGGTGCGGCGGTTGGATTTTACAGTTTGTTTTTAGCCCGTCTCGGTGTGGGTGTGGGTGAAGCTGGAGGCAGTCCTCCTACCTACTCGTTGATTGCTGACTATTTTAAACCCAGTGAAAGGGCCCGAGCCATGGGTGTATACATGGTCGGTGCAGCGCTGGGTACGGGCGGCGGCCTTATAATAGGCGGGATCCTCGGCGAAATGTTTGGTTGGCGCACCACTTTTTTAGTGCTTGGTATACCTGGCGTGCTGCTGGGCATACTCTTTTTCTTGACGGTAAAAGAGCCTCAGCGGGGGCGTTTAGATGCCGGGGAAGAAAGCGATAAGCAGGCTCAGGATATAAAAAATACGCTTAAATCGCTTGCCACTAACTCTGTCTATATTCGCATTAGCATGTCTTTTGCAATGTTAACTATGATCGGATATGCAATGGCATTTTGGCTGGCACCTATCATGCTACGTAACTTCGAGATACCTATGAGCAAGGTTGGTTTATATCTAGGTCTTACTTATATTGCCGCTGGTGTACCGGGGCCTCTTATAGGGGGCTATCTCACTGATTACATGGCCAAGTATGATGCTCGATGGCGCGCATGGATTCCAGCTATCGCCGTTATCATTGTGACCTTAGCCCTTTGGTTCTGCGTTACGGCAACTACATTTGAAGTTTTTCTCGCTTATTTTGTGGTGGCCTATTTTGTTTTCATGATTCCTCAAGGTGCTACTATATCTGTGCTGCAATCTGCCCTTGGTGCCGGTGAGCGCGCTGTTGGCTCATCCTTTGCATTGATGATTAATAGTATTATGGGCGCGGCAATTGGCCCTCTATTAGTGGGGATTTTAAGCGACTCACTGGCTGCTGAATATGGTGCTAAGTCCCTAAACTATGCATTAATTACTGTCTGTATCGGAGCGTCGATTATTGGTTGTTTCTATTATTTATGGACTGCGCAGGCAATGTCTTCGAAGGTCGAGGAAGATGCGCAGGCGCACGAGAGTTTGTAAGAAATTGAATATTTATGAAGATACACAGCCCAGTGAATACGTGGTCTTGTATGACACCCACATGAAAAGGTTTTTAGACTATGGTTGAAACAGTAACAGGAAAAGATCGCTCAAACGGAATCAGTTACAACGAGCTTGCTAGTGGAGATGCAGTGCCACCTCCGGCGGTTTATTTGGAAGACTCGCCAATGGAGCCTGGGGTTACTAAAGTCGATGTCCGGCGTTTTTTCACGCAAGAAGAACATGATCTCGAAGTCGAACGCCTATGGAAGCGGGTCTGGCAGATGGCATGCCACGAAGATGATATTCCCAATGTAGGTGATACCCATGTCTACGACATTGCTGGCTTGTCATTTATGATTGTTAGAACGTCAGAGGATGAGGTCAAAGCATTCCCCAACGCCTGTCTACATCGTGGGCGGCAACTTTGCGACAATCATCGCAAAGGTCTCAAAGTTATCCGCTGTCCGTTTCATGGTTGGTCATGGACCCTTGATGGTAAGTTAAAAGAGGTCCCCTGCGAGTGGGACTTCCCAACTATAGCGACCTCTAAAGACGAGTACGCACTGCCAAATATTAGTGTTGGCCACTGGGGTGGGTTTGTATTTATTAATCCTGATCCCGACTGCGAATCTCTGGAAGATTTTATGGGTGACTTTGATCGCCATTTCAATGCACCGTTTTCACAGCGCTATAAAGCTGCGCATTTGGTCAAACGTTTGCCCTGCAATTGGAAGGTAGCTCAAGACGCCTTTATGGAAAGTTATCATGTGGTTGGAACTCACCCTGAGCTGTTGCCGACTTTCGCAGACTCAAACTCTAAATATGATGTATGGGGAAATTATTCGCGGGCGATTTCGGCCTCTGGGCCACCAAGTCCTCATATTGATCATCATGATCCAGATTACAATGCATTTCCTGATGGCAAGGTGTTCCAAAGTTTTTGCCACCCAATTAGCGGCCATACCTACAGACGCATTGAAGAAAATCGTGTTGAGGTAACTGACAGAAATGGTAAAACCGGTGTGTTTGATATGGCAGCTAACTATATTGAAGGCGAGATGCAATCAGCTGACCCACATCTCTGTGATTGGATAGGCGGCAAGATAAAGGCGGGGGAAGAAGATATGCCCGACAGCTATCCCACTGACCCAGACTCGCCCTATGTATATCGTCAGGCTAGAGCGGCAATGATGAGAGATCAATTTAGACCCTCCTTTGGCGATGCCATAGATAAAATAAGTGATTCTGATTTTAATGAGGCGATTTTCTATAATCTGTTTCCAAACCTGAGTCCATGGGGTGACTTCAATCCGATTTTCTATCGTTTCAGGCCAGATGGTGATAACCCGGAACAGTCTCTCCATGAGGTTATGTATATGGTGCCTGTACCCGAGGGGCAAGAGCGCCCAGCGCCAGCTAAGATGACGTTCCTAGATCTTGATGATGACTACACTGAGGCGCCAGATTTTATGGGGTACCTATTGAAAGTGTTCAATCAGGACGCTTTGAATCACCCAATGGTTCAAAAAGGACTTCACAACCACCCTAAGGGCGAAGTGATCTTAGCCAGTTATCAGGAGTCAAAGCTGCGCCACTTTTACGAGACTTTAAATAAATGGTTAGCTAGTGATACTGCACCTAAGAGCACTCCTTAAGGAGGCTCTTGGATTGTTTTTTTGATTAGATTGCGAGTGACATCCTAGAATTCTTTGCCTTCCTCTACCAAGCGAACAAGATAGGGAGAGGGGGTAAACGCACTGCCGAATCGTTGCTCAAATTCCTCTAGTTTTTTCAGCACTCTGTCGAGGCCAATACTGTTGGCCCAAAACATTGGCCCGCCTTTGTAGACTGGCCAGTTGTAACCTTTGATACAGGCAATATCAATATCGGAGCTGCGCATGGCTATGCCTTCATCAAGCACCTTTGCTCCCTCATTAATTATTGGGTAAAGAAGTCGGGCTAATATCTCTGCCTCATCTGCGAGAACTGGCTCTATACCTTTTTCCTTTGCGACTTCTCTAATAACCTCCAAGGCTAATGGGGAAAGTGTCTTTTGACGATTTTGATCATAGTCATAGTAGCCGCCATTTTTCTTTTGGCCCAGCCGCCCCATGTCCACTAAAACACTTTCTACCGTACGCTCATTAGAATCGCGACCGAGCACATCTAGCCCAACTAAATCTTTCATTGCAATAGGGCCCATAGCAAAACCATAATCGTAGATCACTTTGTCAATGATTTCGGGATTGATGCCTTGGAGAATAAGGTTATCTGTCTGGTAACCTCTCACCTTCATGACTCGATTGGCAATAAAGCCCCAGCCAACTTTTGAGAGCACGGGGGTTTTCCCTATAATTTTGGCCAGACGCATACCCGTATTGATAACCTCTGGAGCTGAATGCTCACCGCGCACGACTTCTAATAGGTTCATAACATTGGCCGGCGAAAAAAAGTGCAGACCGATGACATCCTGGGGGCGCGAAGTGGCACCTGCAATTTCATCCAGATCGAGATAGGATGTATTTGAGGCAAGTATACAACCCGGTTTAGCCACGGCATCAATGCTACTGAAGACCTCTTTCTTGATCTCCATAGTTTCGAATACAGCCTCTATAATAAGGTCTACAGACGCTAGGTCAGCATAGTCTAGCGATGGTGTAATTAACGTAATACGAGCCTCTAAGGCCTCCTCGGTCATACGGCCTGCTTTAACTGAGCGTTGGTAGTTTTTCCTAATGATACTAATGCCATGGTCTAGCGCTTCTTGTTTTTGTTCGATTAAGGTTACTGGAATTCCGGCGTTTAAGAAATTCATGGCGATCCCGCCACCCATTGTTCCAGCACCAATAATACCGACAGCATCTATAGGGCGTACCGGTGTAGTTCTTGGAATGTCAGGGACCTTACTGCTCTCTCTCTCCGCAAAGAATACATGCTGTTGCGCAGAGGAGTCTCGGCTCTGCTGTAATTCCGTGAACAGTTCACGCTCACGCTTTAGACCCTGTTCGTAGGGTAAATCAGCGGCGAGTTGGATAGCTTTGATAATATTTTCTACTGATTTAAAACCTCGAAAACGCCGGGCATTTTTGGCCCTGAATGCATCATAGACTTCGCTCTTTCCGCGATGTTCTGCTGTTTTTTCATTGCGATCTAAGACCAGGGTGCGGGTCGCATTTTGATCCACTAATTCTTTGGCGTAGCTAATGGCACTGGCAACTATGTTGTCGCTTTCACAAACTCGGTCAATGATTCCAAGTTTGAGGGCCTCATCAGCTTTTATCTGTCTACCACTGGTAATTATTTCCAGTGCCGCAGGGATACCGACCAGGCGCGGCAGTTTTTGTGTGCCGCCAGCACCAGGAAGCAGCCCTAGATTAACTTCTGGCAGCCCCATTCGTGTACCAGCTAAGGCAATACGGTAGTGGCAGGCCAAGGCAGTTTCCAATCCGCCACCCAGCGGTGTTCCATGGAGTGCGGCAATTGTTAATTTTGGGCTGGATTCAATGAAGGCGATCACTTCAGGCAAAATGGGCGATTTTGGTTTGCTACCAAATTCTCGTATATCGGCACCAGCAAAAAATGTTCGTCCATCGCAGGCTAGCACTATAGCCTGAACATTGACATCTGCAGATGCTCGCTTAAAGCCTTCAACAATTGACTGTCGCACATCAATGCCAAGAGCGTTAACTGGAGGTGAATCTATGGTTACAACTGCAACGTTCTCATATACTTGATAAGTCAGTAGATTGGTCATATTGGTATTGATTAACTATCCTGTTGTTTAATTTTAACAATGCATTGATTGGCTGAAATCTTTTTATCTGCGGGCTAGCCTCCCGAAGGGCGAATGCTACTACTACCCGACCAGTCCTGTTTGCGTGCCCAGGATGCAAAGGTTTCTAGTTTAATTTCTGGTAAGCGCTCTAGCATATATTCTGTATTGACAGAAAACGGAGTCGTGGGTGCATTATTGTTATAGTGATATACCTCTGATATGTAACTTGCAAAACCCTTCCTGTTTTCTTTTGGTACAGAATCGCCCATAGCCGCCACTAGGAGATCTGAAAACTCCTCGGGCGTACAGGGGTCGTAGTCAAGTTCGAACCCAAGAACGGTTGAAAGAGTCGCTGCTACCTCTGCGCCAGTCAGTCGCTCGGGTCCGCCAATATTTAGCCAGCTGCCAACCATGTCGGGTCTATCCAATGATGCCATCATAATTTTCGCAACATCATCTAGACTAATCCAGTTGGCACCAATATCTGGTGCATGGGGATAAATATACCTTTTCTCATTCATTAACATGGGTCTAGCCCAGTCGGTGAGAAGATTGTCCATAAATAGCACGGCACCGAATACGGTGCTGGGCACACCAGTAGCCCAGAGTGCATTAATGCCTCTGGTGTTGCCTGTGTATGTGTGTGAGTTACCCGGACGATCTGGTATCCAACTAGCCGTGTTCCAGACCAATCTTTCCACCCCGACATTTTTGCAAGCATTGCCAAGGTTAGTGCAAAGCTGCTCGCGCTTAGAATTAAGATTTAGCGGGTGGTTATAAAATACAAATTGAGAACCGTCTACGGCGTCTTCAATAGTAGACTCGTCTTCAATATCTAAATATCGTGAGTGAACTCTGTCTGTGAATTCGCCCAAGTTAGGTGACTTACTGCGTGACAAGGCGCGGACATCATAGCCCTGTTTTAGTAGTTGATTGATTTGGGCAAGACCCTGCCTACCTGTCGCGCCTACAACTGATACTGTTGACATCGTTAGTTCTCCTTATTCTAACGTCAGCATAGCGTCCACAACGAATCCAACCAATACACTGTTTTGATAGTGCATAGTTGAAATTCGGTTTGATTTTGCGATTACAGATTTTTCAGAAGTCGACAGTTAATTTTTGCTAAAAAAAATAATAGCACCAAGACAATCCCTTCGATCTGAGGCCACTCACTAGATTTATTTGAGTGGCATGCCTATTACGTTGGCAATATGCTGGTGGACAACCTGTAGCGCCCATTCGTTGGCACCTAAAACAATATGGTGATCATCGGGAGCAGTTAGCAGATTGGCATAGCCGTGAGATGCCACTCTATAGTCTTCTTCCTGAACAACAGTGGCAGTAGCATCAAAGGCAGCGATGCAGCTGCCCTTGTGCAGATCGGACTCAATGCCGAAAGGTGCATAGACTGCAAATTGACAGCGAGTCTTACCTACGCCATCTGGAAACAAACGAAAAACCTGGGTGAAAAATACGTTATCGGCAACGGCACCAAAAAATATTATAGTGTTGGGGAATAGATAATGGACTCCGCCATAGATTGTTTCCGGCCATTCACTTTCATCTGTATCAATTAAGTTACCAGTTGCCAACTTTGGGAATTCAATGCGATGGTGCTTACCAAAGGTTTCAAAAACTTGCTTGTCTGTGTAGTTAGTATGGGCAAGGGTAGTTTTATGCAATGTGCCAAAGTGGTAACTCTCACCGTAGGTATCCAGCGCAAATTTCCAGTTAGAATTCGCCGTAAGTATGCCTTTTTTAACCGGCTCTGCTCGCCACAATTCTAGTTGCGAAAGTATGTCAGCATAGTCGCCAAGAAAGGCTTCTGCATCTATAGGACTGGCGTCCGGATCGGCCTTTACAAAAACGAGACCAATATGCTCGGCACAGGGAAGTTCAATTAGATCGCGCCCACCCTCCTTACAATTTTCAAAGCCGGCTTTACCCGGTTGTCCTATTAGTCGGCCAGTGTTATCGAAGGTCCATGCATGGAATGGACAGGTAAGTCTATTTTTTACACCAGTCCAGGGCTCCGCTTCCTCAATTAATTTAGCACCCCTGTGGGTACACATATTTAGGAAGGCCCTCGCTTCGCCGTCTTTTCCTCGAGAAACCAAAATCGATGGCCCAGCAGCATCAAAGAGTATCGTATCGCCTGGATTGGGAATGTCGCCAGATAGGCATGCAACCAATGGTTGCGACAAAAAGATATGTTTCTGTTCAGCGTCGAAACGACTTTCATCGATATATACTGACTTGTGCAGTGGCAATGGACTATCGGCCATTTGATTGCCATGCTTGAGCATGTGTACCTGTTTGCGTTGGGACTCTCGAGCACTCTGCGCCCGAATCTCACTCCAATTTATAGATTCATCAGGGTTTTTCATCGTTGAATTTTCCACCTTTTATCCGGGAGTTAAATCATCCCTCAAAATTGCTAACCTCAGTACTCAACGATAACCTTTAAATTAATCTCAGGGTATAACTATTTTAATAGTGTTCAGTCTATGACTTTAGTCATTGGCGCCTAAGTAGCCCAGTTGGCCTGCTTTGAAAATAGTTTGGGAGCGATTGACTGAATTGAGCTTCTCGCCAGCGCGTTGCATATGATAGCGGATAGTAGCGTGTGAGAGGCCGATAATCATGCCAATTTCTTTGTCTGTTTTACCTATTGCTGCCCAGTGGAGACATTCCACCTCCCGCCGGGAGAAAACACAGTCCGAGGGAATACGTCGAACGGTTCTTTTGGCTGCCACGTAGCCAGAGATAAAGCGGCGGAACAATAACGCAAAGAAGTCTGCGAAAAGCTCGTACTCTTTAGATAAATCAGTTTTATCCTTATTTAATGAATGGATACTATTGGCCGAAATCTGACCAAAGGGAAGATGGATAGGGATGAGAATCGCAGATTGAAATCTATTGGTTTCTTCAAAATAGGTTTTTAACTCAATCTTTTCGATGTAGGGGTTACTACTATGGCTATAAAAGCCTCCGGAGTTACACCAAAACGGCTCATTTTCATAGCGACAGGCTCTGACCATGGGGCTGTGCAGGGCTAAACTGTTTTGCTCCCACCAACGTTCTGGGTCCTCCACCCAGCCGAATACATCGGCATTAAGAACAACACCATCATTATCGACTAGGGGTTCTCGGGAAGAGATGTCATCGCACATGGCGAGTTTGAATCCAAATTCACTTCCAATCTCTTGCAATGCCGCGGCGGCGTCATGGATGTCGGACATCGAATTAACCTGTACCTTCTTCAATAAATCAGGCAGGTTCGAGCGACTTAAGGCGTTTTGGGAGGCTGACGAAATATTAAACATTCTTGATTGTTTCATTTATGTCAGAGCAAGGCAAGCGGGATAATTGACAAATTTTGCCAATGCGACTGATCACTTTTGATTGGGGTGCCAAAGTGAGTCTTGGGTTATCCTACAAGACAGTTTAACTGGAGGAGAGTTATGAAGCGTCTAGAGGGTAAAAAAGCGGTCATTTTAGGGGCCGCAACCAGCGATAATATGGCTCAGCTCATAGCGCGTCGCTTTGTTGACGAAGGAGCAACTGTATTAGTTAGTGGTCGTAACGAGGGGGTATTAAAGGCATTTTCATCTGAACTGGGGGGTACTTATGCGCTGTGTGATATCACTAGTCATGACGATGTGCGTCATCTAGCTGAGAGGGCTCAGCAGGAGTTTGGTAGGGTAGATATTGCCGTAAATGCCACTGGTTGGGGGCTATTGCAACCTACACTGGAATTAACCGATCAAGAGTTAGACACTATAGTTAATTTGCAATTTAAAGGTGTACATTATTTTCTAGCGGAGTTTGTTAGAGCTATGATGAGTAACGCGCCATCCGGTGGTTCTTTGATAAATATCTCCTCGGCAACGACTAAGGCGCTAGTGAATAATCATGCTGCCTACATAGGTACTAAAGCTGGCGGCGAAGCGCTGGTTCGCTGTGTGGCAAACGATTACGGCCAATATGGTATTCGCGCCAACTCTATTTCACCCGCTTTCACCAAGACTCCGATGACCGAGGGTAGTTTTGCACTTCCTGGTTTGGTGGATGTATTTCAATCAAGAGTCCCGTTAGGGCGCTTAAACACCTCAGATGATATAGCCGCTGCGGCGCTCTGGCTGGCTAGCGATGAAGCCTTTGTCACGGGTGAGAATATGCAGGTAAACGGTGGCCTGACATTGCGAGGAAATCCGCAGGCTACTGATATACAAAGCGCGATTGTTTCGGCCGGTTCAGCTTAGAGTTCTGCTACAGTAGGCGGTGTAAAAAATCCTGCTAGTATCGCGGGCATAAGCATAATCCATTAACAGTAGTGTCGATTATTATGAATGAATTTAGAAGCGCGCTTTTTATTCCTGGCGGCAATGCAAAAATGTTAGCCAAAGCTAGCTCAATGTCTGCTGATCTTATAATTTTTGATTTGGAAGACTCTGTATTGGAGTCTGAAAAATCTCAGGCACGAAAGCTGGTTCAGGCTGCTTTAACCAATAGGACTGCCGGTCAGCAATCATTAGCGGTAAGAGTGAACGCTATGGATACCCCCCATCTGCATGAGGATTTGGTCGCGGTCATGTCTGCTCGGCCGGATATTATTATGTTGCCAAAACTAGATGATGGTGACCAGTTGACACAACTATCCAATCTGCTAGATCAACAGGAGGCTATTCATGGGGTCGTCCGTGGCAACACCAAGGTGATTGCAATAACTGCGGAAACTCCTGCCGGTATTTTTGGTTTTGATACTATTAGTAACAGTACTAACCGGTTGGTCGCTTTAACCTGGGGGCCGGAAGATCTGGCCACAGAATTGGGTGCATCTGCAAACCGTGATTGCGAGGGCAAGTTTTTGCCGCCGTTCGAATTAGCTCGCAGCCTTTGCCTGGCTAAGGCAAGACAGCTTGGCGTGCAGGCTTTGGACACTGTATTTGCTGATATTCGCAATGTACAGGGCCTGCAAACAGAATGTAGCTCTGCTCGGAGCCTGGGCTACACGGGTAAATTGGCTATTCACCCGTCACAAATTGAGCCTATTAACCAGACGTTCTCACCTACTCAGGACGAAATTAGCAAGGCTAAAAAACTTGTTGAATTATTTGCTGCAAACCCCGGTGTGGGTGCCTTGAGATTCGATAATCAAATGGTCGACATCCCTCATCTGAAGTTAGCCCAGCGGCTGCTGACCAGATTAGATCACTGAGGTCTACGCAGTGCTACCGTTGCACTTGCGCCTGGCTAGACCAGAGTCCTAAGACCTCATCACAGGTAACCACCCGGGCATTATCTGGTGTGGTAAAAGGATGATTGCGAAAGCGCGGAGCCGGATTGGCTTCGAGATTATCGTTTCGAGTTGAAAAAACCTGCCGCGCCCTGTTGTGAGGGTGATTTGCTGCCTGGTCAGGATCCAGAACGGGGGCAAAACAGGCATCGCTACCTTCGAGTAGACCGCACCAATGAGACTGCGAGTGTTGGCTAATAATTTGGCAGAGCTTATCTTTTTGCACAGGCCATTTCTCACTGTCAAGTTGGTCGGCAAAATCTTTATCTGCTGAGAGACCTAATTTACTGAGTAGCAGTTGATAAAATTTTGGTTCTAGGGCTCCTATGGTGACGAATTTATTATCACTGCATTGATAGCTGTCGTACCAATGGGGTCCATCAAGAAGGCTTTTTCCTCGTTCATTACTAAACCGTCCGTTGGCTCTAGATGAAAATAGAAGATTCATCATATTGGCAGAACCATCGATCATCGCAGCATCAATAACGTCACCTTTACCAGTGCGATAAGCATTAAAAATAGCCGCCAGCATACCAATCGTTAAATGCAGTGCGCCGCCGCCAATATCTCCTATCAGGGTGGGCGGCGCCACTGGAGCATCTCCCGGCCTACCTGAATACCATAGTGCGCTGGACAGACCTATATAGTTGAGATCATGTCCTGCACTTTGGGCGAGAGGGCCAGTTTGACCCCAGCCAGTAACGCGGCCATACACCAGTTTTGGATTCTGTTTTAAGCAGATTTCTGGCCCCAGTCCTAGGCGTTCCATAACACCCGGGCGCATACCCTCGATAAGGCCATCGGCATGGCGCAGTAGCTCTTTAACCTGCTGCTGATGCTGTGGATCTTTGAGGTTAAGCTGGATAATTCGTTTGCCGCGATTTAGTACAGAGGTGCTGTAGCTGGGATCACTCTTAGCAGTCTGTGGAGTAGGGCGTTGGATAAGAATGATATCGGCGCCTAGGTCTGCCAATTGCATACCGCAAAACGGGCCTGGACCAATGCCCTCAATCTCAATTATTTTGATACCAGATAATATACTCATAACCTAAACCGCCTTGGATGGGCAAACTAGCAGACAACTAAGCCCAAACTATAACAGCTTGGCAGTTCGATTAAGGTCGGTTTTACTTGGACTAATACAAGTGATAAGAACTTACTGAGTATGTTAAATCGGTAATTGTTAAACTTGGGAACGTCTAAAGTTATTCCCCAAAAAAAACTTACAACCGTATTTTAAATAGTTAAAAAAAGAAAGGATCTGCAATGGAGATTAAAAATAAAGTAGCTCTGGTTACTGGTGGCGCATCTGGTTTAGGTGAAGCGACTGCCAGAAGTTATGTGGCCAAAGGTGCCAAAGTAGTAATAATGGATATGAATGATGACCGCGGTCCAGCACTAGCTGAGGAGTTGGGTAAAAGTGCTATTTATGTCAATACCAATGTTACTCAGGAGGATGACGTTGTAGCGGCTATAGATGCTGCGGTGAGTAACTTTGGTGCTATTCATATCTGCAACAATTTTGCTGGTATCGGCGGCGCCCATAAAACGGTTGGCCGCGAAAACGTTCCACATCCTTTAGATCATTGGAAAAAGGTCATTGATGTAAACCTTATTGGTACATTTAATGTACTCCGCTTGGCGGCGGCTCAGATGGCTACACAGGAGCCGGTAACAGAATGTGGTTCGCGCGGTGTGATTATTAATACCGCTTCAGTTGCCGGCTATGAAGGTCAAATAGGCCAGTCAGCTTACGCGGCCTCCAAAGGTGGCATTATTGGAATGACGATTTGTCTGGCAAGAGATCTTTCTCAGCTCGGTATTCGTGTCAATACCATAGCGCCCGGTTTGATTCGTACACCTATTTTCAACAAGATGCCGGCGGATAAATTGAACGCTCTTGAAGCCACAGTTCTGTTTCCGAAGCGTCTTGGCCGAGCGGAGGAAATTGCTCATTTAGCCTGTTACATAGTTGAAAGTGACTATACCAATGGCGAGACAATAAGAATGGATGGCGGAATTCGAATGACGCCAAGATAGACTGTACCCAGGGCATCGTTTGAACCTGGGTTGAACTAGTTCAGGATAACGATGCCTCTGGTATTAGCACCCCTTTAGGGCGTCTAGGCCAGACCTTTCTCATATTGTTGCAGTACAGCTCGAGCTATCACCAACTGCATAATTTCGGTGGTTCCCTCAAAAATTCGGTAGAGACGAGAATCACGGAAAAAACGCTCGGCTTCGTAATCCTGTATATAACCTGCTCCACCGTAAATTTGTACCACGCGATCAACGATACGACCGCACGCCTCGGAAGCAAACATTTTTACACATGCCGCTTCAAGCCGAATATCCAGTCCCTGATCTAGCTTTAAAGCCGCGTCGCGCAACATGCATTCCATGGCATAGATATCTGCCTGAGAGTCAGCAATCTTGGCCTGAGTGAGCTGAAAGCTGGTGATTTGATCGCCAAATGCGGTGCGCTGCATTCCATAGCGAATAGCGCTATCAAGCGCACGCTTAGATGAGCCCAAAGACGCCGCTGCGACAGATAAGCGCCCGTTATTTAGAGAGTTCATCGCCACCTGAAAACCATTTCCCTCCTGTGCTCCAAGGAGAGCAGAGGCGGGCAGTCGGGTATCCTCAAAAATAACATCTGCTATCTGAGCACCCTGTTGCCCCATCTTCTTGTCAGGTTTACCAACGCTGATTCCGGGTGTGTCCGAGGGTACAAGGAAGGCGCTGATATGGCCATTGTTGGGTAAGTCTTCGGACGATGTGCGAGCAATAACCAGCATCACATCGGCAAATGGAGCATTGCTTATATAGCGCTTTACGCCATTAAGCACATAGCTATCACCGTCTTTAACTGCCATTGAGCGCATTGCTGCACTGTCAGAACCGGATCCGGGCTCAGTGATGGCAAAAGCAGCAATAGCGCCTCCTGCAATAGCGGGTAGCCATGTCTGTTTCTGTGCCTCGGTACCATTTTTTGTCAGCGCTGTATTTACGATGCCATTACCAATAGCCATAATGGCACGATACGCAGGCGCGGCCCAAGACATCTCCGTTAGGGCATTGAGATACTGACTTGCACTCATGCCTGCGCCACCATATTCCTCGGCAATATTGAGACCAAACAATCCTAGATTGCGCATCTCTTCAAGCATATGCTCAGGGATCTCATTGGCTTCGACTACTTCATTTTCCGCTGGCACCATGCGCTCTTTAACATAGCGTTTTAAGGTGTCGAGAAATAGGTTATAGGTATCCTGATCCATCTCGTTATATTTCATAATATCTCTGGTTTAGCTCAATGTAGTGACTGGCATTAGGTTACATAAATAAAACAGATCGCTGGTGAGACAGTTCTCTAAATCCGAATATGCCATGGTAGGCACCAATCCCACTACTGTTGACACCACCGAATGGCATTCCCGGCACGGCCACATGCATCAAACAGCCATTGACCGTAACCCCACCAGACGACGTCTTGCTAAGCACCATCTCACTAAACTCATCATCGCTAGTAAATATGTACAGAGCCAAGGGCTTAGGTTGCTGTTGAATAGCGATAATTGCTTCATTGACATCTTTGTAGGTAAAGATATTGAGTATGGGGCCAAAGGTTTCTTCGCCCATGATCGTTGCATTGGCAGGGACATCAGTCATGATGGTCGGATGGATTGAGCGCAATTCGAGATCACCATCTCCACCACAAACAATATTGGCGCCTTTTGAGCGGGCGTCATCAATATATCCCTTTACACGCTGATAGTTACGCTCATCAATAATTTTACCGTTAGTATCTGGATTCAGTTTACCGTCTTTGTAGAACATGGCCTGAAAGGCACCTTGCACCATGGCGATAAACTCATCTGCCACTTCCTCCGGCAGCCATATATTTTCTGGGCACAGACATACTTGGCCGTTATTCAGATTGCGAAAAGCAGCAATAGTACCCGCCGCTGTTTGCATGTCAGCAGTGCGGTCGACAATAACTGGATTTTTTCCGCCCAGTTCTAAGGTGACTGATGCTAGATGCTTGGCTGCAGCGGTCATAATAATTTTGCCGACTGCCGGGCTGCCAGTAAAAAAGATATGGTCTATTGGCAGTTCGAGCATTTCGTTGGCGACGTCAACACCACCCTCAAACACGGCAACATCTTTTTCATCGAAGACTTCGTTGATGATTTCTGCAGCCAGCTTGCTGACATGGGGCGCCAATTCATTGGGCTTTACTAGGGCGCAGTTACCCGCTGCAATGATTGATACCAGTGGTTGGAAAAGCAGGGCGAAAGGGTAGTTCCATGGGCTAAACAAAAGTACAACACCTCGGCCCTCAGAGATAATCTTGGCGCGGCTCTCGACAAAGGGTGTGGGGTCGGCTTTTACTGGAGCCATCCAATTTGCCAGTTCTGCCACCGTTTGGTCAACTTCGCCATAAATAGGAACTGCTTCGTTACGTCCGCCCTCATCATCTTTGCGTAAGTCAGCGTGTAGCGCTCGCACTACATCATCTTCACGAGACTGAATGACAGTCTTTAATTTCAGCAATTTCTCAATGCGCTGTTCAGCAGTGGACTGCTTGTTAACCCATTTTTGCTCGGACTGTATTGCAAATACAGATTTCAGTCGTTTTGATATTGGAGTCATAACTATTTCCGTGTAAATTATTGTACGCAGAGTGTAGGCATGCGCTTCTGCCGTTATTTTAGGTGTCGCAAAAATTAGCTTTTTACCTATTTATGATCACAGATCAAAGCGATGATGGGTACTAGCTATCCTGCTAGTCCTAGACATAGCATTTTAGGCCTCATAGATTCCCATTCGAAGATGACATACCTACAGACTTGGGTTACTTTAAGTCGTAACCTCGGCCGAGTTGAGTATTGCGGCCCTATTAAATCAACATAGGCATACCTAAGCTAATGCTCAAGACCACTTGCGAACCCATCTCAAATTTGTGCAACCCGATGAAAAGGAGTGCCCCGCTATCAAGCTAATTAACGGTCAACGCATACTCTGCGCCCTGGGTAACATAGCGCCGGGTTATGCCAGACTGCCACTTCCTGCTCTACGCTGCTTTTATGACAATTATGACAGGCTATTGGGCAGCGGCTCTAGAGTTGACGTTAGCTCTGAGGACAGAGTGATTTCTTTGGGCGAACATCAGATACCGATCAGAATTTACCGCCCCAAGACCACAGTGCCTACATTGACTATGGTCTATTTCCATGGCGGTGGTTATGTGATTGGCGGTCTTACCAGTCACCAGGGTTTCTGTAGTCTATTAGCGGGAAGAGCCGCTATCAATATTATTGCAGTGGACTATCGGTGCGCGCCTGAAAATCCATTCCCCGGTCCCATCGAAGACGGTTTAGGCGCTTGGAATTGGGTGTTGGATCATGCAACTGAGCTGGGTATTGACAAGACAAAAATAGGCTTGGGCGGCGATAGTGCAGGAGGCAATCTGGCTGCTATGCTAGGGATGCAGACATTTACTAAGGTGACTACTGGACAGTTATCTCAGATGCCAGAATTTCAGTTCTTACTCTATCCTTGGGTCGATATGAGTGCTTCATCCGATTCAATTCAGCGTTATGGTAAAGGCTTGCTGCTTACAGCGCAGACAATGAGATTCTTCCATGATAACTATCTGCCTGAGGGCAGCGACACCCTAGCTATCCTATCTAGCCCTATAGCTTGCGATGATTTGTCTCATACGCCAGACACCTTAATTGTGACAGCCGAGTACGATGTTCTCCGTGATGAGGGCCTAGCATTTGTCGATAAACTTAAGTCTGGCAAAGTCAACGTGATTCATCAACATTTACCAGACTGCACCCATGGTTTTATCAGTATGGGCAGGTTTAGTAAGGCAACTCGCAATCGGTTGGAGCAAATATGCGATATGCTTGTAGCCTATGGTGCCGGAGTCTAAAAGTGCAGCCCGTTACATGTTATTAAAGGTCTTACTGTCTTGCATTTATGAGCGTTAACATAAACCCAGTTGTTAATCCTTGAAGGTCTGCTTTTTCTTGGTGATTAGTATTAGTCACAAAAGAATTCTATGTCGACTCATTGATATCGTTGAATAAGCTCAAGTGTGTTGCTAGACCGTTCTGGTTGTGCAACTTAATTTTATATTTTGGCAATCGGGATCAAGCTCTGGTCGGCCGATTACAGCATTACGCTTACTTTGAAGCTCGCGCGGGTTGTATGCGGATATTGCCTCAACTATGTAATAACAGCCAACAAATCGATACACTTGAATACCATCTTATCTAGGCTTATGTGAGCTGCTCCCTGGTCTAAGTGGGTGATTTAAATCCTAAAGTTTTTAAAACGAGTGAAACACTATGATCAAAGCGGCTTTAAATCGTCGTCAGGTATTGCAGAGACTAGGGGCAAGTTTGGGAGTTTTAGCACTGCGTGGCTTTGAAGTGCAAGCGGCTGCACCAGCGCACTTTACTCATGGTGTTGCCAGTGGAGACCCGCTATCTGACCGCGTGATACTTTGGACTCGTCTACTCCCTGGTGACGGCCAACATGATAATCTGAGTTGCACATGGCAGGTCGCTCTGGATCGAGACTTTGATCAGTTAGTAAGCTCGGGTTCAGTCTCGACGTCGCCACAGCGAGATTACTGTATCAAAGTCGATGCCGCGGGCCTTGCAGCCAATCAGCAGTATTTTTATCGCTTCATCTCTAGTGGTGTTTCCAGTCCTGTGGGCATGACTCGTACCTTGCCGGTAGGGGACGTGAGCGAAGTACGTCTGGGCGTATGCTCTTGCTCTAACTATCCTCAGGGCTACTTTAATGTTTATCGCCACATGGCTAATACTGATTTGGATTTGGTGTTGCATCTGGGCGACTATATTTATGAATATGCTGAGGATGTCTATGTTAATCCAGTTGCAATTGGTGATTTGGGCAGACAGGTAGAACCTCGCAATGAAATATTAAGTATTGAAGACTATCGTATGCGCTATGGTCTTTACCGTACCGATAGGGATTTACAGGCCGTACATGCTCGTCATCCATTTATCTGTGTCTGGGATGATCATGAGCTGGCCAACGATTGCTGGCAAAATGGCGCACAAAATCATAATGATGGTGAGGGTGATTTTAAGGCACGCTTGCGCAGTGCGCGCCAGGCCTACCATGAATGGATGCCAATCCGTACCAGCTCCGAGGGTGACCAGACACCAATCTATCGGAGCTTTAAGCTGGGAAATCTAGCCGACTTGATAATGCTAGATACGCGAATCCATGGCCGTAATCGGCCTTTAAATTATGCTACTGACCTGCCTATGCAGTCGGCACTATTCAAAGTTTCAGAGTCTGGCGCTAGCTTGATAGATGAAAGGACACAGCTATCTGCAACTGACCTTGTGCGAGTAAAGGTGCCCTTTGATTTTGCTTCGGGCAGAGCTGTTGCGATCACCGATTACCAAAGAATCAAAGATTTGACTCCTGAGACCCTGCCAGAGGGCTGGTATTATTTGCCTGATGCCGAGACCTTTAAAGACAAAGCTTTGATTGATCCTAACAGAACCATTCTAGGAGCAGATCAAGAGCAGTGGCTAGATGCTCAGTTACGCAGTAGCAAGCAGCGCGGTGCGGCTTGGCAGATTCTGGGCCAGCAGGTATTGATGGGTAAATTGGGTATGCCAGTATTAACTGATGAAGAGCTAAACCTTGAGGAAACCAAGCCCGAATACAGGCCTGTTATGCAAATGATGCAGACCTTGGCCAAGGAGGCTTTGCCGTTAAATCTCGATGCCTGGGATGGCTACGCGGCCTGTCGAGACAATGTCTTCGAAAGTTTGATGCAACATGGTGTGAATCCGGTTGTACTAGCGGGAGATACCCACAATGCCTGGGCATTTAATCTGGCCGATAGTCAGGGGCAGGCCGTGGGTGTTGAAATTGGAACTCCGGGGGTAAATAGCCCAGGTATGGAGACCTATTTGGCAACGGAGCCAGATGTACTGGCGCGCGCAATGAAGGTCGCCAGTCCAGAGTTATTTGCTGTCGATACAGCCCGGCGAGGTTGGTCTGAATTAGTGTTAACTCCTCAGGCTGCGACCAATCAGTGGCACTTTGTCAGTACAGTCCTGGATCGTAAGTTTTCGGTGGTCAGTGGTGATAAGCAGCGCTGTAATCTTGGTGACAAGAGATTTAGTTGATCTCCATAGTTATTACTCAGGGCGGAGCCATTATCCTGTGCTAGGGACGAACCCCTTGGAAGATGGTATAGATTGTCCAGACCACTCCGAATGACTGGATTATTGCTTCCTCTGGCTGAAGTACTATTGAGCTTGAATGTCATAACAGCTCACTAACCGTTAGCGATGCCACCGAAGACCAGCTACAATTCCGCCATGCCTTTTGACCATCAAACCTTTCTTAAATCTCTAACTCAGCGATCCGGCATCTATCAAATGTTTGACGTGGAGGGCACAATTCTCTATGTGGGTAAGGCCAAGAATCTCAAGAGTCGGGTTGCCAGTTATTTCCGCAAAACCGGGCTCACGGTAAAAACGGCGGCACTGGTTAAGCGTATTGCACAAATAGATGTCACCGTCACTGAGACAGAAACCGAAGCGTTGATTCTTGAACATAACCTCATTAAGCAGTATCAACCACCCTACAATATTTTACTGCGCGATGATAAAAGCTACCCCTACATCTTTCTATCGGATAAGGACAAATGGCCGCGACTGTCCTTTCACCGAGGACCGAAAAAGGCCAAAGGGACATATTTTGGCCCATTTCCCAGTGTTAATGCAGTGCGTGAGAGTATGTCTTTTTTGCAGAAGACCTTCAAAGTTCGCCAATGTGAAGATGTCTTTTTTAAGAACCGCTCCAGACCCTGCCTGCAACATCAAATTAAGCGCTGTACGGCTCCCTGTGTGGACTTTGTTACCCCCGAAGACTACGCCGTAGATGTGGAGTTAACTCGACAGTATCTTGATGGTAAGGGCGACAAGATACTCAAGCAACTCGAGCGAGATATGGAAAAAGCCTCGGCTGAACTGGCCTTTGAAAAGGCCGCCCAGAGTCGTGATCAAATAGCTGCGTTGCGCCAAATTCAGGCGCAGCAAATGATTGAAAAAGGCAAGGGTACAGTAGACGTAGTCGCCGGTGCAGTGACCAATGGTCAGGCTTGCGTGCATATACTCTATGTTCGTCAAGGCCGTATTCTTGGCAGTCGCAGCTACTATCCCAAGGCGCCACTGGCAGACCAAGTTACAGATTTACTGGCCGAGTTTTTACCTCAACTATACTTAGCTGGGGGTGGTCGCCCAGATCTGCCCAAGGAAATAATACTTAATGCACCCATTGAAAACAGCCAGCCACTGATCGACGCTCTTAAACTCAGGGTGGGGCGCAATGTCGATATTCGCGACTCGGTGCGAGGCTTTCGTGCAAAGTGGATAGAGTTGGCCCAGCGCACTGCAGAACAAAACTTGGCAGGTAAATTGGCCTCTAAAAAGACCTTGCAACAGCGCTTTGAATCACTCCGCGAAACCCTAGAACTCGAGCACACACCGCAGCGTTTAGAGTGCTTCGACATCAGTCATAGTAGTGGTGAGGCTGTGGTGGCATCATGCGTTGTTTTCGATACCAACGGCCCTTTAAAGAGCGACTATAGACGCTTCAATATTGAAGGTATTACTGGCGGTGACGACTATGCCGCTATGGAGCAAGCCATTCGTCGTCGCTATACCCGTTTAATGAAAGGCGAAGGTAAGTTGCCAGATATATTATTGATAGATGGGGGTAAGGGCCAGATTGGTATTGCTAAAACGGTCCTTTCCGATCTGGGTGTGGTGGGTGTGATGATTCTTGGCGTGGCTAAGGGTACGACTCGTAAGCCCGGCATGGAGACCTTAATTCTAGCCGATCAAGATAACCGGATTATTGGCCGTCCGGCAGAGGCCGCACTTCATTTAATTCAGCAAATTCGCGATGAAGCCCACAGGTTTGCTATCACTGGGCACAAGGCGCGGCGAGATAAAAAGCGCCGCACCTCACCGCTAGAAGGTATTCCCGGTGTTGGGCCCACCCGGCGGCGCGACCTGCTAAAACATTTTGGAGGGATTGCAGAGGTACGCAAGGCTAGCATCGCCGACCTGATGAAAGTGGAAAATATAAATAAAAAGGTAGCTGAAGCTATTTACAGCGCGCTGTACAATGAGTAACTTGAAGGTTTAATCCTTTTACACTTGGAATGGAAAGCGATAAATAACTATGTGGAACCTGCCAAATATCCTAACTTTGCTGCGCATCGCTTTGATTCCAGTATTTATCGTTGTCTATTACCTGCCCTGGGAATGGCACCACTTTGCCTCGGCCGCTATTTTTGGGCTGGCAGCATTGACCGACTGGGTAGATGGCTACCTAGCGCGTAAATTCAATCAGGTCACACCCTTTGGTGCGTTTCTTGATCCGGTCGCTGACAAACTTATTGTGGTGGCTGCACTGGTTCTTTTATTAGAGGTTCATGCTAGTCCTTGGTTTGCACTGCCAGTTATTGTAATTATTGGCCGTGAGATCGTAATATCAGCTCTGCGAGAGTGGATGTCTGAGTTGGGAGCCCGAGGCAGTGTAGCGGTATCTATGTTGGGCAAGATTAAGACCTGGGTGCAGATGATTGCTGTTGCCATTTTGTTGCTGGCAAAGCCAGATCAAGAACTATTAACCCTGATAGGTTTTGTGGCAATTTATGTGGCAGCTCTGCTGACACTCTGGTCAATGGTGACATATCTGGTTCAGGCTTGGCCGCAATTGAGTGCCGAAGCTGATAAGTAGTTGATTTATTGCCAACATTCCCTAGAATAGCGGCGTCTGTTTACAGCGGTACTCAGATCAGTAAAACCTTGAATGTAAATGTTGCTTAAAAGCTAGAAAAGAAGCTCTTCAAAAGGCGCGGTAGCAAAGTGGTAATGCAGTGGACTGCAACTCCGCCATCGTCGGTTCGATTCCGACCCGCGCCTCCATTCAGTGCCCTTCACGCCTCAGCCTGGCCCTCACGCCAACTAAGGTCATTAGGCTAGGTACCAGGTTCCTGCTCTGGCTCCTGTTGCAAAACCTCCGACCCGGCTAGATACAAATAATGCAGGTGACGTTCATATTGAGTGATTGCATCGGCGATAATCTGTTCCTGACTATAGCTCAAGATATCGTAACGCTGACCACCGCGCAGTAAAAAAACCTCAGCACGATAGTAGTCTCCGTTTTGCTCATCTGCATAGTTAGGCATCGCGAAGTGGCGCAGCCTAATCTGGTAATTGAAATTCTCGGCATTTTCAATGTCAATGATTAACCTTATGCTGTCGGCTTTGATCTCTAGCTCGGCACTAATACCATTGTGATGGAATTCAGCCGCTAGTTGCTCAAGAGCTGGTTGAGCAGAGCCGGCGATAAATTTTTTCGCTGTATTAAACTCCGGGTGAGCTGTCAAAGATGCCAGCTGCTTTTTCCAGTTAGTTTTTGAAAACTGCTGGATCGTACTGTGATTTTGCACGCTATCTTGCAACAAATAGTCGGCTTTAAGAGCTTTGAACAGGCTGTAGCAAAATATAAGCAGCACAAACATAAAGGGAAATGCCGAGGCGATTGTTAGGGTTTGCAGTGCGCCTAATCCACCCAATGATAGAAGTGCAGCGGCAATAATGCCGATAACAGTTGTCCAAAAAATACGCTGCCAAACTGGTGTATCTTCTTCGCCACCAGAGGTCAGCGTGTCTATAACCAGAGCACCAGAATCTGCGGAGGTGATAAAAAAGGTAGTGATTAAACAGATAGCAATGGTCGAGAGCAGCGGAGCGATAGCAAACTGCTCAAAAAACACAAACAGTGCTACGGGTACATTACTACTGACAGATTCCGCGAGATTGGAGGCCTGATTGGTGGCGATCTCATGGATAGCAGTGTTGCCAAAAACCGTCATCCATAAAAAGGTAAACCCGGCCGGTATAAAGAGTACACCGACAATAAATTCGCGGATGGTTCGTCCCTTGGATACGCGCGCGATAAACATGCCCACAAATGGTGACCAAGATATCCACCAGCCCCAGTAGAGTAGAGTCCAGCCACCGATCCAATCATCTCGTCGGTCATAGGCATAGAGATTAAAGGTACTGCTGACAAGTTCGCTTAGATAGGAGCCTGTATTTTGAACAAAGGACTGTAGCAAAAGAATGGTAGGTCCAAACAGGAGTACAAACAGCATTAGGCAAACTGCAAGAGTCATGTTGAGATTCGAGAGACGTTTGATACCGCGATCCAAGCCCAGCACCACTGACAGGGTAGCCAGACCAGTAATACAGATAATCAGTGTAATCTGTATATAACTTGCTTCTGGAATACCCAACAAATAATGCAGGCCGGCATTTAGCTGCTGCACTCCGAAGCCCATGGAGGTCGCGACTCCAAAGATAGTCCCCACCACCGCAAAAGAATCAACTGCATGGCCAATGCCACCGTAAATTCGTTCGCCAATCAAGGGGTAGAGCGCAGAGCGAGGTAACAGAGGCAGTTTGTGCCTGTAGGCAAAATAAGCCAGCGTCAGTGCTACGATGGCATAGATGCCCCAGGCGTGGAGTCCCCAGTGAAAGAATGTGATGCGCATTGCCTCTTTAGCGGCAGATATTGTCGCCGCATCGCCTACAGGTGGCGACATGTAGTGCATCACAGGCTCGGCGACACCAAAAAACATGAGTCCAATACCCATACCCGCAGAAAACAGCATCGAAAACCAAGATAGGTTGGTATAGGCCGGCTGGTCATGGTCAAGCCCTAGCTTAATATCACCTAGCCGGCTGACCATAATAAATATAATAAATAGCAAAAAGGCTGCCACAGACAACACATATAGCCAGCTGACCTGAGTGACTAATAGGTGTTGTAGTTGCCCAAAATATTGAGCAGATAGCTCAGGAAAAATTGCCGCAAATAAGGCAAAAAAGACAGTTATGAACAGAGAGGTAGCAAAGACAGGCGGGTTTATTTTGGTTGTAGGTAGCATGCACGAGGGTCGCTTTGGTCGGTAGCGTCTGCAAGTAGACATTGTACTCGAGACGATGGTTAATGGCCTGGCCAGTATTCAGTATCGGTCACCACCTAGGTAGTGATCGACACCCTGTGAAATTTTAACTCTTCCGGAGTCTAACAAAGTTTTTTGGTTATTTCATAGAGGTGGCGGTATCCGATAAATAATCGGTAAAAAAGACAGTAAAAATAGAGGATCCATTCCCATTTTCGATATTGATCATGTATACTTCCGGCGCTCTAATCCTAGGGTTCCAAAAATATTGGCTAGGGTTCGAACAAGTCCACCTCATCAATGCCCGGGTGGCGAAATTGGTAGACGCAACGGACTTAAAATCCGTCGGTAGCAATACCGTGCCGGTTCAAGTCCGGCCCCGGGCACCATAGTTTCACGTAACCCATTGTTTTGCTTGTGTATTTACCAGATTATATAGGTAGGGTAGACAATGCGGTATACACCAAAGCATGCTCAACACACATATACCAGACGTGATGTATATTACTTCTCTAGAGTAATTCCTAGTGATTTGAAGCATCACTACATTAAGCCTCGTATTATTCAGAGCCTAAAAACCAAGTCAGCGTACAAGGCTGCAGTTGCTTCCAAGATATTGTTAGCCAAGCTAGATGATTACTGGTTAGGCTTGAGGCTCAAACAAGACGATGTTCCTACATCTCATTTGCTGATCAATGGTGCTACCGTCAATCTTGAATCAAATCTTCCAACAATAGATGAGGCTTTGGAAATCTATCTGACTGTCAAAGGGACAGGCAAGTCTGATCTATTCTTTACCCATACAAGGCGATCAATTAAATATCTAAAGGATTGTTTAGGTTGTCGTTCATTAGATCAATACACATCTGCTGATGCAGCTAAACTAAGAGATGGGCTTGTGTCTCGTGGACTAGGCAGCTCGTCTGTTCAGCGCAACTTTAGTTGTATTAAAGCAGTTGTTAACTTTGTAATTCTTGAGAAAGGCTTAGATTGTAGTAATCCCTTCAGTGGTGTTTATCTTCATTCAGATAATTCTTCCAAGAAGCGTAGACCTATCCCTCTAGATAGCCTAAAGGTTCTCCAACAGAGATGTGTACTAATGGATGACGATCTGAGACACCTAGTGTCTTTGATCAGTGATACAGGAATGAGATTGTCAGAAGCTGCAGGTTTGATGAAGTCAGACTGAATCGCCATTAGTTTTCTAGACACCTTTGAGTTAGATAAACTAACGACAGAGAGGTGTCTATGAACGGTAAACGT
>JAOALD010000005.1 GCA_025153755.1 SAR92 clade bacterium H921
AACGTGCAGATGGAAGTGACGTTGATTCACCCAATTGCTATGGAAGAAGGTCTTCGTTTTGCAATTCGTGAAGGCGGCCGTACTGTTGGCGCAGGTGTTGTAGCTAAGATCATCGAGTGATCTATAAGCAGCATTAAAAAGGGGCTCTTTGAGTCCCTTTTTGGACCCCGGGCTCTGGTTTATAAGGTTTGAGTCCCGGTAAAAGAAATAATTTGACTGCAGGCGTTAATTAGCTTGACAGTCAGAGGGTGCGGCTCTAGAATTCGCGCTCGTTTTTCGGGGCGGAACAGCACAGTTTGTGTTGGTAGCCGAGATTTTTAAGTAGAGATAGCGGAGTTTCGCTGCATGCAAAACCAAAGCATTAGGATTCGTCTTAAAGCCTTCGATCACAAGCTGATCGATACCTCAACACAGGAAATTGTTGAGACTGCAAGACGTACAGGCGCGCAAATTCGCGGCCCAATACCGTTGCCAACACGTAAAGAGAGATTCACAATTTTGGTTTCTCCTCACGTAAACAAAGATGCGCGCGATCAGTATGAAATTCGCACGCACAAGCGTCTAATCGACATTGTTGAGCCAACAGAGAAAACTGTTGATGCGCTTATGAAATTGAATCTTGCTGCAGGCGTTGAAGTACAAATCAGCTTAAGCTGAAGACGAATGTGGCGGTCCAGCAGATAACTGTTGGGCAAGTACCGATGTGTAATGCTTTGAAATGAGCAGCCGTAGCGGGTAAGAGCCCCGTACACTGAAGAGGTTAAAAAATGAGAATAGGTATTGTCGGCCGCAAATGCGGTATGACTCGTGTGTTTACCGAAGACGGTGTTTCTATCCCTGTGACAGTGATAGAGGCGTCTCCAAACCACATCACCCAGATCAAATCCATGGAGTCCGATGGCTATTCAGCTATTCAGGTAACCACCGGATCACGTAAAGCTTCCCGAGTAACTAAGTCCCAAGCTGGACACTTCGCTAAAGCGGGTGTCGAGGCTGGTCGCGGCATGTGGGAATTCCGTTCAGAAGGCACTGACGAGGCATTTGAGGTTGGCTCAGCGCTGACTGTTGAGCGTTTTGAGCAGGGTCAATTGGTCGACGTTACAGGTACCTCTAAGGGTAAAGGTTTCCAAGGCGGCGTGAAGCGATGGAACTTCGCTATGCAGGACGCCACTCATGGTAACTCTATCTCGCACAGGGCTCCTGGCTCGATTGGTCAAAACCAGACTCCAGGCCGAGTATTTAAAGGCAAGAAGATGGCTGGTCACATGGGTGCAGAGCAGGTTACTACACAGAATTTAGAAATTGTACGCGTCGATGCCGAACGTAACTTATTGCTTATCAAAGGTGCTGTACCTGGTGCACCTGGTGGCAATATTGTTGTTCGCCCGGCAGTGAAAGGTTAAGGGGAGTGTCCATGGAACTTGCGATTGCGACACCCAAGGGTAATAACGGAACTGTAGAGGTTTCAGAAGCTGCTTTTGGAAATGAATTTAATCAGGATCTGGTTCATCAGACTGTAGTGGCCTTCTTGGCCGGCGCCCGTCAGGGTACTCGGGCGCAGAAGAATCGCGCTGCAGTGTCTGGCGGTGGCCGCAAGCCATTCCGTCAAAAGGGCACAGGGCGTGCACGAGCTGGTACTATCCGCAGCCCAATCTGGCGCGGGGGCGGCGTTACGTTCGCTGCTCAGCCACAGGATCACAGTCAGAAACTAAACCGTAAGATGTATCGTTCGGCGATGCGCTCTATTGTTTCTGAGCTGGCTCGCCAAGATCGCTTGATCGTGGTGGAAGAATTTGATGTAGAGGCGCCAAAGACCAAAGCTTTGATTGCTAAGTTAGGCGAGTTCGGTCTGACCGAAGCATTGATCATCACGGAAGAAGTGAGCCACAACCTCTACCTTTCATCGCGCAACCTGCACAAGGTTGATGTCCGTGACGCGGCAGCAGTTGATCCGGTTAGCTTGATAAATTTCGACAAGGTGCTGGTGACCGTTGCCGCGCTTAAAAAGCTTGAGGAGATCCTAGTATGAATCAAGAAAGACTCTTCAAAGTGTTGCTAGGGCCCCACATTACTGAGAAGTCAGCAATGTCTCAGGGCGCAGCAGTTCAGGTAGTATTTAAAATTGCTAACAACGCTAGCAAACTGGAAGTCAAAAAAGCGGTAGAGCAGCTTTTTGAGGTAAAGGTTGATGCGGTTCGGTTAGTAAATGTTAAGGGTAAGACCCGTCGTACCAGAACCGGTTTAGGTCAGCGTAGCGATTGGAAGAAAGCCTATGTACGTTTGGCGGAAGGTCAAGATATTGACTTTTCAGTAGCGGAGTAAAGGGTTAGTCATGGCAGTTATTAAAAGAAAACCAACCTCCCCAGGCCGTCGCTTTGTAGTCAGTGTTGTTACACCTGACCTGCACAAAGGTGCACCTTATGGTCCGCTTTTAGCGCCAAAGAAAAGATCTGGTGGTCGTAACAGTAGTGGTCGCATCACAGTGCGTCACATTGGTGGTGGTCATAAGCAGCATTATCGTATTGTTGACTTCAAGCGTGACAAGGATGGCATTCCTGCGAAGGTAGAGCGTTTGGAGTACGATCCCAATCGCACCGCGCACATTGCTTTGCTTTGTTATGCTGATGGTGAGCGTCGCTATATTATTGCTCCTAAAGGCGTGTCAGCCGGTGATACCCTAGTGTCTGGCGAGAAGTCACCAATCAAAGTAGGCAATAGCTTGCCTCTGCGCAATATTCCTGTGGGCTCTGTTATTCACTGTGTTGAGATGAAGCCAGGAAAGGGTGCGCAGATTGCTCGTAGTGCTGCCGCCTCAGTGCAGCTGGTAGCTCGTGAAGGTGCCTATGCAACGCTGCGTCTTCGCAGTGGTGAGATGCGCAAGATATCAGTTAACTGTCGCGCGACTCTCGGTGAAGTTTGCAACAGTGAGCACAGCTTGCGCTCGCTGGGTAAAGCTGGTGCCTCGCGCTGGCGTGGTGTTCGTCCAACCGTTCGCGGTGTGGCAATGAACCCGGTAGATCACCCGCATGGTGGTGGTGAAGGGCGTACCTCTGGTGGTCGTCATCCAGTTTCACCTTGGGGTATGCCAACTAAAGGCTACAAGACGCGCAAGAATAAGCGCACTGACAAATACATTGTTCGTCGCCGCAAGTAAGCGCCGACCAATTAATTGATTAAAAGAGGATAGCAAACGTGCCACGCTCTCTAAAAAAAGGACCATTCATTGACCTGCATCTTGCGAAGAAGGTTGAGGTTGCTGTAGCGAACAACGAACGCCGGCCAATTAAAACATGGTCTCGTCGCTCAATGATTCTTCCAGATATGGTTGGTCTTACGATCGCAATACACAACGGTCGTCAACATGTTCCTGTTTTGATCAACGAAGAAATGGTTGGTCACAAGCTGGGTGAATTTTCTCCAACACGTACCTACAAGGGTCACGTAGCGGACAAAAAAGCCAAGCGCTAAGTGCGGCGTTGACTACGGGGTAGTAGATTGTGGAAGTACAAGCAAAGTTAAAAGGTGCCAAGCTTGCAGCGCAAAAAGCGCGACTGGTAGCTGATCAAATTCGCGGTAAGTCAGTTGAATCTGCATTGGATATTTTGCAGTTTAGCAACAAGAAAGGCGCGGACATAATTAAGAAGGTGCTCGAGTCGGCAATAGCTAACGCTGAGCATAATGATGGTGCAGATGTAGATGAGCTCAAGGTATCAACGATATTTGTTGACGAAGGCATGACAATGAAGCGTATCAAGCCGAGAGCAAAGGGCCGTGCAGATCGAATATTTAAGCGCAGCTGTCACATCACTGTAAAAGTCGCTGAAAAGTAGAATTTAGGTTCGGGAGACCATTCAATGGGTCAAAAAGTACATCCAACCGGTATCCGTCTAGGGATCGTTAAGAAGCATAGCTCTACCTGGTATGCAGGAAGCAAAGACTATGCGGACAAGCTGATTCAAGACTTGACCGTACGCGAGTTTATTAAAAAGAAACTCGACCATGCGTCAGTGAGCCGTGTCGATATAGAGCGTCCATCTGATAGTGCGCGAATTACAATTCACACAGCCCGCCCGGGTATCGTAATTGGTAAAAAGGGCGAGGACGTTGAAAGATTGCGCCAATCTATCTCAAAGCAGATGGGCTGTGCGGTTAACATAAACATTGAAGAGATCCGCAAGCCAGATCTTGATGCCTCTCTGACAGCGCAAAACGTAGCTCAGCAGTTAGAGCGTCGTGTAATGTTCCGTCGCGCGACCAAGCGAGCGGTACAAAATGCCATGCGCGGCGGTGCACTGGGCGTTAAGATTCAAGTGGGTGGTCGCTTGGGTGGGGCCGAAATCGCAAGATCCGAGTGGTACAGAGAAGGCCGCGTGCCGCTGCACACTCTGCGTGCTGATATCGATTATGCAACTGCCGAAGCTAATACCACTTATGGGATTATCGGTGTAAAGGTCTGGATCTTCAAAGGTGAAGTTCTAGGTGGTGAGGAGGCTGTGCCAGCCCCTGCCAAAAAAGACAGAACAAAGAATTAGGGTAAAGCGAAATGCTGCAACCAAAACGTACAAAATTCCGCAAGATGCATAAGGGCCGTAACCGTGGTCTGGCAGAGCGTGGTAGTAAGGTTAGCTTTGGAGAGTTTGGTCTCAAAGCGTCAGGCCGTGGCCGACTGACCGCGAGGCAGATTGAAGCTGCGCGTCGGGCAATGACCCGACACATTAAGCGTGGTGGTAAAATTTGGATTCGGGTTTTTCCTGATAAGCCAATTACTAACAAGCCCCTTGAAGTTCGTATGGGTAAAGGTAAGGGTAATGTCGAATACTGGGTTTGTTTAATCCAGCCTGGCAGAGTCCTCTATGAAATGGAAGGTGTTAGCGAAGAGCTGGCCCGCGAAGCTTTTGCGCTCGCGGCTGCCAAGTTGCCGATCGCGACTACCTTTGTTAGACGCACGGTGATGTGAAGATGAAAGCAAACGAATTGCGTGAAAAGTCAGTTGATGAGCTGAAAGCTGCGTTGGGCGATGAACTCAAGCAGCAGTTTAAGTTGCGTATGCAGCTATCAACTGGCCAGTTGAATGAGAGCCACTTGGTTAAAGATGTGCGCCGTAATATCGCTCGCATTAAGACTGTTCTTAACCAAAAGGCAGGGGAATAATTATGACTGAATTACAAACGAGCTCACGTACACTGACTGGTCGGATTATCAGTGACAAAATGAACAAGACTGTAACGGTTCTAGTTGAGCGTCGCGTTAAGCACCCGGTGTATGGGAAGATCTTGACCAAGTCGTCAAAGATAAAAGCGCATGATGAAGCAAATGATGCGAATACAGGTGATCTAGTAACGATCGCAGAGTGCCGGCCTGTCTCTAAAGACAAGTCGTGGAAACTGGTCAATATTGACGAGCGCGCTACTGCAGAGTAGTTCTGCATTAAGCAAAAGGTTCGGAGTAGAAAATGATTCAAACAGAAAGTTATCTTGATGTGGCAGACAACAGCGGTGCGCGTCGTGTGATGTGTATCAAGGTGTTGGGCGGGTCTCACCGTCGCTATGCTCGGGTTGGTGACATGATTAAGGTTACCGTTAAAGAGGCAATTCCTCGCGGTAAGGTCAAAAAAGGTCAGGTTATGACTGCCGTCGTCGTTCGCACCCGAAAAGGTCTTCGTCGTCCAGACGGAAGTCTGATTAAGTTTGATGACAACGCAGCAGTACTTTTGAACGCAAGTCTGGCGCCAATTGGCACACGTATTTTTGGGCCGGTAACGCGTGAACTTCGCACTGAGCGCTTTATGCGAATTATCTCCCTAGCACCTGAAGTGCTGTAAGCGAGGAATATAGAGATGGCAATGCTTAAAATTAAACGGGATGACGAAGTAGTCGTTATTACCGGAAAAGACAAAGGCAAGCGAGGCAAAGTACTTAAGGTGCTGGAGAATAATCGTTTGTTAGTCGCAGGTGTTCAGATGATTAAAAAGCATCAGAAGCCAAATCCCCAGGCAGGTATAGCTGGCGGGATCATTGAAAAAGAAGCTCCAATTCAGGTGTCTAATGTGGCTATCTTTAATGGCGCGACAAATAAAGCGGATCGAGTCGGTTTCAAGATCCTGGAAGATAATAAGAAGATTCGTGTCTTCAAATCTAACGGCGAAGCCGTAGACGCTTAAGAAATAGGTAACCCTAATGGCAAGGCTGAAAGAAGTATATAAAAACGAGTTGGCACCTAAGCTGAAAGAAGAGCTAGGTCTGGCTAATGTGATGGAAGTTCCCCGCATCACCAAGATCACGCTGAACATGGGTGTAGGTGAAGCCATAGGTGACAAAAAGTCACTTGAGAACGCTGTGGCGGATTTGACATTGATTTCGGGGCAAAAGCCGGTGATCAACAATGCTCGTAAATCAATCGCAGGGTTCAAGGTTCGTCAGGGTTGGCCAATTGGTACCAAAGTGACCTTGCGTGCAGATCGCATGTATGAGTTTCTTGAGCGCTTGGTTGGTATAGCAATTCCACGAATTCGAGATTTCCGTGGTATTAGCCCAAAGCAGTTTGATGGGCGTGGTAATTTTTCTATGGGTGTAACCGAGCAGATTATCTTCCCAGAGATCGATTACGAGAAAATTGATAAGTTGCGTGGTATGGATATAACTATCACCACCACTGCGCGTAACGATGATGAAGGCCGAGCTTTACTTCGTGCCTTTAACTTCCCGCTGAAAGGTTGAGGTAGTAGGTAATGGCAAAAGTATCAATGGTTGAGCGTGAAACTAAGCGCGCCAAAACAGTTGCAAAGTTCGCCGCAAAGCGCGCAGAGCTAAAAGCAATTATTAGCAATGTTGAAGCGAGCGATGAAGATCGTTGGGATGCGCAGCAGAAGCTACAAAGATTGCCGCGTGATGCGAGCCCGGTTCGTCAGCGAAATCGCTGTAGAATCACTGGTCGTCCACACGGTGTTTACAGTAAGTTTGGCCTGTGCCGAAACAAGCTACGCGAAGCAGCAATGCGTGGTGAAGTTCCGGGGCTGGTTAAAGCCAGTTGGTAAGTTGAGGAGCCAAACACAATGAGCATGCAAGATCCAATAGCAGATATGTTGACCCGCATTCGTAATGCGCATCACCGTAGTCACCCAGAAGTTACTATGCCAGCTTCAAAGCTGAAGGCGTCCGTCGCCAAAGTTTTACAAGAAGAGGGTTACATTGGCGGTTATTCCGTCAGTGACGAAGTAAAGGCGAATTTAACTGTTGAGCTTAAGTATTTTGAGGGCAAGCCGGTTATTGAAGAAATTACACGTATAAGCAAGCCGAGCTTGCGTCTTTATGTAAGCAGTAATGATTTACCTAAAGTTCGCAGTGGTCTTGGCGTTGCGATTGTCTCCACCAGTCATGGTGTGATGACTGATCGTGCTGCTCGAGCTGCCGGTATTGGTGGTGAAGTGCTTTGCACCGTATTCTGATAGGAAATACAAATGTCTAGAGTTGCAAATAGTCCAGTAGAACTGCCAAAAGGTGTTGAAGTGACACTCGGTGGTAGCGAAATATCTATAAAGGGCTCAAAGGGTACCCTGGCGATGCCAATCAATGCCCAGGTCGAGATTAAGCAAGAAGATAACGTTCTAACTTTTGCTGCTCGCACTGGAGATACATTTGCACGGGCTATGTCAGGCACCACCAGAGCATTGGTTAACAATATGGTAACTGGTGTCTCCACAGGTTTTGAAAAAAAACTAGAGCTAGTTGGCGTAGGTTACAGAGCGCAGGTTCAGGGTTCAAAGATCAATTTGACCCTCGGATTTTCTCACCCGGTGGTCTATGACCTGCCAGAAGGTGTGACTGCTGAAACACCAAGTCAAACTGAAGTTTTATTGAAATCTTCTGACAAGCAAAAGTTGGGTCAGGCAGCGGCTGAAATCTGTGCCTATCGTCCACCAGAACCTTACAAAGGTAAGGGCGTTCGAATTGCTGGTGAGTACGTAAGACGCAAAGAAGCTAAGAAGAAGTAATAGGATAAAAACATGAGCGATAAGAAAGTTTCACGTCAGCGCCGAGCAAAGCGCGTACGTATGAAGATCCGCGAGCAAGGCGTCACGCGTTTGTGCATTAATCGCACGCCGCGTCACATCTATGCGCAGGTAATTGCAGCTGAAGGCGATCGTGTTCTTGCAACCGCCTCAACATTAGAAAAAGAACTGCGTACTGGTAGCACGGGCAACATAGATGCGGCTACAGCAGTTGGTAAGTTAGTAGCTGAGCGAGCAGTAGCTGCAGGCGTTACCTCCGTCGCGTTTGATCGTAGCGGTTTTAAATATCACGGCCGTGTAAAAGCACTGGCAGACGCCGCGCGTGAAGCCGGCCTCGAATTTTAATAGGTATTATTTATGGCTCTTACAGATCAGAAAGATTCTGCAGCTGAAGGTATGATGGAGAAGCTGGTTCAGGTTAACCGTGTTGCAAAAACGGTTAAGGGTGGACGCATCTTCGCTTTTACTGCACTGACTGTAGTTGGTGATGGCAATGGTAAAGTTGGCTTCGGCCGCGGAAAAGCGCGTGAAGTCCCCCAGGCTATTCAAAAAGCAATGGAAGCAGCGCGTCGCAATATGATTGACGTTGCTCTCGATGGCACAACTATTCAGTATCCTACTAAAGGCATCCATGCGGCATCTAAGATTTATATGCAGCCAGCCTCTGAAGGTACTGGTGTTATTGCCGGTGGCGCAATGCGCTCGGTGTTGGAACTGGCCGGGGTACAAAACGTACTGGCTAAATGCTACGGCTCGACCAACCCAGTAAACGTTGTTCGTGCGACCTTTAAAGCGTTGGAAGCAATGAAATCTCCGGACGATGTTGCGGCTAAACGTGGTAAATCAGTAGAAGAAATTCTGAACTAGGTGACGGCTTAACAGCGCGTCAGTTATTGGAAACGGATCATGGCAAAAGCTAAATTGAAAAAAGTAAAAGTAACCCAGACTAAGAGTTCAATTGGACGTCTTAAGAATCATAAGGCCTGTCTTTCAGGTTTGGGTCTGCGTCGTATCGGCCACACGGTAGAAGTAGAAGATACTCCTTCGGTTCGCGGCATGATCAATAAAGTTAACTATATGTTGCAGGTTGAGGAAGCTTAAGATGCGTCTAAATACCCTTAGCCCGGCACCGGGTCGAATTAAAGAAGGCAAGCGCTGCGGTCGTGGTATCGGTAGCGGACTTGGTAAGACCGGTGGCCGCGGTCACAAAGGTCAAAAAGCTCGCTCCGGCGGTGGTATCCGTCCAGGCTTTGAGGGCGGTCAAATGCCTTTGCAAAAGCGTTTACCCAAGTTTGGTTTTACCTCGCGTCTGGCTGCTGTAACTGCAGAGATTAGACTGTCCGAGCTTAGTTTGGTTGAAGGTGAGATCGTTACTGTTGAGACGCTGCGTGCTGCAGGATTGATTAACTCAAATATTTTGCGTGCTAAAGTGTTCGCCTCTGGCGAAGTGACCAAGGCAGTTACATTGCAAGGTGTTACTGCAACTAAAGGTGCAGCTGCAGCTATTGTTGCCGCCGGCGGCAAGGTTGAAGAGACCGCTTAATGGCCACGCCAGGTATGATGCCTACGGGTAATTCAAAGGGACTGGGCGAGCTGTGGGCTCGCCTTCGCTTTTTGTTTGCCGCGATCATTATCTATAGAATTGGAACTCACATTCCAGTTCCAGGGTTTGATCCTGATCGTCTCGCAGATTTGTTCAATCAGAACCAAGGCACTTTCCTCGGTCTGTTTAACATGTTCTCAGGCGGTGCCTTAGAGCGCATGAGTATACTGGCCCTTGGGGTTATGCCTTACATCTCAGCATCTATCATTATGCAGCTACTGTCAGCGACAGTGCCGGCTTTAGAGCAGTTGAAGAAAGAGGGCGATAGTGGTCGCCGAAAGATTAATCAGTACACCCGCTATGGAACAGTATTATTAGCGCTGATTCAGGGTACGGCAATGGCCGTAGGCTTTGCTTCACAGGGTTTGGCCTACGAGGTAAATAGTCTGTTCTACATGGTGGCTATTGCCTCCCTAGTAGCAGGCGCGGTGTTCTTGATGTGGCTCGGCGAACAGATTACCGAGCGCGGTATTGGTAATGGTATTTCAATGCTGATTTTTGCTGGTATCGTGGCTGGAATTCCAGGGGCAATTGGTCAGGCTTTGGAGTCTGCCCGTCAGGGTGATCTGAGCGAGCTTTCTCTCATTATTATTCTGCTAATTGCTGTAGCAGTGGTCTACTTAGTGGTGTTTATAGAGCGTGGTCAGCGTCGATTGACGGTCAATTACGCGCAACGTCAAGGTCGCAAAGCCTACAACGCGCAGACGTCACATCTGCCTCTGAAGGTAAACATGGCGGGGGTTATACCGGCGATTTTTGCTAGTAGCCTGCTGTTGTTCCCTACCTCAATCAGTCAGTGGTTTGGGCAGGGTGTCAACGCGCCAGCTTGGTTGCAGGATATTGCGCTATTGATTGGCCCAGGACAGCCGCTGTATGTGCTGCTGTTCTCAAGTTTGATTATATTTTTCAGTTTCTTCTACACGGCGCTAATGTACAACCCGCGGGAAGTGGCTGATAACCTGAAAAAAGGCGGTGCGTATTTACCAGGGATTCGTCCCGGTGAGCACACTGCCAAATACATTGATAGTGTAACCACGCGTTTGACCTTGATAGGTGGTATTTATATTACCTTGATCTGTCTCATGCCGCAGTTTTTGAATGTGTACTTCAACGTTCCGTTCTATCTGGGTGGTACATCGCTGTTAATCGCGGTTGTTGTAACAATGGATTTTATGGCTCAGGTGCAGTCACATCTAATGTCACAGCAATATGATTCACTAATGAAGAAGGCTAACCTTAAAAATGTTGGCCGCAAATAAAGAGGTGATGCTGTGAAAGTACGCGCATCGGTTAAAGCGATTTGTCGTAATTGTAAGGTTGTCCGCCGTAAGGGTGTGGTTCGTGTTATCTGTAGTGTTGAGCCGCGTCACAAACAGCGCCAGGGATAATCTGGTTGATTTTTGATAGATCTATCGGTATCCTACCGCGCCTTTTTAGTAGGTCTTAATGACTACTAATCGGGACGGAAGAACTGATTAAACCCATAGTATAAGTGGAGTAATTTGAATGGCCCGTATTGCCGGTGTCAACATTCCAGATAACAAGCACGCAGTGATTTCACTGACATACGTGTTTGGTATTGGTCGCCCGACTGCCAGAAAGATCTGTGCGGAAGTGGGTATCGCAGAAGACACTAAAATTTCTGCCCTAGACGATGGTCAACTAGATCAACTGCGTACTGCCGTAGGGCAAAACGAAGTTGAAGGTGACCTTCGCAGAGAAACAAGTATGAATATCAAGCGTCTTATGGATCTGGGTTGCTACCGCGGCCTGCGTCATAGACGTAATTTGCCCGTACGTGGACAACGTACTAAGACGAATGCGCGGTGTCGTAAAGGCCCTCGTCGTCCCATTAAAAGATAATTAGGATTCCTAATGGCAAAAGCAGCAGCTAAATCAACCCGTAAAAAGGTTAAAAAGACAGTTATAGATGGTGTAGCTCACATCTATGCGTCCTTTAACAACACTATTGTTACGATCACTGACCGTCAGGGAAATACGCTTTCTTGGGCGACATCAGGTGGATCTGGTTTTCGAGGGTCTCGCAAGAGTACTCCGTTTGCCGCACAGGTCGCTGCAGAGCGTGCCGGTGAAGCAGCGAAAGACTATGGCTTGAAGAACCTTGACGTTCAAGTTAAAGGGCCTGGCCCAGGTCGCGAGTCCGCAGTTCGCGCTCTCAATAATGCTGGGTACAAAATTACAAATATTACGGATGTGACGCCGGTTCCGCATAACGGCTGCCGTCCACCTAAAAAACGTCGTGTGTAAGAGAGAACAATAATGGCTAGATATCTCGGACCAACTTGTAAACTGTCACGCCGTGAGGGAACAGATCTTTTCCTAAAGAGTGGCGTGCGTCCATTAGAATCCAAGTGCCGCTCAGAGAGCGCTCCTGGCCAGCACGGTGCCCGTCGTGGCCGTCTGTCAGACTATGGTGTACAGCTGCGTGAAAAGCAAAAAGTACGCCGTATGTACGGTATCTTGGAAAAACAATTCCGTAATTATTATAGAGATGCAGCAAGTCAAAAAGGCAACACGGGTGAAAACCTACTGACATTGCTTGAAAAGCGTCTCGACAATGTGGTCTACCGCATGGGCTTTGGTGCTACACGTGCCGAATCTCGTCAGCTAGTCGCACATAACGCTATTTTGGTTAATGGCCAGAAGGTAAATATTGCTTCATTTAGAGTGCAGGAAGGCGATACCGTCGGTCTGCGTGAAAAGTCTAAGAAGCAGCTACGTGTGCAAACTGCTCTGCAGTTGGCAGCTCAGCGTGGCGAAGTTGAATGGATGCAGGTAGATAGTAACAAAATGGAGGGCACGTTCACGCGTAATCCCGACCGTTCTGATTTACCCGCTGAGATCAATGAAAACCTGATCGTCGAACTGTACTCCAAGTAATCGCTATTTAGCTCTTACAGGTAATACTATGCAAAATTCTGCTACTGAAATGCTTACACCGCGTAATATCGATGTAACGTCATACAATCCAACTCATGCAAAAGTGGTCCTAGAGCCGCTCGAGCGTGGATTTGGCCACACCCTGGGCAATGCCCTGCGTCGTATTCTGCTGTCTTCGATGAATGGCTGTGCCATTGTCGAAGCTGAGATTGACGGCGTCGAGCACGAATATAGTGCTATTGAAGGCGTCCAAGAAGATGTCATGGAAATCCTCCTGAATCTCAAAGGCGTTGCGGTTGTGATGGAAGGACGTGATGAGACTCAGGTAACCTTGAGTGCCACAGGCCCTGGTCCCGTTACAGCAGCCGATATCCAAGTGGACAGCCACGTAGAAATTATTAATCCAGATCACGTTATTGCTAACTTATCTGACAAGACTAGCCTCAACATGCAACTGCGCATTGTTCGTGGTCGCGGGTACCAGCCGTCTGACGCGCGGGCCAATGAAGACGAAAATAGTACTATCGGTCGTCTGCAGTTTGACGCGTCGTTTAGCCCAATCTACAAAGTCTCATACAGTGTTGAGAACGCTCGTGTTGAGAACCGCACTGATCTCGATAAGCTTGTTCTTGAGCTAGAGACTAACGGAACTATAGATCCTGAGGAAGCGATTCGTCGTGCAGCAACTATTCTGCAGCAGCAGATGGCGGTATTTGTTGATTTGCAGGGCGAGACCACAGCTGAGCCAGAAGAAAAAGAAGAAGAAATTGATCCGATTCTTCTGCGTCCTGTTGATGATCTTGAGTTAACCGTGCGCTCTGCCAATTGTCTTAAAGCCGAGAGCATTTATTACATTGGTGACCTGATCCAGCGCACCGAAGTTGAATTGCTGAAAACACCTAATCTAGGTAAGAAGTCATTGACTGAGATTAAGGATGTGTTGGCCTCCCGCGGACTCTCCTTAGGGATGCGTCTGGAGAACTGGCCGCCAGCAAGCTTAAAAAGTGAACGCGAACTAGCTTAATTGCTTGCTCGTATAGATATCATTGCTGAGAAAGCAACGAATTAAGGAATAGAATAATGCGTCATCGTTATGCCGGCCGCAAACTGAATAAAACTGGTACTCATAAGAGAGCCATGTTCCGCAACATGACTGCGTCTTTGGTTGAGCACGAGCTGATTAAAACCACTCTACCTAAAGCCAAAGAACTTCGTCGTTTTGCCGAGCCACTGATTACCTTGGCTAAGGAAGACAGTGTTGCCAATCGTCGACTGGCATTTGATCGTCTGCGAAATAAGGCCACCGTTGCGAAACTATTTACTGACCTAGGTGTTCGTTACCAAGAGCGTCCAGGCGGTTATCTGCGGATCCTTAAATGTGGAATGCGCACTGGAGATAAAGCACCTATGGCCTATGTGGAGTTGGTTGGTCGGGTTATGGCCCAAGCCCCTGAAGAGGCTGCAGAGGTTGTCGCCGAATAAAGCTGATTGAGATACAAAAAAGCCGAGCTCTTAGCTCGGCTTTTTTGTGTCCTGGACTGAATAGCCTCCGCTCGAACATTACTTTCTGCTATTCTTGCAGACGTTGAGCTGCGTTGTCCGTTGGATTGGCATAGATGACCTCAAACATCATGGATATATATCCGTGATTCAAGATCCATCAACCGCATGGGGCCACCCCATACACAACCCGTATCCAAGGCATATAAGTTTGCTCCACAATTACGACCCTCTAGTGCTGCCCAGTGCCCAAAAATAATCTTATCATTCACTGTCGGCCTATTTCCGTGGTCAAACCATGGTGCGTAGCGCCCCTGGGTCTGGCATAGATCCTTAGACTCTAGGTCTAAATCCCCATCGGCAGTGCACAGCCGCATGCGGGTAAGATAATTGGTGATGACGCGCCAGCGATCTGGTCCTTGGAGGTCCTCGGACCAACGCGAAGGATAGTTACCATACATATTGTTGAAGTAGTCACCACTGCATTCGGACTGTAGTATCGTGCTAACCTCCAGTGCTAGGGCTTGCGCTCGATGCAGGCTCCAGATTGGCGGAATCCCCGCATGCACTATTGTGAAATCATCAATATTAAGCATCAGGGGCTGCTGCTGTAGCCAAGCTAGAAGCTCATGCCGATCAGGCGCTGTAAGTATTTCATCAAGAGTATCCTTGGAAGTTGGTGCGCGCACCCCATGCGCAATAGCCAAAAGATGTAGATCGTGGTTTCCCAGAACGGTTTTAAAACTATCTCCAAGGTCTCTACAAAAGCGCAGAGTTTGCAAAGACTTAGGTCCCCTATTGATCAGATCCCCCACCGCCACAAGCTGGTCAAAGGCTGGATTAAAGGACACCTTGTCCAATAGCTTTAGCAGCGGATCAAGACAGCCCTGAATATCTCCTACTGCATACTTGGCCATCTAGTGCACGGCATTGGGTGTCGAGAGTAAAAACGGTGAGATAGCCGCATCGAAGGGATCCCCTTTATCATCGAGCAATTGATAACTCCCTTGCATAGTGCCGATAGGAGTATTAAGTATTACCCCGCTGGTATATTGATAGCTAGCACCGGCTGCAATAGTTGGTTGCTCACCAATAACCCCCATACCTCGTATCTCTTTACGCTCCTGGTTGGCGTCAATAATAATCCAGTGCCGCCCGAGCAATTTCGCCGCTTCAATACCTTGGTTTTCTATCGTTATATGGTAGGCAAATGCGAAACGATTTGCTTCAGGCTGAGACTGATGCTCAATATATTCAGTCACGACACTCACCTGTATAGGTTGAAATTTATCTTGTGGCTGAGAATTATCAACTGTCATCTGATTACCGTTTCGTTAGATTTAATGCTGTTATGTATGAGATTACTCAAGGTGACGAAGTCTGTCACCGATAACTGTTCTGGTCTACGCCCCAAATCAATAATATCTGTGGCCGCCCCCAGATGTTCGGCATAGGGCTTTAGACAGTTGCGAAGTGTTTTACGACGCATTTGAAAGCTCTGAGCTACAATTTTGCTAAGTAGTTTCTCATCGAAAGCTGTGCAGGGCATGGTTTTATGGGGCTTTAGCCGAACTACGGCAGATTGAACCTTCGGTGCTGGGCGAAAAGATTCTGGCGGCACCGGTATCAAGGGCATGACTCGACAGTGATATTGAATCATTACCGATAGTCGACCATAGGCTTTGGTACCGGGCGTCGCCCCTAGGCGGTCGACCACTTCCCGCTGCAGCATAAAATGCATATCCTTAATAAGATGGCGCACATTGAGCAGATGAAATAATAGGGGCGTCGAAATATTGTAGGGCAGGTTGCCTACTAGTCGCAGCTCACGGCCCTGATAAAATTCACCAAAGTCTGTTTTAAGTGCGTCACCGCTATGAATATTGAAATCTGGGCAATGGGCAAATTTTTCACCAAGAAACTCTACCAGATCGCGGTCTAACTCAAGGACAGACATTGTCGGACACAGCTTGACTAAGTGCTCTGTGATAGCTGCCATCCCAGGGCCGATCTCAATAAGATTTTCATCAGGCTGGGGATTCACTGCAGACACAATCTGAGAAATAATCTGTTGATCTACGAGAAAGTTCTGGCCAAACCTTTTACGTGCCTGATGTTTAATGGTCATAGCTTTGCTGGCCCTGAGGCACGGGCCATCTCAATGGCGACCTGAATAGCCACCTCTAGGCTACCCTTGTCGGCATCACCTGTTGCGGCTAAATCAAGGGCGGTGCCATGATCGACCGAGGTGCGAATAATGGGTAATCCAAGTGTTATATTAGCCGCTCGACCAAAGCCTTGATGTTTGAGAACTGGTAGGCCCTGATCGTGATACATTGCTAGTACGGCATCGGCGCCCTGCAGAGTCTTACTGGTAAATAGGGTATCTGCAGGCAACGGGCCAACAAGGTCGATACCTCGTGCGCGAAACTCTTCTAACACGGGAGAAATAATATCAATCTCCTCCCGCCCTAAATGACCGCTCTCACCGGCATGGGGGTTGAGTCCACAGACTAGAATCTTGGGGCTATGTATACCAAATTTATATTCCAGATCATGGCTCAAGATATTAATAACCTGGCGGAGTAAGTCTTGGGTAATCGCGTCAGCCACGGCACGTAAAGGAAGATGGGTGGTGACCAATGCCACCCGTAATTCTTTGGTGGCCAGCATCATGACTACCTGGGCCGTATCAGTTTTCATGGCTAGGTATTCGGTGTGGCCGGAAAAAACGATACCTGCATCATTAATAACTGACTTCTGTATTGGGCCGGTGACCATAGCGTGGCAGCTCTTGCGCAGACACCCTTCGATCGCATGATCTAAGCAGTCCAATACATATTGAGCATTCCGCTGATCTAACTGTCCGGCGACAGCAGCAACGGGGGCACGTACTGGCACAATAGCGAGTTCGCCAGCCGCCAATGGCTGTTGCTTGGGTTCAATTAAGTGCAGGGGGAGACCAAGTTGTCTTGCCCTTGTGCTAAGCAGGTCGGGGTCAGCGAAGGCTACAAGTTCATGAGGCTGATCTTGTTGGACTAATTGAATTAACAGGTCAGGCCCGACACCAGAGGGTTCCCCCGGTGTCAGTGCCAGGCTCAGTGTCATGACTTGTCAGATCCTTTAAATTCAACAAAGGCTTCATCACGAATTTCCTGCAGCCATACTTGTAGCTCCTCTTCGTACTTACGCTCACGGAGCAGATTTTGCGTGCGGTTACGCAATATGGTTTCGCTAAAATCTTGGTTGCGGCGGTCAGTGACCTGTAAAATATGCCAGCCAAACTGTGAGCTAAATGGAGCGCTCACCTCGCCTACAGCGATAGCACCCATAGTTTGCTCAAACTCAGGCACAAACATTCCAGGTGTAGACCAACCTAACTCTCCGCCATTTAAAGCAGAGCCGGGATCTTCAGAAAATTCTTTCGCTAACACCGCAAAATCTTCACCATCCAATGAGCGGTCACGCAGGCTATTGAGCAACTCCAGCGTGGCGGCCTGATCACGTATCTGGTTGGGTTTAACGAGAATATGTCGCGCGAAGTGCTGTTCAACTAATTTTTCGTCACCTCCGCGGCGTTCATACAACTTAATCAGGTGATAACCTGCGCCACTGCGGATAGGAGCAGACACTTGCCCTATTTCCATTTTCTCTACGGCTTCGATAAAGACGCCGGGCAGCTGTGCCATTTTACGCCATCCCAGATCACCACCTTGCAGGGCAGATTGGTCGGCAGAGTTGGCAATTGCTAATTGGCGGAAATCAGTTCCATCTTCGGTCTGAGCCTTTAGCTCTTGAGCGCGCGCCAAAATTGCATCTGTCTCCTCTGAGCTAGTGCCAGTGGATACAGAGAGCAAAATCTGACCAATGTTGACGTCTGGGGAGACTAAAAAACGGCCCTCTTCAGAGTTGAGAAAGTTATCCAACTCCTGCTCACTAATACGGATGCGGCGCATAACCTTGCCTTGTTGCACGCGCATAATAGTCATTTCATTACTAATTTGGTCGCGAACGCTGGCGACTGTGTCACCCTGGGCATGGATTTGTGCAACATACTGCTCCATGGTCATTTTATTGCTGGCGGCGATGCGTCCCATTGCTTGGTTTAGCTCTTCATCACTAATGCGTATGCCGGCGTTATAACCTATATTCAGTTGCAGGCGCTCTGATATTAGTCGCTCTAGTACCTGTTGCACTAAAATGTCTTGAGGTGGTGCCGTAGTACCTGACTGCTGAATCTGGGTGTAGATAGTTGCTAGGCGCTGATCGAGCTCACTTTGCAGCACCACATCATCATCAACAATAGCTATGACCCTATCTAGTATGGCTATTTGTGCCATAGTGCTGAGAGATACCAGCATAATACCAAGGCCTAAGAGTACTGATCTTTTAGAAATTTTCCTGACGTTCATAACCATAAATACCATTGTTAAGCATTGTGTCTACCCGGCTGCCAGTGCCAGCCAGACCTTTAAATTGTAATTGTATGAAGATGCCATTTCTTGATTTTAGCTGCTGCTCTGGGAAAAGGAACTCATCTTCTCTGTCCAGCCAATGGCGAGCCACCAAGCTGGCTCTCCAACAACAACTGTTGTATTCGAAACCTGCAAACAGTTCTAGTTCCCGCTTATTAGTAAAGTCGTAGTTCCAGCGCCCAACCAGATTGAAGTTGTCAGCAATGGGTACAAATGTCGATAGATCAACCTGCTCTAGATCTTGATCAACGTCCATCCCGTCAAATAGCCTTGGCTGTCGCCGAGTAAATCTGTAGGTAAGGTTTAAAAGTCGATTTTCGCGGTCATTATAGCGCATCCCAAAGCTACTTTTCTCTAGCTCATTATCATGGTTGTCATAGATAACATCACCAGTAAAGCGCCAGTTACTTCCCCATCGCGCGACAATTTCCAACGCCAGTGGAGATTGGTTCCGGGCAAGTTTGGCAAGCTCATCAGCGTCTGGTTCAGAGGATAACGTAACCAATCGATCATTATAATAAATAGATTGGGCGATGCTTGCCTTAAAGCGCTCTTGTCCAGATTTTTGATCTATGAATCTAGTGGTAAAGGCTACAGTCAGCCGCTCTTGATCGGAAATTCGGTCACCACCATTAAAGCGATTTTCGCTAAATAATAGTCCGTAAGATGGAGTGAACTCGCGGGTATCAAAATCAGGAAAAGCGGACTGATCTTCGAATTTAGCATTGATGTAAAATAGCCGTGGTTCGAACGTCTGCATGTGGTTAGTAAGCCAACTCACCTCGCGCTCAAGAAAAACACTACTGTCAACCGAGTAGATGGGCACCGTAACTGAGGGGGATTTACTCGTTAGATAACTGTTGTTTGCGTCTAGGGAATAGGCTAAATGTTTAAGGGCAACCTTGGGTTTAAAATATCCCCAGCTCCAGCGCTTATCCCAGGTTGCAGCATAGTCCATAGTGCTGCGACTCCCGGTGACAAAATCTAAATCGTCGTGATCAAAAACGGTGTAGCTGTTTTTTAACTCCACGACCAGATTATTATTAAACCTGTAGTAACCATCGACAGAGATTTTTGGTAATACAGAATACTGGTCGGTCAACCCCTTAGTGATGACTTGGTAGTCCTGAGCTTCGACAGAATAATTCCAGTGCTTACTTTTATAGTCAGCCGCTGCACGGCGTTGCAAATGAGTTCGACTATTTTCGTCTGGTGTGAAGTTGCCTAAGTCACGAAAATAATCGACATCACTGACCTCATTAAAATCTAAAAATGTTGACCATGGATGAGCGCCACCGCCGCTATGTTGTAGGCTGAGGAAATAGCGATCCTCACCTTCAAAGGGATGTAGTCCAGTTTCAGCGATAATTTCATCGTCATCATTACCGCCTTTATCATTTCCAAGAAAGTTGGCGGCTAATTGTGTTTCCGACCAGCGGTTCAGATGACGAAACTGTGTTTCTAGGCCAAACCCCCGCTCTTGAATATAGCGAGGAGAAATAGTGGCATCAAAATTAGGGGCAATATTCCAATAGACAGGCTGAGTAATGTCGATACCGTTTTCTTTGGTAGCGCCGAGGATTGGAAATAGCAGACCTGACGAGCGACGATTATCCACTGGAAATTTAAGATAGGGGAAATAAAAAATCGGTACATCTTTTACCTCGAGCCGCGCATTTTTTACCGTGGCAAATCCGGACTCTTGGTCAATGGCAATCTCATTAGTCATCAGTTGCCAAGTGGTATCCCCGGGTTCACAACTTGAGTAGGATGCATCATCGATAATAATAATACCGTCTTTGGTACGCGACAGACTTTTTGCCGCGCCGCGGACCGAAGCCTCGTGAATCACATAGGTCGCATTATCAAGCTGTACTTCCTTGCTATCGATATCGACCTTGGCATTATTTCCAAGTAATAATAGTCCTGGTTCACGAAAGCGGACATTGCCTTCAAGAGTAACCTGGCGATTGTTTTGGTTGATCCGTGCAGAGTCACTACGCACTTGTCGAAAGCCTTGGGAAATGTGGACATCACCGTCGAGCAGTGCAATGTTGCCTTCAAGTGCTTCTGTAGTATTGGCATTGACCCGCAATGAAGCCTCGTCTGGATCCGTGTTGGCATCGGGATAGTCGCGCTGAGGCTCGATATAGGCTCCGCAGCAGTTCGGATCTAGCACTAGCCTTTGTTCGAGTGTCATATCCTGCTCTTCAACCCAATCTAGATTTAGCGCTCTGGCTACTCGGGGCTCTTCAGGATTGGCACGCCGTTGCCTATTGAGGCTGCGCGCAGGGCGCTTACCCCTGGCTACGCCTCCAATCGTAGGCGCCTTCTCAACACATTGCCATGTACCCATTGGGCCGGCACTGCAGTCCCACAGAGGGTGCGACTCCTGCTCCTGAGCCATGGTTGATGTAGACCCTAGGCTCATTACCAAAGCTAAAAGGCACCCTAAGGTGAGCCCTGATAGCGGATGTCGCCAGGCTGTTAAAGCTTGAATCAAAGCTGATGTCCAACACTCAATTAAAAACCCTTTCATTTTACCTGATATCTGCTCACAGTAGAGACCTGAATTGCAGCAAATAAGCTAGAATAGCTATTTTTTGCCCTCGGGCTATTTAAATAGGCACCCATTGAGTGGAAAACCAAGACAAACAGGCTTTTTGTGACTGGATAATGGCTTTTCTGCCGTCCTCTAGCGAGTTATCTGGTCCATTGAAAATCGAGGCGCTAGCTGGGGATGCAGGTTTTCGGAGGTATTATAGGCTCAATACCTCCCCAAGCCTGATTGCGGTAGATTCCCCGCCGATCAAAGAGAATAACTCCGCCTATATTGCCGTATCTATGGCTTTGCAAGCTCAGGGTATCCGCACACCTAGGGTATATGCGGTCGACTTTGTTCAGGGGTTTTTCTTACTTGAGGATTTTGGCCATAATTTACTTCAGCCAGCACTGAATCAGCAAAGTATGGCTGGCCTGTATCAACAGGCTGAAGAGCGCCTCCTAGAAATACAAAAAACAGTCCCAGATCCATTGGTTTTTCCTAGGTATGACGCCCAGCTACTGGGCTCTGAAATGGCGTTATTTAGTCAATGGTTTGTTGGCGAACTAATGGGTATCGAATTGGATCAGGGAGAAAAGAACCTATTGAACAGCCTGTTTGACGAGTTAACCAGCAGCGCACTGGCGCAGCCTCAGGTAGTGGTGCATCGTGACTATCATTCACGCAATCTCATGCTACTCGAGGATAAAACACTGGGGGTAATCGATTTTCAGGATGCGGTTTATGGGCCCATTACCTATGACTTGGTATCCTTGCTAAGGGACTGCTATGTTCGCTGGCCGGCCGACAGTATGCGCTCTCGAGCTCTGGCCTATAAGGTTCTGACCTGCAATCATATTAGTGACCAGCAGTTTTTGAGCTGGTTCGACCTTATGGGCTTGCAACGCCATATTAAGGTGATGGGCATCTTTTCTAGGCTGGCGTTGCGCGATGGCAAGCAAGGTTATCTCCATGATCTTCCCCTGGTCATCCGCTACAGTTTAGAGGTGGCAAAGGACTACCCTCAGAGCCGAGCCTTCTACGATTGGTTTTTACAGCGCGTGGAGCCGCAGCTCTCTAATCAACCTTGGTACAGAGATTGGCACACCGCGGGGGACAATTTATGAAGGCCATGATTCTTGCTGCTGGCTTGGGTAAGAGGCTGCGCCCGCTTACTGCCACTACCCCCAAGCCACTGCTCAGTGTCGGTGGCAAACCCCTACTGCAATACCACCTCGAGGCGCTGGCAGTCGCTGGGATTACTGATATCGTTATCAATACGAGTTGGTTAGCAGAGCAAATCGAAGACTATTTTGGCGATGGTGGAGACTTTGGCGTAAGCATTAGTTGGTCTAGAGAAATGGAGCCTTTAGAGACTGGTGGCGGTATAGCCAATGCGCTGCCTATGTTGGGCAATGAACCATTTCTAATAATTAATGGTGATGTCTGGACAGATTTTCCCCTAGGTAGCCTAAGCTTAGATAGTGGGGCAGATGCTCATTTAGTGATGGTAGAGAATCCTCACCATAATCCACTGGGTGACTTTGCTCTTGCTGACCAATTTGTTAGCTTAGAGCCAGGGCCTAAGTACACATTTAGTGGTATCAGTGTATTCAAACCGCACCTCTTTAAAGGATTCAAGAACAGCTGTTTTGCGTTGCGCGATGTTTTGCGGCCAGCAATTTCATCGGGCCGAGTCACCGGCGCCGTATATGGTGGACAGTGGTGGGACATAGGTACTGTCGAAAGGTTACGCCATTTAGACCAGCAACTTAAATCTGGCGAGTCCAACAGGTAATGATAAAAATAATACATTTTCAAATCGGTTTTTGGGTGTGTCTATTAAGTACGGTGGCCCTGTCGCTGATTCCAATTTCTGGTCAACCTCTATTTGAACTGCAAGATAAACTTGGCCATGCCAGCGCCTATGCTATATTGTTTTTTTTAGCTGTTAAGGCCTATGGCCATAGGATTCCTATATGGTTACTAGGGGCTTTGATAGTGGGTTTTGGGTTTTTTATAGAACTTGCCCAATCGATGACCAGTCATCGCTATGGTGATCCCTGGGATCTGTTAGCTAACACTATGGGTGTGGTGGCTATCTGGCTTAGTTTTAGCATACGCAGGAAATGAGATTGAAATCTGTTTATCGCGGCAGCGACTATTTTGAAGCCCAGCTACTAACTGGGCTCATGGAGCAGGCTGGCCTGCAAGTCTACCTTCAGGGTGTTGCATTACAGGGCGGCCTGGGTGAAGTGCCAGCGATAGGGCATCTGACTATTGCTGTCAATGATGAGGACCAAAACAGAGCGCTCGAGATTATTGGGGCCTATGAACGGGGCGATTTTGCTCTTGAGGGTGTTCAAGAATGACACCTAAACTAAAATGGCTATCACTGTGGTTAGCTCCATTGATCTGTGCCCTGGTCACTTTATTGATGCTGCGTGCCGGCTGGGCTCGAGAAGGTGCTCTGGCTGCAGGTCTTACGGTCTTATGTGCGTTGTGGTGGGTATTTGAGCCCATTCCTATTCCGGCGACCTCGATGATCCCATTGGGGGTATTTCCACTACTGGGTATTCTTGATGGCAAACAGGTGGCTCAGGCGTATGGCGATCCACTTATATTGTTATTGATGGGTGGCGCGATGCTTTCTAAGGCTATGGAAAAAAGCGGTGCCCATCGCCGCCTTGCGCTGTACATGGTTAATTTATTTGGCGGCGATAACCAGCGGCGGCTGGTTTTTGGTTTTATGGTGGCCTCCGCTATGCTTAGCATGTGGGTGTCCAATACGGCAACAACACTAATGTTGCTGCCGGTAGCCTATGCCGTTCTCGATAGCGCGCCTCACAAGGCGGCAGGTAAACTCGCTGTTCCTTTGTTTCTCGGTATTGCCTATGCCGCTAGTATTGGAGGCTTGGGTACGCCTATTGGCTCGCCCCCAAATTTGGTTTTTCTCAAGGTATATGCCGAGACCACGGGTACCATACCTAGCTTTAGTCAATGGATGCTCTGGGGGTTGCCGGTTGTTCTGTTGCTGTTGCCCTTGGCTGGATTGTGGATTACCCGCAACCTTGGTCAGTCTGCGCCTTTGGCTATTCCACAGGCCGGCGTTTGGCGTACCGAAGAAGTTCGTGTCTTGACTATCTTTGTGTTGACTGCCCTGGCCTGGATTACCCTGCGTGAGCCCTTTGGTGGCTGGGCTACATGGCTGGGAGTACCAACGGCTAACTATGCTGCTGTGGCACTCACTTCGGTAGTTATTATGTTTATTCTACCTAATGGCAGTGGCGGCAAACTGCTGGATTGGGAATCAGCCTCAGCCATTCATTGGGGGGTGTTACTTTTATTTGCTGGCGGCATTGCTATTGCCAAGGCGTTTGCTGTGACTGGCATTAGCCAGGCTATTGGTGAGGCACTGTCTGGGGTGACTCGACTGTCCCTGATAATGCTCATTGCTGTAGTGGCCTTGGCCGTGACATTTTTAACCGAGATCACCAGTAATACTGCTACCACTACCTTACTGATGCCTATTCTGGCTGCCGCTTCTCTAGGTGCTGGTTTTGACCCAGCGCTACTAATGTTACCTGCGGCGCTCTCTGCCAGTTGCGCCTTTATGCTACCCGTTGCCACCGCGCCCAATGCTATTGTATTTGGCAGCGGCAAAATTACCGTGCAGCAGATGGTTCGCGAGGGCTTTGTGTTAAATCTGGTTGGCGTTGCTGTGATTACAGGCGTGGTTTACCTGTGGCTGGCTATCTAGGGTTGGAGTAATATCTTAATGTTGCTCGGCTGTAGCGTCTGGCTGCCGGCAATGGATAGCACTAGGGTCGCCATTTCGTCCCAAACATCTGCATTGCGCATGCCCTTGATGCCTCGGTCAATGGCCCCAGCTTGATATAAGAACATACGCAGATGAGCGGGCTTATTGCGTTGAAGTGCCCGCCGAAATAGACTCATACGCTTGTCCCACACGCCAGCATTTTTAAGTGCCCAGTCACTGTGCTCTCCGCTAGCTACCTGCTCGCCTGCCTTAACCAAAATACGCAGTTCACGAGTAATTGCCCAAAGCAGAGGTATAGGTTCTGTACCTTCATTTTGTAACCCGCGCAGGGACTGAGCCGCAGACTGGGCGTCCCCAATCAGCATCTTATCGATAAACTCGTAAAGATTGTAGCGGGAACTGTCGGCAACCACCGCAGACATAGTGCTAGCATCGACTTTGCCTTTGGGGGCCAATAATTTAAGCTTTTCTATCTCTTGAACAGCAGCCAACAGATTGCCTTCAACTCTATCAGCCAAAATTTTTATCGCTTCTTGGTTGGTCTGGATATCGGCCTGGGCCAGACGCTGCTGTATCCAGCGAGGCAAATTATCAGCATTGACCGGCCATACCTGAATATGTGCGCCCAAGGATTCAAGTGCCTTCATCCATTTGCTGTTTTGCGCTGATTTTTCTAGTTTAGGCAGAATAATTAATAGTAGATTGTCCGGGTTGGGGTTGGCGCAAATTTCGCACAGTGCTTTGCTACCTTTGTCCCCTGGTTTGCCGTTGGTGATACGAATTTCAATTATCTTTTTATCGGCAAATAAAGACAGAGAATTACATTCATTGACCACGTGATTCCAATCATAGTTGCCCTCTACATGAAATAGTTCGCGCTCGGTAAAGTCTTTTTTTCTGGCAGCAACACGCACAGCATCGGCACATTCTTGAGATAACAGGGGCTCGTCACCACTGATAACATATAGAGGCAAAAGCTGCTTTTGAAGATTGCCATCCAGCTGCTCTGCGCGTATTTTCACTACTGTTCGCCAGCGCTTGGGACAATTCGCAAACGGTTGAGAATCTGGCGAACGATTTCCTCTCTCATGCTGTTACGAATCAGGCGCTCCTCAACGTCAGACGCTAGTATGTCCTGTTCATCAAATTCATAGACACGCTCTACCGATGCAGTCGATAACGGAATAAGTTGTTGACCATCGGCACTTATAATTAAAAAATCAACGTCTTCGTTAAGCTGATATTCTGCTGCTCTTGCTGAGGCATTGAGAGTGCCAGTGCGACGTGTTTGTCGAAAGTCGGTAATCACAACACTGTAGTTAGCATCGGCTGCGTTAGCGGTAACCTCAAAGCCATACAAATTGAGTGCGCGGGAGAGTTCCTGAATAAGATCACTGTGCGCGTCACTAGATGACAGGTGCAAGCTTCCTAGGTCTGTGGGTATAACCTCAGAATTACGCAACTGCCAGCCACAGGCAGAGAGAAGCATAATCATGGTTGTTAGAAGTAATTTTTTAATCATAATTACAATCCTAGATGCAGGGCTGCTATTTAATTAGCCACTATATTAACTAGTCTACCCGGAACCACAATAATTTTGCGAATGGTTACACCGTCGGTAAAACGTTGCACATTAGTATCTGCCAGCGCTAGTTTCTCGACCTCATCTTTGGCGGCGTCTGGCGCAACTTCAACCTTGCCTCGGACCTTACCGTTGACCTGAATCACCAATTCGATTGAGCTGCGTACCAAGGCGGCTTCATCAAGCCTCGGCCAGGCGGCATCGGCGACAGAGCTTTTGTGACCTAGGGTATGCCATAGACGATGACAGATATGCGGGGCTATAGGCGACAGCAGGAGGACTGCACTGGTCAGAGCCTCATGTCGCACAGCGACGCTCTGCGAATCGCCTTCGGTTAGCTTGGCAACTTCATTTAATAGCTCCATCACAGCCGCAATTGCGGTGTTAAATGTATTGCGACGCCCATAGTCATCGTTGACCTTGTTGATGGTTTCATGAGTCTTACGGCGCAGATCCTGCTGGCTATTACTCAACTCAGAGGTGTTTAACGGCGCAGCTGAGCCCTGCTCTAAATGGCTATGTACCATGTTCCATAGCTTGCGCAGGAAGCGATGAGCACCAGATACGCCATCATCGCTCCACTCTAAGGTCTGCTCAGGGGGAGCTGCAAACATGGTGAACAACCGCACGGTATCGGCGCCATGCTTGTCAATAGCCGTCTGGGGGTCGACACCATTGTTCTTTGATTTCGACATCTTAGTGACACCGCCGCTGTGCACTAGCTCGCCGCTAGCAGTTTCAATGGCCTTGATGGTGCGGCCTTTTTCATCGCTCTCGATAGTGACATCTAGGGGAGATAGCCATTCTTTACGGCCGCCATTATCTTTATAGAAAGACTCAGCTAATACCATGCCCTGACAGAGGAGACTTTTGAATGGCTCGCTACTGCTAACCAATCCTTCATCGCGCAATAGCTTATGGTAAAAGCGCGCGTAAAGTAGATGCAAAATAGCATGTTCGATACCGCCGACATATTGGTCAACGGGGAGCCAGTAATCGGCGCGCTCTGGGTCAAGCATAGCACTGTCGAGGTTAGAGCATGTAAACCGCGCATGGTACCAAGAGGACTCCATAAAGGTATCGAAGGTATCGGTTTCTCTCTCCACCTGCTGACCATCTATCTGATCTTTGCGCCAGTCGGGATCTGCTTTAATTGGCGACTGAATACCATCCATTTCTACATCGGTTGGCAGCACAACAGGCAGTCGGTCTATCGGAACAGGGATCTCTCCTCCTTCTGCCAGGTTGTACATCGGAATGGGCGAGCCCCAGTAGCGCTGGCGACTTACACCCCAGTCGCGAAGGCGATAGTTAGTGGTTACCGATCCATGATCGCAAGCTTCAAGGGCGGCTGCAATGGCATCAAACGCTGCGGTAAAATCCAAACCATCATAGCTGCCAGAATTAATTAGCAGGCCCTTTGCGGTAAATGCTTCATTGCTTATATCACAGGGCTCGTCTTTAGCTGGTGTGACAACTTGTTTGATTTCTAGTTGATACTTTTGAGCGAATTCATAGTCCCTCTGATCATGGGCAGGTACCGCCATCACCGCACCCGAACCATAATCCATCAAGACATAGTTGCCCACCCACACAGGAATTATTTCGCCGGTCAACGGATGGACTGCAGTGATACCCGTATCCATACCAAGTTTTTCCATAGTTGCCATCTCGGCTTCAGACACCTGCTGGGTTTGGCATTTGGCAATAAAGGCGGCCAACTGTGGGTTAGTTTGAGCTACCTTCACAGCGATAGGATGTTGAGTGGCCAGAGTTAAATAGGTTACGCCCATTAATGTATCTGGCCTAGTTGTATAGACATCAAAGCTCTGATGCTCGGCAATGGGCACAGACAGATCAAAAGTCATATTGACGCCGCGACTCTTACCAATCCAGTTGCGCTGCATAGTCTTGACCTGCTCAGGCCAGTGTTCTAAGTCATCGAGGTCGTCTAACAGCTGCTCAGCATAGTCAGTAATGCGAATAAACCACTGGGGTATTTCTTTACGCTCGACCGCGCTGTCACAGCGCCAGCAGCACCCATCAATAACCTGCTCATTGGCCAGTACGGTGGCATCATGAGGACACCAGTTAACCGCGCTAGTTTTTTTGTAGACCATGCCTTTTTCATAGAGTTTGGTGAAAAACCACTGTTCCCATTTGTAGTAGTCTGGCTCACAGGTGGCCAGTTCTCGTGACCAGTCAATCCCAAAGCCCAGGGATTTAAGCTGGGCCTTCATGTAGGCAATATTTTCTTGCGTCCACTTTGCCGGTGCAGTCTTATTTTGGATGGCGGCATTTTCTGCTGGCAGACCAAACGCATCCCACCCCATAGGATGCAGTACATTTTTGCCTTGCATGCGTTGATAGCGAGCGATTACATCGGTAATAGTGTAATTGCGCACATGACCCATATGCAGCTTTCCGCTGGGGTAGGGGAACATAGCCAGGCAATAAAATTTTTCTTTGTCTGGGTCTTCGGTGACTTCGAACGTTTTATTTTCAGTCCAAAACTGCTGGGCTTCGCGCTCTAATTCTGCGGGAAGATAGGGATGTTCAGTTGTCATCAAGGTTCACTGCTTATTGAATTTAAAATAGGCGTGAATTATAGGTGAATCCAGACACATCTAACAGCTTGTAAATGTGTCTGGGTACAGAAAGTTGGTATGGTTGCTAGGCAGCTGACTCGCTGACCTGTCTGGCAGGAATCCCTAATTCTATTAATTTGGCAGCCATATCTTCAGCAGACGTAGCAGCATTAATTCTACGGTCGATGAATAGAATCTTACCGTCCTTGCCAATATAAAATGTGTGGCGGTTGGGCACGCCATAAAAAGCCAGAACCTCATAGGCTTCGGCAACTTCTTTAGATGGGTCGCTCAACAGTGGAAAATCAGCCTCGTTCTCTTCTGCAAATTTCTGGTTAACGTCCAGGTCATCAACGCTGGCCATAAAATAGGTAACATCTAAACCCTTCAAAAGATGACCATTTTGCGCCAGAGATTTACATTCTATGGTGCAACCGCTGGTAAAGGCTTTTGGGTACCAAGCAATAACGACAGCTTGTTTGTCATGAAACTGCTCCAAACTGTAGGTTTTGCCATCAGTGGCTTGAAGAGAAAATGCGGGAGCCTGGTCACCGACCTCCAGAGCTTGGGTAGAAAGTGTTATCCAGCTAAGAAACATTGTGAGAGTAATCCGAATGCTAGTATTCATTGTTTGCCTCTTTATTTTTTCTAGACGGTATTAGAAGACTAATCAAAATTAGTATTATCAGAACCACCGTTGGCCAGGAGCCATATTTTGAGAAAACTGTACGCCCATTGCGCGGATCGATAGTGCCGACCAGTTCTCCCTGACTGTATTGCTCGATACTTTGATAAATTCGACCCTGGTGATCCACCAGGGCGGAAATACCATTATTGGTACCTCGCACCATTGGTTTTGCATTCTCCAGAGCTCGCATCTGAGCCATTTGCATGTGCTGCTCAGGGGCCAATGACCGGCCAAACCAAGTGTCGTTGCTCACCGTCAGCATTACTGACGACTCCCGAGTAATACGTGCGACCAAGTCGGGATAGACCACCTCATAGCATATTGCGGCTGAGATATTCTCTCCCTGCACGGTAAAAGGCCGCTGATTGTCTGGACCCAAGGAAAAGGCAGACATCGGTAGATCAAAGAAGGTGATGAGGCCCCGCAGTAACGATTCCATGGGCACATATTCTCCAAAGGGTACCAATCGGGTTTTATGGTACTGAGTTGCCCCCTCGTTATTCCCTAGAGCAAGCATTGAATTATGATATTGCCTTTGTTTTGGGTCGTAGGTTGGAATACCTGTCAGCAACGTGGTTTTAGCAGCCTCTGCCTTGCTGTGGGTATCGGCTAAAAAGTCTTTAACCCTGCGAGGCACTGCTGGAATAGCAGCTTCGGGCCAAATAATCAGGTCGGCGCCCCAGTGAGCCGCGGTCTGCTCATTGAGTTGCGCTAAAATGGCTGGAAGGCTACCGGGGCGCCATTTTTCAAATTGATCAATATTCGGTTGGACAAGCACTACTGCTAATTGTTGGCCGCTGGCAACCGTCCAGGTCTTATATTGCAGGGCTTGCCCAGAGGCGCCAAGTACTAACAGAGCTACTGTAGCCATAGCAATGGGGCGCTGAATAATTTTTCCTTGAGCAAATTGTGCCAGAATCGCTCCACTCAGCGCGCAGATCAGGCTCAACCAGAGGACGCCACCTATGGGGGCCCAACCATTGAGCCAGGTTTCAGTGTGGGCATAGCCGGCAAATAACCATGGGAAGCCTGTAAAAATCCAAGTTCGCGTCCATTCACTGAGCACCCAGATAGCTGGTAGGCCGCTAATCCAGCCAGTCAACGTCTGCGGGATTAGTGCGCTTAAAGAAAAGGGCGCGGCAAACAGCAGGGCTAAAAATAGGCAGAACAAAACGGTGGCGATGAGGGCAAGAGGTGCCGGCATAAACCCATATTCATGGATACTTACATAAACCCAGCTAACGCCAGCGATAAACAATCCAAAGCCAAAGAAGCTAGCTTTAGTAAATGCCTGAGTCATGGTTTGGTGTTGCAACTGCCAGAACAGAATAGCGATACTTATTGTTGCTACTGGCCAAAGTGAAAAGGGAGCGAGCGCTAGGGGGAATAGAGCCCCAGCTAGAAATAGCGAGAGAAAATTCTGCCCTCGGCTCAGAGGCTTCATGGGCTGGTTTTGGTTACTTCTAGTTGCGTGATTTTACGATTATCGCAGGCAACTACTTCAAAATCGAAGTGTTCGATACTGGCGATTTCTCCAATTTTTGGCAGGCGACCAAATGCATGTACTACTAGCCCCCCTACGGTGTCGAATTCGTCATCGGCCAAGCCCACATCAAAGAATTCATTAAAATCGCTGATCTCAGTAATGGCCTCTACTTGAAATTTGTTGTCGCCACTGGCACGAATCTGTTCAGGTTCGTGCTCATCAGTTTCATCTTCAATTTCACCCACTATTTCCTCTAGCACATCCTCAATGGTGAGCAGGCCTGATACCCCGCCGTATTCATCGACAACAATTGCCATGTGATAGCGCTGCTCGCGAAACTCTTGCAGGAGAATATTGAGCCGTTTACTCTCCGGAATAATGGTGGCTGGGCGCAGCATGCTTTTTAGGTCGAATGATTCAGCGCCAGATAGGAGCAGGGGTAATAACTCCTTGGCCAGGAGAATGCCCAGTACATCGTCAGAGGACTCGCCAACCACTGGAAACCTAGAGTGCTGAGACTGAACAACTAAGTCGAGAATTTGCTCAAGGCTAAAGTCGTCCTCAATCACTTGCATGCGTGACCTGGGGATCATTATCTCTCGGGCCTGCAGATCTGATACCTTGAGTGCGCCTTCCATAATTTGTAGCACACTCGAGTCAATAATCGACTCATTTTCGGCACTGCGCAGCATATCAGCCACTTCATCACTGCTAGTTGGGTTGCTCGAAAATACCCGGATCAGCCGTTTCAATAATGAGGTGTCAGCGCTGTTAGTTGATTCTTCGTTCATTTTGCTCTCAATTGTACTTTTATATTTTGATTGCTATTTAGACCTGATGTTCTTGTTCGTAGGGCGCTGGAAACTCCAGTACCTGCATAATATGGGTTTCCAGAGTCTCCATCTCATTGGCATCCGTATCGCCAACATGATCATACCCAAGTAAATGCAGTACACCATGTACGATCATATGGGCCCAATGGGCTTCCGATGTTTTATTTTGTTGTTCGGCTTCACTCATAACCACTGGCGCGCAGACAACTAGATCGCCGAGTATTGGCAACGGTTCTGGCGTTACAGCGTCAAATGGAAACGAGAGCACATTGGTGGGACCGATCTTGCCACGATACTGTTGGTTGAGTGCGGCGCTCTCTTGTTCGTCTACTATACGCACACTGAGCTCGGCTATATCTCGCTCGTTGCGGATCGCAGCGCTGACCCAGCGCCGCATACTGCCAACGTCAGGGACGCCCTCAGACGAACAAGCCATCTGTATATCGATAGAAATATTCATCAACCTTTAGTTAGCTCTCGCTTTCAAAAGCATCGTAGGCATCAACAATACTCTGCACTATAGGATGGCGTACCACATCCCGCGACTCGAAGTGGGTAAAGCTAATTTCTTCAACGTTTTTTAGAACATCGCAAACATGTACTAGGCCTGAGCTAACCCCGCGAGGTAGATCAATTTGTGACATGTCACCAGTGATGACTGCGGTTGAGCCAAAGCCAATACGGGTGAGAAACATTTTCATTTGCTCGCGCGTCGTGTTTTGGCTCTCATCAAGAATAATATAGGCGTTGCTGAGGGTGCGACCGCGCATGTAAGCCAATGGTGCAATCTCAATAACATTGCGCTCTTGCAACTTGGCAACGGTTTCAAAGCCAAGCATCTCATGAAGAGCGTCATATAGGGGTCTTAAGTAGGGGTCTACTTTTTGCGCTAGATCGCCCGGTAAAAATCCTAGTCGCTCGCCAGCTTCGACTGCTGGTCGAACTAGTAAAATGCGTTGTACCTCGTCCCGCAGCAGCGCTTCAACAGCGCAGGCCACAGCTAAGTAGGTCTTGCCTGTACCGGCTGGGCCAATGCCAAAGTTAATATCATGGGTTTGGATTGAACGCACATAGCGCTGCTGATTTAACCCTCTTGGTTTGATATTGCCTTTTTTTGTCCGTATTACCGAAAAGCTGTCTACATTGTCGGCAGGTTTTGCATTGCTGGCAGGTTGGGTCATAGGCTTCTCTCGTTCGCATTGTCGAAGGTGGAGGTGGACTTCTTCGGGAGACAGTTCATCGTAGTGGGCGGTTTCTTGGTAGAGATTGTAAATAACATCGGCAGCGTATTGGGATGCATCAGTGTCGCCGTAGACTGCAAAGAAATTATCCCGCGAGCGAATATCAACGTTCAGACGCTGTTCGATTAGGCGCAGGTTTTCATCAAATTGACCGCAGAGTGAAGCGAGACGGCGCGCGTCATTGGGCTCGAGAGTGATGCTGTAGGCTGATGGCTGTGTGTCCAATCGTTTCAACGGGTGCTTTAAAGCCTTTCCATAAGAATATGCCGGTAGCATAGCGCGAACTATGAAGCAGAGTAAGCTTTTTTTATTGTAGAATTGTTATAAAAAAATTACCTTTAACACCAAAGGTTCTAAGCGGGAATGGCGTGATCAAGCGCGAGGGTGCCGCGCAGACTGTTCGGTAGCGCCTCGGTAATGTCGGCTTGTACAAACTGACCGATCAAGCTGTGGTCATCGCAACTAAAATTAACGACTCGATTGTTCTCAGTGCGACCTTGCAATTGGCCCGGATCTTTCTTTGAGATACCAGTGACCAGAAGGGTTGCTCTGGAGCCTACCATGCGGCGACTAATCTCGGCAGCATTTTGCACAATACGGTCCTGAAGTATTTTTAGACGCTGCTTTTTAATGTCTTCGCCGGTATTGTCGGCTAGATCTGCCGCGGGGGTGCCTGGGCGGGCACTGTAGATAAAGCTAAAGGACGTATCAAAGCCGATCTGCTCTATGAGTTTCATAGTCGCGGCAAAATCTTCATCGGTTTCGCCGGGAAAGCCGATAATAAAGTCTGATGAAATACTGATATCTGGGCGGGCTTCGCGCAGTCGGCGGATCTTAGACTTGTATTCTATCGCAGTGTGGCCCCGTTTCATTGCCATTAGTATGCGATCAGAGCCACTTTGTACAGGCAGATGTAAATGGCTTACTAGCTCAGGCACACGCCTGTAAACATCAATAAGTGCATCAGAAAATTCTACTGGATGTGAGGTGGTGTAACGAATCCGGTCAATGCCGTCAATATCGGCCACATAGGGCAGTAGTTCGGCAAAGTCGCAGATTGAGCCGTCGGGCATTTCGCCTCGAAAGGCATTGACGTTTTGGCCCAGCAAGTTAACTTCGCGCACGCCCTGAGTTGCCAAGGCGCCAATTTCGGCCAGTACATCGGCCATAGGGCGGCTGACTTCTTCACCTCGAGTGTAGGGTACAACACAAAAAGTACAGTATTTGGAGCAGCCTTCCATAATAGAAACAAAAGCACTGACGCCATCGGCTTCGGGAGTCGGCAGGCGATCAAATTTTTCAATCTCAGGAAAGCTAATGTCAACAACTACCGTGCCATCGGTTTTGCGGGTTTCCATCATTTCAGGTAGGCGATGCAGTGTTTGTGGTCCAAAAATTACATCCACAAAGGGTGCGCGCTTGGCAATGGCGTCACCTTCTTGGCTGGCAACGCATCCACCGACGCCAATAACTAGGTTTGGATTACTGTCTTTGAGATGCTTCCAGCGGCCCAGTTGGTGGAACACCTTCTCTTGGGCTTTTTCCCGAATCGAGCAGGTGTTGAGCAGAATGACATCGGCATCTTCCGCACTGTCTGTGGGAATCATGTGATGGCTGTCGCCCAGCAGGTCTTGCATACGAGCGGAGTCGTACTCATTCATCTGGCAGCCATGAGTCACGATATGAAGTTTTTTAACCGATTTTGCCGTCATTTTGCTGGTTATTCTTTGATCAAATTCGAGTCGTGCATTATAGCTATGCCCCGTTAATGCGCAACATTTAGCAATGCCAATCAATGATCCTATGCTATTATATCTGACTTTATTTCTGGTTAAATGTGTTGAGTATCCATGGCAGGTGAACCTATTTATCGAATTACCTTTTTTAATCAGGGGCAGGTCTATGAGATCTATGCTCGACATGTGTTTCAGAGTGATCTCTGGGGCTTTTTGGAGGTCGAGGAATTTATCTTTGGTGAGCGCTCTCAGATGATTGTTGATCCTGCAGAGGAGAAGCTCAAAAATGAATTTGCCGAGGTCAAGCGCAGTTTTATCCCTATCCAATCCATTGTGCGAATCGATGAGGTTGAAAAAGAGGGCGCAGGTAAGATTTTGGAGGCCCCTGCTGGCGGAAATGTCAGTTCATTTCCATTTTCTTCAATGGTCGGCAGCAGACCAATAAAAGACTAATTGCCAGTAAATAAGCTGTCTGGTCAGGTGGATTGACAGACTATTGCGCTTACCCCTGCTCAGGTCTCTGGCTTATCAGTCAACCCCGTGGTTTGTCGGCTATACTTTGCGTTACATTATTCAGTGGTGCAGTCTAGTTTGGGCTAGGGCAATATAGCCAGTACTAGCTAAGGTTATAATTAGTCTCTGTGCAATATTCAGAGCCGAAAAGAGGACGAAAATGTCAGAGCAACTGGTGGCACTTCTGCCCTTTGAATTTGCGCGCACAAATAGGTTGTTATTGCGCGAAGTTGAGGGTGATTTAATTTTCACGATTGGCACGCCAGATTGGGCGATTGCTGAGGCAGGCCGAATTGCCGGCGCCGATGTGCCTGTTGGTCGCGTTGATGATGAGACCTTCGACGAGATGATAGGCGCACTTTACAGTGGCCGACAGAACTCTTCTGAATCGGTAATGGCTGATATTAAAGATTTTGTAGATATGGAGTCTGCCGCCGCTGACCTCGAGGATGCAGGTGATTTACTCGACTCTGAAAATGATGCACCTATTGTGCGCCTGTTGAATGCTATTTTGGCAGAATCATTAAAAGAAAATGCCTCTGATATTCATATTGAACCCTACGAAAAAGAGGCCCTAGTGCGTTTTCGGCTGGACGGTGTGCTGAGCACTGTGCTGTCGCCATCGGTTCAGATTACACCGCTGTTAATATCTCGTATTAAAGTCATGTCGAAATTGGATATTGCGGAGAAACGCCTTCCCCAAGATGGCCGTATGAGTGTGAAGCTTGGCGGCCGCAATATTGATCTGCGCGTTTCTACCATGCCCTCAAGCCATGGTGAACGAGTGGTAATGCGTCTGCTGGATAAGGATGCGGGCAAGTTGCAGGTCGATGATCTGGGGATGCCTCGGGCAACTGCCGCGGAACTCGATGATTTAATCAAACGACCCCATGGTATTATTTTGGTGACCGGGCCCACTGGCTCGGGTAAAACCACCACGCTGTACGCCGCACTGCAGCAGATGGAGCGCGAAGAACGCAATATTATGACCGTCGAAGACCCGGTGGAATACGACTTGCCGGGTATTAGCCAAACCCAGATTAATCTGCGCGCTGGCATGACCTTCGCTCGAGGGTTACGCGCTATCTTGCGTCAGGATCCAGATGTTATTTTAATTGGCGAGATTCGCGATGGTGAAACTGCCGAAATTGCCACCCAGGCCAGTTTGACCGGTCACCTGGTGTTATCGACCCTGCACACCAATACTGCAGCTGGTGCTATTACCCGGCTTCAGGATCTTGGTGTAGACAGTTTCCTGCTTGCTTCGACGATTAGAGGCATTGTCTCCCAGCGACTGCTGAGAAAGCTCTGTATTCACTGTTGCGTCAGGGTTGCGCCCAATGAATTTAATCGAGATCTATTGGCACTAGGATCTAATGCTAGTATTTATGAAGCTGCTGGTTGTAGCAGCTGTAATAACACTGGCTTTTCTGGTCGCCAGGCTCTTTTTGAACTGGTGTCCGTTGATTCACCTTTGCAGGCATTAATTCACAAAAATGCGGGTGAAATAGAACTTGAAGCTTCAATTCGCACTCAGGTGCCGAGCATCCGCGCCGCTGGTTTTGAATTGGTGCGCCAAGGTAAAACTACAATCGAAGAAGTTCTTCGAGTGACTAGTAATTAATCATGCCGGCTTTCGATTATTCCGCTTATAACAAAACCGGAAAACTAATTAGCGGAGTCATTTCCGCTGACTCTGACCGCCAGGCGCGGCGGCTGCTCAAAGATCGTGGGCTCTTGCCCTCGGCACTGGCGGAGGTGGGTGAAAAAAAGATCGGTAAAATCACCTCTAGCCGTCGTGAAGCGCGAGTAAATAATTTCGATCTGTCCCTGTTGCTGCAGCAGCAAGCAATTTTAATCCAGTCTGGTCTGCCCCTCGAAGAGGCGCTGCGCATGACTATTGAACAGGCCGAGACTGATCGCCAGCGGCGTATGGTTGAAAGCTGGCGCAGCGAGATCAAAGAGGGCCGCAGTTTTTCTGAAGCGCTGCGCCGTTCACCTTATAAAATCCCCGAGAGTATTATTGCGGGAGTGGGCGTAGGCGAAGAAAGCGGCCATTTGCACAGGGTGCTGATGCGTCTTGCCGAGGATCTTGAGAGTAATGCTGAGAACCGTAAGACCATCAGTCGCGCCATGATATATCCTGCGACATTGATAGCCACCTCCATTGTTGTGGTATCTATCATGATGGTATGGGTGGTGCCTAAAATTACCGCCATTTTTATCAGTTCTAAACGAGAGTTACCACTGGTGACCAGAATTATTGTCGGCCTTAGCGAGTTTACTCAGGCTTACGGTTTGTTTGTACTGGCTGCAATTGTGGCCTTGGCGTTTGCCTTTCGCCAGGCCATGAGAGATCCACTACGCAAAGAGCGCTGGCACCAGTTTATGCTTCATATGCCAGGCATCGGTCGATGGATAAGCATGGCTAACATCTCTGATTGGGCGCGCAGTTTGGGAGTGTTGCTAAGCAATGGTGTGCCGGCATTGGCAGCCTTAACCATCTCATCAGCGGTCGTCAGTAACCTGCATCTGAGACGCAAGTTTGAGGCTGTTACAGAGGGTATGCGCCAGGGCAGTAGTCTGCAAAAAGCATTGCAAGACAGTCAGATTGGCAGTGGATTTTTAGTTCACATGGTTGGCAGTGGTGAGGCCTCAAGTGAGTTGGATAAAATGCTGTTGCGAGTGTCCGAGTACTATTCAGTTCGCTTAAATAATGCGGTCGAAGTATTTCTTAAGCTAGTGAACCCGATTCTGATAATTTTTATGGGCATGATTATTCTTTCCGTAGTGGCGGCAGTGATGCTGCCAATAATGGATATGAACAATATGATCTAACAGGAGTGGTCTCTGCGAGTAGATCCTATGGGCAATTAAAATTTAAGGTGATTTTTATGAATGCTAGTAGTAAGCAAGCGGGTTTTACCCTGATTGAGATGATGGTCGTGGTCGTGGTAATAGCCTTATTGGGAGGCATGGTTGGGCCGACTTTATTCAAAAAGGTACAGCAGGCTGAGGAGACTCGGATTGCGCAGGATATCCGCACAGTTGAGAGTGCGTTAAAATTTTATCGTCTGGACAACTATCGTTACCCGTCACAGTCGCAGGGTATAGATGCCCTGATAACCCAACCCACTGGTAATGGTGCGGCAAAGTGGAACGGGCCCTACTTAGAGTCTCTGCCTCTAGATCCCTGGGGTGAACCATACAAATATGCTAATCCTGGCACCCATGGAAAAGATGTCGAAGTATTTACCCTAGGTGTTGACAATCTGGTTGGTGGCGAGGGCTCCGATAAAGATTGGGGCAATTGGAATATCAAGTGATTGATATTTCAAACGACTATCCTTAGATATGAATGTTAATCGCCAGAGTGGTTTTACTTTAATAGAAGTGGCAGTTGTGGTCATGATTGTCGCGACGATTTCGGCAATGAGTCTGCTGGCCATTAATCAGGCCTTTGACCGCCGTTATGCAAATGAAGCTGATCGGTTACTGATTTGGTTGCAGCAGTTGGGCGAGCGTTCAGCTCTTGAGGGCGCCGCCTATGGCGTAATAAAGGAGAGGTCAGAATCGGCGACAGGCCAACTGCGCGCAGTTGTCTATTATCGTGCGCGCTGGGTTGCGGTGACTTCACCGCAACCCTTCATCTTGAGTGATGATGCTACCATCGATTGGTTTATTGATAGCGCGAATGAATCTGAAGAGCTGTTGCGACAACAGGAACCGTTATTTGATGCACAGGGTGCTGAAATTGAGCGACTTTTGCCAGAAATTGCATTTTTACCCGATGGTTATATCGAGCCTAAAGCTGAGCTCCAGTTAGGGTTTGAGTCTATTACCGAACGTTATAATTACCACTGGGACGAGGCGTTTTCTGGGATTGTGATGGAGCGCTATCGCCAATGAAAAAAACAAAGCCCCGAGGTTTTACTCTGATTGAGGTTTCTGTCGCCCTTGTTATCTTGAGTTGGGTGCTAGGAAGCGCCATTTTTATGGTGCAGCAATATGCCGACGAGAGACTTCGGTTACGTGAAAGGTTTTTCTCCAGTTCAGTGGCCTGGAACCGCTTAATGGAACGCTATCAGGAGGCCGAGGGTTGGAATGCAAAAGCTGAGCGCCCCCGTAGTTCCAAAAAAGGTATCGCCGAACAGGCAGGAGAGGACTGGCGCTGGGAAATGAATATTGAGGCGGCCATGGGTGAGAACCTGTATCGCTATCAAGTGAACGCGGGGCTAAAAGATAGTGACCGTTTTGCTACCTCTCTGTCTATTTTTTTGATCGATAAACCCTGATGATTAGTTCTTCGCGTCAACGGGGTTTTACCCTCATAGAAACGGTTGTTTCACTGCTGTTGTTGGCGGTGATTTCCGTCCTGTCATATCAGGCCGTAGAGGTTGTTCTTGGTACCAATGAACGCAGTCGCGGAGATCTAGTTGAAGAGACAGAATTGCAAAGAGCTTGGCAGATCATTGGCCGTGACATACTGCATTTGCGACCGCGGCTCTATGCTGATGGTCTAGGCTCTATCGAGTCTGCGTATGTCACTGACAAAAGTGAGTTCGGGGTGCGTTTTAGTCGCGGCGGCGGCCCAATGATTCGCTCTAATCCAAGTGGTGTGCGACGAATTGACTACCGCATTAATGAAGACCAGCAGTTAGTGCGCACATCCTGGGCGATTACCGAATCGCCGCGCCTTAGTGACGGCTCAGCGATGATTTTACTCTCCAAGGTCAATACCGTAGTGTTTGAGCAGTTAACCGATGCTTTTGAGTATGACCGCAATTGGCCGCCGCTTAATTCCAGAATAAGCGCCCGAGCATTACCAAAAATGGTTCGTATTACCATAGAGCTTGAGTCGGGTAGCGAAACCACAAGATTATTTCCAGGAGTGCAGGTAGATTGAGAAATAGTCATTATAGAACCAGGATACCAACAGGCGTCGCTCAGCGGGGTGTTGCTCTATTAGCGTCGCTAATCCTGATGCTCGCAGTAGTAATGTCTTTAGCCAATATTTTTTATCGCCATCAAATTGATATTTCTCAAGCCACTAGCGCGCTCCATGGCGACCAGGCGCTGCTCATCGCTATGAGTGGTGAAAGCTGGGCGCGAGACCTTCTCTCCGATCGTCTGGATAATCGCAACGTAGATAGCTTTGATGAGGACTGGGCTCAGGCTATGCCAATGATGCCTGTGGATGGGGGCCAGTTGAGAGGCTGTATTGCCGATTTGCAGGCCAATATAAATTTGAATAATTTTGCCACCTATGGCGCCGGTATCCCCGCAGCAGAAATGACAGGAACAGTGACTGGCTTTGCTACAGTCTGGCTGAATTTATTGCAGCAGCTAGATCTGCCCACAGGCCCCGCGAGAACCGCAACGCTTATCGATTGGGTAGACAGTAATTCAACCCCAGTTAATAGATGGGGCGCCGAACAGTCAGACTATGATGCCATGCGCCCACCCCGGATGCCGGCTAACTCATGGATTTCGGATGTCAGTGAGTTGGCAGCTATTGGCGACTATCAAGTTCATGAAGTGCAACTGCTAGTGCCCTGGTTAAGTGCATTACCTAATTCGTCCACGCCACTAAATATCAACACTGCATCAGATCAGGTGCTCGCGGCACTTGGCGGCAGGTTTGGGAGCCAGTTTGTCGAGGCGGTGACCGAGGGGCGCCCATTTAACTCGGTTAACGACTTTCATCAGCTGATGAGTAAAATAGTGCAGACTAGCTTGCCCGATGCCGCCGCTCGCTGGCCTTCGAGCCTTATCGATGTCAAGTCTGATTACTTCCAGCTTTATATGGAAGTTACGTTAGGAGAGGCGCGTATCGAAGTAAAAAGTATAATGGATCGGAAGGGCCGCAAATCGCCGGTGATAATCGCCCGCGAAGTGATAGTTGTGCCGGCTAGTTTACCGCAAACGGCGCCGCGAGAGCTGTCGCAAGCGGAGCAATTATTTGCTGGTGGAGGAACTCAGAGTGCAGCGGATATTAATCAGTCCACGGAGATGAATATGGTGCAACCAGCTTGTTTAATGATTGGGGAAATCAATACATGAGGGATTCAGTCGACCATATTCACTTTTTGGACCAGCGCCTTATGGTCCAAGGTGATCCCAGCCTGTCTAAAGCACAAACTATGGGCCTGTGGGTGCCATCAGAACGTATTGCGGTGCACTATATAGATATTCCGAATGCGCCAGAGCGAAAATGGGCAGAGCTTGTTCCTTGGATACTCGAAGATCGGATTTTACAGCCAGTCGATGAGATGCACTTTGTGATTGTTGGCCGCTGCGGCAATAACCAGCTGCAGGTATTGGCGATAAGTCAGCAAGATATGTTTGATTGGCAACGCGTGGCGTTAAATGCCGGCGTCGCTGCCACAGTAATGGCGCCAGATTTTCTGGCACTGCCCTGGGAGGCAGGGCGAATTAACGTTTGCTGGCGCGAGGGTGTCTGTCTGGTGCGTCATTCGGCGGAGGGTGGTTTTGCGGCGAAACCTGCGGTTGCCTGGGCAATGATTGACAAGCTGACTGCCGCTGCAGAAGCGCCCCCAAGACTATCTATTTCTATTCCAGATAGTGACCTAATACCCGCTCATTTAAAGATCGGAGCAGATATCAACACCGCGTCAATTGACTGGCAGTTTGGTGATATTGGGCTATCTGTCAACCTGCTAACAGGTCCCTTTAAGCCGCAAATAGCAGGCAGGAGTTTAAAAGGATGGCTGCCCGCCATGGCTCTAATGGTGCTGAGTCTGGCCTTGCTAGTTGCCTACCTACAGATCACCAACAATCATTACAGCCATCAAATAGAAGCCATGGGTAGGCAGGCCCAGACTAGCTACAGCCGTTTGTTTACAGGGCGTAAACCACAGCCAATGGAGGTGAGAGGTTCTGCCGAACGTCAATTAGGAAGGCTATTTATTCAGCAGCAGAGCTTGCGATCGACACCTGTGGCCGCTCTAATTGCGCTAGATAGCCTTATGGTAGACTGTGAATGTAATCTAATCGCGCTGACTGCAGATGAGGCTGGCATGCGTCTGCGAATTAGTAGCGCAAAAAAACTAATGTCTAAATCCTTGAGTATCCCTGGTTATCAGTTATCCATAGAAGCTGATAAGACAGAAGGCGCCATAGTTTTAACGCTGTTGGCAAGCCCAGGCTTGGGGGGTGGAAAATGAAATTAAAAACAATTCAGCTAGCCTACAACGGCCTCCAGCCCAGAGAAAAATATTTTATCAGTGTAGGTGCGCTACTACTGACAGTAGCATTGCTGTATCTGGTCTTGACACCCCTTGTGGATCGACATAACGAGCTAGAAAATCAGCGCGATCAGCTGCAAGCAGATATCAACTGGTTGCAGAAACAGGCGCCCGTGTTGCCGCGGCTCGTAAACAGCTGTTCCGGCAGGGCACTAGATTCAGGTTCAGATAAAGATACGATTACTACAGTGGTTAGACGTAGCCAGCTGCGTCTGGTCAATATCAGTGAAGATGCTGAGGTAATATCTCTGCGCTTTAATGGCACTAATGCCAACAGAATAATGCGTTTGGCTCACCAGATTGGATGCGAGGGTTTCTTGGTTCAGAGTTTTGAGGTTAGCGCTGCCGCCGATCAAGCCACTTATCAGGGTGTTATGGAGGTGCAGCGTGTTAATTAATCGTTTAAAAACGCTGACCCCGCTACAGACTGTTCAGTTAGTTAGTGCGACTATACTGGGCTGCGTCTGTGCCTATCTCAGCCTTCTAGTTATCATGCAACTTTATAAAGCAGACGACCAATTTATACCGGTGGTCCGGGCGCCCAGTGCCAAGGTGGTTTATTGGAACTGGTTTCTTGGTGAGTCAGAAATTGCTGATGCAGCCAGAGATCAACTCGACGATTTGGCAGATGCAAAGATTAACGCAACACTTTTGGGTGTAATGATCGCAGGGGAGTCATCTTCTGCAACTTTGAAGTTTAATGGCAAACCCGAAGCGGTATATCATACCGGCGATGATCTGGGCTTAAATTCCAGCATTGTCAAGATTCAGCCCTACCGGATTGTGGTAAAAGAAAATGGCGTCAACAAGCAGGTATTGATGAAGAAGCCTGATGCCGTTATGGTCACGGAAGAATCCGAAGATGGACGGCAGCCTCAGTCAGATGGTTTTGCCCTAGCTAATATGTTTGGTGCTGTGCCGGTAAATGTCGGTGGCAACTCCGGACTCAAAATGAACAACCTCTCTGATGAGCTTAAAATATTGGCAGATATTCAGGAGGGAGATGTGGTGGTTAAGGTAGATGGGCTTTCGGTTCAGAGTCTAATGGGGAATCCTACTAAATGGATGCGTTATAGTGCCTCAAGCAGTTTACCCGTTACTGTTATTCGTCAGGGTCAGGAAGAGACTATTTACGTCAATGCCGCCAGCCTGTCAGCTAAAATGTTACCGAAACTTGGATTGAAGCAATAACATGAAAAACATAATTATCAATGGGGCAATATCCCTGATGCGACGCCTTACAAATTTTGGTGCGGTCTCGATCCTGGCGTTAAGTCTGATTACAGAAGTAATTGCTCAAGAACAGGTGCGCATAAACTTTCGGGACGCAGATATTCGCAGCGTTATTGAAAGCGTGGCTGAAATTACCGGTAAGTCTTTTGTGTTAGACCCAAGAGTCAAAGGCAAGGTCACTATTATTTCCCCTCAGGCGATTGATGCATCGTTGTTGTATGAAGCAGTGACCTCAGCTATTCAGGTGCAGGGATTTCAGGTCATAGAGGATGGTGCAGTTACGCGAATTGTACCCTTTAACCAAGCTTTCAGTTTTGCTGGAGGTGCTGGTGGCAATCAACTCGAAACTCAGGTGTTAAAAATTAACTACGTACAGGCTGCTACTCTAGTGCCGGTGCTCAAACCAATGCTGAGTAATGGCTCTCGACTGATGGCCTATGCCCAGAGCAACTATTTGGTAGTGTCAGATATTCGCAGCAATATTGTTCGACTCAAGGCATTGATCAAGAAGATGGATGATCCAGAGCAAACCCTGGTTGAGGTGATTAATCTTCAGCATATCTCCGCTGCAGAGGCTGTACATATTGCAGGTCAGCTGAAACAACTACAAAAGCAAGATATTTCCCTAGTAGAGGACGGGCTTAATAATCGCGTTATTGTCAGTGGCTCGGGCATTGCTCGTGCAGCGTTTAAAAATATGCTCAAGTCTCTGGATCTACCCTCCACAAAAAAGGGTGGGGTTGAGGTTATTTATTTAGATTATGCCCGGGCTTCAGAAATGAAGCAGATTGTGGAAAGTATGCTTAAATCAGATGTATTTTTGCGTCTGGCCGGAGAGTCCGGAGGTCAAGAAAAATCTACTAGCAGCTACCAAATAGCAATAGACGAACTAAATAATGCCTTAATTGTGGCCGCATCTTCAGCAGTGATTCGCGAAATAAAGTCAGTTGTTAGCAAGCTCGATCGGTCTCGTCCGCAGGTATTAATTGAAGCAGTAATAGCTGAGCTTTCAGAAGACCAAGCTAAAAACCTTAGTGCCAACCTTATTTATACCAGTAAAAATCGCGGTGGCTATTTGACTAATTTTGATGGTTTGCTGTCTACCTTGCTAGGGACCAGCGTAATTAATTCAACTGAGCAATCTAGTGCTGTCTCTTTGAAGAACATACAGACCCTAGGTGCCGCAGGAGATTTTGATGAGGTTACAGGAAAGGGTATGGGTATACTTATACAGGCATTAAACACTGACGTCAGTGCCAATATTTTATCTACGCCATCCGTTGTTACCCTGGATAATGAAGAGGCGATATTGTCTGTCGGTGAAGAGGTACCCTTTGTCACTGGCAGTTTTTCCAGTATCAGTAACAACAATTCTAGTAATAACCCGTTTACCACCGTTAACCGTGAAGAGGTTGGTGTGATGCTTAAGGTGAAGCCGCAAATTAGCAAGGGCAATGCAGTGCGTCTGGAAATTGAGCAAGAATCCTCAAAGGTAAAACGTGGTGAGGTGGGTTTACAAATAACGTCTAAAAGCACAATGCAGACCAATGTTATGGTCCAAGACGGCGAACTGCTGATACTGGGTGGTCTGATTGAAGATCAGTCTGATGATTCAGCGTCAAAGGTTCCGATATTGGGCGATATACCTCTTCTGGGTAAGTTATTTAGATCCTCAAGTAAAACTGACAAGCAATCGGTTCTTATGATGTTTATTCGACCGACAATCATTCGAACTGCTGAAGATGCGCGGGCCTTATCGAACCGCAAGTTTGAACATCTTATTACCCGCGATCTCGACGGTAATTCTAAGGATCCACTGAGTATCCGCTTACAAGACTTTATCGAACAAGCGGAAACCGAAACACAAGAGTAAACGGCTTGAGCATATATCTACAGCACTTTGGTCTAAAACGAGAGCCGTTCTCGATTGTTCCTGATCCTGGTTTTTTATACCCCAGCAATCACCATCGTCAGGCCGTTGCCCATCTAAAGTATGGCCTAGATCGAGAGGGTGGCTTCATATTGCTCACCGGTGAAGTGGGCACAGGTAAAACAACATTAACCCGCACCATGCTAAAGCGTATGCCGCCTCATATTCGGGTGGCCTATGTGCTTAATAGTAAACTAAATGTCACTGATGTTTTGGCCAGTATCTGTGATGAAATAGGCCTAGCACTGCCCACTGAGGGGTCAGAATTTCGTGGCCTATCTTTTTCAAAAGTCTGTATTGACGCTCTCAATCAAGACTTACTAAAAACCCATGCCGAGGGGAAGAAAACCCTAATTGTTATTGAGGAGGCGCAAAATCTAAGTGTTGATGTCTTGGAAACGCTGCGCCTGCTGAGTAACCTAGAGACAAATACTCGTAAGCTTTTACATATTTTATTGGTCGGCCAACCTGAACTTCTGGATATTCTTGCCCAGAAAGAATTGCGCCAGCTCAACCAGCGAGTTATATCCAGATTTCATTTATTGCCGTTGGAAAAAGACGATCTTGCCAATTATGTAAATCACCGGCTCCATCGAGCAGGCGCAGGAAGATCTTTATTTGATAGCGCCTGCATTTCAGTTTTATTCCGCCTCACCGATGGTGTGCCGCGACTGATTAATTTAGTTTGCCATCACAGCCTATTAGCGGCATATGCAACGGGTGCAAAAACAGTTTCGCCAAGGTTGGTAAAAGAGGCTGCTGCCGAAATTCTTGGTGGCAAAAACACAGGGGCTAAGAATATAAAATTAGCTGCTGTCGGCACTGTAGTACTTCTAGTTGCAGCGTTAATAATTATTGCAGTTAAAAAACCGGAAGAGAGTTCAGAGCCCTCTGTGCATCACAGCTCCACTCAGAATACAAAGCTCCCTTTAGCAGAGCGTATTTTAGAGGGGAACGGCCCATCGACAGATAGGGTGTCTCGGGGTATTCAAAAAATCTCCACTGCTAGCCCATTTACTGGGTTGCTAAACCTATGGTCACTGGATACGCCACAGATCTACTCGGAAGAAGAGTTTATTGCTCAAGCTAATTATAGTGGTCTGCGCGAAGTCAAAATGACTGCTGCAACCCTAGCAGACCTTGAGTCAATTAATCGTCCGGGTATAGTTTGGACGAAACGGTATCTTGATAATAATCAGAGTTATTTTAAGAGCTCATTATTAAGGGGCTTGGATAAAACCAATGCCTATCTGCAAATAGCAGGGCAAGAAGTTGTTGTTCCGCGAGATGAGTTTTTGGACAGCTGGTCAGGTTTATACCTATATCTATGGCAGCCCAATCCAAACTTTAAGTTGCTCAAAGTGGGGGATAGCAATAACCTAGCCGTCAGCTGGCTACAGGATCAATTGGCTATTATTAACCAAAGTTCTGAACGTCTGATTACTGGTGGCCGTTACACTGAGGCGATTGCCCAAAAAGTAGTACGATTTCAAACTGAGCAACTTATCAAAGCTGATGGTGTTGTGGGGCGCGAGACAATAATGCGCTTTAGTCAGCTGACAAATCGTCAATTTCCACGGCTAGTTCGAGAGGATTTTTAATGTCTTACATTCTCGATGCCTTAAAAAAAGCCGAGCGGGACAGGCTTCGTGAGGATCCAAAAGAGCTGGATGATTTTGCCAGTGCTAATTGGGACCCTTATCAGCAAACTGCTCAGACTAACACCAGTCAGTTTGTAGTCATAGCAATTGGCCTGCTACTTCTGTTGCTTGGGCTGGTCATTTATCTTGGCTCACTGTCTGAGGACATCAAAGCAAATCCTCAAGCCCAGGTGCCCGCGCAGAGGGTAATAGTTACAGCAGAAAAAATAGTGACCAGTGGCGAAGAAAAAGCACCACAGCTAAGAATATCCGGACATATCTTTATTGCCGAGGGCTCGCCTTCAAATCGTTTGTTCGCTAATCAGAAAACCTATAGAGTTGGAGACAAACTGGAGCGGAGTGGGACGCTTGTGGCGATAAAGTCGCAGGGCTATGAGGTCTCGTTCAATGACCGAGTTGAGAGCCGCCCTTATCGCTAGTCTGAAAAAACCTCAAGCGCGGAATCTTTGCCGCGATCAAATCGTTTAATTCTGCGATAGGGAAATACATCGACAACATAACCGCTGCGTATCTGATCCTGCAGGCTAGTCCAGAAGCTCAGTTCATAGAGGTCACTGTGCATCTCTTCAAACATTTTGCGCGCTTTGGTATTACCGGAAAAAAATAATCGAAACTCTTCAGGAAAAATATCATCTGGACCCACGGTATACCAGGTGCCAGATTGCATTTCTTCCTGCTCATTTCTAGGTTCAGGAATTTTACGAAAATTACAGTCGGTCAGGGCAGCAATTTCGTCATAATCATAAAAAACTACACGTCCATGTCGGGTCACGCCAAAGTTCTTAAGCGGCATGTCGCCGGGAAAGATATTAGCTGCCGCCAGTTGTTTGATACAGTTGCCGTATTCTTCCATAGCACTGCGAATTTCCGGGTCGCTGGCCTTCTCTAAATAAATATTAAGCGGCGTCATATAGCGCTCGGTATAGAGGTGCTTGACAATAAGTTTGTCATCACGAATTTCAATTTGTGATGCCGCAACTTTTTGTAGCTCTTCAATCAGCTCAGCAGAAAATCGATAAAGAGGAAATGCCAGGTTATCAAATTCTTGCGTATCAGCCATGCGACCAATGCGATCATGCCGTGAAACGAGGCGATATTTTTCACGCACAATTTGATGGGTGACTTCCTTGGGAGGAGCAAATTTATCTTTAATAATCTTAAAAACAATATTATATGAGGGTAAGGTAAATACCGTCATCACCATACCTTTAATTCCCGGCGCAATAATAAACTGATCATCAGAATTATTTAAATGACCAACCAGCTGGCGAAAGAATTCTGTTTTTGCATGTTTGGGAAAACCCAGAGAATTATAAATCTCATAGTCGAGTTTTCGCGGCATTAGTTTTTTAAGGAAATGAGAATATTGGTAGGGAAGCGGCGCATCAACCATGAAATGATTGCGAGTAAAGCTAAAAAGCACACTTAAATCATCTGCATTAAAAATTGCCGTGTCCACATAAAGATGTCCCTCTTCGGTGTTGAGGAACACTAATGCTAGAGGAAATCGCTGATCACCATCTAATACGCGGCCAACCATGTAGGCAGCTTTGCCACGATAAAAAGTGGACTCCAACAGGTCGAACTTAATTTCCGATTGGGGGCCATTGAGTTGCGGAACTACCTCTTGGTTGAATACTTCCATAATACAATCAAGATCTAACTCGATATCTTCGCCAGGCAGAGAAAATTCAGATTCTTTTAAAATTCGATAGAAGGTATCCCGAAAACCCTCGCCCTCATAGCGGACAAATATACTGTACTCCGCAGCTGGGGCCTCAATCAGCTGAGATGAAAGCACATAAATAATATCATCATCAATTTTATCGTGATCATGGATGTCACTAAATACTGAATTGAAGAATGTCTCGGCAATTTCAAAATTTGGAAAATTAAAAACTAATTGAGTGTAGGCCGTTTTTGCTTCCCGCCATAGTGTTAGGTTGGCAATATCTTTATTAGTAACCATGCTCAGGTACTGAACTGTTTGCGCGACCTTAAGTTTGTATAGTTCGAGGCGATCGACATTGGCTTGCTGTACTCCGTGCCAGTCGGCTTTTTCAAAACGCGCCTTGGCGCTGAGTGTTGAGTTAAGATAATCAGCGAAGTAACTACGAAAACCGTTGAGAATGGTTTTCGCCATTCGCCGCGCCGTAGAGTTATGTATCAGTGGTTGTAATGCCATGGCCGATTTAACCTAAAAGCTGTTTGAGGTTATCCAATTGCTGTTGGTTGTGTTCTTTGCTGGCGGGGGTCTGCGGGGTTTCCGGCAGAGCCTGAGGTGGTTCGATGCTAAACTCTTCACCGCGCAATACTCGGTCGCAGTAGTGCTGATAGACTTCAGCAAAGGATGGGAACGCTTTTGATTCTATGCTGTTAGTCAAAAAATGCCAGCCGCAGTCGCGGCCAGCTAAGTAAACAGCTGCATGGGACCATTGTTGCTCGGCCTTGGGGCTGGGCTTATTGCAGACTTCTTGATAGGCCTTGCGTGGTGTTGGCATACCAGCCGGCATACCTACTGATCTGCAGGCATTTAGCATCTTATGCAGAGTGGGCAGGTATTCACTTTCGGCGATTATCTTTTCTGCGGCCTTAAGAATGGTTTCGGGTGAAAAATCACTGACCTTACTCAACCATAATTTTTTGGCCAGATTTTCAGACTTAGTATTGTCGCCAAAGGCACTGAAATACTGATTATGATAATTAACCTGAAACAGCGCGAAGATCTGATTGATAGCATCAATCAGCCGCGGATTAGTTGGGGCAGGCTTAGGATGCCCAGCTTCGGTCGGAGAGAGCATCGATGATGTTGCGATCTCTGATGCGACCTTTTGAATAAGATCCTTGTTGTTTGCCATCTGTTCCACTCGCTGACTGAGGTTGGTTGTGTCGCGCCCACTGGCGCTTTACGTACTGCAAAAACTTGGTGCTCCACGAGGCCTGGGGGCTGCCATTTTCCTGCCAGTAGAGCACAAATTCAGGAATAGCCTGCTGCGCAAACTTGCGATCGATATTAGCCATTTGTAGGACATCATATACAGATTCTTTGGGTTGCCACTTTGCAGACATGGCGCGGGGCATTGTGTCCTGCTCCATCATGCCAGTGTAGAATTGCCACTGACGACGCACATGCTGGATAAATTTAGAGTTCCAAGTGCTAGATACATCCCCGCGATCTCGCCAGTACAGAATAAATTCTGGTACCGCATCATCGACAAAGTTACGATTAATACCCCCTTTAACCACAAGCAGGTCGAGAGCGTCTTGGGAGGGCTGCCACTCGCCAGTGACCGACACTTCACGGCTACGGCGGTGACTGGTAGATTCAGCCTGTTGCCACTGTCGCCAGACCTCTTTAATGAATTTTGATTCCCAGCTGTGACGGGGCACATTGCGCTCACGCCAGTAAGCGACAAACTGCGGTATTTGCTGCTGCGAAAACTCCTTGGTGACTCCGAGCTGAGCCAATTGGCGAAGTGCGTCCTGGCTGGGCTGCCAGCTGCCGCCGATGGTTTTAGCCGCATGAGGTATGTCTTTTTGAGGTGCTGGTGTTGGCGTTAACTGCGCCCCAGATTGCACGGTCTGCTGACCGCCAGCCAGTTCATTAAAGGCAAAGCGGAAGTCTAGCTGTGCTGAAAATGGTCCGCCTCCGGTCAGTAGTAAACCTTTTTCATGCAAACTGGCCGAGAGCCTGCGAATATCATCTTCATGCCAAAACGGTGTTAGTTCCAATAACTTAGCTCCGGCTATGGTTATCCAGTCAAAGCCACTGCTCTGTAATGGGTTGCCGTGGGCCAAGCACTCTTGTAAAACCTGAAGTAATACAGTTTCTTCCAGGCCGATAGTAGCAGCCAAAGTGGGCGAGATAACAATAGGTTTTTCGGGAATTAACGACATTCCAATACTCTATCAGAAAGCTAGCTGATGAACGACATAAACCTAAGGCCTAGACAGCCCAGCCACCGCTTATCGGAAACACCTGTCCGACAAAGCAGTCAGCTGCATCAGAACAGAGGTAGGCTGCAAACTGCGCGTCTTCGCGCATCGATACCAGACGCCCCAATGGAACTTCGCGCCTAAGACGTTCTTGAAAGGCGGGATTGGCCTTGGTTTTTTCCGGAAAATAAGTAGGGTTATCAACAAAATTCTGAGCGATGGCATTGATCTGGATACCCTGTGGAGCCATTTCTACGCCCATGGCCTGAACATAGGCCAGTTGTGCGCCACGAGCAGCGCTGTAGGTAGATGCCCGCTTCATACCCCGCAGAGCAGAGGCGCTTCCCATAACTAGAATCTTGCCAGACTGACGTTCAATCATCTGTGGCAGTACGGCACCGCATAACCGCGGCAACGGATCTACAAGGGCACTAAATGTAGCCGACCATTCATCATCGCTGACTAACTCACCTTTGGTAAAGGGCGCGGGGACTGCAAGATTAATTATCAGTGCGTCTACTTGGCCAGCGTCCTTGACAATCCTAGCGGGCATCCCCGGATCAGTTAGCAACTGATTATCAGTAATCACATCAGCCCCCATTTGGGTAAATACCTCGCACAGTGCTGGCCCCATGAACGTTTCGGACTGAGTAATTAAAATACGCTTTCCATCAAGACCAGTGGTCATTAGTTGGTTTCCTTTTTATAGCCGGCAGCGAGGTTGCTAAGGGCGGGGCCAGTGACTCGATTAACGGTCCAATCATCCATAGGTTCAGCGCCCAGAGACTGATAGAAGTCTTTTGCTGACTGGTTCCAGTCGAGTACCCACCATTCCAGCCTGCCACAGTTTCTATCCAGCGCCAGAGCGCCCAGATAGCTGAGTAATCGCTTGCCAAAGCCCTTGCCCCGCATATCTGGTTGGATATACAAGTCCTCCAGATACAGACCAGGGCGCCCCAAAAAGGTCGAAAAATTATGGAAGAATAGGGCAAAACCTACGGCCACATCCTGATATTCTGCAATTACTACTTCGGCATATTGTTTGTCGCCAAACAATGTTTCTTCCAGAGTTGGTACATCGGCCACCACTTCATGGAGTAATTTCTCGTAGTCGGCGAGCTCCTTAATAAAATGGAGAATAATTGGGCAGTCTGCAATGTTGGCTTGGCGAATAACGAGCTCATTACTGGATGTGGATGATGGCATAGGCGACAGGACGGTTATTGTTTCTCCGCCATTTTAACCTTCGCAGTACATTTTTATCACTGTACATAATACCAGTAATAGGCTTAAATAAGCCTATCCTAATGGGAGTAGTAGCTTGAGTACCAAAACTAAATCAGCCTATGTGTGCAATGACTGCGGTGCCGATTACCGTAAATGGCAGGGCCAGTGCACTGAATGTAATGCTTGGAATACCCTGTCTGAAGTGCGCTTGGGGCCAGCAGCTCGCGGCGGCAAAGTTCTGCGTCCGGGTTTTGCCGGCGCGGTCGACGGTGCAGTAAAAACGCTGGCCGAGATTGCGTTAGATGAAATACCCCGTATTACCACGGGGACAGGCGAACTTGATCTGGTCTTGGGCGGTGGTCTGGTGCCAGGTTCTGCCATTTTAGTGGGCGGTGAGCCAGGAGCTGGAAAAAGTACGTTATTGCTGCAAACCCTGTGCAAGCTGGCTCAGAGCAACTCGGCGCTCTATGTCACTGGTGAGGAGTCGCCTCAGCAAGTAGCTATGCGTGCCCATCGTTTGGATCTGCCTACCGATAAACTTGAGATTATGGCTGAGACCTCGGTCGAAACTGTTTGCGCGATTGCTGAACACAAACGCCCTAAAATTCTGGTAGTCGATTCAATTCAAGTGATGCATATGGAAGAGGTAGCCTCGGCGCCCGGCAGTGTGTCTCAGGTGCGTGAGAGCGCCTCGATGCTAGTGCGTTTTGCCAAGCAGACAGGTACGGTATTAATTTTGGTTGGCCATGTCACTAAAGATGGCTCTCTGGCTGGGCCTAAGGTGCTCGAGCATATGATTGACTGCTCACTTATGCTCGAGGGTTCTAGTGATAGCCATTTCCGGACCTTACGCAGCAATAAAAATCGCTTTGGCGCAGTCAATGAATTGGGTGTTTTCGCCATGACCGACAAAGGGCTAAAAGAAGTGGCTAACCCCTCGGCTATTTTTCTTCAGCGCGGTGAAGAGGTGTCTTCCGGTAGTGTTGTGATGGTGGTCTGGGAGGGGACGCGCCCGCTGTTGGTAGAGCTACAGGCGCTGGTAGACGACAGTCACCTGGGTAATCCCCGGCGAGTTACTGTGGGTTTAGACCACAACCGCCTATCTATGCTGTTGGCGGTCTTGCATCGCCACGGCGGCATCTCAGTAGGGGATCAGGATGTTTTCGTCAATGTAGTGGGTGGCGTTAAGGTATTGGAAACCAGTGCTGATCTGGCGTTGATCTTGTCGGTAATCTCTAGCTTTAGAGATAGGTCTCTGCCGCAAGATTTGGTGGTCTTTGGTGAGGTTGGACTGGCCGGTGAAATCCGCCCAGTGGCCAATGGTCAGGAGCGGCTGCGCGAGGCGGCCAAACATGGTTTTACCCGAGCTATTGTGCCGGCGGGTAATGCCCCTAAGCAGCCGATCAAGGGCATGACTATTATTCCCGTGCGCAGGGTGACAGAAGCGCTGGATGCGGTGTCTTAAGGTCAGTTTAGCGTCAAGCCGTGGCTAAAATTGAAATACTTTCAGGTTCATGTAGCAAGGGTTGAATTTGCCCCAGTGCCTTTTGGCGTTCGGTTGACTGATACCAGGCTTGCCAATCTGCTAGGCTCTCCATTTGAATGAGAGTATAGCGAATTTTATAGTCGCTGAGGTCTTTAAAGGACTTGCTCGAAATGAAGCCCTTGACTGGGACGGCAGCCTGAATAATCTTGTGTGAGAACTCTTCATAAGTTGTCTCCATCTCTGAAGCCAATACTCGTTTAATCAATATCGCTAGCATGCGTTTGATCCCTGTGATCCACCTGATTTCTCAGCACTAAGATTACCATGTGGCAATCAAATTTGTTAGTGATCTAGATTGACATCAAATGCCTGTGGGAGTAGATTGCCCGTTCTTGCTTCGGCAATAGGTTCTCTTATCTAGTCGCTGTTAATTTTGCGCTACGTAAGAGTGAAATGGGAAATCGGTGAGCTGCGCCTGATTTGGTGTTTGTAGCAATCCCGATACTGCCCCCGCAACGGTAAATAAGAATGTTTTGCTGTATTACCACTGTGCGATTTTTGGCATGGGAAGGTAGCTAAACAGAGAGGCTAACAAGCCTCTCACTTATGAGTCCGGAGACCGGCCTATCGCTATGCAGACAAACCGCGGGGTGCGGTCTTGTGCTGATTGACAGTCTCTGTCGTTTCTCGCGCACGCCCCCGTAAACTAAAATTAATCACTCGGGTGTGAGTGTAAGAGAATCCAAAAATGAAAAATATTCGTTCTATAGCGACAGTTGCTACTGTATCGCTGCTATCTGTATTACCTTTTTCTGCCCAGGGGCAAACCGCCCAACAAACCGAAATTGAAGAGGTGCTGGTCAGCGCTTCTCTGTTACCTATTGCCGCCTCGCGCTCTGCTAATGCGATCACCGTGATCGACAGCGAGCAGCTTAAAAACCGTGCTGCGCTGAGTGTGAGTGACCTGCTGCGGGATGTGCCAGGACTGGCCGTGAGCCGCAGTGGTGTTCAGGGTTCGTTAACTCAGGTCCGTGTTCGAGGTTCCGAAGCCAACCATCTGCTGGTGCTGATTGATGGCGTTGAAGTCAATGATCCTTCTCGGGATGATGCGCTTGACTGGGGTACTGTGACTACTTCGGACATTGGGCGTATCGAAGTTATCCGCGGCCCGCAGAGCGCGATGCGTGGCAGCGATGCGATGGCAGGGGTAGTCAATATTATTACTCGTTCCGCCGATGAGCCGTTTAAGTTGAGCCTGTTTGCAGAGACAGGAAGTTTTGCTACTAGAAAGCTTGGTTTTAATCTCGGTCACAAGGCCGACAAATATAATCTCATTTTAGGTGTTTCCGATGTTGAATCTGATGGCGATAATATTATTGCCAACACAGGAACCAATGATGATGACGGATACCAGAACACCAGTATCAACTTTAAAGCTGGCTTGGATGCGAGTGATGAGCTCAGACTGACGCTTTCGGTAGGCCGAAGCGAAGGTATGAATGAATATGATGACGAGTATGCTACTAAGATCGGTGCAGTAGGCCATAGTGATTTTAATGATCGGTTGCACAGTGACTTTGATCGGTTGTCTTCTCACTTAAATGCTCAGTACGTTTCTGCTGATGGAAATTGGAATCACAAAGTTAGCCTGTCAGAGTCTCGTTTCGATAATAGTGACTTCAAATACAGTGATGCGGGTGTTGTGGTTGCTAACGGAACTACTGAATCAAACAAGCAAAATTACCAATATGTGGGGTCTCGCTTATGGGCCGCTTCAGAGCAGCACATTTCCTTGTTGTTAGAGCAAGAAAAAGAAGAGTATAAGCAGTCTGGTGGATGGGCATCAGGCAATGATGCGAATAAATTTGTCGATCGAAATACTGACAGTATTGCTTTGGAATACACAGTAGATCCAACAAACAATGTAACCCTAGCTGTTGGTGCTCGACATGATAATAATGATGTCTTTGACGATGCTAACACATGGAAATTTGGGGGAATATACCGCTTAGATGACAGTACTCGACTCCGTGGTTCGGTCGGAACCGCGATTAAAAACCCAACTTTTGGTGAACTGTATGGTATCTTCAGCGGATTCGAAAGTAATCCCGACTTAACTCCTGAGAAATCCCGGAGTTGGGAGCTTGGTATTGATAAAGGGTTACTGGATGACCGTCTGGAACTAAGGGCAACATACTTTAGTGCAGAGCTAGAAGATGAAATTGCTACAGCCTTTAAATGCGTTCAGAACTGTGACAATGCTGATTGGATGGATGATGTTTGGGCCAGTAGCCCGGGAAATATTCAAGGGATAAGTAAGCAGAAGGGCCTGGAACTGGCCTCATCTTGGCTTATTACCGACTTTTTTGTAATGGATGCATCCTACACCTACTCCGATGCTACTCAAGAAGGTGTCGATGAGATCCGTCGGGCCAACAACATTGGTAGCGTAAATTTGCTCTGGCGGTCGACAGGTGATTTTACTCTTAACGCAAATGCTCAGTACAACGGTAGTCAGACTGATATTGGCGGCGTAACTTTAGATGCTTTTACCTTGGTTAATCTAAACGCCAGTTGGACTGCAACAGATAAGTTAAATGTCTACCTGAGATTGGACAACGTTTTCGATGAATCCTATCAAGAAGTGTTTGGCTATCAAACTCTGGGATTCGGTGCCAGCCTTGGCCTGCGCTTCAGTCTATAAATGACAATTCCGACGATTACAGAGACCAAGCGCGTGCTGCTGTCATGGAGCAGCGGAAAAGACTCGGCTTGGACTCTGTATCAGCTGCAGAAAGACCCAGCTGTTGAGGTGGTGGGATTACTCACCACCTTCAACAGTCAGTTTAAACGCTCTGCCATCCATGGTGTGCGCCAGCAGTTGCTGCAGTTGCAAGCAGAGGCGGCAGAGTTGCCCTTAATTGAAATTCCTCTGCCTTGGCCCTGCACTAACGAACGGTACGAAACCATTATGGAGCAGGCGCTGGTCGATGCTCGAGCTCAGTTGCAGATCGATGCCGTAGCTTTTGGTGACCTCTACTTAGAAGATATTCGCCGTTACCGTGAAACCCAGATGGCCGGCACGGGTTTGGATTTAGTTTTTCCCCTATGGCAAATCCCCACCGACCAGTTAGCCCAGCAGATGATTAGTGGCGGTCTTAAGGCCGTGATTACCTGTCTCGATCCTCGCGTAATGCCAGAACATTTGGCTGGTGATCAGTTCTCTCATCAATTATTGGCAGAGCTTCCCGAGACCGTAGATCCCTGTGGTGAAAATGGTGAGTTTCATACCTTTGCCTGGGATGGCCCCATGTTTAAAAACTCAGTTTCAGTGATCGCTGGCGAAGTAGTCAAACGTGATGGTTTTGTCTATGCTGATTTGCTACTAGAGGATTCACTATGAAGATAGTCTCGCTATTACCCAGTGCCACCGAGTTGGTTTGCGGCTTAGGTCTGCGTGATCAGTTAGTGGGCGTGTCCCATGAATGTGATTACCCACTATCGGTCGTTGGCCTACCCATACTCACAAGCTCAAGAATTCCTGAAGGTCTTGTTAGTAGTGAGATCGATCGTTTGGTAACCGATCAGTTAAAAAATGATGAAGCACTTTATGACTTGGTGATGGAACCTTTAGTTGAGTTGCAGCCAGATCTTATCGTGACTCAGGCCCTGTGTGATGTCTGTGCTGTATCCGGTAATGATGTAGCAAAAGCCATAGGCAGTCTGCCGGGTAATCCCCAGGTTATTAATTTAGAGCCAATCTGTTTAGATGACGTTTTAGATACCGTCACCTTGCTGGCTGAAGCCGCTCAATGTGTGGAGCAGGGTGAGCGCTACACAGCGGAGCTGCAAGGCAGAATTGATAGAGTTTCTCAGCGTTCAGAAACCCTTGCTGACAGACCTCGAGTGGCGCTTCTCGATTGGCTGGATCCTCTTTTTGATGGTGGGCACTGGACCCCTGAAATTATTGCTCTGGCTGGCGGCACTCCCGTATTTGGCGATAAGCGTCAGCCATCCCAGCGTCGCGAGTGGCACGAACTGATCGATGCGGCGCCAGATATTATTTTTATTGCCCTATGCGGGTTTAATATTGAGCGCTCCTTGCAAGATGTAGAAGCGTTTTTAAAGGAAGACGGCTTTGTCGAATTGCACCGGCGCACTGGAACCGAGGTGTATCTCGTGGATGGGAATGCTTATTTTAGCCGTCCCGGTCCGCGCCTGGTTGACGCCCTAGAAATTATGGCCAATGCGCTGCACCCAGACATTCACCCTCTGCCTGAAGGTGTGGATGCGGCATTTAAACAGAACTAGTAAAAGAAAACCAAAAGAGAAAGAATTCCTATGAGTGAAGAACAGGATAAAAAACAGCAGTCCCATCAAAAGAAGATGGAGAAGCTCAAAGATAATGTAGATGCCTCTATCGCAGCGGCAAGCACTGAGCGCGGTGTAGGTATCTTGCTTACCGGCAATGGCAAAGGTAAGTCTAGCTCGGCCTTTGGTATGGTAATGCGTGCTCTAGGCTATGAGTATAAGGTTGGTGTAGTGCAGTTTATTAAAGGCGAGCAACTATCCGGTGAAGAGCTATACGTACGGGATAAATGTCCTGAGGTTACTTTTCATCAAATGGGTACTGGCTTTACTTGGGATACACAGGACCGTTCTGGCGACATTGCAGCTGCCAAGGAAAGCTGGGCTGTGGCTGAAAAGATGCTTGCCGACAAAAGCTATCATTTGGTGATACTGGATGAGTTGACCTACATGCTGAGCTTTAAATACCTTGATGAGGATGTGGTTTTAAATGCTCTGCGCAATCACCCGACCAATCAATCAGTAGTGGTTACTGGCCGCGGTGGTGGTTCAGGCTTGGCCGATTGGGCGGATACAGTATCCGAAATTAAAGAAATTAAACACGCCTATAATTCTGGGGTGATGGCTCGCAAGGGCGTGGACTTTTAGTTGCGACGATTTTCACCGCCATTTGTTATCGGCCTGTTGGTTTTTTTGTTGCCGCTGGTGGTAATTTTTGCCATTGGCACAGGCACGGTTAATATTTCCATTGACGAGATCTTGCGCGCAATAATGGCGCTACTTCCAAGCGGCAGCGCCAGCGCCAGCAGTCAGGCCAGTACTATCCTATTCGATATTCGTTTACCTCGTGTTTTATTAGCCCTCTGTCTAGGTGCTATTCTGGCTATTAGCGGTGCGGTAATGCAGGGACTGTTCAGAAATCCTCTTGCAGATCCGTCTCTAATTGGCGTTTCAGGTGGTGCCTCTGTGGGTGCTAGTATGGTTATTGTTATGGCTGGCGGTTGGGTTCAAAGCAGCGCTGCATTGGGTTTGTCTGCCGTCGCTATGGGCGCTTTTACCGGTGGGTTTATTGCTACTATTTTAGTGTATCGACTGGCCACTTCAAACATTGGTACTTCAGTGACCACTATGTTGCTGGCAGGTATTGCAATAGGGGCCATTGCTGGTGCTCTAAATAGTCTGCTCAGTTATTTTGCCGACAATGATATGTTGCGCCAAATGAGTCTGTGGCAGATGGGTAATTTAAGTACCGCTAACTGGTCGAGAGTCGCCATAATTGCCGCAGTTGCGGTACTCTTGGTGGGGCTGTTTCCACGGGATAGCCGCGCCCTTAATGCACTGTTGTTGGGCGAGTCAGAAGCCCGTCATCTTGGCATTGATGTACAACGTGTAAAACGCCGTTTAATCGTTTTAACGGCGTTGGGTATTGGTACCTCAGTGGCAATGGCTGGCATGATTGGGTTTGTAGGCTTGGTTATCCCCCATGCTATTCGCTTATTAATTGGGCCAGATCATCGCTGGTTGCTACCTGGGTCTGCCCTCGCTGGAGCCATACTACTAATTGTTGCTGATAGTCTGGCCCGAGTTGTTGTGGCGCCGACAGAGTTGCCCACCGGTATTTTGACGGCACTGCTAGGAGCCCCATTTTTTGTCGCCCTACTTATACAGCGGCGCAGGGAGATTTAGCATTGGCACTGGCGGCAGAAAATATCTCCCTGCATATCTCAGGCTTTAAGTTGCTGCGCGATGTTAGTATGCGCGTCGAGCCAGGAACAGTGTCTGCCATAGTGGGCCCCAATGGTGCGGGTAAGTCCAGTTTGCTGAAAGTCTTAACCGGGGAGATGACCGCTACCTTGGGGCAGGTAGACTTGAATCATCAACCTCTAAATACATGGACGCTGAAGCAAAAGGCTAAAATGCTGGCAGTGCTGCCTCAGCACACGGCTTTGAATTTTCCCTTTACTGCCGACGAAGTGGTGGCTCTAGGGCGTATTCCACACCAAACTGGTAAGTACCAAGATGAACTGATTGTTGCCGATGCTTTAAAGGCAGTGGATGCCAGTTATCTTGAGAGACGGTTTTACACTCAGATGTCTGGCGGTGAAAAACAGCGTGTTCAGTTGGCTCGAGTGTTGGCACAAATTTGGCAGCCAACCCAGCTCGGGAATCAGTTTCTGGTGCTCGATGAGCCTACGTCTGCCTTTGATCTATCACATCAAAAACTGACATTGGAAATTGTCAGGGGGTTGGCCGAACAGGGCATTGGAGTTGTTTTGGTGTTGCATGATTTAAATTTGGCCGCTAGATGTGCCGACAATCTAGTGGTGTTTGATAGTGGCACCATTGCGGCTCAGGGTGCGCCAGAAGAGGTGTTAACTGAGCAGTTGATCAGTCAGGTTTTCGGGGTGAGGTCGATTATCGCCAAACACCCGGTGACTCAAAAACCGCTGGTGATAACCTAATGCGTCGCTGGTTACTATTGGGGCTTCTCTTTTTTAGTGTCGCTTGGGCAGAAATTGCTGAGATATCAGTTGTCGATGATCAAGGTAATTTGGTTGTATTGCCTGCTCCAGCTCAGCGTATTATTAGTCTCGCGCCGAACCTTACCGAAGTTTTGTTTTATGTAGGTGCTGGGGAGCAGATTATAGGTGCAGACGAATATAGTAATTACCCTGAAGAGGCAAAGAGCATTATTCGTGTTAACAACCATGCGGCAGCTAACTATGAGTTGATTCTGTCTCTTAAGCCGGATCTGGTAGTGGCATGGGAATCGGGCAATGGAGAGCAGATTATTGGCCGTATGAAAGAGCTGGGCCTGCCAATATTTGTGGTTGAAACTAGAAAGATGAATGCAATCCCTGAATTGTTTACTCGTTTGGGTCGCTTAACGGGCCATGATGAAATGGCTGGGCAAAGAGCGCAGGACTTTTCTCAAAGGCTCAATGGGTTGCGAGAAACCTTTGGCGGCCAGACTGATGTTAGAGTTTTTTACCAAATATGGAACGATCCCTTTATTACTCTCAATGGTGAGCACCTAGTCAGTGATGTCATTGATCTATGCGGCGGTGTCAATGTATTTTCTGAGGCCATCCCACTGGTGCCCTATGTCAATATTGAAGCTATTATGGATGCTGACCCACAGGTGATTATTGCCAGTGGCAGTAGTGAGAAAAATGAACAGTGGCGAGATAGCTGGAGTAGTTGGCAGGGTATTTCCGCAGTGGCTAGCGGCAACATTTATCTTATTCCCCCAGACCTCATGCAGCGGCATTCTAGTCGTATTCTAGATGGAGCAGAATATATGTGTGATTTCTTACATCGTACTAGATCGGCAAGCGAGACCTGAGATCCTAGATTTAAAAAGGTGTTGCTGATCTCGATCTTGTCCTGCGTTAACGCTACAAATATAGCAGGCATAAAAAAGCCGCTAACAGTGTTAGCGGCTTTAAGTGTCCCTTTTTTTCACTCCATTACAGCTAGGTAATTAGTAGCGTTCGGACGTTTTTGGTTGTTCCCCTAGTATTCTTATTATAGGTCATACCCCCTCTCATTATGCTCCACGAGATCAAGACCGCTCGTTTCGCTTTCTTCATCTATCCGCAATACTAACAGTTTATCGACAAGTTTCAACAGGATAAATGTCACTATACCTGTATAGACAAAAGTAGAGGCAATACCCACAAGCTGAACCTGAGTCTGACTAGCCATGGTCATACCTTCGTTGTAACCCTGACCACTAAAAACGCCGAGGGCATCAGAGGCGAAAATACCTGCATAGAACGTACCCAGCATGCCGCCCACTCCATGCACCGGAAATACATCGAGGGAATCATCGATTTTCCAACGCTGTTTAATTGCCTGTGTGGCGTAGTAGCAGATAATGCCGGCGCTAAAGCCAATAATGAGTGCGCCGCCGGGGCCAACAAAGCCAGAGGCCGGAGTAATGGTGCCCAAACCAGCAACCATACCAGTGACAATACCTAGTACTGAGGGCTTACCATACTTGATCCATTCCATGCTCATCCATGCCAGTGAGCCGGCAGCGGCAGAAATATGTGTTACTAACATAGCCATGCCAGCATCGCCATTGGCTGCCAGTGCAGAGCCCGCGTTAAAGCCGAACCAGCCAACCCAAAGCATACCGGCACCTGTGACGGTCATAGTCAGGTTATGTGGAGGCATTGCCTGCTGAGGGAAACCTTTGCGGTTACCCAGAACTAGGGCAGCAACTAGAGCGCCCACACCTGCTGTGATATGTACAACAGTACCACCAGCAAAGTCCAACAGACCCATCTCACCCAACCAGCCACCGCCCCATACCCAATGTGTTACCGGGACATAGACAGCAACTAACCACAGGGCGCTAAACAACAGCATAGCGCTGAAACGCATTCGTTCAGCAAAGGCGCCAACAATGAGCGCCGGTGTAATAATGGCAAACGTCATCTGGAACATAGCAAAAACAGATTCGGGAATATCGCCGGCCATTGTGCCTTCGAGTACATTGCCAAGAAACACATTGTCCAGTCCGCCGATGAACCAATTAGCCGCGCCGCCATCACCAAAGGCCATACTGTAACCTACAGCAAACCATATAAGAGATGCGAGACAGGTTACTGCAAAGCACTGCATCAGCACTGAGAGAACATTTTTAGAGCGTACTAGGCCGCCATAAAACAGTGACAGACCTGGAATAGTCATAAACAGAACAAGGGCAGTTGAAGTTAGAATCCATGAGGTGTTTGCAGCGTTTAGTTCATCAGCAAAAACCTGAGTAGATAATGTGGTGATAAGAAGCCCAAGAATGCCTTGAGCGACGATTCGGTTACCAAATAACATGATGTTCCCTCTATGAATAAAGCACCAAAACAGTGCATAATGAGTAATCAACTAGTCCAATTTGCACCACTGTTGATCAAAAAAAGACCCTATAGGCATGAAACACCTACTTATGCACTAACTTATGCAATTAATATGCCGTCTAATTGTTTATTGCACTAATAGGTTGCAGGCCTGTCCTTGGTGCGTATGCCTGCAGTGCCTCTTAAGAAGGAGTTCGGAGCTAAACTTGAGACTTTATACAGACAGATAAAATCTCGCTAATAGGGTACCCTTGCCAAGTGAGATGTGCAGGTTGCTTTAATTACCTGTAGCTCTTAGTGGCCGGGTCATCAATAGTGTTCGGGCAGGGTATTGAGTAGATCGGTTAAGAAAATGCCTTTTTGCGATGGTTCAAGCACTAGACATGCGAACTAAAATGGGGATTTAATAGCAGTCTAACCAATCGCCCATTTCATTTTTATAAACATTAGGTGCATGCGTGTTTAAACTTCTATGGCTAATTCCCGTACTCATTGCTGGGCTAACGTCCTGCTCATCAAATTTTGTTCCTGCCAAGGTTGACGCTAACGGAGAGTATATTGGCTGGCACTGTGAGGGGGATGTAAATTCTAAAGATCTTTGGCGCTGTTCTAAAACAGTGATGAAAGACGGCATGCCCGTAGCTAGTGCTGCCACTGTGGCTGACAATAAGGATGAGTCATTGATGCTCGATCCAGCGAACTCAGAGCCAGCGCCAGCGCCAGCCATCTTATCTGAACAGGCTCCCCCCATATTATCTTCTGAGGTGAGTGTCTTGCCAGCAGACGGTTTTACCATTCAAGTGGGTGCCTTCACCGATCGAGAAGTTGCCATGTCTGTCATTCAGGCTTTAGCTTCTCCTGGGGATATTCGTATTGTTGATATTGTTGTCAAAGGGACAAATTTCTCTGCGGTGGTACTGGGAAATTACGCTTCTGTATCAGAGGCCCAGCAGGCTGCAGATCAGTTACTTAAAGACCGAAGCAGCTATTGGATAAGATCGATGAGGTCACTGAATGATGCAGCAATCGAATAACTCATCCATAAGCCAGCGCCTTAAGGTAATGGTTGATTCTAATCGGCAGTCTCAAAACAGTGATGTCAAAGCAACTTCTGCAGTCGATTATCTGCTCATAGCCCAGCAGCTAGTTGGTCTTGTAGGTGACGAACGTGATCGCATTGCCAATCTAGCTAACTGCACGGCGCTATTGTGGCAGGAGCTTGGCAATGTAAACTGGGTGGGTTTCTACCTGCTTAAGCGTAATAGGCTGGTATTGGGTCCATTTCAGGGCAAGCCCGCTTGCTCGCGCATTGAGTTGGGCAATGGCGTATGTGGTACTGCTGCACAGATGCTTAAGACCATTATTGTTGCCGATGTTCACCAGTTCCCAGGTCATATTGCCTGCGATGACATCTCTAAATCAGAGATTGTCCTACCGGTAATAATTGAAGGTAGATTAGTCGCAGTACTGGATATAGATAGCCCAGAGATCGATCGTTTCGATCATCAAGACCAGCAAGGGTTAGAGCATGTTATTCGGGCTCTTACGCCTTACCTATAATAAATCAACCCTCTTCGGAAAAAGCCCATGGCTATTAGTTACTATCTTACGCCACACATTGTTTTTAAAGTGTTTAAGTACACGGTTTATGCTCTATTGACGCTTAACATTGCACTGTTCTTTCAAGAAGAACTATTGGCGACCGAGCAGACCTTTAGTCAGGGGCTAAATTTATTTGATATTGTTCAGGGTTTTGCTGCCACCATTGATACCGCAGCCTGGGTTTTACTGCTACTGCTTTTTGAATTAGAGACCTCAGTCCTTTCTGATGACACCTTGCGTAAACCCAATGTAAAAGTAACCTTTATAGGCCTGCGCCTGTTTAGCTATAGCTTTATTGGGTATGCTTTTTATGGTTACTTCAGCAAAATGCTGCTCACCCATAATATTTCCCCCTTGGCTGTGGATGACCTTTGCGCTTTGATAGGACAGGGCTATTCCACCATAGCTACGTTAGATGAGTACCCGCTACTAGATATTAATAGCTGTGTTGTTTTGGCGGATCAGGCGCTATATCAGCTCAATGAGCAACAGGTAGTGGGCAGTGCCTCTGACTGGGTTGCTATCCAATGGTTAGCCTGGGTCGATGTGATTAACTCAGCAACCTGGGTAGCCGTTGTGGTTATTCTGGAAGTTGATGTATGGCTACAACGTCGCGGACGGTTGCACGGCGGCATCCTGTCGGCAAGCAAGGTAATGAAAGCCACCCTGTACAGCATTCTTTTTATAGCGGCCGCCTACTGGGGAATGCTGGGAGACTTTCTCGATTTTTGGGATGCATTTATGTGGCTAGTTGCCTTTGTATTTATTGAAATGAATTTATTTCAATGGCAAGCAAAGGCCAATGCAAATGACGACCCGCGGGCAGCCTAAGACGCAAGTCACTGGTTCGATTGATGCTCAATTATCGCTAAGATTAGTTTCGAGATACAGGTCAGCTTTCCCTCTTCATTGGTGAGTCGTATTTCCCATACATGAGAGCGTCTGCCCAAATGTATGGGTTTTGCGGTACCAGTTACTAAGCCTGAAGACACCGGGCGAAGGTGAGTTGCGCTCACTTCCTGACCCAGGCATTTGGAGGTGGCGAAATCAATCACATGGGCACCTGCAGTGCTACCAAGTGTCTCAGCCAATACTACATTAGCGCCTCCATGAACCACACCGTATGGCTGAAATGTTCTTACATCAGCAGGCATTGTGCCGGTAATAAAATCATCGCCGACCTCAGTCATTACAATGCCCAAATGATCGACAATAGTGCCTTTATTCATCTGGTTGTTCATCACGTCTAGGTCGGGTCTGTTGTGCCAAATACTACTCATATAACATCCTTAGGCTTTCAATCGCTTATGTTTAACTCTGGTGGGCGAGGCATCATCCCCTTTGCGTACTAAAAAGTCCTCGTGATACTGGGTATAGCTGCCCTCGAAGAAAACAACATCGCCATTGTCTTCGTAAGCCAGTGTGTGGGTAGCAATACGATCTAGGAACCAGCGGTCATGTGAAATTACCAACACGCAGCCTGGAAATGACAGCACTGCCTCTTCAAGAGCTCGCAGAGTTTCAATATCTAGGTCATTAGAGGGTTCGTCGAGCAACAGAACATTAGCGCCTTGTTTTAAGGTATTGGCTAGATGCAGTCGGCCACGTTCACCGCCTGAAAGTTCTCCGACACGCTTTTGCTGATCAGAGCCTCGGAAGTTAAAGCGACCGGCATAGGCTCGTGAAGACACCTCATAATTGCCGATTTTAAGCATATCATGGCCACCAGAAATAGCTTCCCAGACATTTTGACTGTCATCGAGATTCTCACGGCCCTGCTCAACGTAGGCGACTTTTACTGTCTCACCGAGAGTAACTGTGCCGCTATCTGGTTGTTCTGACCCAGCAATCATACGAAACAGCGTTGATTTACCAGCGCCGTTACCTCCAATGATGCCTACCACCGAGCCCTTTGGAATCGACAGTGATAAATTATCAATCAACAGATCGCCACCAAAACCTTTGCACACCTTGTCGAGCACAATAACCTTGTCGCCGAGGCGCTCCCCGGGGGCAATATAGATCTCATTGGTTTCGTTGCGAGACTGAAATTCTTGCGAGTTGAGTTCGTCAAATCTGGCCAGACGGGCTTTATTTTTAGCCTGACGGCCCTTGGGGTTTTGACGCACCCACTCCAGCTCTTGTTTGAGGGCACGCTGACGTGATTCTTCTTGTTTAGACTCGGTCGACAGGCGTCTAGTTTTGGCTTCTAGCCAGGTTGAATAGTTTCCTTCATAGGGAATGCCATGGCCGCGATCCAGTTCCAGAATCCAGCCAGCAACATTGTCGAGGAAGTATCTATCATGAGTTACAGCAACGACAGTGCCCGAGAATTCCTCAAGAAACTTTTCCAACCAAAATACTGACTCTGCATCCAGGTGGTTGGTAGGTTCGTCGAGTAACAACATATCAGGTCGTGACAGAAGTAGCCGGCACAGTGCCACGCGGCGTTTCTCACCACCAGATAGAGACGTGACATCAGCATCCCAAGGCGGCAAGCGCAGAGCATCTGCAGCGACATCCAGCGCATGGTCAAGGTTATGTGCATCCCAGGCTTCAATGATGGCCTCTAGATCACCCTGCTTTTTGGCCAGCGCGTCAAAGTCTGCATCTGGGTCGGCATAGTCAACATAGACCTGCTCTAAGTCTTTGAGGGCATCGACCGCTTCACGCATGCCATCCTCAACATTACCGCGCACATCTTTGTCCGGGTCGAGTATTGGCTCCTGAGCCAGATAACCGATCTTAATGCCCGGCATAGCACGCGCTTCGCCTTGAATATCCCCATCAAACCCAGCCATTATTTTTAACAGAGTAGACTTTCCAGAACCATTGAGGCCCAGTACGCCAATTTTCGCGCCGGGGAAAAAAGACAGCGAGACATCCTTTAGAATTTGTCGTTTTGGGGGAACAATTTTGCTCACCCGGTTCATTGTGTATACGTATTGTGCCAACGTAAATTACCTTATATTACGGGGTCTGTAGACCCGTTGAAAAACTATAGTATAACTTTGATATAACTTTTATCTGAAATCAACTATGCGCATACTTACGATTATACAGTTTGAGATTTGACTGATATACCTGTAAATCCTCATTTGTTAAAATAGATATACCAACAGCAAAAAGGTATGTCTATAACTCCACCCACGCGGTTCGGAATTCTCCGGATGACCTAACCAGTCTTTAACAATGTCTGTGCATGCAGGAACATTTCTATGCCTCAAATTGCCATACACAGCGGATAGACAGATTGCAAAATAGACTAAAAACTCTACATTGTTCCGTTTTCTTCAAATTCTGCCGTAACGAGGATTTTATCCGTCAATCCATCTTGGAAAAAAGATTGGGAAACGACAAGTTGTTGAATCGAGATTATTCAGCAGTCTATTCAGACTTATGTATGGAAGTTATAGATAAAAGTGTGATTAATAATACAAAGACATAACTTCTTATGTGAGTTGGTCTCGTTATTTCGATATTTCGCAGAGACAATTATGGGTAACAATTGGATAACTAGTAAATCTCAGCAGAGCTGACAATTGTCGACACTAAGGTACAACACTTTGCTATGTATACGTATTGAATAATTGGCCGGCTCTGAGAGAGCTTAACCCCGCCTTGACTTAGGGCCTAAATGATTCTGCTGGTTTACTGGTCGCCAGGGCAATTGCAGGTTACCTGAATGAGAGCTGTCACTGGGTAGGAAAAGTTTAGGCACAGCTAACGCAATGTCAGCTGTGCTGTTAACCTATTATTACTTTTCATAAGTTTCAAACGTCATGCCCGCATGCTCACTTAAACGTTCTACGAGCAGATCACCCATTGCTGTTGCCGGTGTCCAAAAGCCACCTGCTTTATCTTCGGCAGCGAGATCAAAGGCCAGACATAGACCAGCCTGCGCAAGCATCTTAGCGGTACTGCCATAACCGGGATCGCGATCGCCGGTAACTTGAACCATCAGCTGCTGACCTTTTTTATTGCGGCCATGTAGGCGAAGATCGAAGTAGCCATTAAGCTGGTCTTGTAGGCTTGGACCTTCGCCCGGTTTTGGCAAAACATACTTTTGCATGAGGTTGCGAATGGGGTCGAGAATCAAGCTCCCGGCAAATAAGCCCAATCCTCCAGTAATGCCTAAGCCAGTCAGCCGGCCCTTGATACCCTGACCTGAAAGCATAGCTTCGCCATAGGAGAAATCTTTACCATAGGCCATTTTGAGTAATGAGTTAGAGCGCAAAACTACCCGTGCATTAATTGCTTCCATAATAAAGGGTGCTACCCAAGCTTGGAAATCCTCATCGTACACCGGCGCTTTAATGATAGTCTGTCGAATCGTATAACGATGTTTCTCAGGGCACAGCACATAGGGGTTTCCCATCTGCTTGCGCAGTTCTGGATCGGCTTTGCCGGCTACAAGCATTTCAATCATGCTGGCAATAGTGCCACCTGATGCGCCACCTTTCATAGCCTTGACACGAAGTTTTACATTGTTGAAGAATTTACCAAACTGCTGCTTACCCTCTTGCTGCAAAAAGTGCACGCCCAGGTCGGAAGGAATTGAATCGAAACCACAGCAGTTGACGATGCGTGCACCAGACTTTTTGGCAGCTTTTTGATACTTATCCATCATCTGTTTAATCCAGTAAGCTTCTCCGGTTAGATCACAGTAGTCATTACCATTTTCAGCGCAGGCTTTAATAAGCAGTTCGCCATACAGGGCATAAGGTCCAACCGTGGAGACGATCACTCGCGAGCGCTCACACATATCTCTCAGGCCGGCCTCATCATGGGAGTCGGCAATTATTATCGGTAGTTTTGCAGCGCCGTCCCCGAGAGAGGCGCGTAGCTCAGTTAGCTTGGCTTCTGAACGACCGGCAATGGCCCACTTAACTTTGCGTGTTAGCCCTATATGCTCATACAGATACTCGGTGAGAATTTGGCCAACAAAACTGCTGGCTCCATAGATAACAAGATCAAATTTTTTAACGGCCATTGGTGTATTTTTCCCTAAATTCTTTATTTTTAGTGTTCAATTGCATTTTGATTTTTACCTAAGCGCGGAGTTGCCAATTTATGCTACCTATTCTCTATTCTTTTCGTCGTTGTCCCTTTGCAATCCGCGCTAGGATGGCATTGTGCGGGGCGAGTATAACCGTTGAGTTGAGAGAAGTCAGTCTCCGAGCCAAACCTGATGCAATGTTAGCCCTATCATCCAAGGGAACTGTGCCTGTATTGCAGCTACCCGATCAGACCATATTGGATGAAAGTCTTGATATTATGAACTGGGCACTGACTAAATCGGATCCAGAGCAATGGCTTAACGCTGCATTAGCGGCACAAAGTACTCGTTTGATACATGAAAATGATAGCAGTTTTAAGACGAACCTTGACCATTATAAATACTGGGAGCGCTACCCGGCCGAATCGAAACAACATTACCGCGTCGCCGGCGAGGTATTTTTACACAGACTGGAAACCTTGCTCCAAGAACATAGCTATCTGCTAGGTGACAGGATTGGCGTTACTGATGTTGCTATATTTCCGTTTATCCGCCAGTTCGCCTTCGTTGATAAAGCTTGGTTTGATCAGGCCCCTTACCCCAGATTACAGGAGTGGTTGCGCACCTTTCTTGATTCAACTCTATTTGCTGTGGCCATGGGTAAGCAGCAAGTTTGGCAAATGGGTGATCCAGTATTGCTGTTTCCCTAAGAGCGAGCTGACAAACCTGCTATTATCGAACGCCTAGTTACATCTTCAATCAAAAAAGGATAGAGAATGTTCGAGTTTTTCGAGCGCCTAGTTGAGCCCTTTCCCCCTGAGAAACCACAGCGACCGCCCAGCGGCCTCTATGAGTTTTGTCGTTATTACACCAGAGGTATGGAGTCTTGGCTATTGCTAATGGCAGGGCTAACTGTGGTTATTGCTGTTGCTGAGGCGATGCTATTCGCCATTCTTGGCCAGGTAGTGGACTGGCTGGCGTCTAGTGATCCGACCACGTTTGTTCAAGAGTCCTGGATGCAATTGATTTTAATGAGTCTTTTTGTACTGTTCTTTATTCCCCTAGTCACAGTAATGCAGTCACTAGTTATGCATCAAACATTAATGGGCAACTTTCCCATGGTAGTGCGCTGGAATGCCCATCGATATTTGCTTGATCAAAGTTATGGCTTTTTTCAGAACGAATTTAGTGGCCGTATTGCCACCAAGGTTATGCAGACAGCATTGGCCGTGCGCGACACAGTAATGAAACTGCTCAATGTGCTGCTATTTGTGGTTATTTATATGATCACCGCATTGATACTTGTAGCCAGTGCAGACATACGACTATGTGTACCTATAGCTATTTGGCTGTTCTGTTATATTTTGGTGCAGCGCTACTTTGTCCCGAGAATGAAAAATATTGCGATGCTACAGGCAGATGCAAGATCGCTAATGACTGGGAGGATTGTTGATAGCTACACTAATATCATCACGCTTAAATTGTTTTCCCATAGCAACAGAGAGGCCGATTATGTTCGAGACGGCATGAGTGAGTTTCTCGCTACAGTCCACCCACAGATGCGGTTAGTGACTAAGCTAAATATGGTGCTATGGAGCCTCAATATGTTGCTTATATTCGCCACTGCGGCGCTGGGCATTTATCTGTGGATCAATGGTGCAATTACCCCGGGTGCCATTGCTATTGTTATTAGCCTAGCCATTCGCCTCACTGGTATGTCTCACTGGATTATGTGGGAGATTAGCAGCCTATTTGAAAATTTAGGCACAGTGCAGGACGGCATCAACACCCTGTCAGTGCCAAATGCGATCACAGACTATCAGCATGCCGTTGATCTAGAGGTAAGCGAGGGTGCTATCAGCTTCAATAATGTTAGTTTTGCTTATAATGATGATGATCAAGTATTTAGTCGACTCGATCTAGATATTAAAGGGGCTGAAAAAGTCGGCATTGTCGGGCGCAGCGGGGCTGGAAAATCTAGCCTCGTTAGCCTTATGCTGCGCTTTTATGATGTTCAGTCAGGCACCGTATCAATCGATCAACAGAATATACGGGATGTACGCCAAGATAGCCTGCGAGAAAATATCGCTATGGTTACTCAAGACACCTCTCTTTTGCACCGCTCTGTGCGGGAAAATATTATGTTCGGTCACCCTCAAGCGAGTGAGGAGCAAATGATCGCAGCCGCAAAGCAGGCGCAGGCTCACGAATTTATTTTATCTTTACGAGATAACAAGGGCCGCCGCGGGTATGATGCCCATGTTGGCGAGCGCGGTGTGACCTTATCTGGAGGGCAGCGTCAGCGTATTGCTATAGCGAGGGTTCTATTAAAGAACGCGCCGATTTTAATTCTCGATGAAGCGACCTCGGCACTAGACTCAGAAGTTGAGGCCAGTATTCAGCAGAGTCTAAATAAATTGATGCAAGGTAAAACGGTAATCGCTATTGCGCACCGACTATCAACGATCGCGGCAATGGATCGCCTGATCGTATTTGATCAAGGCGTAATTGTTGAACAGGGTACCCATCAACAGTTATTGGCTCAAAATGGGGTCTATAGCAGGTTGTGGAGCCACCAATCTGGTGGCTTTATCGGCTTTGAATAATATTAACTGGAGCTGATACAACACATACTTATCAGCAAGATTTTATGATTTCACTGAGTAATATTGAATTACGTCGCGGCATTAAATTGTTGTTGCATGACGCAGAGATGGTTGTGCATCCGGGTCAGCATATTGGCATCATTGGGGGTAATGGCACTGGCAAGTCGAGCCTATTTAAACTGTTACTTGGGCAGGTTACTGCCGATGCCGGCGAATTGTTTATTCCCAAGGATTGGCGTATTGCCCATATGGCTCAGGAATTGGCCAGATCGGAACGAAGCGCTGTTGACTATGTGCTAGATGGTGACCCAGAACTACGTAAAATTGAAGCTGCCATTGAAAAGGCCCTGGCCAGTGATGATCATGATCGGCTGGCTATTGAGTATGAGAATATGGAAATGGCCAATGGCTTTGACGCCCATTCGCGTGCGGAGCAACTGTTGCACGGATTAGGCTTCCACCAATCGGAGGTTAATCGGCCAGTCAATAGTTTTTCCGGTGGATGGCGAATCCGTTTAAATTTAGCCCAATCATTGATGTGTTCGTCAGATCTACTTCTCCTCGATGAGCCGACAAATCACCTCGATTTGGATGCAACGCTTTGGCTCGAGCAGTGGCTGAAATCATACTCCGGTACTCTACTTATTATTTCCCATGACCGAGATTTTGTTGACAATGTTGTAGATCGAATTGTACATCTGGAACATCAAAAAACTAATTGTTACAAAGGTAATTATTCGACATTTGAAAGAGTCCGTAGCGAAAGACTAGCGCTTCAGCAGGCAAGTTATGAAAAACAGCAAAAACGTCGCAAAGATGTTGAAGATTTCGTTGCCCGCTTTCGTTACAAGGCGTCAAAAGCCAAACAGGCACAGAGTCGCTTAAAAGAATTACAGCGAATGGAAGACAGCGTACCGGCTCATGTTGACTCTCCCTTTTATTTTAATTTTCCGCCACCGAAGAAAGCTAATGGTGCGTTGGTTAATATTAGTCAGGCTACCTTAGGTCATGGTAATAAAACCATACTATCTCATGTAAATGTAGATCTTCATCCAGGTTCACGAATTGGATTGCTCGGCCCCAATGGTGCTGGTAAGTCTACTTTGATTAACAGCTTGACTGGAGACTTGTGTTTGATAAGTGGCGTCCGTGTCTATGGCGAAAATTTAAAAATCGGATATTTTGCGCAACATCAATTGGAAGTATTGGACTTACAGGCAAGTCCATTTTTACATATTCAAAGAATTAGCCCAGAGGCTACGGAGCAGGAGATAAGAAATTTTCTTGGCGGATTTGACTTTCATAATGACAAGGCGTTGGATCCAATTAAAGATTTTTCAGGGGGCGAGAAAGCCCGTGTTTCCCTCGCTATGATTGTGTGGCAAAAACCGAACTTACTTTTATTAGATGAGCCTACCAACCACCTTGACCTAGAGATGCGTCATGCTCTAACCATGGCCTTACAGGGCTATGAGGGGGCACTGGTAGTTATATCTCATGATCGTCACTTACTGCGCAACACTGTTGATGAGTTTTACCTTGTCGCTGAAGGTGCCGTGAGAGAATTTGATGGCGATCTCAATGATTATCAAAAATGGCTAAAAAACTATTCGAGAATTTCGGATACTATCAAACCTACTGCGATCGAAGTATCGGTCGATAAAAAGTTATCCCGGCAAGAGTCAGCAGAAAAGCGAAAAAAACTCGAACCCATTACAAAGAAAATAAAAATAATTGAGGCCGAAATAGAGCGACTTCAACAGACACTCGCTGTTGTTGAGATCACTTTATCTGACAGCAGTATCTATAATGAGGGAAATAAAACTCTTTTGAAGGATGCTCTTTCACAGCAGGCTAATATCAAAAAAAGCATTTTAAATAGTGAAGATCGTTGGCTTGAACTTCAGGGCGAACTTGAAATAGTTTCATAAAGAGAAGAGTTTCTATCATACCCACTTGCGTATGATTTACTATTGATGCTGGCTCTCTGGTATTTAAGTTGGTAGGATTCGTGTCCAATAAATAATTATCTGTGGTAGGCGTTATGTTTGATAAGCTAAAAAGTTCGGGTAGAGATAGCCTAGGCTCTAATGGACACTTAGACGCAGGCGCTAAAGTTAGCAAAGATAATGTAGTCTCTTACTCAGGAGGTAGTGCAATGATAGGTCCAGGCGTACAAATTGAAGGCCAGATAGTAAGTGATGAAAATCTCGTTATTGAGGGAAAAGTAAGCGGTAGTATTACTGCTAATAGCAACCAGATCACTGTGGGTAAGACAGGAAGTTTAACTGCGAATATCAGCGCCAAGGTAGTACATATTGAAGGTACGATAAAAGGTGATATTTCAGGTTCTGAAAAAGTGGTAATTTCAAAAACAGGGAATGTATTGGGTAATATTCAATCACCCCGCGTTACTCTAGAAGATGGGGCAAAGTTTAAGGGTAGTATTGAAATGGATCCAGATGAAAAGACCCAGTCAGAGCTGCCGGTAACCTCTGCTTCGGGAAGTAATGCTCGCAGCGTCGAAACTGTAAGGGCTGACAAAAAAGTTTCGTAAAATTAGGTTCTTAGATATGCAGCATCTATTGCGGAGGTGGTAGTACTATGGGTCTGTTTGCTCAAGCCGATGGTCAGTCTGCACAGGCTCCATTACCCAGTAATTTATTCCCGATGCTGTTTGAAAGATTACGACTGGACAAACGGCTGGTGGTTATGGATGTGGGGCCTGCAACTCGCTCTACCGTAGCTTTTTTCAATCACTTCAAATGTCGTCTAAATTTCGTTGATCTGTACAGTGCCGATTTTGTGGTAAACCCCTTAGATGAGATAAACCATGAAGAGCTAGTGGCTCAATTTCAAACTGCGTTTAATCTCCCTGCAGGAAGTCGAATCGATATCTGTTTATTCTGGGACTTTTTTACATACTTAGCTGCCCCTGTTCTTAAGGCATTTCTTGAAGCTTTGGATCCCTATATAGACAGAGGAACTCGAGGCCATGCTCTGGGTATATTAAATGCTAGAAACGGATTGCCCTTTTGCCAGTACGGTATTCATAGTATGGATAAATTGCATCAAACAGCAATGTTGGGCAAACAGCTACCTGTTCACCTCCATTCACAAAGAGATCTCAATGATATGTTGGGATATTTTGAGATAGGTAAAAGCCGGCTTATGTCTGATGGGAGAGTGGAATATTTTCTCCTTGAAAATCGCGATCAAAAAGCGAATCCAAATGCTTATTTCTAAGTATACCTATTTGGCCTTTGGAACAAACAGGCACCAAGGCTAAAATGTCTATTCAGTATCATCTGTTAGGGCTACACTGGCGCGCATAAATAATACTTCCTAAGGGTAGACTACATGAAGCAAGCTATAATTATTGGTGCTAGTTCTGGTATTGGCTGGGAGCTAGGCGTGCAGTTAGCAGCTAAAGGTTATCAGTTGGGGCTGATGGCGCGGCGCGATAAATGCCTAGAAAAACTTGCTGATTCTTTGCCAGGTACGCATTTTATACAGACCACCGATGTGGCTAATGCGGAGCAGGCCCAGGAGGAATTAAACGATTTAATTGAGCGGATGGGAGATGTTGAGTTAATTATCGTTAATTCAGGCGTCGGCTCTAAGGAAAAGCGCCTGGACTGGATCATTGAACGTGAGATGATCGACGTCAATATCCGTGGCTTTGCGGCCATGTCTTTGGTGGCAATGAACTACTTTGTCAAACGAGGTGACGGTCATCTTGCGGGGGTTTCTTCAGCGGCGGCCCATTTTTCCGGTGGACTTACCCTTACCTACAACGCCAGTAAGGCGTTTGCCTCAAACTATCTTAATGGCATGCGTTCGCGGGCCGCTCGATCTAAGCTGCCGATTACGGTCACTACTATTGAACCCGGTTTTGTTGAAACACCTATGGTTGAAGGCAGGCCTGTGTGGATGGCCACAGTAGAAAAAGCCGTCACCCAGATGGTGGCGGGCCTGATGAAGAAAAGAGACCATATTTATATCACCAGACGTTGGGTCTTGGTGGTGCGTCTGCTACAGATTATTCCAGACTGGTTAATTCGCAAGTTTATTTGATAGGGCAGGTTGAGGATGAATATCCGGCACTGGGCTCTGGTTGGCGCCCTTAAAAAAGGCCTTGTGGATATGCTGCCCCTGAGTATGGCGGTACTACCCTGGGGTATTTTATTTGGATCTCTTGCTGTTCAGCGTGGGTTCAGTTGGCTAGAAGCACAGATGTTCTCAGCGATTATTTTTGGCGGCGCAGTACAAATTATCACTGTAGAGTTAATCGCCGATAACACCTCTGTGCTGACAGTTCTTTTCAGTGCGTTTATCATCAGCTCAAGACATTTTCTCTATGGGTTGAGCCTAAGAGATCGACTGAGTGTGAAACCATTGCGTTGGCGTCTTGGTCTCGGTTTTTTATTGACCGATGAGCTATTTGCATTGTCTGGCGATCGCCGTGCCTATACTAATCGTTTTCGGCTCTACTACGCGCTCGGAGCGGGAGGTAGTTTTTATCTAGCGTGGAACCTGTGGACCTTTATCGGCATAGTGGCAGGTGAATCCTTGCCAGACCTTTCTGAACTGGGTTTGGACTTTGCCATTGCAGCCATCTTTCTTGCTCTGATTATTCCTGAAATTAAAACTATTGCTACTTTGGTAGCAGTTCTGGTAGCCGGCTTGTCTTCGATCGCCTTCAGTCTTTGGGGCTTCGAACTAGGGTTGGTCTGCGCTGCACTTACGGGTATGTGCTCGGGATTTTGTGTGCTGAAGCTAGGGGCAAAAGTATGACCCTATTGACGATCCTACTGTTAGGCTGTGTTACCTTTGGCACCCGCTACTTTTTTTTAGAGGGCAAGTTACCTGTGCGCCTAGGCCCTAATGTTCGACTGTTTCTCAGTTTTAGTGGTCCGGCTGTGCTTATGGCTATCTGTATGCCGATCCTCTTTGTTCATAATCTTCAACTCGACACCAGCCCTAGTAATCCTTACCTATGGGGCGCAGCTGCAACCACAGTAGCCGCCTATAAAAACGCAAATATTTATTGGACTGTGGGTCTGGGCATTATCATCTTTGTTCTCTCTGGCTATATTTTGTAGCCTTTAGCGCTATGATTTTGAGAACGCTGTAGTCACCAAAAGTTGGTGAAGTAGTACATAAGAGTTACTGTCTTATCGGCGCCTGCTTGGTACTATAAACTTTGGCCTAGGAGATAATCCAAATATGATTCCAAGAAATTTGTACGATTCTGACCATGATATGTTCCGCGCTTCTCTGAGAAAATTTATTGAAGTTGAAGCCATGCCGCACCACGAACAGTGGGAAAAAGATGGGATGGTTAGCGATGAAATATGGCTCAAAGCCGGCGAACAGGGGTTTTTATGCCCAATGATTCCTGAAGAATACGGCGGTGTTGGCACCGACTTTTTGTATAACTGTATCGTCAACGAAGAGATAGGCCGTTCTGGTTGCACAGGACTTGGCTGGACATTACACAATGATATTACGGTACCCTATATTGTTCGCTATGGCAGTGAGGAGCAAAAGCAAAAGTATCTACCCCGGTGTATTACCGGTGAGTTAATTACTGCGATTGCCATGACTGAGCCAGGAGCTGGATCAGACTTGCAGGGCACTAAAACTACAGCAGTGCTAGATGGAGATCATTATATTCTCAATGGCTCTAAAACATTTATTACCAATGGTCAAAAAGCCGGCCTGGTGATTGTGGTTGCCAAAACCGACACTAGCGCAGGCTCTAAAGGCATCAGTCTGTTTTTAGTTGAAGCGGACTTGCCAGGTTTTAGTAAGGGTAAAAATCTCAATAAGCTGGGCTTAAAAGCGCAAGATACATCGGAACTATTTTTCCAAGACGTACGGGTCCCCAAGGAGAACCTATTGGGCGAAGAGGGAAGAGGTTTTATCTATCTGATGCAAGACCTTCCTCAGGAGCGATTGTCTATTGCTGTGGGTGCAGTAGCCAATGCAAAGGCGATACTGGAGGCCACAGTTGAATACACCAAGGAGCGTAAAGCATTTGGTACCACAGTCGCATCGTTTCAAAATACTCAGTTTAAACTGGCAGAGTTGTCCGCAGAGATAGACTGTGCCGAGGTCTATACGGATCGTTGTACTGAGTTACTGCTACAAGATAAGTTGGACACAGTGACAGCGTCCAAAGCCAAACTTCTTACTACTGACCTACAGTGCAAGGTTGCTGATGAATGCTTGCAACTATTCGGCGGCTGGGGCTATATGTGGGAGTACCCAGTATGTCGTGCTTTTGCTGATTCAAGAATCCAGCGTATTTATGGCGGTACCAATGAGATTATGAAGTTGATTATATCCCGAGACCTTATGGCGTAATACTTAGAGCGCCTGAGCCCCACCATTTTTCTAGGCATACTAAAAGATCTCTTGCCGAGGCTTAGAGATCCTATAGTACGCGTGCATAATTATAGGCTAGTCTTTGTATGAGGGGTCGATCTTGTCAATCAAGCGAGTAAATGCATTAAATTCAAGTTCACCCGCTGGCTCACCCATGGCTTGCATTGCCATTAGCTGTTCTGACCTGGCCAATATATCGTCATTAATTGGAATGCTGGGTCGACCGGTGGAATCTGTTGCTATCTGCACCTCGCAGGAGCGCTCCATAGCCCATAGGTTAATAAATGCTTCTGGGATACTGCGCCCGCCCGCCAGCAGGCCATGATTGCGCAGGATCATCAGGCTTTTATCACCTAAATTAGCAATCAGCCGAGGCTTCTCGTCATCCATTACCGTGATGCCCTCAAAGTCATGGTAGGCAATTCTGTTGTGCAGTAACGCTGAGTAGAAATTGTCAGGACGCAGACCTTCTTGGGAGCAGGCCACCGCCATTCCAGCATTGGTGTGGGTATGGGCTATACAGTGCACATCGGGGCGTGCCTGATGAATTGCCGTATGGATAATAATGCCTGCGGGATTTACTTTGTAATCAGTCTTTTCAACTATATTACCGTCGATATCTACTTTTACCAGATTGGAAGCTTTAACTTCACTGTAGTGGAGGCCATAGGGGTTTATAAGAAAGTGGTTTTCGGGCCCAGGAACCTTGGCAGTAATATGGTTAAAGATCATTTCGCTCCAACCTATGTGGTCGAAGATTCTGTAGCAGGCTGCCAGCTGTACTCGCAGTTCTTGTTCTGTCTGTGCCATTAGTTCGCCCTCCTTACAAATTTTGTCAGTATTACTATCTGTGTGCCGTTTACTCGGCCTTCTAGGTGTTGTTCGTTGTTTGTCACCAAGGAAATATTGCGCACCGCGGTACCGCGCTTGGCAGTAAAACTGGTACCTTTTATCACCAGATCTTTAATTAAAGTCACAGTATCACCCGGAGTCAGGATAGTACCATTAGTATCTTTGTGGACCACGCTATCAGCATTATCTGCGCTATCAGACATAGCCCAAGCTAGGGTCTGGTCATCTAGGTAGAGTATATCCAGCAAATCTTGAGGCCAACCCTCATTACTTAACCTATTTAGCATACGCCAAGCCATAACCTGCACGGCCGGCTCCTGCGACCACATGCTATCATTCAGGCAGCGCCAGTGATTTACATTTACATTATCAGGATTGTTAATCTGATCAATGCAGATGTCACAAGTTAATAGTGACTGCTCAGTGCTACCATCATTATTTGGCGGAATGGCATACACGCATAGATTGTCAGTGCTAGAGCACAGTTCGCAGCTGGAGCCACTGCGAGTATAGAGGTCAGTCATTAGCTGGATTGCTCAGGTAGAGTATAGACGAGCATTATAGCTGTGTTTTATCAGTTGACATTAATTAGGGCTTTGGCAGCGGCCCAGCCCGACTGTACGGCGCCTTCAAATCTCGGGCCAGCAAAGGCGTCACCAGCCAGCACCAATGGCGCCATTTCAGTGTTTTCACTCAGTACCAAACAGGGCGAGTCATCCGTTACCCTGGGCTTGCTATAGCGCCAGCCATGCACCTGATACTCTACTACTTTGGTATCACCCAGATAGGAGCCCGCAGCATCGATAAGTTGCTGGCCAACCTCCATTCGGTCATTGTCGAAATGCTCGGCGCTAAAATCACCGGCCCCATGGATAGTGATGGCAGAGACTTTTGAGACACCTTTTTGTAGGTTATCGCTAATCCAAGCGATAGGGCCATCATCTAGGGCGATCGCGCCAGGACTCTCTATGTTGGCAGGACCATCGAGTACAGCCATCACGGCAATACAGGCTTCATATTGAATACGACCAAGGCGGATCTGCTTATCTTGGGGTACTGCAATATTGCTTGTAGCGAGTAGCTCCAAAGTTTGTGGAACAGGAGAGGTAATCAGCAGTTTCTGGGCTATGACCGTATCGCCATTATCTAGGCTGACTAACCATGTGTGCCCTTGGTGGTCATCGATTGACAGTACCTTTGTCGCCCGCATTACATCAATATCTGTGGCTAGATATTTAGCCACCGCAGTCATAGTGGGCACTCCACGATATCTGGGGTGGCCATTGGGATGTCCGGGGTAACTGCTGTACCACTGTTCAGCTACGCCAGCTTCAATCCAGCATTCAACCGCTGCTTTAAATCTAGATTCTCTAGCAGTAAAAAACTGTGCTCCGTGATCAAACGTAGCATCCCCAATCCGCCGACCGGCTAGGCGTCCACCCAAGCCTCGACCCTTGTCGATAACTAGGACTTTGAGGCCTGCCTGCTTAAGATCGTTGGCTGCGCTAAGCCCAGAGAGGCCAGCGCCAATAATAAGGACATCCGTGTGATGGGAATTAGGCATAATTTTAAGTCTTATATTTTTTGGCGTCAGATTTACAGCGCACCGAGCAGTATCTCACGTCGCTCCAGACTTTTTCCCATTTCTTGCGCCAAGTAAATGGTCGTTCGCAAACAGGACAAACCTTGGTGGGCAGGTCAGATTTTTTACGCATGGCAGGCATGGCTAGATTATCTCAGATTTAGTTACCAAAGCGGCAATCTATTAGCCCGCAGTTAGTGCGGCACCGGCTAGGGTGATGCGGTGCATCAGGCGTATCTGCCCCTGATAGTCATTGTCGGCCATATGCCAGGTGCGGCGGTTATCCCAAAAAGTAACAGAGCCTGGAAGCCAATTGAAGTTGCTCGTAAACTGAGGCTGATTAACGTGACCGTAGAGTTCGTCCAATAGTTTGCGGCTTTCATTGAAATCCCAACCTTCGAACTGAATAGTATGGCCAGGGTTGACATAAAGCACCTTGCGCCCGCTCTCTGGGTGACGAATAACAACTGGATGTATTGCGTCGCCAACACGATCCATACCGCCTAATTGATCTGCGAGATCTGTTAGTCGATAAAGGCCATTCTCGCCATACAGATGGGTGTTGGAGTGAATGGCGCGGAGGCCTTCGAGACGCTTCTTGAGTATGTCCGGCAAGGCATCATAGGCGGCAGCTAGATCGGCAAAGTGGGTGTTACCTCCAGTCTTAGGGAGTGTTCGCGCCACTAAGATAGAGCCCAAGGCCGGTTCGTCATCGTAAGAATGATCTGTATGCCAGCCACCGCCAATATTTGTCTGCTGGGTTTTTTCCTTGCGAACCTCAGCGATTTCTGCATGCTCTATTGTGGTTTTAAAAAATTTATTCACCACAATTTTGCCAAAGCGACGGGCAAATCGAAGATGCTCATCAGGGGGTAGTTGTTGGTCCCTAAAAAATAACAGGCCATGCTGGTTGAAAGCAGCTCTCAACTCGGTAAGTTGGCTATCGGTCATGCCTGCTAGTTGCAGACCGCTAACAATGGCGCCACAGTTTTCGAAAGAAGATACTTGCATGGTTATCTCACATTGGCAATTTCAGCAATTGGATCATCGTATGCTTTGGCTGTCAGTTCAGTTAACGACGGCACTAGGACGATTACTTTGTTGCAAAAATCTGGCATCCGTGCCCATAAACTGATTACTTATCAAGGCTCCAGATGCCAGGACCACGCACGGCAATAAACAAAAACCCGAAGCAGTACAGTGCTGCTATTTCACCACCATTGAGCATAGGATGAATATTATTTAAGCCATGCACCATCCAATAGGCTACTGCCATGGTGCCACTACAAATAAAGGCCGCCGGTCTTGTAAAGAGACCAATCATCACCAAAATGCCACCCACTAACTCGATAGTACCGGCGGAATACATTAATGGGTTTAGGGGGTATGGGAACTCTTTTGGAAAATCGAATAGCTTTTGTGCGCCGTGCCAGATAAATAAAAATCCGGTCACGATTCTGAGGAGCGCATAGGCCTGCTCTTCACGGCCTTTTAATAGTTGATCTAAAAAATGCATGTCTTTACCCTTTTTGTGTTGTTGTTATTCAAACTATATAGCATCTTTTGAGGCAGAGTTCGAGTTATCTGCTATTTTCCCAAGTCATTCTTCATCGCTAAGGCTTCTAAAGTAGGGCCCCCAGGCCCTGCTTTTCATCGAGCAGGTAGTTGGGTGGCTTTATATGTTTGGCCATTGATATTGGCCTAGTTCTTCGGGATAAATACAAGGCAAACCACGGGGGTTTTTAGTCGTAAACCCCAAAGCACGGCATTACCGGGCGTGAGTTTTGATGAAGGTGACTAGTGGTCGCTACCGGCAGCTGCAAGCGCCTGCACATACTCTCGACCATGTCTGTGCTCGCTAGCGATATCCGCCAAGGTTTGCCCCTGTGGGTTTGTCGCCCCCAGTTTATGCCCGGCATTTTTAAAGAATTCCAAAAAGGTCACAAAATTATCGATATTCATTCCGCGATAGGCTTTTTCTAGCAGGTGGAAGTCGGTGCTTACTCCTGCTGGCGCCTCGTAATCTAGGAAGCTTTTGACCCGTGCATCATCGAATACTTCACCGAGAACTTTCTGTTTGTCTTTCTTAAGCATTATTTTCCCTAAAGTTTTACAGTAATTCGTTAAGTTTTTTTGCCAGTATTTGATTGACTTGCTGGGGGTTAGCCTGGCCTTTTGAGGCCTTCATTATCTGACCCATAAAGCCGCCGAGTTTTTTCTTGCGCTTGGCTTCATCAGTATTGATGTAGTCATCCACCATTTCTTGGTTGGCGGCAAGTACATCGGTGACCATCTGTTCTAAGGCGCCGCTGTCTGATACCTGTTTTAGGCCTCGAACTTCAATGATTTCATCGGCACTACCTTCACCCGCCCAGATTCCTTCGAACACTTCTTTGGCCATTTTACCACTAATGCTATTGTCGACAATTCTGGTAACTAGGCCTCCTAGCTGATCTGCGCTGACTGGACTGTTGGCAATGCTGATGTCTTCGTTGTTGAGTCTGGCGGCGAGCTCGCCCATGGTCCAGTTAGCGGCGAGTTTGGCACTGCCTGAGGTCTTTGCAGCAATTTCAAAATAGCTTGCCATGCCAGCATCATTGCCAAGTACGCTAGCGTCGTAATCTGAGAGACCGTACTCTTCGACAAAGCGAGCCTGCCTAGCGTCTGGGAGTTCGGGCAGGTTGCGGCGCAACTCTTCGATAGTTTCATCGGTTACTATGACTGGCAATAGATCTGGGCAGGGGAAGTAACGGTAATCATTGGCCTCTTCTTTACTTCGCATGGATCGGGCTACTTTGGTATCACCATTGTAGAGGCGAGTTTCCTGAATCACAGTACCACCGTCTTCGATTAGATCAATCTGCCGTTCAACCTCTTTAACAATACACTCTTCCATAAACTTAAATGAGTTAAGGTTTTTGGTTTCCGTCCTAGTGCCCAATGTGTCGCTACCAGATGGTTTTACCGACACATTGACGTCAAAACGCATGCTACCCTGCGACATCTCGCCGTCACAGATACCGATGCTGGTGACAATGCTGTGTAGTTTTTTAGCGAAGGCGATGGCCTCTTCGGCACTACTTATATCGGGTTCGGATACGATCTCAATCAATGGAGTACCGGCCCGATTTAGGTCGATACCAGATACTCCATGGCGAAAATCACCCTCATGCAGAGATTTGCCCGCATCTTCCTCCAAATGTGCATGATGGATACGGATATTCTTGGTGCTGCCATCGGCTAGCTGGATTTCTACATTACCGCGGCCGACAATAGGCTTTTCCAGTTGAGTAGTCTGGTAGCCTTTTGGCAGATCAGGATAAAAATAATTCTTACGTTCAAATGCGGATTCTTTACCAATCTCCGCATCAATGGCTAGGCCAAACATGACGGCGTAGTGCACGGCTTGTTTGTTAAGCACTGGTAAAGTGCCCGGCATGGCTAGGTCAATTGCGCAGGCTTGAGTGTTGGGCTCAGCACCAAAGGCAGTGCTGGCGCCAGAAAATATTTTGGTCTTAGTGGCTAGTTGCACATGCACTTCTAAACCGATCACCGTATCCCATTTCATGAGGCAACTCCCTCTGGCGCCTGATCATGCCACTCGGTTATCTGTTGATATTGGTGGGCCACATTTAATATGCGCGCCTCATCGAAATAGTTGCCAATAATCTGTAGGCCAACCGGTTTATTATCGACCATGCCGCAGGGCACTGACATTCCAGGTAGGCCGGCTAGATTTGTTGCGATGGTGTAGATGTCTTCTAGATACATTGCTACTGGGTCATCACCTTTGGAGCCAAACTTAAAGGCCGGTGATGGGCAGGTTGGACCCATAATGACATCCACAGTTTCAAAGGCTTTTTCAAAGTCCCTTTGAATCAGTTGACGGACCTGCTGAGCCTTGCCGTAATAGGCCTCATAATAGCCCGCAGATAGGCAGTAGGTGCCAATAAGAATACGCCGCTGCACCTCTTCGCCAAAGCCTTCGGCTCTTGATCTGCTGTAAAGATCTTGCAAATCTTTGGGGTCTTCGCAGCGATAACCATATTTGACACCATCAAAACGCGATAGATTAGCTGAAGCTTCTGCCGGGGCAATTACATAATAAGCGGGCACCGACAGGCCGGTGTTTGGCAGACTGATTTCGACAAGTTCCGCGCCCTGTTCCTCTAATTTGGCTAGGGCAGTGCGCACGGCCTGCTCTGTGCCTTCGTTTAATCCTTTAGAAAAGTATTCACTTGGCACACCAATACGCAGACCACTGACATCTTGACCTAGGGCGGCGCAGTAGTCAGGTACTTCGCGATCTATGCAGGTGGAATCTTTGTCATCAAAGCTGGCCATACAGCTGAGCATAATGGCGCAATCTTCGGCAGTGCGCGCCATGGGCCCGCCTTGATCCAGGCTTGATGCAAAGGCAATCATGCCCCAGCGTGACACACGGCCATAGGTGGGCTTTAAGCCGGTGATGCCGCAAAGTGCGGCGGGCTGACGAATCGAGCCACCAGTATCGGTGGCGGTAGCGCCTGGTGCCAAGCGTGCTGCGACTGCAGCCGCTGAACCTCCAGAGGAACCGCCGGGCACACAGTTAGTATCCCAAGGGTTTTGGACTGACCCATAAAAACTCGTTTCGTTGGAGGAGCCCATGGCAAACTCATCCATATTAGTTTTGCCGAGTACTACAGCGCCGGCTTGCTCGAAATTTTCGACTACGGTGGCATTGTAAGGAGGGATAAAATTATCCAGCATTTTTGAACCGCAACTGGTGCGCACACCATTAGTACAGAAGATATCTTTGTGCAGTATCGGAATCCCACACATTGCGGGGGCATTGCCTGCAGCTAAGCGCTCATCGGCGGCGGCGGCGGCTTTTAGTGCCTGTTCAGCAGTTACCGTAATAATTGCATTATAGTTTGGATTGAGGTCACCAATACGGTCTAAAAAGTGTTGGGTTAATTCGACACTGGAGAATTCTTTGCTCTGTAGCCCGTTGATAAGCTCGGCAATGGTGCGGTTATGCATTGTGTTTGGGCCTGATTATTCTATGACTTTGGGCACTAAAAATAGGCCCTCTTCAGTATCTGGTGCTATTTTTTGCAGGGCTTCGCGCTGATTGAGTTCGCTGACTTCATCCTCTCTTAGGCGCTGGATCGCTTGCATAGGGTGAGACATAGCCTGAACTCCCTCGGTATTTACTCCTTGCAGTTGATCAACCAAGTCTAAAACGCTACCTAAACGTTGGGATACTTCAACAATAGTGCTGTCACTGATGGCTATGCGGGAGAGCATTGCCAGTTTTTCAATTTCATGCCGTTCGATACTCATTGTTCTGCCTGTTTGCTGTGTTGCCAGATTTTAGCGCTATTTTTTAAACATAGCGGCGATTTAGGACATATTTTGCCGCAGTTGCATGTTACAGCAACTCATTAGATTAGGCGAAGTCCTCAGGATACTAAATACGTAAGTTTCGCGCGGTTTTTAGGACTATTTTTGACTTTTTTTACTCATTTTGACCAGATATGGGAAGTTTTGCTCCAGATCGGCTAGAATCCGCACCAATTGTAAGAAAACAGCGTTCCAAGGCTTGATCTGCTCGGATGGCGCTGTTAAATTTCTAAGCCTAATTTCGAGTTGCTTGTGTCAGCGGACACCAGCCGCCACAGAGGGTAATTTTTTGATTTTGTTTAAGAAAATTCGTGGTCTTTTTTCCAGCGATTTATCGATTGACCTAGGAACTGCAAATACCCTGATCTATGTTCGGGAAAAGGGTATTGTCCTCAATGAACCCTCTGTGGTGGCTATCCGTCAGCATCTCGGTCAAAAGATTGTTGAAGCTGTGGGGGTGGATGCTAAGCGCATGTTGGGCCGCACACCTGGTAATATCACTGCTATTCGGCCACTTAAAGACGGCGTTATTGCCGATTTTCAGGTGACTGAAAAAATGTTGCAGCATTTTATCAAAAAGGTTCATGCTAAAAGTCTGGTGCCACCTAGCCCTAGAGTGCTCATTTGTGTTCCCTGCATGGCTACTGAGGTGGAGAAGCGAGCGATTAAAGAGTCGGCATACAGTGCAGGTGCCCGCGAGGTATTTTTGATTGAAGAGCCTATGGCGGCCGCCATCGGTGCCGGATTACCGGTAGAAGAGGCAGTAGGTTCCATGGTTGTGGATATCGGGGGTGGTACGACTGAGATTGCGATACTTTCCCTCAATGGCGTGGTATTTTCTGATTCAGTACGAATTGGCGGCGACCGATTCGACGAGGCTATTGTCAATTTTGTGCGCCGCAAGTACGGCAGTGTTATTGGTGATACTACTGCTGAACGTATCAAGATGGAAATTGGCGCTGCCTACCTAGCCAAAGAGGTTCGTGAAATTGATGTACGCGGCCGCAATCTTGCCGAGGGTGTTCCCAAAAGTTTCACGCTGACCAGCGATGAAATACTTGAAGCACTGCAAGAGCCATTAGCTGGCATAGTTCAGGCAGTCAAGCGGGTTCTGGAGCAGTCACCACCTGAATTAGCATCAGATATCGCTGAAACTGGCGTTGTCTTAACTGGCGGTGGCGCTTTATTAAGAGACCTCGATCGCCTGCTTACCCATGAAACTGGCTTGCCTGTTATCTTGGCCGAAGAGCCGCTTACCTGTGTGGCTCGTGGTGGCGGTGAAGCACTTGAGATGATGGATAACAGAAGACTGGATACTCTGACTTACTAACTATCAGCACCAGCCTGATATTGGTTGTTTTTCGGGAGCGGGTTTATTAAAAGAGTTTTTGCTAAATCGTTCTCTCCGATCCGAAAAATTCTGATCGTTAGCCTTGTAGCGTTCGGTTTAATGATTATAGATAGCTACACTGAGTGGCTGAGCCCTATCCATAAAATCGTCGACAATGCTGTTCGGCCACTATACTGGCTGACAAATATTCCCAGCCGAATTCAGGAGTGGGGGGAAATCAGCGGTATCTCCAGAGCGGATCTTGAACAAGACAATCTTCGCCTCAAGCAAGAGAGCTTGATACATCATGGGCAGTTACAGCGTATGTCTGAGCTGGCTGCAGAAAACCTGCGTCTGCGTCAACTTTTAAACGCCACCGAATTGCTCATGGACAGTGTCTTGGTAACTGAGGTGATCGGTGTTTCTCCCAGTCCTCAAAGTCATACTGTCACCATTAATCGGGGTCGCGATGACGGTGTCTATGTGGGCCAGCCACTGCTTGACGCCGAAGGTCTTATGGGTCAGATTATAAAGGTCTATGGCGGTCATAGTGTGGCATTACTAATCACTGATAACACTCATGCGCTACCTGTGCAGGTTTTGCGTAATGGCGTACGGTCTATTGTTGAGGGGACCTCTGACTACAATCGCATGACCCTGAAGTTTGTATCTCCCACAGCTGATATGGTTGCAGGAGATCAACTGGTGAGTTCAGGCTTGGGAGGGCGTTTCCCTGCGGGCTATCCGGTGGGGACGATCGCTAGTATCAGCCAAAAGTCCGGTGCCATATTTGTTGATGTTGAGGTGGACCCCTCCGCTGAACTTGATAAAAGCCGGTACTTGCTGCTGGTGTTTACCAGCGGTGGTGATCGAGACCGTGGCATGCAATGAAGCCGGTTAACCTCAATGGCCCAATGGTAGTCTCGTTACTTTTAGCTGCTATTTTCCAACTCCTGCCAGCGTCTGGTGATTGGATTCTATGGAAGCCCAACGTTCTTTTGATGGTTAGTATTGGATGGATACTCTATGTTCCCAATCAATACGGAGTTGGTTTTGCCGCGACTGTGGGCTTATTAGCTGATACCCTATTTCGTATGGCCCTAGGGCACTATGTGCTGATTTTTGGTCTCTGTGGCGCTGCGGCCTATATACTGAGTCGATGGCTCACCTATTTTTCGCTGTTTCATCGGATGGTTTTAGTGCTGGCACTGGTGGTTTTTGCTGAACTAGTTCAGGCGCTACTGTTCTCTATTTGGGATACTCCAGTAACGCTGAGCCACCTTCCTGCTCTGGCTATAACCTCGGGATTGCTATGGCCATTAATCGATATACTGATTGCTAGGATAAACCGATACCAGCGCTAAAGGTTTTCACATGTCATTATCTTCTTTTGCTATAGCGGCAGGCGATTTCTCAAATGCTGATCTTATACTGGCCTCCGCTTCGCCAAGGCGCGCTGAATTATTACAGCAGATTGGTGTGCAGTATGCTGTGGCGGCTGAAAATATAGATGAGAGTCATTGTGCCTCAGAGTCAGCCTATGACTATGTCCAACGGCTTGCTTTGGAAAAAGCTCAGGCGGGTTATAGGCGCCATAATTCAGGTTTGCCGGTGTTAGGTGCAGATACGATCTGCCTATTTAATGGCGGCATCTTTGGCAAGCCGGTTGATTGTGACGAGGCTATATCTATGCTGCGGTCGCTGTCGGCAAACACACATCAGGTATTGTCGGCAGTGGCAATTGTCAATGAGTTTAGAGCTGAGTTAGCCATATCTAAAAGTTTAGTCACTTTTCGCACAATTAGCTCAGATGAGTGTCTGAAATATTGGCATACCGGTGAGTCTAAAGACAAAGCTGGTGCCTATGCTATTCAGGGTTATGGTGCTACCTTTGTCGCCCATCTTGAAGGTAGTTATAGTGGTGTCATGGGTTTGCCTCTGTTTGAAACTCAGCAGTTATTAGGAAAATTTAATGTGCCGATTTGGCAGTCATAAAATACTGGTCACAATGTTACAGCTAAAATGGAAATCCGCATGACCCGAGAAATTCTTATCAATATTACGCCAATGGAAACCCGCGTAGCTTTGGTAGAGAACGGCGTGCCTCAGGAGATTTCCATCGAGCGTAATCAAAGAAGCGGGCTGGTAGGCAATATTTATCAGGGTAAGGTTGTGCGTATTTTGCCGGGCATGCAAGCGGCGTTTATAGATATAGGAGTCGAGAGAACAGGTTTTTTGCATATTGATGATCTTGTCGATACCAAACCTAGCATTACAAGCGAGCCTGCTGAGTCGATGATGCCAGAGATTCAAGATCTACTGCACGATGGTGAAAAGATTTTAGTGCAGGTTATCAAGGATCCTATCGGCAGCAAGGGCGCAAGGCTTACCGCACGGCTCTCGATAGCATCGCGCTATCTAGTTTATATGGATGGCGCACAAAAAATAGGGATATCCCAACGCATTGAAGATGAGGCTGAGCGAGAGCGGCTAAAAAGTACCGTGAGCAAAACAATTGATGAACTTGCCGCCGCCGAACCACCGGTTAAAACCAAGAAGAACAGGATTCAAATCCCTAGTCGCGGTGGGAGTTACATTTTACGTACCGCAGCAGAGGGGGCCAGTGATGAGGAGTTGCGTATTGACATGCGCTACCTGCAGCGCGTTTGGAAACATCTGGCAGAGATAAAGTCAGAGGCTGTTGTGCCTAGTTGCCTTTATGAAGAGTTGCCACTGTCTAGGCGTGTGCTGCGCGATATGGCCAGCGCTGATGTTGAAAAAGTGTTGGTTGACTCCCGTGAGGTACTGGACCTGTTAGTAAAGTTCGCTAACAAATTTAGCCCTGAAATCGCTAGTTTGCTTGAGCATTACCCCGGCGAGAGGCCATTGTTTTATCTCTATGGTATCGAAGATGATATTGCCAAGGCACTGCAGCGAACAGTGGGCATGAAATCTGGAGGGCACTTGGTGATTGATCAAACTGAGGCCATGACTACCATCGACGTCAATACAGGCGCCTTTGTCGGTAACCGCAATCTTGAAGAGACTGCTTTTAAAACTAATCTTGAGGCGGCGGTAACTACAGCTCGACAAATACGCATGCGCAACTTGGGTGGTATTATTATTGTCGATTTTATCGATATGCAAAATGCTGAACACCGGCGTCAGGTGTTGCGCACTTTTGAAAAATCCCTAGATAGAGATCGCGCTCGTACTACAATGTCCGGCGTAACTGAACTGGGGTTGGTGCAAGTGACACGTAAGCGAACCAGTGAAAGTTTGGGGCAGATACTCTGTGAATGCTGCCCTACCTGTGAAGGGCGAGGCTCTATTAAGTCTGCCGAGACTGTAAGTTATGAAGTGCTCCGAGAAATACTGCGAGTTGCTCGGGCCTATGAGTGTGAAAACCTGAGGGTGTTGGCATCACCTTCGGTGATAGAAAGGTTGTTAGATGAAGATTCTGCGCAGGTTGCGGATCTTGAATTATTTATTGGGCGCTCGATTCAGTTTAGAGCTGAAGATTTATTCGCTCGCGAACAATTCGATATTATTCCAGTTTGAGTTTAGTTAATGGCTGATAACAGAATAAAAATATTTGCTAAATTACTTGGTCGTTGGCTCTGGTTGAGCGCCGCGCTGTTGGTTATTGGTACTGTTATTTTTATAGTTATAGGCCGGCAAACAATTAGCAATGTTGATCAATTGCGCCCTGTAGTTCAAAAAATTATCACTGACAACACTGGGATGCAGATAAGACTCGGAGAGTTAAAGGGCAAGTGGCCGCGTCTGGTACCGATAATTGATGTCGATAAAATTGAAATTATTGCCGAAAATCAGACGCCGACAGTAGTAATGGATAGGGCGCGCGCCGATCTCGATTTGTTTAATAGTATTAAATATCTCAGCCCAATATGGCGTGAGCTAGTGGTTGATCAATTAACGCTTACTGTTGTTGAGGACGCATCGGGGCAGTGGAGCCTGAAGGGTCTGAAAGTTGGTGGTAACACAGATTTAGATAAAATATTTGAACCTCTCATTTATAGTCGTCTAATACGCTTCAAACTGGTTTCGGCTAACTTGGAGTTCTTCTCAGGAAGAAAAATGCAGGTGCGAGGTGATAATGTAATATTAGAAAATGATGATAATTTTCATCGCGCCGAATTATCATTGCAACTGTCAGATTTAGGTAAGCCGGCTTATGTTTTGATTGAAGGGCAGGGTGATCCATCTGACCTTGAGGTCTTTCATGCCGACGGATATGTTCGTTTAGAAGATTTTAATATTTCTAAACCAGTCGTAGATATCGCCAAGTCTCTATTGCCAGAGTTGTTCGATAACCTGACGGAAATTAAAACTATTGCCAGTGGTGAAGTTTGGTTTGACCTTCACTCTGGCGGCTCTTTGGACTACGAAGGCAATTTGGCAGTTACAAAAATGCCGCTGAATTGGTTGGCCGATGTCTCTCCCATAGAAAATCTTAGTACTGAACTTACCGGCTGGTTCACCCCGGCTTCTGACTGGGGTTTAAGGTTGCAGGGGTTTGAGTTTGATTGGTCGGATACCGATATCAAGCCGTTGAATTTGGTCTTTAGTCAGCGGCTGGGTTCTGAAGGGCAGGATTTCGACATATCAGTCAATCATTTAGACCTCAATGTGATGACCGATCTGTTGCGCGAGACAAAAATTCCTACTGCAAAAATAGTGCAGATGATAGATCGTCTAAGGCCCAGTGGTAATGTTAGTGCCTTGACCGTTGGTAAAAATAAAAATGGCTACTATGCCTCGGCCAATTTAGATGAAGTATCTATCAACCACTATAAGGCGAGCCCGGGGGTTAAAGACGTCAATGGCTATTTAGAGATTCAAGGCTCAAGCGGCTTTTTCTATCTCGCTGACAGCGATGGATTTGATGTATTTATCCCCAAGGTCTATAAAAATTATTTGCCGGTTAAGCAAGCTCAAGGCACTGTATTTTTTGATTGGCAGGCCCAGACAAAAACACTGACTACACGCAGTACGGTAATCAAAACAACGGTCGATGCCGGACTCTCAAATATTATGTTTTCGGTGCAGCAACAGTTACCCAATAAGGGATTGGCGCCGGAGGTTAATCTGCTTATTGGCGGTCGTGACATTGATGCAGCTTATATGAAAAAGTACCTTCCCTATAAAACCCCAGCCAAACTTTCCAATTGGCTGACCAATTCTGTCTTAGCGGCCAATTCAAAAGAGCTAGGCTTGGTGTTTCGAGGTGGGTCTCCCAGGGGCAATATCACCTCGCGAACAACTCAGATCCTGCTTAAAACAGAAAAAACTGACATAGACTATCATCCAGATTGGCTGGGTCTGCGCGATGTTGAGTCATTGGTGTTGGTCGATGATGCCTATGCTGAAGGTACTGCCACTAGCGGTAAGGTTGGTGGTGTGAGTATATTGCATGCAGATGTAGTATTTGGTGATCCGGAAATTGGCAAAGATACCTTAGTTGTTGATGCTCAGATTGAAACTGAGCTGGGTGATGCGATTGAGTTTTTAGCCCAGTCGCCCCTCCAAGGGCGCATAGGACCCATGGCCGACTGGCAGTATTCTGGTGTTGCCAATGCTCAGGTGCATATGGAAATTCCATTGAAAAAGATTCCAGGTTCAGCGACAGGAGGAGAGTACCATATAAGTAGCATCCTCAATGAGGGCTCTGTGGCAATCCCCAACACGCCAATCAGTATTAGCAACCTAGTCGGCCCATTGAATTTTTCAGTGGCAGACGGCCTTTACTCGGAAAACCTAAAAGGAGAGTTTTGGCAACGACCTCTGTCTGCTAGATTCTTTAAAACTGGACAGCAACAAAAGATAGCAATTAGCACCGATATTCAGGCGCTCAATCTCAATAAGTTGGTTAGGTTTCCATGGGATAAGGTAGTACAGGGAAATATTCCCGTTGAGGGGTTACTAAGTATTGGCGCTACCGGTGAGGGGGCGAGTCCAGTAATGTTGCAGTTGGCCAGTCAGATGCAGGAGGTTGAAATTAATCTGCCAGAGCCTCTAGCTAAACCATTGGGTGTCAGTCGAGCCCTAGACTTAACCTTACATTTTGATCCGGACTTTAAGCGAATGGAGGGTAATTTTGGTGATTATTTAGCCACCGACTTGCGTTTTAGCAATAGTCAGTTGACTCATGGTGTGGTCAGCTTTGATCGTTCTGTGCCAGTGCCTGAAGCGGGGGAGTTGATGCTGGCCGGATACTTGCCTACAACTGATTTGAATTTATGGAATCCAGTTGTAGAGTTGTTTATGCAGCAACCTCAACCTACTGAAAATCAATGGCAACCTGTATTTGATCTAAAGTTTGATTATCTCAATCTGGCCTCGTTTAAGGTAGAAAATATAGCGGCGCAGATTAGGTTGGCGGAGCCTTTAGTTCATGTTGACTTTACCAGTAATTTGGCTGACGGAATCCTGTCCCTGCCCAAGGATAAGAATCTTATTCCTGATGTTCGTTTATCGCGGCTGAGTATACCCAGTCAATTAATTGAAGAGAAAGTAGGCCAGTCAGGTCTCGATCCCCGCACGTTTACGGCAGTGGATTTTTCGGTCGATCAGCTTACTGTTGGTGACCAAATATGGGGTGCCTTGGCATTCCAATTGCGACCAGAAATTTCTGGTGCTGCCTTCAATAGTATTGTGGGCGATGTTTTTGGCCTCAGGCCAGGGCTTTTTGATCAGGAACCGGATACAGAGTTTTTCTGGAAATATGATGGTCAACGTTATTCTAGCCGTCTGGTTGGGCCAGTTGGAGTTGATAATATTGGCGATTTATTCTCGGGTTTGAATGTTCCCACCATAGCCGACAGTAAGACGGGAAAAATGGTTTTCGACTTGTCATGGCCTGACCAGCCATGGAAGATCAGCAAAGAAAACATTGTTGGCGATTTTCAGATTAATTTACAGGACGGCAGTTTCTACACATCAACTGGTGGTGCTGGCGCGGCGTTAAAATTAATTAGCCTATTTAATTTTGCTAATTGGTTGAAACGTCTACAGCTAGATTTTTCAGATGTCACTAGCCAGAATCTGGTCTATAACGACCTTAAAGGAACTATTAATTTTGAAAAAGGTGTTGCTAGCCTAATTGATCCATTGCGAATGAAAATGCCTTCTGGGCGTATGGATATGGCGGGTAATTTCGATTTAGTCAATGAACAAGCTGATGCGCAGCTGGTTGCCACCTTGCCTGTGGCGACTAATCTGCCCTGGGTAGTAGCACTGCTCGGCGGGGTGCCTGCAGCTGCTGGGGTTTACCTTACCAGCAAGTTGGTCGAGAAACAGGTTGATAGGCTATCGAGTATTAGTTATACCCTGACTGGTCCATTTGATGACGTAGAGGTAGCGGTAAACAAGATTTTCGCAGCCGAGTTAAAGGCTAGTGATCAGGGTCTTGAGCAGCAATAAGAGGCTATTACTGATGAATAACAAAATCAATGTGGCAGCAATTCAGCTCAAGCCGGGTGCATCTGTTGCTGAAAACCTCAGCAATACTGCTGCACTGCTACTGGAAGCTGCTAATGCAGGCGCTCAATTAGCGGTGCTACCGGAAAATTTTGCCCATTATGGTCAGCCTGATTTCCTCGCTATAGGTCGTGAGGAATCTTCAAATGAGGGTCCGGTTAGGGCTTTTTTGGCGCAGCAGGCACGGAGTAACAGTCTTTGGTTAGTAGGGGGCACCCTACCTGTAGCTGGGCCAAAACCACAACCATATGCAAGGTCATTCTTAGTTAATCCTCAGGGCGATTGTGTCGAGCACTATGACAAGATTCATCTGTTTGACGCGGACATTGCCGGGTCCGGTGGTCAGGCCAAAAGCTATAGGGAATCTGATAATTTTGCTGCTGGAACCCGCGTGGTAGCTTCTCCAACGACTCTGTGTACGATTGGCTTGACTGTTTGCTACGATCTTAGATTCCCAGAGCTGTATCGGCAGTTGGCTGATTCTGATGCGCGGCTTATTGCCGTTCCAGCTGCCTTTACAGCCGCAACAGGCAAGGATCATTGGCAGGTTTTACTGCGAGCTCGTGCGATTGAAAATCAGGTTTTTGTGATTGGGGCTAATCTGGTAGATTTAGAGCATCCAACCCGTAGCCTTTGGGGCGGCAGTGCTATCATTGATCCTTGGGGTAGAGTTTTGGCCAGCTTAGACTCTGATGAGTCTGGTGTGGTTATGGCCAATATTGATTTGCATCTTATTGATGATCTTAGGACCAAAATGCCAATTGCGAACCACCGTAAATTATAGCCTCTTATTTCGGTTGCCAGGATGATGTTTATTCGGCCAGACTTCTTATATAGCTAAAGATTTTACGGCTAGCTGTAGGTGCCTTTTTTAGCTCAATTTCTCGCACCGCCTGGCGTTGAAGATTACGCAACTGTTGACGATCACAGTCTGGGTAGGCTTTTATAAACGCTTCGATGCCAGCATTGCCCTCTTGAATAATTCGATCGCGCCACTGCTCTAGTAGCTTAAAATGCTGGCGGTAAGTTTGGGATTGATGGTCCATCATATCCAGAGTTTGCTGAATTACATCTGTATTTGAGATGCGCATCAATTTACCAATATATTGCAGATGACGACGTTTAGCTTCGCGACTTTTTAAGCGTCGCGCCTCGTAGATGGCGTCTTTTAAATTTTCAGGTAGGTCAAACTTCTGCAATTTGCCTTCCGGCATTTCTACTAGCTGTTTACCCATGGCCTGCAAAGCATGACTGTCTCGCTTTAGCTGAGACTTGCTGGGTTCGTCGTAGTCGAGCTGGTCGAGTTCGTCAGTCATCAGATAAGGAATACCGCGGCTAAGCCTAGAAATGAAACGAAACCCACGATATCTGTCACCGTGGTAAGAATTACCGAGCCCGCCAAGGCAGGATCAATATTAAGAGCGCGCAGCAACACAGGCAATAATGTTCCAGTCACAGCTGCGGCGATTAAATTTATTATCATCGCCATGCCAATAATGAGAGCCATGGTCCAGTCTTCAAACCATAGAGACACAATGGCACCCACTACTAGGGCGTAGAGCACGCCATTTAGGGCCCCAACGGTAAATTCTTTACTAAGCAGCCAGCTGAGGTTACCCCGTTCTATCTGTCCCAATGCCATACCGCGAATAACAACAGTGAGCGTTTGGCTGCCAGCGACGCCCCCCATACTAGCGACAATGGGCATTAAAATCGCCAGCGCCACAACTTTGTCTAGAGTGTCTGAAAACACACTAATGGCGGTAGAGGCAAGAATAGCAGTAATTAAATTGACTCCCAACCAGGCCGCTCGTCGCGGTGCAGTTCTGCCAATGGACGAAAATGTGTCTTCGGTGTCACTCAAACCGGCCATGGCCAATAAGGAGTGATCTGCGTCTTCGACGATAACGTCAACCACATCGTCAATGGTGATGCGGCCAAGTAGATGATTTTTGTCATCGATAACCGGCGCTGATACTAAGTCATGCCGTTGGAAAAGCTGGGCCACATCTGAGTCGGTAAGATTGACATGAATCGCTTGCACATCGGTGTCCATGACCTCTTTAACCCTAGTGGTGGGGCTGGATGTCAGAAGTTTACCCAGGGGTAGAATTCCCAGAAAAATATCATTACGGCTGACCACAAAAAGATTGTCAGTAATATCTGGAAGCTCTTCAAACCGCCTTAGATAACGCAGAACAACATCCACATTGATATCAGGTCTTATGGTTACTACCTCTGTATCCATAAGACCACCAGCAGTATCTTCAGCGTAAGTGAGTACTGACTCAACACGTTGGCGGTCTTGCCATGACATGGCTTTTAAAACCTCCGGAATCATCTGATCCGGAAGTTGTTGAAGAATGTCTGCTATATCATCGACGTCTAGGCCTTCCGTCAGAGAGGCCACCTCCGCACCGTCCATCTGATCAAGAAATTCGGATTGTATTTCGTCTGACAATTCTTGCAATACTTCACCGCTATTATCTGGATCCACCAGTTCCCAAAGTATATGGCGAAATTTGGGCGGAGCGGTTTCTAGTTGATGAGCTATATCTGGAGGTGAGAGATTGTTGAGAATATACCGAACCTGATTCAAGGTACCTGAATCTATAGCAGTGCCAAGTCGTACAAGCAGGTTGGTTTCTGTGGTCATGGGCATTTTCCCTAGCTAAATCGCCGATAAGCGATGCTGTATTTTAGCGGGCTATGCTAGTGACTGATACTGAAATTATTCGCCTTCACCAAAATAGTCTGCAAATAGGTCTGTTATCTGGTCGCAGGCGGCCTGCTCATCTGGGCCGTCGAACTCAAAAATAAGTTCAGTTCCCTGGTTGGCGGCCAATAACATTAGCGACATGATACTTTTCGCGTCGATGAAGGGTTCTTCTCTGCCGGTGCGAATACGACATTGGTGATGACCGGCCACATGGACCAATTTGGTCGCTGCACGGGCATGCAGTCCAAGCTTATTAATCACGGTAAGTTTGCGGCGTATCATTTTTAATTCTCTGATAGATTCACTGACGGATGCTCTTTATGCACCTGCTGCACCAGTGGATAATGTTGAGAAAAATACTCGGTGAGACGGTTAACCATATAGACAGAGCGATGCTTACCTCCGGTGCAACCAATAGCAATAGTGAGGTAGCTGCGGTTGTTTACCTGGTTTTTCGGAATCCATCGGGTGAGAAACCCAATAATGTCAGCAAGCATAGACCCTACATCCACTTGGCTCTCTAAAAACGCAATAACTGCTGGGTCATGACCAGTTTGTCCACGCAACTCCAGCTTCCAGTGAGGATTTGGTAGGCAGCGTACATCAAAGACAAAGTCTGCATCTGCTGGCACGCCTCGCTTAAAGCCGAAAGACTCAAATAAAATTGCCATATGCTGTGCATTATCTGGCACTACCGTGTTTTTTATCACGTCCCGCAGTTGGTGAAGAGAGAGCCCTGAGGTGTTTATATTGCGGTCAGCAATCTCGGCTATCGGTGCTAACACCTCTTTCTCAATATCAATGGCCTCTTTAAGGCTCACCTTGTTGCTACTCAATGGATGTTTACGCCTAGTTTCACTGTAGCGGCGCAAAAGATCGCTACGTCGTGACTGTAAAAACAGAACATCAACTGAGATACCGCGGTCTTGGATTATTTCGAGTTCTTTAGGTATCTGACTCAGGTCACCGACAAGATTTCGCGCGTCAATGCCTACAGCGAGCTTAAGTTCGACGCTAAGATTCTCTGATTTTAGCTTGGTGATCAGGTCGGATAGCAGACTTACGGGAAGGTTATCAATACAGGTAAAGCCTACATCTTCAAGAATATTCAGAGCTGATGTTTTCCCTGAGCCCGAGTGGCCACTAATAACGACGAGGCGCATAACTAGGCTGAGCGCTCTAGCTCAATAGCAGTATTAAAAAGCTCTTCGTTGCTACTGCACTTGCGCAGTGATTGGCGCGATGATTCGTTCTGTAACAGAGCAGCTACTCTGGCCAACGTCGCTAAATGCTCATCATTTTTTTCTTCTGGCACCACTAGGGCAAAAATAAGATCAACGGGTTCGTCATCTAGGGCATCAAAATCTACTGGTTCAAGGAGTTTAATGAGACAGCCGTGGATGCGCTTGACGCCTGGTGCACGGCAATGGGGTATGGCAATGCCTTCGCCTATACCCGTGCTACCGAGTCGCTCGCGGGCCACTAAGCTGTGAAATAAGATATCTGTCTGATCCGCATCTCCGCCTAGTTGCGCGGTGATAAAATTAGATAGATTTTCAAGTACACGTTTTTTACTGCCGCCCGGCAAATCGCATTGGGTCATTGCCGGGGTGAGTACATCAGTAATTTTCATTGCAGACGCTAATGGCCCCTTTGCTTTTCTTTGTGTTTGATCAATTGACGATCAAGCTTGTCGGTCAAAGCATCGATCGCTGCATAGAGATCTTCATGCTCAGCGTTGGCGAACAGTTCTCCCCCGCTAACATGAACAGTTGCCTCAGCTATTTGTTGGAGTTTATCGACAGAGAGTATTACTGAGGTACTAGTGATTTGTTCATAGTGCCTTTCCAGTTTGGAAAGTTTTGTAGTGACATAGTCGCGAATTGGATCAGTGAGGTCTAAATGGTGTCCGCTTATGGTCATCTGCATGCAGTTCTCCTTCTACTTGGTGTTTTCAAATCGTTTTCTCTGGCTAGACGAGGGAATTCCCATGCTTTCGCGATATTTTGCGACAGTTCGTCGAGCAACTTGAATTCCCTGTTCCTCTAGGAGTGAGGTTAGTTTGCTATCACTTAATGGCTTTGCAGCCTGCTCTGCGCTAATCATTGTTTTAAGAATAGCGCAAACTGCAGTCGATGAACACTCTCCACCACCCGCAGTTCCAACATGACTAGAAAAGAAGTACTTTAATTCAAAAATACCTTGTGGTGTGGCGAGGTATTTTGTGGTGGTGACTCTGGATATAGTTGACTCATGTAAATCCAGCTTATTGGCAATATCCGACAGTACCATTGGTTTCATGGCAATTGGCCCATGGTCGAGAAAACCCTGCTGTAGATCAATAATAGTCATAGCCACCCGCATTAGGGTTTCATTGCGGCTTTCGAGACTGCGTAAAAACCAGCGCGCCTCAGCGAGATTGTTCTTGAGAAATTGATTTTCATCACTGTTATCTGAGCGTTTTATCATATTGCTATAGGTGTCATTGATACGCAGTCTCGGCATATTGCTATCATTGAGCTGTACCCGCCAGCGCCCCGATACTTTTTCTACAAATACATCCGGCACTATGTATTCTGCATCATCGGTTGCCAGTGCTTCTCCCGGTCTGGGATTTAGACTACGAATCAATAACAGAGCGCCCTGCAACTGATCGGCACTATAGTTGGTCTTTTTGGTCAGGCGAGTTAAATCAATGGACGCAATATCGAGCAAAAATTCACTGACCAGCCGCTTTGCTTCGACAATATGGGGTGTATCAAGACTCATTTGGTTGAGTTGGATAAGGAGACTTTCTTTTACATCGCGGCCAAAAATGCCGGGAGGGTCAAACTGCTGCAAACGATGAAGAACAGCAATTAGCTCGTCACTTTGAAGGGCCTCTTCAGGGTCTTCGTATTGTATATGGGCGACAATATCTTCTAAGTTATCGCCGATCATGCCGCTATTATCGATAGAATCTATAAAGGCTTCGGCAATTTCCCGGTCACGGTCTGTAAAGGGCGTTAAGTTAAGTTGCCAGTGTAGGTGATCCTGCAGGGATTCTGTAACCTGATAAATCTGTTCAAGATTGACTTCACTGTTACTACTGGCGGGCGCTGGTGCAGTGTAAACTTCATCCCAGTTTGCATCTACAGGTAGGTCTGCCGTAGCTTCGTTTTCCCAGGTGCGATCATCTTCGGCTGCGGTTACGGTTGTTTCAGATGCGTCGGAGGCGGTACTGGGTAAACTGGGGTCATCAGAGTTGAAATCGACATCTATCTCGCTGGGTCGCTCTGCGGCGGCATCACTTTCTTTGTGCCCATCTGTGTCATTACCATCTGAAGGGCTCTGATTGTCTTCGTCTATTTCCAGAAGCGGATTGTTATAAAGTTGCTCGATCACCTCTTGGCGCAACTCAAGAGTCGACAGCTGCAATAACCGAATGGCCTGCTGTAACTGAGGCGTCATCGTTAGTTGCTGGCTGATTTTTAGCTGTAAGCCTGGGCGCATAAAGAGTTATCGTTTTAACTTTACAAGATGCAATTTTAGTGCCGACATGATGGGCTGGCAATCACCAATTGCCTAAATGAAGCGTTATTACAACTTAAAATGTTCACCTAGGTAGGTTTTACGAACTTTTTCATCACTGAGAATATGTTCAGTTGATCCCTCGGCGATAACATGGCCCTCACCGATAATGTAGGCATGCTCGCAAATATCCAATGTTTCGCGAACATTGTGATCGGTTATTAAAACACCGATTCCCTTGTCCCGAAGGTGGCGAATAATATTCTTGATATCGTTAACGGAAATAGGATCAACACCGGCAAAGGGTTCGTCAAGCAAAATAAACTGCGGTGCTGCTGCTAGGGCTCGGGCAATTTCAACCCGTCGGCGCTCGCCACCAGAAAGACTCATGCCGGTGTTTTTAGCGAGATGGGTGATATGAAATTCGTGAAGCAGCTCCTCGAGCTGTTGGTTGCGCTGCTGGCGACTTAGGTTCTTGCGAGTTTCCAAAATTGCCAGAATATTATCTTCGACGCTTAACTTCCTGAAAATTGAAGGCTCCTGGGGTAGGTATCCGAGCCCGCGGCGTGCCCGCCCATGCATAGGCAGAGTAGTAATATCTGCGCCGTCCACGGTAATGGTGCCGCCATCCTGACTGATCAGGCCGATTATCATATAAAAACAGGTAGTTTTACCTGCGCCATTAGGTCCGAGTAGGCCAACTATCTCACCTTGCTTTACCGAGATAGATACGTCTTTTACAACGGGCCGCTTACCATAGGCTTTTGCCAGATTGCGCGCTTCTAACAGTGCCATTAGTCTTTGGCCTCTTGAGTTGAGGGCGGTATAACTAACTGAATACGTTTTTGTTCGCCTCGATTGTTACCTTTAGCTTTCCATGTTTCATTTTTCAGATCGTAATTAATGCTATCTCCCTTGATAAGGGTGCCATTACGCGACAGTACTGCACCAGTTTTTAGGTTGATTTCATCATCGGCAAGAATATATTCTATGGTCTCTGCCTTGGCTACAATCAGTCCACCGTCTTCTGCGGCCTGTTGCTGATAACTTGCAGGCAAGCCAAGACAAAGAATACGACTGACTCGATTATTCAAATAGTAAACTGTCACCTTATCAGCCTCTATAATCAGTGACCCCTGTTTAATAACCACGTTGCCCTGGTATTGAGTGAGGCCGGTTTTTTCGTCCCGCTCGGCTGAGTTAGATTCAATAGTGATAGTATCACTGCGATCATTGGTCAGGGCGAGAACAGGCAGGCACCACAATGAAATAGCGATGGTGGCAAAAATTCTAAAGAGGGTCATGGACGGCGTGGACCTTTGATTTGATGGTGAAGACCTCTTTGGTTAGATTAGCATCTAACCCCTGTCCAGAAATTTTAACCTGTGGAGTCACAAGTTTAAAGTTGTCTTCGGTACTGGCAATGTTGGTTGCTGGCTGGTAGCTTAAACTCGCTGTGCTCAGTTTGGTATTTCCTCGCTCTCCTTTAACCACCGCAACAACATCGCCACTGAGGGCAAGCGTTTGGCCGTCATGGTATAAAAAACCCAGTTGTGCATCGAGAGTAACGGCGCTAGTGCCAGTTTGTTTATCTAGATTAGTCACGCTAGGCTGGGAGATTACAACACCCTTATCTCCAGAAAATGCCTGTATTTTTGGAGCGCTGATTATCAGTTGTTCAGCGCCGTCTTTAGAAAACCTATGACTAATGACCTCATTCATATAGCTATCGGCGCTGGGGATTTTTTCAACCTGACCGGGCTGTTTGCGCAAAAAGGATTGTGGGCGAGAGTCCCAAACCAGCAAAAACAGGCCTACTATTGTTATCAGGCTAGTGCCCAGCAGAAACTGACGAATCATCGATAGGCTGCCAAAATACTATCTAAAGACCCCTGAGCGCGAAGGATCATCTCGGCAACTTCACGCACTGCGCCATGGCCGCCTCGGTTGGTTGTTTGCCATTGAGCCTGTTGTTTTAATGTGCTGCTACCATTGGCTGGGGTAATGCCCAGACCCACACGCTGGACAACGGCTAAATCTGGTAAATCATCACCCATAAAGGCTATTTCATCCATAGCAATGTCCATGGTTTCTAGCAGTTCATCCAATGCCGTCAGTTTATCCTCGCGGCCCTGAATTATTGGATTGATTCCCAGTTCATCAGCACGGCGCTGCAGCAGCGCAGACACACGCCCAGTAATAATGCCCACCTGCACATTGCCCTGTTGCAGAAGTTTAATACCCAGACCATCTTGGATATTAAAGGCTTTCATTTCTTCACCGCTATTGCCATAGTAAAGGCGACCATCAGTAAGTACGCCGTCCACATCTAGCAGTAGCAATTTGATTCTTTTAGCGGCCGTGGTTATCTTTGACGGAATATTCATTTACACAACTCCCGCGCGCAAAATATCGTGCATATGGAGTACGCCTACTGGGTGCTGATTTCCGTCCTCAACAATAAGCGCAGTGATCGTTGCGTCTTCCATAATGCTCAGTGCCTCGGCGGCAAGTATCTCACTGCTAATAGTTTTCGGATTAGCGGACATGACATCAGCCATAGTGGCCTTGGTAATATCAATTTTCTGATCAATCACACGGCGCAGATCGCCGTCAGTGAAAACACCTAAAAGCTTTTCATCAGCACCCACAACTGTGGTCATACCAAACCCTTTTTGGGTCATCTCCAGCAGAGCATCATGGAGGGGTTGACTGGCCTTCACTCTGGGGACCTCGCCATCTTTGTGCATAATATCTTCCACTCGGAGCAGTAACTTGCGGCCCAGGGCACCACCGGGATGGGAAAACGCGAAATCCTCAGCGCTGAAGCCACGGGATTCCAACAGGGCTATGGCTAGGGCATCACCCATAACTAGGGTCACGGTAGTGCTGGTGGTAGGCGCGAGATTTAAGGGGCAGGCTTCACTACTGACACTCACGTCTAGATTGGCGTGAGCCGCTTGTGAAAGCACAGATTTAGGGTCGCCGGTCATGCTGATAAGGGGAATGCCTAGGCGCTTAATCAGCGGTAAGATAGTGATGACCTCGGCAGTGCTACCAGAATTTGAAATGGCAATAACCACATCATTTTTGGTGATCATTCCTAGGTCACCATGGCTGGCCTCGCCCGGATGGACAAAAAATGCTGGCGTGCCGGTACTGGCTAAAGTAGCGGCTATCTTGTTGCCAATATGGCCAGATTTACCCATGCCTGTGACTACAACGCGCCCTTCACAGGCCAGAATAAGTTCACAGGCAAGGCTGAAGTCGCCATTGATACCGGGAAGCATGGCGCTTACGGCCCGTGCTTCCATTTCTACAGTTCTTAGGCCTGAGGTAATAAAATCTGTTGTTGCCATAATTTGCTTGTCGCGCTCTGGTCATAGTAGGCAGATTTTTACGATGCGTTCCCGCTTCACTTACTGCTCGTTATTTCGCCATTATAGGGTAAATTTTTATACAGATGGCCACAGCAGCACGTAATAAAAGCCATAGGCTACTAAAAACATCAGGCCTACGGATCTTGTCAGTCGCGCCGGGGCGTTATTTTTTGTCGCTTGTCGCAGGGCCAATGCAATCATCGCCACCATCATAATAGTCATAAGCGCCATAACTGCAAAATCTCGAGTAAATACCTCAGGCGTCAGAGCCATTGGCGCAATAGCACCGGCAGAGGCCATTACCAGCATAAGGTTGAACAGGTTGGAGCCGAAAATATTACCAATTGCGATATCGTGGTGACCGCGCAGCGCACTCATTACTGAGGCCGCTAATTCTGGCAGACTCGTGCCAATTGCAACGACGGTCAAACCGACGATTAATTCGCTCACCCCCAGTTCGAGAGCAATCGATTTAGCGCCCCACACTGTGATCTCTGCACTGACTAACAAGACGACTAAACCCGCCAAAAACCACCATATTGCTGTGCCCATAGAGAATTTGGGAATTTCTTCGGTCTCACCAGTCGCGTCTACGTTAGTGTTATTGCCTTTGTATTTCACTACTAACATTAACAGAGGAATCACCAGCAAAGCTAAGGCTATACTCTCTCCTCGATTTAGCCAGCCATCATAGAGGCATAATCCGGCTAAAGCGGTAATCAGCAAAAGCACGGGTCCCTCCTCGCGCAACAGATGCTTTTGTACCGGAAGCGGTGCTACCAAAGCGGTTATTCCCAGCACTAAACCAATATTCGCTAGATTAGAGCCCAGAGCGTTACCTACAGCAAGTTGGCCTGCATCCTTAAGTGCAGCATTAATAGAGACAATCACTTCTGGAGCTGAGGTGCCTACAGAGACCACGGTGAGGCCGATAATCATAGGAGATATGCCAAAGTTGCGCGCCGCTCCTGCACTGCCCTCGACAAAACGATCAGCACCCCAAAGTAGGCCGAGTACACCGGCTAAAAGGGCCAAAATAGGGAGGTACATTGCGGACATATTGTCTCCTGAGACGGTAGGCTTTGTTTGCTAAGGTCGTTTATTCAATAAACCGAGAATGGTATAGTGCTCTACTTAGAATGTCAGTAGTAAAGCACGAGATTGTTGCGCTGTTGTCAAAGATTAAGATTTACCTTAGGACGAAAGCTATGGATAGAGAAAAACGCGGACTGCGCAGCAGTATTTTGGCCCTAGCGCTAGTATTTTTTGCAGCGCCGACCCTCGCACAGGATGATCAGTTTAAGGCGCAGGCAGATCCCTATGCTCAGGTTGAGAAAATTACTGTTGAGCTGCTAAATGTTATTGGTAATCACGCTGAACAATACCCAGCTAATGAGCTAGAGTACTTCGCGGCGCTTGGAGGGTTGCTAGAGGCTAACGTAGATTTTAAATTTATCGCTAGATCTGTCATGGGCCCCTATGCAAAAAAGGCTAGTTCAGAGCAGCGTGCAAGATTCGCACAAAAATTTCGCGAAGGTCTCATTGAGACCTATGGCCGCGGGTTGATCGGCTATAGCGATCAGGAAATTATCTTGTTACCCCATGACGCTTTAACGCCTAGCCAGCGCCGCGTGACCGTCAGGCAAGAAATTCGTGGTGACGATGGTATATATCCTCTGGCCTACAGTATGGCGCGAAAGAAAACCGGTGAGTGGATGGTCATAAATATGACAATTAACGGCATTAGTCTAGGCAAGACTTTTCGTAGCCAATTCGTTCAGTCAGCTCAGAGAGCGGGCGGAGATATTGATGCAGTCATCGCCGGATGGTCCTCAGAATCAACCTAATTAAAAAGAGTGTATTAAATGAGTCCAGAAGAAGTACAGGCGCTGCTTGAGGGAGCGTTCCCAGATTGTCAGTTTCAAGTGGCTACCGATGGTGGTCACTTCAATATTGTTGCCGTTGGCGACATGTTTGAAGGCAAACGTCCAGTTCAGCGGCAGCAGATAATTTATGGCGCCCTCAACGAAAAAATTTCCTCCGGTGTAATTCACGCCGTTAATATGAAAACCTTCACTCAAACTGAGTGGGAAAATCGCGCCTAATTTTCCTTTTCTGAGACAATCTAATGGATAAACTGATTATACAGGGGGGTGCAGTACTCCGAGGCGAGGTATGGATTTCTGGATCCAAAAATGCGGCGTTACCAATTTTGTCGGCGAGTCTGTTATCTGAGGGAATAGTCACTATTGGCAATCTGCCCCATCTGCAGGATGTGACGACAACGATTGAGTTGTTAGGCACCTTAGGTATTACCCTTAGCATCGATGAAAAGATGCGTTTGGAGGTGGATACCTCAACGCTGAATAGCTTAATCGCGCCCTATGATTTAGTAAAAACCATGCGTGCATCCATACTTGTATTGGGTCCGATGTTGGCTCGCTATGGTGAAGCCACTGTGTCATTTCCCGGCGGCTGTGCCATTGGTAGTCGGCCTGTAGATCTTCACTTGCGGGGCTTGGAAGCTATGGGTGCAACGATCAATATCGATGAGGGCTATATCAAGGCTCGCAGCGATGGGCGTCTTAAAGGCGCACATATCCTAATGGACGTGGTATCTGTCGGTGCTACTGAGAATTTAATGATGGCCGCGGCATTAGCCGAGGGCACTACAGTCATCGAGAATGCTGCCCGCGAGCCAGAGATAGTGGACCTAGCAAACTGTATGAATGCCTGGGGTGCCGATGTGCAGGGTGCGGGCTCAAACACCATGATCATTAATGGCGTTGAGCGAATGGGCGGCGGCTACTTTAAGGTGATGCCAGACCGGATTGAAACTGGGACCTATTTAGCGGCAGCTGCCGCCACAGGCGGCAAGGTGAAAACCACGCAAACTGATCCATCTAGCTTGGGCGCCGTATTGCTTAAGCTGGAAGAGACTGGTGCTGTGATTACACAGGGTGAGGACTGGATCGAATTGGATATGCAAGGCAGGCGTCCAAGAGCGATTAATTTAAAAACTGCTCCCTATCCAGCGTTTCCAACTGATATGCAGGCTCAGCTAACCGCGGTGAATGCAGTTGCTGAGGGCACGGGCACTATTACTGAAACTATTTTCGAAAATCGATTGATGCAGGTTCAGGAGTTAAACCGTATGGGGGCCAGCATTGCGGTTGAAGGCAACACGGCTATAGTGACTGGGGTTGAGGTCCTTAGAGGCGCACCGGTTATGGCCTCAGACTTACGTGCTTCAGCTGCGCTAGTTATTGCAGGTTTGGTGGCTGAGGGTGAAACTGTTGTGGACCGGATCTACCACATAGATCGTGGCTACGAATGTATTGAAGAAAAGCTGCAGCAACTTGGCGGTAAAATTAAGCGAGTACCAGGTTAAAATGATGACACAGATTACCATAGCCCTAACCAAGGGCCGCATACTGAAGGAAACCCTGCCGCTATTAGAAGCGGTGGGCATAGTGCCGGCTGAGGATATTTTTTCCAGCCGCAAGCTGGTTTTCCAGACTAACCGAGATAGTGTGCGACTGATAATCTTGCGCGGTTCGGATGTGCCGACCTATCTTCAGTTTGGTGCGGCAGATATAGGTATAGCAGGCAAAGATGTTTTATTGGAGCATCAGGGCGATGGTTATTATGAGCCTCTTGATTTGGGTATAGCTCGTTGTAAATTAATGACGGCGGTACCCGTTGGAGCCCCAGTTCAGACAGGGCGTCTGCGTGTCGCCACTAAATACATTAACGTAGCTCGGCAGTATTATGCAGAGCAGGGTCGTCAGGCTGATCTTATCAAGCTCTATGGCGCTATGGAGCTAGCTCCGATTCTTGATCTTGCTCACGAAATTGTCGATATTGTCGATACGGGTAATACCTTAAAAGCCAATGGCCTTGTGCCCTGTGGCGAGATTGCCGATATTAGTTCAAGGCTGATAGTCAATAAGGCGGCAATGAAAACTAAGCACACTGAAATTCAGGCAATAGTAGATGCATTTCAAAACGCGGTGTTAAAACCCTAATGGCCGTCTCAATTACCAAGCTAAATTCAGGCGATGCGGGCTTTGATGCGACATTAGAAAATCTGATTGCCTGGGAAGGGGTTTCTAATAATGACGTTGAACAGGCTGTGGCAGAGATTTTACAGCAGGTTCGAGTCCAAGGCGATAGCGCGTTAATTGCATACAGCAATCGCTTCGATCGGCGTGACTGCACAAACTTTGAAGCATTTTGTTTAGGCCCAGAGCATCTGCAGGAAGCACTGCAGTCCCTGGATGTGATAACTCGTGAAGCCCTACAAACTGCAGCTAACAGAATTCGGGAGTATCACAGTCATCAGGTGCAGAAGTCCTGGCAGTACACTGAGGCGGATGGCACTGTTTTAGGTCAACAGGTTACACCCCTGGAGCGAGTGGGCATCTATGTGCCCGGCGGCAAAGCGAGCTATCCCTCATCAGTGCTAATGAACTGTATTCCCGCGCGGGTCGCTGGTGTCGAGGAAGTGATTATGGTGGTGCCGGCGCCAGACAATGAGCTCAATCCTATTGTACTGGCTGCTGCTGCAATTGCTGGAGTTGATCGAGTGTTTACCTTAGGTGGTGCGCAGGCAATTGCTGCCCTAGCCTATGGCACCGAAAGTGTGCCTCGTGTCGATAAAATTGTAGGCCCGGGCAATATCTACGTGGCCACTGCCAAGCGTATGGTGTTTGGTTCGGTGGGCTTAGATATGGTGGCCGGACCCAGTGAAATACTCGTGGTTTGTGATGGTAAAACTGATCCAGATTGGATAGCCATGGATCTATTTTCTCAGGCCGAGCACGATGAAGATGCTCAGTCGATTTTAATCGCCTGGAGCGCCGCGTATATTGACGAGGTACAGCAGAGCATAGAGCGCCTGCTACCCCAGATGGAGCGCCGCGAAATTATTGCTCAGTCACTCGCTAACCGCGGAGCACTTATTCAGGTTGCTGATGCTGAAGAGGCAATTAGCCTTTGTAATCGCATTGCACCTGAACACCTAGAGCTTTCCGTAGAAGAGCCGGAGGTCTGGCTACCTAAAATTCACCATGCCGGTGCTATTTTTATGGGTCGTCATACCGCAGAGGCGCTCGGGGACTATTGTGCGGGTCCAAATCATGTGTTGCCTACTTCGGCAACCTCGCGCTTTTCTTCGCCGCTTGGGGTTTATGATTTTCAAAAGCGCAGCTCTTTGATCTACTGCTCAGAGCAGGGAGCATCAGACCTGGGTAAGGTCGCGTCAGTGTTGGGCCGTGGTGAGTCGCTCACAGCCCATGCCCGTTCTGCCGAATATAGGATTAAGAGTCCCGACTAGAAGAATCCTTAAAGGAAAAGATTCAAAATACTGTCTTAGCCTAAAGAGAGTTGTATATGAGTAAGTATTGGAGTGATTTTGTTAGCCAGCTTGAACCCTATGTTCCGGGAGAGCAGCCAGGTATAACCAATATCACCAAACTAAATGCCAACGAAAATCCATACGGACCTTCACCAAAGGCCTTGGCTGCTATGGTGCAGCAATCGAACGATGATTTGCGGCTCTATCCGCCAATGAATGCTGATGACCTCAAGCAGACTATTGCCGATTATTATGGCCTGAAGAAGGGGCAAGTTTTTGTCGGTAATGGTTCAGATGAAGTATTGGCCCATGCTTTTAATGGCCTGTTAAAGCAGTCAAAGCCATTGCTGTTCCCAGATATTAGTTATAGTTTTTATCCAGTATTTTGTCAGCTGTACGGCATTGATAGCGAGCAGATACCCCTCGCCGATGACTTTTCAATTAATCTGGACGATTATAATCGTGCTAATGGCGGAATTATCTTCCCCAATCCCAATGCACCGACCGGCCGACTACTAGGTTTGGAGGCGATTGAGCAGTTGCTGCAGTCAAATCCGGATTCTGTGGTAGTGGTTGATGAGGCCTACATCGACTTTGGCGGTGTTAGTGCCGTATCCCTGATTGATAAATATGCCAATTTATTAGTCGTTCACACCCTATCTAAGTCTCGCTCTTTGGCCGGCATGCGTATTGGTTATGGTATGGGTTCTGCGGAGTTGATAGAGGGGCTTGAGCGGATTAAAAACAGTTTTAATCCGTTTCCTTTGGGTCAGCTACAGATTGCGGCGGCCATAGCTTCATTTCAAGATTACGACTACTTCTCACAGACCTGCCAGCGTATTATCAGCAGTCGTGAGCATGTTACTGAGCAGCTGCAAAAGCTAGGGTTCGAAGTAATGCCCTCAGCAGCCAATTTTGTATTTGCCCGTCACAGTGACAGGCCGGCCGAGGAGCTGTCTCTGGCACTTCGTGAACAGGGCTTGATTGTGCGTCACTTTAAAAAGCCACGTATTGACGAGTTTTTGCGAATTACTATTGGTACTGAGCAGCACAATGCACTCTTACTTGATTCCCTGGCGGTCATTCTCGGCGCTTAACGCGGCGGTCTAATGCCGGCAACAGCGGTGACATCAAAGGTTTTTCCCTGGCGCAGTATCTTTAAATTAATGGTCTTACCTGGCATGACATCGGCAATTTGACTGACGCTAGTTTGCCTGTCAGTCACAGGCGAGTCATTGATCCTGATAACAATATCGCGAGCCTGAATACCGACTTTATGAGACGGCCCACCCTTTGCAACGGCGCTAACCAATAAACCATTATTAACCGCAATGTTGAGTTGCTCGGATAGCCGCGGGGTGAGGGGAAATGCTTCCATTCCCAGCCAGCCTCGAATGACACGGCCATATTGAATAATGTCTTTGAGCACCTTCTCTGCAGAGTCTGCGGGAATAGCGAAGCCTATGCCTGCAGAACCTGACTGATTGAGGCTGGCGGTATTAATGGCTAGAAGGTTGCCATAGGCATCGACCAGAGCACCGCCGGAGTTACCGGGATTAATATCAGCATCGGTCTGGATAAAGTTCTCAAAGGTGTTTAGGCCAATACCATTGCGCTGAGTGGCGCTAACAATGCCCTGGGTAACAGTTTGGCCGACCCCAAAGGGGTTGCCAATAGCTAGTACCACATCGCCAATGCGCGCCTGAGCTGGTTCGCCAATCGAAATAGGCTGTAGATCGCTAGCGTTGATTTTTAGTACAGCTAGGTCAGTTTCAGGGTCAGTGCCAACCACCGCAGCCGCTGCGGTGCGACCATCATAAAGCAGAACTAAAATTTGATCGGCGCCATCGACAACATGATGGTTGGTCATAATAAAACCATCGGCTTGCATAATAACGCCAGAACCCAAGGAGGGTTCAATTCGCTGTTGCTGACGGTTGTACAGGCGTCCAACAAATGGATCATTTAACAGAGGCCGTTTTGTAGTTTTAGTCACAGTACGGGTGTAGATATTTACCACTGAGGGTGCCGCACGACTGACTGCAGCAGAATAAGATACTGGCCCAGCCCAGCCAGGGGCCACGTTGCTGTCGCGCAAATCGAGTGTTTCGCTTTTAGACAGACTATTGGGCTGATTGCGAAATTCAGGAAAAATCAGCATCAACACGACAGCTACAAACAGGCCGATTAAAATCGGCTTGCCCATAAATGAAATAATACTGCGAATCTGTTGGTTATTTATCACGCCAGTTTCCCATTGCACTGGGCAGATTATGGCACAACTTACAACCCAGCCGCTCAGTTGTTGTGGCAACAGTCATAAATGTCACTGGCGCAATAAATTGGATAGTTTGGGGTTGGGCTTTTTAGCCTTGCGAAACAGCAACACAACATGGCCGATGGACTGCACAATCTCTGCGTTATGGTTGCCGCATATGCCCTCGATAACGGCCTTTTTGGCATCGCGATCACCAACGGCCAGCTTAACTTTGATCAACTCATGATCAGTTAGCGCGCGCTCGACCTCAGCCGTTACGGTTTCAGTTAAGCCTTTGCCGGCAATAGTCACTACGGGTTTGAGATTATGACCCAATCGACGTAAATGTTTTTTATCTTCGTTAGAAGTTGTCATAATGCCCAGCTCTTAAGTGTAAGCTGGCCATTCTAACGAAAACATTCTCATGGCGAAATCTAAAAATCGTGATTGGATCAAACAGCATCTCAATGATCCCTACGTCAAACAGTCACAAAAGGACGGTTATCGTTCTCGTGCCAGTTATAAACTCCTCGAAATTATTGAAAAAGAGCGCATGATCCGCCAGGGCATGACGGTCGTAGATTTAGGATCAGCTCCAGGGGGTTGGTCGCAGGTCGCGGCGAGAATGGTCGGCCATGAGGGTAGAGTCCACGCGCTCGACATACTGCCGATGGACCAGATTGCCGGAGTAGATTTCATTCAAGGTGACTTTACTGAACAGGCTATTTTTGAACAGTTGGTCGAACTTATCGGGAATCGTCCCGTAGACCTTGTAATTTCAGATATGGCCCCCAACTTAACAGGAGCAAAGGCAGTAGATCAGCCCGCCATGATGTATCTGGCAGAATTAGGCATCGATCTAGCCTGTCAGGTGGTGAAGCCCGAAGGGGTGTTTATTGCTAAGTTGTTTCAGGGAGAAGGTTTTGACGAGTTTGTGCGTCATGTCAGAACGTTGTTTAATAGTGTCAGTATGAAGAAACCAGATGCTTCCAGAGCTAAGTCTCGGGAGGTGTATCTGGTAGCCAAGGGCCTAAAGGCCAATTAAGAGGACAAAACTTTGAACGATTTGGCAAAAAATTTGATTGTATGGCTAATTCTGGCCGCGATCCTGATGTCGGTTTTTAATAGCTTTGCGCCGCCGCCTGAAGACAAGAGCGTCGATTATTCTGAATTTATAATGGACGTGCAAAACGAGCGTGTTACCAGCGTCTCCATTGATGGTCTTATTATCTCAGGTGAGAGACGGGACGGCACTTCGTTTAGAACGGTGCGACCCAATGTGCAGGACCCCGGCCTAATGGATGATCTGATCAATAATAATGTTAAAGTTATTGGTAAGGAGCCAGAAACTCCAAGTCTGCTATCCCAGTTGCTAGTAGCTGCGTTCCCAATCCTGCTGATTCTGGCGATCTTTGTGTTCTTTATGCGTCAGATGCAGGGCGGTGGTGGAGGCAAAGGCGGCCCCATGAGCTTTGGAAAGAGCAAGGCGAAACTGCTGACCGGTGATCAAATTAAAACGACTTTCGCCGATGTGGCCGGTGTAGATGAAGCCAAAGAAGACGTGGCCGAGTTGGTAGAGTTTCTCAGCGAGCCTAGCAAATTTCAGCGGCTCGGTGGTCGCATTCCCAAGGGTGTATTAATGGTAGGCCCCCCGGGTACGGGTAAAACATTGCTGGCCAAGGCTATTGCCGGTGAGGCCAAGGTCCCATTTTTCTCTATTTCGGGCTCTGACTTTGTTGAAATGTTTGTGGGGGTGGGCGCGTCCCGTGTGCGCGACATGTTCGAGCAGGCTAAAAAACAGGCTCCCTGCATAATCTTTATCGATGAAATTGACGCGGTGGGACGCCATCGCGGTGGTGGCTACGGCGGCGGAAATGACGAGCGCGAGCAGACGCTGAACCAGTTGTTGGTTGAAATGGACGGCTTTGAGGGCACCGAAGGCGTTATTGTTATTGCTGCAACTAACCGTCCCGATGTGTTGGATAAAGCTCTGTTGCGACCGGGCCGCTTCGATCGGCAGGTCTATGTAAGCCTGCCCGATATTCGTGGACGAGAACAAATTCTCAAGGTGCATGCGCGGAAGGTTCCCCTCGATGAATCTGTTGAGTTAGGGATTTTGGCGCGGGGTACCCCAGGATTTTCTGGTGCCGATCTGGCCAATTTGGTTAACGAAGCAGCTCTGTTTTCAGCCCGAGCCAATCGCCGTACAGTGACCATGGAAGAGTTTGAGAACGCCCGAGATAAAATTATGATGGGAGCCGAGCGGCGCTCTATGGTGATGTCAGAAAAAGAAAAGACTAACACTGCTTATCACGAAGCGGGCCACGCCATTATCGGCCGGCTGGTACCAGAACATGACCCTGTTCACAAAGTAACTATTATTCCGCGCGGCCGAGCACTGGGAGTTACCCAGTATTTGCCAGAAGAAGATCGCTATAGTCTGAATCGTCGTCAGATCACCAGTCAGCTTTGCAGCCTGTTTGGTGGGCGCATTGCTGAAGAATTGGTGGGTGGTATTGACGGTGTTACCACCGGCGCATCCAACGATATTGAGCGTGCCACCCAGATGGCTCGGAATATGGTGACCAAGTGGGGCCTCAACGAGAAAATGGGACCGATTTTGTACGGTGAAGACGAGTCTCAGGCGCCCGGCGGCGGCAACACACATTACTCCGAGGATACCTCGCGGGAAATTGACCAAGAAGTTCGTCGCATTCTGAATGACGCTTACAGTAATGCGAAGCAACTGTTAGAAGATAACCGCGATATTCTTGAAGCTATGAAAGACGCTTTGATGGAATACGAAACTATCGACGCCGATCAGGTTGATGATCTGATGAACAGAATCAAGGTGCGTCCGCCCCATCAGTGGGACGACAATGACTTTGGTAATAGTTCCGGTGGAAGTTCAACGACTATCGACCATGCAGAAGATAAGAATGATTCGATCGGTGGTCCAGTCGAGGACGTCTAACTCTCCATTGAACTATTAAAAGACCTCGGGGCCCAAAGAGCTTCGAGGTTTTTTTATATCTAAGGGTATCGTTATGACCAGCTTAATCTGTGGCAATAAAATACTGGATCTAAGTAGGCCTGCCGTGATGGGAATCCTAAATATCACTCCAGACTCATTCTCTGACGGCGGCCAGCTGCATACCGGCGGGCGGATAGATCAGAGTAAAACCATGCACGCGGTCGAGGCAATGTTAGCTGGGGGTGCAGATATTATTGATATCGGGGGAGAATCTACTCGTCCTGGTGCATCACCAATTTCAGTACAGCAAGAATTAGATCGGGTTATGCCTATACTCAATGCAGTTAAGCAGCATTTTGATTGTCTCGTGTCTGTTGATACCAGTACCGCTGAGGTTATGAGTCAGGCCGCTGGCGCCGGCGCAAATATGCTTAACGATGTGCGTGCACTGCAGCGGGATGGAGCATTGCAGGCCGTCGCTGCATCTGGATTACCGATATGCTTAATGCATATGCAAAATCAGCCAGATTCCATGCAGGACAACCCAGATTACAAAGATGTGGTTGGCGAGGTGTTGGCATTTTTAGCGCAACGTAAAAAAGACTGTCTAGCTGCTGGCATTAAAGCCGACCAGATAATACTAGATCCAGGCTTTGGCTTTGGTAAAACCTTGGAGCATAACTTGACTCTGTTTAAAGCCCTTGATCAATTTTCTGCTACTGGCCATTCGGTGTTGGTTGGGGTTTCCCGCAAAAGCATGATTGGTCAGATGTTAGACTGTGAAGTAGATCAAAGGCTAATTGGAAGTGTTACTATGGCGGTTTTGGCCGCTCAGCAGATAGCCGTAGGGAAGGGCGGGTTGATACTCAGAGTACATGACGTACCCGAAACAGTTCAGGCATTGCGAGTCTGGCGAAACAGCACAAATATTTAAGGACGATAAAAACAAATGAGCAGAAAGTATTTTGGCACAGATGGCATTCGTGGCAGGGTTGGAGAGCATCCAGTTACCGCTGACTTCATGCTTAAACTTGGCTGGGCCGCAGGGCAGGTTCTAACCCGTCATGCCAAGAGCAAGAAACGAGTGCTGATTGGCAAGGACACCAGAGTTTCTGGTTATATGTTTGAGTCTGCCCTTGAGGCAGGTTTGATCGCTGCTGGCGTTGATGTAGATATGCTTGGGCCCATGCCTACTCCGGCCATCGCCTACCTCACCAGAGCTTTTCGCGCCTCGGCAGGCATTGTTATTAGCGCTTCCCACAATCCAGTAGAAGACAATGGTATCAAGTTCTTTGCTGCTGATGGTTACAAATTACCTGATGACATAGAGTTAGAAATTGAGGCCCTAATGGATCAGCCCCTGGTTACCAACGGATCATTTAGTTTGGGTAAGGCTCGTCGTATCACTGACGCTACGGGGCGTTATATTGAATTTTGTAAGGGCACACTGCCACCGGGCTTTAGCCTCAGTGGTCTGAGAGTCGCACTGGATTGTGCCAACGGTGCCACCTATAACGCCGCACCAAAAGTCTTTAAAGAGCTCGGTGCCCAAACCATAACCATGGGTAATGCGCCCAATGGATTTAATATTAATGATCAGTGCGGATCGACCCATATGGCGGGTTTACAAGCACTGGTGCTAGAGGAAAAGGCAGACTTTGGTGTTGCCCTTGATGGCGATGGCGATCGTGTGCTGCTGGTCGATGAGCATGGAGAAATAGTTGACGGTGATGAGCTTATTTATATTATTGCCCAGTATCGCCAGGGGTCTGGTCAGGGCTGCAGCGGTGTTGCGGGCACCCTTATGAGTAACCTTGGCCTCGAACTAGCGCTCAATGAGATGAATATACCTTTTACCCGCACCAAAGTTGGTGATCGCTATGTGGTTGAGGCACTCAATAGCAATGGTTGGACTTTGGGGGGTGAAGCCTCTGGACATGTATTGTGCGGTGACCTCAATACCACTGGAGACGGCATAGTAGCAGCGCTACAGGTTATTTTAGCAGTCTCTGAAAGCGGTAAAACTCTGTCCCAATTAAAAGCCGGCATGAGTAAATTCCCCCAAACGATGATTAACGTGCGTCTGGCAAAAAAGATCGATATCAGTAACAACCAGGTCATTAACCAAGCTGTGGCAGATGCTGAGCAAAAGCTCGATGGCCGCGGTCGGGTTTTATTACGGCCCTCTGGTACCGAGCCATTGATTAGGGTCATGGTAGAAGGTGAGGATCAGATCTTAGTAGACCAGTTGGTTGCTGATATAGCCAAAATAGTTAAACAGCAGGTAGGTTAAGCCTTTGTCGAAGGAAAAGCGCGTTTCCCAGTTGTATATTCTCGGTTTGTCGGGTAGGATTTGCGCCCTTTTGCAAGGCTGCACCCAGAGAGCTAAAACGAGGGTTGGACAGGATGACTAAACCACTAGTGGCAGGCAATTGGAAAATGCACGGCAATATTGAGCAAGCCAGTAGTCTAGCCTCTCAGTTAGCCGCGAATTGGAATGACCTGCAGGCTGTTGAGATGGTCGTATTCCCGCCCTTTGTACACCTCAGCACAGTCAAAGAGGCACTAGCCAATAGCGCGGTTGCCCTAGGTGCACAAAATATATCGCAGCATGAAGGCGGTGCATACACGGGGGAGATATCCGGTGCAATGTTGGTCGAACAGGGCTGTCAGTACGTTCTGGTTGGACATTCAGAGCGACGCGAACTGTTCGGTGAAAACAACGTAACAGTCGCAGAAAAATTTAAAGCTGCACAGAAAGTCGGATTAGTACCTATTCTCTGTGTTGGCGAGTCACTTCAGGAGCGTCGGCAAGGGCAGACGCTAGCAGTGGTAAGTTCGCAAATATCCGCAGTGATTGACTGTGTTGGTTTGCGCAACGTAAGTCGGGCAGTGATTGCCTATGAGCCAGTATGGGCCATAGGGACAGGCGAGGTGGCTAGCCCGCAACAGGCGCAACAGGTGCACAGTGCAATAAGAACCCAGTTGGGTAATATCGGTGCAGATACTCGATTGCTTTATGGTGGCAGTGTTAAGTCGAGCAGCGCAGTAGAGTTATTTGCTCAACCAGACATTAACGGTGGACTGGTTGGTGGCGCCTCATTAGAGGCACATGAATTTTTGAATATAGTGAAACTGGCAGAATAGGCAGGCTGGAAAAATGGAAAAATTTATCTTAATCTTTCACTTTGTTGTAGCGGTATCCCTAATTGGGCTTATCTTGCTGCAGCAAGGTAAGGGTGCAGAAGCGGGAGCCTCTTTTGGTTCCGGCGCGTCGCAAACCGTTTTTGGAAGCGGTGGTGGCTGGAATTTCTTCAGTAAGGCCACAGCATTTCTTTCAACTATCTTTTTTGTCACTAGTGTTAGCCTCGCGGTTATCGCCAAAGACAAGACTATTGTCAAAGATGTTTTGCTTCCAGAGTTGGAGACAATGTCTAGTCAGGCACTAGAAGCCACGGACATCCCTGGTCTCGATGAGCGTGAAGAAAAACTTTCAGAAGATGTTTCTGATATACCTCAGTAAGCAGTATATAGTAAGACTTTTAGCCCAAGTGGTGGAATTGGTAGACACGCTATCTTGAGGGGGTAGTGGCGAAAGCCGTGCCGGTTCAAGTCCGGCCTTGGGCACCAAATACAGTTTGCTTTGTAAGAAAATTACTGCATCCGTCAAGCGGCAACCTTTGCCGATCTAAGAGGCGCTAGAAACCCTGGCTCCAAACAATCTAAACAGGCTGAAAACTAGCATCTGATAATTCGTGATGAGCACTTAGCCTGTGGTAAAGATATACCTGCGGCCGTCACCAGTCATTTTCTCTTGTGACTTATTTGAAATAATACTTCATAGCGATCAGTGAAAAATCCCAGACATAAATACAATGAGTTGAAGGCTTACTATTGTCGTTGTGAATGAAAAATTATAGATATCAATGGTATTCAGTTTGCATGGAGACAAAGCGCGGTCAATTCAGCGTTACAATCTATGACTCAAGTTATAATCTGTCTCTGCAATAATTGATATATGTTGTTCAGGGGATTAGTTTATCTTCACATAGGCAATACCAGCTACAACAGACAAATGACTTTAGTTTAGAATTTAAGTAGTATCTCGACATGGGATTGGCGTTGTTCAACCCTAATTAATTAGATTCAAGGCCAACAAAACCTGGGTGCCATGTGCTCATTCAGGCCAATAATAATATCCTTGGGATTAAACCTAGACCTTATCCGGTTATATTGGACTTCTTAAAGTCCCATCAGGTCTTTTGTAAATGCCTATTTTGGCATGGGAGTAAATAATGACCGCTAAAAAACCCCTGCTGAGCGCCCTGTCTAAAACCTTAATAATTACCTGGCTTGTTATCACAGGAAGCTGTTACTACGCGCTGATGTTCATGAATTTAGAGATGGTAACTAGTGAGTTTGGTGCGGTTGAAAACATTATGTACACAGAGCATGGCTTTATCGAAAATCTACAGGTATTTTTGTTAAGTTTGGCCTGTGCAGGTTTTATTTATAATATTAGAAACGCTGAGGGTTATAGCCGCGACATTACACTTTTTCTTGCATTTTTAATGGTCGCCTTTATTGTTCGAGAGCTAGGCTTAGATGCAATATCGGATACAAAATTAATATTGTTTGAAGGGGATGGCCGCTTACTCTACGCATTACCTCTTACTGGCTTGATGTTTAAAGCGCTGTTTAATTATAAGTTTTATCTCAAGTATTTCAGTGTTTTCTTGGGAGCGCCCTCGTTTCAGTATCTGGGTTTGGCGGCAATATTGTATGGTGTTATTAGTCGTATCTTTGAGAAGAATTATATGCAGGTTACACATTCTGGGTTTTGGGAAGAATCCGCTGAGATCGCCGCCTGCTTGTTATTGTTCGCGATTGGATGTCGCATTATAGGATCGGATCTAAAGAGTATTCGAGCCAAGATTGACGGCTAATCTAGCCGCGCTATTGCAGATCAGTTCGGCAAGCGGGCGAAAAGCTTTCTCGATCCGCATGTATCTCAGGCCCGCTAAAAAACCTATGGCATACGATATCTAGCTCGCCTACTACTGTGTTGAGAGAAATAGTGGCGTCAGGTTATGACAAATTATATATCTAGGTAATGCAGTTTTATTTATAAGGTCTCTTTGAGAAAGGTATCGGCTCCTTCTACAATCGAATCCACAAACTCGGGCTTATAATATAAGTCAAAATGATTGGAGTCTTTGCACACCATCAGAGATTTTTTATCTGCTGGAATAGAATCATAAAATTCCTGTAGCTTATCGGTGGAATAACCACCCTCTGCATAGGCCATGAAAAATGGTTTGTTGGTGAATTGGCTTATAAAATCAAAGGGGTTGTACTTGCCGGTCATAATGTAGCTCGCGCGATAAAAATTGCCTTTGTTTCTCCAGTTGGGCGCGAAGCCTGGTTTTCCCTCACCTCCATAGTATTGCTTCATTCCAACTTGGGTTTCCGTTGCTGGTATTAGCGCCATCCACTTTTTAAATGGAACTATGGGTATATAGAAATAAATACCTAACATCTTGCATAAATTAATTAATGGATTAGAAATTCCCATCATCACCTTCGCTATTACTTTGCCCCCAAACGCCTTTGGGTAATCAACATGGGAGGTAAGGTAGGGGCTGATGGCAACTGTTGCTCTAATTCTAGGGTCATTAGAGCTTGAAGCTACAGCGTGACCTGCGCCCATGCAAACTCCAGCACCAATGAGTCGAGCTGTATCTACCTGCGGCAATGATGCTAAAAAAGTGTAGGCATTGGTATTATCTGAGATCACTGAGAAGGGATCTTCCATCTGCGGAATACCTTCGCTATCCCCAAAGCCTTTTGGATCAAAAGCGAGGGTTATGTAGCCTTTTTCGGCGAACTTTTTTGCGTATAGCCCGGCTGTTTGCTCTTTGACCCCGCTTGCCGGTCTTGTGATGACCATGGCGGGCAATTTTTGACCCTCTTTATGGGTGTCGGGAATATACAAAAGCCCAGATAAATTAACACCATCGCTCTCAAAGTTGATTTTATTCTCGCCAATTTGTAAATGCTTTGTATGCATAGGGACGCTCCATTTCGTGATGGGGTGCGCGCTTGATTAGTCACTCTTTACAGTCCAAATAAGTCATTGTAAAAACGGGTATTTTTGAGACTCAAATAAAAGCGCAACAACCTAGTATCCATGTAATATTACAGCTATCAGAGTAACTGAATTAAGCATAGCAGAGTTTTCTGCGCGCATTGTGTTTTTGGTTGATAGCGGGCTGACGCAACGCCTGTACTGATCTATGAGTAAATTATTGTTAGATATCCATAATTTTGAGTAAGCGAATACATCTAAGCCTAAGCAGCCCCCTAGGCTGACTATGATGATGGGCCTGCCTTACATCGGTAAATCGACACTGGTCGCGCATTAGCGAGATATTCCGGATATATCTTTTTAGTTACTGAGTCTTACCACAGCGAGGATGGGGTCACAAAGATGTCGCGGGTATACCTTTGACTTATATTTAAATAGCGCCATGAATCGAGAGTATATGTGATGAGCCCAGTGTATCAGGGACCAAATAATACCTGTGTTCTCGTCTACTCCGGCCTAAAGAGGTACCTCAGAAAAGTCATATTTAGTTCATATAGCAATACTGAAGCCATTTTTTGCGTGCAAAAAAGCGGCTTAAAAGCAGGGCTTTAGCTTCTAAGTCTCGCGTTTAGGTGATGGTTTGTGGCTAATCGTCCCAGAGGCTTCTAACAGTCTTCATATCGGCGAGAGTCCTGTAAAAGGTATCAAGAATAATAGCGGTGACCTCTTGGAGGTCTGATATGGCAGGGTATGCGTACATTATCCAGTGTAAATATGATGAGCTAAACACTCATTAAATTTTTATTGTTATCGCTAAATTTCGCCGTTAGAATGCCCGATCGAGAAAGTAGGAATAAGAACTAGTATGACCGTAGCCTCTACTGCTGATGCCTTTGCACCACTGCCTGATATTATTGAGCCGAAGTGGTGGACAGGCACGCCTGCCATTTCTCCTGAATTGTTTACTATTGATGGGAACGATTTTCGTGTACCTGGTGAACCTTTAGCGCCTAGTGACCAGCTTGCTCAGCGCATGCAAACTACCTTTGATGAGATTGGTTTAGTACATGTTATCAATACCGGTTTAACCGACATGCAGGCTATGCGCTTGATAGCGACCCAAGTTCTGAAAAATGAGCGTCAATACGAAGGGGGTGCGAATCCTCGCAAGACTTTGCAGCCAAATGTCTATGAAGTGGGTGCACCACTGGAGGCTGCCCTGCATTACCACCATGAGATGGCTTACATTGATTCAAGCACCACCATGGTCAGTTTTATGTGTAATAAAATTCCGGCTGAGGGAGGATACACGTTTGTCTCGGACAACGTGGCTGCCACCGAGTCTATTTTGGCTACGCCCTTCGGGCAAAAGCTTAAAAAGCTCGGTATTTGCTACCACCGTGACCTGACTGACCGTGATTCGTTTCAAGGCCGTATTGAGTATGGTGTTTATAACCACTGGCAGCTATCAATGCTGACAGATGACCAAGATGAGGCCATTGCAGAGGCTCGAAGTCGAGGTTTGACCGCTGAATGGGGTGAGGATCGTAAACTCAAAACTCGCTACACAATTTCAGCCTTTGAGTACTTTCCCCATTTGGATCGTAATCTGTTGTATAGCAGTATGGCTGATGACGGCGCATGGTTTGACACTTGGCCATTAGTGCAGCATTTACCTCCAGATGAGCGCCCACTAAAACTCACTTTCGGTGATCTCACTGAAATGACTCGAGAAGAAAAAGAACTCTTTATCGATATCTATGATCGTCATGGTATTCCTATTCCTTGGAAGGTTGGTGATGTAGGGTTAATCTGTAACTACCGCTTTGCCCATGGTCGACCCGGCATACACTTAAAAGAAGGTGAGGATCGGGAGTTGGGTGTATTGATTGGTGAGTCATTTAGGCGGCTGCAAACATTGGAAGATAAGTGGTAGCTCAGCCCTGAATCTATTAATAAAAAGACCCCTTACTAAGGGGTTTTTTTATGTCAGAAATTTTTCCTATCTGAGTGTCGTAAAATAATATTTTACTGTCGGAAAAATAGATGCATAGCTGTAAAGACAGGCACACACTTCCTCAAATTAAACAGCAATTTTTTAAGTGCCTATTATGATGCAGCTAGATACAGACGGCGATGCCGAAGAGTTTGGTTTTGGTACTCAGGTGCGAAAGTCACCTTATTTTGATGCCACTATTCGATGGGGTGCCAAGGGTTTTTCAGTCTACAATCACATGTATATTCCACGAGATTTTGGTGACGCGGAACAGAATTTTTGGAATATGGTCAATGGCGCCACCCTGAGTGATGTCGCTGTTGAACGTCAAGTAGAAATTACCGGACCCGATGCAGCCGAATTCACCCAGTTACTAACACCCCGCAATCTCTCTGAATGTGCGGTTGGTCAATGTAAATATGTTCTGCTGACAAATAACCAAGGTGGAATTTTAAACGATCCAATTTTATTGCGTCTGGGCGAGAATCATTTTTGGTTGTCCCTGGCAGATAGCGATATTTTACTCTGGGCACGAGGCGTAGCCGTTAATTCAAATTTGGATGTCAATATTTGCGAGCCAGATGTTTCGCCCTTGCAGCTACAGGGACCACAGTCTGGAAAAATAATGAGAAAGCTGTTTGGTGAGCGCATAGATACACTGCGCTATTACTGGTTAGAAGAGTTTGAACTTGCCGGTATCCCGTTAGTAGTTTCGCGTACAGGTTGGTCCAGTGAGTTAGGTTACGAACTGTATCTACGTGATGGAAGTCGTGGAGATGAGCTGTGGGAACTCATAATGGCTGCTGGCCAAGATTTTGGTTTGAAGCCTGGCCATACTTCATCCATTCGCCGTATCGAAGGGGGCATGCTGTCTTATCATGCCGATATTGACGCAGATACCAATCCCTATGAATTGGGGTTGGGGCGGCTAGTAGATCTGGATATGGATGCTGAGTTTATTGGCAAGGCTGCGCTAAAACAGATTTTTGCTCAGGGTGTTACCCGTAAACAGGTCGGTTTACATCTTAGCGGTGACCCTTTGACTGGCCCTAACAATGATTTTTGGCCGGTTAAGATAGCTGGTAAGCAGGTAGGTAAGGTGACCTCTGCAATCTATTCATCGCGACTCAATGCTAACATAGCTCTGGCTATGGTGGATATTAAGCATACAGATATTGGAAGCGAGCTCGAGGTTATTACACAAAAGGGTCAACGCTCTGCTACAGTGGTGGAAAAACCGTTTTATGATCCTAAAAAAAGCCTTGCTAGCACCTAGTAAAAAGTAGATAAAATGCTCGATCCTAAAAGTGTAGTTACAGATGATTATTCAGAGGGGTATCTAAAAGAAATCCTCACTGGGGTAACTACTATTGCTTTGGTTGGTGCCAGTCCAAGAGCTGATCGTGACAGTTATTTAACCATGCGGGTTTTGCTAGAGCGGGGCTATACTGTTTTCCCGGTAAATCCTCGCGAGACCGGTAATAAGATCCTTGGTCAAGAATGCTATGAAAGCTTATCATCGATTTCACAGGCGGTTGATATGGTCGATATATTTCGCTCCTCAGATGCCGCCTTGGAGATTACTAAAGAGGCGATTTCTATCGGTGCAAAAGTCGTTTGGATGCAGCTAGAGATCGTTAATCAGCAGGCTGCACAATTAGCTACTGCCGCTGGATTAAAAGTTGTTATGAATCGCTGTCCAAAGTTAGAATTTGAAAAGCCCTATTGGACTGATGTCTTAGACTAATATCTAAATGCAGGTGTAGTGATGGAAAATCATGGCAACAATATTTTACATAGCGAATTATTCGAAAGCGGCGTTTTACGTCTAACTTTAGATGATCAAAAGCGCCGTAACGCATTGTCTGAAGACATGCTTACGCAGATGACTGCCGCGCTGTCAGATGCCGCGACTAATGATGCTGCTCGAGTCATTGTTTTGGCGGCTAAGGGGCCAGCATTTTGCGCAGGTCATGATTTAAAGGAAATCACAGCAGCCCGCGCCCAAAAAGATGAGGGCAGGGACTACTTTAAGAAACTTTTTGATAACTGTGCCGGATTGATGCAATTGATTGTTGCCATACCCAAGCCAGTAATTGCCGAAGTGTCGGGGGTAGCTACTGCCGCAGGTTGTCAGTTGGTCGCCAGTTGCGATTTGGCGTTGGCAGCTGACTCAGCCAAGTTCGCGACTCCGGGAGTTAATATTGGCCTTTTCTGTTCAACGCCTATGGTCGCTCTTTCTCGTAATGTATCCCATAAGCAGGCTATGGAAATGTTATTGACTGGGGATATGCTAAGTGCCGAATATGCTCAGGAGATCGGGTTAATTAATCGCTCAATGATCCCTGACCAATTAACTGATGTCACCATGGCACTGGCGAACAAAATTGCTACAAAATCTACCATGACCTTGGCGGTAGGAAAGCAGGCTTTCTATCGGCAGGCTGAGATGCCACTCTCTGAGGCCTATGATTACAGCTCTAAGGTCATGGTTGAGAATATGCTCAGGCACGATGCCAAAGAGGGGATTGGGGCCTTTATCGATAAACGCGCGCCCATATGGAAAGACGAGTAGATACTATGGCTAGTATCTATGATCAGCACCTCGATCGAAATCAGGCCAACTACCAACCATTGACCCCACTGACATTTCTGGAGCGAGCTGCCAGCGTATTTCCCGAGCATATTGCAGTCATTCACGGTAATTTAAAAATCACTTACCGTGAGTTTTATGCCCGTTGTCGAAGTTTGGCCTCGGCACTGGCGCAACAGGGAGTTGGTGCAGGTGATACTGTATCTGTGATGCTGGCCAATACGCCTGCTATGCTCGAGGTGCACTACGCAGTGCCCATGTGCGGAGCAGTCCTGCACAGCATAAATAGCAGGCTAGATGCACCAGTGATAGCTTTTCAGCTTGATCATGCTGAGAGTAAGGTGTTGATCATCGATCTGGCGTTTAGTGCAACTATTGAGTCAGCCCTGTCCATAGCCTCTGTTGAGCCATTGATAATTGATTACTTGGATCCTGAATTTCCGCAGCAGGGACAGCAACTAGGCCGTTACGACTATGATGCCATGTTAGCTTCTGGTGATTGTAACTATAACTGGTTGATGCCAAGTAGCGAATGGGATGCAATTTCGATTAACTATACCTCGGGGACCACTGGAGACCCTAAAGGTGTGGTCTACCATCATCGAGGTGCTGCACTGCTAGCCAATGGGAACGTAATCACGGCCTCTATACCCAAGCATGCCGTCTATCTGTGGACACTGCCTATGTTTCATTGCAATGGTTGGTGCTTTCCCTGGACTATTTCTGTAGTTAGCGGAACCCATGTTTGTCTGCGAGAAGTTCGTGCTGATGCTATCTGGGCTGCGTTAGCTAGGCATGAGGTTACTCATCTATGTGGTGCACCAGCAGTGATGTCAACTATTTTGGCTGCCGACAAAACCACCCAGCCAGTAATAGAAAAACCAATTGATTTTTTCACTGCAGCAGCGCCTCCACCAGAATCGGTACTTGCACAGATGCGAGAAGCCGGCTTTAACGTAACTCACCTGTATGGTTTAACTGAAGTCTACGGGCCAGCCGTTGTTAACGACTGGAATCAGCAGTGGGAATCATTGCCGACCCATGAGCAGGCCAGTCTAAAGGCGCGGCAGGGCGTGCGGTATCATGCATTGGAGGGACTTGAGGTGCTGGATCCCGAAACAATGCAGCCGGTACCAAGAGATGGTGAGACAATCGGAGAAGTAATGTTTCGTGGCAATGTGGTGATGAAAGGCTACCTCAAAAACAAGCAGGCTACGGACGATGCATTTAGTGGAGGCTGGTTTCACTCTGGTGATCTAGGTGTGGTTTATCCTGACGGCTATATTCAGCTCAAAGATCGCGCTAAAGACATTATTATTTCTGGGGGTGAAAATATCTCATCCATTGAAATTGAAGAAGTGCTCTATAAACATCCAAACGTGACTGCCGTTGCGGTGGTGGCCATGCCCGACCAAAAATGGGGAGAGACGCCCTGTGCCTTTGTTGAGTTGGACGAGCATGACGCAGTATCTGCAGATGCCTTAATTGATTGGTGTAAACAACATATGGCTGGCTTTAAAGTGCCGGGCCACTTTGTATTCGATGCAATTGAAAAAACCTCAACCGGTAAGGTGCAAAAGTTTGCACTGCGCGAGCGTGCTAAAAGCATCCTCAGATAGATGCGCACACAAGCCTTAAACCAGTAGCGACAAATTTCTTTGTAGAGCCATAAACCCTTACAATGGTATCAGTTTTTTATGGATTGAATGGTTATGGTTACAGGCAAAATTATCGCGGGTACGCTGGGTTTCTTGATAGCTGATTTCATTGGTGCTGTTGCAGGCCTTTATATTGGCCATCAGTTTGATAAGGGGTTGGGTGGGTTTTTAAACCCTATCTCGGCCGCCGAGCAGGAGAAAATCCGCGAATCATTTTTTGGCACCGTTTTCAGTTTACTGGGTAATCTGGCTAAAGCCGATGGTCGGATTTCTAAGGTAGAGATTGCTCAGGCGGAAGCCCTGATGGGTAATATGGGCTTGAATTCTGATCACCGCCGCGAAGCTATTGAGCTATTTAAGCAGGGTGCCAAGGCTGATTTTTCAGTTGATGACGCCATGAAAAGTTTTATCTCCGTCTGCGGTCGGCAGAATAATCTCAAGCGTCAGCTGCTTAATTATCTGATCTCTCTGGCCTTAGCCGACGGTGAGCTGCACGACGGTGAACACGACCTATTACGCAAGGTTGCCGAGCATCTTGGGTTCTCCGTGGCTATGTTCGATCAACTGATTGCCATGATCAAAGCCCAGTCTCAATTTAAAGGTACTGGAACGGGCGCTAAAGCATCATCCAGCCAACTGGATGCAGCATATGCGGCACTGGGCTGCAATAAGCAGCATTCAGATGGTGAAATCAAAAAAGCCTATCGTAAGCTGATTAGCGAAAACCACCCAGACAAACTTATTGGCCAGGGTATGCCCGTAGATATGGTCAAGTTGGCGACTGAGCGTACCCAAGAAATTCAGACCGCCTATGAATTGGTTGTTAATAGCCGCAAATAATACTGTTTGTAAGGCAATGCCTTGTTGACCTTGTGCTGGCTGCTACCTATAATGCGCGTCCTCTCTAAGAGGCGGTTTGATTGAACAAACCGATGTGTCGGTGCGGGATGGAGCAGTCTGGTAGCTCGTCGGGCTCATAACCCGAAGGTCGTTGGTTCAAATCCAGCTCCCGCTACCAATTTTCACAGATTTTTATTTGGTGAAGGTTGTAGGCGCAAGAAAAAGTGGATGTAGCAGAAGCATTTTTTGTGTAGGCTTGCATTACTTAGCGGAAAAAGGATCCGCCTGAAGATTAAAATTGTGTTTCAGGTATTTCTGCTACGAAAATTCGCGTCGGGGTCCGACGCAAATCGAGGAGCCCCATTTTGGGGCTTTTCTTTAGTTGTTAATAAATGGGCCCTCGGCCCATTTTTTGTTTGTCCGGGAGGTATCCATGGCTGTGGCCGATAGTAAGTTGAGGCAGTTGTTGCAGCCTGTGGTTGAGTCCTTAGGCTGTGAACTCTGGGGTCTGGAGTTGCAGGCTGGTGGTAAAACTAAGCTACTTCGTCTGTACATTGATCGCCCCGAAGAGGGTGTCGGAATTGAAGACTGTGAGAAAGTGAGTCGTCAGTCTAGTGCCATACTCGACGTAGAAGATGCGATTAATGGTGAGTACATATTAGAGGTCTCATCGCCAGGAATGGACAGGCCGCTGTATGATTTGGCTCAGTATGAGCAGTTTATAGGTGAAGATATTTCACTGAAGTTACGCTTCCCCTACGAGGGTCGCCGAAATTTCAAAGGTCGTTTATCTGCCGTGGACGGCGATGAAATTGTTTTGGTGGTTACAGATCATGAATTTCTGTTTCCGGTTGAAGGTATAGAGAAGGCTAACGTGGTTCCTCGATTTTGAGGCATGTGGAGTTTGAACGATGAGTAAAGAAATTTTAATGGTTGCTGAAGCCGTATCCAATGAAAAGGGTGTGGACCAGGAAATTATTTTTGAGGCAATCGAGCAGGCGCTGGCCATGGCGACTAAGAAACGCTATGAAGAAGGCGCTAATATCCGTGTCGTTATTGACCGTGAGAGTGGCGATTATGAGTCATTCCGTTGGTGGGATGTGGTCTCCGATGATGAGATGGCAGAACTGGGTACTCAGTTCACCACCGAAGAAGCGATAGAAAAGGACCCCACATTAAAAGTGGGTGATACCTTTGAAGAGACTGTTGAGAACATCGCTTTTGGCCGTATTGCGGCGCAGACTGCTAAACAGGTTATTGTTCAGCGGGTTAAAGACGCAGAGCGCGAGTTAATTGTAAACCGCTACCGCGATCGAGTTGGTGAATTGCTGGGCGGTACTGTTAAGAAAGTAACTCGCGATCATATTGTTGTTGATTTTGGTGAAAATGCTGAAGGCATGTTGCCTCGCGAAGAGCTGGTGGGTCGCGAGATCTTCCGCATCAATGACCGTACTCGGGTTATATTGCAGGGTATCCGTGAGGAGACTCGTGGTCCTCAACTACTAGTTTCTCGCGCTACACCAGATATGCTGGTGCAGTTATTTATGATCGAAGTGCCAGAAATAGCCGAGGGTATTATTGAAATTAAGGGCGCTGCTCGCGATCCCGGTCAGCGCGCCAAGATTGCCGTGAAGAGTAAAGACGCCCGTATCGACCCAGTGGGTGCCTGTGTGGGTATGCGTGGTGCTCGTGTTCAGGCGGTGTCTAACGATCTCGATGATGAGCGTGTCGATATTGTACTGTGGGATGATAATCCGGCACAGCTGGTGATCAACGCTATGGCTCCTGCAGAAGTAGAGTCCATTGTTGTCGATGAGGATACCCATGCGATGGATGTTGCCGTAAATGGTGACAACCTCGCTCAGGCAATTGGCAAAGGGGGGCAGAATGTACGTCTGGCCTCTGAACTGACTGGTTGGGCTATTAACGTTATGACCATCGAAGACGCACAAGAAAAGCAAGATGCCGAGTCTTCAAATTTTGTAGAAAGTCTTATGGAAGCACTAGATGTTGACGAAGACGTAGCGGTTGTGTTGGTTGAAGAAGGGTTTACCAGTATCGAAGAGGTGGCCTATGTTCCCCTAGAGGAAATGAGTGCCATTGAAGGTTTTGACGAAGATATAGCTGAAGAACTTCGCGCCAGAGCCAAAGACGCACTGCTGACCAGAGCGTTAGCGAGTGAAGAGCAATTAACTAATGTAGAGCCTGCTGAAGATCTGTTGACAATGGACGGCATGGATCCAGCATTGGCTTACAAGTTAACCGCTAAAGGCATTATCACCATGGAGGATCTGGCTGAGCAGGCTGTTGATGATCTCATGGATATTGATGATATGGACGAAGAGAAGGCAGCAGCATTAATCATGACTGCTCGAGCACCTTGGTTTGCAGATGAATCAGGTGAATAATTAGTCGGGCGGTAATAGAGGATAATCGATGGCTGAAGTAACAGTAAGTGAACTAGCAAAAACAGTGGGCGCATCGGAAGAGCGTTTGCTTCTGCAAATGAAAGAAGCGGGCCTGTCGCATACATCTGCAGATGCAACTGTATCTGACGAAGAAAAGCAGACACTGCTGGGCTATTTAAAAAGCCTACATGGTGACAGTACCGGCGAGCCGAAAAAAATCACTCTGCGTCGCAAGACTGTTAGTACCCTTAAGTCGGGAAATCGTAAAACGGTTAACATTGAAGTGCGAAAGAAACGCACCTATGTAAAGCGTAGCGATGAGGAACTGTTAGCCCAGGCGCAAGAAGAAGCTGAAGCCGCTGTTGTAGAAGAAGCGGTTGAGCCGGCTGTTGTTGAAGAAGCGCCTACTCCGGTGCCAGAACCAGTTGAAGAAATTGTTCCAGAGCCTGCCCCAGAGCCAGAGCCGACCTTCGTTCGTGGGTCAGGCACAGATAATATCGAAGAGCAGCGTATTGCTGCTATTGCCAATCGCCGCAAAGCCGCAGATGATGCGAAGCGAGCTGCTGAAGAAGCGGCTAAAGCTAAGCAGGAAGAAGCCGCACGCAAAGCGGCTGAAGCGGCTTCTGCTCTTGAGAGCGGAGAAGCCAAGAAAGCGGGCAAGCTAACTAAAACTGTTGCGCCAAGCGCTCCGGATCCGATTCATGATAGAGGTCGACGTCATGTTAAACCAGGTCTCGATGACGATGATAAGCCGGGTAAAAAGAACGTTAAAAAGCCATTGGGCAAGAGCGTCAAAAAGAAAGGCCGGCTGCAGATAGATGATGGCGGCGATGATCGAAGAAAAGGCCGACTGCGTTCCTCTGGCGCGATACTTAAGGTCGATAATAAGCATACCTTTAAAAAGCCAGTGGATAAAAAGATTATCGAGGTTGCCATTCCTGATGAGCTCAGTGTGGGCGATCTAGCAGCACGTATGTCGATCAAGGCTGGCCTAGTGATCAAAGAACTAATGAAGTTGGGTGTTATGGCCAACATCAATCAGGTGATTGATCAGGAAACTGCATTTTTGGTCGTTGAAGAGTTGGGTCATACTCCGGTTGTAGCTCAAGATGATACGGTTGAAGATGAGCTGGCCAAACAGTTTGAAGTGATTAAAAGCGAAAGTAATGAGGAGCCCAGAGCCCCTATCGTGACCGTGATGGGTCATGTTGATCATGGTAAAACTTCATTACTTGACTACATTCGAGAATCGCGAGTTGCCTCTGGCGAAGCTGGTGGTATAACTCAGCATATTGGGGCCTATCATGTAGACACACCAAAGGGTATGGTCACCTTCTTAGATACGCCTGGCCACGCAGCGTTTACCGCGATGCGAGCCCGCGGTGCCCAGAGTACCGATGTGGTTATTTTGGTAGTGGCCGCCGATGACGGTGTAATGCCTCAGACCGAAGAAGCTATCCAGCATGCTCGCGCAGCTGGAGTACCTATTGTTATTGCGATTAACAAAATGGACAAAGAGGGCGCTGATCCGGAGCGCGTTACCACCGAACTAGCTGCCAAGGATGTGATTCCTGAAGATTGGGGCGGTGACACACAGTTTATTAAAGTATCTGCCCAAACGGGTGACGGTATAGATGCGTTGCTCGAAGCTGTGCTCTTGCAGTCGGAGCTTCTAGAATTAACAGCACCTGTAGCAGTTCCTGCGCGCGGTGTGATTGTTGAATCACGCGTTGACAAGGGCCGAGGTGTTGTCGCCACTGCTCTGGTTCAGCAGGGTACGCTCCGTAAAGGCGACTTTATGCTGGCCGGTGAGACTGTTGGTAAAATTCGAGCCATGACCGATGAGGGCAAACAACCTATAGGTGAAGCTGGTCCATCGATTCCAGTCGAGATTCTGGGACTGGATGAAGCGCCGAATGCGGGTGATGAGTTCTTTGTGGTTGCCGATGAGCGCAAGGCCAAAGAAATTGCTGAACTGCGTATCACTAAGGCGCGTCATGAGCGTATGTCTCGTCAGCAAGCAGCCAAGCTGGAAAACATGTTTACCGACATGAGCACAGAGCAGGTTAGCAAGCTCAACCTGATCGTTAAGACTGATGTGCGTGGTTCCTTAGAAGCAATAAACAGTGCACTGAACGACTTTGCCACGGATGAAGTGGCCGTAGATATTGTCGCTTCTGGGGTTGGTGGTATTACGGAATCCGATATCAACCTAGCACTGACCACTGGCGCGATTGTACTGGGCTTTAATGTGCGTGCTGGCGGTTCTGCTCGTGCACTGGCTGAAAAAGAAGAGATTGAAGTCCGCTACTACAGCGTTATTTACAACCTTCTCGATGAAGTTAAGCAGGCGCTGTCTGGCATGCTGGCACCAGAGACCAAAGAAGAGATTGTTGGTATTGCTGAAGTTCGCGATGTCTTCCGTTCACCTAAGTTTGGTGCTATTGCTGGTTGCATGGTGACGGAAGGTACCGTGTTTAGGAATAAGCCGATTCGTGTGCTTAGAGACGATGTGGTTATCTATCAGGGTGAATTGGAGTCACTGCGTCGCTTTAAAGACGAGGCCGCTGATGTTCGCAATGGTATGGAATGTGGTATCGGTGTTAAGGATTACAACGACGTTAAAGCTGGCGATTTGATTGAAGTTTATGAAATTACACAGGTACAGCGTTCACTCTAGGTTTTAGAGAGAAACAGGTCCTATGCCAAGAGAATTTACCAGAGCAGAACGCGTATCAGATGCTATCCAACAGGAGTTGGCGGTATTGATACGCGAGAATGTTCGCGACCCCAGAGTGGGGATGGTTAGTGTCACTGAAGTTGAAGTAAGCCGTGATCTGGCCTACGCCAAAGCCCATATTTCCTTTGTGGGTGATCGCAGCCAAGCCGAAATCGATGAGGGTCTGGCGGCGCTCAACGGTGCCTCTGGCTATTTGCGCAAACTACTGGCTGGGAGTATCAAGCTTCGTATCACGCCGAAAATCAACTTTTTCTATGATGAAAGCGGGCGTCGTGGCCAGCATCTTTCGCAGCTAATTGATTTGGCCATATCTAAAGAGACTCCCGTCACCGACGAAGAACAGCAGTCGGGCAGCGAGGAAAGCTAAGTTTGGCTCGTAGACGCAATCGCGGCCGTTCGATTAACGGAATTTTTCTGCTTGATAAGCCCCAGGGCCTATCTTCTAACCAAGCCTTGCAGCAGGTTAAAAATATTTTTGATGCCAATAAAGCTGGTCACACTGGTGCACTGGACCCATTGGCGACAGGTGTGCTGCCCATTTGTCTGGGGGAAGCGACCAAATTTAGCCAGTTTCTGCTGGATTCAGATAAGCATTACCTGAGCACATTCACGCTTGGCGTGAGTACAGAGACTGGCGATAGCGAGGGAGCGATAATAAATGAGCAAGATGCATCCGCCATTACCGAACATCAGATCGAAGCTGCTATTGCTGACTTTCGTGGCGATATTAAGCAGGTTCCATCAATGTACTCAGCCCTCAAGCACAATGGTCAGCCGTTGTATAAGTTGGCGCGGCAGGGCATAGAGATTGAGCGCGAAGCCCGCGATATAACCGTATTTAGTTACCAGATTTTAGCCTATCGCCCAGGGCCACAGGCGCAGTTGGATGTGCAATTACATGTGAGTAAAGGTACCTATGTGCGCAGTCTGGCGGAAGATCTGGGTGAGATACTGAGGTGTGGCGCCCATGTCAGTGCATTGCGCCGCAATATTGCCGGACCGTTTTCCGATAGCGAAGTGACAACCCTGCCAGAATTGCAGGCCATGGCTGAAAAAGCTGAACCCAGGGACCTTGATCACCTGTTAAAGTCGATGGATATTCCCGTTGCAGATCGAATGGCGGTGGAATTGACGGCAACAGTCGCTGAGTATTTCCAGCTAGGACAGCCAGTAATGTCAAATCAGGCCTTTCGCGAGGGGCAAGAAGGCGATATAGTGCGCGTCTTTCGCGAGGGCGGTGCTTTTCTGGGGGTAGCTACAGTTACCGATGATGGCAAAATAGCCCCAAAAAGACTGGTTGTTGAGACATAGCAGCCACATAAATCACGTTAGGCTGCCTGTAAATATGCGCGGGCACCCTGAATTAAATTTACTCGCATATTGGAGAAAGTATTATGGCACTGAGTGCAGAAGAAAAAGCAGCAATCGTTTCAGAACACGCAACCTGTGAAAATGACACAGGTTCACCTGAAGTCCAGGTTGCACTGCTAACCGTAAATATCAACAAGTTACAAGGCCACTTTGGTGATCATAAAAAAGATCATCACTCACGTCGCGGTCTTATTCGCATGGTTAACCAGCGTCGCAAATTGCTCGATTATTTGAAGAGCAAGAATGTCGAACGTTATGGTGCGTTAATTAAGAAACTTGGTTTACGTCGATAGGTGTTCTCGGTGCGGCTCCTCTTTTAAAGATGGAGCCGCAACCGTATTTTGAGCACAACGCTTTTGAAGCAAAATGCTTTTGGAGCAAACATAGGCCTATCTATCCTGTCGTTATAATTGCTGATCGAGTTACTTATGGCTGTCATCGCTGGCAGCCATAAGTAACCCGAGCAGCTTAGAACTCGACAGTATGAGGGCGCTTTAAGGTAAACAAACAAAGGTAAAATTATGACTCCTTTAATTAAGAAATTTCAATACGGTAACCACACCGTAACTTTAGAAACAGGCCGCATTGCCCGTCAGGCAACTGGCGCGGTTTTATGCTCAATCGACAACACTTCAGTACTCTGTACTGTAGTAGGCGCACGTGAAGCCAAACCAGGGATGGACTTCTTCCCCCTGGGCGTTCACTACATTGAGAAAGCCTATGCAGCGGGTAAAATTCCCGGTGGCTTCTTCAAACGTGAAGGTCGTCCAAACGAAAAAGAGACTCTGACATCACGTCTAATTGACCGTCCTATCCGTCCGCTTTTCCCCAATGGCTTTAAAAATGAAGTACAGGTTGTCTGTACTGTTATGTCAGCCGAGAAAAACATTGACCCAGATATCGCCGCAATGATTGGCACCTCTGCAGCACTGTCAATCTCAGGCATCCCATTTAACGGCCCAGTTGGCGGCGCTCGTGTAGGTTACACCGAAGAGCAAGGCTACCTGCTGAATCCTACCTACAGTGAACTCGCCGAGTCATCACTGGACATGGTTGTTGCCGGTACTAAAGACGCAGTACTAATGGTTGAATCAGAAGCCAGCGAACTGTCAGAAGACACCATGCTGGGCGGCGTACTGTTCGCTCACCAGGAAATGCAAACCGTTATCAGCGTTATTGAAGAGCTGGCCGCTGAAGCGGGCAAGCCGCGTTGGGATTGGCAAGCAGAGGAAGAAGATGCTGAGCTCAAAGCAGCGTTGGCTGATTTGGTAGGTGCTGATTTAGATTCTGCTTACCAGGTTGTTGATAAGCAGGCTCGTGTTGTTTCTGTCAATGGTCTTCGTGACCGTGCCACCGCAGAGCTGGCTAGCGAAGATGGCCATAGTGCAGAAGACATCAAAGACGCATTCAAAAAGCTCGAGAAGAGCATTGTTCGCGGCCGCATTATTCGTGGTGAGCCACGTATCGATGGTCGTGATACTAAGAAAGTCCGTGCTATTAACGTTGAAGTAGGCATCCTCGACAAGGTTCATGGTTCATCATTATTTACCCGTGGTGAAACTCAGGCCATCGTCGCTGCAACTTTGGGTTCATCCCGTGATGCACAGATGATCGACGCACTGGAAGGTCGTCGCGATGACCCCTTCATGCTGCACTACAATTTCCCTCCCTACTCAGTAGGCGAGTGCGGTCGTATCGGCTTCACCAGCCGTCGTGAAGTAGGCCATGGTCGTTTAGCCCGTCGTGGTATCAACGCTGTCTTGCCTTCTCAGGAAGATTTCCCATACGCCATGCGCGTAGTATCAGAGATCACTGAATCTAATGGTTCAAGCTCAATGGCCTCTGTATGTGGTTCTAGTCTGGCACTGATGGACGCCGGTGTACCGCTCAAGGCACCAGTTGCCGGTATTGCCATGGGTCTGGTTAAAGAGGACGCAGGCTTTGCCGTACTGACCGATATCCTCGGCGATGAAGATCACTTGGGTGACATGGACTTTAAAGTGGCTGGTACAGCTGCGGGTATCACCGCATTGCAAATGGATATCAAGATTGAAGGTATCACTGAAGAGATTATGGAAATTGCCCTTGAGCAAGCCATGGAAGCTCGCCTGCACATCCTTGACGAAATGAACAAGGTGATTGCGACTGGCCGTGACGAAGTGGCTGAGACAGCACCTCGCATGGGCATGATGCAAATCGACTCAGACAAGATTCGTGACGTGATTGGTAAAGGCGGCGCAACTATCCGTGGTCTTTGTGACGAGCATAACTCGACTATCGATATCACTGATGATGGCGCGGTTAAAATCTACTCAGAAGATACAGAAGGCCTAAACTCTGCAATGGACGCGATTAAAGCAATCGTAGCCGATCCAGAGCCAGGTACTATCTACGACGGTAAAGTTGTTCGTATTGTCGACTTCGGCGCCTTTGTTAACTTTATGCCGGGTACTGATGGACTGGTTCATATTTCTCAGATCGCTCAGGAACGTGTTGCTAAGGTGACTGACTATCTATCTGAAGGCCAAGACGTTCGCGTTAAGGTAACAGAGATCGACAACCGTGGCCGCGTTAAGCTGTCTATCAAAGAAGCGCAGATCGAAGAGGGCACCGTGCCTGAAGCACCTGCTGCCAGCGATAAGGCTGAAGATGCAGCTCCAGAAGCCTAATCTTTAAGAGCTAATAAGAATCCCCGCTTGCTCTTGCAGGTGGGGATTTTTTTTGTTTAAAATTTTGTCGCTCCCTCTATTGTGGAAAATGCCCAGGCATTACTGAGCTTGGACCGTCTATGCCAGACTTATCCTGGCCAGTAAACCTCTGTGTGGATGAAACAAGTGTGAAGCAATAGCGTCCCGGTTAATCGACTATGGCCTATTTTCAGCTGAGCTCGGCTATTGTCAGATTAGCCTTAAGCGCACAGTTTCGCCTGTTAGCTTACCGGCAAAACCCAAACAAGAAATTTCCGAGGCGATGGTCTCAAGGATTGAGGTGTTTTCGATATTACAGCACAGAGCACAACCGGCAGAACGCCTAGTCTCTGCAAATACTCGCCCACCAATTGCCTGCGTTGCTGACGCGACGCCTCAGGTCTACCAATCCAGGCGTCCCGAAATAACCGTGGTCTATCAGCTGATACAACAACATGCCAAGAGTTGGCTGGCACAAGCGGAGGCCAAAGGCGACAGTATTCCAGGGTATATCGAGAAAGGGTTCAGCCGCTTTATGGACTGCGGCATTCTCGCCAAAGGGTTTGCCCGGGTTCGATGTGATGCTTGCGGTGATGATTTTCTGGTGGCGTTCTCCTGTAAAGTTCTGGGGATTTGTCTTTCCTGTAATACTCGGCGAATGGTCTTCATCGCCGCCCATCTTGTGGAATATGTCTATCCCATAGCGCCAGTCAGGTAGTGAGTTCTTAGTGTACCGAAACGACTGCGTTATTTTTTACATCGAAATCATGATCTGGAAATGCGAGTACTACAGGCAGAGGACATTTTTCCTCTCGAATCCTACGATTCTGTGTGGAAAACTGGTTGGTCTGTGTCTATCTTTATGAGTAATAGCTGGGATAGTAGCTTTGGAATTCCTATCCTTTACTCCCTGATATTTTTTGAATGGATTCAATAAATGAGAAGTACACTGCACTGGCATCCATCTCCCGCCATTTCCGAATATTTTAATATGGCTTCGGTAAAAGTTCCCATATTTGAAAAATTTATAATTGAAACCTGTGAGGAAACACTGGAAAAAGCGCTATCCGGTAAATCAACTGAAAGGTTTTTTGGGTGAACTTATACGTATGATGCGTTTGGAGTTTTCTACGAAAGGAAATCACCTTAGAATATTGATTTCAAATTTGGAGTATGGAGCCACATGATAGAACAATCGAGCAGTCAGTCATTAATGCGGTTCTGGCACCCTGTTATTCCCGTGCGCAAACTTCAGCAAACACCGCTATCCGTAAGCATTGCGGGGTTGGAACTCATTGTTTACAGAACTAATAATGGTGTTAATGCCATTCATCGATATTGCCCACATCGCGGTATGGATTTGGTCGGCGGGGTAGTGGTTGATGACGGGATTATTTGCCCTTTCCACGGCTGGAAACAAAAGGAAAATGGTGAATCCGTCGACTCTGATGGCACATTGATCACCTGCGTGCAACAAAAGTACCAGGCTGTCCAGAGCCACGGATACATATGGGTAAGGCTGCATTCTGACGATAACGTTGTCCCTATGATGGAATCTGAGGGATTACCTCCAGTGATTCTAAGCGAGTATACCGCAAAGGCGAGTTTTAATGCAGTCGTTGATATCTTTAATGAAGCAGAACACACTGCTGATACTCACATCTTCCTTACACAAAAATTTAGGTTTAATTGATATGAACTACACCAGAAAACTTTGCGCTGAAATACAACAGATCCATCGTGAAACCCTTGACGTTGAGTTTGATATGCAATGCGATTTGGAGGTCGCAAATTTATGTGCATTGCTCGCATCACAGCATGGGAATCATCGCCTCTTAGAAATTGGCACTGGTACTGGTTTATCTACCTTGTTTATTGCTGCTGCAAAACCAACGAACTCTATACTTGATACTGTTGATAATTCGCATGCCTTTTCAGAAATAGCACAGCGAGTTATAAAAGGTGATGAAAGTATTAATTTTCTAGTGGAGGATGGTGCTGACTTTCTCATTCGTGCAGAATCTAACTACTACGACTTCATTTTTGCAGATGCTTGGCCGGGAAAATACAGCCATTTAGATCATGCATTGCGTGTTTTGAAGAGGGGAGGCATTTATATAGTCGACGACTTAATGCCACAGAATAACTGGCCTGAAAACCATCAGAGAAGAGTAGATGCATTGCTGGAGTTATTGGAAAAAACAGAACATTTTGCGGTCAACTACATGAAATGGGGTTCAGGTGTGGCCATAGTCACGAAATTGGATACTAACTCATGCATAGAAAGTGAGCTCCGCCAAGATCCAAATTACCAACATTTTTTCTCATCTTAAATGCAGATCTGTGCGATCTTCTGTTGCACCTACTAAGGTAAACAAATGAACCGTAACCCTATCATTTTCTTGTTTATGCTAGTGTTTCTAGACTTTACTAGCATTGGTATTATAATTCCAATACTGCCACATCTTATACAAAATTTACATGATTCTGGTTTGGGGTCCGCATCAATCATTGGAGGTAGTCTGTTAGCACTTTTTGCCTTTTCTCAGTTTCTATTTGCCCCCATTCTTTGTGCGCTAAGTGACCAATATGGCCGTTAAGTTGGTTTGTTAAACGTTTTATGCGATTTTTCTCGTGGATAGAAATGCGCCAGGACATGAAAATCCTCCAGAATGTGAAAGATCAAAGCGAGTCAGTTCTGAACCGCTATGACGAGCCATTAAAGCCCATCAGGGAGAAGATTTCCTTGATCTATTATCAAGAAGAAACGTAACGGCTTATTCAATTCAAGCACAACTATAGATACTCAAGTAAAGCGAAAGGGTTTGGTATGAATCGTGAGTGTATGGAAGTCGATATTGTTATCGTGGGAGCAGGTCCCTCAGGATTGGCTACCGCGTGCAGGTTGGCACAAATATCTAAAGAAAGGGGAATGGATCTTTCAATTGTTGTCGTGGAAAAAGGCGCCGAAGTCGGAGCTCACATATTATCAGGTGCGGTCTTTGAGGCCAGGGCGTTGTTTGAGTTGTTTCCAGATTGGAGAGAAAGAAAGGCGCCCCTCAATGTTCCTGTTAAATCCGATGAGATATATTATCTAAAAGATCAACATAAAAGTTGGCGTATTTCCCCCTTTTTCGTACCAAGCACAATGCATAATGAAGGGAACTACATAATCTCACTTGGCAACCTGGTTCGTTGGCTCGGCGATCAGGCGGAACTTTTGGGTGTAGACATCTACCCGGGGTTTGCGGCATCTGAGGTTCTTTTTTCTGAGGAGGATGGCGCGGTCAAGGGTATAGCAACTGGAGATTGTGGAATCTCAAGGGATCTGGTAAAAAAAAGCAATTTTGAACCTGGCATGGAGCTCCATGCGAAATACACGGTATTTTCTGAAGGGTGTCGAGGACATCTTGGAAAACAATTAATTGAGCGATTTGAGCTGGACAAGGGCAAAGACCCCCAGCACTATGGTCTTGGTATTAAAGAGCTTTGGGAAATCGATCCTAGTACCCATAGAGAAGGACTTGTTCTACACACCGCGGGATGGCCACTAACCGAGTCAAAGTCTTTAGGTGGCGGATTCATGTACCATTTAGATAATAATCAGGCGGCCCTAGGGTTTATTACCGAACTTGGTTATTCCAACCCTTACGTAGCGCCATTTGAAGAGATGCAGCGGTGGAAGCATAGTGATGTTATTTCCCGGTACCTGCAAGGTGGCAAACGAATTTCGTATGGTGCAAGAGCGATTGCGACAGGCGGACTACAATCGTTAGTTAAAATGCATTTCCCCGGAGGACTTATCACTGGCTGCAACGCAGGAACCCTAAATTTCGCCAAAATAAAGGGTAGTCATACGGCGATGAAGTCTGGAATGATAGCAGCAGAAACCATCGCATCCGCCATAGCAGATTCACGACAAGGCGATGATCTAGAAGTCTATGCAACTAATATCGAGCAAAGTTGGTTACATGAAGAGCTGTTTACTCAGCGCAATTTTGGTGCTTATCTTCACAAGTTCGGGGACCTAATTGGATCGGGGATGGCTTTCGTGGATATAAATTTATTCAAGGGACAGCTACCTTGGACGCTTCGAAATAAAACTCCTGACCACGCGACCTTAAAACCACTTGCTGAGAGTCGCCGTATTGATTATCCCGCCCCAGATGGTGATATCTCGTTTAACAAGTTAGATAGCGTATATTTATCAAATACCAATCATGAGGAAGACCAACCCGTACACTTGATGCTTGCCGATGCTGATATACCGATTAAAAAAAATCTTCCCATATGGGATGAACCAGCGCAACGTTATTGCCCTGCCGGGGTTTACGAGGTCATCAATGATCCAGAAAGTGGCGAACCAAGGTTTCACATCAACCCACAGAACTGCGTCCACTGCAAAACCTGTGATATCAAGGATCCTAGCCAGAATATCCGGTGGGTTACACCAGAGGGCGGTGGTGGCCCAACGTATCCTAATATGTAATTTCACAACCCGTGGTGTGAGGTGTCGACTTTATGGGTAAGACTATTGTTCTTGGAGCCGGCGCTGCAGGTCTGGCGTTCTCGGTTAGCATGGCCTCTAAAGGTCAGAAAAATATCGTTCTCTACGAGGGGGAGGATGTCCTGGGTGGAAAAGCGCACTCAAGGGAGATAGGCGGAAGAACCGTAGAACACGGCATTCACTTCATCTTGAATCGCCATTAGTTTTCTAGACACCTTTGAGTTAGATAAACTAACGACAGAGAGGTGTCTATGAACGGTAAACGT
>JAOALD010000006.1 GCA_025153755.1 SAR92 clade bacterium H921
AACGTGCAGATGGAAGTGACGTTGATTCACCCAATTGCTATGGAAGAAGGTCTTCGTTTTGCAATTCGTGAAGGCGGTCGTACTGTTGGCGCAGGTGTTGTAGCTAAGATCATCGAATAATAGTTGCGCAGGTCTGACGCGTGAAGCCGAGGCATTTAAAGATGCCTCGGCTTAGCTGTCAGAGAGGGAAAGTAATAAAAGTTTAGAAGGCCAGTAGTTCAATTGGTAGAGCACCGGTCTCCAAAACCGGCTGTTGGGGGTTCGAGTCCCTCCTGGCCTGCCATTTTAAAAAAGCTTGGGAAATATCTTCGGATGGGTGTTGTAACAGAAGAAAAGCAGTTTCGATTAGACGGCCTGAAATGGCTTGTTGTCTTGTTGCTTGTGGGTGGTGCCATTTACGCTAACTGGTATTTCTCGCAGGAATCGGCGCTGTATCGCGTCATTGGTCTGCTCCTAGTTATGCTGGCCGCGGCTTTTGTTGCGTCTCAGACAGAGAAAGGTGCGGCGGTTATCGAACTGGCTGTCGGTGCCCGCACTGAATGGCGAAAGGTTGTCTGGCCAACTAAGCAGGAGCGCAATCAGACAACACTGATTGTTGTTGCAGTTATTTTATTGATGGCGCTAATTCTGTGGGGAATTGATTCTCTGCTGAGTTGGGTTGCCTCGCTGATACTGGGCTAGGGGAGTATGTCGATGCGATGGTATGTGGTACATGCTTACTCGGGTTACGAGAAAAAAGTTGCGCTTGCAATTCACGATCGAGTTCAGATGCATAATTTAGGCGACCGATTTGGTGAGATTTTAGTGCCAACTGAGGAAGTCGTAGAAATGAGAGCTGGGCAAAAACGAACCAGTGAGAGAATGTTCTTTCCGGGATATGTGCTGGTGCAAATGGAGCTTGATGACGACACCTGGCATCTTATTAAGGAAACCCCTCGTGTGATGGGCTTTATTGGTGGCAAGGCAGATAAGCCGGCGCCGATTACGGACAAAGAAGCAGATTTAATCTTACAGCGGGTGCATGATTCGGAAGAAGCCCCCAGGCCTAAGACTATGTTTGAGCCAGGTGAAATGGTTCGTGTTACTGACGGGCCGTTTAATGACTTTAACGGCAACGTCGAAGAAGTTAATTACGAGAAGAGTAAGTTGCGTGTTGCTGTGTCGATCTTTGGTCGATCAACGCCGGTTGAGTTAGATTTTACTCAGGTCGAAAAAGCTTAGCTCAAAGTTTATTGGTAGGTGCGCAATTCCGCGCGCTTATCGGGGAGCCAGTGAAGGGTTGTAGCTGCGGTAAGCGGTTAGGGTCTGGAGGCGCTAATACCCATTAGTGGAGAAGAAGAATGGCTAAGAAAGTAACAGCTTATATCAAGCTGCAAGTGCCTGCCGGTCAGGCAAATCCAAGTCCCCCGGTTGGTCCAGCATTGGGTCAACACGGTGTGAACATCATGGAATTTTGTAAGGGCTTTAACGCCCAAACTCAAAGTATTGAATCAGGCGCTCCGGTACCAGTTGTAATCACTGTTTACGCCGACCGTAGTTTCACCTTTGAAATGAAAACACCTCCGGCATCCTTTTTGTTGAAAAAGGCGGCTGGTCTAAAGAGCGGCTCTGGCCGACCCAACACCGATAAGGTGGGCAAGGTGACTCGTGCGCAGCTCGAAGAAATCGTAAAGACTAAAGAGCCTGATCTGACAGCAGCGAGTCTTGATGCTGCAGTTCGCACCATTGCGGGTTCTGCTCGTTCAATGGGTATTGAAACGGAGGGCGTGTAAGTGGCCAAGTTATCTAAGCGCGTTCGTGCGATAAATGAAAAAATTGAAGCTGGTAAAGTTTACCCGGTTGAAGAAGCGCTCAATCTTATCAAAGAGCTTTCTACCGTAAAGTTTGCTGAGACTGTTGATGTTGCCGTGAATCTTGGTATCGACCCTCGTAAATCGGACCAGGTAGTGCGCGGTGCAACCACGTTACCCAATGGGTCTGGTAAGCAGATACGCGTCTGTGTTTTCGCCCAGGGCGATGCTGCTGAAGCTGCCAAGGCCGCCGGTGCCGAGTTGGTCGGTATGGATGAGCTGGCGGAAGAAATTAAAGGCGGCAACATGGACTTTGATGTGGTGATTGCCGCTCCAGATGCCATGCGTGTTGTTGGCTTGTTGGGTAAGGTCCTTGGTCCTCGCGGTCTGATGCCAAACCCTAAGTCGGGCACTGTTACTCCAGATGTGGCGACTGCGGTGAAAAATGCGAAGGCTGGTCAGGTACGTTTTCGCGCTGACAAGAACGGCATCGTTCATGGCGGCATCGGCATCATTAGCTTTGATGCCTCAGCATTGAAAGAAAATCTTGAGGCATTGATGGTCGATTTAGCGAAAGCTAAGCCGGCCTCTGCCAAGGGCATCTATATCAAGAAGATTACGCTTTCTTCGACTATGGGTCCCGGTTTAGTAATTGATCAAGGCTCTTTAGGGGCTTGATAAAAAAGGCTTTGGGGTCTGAGCTGACAGTTAAATGTTAGCTCGGGTCGTTAAAGACCGTAGGTTCCCGAGAGGGGTTAATAATTAGTAGCGGCTGTATTGCTATTTATTTCCTACGCAGGCGGTGAACCCAGTCCAGTACTTTTTGAGCTGGAAATTATTCACCTAGGTGGTCGGTGTAAAATCCGACTGTAACTCAGGTAAATCGAGGAGATTTATCGTGGCATTGAATCTCGATGATAAAAAAGCAATTGTTGCTGAAGTAAACGAGACAGCCGCCCAGGCGCTTAGCCTGGTGATTGCTGACGCCCGTGGCGTTGACGTAACCGATATGAATGCTCTGCGTGCTAAGGCCCGTGCTGAGAACGTGCAGTTGCGCGTTATCCGCAACACCCTAGCTAAGCGTGCATTCGCTGAAACTGACTACGCTTGCGTAGAAGGTGTTTTGACCGGTCCGTCATTGTTTGCTTTCTCTATGGAAGATCCAGGTGCAGCAGCGCGTTTATTCAAAGACTTCGCGAAAGAAAACGAAGCATTTGAAGTTAAGGCGTTGTCAGTCAGTGGTCAACTGCTTGATAAGGGTCAAATTGATGTCCTTGCTAGCTTACCAACCCTCCATGAGGCTCTTGGTATGTTGGCTAGCGTTACATTGGCTCCGGTTACTAAGTTGGTTCGTACTCTCAATGAGATACCAGCGAAGACAACCCGTGCAGTAGCAGCAGTTCGTGATGCAAAGGAAGCCGCATAAGCGACTTCATATTAAACAGATAAAACATTAGGAGGCCCAAAATGGCCCTATCAAACGAAGATATTTTGAACGCAATCGCTGAAATGAGCGTAATGGATGTTGTTGAATTAGTAAGTGCAATGGAAGAGAAGTTTGGTGTTTCTGCTGCAGCAGCAGTTGCTGCTGCTCCGGCCGCTGCCGCTGGTGGCGGTGGTGAGGCTGCTGCTGAGAAAACTGAATTTGACGTTGTATTGTCTGCAGTTGGCGAAAAGAAAGTAAACGTGATTAAAGCTGTTCGCGGAATTACTGGTCTTGGCCTGAAAGAAGCTAAAGAGCTTGTTGACGGCGCACCTTCTACTATCAAAGAAGGCGCAGCTAAAGACGATGCTGAAGATGCTAAGAAGCAATTGGAAGAAGCTGGCGCAACTGCTGAACTTAAGTAAGTTTACAGTGCTAGTTGCCTGAAATATCAGGTTGGGCTGAAGGGGTTTTCCCTTCGGCCCTTTCCTGCTTGTAAAGACGGGAAGTTACAAGCAGAGCAAGCTTGAGAATAGTCTCAAGATTGGTAGTTCCCAATCAAAGTTAATACCGAGGAATGCAAATGGCTTACTCCTTCACAGAGAAGAAACGTATCCGCAAGAATTTTGGCAAGTTGCCGGATGTAATGGATCTGCCTTATTTATTGGCAATTCAACTTGATTCCTACAAAAATTTTACACAGACGGGTGTTAAGGTCGAAGACCGCATGAACACCGGTTTGCACGCTGCGCTCAATTCGATCTTTCCGATCGTTGGCTATTCTGGGCACGCAGCGCTAGAGTACGTCGACTATGTCCTAGGTAAACCTGCTTTTGATGTTGAAGAGTGTAAGCTCCGTGGGGTTACTTTTTCGGTCCCATTGAGGGTTCGCGTGCGCCTTGTTATTTACGATAAAGAATCGACTAACAAAGCAATTAAAGATATTCGAGAGCAAGAAGTCTATTTGGGTGAAATCCCGCTGATGACTGACAATGGTACCTTTATCATTAATGGTACTGAGCGAGTAATCGTATCTCAGTTGCACAGATCGCCAGGAGTGATCTTCGATCACGATAAGGGTAAGACCCACTCCTCCGGTAAGCTGCTATATACAGCCCGGGTTATCCCATACCGCGGCTCTTGGCTGGACTTCGAGTTTGATCCAAAAGACTTACTTTACGTTCGTATTGACCGTCGCCGTAAACTGCCTGCGACTATCTTACTGCGTGCCCTCGGTTATAACTCAGAAGAGATTCTTGAAAAGTTCTTTGATACTAGCATGTTCCATTTCAAGAAAGATGTATTTACCTTGGAGCTGGACCCAGAGCGTCTGCGTGGTGAGATTGCAGTTTTCGATATTAAAGACAAGAAAGGCGGCGTAGTTGTTGAAAAGGGCCGTCGTATTACCGCGCGACACATCCGCGAGCTAGAGAAAGGTAAGGTAACCACTCTTGAGGTAACTGAAGAATACATCCTAGGGTTGGCGCTAGCGAAAGACGTTTCCGACCCCAAAACTGGTGAGTTGTTGTTCGAATGTAATACTGAGATCACTGAAGAAAATCTGGCTCTGATGATCGAAGCCGGTATCACTGACATCGAGACTCTATACACCAACGATTTGGATTGTGGTCCATTTATGTCTGACACCTTACGTGCAGACCCATCGCGGACTCAGCTAGAGGCTTTGGTAGAAATTTACCGCATGATGCGCCCCGGTGAGCCGCCAACTAAAGAGTCGGCTGAAAACCTTTTCTACAACCTGTTCTTCAACCTTGAGCGCTATGATCTTTCGTCTGTTGGCCGCATGAAGTTCAATCGACGTCTGGGCCGTGATGCGGAAGCTGGGGCAGGCGTGCTGTATGACGAGCGCTATTTCTCTATGCAGAAAACTGACGAAGCTAGAGAGCTTCACGAAGAATTTGGCGAAGCCTCAGATATTGCTGATGTCATGAAAACCCTGATCCATATACGTAATGGTAAGGGCTCAGTTGACGATATTGATCATTTGGGTAACCGACGTATTCGCTCTGTGGGTGAGATGGCTGAAAATCAATTCCGTGTTGGCCTAGTCCGTGTTGAGCGAGCGGTTAAAGAGCGCTTGGGTGTGGCTGAGTCTGAAGGATTGATGCCACAGGATCTGGTTAATGCCAAGCCTGTTGCGGCAGCAATGAAAGAGTTCTTCGGATCAAGTCAGTTGTCGCAATTTATGGATCAGAATAATCCGCTGTCCGAAATTACTCACAAGCGTCGTGTTTCTGCACTCGGACCTGGCGGCCTTACTCGTGAAAGAGCAGGCTTTGAAGTGCGTGACGTACATCCGACACACTACGGTAGAGTTTGTCCAATTGAGACACCTGAAGGGCCAAATATTGGTCTTATCAATTCATTGGCTACTTACGCGCGCACTAATAACTACGGCTTTATTGAAACGCCCTATCGCAAAATTGTTGACGGTAAAGTAACCTCGGATATCGAGTTTCTTTCAGCCATTAACGAGTCGCAGTATGTCATTGCTCAGGCGTCAGCTGAAATTAATAAGAAAGATGAATTTGCCGAAGATATGGTAGCGGTTCGTCATCAGAATGAATTTACGGTTAAGCCACCAGAGGATATTGACTACATGGACGTGTCACCACGTCAGGTAGTGTCTGTGGCTGCTTCGTTGATTCCATTCCTTGAGCACGATGATGCTAACCGAGCGCTAATGGGCTCGAACATGCAGCGTCAGGCGGTGCCGACTTTACGGGCTGAGGCGCCGTTGGTAGGAACGGGTATTGAGCGCACAGTGGCTAGTGACTCTGGCGTATGTAAGGTTGCCAAACGCGGTGGTATTATTGAAAGTGTTGACGCCGGTCGAATTGTAGTTCGTGTTAGCGATGAAGAAACCGCCACTGGTGATGCGGGTGTAGATATTTACAATCTAACTAAGTACACCAGATCGAACCAGAATACCTGTATCAATCAGCGTCCCATTGTTAAACAAGGAGACCTTATCTCTCGCGGGGATGTGCTTGCCGACGGCCCTTCTGTAGATTTGGGAGAGCTAGCTTTGGGGCAAAATATGCGCATCGCATTTATGCCTTGGAACGGTTATAACTTTGAAGATTCGATCCTGATCTCTGAGCGTGTTGTTCAAGAAGATCGTTTTACAACTATTCATATTCAGGAACTAACCTGTGTCGCACGAGACACCAAGTTGGGCTCTGAAGAGATCACAGCGGATATTCCAAATGTTGGTGAAGTGGCCCTGGCACGTTTGGATGAGTCAGGCATAGTCCATATTGGTGCTGAGGTTGCAGCTGGTGATATTCTGGTGGGCAAGGTAACGCCAAAGGGTGAAACCCAGCTCACTCCTGAAGAAAAGCTTCTGCGTGCGATCTTTGGCGAGAAAGCTTCAGATGTCAAAGATACGTCTCTGCGTGTTCCCAGCAGTATCAAGGGTACGGTTATCAATGTGCAGGTATTTACTCGTGACGGTTTGGACAAGGATCAGCGCTCTTTGGACATTGAGAAGGCTGAACTTGACCAGTATCGTAAGGATCTAAATGACGAATATCGCATTGTTGAAAATGCAACCTTAGGTCGTCTGTTTAGCTCATTGGTTGGTGGCAAGGTCAGCAAGGCTGCAGGCCTCAAAAAGGGCGCAGTATTAACTGCTGAAGCGGTTGCCGATTACAGCACCGATGATTGGTTTGCTATTCGTATGGAAAAAACCGACCTAAATGATCAGATCGAGGCTGCGCAAACCCAGTTGGCAGAGCGCCGCACTGATCTTGATGAGCGTTTTGAAGAGAAGCGAGGCAAGTTGCAAAGTGGCGATGACTTGGCGCCTGGCGTATTAAAAACCGTCAAGGTTTATTTGGCCGTTAAGCGTCGTATTCAGCCTGGTGACAAGATGGCTGGTCGTCACGGTAACAAAGGTGTTATCTCGGTTATTAAACCGATCGAAGACATGCCCTATGACGAACAGGGTGAGCCGGTAGATATCGTGCTCAACCCGCTTGGTGTTCCATCGCGAATGAACGTAGGGCAGGTACTTGAGACTCACATGGGAATGGCTGCAAAAGGTCTAGGTGTCAAAATTGATGCCATGATTAAAGCCCAGTCAAAGGCCGCTGAGATCCGAAAGTTCCTGCAAGAGATCTATGATGTTGGTGACACCGTGTACGGCACAGACCTAAAAGAGTTAAGCGACGGAGAAGTCATAGAGCTGGCATCTAATTTGCGTAAAGGCGTTCCGATCGCGACACCAGTGTTTGACGGTGCTCACGAGGTAGAGTTGAAAAAGATGTTGGCATTGGCCGGTTTGAATGAAAGTGGTCAAACTGAGCTCTACGACGGTCGCACTGGCGACAAATTTGAACGTCCGGTAACCGTCGGCTACATGTATATGCTGAAACTGAATCACTTGGTTGACGACAAAATGCATGCGCGGTCAACTGGTTCCTACAGCTTGGTCACTCAGCAACCGCTGGGAGGTAAGGCGCAGTTCGGTGGGCAGCGATTTGGTGAGATGGAAGTATGGGCGTTGGAGGCATACGGTGCCGCCTACACGCTGCAAGAAATGCTTACCGTCAAGTCCGATGATGTTGCAGGTCGTACGAAGATGTATAAAAACATTGTTGATGGCGATCACAGAATGGAGCCTGGCATGCCAGAGTCATTCAATGTGTTGGTTAAAGAGGTTCGATCACTCGGCATCAACATGGAATTGGAAAACGAATAAGCGCTGTATTGCTTACTAATGGCCGAGGCGAAAAATCGTCTCGGCAAACCCAGTTACTGGAGGAAAAGCCTTGAAGGATTTAATAAACCTACTCAAGCAGCAAGAACAAAATACTGAATTTGATAACATTCGAATTGGTCTGTCGTCACCTGAAATGATCCGCTCATGGTCATTTGGTGAGGTTAAAAAGCCAGAGACCATAAATTATCGTACCTTTAAGCCAGAGCGAGAAGGTCTTTTTTGTGCCAAAATTTTTGGACCAGTAAAAGATTACGAATGCCTGTGCGGAAAGTACAAGCGCATGAAGCATCGTGGCATTGTCTGTGAGAAATGTGGTGTTGAAGTAACACTTACAAAAGTTCGTCGTGAGCGTATGGGTCACATTGAACTAGCCTGCCCGGTAGCACATATCTGGTTCCTCAAATCATTGCCGTCACGAATTGGTTTAATGTTGGATATGACGTTGCGTGAAATTGAGCGAGTGCTTTATTTCGAATCCTTTGTGGTAACCGATCCAGGTATGACAACATTGGAAAAAGGCCAGTTGTTAACTGATGAAGAATACTTCGAATCGCTTGAAGAGTTTGGTGACGAGTTTACTGCAACTATGGGTGCAGAAGCTATCCAGGCCCTGTTAAAAGAAATTATTCTCGAAGACGAAATTGCGGATATCCGTGAGGAAATCCCCAATACTAAGTCCGAGACCAAAATTAAGAAATTTTCCAAGCGTCTCAAGCTACTAGAGGCATTTCATGGTTCTGGCAACAAGCCAGAGTGGATGGTGCTAGAAGCACTGCCTGTTCTGCCACCAGATCTGCGTCCCTTAGTGCCACTAGATGGTGGTCGTTTTGCTACCTCTGATCTCAATGACCTATACCGTCGCGTGATCAACCGTAACAATCGTTTAAAGCGTCTTTTAGAGTTGAGCGCACCAGACATTATTGTCCGTAATGAAAAGCGTATGCTTCAAGAATCTGTCGATGCCTTGTTGGATAATGGTCGTCGTGGTCGAGCGATTACTGGCTCAAACAAGCGTCCATTGAAGTCACTTGCCGATATGATTAAAGGTAAGCAGGGTCGTTTCCGTCAGAATCTGCTTGGTAAGCGAGTTGATTATTCAGGACGATCTGTAATTGTGGTTGGCCCAACGCTCAAGCTCCACCAATGTGGCTTGCCAAAGCGTATGGCGCTTGAATTGTTTAAGCCCTTTATCTTCAGCAAGTTAGAGTTGCGTGGTTTGGCTACTACTATCAAAGCCGCCAAGAAAATGGTGGAGCGAGAAGAAGCGGTAGTCTGGGATATTCTCGATGACGTGATCCGCGAGCACCCAGTACTGCTTAACCGAGCGCCGACTCTTCACCGCCTTGGTATCCAGGCTTTTGAGCCAGTACTAATTGAGGGTAAGGCTATTCAGTTGCACCCACTAGTGTGTGCGGCCTACAACGCCGACTTTGATGGTGATCAGATGGCGGTACACGTGCCTTTGACCATCGAAGCGCAGATGGAATCTCGCGCCCTAATGATGTCGACCAACAACATTCTGTCCCCTGCCTCCGGCGAGCCGATCATTGTGCCGTCTCAGGATGTGGTTTTGGGTCTTTACTACATGACACGAGACCGTGTTAACGCCCGTGGCGAAGGTATGATCTTTGCTGATGTTCGTGAGGTGTCGCGTGCCTATGCTACTGGCGCTGCTGAATTGCAGGCGCGGATCAAGTTACGTATCAACGAAATATTGTTTGATGAGGTTACCGGCGAACGTACCGAAGATAGTCGTATTGTAGACACTACTATTGGTCGTGCGTTGCTGTGGGAGGCCGTTCCAGCGGGTCTACCTTTTGAGTTGGTTAATAAGCCAATGGTCAAGAAAGCCATCTCAACAGTAATTAATGAGTGCTACCGACGCGTTGGTCTGAAAGATACGGTTATCTTTGCTGATCAACTGATGTATACGGGTTTTGAATACTCTACCCGCTCCGGTGCCTCTATTGGCGTAAACGATTTTGTTATTCCTGACGACAAGCATGAGATTATCTCTGGTGCGGAAGATCAGGTTCGTGAAATTGAAAGTCAGTTTGCTTCCGGTCTGGTGACCCAAGGTGAAAAATACAATAAGGTCATTGATATTTGGTCCCAGGCTAATGATCGCGTAGCCAAATCCATGATGAAGGGTATTAGTACTGAGAGCGTGATTAACAAAGAGGGTGAGCAAGAGCAGCAAGATTCCTTCAACTCAGTATTTATTATGGCGGATTCTGGTGCTCGTGGTTCCCCGGCGCAGATTCGTCAGCTAGCTGGCATGCGTGGTCTGATGGCCCGGCCAGATGGTTCGATTATTGAGACGCCGATTACGGCAAACTTCCGTGAAGGGTTGAGCGTACTGCAGTACTTTATCTCTACTCACGGTGCACGAAAAGGTTTGGCTGATACGGCACTTAAAACTGCTAACTCAGGCTACCTGACTCGCCGTTTGGTAGACGTTTCTCAGGACGTTGTAGTAACAGAAGTTGACTGTGGAACCACGGAAGGCCTACTGATGGCGCCGGTAATTGAGGGTGGTGACATTATCTCCTCATTGGGTGATCGGATTTTGGGTCGAGTTGTTGCCCAAGACGTCCTGAAGCCGGGCAGTGATGAAATTGCTGTTCCTGCCGGCACTATGATTGATGAGCAGTGGGTTGTGCGGATTGAGCAGATGAGTATCGATGAAGTGATCGTGCGATCACCAATCACCTGTGAAGTTGCCCATGGTATCTGCTCTGCCTGTTATGGCCGTGACCTGGCTCGTGGACATCGTGTCAACCAGGGTGAGGCTGTAGGGGTAATTGCAGCTCAGTCTATTGGCGAGCCTGGTACCCAGCTGACTATGCGTACCTTCCACATTGGTGGTGCGGCATCGCGCGCCTCTGCGGTTGATAGCGTAAAAGTTAAGCAGGACGGTGTTGTCCGTTTAGTTAACCTTAAGACTGTCGAGAACAAAGACAAGCATCTAGTTGCGGTTTCGCGATCTGGTGAGCTGGCAATTGCCGATGAAAATGGTCGCGAGCGCGAGCGCTACAAGCTGCCTTACGGTGCCGTGATCAGAGTTAAAGATGGTTCCAAGGTGTCAGCCAGCGACGTGATCGCCAGCTGGGATCCACATACTCACCCCATAGTGACAGAAGTTGCCGGTAAGGTAGCCTTCTCAGGCATGGAAGAAGGTTTGAGTATTCGTCAACAGACAGACGATATGACTGGTTTGACCAGTATCTCGATTATCGATCCGAACGAGCGTCCGGCTGCAGGTAAGGACCTGAAGCCGATGATTACTCTGACTGATAAGAAAGGTAAGGAGCTCATCTTCCCGAACTCAACAGTGCCTGCTCATTATCCATTGCCTGCGAACGCAAGCGTCAACGTGGACGATGGTGGCACTATCGATGTCGGTCAGATTATTGCTCGTATCCCGCAAGACTCTGGTGGTACCAAAGATATTACTGGTGGTCTGCCACGAGTTGCTGATCTATTTGAAGCACGTAAACCTAAGGATCCTGCGATTTTGGCAGAGATCACTGGTACCGTTACTCTAGGTAAAGAGACTAAGGGCAAGTTACGCTTGGTGATTACCCCAGATGACGGTCAGCCATTGCCAAACGGCAAGCTGCAGTATGAAGAGCTTATTCCTAAATGGCGTACGCTTGGTGTGTTTGAAGGTGAGCACGTTGAGAAGGGTGAAGTTATCTCTGATGGACCGCCAATTCCCCACGATATCCTGCGATTGAAGGGTATCAGTGAGCTGGCCAAGTACATAGTTAACGAGATTCAAGACGTGTACCGTCTGCAAGGTGTGAAAATCAATGATAAGCACATTGAGGTAATCACTCGTCAGATGCTACGGAAAGTAGAGATCACTGATATGGGTGATTCTTCATTGATTCGTGGTGAGCAAGTCGAATATCGACGTGTTCTAGAAGAGAACGAGCGTCTGCGTCAAGAAGGTTTGCAGCCCGCGAAGTTTGAGCGCCAGTTACTGGGTATTACCAAAGCCTCTCTGGCTACAGATAGCTTTATCTCGGCGGCTTCCTTCCAGGAGACTACCAGAGTACTCACAGAAGCTGCGGTTACCGGCAAAGCCGATCCACTGCGTGGCCTAAAAGAGAACGTGGTTGTAGGTCGTCTGATTCCTGCAGGAACTGGCTTGGCATACCATGCCCAACGTCGTAAAGATCGAGAGAAGGCAGAAGAGCCGGCCATGAGCGCAGCTGATGTAGAAGCGGCACTGAGCGAAGCGTTAAGCGCGGACCTCGCCGAAGAATAAGGGCGAATTGCCGGTATTTAGCCATCTACTCTAGCGGTAATGGCATTGCCGGCTTGACTCCTGGATGTGCGGTAATTAGAATGCCGCTCCCTTTTGGGTCTAACTGCTGGTATAGCGGGGCGATTCAAGGAATGTACGGCCTTCCTAGGAAGGTAATTTTTATATTTGGAGAAAAATTGCATGGCAACGATCAACCAGTTGGTTCGTAAGCCGAGAAAACGCAAAGTCACTAAAAGTGGCGTACCCGCACTTCAGGCCTGCCCGCAGCGCCGTGGTGTATGTACCCGTGTTTACACTACTACTCCCAAGAAGCCAAACTCAGCATTGCGTAAAGTATGTCGTGTTCGTCTAACCAGTGGTTTTGAAGTTACTTCATACATTGGTGGTGAAGGTCACAACTTACAAGAGCACAGCGTTGTTTTGATTCGCGGTGGTCGTGTAAAAGATCTTCCAGGTGTTCGCTACCATACGGTACGTGGCACATTGGATACAGCGGGTGTTAACGGACGGACTCAACGTCGTTCGAAGTACGGTACTAAGCGACCTAAAGCGTAATATCGGTTAACAACCAAGTAAGGCCAGGGCCTATCCCTGGAAAAATCCTGAAGAGAAGGGCAAAACGATGCCAAGAAGAAGAGTAGCAGCAAAGCGTGAGATTCTGCCGGATCCTAAGTTCGGCAATGTAACGCTAGCGAAGTTTATGAACCACGTAATGGTCAGCGGTAAGAAGTCAGTCGCTGAACGTATCGTCTACGGCGCACTCGACATTGTCGAAGAGCGTTTGAAGAAGAGCCCCGTGGAAGTTTTTGAAGAAGCGCTAGATAACGTAGCACCATTGGTCGAGGTTAAATCTCGTCGTGTTGGTGGTGCAACGTATCAGGTACCCGTTGAAGTTCGTCCATCGCGACGCACTGCACTGGCTATGCGCTGGTTAGTAGATTATGCCCGTAGCCGTGGTGAGAAGTCGATGCCACAGCGTCTTGCTGGCGAGCTGATTGATGCAGTTCAAGGTAAGGGCGGCGCAGTAAAGAAACGTGAAGACGTGCATCGCATGGCAGAAGCCAACAAGGCGTTCTCGCACTTCCGTTTCTAATAAGATTAAGTTTGATTTAAACTTATCGCGAAAAGGTGGCTTTGATAGCCGCCTTTTTTCGCTTTTAAAACAAGGAAAATATTGTGGCACGTAAGACTTCCATCGGTCGCTATCGCAACATAGGTATCTGCGCACATGTAGACGCAGGTAAAACCACCACCACTGAGCGGGTGCTGTTCTACACCGGTATGTCCCATAAAATTGGTGAGGTGCATGATGGCGCCGCCACAATGGACTGGATGGAGCAGGAGCAGGAGCGAGGTATCACCATTACCTCCGCGGCGACCACCTGCTTTTGGAAAGGTATGGATGCCCAGTTCGAAGATCACCGCATCAATATTATCGATACCCCAGGCCACGTTGATTTCACCATCGAGGTAGAGCGGTCACTGCGAGTACTTGACGGTGCGGTTATTGTACTTTGTGGCTCCTCAGGGGTGCAGCCACAGACAGAAACTGTATGGCGTCAGGCTAACAAGTATGAAGTTCCGCGCATGGTGTTTGTCAATAAAATGGATCGCGCTGGCGCTGACTATATGATGGTTGTTGAGCAACTAAAGGAGCGACTTGGGGCTCAAGCTGTGCCATTACAGCTGACTATTGGCGCCGAAGAAGAATTTAAAGGTATTGTCGATTTGGTGAAAATGAAATCGATCCTATGGAATGAAGAAGATCAGGGTATGACGTTTGAATACGACGAAATTCCTGATGATATGCTCGATGAGTGCCAGCAATTGCATGAAAATATTATTGAGTGCGCGGCAGAGGCCAGCGAAGAATTTATGGAGAAGTATCTTGAAGAGGTGGCACTCACCGAAGCCGAGATTAAGCAGGGTCTGAGAATACGTACCCTAGCTAACGAGATTGTCCCGGTACTGGGTGGCTCAGCATTTAAGAATAAAGGTGTTCAGGCCATGCTTGATGCCGTGGTGGAATACCTGCCATCGCCTACCGAAGTCAAAGCTATCGAAGGTGAGCTGGATAGCGGTGATAAGGGTACTCGCGAAGCTGACGACAAAGCACCCTTTGCAGCCCTAGCGTTTAAGATTGCCACAGATCCCTTTGTCGGCACTCTAACCTTTATGCGCGTTTACTCCGGCACATTAGAAAGCGGCACGGCGGTGTATAACTCAGTTAAGATGAAGCGCGAGCGAGTTGGTCGTATGGTGCAGATGCATGCAAATAGCCGTGAAGAAATTAAAGAAGTATTGGCCGGTGATATTGCTGCGGCCATTGGTCTCAAAGACACCACTACCGGTGATACGCTTTGCGCCGAGAGCGACAAGATCATTCTCGAGCGTATGGAATTTCCAGAGCCAGTAATTTCTGTTGCTGTAGAGCCGCGTACCAAAGCTGACCAAGAAAAAATGGGAGTGGCCCTGGGTAAGTTAGCGCAAGAAGACCCGTCATTTCGTGTAAAGACCGATGAAGAGAGCGGTCAGACCATCATCTCTGGTATGGGCGAGTTGCATCTAGATATTCTGGTTGACCGTATGCGCCGAGAATTCACCGTAGAAGCAAATATAGGCAAGCCCCAGGTGGCCTACCGAGAGAGTATTCGCAATACCTGCGAGATTGAAGGTAAGTTTGTTCGCCAGTCGGGTGGCCGCGGTCAGTATGGTCATGTCTGTATTAGGTTCGAACCGGCAGAGGATTCGGGTGCAGAAGGGCTAGAATTTATCAATGAGGTAGTTGGAGGCTCAGTGCCTCGCGAATATATCCCTGCGGTATCCAAAGGTATTGAAGAGCAGATGCAAAATGGTGTTCTAGCCGGTTACCCATTGCTGGGTGTTAAAGCGACTCTGTACGACGGCTCCTACCATGATGTCGATTCCTCAGAGATGGCCTTTAAGATAGCTGGTTCACTGGCCACTCGAGATCTTAAAGATCATGGTGGCGCTGTATTGTTAGAGCCAATGATGAAAGTCGAGGTGGTTACCCCAGAAGACAATATGGGTGATGTGGTCGGTGACTTAAACCGCCGTCGCGGCATTATTCTGGGTATGGCAGACAACGCCTCAGGCAAAGTTATTGATGCCGAGGTGCCGCTAGCTGAGATGTTTGGTTACGCCACCGATTTGCGTTCAGCCACTCAGGGCCGTGCAACCTTCACCATGGAGTTTGAGAAATACAGCGAAGCACCGAAAAATATTGCCGAGGCCATCATGGCTAAAAATATGGGCTAAGACTGGCTGTGATTCTAGCGGTCTTCACACAAAGAGTGGCGGCTATTTCTTGCATCAGATTGCTGAGAATAGCCCCTCTCTATTTCACCTCATTCCACATCACTTTCTAGAAACCCGCCGAGACCGGTAGCGTCCGAACTGTTGCTATGTCTAGCTAAAACAGTAATAAAAAAATAGGTTCTATTACCTTGGTAAATAATAAAATCAGCAACTACAATCTATAGAACTCATATGGAAATAGACCAACAACCAAAGGATTGTAATGAACACGAAAGCCTTATTAGTACTCTGCTAGTTTTTAGACGCGGCCAATTCCGCTTAAAGGTATTCGCATCGCAAGGGGATATCTATATTCCAAATAATAATACAGCAGGTCTTCCTTGGAGCGAAGATTACTCTCAACCCAGTCCAGATATTAGCTCCTATGATCGAGCAAAATTTATCCACGAATTGGTTCACGTTTACCAACAAAAAACTTTAGGCTGGAGTACGCAAAGAGTAGGTGCTGAAAATATTCTTGCGGGTAATGATTACTGTTACTTGCCTCTAGAAAGCGGGAAGCACTACTCAGCATATAATCAGAAAGAGCAGGCTGAAATGGTTTCAGATCGTTTTTTACTGAATAAGGGGTTCTCTCAACGGTTGGTATGCAATAGATCGGTTAGCTTACAGCAACTTGATGGAGTTATTGACCTATGAAATTTATTCTACTGACGCTAATTATGATGTTGTCAGCTTGCTCACATGCTTTTGAGGCAATTCAGTGTCAGGAATAAGCGGCGATCAATGCAATTAATGAGGGGAAGATGGCTAGAGCCTATGAATTACTAAAGGAGTGTGAGTACATTGATGGTTCAGGGAGAGCTCTTTATTATCTTTCAGCACTAATAAAGGTCGAAGACATGGGCTCATATAGTAATATCTATGTGCGAATTGGAAACGCGTAGGACTTGTCATGCAGGGCGGCGCTTAAAGGCCATGATGTTTCGGTTTCCGCAATCGCGTTTATGTATCTAAATGGCAGCTCAACTGCGGAGTTAGAGCCAAATCACGAAATTCGTATATGTTTTACAAAAATTCCAAAAATCTCATTGGAGTATGTAGACCCTAAAAACGTTGAGGCTTGTTTAAGTCTCAACCCAGATATAGACCCCACTTATGAGTGTTACTAAACAGTGATCTTTAAGGAGGGGGTGAATGAATAAGGAAACCATGTACAAGCTAGCCTCACGGATCATGAAGGCTCCCAAGAAAGCAACAGTTGTGGGCATAATCAAAGACCTTCCGGCTGAAGATATCATCATATTGAGAGAAAAATATGGCGTTAAGATTAGCGCAGAAGAAAACGTTCAGGCTCTATTAAAACAGTTGCAGATAACAAGAAAGAAAATACAAAAAATAGAAGAAAACGCTAGGCGCAAAAAGAAGTCGAGTGATTCTAATTAATGACACCCATCAGGACATTCTCGACGAAACCATTGTTGAAGGTGTGCTTAGAAATGGCGGCACCTTATAAATAAAATAATAAAAAACCCCGCTGGCTTACACCAGCGGGGTTTTTTTGTAACTAAAGAAGAATTACTTAGCTTCTTTAAGCTCCTTTGCCGCAGCAATAACATCAGTAGCAATGTTTTGCGGGCAAGGCAGGTAGTGAGCAAATTCCATAGAGAACTGACCGCGGCCAGACGTCATGGTACGCAGATGTCCGATATAGCCAAACATCTCTGACAGTGGAACATCAGCCTTAATGCGCACGCCAGTTACACCAGCTTCTTGATCTTTGATCATGCCGCGACGACGGTTTAGGTCACCGATAACATCACCAACGTGATCTTCAGGCGTAAATACGTCAACCTTCATAATTGGTTCAATGATCTGTGGGCCAGCTTTAGGCATAGACTGACGGAACGCGCCCTTAGCTGCGATTTCAAAGGCTACTGCCGAGGAGTCTACCGCGTGGAAGCCACCATCATAGATTTCAACTTCTACGTCTAGTACCGGATAGCCAGCTAGCGGGCCTTGATCCATCATGCCCTTAAAGCCCTTCTCAATGGCTGGGAAAAACTCTTTGGGAACATTACCGCCAACAACGGTTGAGGCAAAAGAGAAGCCAGAACCTGGTTCGCCAGGACGAATATGATAGTCGATCTTACCAAACTGACCAGAACCACCAGACTGCTTCTTATGTGTATAGCTGTCCTCAATTGGCATTGTAATTGTTTCACGGTAAGCCACCTGAGGCTGGCCAACGATCAGATCAACGCCGTAGGTCCGGTTAAGAATATCAACCTTGATATCCAGGTGCAGTTCACCCATTCCCTTGAGGATTGTTTCACCGGAATCTTCGTCGGTTTCAACGCGGAATGAGGGGTCTTCTGCAATCATCTTACCGATAGCCACGCCCATCTTTTCTGAGCCGCCCTTATCTTTAGGCTTCACAGCAATTGAGATTACAGGTTCAGGGAAAATCATTGGCTCTAGAGTCACTGGCTGCTTAGGATCACACAGCGTATGACCAGTCTGAACATTTTTCATGCCCACAATAGCGATAATATCTCCAGCTTGAGCGCGATCAATCTCATTGCGATCATCTGCGTGCATCTCAACCATGCGGCCGATACGCTCTGTTTTGCCGGTGAAGGAATTCATAATTGTGTCACCCTTCTTAAGAACACCGGAATAGATGCGAACGAAGGTCAGTGCACCAAAGCGGTCGTCCATAATCTTAAACGCCAGCGCTTTTAATGTAGTATCGGTCGTAACAATTGCTTTCTCACCCGTCTCTTCGCCAGATTCATCAGTCAGCGGCTGCGGCTCAACATCAGTTGGGCAGGGTAGATAGTCAACAACCGCATCTAGCACCATCTGCACACCTTTGTTTTTAAATGCAGAACCACAGTAGGTAGGGAAGAAATCCAACGCAATGGTACCCTTACGAATACAGCGTTTGACATCTTCGATCGCAGGTTCTTCACCTTCCATGTAGGCCATCAACAAGTCATCGTCCTGCTCAAGGGCAGTTTCGATCATCATCTCTCGGTATTGTTCAACCTCATCGACCATGTCGGCAGGAATCTCAACTACCTCAAAATTTTCTGGCAGGCCAGAGTCATCCCAAACATAGGCTTTACGCTCAAGCAGATCGACTAGGCCAACAAAGTTTTCTTCAACGCCTATTGGTAGGCACATAACCAGAGGATTGGCTCCGAGTACCTTCTTGACCTGGCCAACTACACGCAAAAAGTCTGCGCCCATGCGGTCTAGCTTGTTGACAAAGATGATTCGAGCTACTTCTGATTCGTTAGCGTAGCGCCAGTTGGTTTCCGACTGAGGTTCAACGCCGCCCGAACCACAGAATACGCCGACACCGCCATCGAGCACTTTAAGTGAACGGTAAACTTCAACAGTAAAGTCAACGTGACCTGGAGTATCGATAATGTTGAAGCGATGATCTCTCCAGAAGCAGGTAGTCGCCGCGGACTGAATCGTAATACCGCGCTCCTGTTCCTGTTCCATAAAGTCAGTGGTTGCCGCTCCGTCATGTACTTCACCGGTTTTATGAATCTTGCCAGTAAGCTTAAGAATTCGTTCGGTAGTGGTGGTCTTTCCCGCGTCAACGTGGGCAAAGATACCAATATTTCTGTAGTGAGTTAAATCAGTCATTGGTCTGCTCTGTTTAAAAAATGGCTTGTTTGTGTAGGGACTAAAATCGCGCGCGAGTATACAGGATATTCATCGTATAGCGGAGTAAAAAAACCTTTGAATAGGCGAATTAGTAAAAAAACTGGCCATTAACACCCCATCTGAGAGCTAAATGTACTCAGTTGGCGGCAAAAAGCCGCGAAAAGCCGAAAAAATATCAATTTTAAGCTCAAAGAGCGTTGACTCTGACGGGCCGCAGTATAAGATGGCGCACCTTGCGTACTGAAGCTGTCGACAAAGCAGATTTTCGGTGATTTTAGTAAATTAATTGTGCAATGCCTGCTGAGGAGACACTGAGATGGCTAAAGAAAAATTTGAAAGAAATAAGCCGCACGTAAACGTCGGCACCATTGGTCACGTAG
>JAOALD010000007.1 GCA_025153755.1 SAR92 clade bacterium H921
CATTCTTTATACTGGTACCATAAAAATAATGTTGGTAAATGTTGGTATAAAACTAAGTGGTCGCGCTTAAGGGTGGGGTAATTGTTAGTTAAGGGCGGGGTAATTGTTAGTTAAGGGTGGGGTAATTGTTAGTTAAGGGTACTAAGATTGGTCGTTAAAAATGGCTTTTCCTGTATTAATATTTTTTACTTGTTTTTATACTTGTTTTTAGCGTGGCTGTAGGCCAGTGATAGCAAGGGTTTCAGCGGGTTATGGTGACGTAATTGTTAGTTAAGGGTGGGGAAATTGTTAGTTAAGGGTGACGTAATTGTTAGTTAAGGGTGACGTAATTGTTAGTTAAGGGTGACGTAATTGTGCGTTCCTTTAAAGGTGACGGTTAAATGAATTACCCCACTTATGGTGACATTGTTGTGTAGGCCGACACCTATGTGCTACTTTTAATTATATGACCGACCTAATGACACGATCAGATAAGCGCACCGCGACCCAAGATAATCAACTAATTGAGGCTTGTTACTCGATGACGTTAAACGAAAAGCGGTTACTCTTGTTTGGTATTTCTACGATCAACCCCAGTACATTCCCAGACTTAAATAAGCCGTTCAAATTCGAGATGACTGCACAGGATTGGAAGGAACAATTCGGGGGTGATAACCCGTGGCTAATGCTAAAAAGATCAGGCGAAAAACTGATGGGCAGGACGCTCACTTTGCACTCGAAAACAAACCAAGATAAGACGATGTTGAATTGGTTTGAGGAAGCAAAATTCCAACCAACACAAGGCCGTGTTGTTATAACATTTACTAGAGCCGTTCAGGTTCGTCTTGCGGGGATGTTCGAGCAATTCACCACCATTGATATGCTATCGGTCAGTCAGTTAACCAGTACCCATGCTGTGCGTCTCTATGAGCTTTTAAGCCAGTTTAAATCGACAGGCTATCGAGTGATGAACACAGAGGACTTTCGCTTTGCTATGGACGTTGTGAATACCAACCAAGGAACAAAAAACTTAAAACGTAGAGTCATTGCCCCAGCTATCAAGCAGTTGAACGAAAAAAGCGACTTGTTTTGTGTTGTTACGGACATAAAAGAAGGCCGAACGATTACTGGGTTTAAGTTTGTGTTTCGGACTCAGGAGCAAAAACAGCTTTTCTGATCACTGTATCGGGGGGTTTATGTTAACTTTTTTTAATATGTTAGTTTTTAGGTTCTATACTGTAGTAGTTAGCTTCAAACTAACTAATCAATAAATGCGGACATAGCCAGTGCTGTAACACTGACCATGCCCGACTAACCACCAATTACTTACAAGGAGTAATTTATGGCCATTAGCAATGATAGCGCAAGTCGCGCGTTTCTAAACGACTACCGCTACGATCTAAACGTCTTTATCATCATCTCCGTATTCGATGAAATGGAGGATAGGCTGGTTAAAGAGACATTTATCCAAGCCTGTCAATGTTCAGAAAAAGCGTTTTATAAAAAATTGGGTTGTGTCTTAGAATCTAGACACATGGAGCCGCCTGAGCAATTGCCAGACGATAAATTTTTATACGCCGATGTTGTCAGTATGGGTGAATGTCAGCTACGCGAATGGGTGAAAAATGCTAAGTTTTTCATCGCCTTAAAGTACAACACAAGGGTGAAACTTGGACGCAATGATCAGGTTCGTCTTGCGGGCATGTTAGGGCAACTTACCACCACTGATATGCTGTCGGGCAGTCAGTTAACCAGTACCGATGAAACGCCCCTGCCTTGAACCTCCTATCAACGTTGTTACTACTTGGGGGCTCTTGCCCCCTTTTTTGTGTAGTCGCAAAATTAAACTGCCCCATCCCTTATACTAGTGTTACAATACGCTAAACGGACGTTTAAGGGAATGTAACATTATGAAATACATAGCTTATTACAGAGTATCCACGGTTAAACAGGGACAATCCGGTTTAGGGCTTGAAGCTCAAAAGGCGGCAGTAGTTGATTACCTAAAATCAAACGCTGGCGAACTGGTTACGGAGTATACCGAAATACAAAGCGGTTCTAAGGATAACAGACCAGAGTTACAGGCCGCGCTAAGACAATGCCGCCTCACTGGTGCCACCCTTCTGATAGCCAAGCTCGACAGATTAAGCCGCAACAGATCATTCCTAATGAACGTTCAGGATAGTAGCGTCCAGTTTGTCGCCGTTGATATGCCGGAGGCTAACCACTTTACGGTGGGGCTGATGGCTTGTTTAGCCGACTACGAGCGACAACTAATTAGTGAGCGAACAACGGCGGCATTAAAGGCGGCTAAAGCTAGGGGGGTGGTACTCGGCAACCCTAGACTAGATGAAGTTAGAAACACCGACACAACCAAGGCTAGGGCGGCCAGAGTAATCAGCGCGAAGCAACGCAATGCTGAAATGCTAGATATTATCAACGAAATGCGGGATGAATCAGACATTGATTTATCGTTGCGTGATTTAACCAAGATGCTTAATGACGCGGGGTATAAGACTTCTCGCGGCAAAAAATGGCATCCAACCAGTGTTATGCGCGTGTTACGGGTTTGAGCAATAGTGATTTGGTTTAGTAAGCTTGTAATGTAGTATTCATGAAATGTAGTATTCATGAAAAAGGAGATAAGAATGCTAGTACTTGCGTTTGTCAGTCAGAAAGGGGGGGCGGGAAAATCAACACTGGCGGCCAACTTAACCGCCTATGCCGCCAGTGATTCTAAAGCCGCCATTATTGACTTGGATCCGCAAGCCAGTATCTCAAGCTGGCATAGCTTGCGTGAATCGGATCACATAACCCTGCTCACATCTCACCCGCCCCTACTTAGTAAGCAGATAGATAAACTGGCGGCTGATGGCTATGACCTTTGTGTTATCGACACGCCACCACATAACAGTACGGCGGCGGCTACGGCGATTAAAGAGGCCGATTTAACCGTGATTCCGGTGCGTCCTTCAGGCTTTGATTTGGTAGCTGTTCAGGCAACCTTTAACCTTTTGGGCGAAAACCTGGGGGCGGTGATTGTGAATGCTGTACCAAGTGGTACGGCGGTACAAGAGCCGGCTATTGAATTTGTCAAAGAGTCTGGCGTTAGGCTGTTGGGCACCGTGGGGCAACGGATAGCGTTTCAGCATGCCTCTAATAGCGGTTTGGGTGCCACTGAGTACGAGGCTGGCGGTAAGGCGGCAAGTGAGATAAAGAAAATTTGGAAAGCAATAGAGAGCATACTATGAGCAAAAAACCCGACTTTAAAAAACTCATAGCAGTGAAAAAACCCATTGATGATAGTACCGAAAGGGGCAGGTTTATGGCGGTGCGACTAGCTAAAAGGGATTTTCTGCGCGCAAAATTTGCCTTTTCCGAGCGTGACTTATCTATTCAGTCCGCACTTGTTGAGGCCATAAACAAACAGCTTATTGAATGGGGGGAGTCCCCTGTTGCTGACATTGGAACGTCAAGGAAAAACGACTAAATTTCTCGCCGCACATACATCCATAGTAGGGGCTTGCGCAGAGAATAATTCCTGTTAGCATATACCTGTATTTCACATTTTTCAGACAAAGAAAAACCCGCACGGCAATGCAGGTTTCTCGGGTTCGTTTGTTCCCCAAACGCGTTGACAAATACATGAGATACGACACGAGAACCAACATGAGATACCAACGTGCGAAATCTTAGCACCCTGTTATGTGTGTAGCAAGCTTGCTCAGTTGGTTTTGTTTTTATAAATTAATTTGAGCAACTACTATTATGCAATCTATCTCTTTAACTGACGAAGCGAAAGCGGCTCTTTTTCGTTCAGTCCCTCACCAACTCTCGCAAGCCAGAAGGCTTATAGAACACCTGGCACAATATCCCGATTCTGTAACCTCTGATGTCGCCAAAAAATGCGCCATTGGCAATATTTCGGACGTGGCTAGAAAAGTAAATCCGACCCTGTTTGAACATGGCCTATTTATCAGTTGCCGCAGACCTGTAATGCCGATTAAAAACCGCTTCGGTGAGATGTCAAACATGTTTTTATGGGGCATTTACAGGCTTCCGCCGGAGCCACAAAACGCACTTGGGCTAGAAAACCGCACACAAAATAGCTAAGGGCTGGACAGCTACCAGTTGGTACCCGCTAGGCCAGTGTTTATGCGGGTTTAGCTCTTAAAGTACTTATAAGTGTAGTGCGTAGCTGTTGTTCTTCTATTACATGTTGTCTATTACCTGTGCGCCCAGCCATCAATATGAGTTACCTTTTAACTTAATCCATGTTGACCACGGTTTGTGTCTCGCCAAGCGGGGCTCTTGGGTTCAATATGATTATTGTTTAAGCAATCCATACCTTGATACTTTGCTAAGTGATTTTAAGTTGTGGTTAAACCCTAAAAGGTTTCACCAAAAAAAGTATGTGATTGCATTTGATATGCTCTTGGCTAATCTGCTGACTGCTCATTACACCGGATCCCAGTTATTGTTGAGTCGTGATAACACTCATTACGCCCAGAAAGTGCTAAACCCTGAGCGCATTAGCAATAAGACATTAAAGGTTTGTTGTGATTACCTGGCAGAGAAAAACTTAATTGCCCTACTCATAGGCAAGGCGAATCAACACGACTTTAACGCCAGTTGGTGTATTCCTTTAATGCCGCTAATTGCCGAGTTAGAGAAGATCAGGGCGCGGGTGCTGTTGAGGGAAAACACCCAGTTAGCGATTGTTCGGGATAAAAACCATAACCCCATTGAGCGCTATAAAAATAGAGCCAAATCTCTTGAGCTGGCAAGGCTGGAACTGCCTGTTAAAAATTATTATCAGACCTGGCTTAACCATAACGCCACGTTAGACGGTAATTATTTATTACCCTGGCTAAAACGCATTTTCAATGAGCGTCTGGAGCATGGGGGAAGGTTCTACGGCAACTATCAAAACCTACCCTCCAGAGAGAGAGCGCGCATTTTAATTGATGGTGAGGCCACTGCAGAGCCTGACTACAAGGCCATACACTTTCACTTGCTCTATGCGCTTGAAGGCTTACAGTTTGTTGGGGATCCTTACCTAGTAGTCGGCTATGAACACTTGCGGCCAGTGTTTAAATTGCTTTGTCTGCAACTTGTTAACATTGAGCATGTGAGCGCATTTAAGGCTTGTATAACCAAGAGCGCTGATGCTGATCTACAACGGCGCTTTCGTGAGTACAGAGCTAAAAGAGAAGCGTATGACAAGGCTAAGGCCATGGGGCTTAAAGCTTATCCCCCGATAAAATCAAAAGCATTTGCGGGATTTATTGAGGGGATCCCCCAAGGCGTGACTGGTGACGAATTATTATCTCTGTTGCTGGAGCGACACGCGCCAATTGCGCACCATTTTGGCTCCCCTAAAATTGGCTTGAAGTTACAACGGCTAGATAGTGACGTTATGGCCAATGCGCTTGAGCGGTTGCGAGGGATCCCATGCCTGCCAGTCCACGATTCAATTAGGTGCAAGGTTAAGGATCTTGGCGCGGTTAAAGTAGCCATGGAAGCGGCATTGGAAGCGGCATTTAATATGCTTACATAGATGGGGGGGGGTAGTGATCTCGGCGGGGGGAGCATTCTTTATACTGGTTCCATTAAGCAACCACCTAAAAGGGAAGGCAGTAAATGATGGTAAATGATAGTATTAAAGT
>JAOALD010000008.1 GCA_025153755.1 SAR92 clade bacterium H921
AGGAGACACTGAGATGGCTAAAGAAAAATTTGAAAGAAATAAGCCGCACGTAAACGTCGGCACCATTGGTCACGTAGATCATGGTAAAACCACATTGACAGCGGCGATGACACGCGTCTGTGCAGAAGTCTGGGGCGGAGAAATGAAAGCCTTCGATCAGATTGATAATGCACCAGAAGAGCGTGAGCGCGGCATCACAATTTCAACGGCTCACGTTGAGTATGATTCACCAGATCGTCACTACGCCCACGTAGACTGCCCAGGTCACGCTGATTATGTTAAAAACATGATCACCGGTGCTGCCCAGATGGACGGTGCTATCTTGGTTTGTGGTGCGACTGATGGTCCAATGCCACAGACTCGCGAGCACATCTTGCTATCACGTCAGGTAGGTGTACCCTATGTTCTAGTATTCCTAAACAAAGCCGACCTGCTTGCAGAAGACTGTGGTGGCGTTGATTCAGAAGAATACGCCGAGATGCTTGAGTTAGTAGAGATGGAGCTGCGCGAGCTGCTCGATACCTACGAGTTCCCAGGCGACGACACACCTATTATTGTAGGTTCAGCGTTGATGGCTCTGGAAGGCAGAGACGACAACGAGCTGGGCACTACAGCGGTTAAGAAGCTGGTAGAAGCTCTGGATACTTATATCCCTGAGCCAGTCCGCGCAATTGACCAGCCGTTCCTGATGCCAATTGAAGATGTATTCTCCATCGCTGGTCGCGGTACTGTTGTAACCGGTCGAGTAGAGCGTGGCATTATCAAGGTAGGCGAAGAGATTGAAGTGATTGGTATCACTGATACTGCAAAGACTACCTGTACAGGTGTCGAGATGTTCCGCAAGCTGCTTGACGAAGGTCGTGCGGGCGAGAACTGCGGTATTCTGTTGCGTGGTACCAAGCGTGAAGAAGTACAGCGTGGTCAGGTACTGGCCCATGTGGGTACAGTTAAGCCGCACACCAAGTTCACCTCAGAAGTGTATGTATTGTCGAAAGATGAAGGTGGTCGTCACACGCCATTCTTTAAAGGCTATCGTCCACAGTTCTACTTCCGTACTACAGACGTAACCGGTGCCTGTGAATTGCCAGAGGGAACAGAGATGGTAATGCCGGGTGACAACGTACAGATGGAAGTGACTTTGATTCATCCGATTGCGATGGAAGAAGGTCTGCGCTTTGCGATCCGTGAAGGCGGTCGTACTGTAGGCGCTGGTGTTGTAGCAAAGATTATCGAATAAGAGCTGCACAGAGTCTGAAGCGCAAAGCCGAGGCATCTTGATGTCTCGGCTTAGCTGTCAGATAGGGAAAGTAATAAGTTATCTGTAGGCCAGTAGTTCAATTGGTAGAGCACCGGTCTCCAAAACCGGCTGTTGGGGGTTCGAGTCCCTCCTGGCCTGCCACTTACAAGTTTGGGAAATATCCATGAGTGCTGTTGCAGAAGAAAAGCAATTTCGTCTTGACTGGCTAAAGTGGCTGGTTGTGCTGCTAATAGTGGGTGGGGCTATCTACGCCAACTGGTATTTTTCAGCGGAGTCAGTGCTCTATAGAGTGCTGGGTCTTGTCGCTGCTGCTGGTCTTGCAGCTTTGATCGCAGCCCAGACAGCCAAGGGTAAAACAGTGATTGAGTTGTCTGTCGGTGCGCGCACTGAGTGGCGCAAGGTTGTATGGCCAACCAAACAGGAGCGCAACCAGACAACATTGATTGTGGTTGCGGTTATTTTATTGATGGCGCTGATTCTGTGGGGCATTGATTCCCTGCTGAGTTGGATTGCCTCTATGATAAT
>JAOALD010000009.1 GCA_025153755.1 SAR92 clade bacterium H921
GTTGGTTGATATATTTTCAGCATTAGTTGCGATAGCGCTGACATTGGTTGATATATTTTCAGCATTAGTTGCGATAGTGTTGACGTTGGTTGAGATATCTTTGGCATTAGTTGAGGATGTATTACTGTTGGCCAATATTGCGTCAGTATTTGTTGAGATAGCCATTATGTTAGTAGCGACAGCCTCACCATTATCTCTAATCTTTACGTTATTTTCTTCGGTAAGTTGATAGGTATCTTCAACAGCGTTGAAAATGGCTCCACCGGTATCATCCTGACGTATCAGAGAGTCGAGCAAGTCAACGCTCGGCGAGCCAGACATCTCGAATTCTTGTATCTCATTAAGGACTGCATCAGCTTCAGGTCTGAGTATCGCTAACTCCTCAAGAGCTTTCTGTGACTCGTTTATCGAAGTTTTGGCCGATGCGAGGGCTCGGGAAGCCATTTGAGAGTCGGTTTGACTAACTTGCCATTCGCGATTTAGATTTTGTATTTCGTCACCCGTTTGCTTGATTAATTTGCTAGCCGCTAAGCGCTCAGCGGGAGTAACCGTCCCATCACCCAACAGTTTTCTAGCCGCGAGTACTGCATTATTATAATTCTTCTCAGCTTCAGATCGCATCGCGTCAACTGTTTCGAAGGCGTTAGCTTTTATTTCCGCATTTTCTTCAAGATCGGCGAGTTGTTCTGTAAAGATGTCAAGTGTCTGAGCGGCGTCTGACCGATTGAATTCTAAATTATCCACAGTTTGTTGGGCGTGATTCAAGCGACTTTTGCTCGCCGCTGCCGCGGCCTCTACTAAATCCTGCGGGTAGTCATCTTGCGATGCTAGCTCCCAAAGCTTATTGATATGGCCGGCCTTAAACTCATTAAGGTTAAGATTTGAGGTACTTGCATTTTTTTCTGCGGCGTCCAAAAATAAAAAGTTATTAATATTGGCGTTGATAAGTTCACTTTCTATGGCTATCGCCCCCGACAGTAAAGTGGCTTTTTCGATATAAACTGGAGTTTGAACTATATCTATTCCTCCCTTTGTCCCTTCAGTCAGTAGGCTGAGAAGTTCACTGCGTAGGTTGTCAGTGGTAATCTTTTGTATGCTTATCGCCTGCAAGCCTGCTTCATACGAGCCGATTGATGCGGTTAAGACATTATCATTGTTTTCCTTGGTTTCTCTTAAATCTTGAATCTTTGCTTTATTGTTTTGCATAGGCTCGCAATCGCGCCCAACACAGATGCCCCATTTAGCAGAAAAATCTTGATATGCTCGCGGAGCATTTATTTCTCCCGAAGAAATAGCTGTTTCTGATATAGCCAACAAAACTCCAATGCCTAAGATATTTCTTTTAAATTTCATCTTCCTTGTAAATTTCATGCTTTTCTCCTGATGCCTTCTATGGCTATATAAATGAAAAAATCCAGTTTGGTTAACATTTCAAGTGACTCTGTGAGTAACTTAACTCACTAGTGAACGATACTGTTCACATAAGAATATTTACATACGTAAAAAAAGTTATTCCTACCTAAGTGAAATATATGGTTGATTCCCCAAAAATAACCGCTTTTTTCAAATAAATTACTTTTAGTGTGCTATATATAAACCATGCCAAATAGCTAGTGAAAACACATATGACCTGATT